>CANMSE010000036.1 GCA_947500555.1 uncultured Fulvivirga sp. | reverse complement strand
CCCCCCCCCCCCCCCCCCCCCCCCCCCCCCCCCCCCCCCCCCCCCCCCCCCCCCCCCCCCCCCCCCCCCCCCCCCCCC
>CANMSE010000035.1 GCA_947500555.1 uncultured Fulvivirga sp. | reverse complement strand
AAAAAAAAAAAAAAAAAAAAAAAAAAAAAAAAAAAAAAAAAAAAAAAAAAAAAAAAAAAAAAAAAAAAAAAAAAAAAA
>CANMSE010000034.1 GCA_947500555.1 uncultured Fulvivirga sp. | reverse complement strand
AGGGTCAATACATCACCCTCACACAAGGTCTGGTTGGCTGTAGGCTGTACACTGATCGCGGCAGGACTGTCTACGGTCACATCGGCTATGTT
>CANMSE010000033.1 GCA_947500555.1 uncultured Fulvivirga sp. | reverse complement strand
AATGTATCAGGCTGTACTCCAGTAGTGGAGACATTGACATTAAATATCCTTGATGCGCCTACTTTAACTATTTCCACGACTCCAGACATTTGTTCCGGTGG
>CANMSE010000032.1 GCA_947500555.1 uncultured Fulvivirga sp. | reverse complement strand
GGCGAAGCTACCTCCTGAAGGACTAGTCACGAAACCTAAAGCCACATCATCTAAATCTATGCTACCACCGGAACAAATGTCTGGAGTCGTGGAAATAGTTAAAGTA
>CANMSE010000031.1 GCA_947500555.1 uncultured Fulvivirga sp. | reverse complement strand
CGAAACCTAAAGCCACATCATCTAAATCTATGCTACCACCGGAACAAATGTCTGGAGTCGTGGAAATAGTTAAAGTAGGCGCATCAAGGATATTTAATGTCAATGTCTCCAC
>CANMSE010000030.1 GCA_947500555.1 uncultured Fulvivirga sp. | reverse complement strand
CATCAAATACATTGGACCCATCAATACTGCCCACACTTGGATTCGTAAAGGCGAAGCTACCTCCTGAAGGACTAGTCGCGAAACCTAAAGCCACATCATCTAAATCTATGCT
>CANMSE010000029.1 GCA_947500555.1 uncultured Fulvivirga sp. | reverse complement strand
TACTTTAACTATTTCCACGACTCCAGACATTTGTTCCGGTGGTAGCATAGATTTAGATGATGTGGCTTTAGGTTTCGCGACTAGTCCTTCAGGAGGTAGCTTCGCCTTTACGAATCCAAG
>CANMSE010000028.1 GCA_947500555.1 uncultured Fulvivirga sp. | reverse complement strand
GGCTTGAGTTCAGCCGATAATCCTGTGACGGTAGATGTGACCTATAATGTATCAGGCTGTACTCCAGTAGTGGAGACATTGACATTAAATATCCTTGATGCGCCTACTTTAACTATTTCCAC
>CANMSE010000027.1 GCA_947500555.1 uncultured Fulvivirga sp. | reverse complement strand
GACTAGTCCTTCAGGAGGTAGCTTCGCCTTTACGAATCCAAGTGTGGGCAGTATTGATGGGTCCAATGTATTTGATGCTTCCGGCTTGAGTTCAGCCGATAATCCTGTGACGGTAGATGTGACCTA
>CANMSE010000026.1 GCA_947500555.1 uncultured Fulvivirga sp. | reverse complement strand
AACTTCTTGCGCTCTATCTTTGGTAGCTTCTTCAGGTTGTTGTACCTACTGTTCGGTGACTTGATGTTCTTTAACCTGCTCTTCTGTCGCTTCTTGAACGACTTAGGACTTCTTGAGCCAACTCGCGTCCTCTTCGCTGCCGAACTCAGTGTCTT
>CANMSE010000025.1 GCA_947500555.1 uncultured Fulvivirga sp. | reverse complement strand
ACCATTCAAATTAGCCACCCCTGTAGCGCCTAATCTTCCTCCGCCTATCGTACCGAATGCATCTATCGTACTTGATGCTGCTGCATCCATACAAACTACTGTAGGCGTAGTATCAGTACCATCTGTAGTCGCATCTGAAGTGACAGCCTCATTTA
>CANMSE010000024.1 GCA_947500555.1 uncultured Fulvivirga sp. | reverse complement strand
AGTATTGATGGGTCCAATGTATTTGATGCTTCCGGCTTGAGTTCAGCCGATAATCCTGTGACGGTAGATGTGACCTACAATGTATCAGGCTGTACTCCAGTAGTGGAGACATTGACATTAAATATCCTTGATGCGCCTACTTTAACTATTTCCAC
>CANMSE010000023.1 GCA_947500555.1 uncultured Fulvivirga sp. | reverse complement strand
GTGGAGACATTGACATTAAATATCCTTGATGCGCCTACTTTAACTATTTCCACGACTCCAGACATTTGTTCCGGTGGCAGCATAGATTTAGATGATGTGGCTTTAGGTTTCGCGACTAGTCCTTCAGGAGGTAGCTTCGCCTTTACGAATCCAAG
>CANMSE010000022.1 GCA_947500555.1 uncultured Fulvivirga sp. | reverse complement strand
CGGATCGTTATACGATCAGTGTATTTAGCCAGGATGCAAATGTAGCGGGAGTAGCGACAACCGGAGCGTTGTTAGGCGCTAATGCGATAGAGTTTGATCAGTTCACGAATGTAAGTGCTACCCCAGGCGATATTGTTTACCGCGTGATACCAAGG
>CANMSE010000021.1 GCA_947500555.1 uncultured Fulvivirga sp. | reverse complement strand
CCGTTAAACCAGCATCTATACATTGCTCTGTGGCTGTCCCACTCGCATCTGAGGTCATCTCCTCATTGATCTCGATATCAATATCATCATTTATCACCCCACATGGATCTCCTCCATCAGGGTCTTCAGCCACTAGTCGAAGTGTTATTGTTCCGC
>CANMSE010000020.1 GCA_947500555.1 uncultured Fulvivirga sp. | reverse complement strand
GAGCACAGCATTCTGATTAATCTGATCGGTACCAATGCTCACCGAATTCTGGGCTTGGAGTACTCCGCAAATTAATAAGGCACTTAAAAAGGTAACTAGTTGTAGGTTGGTTTTCATGTAAGGTTTTTCCATGATATTCGTTAGTTCATGTTATTTCAGGAAATGACTCTAGCTAACTC
>CANMSE010000019.1 GCA_947500555.1 uncultured Fulvivirga sp. | reverse complement strand
GACACCTATACGGTAGCGGTGACCAGTTCAGGGGTATGTTTACCAGCCACGGTAACGAGTAATAACGCAGTGGTTGGCGTAGATGTAGCGCCCTTGATCAGTGTACAGCCCACAGCGAGTCAGACGATTTGTGTGGGTGATGCGTTGAATTTGAGTGTTACCGCGAGTGGGGCGAGTTTAGGCTATCAGTGGTATAAGGACGGAGTGTTGATCGGAGGGGAAACCTCGAGTACATTTAGCATAGGCAGTGTAGTAGCTGGAGATGATGCAGCCTATACCGTAGAGATAACGAGTGGCGGAGTATGTACTCCAGCTACGATATTGAGTAACATAGCCGATGTGACCGTAGACAGTCCTGCCGCGATCAGTGTACAGCCTACAGCCAACCAGACCTTGTGTGAGGG
>CANMSE010000018.1 GCA_947500555.1 uncultured Fulvivirga sp. | reverse complement strand
AAGTCACCGAACAGTAGGTACAACAACCTGAAGAAGCTACCAAAGATAGAGCGCAAGAAGTTCAACAATAAGAAGCGAAGAAAGAAGAACTACAAGCGTAGGACCAAGAGTCGATACAAACCTAAGAAAAGAAGAAGGTAAAGCAGATCATAACCAAGGTGTGATTGTGCAATCTTAACCCACTTACCTTTAGCCAAAAACTTACATTAATAGAAGTATCTGAATTTCTTGCCAAATACCAAATTTGGTCGTTTATTGCTTTGTTAATTAGTAGTACAAAGATTAGGCAGATTTTCTAAACACCTATTAATTGCAGATTAACCAATAATGACAGGAGAATATTAACTTTTTAGTGAGTTAGCTAGAGTCATTTCCTGAAATAACATGAACTAACGAATATCATGGAAAAACCTTACATGA
>CANMSE010000017.1 GCA_947500555.1 uncultured Fulvivirga sp. | reverse complement strand
TGCTGCATCCATACAAACTACTGTAGGCGTAGTATCAGTACCATCTGTAGTCGCATCTGAAGTGACAGCCTCATTTATATCTATAATGACATTATCATTTACCAAAGTACAAGGACCTGCTCCATCAGGGTCTTCTGCTACTAAACGTAGGGTCACTTGAGTTCCTAAATCCGCAGCTACTGGCTGATAACTATCATTAATGGCTGTTCCGCCAATAGTAGAACCTGTTGTTGCTCCACTACTCACCATCGTACCATTACCTACAATTACTTCCCAGTGACCGTTCTGAACCGGAACTCCTGTGGAACCTAAAGTACCTCCACCTATTGTGCCTGTAACACCAAAAGCCGTTAAACCAGCATCTATACATTGCTCTGTGGCTGTCCCACTCGCATCTGAGGTCATCTCCTCATTGATCTCGATA
>CANMSE010000016.1 GCA_947500555.1 uncultured Fulvivirga sp. | reverse complement strand
CTAATGCGATAGAGTTTGATCAGTTCACGAATGTAAGTGCTACCCCAGGCGATATTGTTTACCGCGTGATACCAAGGAGTTCAGTCGCAGATGGAGATTGTGAAGGCGATGCATTTGATATCACTGTAACGATTGTTCCGGAGCCCGTGATTGACCCATTATTGGCTACGGCCAGCGCGTGTAGTGATACAGCGATAGGCGTTGTATTGAATACGGATGGCACTTCCATAGGCGCGGATCGTTATACGATCAGTGTATTTAGCCAGGATGCAAATGTAGCGGGAGTAGCGACAACCGGAGCGTTGTTAGGCACTAATGCGATAGAGTTTGATCAGTTCACGAATGTAAGTGCTACCCCAGGCGATATTGTTTACCGCGTGATACCAAGGAGTTCAGTCGCAGATGGAGATTGTGAAGGCGATGCATTTGATATCACT
>CANMSE010000015.1 GCA_947500555.1 uncultured Fulvivirga sp. | reverse complement strand
TTTTTGTTCAGGTTCAAGATGGGACCTGTGAAGATGTAGCAGAGATAGTTGTTACAGCCGATCCTTTACCTACTGCTGTTATTAGTGGAGGCGGAGATTATTGCATAGGCTCACCGAATCCCGATGTAACGTTCACCTTTACAGGAATTGCTCCTTTCGACTTCACATTTGACGATGGGACGACTGCTACACCTGTGGTTGGTCATCCGACAACAACTTTTACGATAACGAATGCAGCCGTAGGGACCTATAGCATCACTACTTTGAGTGATAATAATGGGTGTACTGCTACATCTTTAGGTACCCCGGTAGCAGTAACTGAAAACCCACTTCCCTCTCCAACGATTACGGGAGCATTTAATGTATGCTTTGGAGTTTCTGAATTTTATTCTACACAATCTGGTTCCGGTGAGTCCAATTATCAATGGACTGCGGTTGGTGGAACATTAATTGGAGGGGCCGGACCCTTAGTACAGGTGAATTGGGACTCACCAACAGGCCCATATTCGATATCAGTAAATTATGAAGATGCTAATGGATGTAGTGCTATTACACCGACCAATCAAGCAATCAATGTAATTTCACCTACTCTAACTATCACGACAACACCTAATGTTTGTTCCGGTGGTAGCATAGATTTAGATGATGTGGCTTTAGGTTTCGTGACTAGTCCTTCAGGAGGTAGCTTCGCCTTTACGAATCCAAGTGTGGGCAGTATTGATGGGTCCAATGTATTTGATG
>CANMSE010000014.1 GCA_947500555.1 uncultured Fulvivirga sp. | reverse complement strand
TCCTTTAGGTTTACCGAGTTGTATTATTTCAATAAGATGGTTTACTTGAGATGAAAAAACTGACAGGGTGAACTATCGTCATCTCTAGATAAGGTCTATGATTCGATTCAGTCCCTGTCAGTTTCATTGAGCAAGTCTCAAATAGAAATTAGGGATGCTCTTACCAGCACGACCCATTATCAAGGTATTGAGAAATGGCTCAATTGTTTATCACTTAACAGTCAAGATATGAAATATGATTGGTTTATCGGAATTGATGTAAGTAAAAAGACATTAGATTTTAACTTGAGTCATCACTCCACTTCATTGTTGCACCTACAGGTAGAAAATACTAAAAAAAGGATTAGTTCTTTTTTAGAAGCTTGTAAGAAGCATAAGGTTCATTTTGAACAGACTTTGTTTTGTTTAGAATATACAGGCATTTACAATGATAATCTCATAAAAATATTAAGTGGAAAGAAGCTAAATATTTGGGTAGAACAAGGACTGCACATCAAGAAATCTTTGGGCATGAGAAGAGGGAAGTCTGATAAAGTAGATGCACTTAGAATAAGTGAGTATGCCTATCGATTTCAAGACAAATGTCGTTTATGGCAAGCTCCTAGCCAGGCTTTAAAAATGTTGAAGCACCTAGTATCTCTGAGAAACAGGCTTATTAAAGCTAAGAAGCTTCTTAAAGTACCTGTAGGCGAACTAAATGAATGTAGCGCAGACAGGAAGTCTGTTTCTTCCATCTCTAAATTAAATAATCCTGTAGTGATTAGTTTGAACAAACAACTTATAGCTGTAGAAGACCAAATCAATCAACTAATAAAAGAAGATGAAAGACTTTTGGAGCTGGAGGAAATTATAACTTCTGTGGATGGTGTTGGCCCTGTGACTGCATGGGCAATGATCATAGCTACTAACCAATTTCAATCAATTCAGGATGGAAGGAAGTTTGCCTGCTATGCTGGTGTAGTTCCTTTTGATCACCAGTCAGGTACTAGTATTAAAGGAAAACCGCGCCTAAGTCAGCTTGCTAATAAAAACATGAAGCAGTTGTTACACCTTTCTGCTTTATCGGCTACCATTATGAAAGGAGAACTAAATGAATACTATACTCGAAAAGTAGCACAAGGAAAGAATAAAATGTTAGTGCTAAACAACATTCGAAATAAACTGGTGCTTCGAGTATTTGCTTGTGTCAATCAAAATAGA
>CANMSE010000013.1 GCA_947500555.1 uncultured Fulvivirga sp. | reverse complement strand
CTCTTCTGTCGCTTCTTGAACGACTTAGGACTTCTTGAGCCAACTCGCGTCCTCTTCGCTGCCGAACTCAGTGTCTTGCGCCTGAAGGCCAGTGAGTTCTTGTAATCTTTCCTGAACCGTTCTTTGTAGGATTTGTCATTAAAGTCAAAGCGTACCGCTATCTCACTACTGGGGCCCACATCACTGCCCAGGTTGTTGTTCACAAACTCATAGCTGTAGCCTACAAAGATCTTCTTGGCAATCTTTAGCCCTACGGCTCCATTGATGATATCGCCCTTGCGTAAGGAGCCGCCAAGGGTGATGATGTTATTGAAGGTGTAGTACAACCCTGCATCCCAGATGTCATTAGAGGCCGATAGTTTTCTGAAGGTAAAGGTGGGCTCTAGGATGTCATCACCACCACGGAATGGAATAAGGCCTGCTGCATAGCCGGAGTAAAATTCTGAGAGTACGCTCGCATTATTGGAAACATCTAAGCTGGTGGCTAGTCTGTTAGCAGCCGCCCCTATCTTAAAGTAGCGGTGTTGGTAATTTACTCCGAAGGAGAAGTCCATATTATTGGTCTTCTCGCCCAGTAGTGGGTCGCTTCTATCGCCTATCACATTGCCTACATCAAAACCGATACTGTTGTACTCTGCCGAGACGCCCATGGAAAGTACGTTGTAGCTCCCGAAGTTGATGTGGTAGGCAAAGGCGCCTGACGCATAGGTGTTGTCTACGAAGTTGACGGTTTCTCTAAAGATATTGGCACCTACTCCAAACCGGTGATCAGAGAAGGGGGTGTGGAAGCTAAAGAAGTTGTTCTCTGCTGCTCCATTAATATTGCTGAAGTTTCTACGGTTGGCAAAGGTGATGGAACCGAAGGTATGGCCAGCCATCGCTGGGTTATAGATAAAGGAGTTGGTGAGCTTTTGACTAAACAAAGGAATATCCTGCGATCTCACCTGGGTGGTAAGTGCTACGAGTATGGTAAGCAAAAATCCTTTTAGTAGTTGTTTAATCAAATGCGGTTCTTTTTCGGTTCTTTCTTTTAGTTATCAGTTTAGCACGGTAATAATTTGCTTGGCTGTTTGCCCTGCATATTTTACGATACAGATATAGTTACCCGGGGCCAGGAAGTCAAAGCTTCCATCATAGGGGTTATCGGTCTCATTAAAGTTGGTGAAGTTTTCTTTTCTATACACTTCTGTGCCCCACCTATCGAGAAGGATCACTTCGTTATCATCGCCATAAACACTGATAGCATCTATAATCAGGTAATCGTTGGAGTTATCAGCATTGGGGGTGATGATGTTATGGATGATAGGGATGGTAGTACGCTCTGTACCTAGTAAATAGATTCTCGCAAATTCTCCTGAAGGGTTATCGTTTAGGGTGGGCAGGACACTACTCACAGAGGCCAGACCATTGGGAAAGCTACCTCCTGATGAACCACCAAGGTTGGCGCTTAGGTTTTGAACGGTATCGGCTTCCAGTACGACATGAAGAAGGTCATCTCCTGTGATCAGCGCCTGGTCTTCGCTTAGTAAGGGAAGGGTAACATTAACACTGTTCAGATCACGGGCAAATACGGGCCATAACCAATTCGGGCTGGCGGCATCTACGTTGTTGGGCAACTCTGACAGTATAAAGTTTCCATTGTTGCGAATAGCACCCGCACCTGTTATGGTATTTTCATTGCCGCTTATATCTAAGGAAATAGGAGCATAGGTGTTGTTTGTTCCTAAGGGAAAGAACTGTCGGCCTGATCCCTGGCGGAGCAGTGGACCGGATACCCAGGAGGTGCCATCGGTAGTAGCGGTTGACCCGTTGAGTAGTATAAGGTTATTGTCATCGATATCGCCTGATACAACTACAAAGCCATTGGTGAGGTTGAGTGTTCTACTTACCAGGACAGAACCAAAAATGCCTTTATTGCTACCGCCTTCTATGGTTAAATTAGGGATGAAAAGATTCTCACGGGCATCAATCACTTGGTCTGAAGTGCCCACTAGTGAAATACCACTGCCCTCTTCCTCGGTAAATACAAAGGAATCTGATGCATTCACAATACTCCCATCAGTAACGATAGTGCCATCTACCGTGACAGACGTAGTTGGGGA
>CANMSE010000012.1 GCA_947500555.1 uncultured Fulvivirga sp. | reverse complement strand
TAAATGAGGCTGTCACTTCAGATGCGACTACAGATGGTACTGATACTACGCCTACAGTAGTTTGTATGGATGCAGCAGCATCAAGTACGATAGATGCATTCGGTACGATAGGCGGAGGAAGATTAGGCGCTACAGGGGTGGCTAATTTGAATGGTCATTGGGAGGTGATCGTAGGTGGAGGTACCATGGTAAGTAGTGGAGCAGCGATCGGGAATACGATTAATGCTGCAATAGTTAATGATACTTACCAGCCAGTACCTGCAGATGTTGGCGGAACAATAACACTTCGACTAGTGGCTGAAGACCCTGATGGAGGAGATCCATGTGGGGTGATAAATGATGATATTAATATTCAGATTAATGAAGAAGCATTTGTTACTACGAATGACAATACTATTCCAATAGCAGCCGGAGGTACTGTTGTGGGTGGTACAGGAGTAGATCAACTAGGCGTTATTTTGAGTGGTAGTGCTGTTTCTGGGTCATGGGCAGTAATTTCTGCTACTCCCGGAGGTGTGTTTACGCCAAATAGTACTGCGTTGACACCAGATTTTGACCCATCACCAGCACAAGATGCTGATGGATTAGTCAGTTTAGAATTTACAACAAATGACCCTGATGGCGGTGGACCTTGTACAGATAAATCTGTTGTTGTAACAATTCTTATTGGCGCAAATCCTACTGCAGATGCAGGCCCTGATTATGAAGAGTGTGAGGCTGTGACAATCAACTTGTCAGGGACTATTGATGACGCTGCTACAACAGGAACTTGGTCTGTAATTGTTGGTGCTGGTAGTGTAGGAGGATCAACCGCTTCAGGAGGTCCGAATCCCCAAACTGTAACAGCCGTTTATACCCTTGACCCTACAGATGTAGGTACTACTTTAACATTTCGATTGACTACTGATGATCCAGATGGTGCTGGTCCGGTTGTAGCCGGTACTTCTGAGGTTGATGTTGATATCATACCGTTACCTACTACTCCAGTTCCTGGAGGTGGAGGTGCCACAGATATGTGTGAAAATACTAACGGTCAATTCTACTCTGTTCCTTTAGTGCCTGGTAATCAATATGAATGGACGCTTAACGGTGTTGATGGTGTGGATTGGATAGTGTCTAATGGTACTGTAAATGGTGGTTTTGTGACTAATAATAATTTTGTGGTCATTGATTTTATCAATCAAGGCTCTTATAATTTACAAATACAAGAACAGACAACGGTACCTATCGTATGCCCAGGTACTCAACAAAGTTTGGCAATAAATGTTTTTTCCCCTCCAGTAGCTGAAGCAGGCCCGCCCCAGGCAGAATGTGCAGGAGTGCCAGTGACGTTGGGGGGTAATAATCCAGGCGTAGATCCGACAGCCACTGGAGGTTCAGGTAGCTATACATTTGCATGGTCTCCTTCACTAGGTCTTGATGATGCTTCAGCTGAGCACCCAATAGCTACACCAACTTCCACTACTACTTATACCGTTTTTGTCACAGATAATGTGTCTGGTTGCACCTTGGTTTCAGATAATATGACATTAACTGTAGTTGACGGGCCAGTAGTTGATGCTACTTTAAATGATATTATTTGTAGCAATAATGCAAATCTTGGCGCTCCAAGTATCATAGGTTTGGATGTGACATTAAGTAGTGGTACAGCTACTGATGGTTTTAATTATGAGTTGGTTTTTGAGGACGCTCTTCTTACTGCTGGTGCCAATGCTGCTTTGCCAGCAACCGGTGAGGTGTCCAATTATTTAGCTAATAATACTTACACAAATACAACGGCAACAGCTCTTAACGTGATTTACAGAGTTACCGCTGTAGATGCAGGTTGTGCAGGCCCTCCAACAGATATTACTTTTACGATTTTGCCAGAACCTGTATTAAACCCATCATTGAATAAATCTATTTGTAGCAATGAGGTAACCAATATCACTCTAGTGACGAATGGAGCATCGGTTGCTGCTGATGATTATGAAATATTAGATATTAGAAAAAATGGTTTGACTGGTGGTACCTCAGTAATTGGTGCAAACCAATCGGATAATGCTATTGAAAATGATGCTTATATCAATCAAACTGGAGCGTCAGTGGTAGTAGAATACGACATTCGACCACAAAGTGCTAATAATTGTTTTGGTGATGTTGTTACAATACAAGTCACCGTAGATCCAGAGCCCGTGATTGACCCATTATTGGCTACGGCCAGCGCGTGTAGTGATACAGCGATAGGCGTTGTATTGAATACGGA
>CANMSE010000010.1 GCA_947500555.1 uncultured Fulvivirga sp. | reverse complement strand
CTGGTTAAATGGTAATGGCAGTCAGGGGTTTATATTACCCATTGTCAGTAATACCAATGCCATTACCACTCCTGAAGAAGGTATGGTTGTATTTAACGAGTCCGATGATAGAGTATATTACCATGATGGCACCCAATGGGTTGGAGTTGGAGGTGCAGGAGGCGGAGCAGATCAAACGTTGACCTACGATGATGCCTCAGGAGAGCTAACGATAAGTGGTTCAGGTAATACAGTAACCCTAAATGTAGGAGGAGACTTGACAGGAACAACTGGTAATGCGCAGATCGCAGGAGGTACAATTGGTTTAGCCGAACTCAACTCAATGGGAGCTAGTAACGGAGACATTCTGCAGTTTAATGGGGGAACTAATTCATGGGAAGTAGTAGCTAATACAGGAGGGGGTTTCAGCGGTAGTTTTAATGACCTGACCGATGTTCCGGCAAACTTAGATATTGATGCTACAGATGATGTGACAACGCTTAATGATTTAAGTGATGTAGATGTTTCAGCAGGCACTAATGGACAAGTTTTACAATTATCTGGAGGAGTATGGCAACCGGCAGCTGTTTCAGGTACAGGAGATATTACAGATGTTAATGCAGGCACAGGCTTAACAGGAGGAGGTTCTTCAGGGGCAGTCACTTTGAATGTTGATGTCGGAACTGGAGCAGGGAACATAGTTCAACTAGATGGCTCATCACGACTTCCTGCAGTAGACGGTTCGTTGTTAACCAACCTGCCAAGTGGTTCTGACAATCAAGACATTGCCAATGTTCTTGGTCAGGGTAACAATGCTGGAGGAACGACTATCACAGGATTGCCAGCCCCGGTAGCAGGTAGCGATGCCGCTACAAAAACCTACGTAGATGGCCAAATAGGAGCTATTCCTATTGGCACAGATAGTCAAGATTTGTCTTTATCAGGCAATGACTTAAGCCTTACAGGCGATCCTACTCCAGCAGCCATAGACTTGACTGGATATTTGGATAATACAGATAATCAAACTTTAAGCCTTGCTGGAGATACTGGTTCTGCAACTACAGGAGAAGGTTTTGATTTAGATATTTCGGGAGGAACGGGAGTAACCATTACAGAAGGTACTAATATTGCGATCACTAGATCAGGAACCAACTTGACCATAGGTTCGACAGCAGCCGCTTCTGGCGAAGCTAATACTGCCTCAAATGTAGGTTCAGCAGGCGTGGGAGTTTTTAAACAAAAAGTCTCATCCGATTTAGAGTTTAAAAACATTAATGCAGGCAGCAATCTTATTTCAATTACCGATGATACGGGTAATGACGAGATAGATATCAACGTTAACCAGGGTAACCTGACATTAGCCTCATCACAAATAACCGATGCAGGAACAATTGTTACCCAAGATGCCAACAATGTCAATATATCAGGTGGAACGATAGCTGGTGTGATAGCATCCGGCACCTTCTCAGGAGACGGATCAGGTCTTACCGGGATTACTTCCACCGTCAATACAGTTGCTGGAAAAATTAGTGGAGATGGATCTGGTGGCACCCCCTTGACCATAGCGACAGATGCGATAACGGCTACTGAGCTGGCAGATGGAGCGGTTTCTGGTGGAGTAGGTGGAATAATAACGGATAACTCCATCACAGGCGCTGATATATCCACAACAGCGGATATCACTGCCAATTCCTTTACAGGTGATGGTAGTGCGCTGACCGCCATAGATGCTGAGCAAATTCGAGGGACAGCTATTGACCCTTCATTGTCACCGGTGTTAGATGAAGTATTAAAATGGGATGGGTCACAATGGACCGCTCAACCAGATGTAGCAGCCGGTTCTCCAAATACCTTTGCAGGAGCGGGAGCTCCAGGAATAGTACCTGATCCAGTGACAGAAACAGGAAACTTTTTAAGAGACGATGGCACATGGGCAGTTCCAGCGGGGGCAGGAGATATGATAGGTGCCAACAACTTGAGTGAACTTACCAATATAGCAACTGCTCAAACCAACTTGGGATTAGGAAGTGTAGCGACACTAAATGAAGTAGGCTCCGGTGAAATTACAGATAACTCTATTACAGGAGCAGATATTTCAACAGGAGCGGACATCACCGCTAACTCCTTTACAGGAGATGGATCAGGCCTTACCAATATCTCAGCCACGGTAAATACAGTGGCAGGTAAAATCAGTGGAGACGGTTCTGCAGGTACCCCTCTGACTATAGCAACAGACGCGATTACAGCGACAGAGCTGGCTGATGGCTCGGTATCTGGCGGAGCAGGTGGAACAATAACAGATAACTCCATCACAGGAGCGGATATTTCAACCACAGCAGACATCACCGCTAACTCTTTTACAGGTGATGGTTCTGGGTTGACAGGAATAACCTCTACAGTGACCGTAGATGGCTCGACTATCAGTGGTGATGGTTCCGGTACACCGTTGAATGTACCTATGGATGGTATTACCACAACAGAAATTTTGGATGGAACAGTTTCTTCGGCTGATATTGCGAACAGTACCATTGTGGATGCCGACATAGCTCCGGGAGCAGCCATAGCTATCACTAAAATAGCAGGTGTAGTAGATAATGATGCTTCTAATGAACTACAGACCCTGACGGAAGTGTTGACAGAAGGCAACAGTGCAGGAAACGCAGCGATTACGAATTTGGCAGACCCTACCAACCCACAAGATGCAGCTACCAGGGCTTATGTTGATGCCAATGTAAGCGGAGATCTATCAGGTTTATCAGATGTCAATTTAACTACTGCCCCACCTCCACAGAACGGAGAGTTTCTAAAATTTAATGGTTCGGAATGGGTTAATGAATCTTCTATTTTTCCTGTAAGTGAAACGCTAAATACCTCAGGTCCTTTATTTGATTTAAATCATACAGGTGGTGGAGTTACCATGCAATTAGAGAACAATAGCACCATAGCCGGTGATTACGTGTTGAGAGCGGAGTCTGGGGGAAACAGTATAGCCGGTTATTTTATAAACGACAATAACTCAGCTACCAATCAAGCATTATATGCACACACTAGAGGGTCAGGGTCGAGTCTTGTGGCTTTAGGTTTAGGAACCGGATCGGCAGCCACTTTTGTCAATCAAAGTACGGTAACCAATACTGCCAGCGTTTTAGATGTTGATAACCAGGATGAAGGTCGAGCAGCTCGCTTTGTTGTTTCAAATGGAACCAGTAATGCTCCTGCCGTTACTATCGATCAACAGGGAACCGGATTATCAATGCAAATTGTTAACGGTAATGTTGATATCGGAAGTAATAACATCATTAATGTCAATGATCCCGTTAACCCACAAGATGCTGCGACTAAGGCCTATGTTGATGCCAATACCGGAGGTGGTTTTACTACACTTAATGAAATTCCTCGGGGAGATGGTAGTGGATTAGTTTCATCTAATATTTTGAGTGACGGAACAAGTGTTGGTATTGGAGCGCTGGATAACACCTACTTATTCAATGTTTCTGGGGAATCCAATTTTGAAGATGTAGTTTACTTTAGCGGTGATCCGGGTACTGCGGGAGATCTTCTTGTTTCTGACGCTGGCGGTGGACCACCAGTATGGACGGACCCTTCAGGGTTGGGTTTTGCCACCGATTTACAAAGTGCTTATGATGGGGGTTCAAGTATAGATGGAGGAGGATTCGATTTGAGCTTATCAAACTTTGATGGGTTTTATTTTACCGGATCGACATTTGAAATACAAGAACCGGGAGGGGATCTTGTTGCGAGCCAAAGTGGGAATACATTTACAGTGGGGAATAATTCGAGTACAACCTTTTTCCGGTATATAGATGGTAATCAACAAGTTGGGAGGGTGCTGACTTCAGATGCCAGTGGCATTGCTTCATGGCAAGCACCAGCAAGTAGTCCATGGACATTGAGCTCACCTGATGTATTTTACCTAGGAGGTAATGTTGGTATTGGTTCAAATTCTCCTTTGAGTACATTGCAAATTGTATCTGATGACGACAGCAGAAGTTTAGATATTACTAATAGTGTTAATGTAGGTGCTACTGCAAAGTTTGGTATAGACGTTGCCGTAAATGGCAGTGGGTCTGGTCGTACACATGGAGTATTTTCTTATATAGCCCCTGCGGGAAGTGGTGATGCATATGGGTTTTACTCAAGCATTGAAAATGATGGTGGGACAAGTAATCAGTACCTATTCTATGGACAAAATGAATCTCAAAGTCCAAACTTAAATTATGGCATCTATGCTGACAATGTAACAGATAACTATCTGGATGGTAGTCTTGGGCTTGGTATAAGTAGTCCTCAACAAGCACTGCATGTCTCAACTGGTGGTGACGCAGTTGCATTATTCAATAGTACAGCTATTGGCCAGACAATTAATGATGGAGTGATGGTAGGTTATATTGGAGGAAGTGCTGTAATGTGGAACTACGAAAATAGTAACATGATTTTTGCGACTAACAGTCAGCAGCGTATGACTATTTCAAGTGGTGGAAATGTAGGGATTAATACAAATGTTCCAACAAATACGTTTGAAGTTCGTGAGGCTTTCAATGGTGATAGAGTAATTACCACAAACGGTAGAGATATCTCTGTAGGTGATATTGAAGGTGGTGGTTCAGGGTCATATATGTTTATTGACGGTGAGGGAACGGGAGATTTTCAATTTAATGGAGGAAACGTTGGGATAGGAACAAACATCATGAATGGGAAGTTAAATGTTAAGGATGCGGTTACAAATGCAACTGGGGAAGAAGGGGCATTTATAAACATACAAAATGATAATGGGTCAAATGGAGCAATATCAGGAATAAGATTTAAGTCAAATACAATAGATTCAGATGTTAGGCATAATGCTGCTGTTGTTTACCAAAGTAATGCAACAGCCGGGTCAGGCGGCTTGCGATTTGCTGTTAAAACTAATTTGACCGCTGACAATGTAAACATTAGTAACACAGTGATGGCAGTTAATGGCAGTGGTAATGTTGGTATTGGCACAGTAAGCCCTGAAGAAGTTTTGCATATTGCCTCGGCAAATAGCACCACAGACGGTAGCGATGGTACGTTTATTAATCTTCAGAATACGGATGCTGCTTCTGGTCCTGGTCAGGTTGCCGGCTTACGTTTCCGTACAGATGGTGTAGGAGCTGGGCTTAATGCAAGATATAAGGGAGGAGTACTTTTTCAAAAGTCAGGTTCTTTTGGTGTTGGTAATCTGATTTTAGCCACTACCGAGGCATCAGATAATACAAGTATTACAGCCGCAGATGCTAGAATGATTGTACTTTCTACTGGAGAAATTGGAGTAAACACTCCCAATCCAAATACCAGATTTCATGTTAATGCTGCTACAGGACAAGATGCGTTTAGAGTACAAAATAATGGATCAACAAATTTCTTTATTGATGCAAGTGGGAATACATATGTCGGAGGCTTTGGTACACCCAATGTTGAGCTGGATGTGGCAGGATCGATTGAATATACAGGTACGATAACTGATGTCTCAGATAGAAGGTTAAAGGAAAATCTAAAAGGGTTGGGCGAAGTATTGCCAAAAATACTGGATATTCAACCGTACATCTACAATATGAAAGATGACTCATTAATGGTTAGAGAGTATGGGTTTATGGCTCAAGATGTTCAGCAATATTTTCCAGAAATGGTTAGCACAGTTGATATTGAAAATGGCTATTTAGGGTTGTCCTATACACAATTGATCCCAGTGGCTATTAAAGCCATTCAAGAACAACAAGAAATTATTAACACTCAAAAAGCAGAGATAGCATTATTGCGAGCAGAGATTTCGAAGTTGCAGGGCGGAGAGTTGACTACCCAGGCACAATTAGATTTGATGAAGGTTCAGATCGATAAATTAACGCAGATATTAACAGCCGAAGCAAGCAAAGGCAATGAGTAGAGTAGTATTTATCATATTGTTTTTCATGAGCGTGGCAGGCTACAGCCAGCTGGTCATCTCCCCAACTACGTCTGTCACGGTAGATGGCACTATCGTTACTGATGGGAGTATTGTGAATGCATCAGATTCCTTTGT
>CANMSE010000009.1 GCA_947500555.1 uncultured Fulvivirga sp. | reverse complement strand
GATAGTTCACCCTGTCAGTTTTTTCATCTCAAGTAAACCATCTTATTGAAATAATACAACTCGGTAAACCTAAAGGAGGTGACGTCATTTTCTTTTTTAAAGCAGATTATTTTTTTAGAACGTCACCCTGAGTGTAACGAAGGGTCTTACTAAGCCTCAGTAGTCAAACACAGATTACTCTTTAACAATCTTAACAGTAGACTGCCTTTCCTTATTCACTCTCAACTCAGTCACATCAGGCCTTGAATAATGCCCCACAGGGTCAAAGTTCTGGCGCTCCTCCAGGATTCTGTCAAAATCTAATTCGGCCGTGAATACGCCTTCCTTATTCAGAATGGGTTCCACTAACCAACTCCCATCAGGGTTGGCAATGCATGAACCACCATCCGTTAATGGATCGGGAGAGTTTTTGATAATCTCCTCAAGGTGGGGAGTGTCTTTTGGAAAGTCAGAAATGCGCATTAAGCTGGAAACTCCTATGGAATAAGATCTGGATTCTTTCGCAATAAAAGGAGTGATGTCTTCCGTATTCCGCACTGACCCGGGCCAAACGGCAATATGAACGTTCTCGCCCTGACCATACATAGCTGCTCGTGCGAGGGGCATCCAGTTTTCCCAACAATTGAGGCCGCCAACAGTAAACCCATTGAGTGAATGAACCTGCAAACCATGGCCATCACCGGGTGACCAGGTAAGGCGTTCTTCATAGGTAGGCTGTAACTTTCTATGGACAGATTGAACGACTCCTTCTTTGTTGATATAAGTAAGTGAGCAGTACAAGCTATGGCCACCACGATCTGTGGGGCGTTCGATCATTCCTAAGTAAGCTGCTATCTTGTTCTCCTTGCAAACTGCCAGGATGGGATCAATATCTCCATTTTCGATAGAGATTGCATTCTTCACATAATGCGCATGAATCTCCTTTTGAGTTTGGTTATTAAAAGCAGACCCATTGGTCATGGACAACCAGAAAGGATAACCAGGTAGAAAACCTTCACCAAAAATGACTAGATCACTATTTTCCTGAAAAGCTTCTTTTATGGCCATGATGGCTTTTTCAATAGTTGCTTCTTTATTAAGCCAGACAGGTGCCAGCTGTGCGATACTTACTTTTAGTTTCATAGTTCTATATTAAATAAAAAACCGCTCACACGTCATCCTGAGTCCTCTTTCAACTAAAAATCATAGAAAAGAGGACGTGAGAATCCCCTGCTGAAGAAGATTCCATGGCTTGCTTGCGCACTATCCAGCGCTAGAGCCTCTGAATGACGGTTTTTTTAATTTTCTTCACCACTAAACTCCACATCTTTCCTATCAAAAACATTAAAATTACCTGTCAATCTCATGACTAAACCATGTGTTAAGAAGCTTTATAGATTAAAAAATACCCAAGGTTGGGTATTTACTGGTGTAGGAGAATCAATTAAAATTACAGTGTTATAATGCTTTTAATTATTTTAATTAAGATAATAAAAAGTATAAAAATTGTTATTCTGATATTATGATTGATTTTATGACCAAAATCAAAATAACAAAATGTATATTTTAAATGCTCACTTATTTTTGATTTAAAACTTTTGACATGAGATACATTATACTAATCGTTTTTTTGTTTCTGGTTTTAGATAACCAAGCCCAGATCTATTGCTCATATTCAGGAGGTGGATGCGCAAATGGCCTGACTCCTCCAACACAATATGCCTCCAATGTGGTATCATCAATTTGCAATACGCTTGGGATTAATTACATATCTACATATGCTGGAAACGTTGGCAATGCCTGTGCATCAAATTACAATGGCACACCAATCATAACATATAATGTTCAATTTATGAACTACCTATACAGCCATAATGAGTGGGCACCAATATCTGTGATGGCACATGAAGTTGGTCATCATTTAAATGGTGACGCGTCTTGGTATGGTGCCTTTCAACATTCATGGACTAAGGAATTAAGGGCTGATTTTGTATCTGGATATGTTCTTTACCATATGGGTGCTACTCTAAATCAATCGAAATCTGCGTTTTACGTCATGTTTGATTGGATGGGATCTTCTTCCCACCCTGATACACCAAGAAGGATTGCTGCCTTGACTCAGGGATTTATACGAGCATCTAACGGATTTTAAAGGACTAATATGTCTGAAGTAAAACAAAGTGGCTTTGAAAAATCAATTGATGAACTTAGTCAAAAATTAGAACTTAGAGGGAAAGAAATTGATTCAATTCAAATAGAGCTAAGCAAAAAATCTAAGTGGTGGTTAAACCCCTCTAATTTAATATCCATAACTGCGGTATTGCTTTCAGTTTTTGCAACAATCTATTCTATCCAACAAGAAAAAAAGAAAGATACTAATCAAATAAAACTGAGAGTAAAAGAAATAGTTCAGCGCATCAATGAAATCCAATCTTCTTTCATAAGCAAAAAGGGTCAAGATCTTGCGAATAGTCATCAGTTGGCATTACCTGAATTATCAACACTACTCGATGAGGCAATTTCAATATCAGAAAAAAACAAGAATATTATTAATGATTCTGAATATTTTAATCTTGTAAACACAGCTTATTTAACCCAAAAGACTGAAAATATAAAATTTCTTATAGAAAGTGGATTAGACATTGTAGATGATGTTTCAACAGAGTTTGGATTGCTTAATTCTCTGGCAAAATATCACTACGAGATTGAGGGGAATCCACTTGAGGGAAGGAAGAGTATTATGTTAGTCATTGAAAAAACTAAAAATCAACAAGTAGGTGAACTCATGAAAATTGCCAATATTGCATTGGAGTACTACTACTGGGGAAGCTTTGAATTTTCCGCTGGAAATTATAAAGTAGCAGACAGTACATTGCAGATTGCAGAAAATATGGTTATTAACATAGATGAACCTTGGAAATTTTCTAACTATCCAGTGGTAGATCAAATTAAGTTAGCTCGGGATTTTTTTGATAGTAATATGGCTAACAGGAATCAATGATCATATCAAAACAAGCAAACTAAACTTTACTTAAACCTGAGCAATAACCTTAACTTTTAGAGTCAATTTGAGATGATAAACTCACCTGACATGCTCACTAAGCTCATCTGGACGTTGATCCGCTTTAACTCAACTCATCCCTCTCTGGCACAGGATCATACCCATGCGTCCCCCATGGGTGGCAGCGACTTATTCTTTTCAAACCTAACCAGAGTCCTTTTATTGGCCCCCATATTTGAATGGCCTCAACCGCATACCTTGAGCAAGTAGGAGTGTGCCGGCAATTTGAACCCAATAAGGGGCTTATGGTGTATTGATAAATCCGAATTGGAAATATGAGAATAGCTGAGATTACACCTGTAAATGAAAATTGTTTTTGCTGCTTCACTAGTTCAAAACTACATGTTATTGCCCTAATACAATATTGACCAGTGGGAGTTAGACTTTAGTTGTTATATGCGATGCAGGTATGTTAAAGCTAAAGGTACTGCCTTTTCTTTCTTCAGATTCAACCTTTAATTCTCCACCCCAGAGCTTGATCATTTTTTTACAAATAGAAAGTCCGAGACCGATACCTCCCTGAGACCTGCTATGTCCTTCATGTGCTTGTCGAAACGGCTGAAAGATGGTATTAATCTTCTCTTGATTAATTCCGATGCCGGTATCAATGACCGAAACCTTTATACCCTCATCCAGTACTTCACTTTTTATGGTAATACTACCTTCATTGGTGAACTTCATCGCATTACGCATTAGGTTGGTCAATACTTGCTTGAGATGAACAGGGTCCATGTTTAACTCTAAATCGGAAGGTAGTTCGTTGTGGTTAGTTATGGTAAGGTCTTTACCATGTAGATCATTAGATTCTAAAAAACGAGAATGAAGTTCATCAACAACCGATGAATAGCTGAAACGTTGAGGGTTAGCTTCTATTTCACCACTCTCAATACTGGCGATATCTAAAAGTGAATCAATGATGAGCATTAGATCCTTTGCTCTGCGCATCACAATGTTTAGGTAACTCGCTCGCTGATCACTCGGTAAATTGTCATTCTCCAAAATTTCAACAAAACCCATAATGGCCTGAAGCGGAGTGCGGACTTCGTGTGATAGGCTACCCAAAAAGAGAGTTTTTAAACGATTTGACTTTTCCGCATCGTTTTTCGCTTTTTTAATTTCTTCTTCAATTTCCTTACGCAGGGTGATGTCCTGCATAATCGTTCGATAGTGAGTGACCTGATTTTCTTCTGAAAAAATAGGATTTATGATGGCATCTACCCAGAAACAATTACCATTCTTGTCACAGCACTGCAACTCTCTTCGAAATATATCACCTGAATCTATGCTGCTCGATATTTCTTTCCAGAGCGATTCTTTAAAATCTGAAGAAAGACTTCCGTAATGTTTGCCGATGAGTTCTTCTTCTGAATATCCTGAAATATTGCAGAACAGCTCATTTACCTTTATGATGTCCCCATTCAGGTCAAGTACAGATACTAAAGAACTCTGGTTGATGGTATCATTAATTTCTTTGAGCTCTTTATTTTTTTCTATGACTTGAGCCTGAAATTCCTTTTGGTTGGTGATATCTTCGGAAACACCAAGCAAGTACAATGGATCACCTTCGCTGTTTCGAATGGCGACCTTCTTAGTTCTAAGGATTCTCAATCCATCTGCTGTCTGGAGTTCTTCCTCTTCTATCGGTAATACTTTATCTGAATTAAGAACTTCTCGATCCTTCGAGGTGAAAAAATCAGCCTGATGCTTAGGAAAAAAATCGTAATCATTTTTACCGATTACTTCTTCTTCTGTTAGCCCTATCAGTTTTTCACCGGTTTTATTGAGATGGACAAAACGCAGTTCCTTTGCATCCTTCACAAAGATCATATTCGGATTGGTGTCCAATATGGTTCTGAGAAACAGTTCACTATCACTGCTTTTTTCAGTCTTTTCTGACTTAGACGTTACATTTTTATTCTTAGATACCACCGACTATATTATTTGAGACAATGACGAATGCATGAATATACTTTCCACTGGAAGAAAATAAAAGGCAAGCATAACTTAATGTAAAAGGATGCCTTAATTAGTAAAGTACTGCTAGTTAGATTTATAGCGGGAAGTACTGATTATTCAACAGTATATTCCGTGCCTTCTTTTCCATCTTTCAAGGTAACACCCACAGCTTTCAAATCATCTCTTATCTTGTCAGATAAGGCATAATTTTTTGCCGCCTTAGCGTCTTGTCTTATTTTAATCAATACGTCTATGACTCCATCAACCAGCTCGGTATCACCTTCTCTTTCTTCCTGCAGTCCAAGCACCTCTACTATAAAACCTTGGTAATGATTGATTAGATCATCAAAAACGGCCTTCGACAGATCACTTGTTTTGATATTCCCCGCTTTGAAATTATTCATCATGGTGGTGATCTCAAATAATGCGGCCAACCCCTTGGCAGTATTAAAATCTTCACTCATAGTAATGAAAAGTGTATCTATTGTCGCTTTGACTTTTTCTTCCAACTCGCTGTTCACATCACCATTTTCATGAGTCAACGCCTTACTGATTTTAAAACCTTCCATCAGTCGCTTAAAGCCTTTTTCTGCCGCGGTAAGAGCATCATTGGAGAAATCCAGGGTACTGCTGTAATGTGATTGCAACATAAAGAATCGTACCACCATCGGACTGTAACCTCTGTCAAGTATTTTATGATCTCCAGTGAATAATTCATTCGGCAGAAAAGAATTGCCCAGAGACTTACTCATCTTTTGGCCATTTACCGTCAGCATATTACTATGCAGCCAGTACTTAACTGGCTCCTTTCCTGTGGATCCAACGGACTGTGCAATTTCACATTCATGATGTGGGAATACCAGGTCCATACCACCGCCATGAATATCGAAGGTTTCTCCTAAATATTTGGTGCTCATTACAGTACACTCTAAATGCCAACCAGGGAATCCTTCTCCCCACGGGGAATTCCATCGCATGATATGGGCAGGGGAGGCCTTTTTCCAAATGGCAAAGTCAATCTTATTGCGTTTCTCATCCTGGCTGTCCAGCATTCGTCCACTTTCCATCAGCTCTTCGATCTTACGGCCGGAGAGTTTACCATAGCTGTGCTTTTTATCATATTTGGCTACATCGAAGTACACTGAGCCATTCACTTCATAGGCCAGGTCGTTCTTTATGAGATCTTCGACCATCTCAATCTGCTCCATAATATGACCCGTAGCAGAAGGTTCTATACTTGGGGATAGGAAATTGAACTGATCTAACACATCATGAAAATCGTTAGTATACTGCTGTACAATTTCCATGGGTTCCAACTCTTCGAGGCGGGCTTTCTTCGCTATTTTATCTTCCCCTTCGTCAGCATCATTTTCCAGGTGCCCTACATCAGTAATGTTTCTGACGTACCGTACTTTATAACCCAGGTACATTAAGTATCGGTAAATAACATCGAAGCACATGAATGTACGCACATTACCTAAGTGAACATTACTGTATACTGTTGGGCCACACACATACATACCTACATGATCTTCGTGTATAGGCTCAAACGCTTCCTTCTTTTTGGTGAGCGTGTTATAGAGTGTAATGGGATATTTATCCTTTAATGCCATGGTTTGATGCTAGTATTCTCTTAAAAGCCTCAAAAATAGCATCATTTAGGAACTAAAGAAGTATTGATCACAAACTAAAATGGTATTGAGCTCATTGAGTTTAATTCTATTAAAAATTTGGAATTAAATCATCTTATCGTCATCATCGAAATTTTCTTCATTTCTTTTCTAAAAAGGAAGAAAATTGTCCGTAATCTCCCCTGATCTATGCCGGTGCCTTCTTCACGGGATGCCGGAATACCTTCCTGACGCCTAGGCAGGAATCCGGCAAGGTAAGCGAACCCTTTAGTCATAATTAAGGTAGTCTTGCGGGTGTCAGTGGCTAAGATTTCTCCTCCGCCAACTGGCGGATACGAAATGAGAAAACGAATAGATAAGCTATCCTACGATAACTCAGAGCTCCTTAGAAATAACCGGTGAATCAAGTCGTTAAGTCATCCCGTTAGGGATCTTAGCCATAGAGTAAATCCGCTCTTCTACTTACGAAGACGGAAACCCTCAACTAAAAATTAATCACCGCTCCAAAATAAACCGTACGTTGAGAAAATAGAGAGGTACTTCTTTCTGAGTAGTCGAAATTATACGTGTAGGTTCTAATATTTTCTCTATTTAAAATATTATTCATAGTGCCAAATGCAATGATATTTACCTTCTCACTAATAGGAATCATACGACTTAGGCTGATATCAATCGTGCCATAATCCGGCAACCTCGACTGATTGGTTAATCCACTAAACTCAGGTCTGAAAGCATCTACTTCAGGCTCAAAAACCGCTCTTGTAAATGGTTGGTAGTAGTTTCCCTGTCGGAATGAGAATGTTGAATTAAAAGTCCAGTTAGCGTTTAATCTCCATTCTAAATTTCCTCGAACAAAATAATCCAGGTCAAAGGCATTTGGAAATTCAACTCCTTCGGAGTTTTTTGAAGTGCCATCGATAATGCTGTAAGACAATTGCCCTCGCAGTTTATTAGCAATTTTAGTTCGAACAAAAAGCTCTAAACCTGTAATGTCACTTTCTAAACTGTTTACCACTGTATTTTTAGCATATACTGAGGCTTGCAAGGTTGTTCCTGATTTTGAGTAGCTGTAATCCAAAGAAACTTGTTTGCTCTCGTTTAAAACTGATCCACCTTCATTAGCAAAATCATATCTATGGTAATTTCCCAGTCCGAAAGTGAGCGAGCTGGTCTCGCTAATACTGTACTTTGAGCTTACCTGACTACTCAGAAAATCATCCTGATTTTTGGTAGGTATGTTCTTCCTCAAACCGCCCCCGAATGTCCATTTATCACTAGCATAGTAAGTGAGGTACGCATACATCTCCGGTCTGATTAACTCAGTTGTTGATCGGGAAGAAGCGGTAGGAAACCCCGGGCCTTCCGCATAGTCAATGGTGTAAAAAGTACCATCAAAATGCTGCTCACGATAGTCTAGTGCTATACCGGATTTAAAACTCATTTTTGATTGAGTGTAAAGGTAATTTAATGACCCAAACCCATCGAAATTGTTTAACTCAATGTCAGTATCGGCATAGCGAAAATTACTGTTGGAAAAACTGATGTTGTTGTTAAATGTTATTTCCGAGTTACCAATCTTTCTTCTAAGGTTTGTGATGGTGAAGTTTCTCTTCTTGCGCTGTTGAAATAGTGTATTTAGAGTAGGAGAGGTTAGGTTAAAATCATACCCTTCCAACAAGGAATAATTGAATACCTTAAGAATCGTGTTGTCATTAAGAATATTCAGATAGCTTAGGCCCAGATCAATTGAATTAAAATCCTCAATGGCGTTTAAAGCCTCTGAGTTTATCGCCTTGATGATTGCTGCCGGTTGATAATTACTAAATGCTGTGATAGACTGTTTTTTATTGATTGGCTGGCTTATTAAAAAGCCGTAGCTGGCAAGGGAAACGGTAACATTTTTTACCTCTTCTTCAGGGACTTTTTCAGTTGTTTTAATGGCAATTAATCCGGAGGTGGTATTACCATATTCTAGAGGAGGGTTTCCCGGAAAGACCAATAACTCATCCACCATGGCAGTGTTGAAGATTCCGAAAGTACCAATCCCGTTAAGCTGTGAGAACCTTACAAAATCGTATAGCGGTGCGTTATTTACAAATACGCCAGTTTCACCGGGGCTACTGCCCCTAAAGCTCACATTGGCAGATTCATCGAGAGTAGTGCTGGAGGGTAAAGAGTTGACTGCCAATAAAGGGTCAGCTTTAGCACTTGGATTAAGGTAAATGTCCAATCGCTTTACTTTTTTATAGGTAAACTCTTCGGCCACCAATTTTTCAGCAGTTATAATCACTTCATCAATACTGGTAGCGGATGAATTAAGCCTGATTTGAAGCTCCTTTTCTCCATTATACCTATAGAGCAATTCATCATAGCCTATGTATGAGATAACGAGAGTATCACCTGTAACCAGTCCTTTTATAGAGAATTCACCATTTACATCAGTGCTGGCACCTTTTTGCCAATCACTTTTTACATAGATGTTAGCACCAATCAATGCCTCTGAAGTAGAAGCATCTGAAACTCTTCCCTTAGTGACTGTTTGAGCAGTTGCTACAAAAGGGAAGAGCAAAATCAGTATTGATATAATGAGTCTCACTACTATTTATTTATGGCGGGAAGCAATGCAAATTTTACCCATCCAAAGTCAGGTTCTACTTTTAAGGCTTTCTCATAAGTACTCTTGGCTTTGGCTTTCTCTCCATTCTTTTCATACACCTGACCTAACCAGACCAGCGCATCAAGGTATCTCCAATTGGAGGTTGTTTGAGATTCATTTTGCTCATAAAGCGATACTGATTTTTCATAAGCTGTTTGAGCTTCTTTAGTATCACCTCCAAACATTGAAGGAGTAAAGAATTTGGATGAACCATACACTTGCCAAACCAATGGCTCATCAGGGGCCATTTTAGTTGCCTCTTCTATGTTGCTACTACTTTTACCTCCCAGAAACATGCCCTTGTAAGAACTGTAGCCCATTTCCCAACCATAGATAGCTGACAGCATAGCTTTCGAGTTACCTACTTCATGACCAGCTTCTATAAGTTCTTCTATATTGTCTTTGGCCTTTTTGAAATACGCATCAAACAGGTCTTCATCCTGATCGGCCATGGTTGAATTAAGAAGGCCATGTTGAGCAAGTAGTAGGTTGTATAAATTTTCATTTGTTTTCGACTTATTGTAAGCCGCCTGCTCTTTGCTTACCAGTTGTTTCCACAAGCTTTTGTTGTTGCTTATGTACGCCATGTACGCCATTTTATCACTTTCTGTTTGAGCAAAAAGTACGTTTGAACTAATTAGAATTAATAAGAGGGTAATAGTGCTTAGAGTTTTCATTGTATTGTTTTTTTGTTTGTGAATAATTTTTTCCATTTCTCAATATATTTTCCAAAGCCAATGGCTCCAGCCACCATGGTAATAGTTACTGCAATACCCAGCATGGTGAAGAAGGGCTTGTCAGGTATTCTGGTTAGCGATTCAGAAATAAAGGCAGCGTAAAGGCCTATTACAGACCAATACATCCAGGCCATGTGTGTCACCACATTCTTGTTGGTTTTTTTAATCATAATCGGGATCATGCCGAGTAGGAGAGTGATCAGGCTTATGACAGCTGCATAATGGAAGATTCCAAAATAGCCAAAGAGTCTATAGATCATTAGAGCCGTAACATTGACGACTAGCATGCTGACACAGTAGGCATAGCCAATCTTTTTATGTATGGTCGTCCCTTTTTTACCCGCCAATATCATAGTGCCTAAGGCAGTGGCAAGAAAAGCTGAGTAAAGGTGGATGTCTCCTAATAATGTATTTGTCATATTAAACTAGTTTATTTTGTAAACCATATCTATAAAAAAATTAGGGCTTAAGGTACTTTTGAATTTGAATTACATAAGCTTCAAAAGCTTCTATACCCTTTTTAGTTATTTTACATGTAGTCAATGGTTTCTTTCCTCTAAATGATTTAATAACCTCTATATACTCAGCTCCTGAGAGCTTATCTATTTGTACACTTAGGTTGCCTGCAGTAGCGCCAGTTTTCTCTTTGATGTAAACAAATTCGGCAGACTCTACGCTCATGAGTAAAGACATAACCGCCAAGCGCAGTTGCGAATGAAGTAGAGGGTCCAGTTCTTGAAAACTATCCATCAACTTAAGATTTTTTCAGCATGTAGCCGGGTACTAAATACCCGATAAAAGTGGCAATTGCTGACAGCAGTGGTGCATAAGTATAATCTACAGCCAAAATAATTGCGGCAAATACCCAAAAAGAACTTGCCCCATAGATAAGAGGTTTAAACTTGATAATTAGACCTGTCATAAAAGCACATAATCCAGCTAAAATTAAAATAAGAGAAGGTATAGTTTCTGCAAATCGTCCTGAGAAAATGACTATAAGCAGACTAAATAAAAATCCCAACCATATCCACATAATCAATGAGTCACTGTACGTGGTCACACGTTGTTTATTAGATTTTCTATACCCGTACATCATACTTATTATCCATACTGGAATAGTTCCTAACCAAATAATGTAAGGGTAATCGTATTCAGTGTATTCTGTAATTATATATTGACCAAGATTACCAATTAGTACAACCCAACCCCAAAGTAGGAATTGGAAACTGTTACCTTTTATATTACCCTTTGCGTTCTGGATCATCTTCGTGATAATCTCTAGACTTTCTTCGCTGGTAAGTGATTTTCCCTCTTTCATATTTCAAATATAAAGTAGTTTATTTTATAAACCAAATTAATTTTGAATCTCAGCATACAAGACTACCTTTGAGACATGTTTACCGGAATTATTGAAGAACTAGGAAAAATCAAAGGAATACAGACTGAGGGTACCAACCGGCATTTTGAGATTGAGAGCGCCATTTCATCTGAATTAAAAATTGATCAAAGTATAGCTCATGATGGGGTATGTCTCACGGTCACCAAAGTGAATAAAGATATCCATTGGGTTACCGCAATAGATGAAACACTTCAAAAGAGCACACTTGGAAATTTAACTCAGGGGAGCGAAGTCAACCTTGAAAGGTGCATGCTCAACAATGGCCGTTTTGATGGTCACATTGTACAAGGGCATGTCGATCAGGTAGCGACTTGCGCTTCGATTAAGGAGGAGGAGGGAAGTTGGCTTTTTGATTTCGAGTATGATTCTGAAACTGGAAATGTTACTGTCGAAAAGGGATCTATCACCATAAACGGAATAAGTCTGACCTGTTTTAATTCAAAAAAGGACGGCTTTACGGTAGCAATTATACCGTACACTTATGAAAATACAAGTATTAAGAATCTCAAAGTAGGTAATCAAGTTAACTTGGAATTTGATGTTGTTGGAAAGTATGTTAAGCGTTTAATGAATCTTTAGTTTTCCATTTTCTGGAAATTAACTGACCCGATACATAATGCATAAATTTGGCTGCTAATACACCAATGATACCACCAACTATGATATCTCCTGGATAATGTACCCCAAGATAAATTCTGCTGTAGGCAACTATAGCTGCCCATAAGAACATCAACCAAACCCACTTGTATTCTTTAAAAAGAAGGTAGATAAACATGGCTAATGCAAAGGAATTGCCGGAATGCGAACTTGCGAATCCAAACCTCCCTCCATGATAATCATTTACGGTATGAACTAAGCCTTCAAATTCAGGATCACGAGATGGTCTGAATCGCTCAAAGAAGTCTTTCATAAAACCAGAAATTATTTGATCGGTAATACCTATACTAATACCGATAGCTGCGAGGTAGACTACACCTTTCCATTTATAAGTCTTTACTATCCAGAAAGCGAGAAATAGATAAAATGGAATCCATATCTCTTTATCCGAAATCCAGAACATTACCGGGTCCATCCAGTCTGTGTGAAGCCCATTCAGAAAGAAAAATAGAGAGTGATCTAACTCAATTATAGTTTCCATATCAAACCCAATTAATATCTTTTTTAAGTAAACTCAATGTCTTCTCTTCTTCTGATCCAGCCTCTGGTTGATAATTATATTCCCAATTGGCCTGCGGAGGTAAACTCATAAGTATGGATTCTGTACGGCCATCGGTATCCAAACCAAACTTAGTCCCCTTATCCCAGACAAGATTAAATTCTACATATCGACCTCTTCTCAGTTTTTGCCACTCACTATGTTTTTGTTCAAAAGCCAACAGACCATTTTTTTTCATAAAGTGTGTATACAAAGGAGCAAAGGTCAGCCCAATGTCTTTGACAAATTGAAATATACCTTCTTTTGATTTGCCTCTTTTTTCATTCATCCTATCAAAAAAAATTCCTCCAATCCCTCTTGTCTCTTTTCTGTGTTTTAAATAGAAATAATCATCAGCCCACTTTTTGAATTCCGGGTAGTAGACTGGGTCATGATTATCACACACCGTTTTTAATTGATTATGAAAGTAGGTAGCATCTTCTTTATCCACATAGTGAGGGGTTAAATCAATACCGCCACCAAACCACCAGGTGTTGTTTCCCTTTTCATCACTGGTTTCGAAGTAGCGTACGTTCATATGAATAATGGGAACCATAGGATTTACTGGATGCATAACAATAGATACACCTGTAGCGTAAAAATCGGATTGTGGGAGGCCAAGTGCCTTGGAAATATTTTCAGCTAAATTGCCGTGGACTGCAGAGAAATTGACTCCACCTTTTTCAATTATAGTACCCGAGCTGAGTATGCGTGTTCTGCCACCTCCACCTTCCTTACGCTCCCAGAGATCTTGCTTGAACTTACCACTTGTATCAGCCAATTCTATTTGTTGACAAATAGTATCCTGTAATTCCTTAAACCACTCTGTTATTGTTTCTTTTGAAACCATGTAAGCAAAAGTATTGAATCGCTTCATATTTTAATCTCTTTGAGCCCGACTTGTTTTTTCAAATTCTTTAACTTCACAATCGATTGCAAAAAATGTAAAAGGATAGTATGTCTAAGGTAGCAGAGGCCAAGTCTCCCGTTAAAAAGCAAGTGCAGAAAAGTTCTGATATTGATCGAGAAATACTTTTAAAAGCATATCAATTGATGTGTACTGCTAAGAGAATGGCAGAATTGTATGATGAGAACAAAGAAATCTGTAGCAAGTATGTTCACAGCACCTCTCGAGGTCACGAAGCCATTCAACTTGCAGCTGGAATGCTCCTAGAACCTTTTGATTTTGCAGCACCCTATTACAGAGACGAGTCAATGCTACTTGGCATTGGTATGCAGCCATATGAGTTGATGATGCAACTGATGGCAAAGGCCGATGACCCATTTTCAGGTGGTAGAACTTATTATTCTCATCCATCTTTGAATAGAGATGGTTTTCCAACTATTCCACATCAGAGTTCTGCTACAGGAATGCAAGCCATACCTGCAACAGGTATGGCTCACGCTATTAAGTATTTGGAGGGTCAGAAATTAAATGACACTAAAGAAAAACCTGTGGTTCTATGTTCGTTGGGTGATGGCTGTGTAACAGAAGGAGAGGTTTCTGAGGCTTTTCAAATGGCAGTGTTAAAAAAAATGCCAATAGTCTACCTGGTACAAGATAATGATTGGGGTATTTCGGCTACTGGTGCTGAAATGAGAGCGATGGATGCATATGATTTTGCCAGTGGTTTTGTAGGAATGTCGCGTATGCGTGTAGACGGGTCTGATTTTGTTGATTCCTACAATGGGTTAGCCAAAGCCTTTAGCCATGTAAGGAATAGAAAGGGGCCTATACTTGTTCACGCCAAATGTCCTTTACTCGGTCATCATACTTCAGGCGTGAGAAAAGAATGGTATCGCGGTGACAAGGATTTAAAACTTCATTCGAAAGACGACCCTTTTGTGAAATTCACAAAATACTTAAAGGGTATCGGCATATCAAACAAGGAACTAAAATCATTAGAAGCTTTAGCTAAAGAACTTGTTGCGAAGGATTATGACTATGCTTTAAATTCAGATGATCCCGTATTGGATTCTTTTGATAAGCATGAATTTGCTGATACTCCAGTGCTTGAGGAGAGAGGAAACCGATCTCCAAAAGGTGCTGAAAAAGTGGTCATGGTCGATGCTGCTCTGCATGCTGTCGAAGATATCCTGAGGCAACATCCAGAAGCGCTCTTCTATGGACAAGATGTTGGAGGAACGTTGGGGGGTGTATTTCGTGAGGCTGCCACGTTAGCTCAAAAATTTGGAGATGAGCGTATTTTCAATACACCTATTCAGGAAGCATATATAGTTGGGTCTACAGCTGGTATGTCGGCTGTTGGAGCCAAGGCGATTGTTGAAATTCAATTTGCTGATTATATATGGCCAGGAATGAATCAATTAGTAGAAGAGCTTTCCAAAAGCTGCTACTTATCTAATGGTAAATTCCCTATACAATCATTAATCCGAGTACCAATAGGCGCCTATGGAGGAGGGGGTCCATATCATTCGGGAAGTATAGAATCTACACTGCTTACCATTCGGGGAATAAAAGTCGTTTACCCGAGTAATGCCGCTGATATTAAAGGCCTTATGAAAGCAGCTTTCTATGACCCTAACCCGGTCGTTATGCTAGAACATAAAGGTCTTTATTGGTCGAAAGTACCCGGTACTGCAGATGCTAAGACAATCGAACCTGATAGTGAATATATAATTCCTCTTGGTAAAGCGAATATAGTACAGGAAGCAGATACCAACTATGTTGAGAGTGCAGCAAGTGCTGTGATCATCACATACGGAATGGGTGTTCATTGGGCTAAAGCGGCAACGAAAAACTTTGAAGGTCAAATTGAAATTTTAGATCTAAGAACTTTGAATCCATTAGATTGGGATGCCATTAAAGGAAGCGTTGAGAAACATAATAGAGCTTTAGTTCTTACTGAAGAACCTTTGCTGAATTCATTTGCAGAGTCTTTAGCAGGCCGTATTGCATCATTATGTTTTGAGTCGTTAGATGCTCCTGTTAAAACACTAGGTGCCGCAAACCTACCGGCAATTCCTTTAAATGTTGATTTAGAGAAACAGATGTTACCAAACCCTGAAAAAGTAAGACAGGTTCTCGAAGAGCTCTTGAACTATTAGTTCTAAAAAGGATAACCAATTCCGATATTGAATATGATTGGTTCTGTAGCCTCTCGTGTAAAGGGAGCATCATAAAAGCCATCCTGAAGAATGAATCGTTTCCCATTAGGTCTGGCAGGATCGTATACTTTTAGTCCTGCATCTAGTCTTAATACCAGAAAAGAAAAGTCAAAACGCAGACCGACACCACCACCTATAGCAAGCTCCTGTAAAAAGTTTTCCACCTGAAATTGCGCCCCAGGTCTTGATTCGTCTTCACGAATTGTCCAAGTGTTCCCAAAATCTACAAAAAAAGCATAGTCAATAAAGCCAAACAGGTTCTTCCTTAATTCAATACTACCTTCAAATAATATTTCTCCTGTCTGTTCAATACTATAGTCTACCGTATTCGTGGCGGAATCTATGGGCACATAAGATCCAGGTCCAAGGCGTCTCGGCCTCCAAGCTCTTATTCCGTTACTACCTCCAGCAAAAAAATACTTTTCATAAGGAAGGATTTGGTTATCACCGTACGGGCGTGCGTAACCTGCATTAACTCTATAGGCCAATGTTGAGTTTTTATTAATTGGATTTACCTTTCGATAGTCAACGTTTATTTTATAGAACTTATAAAATTCTAGTGCTTCATTTTCAAGAAACCTGGTATCGATAAAGTTTAAGGTAGTCCCTCCACTTTCCAGAAATACTCTCAAGAATGAAGAATTAGAAAAATTAATTCCATAGCTATTAAAATTCCAGGTAGCATTGGCACTCATACTGGTTACAAAAGAAGGCCTGAAAGTGTTAATCAATCTATTCCCATTCTGATCGAGTTCTTCTAGCTGATTTTGAAATGCTTCGCTTGTAATGTCTGATTCGATCAAACTTATATCTGTTAAAGTCACCTGATAGAATGTATTACGAGCATTCTGCCAACTATAAGTATTAGAAAAATTGGTGTTTTTTCTAATATACTCAGGTCTTTCTGTATAGGTATAACCTGCCAATAGTCTCGTTTTGGGGTTGACCTGACCTAGCCGTTCTTTTAAGCGATTGCTAATTGGTAAAACGAATTGAGGAAATGTCAAGGTTGCATTAACACCTGCTTCTATGCTTGTAAAAACATCATCAGGATTATTGGCGGAAGTAACACCCTCAATTCCTATTCGCCCATTCATCTCGAAAATCTCTAGTCCCTGAAAGATGTTTCGTTTCTTGAAAGATATATTATAAAAAGGGCCGGGATAGCCTTGTGTAACATTCACACCAATTTCATTCGTCCATTGATACCTGCTCAATGGTGAAGTGAATATGTTTGCAATTAACTTACCACCTACCGAGTCATAGTTAATATTGATAAATCTAAAATGATCGAGGTTGCCTAGCTGCCTCTGCGTATTAAATGTATTGCTCTTGCTATAAAGGCAATCTTTTTCAATGAAAACACGTCTGCTTAGTACTTTCTTATTGTATTTCTTGTCGAAGTATCGATAGTTGATACCCTTGTATTCTACCACTTTTCTCAATGAATCGGGAATTAGCTGGACATTAGCATCTGTAGTGAAATTTATGGAGTCCACCCTAAATACATTATGAGCACCTCTTTTTGCGGGCTTGTTTATCAGAGTTTTTACGGCAACCTGATGAGAACCTAGAAATGCTGTATCAACTTCAAATTGAATATATTGACGACTAAAATCGAAATAGCCGTTGTCCTTTAATAAGAGGTCAATGCGCTCACGCTCCTTGGTTAGGTTGGCTTGCTCGTAGTTTTCTCCAACCTTTAATAGGCTTTCTTTATTACTGGAATTAATAAGTTCGGTGATAGCTGAATCTCCTGTCTGAAGGAACAATGTATCTATCTTGTAAGCAGGCCCTGTATCAATATCAAATATAGAGGTGACACGTTTGCCTGATTGTGTAGTTTTGTGTGATATGTCTGAGTGAAAATAACCTTTTGAATCGAGGTAAAGGTCAAAACGATCTGTAGTGGCCCGCGTCAATGATGAATCATATACAGCAACAGGCTCTCCCCAGCGCATCATGGTATTTCCTTCCTCAATTGTCTTAATTATCTTAGCTAGTTTCCTGGTTTTCCTCCTTTTTAACCTATTGACTTTTGATTCTTTATCCTTGTATTTTTTAATTTTAGCATCATACTTTTTGCTTATTTCTTCCTTCTTGTTTTCATAAGCACCTATATCATAAGACTTCAAACCCCAATAATAAAACCATACATAGGGGGCAAATGGAATAATCGGAAATTGTCGATTAGGTTGTTGAACATAGAGTTGTTCCAACTCTTCTTTATCTATACTTTTGGCAACTTTAACTCTTTGTTTATATAATAGATTTTCATCTTCTTTCAGGTATTTAGATCCAAGACATCCTGAGAGTAGTATGGTGGCCAAAAAAATGGAAGGTAGCTTTTTAAAACGCCTCAATATGAGTAAAAAATTATGATCTCGAAATCAACAGCGAAGTTCATCAAATCACTTCAAATTAAAAAACAGCGTAAAGTTGAGCAATTATTTGTTGTTGAAGGAACTAAGAGTGTGATTGAGGTAATAAACTCCGATTATGAAGTAAAGATGTTATTGGGTACTGATACTTTTTTTCAAAACAACACTATTGATTTTGAGGGTGAAAGGCAGGCGGTGAAGCAAGAATTACTTGAAAGTATAGGTACTTACAAGTCCAATGATTCTGCACTAGCGGTGGTTCAAATGAAAGTCGATGAGTTTGAAAATTTTCCAAAAGATCATTTTTCACTCGTACTTGATGATGTAAATGATCCAGGAAATCTGGGAACCATCATTAGACTTGCTGATTGGTATGGAATAGCTACTATTGTGGCATCACCGGGTACGGCTGATTTATATAATCCCAAAGTCATTTCCTCGTCAAAAGGTTCTTTTACCAGGGTTAATGTCTATTATGAAAATCTCGATAAGGTCTTAAGTCAAACTCAGCTTCCAAAGTATGGAGCCTTTATGGATGGAATGAATATCCATAGCACTGAATTTCCCAAAGCGGGCATTCTTGTGGTCGGTAATGAGGCAAATGGAATTAGCAAGAGCTTGGAAGAACTGATTGATTATAAAGTAACAATTAAGGGAGCTGGGAATACAGAGTCTTTAAATGTTGCTATGGCGACCGGGATCATTTGCGACAATATATCAAGAGTAAATAGGTAATCAGGTGTTAGCCAACTCTCTTAAATCTACTGGTACAACCCGGCTTACACCTTGCTCTATCATTGTAATACCGTAAATAATATCCGTGCTTGCCATTGTACGTTTATTGTGTGTTACAATTATAAATTGAGAATCTTTTGAAAAGGTCTTAATGATATTATTGAACTTATCAATATTTGCATCATCTAATGGTGCGTCCACTTCATCAAAGATACAGAAAGGCGCAGGTTTTATGAGATAGATGGCAAACAGTAAGGAAGTAGCTGTCAATGTCTTTTCTCCACCCGATAGCTGGTTAATGGTAAGAGGTCGTTTCCCTTTAGGCTTAGCTATAATATCAATACTGGATTCTAATGGGTTTTCAGGGTCACTCAGGCGCAGGTCGCAATCATCTTCTTCAGTAAACAGGCTTCTAAATACTTTGACAAAATTTTCTTTTATTTTGTCATAAGCCTCAAGGAAAGTTTCTTTCGCCACTGCATCAATTTCTTCAATAGTAGAGAGTAAAGAATCTTTGGCTTTGAACAGATCTTCTCTTTGTTCCGTTATGAAGTCATTGCGTTCTTTTATTTCATTATAAGCCTCCATTGCCATAGGGTTTATAGGGCCCATTCTCTCCAACTTATCTTTAATTCTGGTGACTTCCTCTTTTAGTTTTTCCTCATTTTGTTCCTGACCTTCATCATCACTCTCTTCCAAAACTTCATCCAGATCTATACTAAATTCAACATTTAACCGCTCTTTTACGGAACTTAACTCCAGCTTAGTTTCATTGAGCTTATTTTGAAGTTCCATAATTATGGCATCTACACTTTCTCTGCTTCTTTGTATTTCACGTTCAGTTTTGTCTACCTCATCAATGCTGCCCCTAACACTGTAATATTCCTTTTCAGCTTCGTTGACTCCTTTCTCAATATTCTCACGTTCTTCATACATTGCTACCAACTCATCATCGTTGCTTTCATTCTTTTCAAGTAAAGATTTTATTTCAGCTTCCGTTGACGTCAGTTCTTCTTGATTTTTTTCAATACGATCTTTACTCGAATTGAAGGCATCTTGCTTATAACCAATTTCTTGTTCTACACTTTTTACGCGGTTATCTTGCTGATGAAAGAATATATTTTGCTCATTAAATGCAGAAGATTTCTGGCTTAGTAGTTCCGTTTCTTCGTTTAATTCGGCAGTCAATTCAGATAATTTAGATTCAGACTGGTTTAAGTCTTTTTCTTCTCTTTCGGCCTTAGGCCTGTTTTCTGCTATACTAGTTGATAGTTCGTCAATTTTGCTGATAATATCTTCTTTACGCATATCAGCGTCAGACAGCATCTGAGAAAATTGTTCTTGCTTTGTTTTGATAGAAATATACTCTTCGTTAACCTGAGAAATTGCCAATTGCATTTCTTCAATTTCTTCACGAGTAGAATTGGACTTAAGGGTTTCTAGTTCTTTTAGTTTTTCAGCTAAACTCTGTTCAACTTCAGTCAATTTTTTTGAAAGCTGTTTAATCTCTTTTTCCAGCTTTTCCAGGTTTTTTGCCCTCCCAATTTTTTTTCCTTCAAAAAGACCAACAGAGCCCCCGGTTAAGCTGAAACGTCTTCTAGTTACTTTGCCATTTTTTGTAATGAATGTATTGTTGTCGTCTTTAGGTATATTCTTATATTCTCCTTCGAATATGTAGACATTGTCTAATATGTACGCCATCAATTTTTTATACTTGGCATCATATTCCATTATTTCCGTTACAGGAAATGCACTATCGTAAATTGTTGTATCAGTAGGAGAGAAGGTCTCAAAAGAATCTAAAATGAAAAAATTTGCTTTACCTTTTGCTGCATCGCTCAGAATATTTATCGCCTCATATGCGTCTGATTCCTTTTCTACTATGTAGTAGTTCAAATAAGGTTCCAGGTAATTTTCTACTGTCACCCTATATTCTTCATTACAAGTCAAAATATCAGAAAGGAGAGGTGCATTCTTTTTCCAACTGGTTTTCTTCTTTAGGAATTTGATTGCTTCCGGAAAACCTTCCAGGTTCTCCACCAAAGACTTTGTAAGGTTAAATTCGTTTTGACGAGCGTCTAGTTTTCTATTTGTTTGAGTGAGCTCTTCGCGAATTACCGAGATCGTTTTTTCAGTGGATTCTATTCTGTTATCAAGCTCATTTTGGGCTGCTTTTTTTGCAGAAAGCTCCTTGTTTTTAACGCTCAGTTCTTCATTGAGAATATTTACTTTCTTATCGAATTGTAAAAGGCTGGCATTTTGCTCACTTGTATCTGAGGAGGTTTTTTCAAGTTCTTGTTTTAAAGACGATAGCTGTAATTCTTTGATTTCAACAGATTTTTTTAATTGGTAAACTTCTTCTTGTTTACTCTTTTGAATCTTTCTTAAAGTCTCTTGCTCTTCCTGTATTCTATTGGTTTTGCCTTTTTGATTTTCATAATCCTCTTTAAGAATAGCTACCTTTTGCTCTATTTCAGAAAGTAGTTTTGCTGCAGTACTTTTTTCATGAGTAAGGCTGTCAATACTGAAAGCAGCGCGTTCATTACTTTTTCTATCTTGTTGTATCTGATCTCTTAGGTTTTCAGATTTATCATTTAAAAATCTAAGGCGTTCATTCTTTATCTTTTTTTCACTTTCATACTGCCTTATCTTATTGACATGGTCATTGAGTGCTTTTTGTCTGGAGCTTAGAGCTTTTTCTTTCAGTACTAAGTCGGCCTTTGCCTTCTCCAGTTCAGCTTCTTTTTCCTTTACTTGCTTATTTAAGTTAATCTTTTTATCGTTTTCAGCTTCTATTTGCCTAGTCAAAGAATTATATAATTCCGATGACTTTTTTACGGTGAGTTTAGCAAGCTGAATACTCAGAATTTTATATTCCTCTTTTAGTTTATAATACTTTTCTGTTTGTTTAGCCTGTCGTTCTAAAGACTTCATGTTCTTCTCAATTTCATAGAGAAGATCTTCCACACGTTCCAGGTCAGCATCGGTATCAGATAGCTTTTTTAAGGTCTCTTTTTTTCTTTTTTTGAATTTCGAGATTCCGGCAGCTTCTTCGAAAAGGCCTCTTCTGGAATTGTCTTTGTCATTTAAAAGATCATCTACCATTTTGAGCTCAATAATAGAGTAGCTATTAGAGGCTATTCCAGTATCAAGAAATAAGTTGGTGATATCTTTTAATCGACAGGTAACACCATTTAAAAGATACTCGCTTTCACCTGATCTATAATAACGTCTAGTGATTGTGATTTGTGAGTACTCTGTAGGTAGTAGATTTTTTGTATTGTTAAATGTCAGTGATACTTCAGCAAGCTGCGTTGGCTTTCGTTTTTTGGTACCATTAAAGATGACATTTTCCATTTTCTCGGAACGAAGCGTCTTACTACTTTGCTCACCCAAAACCCAACGAATAGAATCTACGATGTTGGACTTGCCACACCCGTTAGGGCCTACTATTCCAGTAATACCTTCATCGAAATTTATAACTATTCTGTCTCCAAAACTTTTGAAACCTTTAATCTCAAGCTTAGATAGCTGCATTAAATATTTGTTAGACTAAAAAATTCAACAAAAATTAGAACTCTCAGAAGTGGAAGTTCTTAAGAAGTTCTAGCACTCTCCAAAATCTATTCTTAGAATGAAGAAAGGGAAACAAAATTATAATTAATATTGATAAATTTGTCATACCATGGATGATATTCAAATTGTACTCTATATAATCTTCGTTCTCTTTGCTATAGTCTCCAGAGCATTGAAGAAAAAGAAGCAAGCTCCTTTGAAGAAAGTAAGACAACGCCAGGAACCACAAGAGGATCAGGGGTCTGAAAAACAATTGACTTTTGAAGAGTTACTGAGAGAATTTACCGAAGAAAAACAGCCAGAGCCTAAAGTTGAAACTGTAAAAGAGGAACAATATTTCGATACTCGTGATGATGATGAAATTAAACGAGTTTATGAAGAGTCAATAAGAGCTTCAGAAGCTTATCAAAGTAAGGAACATTCAGACGATAGACATACGGGGAATTTTCAGCATTTTGAACACTATTCAGAGGAAGACTTGGAAGAAGAAGAAAGCGAAATTGCTAAATTGTTGAGAGATCCAGAATCGGCTCGAAATGCTATTGTATTGAGCGAAGTGCTGAATAAAAAGTACTAACTTTTTCTGTACGTTCTGAAAAAATGTCTAATTTCCTTCTTTTTGACGAGTCAAAAAAGTGGTTTTTCTTTAGAAATATTACTTGAATCTCTAAAATGACGCATTACAGGTCGTTTTGATTTGAAATGTGCAAATAATCACACATATTTGTTGCTTGATGCATTATCCAAAAAATGCAATTTTTTTAAGTGGCGGTTACTTAGATTTTTTAGACTATATATATACTTGTTTTTCAATCCATTTCTATGATAAGATTTCTTAGTTTGGTTTTTTTTATCACCGTCAATTTTGCGCTCAATGCTCAAGATGGGTGTAATTCAAATATTACAGCTAAAATTGATCATGTTCAAAATCAAATTATCGTAAATGTTTCCAATAATTCTGAGTCTTATATTGCAGAATTTTACGTCTGGAAAGAAGGTGAATATGTTTCTATAGAAAAGAAAACTCATACGAGTAATGAAATTATATTGTCCAACCTTGAAAAAGGAAGTATTTATAAAGTATTGATAGAGTTTGAAGAACGCTCTGGCCTTTGTCAATTTCGTCAAATAGGAGGGTTAATTTTTTAAACTATGAAAAGGATAATAAAACTGACTTTTTTAGTACTACTTTTCATTATTACTGGGAAGGTTTCTGCACAATTAGATATTAATGCAAGTGTTTCTCAAAATGTTAGTTGTTTTGATGGTGGTGACGGAGAGATAACTTTAAATATATCTACAGGTGCACCAACTTTCACTGTAGAGTTTTTTTTATTTAGGGGTTCGGAAATTCCAATTGCCACAATAAGTAATACTTCTGAAACAACCGTAGTACTAAATTCTGCCATAAGCGTAGCCACAGGGTCAGTTGTTTATCAACCAGGTTGGGAGACTTTCGGTATCAGGGCCAATGATAATCCATCTTTAGAGGCTGGTATTGGAGCCGGTTCCGAATATAGAGTGAGGGTGACTTCAAGTGATCCAGCTCCCTTTAATGTGAGATCGGTGACTGGTCTGATCATTACGGAGCCATCCGAAATTACGTTAGATGCAGCTCCTATCATTTCTGATAATTCTACATGTCGTGTTGGCTTTACAAATGGATCCATCACAGTTTCATTTTCGGGAGGTACAGGTCCGTTTTCTTTTGTGTGGTCTGGTCCTGGGAGTTTCACATCTACAAATCAAAATATTACGGGTCTGGCTGGCGGAGATTATACATTAACAATATCAGATGATTTCACGACCGGATGTTCAGAGGTTTTTGGTCCTTTTACTGTAAATGATCCGACTCCAAACATCTATGATATTCAAGCTCCATTTACACAAACTATTTGTGATAATGAAGATGTAACTATTAACTTAAATGATACTGATCTAGCGATCGCACCCGAACCGGATGTTGTTTACAGAGTATTTCAAAATAATAATCCTACATCAATAGCTGAAATAGGAACAGGTTCTGGTATATCAATACTAATTGCTGATGCAGATTTAACACTAGTAAATGGTGATGAGATAACTGTTAGAGCAGAACAAGGTGATTGTACACCAGTTCAGATGAATGGAAGTGTGACGATCACGGTTTTAAACTTACCTACTGCTAACGATGTAGCGATTAGCGTATGTACCAACAGCAGCACGAACTTAACCTTGAATGAGGCTTCGATCAATGGAGGAGCAGGCATTACCTACACCTACTTTACCGATGCGGGTTTGACAAGTGCGGTGGGTGATCCGACCGATGTAACGATCAGTGCCGACATCACCTTTTTTGTTCAGGTTCAAGATGGGACCTGTGAAGATGTAGCAGAGATAGTTGTTACAGCCGATCCTTTACCTACTGCTAACGATGTAGCGATTAGCGTATGTACCAACAGCAGCACGAACTTAACCTTGAATGAGGCTTCGAT
>CANMSE010000008.1 GCA_947500555.1 uncultured Fulvivirga sp. | reverse complement strand
GTCGTTGCCAGTTTTTATTTAGCTATCAAAGCTAGCTCTAAACCCTCAGTAAATCACTGAGGGTTTTTTCGTTTTATGAATCTCATCATTAGATGAAGAATCATTAAACTAGACTGTGAAATCTAGCCTCCCACAATCACTTTAGAAAAATTCTCTTCAGAAAGATATTTATTTGCTATATCGCGTACAGCACTAGGTGTTATAGTCTTGATTGTTTTAATTAAATCATCATAGTAATCATAACTCAACCCTTGATAATGAATATTTTTAAACTTACTTGATAAAGCATTTAATGAGCTCAGGTCATTTTGAATAGAACCGAGTAAATGATTTTTGACTATACTTAGTTCACCATCGTTTATCTTCGATGTCTTTAGCTTATCAAGCTCTCTAGTGATTTCGGTAATAGCAAGCTCCTTCTGATCAGCTTTGACATCACAGCCAATTACAATGTATGCACCATGTTTGAGGTCAATAACGCTCGAATAAACACCATAAGTCAGGCCTTTATCTTCCCGAAGGTTTTTCATAAGCCTCGAACCAAAAAAACCTCCTAACAAATGATTTGAAACAAACAAACTATTGAAGTCATCGCTATTTTTACCAGATACCTCTTTACCTATACGAATCGAAGATTGTACCGAATTTTCAATAGCAATATGCCTATCATTTACCCTATTTTTAGTTCGATCAGTGGGATAAGAAAATGCAGTATGGCTGGATGATACTTTTGAAAAATTTTTATCAATATCAACTAGTAAGTCTTCAGTAATGTTACCAGATGCTATAATTTCTAAATAACCGTACCAATCTTGATAATGCTGAAGTAGATTCTGTTGCTCAATATTATTCAAGTCATCTATTGAGGGAGACCTACCGTAGGGTGATGAAGGGAATAATTGTTTCCTTAGTTCTCTTGAAGCAAGAATACTACTCTTTTTTAACTGAGTTTGAAGATTGGTTTTTGCAATTACAATTTGTCTGTTTACCTCATCAATTGGGAAGGTAGGATTTTGAAGGATCTCCTTAACAACAGGAAGAAGTTTTTTTAGATGACGTCTAATGCAATACAATGTTAAAGTACTGTGGTCAAATGAAGGAGACACCTCTATAAATGCTCCAGCTTGAGCAATCATGGATGATATCTCTGTGGCTGAGAAACTCTTGGTTCCCGATTGTAAACATTTAGCAACAAGAAGATTTATACCTGCTTTTTTGTCGCAAATACTTCCAGCATTAGGAAAAATGAATTCGAGTTTTACAGTTTCGAATTTATTATCCAAGAATGAATGTACCGTAATGTTATTCGAGAGGATTTTTGTTTCGGGCTGCCTAAAGCTAATCGATGGAGAACTAAAAGCTACAGGCGATACGGATCTATTGAGCATAAGGACTAATCAGTCACAGATTCCTCTTCTTTACTGTCTTTATCAAAGTTGAATAGAAGTGTGAAACGCAGCGTTTCTGCTAACGGATGAGTTCTTTCATTTGGAATTAGATATGCAAAGTCAATTCCAAAAACATTATATCTAAAGCCTAAACCCATAGTAAGATATTTTCTGTCTCCTTTATCCTCATCTTCATAAAAATAGCCAACACGAGCGGCAAAAGTATCGTTGTACCAATATTCTGCACCGGCAGATAATGTTATTTCTTTTAACTCTTCGCTACCACCACCTTCCGCATCACCAAATGAACCAAAAACCCCACTCAAAAGGGATTTGTCATCTTCACTATTATCAAATTGTGGACTTGGTACTAGAAGCTTATTGAAATCTAATCCAAAAGTGATCTTGTTGTATGGGTCTAAATTAGTCGTGAAAGCAGAACCTAACCTAAGATTAGTAGGGATGAAATCTCTATTATTTTCATCTGAGTAAGTAAGTTTAGAGCCAATGTTGGTTATTACCGCAGCTAATGCAAGATTAGAATTTGCACCACTAGACAATAAGTCATTATTATAATAGACACCCACATCCGCGGCTACGCTGTTTCCTGGACGTGCTTCCGTACCATTATTAATATTGGATGAAGTAAAGTTTCCTGTTAAGTTGGAGTGGATGTAGCGAGCAGTGATCCCAACGCCTAGCTTTTGTGAGAGCATTCTACTGTATGTTGCATCGAAAGCAAATTCACGTGGATTAAAAAGAACTCCTTCATCATTCTGGTCTTCTCTAAAGATAATTTCACCTAGGTCAAAATACTTCATTGAAAAAGAAACGGCTTGTTCTTTTGTGAATTTGTAATACCCTGCCAGATAAACGATGGACATGTCATTTATAATTTTTCCTAGCCATGGTGTATATGAGAACGAAAAGCCAATATCATTTTCTATAAAAGCGAGTTTTGCAGGATTCCAATATGCAGCGTTTGCATCAGGGCTGGTAGCTGCTCCTACATCTCCCATTCCCCCAGCTCTGGCATCTGGTGTAATAGTTAAAAAAGGTACTGCCGTAGTGATGACTCTTCTTGAAGAATCGGCACCACTTAGAGTTGTTGGATTAGTCACTGGATTACCCCCTTGAGCCCAAGTATATAGGTTGGATGAAAAAAGTATTACGACTAGAATTACTAAACCTCTCATATAGAAACTATTGTAAGCTTACAAAAATACTAATTAATCAGCATTAGTCTTTTATATGCTTGATTTTTTGCACCATCTCGAATAGAACGTAATCCAACCTTGTAAATGTATATGCCGGGCAATAATTTTTCGCCTGTTGATGAACGGCCATCCCATTCAAAGAATCTAACATCTGACGGGCTATTTTCTATTTCAATTTGATATTGAATTACCGACCCTGCAATGGGTGATATCACCTCCAAATCAATTGATAGATTTTCTCCAGCTCTATTATGGCTAATTTCAAATATTGTACTGTTGGAGAATGGATTGGGAATATTAGCAATATCATATATCACAATGGAATTTGGATCCGCTACAATGAATTCAATATTAGATTCTGAGGAGTTGTTGTATGTGTCCCAAGCTTTTACACTTACAACATGTTTCCCCATAGTCAAATCTTCTAAAGGAAAAGTAATCATACCTTTTTGATAAGTGTCTTTAAAAGCTTCATAATGATCATTTAAAATAAAAGTCTGCTTATCATCTAGTGTGGCTGTTATATTATTAGCCACACCAAATGAAGAAAGATTGATTCCACTATGATCAGATAATATTACGACAAGGTTAGTATTATGACTGACTTGATTAAGTGATGTATTCAATGTATCACCAATAAATAATTTAATATCAGGACCTTCATTATCTTCTGGAGGATTTACTTCGGCTCCCCCGACTTTTATTTCTATGTCTGATCCATTGGCATCTTTTAGTCCGTCATAAGCATACATATTTATTTTTCCAGTGCCTATTTCATATGAGATGTTTTTTGGAACTATAAATTCAATATCAAATTGGCCTTGGGTAACAGTTGATGATCCACTAAATATTAAATTTTCTTTGGATTTATAAGTAAAAGGAGCACTTTCATTTCCTAAAGTGGTTTTAAAAACCTCCTTATCGTGAATTTTAAATTCAACTACCCCGTCAAAATTGGAATCGAACGTGTTATTAAAGTCTCTTATTTCTCCTGATAACTTAACCTTACTCAAAGCTTTTAGTGTGTCGGATTTGGACTCGCTTCCATTTATTTGTGTGATTGATATATTATTTTCTGGGTAAGCCAGTCTAATGGTAGGATCACCGAGGAGTGCAAAATTTCTATTTCCTATTTTGTTGGCATTATCATTATTCTTTGTCAAGCGAAATATATCTCCCAACCGTAAGTATTGCCCATTTTCTTGCTGATATACCACTTCATAAAAGGCTTTATTCAGATCAAAATTGGAAGCTGAGCTTACTGGCCGGCATGTACTGACAATAGCTACCCCTCCTCCTTTGTCACTAGTGACGACCAACTCACCTGCTGAAACTCTTTTGGGATCATCATGTCTGCCAAATTCGCATGTAGCAGTAACGAAAAGAGGAAGACGGTTATAGTTATTCCAATTTTGTATTTGAACTATATCCAACACTTGTTCTTGCATCCAGCCAGTTTCGCCACCATGACCGGTAAAATTAACAATAAGTGCTCCTGCATTAACTACATCATCTAAGTGTTCACTTGCTGCGGGTGATATTTCTCCGCTTGGTTGAGAAATTTGAGGAAAGTTGTCGAGGTAAAATTTATCTGATTGAAAAGCTGAATATGTGGTGTCAACAAAAACCGTTAATTCATTAGCTTGCCTTTGATGAAGATTAAAATCCCCGTCATCTGCTACAAAAACAACATCATTTCTCCAACGGCCTATAGCTTGAGGATTGGTGGTATAGTTTATAATCTTATCCACTACAATTTTAGCCTCTTCCAAGGTCGTTGCCGGGATTCTTCCCACTCCTATATCCATAGTGTGGCTCCCAGAACTACTTTCCTCCCACTCACCTTCGTTATTTTCCAAAAAACCATAGTAATCATCAGAAGCATACGTATCTAATGGATCTAAAGAGTTTCTTGATTCATAAATAGGAACGTAGTTAGTATTATTATTGATGTTATCCTTGTAGTCATATGATCCACGACCCATTAACAGCAAGTACTTTAATTTGCCATTATCATAAAGGTATTTGGCCAAATCCCTAATTGCCGAAACATCTTGTCTACCTCCTGAAAACTCATTGTAAACTTTACTTAATTCTACAGCCTTACTGGAAAGGTTATCATTGTTCATTCTAAAATTTGCCAAACGACTAGCTTCAGAAAGAAATTCTTGATGTGAAACTATTAAGAATTCTACATCAGTCAGGGACTTCAGGTTTTGATTCGCAAGCGGTATAACGCTGGCAGGAGTTTTACTTAATTGTGTATCAAAAATGATATACTCCTGAACTGTGGAGCTCTCTGCGTTAAATTCGATGATCGATCCTGATAATTCAAAGCGTTGCTCTTCAGGTGTTTTAGCATCTGATATATTCCAAATCTTAGAGTTCTGATTCGTATTTGTAATTCGAAAAGTAGAGTTAGGGTTATCAACACTTTCTACAGACCTCCAAATCATTTGATCCTGTGAGAAAGCCAAATTCCTTTTGACCTCAACCATTAAATAATTCAAAAAACCAACTGACTGTGTGGGATTCTTCCGGTAATCAATACCTATTCTAACGATGTTGGATGCCCCGCCCACTTGTGCTGAAAACTTATCAAAGGATTCATACCCTTTGATTCTATACCTGTATTGTCTCAAATTGAAATCTAAAACTGGTTGGACAGGCATATTGCCAACGCTATTATTATTAATTGAAATATCAAAACTAGATTCCTGGAATGCTTGAGCCATTACCGCTACGGATAATTGAATATCAGAACCCGAAACAAGGTTGTCAAAATTAAAATTGAACTCTTCAGAAGTGGTGGTATTATATCTTCTTGAATACCATTCGCGACCGGAGGTTAAAAGATTATGATTCTCTTCCTCAAAGTATGCAAAGTCATCAAATGTCGAAACTAGTGGGAAGGAACCCTCAATATTTGCTAATGACTCAATTCTTCTTCCCTCTGATCCACCATAAGTTATGAAATAGTAATTTTCATCTGAGTAGATATTGTGTTTATAATTAAGCTGACCATTTACATATCCATAGTCATCTCCGTCTTGGGCATAAAAAAGAACATAGTCATTTGTATTGAATACTTGATCATCTTCTCCTGATATATGAATCGCAATTTCTTCCGGATCGTAAGACCTGGGAATATCGTTTGCTTGTGGAACTACATCAGCACCATAACCAAAAATCTTGATGGTTCTAGGGTTAATATTATCTAAAGGTACACCAGCATCTTTTAAGTATTGATAGGAAAGTTTGTAAACTCCTCGATCTTCAATTCTCATTTTAAACCAGCTGCCTTCCGCCAAAACGGATTGAGCTATTAGCTGAGTTGAATATGAAAAAAGGAAAGCTGAAATCAGCAGAATGCGGATCATATACTTAAATGGACTTTTACAACTATTAGTAACAATCAAAAAAGCAGAAACGTTTACTTTAAAGCAATATTATTGATAATTGATACTAACAGATAAGATAGTATTATCAAAGGTATAGCTAATACTTTGAATGAAATTGCTAGTACCAAGCAAAGTACTATAAACATATACTTTGCCTTGTTCTCAACTAGTTTGTAGGAATTAAATTTAAGAGCAAGAAGCTCAATTGGCGCCACAAGCCACACTGAACATATGACCACTAATGGTATCAAAATGCCTATTGAGTTTAGAAATGGATAAACGGGTAGGATAAATACTAATGATGAGATGAACAAGGCATTTGCTGGAGTTGGCATGCCGATGAATGCATGGCTTTGACTTTCATCAATATTGAATTTAGCAAGCCTTAAGCCTGAGAAAATTGCAACTGTGAACGCCAAATATGAAATAGGGCCATTTTGTATGTTTTCCAAAAATTGGAAAAGCATTGTTGCAGGTAATACACCAAATGTCACCATATCCGCTAAACTGTCTAGTTCTTTACCTATTGGTGAGCTAACACCAAGCATTCTAGCTGTGAATCCATCTAAAAAGTCTAGAATCAAAGCAGCCCATATACAATAAACAGCATACTCAATTCTTCCCGTAAAGGTGTACATAATGCCGACACATCCGCAAAGTAAGTTGGCAGAGGTTATTGCATTGGGTATATGTTGTTTTATGGTCATTTAGCTAAGGCACAAAAAGGGTTATAAACTTTTTCATGGCCAATGGTTGTACTAGATCCATGACCGCAATAAACTATTGTTTCATCAGGGAGAGAGAACATTTTATTATGTATGCTCTTAATTAATGTATCAAAATCTCCTCCTGGCAGATCTGTTCTGCCGATACTTTCAAGAAAAAGTACATCACCACCGATGCAGATTTTTTGATCCAAGTTATAAAATACTATATGACCAGGAGCATGACCGGGAACGAAAAGAATTTCCAGAGAACTGTTACCGAATTTAATTATGTCACCCTCTTCCAGAAAAGTCTCTGCTGTGGATTCCTCAAAATTTTGAAACCCATAGCTTGGTGCATAAGCTTTTACGGCTCCAAGAGTTGCAGCATCATCTTTATGAATTTCCAGTTTGAGCCCATATTTATTTTTGATAAAAGTATTGCCAAAAACATGATCTATATGGCAGTGAGTATTTAAAAGTCGTACTACTTTTAATCCATTGTTTTCAACGTAGTCTGAGAGTTGTTTTTTTTCATAGTTTTCATAACATCCTGGGTCAATTATAATACATTCATTTGTATCGTCATGAAGAACATAAGTATTCTCAGCAAAGGGGTTAAAAACAAAAGTCTTAACTTGAATCATAGTAATTATGCGTGTCTTTTAAGCAATTTTGAAGTGCCAAAAATACATTTTTCTAACTAAGTAATGAGCGAGGTAGATTTCATCATTGTAGGGCAAGGTTTAGCAGGAATTACTCTTGCAACACATTTGCATAAGATGGGCAAAAAAATTGTTGTTTTTGATCGATATAACAGGGTTTCTTCTTCGCGGGTAGCAGCTGGTTTGTATAATCCCATCACTGGAAGAAAAATGGTTAAAACATGGCGTGCAGATGACTTATTTCCATATGTGGAAGAATATTATGGACAGTTAGAAAAGAATACTAAAGTTTCATTCTTATTTCGTAAGCCTATTTATAGACCTTTTAAATCTTTAGAGGAACAAAACGAATGGTCAGGAAGGTCTTCAGACCCATCTTATACTAGCTACATTAAGTCTGTTTTTTTTGATAAGGCTTATCCGGGAGTTAATGATCCGTTAGGGGGACTGTTATTACAGAATTGTGGGTATTTAGACGTCAATAAGTTCCTTGATTCTGTTTTGAATTATCTAAAAAATGATGGTATTCAAATAGAAAGTGAGTCTTTCAACTTAAGCTATTTAAAGATTGATAAAACCAAAGTACATTATTCTAAATACATTGCTGAGAAGATTATCTTTTGCGATGGGGTCGAGATGAAAAATAGCCCTTATTTTAGTTATCTTCCATTTGCACCTGTGAAAGGTGAAATTCTAGAAATAGAAAGTAAGCTAAACTTAGATGTGGTTGCAAATCGTGGAATTTTTGTAATACCATTAGGAGAAAGCCGTTTTAGAGTTGGGTCTACTTATGATAATTATGATATGACTCTTGAACCAACAAATAAGGCAAAAGAAGTTTTAGAAGACAAACTAAAAGAACTGATCACCGTTAATTACGAGGTAAGAGAACATACTGCAGGCATACGTCCAGCGACAAAGGACAGAAAACCTTTGTTGGGGATGCATCCAAAATATAAAAATGTCGGTATATTTAATGGCTTAGGTGCAAAAGGGGTCTCGTTAGCACCTTTTTACGCGAGTCAATTTGCCCGTCATTTGGTTTACCAATCAGAACTAGATAGTGAAGTAGATATTGCCAGGTATGAAGCGCAGTATCAAAAGTGAAAGTTGATATTGATTTATGAGGACAAAGCTTATTCTTGTTTTAACGTTGTTGCTCGTTTCTCCAACGATTTATGGGCAACAACCAAATGAAAAATTCGGCCGCAATAGACGCCAGTTAAAAGAGTTTGATTGGAGGTTTTTAAGTTCGGATAATTTTGATGTTTATTTCTATCAAGGTAGTGAAAAGCTGGCAAGAGAGATAAATGAGTATCTGGAAGAAGAATTTGACAGGATCACTGATTTAATAGGGTATCCCCCATATTTTAAAACAAAGGTCTTCATATATAATTCTGTTGGAGACCTCCAACAGAGTAATGTAGGAATAGGTGACGGAACTTTTGTGCCCGGTGGAGAGACACAATTCGTAAAACCTTATATAGAAGTCGCAAATCCAGGAACAGTAGCTGCGTTGAAAGAAGAATTGCTGACCAAGGTGTCCGCTCTTATGGTTAATGAGATGATGTTTGGAGGCAGTCTTAAAGATATGTTCCAAAGTGCTGTGCTGCTGAATTTGCCTGAATGGTTCATTGCAGGAGCTGCTTTATATGTATCTCAGGGCTGGAGTATAGAAATGGATGACTATGTTAGAAAACTAGTCAATAAGAAATCAGCCAAAAAATTTAATCGTTTAACAGGTAGAAATGCTGCACTTGCAGGACAATCACTGTGGAATTTCATAGCTCATAAATATGGGAAGAGTAATATTTCTAATATTTTAAACTACACACGAATCATTCGGAATGAGGAAAAAAGCCTTGCAATAACCCTGGGCTTGTCATTTGATCAATTGATGTACGAATGGCAAAATTTTTACATTGATAATGATCGAAGGGTAATGCAGAGTTATGATGATCCAACGATTGACTTATCCTTAACTGGTACAAAAAACAGAAAAGGCGTATTTCATCACAATGTAAAGATAAGTCCTGATGCTACGAAAATTGCATATTCTGAAAATGACAATGGTCGATATGTAGTCATCATTAAGGATTTGGAAACTGGAAATGAGACGACTGTTTTAAGGGGTGGATATCGTGTTATAGGTCAACAGGTTGAATATGACCTACCAATTTTAGATTGGGCTGATAAAAGTACCCTGGGTATTATTCATTCTCAGTATGGGCAAATGAAATTGATTCTATATGATCTAAATACCGACAGTAAGCTACCTAGAATATTGAGACGTTTGGGACAAGTGAAAAGTATGGAGTTTTCATCTAACGGAAGACTTTTGATAGTGAGTGCTGTTGCTGGTGGTAGAAACGATCTTTACTTATTAAGTACCAGAAGAGATAGAACAAAAAGGCTAACAAATGATATTTATGATGATATTGATCCGTCATTTATACCTGAAACTAATACGGTAGTTTTTAGCTCCAACCGTGTGAGTGATACGCTGGATGTTAAAGAAAAGAATATAGAGCAAGTGGGTTCAAACTTCAACCTGTTTTTCTTCAATCTTGATACAACTAAAAATGTGCTTCAAAGAGTTACGAACACCATAAGTAAGGATGTGAAGCCATATAGTATTAGCCAAGACAAAATATTTTATATCAGTGATCAGCGTGGTATAAAGAATATTTTCAGCTATTCACTCAGTTCAGGAATTTACAGTCAAGTAACTAATTATGCGCAGAGTATTGATAACTATGATATCAATTTCGACAATTCGGCACTTGCTTTCGTTTCTTCAAATGAAGGGAAGGATTTCGTTTTTTATGACCCAAATTTTAACTACAATCAACAAATATTTACACCAGGAACACTTCGGCAACAAGTTAAACAGGCAAAAGAACTTACCGCTCGCAGGCAAGCCAAAAGTACTGAAGGATTAACTATTCAGCAGATTGTTGAGCAAAGGCTAAAAAGCAAGAAAAGCGAAGCTGAAGATGAACAAAAGCAAATAGACGCTAACAATCTTAGTGTTGACTCAACTGAAGTTGAGGAAGGTATTATTGATACCGATAATTACTCCTTTGATATCGATATAGAGGAACCAAAGAAGCCAGAGGTTTCTGATACAAGTGCTGTGGAAGAGATCATTAACACTGATGATTATGTATTTGACCCTGACTTACTACGTGAAAAAAGACCAGAATCGTTTCTAGCACAATATCGTCAGGCGCGTCAGGGCACTAGAATAAGTGGACCATTTCCATATCAAACCAGATTCAGTGCAGATAACTTATTGACTTCATTTGTTATTGATCCACTGAGAGGGTTTGGGATACTGCTTGAAGTTGAACTGAATGATATGCTTGAAAATCACAAGTTCAATGGTGGCGTAACTGCTATTACAGATTTGAGAAGTGGTGACGTATTTGCTCAATATCAATATTTGAAATCGTTTATTGACTTTAATATCCGGGCCGATAGAAATGTCATACTTATGGATAATAGTGTCAGCCTTCAACAACTCAGCAAAAATACTATTGAGATAGGAGCTGCAATTCCATTTTCTACTAAAGCAAGACTCGCCTTAAAGCCTTTTTATACAATTACAAGATTTGAAAATCTTCTGCCTCAAGGAGGTACGGTTACACCACCTGCGTTCCAACCCATCGAATCAGAGCAATATGCTGGCGCAACTTTAGAGGCAGTATATGACAATTCAATTATCAATGGAATGAACTTGATAGAAGGTAGTAGAGCTAAGGCTTCTTTACGTCACTATGAAGGTATCAATAATAAGCAATCCAGTTTCACCAATTTTGAACTAGACCTAAGGCATTATCAAAAGATACATCGCGAAATAGTATTTGCTGTTAGAGGTTTTTATGGGTCTTTCTTTGGCAATAATCCTAAAAACTATTTGTTGGGAGGGATGGATAATTGGATTGGCAGAGATTCAAATACTGATGGGGAGGGTAACCCACTATCTGAGCGCGAAGACAGGAATAATACTGACCTGTTATTTACAGAGTTTACAACCAGTTTAAGAGGTTTTGACTATGCTCAATTTTTTGGCAATAATGTTATGCTTTTTAATGCCGAACTGCGTGTACCTTTAATACGCTACCTGAGTGGCGGGCCAATAAGCTCTAACTTTTTAAGAAATTTGCAGTTTACAGGGTTCTTTGATATCGGTTCTGCATGGTCAGGAAAATCTCCCTTTAATGATGATAATAGCATCAGCAATGAGGTTATAAGTGAAGGGGCATTTACCATAGATTTACAAAACTACAGGAACCCATGGCTGTATAGTTATGGTGCGGGCCTACGAACTATGCTTCTAGGTTATTACGTAAAATTTGACGTGGCTTGGCCTGTTGAAGATTTTATCACAAACGATCCTCGTTTACATGTGACATTAGGATACGATTTCTGACTCTAGTAATTTAGAGATTCAAAAATTATAGTGTTGTATGCTTAAATCAATGACCGGTTATGGGTCGGCCAAGACTTCCGAAAATGGGGTTTCTATTAATGTAGAAGTGAAAACTTTAAATTCGAAATTTTTGGATATCAATCTCAGAAACCCACGAAGTTATTCTGATAAAGAACTTGAAATACGAAACCTTATTTCTGATATCCTCGAGAGAGGAAAGGTGACATTGAGTATTGAAATCCAAAATGATGCTGAAACTGAGCTCAAGCAGAAGTATAATAAAACACTATTTACTAAATACTTTAAGGAGCTTGAGCTACTAGCCGATGAAGTAGGGGCAAATAAGGACGAACTATTCCGAACAGCGCTTAACTCTCCAGATGTGATCGTCAATAATTCTACAGAAGATGATGCTAATGCTGGGGATTTCGATAAAATTAAAAGTCTCATCATTCAAGGATTGCAGCAATGCGATGATTTTAGAAAGAAAGAAGGGAAAGTGCTACAACAGAAGTTACTGAGTTATGTAACAATAATTAGTGAAGCGCTCTTAGCTGTTGAAAAGCTTGATCCTGAAAGAGTAGAAAAGATAAGAACGAGAATAAAGAGTAATCTGGCCAAGTTCATAGAAGAGGAGGCAATTGATAAAAATCGGCTAGAACAAGAGCTTGTATTCTATATAGAGAAACTTGATATCACAGAAGAAAAAGTTAGACTTAGCAACCACCTTGATCATTTTCGGGAGGTAATTGAAGGCACCGACATTTCAGGAAAAAAGTTAGGCTTTATTTCTCAGGAAATTGGAAGAGAAATAAATACAATAGGATCAAAGGCAAATGACTCAGAGATTCAAAGGCAAGTCGTGACTATGAAAGAAGAGTTGGAAAAAATTAAAGAACAGCTGCTTAATGTACTTTAAAGAACATCCATTACGGCCTCTAAGCCTATACTTCTGGATGCTTTTACCAAAACAATAGAATCTTTTATGGGTGAAGATTTTAAGTGTTGGATTAACTTCTCTGTTGTTGTAAAATAATTTGCCTCAGGGTAATTAGAGACAGCAGGTTTAATTAGCCCACCACACAAATAAACTTTATCGAATCTTTTTTGGTTGAGTAACTCACCAAGTTCTCGATGCTCGGAATCACTATCTTCCCCAAGTTCTTTCATATCACCAAGTATCACGGTCTTGCTCTTTGCGTTCATCTGATCCAAGTTTTCGATAGCCTTTGACATTGAGGTGGGGTTGGCATTATAAGCATCAAGAATAATGATATTAGACCCTTTTTTTACAACCTGGGAGCGGTTATTTTCAGGTATGTATTGTGCTATTGCTTTATTGGCTTCTCCTGCAGGAACTTCAAAATACTTAGCAATGCATAGAGCCACAGCAATATTTTCGAAATTGTAAGAACCTATTAACTGCGTCTTGACTATTTCCTTGTTTTCAGCTTCAAAAACTATTTCAGGATTAGCACTTTTAAATTCACAATGGTAGAAGTCACCCTTCTCAGGATAAAAAAGGGGATTTTTAAACCTCTTGGACATATTAGATAGAATATCATTTTTTGAATTTATCCAAACAATACCATCACTTTGAATCAAATGATGATAGAGTTCACTTTTACCTCGAATGACACCTTCTATACCACCAAAACCCTCAATGTGGGCTTTGCCAATATTTGTAATAAACCCATGTGTAGGTTGACAGATTGTACACAAAAAGGCAATTTCACCAACATGATTGGCACCCATTTCAATAACAGCAATCTCATGTTCTAAAGCTATTTCTAAAATTGATAGTGGTACTCCTATATGATTATTAAGATTTCCTTGAGTAGAATAAACATGATACTTAGGCAATAGTGCACAAGTCAATAATTCTTTGGATGTTGTTTTTCCGTTTGAACCAGTTAAGCCTATAATTGGTATTTTCAATTGCTTGCGGTGGTGTCTGGCCAAGTCTTGCAATGCTACAAGAGCATCGTCAACCACAAAATATCGCTCATCTGTTGCTACTGTAGGGTCATCTACGACACATATTGCAGCCCCTTTATCCAATGCTTCAGCAGCAAAATGATTGGCATTAAAGTTGGGGCCTTTAAGGGCAAAAAAGATGCTTTTTTGGGCAATTTTCCTTGTATCAATGGAAATGGATGCGTATTTAATGTAGTGTTCGTAAAGCTTTTCAATCATGAGGCTGAATTTGTGCTTAAAGTTATCTTTAATTTTTATTTTTGTTATGACTCAATCAGGACACTTACTTATACGTTTTTATAACATATGAAATTTAGCTTAAGTGTCCTTTTCCTATTTGTTCTATTTGGCTCCCAGGCCCAAATATATACGCTTGATAATTCAATATCTGTGGCAAATAATGATGGGATACTTTCAAACCCATTGAGCGGAGGACTGAATGCGGGCCAGTACAACAGTATGGATGTTAATCAAGACGGGTCTGATGATCTGGTGATCTTCGATAGAACTTCATCAAAGCTCAATGTATTCATAAACCAGGATGGGAATTATTCATACGATCCATTAGGAGGGGTAGGTTTTCCGGAAGGACTAACCAATTGGGTATTACTTAGAGATTTTAATTGTGACGGAAAGAAGGATATTTTCACAAGTGATCCATTGGGAATTAAAGTTTATGTCAATATTTCTGACGAAAATGGGTTAAGATGGCGTTTATTTAATTCGAGGGCTCCTCAATCTTCACCTTTGCTGACAAAAGGGTTTTCGGCCTCACCTATTAACCTTCAAATGAATTCATCCGATATTCCGGCCATTGATGATGTGGATATGGATGGAGATTTGGACATACTTGTTTTTAGATTTTCTTCCTCCTCTACAGTTGAATATCATAAAAATTTAAGCATCGAAAATTTGGCTAGTTGTGACTCTTTGCAGTTTGAGAGAGTATCGCAAGAATGGGGAGATTTTGAAGAATGTAATTGTGGGCAATTCGCCTTTAATGGAGATGATTGTCCACCTATTGGAGGTAGAATAGAACATCAATCTGGTAAATCTCTATTTACATTGGATTTTGATGGGGATGGAGATGTTGAGGCAGTTGTAGGTGAGGAGGATTGCACCTTCTTGTCTATTTTGAACAATGAAGGTAATGCGATTGATGCGGATTTCAACTCCTTTACCAATGTATTCCCAAACGCAAACCAACCAGTGGTGTTTAATCAGTTTCCAGCGGGGTATCTAGAAGATGTAGATTCAGATGGTATTAAAGATTTAATAGTTGCGCCAAATGTTGCTGGAAATGCAAGCTTTAGAGTAGATTTTGCAAACTCAAGTTGGTTATATAAAAACAATGGAACCAATGCCAATCCTATTTACGATTTCGTTCAGCAGGACTTTCTTCAATCTACGATGCTGGATGTTGGGGAAAATGCAGCACCTGAATTTTATGATTATGATAATGATGGTGATCTAGATATGTTCCTGGGTGCACGTTTAACAGATATTAATGCTTTTAGATCTACTATTCAATTATATGAGAATATAGGTACACCCAATCTACCAAGCTTTAGGTTACTCAATGAAGATCTTTTTACTTTATCATTATCTTTTTTAATAAACTTTAAGCCTCGATTTACAGATTTAGATAACGATGGGTTGATTGATCTTGTCTTTACTGCGACTTCCGTTCAGGGTGGTGGAACCAATTTGTATTACTTAAAGCGTATTTCTGAAGGATTCGAATTTGAGTCGAATATACGATTTGCCTTTGGGCCTATAGGTATAGATGAAAATATAAGTATCCATGATATTAATAATGACGATCTCCTAGACCTTTTGATAGGACGTTCTACCGGCAGGTTGGAATATCATAGAAATACAGGTGTTGATGGTTCATTGACTTTTCTGCTGGAAGATGAAACTTTTTATGGCTTAGACTTTAGTCCATTTAGGCAGAATGTAGCAGTGGATATTGCAGATTTAGATGGAGATGGTGCTATGGATATGATTGTTGGTGATGCTCGCGGGTCTATTTCACTATTCCCAAATTTTTTGAGCAGCCTTGAAAATCCTCTAGAGGCTGAAACAGACTTGATCCGAATATCTGAGTTTACTATTTCCAACGTCAATATAGGAAGTAAATTGATACCAGTGATTGTTGATTTATTTAATGAAGATCAACCAGCTATAATCTTTGGTACTGGTCAGGGCGGTTTATCAGTCCTAAGAAATGAGTCGGCACTGAGCAGGCCTAACGAAGGTAAAACAGTAGGCTTGTACCCTAATCCTATAAGGGTCTCAGAGCTTCTGAGAGTTACTTCTCTTCAAACTGGGTTTGCAAATATTGTTAATTTACTTGGGCAGGTAGTGATAAAAGATATTAGTCTGAATGCTGATGAAGAGGTATCAATAAACATTAGTACACTAAAAGAAGGCTTGTACTTGTTGGTTCCAGAATCCGACTCAGAATCCAATACAGTAAGATTCGTTGTCACTCGTTAAATGAACCTGTTTCTCCACCTCAAGATTATCGAAGACAAACTTCAATTCTCTAACAATTTAAATATCAAGGGAGCTTCTTATACTGATGTTGACAACTTTTCTAGTGCTGAAGTGGTGGCTGTCACACTACAAGCTATTACTAGAACTGAAAGATTGTTTGTCTACATCGATATTTCTTCAGAAGTAGATTTGGGAGCAATGTTGAAAGTCTTGAAAGCACTTTTTCAATTTGATAAGCAATTGACGGTTTGCCATAGCGGTCAACATCAACAGGCTACACGACTTTTAGCAAATCTGAAAAGTCATGGATTAACCAAAGAAGAAGTGCTGCCAAAAGCGGCTCATTTTTTTAGTTAATAGTGAAGTCATCAGCATCCAAGTGAGTAGGGAATTTCTCTCTGACCTGGATTAAGGAACTTGCAGATAATTGTAACGTTTCTATATCCTCTGTATCTGCTAAAAAAGTTAACGTATTACCTTTTGCATCATAAGCTGCTGAATGGCCACTGTATTTGATACCATTACCATCTTTGCCAATGCGATTGACCCCTATACAATAACTTAGATTCTCTATTGCCCTGGCTGAAAGAAGTGTGTCCCATGCTTTAACTCTAGGCGATGGCCAATTAGCCGCATATATTAATAAGTCATACTTTTCTCGGTCATTATTTCTTGCCCATACTGGGAACCTAAGGTCATAGCAGATTAACGGACATATTCTCCAACCTTTTAGCAATTGAATGATTTTTTTCTCTCCACTATCAAAGTATTCATGTTCATTGGCCATTCTAAAAAGATGGCGCTTATCATAACTATTCCACGTTCCATCTGGTTGCATCCAGATAAGGCGATTATAAAACCTGTTGTTTTCTTTAACGATAAAGCTTCCAGTTAGCACCGCTTTGGTTTGAGCCGCCATTTGTTTCATCCACTTGAACGTAATAAAGTTCATTGGTTCCGCCAATTCCTCAACGTCCATCGTGAATCCGGTATTAAACATCTCTGGGAGGATTATCAGATCTGTTTCTTGATCAATTTGCCAAATTTTCTCTTCGAACATAGCCAGATTAGCAGAAATGCTTTTCCAGTGAAGAGGGCTTTGTATTATAGTTACCCTCAGATCTTGCATAATATCTCGCCAGCTTTTTCTAGCGTGTCTTGGTTCTTGGCAAAGCAGAATCTAAGGACCTTATCATCTCGACCATTGTTGTAGAAAACGCTGATTGGAATAGAGGCAATTTTATGTTCTTTTGTTAGTTTCTCAGCCATAGTTAAATCGTCCAAATCACTGATTTGTTTATAAGATAGAAGCTGAAAATAAGTCCCATGGCACGGCACTATATCAAATCTGGAACTGGCGACTGCCTGCTGAAATATATCTCGTTTTCTTTCATACATTTCGCTAATAGAAGATAAGTTTTTTTCATCTCTGATGAATTCTGCCAAAGCATATTGGATAGGGGTATTTACACCAAAAACTAAGAATTGATGAATTTTTCTTATTTCTTCTGTTATTGATTCAGGAGCAATTACATATCCAGATTTCCAACCGGTAGCGTGAAATGTTTTACCAAAAGAATATATAGCAACACTGCGCTTTCTCAATGCTTCATACTTAAGAACACTTTCATGTTCTTGACCAAAAATAATGTGTTCATAGACCTCATCACTTAGAACAATAAGACCATGTTTCTCTACAATGGATTGAAGTTTCAATAGGTCATGACTCGTCAATATTGATCCACTTGGGTTATGTGGAGTATTGATCATAATCACCTTAGTTCTAGGTGTTATGCTTTCCTCAACTTCATCCCAATCTATACTGAATGCTGGTTGTTTTAATGTTAAGTGTACCGGTATACCACCATTAAGTCTTATTGTAGGGTCATAGCAATCATATGCAGGATCGAACAAAATGACTTCATCACCAGAAGATACTATCGCAGTTAGTGTTGCATAAATAGCTTCCGTTGCTCCTGCACAGACGGTTACTTCTGCTTGCGGGTCTAATTGTAATCCATATTTTTTCTCAATTGATCCAGCGATACTCTCTAAAAGTGAGGGCACACCTGGCATTGGAGCGTACTGATTGTAGCCCTCTCTCATATACTTACTTGCAAGTTCCACTAACTCTTTGGCTATTGGAAACTCCGGAAAACCCTGTGAAAGATTTAAAGCATCATGGTCATTTGCCATTTTAGACATAACAGCAAAAATCGTTGTGCCTACATCTGGTAATTTAGAGTTGATTACCATCTATCTTTTTTGAGGGATAGCTACTCTATAATCTACCTTCATTTTCCCTTTTGTAATATTCTGAAGTTTCCCTTTAAGCATTCTTTTTTTGAATGGAGTTAGATAGTCTGTAAACAAAATGCCTTCGATATGATCATATTCATGTTGTATAATGCGGGCTTTCATACCATCAAACTCTTCCTCATGCTCATTCCAATTTTCATCGAAATATTTGATTCTTAGTTTTTCAGGCCGCTCAATTTCTTCCCTTATATTGGGTATACTCAAGCAACCTTCTTCAAAAGCCCATTCATCACCTTCTTCTTTTATTATTTGAGGATTTACAAAGGTTTTCACAAAGTCTTTAGTTTCATCGTCTTCCATAGGCCGACCGTCAACTACAAAAAGTCTAATGCTCTTACCTATTTGGGGTGCTGCTAAACCGATGCCATGAGCAGACTCCATAGTTTCAAACATATCAGTTACTAGATCAGATAAGTCTGTTCCTTTTTCAATATTTTCGGCTTTCTTCTTGAGTACCGGATCGCCATAAACAACGATGGGATAAATCATATTACACGCGCTTTAGAATACAAAAATAGCTAATTTTCAATAAGTTGAGTTAGCCTCAAGATACGATTGAAGTATTATCGTGGCACTCAGCTTATCAATGGTTTCCTTGTTCTTTCTGTCCTTTTTTTTGAGTCCTCCATCAATCATCGATTGAAAAGCCATTTTACTTGTAAAGCGTTCATCAACCTCTTCAACTGGAATATCTTTAAAAGTATTTTTAAGCGTGGTAATGAATTTTTTCACAGCAGAAGTTGAATGGGTGTCTTGATTTTGAAGGTTTTTAGGCATTCCTATCACAATAGTTTCTACTGACTCGTTTTTCATGTAGTTAGCTATGAACTGAAGGGCTGATTTAGTTTCTATTGTATCTAAAGGACTGGCTATTATTTGTGAGGGATCTGTAACGGCAAAACCTGTTCTTTTTTGCCCGTAATCAATACTTAAGATACGACCCACTAGTTCAACCTTATATTCGTTTTGATAGACTCTATTACCTCTCGCTCCAGCATAAGTGCTTTTGGGAAGAGAATATCATTCTCTACTTTTGCGTGAGTGATAAGGTCTTTTTCCAGTCTTTTGAGCTCAGAAAAAATGACTTTAATATGTAGAGGGGTTCCTTCACTAATGGAATAATTATTGGTTATTTGCCGAATACCCATCATCTCATCGTCATGTTCTTCGTGTTCGGATGCAAATCTACTAAGGCTATTTTTTTCCATCTCAAAGTAGAGTTTTGACAAATTGCCTCTTCCTTTTTGGTAAGCCATCAAATCACCAATGTAGCTAAACAGAGTATCCTCTTCTTGATAAATATGATGAATAAAATCTTCTACAAAAAGAGGGAATACAAACTTGAGATCTTTAGCCAGATTTGAATAATTTTTTTCTTTTACTTTCAACTCATTAACCAATGTGCTGATGTACGGCATTTTTTGTTTTATGAAAAGAAAGTGAGTATGCTTTAGATATTCTATTATTAAGTCGATTGGAAAATCTGCTATCGCAATTTCTTCATCACAACTTGGTAATGTCTCAAGTCTGTTAATAACGGATTGAATACTCAAACCCTTATTTTTGCAAGCCTGCTCCAGGGTTTGTTCTGAATAATTATAGAACTCTATGCCGAAATAATAAAGAACAGATGCATAAATGTAATTCTGATTTACCAGCTCCTTTATCCTAATGTTGGCAAGCGTACTCATAGGGTGCAAATTTACAAAAAGTGATAATAAATAGGGTGCACCTATCATTAAAAAGCCTAACAAACATTTTGAGTCTTCGTTATAGGTATATAATTCTCTATTTTTGGCTTTACGCCAGAGGTTTGTACAAAATTTATAATTGAAGTGAGCGAATATAATAACACAAAAAATCAGATAAGATTACCTCTTATTTTAGCAATTGGCTTGGCAGCGGGTATTTTCCTTGGGGCTACTTTCAGTGACTCTCCCAAAATTCAAAATGATCTGAATAGAGATATTCAAAAATTCAAAGAAGTCCTTACACTCATTGACAAGAACTATGTGGATGAAGTGAATACAAGTGACTTAGTTGAAGACGCTATCGAGCATATGCTAAGTAAACTTGATCCACATAGCTACTACATATCTGCAGCTGACAAAGTCGAAGCAAATGAAGACCTTCAAGGCAACTTCGAAGGAATAGGCGTTGAGTTCAATATTTTTAGAGACACTATTGTGGTTGTTACTCCTTTAAGTGGAGGGCCAAGTGAAGCTCTGGGTATTCAGTCTGGAGATCAAATTATAAAAATTGATGATAAAGAGGTGGCAGGCGTTGGTTTTACTAACCGAGATGTCATGAAGCATCTAAAAGGCCCTAAAGGCAGTACTGTGAAGGTGGCGATTAAAAGAGGTAACAGAAGCTCACTAATAGATTTTGAAATCATAAGGGATAAGATTCCCCAATATTCTGTTGATGCCAGTTATATGATTGACGATGAAATTGGCTACATAAAAATCAGCAGATTTGCTGCTACCACTTATGAAGAATTTCGCGCGGCACTGGTCAAGTTAATGGATACCGGAATGTCAAAACTTATTCTCGATTTACAAGGTAATGGTGGTGGTTACATGAACCACGCTATTAATATTGCAGATGAATTTTTGAAGGATGACAAAAAAATAGTTTATACACTTGGAAAAGAAACACGATTCAACTCTCAGGCTTTAGGCCAACGAAAAGGTCTTTTTGAAGATGGAGAACTAATAGTTCTTGTCAATGAAGGCAGTGCTTCTGCTTCAGAGATTGTCACAGGCGCACTTCAGGATAATGACAGAGCCTTAATTGTAGGGAGGCGTTCATTTGGAAAGGGCCTGGTTCAGGCGCCCATCGATCTGACCGATGGTTCAGAAGTCCGAATAACTATCTCAAGGTACTACACTCCTAGTGGGCGATCGATTCAAAAGCCATACGATGATAAAGAAGATTATGGTAGGGACTTACTGGCACGATATGATCATGGTGAGTTCTTTAGTGCTGATAGTATTAAATTTAATGATTCATTAAAATATGAAACGAGCAGTGGACGTACGGTTTATGGCGGTGGAGGTATTATGCCGGATTATTTTGTGCCACTTGACACTTCAGCTAACTCAGCATACCTGAATAAACTTTTCATTAAGAATGCGATGCAGGAGTATGTGTTTAAGTATGCTGCTGATAATAAAGATGAGTTAGAAAAATACTCCTATGATGAATATTATGCGACTTTTAGAGTTTCTGAGGCTATGCGGAAAGATCTTGCAAAAACAGGCAAGACCAATGGCGTAAAGCCTGACTATGATGATATGAGTAAGAATAAAGAATTGTTTAATCTTCACATCAAAGCGCAAATAGCGAGACAAATTTGGAAGAATGATGGCTTTTATCCTATATTCAACCAGACCAACGAGGTGCTTCAGCAAGCGATAAAATTATTTGATGAAGCACAAAAACTAGATAGATCAAAACTTTAATATGTACTACCATAAGCTAGGAAAAATACCGCCAAAGCGACATACTCAGTTCCGGCAAGAAGACGGAAGCCTGTATGCGGAAGAGCTGGTAAGCTCAAAAGGATTTTCAGGTATATATTCCAATCTTTATCATATAACCCCTCCCACCAAAATAAAGTCTGTTGGAAAAGTTTCACCTTTTGGTAGTAGGATCAATGAGGCTTATGGTTTAAAGCAGACGCATTTAAATACTTCCAAAATTGGCATTACTGGCGAGGATTATTTGAGTGGAAGAAAAGTTCTTTTAAAGAACAATGATGTCTCTATTGCCCTATGTAGTCCAAAAAGTAAGCTTATGGACTATTATTATAAAAATGCAGAAGGCGATGAAGTGATCTATATTCATGATGGAAGTGGTGAGTTGCACTCCCAATTCGGAAAAATTGAAATAACAAAAGGTGATTATGTTGTCATTCCCAGGACTGTGATATATAAGTTTGTATGGAATGATGAGCCGTTGAAACTTCTGATTGTCGAATCTGCGGCTCCTATTGAGACTCCCAATCGTTATAGAAATGAACTTGGACAGTTGGAAGAGCACTCCCCTTTTTGTGAAAGGGACATTCGACCTCCTTCAGAATTGATTACTGAAACAGAAAAAGGGGAGTACCTGGTTAAAATTAAAAAGCATGATCAACTTCATGATTATGATTATGAGCAAAGTCCTTTTGATTTGGTAGGGTGGGATGGCTACTTATGGCCATATGCCTTTTCAATTAATGACTTTGAGCCCATAACTGGTAGAATCCATCAGCCACCACCTGTACATCAAACCTTTCAAGCCTGGGGATTCGTGATTTGCTCTTTTGTTCCAAGATTGTTTGATTATCATCCACAATCAATTCCTGCCCCATACAATCATTCTAATATAGATTCAGATGAGGTTCTCTATTATGCCGAAGGAGACTTTATGAGTCGAAAAGGAATAGATCGAGGTTCATTTACACTACACCCTGGAGGGTTGCCACATGGGCCACACCCAGGTACGGTCGAAAAAAGTATTGGAGCAAAAGAAACACACGAACTGGCCGTAATGATCGATACTTTCAAGCCATTATACCTCACAGATGATGCCATGGAATATGTGGATGAGAAGTACCCTATGAGTTGGACTGAATAGCTGTTTTAATCTTCTTTTAGTACATCAACCGGATTGGAGAGTCCTGCATAAATGGTTTTTGCTCCTATAGTTAATAGCGCAACTACAAGAACTCCGGCAAGTGTTACCAGAAATACAAGTGGGCTTATCTCAATACGATATGCAAATCCGTCTAACCAGGTATTTAAATAATATATTCCAACAGGGACCGATAATATGAATCCTAAAATTACCAGGGCGGCAAATCGCTTAGATATTAGAGTGACTATAGTGTGAATAGGAGCACCTAGTACTTTTCTTATGCCGATCTCTTTTTTTCTTTTTTCTACATTGTAAGACACTATTCCAAATAGCCCCAGGCAGGCAACCAATATCGCAACACTCGAGAATATAGAACTCATCAATAATAAACGATTCTCCGCTTCATACATTCTTTCTACATTGTCATTGATAAATGAATATTCAAAAGGTATATCTGAACCTAACATAGACCATTTACTTTCAGCTGATTCAATAACATTACCAGCTTGTCCTGATTGCACCTTAAGTGTAAGATAATTATGAGCTCTATTAGACGGAGTCCTGTGAAAATGCAATATGGGCCTTACGTTATCCCTCATTGTTTCAAAATTGAAATCCTTGATAACTCCTACCACATTAATCGCCTGCTGACCAATGCGTAATACCTGATTTTCTACATTCGTAAAACCGAAAGCCTCCATTGCCGCCTTATTTAATATAACTGACTCGCGTTGATCCTCATTGCTATCATCATGGAAATTTCTCCCATAAGCTATCTCAATCCCATAAGTATCAAAGAACCTGGCATCAAGATAGGTGTACGCCATTCTGAGAGGATTACCAGTCCAACCATCGGGTCGGACGAATAGAAATGAGCGAGTCCATTCAGTAGGTATGTGCCTGGATGTACTTATAGAAGTAACATCACTTAATTGGCTTAACTCATTTTTAAAGGATTCTACCCTTACAGTGGAGGTGGAGTCATTTTCTGAAAAATCTCGTAATGACAGCGGAATAACAACAAGATCTTCTTTTTCAAAACCCATGTCTGTATTCTGGAGAAAGTCGATTTGTTTATTAATCACTAGGGTGCCCACAATCATTAAAATGGAAACGAAAAATTGAAGCGCTATCATGAAGTCCAAGGGTCTTTTTCCACTACCCGCTGTTGTTGAATTTTTGAGAGAGTTAATAATGCCATACTTTGACATAATATATGCAGGATAGCCCCCAGATAATAAGGCGATTGTTACCGTCAAACCCAATAAAGCAAAGTATGACAGAGGGTTTGATAGAGGAATAGCAAGCTGTAGGTTAAAGTGCTCATTTATCATGGGCATGGTTAAGGATGCTATTAAAATGGACACCACCATGCTGACCACTGTAATGAATAGCGCCTCACTTAAAAATTGAGCAATCAACTGCCCTTTAGAACTACCAATTACTTTTTTCACCCCTATTTCTTTTGATCGACTTAATGCACTGCTAGTATAAAGATTGATGAAATTGATACACGAAATGATTAGAATGCCAATAGCAACAAATAATAAAATATAGGCTATTTGTGTATCTCCAATTGTTGTGGCGTATACATCCTCCAGTGGTAGTAATTTGAAATTTGTTCTGCTAGCAACTTCCGCATCCCAAATCGATGTGATAAGTGAAGGAAATTTTCCTTCTAAAGCAACAGCTGCATTCGGACTATTTAGCTGGATATAAGTGCTCAGGAAAGATCCACCCCAATCGTTCTCAAACTCAGCATACTCTGGTAATGCTCTTAGTGAAACTAGGTGATCAATTTGAATAGACGAGTTTGTAGGGATGTCTTCTAACACTCCCGTTACCTCATAATCCCTTTCAAAATCAATCCGTATTGTCTGGCCTAGAGGGTTTGAATCCCCGAAATATTGTTTGGCCATTTCTTTCGATAGTATGATCGAGTTAGTAATCGGGAACGGATTAGCCATATTCCCCTGTGCAAGTTTAAAATCAAATATCTCGAATAGTTCCTGATCTGAGTAAGATAGAATGCATTCGAAACGTTCATTGTTAATTTCAAGAATAGCATTGTCATTGATGAACCTGGCAGCATTGACTACTTCAGGAAACTCCTGCTTAAAACGATCTGCCATAGGCACCCAGGTATCATAGGTGGCTTGAACACCATTAGGAGTAATACGCTCCTTGAAAGCCATAAATATTAATTCGGAGTTTTCATGAAACTTATCATATGTAAGTTCATGATGAACGAATATTCCTATAACTAGAGCTGCTGACAGCCCGAGAGCAAGCCCAAATATATTGAGGAAGGTATATAGTTTTTGTCTGATTGAATTTCGGAGAGCGATTTTGAAAAAATTTAAAAGCATGAGTTGAGGGGATTAGTTTGGTGCAAACTAAGGACTGAATTATTATACGAAAATTGATTTTAAGTGAACTGAAGTATTGTTGCAGTGAGTTGTTGGATGAGTGTAGTGTATTGATGTTTCCAATTCTTAACAATTTCAATCATCTTTGATACTAATGGAATTACTTTGGTTAGTTACGGGAATTTTGGTGGGTGGCCTGGCAGCCTGGTTTATTGCTAAATTTAAATTTTCGAGAGAAGGCGATAACTCCGGTGAGTTGATGATTGAGCGAGAGCGGTCAACTGACCTAAAGGAGCAATTGGTTCAGTTGAAGCAAGAGTTGGAGAAGGAAAGAACAGAAGTTATTACTCTCAATAACAATCTTTCAGCAACTGAAGCTAACTACCGCAACTTGCAAGAGCGACTCAACGAACAAAAGGATGAAATAAAAAGCCTACAGGAGCAATTCACTATTCAATTCAAGAATCTTGCAAATGATATATTCGAAGAGAAAAGCAAGAAGTTTACAGATCAAAATAAAACCAACTTATCAGAGCTATTGAACCCTTTAAAAGAGAAAATTTCTGATTTTGAAAAGAAGGTGGAACTCAATAGCAAAGAATCTTTAGAACAAAGCACTGCACTACGAGAGCAACTTAAAGGTCTGCGTGATTTGAATCAGCAAATGACTAAAGAGGCAGAAAATTTGACTAAGGCTCTAAAAGGCGATACAAAAGCACAAGGTAATTGGGGGGAATTTATCCTGGAGTCTATCCTGGAGAAATCTGGACTTGAAAGAGACAGAGAGTATATTGTTCAAGAGTCACATACTAATGAAGAAGGTAGAAGACTGCAACCCGATATAGTAATAAAACTCCCTCAGGATAAGAGTATTATTATAGATTCGAAGGCTTCACTTGTAGCCTATGATAAGTATGTAAATGATTCAGAAGAAGAAATGCAGTTGAACTTGAAAGCACACTTGCTATCAATCAGGTCACACATAAAGGGACTTTCTGAAAAAAATTATCAGGAGTTGTATGGAGTAAAAGGGTTGGACTTTGTACTCATGTTTATTCCTATCGAACCAGCTTTTAGCTTAGCAGTTCAGGCGGATAATGAGTTATTTAATGATGCTTATGAAAGGAACATAGTAATTGTGAGTCCATCTACGTTGATTGCTACCCTTCGCACCATATCCAATATATGGAAGAACGAATATCAAAGTCAAAATGCACTTGAAATTGCCCGACAGGGTGGAAACCTATATGATAAGTTTGTGGCATTTACAGAAGACCTGGTAAAAGTTGGTAAGAGCCTTGAAAGCACACAAGGCGTCTATAGAGAAGCAATGAAAAAGCTTTATGAAGGTAAAGGAAACTTAATAAGCCGAGCTGAGAATATAAAGCAATTAGGCGCTAAGACCAGCAAGGTGATGGATCAAAAGCTTATTGATAAAACGAAGGAGTAATGCAGGTAGAAAAAGATAAATACCTTCATGGTTTTACAGAAACGGAGCAGAATAGACTATATAAGCAAGCAAGGTTCGTTGAGAATAAAATCTACAATACCGTTGATTTTTCCGGGAATAAGCATGTGTTAGAAATTGGAAGTGGTGTTGGAGCTCAGACTGAAATACTTTTAAGACGGTTTCCTGAGCTCAATCTCACTTGTATAGAATATGAAGAGGCTCAAATAGAAAGAGCAAAGCAATACCTTAAATCTGTTCCTTATGCGAAGGGGAGGTTTGATATAAAACAGATGAATGCAAAGGATATGGATTTTGCTTCTTCCAAAGATTTTGACGGTGCTTTTATATGTTGGGTATTGGAGCATATTCCAGACCCTTCACGTGTCTTATTAGAAATGAGGAGAGTGTTGATTCCTGGTAGCCAGGTAATCCTGACTGAAGTTTTAAACAGTACTTTTTTTGTGGAGCCCTACTCGCCAAGTGTGCTTAATTATTGGTTAAAATTTAATGACCTTCAATATGATATGGGTGGAGATCCATTTGTAGGTGCAAAACTTGGAAATCTACTTCAATCTCAAGGTTTTAAGAATATAGAGACTGAAACAAAAACTTTTCACTTAGACAATAGAAATCCTGCTAAGAGAGCAGAGATGATAAACTTTTGGACAGAATTACTTTTAAGTGCATTGCCACAGCTCATTGAAGCGGACTATGTGGATGAGAAGTTGGGAAAAAAAGTAGCTGAAGAAATGCGCTTGGTGAGCAAGGATCCGGATGCAGTATTTTTTTACTCATTCATTCAGGCCAAGGCTACAACGTAGCAATTCGGGCATTGACCGAAAAAATTGCTAAATTTTATCCTGAGTTTGTCCTTTTAATAGAGGCTAATTCGTCTAAACATAAATCAAACTACACCATTATGAAAAAGATCACTTTACCAATTCTAAGTATTGTAACCTTACTGGGTTTAACACTACTTTTAAGTTTCAATACCAGTGGGCCTGAAAAATCAAGCTCATTTTCTGAGGGTTATCTTCCAATTTGGACGAGTGCCAAGGATCAGGCTCTGGCGGTGGCTAATGCAATGCCTGCTGACAAATATGATTACAAGCCAACTGAAGTAAGTAAGACTTTTGGAGAGCAAATGACACATATTGCTTATACCTCTTTGTGGGTCACAGAAATGTTTATTAAAGGCGAAAAGAAACCTTATGCTGAGCCGAAAGCATCAGAAATGACTAAAGATCAGATTGTTGAGATGATTGAAAAGAATTATGATGCCGTTGCTGAAATCATAAAATCTACTGAAGATTGGGATGCTGAAACAACATCTTTCACGGGAAAAACAATGAGTAAGATGCAAGCGATGAATTCAGTGCAGGATCATTTGACAAACCATAGAGCTAAAGCAAACCTTTATGTTCGAATGAATAGTATAGATCCCCCAGCATATGGGTATTATTAAGAATTAATGATGTTAACAATTAAGAGGTAGGCTTTTGCGCTTGCCTCTTTTTTTATTTGTTTCTTTTTATTTACTAGCATTATTTCTACTTTGCCCTTTCATCCAAAATTAAACTTATAATGAAAAGAATACTTACTGCTTTAATAGTGATTGCTGCGGTTACTATTTCTGAGGCTCAAATAAAAAAATGCGCAGTGATTTCTGTATTTGGCAATAGAAATTTGTCTGATAATCCTTTGGATACAAAGTTATATGAAGCACTTCTGAAAGATTCATCTTTCGATATCTCAGGTACTGTTGCAGAGTTCGAAACTCTTGTTAATAAGGAGTTTATGCCTCAATTTCCATTTCCATTCAAGGATAAAACTGAGGTTGTAAATAATGATGAGTATAAGGCTCTAGACTCAATTACAATATATAAAACCTATGCTTGGAATAATAGTAAATTTGATTGGGCCAGTCCATTCATAGCTGCAGACGGGTATCTTAAAATAGCGCCTTGGATTGGAGATAAAGATGTAATAAAAAAGTCATTCGAGGTTTTCCCTGATGTTGATGCAGTATTAATCGCTTATTTAGACTTTAATATATTTGATAATGTCGGTATAGGAGGTATTTCTAGTAAGAAAGTACGTGCAAATGCCAATATAAAAGTCTTTAACAAAGAAGGTAAGAGAATTTTTAAATTAAAGGAAGGAGCAAGTTCTAAAAAGGGTGTAACCGCTTTAGGAGGGTTTGTTCTTGACCCCAAAAAATTGAAACCAATGGTTTTTGATTCAGCGGAAAAGCTATTTGCTGAAATGAAAGCTAAAATGCCTAAAAAATTGGCTAAAATGGCTAAGAAGATAGATAAGAATGCAGGTGAAGACGATAAATAGGCAATTGTGATAGTTTAACAGGCCGACACACAAGTGTCGGCTTTTTTTATGAAAGGAATTTCAACAGATGTAATCAGGTTAGGCAAGAAGTATCGAGTGGTAAACTTTGGGGATATTTATGAGTTTGAAGTTGTTCAATTCTTAAGAGGAGATAATTTCAGATTCAAAGACCTAACTACTTTGGAGTTCTATGAATACAAAGAAATTGTTGCCTTTGGTAAAGGAAAAGATTTCGAAATTCGAGAGCTATGATTTTTTTGCGAATTCCTTCGCATAATAACTTAGGATTACATCAGCGCCTGCTCTTTTGATACTCAATAATACTTCGTTCATAACAGCATCCTTCTCCAGCCATCCTTTTTCTGCTGCCGCACAGACCATGGAGTATTCGCCACTAACATTGTAGGCTGCAATTGGTAGCTCAAAATTATCTTTAAGCGTCTTAATTACGTCCAAATATGATAGAGCGGGTTTAACCATCAAAAAGTCAGCACCTTCCAACACATCCAATTCAGCTTCTATTAATGCTTCGCGTTGATTAGCAGGATCCATTTGGTATGTTTTCTTATCTCCTGATTTAGGAGCAGAATCTAACGCATCTCTAAATGGGCCATAAAAAGAACTAGCGTACTTTGCTGAGTATGACATGATTGATACATTCTCAAAACCATTCACATCTAGTTCCTGCCTTAAATGCCCAACACGTCCATCCATCATATCACTCGGGCCGATCACATCGATTCCTGTTTCGGCCTGAGCTAATGTCATCTTTGCAAGAATGTCTAAGGTTTCATCATTTAGTATATTTCCATTTTTGTCTACTAAACCGTCATGACCATCCGAGCTATAAGGATCCATGGCTACGTCTGTAATGATGCAAGCTTCAGGAAATTCCTGCTTAATCTTTCGTAACGCCTTTAGGTAAAAAAAACTATCATCATAGCTTTTAGTAGCTGTTTTATCCTTGTGCTTTTCTTCTACGACTGGGAAAACATCAAACGATTTAATACCCAATCGCATACATTCTTCTATTTCAGACAGCATTTTTTCCAAGCCTAATCGATAAATTCCAGGCATGGAATTTACTTCAATAGAGGTAGAGGGCGACTCCAACAAAAAGAGGGGAAAGATTAGATCCTCAGTTGTAACTTTTGTTTCTCGAACCAATGACCTCACTACTTCACTTTTTCTATTTCTTCTCGGTCGATTATTCATTTGTCTGGATTTGTAATAGTGAGAACAAATTTACTGATATTTTTGAGATTGATGTCCGCTAAAAAATTTGATCTTATCATTGTCGGAGCCGGTCCCGCAGGTTGTGCTTGCGCGTATACTCTTCGAAATTCAAACATCAAAATTGGTTTATTTGATAAGAGTTCTTTTCCAAGAGACAAAATATGTGGTGATGCATTAAGCGCTGATGTCGTCAATCAATTTTATAGGTTAGATGATTCTTTAGGAAAGTCTTTTGAAGCGATGTCTGAAAAATTAGACTCACATGGTGTAAGATTCTATTCACCAAATGGCAGAGAATTGAATATAGACTTTGTTAATCCGAATTATGGGAAGGCAGCAGGGTATATTTCTAAACGTATTGATTTTGATAGTTTTTGGTTTGACCAGGTTAAAGAGCAAGATAATATTGAAATCTTTCTTAATTCAAAAGTAGATGCCATCGCTAGAAATGATGATGGAGTGACACTAAAAGCAGGAGATAAGGAATACTTTGCACCAATGATTATAGGTGCAGATGGAGCACATTCTATAGTAAACCGTGAATTGGGTACTATAAAAGTTGAAAAGCATCATTACTGTGCCGGGTTAAGGCAATACTTTAAAGGAGTGACTGGTTTTCATCCGTCAAATCATATCGAGTTACACTTTTATAATGATCTTTTACCCGGATACTTCTGGATATTTCCATTACCCAACGGTCATGCCAATGTTGGACTGGGGATGCTTTCTAGTGAGGTGAGTAAAAGAAAGGTCAACATTAAAGAGAGGCTACATGATATTATAAATTCGCATCCCAATATTAAAAATCGCTTTAAACTAGCCGAACCACTGGAAGAAATACAAGGTTATGGCTTACCTATAGGTTCAAAAAAAAGACCTATTTCAGGAGATGGATTTCTGCTTTTAGGGGATGCAGCAAGCTTGATTGACCCCTTTACAGGTGAAGGAATAGGAAATGCCATTAGGAGTGGAAGAATCGCGGCAGAGCATATAATTGAAAGCCATAAGTCAGGGCAATATGATGCCAAGTTCAACAAACGATATGATTCTATCATTTATAAAAAAATGTGGAATGAACTAAGGCTAGGTCGCACCTTGCAGCAGCTTTTAAAATATCCAAGGCTATTCAACTTCATTGTTAAAAAAGCCAATAATAATTCATCGATAAAGCTACTTCTTACTTCAATGCTTGATAATGTGGACTTAAAAAAAGAGCTGGCAAGGCCAGCCTTTTACTTCAAATTATTGTTTAGTTGAGGTTTCTACGGGTTGGCAATTACTTTTGTTCAAAATCTCGAATCGTCTTTTCAATAATATCACAGCACTCATGTAGTTGTTCTTCGGTCATCACTAGAGGAGGAGCAAAGCGAATGATATTACCATGAGTAGGCTTGGCCAACAATCCATTTTCCTTAAGGGCAACGCATATGTCCCATGCCGTTGAACTATCAGGATGATCGTTGATTACTATAGCATTGAGTAACCCTTTACCCCTTACCAGACCTACCAAATCATTTGTTTTAATGAACTGGTTCATTCTATCTCTAAATAGTTCTCCTAACTTTCTGGCATTTTGAGTTAAATTTTCATCATCTATAACTTCTAACGCAGCCATAGCTACGGCACAGCCAAGAGGATTCCCGCCAAATGTAGAACCATGAGTTCCAGGGGTGATCACCTCCATAATATGATTATCAGCCAAGACGGCAGAAACAGGGTACACTCCACCAGAAATAGCCTTACCTAATATTACAAGATCCGGTCGGGTATAAGTCGATTGCCTCTCGCAATGATTTTGACAATTACAGTTTCCACAAACTGCTAAAAAACTACCGGTTCGAGCAATTCCTGTTTGGATTTCATCAGCTATGAATAAGGCGTTGTATTCCTTACATAATTTTGAAATACCAGGTATAAAATCATCATTAGGCACATTAACACCTGCTTCCCCCTGAATGGGTTCTGCCAATACTCCAACCACGTTTTCGTTTTGTAAAGCCTCTTCCAAGGCAGCCAAATCATTATAAGCAATTTTGATGAAACCGTGAGTAAATGGCCCAAAATTCTTTTTCGCAGTCATATCACTTGAAAAAGAAATGATGGTGGTCGTTCTACCATGGAAATTTTGATCAAAAACAATAATCTGTCCTTTATTTTCAGGAACACCTTTTTTCTCATAACCCCATTTTCTACATATTTTCAAAGCCGTCTCAACGGCCTCGGCACCTGTATTCATTGGAAGCACCTTGTCAAATCCAAAATACTCTGTCAGATACTTTTCATAGGGGCCTAGTACATCATTATAAAATGCTCTGGAAGTCAACGTAAGTGTCTCAGCCTGTGTTTTTAAAGCGTTGACTATTTTAGGATGGCAATGTCCTTGATTTACTGCACTATAAGATGACAAGAAATCATAGTACTTTTTCCCTTCTACATCCCATACATGAACACCTTCACCTTTAGCCAATACTACTGGCAACGGATGATAGTTATGCGCACCATATTTATCTTCTAATTCAATTGCTTGTTGGCTGGAAGTAAGAGCTTCGATCATCTTTTTAAATTATATAGTAATCAAGAAATATTTTGAACCTCAAAACTACTAAATTTGCCCTCCTCAAAAAAGAAAGGTGGTTACTGTGTAAATAATATTTGCAATTCTATTTTGGGAATTAAATTACTTTTTTCGATATTTGCAGACCCAAAATTATTGGGGATAATATTAATATAATTTTATAAGAAGATGTCACGAGTTTGCCAGATCACAGGGAAGAGACCTCAAGTTGGAAACAATGTTTCTCACGCAAACAATAAAACGAAGCGTAAATTCTATCCAAATCTTCAGAAAAAGAGATTCTATATCCCTGAAGAAGATAAATGGGTGACGTTGAAAGTTTCGACTTCAGCGATAAGAACAATAAATAAAAATGGCATCACAGCTGTTTTGAAAAAAGCTAGAGCTAACGGAAATACATTAGTATAACCGAGTATAAATAACGAATACAATGGCAAAGAAAGGCAATAGAGTTCAAGTAATATTAGAGTGCACAGAGCATAAGAATAGTGGCAAGCCAGGCACTTCAAGATATATTACTACAAAAAACAGGAAGAACACCACTGACCGATTGGAGTTGAAAAAATTCAATCCAATCTTAAAGAAAATGACTGTTCACAAAGAAATTAAGTAATTATGGCTAAGAAAGTTGTAGCATCACTTCAGAAAAAAGAGGGAAAAAATTTCGCGAAAGTTATTAGAGCAGTAAAGTCTGATAAGACTGGTGCTTATACTTTCAAAGAAGAAATTGTAACTCTTGATCAGGTAAAAGATACTTTAGCTAAATAAATATCTTTTTCAAAAATATTATTATTTCGAAAGTCCCACTAGGGACTTTTTTGTTTTATTTATACTTCTAAATCACTCAAGTCATGGCACTATTCGGTGGATTATTCTCAAAAGAAAAAAAGGAGTCCCTAGATAAAGGGTTGGAAAAAACTAAAGAGAACTTTTTTACAAAGTTGGGGAAAGCTGTTGTTGGTAAATCCAAAGTAGATGATGAAGTTTTAGATGAGTTAGAGGAAGTGCTCATTACTTCTGATGTAGGAGTAGATACGACAATAAAAATCATACAACGTATTGAGGAGCGCGTAGCTAAAGATAAATACCTTGGAGTTGATGAACTGGATACCATCTTAAAAGAAGAGATTGCGGGGCTATTATCTGAAAATAATGTTCAGGACTTAAAGGACTTTAGCCTACCCAGCGAAAGCAAACCACATGTTATCATGGTGGTTGGTGTAAATGGTGTAGGTAAGACTACTACAATAGGTAAGCTCTCAGCACAGTATAAAAATGTAGGTTACAATGTCGTACTTGGAGCGGCAGATACATTTCGTGCAGCAGCGGTTGATCAGTTAAAATTATGGGGTGAGCGAGTTGGCGTACCGGTTATTGCCAAAGGTATGAATACTGATCCTTCGGCAGTTGCCTTTGAAGCCGTGGAATATGGTGTTCAAAATAATGCTGACGTAGTAATAATTGATACTGCAGGGCGACTTCATAATAAAGTCAATTTGATGAATGAGTTGACGAAAATCAAGCGAGTGATGCAGAAATTCGTAGAACAGGCACCACATGATGTTATGCTCGTTTTAGATGGGAGTACAGGTCAAAATGCAATGATCCAGGCTAGGGAATTCACGAAGGCTACTGAAGTCACTTCAATGGCTATAACCAAATTAGATGGTACGGCTAAAGGAGGTGTAGTAATTGGTATTTCTAATGAATTTAAAATACCTGTAAAATATATTGGGGTGGGAGAAAAAGTGGACGATCTGCAAGTCTTTAATCGAGCTGAATTTGTCGATTCACTTTTTAACAAATAATCAACTCTTTTTCTTTGGAGCAGGAATGTACTGTTTGAAAGGTATTCGAAATATCAAATAATATTCGAAACCCCATTGGGACTCCTCCTGTGCAAGACCGTATCCAGGAATCCAATGTGGTACTAGGTCATTCGCACTATAGGTTTCATTGACTCTAAACTTAAATCTTGCGGTGTATCCGGACCAAACCCATTTATAGAGTTTTACTTTTAATCCTGTTGTCATTTCAAACCAACTACTGGTCAGATCTCTATTTTCTTCGAAGGCAGTGCTATTACCCCAAAAATCATTATTAGTAGTAAAAGATATTTCGTCTTTATAGTTTGATATGGCATAGCGTATGCCAAAGAACAGTGCGCTTTGATCAGGGTCGCGATGTAAAAGGTTGATATCAGGTCCAATCTTAAAATAGGTTCCTTCGTTATTATAGACAGAAGATGAGGTATTCCATTGGCGTTCAAAAGTGCCAAATTCGAAATTTAAGAAGTAACGATAAAAGTCTACATCCGCGGCCAATTTCCATTGCTTTATATCACTGCTGCCAAAGACCTGACCTAGGCTAATAGCATCAAGACCAATTCTAACTCCTGTAGGAATAAATCTTTGTTTATGCCATGTGCTATCGTTGTAAACAGAATCTAATTGAGAAAATGCTGTGTGAGAGTGGGTAATTAAACCCAGACTAATTAAAAATACGAATGTTCTCATTGAACGAGGTTGCATCTAAAAAATTTAACTCTGTGGAAGTGTTGACTACACTTATTGAATCAAAATCATTTCGAACTATACTAACACTATTAAATATGATTTCGGCTCCACAATCTTCAGAAATGAGGCTTACAGTTCGCTCATAACCAATAACTAGTGTATCTCTGCCAAATTCTGTATCGAAATAGGCCGTCAGTTGGTCGGTATCAGGGTTTATAGGCAGTATAACAGCAGCTACATTATCTACTTCCGAAGCCAGTAAAGAATCTATACCCTCGAGTTGTAAGGAATTGATTCTTATCTCCTCTACCTCTCCAGTTTGCTCGTCATAGAAACCAATACCGATGAATTCACCACCTTTATCAATACAGTCTGGTTCGGTGCAAGCTGTAAGTAATATAACAATGGCTAAAGAAGAATATTTTAAGATAAATTTTATCACTGATTGCAAATATAGCCTAACCCTCAACAACCAAGAAGCAATTTTATTTTTCTTAATTTTGCAGCTTAAATAGAGGCGAAGTGAAAACAAGGACGAGAAAGAAGGATAAAGTTAATATTGTAACGTTAGGTTGCTCTAAAAATTTGGTGGATTCAGAGGTAATGTTGACCCAATTAAAAGGTAATAGCATAGATACCACTCATGAGGCTAAGGAAGATGATGCCAATATAGTTATAGTTAATACTTGCGGTTTTATCGATAATGCGAAGCAAGAGTCAATTGACACAATTTTGAGATATGCGGATGCCAAATCGGAGGGGTTAGTAGAAAAGTTATATGTTACGGGATGCCTATCGCAGCGTTATAAAGATGATCTTGAAAAAGAAATCCCTCAGGTAGATGCCTTTTTTGGGACACGAGACTTGCCGTTGCTTCTTAAAAGATTTAAAGCGGACTATAAAAAGGAACTTGTTGGAGAGCGGGTATTGACCTCTGCTGGTCACTATGCTTATGTTAAAATAGCAGAAGGTTGTGACCGACCTTGTTCGTTTTGTGCAATTCCACTTATGCGTGGTAAGCATATTTCCAAACCCATTGAAGAACTTGAATTAGAAGCTAAGAATCTGGTTAAAAATGGCACTAAAGAATTGTTATTGATCGCTCAGGATTCAACTTATTATGGACTTGATATTTATAAGAAAAGAAATCTAGCCGAGTTACTTACAAGGCTTTCAGATGTCGAAGGAATTGAATGGATACGCCTCCACTATGCTTTCCCAACCGGTTTTCCTTTAGATATTTTAGATGTAATGAGAGAAAGGAAAAATATATGTAATTACCTTGATATGCCATTGCAACATGGATCAACAAATGTACTGAAGGCAATGAGGAGAGGCACGACCAGGGAAAAGCAAGAGGAATTGATAAATACAATAAGGGATAAAGTGCCAGGAATTGCTTTGAGAACAACGTTGATTGCTGGTTACCCTGGCGAGTCAGATGAAGATTTTCAGGAGATGTATGATTTTGTAGAGCGATCAAGGTTTGAGCGACTTGGAATATTTACCTATTCACACGAGGAGAATACACATGCCCATAATTTCAAAGATGATGTCCCTGAAGAAGTGAAACAAGAAAGAGCGAATGCCGTTATGGAATTACAGGAAAAAATCTCTTTTGAATTAAATCAGGAGAAAATAGGAAAAACCTTCAAGACGCTCATTGATCGAGTTGAGGGAGGTGCCTTTATTGGCAGAACCGAATTTGATTCACCCGAAGTAGATAATGAAGTCATAATTGAGATTGAGAATGATCACTTGAGACTTGGAGATTTTGCAAACGTTCAAATTGATGATGCTACCGAGTTTGATCTGTATGGTAGTGTTGTTTGAAAAAAGCACTCAATGAAGTTAGCGACAATATCATTAAGGGAGACGAATAAGTTTTCTGATTTATTTTTAGACTATATCGAACAGAAAAATGAGAAACTCGAAGACTTTTACACCTCTTTTCCATTAGTCGAGAATTTCAAGAAACAGATAGCTGATAAACGGTTTAGTACTGAAAATCGAAAAACTCTTTGTCAGGTACTTAGCGATCAATATAAACAAATTAGCACCTCCCCAGCGACCGATAATAACATCAGTCTGCTTTCACAAGACAACACATTTACCATCACCACAGGCCATCAATTAAATATTTTTACAGGCCCTTTATATTTCATTTATAAAATTGTTACGGTGATAGCCACCTGTAAGCAATTATCAGAAGCGTACCCCGATTATAACTTTATTCCGGTTTATTGGATGGCTTCGGAAGATCATGATTTTGATGAAATAGATCATTTTGTGCTGGAAGGTAAGAAGTACAAATGGAATACTGATCAGAAAGGAGCTGTTGGCAGATTTGATCCTTCTACTTTATTAGCTGTGGCCAATGAGGTGCCTGGTACTCCTCAATTATTTAAAGATGCTTATAGCAGTTCTTCAAAACTTTCGGAGGCATGTTTAAAATATATCAATGAGTTATTTGGAGATGAGGGTATAGTGGTTATCGATGCTGATGATAATTCATTAAAGCAGCTTTTTGGTGAAGTTATAAAAGACGATTTGTTGAACCATTCCGCTAAAGGATTGGTCGACTCAACCACTGAAAGGCTGGAAAAATTAGGCTATAAAACACAAGTTTACCCGCGAGATATCAATTTTTTCTACCTTGAAGGAAACACACGAGAACGTATAGAAAGAAAAGGAAATAAATATGAAGTTTTAGAAACTGATGTTTCGTTTACTAAAGATGAGTTACTTAAAAAGCTAGAAGAGCAGCCAGAACAATTCAGCCCTAATGTTATTTTAAGGCCACTCTATCAAGAGATGATATTACCCAATTTAGCCTACATAGGAGGACCATCGGAAGTGGCTTATTGGTTTCAGTTAAAAGGTATTTTTGATTATTACAAAGTAAATTTTCCACTGCTCATGCCGAGAAATTTTGCTGCCATAGTACCGGATCACGTGATAAAAAAAGTTGATAAAACTCAACTAAAATGGGAGGAGTTCTTCGAACCTGAACATGAATTGCATAGGAAAATTGCTCTAAAATATTCTAGTGAAGATATTTTGCTAAACGGACAAACGAAGAAGATATTGGAGCTATTTGATGAGGTAAGGGCACAAGCAGAAGGAATAGATGAAACGTTGATAGCTCATGTTGAAGCACAGGCTCAACGTACCAAGTCGAGACTGAAAACAATAGAAAAGAAATTTGTAAGAGCAGAAAAAAGGAAGCAATCTGATAAGCTAAATCAGATTGATGCTGTTTTATCATTTTTATTTCCTAATAATTCCCTGCAGGAACGCACAGAGAATTTTCTATTGTTTTATCGTGAAAATCCTGACTTTATTGAAATGCTCTTAGAGGAATTTGATCCCTTTAATTTTAAATTTTACTTATTGGCCGATGGCTAGTAAACAAATCTTGAGGGAGGTCTATTTATCTAAAAGACTCTTGTTGTCAGAACAGGAATTTGCTCTTAGGAATCGTAAAATTACGGATTCAGTTATTGAGTATATAGAGAAAAATAATTATCACAACATTCATATCTTTTTACCAATCTGGAGTAAGAAGGAAATTGATACTAAGTTGATTATTGATCATTTTCAGGATCACTCAGCGGTTAGATTTATAGTCCCAAAAACGTTGAGTAATAGTGAATTGTCACATTATATACTGAACGAAAATTGTCATATAGAGATAAATAAATGGGGAATTCCGGAGCCAGTTAAGGGTGATCTAGCTGATTTATCTAAAATTGATCTTATACTAGTGCCATTGATAATAGCGGATAAAAAAGGTAATAGAATTGGTTACGGCAAAGGCTTTTACGATAGGTTTTTGAATATAGTAGAAGCAAGAAAAGTAGGGCTCTCAATTTTACCTCTTCTAGATGAAATTCTTTACATCGAAGAGACTGATATTAAATTAGATCAGTGCTTTACTTACTATTAAGATCGCCTAACCTTCCTGTACCCTTAAACTCTACTCTTATTTTTTTGGTACCATAGCTTATTGAACCATCATCATGTAATGATTTGACAATGATACGGTAATTGCCTGGCCTATCCGAAGTTTTAAAATTGACTGTTAGTGTATCACCATTTTCAGCTTTTAAACTTGGATTCCAATATAGATTGCTACTTAAGTCAGGAATACCTAGAGTACTTGATACATTTTTATCTAATTGAGTAGGAGTACTCAGTCCAACAGCATCAAAATAGTTACCTTGTTGACTTTTCTTAAGTGTGACACCAGGCTTTAAATCAACAATAATAAGCCCGCCATCTCCAAAAGGCCCCATCTGTAATAATTTGCCTTTACTGCTAACTATTTGAATTTTATCCACTTCTTTTGGATTAAGACTTAATAGATCATTGACCTCTCTTGTTGGTGAATTATTAATAAAAATGAATGGGGTCTCTTTATATACTTCTAGTAAGTCTTTGGAAAATATCCTTAATATATTCTCTCCCTTTCTCTTTCTTAGCATTAAGCCATTCAGAATTTCTTTAATGGTTTCTTCCATAGTTGAAAATGAGGTGAATTCATCTAAAACGTATTCCGCATCATATTCCTCTATTAGGCTATGTATGTCAAATACTAGTTTGTCAGTTTTCTCTTTCTTCTTAGGATTATAATAATTATGAATGGATTCATATTTTTCCTTTCTCAATAGGTCAGTCTTAAATTCTTGAAGAAATTTATAACCGACAGGATTTTGCATTAAATCAGATTTAATGTTTAAATCGTTTCTACTACTAACTATTTTTGGACTTTGAAATTCATGATTCTCTGAATATACATAAAATGGAATCTTTTGACTTCCATAAAATTCAAAAAGTAGTGGAATTTCAAACTTACCGGTACTATCCAGTCTAGATTGATAGATGACATTAACCTCTGGAATAAAAAAATAGAGAGATGCGGAGTCTGGTAACGATTTGTGATCTTGGAGAATACCTCTCAGGAATAGATTATTCTCTAATCGGAATTGGGTGTAATCTTCATTGGGATTGTTAGGTGGTACTTCATATTTACTGTTTATTATACTCATCTCATCAAAGTATTTTACTATTTGATTTTTCGAGAGTTGGTTAAAATAGTTTATTGGAGGATTTTCCAAATAGTATAATCTATTGGAATTCATGAAACATTCGAACCATTCTTCAGGTATAATCTGAGCTGTCATATTGGAGAGAGGTCTTTGATCCGTAACTTGGAATTCACTCATCGAAGAAGTGGTATAATGATCCTTAGCTAAGATGTCAGTACTATCTAATTGGATGTCTTTATAAATTGATCTCTTGGCCAAGACATTCAACTTTTGATCTAGAATAAAAAAATCTATACTACCATTTGGTAGAATTTCCTTTAGAATATTTGCCAATAATCCATTTTTACGAATAATTCCTTTTGACTCATAGACTAAAGAATAATCACTGTAGCCTCTAATAACTAAAGTATCATTATTCATAAAACGATTACGTGATTGAACAACCAATTGTAATTCTTTAGATTTGCTATAAATACTAAAAGCCAATCCATTGTTTTCAGGAGGTGGTAGCTGATAGTTGTACTTGTTTAATGAATCACAGCTATGGTATACGGAATATGTCCTACTTTTTTCAGGCCTTAAAAAAAAGCTTCCCACTCCCAAATTAGTTAAGTGTATTGATAATATAATTTTGCCTTTATCATCTTTCAATTCTGCTTGGGTATTTTTACAATCATGATCAAACTCAAAGGCGATACGAGTAGAAATATTCTCAATCATATTGCCGCCCTCAATATAGAAGTTCATAGAAGGAGTGGCGATGACTTCATTCACTCTATTATTTAAACTATCATTAATATTATAAATTGGAATTCGTATCCGATTCAAAAAATTGAGGTCAAAATTCAGCATAAAATTTGTGTAAGTAATTAGCTCATAATAGCCAGTTGCAAGATTCTTGGGAAGATCAATAGAAATATTGCCCGCTCCCTTATTTGCGAATTGTTTATGCAAACTAACGGTGTTGTTGCCTTTGTCCTTTAATTGAAAATATACAATTTCACTTGAACTGTTTGGAGTAAAGTCAAAATCATATAGATGATAACCAACACTCATGGTTTGACCTGAAAAATAAAAAGGTTGATCCGTCTCTGTATATATTCGAGTAGCAGGGTTCTGTGAACATAAGCTATTAAAAGAAAAACAAAGAATTAGTATTGATAGCTTTTTCATATTACCAGAATGAGGGTTTTTCAGAACTGGCGTTTTCCTCTTGACGGCAATCATTCTTAATAGAGTCCATTTGTGTAATTCTAACAGGAAAAAAGGCAGGGTCAATAAATCTACTAATTTTTTCGCTAGATGAAGCCCCAAAGTAGCCCAAAACTATTTCTTCAGGATCGTCAGTTGAGAATACATTAGAATTAATTCTACCTGCGGGCTGGTCAAACAACGAACCTTGGTTTTGTTGTGCCTCTAGCAAAGTCCAAAATTCATGTGCTGATCTTGAAAGTGATAATTGTTCTACTTCTATAAAATATCGTATTGAAAAGATGCCATTGACATCCTCAATAAAGGCCAAATCTGCGTTTATGAACCCTTCAACAAAATTTAATTTTGAGGTAATGACTTTTGAAGAAAACTCACTTACCCAGCATTCACAACAAGTGCAATTAGCGATTTGTTGTAGTCTTCCATCAATGGCAACGATATAACCACTACATGGAGGGGGGTCGGGTATAGTTCCTCCCTCAACATTTTTCGTCCGCAACTCAGGAAATGTTTTTATTTCATGAATACTAGAGTACCTCCATCTATAATAAGAATTAGCGGATTCAATAGAATTAGGACGTATTTCAACGTTGACACCATTAACTTGTAAAACTATATTATTTTTATTTGTAATATTCCTAAAGTCATAGGATAATATAAGAGAGTCTATACCAACATTTTGAGTCATTATTTCAGGTTCTGACTGGTAGATTTTGCCATTAGTCAACTGTATAGTGAGCACATAACTCTCGCCTACTGTTCCTTTGAAGTTATTGGATGTCTCATAAGTACCCGGAGAAACCTCATTTAATAACTCCAGTTGACCTGAACTACTTAATATCTGTAGTGTCGCTCCAACCTCTCTATTTAATAGGGGGTTTGAGGACCTATCAAAATACGAAACCGAACGGCCCAATTTTATAGTATGAGGACCGTCTTTGTCAGTTATAAGCCCATCTACTACGAGGTTCCCGGGGTCAGAATCTACATTTATATTGATTGGATCAATGCAAGATAGGCATGTCAAGACGATGAAGATATTTATCTTAAGGAAATAAAACTTATTCATTCTTAAAATTTAAAATTATAGGTAATTGACGGGAAGGCGGATCCTAGTACAGAAAGTCGGTATGCTTGTGGTTGCCCATTTTCATCTTCTTGAAAAAAAACGGAGTAAGCATTTCTTCTAGAATAAACGTTGTAAATCGTTAAGGACCAACTACCTTCCCATTTTTTATTTTTCTTATGATTGGTTCGGACTAATATGGAAACATCTAACCTGTGATAAAGTGGAATTCGAAGTTGGTTTCTTTCTGTAAAATTAGCCGCTAATACTCCATCTATTTCAAACCTTTCTGACGGTGATGTTATTGGTCTACCAGATGCTAAATTGAAATTTACTGAAAATACATGCCTTTTTGATATATCATAATTGGAATTAATCTTGATATTATGGGGTTGATCATAATTAGCTGGAAAGAATTCATTATTGTTAATTTGAAGTGTCTCAAATTCAGCAGAAGTCTTCCTCCGAGACGAAGTATAGGTATAATTAAATTCTCCAGAAAGTCTTCCATTTTTCTGAACTGACAATTCAACTCCTCGTATATCAGCTTGACTGTTCACTAGCTCCGTTTCAAGATTTTGCTTTAAAGCTAATTCAGCACCGTCTTTATATTCAGGAACATTATTGATTAGTTTGTAAAATGCTTCTAATGAAGCTGTCAGTCTTTTTTTAGGAATTCGCTTAAAAAAACCGAGGGAATATTGGTCGCCTATTTGAGGCTTTATATATGTAGTACTAGGAATCCATGAATCGATTGGTGTTATCGCTGTTGTATTTGATAGCAAGTGAATGTATTGATAAGATCTGCTATAGCCAGCTTTGACGAAATTATTTTCATTAAAGCTATATTTTAACGATAACCTTGGTTCAATTCCTGAGAACCTAGCAGCTGTCTCCCCACTTTTAAATGAAAGTGTATCTATTATATCAAAGTCTTCTCTTGGCACTTCAGGGTTGTAGATAAACTGATCATGATCGCCAAGCAATTGATAAAATGACATGCGAATTCCAGGTGAGACAATTAGATTTGTGCCAATCTGAATTTCATCACTTACAAAAAAACTAGTGATTAATGATAAGTCGTTATCTAGCTCGATATTTCTCACGTTGGATGATTCTGATAATGGTCTTAACCGCCCCCTATCAAAGTCGTATCCTTTAATATCGAAACCAAGATGTACAAGATGATTTTTGTTTGAATATGTAGCAAATGATTTTAGCTGAAAATTAGTTATATCATATTTCCAAGAAAATGATTCATCCAAATCTTCATCTCGCACCTCATAGCTGTAATTTCCAGCCGATAGATTAGTGAAAAAAGAAAAGTTTGAGTTCAAATAACTTTCATACGTAATGGAAGCACTACTGTTTTGCCAATAATAGGTTGTGTCATTCGAGAATTTAAATTTGTCCTTACTTAAATAATAGCTTGCTGAAATTTTATTCTTCTTATTTATAAATGCACTGACCTTGCCTGCCAAATCATAAAAAAAAGCTTCACTGTTCCTGACATCATCATTATTAACCTGACTTAATAGCCAGTCAGAGTAAGAAGTACGACCGGCTAGAAGGAAACTGATTTTATCTTCTAAAATGGGGCCTTCGATCAGAAGTCTACTTGTTACAATACCCAAACCTCCTGCTCCGTGATACTCTTTTTTATCGCCATCTTTTTGTTTCACATCCAGGACTGAGGATATTCTACCACCAAATTGCGCAGGAATTGTACCTCTATAAAAAGTCACATCTTTCAGTGCATCAGGATGAAATGCCGAGAAAAAACCGAATAAATGATTGGGGTTGAAGATTATTCCTTCATCTAACAAAATTAAATTTTGATCTCCGCTTCCTCCTCTAACATTGAATCCTGCACTGCCTTCTCCAACACTATTTACACCTGGCAATAATTGTATACTCTTAATGACGTCTACCTCTCCTAGAAAAGTTGGGATTGTTTGCAACTCCTGAGCTGTAATCCTGGTTCTTCCCGAAATGGTGCTTTCGAAATTTTCTATTTCAGCATTGTCCTTTACTACAATTTCATCTAATGTAATTGGTTGCTCCTTCATTGAAAGGTTTATAGTACCACTTTGGAAAAGATCTACTTGATAATTTTCATCTTCATAATTCAGGGCTTTGTAGGTCACCAAGTGTTTCCCTACGGGTAAGCTTATTGAATAACTTCCATTGGTGTCCGTAGAAGTTCCTTTACCAATTTCGTTGGCATAAACTGTGGCTCCAACAAGGGGATCAGAAAACTTTTCATCTTTAAGTATTCCTCGGAGAATTACCTGTTTCCCCCATATTGCTTTGGCCGAATCTCCAACTACTATCTTAGTAATTGTTCCATCTATATTTTGCAGTATTTTATTTCTGATTTTATCGGCAGTGGGGTCTTTAAGTAAAACAATTCCATACCCATATATAAAGTCAATATCTATATTTCGACCTAAAAGAATATTTTCCAAGGCAGTTTTAATAGGCTGATCCTTATATGAATTAGAAATTAAAATCGTATTTGTCCATTCTTCCAGAAAGAAAAATTTGACTTCTTTTTTTGCTTCTATTTCATTCAAAAATCTGGTTAGAGTAACACCCACTTCGTGATTAGGAACTTTAAATTCTACCTCTTGACTAAAAAGGGGGATAGAATTAGAAAGAATAATAACTACTGTTAGTATAGAAAGCCGCATAGAAGTCAAATTTATATTTAGAAGACTATGTTTCACTCACCCAATATAAGGGATATTATTTGATAGCCCTTACCATCTCTTTTTTTCCAGGAGGGCCGTCCAGAGTTTCTACTTTTAGCCCCATGGATTTTAGATTTCTTTTGAGTTGCCCTTGCGCACAGTAGGTCACAAAGACACCACCTGTGTTCATTGATTTAGCGATTAATGTTAATGTATCTAAAGACCACATTTCAGGCTGTTTGCTTGGAGCAAACGCATCAAAAAAAATGATGTCGTAATATTCGAGATTTGATTTGTGATCCTGTAACCGATTCAGAATTTTCTTGTAGATAAAATTATCATGTAATTCTAAACGTTGATTCCAATCACTTTTATGCAATTGATTGTACCAAACAGAAGCCAGATCAAATGTTAATAATTGAGCATGATTCAGTTGTTCTGTGAGCTCTTGACTAAGGGGATAAGCTTCAATACTATCATATTTTACTCTGACTTTACTTTCATGGCACCATATTGCTGTCAACAATGCATTTAATCCAGTACCAAAACCCACTTCAAAAATTTTTATTTCAGTGTTACGGTGTATTTTGTTGTATTCCAGCCCTGATTTGATGAATACATGTTGTGACTCCTGAATCGCCCCATGAAAAGAATGATAGGTTTCATTTAATGATTTATTATACAGAGAATGAGAACCATCTTCAGTTATTATTAATTTATAATCATCAGTTTTGCCCATTACTTTTTTCAATCAATACAGTAGCATAGGCAGAGACACCGTCTTCTCTACCAACAAAGCCCAAATGCTCTGTCGTAGTGGCCTTAATTGATATATCTTCCTCAGGTATATTCATCACCTGGGCGAGGCGTGTTTTCATAGCTGGTATTTGTGGATTTATTTTCGGGTTTTGAAGGCAAATAGTGCTATCAATATTTCCAATATACCAACCAGCAGATTGTATTAGTATTATGACTTCTTTTAATAATAGTTTACTATCTATCCCTTTAAACTTTGGGTCTGTATCAGAAAAGTGGAATCCGATATCTCTCATATTCGCTGCACCCAAAAGTGCATCGCAAATAACATGAATGAGCACATCAGCATCAGAATGACCTACAGCTCCTTTAGTATGTGCTACTTTTATGCCTCCCAGCCAAAAGTCTTTTCCATCTTCCAACTTATGAACATCGTAGCCGAAACCTGTTCTAATTTTCATTATTCGATTTATAATATAGTACTGAACAATTATCTTCAATCAATAGCTTATGGCACTGGGTCATAACACTGCGAACGGTGACCTTTTGTATCATTTCCTTTTCTTGATTGTGGTATTTGGTATTTCCAGATATCGAACTGAAAGCTAAGCTCATTGCTCGATTCAATAACTCTATTTCGTCAAATGCCAATGTTGATTCTGCTTGATTCTTAACCTTGTTTAGTTCTTCTGTCGTAATGCCCTCTTTTTTTACTTCATCAATTACCTCCCAAACGAATTGTTCACCTTCTTCAGGGGAAAAACCCTCAGAAAGCTTTCCGCTAATCACCAATAATCCTGGGTCTATAGATCCGGTTACATATGCACTGATTGAATTGAATATTCTTTTTTTATGCACGAGATCAGTGTAGAGTCTGGAGGACTTTTCCCTTCCTAATATATCACTTAACAAGTCGGTCGCAAGATAGTCTTCTTCAAATTTGCCCGGCATATGGAAAGTCATATACAGCATATCTGAAGGGACGCTTGCACTGACAGTAAGCTGCTTCTTTTGATTTTGCAAAGGTTCTTTTTCAATCTTCCTGCATAACTGTTCACCAGGTTTGATTTCACCGAACCATTTGTTACTTAATTCTTTCACCTGAGTAGCAGTAATTTTTCCTGCTACAACCATGACCGCATTGTTGGGATTGTAATATTTTTTGTAAAAGGATTTTACATTTTCCATGCTTGCCTCCTCGATATGACTTATTTCCTTGCCTATTGTAGGCCAACGATATGGGTGTTTTTCATAGCTCAAAGGTCTTAATTTGAGCCATACATCACCATAAGGTTGATTTAAATATCGCTGCTTGAATTCTTCAATAACAACACTGCGTTCAGTTTCTAGTACTTTAGAGTCGAAGGGTAAGCCTAACATTCTATCCGATTCTAGCCAAAATGCTGCTTCTATGTGCTGATATGGCAGAGTCATGTAATAGTTGGTAATGTCAGGGCTAGTAAAGGCGTTATTTTCACCTCCCAATTTCTGTAATTCTGAATCAAAGTCAGGAATATTTATTGAGCCACCAAACATTAAGTGTTCAAATAAATGCGCAAATCCGGTCATATTGGGATCTTCATCACGAGATCCAACTTTATATAGTATGTTTAAAATAGCAATTTCTACAGAAGGGTCCTCATGTACAATTACTTGTAGCCCATTGTTTAGCGTAAACTCCTCAAATTCAATCATGAAGAATCAAAAATAAATATATCTCATCACTTTGCTGGCACAGGCAATCAGGTAATTTTGCTCAAAATTTTTAGAATGAAATTTAACAGGAAGAATTACTCCAATAATAAGTTACTATCTCTGTATCAAGGCTTGCTTAAGCCTAGAATGATTGAAGAGAAAATGCTTATTCTGTTAAGACAAGGAAAAATTAGTAAATGGTTTTCTGGAATAGGGCAAGAAGCAATTTCTGTAGGGGCTACTCATGCTTTAAGAAGTGACGAGTATATTCTTCCAATGCATAGAAATTTAGGAGTATTTACTTCAAGAGAGATTCCTTTTGATAGATTGTTTGCGCAATTTCAAGGGAAAACCCATGGCTTTACAAACGGTCGTGATAGATCTTTTCACTTTGGGTCTAACGAGCACCATATTGTAGGTATGATTTCTCATCTCGGACCACAGCTAGCCGTTGCTGATGGTATAGCGTTGGCAAACCAACTGGGCAATGAGAAAAAAGTAACACTGGTATTTACCGGTGATGGCGGTGCTAGTGAGGGCGACTTTCATGAGGCACTAAATGTTGCAGCAGTTTGGAATTTGCCTGTAATCTTTGTTGTCGAGAACAACGGTTATGGGTTATCAACACCTAGTAATCAGCAATTCAAATTTAAACAGTTTATTGACAAAGGGCCGGGCTATGGCATAGAGTCCATCAAAATAGACGGTAATAATATTCTCGAAGTTTATGATACTATAACCCAATTAGCTTCAAAGGTCAGAAAGAATGGAAAGCCAATATTGGTGGAAGCTATGACATTCAGAATGAGAGGGCACGAAGAAGCTTCAGGCACAAAGTATGTTCCAAAGAAGTTGATGGAGTCATGGGCCAAAAAGGATCCTCTTGAAAACTATGAAAGATTTCTTATGTCAGAGAAAATCTTGACCAAAGAGCTGATTGAATCTTTAAGAAGTGAAATTAAATCAGACATCGATTCGGGTTTGGAAAAGGCATATGCAGAACTGAGTCCATCAGTAAATACATTAGTTGAAATAGCAGATATGTACGCTACCACTAATGAGGAAATAGTTACTGAGAAGGGAAGTAAATCAGAAAAAAGGTATGTTGATGCGATATCGGAGGGGTTAAGACAGAGTCTTGAGAAGCATTCGAACCTAGTAGTTATGGGTCAGGATGTGGCAGATTATGGCGGAGTTTTCAAGATTACCGAGGGCTTTCTAGATCAATTTGGCAGAGACAGAATACGCAATACGCCACTTTGTGAATCAGCAATCATCGGTATTGGGCTTGGTATGTCAATCAAGAAGAGAAAGTCGGTAATTGAGATGCAATTTGCTGATTTTGTGACTTGTGGGTTCAACCAAATTGTTAATAATCTTGCTAAATCTCATTACAGGTGGCAACAAAATGCTGATGTAGTGGTGCGAATGCCTACAGGTGCAGGAGTTGCGGCTGGACCTTTTCATAGTCAATCTAATGAAGCTTGGTTTTTTCATACACCAGGTTTGAAAGTTGTTTATCCATCTTCGCCTGAAGATGCCAAAGGTCTTCTTTGTGCCGCTATAAATGACCCGAATCCGGTCATCTATTTTGAACATAAATACTTGTATCGCTCGCTGACAAGTGATGTAACTGATAATTACTACACCATTGAGATAGGTAAAGCTAATATAGTTGAGGCGGGTAATGATATTTCAATTATTACCTACGGGTTGGCAGTACAGTGGGCCAAAGAAGTGGTCAAGAAACTAAATATCAGTGCAGAGATTGTCGACTTGAGATCTTTACTTCCCTGGGATAAAGATGCAGTAAATAAGACAGTCCAAAAAACGGGTCGGGTACTGGTTTTGCATGAGGACTGCATGACTGGGGGTATAGGTGGAGAAATTGCCGCATGGATAGGTGAACATTGTTTCGAGTTTTTAGATGCGCCAGTTATGCGCGAAGCTAGTCTTGATACAGCCGTTCCTTTTGCTCCCGATCTAGAGCAAAACTTTCTTCCTAAGGGTAGACTGGAGCAAAAAATTAAAGATTTACTTGAATTTTGAGTAACTTGATCCGTTTATAGCTGTAAGTCGATTTCTTGAATTCGCTATTTTGATTATCAAACAACATATTATTTTCTTGCTTGGAAGAGTAAAAATCTTTTTGGGAGCTATTACTATCCTGCTCACAATTAGTTTAAATGACGGGGCTAATGTAGTCGCACAGGAAAAAAACAAGTTTGAGAAACTAAATGAACGTAAGAATAAATCCAATAGGAGATTAAACAGAAGAGGCGACAAGGGTAAATCAAATAAAGCAAAACTCAGAGCAACCAAATTTAAATCTCGTACGAGACAAGGAGAACGGGCCTATAAAGGTGATATTACTGGTAGAAAAGTCGTAACAAAAACAACGAAAAGGCGTTCCAAAGCGAGTTTCGCGCAACCAAATCCATATGCAGGTCGAAGAAGAAAGACCGAAGAGAGCGTAGCGAAGAAAGTACTTTCTTCTCCTAAATATACTGCAAGGTCGTCTGAAACGGCTAAAAAGGCCAGAGTGAATCCTCGATATTCTAAAAAACCTAGGGAAAGAAGTTGGTCGGCCAAAGGGTTTGGCAGAGCAGCCAGAAGTATTTCTGGAAATACTACTTTCACTCGCAACAGACGTTATCAGGGTGGAGCTGTCAGATCAGCCACAAGATCATCTGAAAGTAAGGCGACTAAAGGACGTGTAGTACCTCGTTCGGCCAGTGGAAACTACAATGTACGGAAGAAGAGATCTCCCTATAATGTTTTTAGAAAAAGAAAAAGTTGGGAAAAAGCATTCAAAGGAGATATAACAGGTAGAACCTTTAGAACAAAAGTCACCACCGAAAAACCGATTATACAGGCTCAGCCCAAGACAAGATACAGTCAAGGAGGAAGAAAAGGAGATAGGCCATATTCTGGCGGAGTTGGCTTGGGAGGCACTTATCAAACTGCCACCAAAAGACCTGAAAGAGCTTGGAAGAAAGATATTTCAGGAAAAAAATTAAGGATAAGAAACAGTAAAGGTCCTAATTTTTCCGGAGGTCAATTCGCCACTTATCCTATAGCTAGAAGTAGGCAAGGTGATAAAGCTTATAAGGGCAAAATTAAAGGAGGTGGATATAAATCGATATCGAAAAGAAAAGAAATAGCTGGGAGGAAATCCAGAGCATCCACTCCTCCAGGAGCTGGAACAAGTAAGGGTATTAGATTTCAAGGAAATATAAAGAGCCAAAAACCATTAAAGGGTGGAGGCAGTGTAGCTAGAAACAACTGGAATAATAGAGGGCAGTCAGTAAATAAGATTTTGAACACTCAACAGAATCAAAAAATCAGGTCATTTCAAGGTAATCTTAAGTTAGGTAAACCTCTAAAAGGAGGAGGAAGTGTTGCAAGAAACAATTGGAACAATAAGGGGAAATCTGTTAACAAAGTCTTGAATAGTGAGCAAAATCAAAAGACAAGATCATTTCAAGGGAATCTTAAGCTCGGTAAGCCACTTAAAGGCGGAGGTAGCATCTCAAGAAAAAATTGGAATAATAATGGCCAATCTGTAAACAAACCCTTCGAATCAGTAGAGGGTCGGAAAGCTTCGAATTTTACCGGTAACTTCAAGCCATTTAAAGGCGGCAATTATGATGCGTTAGCTGGTTTTTATAAAGGAGATGAGAAAAGAAGGTTTAGGTATAAGAAAAATCCGCGTAGTGCGAAAGAATCATTAAAAGTAAAACCAGAGTTCAAAAATGACAGGTTGGCTGGCAATTACACCGGTAATGTAAAACAAAGGTCAAAGTACAAGCAAAATCCGAATTCCGTAGATGAAGCCCTAAAAGTGAAGTCTGCAGGAAAAAATGATTTCGAAGGCGGTAGATTCACTGGAAGAACAAAGATCACCTGGACTTACAGACAAAATCCTTCTTCTGCAAAAGAATCATTAAAAAACCTTCCACCATTAAAATCATCTGCTAAGGGAAGTTCGTTTAAAGGTAGGTTTAGGCTGACAGCGAATTACTCTAAGAATCCAAATTCAGCAGATGGTGCCCTAAAAGGAATTGGCCCATCAAGAGCAGCGGTAAAAGCATCCAATTATCAAGGGAATGTAAAAATGAATAAAAAGAGAATTGGAGATACTCATCCTAGTTATGCTTACTCTAGAAGAAATAAAAGCTCAACCGAAGAAAAGGAGAAACTTTTTGGGATAAAATTGTTATTCTCTAGACTATTCAAAAAGAACGAAGCTCAACCAGATAACGTGAAGAATAAGGAGAGAGCTCCTAGGTTTGATAAAAGAGAACGAGAAATTTGGTACGATTAAAATGAATTGGGAATCACTTACAACAAAAGATCAGCTAGAGCATATATTAGGCGAGTCAAATGATCATCCAGTATTAATATTTAAACACAGTACGCGCTGCTCAATCAGCAGTATGGCTATTAATAGACTTGAAAGATCATGGGAAGATAAATTAAACATCAAACCGTACTACCTTGATTTAATAAAGTATAGAGAGATTTCAAATTTGATAGAACAAAAGTTCAATATTATGCATCAATCTCCTCAAGCAATAGTTCTTGATAAGGGGACGGTTATCTATCATGACTCACATATGAGTATTTCCTACCAAGATATTGCTAATGCCGGTTAGAAATTAAAGGAGATAGTTTGTTTTAATTGATCTGACAAGCTTAGACTCACCGGACAAGTAAGGGCGGCTTTTTTTAAGCCATCAACCTGCCTATCACTTGCTTTCAACTGGTTAATCGAAAAATTGATTCTGATCTCTTTTACTTTTCTAGGGTTGCTATCCATTATTTTTTCTATAGTAGATTCCATTCCTATGATATTCAAATTTTCTCTTTGAGCGTAAATCCCCATTAAAGTGATCATACAGCAACTCAATGAAGTGCAAAGCAAATCAGTAGGTGAGAAAGCTTGTCCTTTGCCATTGTTATCTGTTGGAGCATCTGTTAAAATCTCATCTCCAGATTTTAAATGTTTAGAAGCCGTTCTTAAATCACCTAGATATTTTGTTGTCATTTGTGTCATAAAACTGAAGTATATTAAACTATCTTAAACCGTATTCCGTTTTAATTTTACTAAATTTAGCCGATACTTATACATAGTGATAAAATCTAACGTCATAATACTCCTATTACTTCTTTGCGTAAGCAATAGCTGGGGGCAGGAAGAAATAGATGATTATAACACCGAATTCATCTGGGGTATTAATAAGAATACAGCCGGAGGTCTTATTGGAGGCTTCACTTTTCGTAAATCAAGAAAGATTGGCGATAAGCTTTATGAAAGTCTTGGTCTGGAACTCATGAATGTAAAGCATCCTCAAGAAGTTCAACTGAGAACAGGATCTGGAAGCTCATTCATTTTTGGAAAAATTAACTACTTATATGCTTTACGCTTTCAATATGGAAGAGAGTTTATTCTTTTCAGAAAAGCTCCTCAACAAGGAGTTGAAATAAAGGCTATACTGGCAGCAGGGCCTTCTTTAGGGTTATTAGCACCATATTACATAGAATTAGCAACAGGAGGCGCACAAAGTGGGGGTAGTACTGCTCGAGAACCTTATGATCCTAATAATCCAAACCACAACCCAAATAATATATTTGGTCCAGGGTATTTGTTCCAGGGCTTGCAGGAGTCTAAACTTAGAATTGGAGCTAGTGTAAAGGCAGGGTTAAGTTTTGAATTGGGCACCATTAAAAGTAGCGTGACAGGTTTTGAAATAGGAACTTTGCTTGATGCGTATACTCAAGAAATAGAACTTCTGGCGGGTGCAGAAAATAAGTCAATCTTTCCAACTGCATATATCACCATTTTTTACGGAACCAGAAGGTAACCCTACCTGTTTATCTAAAGAATCAATTAGTTTTGCACGATAATTTTTGATGCGATGATAGAGCTACCAGTAGTTTCAAAAGAGGAAAAAAAGAGAAGAAAGCCTGACTGGCTTAGAGTTAAATTACCTGTAGGGAAAGAATATGCCAAGGTAAGAAAGCTAGTGGACAACTATAAGTTACATACCATTTGTGAAAGTGGTAACTGTCCGAATATGGGTGAATGCTGGGGAGCAGGAACAGCTACATTTATGATTTTAGGAAATGTTTGTACTAGAAGTTGTACCTTCTGTGCTGTTGCTACAGGCCGTCCACCTGAATATGACGAAGAAGAACCACAACGTGTGGCAGAGGCTATTAAATTGATGGGAGTCAAACATGCAGTAATCACTTCAGTTAATAGAGATGAGTTGAAAGACAGAGGGGCTGAAATTTGGTACCAGACAGTTGTACAGACAAAAAAAATGTCTCCTCAAACTACCATTGAAACTCTTATCCCAGATGTAAAGGGAAATTGGGAAGCCTTGTATAGAATGATTAATGGGGGGCAAGAGGTAATTTCTCATAATATGGAGACCGTTGAAAGTTTATATAGACGAGTTCGGCCTCAGGCAAAATATGCACGTAGCTTAGAACAGATAAAACTGACCAAAGAAGCTGGAAAAAGGACCAAGTCTGGTATAATGCTTGGGGTAGGAGAGCAAATAGATGAAGTACACAAAGCAATGGATGATCTGGTTGAACATGGACTTGACATTTTAACCCTAGGGCAATATCTACAGCCCACCAAAATGCATTTAGAAGTGGCAGAATTTATACACCCCGATCAGTTCGATGCTTATCGTGAAGAGGGATTAAAAAGAGGTCTCAAATATGTTGAATCTGGACCATTGGTCAGATCTTCCTATCATGCAGAACGACATGTCAACGTACCTATATAGGTAAAATAAGTCTATAGGTAAATAAGTAGTCGGTAAGGGACTTTTATTTACTATCCACTTGCTGACTCTGGAGTTTGTCTACCACGAGTCTATCATCTCGATTAGCAACTATCCAAGCGGTATAGTATACCAATTGAGTGCGTCTCTGTAATAGTTCAAAGTTAATTTTATCTACAGTATCAGTAGGCTTATGGTAGTCTTCATGGACTCCATTAAAGTAGAATATGATAGGAATATTATTTTTGGCAAAATTCCAATGATCAGATCTATAATAGATACGGTCTGGATGACCCTCATCGTTGTAAGTATAATCTAAGTTAAATTTTGTGTAAGTACTATTAGCCTTTTCACTCAGTTCATGTAGTTCTGAAGAAAGTCTATCAGAACCAACCAGATAAACATAGTTTTGACTGTCCGTATGTTCTGGATCGACTCTTCCTATCATGTCAATATTTAAATTAACAACGGTTTTTTTCAACTCAAATACAGGATTCTTAGTGTAATATTCAGAACCTAGCAAGCCTTTTTCTTCACCTGTAACAGTCATAAATAAAATACTTCTTCTAGGACCTTTTCCTTCTTTTTTAGCCTTTACAAATGCTTCAGCAAGCTCAAGAACGGCAACTGTTCCAGATCCATCATCATCCGCCCCGTTGTAAATTTTTCCATCATCCATCCCAACATGGTCATAATGAGCAGTAAGAACTACTAACTCTTCCTTCAAGTCAGTACCTTCCAAGTAACCAAGAACATTTTCAGTTTCTAAAACTTTAGTATTTATCGAAACACTGTATGTAACTTCAACAGAACTTATTTTTTTTCCACTTGTTAAATCAGCCGACTTGACACCCAAGAGTTCAGCAGCAGTTGATGGTTTCAAAAAAAAGACTCCACTCTTACCCTCTTTCGGTTTATCAATAGATAGTCGACCGTTAGTTAAGTAGTGTTCCATCTGGCTTGCATATCCTGCAAACCCCTCATCGGTATCATAATTTACCACAAATAACTGGACAGCGCCCAATTCTTCTGCAACCTCCGCCACATCTCTCCATGAGCGATTGCTAGATGAGACAGTAAGAACTATTTTGCCTTTAACATCTTTCCCCTCAAAGTCTTCTTCCGTACCACCGCCAACGAATACAATAGAGTTTGTCAATACGCCTGAAGTAGGACTATTGCCATAGTAAACCATATTATGGTAATCATTAACTATCCTTTTCTTGCCAACTTCTATATAAATATCACCAGGGGATGATGTATACAAGTTAATTGGTTGATAGAAACCGGAGTTACCACCATTTTTAACAGGACCGACCAATCCAAGATTTTTAAATTGTTCAGCGATATAAGCAGCGGCCATTTTCTGTCCTGCTTTTCCTGTTTCTCTTCCACCTAAAGCATCAGATGCCAAGATTGACAAATGCTCTAGGAGATCTTTCTGTGTTATTGTTTCACTATATTTTGTAATAGGCTCATTTTGAGCAAGAACCTGAAAGGATAAAAACAGTAAAACACTAAGTAGATTCTTCATAATTAAAATTTGGAGAAGGCAAAGCTAATATTTTGACTGAATTTAGATGCAAATTTTTGATGAATGGTTGTGAGGTTTAAACACGTTTTTTCTACAAAATCTGAACAATTATTATGTGAAAAAGATTGTAACTTTGCAGTCTTATTTTCACGGTCGTAATCGTCCATTGAAATGAACTTTTTTGTACATTATTTTTAAGAGATGAAATTAGATATCCACTACAAAGAGCGCTTTGATTCACGTCATAATGGACCAGATGAAGATCAGGTTAATAGTATGTTAAAGGCAATTAATGCCAATTCTCTTGATGATTTGATTGATGAAACTATTCCTAAGTCCATTCAGTTAGAAAAGGACTTAGACCTACCGTTGGCCCAGAGTGAATATGAGTTCTTAAACAACTTTAAAAAGTTGGCATCGAAGAATAAAATATTTAGGTCTTACATCGGCACTGGATATTATGACACTATAACACCTGGTGTCATTTTAAGAAATATATTGGAGAACCCGGGTTGGTACACAGCCTACACTCCATATCAAGCAGAAATCGCTCAGGGTAGATTAGAGGCACTGATTAATTTTCAAACCACCGTTATTGATCTAACGGGTATGGAGATAGCCAATGCTTCACTGCTGGATGAAGGTACAGCAGCGGCAGAAGCTATGGCTATGCTTGCAGGACTTAGAAAAGGAGTAAAGAAGAACTCTAATAAGTTTTTCGTAGATAAAAATACCTTTCCTCAAACCTTAGATATCCTCAAAACTCGAGCAACACCTATAGGAATTGAATTAGTTATTGGCGATTTATCCGAAATCGATCTGACTGATGATGAACTTTATGGTATCTACCTACAGTATCCTAACAACAATGGTGAAATAAAAGATTACTCTGATTTTGTCAGTACAGCCAAAGATAATCAAGTCTTTGTGTCAATGGGTACAGATTTATTGAGCCTTTTATTGCTAAAATCTCCTGGTGAGATGGGTGTTGATGTGGTTGTTGGTTCCAGCCAGAGATTTGGAGTCCCTATGGGATATGGTGGACCACATGCTGCTTTTTTTGCAACCAGAGAGGCTTTCAAACGCCAAATCCCAGGTAGAATAATTGGAGCATCGGTAGACGCTCAAGGTAATGATGGGTATAGAATGGCGTTACAGACTCGTGAACAGCATATTAGAAGAGAAAAAGCCACATCAAATATTTGTACGGCTCAAGTGTTATTAGCTGTGATTTCAGGCATGTATGCCGTCTATCATGGTCCAAAAGGCTTGCGTAAAATTGCAGAAAGAGTTCATGGACTTACACAGCTTTTAAGTGCTGCTTTAGAAAGTGCAGGGTTAGAACAAATGAATGCTAACTTTTTTGATACCCTAAAAGTGGCTATTGAGGATAAAGAGGGATTGAAGACAAAGGCTGAAAGTATTAATACAAACTTTAGATACTTTGACACGAATCATATCGGAATATCACTGGACGAAACCACTACTCTTGAAGATGTCAAGAGTATCTATGAGTTATTGTCAGGCAAGTCTGATTTTGATTTCGATAGCCATAATTTAAGTATAAATTGGTCCAAGAGTCTAGTCAGAGAGTCGACTTATTTAGAACACCCGGTTTTTAATATGTATCATGCGGAGCATGAAATGTTGCGCTATATAAAAAGGTTAGAAAATAAAGATCTTTCCCTTGTACATAGCATGATTTCATTAGGTTCCTGTACTATGAAACTGAATGCTACCTCAGAGATGATTCCTGTAACCTGGCCAGAATTTGGTAAGCTACATCCCTTTGCTCCAATAGACCAAGCAGAAGGATACAATGAGCTATTTTCTGATTTGAGCAAATGGCTATGTGAAATTACTGGATTTTATGCCATGTCACTTCAACCAAACAGTGGCGCTCAGGGTGAATATGCAGGACTTATGGTTATTAGAGCCTATCATGCAAATAATGGTGATAGTCATAGAAATATAACCTTGATTCCTTCTTCTGCACATGGAACAAATCCTGCAAGTGCCGTCATGGCTGGAATGAAGGTTGTCATTGTAAAATGTGACGAACTTGGAAATATTGATTTAGATGATCTAAAGGAGAAAGCCGAATTACATAAAGATAATTTAGCGGCTTTGATGGTTACGTACCCGTCTACTCATGGTGTCTTTGAGGAGAGTATAAAGGAAATCTGTCAGGTTATTCATGACTTTGGAGGCCAGGTTTACATGGATGGTGCTAATATGAATGCACAGGTTGGTTTGACCAGCCCTGCAAATATCGGAGCTGATGTATGTCATTTAAACCTGCATAAGACTTTCTGTATTCCTCATGGCGGTGGTGGACCGGGGATGGGACCAATTGGTGTAGCTAAACAACTAGCACCATTTCTTCCAGGGAATCCATTAATAAAGACTGGTGGTGAGAACGCAATTACTGCTATCTCTGCTGCCCCTTATGGTAGCTCAAGCATTTTGACAATCTCATATGCTTATATCGCTATGATGGGTAGAAATGGACTAAAAGCGGCAACACAGCTGGCTATATTAAATGCTAATTATATAAAAGAGCGTTTAACGGGCCATTATGATGTGCTGTATACTGGAAAAAATGGTAGGGCTGCTCACGAAATGATTATTGACTGCAGAGACTTTAAAAAACTTGGTGTAGAAGTAGAAGATATAGCCAAAAGATTAATGGATTATGGGTACCATGCTCCAACAGTATCATTCCCTGTGGCTGGCACTATGATGATCGAGCCAACTGAAAGTGAAACGAAGGAAGAATTAGATAGATTTTGTGATGCTTTAGTCGAAATAAGAAATGAGATTAGAGAGATAGCAGATGGCTTGGCGGATGCAGAAAATAATGTTTTGAAAAATGCTCCTCATACGGCAGTAGTAATTACTGCTACAGAATGGAATAAGCCATATAGTAGAGAGAAAGCGTCATATCCATTACCATATGTTTCTCAAATGAAATTCTGGCCAACAGTTGGTCGAATTGATAGTGCTTACGGGGACAGAAATCTGATGTGCAGTTGTCTTCCTTTAAGCGAATATTCTGAAGAGGCTGAACTGGCTGAATCGTGATTGATATTTTCAAGTAGGCCAGTTTTACTGGCCTACTTTATTCATTGTAAATAACATGTAGTACTGTGGAGCCTACAGCGTTCAAGGTTTCCTTACTGATAATATCCATGTCATCTTCATGTGTATGATGAAATGAGCCAAAAGATCCATCTGACGGATCGGTAGGAATAATATCAATCATCGGTATTTTGGCATACTTATTAACAAAAAAATGATCATCAGTTATAGCTCCACCTTGACTTCTTACAAAGTAATTACCAAATCCTATTCCAGCAGCTTTTGACCAAACCTTTTCTACAATAGATGGGGCCAATTCATTAGAATAACCTTCTATTGGGAATTGTGCATTTTTACCACCAACCATATCTAATAGTATTCCATAGTATGCAGAATAGTTAGGTTTGTGCTTGTTCTTAGACCAGTATTGTGACCCCAAGCACCACCAGCTTTCCAAGCCATTAGTAGGTCTGCTACTTTCACCTGGCCGTTCCCCCCAATCTTCACCATCAAAAAAAATGATGTCTATTCCGATATTTAGTGAATCATAGATTGTTATTGTCCTTGCAATCTCCAGTAATACACCTACACCACTCGCCCCATCATTAGCACCAGATATCGGCTCATTTTTTCGTTCACTATCCTTGTCTGCAAAAGGTCGCGTATCCCAATGTGCAGCTAAAAGAATTCGCTTGGAAGCGGAACTGTTGTAAGAAGCTATAATATTTCGGAGGTATAGAAGTTGTTGATCAAATGTGGTTGCCTCAAAATTTTGCTCAGTCACTGTCCAGTTCATGGAACTGAGTTTTTCGACCAAATAATTACCAGTTACATTATGTGGTTGACTATTGGGCACTCTGGGGCCAAAGCTTACTTGCTTTTCAACAAATGAGAAGGCGGAGTCAGCATTAAAAGGAGGAACAAAAACCTTTTTCTCTACATCTACAATTTCTTCAGATTGTTTTTTTTCAGTCTGACAAGCATTTATCAAAATTAAAGCGATAATAAATGCCGAAGGCTTTAAATATCTCACGTATTATATATGGTCTAAATAAATTGATTACATCTGTCTACGTAACCCTTTGTAAAGCAAACAAAATTGATTTACATTTGCAGATGTAAATATAATAAGTTTCTGAGGGGACAACGAGTCCCCTCTTTTTATATTACGAATTTGGAGAATTTACAATCAATAGTACATCAGTTAGCAACAGATAATCTTAAAGGAGATGAGTTCTTTTTAGCTGATGTATCAGTCTCATCAGAAAAAGGTCCTGCAAAGATTTCCATCTTATTAGACGGTGACAATGGTGTGACTATTGATGATTGTGCTGTACTGAGTAGAGCTATAGGTAATATTCTAGAAGAGCAGAATATTATTGGTTCAAAGTACACTTTAGAAGTTTCTTCTCCTGGAGTGGACTATCCATTGAGTTCTTTAAGGCAATATCTTAAGAATATTGATAGACATTTGAAAGTGACCACAAAGGAAGGGAAAGAAATAAAGGGAATTCTTAAAGGTGCGTCCGAAGAGTTTATCTCTTTAGACAGAGAAGTAAAAAAAGGTAAAAAGATTACTCATGAACCATTGCAGTTGGCAACGGATGAGATAAAAAAGACAATCGTTCAAGTATCATTCAAATAAAAAAATTAATAACTATACAATGGATGCTTCTGTACTAATAGAGTCATTTGCAGATTTTGCAAAACAGAAAAACATAGATAGGCCTACAATGATCAGAATTCTGGAAGATGTTTTCAGAACCATGATCAGAAAGAAGTTTGAAACGGATGAGAACTTCGACATTATCATTAATGCTGATAAAGGGGATCTTGAAATTTGGAGATTTAGAGAAATTGTTGATGATAACTCTGAGGATATCTGGGATCACGATAAGATCAGTCTGTCTGATGCTCAGAAAATTGAGCCTGATTTTGAGATAGGTGAAGAGGTGGCGGAAGAGATCACACTGATTGATTTTGGTAGACGTGCAGTTATGACCGCTCGTCAGACGTTAATACAACGCGTTAAGGATTTAGAAAAAGATATACTATACGAAAAGTATAAAGATCTTGTGGGTGAAATCATTACTGGGGAGGTTTACCAGATTCTAAGTCGCGAAGTATTGTTGATTGATGCAGAGGGTAATGAAATCGCAGTTCCGAGATCAGAGCAAATACCAAAAGATAGATTTAGAAAGGGTGATCAGGTAAGAGCTATTGTTGATCGGGTTGAAATGGTCAATGGAAGCCCAAAAATTATTCTTTCAAGAACAAGCCCTGTATTCTTAGAGCGACTCTTTGAAAGTGAGGTGCCCGAAGTTTATGATGGTCTAATAACTATTAAGAAAGTTGTTCGAGAGCCAGGTGAGAGAGCAAAAGTGGCGGTAGAATCTTATGATGATCGTATTGATCCTGTGGGGGCTTGTGTAGGTATGAAAGGATCGCGAATTCATAGTATTGTTAGAGAATTACAAAATGAGAATATCGATGTTATCAATTTCACTGATAATATGGATTTATATATCACTAGAGCTTTGAGCCCTGCTAAAATTGGTAGCATAAAAATTGCTGAAGAGGAAGAACGTGTATCGGTATTTTTGAAACCTGATCAAGTATCTCTAGCTATTGGTAAAGGAGGTCAGAACATTAAACTTGCTAGTCGATTAGTGGGCAAAGAGATTGATGTGTTTAGAGAGTTGGGAGAGTTCGATGAGGAAGATGTAGATCTTGATGAATTCTCAGACGAAATTGAAAGCTGGGTCATTGACGAGCTTAAAAGAATAGGCCTTGACACAGCCAAAAGTGTACTTACACTTGACAAAGAAGAACTTGAAAAAAGGACAGATTTAGAGGAAGAAACGATCAATAATGTCCTAAAAATATTGAAACAAGAGTTCGAATAAGTCATTTTTTAAACTTGTAAAAAAAGAAGATATTTGAATATGGCAGATGAAAAAATGATGAGGCTCAGCCAGGTAGCAAGAAAACTCAATGTGGGACTATCCACCATTGTAGATTTTCTAGCTGAGAAGGGCCAAGAGGTGGAGAGTAGCCCCAATGCTAAAGTTAATGGGGAGCAATTTGCCATGCTCTCCAGAGAATTTGCCGATTCTGCATCTGAGAAGGAAGAGGCTTCAGGTCTATCAATAGGCACTAAACATGAGGATATTGCCATAGATCAGGATCATCTTAAACCAGTGAAAAAATCTACTGAAGAAGAGGTTCTGATTAAGAATCTATCAGCGGAAAAAGTCACGCCTGATACTCCCGAGACTAAGGAAGAAGATAAGCCAGAGAAAGTTGAGGCAGAAAAAACTAAACTTCAAGGAATTAAGGTTTTAGGAAAGATTGACTTAGATAAGAAAAAGCCGGAAGAAAAAGTCGAGGAGAAGCCTGAGCCGAAGGAAGAAATAAAAGAGGAGCCCGCTGCACCTGTTGCAGAAGAGCCTAAGGAAAAAGTAGTTCCAAAAGAAGAGCCCAAAGTCGAAGAAGAGAAAAAGGAAGAGAAGGTTATCGAGGCGAAAGCTGATAAATTACAGGGACTGAAAGTTGTTGGAAAGATTGATCTGCCCACTCAGAAAGATAAAAAGAGTAAGCCTGTAGCATCTTCTGATGATAGAAAACAAGAGAAAAAGAAACGGCCTCGTAAACGCATGGACACCAGACCAGATAATAGAAGGTCAGGTCCAAACAAACCGCGTGTAGAAAAAGAAGAACCTTCTGAAAAGGAAATTCAGGATAAAATTAAGGCTACCCTTGCTAAACTAAGCGGTGGGAAAAAGAAAGGCGGAGCAAAATATAGACGTGAAAAAAGGTCAGCAGTAGCTGATGCTAAAGAAGAGCAGTTGCTTCAGGAACAAGAAGAGTCTAAGACTCTCAAGGTAACAGAATTTATCTCGGCCAATGATCTTGCTTCTTTGATGAATGTTTCTGTCAATGATGTCATTTCAGTATGTATGGGGCTCGGTATGTTCGTATCGATTAACCAGCGGTTAGACGCGGAATCAATTACCGTTATTGCGGATGAGTTTGATTATAATGTAGAATTTACTTCTGCAGATGATGAGACAGAGGTTGAGGAGCAAGTTGATGCAGAAGAAGACTTAGCAGACAGAGCTCCTATCGTGACCATTATGGGTCACGTTGATCATGGTAAAACATCATTACTAGATTATATCAGGAGTTCAAAAGTTACTTCAGGAGAAGCTGGAGGAATTACACAGCACATTGGTGCTTACGATGTTATGACTGATAGTGGTCATAAGATTGCGTTTTTAGATACACCAGGTCACGAAGCTTTTACAGCAATGAGAGCCCGTGGAGCTAAAGTAACTGACATTGTAATTATAGTTGTAGCAGCTGATGATGACGTTATGCCTCAAACAAAAGAGGCCATTAACCATGCGCAGGTTGCTGGAGTGCCGATCGTCATCGCTATCAACAAAATTGATAAGCCTGGTGCAAATCCGGACAAAGTTAAAGAGTCACTTTCCGCTATTAATATCCTTGTAGAGGATTGGGGTGGTAAATACCAATGCCAGGAGATTTCTGCTAAAACAGGTCAAGGTGTTGAAGAACTTTTGGAAAAAGTACTACTGGAAGCTGAACTACTAGAACTGAAAGCAGTTCATGATAAGAAGGCTGTTGGAACCGTTGTAGAAGCGTCTCTTGATAAAGGTAGAGGTTATGTAGCTACTGTTTTAGTCCAAAGTGGTACTCTCAAGATTGGTGATATTATTTTGGCAGGCGCCTATCACGGACGTGTCAAAGCAATGTTTGATCATCTGGGAAATACAAAAGAAACAGCAGAACCTTCAACACCAGTATTGATGCTAGGTCTTGACGGTGCTCCACAGGCAGGTGACAAGTTCAATATTATGGAATCTGATCGCGAGGCCCGTGAAATAGCTACGAAAAGAGAGCAAATATTGCGTGAGCAAAGTATCAGAACCAAAAAACATATTACGCTTGATGAAATTGGACGTAGATTGGCTATTGGTTCATTCAAAGAACTGAATGTTATCATAAAAGGTGATGTTGACGGTTCTATTGAAGCATTGGCAGATTCCTTACTCAAATTAAGTACTGAGGAAGTTCAGGTTAATATCATTCATAAAGGAGTTGGTCAAATTTCAGAATCGGACGTTCTTTTAGCGTCAGCCTCAGATGCTGTAATTGTTGGATTCCAGGTTCGTCCTTCTGGACCCGCTAAGAAAGTAGCCGAAAACGAAGAAATTGAAATAAGGCTATATTCTATTATTTATGATGCCATCAATGACGTTAAGGACGCAATGGAAGGCATGCTTGATCCTGAGGTTGAGGAAGTAATCGTAGGTAATGTAGAAGTAAGAGAAGTCTTTAAGATCACTAAAATAGGAACTGTAGCAGGTTGTATGGTGACAGATGGTTATATCAAAAAAGCAAATCCTATAAGATTGATTCGAGACGGTATTGTTATCTATTCAGGTGAAATGGGCCAGCTAAAACGATTTAAAGACGAGGTTGCCGAAGTGAAAAATGGTTACGAATGTGGTTTGAGTATAAAAGGTTTCAATGACATTAAAGTAGGTGATGTGGTTGAAAGTTATGAGGAAAGAGAGACAAAACGTACATTATAATAAATAACGTACTAATTAAACAAAGAGGCTTCGGCCTCTTTTTCATTGAATCTAACTAATAAATATAATTTTTCCATTTATTCACAGTACTATTCAGCAATTATTAAAGAAATAGTTCTGCAATAATTTGTAACATTATCACTTGGTATTGTATATTACTTTTTTCTTTTTTAGAAAAACAATATTAAAATTGATGACTTATTTTTAAATTGTGCATCAAATAACTTTATTTGTCTACAAAACTTACAAAAAACAAACATTAGGCCATGGAAGAAACCTCGACTCAATCCTTTGAAGCTTGGAACATGTGGGCAATTTATATTGCTTACGGTCTGGCAGCTTTATCTGTGATCATTTTGATTGCTCACATATTGAAGTTGTCCGCCACAAGTGATTCAAAGACTAAGTACGATTACATAAATAAATCAGAGATAAATATTTTGATGACATGCAGCGTGCTGCTTATCTCAGCTGGTGGGTTTTATGCTAATGCGTATATTACTGAACTAAGTATTCTATGGTTGTTCGTACGTCTTTTTGTTACCATTTCTATGGGACTAATAATAGGCGTTATTGTCCAAAATTTACTCAAATTTTACTACCCATTTTATATAGAGAAGAGATTAAAGAAACTTCGTTATAAGCCGAGAATATCTCCTAAGACTGGTAAAGCAATGAAGTTGCTAAGTGAGGAGGAAGAAGATGTTTACCTTGATGAAGGTATGCAGGCGGAAGAAGAAATTTTCTCTATTGATTATGATGTATGGGTAGATGAAGAGACAGGTTATACTAAGATTGAAAAGTATTCTGGTCATTTGCATGCTCTTCAGTGTCCTGAATGTAACTATCAAACATTTAGAGTTACAAAAGAAGAAATTTTGAAATCACCTTCAGCGACAGAAGAGGGCGAACTTATGAAAAATTTCGAGTGTGGATACTGTGGCCATAAGGCTAAAAAGAACTTTAAAATTGCAATGCTTAAGAATCTGGAAGGCGAAGAAAATGCTGCTTAAGACATTCTAAGTAATACTGAAAGGGACGCGAGTCCCTTTTTTTATGCACTAAAATTTAAGGGTAACTTAATTTGATCCGAATAAAATTTCAATCGAGTTGTATTTTTTGATAGAGGCACAACCTTTTCAATAAGGTCTAATTTATGATTGAAAAATACTTCAATTAATTGATTCTCTAACTGGTAGAGATTGATTTTATACTTGTAGTAGCGTATAGCCGTAATGAATGTGCCTTCTTCGTACAGAGTTTTAATCTGTTGAGTCAACGTAAGATTAAAGAAAGGCTTCGGCCTTGGTGTGCTCATCTATATCTATTTAAATAAATTTAAGAAATTAGCGAGCTGATTAAAATTATTAAGATGAAAAAGACTCTATTTATTTGTTCATTTTTTTTACTAACCAATTTGCCTACAACCGCGCAAAATGAGTATTTGAATGATTTTCTGACCTCAGACTTTCATAAGCATCGTAGAGAAGCTTTACGTAAGCAAATGCCAAATAATTCAGTAGCAGTCTTTTTCTCAAACCCTGTAAGAAATAGAAGTAATGATGTCAACTACATTTACCATCAGGACCCCAACTTCCATTATCTGACGGGCCATAATCAGCCGCATTCAATGCTTCTCGTTTTTAAGCAACCTGTTGAAATAAATGGTCAGCCGATGAATGAGGTATTGTTTCTTAGAGACCGAAATGCATTGGCTGAAATATATGATGGAGAACGAATGGCTGTTAATGAAGTAAAGGCTGAATTGGGTATAAATAATGCTTTTACATCAACTGTTTTTGAGCATTTTAATTTGGATTTCAAGCAATTCGATAGGGTATCGTTTTACGATTTTTTTGATGATTATCGTGATCATCCTGAAAGTGGAGACCTCTATGAGATAGTCAATCACTTCAAGCAGAAGGTAGGTTATGAAAGTTCTAATAATCTGGAAATTGAACCTAAAGGTAATAACATTGATTTGGTCACTTTGGACTCCATAATGATCAGCCTTCGAGGGATAAAAACTAAAGAAGAGATAAGCTTATTAAGAAAGGCTGTTGATATTTCTACATTGGCTCAGGCCGAGGTTATGAAAGCTATGAAGCCTGGATTATCAGAGACTGAAATTCAAGGTCTTCATGAATATATATTTAAAAAATACAGAGCAGAATACGAGGGTTACCCTAGTATTGTCGGAGCTGGACATAATGGATGTGTACTCCACTATATTGATAATTATAAACCGAGAATTGCGGATGGAGAATTGATATTAATGGATCTAGGGGCTGAGTATCATGGCTACACTGCTGACGTGACACGAACGATACCTGTAAATGGTAAATTCAATAAAGAGCAACGTCTGATTTATGATTTAGTTTATGAAGCTCAAGAAGCCGCGCTTAAATTGTGCAAGGAAGGAACCTATTTTGATGATTTATATCAAGCCACCTTGAAAGTTATTAATGATGGATTATTAGAGTTAGGAGTTTACGAAAATCTGAATGAAGAAACTATTATGAATCCACAAACAGGAAGGAATCGCTATTACCCACATGGTTGTTGCCATCACATTGGATTAGACGTACATGATAAAGGAGAGTATGATGAACTAGAAGAGAATATGGTTATTACCATCGAACCGGGTATCTATATTCCTGCAGGCAGTCCAACTGATGAGAAGTGGTGGGATATTGCTGTTAGAATTGAAGATGATTTTTTGATTCAAAAAGAAGGCTGTGAACTATTGTCAGATAAGGCACCTCGAAAGTCATCAGAAATTGAAAAGCTCATGACTCAACCAAGTGTTTTTGATTCATTGGTACTTCCTGAATTAGAAGAAAAATAAAAAGTCCATCGAAATTAATCAGATGGACTTTTTGAAGGGTGAAAGACGGGACTCGAACCCGCGACCTCCTGAACCACAATCAGGCGTTCTAACCAACTGAACTACAATCACCATATTCCCTTTGGGGAGCGCAAAGGTAGATAGTCCCATGCATATAACAAACAGATAATATTAGATATTTGATACTATCTGTCAAATGCCAGGCGCATACCTTTTTTTGACTCGTCAAACCTACCATTCTCGTATGCTAAATGACCGGAAATGAATGTGTGGGATACATTGGACTTAAAAGATGTTCCATCGAATGGAGACCATCCACATTTAGCCAAAATATTATTTTTACTGACAGTCCATGGTTTATTCAAATCAACAAGGACCAAATCTGCATAATACCCCTCTCTTACATATCCTCTTTTATTTATTTCAAATAGAATGGCCGGATTATGACACGCCTTTTCAACGATTTTCTCCAGGCTTATTTTATTTTGATGATACATTTCTAATAGGGCTACCAAACTATGTTGAACCAGTGGTCCACCTGATGGCGCTTTGAAATAGGTATTCTGTTTTTCTTCTATGGTGTGTGGAGCATGGTCAGTAGCTATCACATCTATTGTATTATCAATAACTGCGGATAAAATGGCCTCTTGGTCTGTTTGGGTTTTTACCGCAGGGTTCCACTTTATTAAGGTTCCTTTTTCTTTATAAGAGCTATCATTAAACCATAAGTGATGAATACATGCTTCCGATGTAATTTTCTTTTTTTGAAGAGGAATGCTATTATCAAAAAGGGCTAACTCTTTGGCGGTTGAAATGTGCAGAATATGAAGCCTTGTACCATGTTTTTTTGCAAGTTTGGCAGCCATAGAAGATGATTTATAGCAGGCCTCTTCGCTGCGTATCAAAGGATGCATTTCAATCGGCACATTCTCGCCATATTTTTCCTTGAACTTAGCAGTATTTGCCAAGATGGTTGCCTCATCTTCACAGTGGGTAGCAATTAACATAGACACCTTTGAAAAAAGACCTTCAAGCGTTTTTTCATCATCCACTAGCATATTACCAGTAGATGATCCCATAAACACCTTTACGCCACACACTTCCTTTGAATTTGTTTTTAATACTTCTTCAAGATTATCATTTGATGCGCCCATAAAGAATGAATAGTTTGCTAAGGAATCTCTTGCACCGATTGCATACTTATCAGCTAATAATTCCTGAGTTAATGCATTCGGTACAGTGTTAGGCATCTCCATAAATGAGGTGACTCCTCCTGCGACAGCTGCCTTAGATTCCGTGTATATATTTGCCTTATGAGTAAGTCCGGGCTCTCTAAAATGAACCTGATCATCTATAAGTCCTGGCAGCAAATATGACCCCTTAGCATCTATAACCCTATCGGCCAAATTCGCATCGATTTTACTTTCGATTTTCTCTATTAATTGATCTTTTATGAGTACATCGGCTTCAAATATCTTGTTTTCATTGACAATTTTGGCATTTGTGATAAGTGTGCTGCTCATACTTTTTCTAGCTTGCTTTTGACTTTATTTCAACGCAATTTACAGGCTTCTCAACTTACGGCAAAGTATTTTTTATTTATGACTAAAGAGGTCAAGACCTTTGATGAATTTAAGCTGAATAGACAACTGCTAAATGCCGTAGAAGAAATGGGGTACACCGTTCCAACGCCAGTTCAATCTCAAACTATTCCTTTGGCCTCTTCTGGCCATGATGTTATTGGGCTGGCTCAGACCGGAACCGGAAAAACGGCAGCCTATCTTCTTCCTTTACTTATGAAAGTGAAGTATGCTCAAGGAGAACATCCAAGAGCCTTGATATTGGCTCCTACTCGCGAATTGATTCTTCAAATTGAAGAGAATGTTAAGATGTTATCGAAATATACTGACTTACGCTACGTGTCTTTGTACGGTGGGATTGGGCCTAAGACTCAAATCGAGGCTGTGCAGAATGGTATCGATATCGTTATCGCAACCCCCGGTCGTTTTTTGGATATTTATCTAAAAGGAGAGCTGCATCTGAAGCAAATTAAGACCTTAATCATTGATGAGGCAGATAAGATGATGGATATGGGCTTCATGCCCCAGATTCGTAAAATTCTTGAAGTGATACCGAGTAAGCGCCAAAATTTATTGTTTAGTGCTACCATGTCACAATTTGTCAAAACATTGAGTGAAGAATTTTTAGAATTTCCGGAATTAGTAGAAGTTACTCCTGAAAATCTGACAGTGGATGCCATAGACCAGATACTGTACGAAGTTCCAAATTTGAAAAGTAAGATCAATTTTCTTGAGTACCTTCTGCAAGATGAGACTTTTAACAGAGTGATTGTTTTTGTTAAAACAAAAAATACTGCAGACAACGTATTTAAATATCTTGAACGAAAGAAACTAGGTCCATTACGTGTCATTCACTCTAATAAGGGGCAGAACAGTCGTATAAATGCAATGAACGAATTTAAGGAGGGAGAATTGAGGGTGTTGGTTTCAACTGATATCTCTGCTCGGGGTATTGACGTAAGCATGGTATCTCATGTTATTAATTTTGATGTACCTATTATTTATGAAGATTACGTACATAGGATAGGGCGAACGGGTAGAGCTGAGAATGAGGGAGTGGCTATTACTTTTGCTAATCAGGCAGAAACGTTGCACATCAGGAAAATTGAAAAACTTATTCGACAGTCTATACCAAAAAAAGCTGTTCCTTCTGAAGTTGTTTTGGTGAAAACTGAAAAAGAAGAACAAACGGCAATGGAGCGTGAAATCGACTTATTTAAGAGGCGTGAAAACCCAGATTTTAAAGGGGCTTTTCATGAGAAGAAGGCACGACCAGACAAAAAAAGTGATAAGAAAAAGTTTAGAGGGAGTAAAAAAAGAAGGCACTAATAAGATTTAACTAATAAGATTATTTACATGAAATACATATTTACAGCATTTTTGTTTCTATCAACTATTCAAATCAGTTATAGCCAAACTGATGAAGAAATGGTCAAAAAAATATTTGATAAAGCATTAGCTGGCGGAGAGTCTTATGAGATGCTTGATTATCTTACCAATCAAATTGGTGCACGTCTAAGTGGCTCACCTCAAGCTGCTGCGGCTGTAGAATGGAGCAGGCAAGTGATGATCGACTATGGTTTTGATAATGTGTATTTACAAGAAGTCATGGTGCCTCATTGGGTTAGGGGAAAAAGAGAACAGACTAGAATTGTAAACTCTTCGAAGTATGGCAGCATAGAATTGAACGTGCGAGCGTTGGGAAATTCAGTAGGTACAGGGTCCAGCGGGGTTTTGGCTGAAGTTGTAGTCGTAAACGGATTGAAAGAACTAGAAAAATTAGGAAAGAAAGAAGTAGAAGGTAAAATTGTGTTCTTTAATCGACCTATGGACCAAACAAAAGTCACCACTTTTTCTGCCTATGGAGGAGCCGTTGATCAAAGGGTATTTGGTCCCTCTGAAGCTGCCAAATATGGAGCGGTTGCCGCTGTAGTAAGGTCGGTAGCCACCGTAACCGATGATTTTCCTCACACGGGTACATTGATATATGTTGAGGATCAGCCAAAAATACCTGCTGTCGCAATAAGCACTAAAGATGCGGATGTTCTTGAAGCCAGGCACAAGGAAGATAAAGCCTTGAAAGTTTATTTGGAGACACATTGCGAGATGCTACCGGATGTATTGTCTTATAATGTCATCGGTGAAATTACCGGATCTGAAAAACCAGATGAAATCATTGTTGTTGGTGGGCATCTGGACTCATGGGATTTGGGAACCGGAGCTCATGATGATGGTGCCGGATGTGTACAGTCAATAGAGGTATTGCGATTGTTTAAGGAATTAGGGATTAAACCTAAGCGTACCATAAGAGCTGTTATGTTTATGAACGAAGAAAATGGATTAAGAGGAGGCAGAAAATATGCCGAAATCGCCAAGGATGAAGGAAAGAATCATATTGCGGCCCTTGAATCTGATAGTGGTGGCTTTTCTCCACGTGGATTTAGAATGACAGGTGATGAAGAAGACATAGTTAAAGTTCAATCATGGCAATCCATATTTGAGCCATATGGTATTTATGATTTTGCTAAACCCGGTGGAGGAGCTGATATAGGCCCTTTAAAAGATCAGGGTACATTACTTATTGGTTTAATGCCTGATTCGCAACGATATTTTGCCTATCATCATACAGATAATGACACTTTTGATAAAGTGAATAAGCGAGAGTTGGAACTGGGAGCAGGCGGAATGGCCGCTTTGGTATATATGATTGATAAATATGGCTTGTAATGGCTGAGAAAATAAAAACTGACTTGACGGAGATGTTGGGTATTAAATACCCAATTATTATGGCTCCTATGTTCTTGGTATCCAATACTGCTATGACCATTGCAGCAATTAAATCAGGTATTACGGGAGCGATACCAGCCCTGAATTATAGAACAGATAAAGAATTTAGAGCTGCTTTAACAGAGATTAGAGATAAAGCAGATGGCCCTTTTGGTATTAACTTGATTGTGAATAAATCAAATATTCGAATGAAGGAACAGCTCAACACTTGCGTAGAAATGGGTGTTGATTTTATCATTACTTCATTGGGTAGTCCAAGGCTGGTCATAGAGGCTTGTAAGCCAAAAGGTATTAAAGTGTTTTGTGATGTGGTAGATGTTGAATACGCCCTGAAAGTGCAAGAAATTGGAGCAGATGCAGTGATAGCGGTTAATTCTAAAGCTGGAGGTCATGCAGGGCCAATGTCATACACAGAGCTGATTCCGTTACTTGTAGAGAAATGTACAATTCCAGTCATCTCGGCCGGGGGAGTTGGTACTGCCGCTCAATTCAAAGAAAAATTAGCTTTAGGAGCGAGTGGTATTTCTATGGGTAGCCCCTTTATTGCTACAGAAGAGGCTGGAGTCTCTGAAGATTATAAACGGGCCTGTGTGGACTATGGTGCGGATGATATTGTGATGACCACTAAGCTGTCTGGCACACCGTGCACAGTTATTAATACTCCCTATGTACAGGAGATTGGTACTAAGCAAAGCTGGATTGAAAAGCTCTTAAACAAAAATAAGACACTTAAGAAATACGCTAAGATGCTGACCTTTTATAAAGGAATGAAATCTTTGCAAAAAGCAGCTTTCTCAGCTACCTATAAAACGGTCTGGTGTGCTGGTCCTTCCATAGAGTATGTGAAATCCATACGGCCGGTGCGTGATATCGTGGAGGAATTAGTAGCATAAGTTCACGTCACTTTAAAGGAGTTCCTGGCTTGTTGAAGAATGACTGAGAAATCTCCTAATAATAAGAACACAAATATTGAACCCTCTCCGTCACTTTGAAGCTATGAGCTTGTGGAAGAATTTCTGTACTTATGTTTGTGCCTCATTGAGGGGGACTTCTTCTTTCGCTTTGCTACACTCGAAGTGACCAATTTTAATTAATTACGTCACCTCGAACGAGTGAAACGAGGAGAGGTCTCCTATTTGAAATCGATTAGGAGATTTGCACTTCGTTTCTTATCGAAGTGACAATAACAATTAAAAAAGCACCCAACCAGCTTTCTGCAGACCAACGTTTACCCACCCACTCAACCCTTTCGCTCAAAAAATTATACTGCTTACTCAATTGACGTTTGTTATTATTTACCTTTTAGGTAAATCTTACATTAACTCAAGCATAAATTCTTCTTTATCAAATCTTTAATAGCGTAGCTTATTGCCTAATAATTTGATATTATTATAGTTGGCTAATTATGGGTTGGGTAGTGGAAATTGCAGATTAACCAATAATGACAGGAGAATATCAACTTTTTAGTGAGTTAGCTAGAGTCATTTCCTGAAATAACATGAACTAACGAATATCATGGAAAAACCTTACATGAAAACCAACCTAAGACTAGTTACCTTTTTAAGCGCCCTATTAATTTGCGGAGTACTCCAAGCCCAGAATTCGGTGAGCATTGGTACCGATCAGATTAATCAGAATGCTGTGCTCTGGTTAAATGGTAATGGCAGTCAGGGGTTTATATTACCCATTGTCAGTAATACCAATGCCATTACCACTCCTGAAGCAGGTATGGTTGTATTTAACGAGTCCGATGATAGAGTATATTACCATGATGGCACTCAATGGGTTGGTGTAGGCGGAGGAACAGGCGGAGGAGCCTCTTATACTTTGCAATTTAACGGAACAAATAACCAGTTGTCTCTCTTGGAGGATGGCAACGTTGTCGGCACTCCCATTAACCTCCAGCAAATTGATGTAGGAGGAGATATTACAGGTACGGTTGGCAGTTCACAAGTCACTGGTATTCGTGATGAAACAATACCCTCATTGCCTGCTAGCCCGGCAGTAGATCAACTATTAGCCTGGGACGGTACAGCCTGGAGTTTTATAGACGTGCCAACAGGTACCTTTAGTGGAAATGCTGATGATGTCAACTACAATAATGGTGGGTCTGGTTTGACTGCTAACAATGTCCAAGGGGCAATTGATGAATTGGCCTCACTACCTGATAATGATACACAACTTACAGAGTCAGAAGTCGATGCTTTTGTAGGTAATAATGGTTTTCTAGTAGCTTCAGATTTAAGTGGTTATGATTCCGATGAATCAGATGATGTACAAGTATTGAATGATTTGGGAGATATAATCGCACCTTCTCCTACGAACGGGCAAGTACTGAAATTTAATGGTGCCAACTGGGTACCTGATACCGATATATCAGGCGGTACACCAGCTGTTTTCAGTGGTGCAGGTAATGGTGATGGACTTGTTCCTGATCCTGGAGGAGTTCCAGGAGGTCTGGTACTGTCAGATAATGGTGCCTGGATACCTCAAACTGCTGGAAGTGGCGACATGCTGCAATCTGTATATGATAATTCTGGTGCAGCTGGAGTAGTAGATGCAGCGGAATCATTAACGGGATCAATTACAACAGCACAAGTTACCGACATTACTTCCGTTGGTAGTGGGGCTATTATCTCATCAGGAGAACGTACTCAAATAAGTACCAACCAGACCGATATAGCTACGAATGCAGCAGCCATCGCGGCCGATTTGGATGGAAGTGCCTTTAATGAAATTCAAGGGTTGGGTCTTTCAGGAGCAACCGGCACAGCTACGCCTGGAGAAACTTTTAATTTGAATATTGCTGGTGGAGCGGGAGTGACAGTGACAGAAGGCACAAATATAGCCATCACCAGATCTGGAACGGATCTGACTATTGGTTCAACAGCTGCAGCTTCTGGCGAAGCTAATACTGCCTCAAATGTAGGTTCAGCAGGTGTAGGGGTTTTCAAACAAAAGTCTTCAGCTGATTTAGAGTTCAAAAACATTAATGCAGCCAGCAATCTTATTTCAATTACCGATGATACAGGGAATGATGAAATAGATATAGATGTAAATGAAGCAAACCTTTCCATAACCAGTGGACAAGTCACCGGCTTGGGAACTATGTCCACTCAAAACGCAAATGCGGTAAATATTTCAGGGGGAAATTTAACAGGCACCACTATTACTAGTTCGTCCATAGACGCGACTGTTACAGGAAATGCTAGTGGGTTGGCTAATGTGAATGCGGCATCACTTCAAGGGACTGCTATAACAGGCACATTAACTCCTAACTCTAATGATGTTTTAAAATGGAATGGTACAGAATGGACTGCACAACCAGATGTTACCACAGGGACACCAACAGTATTTGATGGAGTAGGAGTTCCTGGTATTGTACCAGACCCGGTGACAGAGACAGGACGATTTTTGAGCGATGACGGGACTTGGGCCACACCTCCAGGAGGAGGAGATCTGCTTAGTACAAACGACTTAAGTGATTTAGCTGATGCTCCAACAGCTAGAACTAATCTCGGCCTTGGAACGATAGCTACACAGGACGCTAATGGGATTGCAATTACTGGAGGCACCTTAGATGCAGTAACTATCACTAATGGCACCTTTTCAGGAGACGGTTCAGGATTGACTGGCATCACAGCTACTGCTCAAAGCGATGGTGCTACAGTTTTAGGAGATGGATCAGCAGGAGATCAATTTAGAGTAGGGTCCATAGGCTCGACCCAGATAACTGATGGCGAAGTTTCTTCTTCAGACATTGCTAACAGTACGATATTAGATGCTGATATAGCCCCTGGAGCTGCCATAGCTATCACTAAAATAGCCGGTGTAGTAGATAATGATGCTTCAAATGAAATTCAAAACTTGACTGAAGTGTTAACGGAGGGTAACAGTGCAGGCAATACGGCCATAACAGATGTTAACGATCCAACTAACCCACAAGATGTAGCCACTAAAGCTTATGTGGATGCATCGACTAGCTTACCTACCCTCGCTGATGCTGAAATTATTACGTCAAGTGGGGCAGATAATCCAGTGGCTGTTCCAGTGGCTGGTGCCTTGTCAATGGGTAATGATGGCAGTTTCTCCATAAATAATGATGTAGTCACTGGGGCGATGATCGTGGATCAAACAATCTCCAATGGTGATATCGGTTTGGCTGCGGATATAGATGTAACTAAACTAGCCGCACCCGGAGGTTCTGACAAAGGGTTTTTAACCACCAACGGAACCACTAATACCTGGTTAACCATAGCCACAGCCAATAGAGTTTTTGGCACAGATCAATCTAATAATTTAGCAGGACGAATTGTTGCTTTAAGTACTACCGCAGCAATGGATAATATTGGAGTAAGAGCAGCAGGTATAGCAGATGATGCCAACTTGGTATCCGAGGCGGCAGTGAGAGAAGCAATTGACGCTTCAACTGGAGGCTGGGGGCTAACTGGAAATGTTGGAACAGTAGATGGAACGAATTTTATAGGTACGACTGATAATATTCCTTTAAACTTCCGCGTAAACAATGAAAAAGCTGGAAGAATAGATCCAGCAACTCCTTTTAATACTTTCTTTGGATTTCAATCGGGAAATGCAACGGTTGCTGGTCAGAGTAACACAGGATTCGGATATCAATCACTACTTAATAATACCGCTGCCGGAAATACAGCGTTGGGATTTAATGCTATGAAAGACAATGTAAACGGGGGTGCAAATACAGCTGTTGGAGGAAATGCGTTGTCTACTAATCAATCAGGGTCAAATAATACCGCTGTTGGTTCTGCCGCTTTGGCGAATCAATTATCATCTAGTTTTAATGCAGCCCTTGGTGACGGTGCTTTACAATTTAATACCGGAGATCAAAATACTGCGGTAGGTTCCTTTGCAGCACCATTCAACAGCAGCGGAACTAATAATGTATTCATTGGCTACCAAGCTGGTTATCCACTTGCAAGCGTACCCAATGCTAATCAGAGTGGTTCCGATAATGTATTCATTGGAGCTAATACAGGATTGTCACTAGGTGGGCAAGTCAATAAATCAGTTGCTCTTGGCTATAATGCCAGGGTGGATGCTGATAATTCGATTGTTCTGGGAGGTACTGGAGTTGACGCGGTTAATGTAGGAATAGGAACGACAATACCTTCGACCACCTTAGATATTATAGGTGATATTAAAATTACAGATGGTACGCAAGCAGCGGGGCGAGTACTTACTTCAGATGCTAACGGATTGGCAACATGGCAAGATGCACCAGGGGGGGGGTCTTTACAAAGTGCTTATAATGGAGGAAGTACCGTACAGTTGGATGGTACCAATGAATTTTTACTCACCAATAGTGGTGGAAACCCAATACTTGCAACAGATGATGCCAATTCCTTCCTAGGGGTAGGTACTCCACTACCTATTTCAAAATTTCAAGTAGGGGCAGGTAATGTTCAAATTGATGTGGAGCAGTCACTTCTTGCAATTGCTCCAACAGATGTCTTTACCTATCAATCCAAAAGCGTTCCTCAATACAGTCTTGGATGGTACGTAGATGCTGAAACCCCAACATTTGCTCAGGGATGGTTGTCAGCCTTCACAGGCCTTAAAATGTTTACTAATGGCACAAGAAGGTTTAGTATTTCTCAGGCTGGCCAAGTAAGTATTGGTGCATCTAATCCTGCAGCGAATGCAGCCTTGGACATTCAATCAACTACCGGAGGCCTTTTAATACCAAGGCTGACCACGACAGAAAGAAATGCTATTTCTGGTCCTGAAACAGGATTAATGATTTTTAACACTACCACCAACGGGTTTAACTTTTATGATGGAGGCAGTTGGTCAGGTTTTGGTGGCGGAGTGGCTGACTTGCAAGGAGCTTATGATGGAGGAAGTGATATTACATTAGATGGAACAAATGATGTTTCAATAACATCTAGTTCAGGAACTGCTTTATTAGCTACCGATGATGCTAATGAAAGGGTAGGGATAGGTACAGCTGCACCAAGTTATTTTACGGAGATATTAGCTCCTGATGCCGGCAATACTAATCAGGTCTTAAGATTATCTACAGTCAATTCGAATAGTTTTGTGGATTTAACGGGTGGAGGAACTGGATCAGCTGGTTTTAGGATCAGATCTGAAGGAGGTTCGAATGATTTAATATTTCAAACGGCTGGTAATAATGACCGTATGACCATTGATGCTACTGGAAATGTAGGAATTGGCACACCGGCCCCTACTTCTCTTCTTGGTGGAGGTTTACCCGAAAGAGGGCTAGTTGTATCTTCAGTTGACGCTGATCCTGATAATTCCTTGTCTTCCTTAACATTACATGCTAGTATTAATAGTGCTAATCAGGAGGTTGGTCAGATTAACTTTATTCAAAACTTTTCAGGGACGGACTTTGAAAGTGCAAGGATTGAATCTCGTGTAGTTAATAATCAAGACGAAGGTTTGCTAGCATTTTATACAGGTACTCCGGGTTCAGGTTTAGAGGAAGAAATGATATTGGATGAAGATGGTAATCTAACATTAAATAACGGTATTTTTATAGGTGATGGCAGTGGTCTGACAGGGCTGCCGTCTAGTCCATGGACTCTCAATGCAACCGATGTTTTTTACACGGGGGGAAATGTTGGAGTGGGATTTAATACACCTAATCATCAACTGCAGGTACATGATGGTTCTGCTGCTACTACTTTTCAATTGACATCAGGTACTCAGAGTGGTTTAACTGATGGCTTATGGATTCAGCAATCTACAGCTCAAAATACATCAATATTAAATAGAGAGGCGGGAGGTCTATTTTTAGGTACTTCAGCTGCCACTAGAATGGCCATTTCAGCTGCTGGTCTTATTGGAATAGGTACTTCGACTCCATCTCAATTACTGCACATTCAAGCGGGCACACCAATTTTGTTGATTGAGGGCACTTCAGGTGCTCCAAGAGTTAATTTAACATCCACTGCTTCGACATGGTCTCTACTAAATCAGTCAACAGAATTTAGGTTAATTGGTGAAGGGACAGATTATCTGACTATTGAATCAGACGGTCAAACGGGTATCGGGCCAGGAAATATAAATCCAAATTCTACTTTAGACATAAATAGTATAGGTAATACAACATCAACCTTTGCCGTTGATATAGACAATAGTTCTTTCACTCAATTATTTTCTATTAGAGATGATGGTTACGTTGGTATAGGTAGGACTTCACCTGTCGGATCCTCAAAATTTGACGTTGAAACCGGAGCTACGGGTAATTTATATGGTGGAATGTATCTTAACACTAGTTCTGCTACTGCACAGCCTTTCTATGGGTACGCTAATAACGGAACTTCAAATACATGGACTTATTTAGATGGAAATGACGCCAATAAATGGAAAGTATATAATAGTGGTGATAGATTGACGGTTCAGGCAGATGGAGATGTTGGTATTGGCACTACCGCACCAGCAAATAGGCTCGATGTAGAGGGGGGGATGGCCATTGGCAGCTCATATTCTGGCTCATCCACAGCTCCAAGTAATGGCTTAATAGTGCAGGGAAGTGTAGGAATAGGAGATGATAATGTTGGGTTCCCCCTTGAAGTGCATGGAGGTATTGGTTACATAGTATCAATAGAAAAAGAGGATGCAGCTAATTCTGCATATGTCAGGTTCATGAGACAAGGATCTTTTGTGGGTTCTATTACTGAAAGTGGGGGGACTACATCTTACAATGCATTCACGGGATCTCACATTGGTCAGTCATCTGAGACCATACCAACAGCTTATTTGGTATCGATGACAGGTAATATTACCAAGTCCAACGATTTGTTACTGAGTGAACCGATCCATGAAATTGAAATTACATCTCAGGAAAACGATCCCAATGTCCTTGGGTCTTATTTGCATGACTATGTGGAGGATTCTGTTGCTACGGATGATAAAAAAATGATCATGGCTGTAGGTAATGGATTCATGTGGATAGTCAATAATGGCGAGGATCTACATGTGGGTGACTACTTAATTTCATCAACAACTAAAGGACATGCTATGCTGGACAATTCAACTCATCCTGTTTCTCATGTCATTGGAAGGGTAGCTGAAAATGTTAATTGGGGTGAAATCACTGAGGCTATTGATGGGAAGAAGCATAAAATGATTTCCGTATTTTTTGAAAGCTTTACTATTGATAATGAAGGTAAATTGTTGAGAGAGAAATTGGAGAAATATGCTAATAAAACCAATCAATTAGAACAAGAAATTTTTGAGTTGAATGCTAAATTGACTGAATCAGAAAGTAAAAAAGAGGAGCTAGAAAATTTAAAAGGTCAGGTAGAGTATCTTATGAAGATCATGACTGCAGAAGCAAGTAATAAGAATGACTAAAATTGAAGTAAGAAGTTGAAATTGCGCCTGGGAGATATACTTAAAATTGAAAGTAGAAAACCAACAACAAATTGAAATGATAAACGTCAACAAAAAGATTAGTACTTTATTAATGTGCTTATTGTTACTCATGTTATTCTTTGGTTGCAATCCGAAAGAGGAAAAGCGAAACCAAAGCCAATTTACAGGAACTGTTACCGATATTTCGAATAATGCGATTACATCGGCCATAGTTATGGTGAATGATCAAATTACCCAAACAGATAGTGAAGGTCGCTTTGACATAGCATTGGACAGTACGGCTCAATATTCACTTAAAGTGAAAAAGCCAGGATACGCATCGGCATCATACATCTATACTGCCAGTCAGAGGAATGTTCGTTTAATACTTTTCGATGCTACAGTAAAATCATTTAATCCAAATGAAGATATTTTCCTCACTGATGAAAAAAGTACAAACCGACCAGGCCCCACGCTGAGTCATGCCTCGTTTACTTCAAGCTTTAATAAAATTCCACTTGTATACAAAGAAGGCAAATTAGTTGATTTTGGATTTAGTCCGCAAATGCAACAGGCATTCGATTATGTCGAACAGCGCAAAACTGCAGGCCCAGGAATAAGTGTATCAATACCTGCAAATTCATTAGTAAGAAACGGAAATAACCCAACTGGAAATGTTCAGGTATCGTTATCCACCATTGACCTTTTCACTGCAGGTGCGATGCCAGGCGACATGACTGTTGTTGATGAAAACGGAAGAAGAAGAGGTTTTATGATCAGTTATGGTGCTGGTTCAATTGAGGTTTTTGATGAAGAAGGGAATTATCAATTGAGCAAAGGTTCTGAAGCTGAAATATCTATTCCTATTGATAGCTCGGTGCATGTTATGAATGGAGAGATTTCTAAGTCAGTGCCACTATTTTACTACAATGAAGATACTGGCTTCTGGACGCAGGAAAGTTCTGCTGTTCTTAATGAAATGGGAACGGCTTACATCGGAAAATTGAGTCACTTTTCGACTTTTAACATGGATATTGAAAAGACAACGCCATCCTGTGTTCAAGTTAGACATAACTCAGTAGGTGTGACAACATTATCGTCATATAAAGTTGAGGCAATTGTTCCTGTCGGAACCAATATAGTTCACATGGAAAGAACTATTGAAGACCCTAGTAGCAGTTCAACTTCTTGGCCTGTTGGTGATCCTGCTGCCTGCCTGGAAAATTCAAATGGGACAAGTGTTCATATGCTCTATAATCTTCCTGAAAATACGGAAGTTTGCCTAGTATTCTATGAACCTGGAACACCAGATGTGGCTGTTAGTATAGCTGTTACTACAACAGGACCTACTTACGGCTCGGCATTACCAACTTGTCCTAGTGTTACCTGTCCTACTGACCCGTGTACCGGTGGTTATGGAACGTGTTCCTATGTTCCGTTTAATAGAATTTCAGACTCGATTATTTTAGCCGTTAATGACAAAGGCGCTGGCAATGTTGATTTTAAATGGGTGTATAATAATGTGCCTGGCACTTATACCTATAAGTTGTATGAGTTAGATAAGGATGATTTTGAGGGAGGTATTGGAGAGACACCAATTGAACCTCCATTAACCACTATGTCTACAACTAGTGTTGATAATCCTTTAGATGCAAAATCTTTTAGTGCCGTTGGATTACCTTCAGGGGTACATTATTATCAAATTCGAATAGAGGAAAATACTGATAAGAGTCAAGTAAATGATGTCAATATCTAATGAATAGACTTTTATTCACCATATTATCATTGCTATTTTCAGCTAATTGCTGGTCACAATTAGTAGTTTCCCCAACTACGTCTGTCACGGTAGATGGCACTATCGTTACTGATGGGAGTATTGTGAATGCATCAGATTCCTTTGT
>CANMSE010000007.1 GCA_947500555.1 uncultured Fulvivirga sp. | reverse complement strand
GCGATATTGTTTACCGCGTGATACCAAGGAGTTCAGTCGCAGATGGAGATTGTGAAGGCGATGCATTTGATATCACTATAACGATTGCTCCAGAGCCCGTATTAGCCAATCTAGATAATACTGTTTGCAGTGACCAGGCAACTGGAGTAACGCTAACTACTAATGGGACATCTGTTCTAGCTAGATCATTTGATATTATAAGCATTAATTCAAATGGGCTAACAGCCTCTGCCGGAATCCCTGCCACTGGAATAACAAATGATACTGGTGAAATTGCGGATGATGCCTGGACACACAACACAACTAACCTTCCAGTAGATGTAGTCTATGAAGTAAGGCCGTTTTCAGATTTTAATGGAGCAGGTTGTGCGGGTGATATTCAACTAATTACTATAACAATTGATCCTGAGCCATTTAGTATAGCCGGACCAATACAAATTGATAAATGTACTGATGACGTAGTTGCATTTGACTTGGATGATGCAATTGATCCAGGATCTGTTATACCAGATTTTTATGATATAATCAGTATTACCAGAAATGGACTTACGGCATCAGCTGGAAACCCAATTGCCACAACTAATGTACTTAGTGCTGAGATTGCAGATGACGCATGGACCAATACGGGAACATCAGTTACTAGTGTTGTTTATACTATACGCCCTAAATTGGGAGCATGTATTGGAGATATTTTTACTGTAGAGATTCTGGTTGCTCCAGCACCTGCCTTAAGAACTGATTTAAGTTCAATTGTTTGTAATATGGAGATTACTGGAATTAGTTTTATCTCTCAAGGTGGTACTGCCCCTGTAGATAGTTATGATGTTGAAGTGGTGAATATAGATGCAGGTCTAGGTATCATTACTCATAACCCTGCTTCACCAAGAAATGTGGTAGACCCTAATGATATATTGAATGAAGTTTTCGAAAATACTATAGTTACTAATCCGGCAGGGACTCCATTAACTGTGACCTGGAGAGTTACCCCAATAAGTACCTTTGGTGTGGGCCCTTCGAATTGTGAGGGACCGACTGAGACAATAGTGTTAACCATTGACCCAGAACCTACTATAAATGCAATTGGTGATGATGATATATGCAATGATGGAACAACTAACTTTACGTTGACTTCTCCCACAACTACTACTTCAGGAGCAGTGGTATTCAATGTTCAGGCAACTAATCCTATTGGTGTAGTTTCGGGCGCTCCTTTTCAACGACTGAATTTAGCTAATAATACGGTTATTAATGATCAGCTCACCAATTTAGGAAATACGGTTGGTCAGGTAAGGTATGATATAGAGTTAAATACGGAAAATAATGGAGCCGGCTGTCCAGGGACTACTACAACCGTATTTGTGAATGTAGAACCAAAACCTACTGGATCTTTTGACAGAGCATTCGTCTCTATTTGTGAAGGAGAGAGTCTAGACATTTTAGATAATTTCATTAGTACTACAGTTATACCCTCAGGTGGTGGATTCTTGGAGTTCGAAATAGATAATGCATTTGCTTCTGATCCATCAGTAACAGGTTTTAGTACTTCTGGAGTATTAACTACAACTGCCCCTGCTAATGAAATAACGGATATAATTGATATTGCAGATGGAGTGGGTATCACATCAGATCAGACTGTTACTTACCAGTTAACACCGAGAATTGTGGGTAGTAATGCTGGAACTTGCCCAGGTGATATGAATTCAATTGAATTAGTGGTAACTGTGAGACCAAGAGCTGTGGTAACACCTTCTGAAACAGTTGTAGAAATATGTAGTGGTGAACCCTATGAAATAGATCTAAACTTAGATTTGGACCCTGGAACTGCCTTTGCTTCCTGGACAGTTGCTGATAACCCTAATATTTCTGGTGAGCAGTTGACAGGGGTTGGTACGAAGCTCTTCTTGAGCTTAAGCAATAGCAGTAATTCACCACAAACTCTTGAATATATAGTCACTCCTGAGTCACTTTTTGAAGCTAATTGTCAGGGTAATCCGGTGTCAGTTTTTGTAACAGTTAACCCTATTCCTGATGTAACAATTGCCGATGCACAGGTAGAGCGTTGTTCAGGAGATGTGGCAAATATTCCATTGAATGGCCAGGTTACAGGAACACGTTTTGAATGGCAAGCGACTGTTCTTTCTGGTTCAGTGGATTTTGGAGCTATAGGAAGTTCAGCTACTTTTGGTTATACAAACGGTGATGATATTGATCATGTTTTAACTAATACCGGAACCACCGAAGCTGTAGTTCGATATGAGATAAATGCTGTTTATGATAAGACTTTAGGGTTAGGTACCGGAGATCCAAGCTGTGATGGCTTCACTCCAGGATTTGTAACACTTACGTTAAGTCCGGTGGTTACGGCTTCAATAGTACCGCATCCTACGGATGGTGTGGGCACACGAACAAGGTGTGTTGGAAATGTAGAAGCGGTGGAATTTGCATTTACAGGAGCAGCTCCTTTCGAATTGACACTTGATATAACTGATGAGAACGGAATAACAACTAGAAAAGGACCAATAATAGGCTTACCCAATCAATATGCTGAGTTAACCACAACTTCAGCCACGTATCAAATTGTGGAAATTGTTGATGGAAATGGTTGTAGAGCTACCTCACCAGATAACGTTCAAATTATATTTGAAGATGCTATTGCTGATCTTGAAGTTAGTTCTGTACCTGGAGATGCAAATAATGCTTTTGCTTTCACAAAATCCCCTCCTGATGTGCTTATGGACTTTAATTCAGGTACTGCACAAGTTGAATTTAGGTTTAATAATTTTAATCCTTTGAATACTTACGAACTACAAATCGGTGATTCTGTGATTACAGGTGTTGGACCTAATTACATCTATACGTTTACAGAGCCGTCTCCTTTTACCAGTGTAGGTTATTCAGTTGAACTTAAAGTATTCTCTCCGACCATAGGAGATGTTTGTAATGATATTGATAATTTCTTTATAAGAGTAGTTCCTGCAAGCCCAGAGGTTATCGCTTGTATAGGTTCCGATTGTCAAACGGTAACCGGAATAAACGTGCCTGAGGACCTACCAGATAATTTAAGAGAGATTTCAGGATGTGCCCCTTTAACGATCGATATATACAGTTATCTGTTTGATGGAAATACCCCTAGACTTTCAAGAAATATTGAACAGGCCAGTATTATCTGGACAATTGATGGACAGGATATAGCTACTCCTAACACTTCTTATACATTTACACAACCGGGCATATATAATGTAGAACTCTCCGCGCAAAATGGTTTTAACGAATTTGATTTTGACGCTGTTGTGGCTAGAGTTGAAGTAGTTCCTTCAGCACAATTCACTATTACACAAGTAGTTCCTGCTGGAGACAGTACTAAAAACCTTGTGTTTATCCCGGACGAGGGTTTTAGGCCTATAAATAGAACACAGAATGCAGATGGATTTTTTTGGGACTTTGGTGATTTTAATACTTCTACCTCAAGGAGTCCGGAACATTTCTACCAGGAGGAAGGAGAGTATCTGGTATCTTTGATAGCTTCTTTAGATCATGGATTAGATGTGAATGGGAATAGTATTGTTTGTTATGATACTCTTGTTCAGACGATATTCGCAGAAGAAGGTGGATTTACTAAAACCCCAAATGCTTTTACCCCGGGCTTAAATGGTCCTTCTGGTGGAGCTGAATTTGACCCTAATAATCCGGCCTCTGGTGATGCTGCTAACGATATCTTTCTTCCAATTACTGTTGGTGTTGAAGAGTTTAAAATGTGGGTTTATGACCGTTGGGGTAACCTAATATTTTTTAGTGATAATCAAAGAATTGGTTGGGATGGATATGATAGCAAGGGCAATTTGCTACCTGCAGGAGTATATGTATATAAGTTAGATTTAATTCTTTCGAGTGGTCAACGAACGACCAGGGTTGGAGATGTGACATTGATTCGATAACTTGAAAGTTGAATAGAGATGAAAAAAGTACTATTAATTACACTTTTTATGTTTATTGCTGAACTAGTTTCAGCACAAGACCCGCAGTTTTCGCAGTTTTACAATGCTCCTCTGTACTTAAACCCTGGCTTCACTGGAATAACTCCCCAACAGCGATTAATTGCAAACCATAGACTGCAATGGCCCAATCTTCCTCAGGTTTTCTCGACTTATGCAGTTTCTTATGAGATGTTTATAGGTGAATTAAAAAGTGGTTTTGGCTTAATGGCATCTACCGATAAAATGGGTACAGGTGGTTGGAGAACTACAACAGCTGGACTTCTCTATTCATACAAAATAAGGGTTAGTGAAGATTGGGTATTCTCTCCGGGAATATACTTCGGATATGGACAACAGGGTATAGATCAAAGTAAACTACAGTTGGGTGATGAATTGGCTACTGATCAATCCGGGTCTAATGACCCTGGTCTTGGTCGAATAGATAATGCTCAATATCTTGATATTGGTTCGGGAATTGTAATGTACAATAGGAACTTATGGCTAGGAGTCTCTGCTTATCATATGAATCAACCAAATATTTCACTCATTGGAAATGAAAGTCGCCTTCCTATGAAACTCAATGTTCATGGTGGGATGAGAATTCCTTTATATAATGGTCCTAGAACTATTAGTAAGGTTTCATACCTCACACCTGGATTTGTTTATAGAAGGCAGGGAAGTACTTTTACTCAACTTGACTTAGGAGTTAATTATCATATTGATCCTATATCTATTGGGGTATGGTATCGAGGTGTACCTCTTCAAAGATCATTTCAGTATATAGGATTAGAAGACTCTCAAGTGCAACAAGACGCAATAGTATTTTCACTTGCCCTACTGTTTAATTCTTTTCAAGTAGGATATAGCTACGATTTTACTATTTCGGAATTATCAACAGATGCAGGTGGTGCCCATGAAGTGTCTATCATCTACGAATTTGCTACAAAACCTTTTAGAAAAGGAGTAAGAAAGAAATATCGACAGCTCCCGTGTCCTACTTTTAACAGTAAAGAGGGTTTCTGGAATTAATTTTAACTACTATCAACCCCCATACTATTCCATTCATCGTCATAGTTGACTCTTTATCGATAATGAATCTAAAACACTGATTTACAAGGGTTTCATTAATCATCTTTGAGATATATATGATTGTCTTAGCTGGCTTTACGACTATAAACACGTAAAGCAATGTCAAAAAGGGTAGCATATTACGGTCTCTTTTTCTTCTTTTTTTCTGTTTCATTAAATAAGGTATCTGCCCAATGCACTAGTGCTGATATAATGGAGCCTGGTTTTGCCTTCTTAACAAGCAGTAGAGGATGCGCACCATTTACAGTTGATTTGGAAACTATCTATTTACAGTCAACTCCTGGGACCGCCTATTATGTTGATTGGGGAGATGGAACACCAGAAGAGATATATGTACAGGGGGCATTTCCTGCAACGGGTGTTACCATTTCTCATACCTACCCAAATTCTCCGGTTGATTGTGGGTATGACCTTGTCATAGATGCTGATAATATCTGTAATCCGAGAGGAAGTGTAGTGCCCATCCAAACCCAGGTTATTGTTTGGACAAATGATGTTACCAATATTAATCCCGGTGAGTTCAGAGTTTGCCAAGGTTTCGCCACTAGTTTACAGTTTGTTGATAATAGTGATTGGAATTGTTTCCCAAGAGCCACAAGAGAAAATAATGATCCCAGATGGATTCAGTGGATTTATGGAACAGGCCCTGCAGGAGCCAGAATTCCAGGAATTCAAGTCAACGCACTAACTCCGGGTGCTTACCCTTACAACGATCCTAATCCTTCAAATAATCCTTTGTATCCAGTATTGGCCCCGGGACAAACCACGCTCCCCATTGATGTGCCAGCCACCGTTCCAGCTGATGTGGGAAGGCAATTTGAAATAACCCTTAACAACTGGAATCAATGTAATGCTTATGATAACGATTTAACTGATGGCAATGCCTTAAACCCCGTTAGTGGTGATTTGGTTAATGGAGACAACCCTGCAATGACAACAACCGCACGAATTGTAATAGTTGAAAGTCCCAACCCCAGCTATCAAACTTGGTTGAATAGTATCGGTGGAATTTTAACAACTATCTTTTGTATCGATGATATCATATATTTTGAAAATTTGACTCCAGCAATAGGAGGGGCCAACTTTCAATACACCTGGGAGTTTTATGATAACAATACTGGTGCAGGCTTACCAATTTCTACTTCTACAGATGCTAACCCTACGTTTTCCTATAGTACCTCTGGTGTTAAGCTTATCAGACTTCTGGTGAGAGATTCGAATGCTGCTGGAAATTGTGAAGAGATATACGAAAACTTTGTGAACATATCACCAACGCTAGTTGCAGCTGTTGGAACAACTGATTTATCAGGAGTGATTATTAATCCAGAATTCTGTCAGGATGATGTGCTTAGTCAATCTTTTGATGTTCGCTTTGTTGATAATTCTGTAGGTGTTCCAACGGTTAATACAAGGTGGAGGTGGGAATTTTTTGATGAGAGTGGGGCTTTAATTTTTGAAGAACCAGCGGCTGGAACTTTTTCTGCTACAGCACTAGGACCTTTTGATAGAAATTTTGTTACTCCGGGCATTTATCGTGCTGTACTTACTATCATGGATGTATCAACCACGTGCGAAAGTATAGCGGAAGAGTTTGTTTATGTATATCCTGCTCCCCAGGCAAATTTTAGTGCTTCGCGAGAATGTATAGGACAGCCAACCTCATTTGCGGATTTGTCTTCTATAGTTGCAATTGATGGTGAAACTGTTATCCGTTGGGAATGGGACTTAGATTATGACGGAATAACGTTTAACAGCAATCCTACCTATCTGGATCAGACCTCATTTGATTTTACTTATGCCACAAGCGGGACTTTTGATGTTGCCCTTTTGGTAACAACTGATAAGAATTCTTGCACTGATTTATTCATTCAAACTGTGACGGTCGACCCACTGCCTTTAGCCCAAATCACTCCTGACGTCACAGAAGGGTGCAGTGTTCTCACCGTTAATTTTTCTAATGATATGGTAGGGTCCCAGCCAGATATTATCGATCAATATATTTGGGAAATTGATAATGGAATGGGTTTTCAGATAGATTCTATCCAATCACCTTCTGATCCAGGGTTCTCTTCGGTATTCCCCATATCATTTGTTAATACGACATCAGCAGATTTGTTTTTTGATGTTCGAATGAGAGTAATATCAATCAATGGATGTGTAAGTATAAGTGGTGCTCAAACTATCAGAGTATTTCCTGAACCTTTGGCAGGATTTAACTCTATAAACTATTCGCCATTTGATGACAATTGCTCACCAGTAGATGTTGATTTTGAGGTGGATGCGTTAACTCAAAGTCAAATGCCAACTGGGTATGTGTGGACTATTGATGACATAAATGGACTTGTTACCCAAGTCAATACTGGTACAACACCAAATTTCTCCTTCTCTTTTGATAATTCCACTCAGGAAATTAAGGATTACTCTATTACATTAAGCTCATCTTTAGGTGGAGTCTGTACTGGTGATAGTACAGTTACTATACGAGTTAACCCTGTTCCCTCATCACCATTTGTACTTGATACATTAAGTGTTAGTTGTGACGATGTTACAATAAGAACTGAAGCAATACAAAAAGGACTTAGCCTTTACAATTGGCAGGTTACGGTTAATGGGGTAATCTTATTAACTACTGGGTCCTCACAAGATTTCTTGGAGTACACAATAGCCAAGACAACCATAGTTAGCAATGTGGAAATTCAGCTGATAACTACAAATTTTGCTGGATGTAATAGCAATCCTACTATCCAATCAATTGATATAGAGCAACAGAAAATAATAAATGCGTCATTTGACGCTACACCTTTAAACCAAACACTCCCTAATGCCACTGTTTTTCTGATTAATAATACTAATACAGGCCCATGGGATTACTTATGGGATTTTGATGATGGTACAACCAGTCTGGATCCTAACTTAACGGAATATACCTACTTACAAGCAGGAACATATACTATTTCGCTAACTGCATCATCAGGGGATTGTGTTTCAACTGATATAAAGACAATCGTAATTAACCCAATTCCACCTATAGTTGATTTTGACTACGACCCGGCTTTTGGATGCTCACCTCTACAAGTTTCATTCACTAATTTAAGCCAGTTTGCTTTATCAGATTCTTATGAATGGGATTTTGGTGATGGGAGTACTTCTTCACTGGTAAACCCTATTCATACGTATTTTGAACCTGGTATATATTCGGTTTCACTGACAGCCTCAAATGCCTTTAATCAATCAACCACAGAAATTAAGGCCGATATTATTGAAGTATTTGATACACCAATAGCTCAATTTGATGTCCGCCCTACTATAGTTTTTATTCCTGATAATCCGATTTTCACAAATAATGCAAGTATAGGAGCCACTTCTTTCTTGTGGGATTTTGGCGATGGTACAACTTCAACAGAGTCAGAACCTACACATCAGTATACAGAAGAAGGTTTTTATGACGTAACATTAATTGCTTACAACAACTTAGGTTGTACTGATACGCTTAAAAGAGTAGGTCTTGTTGAAGGTCAGCAAAACGGTCGACTGCTTGTTCCAAATGCATTCTCTCCGAGCTTGGCAGGCCCTTCCGGTGGATTTGATGGTGCAGGTGTTAATGATGTTTTCTTGCCCTTGACACAAGGGGTCTCGGAATTCGAATTATTTATTTTCAATAGATGGGGCGAATTACTTTTTAAGAGCTCCGACCGAAATATTGGATGGGATGGTTATTACAATGGTAAGTTGGCTCCTCAAGATGTTTATGTATACAAGCTCAATCTTGTCTTTGAAAACGGACAGCAAACTACACGGACGGGGGACGTTAACCTGATAAGATGATGAGAAAGTTTCTAACTATATTCTTCTCTGTACTTGCCTTATCGAGTTACTGTCAGGATCCACAGTTTTCTCAATATTACGCAGCACCTCTTTATCTTAATCCAGCTTTTGCAGGAACCGGATACGGACATCGCTTTATTGCCAATTACCGTAACCAGTGGCCTAATCTTGCAAATGGCTTTGTGACCTATGCATTTTCTTACGATTATAACATGACCGATTTAAGAAGTGGGTTTGGGTTAATTGCTACTGTGGACAAGGCAGGTTCTGCTAATTTGACATCTACTTCAATAAGTTTTGTTTATAGTTACAAGGTGGAACTTGCCAATAAGTGGGTATTTACACCAGGCCTTTCATTCGGCTATGCCAATAGAAGTATCGATTTTGCTGAACTGGTGTTTGGAGACCAATTAGATTTTAATACAGATGGTCAGGTGCCAACTCTTGACCAGAGCGTGAACAATTTGGGCAATGCAAATTACTTTGATTTTGGTGCAGGGTTTCTTCTTTACAGTAAAATGTTTTGGGTAGGATATTCTGCTGCTCATATAAATGAACCGAATAGATCTTTACTTAATGAGGAAAGTGAGGTGCCTATGAAAAGTTCTATTCATGCGGGTTTTCGGATACCACTTTATCATGGCCTGTTAAAGCGAATTAGGACGTCAAGTATAGCCCCATCTTTTATTTACAAAAGTCAGGGAGAGTTTGACCAACTAGATATAGGTCTACACTTTTTATATGAGCCAATTATGATAGGGCTTTGGTATCGAGGAATCCCTATTCAGCAAAATGTTGCTGATAATATTAGCCAGGATGCCGTAGTACTTATTCTAGGAATGCAATTAAATAATATGGAAATCGGATATAGTTACGATTTTACCGTTTCGGAATTAGGAACCATTTCTGGTGGTGCCCATGAGGTATCTTTAACTTATCGTCTCGAAGCAGCATTAAGATCGAAAATAAAAAAACCAGAGAAGTTTATTCCCTGCCCAACCTTTAACAAGTAATTCACTTTACCTCGTGATGAATAGTTTACCTTTACCAGCAAATGGCAGAGGATAGAATAAATTTTAGGTCTTCACTTGATAAGAACTTTTTTTTTGAAGTGGTAAAAGATGCAGCTACACAACTGCAATTAGAAACCTATGTAGTGGGCGGCTTTGTTAGAGACCTAATTTTAAAAAGGTATAGTAAAGATATTGATTTCGTCACGGTCGGCAGTGGTATTGAGCTTGCAAAACTTGTGGCGGAAAAATTAAATAACAGTAAAGTTACTGTCTTTAAAAACTTTGGAACTGCACAAGTAAAAACTGAGGGTTATGAATTAGAGTTTGTTGGAGCCAGGAAAGAATCTTATCAACGCGATTCCAGAAAGCCTCTGGTTGAAGATGGAACTCTGGAAGATGATCAGCATAGAAGAGACTTCACCATCAACGCTATGGCCATAAGTCTCAATGAAAAAGACTTTGGTAAGCTGGTTGATCCCTTCAATGGAGTGAAGGATATAAAAAAGAAAAGTATTAGAACTCCATTAGGTGCTGACATTACATTTAGTGATGACCCCCTTCGCATGATGCGAGCTATAAGGTTCGCTACTCAATTTGGTTTTGACATTGAGCCAGATACTTATGATGGAATAGTAAATAATGTAAATCGTATTGATATAATTTCTAAAGAACGAATATCTGATGAACTAAATAAGATCATTCTTTCAGATGTCCCATCTTATGGATTTAAGCTATTATTTCACTCAGGGTTACTAATAAAGTTTTTTCCTGAAATGGTCGATCTACATGGGGTGGAAACTATAGATGGTAAATCTCATAAGGATAATTTCTATCATACGCTTCAAGTGCTTGATAATGTTTCTAAAAAGTCAAATTATTTATGGTTACGTTGGTCTGCGATTTTGCATGACATTGCCAAACCTCCAACCAAAAGGTTCAATTCCAAAGTAGGGTGGACCTTTCATGGGCATGAAGATAAGGGAGCAAGAATGGTCCCGGGTATTTTTAAGAAACTCAAATTACCCTTGAATGAAAAAATGCACTATGTCAAAAAGTTGGTAAGACTTCATCTGAGACCCATTGCCTTAGTTAAAGATAATATTACAGATACTGCCATACGAAGACTGGTTTTTGAAGCAGGTGATGATTTGGAAGATTTAATGCAGCTCTGTAGAGCAGATATCACCTCCAAGAATGATGTCAAAGTAAAAAAGTACCTTTCCAACTTTAGAAAGGTCGAGACGAAGATGAAGGAGGTAGAGGAAAAAGACAAACTAAGAAATTTTCAGCCTCCTGTTACGGGCGAAGAAATCATGAGGCAGTTTGATATTGCTCCGGGAAGAGTGATAGGTGAAATAAAGGAGGAAATCAAAGAAGCGATTCTGGAAGGTAAGATTAAAAATAATCGCGAAGAAGCTCTAGATTTATTGAAGAAAATAGCTCAAAAGAAAGGGTTAGATAATGTCTAAGGAAATATTTAGCTTTGGCGCTGGATTTTAATATAAGAGAAGATGAAGTATTTGATAATGTTATTTTTAACTGTTTTTGCTGCTACAGTTTTTGCTCAAGATCAGGCCCAACAGCCAACTGAACAAACTCAGTTGTCAGCAGGGCAAATATTTTCATTACATCATGCCAGAACGTATCAAGCAGCTATTAGGTACAATGATTATGGAGTGGCTAAACAAGCTCTTTATGGGATACTTGTTGAGAATCCACAAAACGATTCTATTTTATACTCTCTCTCGTTGCTTTATTTCCAAACTCAAAATTATCCTTCAGCGGCTTTGACAGCCAGGGATGTACTCATTCTTAATCCAGAAAATGTAAGTGCTATGGAAATCGCAGCGATTTCTTATGATAATGTTGGTGCAAAAGATAAAGCACTTGAGCAGTATGAATCACTTTATTTAAAGACTGATGATTTTCAGACATTGTATAAAATGGCATTCTTACAATACGAGTTAAAAAGCTATACGGAAAGTAAGACCAATGCCGATATATTGTTGAGTAAAAAAGAAGCTGAGGAGTTAAATGCTGTTTTCAATGACGCTGAAGGAAATCAAAAAGAATATCCGATAAAAGTAGCTTTGCTAAACTTGAAAGGTATGATTGCACAAGCTGAAGGTGATGCAAAATCTGCAGAATCACTTTATCAACAAGCTTTGGCAATCTCCCCTGATTTTCAGATGGCTAAAGAAAGCCTCGCTTCGCTCAAAAAATAAACCACTCCATATGCAACCTCGTTAGACTATATTTGTCTTTCTTACAGAGGTTCAAAGCTTGGAACAACAGAATTATAATATACATCAGGATATTATAGACCGATGTTTGAGAGGAGATAATTCCGCTCAATATCAGTTGTATTCGCTTTATTCAAAAGCAATGTATAACGTATGTTGCAGAATAGTCAATAACTCACAAGATGCAGAAGATGTTTTGCAAGAAGCGTTTATCAGTGCTTTTAAAAACTTAAGAAGTTATAAAGGAGATGCGGCTTTTGGGGCTTGGTTAAAGAGAATTGTAATTAATAAATCTCTTAACTTTCTAAAGAAGAAGCACGTTGATATTTCTCCGATGGAAACGCTTCCTGAGGTGATTGATGAGCAGCAAGCAGATATTTCCGAGGAGTTATTGAGCGTTGAGAGGATAAGAACGGCCGTTGGACAGTTACCAGATGGGTACAGGTTAGTATTTTCGTTATACTTGTTCGAAGGTTATGATCATAATGAGATTGGTGAGATATTAGATATATCATCTTCTACTAGTAAGTCTCAATTTAATAGGTCTAAAAAGAAGATAAGAGAATTGCTGGAAGTAAATAGCAATGGATAAGTTAGAGAAATATATAGAGAATAACAGGCAGGAGTTTGATGATAAGCATCCAGAACATTCAGTATGGCTAGGAATAAGTCGTAGGTTGATAAAATCATCCAATAATTATTCCTGGATTTGGAGGGTTGCGGCAGTTTTCTTTTTTTGCACTTCGGTTTTTCTATATTTCTATCAGCCTGATAAGCGTATTGATACGATTGCTGAAAGACAAAAACTTTCAAATGATTTCGGTGATATTGAGACCTATTATTTTCAGATAATAGCTGAAAAAACGGAACTTATTTATGATTATGATACTCAAAAAGCTCCTATAGAGGTCGATTTTGAGCAGGATATACAAAAGCTTGATGCTATGTACCAAGTGCTTAAAGATGAACTTCAGAGCAATCCTAGCAAAAAAGTTGTTGATGCACTAATACTCAACTTATTGGTTAGGATTGATGTGCTTAATGAGAAAATAGAGGAGTTGGAAGATGATGAGGAAAGCGTTGAGCCTGCAGAAGAAGACTTATCTATTTAATACAAATCTGTTTTAATTTCAAAGTCGTTTGTTTTTGAATCCAGCAATTTCCCCTTCTCACATTTGAGAATGCGCGCTTTATTATCTTTTACTAATGTATGGTCGTGCGTTGCCATAAGAATGGCAGTCCCTTTTTTATTGATATCCTGGAAAAGCCGGTAGATACCCTGAGATACTTCCGGATCAAGATTACCTGTTGGTTCATCCGCAATAATCATAACAGGCTCATTAAGCAACGCTCTGGCTATTACTACACGCTGTTGTTCACCTCCAGATAGCTGGTGCGGCATTTTCGAACCTACAGACCCTAAACCTACCTGCATTAGCACTTCAGCCTGTCTTGACTTCATTTTAGCACTGTCTTTCCAGCCAGTTGCCTTAAGGACAAAATTTAAATTTTCAGCTACAGTGCGATCAGGGAAAAGCTGAAAGTCCTGGAATATAATACCCAGCTTTCGCCTTAGCATAGGGACCTCTGATTTTTTGATACTTCCTATATTATATCCAGCAACATCTATTTGACCCAGTCTAAGTGGTAAATCTGCATAAAGAGTTTTTAATAATGAGGATTTTCCACCTCCTGTCCTTCCAATCAGAAAAACAAATTCACCTTTTTCTAATTCGAAGTCAACATCACTTAATACAGCATTATTATCCTGAAAAATGCAGGCTTCTTTTACTCTTACGACAGGGTCAGTAGAAAATGACATTGATTACTTATTGCCCTTCTTATGATCGGCCAAAAATTGAGCTAGCCCGCTATCTGTTAAAGGATGATTCAATAAGCTTGTAATTACTTTTAACGGGCAAGTAGCAACATCCGCTCCAATTTCTGCACATTGTAATAAGTGCATGGTGTGTCTAACACTTGCAGCTAAGACTTCAGTCTCAAACCCATAATTATCGTAAATCTGAACGATCTGCTCTATTAAAGTAAGTCCATCATGAGATATATCATCTAAACGCCCTATGAAAGGAGAAACATAACTGGCACCTGCTTTTGCTGCTAATAATGCTTGTCCTGCCGAAAAAATTAGAGTACAATTGGTACGAATACCCTCATCGCTAAAGTATTTGATGGCTTTAACGCCCTCTTTGATCATAGGTACTTTAACGACTATTTTATCATCAATTTTAGCCAGTTCTTCACCTTCTTCTATAATACCTTTAAAGTCTGTTGAGATTACTTCAGCGCTAACATTGTTATCTACAATTTCACAGATTGCTTTGTAATGTGCTCTGATATTAGCTTTGCCTGTGATTCCTTCTTTTGCCATCAGCGAAGGGTTGGTTGTTACACCGTCCAAAACCCCTAAATCATAAGCTTGTTTTATATCATCTAGGTTAGCGGTATCAATAAAGAATTTCATAGAATTTTGTTAGGTAGTGGTTAAAAGATTTGTGCTAAGATAATTCACTGAATTATAAAACAAAAAAAGGCAAATCAAGTATCGCACCGCTACAACCGCCTACCCTTGCTACCTTCCGGTCCTGGGGGAGTTCAGCAGGAGCTGGTCGTACTGATTTGCCTGTGCAAAGGTAGGCCGAATAAGTGAATAGTTAAAATTTAATTGCACTCTTTGAACTATCTTTAATATCTTGATTTAAAATTGACAATCATGGCCGCAAATACAATCTATGAACTTCGATTATTGAATTTATATTGCTATCGACAAGATGAAGCTGATGGTGACGAAGTTTATTTGCAGTACAACGAGAATAAAATATTTCCCTTGGACTCAAAATATATAAAGATGAAAGAGGGAGAGATTAAAGTTGGAGAGCGCATCAATGATATTGAGAAGGGTACTCACATAAATATAGAGCTTTGGGACTATGACTTTCTATCGCCCAATGATAAACTAGGAGAGTTTTTGATGCTGGTTAATGAAAGAGGAGGCCCATTTAAGACAGATTTGAAAAGTGTTGAATCAGAAGATGCTAAGTATAGCCTGGAGTGGGAGGTGGTTTAACCAGAAACGCCTTTCAAGTGCAAATTAAATTCAAGTGGACTGGAAGAAGTGAATTCATCTCCATCTAAATCCTCATAGATATCTTCATCGAATTGCAACGTTCTTTTTTCAACAACACCTTTTTCCGTGATTGTTAACTCTACACCTTCAAAGGTTTCAGGGTTTAGCTGTACTAAGATTATCAACCCATCAAACTCTTTTCTAAAATACTCATGAATTATATTCATAGATATTCTAGGCTAATGAAAGCTCCGAAGTTTGTGTCACAGACTGTGTAAGATTTTTTAAATCTATATTTTCAACTATCCTTTTCTCCAAAAGATTTGCCCAAGTCTTTAGGTATTTGACTACATCTGACTTAGAATTATGGTTAAGGTACCGTTCCTCAATAGGCAAAGTATGTAAGACCTGCTTATCACTGAGTTTTTCAAGATGCTTAAGATCATCGGAGTCGAAACCAAATTGAAACATGGTTGTTATTAGATCATCCATTAATAATCCACTAGTGGGACAATAGTCATTAAGCTGTTCATTCCAATCACCATATTTTTGCATAGCTCTACTATGTATAGCCGAACTTGAGTGATTAGTTATTTCCTGTGCAAGGAAGCCACAATTGCAACTTCCCATATGCCCCCATTGGTACGAGTTGCTTTTGTCCATTTTATTAGCCGTTTTCCTCAGAACTTCTACAATTTTTATATCTGCCTTTGCCATTTACAATGTCATTTGATTAATAAACATCAAAAATCAAGTTTGGTTTTACGTTAGCTTACGTAAATGTGATGTAACTTATCTATAAACTAGGCCGCTAATCAAAGAATCAAGCAATAATCATAGGATTATTAGTAGATTAGCGAACCAAATAAAACTAAGAACTTAAAGAGATGAAATTACTTAAATCTAAACTAATTCACACGGCATGGCTTTTGACATCTGGCGTAATATTAGTTTCCTGTGGTGGTAGCTCACAAGAAGCTGCCAAGGAAGAAGAACTACCAGCAATTAACTTGTCATATATGGATTCTACTGTGAATCCAGGAGATGATTTTTTCAAGTATGTAAATGGAGGCTGGCTGGATAAAACTGAGATACCAGGAGATCAGGGAAGATGGGGAAGTTTTAATGAACTTCGCGAGAATACCAATGAAGTTGTTCTTGACGTACTTGAGTCCGCTGCAAAAAGCGATAAATATGCAGCGGGTACGGATCAACGAAAAGCAGCAGATTTTTATGCTGTTGGTATGGATTCACTACTAGCCGAGAAAGCGGGTATTCAACCATTGAAGCCGCACTTTGATCAAATTGCGGCTATAGAAGATGCAAATGGACTTCAAAAGTATCTCTCAAAACAACAAGTTTATGGCGGTGGAGCTTTCTTTGGATTTGCGATTATTCCTGACCTGAAGAATAGTAAAGTTATGGCGTCTTACTTATTTCAAGGTGGTCTTGGTCTTCCAGATCGTGATTATTATACCAAAGAAGATTCTAAGTCTAAAGAAATCAGAGAAAAGTATGTAAAGCATGTTTCCAGAATGCTTCAGTTGATAGGTGATGATGAGGCTACCGCTGCGGATCAGGCAGATAGAATTATGGCTATGGAAACAAGATTGGCAGAAGCATCTATGACCAATGTAGAGCAACGTAATATCCCAGCACTTTACAACAAGATGTCCCTGACAGAGCTTAGTGAAATTGCACCTTCGGTAGATTGGAAAGAGTATCTGACAGATATGGGTGTGAATGATGTAGATACTTTGATAGTAGCTCAGCCTGAATTTATGAAAGAATATGAAACTATCGTAAATGAAGTTCCCGTAGCTGAGTGGAAAGAGTATTTGCGATGGAGATTAATTGATGGTGCGGCTAACTACTTAAATAATGAGATTGTACAAGCAAACTTTGATTTCTTCAGTAAAGAGCTTAGAGGTGTAGAAGAAATGAGGCCAAGATGGAAAAGAGTACTTGGTAATACGAATGGTGCTTTGGGTGAAGCTATAGGAAAACTTTATGTAGATGCTGTTTTCCCTCCTGAAGCCAAGCAAAAAGCTCAGGAAATGGTTGAGAATTTAAAATTGGCGTTTGCTGCTAGAATCAAAGGGTTAGATTGGATGACTGATTCTACCAAAACTCAGGCATTAGAGAAGTTGGAAAAAATGACGGTAAAAATTGGCTATCCTGATGAATGGAGAAGTTACTCTAATCTGGATGTAGATTCAGATCCTGAAAGCTCTTCTTATGTTCAAAATATTATGAATGCTGCAAAGTTTGGTTTTGAATACAATGTAGCAAAACTTGGTAAGCCAGTTAATAAGAAAGAGTGGGGTATGAGCCCACAAACGGTTAATGCTTACTTCAATCCATTATTTAATGAAATTGTATTCCCTGCAGCCATATTACAACCTCCATTCTATAATTATAAGGCAGATGCTGCTGTAAATTATGGGGGTATAGGAGCAGTAATTGGGCATGAAATCTCTCATTGTTTTGATGATCAAGGAAGTAGATTTGATGCTGATGGTAATTTGAAGAATTGGTGGACCGATGCTGATGCTGAAAACTTTAAAGCGCGTACAGGAATGTTAATAGCTCAATATGATGCCTATGAACCATTGGATAGTGTTAACGTGAATGGTGCTTTTACTTTAGGTGAAAATATTGGTGACCTAGGAGGAATAAGTGCTGCCTATGACGGTTTACAAATGCATCTTGCGCAAAATGGTAATCCTGGTGAAATAGATGGCCTGACTCCTGAACAAAGGTTCTTTATTTCATGGGCAACTGTCTGGAGAATTAAGTATAAAGATGAGACGTTAAGAACTCAGGTACTTACAGATCCTCATTCTCCAGGAATGTATAGAGCAAATGGCCCAATTTCAAACTTAGAAACGTTTTATGCCGCCTTTGATGTAAATGAAGGTGATGCTATGTATAAAGCTGATAGTGCAAGAGTGAAAATCTGGTAGTAAGATAATCAAGCGTGAAAATCGAATAACCTCTGGACATTGTTCCAGAGGTTATTTAAATTCAGCTCTTAGTTCAATTCAATCAATAAATTCATGGGAAAAGGAGACAAAAAAACACGAAAAGGTAAAATAACGATGGGCTCTTATGGAGTTACTAGGCCTAAAGCAAAGAATAAAAAAACGGTTGAGGCACCAAAGTCTGCTACTAAGAAACCTGCTACTAAGAAGGCTCCGGCTAAAAAGGCTGCTGCTAAAAAGAAAGCAGACTAATTTTTTCAATCTTTTTAATTCGATATATTTTTTTATATCACATCGGATTCTATATTTGAACCAATGAAAACGATAAATACATATAGCGCTTGGTGGTGGTACTTTCCAAAAGGATAGAACAGCACTGTTATATGTAAACCATATAGAAATAAAAAAGCTCGCTGTTCTCAGCGAGCTTTTTTTATGACTTGATTTTAAGAGACGAATGGCAATAAAACTCACTACTACTTACAAAAAACTACTGGCAGACACACTTACACCTGTGAGTATTTATCTTCGGCTCAGAGATAAATATGCGGATAGTATTCTTCTAGAAAGCTCGGATTATCATGGTAATGAGAATAGCTTTTCTTATATCTGCTGCCAACCAATGGCGTCTTTTCAACTTAGCGGTCAAAATTTGAGCGTTCAGCTACCTGGTAGCTCAACCATAGATAAAGAAATTGATCGATCTGAGTTTGTAGGAGAATTTGAAGCTTTTAAGAACTTATTTGTTAGTGAGCCTGACCAATTCAAATTTAGCTCAAATGGTATTTTTGGCTACATGGCTTACGATGCAGTACAGCAATACGAAGAGCTGTCTTTAAGTAACAAGAATATATTAATTCCAGATGTGCTTTATCGTCTGTATCGCCTTGTTATAGTTATTGATCATTTTAAAAATGAGCTATATGTATTCGAGCATGCGCCAGAGGGTGACGATACAAGCTATTTGAATGAAATGATTTCTTTAATCAAACGCCATGACGACCCTCAGTTTAGTTTTGAGATTACAGGAGACGAGACTTCCTCCTATACTGATAATCAGTTTTTAGATATCATAGAAAAAGGAGTTGAACATTGTCATCGAGGCGATGTGTTTCAGATTGTGTTGAGTAGAAGATTTAAGTCGCCATATCAAGGGGATGAGTTCAATGTTTACAGAGCGTTGCGATCTATAAATCCGTCTCCATATTTATTTTATTATGACTATGGCAGTTTTAAGATTTTTGGGTCTTCTCCAGAATCACAAATAAGTATAAAGGGAAATAAGGCGTCAATTTTCCCCATAGCGGGCACTTTTAAGAGAACAGGAGACGATGCCGCAGATGCAGAGTTAGCTAAAAAACTATCGGCAGATGAAAAAGAAAATGCTGAGCATATCATGTTGGTTGACCTAGCTAGAAATGACCTGAGCAGAAGTGCTAAGAATGTAGACGTGGAAGTGTTCAAGGAAGTTCAGTACTACTCTCATGTAATACATCTCGTTTCTAAGGTAACAGGTGAATTAGATCCGGGTCAATCATCACTGCAATTAGTGGCCGACACATTTCCGGCAGGTACACTCTCAGGGGCACCGAAGTACAAGGCCATGCAATTGATAGATAAATACGAACAGGTAAGTCGAAATTATTATGCTGGAGCCATTGGCTTTGTAGGATTTAATGGGGACTTTAATCACGCTATTATGATTCGCTCCTTTTTATGTAAAGACAATGAGCTGCACTACCATGCCGGAGCCGGGGTAGTCGCTAAATCTAAACCAGCAAGTGAGTTGAAAGAGGTTGATAACAAACTAGCAGCCTTGAGAAAAGCCATTAAACTAGCTGAGGAGATAAATAAGTGATGAAGATACTAGTATTAGATAATTACGATTCGTTCGTCTACAACTTAGTACACGGACTTCATGCGCTAGGCTATAACAATAATGTAGAGGTTCATAGAAATGATAAAATAAGTCTAGATGAAGTAGCTAAATATGATAAAATACTGCTCTCACCTGGTCCTGGTATTCCTGATGAAGCGGGAATTATGAAGGAGCTAATTGTCAAGTATGGATCAACAAGATCTATCTTAGGGATTTGTTTAGGTCATCAGGCAATAGCCGAAGTATATGGAGGCAGCTTATTCAATATGGAAGAGGTGTTACATGGAGTGGAGGGTGAATTAGCATCTCATAATGATGAATTGTTCAAAGGTCTTCCTAAATCATTTAAAATAGCGCACTATCACTCTTGGTCAGTGGATCACGACTCTATTACCCCTCCATTGAAGGTTATCGCAATGGATTCTAAAGGCTTAGTGATGGGCGTTGCACATGAATATTACGATGTTAAAGGACTTCAGTTTCATCCTGAATCTATAATGACCAAAGAGGGACTGCAATTAATTAAAAATTGGATTGAGAATTAAGTATGAAAGAGATACTCTATAGACTATTTAATCACGATACGTTAGATAAAGCAACCGCTCACCAGGTATTGGTAGATCTGGCCGGGGGTAAGTTTAATCAGAGTCAGGTGGCCGCTTTTCTTACGGTGTATATGATGCGCACTATTACGGTAGACGAACTCACAGGATTTAGAGATGCAATGTTGGAATTATGTGTGCCTGTTGATTTAGAAGGATATGATGCAATTGATCTATGTGGTACGGGTGGTGATGGTAAAAATACTTTCAACATTTCTACCCTGTCTTCTTTCGTGGTTGCCGGTGCTGGTCAGGCAGTAGCTAAGCACGGTAATAATGGAGTGTCTTCGGTCTGTGGCTCCTCCAACCTAATGAACTACTTTGGTTATGAGTTTACCAATGATAGTACCGAGTTAAAAAGAACATTGGACGAGGCAAACATTTGTTTTTTGCATGCACCTCTTTTTCATCCGGCCATGAAAAATGTAGCGCCTATCCGTAAAGACCTTGGCGTTAAAACCTTTTTCAATATGCTTGGGCCGATGGTAAATCCATCTTTTCCGTCTAAACAATTAGTTGGGGTTTTTAGTCTGGAGCTAGCACGTCTGTATGGCTATTTGTACCAGAAAACGACAAAAGACTTCTTGATTTTACATGCACTTGATGGATACGATGAAATATCCCTAACGGGAGCATTTAAAATGGTTACCAATGAAGGGGAGCAATTGCTTCAACCAACTGATTTAGGATTATCTCAACTATCGCAGCAGGATATTTACGGAGGAGATACCGTTGAATCATCAGCCAAGATTTTCGAACATGTATTGAAGTGTGAAGCTACGGATGCTCAGCATCAGGTAGTAGTGGCCAATTCAGGTATGGCTTTGTATTGTGCCGATAGAAGTCAATCATTAGAGGAGGCATTGGCTAAAGCAGATGAGTCATTAAAATCAGGCAAAGCCCTAAATGCATTTAAAAAATTAATTGAAAAGAAAACGAGTATAGCAAATTCATAAAATCATTAAATGAGATTCTTCAATCATCTGCGAAGCAGATTCAATCAGAATGACGATTGTCAAATTGATGAGAAAACTGTCACTATGAGCATTTTTTGTGAAGAGTCTAGTCTAATGCGAAACTAAAAGAAATGAATATTTTAGAAGAAATAGTAGCCCATAAGCACAAAGAAGTAGCAGAGAGAAAATCACTTTTTCCAGAGAAATTGTTAGAACAAAGTATTTACTTCGGTTCCAAAACCGTTTCCATGCGCAAGTATATTTTACGAGAAGATAAGTCTGGAATCATAGCTGAGATAAAGCGTAAATCGCCCTCCAAAGGATTGATTAATGCACACGTCTCTATCGAACGCACATCTATCGGATATATGCAGGCAGGTGCTTCCGCACTATCCATATTAACAGACACGCATTATTTTGGAGGTAAGAACGAAGATTTGCAAACTGCCAGGAAATTCAATTTCTGCCCTATTTTAAGAAAAGACTTTGTGGTGGATGAATACCAATTGGTGGAAGCTAAATCAATTGGTACTGATACAGTGCTTTTGATAGCGGCAGCCTTAGAGCCGGGTAAGCTCAAAGAGTTAGCTGCCTTTGCTAAATCGTTAGGAATGGAAACTTTATTGGAAGTACATAATGGCCTGGAATTAGAGAAGTCTCTCAATGAATATATCGATTTGGTTGGAGTGAACAACAGAGATCTCAAAACATTTGAAGTGTCTACAGATATTTCCAAAGAACTGGTAGATCAAATTCCATCTGAATTTGTTAAAATTTCAGAAAGTGGCATCAGCGATCCTACTACTGTATTGGACTTGAAGAAGGCGGGATTCCAAGGTTTTTTGATGGGTGAAAAGTTCATGCATCAAAGTAGACCAGAAAAAGTGTGCGAACAGTTTATTGAATCATTGCAACAATTACAAAGCGAGCAGTATGCCTAAAACTGGGTTGAAAATAAAAGTCTGTGGGCTACGAGATAACATCTTGGAGGTTGCTGCATTGCAGCCTGATATGATGGGCTTTATTTTCTTCCCGAAATCTCCCAGGTATGTGGGAAAAGATTTTATTATGCCAGAGGTGCTAACAGCTTTGAAGGTCGGTGTATTTGTGAATCAGCCTGTTATGGAAGTGAAGAATATCCAAAAAAAGTACCAACTCGATTACCTTCAGCTTCATGGCGATGAAAATATCGATTACTGTGTCGAATTAAAGTCCAATGCACTCAAAATCATTAAAGTATTTGCAGGTAATGCATTACCCGGTCAGGTAAAATTGGATGCTTATGCACCATTTATCGATTACTATTTGTTCGATACAAAATTAACTCAGCACGGAGGTAATGGAATAGCGTTTGATTGGTCTGTGATTGAAGATCAAAAGTTAAAAAAGCCATTGATCTTAAGTGGAGGAATTAATTTGGACAACGTTGAGGAGCTAGTGCCTATTGCAGACAAGATTTATGGTATTGATCTAAACAGCAAGTTTGAGATTGAGCCAGGATTGAAAGACATTCAGAAGTTAGAAGAATTGAAAAGTAAAATTTCATAGAATATTAAGATGAAGTACGCAGTTGATGAAAATGGATATTACGGAAATTTTGGAGGATCTTATATTCCCGAAATGCTATATCCGAACGTGGAAGAATTAAGAGTTAGATACCTCGATATTATTAATGAGAGTTCTTTTCAAAAGGAGTTTGAGTATTTACTGAAGCAGTACGTGGGCCGACCTACACCACTATATTTTGCGCCCAGACTTTCTGAGAAATACAAGTCGAAGATTTACCTAAAAAGAGAAGATCTCTGCCACACAGGAGCGCATAAGGTCAATAATACTATCGGCCAGATTTTGCTAGCTAAGGAGCTCGGTAAGCAAAAGATAATCGCTGAGACAGGAGCGGGACAGCATGGTGTTGCTACTGCTACAGTTTGTGCACTAATGGGTATGGAGTGTATTGTATACATGGGTGAGGTGGATATAGAGCGTCAACGACCGAATGTAGAACGAATGAAATTACTGGGCGCAAAAGTAGTGCCGGCAACCAGCGGGAGCAAAACACTAAAAGATGCTACAAACGAGGCCATGCGTCACTGGATCAGTCACCCAGAAGATACGCATTATATTATTGGTTCTGTGGTAGGGCCGCACCCTTATCCTGATATGGTTACACAGTTTCAGTCAGTGATAAGCGAGGAGATAATGAAGCAGTTGGAGGAGCAAGAAGATACTCAGAATCCTGACTATGTAATTGCATGTGTAGGAGGAGGAAGTAACGCAGCTGGAGCCTTTTATCACTATTTGAATAATGAAGAGGTAAAACTAGTGGCAGTGGAGGCATCAGGTAAAGGTAATGCCACTGGTCAGTCAGCGGCTACAACAGTATTGGGCAAACCTGGCGTGTTACATGGAAGTAAGACATTACTCATGCAAACGGACGATGGCCAGGTAGTGGAACCTTACTCTATTTCTGCGGGATTGGATTATCCAGGTATCGGTCCCATCCATGCTCACTTGTTTGAGACGGGCAGAGTCCATTTCGAAAGTGCCACTGATCAGGAGGCTATGGAAGCAGGAGTGGAGTTGAGCAGATTGGAAGGAATTATCCCGGCTATTGAGACGGCTCATGCTCTGGCAGCTTTGGCTAAACTAAATCTCAAAAAATCTGATGTGGTGGTTATTAACCTTTCCGGTAGAGGAGATAAAGACTTGGATACGTATATAAAATGGGGAGAATATTAAAATAACAAGCTTCAAGCCTTAAGCTACAAGGATCTAGTTTCAAATTATTGGTAGCTAAGACTTGTGGCTTGCAGCTTGAAACTTAAAGCTTATTTCATGAATCGAATAAATAAATTATTTCAAGAAAAAACCAAGGACATACTCTCTGTCTACTACACTGCCGGTTACCCAAATCTTGGAGATACAATGACCATTGCTAATCATTTAGAAGAGGCAGGAGCGGATATGATAGAAATAGGCATTCCATTTTCTGATCCTGTAGCAGACGGACCTACTATTCAGGAGAGTAATACAATCGCCTTGAATAATGGAATGACGCTTAAAGTGTTATTCGATCAGCTCGGTGAGCTTAGGCAAACCAATTCAACACCGGTTATTTTAATGGGTTATGTAAATCCTATTTTGCAATATGGACTGGAAGCTTTCTGTAAGACTTGTCAGCAGGTTGGCGTGGATGGGCTCATTATTCCGGATTTACCAATGGCAGAATACCTCAATACTTATAGGGAGTTATTTGAAGCGTATGACTTGAGAAACGTATTCTTAATTTCTCCGCAAACTTCGGATGAGCGAATAACGGAGATTGATACTCATACCGATTCTTTCATCTATATGGTTTCTTCGGCAGGCACTACTGGTGCCAAGGATATTTTTGAAGAAAAACAGCTTAACTATTTTAAAAGAATCAACAGCATGGACTTGAAAAATCCGCGACTCATTGGTTTTGGTATTTCTAATAATACGACTTTTCAGCAGGCCACAGAAAATGCGCAGGGAGCAATCATAGGTAGTGCTTTTATAAAGACATTAACGGATAGCAAAGATTTGAAATTAGATATTCATCAGTTCGTAAAAAAAATTAAAAATAACTAATCACATTTTAATGCTAAAGACTTGGAGCCTGGAGCATGAAACTTATCAAAAATGATCATACAACTTGAAAAAAATATTGACGAAGCAGTTAAAAGCAGAATCGTTACCAAAATAAACGGACTGAAATATAAGACCACCGAAGTAAACACTCAGAAAGGTGATTACATTGTTGGGATTGGCAAAAAGGATTTCGATATCCGTGATATTGGACATATGCCTGGTATTTCTGATATCCATATTGTCTCTGACGATTATAAGCTTGTTTCTCGAAAGTGGAAGGTAAAGCCTACTGTAATTGATTTAGGTGATGGCGTAGTAATTGAAGAGGGAGGGATGGCAATTATGGCTGGACCGTGCTCCATTGAAGGAGAGGACCAGATAGATAAGACCATTGAGCATTTGATAGAGAACAACGTAAAAATTATGCGTGGAGGTGTTTACAAACCTCGTAGTTCGCCTTACTCATTTAGAGGGCTAGGTATCGATGGATTGAAGGTTTGGTACGATGCTGTACGCAAAGCAGGTATCAAAATTATTACGGAAGTGATGCAGGTAAGTCAGATAGAGGAAATGCATGACTACATTGATATCTTCCAGGTGGGAGCAAGAAATACGCAAAATTTTAATTTACTGGACGAATTAGGAAAGGTGCATAAGCCTGTACTCATCAAGCGCGGTATTTCGGGTACGATTGAGGAGTTACTGTCTTCGGCTGAATATGTGTTTTCTGCGGGTAACGAAAATTTAATGCTTTGTGAGCGAGGTATTAGGACTTATGAGAAAGCGACCAGAAATACCATGGATATTAATGCGATAACCATATTGAAAGAGAAATCTCATTTGCCTGTAATTGCCGACCCTTCACATGGTATTGGTATTCGGGATCATGTCGAGCCGGTGGCATTAGCTTGTATCATGGCTGGTGCCGATGGAGTTATTTATGAGACCCATGAAAAACCTGAGGAGGCATATTCAGACGGACAGCAAACATTGAACTTTTCTGAATCTAAAAGACTGATTGATAAGATGCGAAAAGTATTTGAGTTGAGGGAGGAAATGTAAAGTCATAACAAAAAAAATAACCTGCCAGGAATGGCAGGTTATTATAACTCAGAGAATATGATTGATTAAGCAATTTTTACGTTTGTTGCATTCAGTCCTTTTGGGCCTTCCTCAACATCGTACTCTACTTTATCTCCTTCTCTAATGTCTTCTGTTAATCCATTTAAGTGGACAAACACATCTTTACTACCATCATCTGGAGCGATAAATCCAAAACCTTTGGCATTATTGAAAAATTTTACTGTTCCGTTACTCATTTTAAATGTTTAAAATTAAGTAACTAAGGTACTATTTTATGAATTAAGTACACTACTGATATTTATTACTATTTAAGGATTGGGCTCAAACTCTCTTTCTACTAGTTTTTTTTGGTTCCAATACTGATATGTATCTTTTAAAAAGATATTAATTCAGTAATAAGTTGACTCTTTTGTTTTTTGATATTGAATTATAATCTAATTTGTACTCAAATAAATTAAAGAAAAATAATGGATGATTTTGGCTCTTGGTGGGAAGGATTAGAGCTGCTGGAAAGTATCTATTGGGGAATGGCCATTCCCTTCACGGTTTTTTTTGTTCTGCAATTGCTACTTACCTTTTTTGGTGGTGATACTCATCATGATGGTGGTGCCGACCATGATGTAGAAACCGATGACGGTATTGGTTTTCAGTTCTTCACACTTAAGAATTTCATAGCCTTTTTTACCATATTCGCATGGACTGGCATTGCTTGTCTTGACTCAGGCCTGAGCAATGGATTAAGTATTCTCATTTCTTTTGTAGCAGGAATTGCCATGATGGCTATAATGGCGAGTATATTTTATTTCTTAGCCAAAGCCAATGAATCAGGTACCTTGAAAATGAAAAATGCTTTAGGTGCGATAGGCGAAGTGTATATGGAGATAAAGGCTAAACGAGGTAATATAGGTCAGGTGCAAGTACAAGTACAAGGCACATTACGTACATTGGATGCACTTACTGATGATGAAATAGACATGCCTCAGGGTGCTGTAGTGGAAGTATTAGAAATAGTGAATAACAATATCTTAAAAGTTACAAAAAGTAAGTCCAAATGAGTGTATTAGCATTACCCGTTTTTGCCTTTGTGGCACTATTTGTTTTTGTCATTCTTGTCACCTTCTTTAGACGCTATAAACGGTGTCCTTCCGACCGGATTTTGGTGGTATATGGTAAAGTAGGTGGAGGCTCAGCTAAATGTATACATGGTGGTGCAGCCTTTATCTGGCCTGTTTTCCAAGATTATGAGTTTTTGGATTTGACTCCTAGTTCTATCGAGGTGATGCTTACTAATGCGCTGAGTAAGCAAAATATTCGAGTAGATGTCCCCTCTCGATTTACAGTAGGTATCTCTACCGAGCCGGGTATCATGAATAATGCTGCAGAACGCCTTTTAGGACTTACACAAGAAAATATCCATGACTTGGCCAAAGACATAATTTTTGGACAGTTACGTTTAGTAGTAGCTACGATGGATATAGAAGAGATCAATAGTAACAGGGATAAATTTTTGGCCAATGTAGCTTCTAACGTAGAAGCAGAGCTAAAAAAAATTGGCCTTAAACTAATCAATGTAAACGTAACGGACATTAAAGATGAGTCTGGGTATATTGAAGCGTTAGGTAAAGAGGCAGCAGCTAAAGCTATTAATGATGCTAAGAAATCAGTAGCTGAAAAAGATAGAGATGGTGCTATTGGCTCAGCCAACGCTGTTCAAGACCAAAGAGTGCAAGTTGCCGATGCCGATGCACGTGCAGTAGAAGGAGAGAACACAGCAAAAATTAAAGTGGCTCAATCTGACGCAGCAAGAATTGAGAAGGAAGCTGAAGCACAAAAGATAGCCACAGCAGCTGAAAAAGTGCAAGCGGCAAAGGCCTTGGAAGAGGCCTATGCAGCTGAGCAAATAGCCGAAAACGCTAGAGCATCTAGAGATAAAGCAGAACAAACTGCTGATATTGTGGTGCCGGCTCAAATTGATAAAGAACGTGTAGAAATTGCTGCTGAGGCAGAAGCTGAAATGATTAGAAGAAGGGCAAAGGGAGAGGCTGATGCTATCTTATTTAGAAAGCAAGCCGAGGCACAAGGCCTTTATGAGGTATTGACGAAACAGGCTGAAGGTCTGAAACAAATTGTAGATGCAGCTGGTGATAATGCAAAAGATGCTGTTCTTTTACTTGTTGCAGACAAATTGCCCGAGCTAGTTAAGTTGCAAACAGAAGCTATTAAGAACATTAAAATTGATAAGATCACTGTTTGGGATGGTGGTAATGGTGTAGGTGAAAAAACGTCAACAGCCAACTTTATATCTGGTCTTTACAAATCAGTGCCACCTCTCCAGGAAATGTTTAATATGGCTGGCATGGAGCTACCTGAGTATTTAAAAGGAAAATCTCCTGAGGAAATCAAGAAGCTTGCTACTGAAGTTGAACAGAAATCGTCTCCTAAAAAGACAGTACCTAAACCTCCTCCTCAAAACCCAAAAGGTGATCAAGGGGAGAGTAAATCTGATAAGTAGAGCGGAGAATAGATATTTGTTTGATGGCATCACTACGTGAGAGCATATGCTGGTGAATAGAGAGAAGATTCTATAGGTCATAAAGCCTAGTTAAAATCGTTTTACGACTAACTTCTTAGGTTCCAAATTCTCGCTGATAATGAGATTAAAGTCGATCACCCCGAGCACTAGTTCTTCTTCTGTCATTACTTCTACCTTCCAAGTACCTTGCCAGACATTGCTTTTATAGGTATAGCCCCTAAAGCCACCATCACGGCCACCTACTATTTCAAAGCCTATGTCTTCTACAATTTCCCAATCTTCTGTTTCCTTATTGTACCACTTCCAGCGGTGGAATACTTCTTTCTCCAGTGAAGTCGGAGCAAAAATTGAAGAGAAAATATACACTTCTTCTTCAGGCTCAAGGACAAAATTTAAACGATGATCTCGCCAAAATATATGTGAATCATCGGCTTCGTAACTTACTATATAGTTACCATCTTCCACTTTTATGTTATGGGCTACTATACCTGTATCTAATGCTAACGGAACAGGTGGTATCAATCTAAAAAAATAGAAGAAATTTAGTGTAATGTAGATGATGCCTACAAGTCCAATGACCTTCCACAAAGTAATTTCTTTACGCGTGCTAGGGCTGGCTGTATAAGTAACGCCAATCAATGTGAGCGTTATACCAAAACTAACAAGGCCTGAAACAATGAAAATTTCTGTACTCATCTCGCGGATGAAAACAGGAATCATAAATGAACAATAAGTGAAATTGATAAACGCGTACACACTAAACTGAAGATACTTATTGGAGATCCGTTTTTTGAGAAACTCATTGGCAAACAGCAGCACGATTAAAATAATAAAAAAGGAAACCGTTTTCGAAAGAGAGACACTTCGGGAAAAGTAGATTACATAAGCGCTGGACAATGCACCAAAGAAAAACTGAATAGCCAGAGGGAAATATTCTTCAAAACGGTCAAGAAATGTATTTTTCCATTTGCCATCATCAGCTAGGTTGAATAAGTAGATGATGACAGTAAGATTCACCATGTGCAAGCATAAAACGGTAAGGTCATAAGCACGATCAACTCTTCCAAGTGTAAGTGTATCGAATATAAATCCTCCAATAAAAAAGTAGATAGGTGCATACTTCTTATGTCTCCGAAGAAACTGGCGGAATGCACTGTTTCTATACCTGACAAGTGCTCGCTTCATATAGTTCTAAAAAAGTTAAAATGGCTTCAGAGGAATCTTAATTGGCTTCAACGTGAATATAAATTAAGAAGATCAATTGATTAGTAGTTCACAGATTTCAAAGCTACCATTTCTGTAACCTGTGATAAGCAGTTTCTTACTGTCTTTAGACCAAAAAGGTAAGGTGTCACCATCTTCATTATTAGTGATTCTCATAGCATTTTGGCCATCAGCATCCATAATGTAAATCTCAGGTCTTCTATCATCCATAGAAGTAACATAGGCAATTTTCGCCCCATCAGATGACCAAGAAGGACAGAAATTGTGTTTTGGCCAATTGGTCAGTCTGGTCATACCTGTGCCATCAAGATTGATCGTATAAATTTCATCATCGTTATTATTAGTCTCGTGTCTTGAGAAAAAGACTATAGACTTACCATCTGGAGACCAGCTCGGATAAAAGCTTCTAAAATCATTATCGGTGACCAGCTTAAACCCTTTCCCCTTTTTATTCACTATGGCGATATTGGCTTTGTCATCTGACTCTTTAAAGGAAAAAGCGATTTTGCTACCGTCTGGTGAGTATCTGGCAAAGATTGGGTCACCATCAGGCCTTTTTATGTCTATCCAATCTACTCTACCACTTGGAATGTCCATTTTGAATAATTCAAATTGACCCATACGATCTGATTCAAACAAGATACTTTTTCCTGATGGGTGCCAGCTAGGGCGCCTGTCATCTTTATCATGTAGTGTTAACCTTTTGACACTTTTGCCATCTGAATTCATAAGATAAATGTCCCAGCTACCATTTCGATCTGATTCAAAAACTATTAGCTTACCATCTGGAGAATAGTTTGCATACCTGTCTGAGGCGCTGTGATTAGTAAGTATGGTTTCTTTAACCTGACAGATGCCTGTTGTACAAAGAATAAAAAAGAGGGAAATAAGGTATAGAAATTTCATAAATCAATCTCGTAAGTGACCAATGTTTCACCTAAAGATCGAGTTTAAACCCATAAACTCCATATCCATCCCAGTCAAAATCTAAGTATGGAGCTTTTTCAAATCCTATTTTCAAGTACATAGACCTGGCTGTTTTCATAGCTTCAGTGGAATGGATAATGACCTGTTTACATTTTAATTCTTTTGCACGGTCAATGCAATGTAAGCTCAGAGCTTTACCTATGCCGAGACCTTGAGCATCGGGATCTACCCCTAAAAAGCGAAAGCCTGCTGTATTCTTGGCTTTAGTTGCCGTACCCTTAGAACCGTAATAAGCCATGTCGCCAAAGAAGAGGACGGTTCCGGCTACTTTTTGATCATTGATTATGGCAACAAATAATTCAATGCTATCATCTGTTAAGAGTTTATATATGTGCTGAAGTTTATCATAGTAGTTAGGCTGTTCTTGAGGCTTTGGAAAATCATTGAGGAGGGTATAAGAACTAACAAGCACGCGTCCTATTTGCTCATAATCATTTTGATCTGCATCCCTGATTATAAATTGATCTTTCATAGGTCAGCTTTCAATACCATATATATGTCTGATCTGATGTAATCAGATTGAGAAGGATGTATGGCTTCTACGAAACCAAGTCGCTTATACAAATTGATGGCTGGACTTAGAATTCTATTGGATTCTAGAAATACTTTTGCGGCATTCTTTTCTTTTGCAGATGTTAATATTGCCTGGCCTAATTTTTTTCCTATCTGTAGACCTTGGACTTTTTCAGTAACGGCCATCTTGGTTAGTTCATATTGGTTTGACTCATGTTTTTTAAGAGCACATGTACCTACAATCTCCCCATTATATTCGGCAAAAAGGATAGTACCACCTGGCTTTATAAGGTATTCTACTGGATTAGAAAGCACTTCCACATCCAGAGGTTCAATTTCAAAATACTTCTTAAGCCATTCTTCATTTAGTGTTTTAAAATATGACTCATACTCAGCCGAGAAAGGAAGAATGGTCACTGAGGCTTGCTGTCGTTCTTTACGTGTATCACTGAGCCGATCAGCAAAACTACGACTGGAAAAAGCCTCTTCCAGTTGTATGATACTTGAATAGATACTATTGTTTAAATCACGAAGCAAAGACTCCATAGTCCGACTTATATCATCCCAAAGTGGTTCAAGCTCATTGAGTATTTTAAATCCTGCATCTGATAATTGAATGGCACGTTTTCTTCCATCTGATGAATTGGCCGCATTGGTTAGATATCCTTTTTTCTCCAGGTCTTTGACTAATTTGATTACATATGGGTGCGATATATTCAAGTGGTCGGCTATCTCCATAATACCTAGTGGGGATTGCTTGGACAGTAGACTAAAAACAGGGAACCATTTGGGATCAAAATCTACATTTGCTTGTCTGTACATGGTTGCTCCATCAGCCATAATGTTGTCACTCAACCTTCTCAGTCTACTGCCAAGGGCTAAAACGCCCAGTTTATCCAAGTATTCCATAATTAAGTAGTTAGTTACGTAAATATATACATAATAATAAAAAATATCAATTCTTGCGCATGAAGTGCAGTTTAGATAGAATTACGTAGAATAGGGTTTAATAATTCAGTCAGTATTATGCCCGATTCAGTACAAGAATCTTACAGTTCAGAGGTTTTCATTTCTATAATAAGAGGGTATGGGTGATAATTACACTATGATTACATCACAAACAACAATGAAAAATACAATCGAGATAGGACTTATTGTTCTTGGACTTATCACGGCAGCTTTAATCTTGATTGTTCTTTAATTAAGGCTTTAGTTTCGATAACTGGAACAGTTCACAGAATTGAGCATATTTGCTTATTCATACTTCCTATTGGTTTCAAAAATCACTTCAATTCCCTTACTTCATCAAGGTCAAAGAATACTGGCTATTCACTTCCATTTCTGTACTTTTCATATTCTTGAGAGTCATCTAATTTGATTTAGAAATCATTATATTTAAGACTACAATAGTCTATAGTAAATTATGAAGAACTACGATTTAGTTGTTATTGGTGCTGGTCCATCAGGTTATGCAGCGGCTATGAGGGCGCTCGATTTCAAGAAAAAAGTATTGTTAGTAGAGCGATATGGGATTGGTGGAGCAGGTGTAACCAACGGGGCGTTATCATCTAAAACATGGTGGGAAATTTCTAAAGAAACTGCTCGACTCAATAAACATCTAAAACGATTCAATGTCAATCCCCCTGATATCAAATTCAAAGATGTAAAAAAGGATGTAGTTGATGCTGTAGTCGCTCGCAAGTACCTGCTTACCGATCATATGGATTTGCTTCAGCATTCACAGTTTTCTAACCTGCTTGAGTTTAAGGTGGGAAGCGCCAAGCTGCTAAATGAACATGAAATTGAAATTAGCGGAGACAATGGAGTAGAAGTAGTTCATACCGACTATGTGGTGCTGGCAACAGGTAGTCGACCTCGCAAACTTCCTGAAATACCTATAGATGAAAAGATTATCCTGACTAGTGAGGGAATAGAAAATATTGATGATTTCCCTGAAAGTATGGTAATTCTAGGTGCGGGAGTAATAGGTTGTGAATATGCAACGATATTCTCAGGCTTTGGAAAGACGAAGGTTCATTTAATTGATAAGGGAGACCGCATTTTACCGTTTGAAGATGAAGATGTTGTTGAGGTGATTGAGCGCAATATGGAGGAGAGTGGTGTTTTGATACACCGAAATTCACGCTTAATTAAGATGGAAAAAGTTGATGGCAAGGTGAGGTATGAGCTAGAGTATAATGACGGAAGCAAAGAGATATTTAATGTTGAAAAAGCTTTGGTATCTGTGGGTAGAGTTCCGAATTATGAAAATCTGTGGGCTGACGCTGTTCCTATCACTTTAAACCATAGAGGTATTGAGGATAATGAAACACAAACCAGTGTTTCTAACATCTATGCTGTCGGTGATATTACCGCTGATATTGCATTGGTGAATGTAGGAGAGTTGGAAGGGAGACATGCAGTGGAGAAGATTTTTGGGCAACCGAAAAGAAAACTAGTCTACGAGAACATCTCCACTATTATGTTTCTTCACCCTGAAGTGGCAGGAGTGGGGCTCAATGAGAATCAGGCAAAAGCAAAAGGCATTCCTTATAAAGTTGTTACACTCGACTATTCATGTATACCAAGAGCTATTGCCAAGCGTAATACACAAGGGTTTATAAAGCTATTGGTGACAAATGATGAGGACATGAAAATCCTTGGAATGCGTGTGGTTGGGCATCATGCTTCCAGTGCCATTCAGGCGGTAGCGTTGCTTATAAGTATGGATAAGGGTATTGAAGAGCTAGCTGAATGTGTGCATCCTCATCCTTCTATCACTGAAGGCATTCAAGAATGTGTTAGAATGGTTATGGGTAAATCATTGTTCAAACCAAGTGCCTTGACTGCTAAACTTTCCTGTCGCACATATAATAATGAGGTGTACGAGAATATAGTTTTCTAAAACTTCAGTTTGTTAGATTCTGGTTCAAAAAACTCAGTGTTGCTTGCGGATTTTTCATTTTGAAGAGTTGCTTTTGCTCTGAAGGTTCTAGTTCTAGAAATTCGATACAACCCATCAATAAACCTTCGATTCTAAAGAAACTACTTGGTTCTGTAAAGGAAGGGATATAGATAGCATTAGTACCATCATTTTTATTCATAACTACATATTCCTTTTTATAAAATTTTAGGAATTCTGTGTCTGTCCATTTCATTCGTTTACGACTCATAAAATCATTGAATTTACGTTGATCACCTTCATCCCAATCTCCTTCAATTGACTTCTTCATAGCGTCTTTCATAGCCTCTTCATCAGCTCTTCGATCAAGACTTTCCAGTCCATCTTGGGCGGATTGATTTAATATGTCGTTACCAAAAGATGACAATGTCGATAGTGTTGTAGGGTGCGGATTTTTAAAATGTACCCAGTGGCCATCCTGTTGTAAAACTTCCACATACTCACCTTCAAAAGAGACAAATAGAGCTTCTCTACCCGGTTCTGTAATGATAATTTCTCGTAATGAATTATCATTCGCATAGTTCCTTACTTCGCCATCTGCCTTCTTTAGTTGAACATTAGTAGCGAATTGAATTTTTGGTGGAATTGTTAAGGCTATTTCACCTTCCATTTTTTCACCGTCATGTGTTATTACATAACCTTCGAGACCTTCTCCTGTATTGGCCAATTCTTCTGATTTAGACTGGGTCTCTAAATCAATAATTTCAATATTTTGAACTATATCAGAAACACCGCTTGACAAATAAAACACATTAGCGGGCCCATCCATTGCTGTGGCATAGTAAAATGCGAAATACTGACCTCCATCGTTAGGAGCAGCCCATGCAATTACACCTTCTTTTTTTATGCCATCGAGAACAAAGCTGCCGGGATGAAATCCTTGCTTTGGATCAGCCGTCTTTGTGGCTTTCTGCAATCTTTGTATATCTACATCTACCAGTCCGTAGATATCTATATTACTTTCTTTATACTCTTCTTCCGTTCCGTTATGGTTAAATATGAATAGTTGCTTTTCAAGCTCACTGCTTCCAGCTTTATTATTTTTAGTTTTTATTTTTAGATCTCCATACAATGTCTCATCAGTATTGAAAAGTCTAATGAATCCTTTATTCGATTTACTAAATAATTCTGCCGGGAATGCTGTTTTTGCTTCTTGCTCGAGTAAGCCGTAAGTTTCGTAGTCTTTGTAACCATATTTGACAAGGTCTTTACCTGATTCTTTAAATCGCACTTTGGTTATGGTACCTTGCTTATTAATAGATATTGAACCCACCTTGGTGTCTCCATTTTTTAATCTGACATATCCTGGTTGGTAAAGCGTTTTATATATGTTAGGATCATACTTTCCATCATATTTCCATTGGTTTGGATTTTGAATTTTGTAGCCCTCAACATGGGTTTGGTTGTAGATGTAATTTTTATAACGTAACCATTCTTCATCTGGAATTTCCTGATCTACTTCATCTATTTGATCTTGGTCAATGAGTTCCAGATAACTATTTTCATCTTTTGAGAAGTAGGCATCTGATAGATCATTAGCAGATGATTTAGCTACAAAACCTTGCTTTATCGTACCATCTTCCATAGTTATTTTACCGGGAAAGAATCGATAATTTGGATTAATGCTGGCTACGTCATACTTGCTGTAGAGCTCATTGATATCCGCCATTTTAATAGTATATCCATAAGACTTGATGTCCTCAGTTTTGATTTTCTGAGGTTTTGCATCCGCTGACCCGAGCACATTTACTTTATTAACTTGAGTGCCTTTTCTAAGTAGAGTAATGTCGCCAATTACTTTTTGTCCATTAGTAAGATTGACGTAACCAGGATAAGGTATGGACTTTGTATTTGCAAAAGTGCTGGTATATGAATTTTGTTTCCAGCGGATAATTGACCATGCGCCTTCGAATTTTGGGTCTTTATATTTTTTCACACCGAAATTACTGATGTCCTCTGCATCAAGCTTCGTTAAATTTTTGGAAGCGTCACGTATTGATATATTTTCAATTTTACCTGATACTTCTTTAATCTGAATTGACCCGTCATAAGTTTTCCCTGATTTATCCGTGACATAACCAAAATCTGCATAGCCGATTCTAATGGACTTGAATCCATTAATTACAGATTTTTTCTCAGGTAATGTCCAACTAAAAAACTCTGGGGTATCGTTAGTCAACCCTGAAGCCAAACCAAACTCTTTCAGACTTCTCATTTGAAGGCTGTACTTGTTACCTGAACTCGTTTTAATTTTTACTCCCCATAAATTGTTATAGGATTGACCCACTAACGCTATTTGACCTGTTAGTTGAGTACCATCCTTTAAAACCACATAGCCGTTATCATATTGTGTGGAATAATTGAAACTCATACTTGTTTTAGTCTTGTAATTGGCTTCCTGACTAGAATTTACTTGGGCTAAAGACGCGGATTTTGTGATACTTAGTAATGAAAAGGCAAAAAAGAGAGCGGTGATATATTTCATATTTACCTGATTAGACTGATTCGAAATTATGTTTAACTTGACAATATAGTAAAATCCTGGTTACGAGATAAGCCAAGGAGATTAAATCACCAAGTTTTTGAAAGAGAATACTTTGCTATTTCAAACTGTCCACTTCTTCTCTGGATAGCATCAATTCTATTTCTACCTTTTGAAGAGAAGGACGGTTAGTAATGAATTGTAATGCTATAATAGGTATCAGTAGTAGGATAGTGCTATTACCAGTTAGAAAGGCAACCACTGCTGTCACTAGTCCTGTCATTTCAAATAAAGCATTTCTGACAATGGACGCCTTTAAAAAGAGTTGAAGTTTTTCTTCAAGGCCTTTATCCTTAACTGATCCTAGTATTTTTTGAAATAGAAATCTACCACCTACTATCGAAACCAGCATAAATACGAGAGGTAAATAGATAAGTTCTTGCAAGCTTTCATCTCCTAAAGCTGCATTATTCTGTATGAACAGATAAACAAAAATCCCTAATAGGACAGGAGCTGCTAATAATGCCCAGTGGATAATTCGAGAAATTTTGAGTGTATTCTTTGCTGATTGTGCCATTAAGCAATATTAGTGAATACCGCCTGAACATCATCATCGTCTTCAAGCTTGTCGATCATCTTTTCAATTTCCTCCAATTGCTCTTCACTAAACTCAACAGAGTTGGTCGGAAATCTCTTTAGGGAAGCTTTTGCTACCTCAATCCCTTTTTCATCAAGTGCTTTTGAAATATTTCCGAAGTTGGTGTAGTCCCCGTACACGAAGATTTTTTCTTCCTGCTCTTCAATCTCTTCCATTCCTGCATCAATAAGCTCTAATTCGAGCTCTTCAACATCCATGTCGTCAGTTTTCTCAAATTCAAATACGGCATTTCTTGAAAACATAAACTCTAAGGAACCAGTAGGTACCAAACCACCAGCTGCTTTGCTAAAGTAGCTTTTCACATTGGCGACCGTGCGATTGGGGTTATCAGTAGCGCACTCTACAAACACTAAAACACCATGTGGACCTTTGCCTTCATAGTTGATTTCAGAATACTCAGCTGCATCTTTTCCTTCGGATCGCTTGATGGCGGCCTCAATATTATCCTTGGGCATGTTTTCACCCTTGGCATTCTGAATAGCCGTTCTAAGCTTAGCATTCATCTCAGGGTCAGTACCACCTTCTTTGGCAGCTACAGTAATGGCCTTAGCTAACTTTGGAAATATCTTGGACATCTTGTCCCATCGCTTTTCCTTAGCGGCTCTTCTATATTCAAATGCTCTTCCCATAATAGATCAATCTTAGTCACGCAAAAATATGTAAATCTCTCATTTATGCAGGGTGCAAACGTGACTATAATTAGTAGTAAGTAACAATTCCTTAACATAGACGAAATGATTATATTCACGCCAAATTTGGTTTATGAAAATAATCAGGAGTTTATACCTCATTATCAATTACAAAACTTTTATCGTAACCATTTTAGCGGTGGTAAGCACGTGGCTGTGTGATCGGTATGGTATTGTGGCAGATTTCCCTCTCACCTTAGTGGCGATTGCCATAGTATTTCCAGTAGTTTTTTCAATAGATAGTGCTTATAAAAGGAGAGAAAGAGCTCTGGGCCTATTGGGAGATTTTAAAGCACATATGATTGCTCTGTATCATGCTTCTCGCGACTGGATAGGAAATAATGATGAGTTCCAACTAGAAATAAAGAATCAGCTTGTTGACGTATACGGTAGCATAAGAAACTTCTTTGTAAGTAATCCAAATAAGGAAAAGCAAGCTGAGAAAATGATTTATAATAAGATTTCCGAACTATCATCTATAGCACAGAGATTTCGAGATCATGGACTACAAGTGGGAGAGGTTTCCAGGGTAAGTCAGTATATCAGCAAGATCATGGTGGCGATGGAAAACTTAAAGGTGATTTTGCACTATAGAACTCCGGTGACCTTACGGGCTTATAGTAAAGTATTCATTTACTCTTTCCCAATTATCTACGGGCCATACTTCGTTTCTGTTTCTGAGCACTATTCGGAAGGACTTCAATACGTGATGCCTATAATCTTTAGCTTTATATTGGTAAGCTTAGATAATATTCAGGGGCATTTAGAAAATCCATTTGATCAGATAGGGGAGGATGACATCAAATTTGATGTGGAGGAATTCTCTGAGATGATGGATGAGTAGTCTAGTTTATTTTTTCTGCAAAAAGCTCATGCCTGCGATTAGAAGAAGTCAAACTTTCGTCAATGTAGATGTGATCATATACCATCTTAAAGCAGTCTTGTTCTAAATTATATTCTGCATGGTAAGAATCACTCAAGTAAGAGAAAATGGGCACACCGATTAAGGTAAATTCATCACCATTTTGGTCAATAAAGTCTTTATTCGAAATATTAAATACAGTCCCATCAGGCGTGTCTAAGACATCTGCCAAATTTATTTCTTCACCAGAAACTGATAATATAGTAATATTTAAATCATTGGCCTTTAGTTCAAGTGTACCGGTTAATCTGCCCAAAAAACCTCCGTCATCTATCTTCCTTATTTGTCCGGAATAAGAGTATCTTCCTGCAGCTGAAGGCCCTAAATCAGTGGTTGGGACTACATCATCATCTTTGCACGCAGATAAGACTATAATAAATGCAAGAAATAAAAAAGTGCTTTTCATTAAATTAGAATTTGCTGTTAAAGCTAGTGATAAATACTTGTTTAAAAATAATTTTAAAATTGATTCAAAATAAATATTAACCAATTATTCGTAAAAAACAGCCACCTCATCTACACATTTTCGATCTAGCTTCGGAACGTAGGTTTCTTCTGCCGGATAGCCAATAGGGATAAGAAGAAAAGGTCTTTCGTTATCAGGTCTTTCTAAAAGTTTACTTAGAAAATTCATAGGACTTGGTGTATGAGTTAATGCCACCAACCCAGCATTGTGAATGGCTGTTAAAAACATGCCTGCTGCAAGACCAACGGATTCATTTACATAATAGTTAGTATGCTTGTTACCGTCTTCGTCTAAATCGTATGCCTTTTTAAATATAATAACAAGATAGGGCGCAATCTCAAGGAAAGGTTTATTCCAGTCGGTTTGCATAGGCTTTAGATCGTCTAGCCACTCTTCGCTCATGCGTTTAGTGTAGCTTTCATGCTCTTCTTTTTCTGCAGCTTCACGTATTTTTTTTTTTAATTCAGGATTGCTAACTACCGCAAAAGTCCAGGGTTGCTTATGCGCACCGGAAGGAGCGGTGGAAGCAGAGCAGATCAGCTCTTCAATTACTTTCTTTGGTATTGGTCGATCTGAGAAGTCCCTTACTGACCTTCTTTTATCAATCCACTGATGAAATTCAATACTTCTTTTGATGGTTTCATCTTCATTATAGGTTTCCTTTTCGTATCGTTGAAACTCAAACCCACCGATTGTTTTTGTATCCGCCATATCACAATAATACAGAGAAGTGCTTAAGGATAGATGTAATCTGTTTGACAAGTTTGTTATTGATGACGATTTTTCAACACCTCAATAACATCTTGTAATTTATATCCCTTAGCTGCCAGTAGCACTATGTAATGGTAAATCAGGTCAGCTCCTTCATTCAGAAATAACTCTTCATTATTATCTTTGGCTTCAATTACCAACTCCACTGCTTCTTCACCGACCTTTTGTGCAGCCTTGTTAAGATTAGCAAGCAGCTCATTTGTATAAGACCCTTCTTTTGGGTTTTGCTTTCTATGTTGAATTGTAGCCTCTAAAAACCCCAAGTCAGTCGATGTGTTACTCATATTTCCAAAACAAGTATCGGTGCCTGTGTGACAAGTTGGACCTTCAGGAGTCGCTTGAATCAATATGGTGTCCAGATCACAATCAAGGTCTATTGATTTGACATTAAGATAGTGGCCGGAAGTTTCTCCCTTAGTCCAAAGTCTGTTTTTTGACCTACTGAAAAAAGTAACCTTATCAGACCGTACCGTTTGGTCATAGGCTGCCTTATTCATATAGCCAAGCATAAGTACTTTTTTAGTATAATAATCTTGAATAATGGCAGGTATAAGACCCTTTTCAAAGTTTGGTGATTCTGTCATCTTATAGCTATATTTTCCTTTTTTAAATAATCTTTTAATGTGGGTATGGGAATTTCTCCAAAATGAAAAATACTTGCCGCCAATGCTGCATCAGCTTTTCCGTCTGTGAATACTTCTTTAAAGTGGGATTCGTTACCGGCACCACCCGAAGCAATAATTGGAATAGATATGAGATCGCTCAACTTAGCCAATGCCTCATTGGCGAACCCTTGCTTGGTGCCGTCATGATCCATACTAGTAAATAAAATCTCTCCGGCACCGCGCTTCTCAACTTCTTTTGCCCAGTCAAACAATTTTTTATTGGTAGGCTTTCTCCCACCATGCGTGTGAACGACCCATTCACCATCAATGAATTTAGCATCAATGGCCACGGTTATACACTGACTCCCAAAAGCAAGAACAAGTTCATTGATTAGCTCAGGCCTTTTCACTGCTGAAGAATTGACTGAGATCTTGTCTGCCCCACCTTCCAGCAGAGGTTTGACATCATCAACTGAACTTATTCCACCTCCAACTGTAAATGGAATGTCAATATGCTTAGCAATGTCTTTTACCAGCTTGACAAAAGTTTTTCTATTATCATGAGTCGCTGTAATGTCCAAAAATACTAATTCGTCAGCTCCTAGTTTTGCATAGCTTTGAGCAAGCTCTACTGGATCGCCAGCGTCTCTGATGTTTATGAAGTTTACTCCTTTGACTGTTCTTCCATCTTTGATGTCAAGACATGGGATAATTCTTTTTTTAAGCATACTGTTCTAATTCATCAAGAGAGATTCTATTTTCATAAAGAGCTTTACCAACTATCGCTCCATGCAAACCATCGCTCTTTAGTCTTAGTAGGTCATCATTTGAGCTAACTCCGCCACTAGCTATTAATTTCATCATTGGAAAATTGATCAATAATTCCTTGTAGAGATTGAAATTTGGTCCTGTCAGCATACCGTCAGTGGCTATATCTGTGCAAATCACATATTTTAATCCTGCCGCTAAATAATCTTTGAGAAGCTCATCAAGATATAGATCACTGGTTTTTGTCCAACCGTGAATAGCAACCATTTTATTCTTCACATCCGCTCCTAAAATCAACTTATCAGGGCCATATGTTGCTACCCAGTTAAGAACCAGATCCCTATTTTTGACGGCAATACTTCCGCATGTAACTTGCTTTGCACCATAATCGAAAGCCATTTTGATATCATCATCGGATTTTACACCACCTCCAAAGTCAATAGATAAATTTGTATTGCTGGCGATTGATTCCAACACTTGATGATTTACAATACTACCTGCTTTTGCTCCATCCAGGTCTACCAGATGTAGTCGTTTTATACCTGATGCCTCAAACCTCTTGGCGACTGCTAATGGATCTTTTTCATAAACAGTCTTCTCATTATAATCTCCTTGAGAAAGGCGCACGCATTGTCCATCGATGATATCTATAGCAGGTATTACTCTCATAGTTCAATAAAATTTTTTAATAGCTGCAGACCTTGCTTTCCAGACTTTTCGGGGTGAAACTGCACCGCGCAGAAATTGTCTTGCTGTAAGGATGCAGAGAAATCATGAATATAATTAGCTGTAGCGGTAGTTTCCTTTATGATAGGTACATAATAACTATGAACGAAATACATATGAGTATCCTCGATCTTTTTATTTAATACATTCTGTGATAACACCAGGTCATTCCATCCCATGTGTGGCACTTTATCTACTTTGGATTTAAAAAGTTTTACTTGCGTATCAAAAATACCAAGACAGTCAGTGTTTCCTTCTTCAGAATGTTTGCACATCAGTTGCATCCCCAAACATACACCTAAAACTGGCTGTCTCAGGTTGGGTATAAGTTTATCAAGTTTCAAATTCTTGAGATGCGTCATAGTGGTACTGGCTTCACCAACACCTGGGAAGATCACTTTATCTGCAGACTTTAATTCTTCAAAATCATTGGTCAATATTGGATCAATACCAAGGCGATTCAAAGCAAAGATCACGGACTGAGTATTTCCGGCATTGTACTTTATGATAGCTACTCTCATATAACTCCTTTAGTACTTGGTAGCTGATTGCCATCTCTTTTTACTGCCATTCGTATCGCTCTTGCAAATGCTTTGAAAATAGCTTCAATTTTATGATGCTCGTTAGTTCCCTCAACTTTAATATTAAGGTTGCTTTTTGAAGCATCTGAAAATGATTTGAAGAAATGAAAAAACATTTCCGTTGGCATTTTTCCAATCATTTCTCTCTTGAACTCAGCCTCCCATACAATCCAATTGCGTCCTCCAAAGTCGATAGCAACTTGAGCTAAACAATCGTCCATAGGTAAAAGGAATCCATATCTTGAAATTCCTCTTTTGTCTCCTAGAGCTGCTAAAAAAGCTTCACCCAATGCGATAGCAGTATCTTCGATGGTATGATGTTCATCAACCTCAAGGTCTCCTTTTACTTTGATTGTAAGATCTACCAAACCATGCTTAGCCAATTGGTCAAGCATGTGATCAAAAAAGTCTAAACCAGTAGATATATCACTTTGTCCTGTGCCGTCTAGATTCAGACTAATCTCAATGTCAGTCTCATTCGTTTTCCTTTTTACGGTCGATTCCCTTTTTCTTAAGTGGTTATATATGGTCTCCCAATCAGTAGTTATTAATGAGCAATTAGCTTCCAAGTCATTTAATTCTATTGAACCATCATTTATTAAAACCCCTTTTGCACCTAGATTTTTTGCCAGCTCAATATCTGTTTTCCGGTCTCCAATCACATAAGAGTTGGCAAGATCATAATCACCTTGAATGTACTGCTGCAACAATCCGGTACCGGGCTTTCTATTTGGTGAATTGTCGGCTGGAAATGATCTATCAATAAGAACCTCAGAGAACTCAATCCCTTCTTTTTTAAGGGCATCCATCATTTTATTATGTGCAGGCCAGAAGGTGTTCTCCGGAAAAGAATCGGTTCCTAATCCATCTTGATTGGTAACCATAACTAGTTCATAATCAAGTTCCTGACAAATAGAACCAAGCCACCTGAAGATAGCAGGGTAAAACTCAAGTTTTTCCAGACTGTCTATTTGCTCGTCTTCCGGTTCTAAGATGATGGTGCCGTCCCTATCTATAAATAATACTTTTTTCATAATGCTTTTAACGTCTCAATAACCTGATCATTTTCTTTCCTTGTTCCCACAGTCAATCTCAAACATCCCTCACAATGAAGCGCTTTAGATCTGTCCCTCACAATTAGACCATTTTTTTCTAAAGCATTATATGCTTTTTTGTAGTCTCGAAATTTGACTAATAAAAAATTCGTTTCAGACGGAAACATATTAACGACACAATTCATTTCATTAAAGCTTTTTTCCAGCCTTTTTCGCTCGCTGATAAGATTATTGACTGTGTTGAATAATTGATCGACCCCTTTTTCTATTTCAGCTAGCGCGGTTTTTTGAGTAAGACTCGAAAGATTGTAAGGAGCTTTCACTTTATTAAAGAGTTTGATTATTGAATTGTTGGTGAAAGCCATTCCCAACCTTAATCCAGCCATGCCCCACGCTTTTGAAAAAGTCTGAAGAACTATCAGGTTCGGATAATTTTCAATCTCAACAATAAACGACTCCTCCTTTGTGAAATCTATGTATGCTTCATCTATCACTACAATACCATTGAACTGATTCAATAGACTAATCACATCATTTCTTGAAAAGAAATTCCCAGATGGATTATTAGGGTTACAAAGAAACAGAACCTTTCCGGATGTCCTGTTTAACTCTAATATACTTTGTACATCCAACTCAAAAATTTTATTCAACGCCACTTTCTTTACCTCTACATTCTGTATAGCTGCAGACACCTGATACATTCCATAAGTTGGATCTGGAATGATAATGCTATCTTCTAATGGTTCACAAAAAATCCGTAATATCAAATCAATGGCCTCATCACTTCCGTTACCTAAAAAGATGTTTTCCGGAGCAATAGACTTTACTTTACCAATGAGATTTTTCAGATCTTTCTGATAGGGGTCTGGGTACCTATTTAGATCTGTTTCAAACGGATTTTCGTTGGCATCCAGCAATGAAACATCATCCATTGAGTTATATTCATCTCTGGCAGAAGAATAAGGCTTCATCTCAAGTATGTTTGGTCGAACGAATTGATCAATATTCATTGCTCGTTGAGTTTTTGAAGTCTTATAGAGACAGCTTTTTTATGTGCAATTAGTTGCTCTGCTTCAGCCATTGTTTCCACCACAGGCCCTAATTTAGTAATACCCTCTTCTGTAATTTCTTGGAAGGTTATTTCTTTTACGAATGAGTCGAGGGATACTCCACTATATGCTCGAGCTGCACCATTGGTTGGTAGTGTATGATTAGTTCCGGAAGCATAATCTCCTGCTGATTCGGGAGTGTAGGCTCCTATGAATACAGAACCTGCTTGCGTAATGTTCTCAGCTATTGAAGACGCATTTTTACAATTAATAATAAGATGTTCTGGGGCATAACTGTTTGATACATCTGTTGCTTCTTCCAGACTTTTAGTAATTACAGCCTTACTATTTTTAAGACATTCCAATGCTATGTCTTTTCTTGGAAGCTGCTCTATTTGAGTATCTATAGCGTTCAGTACTTCTGTTACTAAGTTTTCGGATGAGCTGATTAAAATAACCTGACTATCAACACCATGTTCAGCTTGAGAGAGTAGGTCTGCTGCGATGAAAGATGGTTCAGCAATATCATCTGCTATAACGGCTACTTCAGATGGTCCCGCAGGCATATCAATGGATACGCCTTCCATGTTAACCAACTGCTTGGCTTTAGTCACATACTGATTTCCAGGGCCAAATATTTTATCAACTTTCGGAATAGAGGCGGTTCCATAAGCCATGGCTGCTATGGATTGAGCCCCACCTACCTTGTATATTTTCTTTATACCGACCAAGTTGGCCGTGAAGAGGATAGCAGGATCAATTTTCCCTTCTGAGTTAGGTGGGGAGCACATTACAATCTCCTTGCACCCTGCAATTACGGCCGGTATGCCCAGCATTAGAACTGTTGAAAAAAGAGGCGCTGTACCTCCGGGTATGTACAGCCCAACCTTTTGAATAGGCACTGATTTTCTCCAGCAGGTAACTCCAGGTTGATTTTCAATTTTTACCGTTTCTCTTTTTTGACTTTTATGAAAGGCTTCAATATTTTGCTTGGCTTGAGTAATTGCATTTTTAAGATTTTCACTTACCTGACCAATAGCCGTTGTTATTTCAGTTTCTGAAACCTGCAATTCGTTCAGATCAACTTTATCAAATTGACTTGTAAAATCGATAAGTGCTTCATCGCCAGAAGTTTTGACTCTTTGTATAATATTTTTGACTGCTCCCTCAAGGTAATCATTTTCTAATCCAGGTCGCTTTAGTATGCTGTCCACAGCTGACAGCTCAATATTTTTGATTATTTCCATTACAATATCATTTTTTCAATGGGTATAACTAAAATGCCTTGAGCACCAAGAGATTTTAATTCATCAATTTTTTGCCAGAAGTCGTTTTCGTTAACCACAGAGTGTAGAGATGACCAACCTTCTTCTTGGAGTGGAGTTACAGTTGGGCTTTTCATACCAGGTAGCACTTTAGTAATTTCCTCAATGGCATCATTAGGTGCGTTTAATAATAAGTACTTATTGTTTTTAGCTGCATTAACTGCATTTATGCGAAAAACTAATTGATCTAAAAGTTCCTGCTTTTCGCTTTCCAGGTTTTTACTTGCAATTAATATAGCCTCGGACTTCAGTATAGTCTCTACTTCTTTTAGTCCATTCGTGAGTAATGTACTCCCAGTGCTTACGATGTCACAAACTGCGTCAGCCAGGCCAATTCCGGGAGCTATTTCTACAGAGCCGCTAATCTCGTGAATCTCTGCATTGACCCCTTCTTTATTCAAAAATTCCTGTACGATGATGGGGTAAGAGGTTGCTATTTTTTTGTTATTCAAAGTTGAAGAGTCATTATATTCTTCTGATTTTGGAATGGCTATAGATAAGCGACATTTAGCAAAACCGAGTTTCAATATGAGATCGCCTGCTTTCTGCTTTTCTATAAATACATTCTCACCTATTATTCCAATATCAGCAACGTTATCCTCAATGTACTGAGGAATATCGTCATCCCTTAGAAAAAGTATTTCGGCAGGGAAATTATCTACCTCTGCTTTGAGTTTGCTGAAGCCTCCACTGAAAGAAAATCCACATTCTCTAAGAAGTTTAATGGATTGTTCCTGTAGTCGTCCTGATTTTTGAATAGCGATCTTTAATTTTTGTGTCATTTAATTTAAAAGTTTTGGAAATAAAAAAAGGCTTGTCGCATGACAAGCCTTTTTGTTTATGATTAGATATTATTTTCTATTTAAACATATAACTCCCATGCATCAAGTGTTTAACATGATGATGGTAATGATGGTTATATGTGCTACTAAAAATTTTCATCGTTGAACAAAGATTATCAATTAACTGGATAATTGAATATAAGTTCCATTATTTTTTTTGACTCTTTTTCATTTTTCAGCTGCTTCTCCAGTTCTTTTGTATTACTAACATTTAGCAACTTCTCCATTTTAACCAATAAGCGCTTGTTCTCTTTTAGTAAATCTATTCTCTGACTGTAATTACAAGGATTGGTATGTTTTACTTCAAGCATGGTTTTTTCAAATGCTTCCATACCAGCCACGTATAGTTTCTTTTTTTGAATTACACTATTCGAATGGGTTTCCATACCACCATAAAAAGACCCGGAACCTCTTTCCTGAATATATAAATTATCAACTCTATTTTTATACTGAAATACTTTTGCTGAAAGATCAAAATATTTAGAACTAGTGATTTCCTTATTCAATTCCTCTTCTCTTTTAAGGGTGTCAAAGAATTTTATTTTTTGAGCTATCTTTTCCAGATGTTCGAAGTTAGACTCTGTTTGATTCTTCTCGTAAGCTTGTACTGCATCAATGAAGCTATCATACTCTTTTTCCAAAGAATTTAGATTCAGAGATTTGTAACTATCGTGAATAATTTCTACATCTTTTTCATACCTTTTTATTTCTAGCTCATGATTAGTCAAATCATTAGAGTAAAGTGAATTTGATATCAAAAATAGTGTGGTAATAAAAATTAGTTTCATGTAAGTGTATGTCCTGTTTTAATTCAAAAAAAATTGAGCACAAATTAACGTCTTAATTCATTAATATAATACCCCATTTTGAGGGATATATTACATTCCTAAAGATTGATTTTCGATAGAAGCAAGTTCTACGATCTTCTCATACTCATCTGGATTCAGATCGTTGAAAAAGTAGTGGACAGGGTTAATCTTTCTATTATTTTTGATGACTTCATAATGCAGGTGTGGAGCGGTTGAGGTACCCGTATTGCCTACATAGCCAATTACCTGACCACGCTTAACCTTTTGTCCTTCTTTGACAGCAAACTCATGCATATGTGCGTAACGTGTTTTGAAACCATACCCATGATCTATTTTAACAGTTTTACCATAACCACTAAACGATACACGAATGTCTTCAATTGTACCATCAGCAGTAGCATAAATAGGCGTACCTATTGAAGCGGAAAAATCTATACCTGTATGCAATTTTTTAACTTTGTAGACAGGATGTATACGATAGCCAAAACCTGAAGCTAACCTGATCAATTCTTTATTAGCTACAGGCTGAATCGCTGGAATAGCAGCATAAAGTTTAGCTTTGTTTTCAGCCAGTTCGACTATTTCATCGTAAGACTTACTTTGTATATACATCTTACGTTTCAGTTTGTCTACATTTTCCGCAAGACTTACTATCTCATCTCTAAATTCGCTTGATGAGGATCTGATATCTTCGTATCGATCAGTACCTCCTATACCTGCATTTCGTATTTCAGTATCTATTGGTTCTGCTCCTAAAACGATGCGATATATATCATCATCACGTTGTTCCAAAGCAGCCAGAATATTATTCATCTTAGTGACATCCTCCTCCAGACTGCCATAATAATACTTAAGGTCTTCAATTTCGTTTTGAAGCATCAACTCCTTAGGAGATTCGAAGTATGTATTGTATAGCATAAGCAATCCTACCGAGCAACCTACAATAAGTGAAACTAATCCGAGAAAATTAAGTATAACATCCTGGGTTTTTACTTTCACCCTTTCATACTTACAAGTCTCCGTATCGTAATAATATTTTATTCGTGCCATACTATGAAACTACTTTTGGTCTGAACGCTTGAATAACCTTTGGGTTACATTCTAAGTAAGGTCCGTTTATCAAATCGATACAATAAGGGATAGCAGGGAACACAGCATCCAAACATTCGCGAATGGCTTTAGGTTTTCCGGGCAGATTAACTATTAATGTGTTGTTGCGAATACCGGCAGTTTGTCTTGAAAGTATTGCTGTAGGTACAAATTTTAAACTTTCCTGACGCATCAATTCGCCAAAACCCGGCATCATTTTTTGGCATACTGCTTCTGTTGCCTCGGGAGTCACGTCCCGAAGCGCAGGTCCGGTGCCTCCACTTGTTACAATTAAACAACAGTCTTTTTTATCTGCCATTTCTATCATTTTGGCTTCTAATTGATCTTGTTCGTCAGGCAATACTGAATACTCACTTTCCCATTCTGAAATAAGGTATTCATCTAAGGTTTCAACAATAGCCTTTCCAGGAATATCTTCATAAATACCCTTACTTGCTCTGTCCGACACATTGATTATACCTATTCTTGCCTTCTTCATCATTTTTTATAGACCAATTTTTCTGATCGACCCTTTTTAAAGACCTGCCTACCTTTGTTAATCCCTTTTCGTAATGCTTCCTGTTTCTCCTCAGGTAAATGAATTATTTCATTACATTCTTCAGAGCAGCATCCGCTATACTTCTCGGCACACTTTTCACATTGGATAAACAACAGGTGACAACCATCATTTTTGCAATTGGTATGCGCATCGGCTTTTTCTCCACATTGATGGCAAACGCTTATTACTTCGTCAGAAATACGCTCACCTAGTCGCTCATCAAAAACAAAATTCTTACCTCTAAACTTATTTTCAAGACCTTGTTTTTTAATCTGTCTAGCATATTCTATAATACCACCATCTAGCTGATAGACCTTTGAAAACCCTTTGTGTTTGTAATAGGCACTTGCTTTTTCACAGCGAATTCCTCCAGTGCAATACATAACAATGTTTTTATCTTTTTTGTCATTGAGCAATTCTTCAACAATAGGAAGAGACTCTCGAAAAGTATCGACATCTGGGGTGATGGCATTTTCAAAATGCCCAACCTCACTTTCATAGTGGTTGCGCATATCTACAATGACTGTATCAGGATCGGCAGCCAGTTTATTGAATTCTTCTGCAGAAAGATGAATACCTCGATTAGTTACATCAAAAGTAGAATCATTAAGACCATCGGCAACTATCTTATGGCGGATCTGAATTTTTAGCTTGTAAAATGATTTCCCATCGTCATCGATAGCTATATTTAGCCTAATGCCTTTAAGATTATCATGTCGATCTATAGACGATTTGAAATCTGAAAATTTAGATTCAGGTACACTAATTTGTGCATTTACTCCTTCCTCGGCTACATAGATTCTACCAAATACTCCATATTCATATAGCTCAGCGTAAAACTGATCCCTGAATGATTTAGTATCATCTATTTTAAAATATTTGTAGAAGGAAAGAGTTACTCGGCTCTCATCACTTTGATGAAGCTTCTCTTTTAGTAATTCTCTGTTAACTCTGTTGTGTAGTATCATTTTGCATGAATGATTTTCAAACATGCAAATTTAATCAAAATTTGGGTTTCAACTGTCCCTTAAGTAAAAGGTTGTATTCCTCACAAGTCAGGTTTCCATGATTATCGCTATAGGGACAGGTCTTGTAAATATCACCGAAAGAACCTCGTTGGATGATTACACCATTTCCAGAACATACTGGACAAACTACTTTGCCTGATGGACCACAGTCTATATCATAATCAGCGGCTAAAATGGATTTGGCTTCTTGCTTCTCTTCTTCTCGTACTACAATAAATGCTTGATTGGCCTTATCCAAGAGATCCACACATTCCTTGTAATACTGACCTGTGGTTCCCTTTAGTTCTATATACTTGTTAAGCCAATCGATGCTTTGTCGGTATTTACCCAGATGAAAAGAATTTTTTCCAAAATAGAATGTCAAATCTGTAGGAACTACCTTTGATTTTTTTAAAACATCTTTAAAGATCTCATTAGCTGCTTCATGTTCTTGACTTTCCATTAAATCTACACCTTGATCTAGCAAGGTGGTGAGCTGTGCCTGTCTTAACTGAGCCGCTTCCATTTCTGCCTGTCTAACTTTTTCTTCTTGCGTTTGTGCTTGTAGAACAGTGCTAATGAATACTAATAAGAATCCAATATATCTTAGGTCCATTATATAAAATCTTCTTTGTTGAGCTTCAACCATTCAAGTGTAGAATTACAAAATATATCTTCAACGGTATCTTTCGACAACGACATTTGTTCAATAAACTTGCCAATTTCAAGATCTCCCAAAGGGAATGGGTAATCAGAGCCAAGCGTAACTTTTTTAGAGCCTTGAACATCTAATACATATTCCAGCATTTTGGGATCGTGTGTAATACAATCCACCCAAAACTTACCTAGATAGTTTCGTGGATTTACAGGGTTATCGATAGCTACCAGATCAGGCCGACAATTAAACCCATGCTCAACTCTACCAATAGTTGGCAAAAAAGAGCCCCCTGCATGAGCAAAATTCACTCTTAAGTCGGGTAGTCTTTCAAATACACCTGAAAAAACCATAGAGCAAATAGCTCTTGAGGTTTCAGCTGGCATGCCAACCAGCCAAGGAAGCCAATACTTGGTCATGTTTTTGAATCCCATCATATTCCAGGGATGAACCATCACAGCCAGATCAAGTTCCTGGCAAGCTTGAAAAATTGGATAGAATTTGTCTTCACTTAGATTTTCATCGTTGATGTTGGAGCCAATTTGAATTCCCTTAAGTCCAATTGTTTTGATGCGTTCAAGCTCTTGTATTGCCAGATCAGCCTCTTGCATTGGGATTGTACCTAACCCAATGTAGTTTTTAGGATAATTATTTACTAGTTCTGCAATATCATCATTTAAAAATCGGCTAAGTTCGAGGCAGTCATCTGGTTTTGCCCAGTAAGAAAACATGACGGGAATAGTACAAACAACTTGTACCTGTGTGTTGAACTTCTGATATTCTTCTATTCTTAAGTCAGGGTCCCAGCAATTAGCTTCTATCTCTCGAAAGAATTGATTGCCCTTCATCATTTTGGCAAAACCAGCTTTATGATGTTGCAAATAGATAAAGTCACCATACCCGAATTTCTCTGTCCAGTTGGGCATTTTTTCCGGGATAATATGAGTGTGCATATCTATCTTAAGCATAGGAGCGAGTTATGTATTGATCAATTCTACAAACATACTAATCAGAAGGTGAAGTTGTAAGTGATGAGATTGATTATTCAGCTTTGCTAAATCACTGATTTGAGCATTCTCAATTCTTTTAAGGACTAATCATATCTACTAACAATAGACCGGATTTGACTTAGATATCCAGACCCAAAAACATTTAGGTGGATAAGTAAAGGATACAAATTATAGATGTCCAACCGTTCGCTTAAACCTTTTGCCGTAGGGCATGTCTCTTGGTAGCTAGAGTAAAAATCGTTACTAAATCCTCCAAACAATTTGGTCATTGCTAAGTCTACTTCTCTATGTGAAAATGATACAGCTGGGTCAATAAGAACTGTGTTTCCATTTGAGTCAATCATATAATTGCCGCTCCATAAGTCACCATGAACTAAAGCAGGTTTCTCAATTGATAAAATGTCAGGTAATAGTTTATATAATCTTTGGAACTTGAACTCAAAGGATGAATCAATCAACCCATTTTCTCTGGAGATTTTCAGTTGTGGCTCAAGACGTTGATCAATAAAGAAATCAATCCAAGTGTTATGCCATTGGTTTACCTGATTTAATGACCCCATATAATTGTCATGGCCCAGCCCATACTGTGGTTGAGATATTTGGTGCATAAGGGCGAGTTTTTGTCCGAAATCTTTCCACGTTTTTGAAGTTACCGACCCACTTTCTATATGCTCTAAAACTAAAACTTGGTATTCCTGATTATGGAGGACATCAATTACTTTGGGAACTATCAACTGGGATTGTCTCAATAAGTCGAGCCCTTTTGCTTCCGCAACAAACATGTCTGGATACTTTTTAGCGTTATTCCATTTTATGAAAAACGCACCTTTTGAGGTAGAAATGGCACCACCATTATTAATACAGCCTCCAGAAGCCTGCTGAAATGAATGAATTACTCCTAATTTATCACTGATTGATTTTTTAATGTCTTCTGGAATCATTTCTCTAAATTAACTGATTTGTCATTCTAGTCATTTATCGACTAGTTTGTTGCTTAACTGATATGCAATATGGAACACAGTGCACCACTTATTGAAAACGATGCGGTCATTTTTGGAATATTAATGATTATGCTAGCACTGGTTTTTAAAACATCTGGTCTCAAGACTTCTTTTTGGAGTAAGTTCTACAAGATTATTCCCGTGATTTTGCTATGCTATTTCTTGCCATCACTCTTAAATACTTTTGGTATTGTAGATGCTGAAGAATCACAATTGTACTTTGTAGCATCCAGATTTTTGCTGCCTGCTTGTCTGGTTCTTCTCACACTAAGTATAGATCTAAAGGAAATCTTCAAACTAGGTCCAAAAGCATTGATCATGTTTTTTGCGGCAACCATAGGTGTGGTAATAGGTGGGCCGCTGGCTATTCTTATTGTTTCTTTTATTAACCCTGAATGGGTTGGAGGAATAGGGCCTGATGCCGTTTGGCGTGGTATGGCTACTATTGCCGGTAGCTGGATAGGAGGAGGTGCTAATCAGGCCGCTATGTATGAACTCTTCAAACCTTCTGATGAATTGTATTCTATAAGCATTACTGTGGATGTGATTGTAGCTGAAATTTGGATGGCAGCTTTACTTTTAGGAATTGGAAGAAGAGATAAAATCAACACTTTTTTTAAAGCAGATAATAGCTCGATAAATGAGTTGCGGGATAAAATGGAAGCTTACAGCTTGAGTATTGCCAAAATACCGGACGTGACGGATTTAATGATGATTTTAGGAATTGGTTTTGGAGTCACTGGCTTATCGCATGTTTGTGCTGATTGGTTAGGGCCAATGATTTCTGAAAATGCTCCTTATCTTGAGAAGTTTAGCTTACAAAGTAAATTCTTTTGGCTCATAGTAATAGCGACAACTATCGGTATTGGACTGTCTTTTACCAAACTAAGGAGTTTGGAAGGAGCGGGGGCTTCCAAAATAGGAACAGTATTCATCTTTATTTTGGTGGCAACTATTGGTATGAAAATGGATATCATGGCTATTTTTGATAACCCCGGGTTCTTTCTGGTAGGTTTGATTTGGATGGCGTTTCATGTAATTATTATGATAATAACAGCTCGTTTGTCACATTCGCCATATTTCTTTTTAGCAATAGGTAGCAAAGCCAATATTGGTGGAGCTGCAAGTGCGCCTGTATTAGCTGCTGCATTTCATCCTTCGTTAGCTCCAGTGGGCGTTTTATTAGCAGTGTTGGGGTACGCTTTAGGAACGTATGGTGCCTGGTTGTGTGGACTTTTAATGCAGGTGGCTGCAAAGTAAATAATCCAATTAAAATGAAACTGAGATACCTCAAAATATTAGTACCTCAGTTGGCATTTGTCAATTTTTGATTATCTCATAGCCAGACTTACATCACCCTTAAGATAGGAGTTGATCGTAGCCTTAATTTTAGTGGTAGAAGCAACACTATCATAGCCCTCTTTTAGCATCTCATCCTCTAAAGCAAAGAGTTTCATAAACAGGATTTGACCATCAACCTTCTTTTCAATTTGCACTGTTTTCTTTTGAGCAAATAGTTCATCCCACACTTTCCGAACATCGTTCCAATACGCCTGTTTTTCACCCCACCAGTTTTTAGCGAGTTGACATTTGCTTTCTTCGGTTTTGGTGTAAGTATTCCATCCTTTTTCTTGAGCGATTACTTCATCACTATCCTCACGAACAACTTTATCATTATCCTGCTCATGGACCCACCCATAATCTGTAATTTCCTGGCGGTTTCTGCGTACCATCACATTGTAATCACTGCGCTTGCTGAATTCCCTGCGAGGTAGCGGGGCATCTGCCGTGTTTTCCCAATAGCTCCTCCCATCTACATGTACCCATGAGGCTGATCCTTCATACCGCGGGCCATCATCAACCTGATATACCTTTTGTGTCCATTGCCCAGCCACTTCTTCCGGGACTTTGCCCACATACTTCCAGGTGTTATCTTTATGGAACATATGAAAGTCGGTATTTTCATAAATCCAGTCTTGTCGCCAGTGTTTGATGATCATACTATCACCAATGACCAACAGATGCTGAAGTACGATTTTGTCTTTGCTTTCTTCCACGGGAAAAACATATTCCAGTCCGCCTGAAACATAATTGTCATGAAATTCATAGTCTTTGTTGGCTGCAAATGTTTCTGCAAAATTGAAGGAAACATCGTAACAGCCACACATGGCCTTTATGGCTTCAATATCTTGTTTTTTCTTTTTTTGAGCCATAGCACCTGATAATACAAGGCATAAGACGAGTGTTAGGAAATTTTTCATAAGTTTTAAATTGTTACAATGAGCACCATGCCCATTTCATTAATAAATAGTTTTGAAGTTTAGGAATATGGGTTTCAGTCTTGGATAGTACCAGCCTATGATCAGTAGGTTCACCGTTAGATAAAGCAGGGTCATTAACAATTCCCCAATTTCATGCGGTTCCAAAAAAAGATGAAAAAGGAATATGTTGATCGTTACCGGGAGCAACAGCACAGCACCCAGTAGCGACAAATACTGACTCACTAATAAAATCCCACCTACTAATTCTACCGCACCGAGCATAGGCCAGAAGAAATCTGTTTGCTTTAGCCCACCTATGTAAGCTTTGATCTTGACTACATGCGGAGGTAGCTCAATGGACACTTCGGTCTTTGGTCGTGGCGGTTTAGGCACAAACTTCTGAATACCACCATAGATAAAGAGCCCGCCCAAGCCTATGCGCAAAATGATGATGATTATTTTTAAAGGGGTTAGCATGTGAATTAGTTAAGTAGCTCGTAAGTGAAAGAAATCTCACCGCGTTCATTGGCATCTGAATACATGTCAGTAAACAATACCTTATAGGTATTCTGCTGGCCATCGGTAACTACGAAAAAACGATCCTTAAATACAGCCGGAGCACTTGAAGGCCCCCCGCCTTGCCGCCATCGGCTGCCTATTGCGTTGATTTCACCTGAAAAGGACACATCCTGTACATCTTCCGAAGTGAAAGATTCATAGGTGAGGTTATCCGTAACCATGACCATGGCTGCAGATACATCATTTCTGTTGCTCACGATGTAGTCATTAAATTCATAGGGAATGGGTGCGCCCGGCCCCAGGTTGAGTATTTCAGTGTATTTGGTATACATCAGGTCCCAACGATCATTTTCAGGAGAAGCATTGACCACACCATTGTCTAAATGAACGGCCACAGCTTCATACGTGTCATTTTTGGTAATTTCCAACGTTTCAAAGCTGGTGGCGGCAATATCAGCGTGCTGAAGTACATAACCGTTACTACCTTGTAGTACCCTTACTTTTTTCCAGTTGCCATTATCGCGTTTTATAATGAACACTTTGTTATCGTCATCATTTGCGGCAATTGCTTTAAACGCTGTTGTTTCCAGGTTTCCATCGGGTGTGTCAATCCATGCCACGGAACCGGTAGTTGGATCAAAATTGGGCTCCCGTACGCGCATTACCGCTCCGAAACCTACTGTATCAGCCACGGTAACCTGGTTCAGGTCATTCTTGTCCAACGGTCTCGCCATTACTGTGGCACTGGCATTGAGCGTGACGTAAAAGCCGGAACCATTTTGAAAACCTAAATCGTAATTGTCGACATCTTCTACCGCAACAGTGGCTTTGCTAAGATCGATGTAGCCACGCTGGGAAAATTCCTTCGTGACATTTATTACCAAAGAGCCTCCGGGAGATATAAAATTTTCATCAAAAAGGACTTCCAGCTTGTCGGACCCTCCTAATGAGAAGACTAACCCGGTATCCTCGGTAAGCAGCAGTGTTAAAGTCTTTTGTTCCTGCAAGTTGGCGGCAGAACCGGCAAAAATAGTAAAACTGACACGCTGGTTGCCTGGGGCAAAAGGTAGTGTAATGGTGTTGTTATCAGGTGCCACTGAAGTATAGAAATCGCCATCTTCACCATAAGTCAATGTTCCCGGCTGTACGAGCAGGGAGATGGAGCCGGCTACCGTGGCAGGTCTCGAAAAGGTTAGCGTAACTTCGGCCTCTTGGGATGAAGGGGATATCCCCAACTCGGTCGAGCTGAAGTTAACTGTAAAGGGCGCCAGTGTATCATCGTCATCAGCGCATCCTGATAGCAGGAGAGTGGCCAACAGGCATAGTGATCCTAAAAATTTGAGTTTAAGGTTATTCATTTAGTTGTTTGTTTTGAATTGATAATTGAGTCGTATAAAAAAACTTGTGCCATAGCCCACCGAAGTGCTTCCCCCGCCTCCCGAGTGAGCCCCACCGGAGCTGAAGTTGTTGTCTACCGCTGTGACATTGAAAAGATTTCTCGCCCCTAATGTCAGATCCAATAACTTTTTAATTCTTTGATTGATAGTTACATCCAACAGATGAAAACTATCGATTCCTTGAAGTGCAGGTGTGAACTCTCCATCCTCGTCAGGATCTACCAGCCTGTAGTCTTTTAGAGGGCCATTAAATTTGTAAAAAGCAGACAGCGTAGTATTTGATGCAGCGATACGATAAGAAAGGTTAGTATTTACCTCCCAGTTAAAAATGAAGTTTGGTACAGTTTCTTCTTCATTTAGACGCTGGTATCTTCCAATGTAAGCCACTCCGGTATTGATGTTCCATCCATGATTTGCCCATGTGGTATTGACAGTTCCGCCTGTGGACCGAAACTCCTGGAGGTTAAGGTAAGTGGTGGCGGCATTACTCTCTTGTGGAGTGAAAAATGTAATGCGGTCATTGATATGATTATAAAATCCTGAAAGAGAAGTCTTGAAATGTAGTTTTTCAAATGATCTGGTTAGGTCTGCATTAATGTTGTGTGAAAACTCAGGGGTCAACTCAGGGTTACCGATTAGGTTATGATTGGAGTCAATAAATTCATGATACAGTTCGCGAAGAGAAGGTACCCTAAAACCACGACCATAACCAAGTCGCATCTGGGTGTTTTTATTAAAGTCATACTTTACATTTACTGAGGGGGTTGGCTCTGTGGCATAAAGACTATTATAACCATAGCGAATACCGGGTCTTACAGCTAAATTTTCACCTAATGTTATTTCTGAAGAAGCAAAAAATGCAAGGTCTTCAGCCTCTTTTTTCCCCTCACTGAGTGTAGAACCTCCACCTGTATCAAGTGAGCCATCTACTCCCAATTGCATACTTCCCCAAGGTAGCGTGTTTATGCTTGCGGTATTTCTGAAAAATACAGTTTGGTAGTAAGTAGTTTGAATTTCTCTACGATTGGTTTCCAGATCACTCTCAATGAATGTAGTAAAGCCTTCAGTTACTCTTTCATAATCTGTAAAAGAGATGACAGGATTCACTAACCAATTACCCACCTGCCACTCTGCTTGAAGTTGGTGCATCCATCGATGGCTGATAAATTCCTGATCGCTTGAAAAGGGCTCAGTATTTGGGTCAAGGTTATTGATACTTCCGAGGTTGCTTATAGTCTCATTCAAATGATCAAGTCGGTAATGAATAGAGAAATTATCCTTAGCGTAGCGCACAAGACCACTTCCAAAATGTTGAGTCTTTGGATACCACTGGCGATTTCGATCGGAGAAACTTGTTTCATCACCTACCCAACCGCCAAAATGATTGATACGACCTTCTGCCTGTATATAAATGTGCTCTGTTACATTGCTGCCCACGGTAAGGCTGGCATTATGTATTCCTTCATCAAATAAGGAGTAATTGTCTTCTACCGTCTCTTCCTGCAAAGTAAGATTGGCGGACAACTTGGCGCCATTACCTTTTTTGGTGATGATATTAATCACTCCGGCTAGTGCATCTGCTCCAAAATTGACTGCCATAGGCCCTTCCACTATTTCTATGCGTTCAATGGTATTGACATTGATCTGGTTAATATCAATTTCGTTGGCTACACCACTTCGGCCAACCATAGGTACTCCGTCAATGAGGACTTTTACATTTTGACCTGATACTCCTTGAATACTTAAACCTGATGTTCCCAGGACATTATCCCGACCAAAACGAATATTTAATTCATTGGATAGCACATCCTGCAAGGTATTGGCTCCCTGACTCTCAAGCCGTTCTGCATTAATAGTTCTAACCTTATAGACGGAATTTTTAGCTGATTGAGGAGTGTATTGCCCCGTTACTACTACTTCATCCAATGATAAGTAGGAAGGGCTCATTGTCAGCTCTTGAAAAGATGATTGTAGTGTTTTCTGTATTGGTTGATAACTAATGTGCGAAGCCGTGACTTTAATTGGAGGGGAGAAATTGCACCTGGCTTCTCCTAACTCATTACTTACTGCTACATGCTGCTGATTTTTATCATTGAAAAACACTACCTGAACGCCCTCTATCACTTGCTCAGTGTTGTCAACAAGTTTTACACTTACTTGGGCATGAAGTGATATGGAGGTCAGAAGGAAGATAAGTACTAGTCTCATTGTAATTATTTAGATTAATTCTAAACAATGCAAATGTAGAGGCGATTGCACGGCTAGTCAATCGCTAGAGGTAGGGGTTTTAATCACTACTAGTAGTGACTTTGTAGGAAAGTATAATATCCTATTTTAAGACCGATCTTAATACTCTTGTTGCATAGGCTCTAATTGTGTTGTATTGTAAAAAAAATTAGCCGGAATGGATTTTAAAGACCATCAAAAACACTATATACTTACTGAGCCTTTGACAAAAGTGATGTGGAAGCTTTCGCTCCCCGCTATCGCTGCTATGGTGTTGTTTGGTTTAAATGCATTTATGGACACCGTTTATATCGGTCAACTCATGGACGAAATAGCGTTATCGGGTGTGGCTTTAGCCTATCCATTGACTTCTATTTTAATGGGATTCGGGGCATGGGCAGGTACAGGTGCCGCAAATTTGTTAAGTATTGCCCTGGGGAATGATGATTGGGATACTCAATCAAAGATTCTCTCCAATGCTACGCTATTTGCAATTATTGGCACTGTGGTAATCGCTTTGCCTGCTTATTTCCTTGGTGAACCTCTAATCAAAATGATGGGTGGAAGCGGTGATATTTTGACTGAAGGCGTCACCTACTTTAGAATCACTATGCTATCAGCTCCTTTTTGGGTATACGGCCTTACATTAAATATGATCATTAGAGGTGAAGGTAAAATGAAAACAGCCGCCATTATGATGAGCTATGGACTAATTGTCAATATCATTCTAACACCTGTTTTTATAGTCATTTTTGATATGGGAGTGGCAGGAGCTGCATGGGGCACTAATATAGGAATGGCCATATACTCAATAGTGGGATACATTTATTTTAAAAGAGGAAAAGCTTCTTTTGAGGTCAATATGAAATCGCTCACTTATGATAAGAGAGTTTTTCAGGCGATACTTAAAATGGGTTTTCCGGGCTTTATAATGACTATTATGGGGCTCGTACAAGCTATTGTAGTATTTAATGCCATAGTAAATCATGGTACGGACCATGATCTAGCATTTTTTGCAGCGGCCAATCGATTTTTATTTTTTCTGATGACTCCGCTGTTTGGATTGATGCGAGCCCTACAGCCGGTATTAGGTATCAACTTTGGAGCTGGCCAGTTTGACAGGGTCAAGGATAGCTTGGTTCTATTTACAAAAACAGGGTTATATCTTGTATTGCCTTTCTGGTTAATGTTAACGCTTTTCCCTGCAGAGAGTATGCACTTGGCGTTGCCTGATATGACTTTTACCGCTTCAGATTTGATGAACCTAAGAATCTATATGCTTGTATTACCAATTTTGCCTTTAGTATTCATGACACTTACCTTTTTTCCTGCCATCAAAGAAGAAAAATACGGTAGTATTATTGGACTTGCCCGTCAGCTGGTTTTTTATGTACCTGTGATGCTGATTCTACCTGGGTATTTTGGAGTAGAGTGGGTGTATTATGGATCAACACTCATTGATGTAATAGTTACTATTTGGATACTTTTGGTGACAATGAAGCTTTTCAAAAAGCTTTCAGGCAATTCAATTGCGAGGGAGCCTCAAGTTGTGACTTCTTGATTCAGCTGATCAATTAATTAGACCAATTTCATGGGCATAGGCTACCAGTTGAGTAGGTGATTTCAATTTTAGCTTTTTCAGAATGTTCTTTCGATGAGAGTTAACAGTATGGACACTTATATGTAGCTGATCTGCAATTTTTAATGAGCTAGAGCCATTCGCAATCAGTTTAAGTATTTCTATTTCCCGCTCTGAAAGGTTTGCTGGAGCGCAATCATTTGGATCATTTCCTTCTACGTGTGTGAGCATTTCCAAAACCTTATTACAGTAGAAGCGATTCCCTTTAGAAATCATTTCAACAGCAGAAAGAATTTCATCAGGTATGCAATCTTTGGTCAGGTAACCCGAAGCTCCTGCGCTAATCACTTCTTTAATTCTCCTTTTGTTATAATCAGCAGAAATTATCAGCACCTTGTTGCCATACTCTCTTAGAAGCATTTTACTAAAGTCTTTTTTGACTAAACCAGTGTAAGGTTTTAAGTAATCTGCTATGATCACATCAAATTGTGCATAGTCAATATCCTCGCATAACTCTTCCGTCATTTCAATCTCCAGCTGGTCCACATTATCCAGCAAATGAAATAATCCATTTCGGGTTAGAAATTGAGGATCTACAATGAGAACAGAAGTTTTCAATTATTTTTATTTAGACTTAATCTAAACAAAGATATATTCCTTGATTAAAGCTCCCAACGTTTTATTAAAAATTTTTCTTAGGGGACATTTCGAGAAACGATTTGCTCTCTTTTTTTGTCATAAATAGCATTTAACTCACTTGTAAATTCGTTTAGCTCTTTTGACATGGTTTTAATATAGCCAACATATTCTTTCAACTCAGATTTTTTAATTCCTTTGTCTTTATCAATAAGCTGGCTTAATCCTAATAGGCTAGTTACCGGTCTTCGAAGGATATGAGAAATGTCAAATGCTATTTGCTCCATCGCTTTCTCGTATTCTATTTTATGTGTGATGTCCTGGAAACTACCATACCACACAACATTACCATTCTTTAATCTTTCAGGTTCAGCTTTTATAAGGTGCCATTTATAGCTATCGTTTTCTTCTACTCGATATTCGTGATATAACAAAGTAAGGTTTTTAAAGGAGTCTTCCATACTCTGTTGAAGTGGCAAAACATCTTCAGGATGCATAAGAGCAAAACCTATCTCTGGTGAATTTTTCCATTCTTCTAAATCAAGTGTAGGATGTAATGTTTTCATTCCACTACTTAGAAAATCAAATGACATTTTGCCTTCAGGTGTCATTTTTAATTGAAAAATACCTCCAGGTACATTGTCAGTTAGCTTTTTAAGTTTCTTGGCACTAGTCTCGATGGTATTGTTTTGCTGAATCAATAATTTCCTTGTGTTCAGATAATCCATTGCTTTCTTGGCTAATAACTTAAGAACACTTTTCTGATTTGGAGTAATGGTTCTAGGTTTCCTGTCTATTACACATAAAGTGCCCAGTGCATTACCTTTTGGTGTGACAAGTGGTGCGCCTGCATAAAAGCGAATATTTGGATCAGATTTGACCAATAAATTATCCTTAAAGCGGGGATCTTTAAGTGAATCATTGACCACTAAAATCTCTTCGGGTTTGTGCAGGGCATGTTGACAGAAAGAGTCCTTCCGAGCCGTTTGAATACTATTGAGTCCTTTATTTGCCTTAAACCATTGGCGATCTTTATCTACAATTGTGATTAATGATATTGGAACGTCACAAACAAACGATGCTATTTCCGCAAGTTCGTCTAGTTCTTTTTCTGGAGGGGTATCAAGAATCTGATATGCCTTGATTTCTGCCAATCGTGATTCTTCGTCTGTCATTCTTTCTGGATTCGTTTTAGAAGTTCCCTTCTACGCTGATTCTAACTGAAAATACTTGCTTATAACTACTTAACTTAGCTATATCAAAAATAAAATACAATTATTTAGCGAAAATGTTTTATTAGATCTGTGTATGCCTAGATAACAAGGATTATAGTTTGACCTCTAAAGCCACGTAAAAGCTTCTAGGGTCTGAAGGAATGATTCCAGGACCAGGGTATCCTGTAGCTCTCCTTGTGAAGTATTTTTCATTCAGTAAATTATTTGACCCAGTCTCTAAAGTGAATTGTCTGAAACGATAGGAGAGAGATAAATCCATGATGCTATAAGCTGGAATTTCACCTATAGTTCCTTCTCTACTGTCTCCGGTTTCGGGCACCTGACTATTTTCCGCATCAGTATATTGCTTTGATAGATGGGTAAACTGCAGGTTTCCAAGGAAATTTTTATAGCCGAATCGTACTCCGGTTTTTAGGTTAATTAAAGGAATAAATTCAACCATTTTACCCTTAACATTATTCTCTTCGCTATTGAGATATTGAGATTGAGTAATAGCCAGATTAAGAAAAGGGTTTAATGTAAACCATTGCTGCTCAATGTCCCCATTTTTAAGTGTATTCCACTCGATAAATGATTCAAACCCATAAATAAATGCATCACCAATATTTTTTCTAACTCTATCTCCCTTATCTGGCCCTTCGCCAACTAATATGGTTCCAATTCTGTCGTTATAATTGATGATAAAACCACTGACATCAAAGGATAGTTTTTTTCTCCATTTACCCCTGATACCTATGTCGCTAGTAAAACCTCTTTCATCTGATATGTTCGCGTCTATAATAAAACTTGGATTAACCACTCTTATATCACTAAATGTCACAGATCTGTAGTTTTGAGAGATATTTGCATAAAGTTCTAGTGACTCAGAATATTGATGACTAGCTCCCAAACCAAATAATGCTATTGCCCGATTAAATGATCGATTATCTGAGGTATCTAGTCTTGATATTACTTCTCCTGCACCATCGAATCCCAGTTCGACATAGTCCCCTTCAGACTCGGTACGAATATATTCGTATCTGAAGCCAGGTGTGAGTGAGAATTTATCTGTTACAAAGAAGATATTCTCAGCGAAGAACGCAAGATTAAAATTGGGTAGGTCAAAGTCAGCTTGATTGGGATAATTCGGAAAATCTATATTAGTAAAACTAAAATTGGAATCAGAGCCATTAGTACCTGGGCCTTGTCTATAGGTGTTTTTCGATTGATAATATTTTGACCCGATTAGAAAAACGGCATCTTTCTGACCTAGTTTATATCTCGTTAGAATACGTGATTCAGCCCCCCAATTGTTGAAATGTCCTTGAATTAAGTCTCTGGTTATTGAATTTGGGTCATCAATAGCTGTCATAGGATTAGACTGAGGATCTCTCGGGTCACCTCTAAATCCCAGAGCGTCACGCTGTGCATCAAGTCCGAATAGATTGAGACTAAAATCAGTTTTATAAGATATCTTTTTCTTGAACTTCAACGCGAACAAGTGCCAGTCCACGGAAAACCAATTTCGATCTCTATTACTTTGGTTTATATCTTGGTTAAACTGTGTATCCGTTAAGCCGCCTGCTTGTTCTGCAAGGTAGTTAAGGTAGGTACTTTCAAATGTCAACGAAGTATTGTTGCCAAAGTCGTAGTTCAATGATGCGAAATGATTTTTTGACTCGAAGGCTGAATTTGGGCGAAATCCATCTCCTTGCTTGTAGTTTAAATAGGTGTAATAGCTAAATTTTCCAACAGTACCAGAAATACTATTGAAACTGGTGAAAAGATTAAATGATCCATAAGACTGTCTTGATATCCATTCTAGTTTTTTTACTGGATTTGGGTTCTTGAATTTGAAGTTCAATAGCCCGCCAAATTGAGTTCCATACTGTAACGAAGCAGCCCCTCTCACCACTTCTATCTGACTTAATGCTTCAGCAGGAGGGGTGTAATAGCTTTCGGGATAACCCAATACATCTGCACTAATGTCGTATCCATTTTGTCTTGTATTGAAATTTGAAGTTCTATTCGGATCAAGCCCTCTACCACCTACATTTAGTTGCAGACCGGCATCACCATTTTCATAGATATTGAGTCCAACCACTTGCGAGTAGATTTGACGTGCGTTGTTAGCGGATACATTACCTACAATTTGATCAACCAATATTACTTCAGATTTTTTACCGGCATAGATGGCAGTTCCTTCTACCGGGTTTAAACGGTTGAGACGAAAAACCTCCTCTCGTTTTTGAGAAATCACTACTTCAGAAAGTTCATCACTATAAGGCTGGAGCTCTAGTTGAGTCAGTGTGTTTTCATCAAGATCAAATACTTGTTCGAGTACATTATACCCTGTTACAAATACTACGAGAGTGTATTTGCCAGCTGGTAAATCCTGAAAAGCAAACTTTCCTTTAGCGTCAGTTCTGACGAGACGACCTACTTCTTTGTTAAAGACTTCGGCATTGCCTATAGTTTTATTGACTTCTCCGTCAAGCACAGTTCCTGATAGTGAATACTGTCCATATGAAACGATACTGAAGAGGCAGCAGAGTATAAGTATGCTATATGCCTTTAATCTCATCATTGAAGGGGAGTATCCAATTTTTATGTTTAAAAGATTCTGACTGCTTTATTAGATCGACTGTAGGGTCAATATATCGCTTACTTCTTCTGCCATTTAAAGCCACGAAACTATCAATAAATACGTGAACATCTGAGAATCCTCGGGTTTCAAAAGTGTCTTTCAGGAAATGAGCGTATTCAAGAATGAAATCAGGCTGAGTAGCCATTTGCTTTTCCTGAAAAACCGTAAGGAACTCACTATTATCAACTGTCTGTTTATTACCAGTTACTCCATCGACCACTTGAAAACTGGCATATCCGGCCTTTTCCATGAGCATAACCCTCCATGAAAATCGATACCCTTCTTCTGTCCAGAAAAGCTCACCGGGATAGACAATATGTCTGAATGGTAAAATGACTTGAACAAGAAAAAAAAAGATAAGAAATGATAGAGTGAGTTTTTTGATTTGAGGATTCCAAACAAGTTGCTTTCCATTGTCAAATACTTTTCTTGAAACTTTGAAAAGCCTGGCTATTCTTTCTAAAATTTTCTCGTGTACGGATGCATCAAAAAATATTAGTGCACTCACGATCATAATGTATGGAAACATACCAATAGGGAAAAGCACTCTGGTGAGAACGTGAAAAATAACTACTAAGACAAAGGCTACAATTCTAGTTCGCTTATATAGAAGTAAAAAGGGGATGGTAAGGTCATAAATAGCTCCTGACCAACTAAATAAGTAAATCACCCAGGTTTTTTGCAAGAAGTCGCCTAAAAGAGGTAAATCATAATTTGATGGCAACCAGATGCGTAAAGGCATCGCATGTAGTAACCAGTCTGAGTTAAGTTTGGCGAGTCCAGCGTAGAAGTATACAATAATCAGAAGTACTTTTATACTATCAATGTTCCATTTTGGAATGTACTGATAGCTCAAATTTTGATTGTGCTTTGCATCAATAGAGAAATAGGCATGAGCTGGTAGAAAGATCATCAAAAAGCTCAGCAGACTTATAAAGTAGTAGTGATTGAGATAAGTGGTCTTGTCCATGAGTTCTATGTAGGTGAAACTCAAAAAGAAGGTGATGATTGCTAGTCGGTATTTAAAACCTAATGCCACTGCCAAAGCGGCCAAGCCACAAATGGCGAAAATGATATATGTAAAGCTTCCAAGAGGCTTTACAAATTCAAAACCATAATAAGAGAAGAAAAATCTAGGTTGAATATAAAGCTTGTCGATCCAACCATAGCTCCAAAATCTAATGATGCTTATTAACATCATGAAACCAAAGAAAATACGAAAGGCTGCTAGAGGAGCAGCCTTTGTAGTTTCGTTAAAATAGCTTGAATTCACGAATGACATTAGTCTCCGTCTGCATCCACAAAGTCGACTTTAATGTTCAATGCCTGGAACATATCAACTTTCATTAGCACGACATTTTTTTGAAGTTCATCATAAGCCTTTAGCATAGATGTATTGTCAGTTTCCACCTGCAACATGAGGTTACCATCCAATCCGTTAATTGCAGATTGTGCTGACTCAAATTGCTGATTTATTAATCTGCTAAGTGTTTCACCTTCACTAATTGCATTCACAAAATCAAGGTACTCACTTAAACTCATGCCCTGATCATTGTCATCAAAATGTACTCCATTGAAAAAATTCTCAGCAGAAGTAAGAGCAACTTGCAGTAATGATTTTGATAACTCTGGTTGATGAAGTGACTCTATTCTATCAGGAAGTGATGTATTGGAAAATATTCCTGCAGGAATACCCACTTTTCCAGCTCTGAGTGCTTTTTCATAATAGAACATGAAGTCATTGATCAATTTGTTTACGGAGCTACTTGCATCAGATCCGTCACGATCTACAAATGTCTGCCTATAATCACCCTGCCAGTCAGCTAGTACTTCCCCGGTCAATGTTGCCAAGCGATTTACTAAGTCATTCAAATAAGTTTTATGAGATTCACTAGAAGTGTATAGATCAACTATTTCCTGATCTGTGCCCAAACCATGTATCAAATAATTGATGGCAGGAAAACCTTGCTGAGATCTGGTAGAGGGCAAGGTTAAATTATAACTTCCGGAGGAGATCGCATTATCTATGTTGCCAGTATTAGTTGGGTATACATTAGTAAAATCCCTTAGAGTCAACTCTTCAGCTTTACCAATCTCGAACATTGATACCGTCTGCCATGAAGTATAAGCCACTTCCCAATTACTTCTTAGAGAGGTCAAGGTTTCTAAAGACGGATTCTCCGTAAAAGAATTGGTTGAGTTACTCAGTTCGGCTAGTGATAAATTATAAGCATCGTAAGCAGGGATGATGATGTTATCAGCCCAATTGATTAACATAGCCTGTCGGTCAAAACCATCAGAGGCATCCACCGGATCATCCGAATCGGTACAAGACCAACTGATAATTCCGATGAAGATTATGAGTAGAAAATGACGCATTCCTTATTAGTATTTAATCTAAATAAAAGTAGTGCAAATGTAATATTAAGAACCTGCTTGATCAACAGTAAAATTGAATTTTCCCGCAATTATATTTGAAATATCATCAAGTGTTGTGTCTTCCACATCCCAAAGTCCATTTTCTCCATCTCCAAGTAGCTGATCTAAAAGGGTATTCACTTCAGTGTTGGTAAAGTAAGGTTCATTTGTCCCAGGCTTTCTTGTAAACTGTAAACTATAAATAAAACCGTATCCTTCAGAAAGATCATGCAAAGCAGGACCATAAAGTGTAAAGCTGTTTCTATCATCAGGTAGGGCCATTTTTCCTTGTTGCATGTAGAAGACAGCACGTATAGCAATAATTTCAGAAAGTTTTTCTCTAAGGATTTCTGCTTGAATATCTCTAACTGTATAGTTCTTAGCGACTATGGCCGATCTGCCTAACTTGAATGCCTGAAAAATTTCATTAGCAATACCAGCAAAGTCTTGATCACCTTCTACTCGGCCGATATACTTGTTGATGAATTCATCCGCACCCAGGTCGTTATTGGGGTTAGCTGCATCGGCATTTAGACCGTATACATAGCCATATGCTTCATCCCATTTGTGCTCCATGGTCGTATAGTTTTTACCATCTGCCGTTATTTCACTATTGTTCTCAGCAATATTGTCAGCTTCATCCAATACGCTTGGACTTAAATAGTTGTTCAGTGTCTGATCTGTCATCAATGCGCCAATCAATCCTTTAGTTACCATCTGATCATATTCGAGGCCATCGGCATTCACCCATCTTGTCGAGCTACCGTCAGCTATTTGACCTGGTTGTCCCGGACTAGCGGCAGTATTTTCATTAGGAAAAACTTCACTCACCTGACTTTCAATCCATTCTTCAAAGTCAGCCTTAATGACACTAGATGTCGCAGTGTTCGAAGAGAAAAAATCATTTGAAGCAGCAACTTTACTTTTCACACTTTTATCAGAAGCGTTCAAATCTGCATCATCAAATGGATTGGCGTCTCCACCACCTGCAGTTTCATTTCTGTATAATTCTAAAAGGTGATCTGTGGTTTCGGTGAAGTCTTTAAGAGAGGAAGACAGTTCTTCTCCCATGAGTATGCGAGTGGTTTGACCTGAAAATGAGACTGTTGATTGGCTATCTCGCTCAAAAGTGTATGACTCGGGGGTATTGATTGCCGGTAAAGAGTCATCATCATCAGAACATGAAGTAAATCCTAGAGTTAGCACTAGTAGACAAAGAGTAAATATGTTTTTCATTGAATAATAAAAATGATTTATTTAGACTTATTAAAAATAGTGATGCAAATATAAATTCTGCTTTACTTTAAGCAAATATTATTTAGACTAATTTTAAATAATATGATTAAGATCAGTTTTTCTCTATTAATTTGCCAATGACTTTACATTCTACTGTCCTATTGGTATTATCAGACATAACTTAAAAACATGTCCAGAACTATTATTGTATCGAATCGATTGCCAGTTAAGGCTGTAAAGAATGACCAGGGTGAACTGGAATATTTACCAAGTGAAGGCGGTCTAGCTACTGGACTTAGTTCTGTTTATAAGAAGGGAAATAACCTTTGGGTAGGCTGGCCCGGAAGGTACTTCAAGAAGAAAGAGAAGAAGCAAGAGGCTCGAACAGCATTGCAATCAAAAAATATGAGTCCTGTTTTTTTGACGCAGGAAGAGATTATTCTTTATTATGAAGGCTTTAGCAATGAGACACTCTGGCCTAACTTCCATTATTTTAATCAATATGCACTTTATAAAAAATCTTATTGGGATGCATATAAAAAAGTGAATAAGAAGTTTTGTGATGAGTTGCTCAAAGTACTTTCTCCGGGAGATAAAATATGGGTACATGACTATCAGCTTATGCTTGTTCCCCAACTTATTAGAGAAACACATCCTGATGTGAGCATTGGATTTTTTTTACATATTCCTTTTCCATCTTTTGAAGTATTTAGACTATTACCCTGGAGAAGAGAACTATTGGATGGCGTACTAGGAGCTGACCTTATTGGGTTTCATACGTACGATGATATGCGTCACTTTCTTAGTGCGGTGAGCCGTATCTGCTATATCAGTAATCATCATGGGCAAATACAAAAAGACAGACGTACTATTGCTACTGACTCTTTTCCTATCGGAATTGACTATGATAAATATGCCAATCAGGCGGCCCATCCAGACACATTAAGTAGAGAGGTAGAGTACCGTACTTCTCTTGGTAAACAAAAGTTGATGCTCTCTATTGATCGGCTGGACTATTCAAAAGGCATTCCTGCGAGACTGGAGATATTTGATATTTTTCTGGATAAGTATCCGGCTTATCAAGGCAAGGTATCACTATTGATGGTTGTTGTTCCATCCAGAGATCAAGTAGAAAAATATAAGCACCTTAAGGAAGAAGTTGATTTACTTGTAGGTCGCATTAATGGTAAGTATGGTACGGTAAATTGGACACCAATCCATTATTTCTATCGATCCTTTCCAATGGAAGACTTATCAGCTTTTTATAGAATGGCCGATGTAGCAATGGTTACTCCAATGCGTGATGGAATGAATCTGGTTTGTAAAGAATTTCTGGCAAGTAAATTAGATCAGAAAGGGGTATTGATTTTAAGTGAAATGGCAGGAGCATCGAAAGAGCTTTCAGATGCTTTAATTGTCAACCCCAATGACAAACATCAGGTGGTGGAAGCTATATATAGGGCACTGACTATGCCTGAGGAAGAACAAATTAAGCACACCTCCATTATGCAGGAGACGTTGAAGAAATTCAATATTCATCACTGGGTAGATTTGTTTTTAGGAAAGTTGGATGATGTTACTCAAAAGAGAAATGAACTTGCCACAAAGGTCTTAGATGATAGCGTAAAATCTATGATCAAAAAGGACTTTGATAAAGCTAAGAAGAGGATGCTTTTTCTTGATTATGATGGAACACTAGTTCCTTTTCACAGTGATCCACAGGCGGTCTCCCCCAATGAAAAACTCCTATCCATTCTTACGGAACTGTCAAATAATAAAGCGAATCAAGTAGTAGTTATTAGCGGGAGAGATAGAAAAACACTTGAGAACTGGTTAGGGCATCTCCCAATAGATTTTATTGCTGAGCATGGAGTATGGCTCAAAGAAAATGAAAATCAATGGCACATGGCCGAAGGACTGGACAATAGTTGGAAAGGTGAAATTCGAGAGATTCTGGATATCTATGTAAATAAGACACCAGGGTCATTTATTGAGGAAAAAGACTATTCATTGGTTTGGCATTATCGTAAGGTTGAGACTGGACTTGGTGAGCTTCGAGCGCGTGAAATACTCAGTCATTTAAAATATCTGGCGGTCAATATGAATCTACAGGTATTAGAAGGAAATAAGGTAGTGGAGATTAAAAATATAGAAGTTAACAAAGGCAAGGCCGCTCTTAAATGGGTACAACAGTTTAAGCCTGATTTCATATTAGCCCTGGGTGATGACTGGACAGATGAAGATACCTTTAAAGCTCTACCTGAAGATGCATACACCATAAAAGTTGCAGATATCCACTCTGCAGCTAAATACAGCTTAGAGGATTATGTAGCGGTGAGAAAATTACTTGAGGGACTTTACTAAACAGTATTGTTTTTAATTGGGTTCGGAGATCTTACTTTCTTTACTACGTTTATGAGTAAGGTTCCTCCCAATAAGTAGTATATAATTAGATAGCCAATACTTAGTATATACGGATTACCATCAATGAATTTCTGATAGGAGAATAAATCATAAATGAAGAGTAGGATGGTCAAAAAGACTACTATACTCAATGAGGTCGACCCTTTCTCAGCATGGATAGCGGTATTCACAATAGAAATAAAGACATAAGTTAACGACAGCCCGAGGTAGATAAAAAAGGTGGTAAGAAGTCCTGTAAATATGGCAACGGGTGCGAAAAGAGTTATCAGAATAAATACTGTGTTCACAACGATAGAGATTTTCTCTACAATCTTATGAGTATGCTTAGGGTATAATTTTAAGAAAGTGATTACGCCAACGAGTAATGAACAGTAAAGCGTAAGGTACTCTATCCTAACAGCGGTGGTAAAATCGAAATCAGGAAACCATTGAATGAACAAATACATATTACTAAACATCCCTCTAATTGACCAAAAAAAGCAAAATAATGTAAATAGGAAGAGATACATTTTCTTATAAATTATTGAGAAGGCAAGTAAAATAATCACTAGTAAACCAATACCTGCTACCAATAGAAAATTAGCATTCAAATTTCTTTTGTAATCGGAAGTTATTGCTTCTACAGTACCTAATTCCAAAACCCTGCTCACTCCACCTTTGCTATGTTCAAAATTGGAAATTTGCCAGTAAAGAGTGATGGTGTCGCTCTTTGCTATGAAATTGACAGTAGACGGACTCCATTGTGGTATACTGTTTTCTTCACTGGTCCCTACTTTGCCATTTTCTGCAATCACTTTATCATCTAACCAAAGTCGATAATTACAGTAAGTATCTGGTAGATATAAAGCATAATCTTTGCCTGTGAAATGTCCCAAAACCTTCAACTTATAGGTAGCATACCCAAATGATGAGAGTCCCTGCTTGTTCCAAATACCAGGCAAACCAATATACTCTTTCTCCAGATTCATTTGAGGCTGAGATGGTGATAGTAGTGTATTCCAATAAAACTCCCAGTTGCCCTCTAATTTAACCGTTCCATCTTTTTGAAAGTCCCAATCATTTAAATTCAAAGTCCCGTTAAGGGCAATAGGGGCTAAGCTTTGCTGACCTTGACAAGCGATGGAACATAAAATAAAAAAAGTTGAGAATAGTGAAATTAAACCCCTTTGGTAATATTCTGATTTCTTCAATTTTTACACAACTATAGTAACACACAAGTTCTAACTAATGATTATATATAAGATCGGACCTATAAGGTAACTGTCAGTTAAGTTGAAAATCTAAACTTTTCTTAAGTGGGTCTTATAAAAAAAATGTCAAAGGAAATTTGGGCGGTCTAGCTTCTTGCTTATCCTATAAGCGGCATTTACAAGTCCCACGTGACTATATGCTTGCGGGAAATTGCCCCATTGACTGCCATTTTCTGCGTCTACATCTTCACTCAGTAGGCCTAAATGATTGCTGTAGGTAAGTAATTGCTCAAAGGTATTAATGGCCTCATCGACTCTTCCTACGCATGTTAGTGCCTCTACATACCAAAAAGCACATATCAAGAAGGTAGTCTCGGGCTCACCGAAATCATCACTGTGCTTGTAACGGTAGAACAGTCCCTCTTTTGTCTTTAAGTCTTTTTCCAGAGCGATCAAATGATTTTTAGCAAGGTCGGAATCATGATTTAAATAGCCCATTATTATCAATTGTAAATCACTAGCATCCAAATTTGAAATACCGATGGCCTGAGTATATACCTCTCTCTTTTTATCAAAGCAAGCTTCAATATGTTCAGAAGAGGCTTTAATTAGCTTTTCAGCTAGTTTTGTTGTTTTTTTATCATTAAAAGCTTCACCTATCTTTTTCGCAGCAGAAGCTCCTGCCCAATGGAATAAATAGGTATAACTATGTTTTTGAGCAAAATGGCGAAATTCCCATAAGCCAGCATCCGGCTCATCCATTAGTTTTTCTATTTTATCTAATAGGTCTCTAATCAACTTAAGAGAGTCAGATCTTTCTAAGTTAATAAATCGCTTATCCGTGTAAAGGGGTAGAAGAGAGACAAGTACCTGTCCATATACATCATTTTGTATGTGTGTATAAGCCTGATTGCCAACTCTAACTGGAGAATTACCCTTATAGCCGGGTAAGTCCAGTATAATTTCATCCAAATGTGTTTCACCAGTGATACTGTACAAGGGCTGAAACCGATCCTTAGCTTTTACCGATAGATTAACGATATAGTTGAAATATCTTTCCAGCTCTTCAAAGTGACCTATATTGTTAAAAGCAGTGAGCGTGTAATGTGCATCGCGCATCCAGCAATAACGATAATCCCAATTACGACCGCTACCGTCAGCTTCGGGTAGGCTGGTAGTGCCTGCTGCTATTATGGCTCCTGTATCTTCATATTGATGAATTTTCAAAGCCAAGGCTGACCTGTTAATATCTGCTTGATGGAAATTACTTACACTTAGATTCTTGACCCAGCCTCGCCAATATAATTTAGTCTTTTCCAGGAATTGCTCACATGTGCTTTTTATTGGTGCTTCTAAAGGAGCACCGTAAGTAAGTACGAGATATTTTGTTTCAGTGAGTACAATTGATTCATCACTTATAATGTACGATAATGGAAAGTCTGTAGTTAAGCGTAATTCTTTTTCAAGTCCCAGGTACTCGATATGGTTGCTGGCTTCATATTGTTCAGGTTGTATTTTCCCATAATCACCAACTGGTTTACATTGAACATTCACCCGTGGAGAACCTTCCAGAGGTTCTACTTTTCTAATCAACATTAACGGCTTGTAATGTCGATCAAATTGAAAAAATCTAGGAGCAAAATCAATGACACGATATTTCCCCTCTTCACAAGTTATTTCTGTGCATAGAATATTTGTGTTTTCCAGATAATGTTGATGAGAATGTTTTATTCCTCCCTCTGGAAACAGTGTGAAGGAACCTCCCTTTTCATCATCAAGCAGCTTGCCAAATATGAAACTGCTATCGAAACGTGGCCAGCACATCCAATCTATACTCGTGTTTTTATGGATATGTGCCTGGAAAGAGCAATTGCCAATCAGGCCGTAATCGTAGGTATGTCGTTTTGCCATAAGCTTATAAAGCTAATGCTTCGAATAAGGCTATGCAAACCAATTTTAGTCACTTTTTAGACTGTTATTGGTATTAGTTCGATTCTGTAGGTTTAAATCGATTGCTGTAAGAAAAAAGATACTAAATTACCACTGAATACGATGTTTGTTGTGCTTCGATAGCTGGAAGCATTGTGACTGACCATATTCTTTACCTACTATAAAGCATCTTTTGCTTGTTCAACGTTAAGTTCTTTTTAAGGGTGAGATTTGGTTAGTGGTAACGTTCTTTTAATATTCCTCGTAAATGTTGGCAATAGACTATTCAATTATGCTTATCTAAAACTTACTAACTTAATATTCCAAACAACCCACTAATGTCATGCTCAAAAATATCCTCAAATCAGCCTTCAGAAATTTTGCTAAGCACAAAACATTCACACTTTTAAACGTACTTGGCCTGTCTCTAGGTCTGGCAGCCAGTATATTGATTATGCAGTTCGTTAAATATGAAAAGAGCTACGATACTTTTCATAGTCAACTAGACAATATCTACCGCATTCAGTATAATACTATTCAGAATGGTAAATATACCGTAGAATGTGCCGCGGCTGTACCTGCCGTAGGACCCGAGTTCAAGAATAACTTCCCTGAAGTGAAAGAATTTACAAGGTTATTCCCTTTGAGCGGGATCATATCTTATTCCAGTCCTGAGAAAGGCTTTATTTCTTTTAGAGAAGAGAAAATGCAACTGACTGACCCAGAAGTTTTCAAGGTCTTTGATTTTAAATTGTTGCAGGGTAATCCTGAAACCTCATTGGGAGAACCCAACAAAATTGTTCTTTCCGAAGCTGCAGCAAAAAAGTATTTTGGAGATGAAGATCCTATTGGAAAAAGGTTGACTTGGGCTAGTTGGCAAGGCGAATTAGAAATGGAAGTAACAGGAGTGTTTGAGAACATACCCGAAAATTCACATATCAAATTTGATTTGTTAATGTCTTTTCAAACATTGAACAATATGACCGATAATAGCTCTGAAGAGTCCTGGGGGTGGTATGATTTCAACACTTATGTTTTATTAGATGATGAAGTAGATGTTGATGAATTACAATCAAAATGGGACGAACACTTAGCTGAGGTACGAAAGGAGAGTTGGACCAGCAACTACAGTCAGGAATTTATTTTGCGTCCAACCAGAGATATTCATCTCCATTCAAACCTCTTACAAGAGTCTCAGCCGGAAGAACAAGGCGATGCTGAAGCTGTTTATTTTTTGACCATTATCGCATTTTTCATATTAATTATAGCGTGGGTAAATTATGTGAATCTTTCTACAGCCAAGTCTTTCGAACGTGCCAATGAGGTAGGCATGAGAAAAGTGCTTGGAGCTGATAAATCACAGTTGGTGAAGCAATTTCTGTTTGAATCTTTTTTGATCAACTTTTTTTCGATGGTCATTGCTATAGGCTTGGTGCTACTTGTTTGGCCTTCTTTTGCGGATGTGACAGGAAGAAATATTCCTTTCAAATACATTATTGATGGACAGTTCTGGGTATTGGTAGGATTGCTTTTTTCTATTGGTACCGCGCTTTCTGGTTTTTATCCTGCTTTGGTTTTATCTTCCTTTAAACCTATTGCAGTCTTAAAAAGCAAAGTTGTCAGTGCCAAAGGAGGAGCTTTTATGAGAAAAGGATTAGTGGTTTTTCAGTTTGCAGCTTCTGTAGTTCTTATAAGTGGAACTGTAATAGTCTATGAACAACTGAACTTCATGAAAAACCGTGATTTGGGTATTGATATTAGTCAGACATTGGTTTTAGAGGGTCCTGGCATAGCTGATTCATTGTATGATAGCAATCTCGAATTGTTTAAGAATGAAACATTGAATATAACGGGTGTTAAATCTATTTCTGCTTCAAGCAACGTCCCTGGAGATGAAATATTTTGGACGCGGGGAATTCAAAGGTTGGAAGGTGGTCCTGAAAATAGCATTACTGTTTATAATGTTGGCATTGATCACGATTACATTCCAACCTTTGGTTTAAAATTACTAGCGGGTCGTAATTTTGACCAAGCCTTCACTACAGACAATGAAAGAGTATTACTGAATGAAGAGTTGGCTTCTTCTCTTGAATTTAAAACTCCTGAAGAAGCAATTGGTAAGAAGGTTCGATTGGGAGGAGACACTCTTGAAATTGCAGGGGTTCTTCAAAATTATCATCAGATGTCATTGAAAAATAGAGTTACCCCTTTAGTATTTCGATTTATGCCTGGCCGGTCATTTTATTCAATAAAAGTAGAAGGTGATAATTACCAAAATATATTAGCTTCAATTGAAGACCCGTGGAATGCAATATTTCCTGGCAATCCGTTGGACTATTTTTATCTGGATTCATTCTTCAATCGTCAATATGATAAAGATGACCGCTTTGGTCAAGTGTTTGGAATTTTTTCGGTGCTAGCAATTTTTGTAGCATGTCTGGGTCTGTTTGGCCTCGCTTCATTTATGACCATTCAACGTACTAAGGAAATAGGTATAAGAAAGGTACTCGGTTCCACTGTATCAAATATCATAATGCTTTTATCAAAAGGGTTTATTCAATTGGTGCTGATTGCAAACCTGATTGCATGGCCATTAAGCTGGTGGATAATGAATAACTGGTTGGCGACTTTCCCTTACCGCATTGAGATTAATTTATTTCTGTTTGTCATCGCAGGTTTTGGTGTAGTTATCATATCATTTCTATCTGTTGGGTTTCAGACGCTCAAGGCGGCATTGCTTAATCCTGCCAAAACATTGAAATATGAGTAAGATCAAGTGAGGTTTTAATTTTTTACTGGCATTTGATTTGTCTTGGAATTTTCTCACTATTTTTCCTTAAAATTTATAGCATGAGACTATTGACAATACTGATCCTACTACCTGTAATTGGTCTGGCACAGCTGAATGGGGAGTGGATATCCCATGACCAATCCAATACGAAGAAAAAAATGGTCATCACAGAAGGCTGGATGATCATGTATAGTTTCGGTTATACCGATGTTCCAGAAAATGCCAAATGGAATGCCTATGATAGTATACCTGTCGAAAGTATTGATACAGATGTTTTGGTCATCGGAAATAAAAAAGGAGGAGATGGCTACAGCGCGGCTAAGTACACTTTGTCCAATAATGGCTCAATTTTGACTTTGGCAAAGTTGAGAAAAGGTTACCCAACAATTGACGAAGCTACTAAAGCAGCCAATGAATATGCATATGTTGATCTTACCGGGGAGCAATATTACACCCCATCGTTCAATGCTAAACTCGAAAACAGAAAGTCTTTAGATGAATTGACAAAACCTGATTTGATTTCAGTTATTCAACGATTACAAGCTTATGATAAAGACATTGAAGGGTTGATTAATGAAGATAACAGAATGCAGCGCATGATTTTCTATTTTACACAGAGGATTATGAACAGGTCATTTATTGAGCTTGGCTATAATCCATATAAAATGACAGAAGGCTGGTTTTATAAAAGATTTATGGATGATCCTGATATTAAAAAAATGATGGATAAGCAGATTCATCTAAAACTAAATTAGGGGCTGTCTAAAAGTTTGAAAAAAACTTATGATTAAACATTAAAAAAGTGAAAGTTGCCCTTTAGGTGATCTAGCTTTCCCAAATACTGTTCTACCGCCATATTTGTAAGAATTGTTACGTTCTTCCTGAATGTATTTACTAAAGCTGTCTTTTTTGGGAGTGAAATTCTTTTCGATGCGCTGAGCTAACGTGTGCAAACTTTTTATAGCTGTTAGCTTATCAGAATGAGTAATTTTAGATTGATTTACCGCTTTTTTTAGCGTTTCAATTGTTTCGTCATATACTGCAGTAGGAACAGGAAAAGGATGTCCGTCCTTGCCACCATGAGCAAAAGAAAATCTTGCAGGGTCAGAAAAGCGCGAAGGCGTCCCGTGGATTACTTCACTCACTAATGTCAATGATTGCAGTGTCCTCGGACCTAACCCTTTTAGCAAAAGTAGATCATCAAAGCTATTCGGTTGATGATCCTGAGCTAATGCCAGTACACTTCCAAGTCGTTTTAGATCTATATCTTTAGACGTTACCTCATGGCGCCTGGGCATGAATATCTTGCGTGCTTCTTTAACTATTCCTAAACTATCTTCTTTGGCAACTGATAATATTGAATCTCTTGTATTCGCTGCATCTGAAGCACTCAAGTTCAGAATTAGGCCCTGATTACGTCCACAAACCGCACTATGTGGTTCATTGACCATGGAGCTCAAATTCAATGAGTTCCAATGGTATCTCCGTGCCATTCCATTGCTATTATTAAGACCCTGTTGTACAACTGACCAATTGCCTTCTTTGGTAACGATAAAATTGTGAAGGTATAGTTGATATCCATCTTGAATAGCTGTGTTGTCTACCTTGGCTGCCAGCTTACTATTTCTAACTAATTCTTGACCATCAAGCCCTGTTTTATCACCCAGTGCCAATAGTTCTTGTGGTGTTTTTAAAGAATGCTTCCCACGTCCGCCACAAACATAGATGCCAAGCTCCCTAGACATTGGGTTTAATGCCTTTTTTAAAGCTCCCATTACCGAAGTAGTAATTCCTGATGAATGCCAGTCCATCCCTAATACACAACCAAAAGATTGAAACCAAGGCGGATCACTTAATTTTTCAAGGAAAGCATCCCTGCCATACTCAATGACTATGGCTTCAGTTATTGCCCCTCCTAAACCAGCCATACGCTTAGCTAACCAGTAGGGGACCCTACCTCCATGCAAAGGCATATCGGCATGACCTGACTTATTCATTAAACTAAAATACTAAAAATATTAGTATTTACTATTATAATAAAATTATTTTGATTGCACCTGATTGTTGGAATTCTTAAGTGCTAACTCTTTAAAATTCCCCAATTTATTTAATCCCAAAAACTGCTCTGACCTCCGCGCTGATCGTTATGTTTTTGTACTCTAGATTTGACCGATAATCACCATCGTCCATTTTAGCACTAAGCATCATTTCATTACGGGCATAATTGCGTACGTTTCCATAGTCGATTTCTTGTATTTCAATTACGCCATCTATTTCTTCATCAATAGATTTTAACAGACTTGACGCCTTCATTTTAGCATTTTTTAACGCTTCAATCTTCAAATTGATTTTGTATTCCTCAATTTTTGAATGACCTACCTCTGCGATACTCATACTGTTTAATCCTTCACTATCGAGCTTATTAACCAGGTTGTTGACCATTTTCACATTACTCACTTTGAGTTTAAAACTTTTAGTTGCCAAAAACTCATCCGACTTCTTCTTTTTCCAATTCCAGTTATAGCCGTAAACATTGTCAACTCGAAGTGCGTCTTCGGGTAGGCCAAGACTTTTTATTGCTTTAACCAGCCCACTTTCTAACGTATTCATCGATACGGTTTTCGAACCATTTTTATATTCTTTAAGCGCAATTCTTAAGTAGATTTCATCTGGTACGATCTCCATGTCAGCTTTTCCCTTTACTTCTATTTTTTTGACATTAACATTAGTCAATGATTGGGCCATGGTAAATGATGAGATAAAAATTAGTGTCAGTGCAATTATTGATTTTTTCATATTCTTAAGTGTTTTTAAATTAAGATGATGTTAGAATTTAAATTCCATAAAAGTTATTCAACTTTTTTCTCGGCATGTAAACTTTACTCTGGTAATCCTGTTTTAAAACTATGGAGCAAACTACTAAGAAAAAAGTGACTAAAAAGGTAAATAACCTACCTAAGATTATATCTAGTTATAAAGACTATCAGCTAACTGAAGGTAAAAAGCCGGCATCAGTTTATCACTTTATGACCAAGCTGAAATTAAAAGAAGAAGAGTTTTATAAATACTTCTCCTCGTTTGAAGCTGTTGACAATCATATTTGGGAGCAATTCGCGCAGCATACCATTACCAGTATAAAATCTGAAAAGGTTTATGGTGAATATGGTGCAAGAGAGAAAGTGCTTGCCTTTTATTATACCTTGGTCGAGGTATTGAAAAAAGAACGGAGTTATGTCAACATGACTTTCAAGCATTCGAAGAAACCTGAGTTCACACCTACACACTTAAAGGGCTTCAAGTCAAAGTTCGAAGAATTTACTAGGGAGATTATCAGTGAAGGGATGAATAGTGAAGAGATTGTTGAGCGACCTATCATATCGGATAGATACCAGGATGGGTTTTGGTTGCAACTTCTATTTATCATTTCATTTTGGCTGAAGGATACGAGCAAGGATTTTGAGAATACTGATGCTGCCATCGAGAAGTCGGCAAATCTTTCTTTTGAATTATTAGGTCGAGGTCCACTTGATATGATTGTAGATTTTGGAAAATTCCTTTACCACAACAGATAGATGCGCAAAGAACAAACAAGTATACCTACCTCGAAAGTACAACGCGCTTCCAAATTCCTTAAGACAGGAGCCAAAGTTGGTGGTAATTATATAAAGCATTACAGCAAGAAGATATTTGATTCAGAACTTTCTAGGGATGAATTGGATGCGGACAATGCTGAAGATATCTATGAGTCTTTGAGTGAACTGAAAGGTAGCGCGCTGAAAGTCGCTCAAATGTTGAGTATGGATAAAAACATGTTACCAACTGCTTATCAGGATAAGTTTACCATGTCGCAATACAGTGCTCCACCACTCTCTTATCCTTTGGTAGTTAAAACCTTTAAAAAATATTTAGACAAATCACCTGATCAACTTTTTGAGAATTTCACTACCCAGGCGGTAAATGCTGCTTCAATAGGTCAGGTGCATAAAGCAGAACTTGATGGAAAAGAGCTAGCAGTTAAAATTCAATATCCCGGAGTTGCTGATAGCATTAGCTCAGATTTGAAAATGGTGAGACCCATTGCAGCACGAATGTTAAGTATAAATACATCTGAGCTTGAACAATATATAGGAGAGGTCGAATCTAAGTTAATTGAAGAAACAGATTATCAGTTAGAGCTGAAGCGGTCTATTGAAATCACCGCTGAATGTGCCCATTTAGAAGGGCTAAAATTCCCCAATTACTATCCTGAGTTATCTTCAGAGCGTATTTTAGTGATGGATTGGATTGATGGAAAACATATTAAAGAATGGTTGGAGACCAATCCTTCGCAAGAATTGAGAAATGAAATCGGCCAAAGCCTTTGGGATTTTTATGATCACCAAATTCATAACTTAAAACAAGTTCATGCCGATCCACACCCTGGTAACTTCCTGATTACGGAAGACAATCAACTTGGAATAATTGACTTTGGTTGCGTTAAAGAAATTCCTTTGGACTTTTATGAACAATATTTTCAGTTGATGCATTCGGATGTATTGAATCCGGATTATGATATTGAGAGTCTGTTTTTAGAACTGGGATTTTTAACCGAATCAGATACTCAAAAAGAAAAAGATTTCTTTGTTTCAATTTTTAAAGAGATGATAGAAATGCTCGGTCGACCTTTTAGAGTAGAACACTTTGATTTTGGTGATGATGAATACTTCAAGCAAATCTTTGAGATAGGAGATAGGGTATCAAAGATGAAAGAAATCAGAAACTCTAAGTCAGCACGAGGCAATCGACATGGCCTCTATGTGAACCGGACTTATTTTGGATTGTACAATCTTTTAAATCAACTACAGGCTGAAATTAAAACGGGCTCAGAGTCTTTGGTGCTGAGCTAGATTACTTTTTCTTACTTTCTTGATTAGCAAATTGTTGATTTAGTGAAACTTTCTTCTCAAGATCTTTCACCAGATCTTTCTCTAATGGCGTTTCTTGCAGAACGTTATAGTTCTTCCAAAACTCTTCATTATATGGATAATCCTTGCTGAGTAATGATTTGCCAATTCTGGTGGCTTCATTACGTAAAACTACTGTGGGATTTTTCCAGTTGATATCATTGATGATAAAGTCTTGCATAATTCCAAATTGGGCTAGGAATTTACCTTCATGGTAATAGTTATGACTTCCGCTGAGTTGCATAAAGGTCGGATAGTATTTGTTATTTATTTCTTTGAAATCAACTATAACACTCCTTTTTTTAAAATGTACGTCAAGTTGCAGCGAATCACCTTGCAGCTTCCAGTGTTTAGGGCCATGGACGGTTTCATCAAAACTCTCTTCTACTCTGACGATGGCGTAGCTACCAGCTTGAACGTAATAGGTGGTTTTCCAGAAGTCATCATTATCTGATTCAATTATGTAAGTCTTTTGTCCTAGCACAGTGGTCATCGATACACGTTTGAACTCACCATTTACCGCACTTTTTTCCATTAAGCGGGCATCGTAGGGAATGGGGTTTAAATGCCATGAACGCATCATAAGATTATCTTGTTGCCACCAACTATTGAAAGGATGTTTGTAGACTAAACTCCTTCTCAATTCCTCAACTTTTACTTTGGTGCGTAATGGAGACTTACGTTTTTTAATATTGTATTGATCATAAACGGTTAGAGCGGCTTCAACCAATGAAACATAAGCTCCGTCTAATAATTGTCGTTCTCGGTAAAAAACATTCATTGAAGTTGGTTCACTGGGATGATTATCTGTCATTTTTTCTGCAGCTAGTGCCATGATTTCCTTTCCTGAAAGGCTATCGAGTACGGTTACGGCTTCTAAGACAGTTTCACTGAGTGTTAGTTTAATAGGTAAGATTACATCATCGCTAAATTCCGTGATAGCGATTTTTTTTAGCTCATAACCGATAGATGAAATGGTTATGGAGTCAACCCCTGACGTTGAAGGAATAATGAATGAAAATTCACCATCCAAATTTGTAACCGTACTAAAAGGTTCATCTTGGATGCCAACAGATGCAAAAGCTACAGGCTCTCCAGTTTTGATGTCTTCCACCATACCATAGATCTTCTGAGTATGTTCCTGGCATTGAACCTGATAGAATAATCCAACTAAGACAAAAGTGAACAGGTATCTTATCATTGTTTTGTTTGCTTAAATTGTTCTCGAAGTGATATTTCTTTCTCAAGATCCTTCACTAACTTTTTTTCTATTGGAGTCTCTTGTAGGATGTTGTAGTTTTCCCAGAACCGCTCGTCATACTTCTGATTGGAGTTTTTTAATGATCGGCCAAGCCTCATGGCTTCATCTCTTTTTACCACAATTGGATTGTCTATCTCAATATCATTCACAATCACATCCTGAACAATTCTAAAATTCACCAACACTTCTTCTTTATAGGTGTAATCCATGTTGGTATCCAGGCTAATCCTATTCAAGTAATAGTTTCCTTGATACTCTTTGAATTCAACCACGGATTTTTTGTTTTTGAAATTAACGGTAACGTCAAGTGTATCGCTGTTGAGCAGCCATGTTTTTACTCCATCAATCTTATGGTTATAGTTCTGTTCAATTTTTAATATGGCGTACGATTTTGATTGTACAAATAATGTGGTTGGCCATGGTTCGTCTGTTTGTAGGGTGATGACATAAAGTGATTCATTATCACTATTGATGGTCTGTTTATTCACCACTTTATAGTTTTTAAATCTTTTCAAACGGTTAGGCACGGGATTCATGCTGTATAAATGCATTAATAAGTTGTCCTGCTCCCAAAATGAGTTGTATGGATGTTTATAACCTAGACTTTTTCTTAATTGATCCACTTTAATTTTCGTCCTTAGCGGAGACTTACCTTTTTTGATGTTATTTTCGTCATAAATCGTAATGGCTGCTTCTACTAGTGATACATAGGCATTATCAGCGGCCTGTGCTTCACGATAAAAGGCACTCATAGAAATCGGAAAGGATGGGTAATTGAGAGATATGCGATCTATTGTCAGGTTCATTATCTCTTCGCCACTGAGACTGTCAGTTATAATAACATCATCCAAAATAGTATTGCTTTTTTTTAGCTTAAATACAGTTTGTATTTGCTGATTTACTTCCGAAATCGCAATTGATAAATTTTGAAAACCTATGGATGAAATGATCAATGTATCGGACAAAGATTTTTCAGGTAGATGAAACTCAAAGACACCTTGCAAATTAGACACTGTAGAGGTAATGTTATTTTTAAGACCCATCGATGCAAAAGGTACAGGCTCTCCTGTCTCAGCATCCTGCACTCTGCCCTTAAGCGTTTGAGATTCCTGAGCAACAGTCTGTAACTGAAAAGTTAAAAAGACAATTAAAATGAAATATTTATTCATGATTAAGAATAGTAGTTGGGTTAATATTAGAAGCTCGAATCACATGAAATGACATAGTAATGGCAGCCACTATAAGAGTGACTAAACCTGAGATTAGAAAAGCATCTACACTAATTGAGGTTTTATATATGAAATTCTCCAGCCAGCTTGAAATTCCAATGGCAGCCACAGGAATTGAGACCACAAAAGCAATGAAGATCAGTGTAAGATAATCTCGAGTAAGTGCAAACCATAATTGAGAAGACTTGGCGCCCATCACTTTTCGGATGCCAATCTCTTTTAAGCGGTTGGCAGATGATAATGAAACCAGCCCGAAAAGACCTAAACAAGCCACGCTAATGGCAATAACAACAAAGAAGTTGAAGACTTTACGCATAGCTACTTCGTCTGCATATTGCGCTTGTATTTGATCATTTAGAAATTGAAATTCGAAAGGCTGACCCTTCATGTTAGTTTTCCAATCAAGCTCAATTTGCTCTATGTGATCCATCCAATTCTCTGCTTCAATTCGAACTAAGAGTTTTTCAGGAAAACGATTCTCAGGAAAGATGAGAATAGGTTCGAAGTCTGTTTTCATGGATTTGTAATGAAAGTTGTCAATTACTCCCACAACTCTTGAATCAACACCATTTTCATGAACTACCACTTCATTTAGCGGATCGACCCACTGCATATTATCCACAAACGCCTTGTTTACAATTACTGCTTGATATGCGCCCCTTGTTTCTTCTTGCGTAAATATGCGCCCTGCTATAAATGTGAGATCTAATGTTTCAAAATAGCCCTCGTCTACTTCAATATTATTAAATGGTTTGAGACTCCATTCACCGTTTTGTTTTACTTCGTAAACGTCAATATCCATATCCTGGGTAGGCCAGGAGTTAAATCCAACCACCGAGGTGGCATTAACAAACGGCAACTGTAGTAAATCATATTTGTATTTGTTAACCGCAGAATAAAAAGACTTATTTCTGGGCACATCGATGAGCATTACAGGGTCTTGGGTCATTCCATGGTTCTTATTCTGGAGTAACTGAAGCTGCCTGGAAATTAGAATAGAGGAGATTATGAGCGTAAGGGAAATGGTGAATTGTAACACGATCAACGATTTCATTACTAGTGTTTTACCACCTAATTTTAATCGTCCTTTGAGCACTTCGACCGGCTTAACAGCTGCCAGGTAAAAGGCAGGATAACTTCCTGCCGCAATGGCTAACAATATAATTGAACCAATTAAATATAAAGATATTTTGAAGCTGAATACTTCTGTCCAATCTACCTGCTTAGAGGTTATAATATTTAAATAAGGAAGAAAATAAAGAGCAATGAGAACGCCAATTACTAAACTTAAAATGCAGATGATCAACGACTTGGTTAGAAATTGAAACCTTATTTCTCCATTTTTGGCGCCTATGGCTTTTCTTATCCCAACCTCTGATTGCTTTCTTGCTGTAGTTGCTAGCGATAAGTTAAGATGATTAATGCCTGCAATTATTAAAATTAATAGCGCAACTGATGAGAAAAGGTAGAGGTTTGTTTTACTACTTTTTGGTGTGTCAAATACTTTTGGTGTACCGAAATGTACATCCGATAGCTTTTCCATATGATACCGGCCTTCGGTACTATAATCATCAAATTCAAGTTGGACAGACTCTTGAAACACCCTATCTAATTTGGGTTGAAAACTTTCTGGCTTACTGCCTTTTTTGAATAGTAAAAAATTGAAGGTCCAACCTGAAATTTCACTCACATTCGAAATGGCCATCATGGCATCGAATTTCAAATCAGTATGTAATGGCAGATCTTCAATAATACCCACAACTAGAAATTCTCTTTTCTCAATGCCAAGCGACTTACCTAAAGGATCTTCATCTTCAAAATATTTTCGTGCTACCGATTCAGTAAGCACTATAGTATTGGCTTTAAAAGACTTTTTAGAACCTTTAATAAACTGATAGTCAAACACAGAAAAATAGTTAGTGTCTGAGTAAAAGAACTTCTCTTCTCTTCCCAAAGGGATGCTATTGGCAAAAGGCCTGTTATCATTTCTGACGGTAACGGGCTCGTTAACCAATGAAGTATAATTTTCTATTTCAGCATAGCGCTCTTTACACATGGGCCCAACAGATGGTTCTCCCCATGCGGCATGTTCTTTAGAAGTTTCGGAAGTGTAGCTCGTTGTAATGCGATAAATACGTTCGGAATTAGACAAGTATCGATCATACTTTAACTCGTCATTGACATAGAGACTTATGAGTATAAAGGCCGATAATCCAAGCCCCAAACCAAGTATAGAGACTAACGTGTTGACTTTTTCTTTCATCAACCCTCGGTAACTCGTTTTTAAGTAATTGCCAAACATAAAAATCGCAGAAGGGTGAAGACCGTTTTTGTTTTTATTGATGGTATACGGTTTGAAAAATCGGATTACATCCCACCAATAAAGCCTTTTGGCCTTAAACGGACTATAATATCTTAAGCGTTGAGTAAAACGTTCATGGAAATCGCCTTGTAAGTCTTCCAGCAATGCAGGATCACAATACCATTCAAGAAATCTGTCAGCGAGCTTTGGGGGTTGAATTTCTTTGCTCATTACTTATCAAAACAAAGTTTGGAATCATGCCCCATAGCTCATCTCGCTGGTCTTTACTCTTGATCAAAGCGTTCTTGCCAGCCGCAGAAACTTTAAAAATCCGCTTTCTACGACCACCACGTTCTTTTGTAGCACCACCCATTTCAGAGTCAACATACCCTTTCTTTTCCATCCTATCTAGTGCTGAGTGAACGACTCCAAAAGTGATATTTCGTTTAGTTATTCTATTAATCTCTTCCGTTATGGCGAGACTGTAAGCTTCGTCCTGCATGGCAGCTACAGCCAATAAGACTAATTCTTCAAATTCTCCCAGATTAGTGCCTTTCATATTATTAGTTTACTATTTGCATAACTAATATACGATGGGTTTTAATATTTGTTATGCAAAACATGAATAAATAAAAATATATTTTCTTAACCATTAGAATCTATGCTTGTTTTAATAGGTGTATAGGCTATAACTCAATTAGATTTGCATCATGCGTATTTTCTTAATCTCATCACTTTTATTTCTATTAGTTTCTTGTGGAAATGACAGTGAAACTCAAAAGCAACGCTTTCTAATAAGAGGCAATGAAGCACTTCGTGAGCAAAATTACCGCGATGCTATTCGGTTTTATGAGGAAGCTCTTTTAATTGATGAGTGCTATGAACCTGCTATCAATAATTTGGGCACAGTCTACTTCAAACAAAAACAATTTACCAAAGCCATCCTGGAATATGATCGAGCGTTGAATTGTGATCCGGAATACTACGATGCTATTCTAAATCGAGCGAATGCTTTTTACGAATTGAATGAGCTATATCGTGCGTTGGATGATCTGGAGTATGTGGAGCGGAAGAAACCAGACTCTTCGACCGTTTATTTTAGGTTGGGGTTGGTGAAAACTAAAATGCGAGATTACGAAGAGGCAATTGCATCCTTTAACAAGGCACTCAATTTGGAACCGGATAATCCCGAGACTTTAATTAATAGGGGTACGGTGAAATACTATTTGAAAGAGTATACCGCTGCAGAAGAAGATTTGAATGCAGCTCTTAAAATTGATGCACTAGAAGCTAATGCCTATAATGCCCTGGCATTGATAGAAATAGAGAGGAATAATTTACCGGAGGCACTAACATTAGTAAATAGAGCATTAGACTTTGAGCCCGGTCAGCCATACTATTTGAATAACAGAGGTTTCATTTATTTGCTTCAAAATGAGATGGAAAAAGCTAGGGAAGATATTAACAGAAGTATAACTATTGATTCGGAAAATGCGTGGGCCTATCGAAATAAAGGAGTCTATTATTTCAAGCAAGGAAATACCGATGATGCACTCACACTTTTAAAACGTGCTGCTCAACTAGATCCTTTTGTGGAGCGAGTTTACTTCTACATGGGGCAGGTTTACGAAAGTCTTAATGATTCTTATCAGGCATGCGAAAGCTATAAAAAGGCCATTGAGCGGAAGGAGGAAGTTGTGACTAATTTAGATTGTAGCCTATAGTGGAAGAGTTAATTGAGAAGTTAAGATCAAAGCTTGACTTAGCGCTACCCGGGCAAGAGGCACACCTCAAAATGATGCCTAAAGAGTCAGCCAAAATTCGATTTGACGAAGAACGAATGGCCAAAGCCAGATTGAGCGGTGTACTGGTTCTTTTTTATGAAAAGAATAATGAAATCTACCTACCCTTAACCCAACGTCATGATTATGGAGGTACCCATAGCGGACAGGTGAGTTTTCCGGGAGGTAAGTGGGAACCGGAAGATATTGATATCATTCATACTGCCAAAAGAGAAGCTCGTGAAGAGATTGGAATTCCTGAAGATCGGGTGGCAATCATTGGTCAATTAAGTGATCTTTTTATACCACCAAGTAATTTTAAAGTATCGCCTATTGTCGGCTACACTGATCATACTCCTGAATTCACAATTGATTCGTATGAAGTAAAGGAACTGTTAGAAGTACCACTTGATCACCTTTTGGATGAAACGGTGATAAAACGAAAGGAAATCACTGTATCAAATGGGTTTAAACTAAATGCTCCTTACTTTGAACTGGAAGGAAAAGTAGTTTGGGGTGCTACTGCCATGATGTTAAGTGAGTTGAAGGAGTTATTATTGTGAAAAAATAGTAGACTCAAAAAGTATATGTCTTCTTACCTCTCACTGATATCTGTGTCGTTTGGTACAGCGGTTGGTTTGTTTCTTATTGTTGCGTTACTAAGAAAGAATAGAAAAACATCAGCCGACTGGATACTATTCAGCTGGTTTTTGATTGTCTTGACACATCTCAGTTATTTTCATCTCAGCTTCAATCAATATTTAGATGGTTATCCAATTTTTCAGGCCATTGGCAATTCTTTGCCCATACTACATATACTGATCATTTTTCTTTATGTAAAAGCTTTACTAGGTGAGCTTAATCTCTTTTTATTCATTAAAAACTTATTTATTTTCTTGATATACCTGCTCACTTTTTACTTCATGATTCATTCAGGTAAAATGATCTGGCAAGGCCATTTATTGAAAATTGATATTTCTTCCCCCTGGTATGTTTATTGGGTGACTCCTTCTTTTCTCATTGTATTCCTTATCTATACCTATAGGCTGATACAGATAGCAGGCAACCTAAAAGTAAGGCTGAAGAATGTTTTTTCTGATTATTTAAGAACAAACATCAACTGGATTGGGTACTGGGTAGTTTCATTCGTCATAGTATCGCTAATTATAATAGTCACTGTATTATTAGCTGACATTGGATATATGAACATTAGTACTTCTTTTGTTATAGTAAATTTTTCAATGAGCTTTCAGTTATTTTTTATTGGTCAATTTGGGATAAAGTCGGATTTCACATTTAAAAAAGAGATTACTCATGGAGATGACTTAAAAGAAAAGTATTCAAAGTCCGGGATCACTGATGATCAACTTCAAACTCTTTCTCGTATGGTTATAGAGTTTATGGAAGAAAAGAAACCCTATTTAAATAATGAACTTACTTTATCGGACATTGCTGAAGAATTAAATATTCCGACTTATCAAACTTCACAGGTTATAAATGAAGGGATAGGTAAATCTTTTTTTGATCTTGTAAATGAGTACCGTATAGAGGAGGTGAAAAAAAAGCTTTCTGATCAAAATTTTTCTCATTTATCATTTTTAGGGATTGGTTTTGAAAGCGGTTTTAACTCTAAATCCGGATTTTATAAGGCATTTAAGAAGTCGACTGGCATGACACCTTCAGAATACAAAAGGTCAATATAGTTTATTAAGTCCGTCCCTATTGGGAGACATCTTTCTGTTTGAATTTTCTGTTTCATTAGAGCAAAAAGTCAAAATGAAAAAGATATTTTCAAAAATAGCCGTATTGGGGCCATTACTATTTTGGGGTTCATGTATTTTGTCAGCAGGTCTACTACAGGATTATTCGCATTTTTCTCAATATATAAGTGAGTTAGGAGCTCAGGGTTCTCAGTCAGCTATACTCATGAATTATCTTGGAATACTTCCTATGGGACTTTCGATGTTAGTACTTGGTGCTTTAAGGTTTAGTAGAGCCAGAAAGATTACTATCAAAATTTCATTCTTTCTTTTAGCTATATCAGGTTTTCTATTTGGTCTATTGGCATTCTTTAGTTGCGATGCTGGTTGTGATTTTGAAGACATGAGTTCTCAAGCCATTCTACATAATCAAATTGCATTCTTGACATTCTTACTATTTCCAATAATTCAGGCTCTATATTTAATTAGACCATTTAGTAGTAAAAATGGAAGAGCGATAATAATTACAGCAATTCTACTTCTTGCAGGGATTATTTCATTGTCACTCTTGATAAAAGCCGGTATTTATTCTGACATGAAAGGCTTTTATCAAAGGTTGTATTTATTGAGTTTTCATGGTTGGTTGGTGTATGCGGCTATTACATCTGAAAGTGATGAGGCCTTCCAAAATAAGAACCACATCTCAGACCCTTAAGTTAGTAACCTAAACAGAACAACTTGAGCTGTTCAAAATAGTCCGTAGGATTGTCCAGCCATCCATAATGACTACTGTTAGGGACGAAGTGCAGTGTGCTATTCGGAAAGATATCATGAGCCCTTTCAGCAGCGCCCTTCGAAACGATATCCTGATCACCTTGAATGATGAGTACCGGTTTTGTAAATGCTTTTAGCTTATGAGCGCAGTTGAAACCCATATCATACAAATTGCTAAATACTAACCTGTTGAGGAGCATGTTTCCCTGAGTCAATCGCTCTGCAATGGTTGGAATGTGAGACTTGTCCTCTAAATAGGCAGAGGCTAAATACAAGCCCCTATTATAAAGGTTTTCGTAGGAATTATTCTCTTGCACTTTGCTATTCCAATAATTGTATTTTTCTCTTTCTTCACGTGTCAGTCGGCCCAAAATATTCAACTCACTGAGTCCATTGAGGTCAATACCTCCTGAAGAGGATAGTATGAGTTTTTCAATCCTTTGCGGATGAAGTGTGGCGTAATAGGAGGCAAGCATACCACCAAACGACTGACCAAAAACTATCCACTCTTCAATATCCAGGTGTTTTCGTAGCCCTTCAATGTCTGAGATCATAAGGTCAAGTGTAATATTATCTTCATTGGTGGAGGCCATTGATGAATTCCCCGTACCTCGCTGATCGTAAATGATGGTTTTAAGTTGATACCTTGAAGCAAGTTCCCTGGCCAACCATTCGAAACCATTGCTGTTCATTCCAGGCCCACCATTAATGATGAGCATCGACTTCTCACTGCTGCCAAAAGTTCGATAGCAAGTCTTTTGGCCGTTGTTGTCAGAGTAGCCTTTTGTCTCCTGACCAATTGCGTAAACTGAAAAGAATAAAAATACGAGTGGGGTAAAGAGCTTTTTCAACTTCTGGTATTTGATTTTATGAATTTGATCATTTCTTGCCTTGCTTCACTGTCCGGATTTTTGGAAAGGTCATCAGCGAGTTGCGCATGATTAAATTGAGGATAGTAGATAAAAGGAACATCCGTAACACCGTTTTCAACAAGTGCTTCTTTGAAAGTATCGGAGTACATGGCCAAAGCGCCATCAGAAATCACCAGCATGGGTAAGTCCAATTGGTCAATATATGCTATAGGAGAAGCTTCATCGAAATTCCCCGTAGGACCAAACACTCCATTGACATGCTTCACTGCAAAGTCGTTTCCATAGGCATTTTCGATAGCATCGAAATATTTTGGTATGTCAAATGTTCCGCTTATAGGTATAGTACCAGCTATGTGGCTTAAGTCGAGGGTATGAGCCTGAAGGTAACGTTCATCCATGGAAAGTAGAGCTGCCAGGTGAGCACCGGCTGAATAACCCGCTATAAAGATGTTATCAGCATCATAACCATAGTTAGTGGCATTATTGTAAATCCAGCTAAAAGCTCGTGCTACATCTTTTATATGCTCCGGATGTTGAATACCGGTAGTTTTCGGAGGGTTATTATACTCGGCTGGACTTAATCGATAACTTACAGCCGCAACGGCTATTTCCTGAGCGGCTATTTTTTTGGCCAATTCCATTTCCAGGGTTCTGCCACCATAAGCCCAGGCTCCGCCATGAAGCCAAATTAAAATAGGAGTGTTCTTCTTTTCAGGTAATACCAGGTTAAGCTTATGCTTTTTGTCATCCTGATCTGCACCACTGTAGTAGGGGAGGTCATTGATTATGGTGAGGTCAGTTTTTTCCTGCGCCTGGCAACTGAGTAGTACAGAAAAGAAGATGATGGTTAGTTTGAATGATCTCATAAGGAGTAGTTTCCTACTCCTACGTAACCAATGATATAGCGTTAAAAGTTGATGATCTTCGGGAATTGATAAGGTTTAATGGTGTTAGCGTCACTTCGACCGGAGTGAGAAGTTCCCTCCTGGTTTTAGGAGACCTCTCACTCTGCGAGATTCGATTTCTATGGATTAAGCAAGCTGATGGGTATGAGATTTTTCATATTTTCTATTTTGATTGACACAAGCAAATACT
>CANMSE010000006.1 GCA_947500555.1 uncultured Fulvivirga sp. | reverse complement strand
AGAATAAAATGTTAGTGCTAAACAACATTCGAAATAAACTGGTGCTTCGAGTATTTGCTTGTGTCAATCAAAATAGAAAATATGAAAAATCTCATACCCATCAGCTTGCTTAATCCATAGAAATCGGAAATTTTATTCATTTATTTCTCTATGAATAAAATTATCCGTGATCTCCTTTAGCTATATGGAGATACCGTATAAATAGATGGCTATATTTTTTAGGCATTTATTTTCCAGAGTATGACGACCCTTTTTTATTGATTGCAAGCGTATCATTTCTGATACCACTCTAAAGCATTTTGATAAAATATGCGCTTCTGATCATTTTGATTAAAATTATCTCTAATTAGTGAGATATGATTTTCTGAAAAGGGGACCTTAGCTCTTGTTGAAGGTACATCGGTTCCAAACATCAAAGCATTTGGGTTTATCCTGTGTATTTGCTTCATTACTGCTATGGGATCAAAATCGACTCTTCCGAACCCAGTAGCTTTGACTTTTGTCCCTCTTTCTACCCAGTAATACAGTTCCTTTAGTCCACTTTTAGAAAGTCCAAGATGGTCGATTGAAAATCGCTTTAGCTTACTTAGTGGGTTCTTTAATTCTTTTAAATCGTTGCTGTCAACGTAAAGCTCTGTGTACCATCCAAGCCGTTCGAAAAGCTTGTTCGATAAGTACTCTAAATGCTCTACAGTTTCCGAACCGCCTCTTTTCAGATTGAATCTTACGGCTACAACATTATGACCATTTAATGACTCGAGTACTTCGTCTGAGATATCATATGGAATACTAGCTACTCCGAAATAATTTGATCCTAGCTTGGTTAATGAGTCTTTCAAATAGCTTTGATCAAATGCCTGAAATGACCCTGATACTATAGTACCACCAACAATGTTATGTTTCGTTGCAAAGCTGCAATAATTTTCAGTCGTGAACTCCGGTGGAGTATACCCATTATTTTCAATAATTGGATAGTTAAAATCAATGATATGGAAATGAGCATCAAAGATTTTCATATTTTTCTACTTAGGCTTAAATGTTCAACAAGGTATCATTTCAATCTTACGGCTTCAAGATAGAAATCACCTTCTGGTGATGAAAACAGTAAGGTATCACTTCTCATTGATAAGACCCATTTACTATCATCATTTTCAGAATTACCATTTATATGTAAGGTCTTACTACCAGAATCGTACTCCCAATTTCCCATTTCACTTTTATCCGAATCTCCATCATAGCTGTCAAAGCGGCCATCATTTTTAAGATGCATCCAGTTGTTGTTAAGGGTTATGCGCTTATGATTTTCAACTACGGCTAAGATTTGCCATTTGCCAATAAAAAATTCAGTAGGTTGACTTGAGCAATTAACCAGGAATATCAGCAGGATAATTACTAAACACCTTTTCATTTGACAAGGTATTAATCCCATACAAACCTCCATCTTCCGTCTTCTTGTCTTTTCCATACGGTATGGAAAATACCGGTACTTTCTTTTTTAGCTCCTGTTGAGTCCGTGGAGGTAAAGATATAATCACCATAAGTATAAGCAAGGTCACCTGAACTACTTACATCTACAAATGTGGGCTTCCAGGTTAGCGTTTCATTAGGTCTGACATCGTTTCTATACCATTCTCTAATATTAGACTTACCCTTAACGACTTTTTTACCTCTTCTAATGACACCGTCTTCGGCAGCATAAGTATGAAATGCTTCGACAAGCCCCTTTTTCTGAGCCATATCATTGAAATCCTGTTCGACCTGCATGATTTCAGATTTCCACGTCTCGATGCTTTTAGAGGTATCAGGTTTGTTACAACCGAACACTACTAAAAATAAAATGACAGATATTTTGGTAAAGCTTGGCATGATATGAGTTTTGTAGCACTTCAATATAATGAAACCTACTAATCGATAAAAATTCAATACTTTCTTGAAGTTGAAAATGGTTTCTTTATTTACTATTACATTCTTTGAGATTTGTATGACATTCATTTTAGGTTATTCGGCATGTTCGTAACTATTTATGTATTTCACAGGTGTCCTGCCAGTCAAGGACTTAAAAAATCTAATAAATGTGCTACTTTCAGAAAACCCGAGTAAGTAGCTTATTTCATCAATTGATTTTTGTCTCTCTTCAAGATAGGTTTTTGCTAGTCTTAACTTTAAGTCATTTTCAATTTCTTTAAACGAAGTATTTAACTCTTTCAATTTACGCTGTAGAGTTCTTTTTGATACGTTTAACTGTTTAGAAGCCTCTTCTATCAATATACGCTCGGGCTTATTGTTTAAGATGCATTTTTTTAATTCATGGATTAGTTTGTATTCCGTTGTTAGATTATTCATTTCACTCTGAACTTTTTGCTTTAGGCTTTCGAGCAAACCTGGCTCTATTCTCTTAGAGTATTTATTAAAAATTTGCTTCTCAAAGACAATTTGAGTTTTACTTTGATTAAAATACAAGCTACAATTGAATAGCCTGTAGTACTCATTTAACTTCTTTGGTTTGGGATTTTCGAAATGAATCTTAACAGGATAATAGTTTCGATTGGTATATGCCACCAGTGACTTTAAGCAAGATAGTAGCGTAAGATCCAGCACCTGTTTTTTGGCATGACTTTGTTGTACTTTCCAGTTAGGGTTTTCTTCAAAAATAACCGAGTAATAAGCTTCTGATTTATGAAGGGAGCAATTTAAAGCATCACTAATCAATTTTGAGTATTCAACTGCATTTTCAAAGGCATCATCAAGGGTGTCGCTGTATTGCATTATACTGTCAACATAAGAGGTGACCTTTAGGGAAATTTGTTCGCCAATATGTAATCCCAAATTCTCATCATTCAGCTTTTTACCAAGGAGGTTTAAGGTTCTGACCATGGTTTGATAAGTAATATGTTTGTTCTGTTGAAGTTCATTTATCTGCTTAGCCAGGTCAGTAGTGTCACTGCTTTTTAGCTTAGCATACTCTATAAAATCAGATAGTATGGTTGAAGAAAAATACATGATTTAAATATGGCGCATAATGTCAATTGTAACAAAAGCTTCACTGTTAAATTTGACTAAGAAATTAATAATTTGTGATGAACATCAAAAAATCAATTTTCAGCGTTTTTGCACTGTTTGTAGTTAGCAATGTTTTAACTACTGTTTGGTATATTCTTACAGACGAGGCCAATTATGTGTCTTTCAGACGGAGTGAAATCAATTATGGCGGCTTGACATTAAACCACCTAATCTTTGTCATAGGATTTGTTTACCTGTTTCCTTATTTCATAAAAGATCAAAATACGAGGTGGAAATCATTTGTATTCGGTGTGGTGTTGGCAAGCATTATGTTTTTGCCAACCGGGATAGTGGTACGTAGCATATGGCAGGTAGATTTCAATATCATTTTTGTGTTAAATGCAATTGCTCATGCCATCATAGGAGGTGTTTTGGGAATTATTTTAAAGGTGATTTACGACTATAAAAAATTGTCATGATAGCCATTAAGGATAAGGGAATAGCAAACTATATTGCTGGTTTAAGCGATTTGCAAAGTGATATTGTATTAGCAATTCGAGATGTCGTATTATCGGCAGACGATCGTATCAAAGAATCTGTAAAATGGGGAAGTATTGCGTTTCATCACAAAAAGAATATTTGCCGTTTTCGGATAGCGAAGGCTCACGTAGCATTGCTTTTTATGGAGGGAGCTTCCCTAAAGACACCGAACATTTTGCTTGGAGATGGCGCAAAGGCACGAACCTACAAGGTCAGCAACCTTAATAATATTGAATCGGAATCTCTTTCTGGCCTGGTAAAAGAGTCTTTGCAGATCGGGATGTGATTCTATATTTGATCTAAAGCTACTAAGTAATAGATCTAAGTTAAGATAATTATGCTTTCACTTTTTCAACAACCTGCTCTTTTTCTTTTTCAGGTAGTGCTGCTCGTGTTGGTTAGAACATAACTGAATAGCTAATTCAATTTCTTGCAATGCATTTTGCACCTCACCTGCTTTTTCATAGTATTCTGCGTAACAACCATGGTAGAGGTATATGCGCTGGCTGAGTGATTCTTTATTGATTCTATTGAGGGCAGATGCTGCTTGTGTCAACTCATTTATTTGCAGGTACACTGAAGCCATAGACAGCAATACGTGATCCGATGGCATAATCTCATAAATTTTTTGGTAAAGAGCTATGATCTTTTTCCAATTGGTATTCTCAAATTTTATGGCTTTTACATGCTCGGCTGCTATGGCCGCTTCGAAATGATAGACAGAACGATCTTCAAATTCCATAGCTTTATGTAAGGCATCATTGCCAAGTAAAATAAGTGGCAAATACCATTTTGATCGATCCTGATGTTTCAGGTCGATGATCTCTCCATTTCCGGTTTTAGAATCCAAACGTGAAGAATGGTAACACAGAAGGGCAAAGAGGGCGTAAGTGCTACCAGTTCTGAAATTCTCCTTGACGAGTAGTAGCTTACATAATCTCAACGCTTCCCCACAAAGATCTTTACTGATTAGTTGATCTTGTTTGGTAGAGTGAAATCCTTCATTGAAGATAAGGTAGATGATGTGCAGCACTCCTGAGATGCGTTCTTGTACTTCCTCTGGGTTTGGATAGGAGAGAGTAATATTTACTTCTTTGATTTTCTTTCGCGCTCTTACTAGCCGTTTTTTGATGGTTTCTTCTTTTAGCAGCAGGGCGGCAGCAATTTCATTCATAGAGAAACCTGAGATTGATTTCAGAGCAAAGGCTATTTGCTCTTTTTGTGAAAAAGAAGGGTGGCAAGCAACGAATATCATTCTTAGCTGACTATCTTCTACCTCATGATCCAGAAAGTATTCATTGATCTCCCTGGCAATGGAACCGTGAACAGTCTTTTCTATCCTTTCCTTCTGTACGTTGAGTTGTCTTAGTAGGTCGATAACCCTATTTTTAGCCGCTTGAGTTAGCCAGGCTTCGGGGTTTTCAGGCAGTTGGTTACGCCATTTTAGTGATGCTTTGAGGAAGGTATCCTGAACCGCATCTTCGATAATTTCGAGGTTGGTTAAACCAAAAAGTTTGGTCAAAATAGCGACCATCTTCCCATATTGGTGCCGGAAAAGATGGTCGACTATTTTTTGCTCCATTATCTATCGAATCGTACTATCTCCCGGATCTCTACAGTGCCACCCAGATCATAATCAGGATAGTCTTCTGCAATTTTTACTACCTCATCGAAATCATTGGCCGTCACCGTATAGTAACCCCCAATTAATTCCTTTGACTCCACAAATGGGCCGTCTGATATCACTCTTTGAGGTCCGGCAACTCGTTTACTTTTAGGAAGCAGTGCTTCTCCTCCTTTGAGAATCCCTTGCTCTTTCATTTTATCACCCCAGGCAAACCATTTACCTGTCCTGTTTTGTAACTCTTCCGGAGACAACCCAATTTCCTGATAGTTGGCTCCTATAAAAATCATCATAAATTCTTTCATAGTATTTTTATTTTAAGTCGTTTGTATGGTATTAAACTCAATTGCTTTTTTTATCCAGAAATCCAGATCTTCTTCAGCATCAAAACCTTCAGGGTCAATGAAAAGAAAACCTCGCATTACTTTACCGGTAAAGTCCATTTCACGACTACCATTTTTAAAGATCAGTTGCTCATGAGAGGCTTTTCCAACTCTCACCATAAGTCTATCAAAACCTGTTTTCTTATCAATATCAATACCCACACACATCTTATTATTTACCATAAAGATTAGCCCGCCCATCATTTTCTTTTCATCCGTGATGTTCGAGTTCTTTAGGCGCTGACGTACTCTTTCTGCTAAATAGTCGCTGTAGGCCATAGGTTTTAAGTATTGATCATGAGTTTCTAAATTTAAAAGATTCTAATTTGGCGAATGTAATGCTACTCTGTTTCCTTCAGTGTCAATAAATTGAGCCATAAATCCATTTTCTCCAATGGATGTTTTTGGAACAATTACTTTACCTCCGGCTTTTTCTATTCTTGAAAGGGGAGTAGACAGGTCATCACCACCATTAAGATAAATCAGAGATCCTTTGTCCGAAGGCTCATTGCCCGGACCATGGGCAATACCTCCACCGATACTATTTTCCCAATCTGCCGGGAAAAAAGCCATAGTCATTCCGATGTCTTCCATAGTCATTGTCTCAAAAGTTGCCGCCATTACTTGTTCGTAAAAGGACTTGGCTCTTTCAAAATCTGTAGCTGGAATTTCAAACCAATTAATTGCATTTTTCATAAGTATAAATTGTTTTGTTAAACATTATTTACCTCATGACGATGCTCAGCTTAGGGTAAGGGACAATTGTTTAACTTGTTTTAAACTTACCGAAAAAGGCAGGTCAGGTTTTGCGGAGCAACTTTCGACTTATTTGCCATATAACGATTGATAGAATCAAGAAAAAGATGCCTGGAATGAGTAAGATAAATGTTATTCCATTCTTGATGAGATCTAAAATCTGATGATCATTCATATCATCTGTACCACCAGTTATAAATGTTTTTGCAAAACTTGCCGTTAAGTCTTCTTCGAAATAAGCCTCTTCCGGATGCCTTGGGTCTATGAGGATAAACACGTTTTCACCAATAGTAAATTGATCTATTTCTGATGAAAAATCCATGACATCAGTATAGGGTTTTTCCTCCCAGGTGTATTCCACTACCGGATACATTTGAGCTGGTTGCATCTCGCGCAGGTCGATTATTGTAGCCTCGACTTCTTCAAGAATTTCGGTTTCCTGGGCAATGATAAAATGGATCAGGCCTACACCAATGAACATACACAGGCTTGTGAATATGAAAAATACTGAAATTAGCTTTAGTAGCACACCAAAACACCCGGCACATCCTGCTGCTGAAGAAGAAGGTGGTATAGTTCCGGAATGGGCAGGTATTTCTTTCTGTGATTTTTCGGAGGCTAATGTTTGTATCAATTTAAGAGCCTCAACTTCACTGACCTTATAGGCGTCCTTGATATATTCAATGGCATCTTGCCTTTGCCCACGCTTAAGGTAGTCCCGAATTGTTCTTTTATGTGAATCCTGGCTCATTTGAGTTTGGAATACTTTATAGAGGCAAGAATAGACTCAAGCAATTGATTGCCTCTTCTATAAAAATAGAAGATTTAATTCAATAACATTTATCCATTATTCAATTGCTTCCTGAACAGCTTTTTTTAATGTTGGGAGCACTTTTTTTCCAAACCAGGGATTCTTGGCCTGCCAAATGTTATTTCTAGGAGAAGGATGGGGAAGGGTAAAATGATCAGGTAAAAAGTCAGTAAAGTTGCGAACTGTTTCAGTTAGGCTTGGATATATGCTTTCTTTCAGATATTGATCTTGTGCATACTTGCCGATTAGAAGTATCAATTTTACTTCTTTCAATTCTGATAAGATCAAATCGTGCCATTGTGGAGCGCATTCTTTACGAGGAGGTAAATCACCAGATTTTCCTTTGCCGGGATAGCAAAAGCCCATGGGTAGGATGGCAATTTTCTCCGGATTGTAAAAGGTCTCATTATCTATATTCATCCATTTTCTAAGGTTCTCACCACTTTTATCATCCCATGGAATACCTGTTTTGTGTACTGCTAAACCTGGTGCTTGACCAATTATGATGATTTTGCTTTTTGCGTGAGCCGATACAACAGGCCTTGGACCAAGTTCCAAATGTTCTGCACAAATGGTACAAGAACTAACTTCTTGGAGCAATTTGGTTAATGTGGCCATCAGTATTTATATCCTGATCCTTCGTCTTTTTCTAAATGTACACCTAAGGAGAGCACTATTCTATTGACAAAATTGAAATAAGCAATAACAAGGGTAGCATCAAGTATTGCGCTGTCACTAAGCCCAATTTCTTTCAATGGCCCAGTATAATCTTGCTGTTCTGCAGATCCAGGATTCTTGGTAATGATATGAGCGTATTCACACAACTTCATTTCTTTGTCCGTTAAATTGACCTGTCTGAAATCTGTCTTTAGCTTTTCCGTTTTCTGATCATCTTTCCAGTATGCATTCAATGCCTGCGCATGGTGAGTCTGACAGTATATACATTCGTTTCCTTTAGATACCACTACCGCAATCATCTCTCGTTCTGCTCTACTAAGCTCTGACTTTGAGTACATGATCTCCATATACAAATCCATATGGGCTACGATACTTTCTGGTCTTAGACTTTGAATGGTATGAACATCCGCCAGCTTACCACGCGATTTGATCAAATCATCATAAATTTCTTTAAGCCTGCCTGTGGCATCATCATACTGCTTTACTTCAATTCGTGCCATAACATTTTACTTTCATCAAAAATGTAAAAGAATTATCAAATGATGATGTCTGCCAGAATGCTTTTATGCAATAACTATTTAAGGCACTTTTTAATGAGCTTCAATGCCCAATCGTAATGACTTGAAGTCACAGAGACAAAATAAGAGCCCATAGAAGTTGTACCCGTCCATTTATAGCGTTTCTTCTCGAACAGCTCTTCGTTAGTATGACTTTCGATTAATGCTCGGGTTGATTTATGAGAGGATTCAAAAAAGCTTTGAGCTTCGTTGATGGTTATGTTTTTATATTGTTTTTGAATTTCCCGATTTAGGTCGGGTGTCGTTTTCCATGTATATCCTTTTGCAGGAATATCTGGCTTTTCCCCTGTCATTCCTACCTTATACCAATCTTGAGTCATTTGGTGCCAATGGTGTAAATGAGCAAGCACATCTCGTATATTTCTATTTAGATACCCTGATGGGAATTCTTTTTGCTTTTGCCCTTCGGGCAGAGCATCAATGTATGTCAATAGCTTTTCAAAATTGAGCTGACTTAAATCCAAAAGCTCCTGTTTGTTTGTAGGACGTGGCATAATGGGTTATTCTTTCTTCAATTATAATAATTCAATTTAATAGATACTTTGATGTTGATCCCCTTACGTCTATGATTTTGGTCATCAATGTAGAGATTTATAAATTTAATTGTTACCAACTTGATGCTCATGAATTATGAAGAAGTAAAACAGATTTATATACAAGTAACAGATAGGAGTGATAGATATGATGTAAAAGGGAAAACAATGCCATACACTTCTGCCAATGGGCATATGTTTTCGCAACTCAATAAGGATGCCCAGCTAGGCATTCGTCTTTCTAAAGAAGATGGGGAGCAATTCAAAAAAGAGTATGACGCTGATGTATTTAAATCATATGGAGCGGTGATGAAAGGCTACGTACTAATACCTGAGTCCATGCTCAGTGATATTGAACTGCTATCTTCTTTTATGGATAAAGCGCATGAATATGTAATGTCACTGGAACCTAAATAGTAAATATATCCGGATCCAGTGAATGAGTAACTTATTTAAACTTATCCAGCTGTTCGATAGACTGATCTATTGTCTGATAGCTAAATCTGTCTAAAACAAAGAATAGTATAACAGCCACGACCAAGCTCCCAGCCGTATAATTTGCCAAAGCACTTGAAAATACGTAAAGGTCGAAATCGAACCAGGCCTTGGCAATAACAATAAAAAATGGGGCTGAAAATAAAGGAATGATAATCAGGATGGATCTCACATCCATTTTCTCCAATTTCCTCAGACTCAACAATAGCTTTTGAGTTTTTACAATAGTTTCATCCGCCCGTATAGAATGATAGGCTGCCAACTTTTTGACGCTCAACACCGTGGAAAATATCGTAATTCCCAGAAGGATGATTGCAGGTAGTATAAATCTAAATTCCTGTAGATGATCTAGAAGAAATGTTATTAGATAGTTAGTCCAAAATAAGGCTACTATTAATTCAATATAAGAAGTCACTCTAATTTCTATAAGACCTGACTTTACTTTTTTGTAAGTGAGTTCCTTAATCATTTTTCTATTTAGCAGAACATTGGTATCTATTGAGTTGCCCGTATTCAGCCATAATGATTCTAATTCCTTGAATTCCATATTCTTATTGTTTCAATTGAGTTTTAAGTTTACTTTTAATTCTGCTGACCTTCGTAGCATAGTTAGTTTTACTAATGCCTAATATATCTGCCGCTTCTTGCTCAGCTTTCCCTTCTAATTTTAAGATCATTACTGCCTTATCAAAGGGGTCTAGTTTGTCCAAAGCTTTGTGTAATTGCGTAAGTTTTTCATCTACTGCATAATCTTGCCAATGAATTAATTCATGATCAGCCCGATACTCTTTTATGATATTGGCTCTTTTTGTTGACTTTCGAAGATTGGAAATGGATACATTTAATGCTACTTTATAGACCCAAGTCGAGCTTTCAAATGAGCTATCATACTTATGAAACGACTTCCATAGTTGTAGAATGATGTCTTGAATGAGATCATTTCTTTCAATAGAAACTGAAAAGTACGAACTAGCCACCTTAATAATAAGGGGTTTATAATTTTCTAAAAACTGTACAAAGGCTTCTTCTTGAGTCATTGCATTTTCACTTCACTTGGCTATTAACTTCGAATCATTATTCGCAAGAGATAATAGAAAATCACACTAAGGAGAATAAATAATTTGAAAGATGTAAAAAACCTTCATTTTATGATTGTTTAAAGTGGTTCTACTTGAAGATAAAAAAGTGATTCTTTTGAACTGGACCCATTTAATTGTTGCTTCTGGTTGAGTTTAATGTTGTAGGACTTGGCTAAGTTTGGCGCACGTGAAATCAAACAATTTTTTTCTATTTCTTATACCAGCCCTTATCTGGGGTTCCACATGGTATGTCATCACCTTTCAGCTAGGTAAGGTCGACCCTATTCTATCGGTCAGTTATCGTTTTTTAATTAGTGGTGTAATTCTATTAGCATACTGCGGTATTAAAAAGCTTGGATTGAAGTTCAGCTTTAGGCAGCACATGTTTATGATTTTACAGGGACTATTACTTTTCGGCTGTAACTATTGGTTGGTGTATATCTCTGAAACCTATATCAGCAGTGCTTTGGTAGCCATTGCATTTTCTACTTTGGTATTCATGAACATTATATTCAATGCTTTAATACTTAAAAACAAGATAAAGAAACAGGTTATCTATGGAGCAATTTTAGGAGTGATTGGGACTATATTTATCTTCCAACAAGAACTGCAGGCTCTCACCTTTGAAGATGAAACCTTTCTTGGGTTGGTGCTTTGTTTGAGCGGGGTGCTTTTCGCCTCTTTGGGTAATATTACTTCAGCCTTTAATCAGGGTAAGAAACTCCCGGTTATTCAAACAAATACTTTCGGGATGCTATATGGAGGTGCAATGATGATGATCATTGCATTGATAATGGGCAAGCCTATAGCTTTTGATACTTCTAACTCTTATTTGATATCATTAGCCTACCTTTCCATATTTGGATCTATTATAGCATTTAGTACATATCTCACCTTGCTTGGTAAAATCGGAGCAGATAAAGGGGCTTATGTTATTGTTGTAGTGCCTATTATAGCTCTAACCATTTCAACCATATTTGAGGGCTATCACGTGACACTTTCTGCTGTTTTTGGTATGTCACTTATCATTCTGGGCAATGTGTTGGCCTTGCGAAAGAGATGATACTTTTTTAAGTCAAATTTCAGTATTGACCTTCAAGGATTCAACAGAGATTTTTTAAAATCAATTGTGCTAGTTTTCCATGTAGGCTAAAAAGTTCAGTTAGTTAGGTACTTTTGCGGGGAATAAGGTCAACACCAGACTACGCTTTACATGGCTGCACTTTTATACTACATTTTAATACCTATTATATATCTCGTTTCATCGGGGCCTTTTTGGCTGGTGTATGGTATGTCAAGTGGTCTGTATTTATTATTATATTATGTAGTGGGCTACCGAAAGAAAGTAGTAAAAGAAAATCTACAAAAGGCGTTTCCTGAGAAAAGTGATGAAGAGATAGCCAAGATCACTAAGGAGTATTATAAGTACCTCTGCGATCTGATTTTTGAATCGCTGAAGACAATAACATGGAGTGAGAAAGATGTTCGTAAAAGAGTGAAGATGCATGAGGTTGAAATGATGGATAGGTTGTATGAGCAGGGTAAAAGTATCATTATTGTCATGGGGCATTTAGGGAATTGGGAATGGGCAGGCCCTGGTTTTTCACTAAATTATAAGCATCAATTATATGTGGTATACCAACCACTTTCAAATAAGTATTTTGAAAGACTTTTTAGTGGTTCAAGGACAAAGTTTAACACTAAAATTGTGCCCAGAAAAGATACACTTCGAAACATGATTTCGAATAAGAAAACAATCAGTGCTACAGCATTAATTGCAGATCAGGCACCAACTCCGGTTAATACTGCTGTATGGATGAACTTTTTGAACCAGGATACTCCGGTATTTAATGGTCCTGAAAAAATTGCAAAGATGCTTGATTATGCAGTGGTATATATGGATGTGCAACGTGTAAAACGAGGATACTATGAGGTGGTACCTACATTACTTTTTGATAAGCCGAAAGAAACTTCTGATTTGGAAATAACACTAGCGTTTAATAAACTGTTAGAACAAGGAATAAGGGAGCGCCCGGAGACCTGGTTATGGTCTCATAGAAGGTGGAAACATAAGCGTCCTGTGAATTAATCTTATATTTGTTCTTTATAGTTGTATTTAATGAAAGTGGAATCAAGTAGTGAAATTACCCGGCCGAGTGAACCGTTAAGCCGAAGAGAGCTGGTACTGGAGAGTAGGAAGTTTGCTGTCGAAGATGTTAAGAAAAGCTGGTATCATACTATCTCAACTCTAATACTACTATTACTTTCTTTTGCAGCCAGTTACTATGCATTTCATTGGAGTTTAAAGGCAGGGTTTAGTGTCATCACAGGGTTGTTGATGATTAAATTCTTTGTGATCTATCATGATTATCAGCATGAGGCCATACTAAAGAATTCAAAGCTTGGAAAGTTGATCATGACCATTTTTGGCATATTTATTTTGGCTCCGCCTAATATTTGGAAGCGGACACATGATCATCACCATAATAACAACTCCAAACTATCTAACAGTGGAATTGGCTCATATCCGTTACTATCTAAAATTGAATTCCAAAAACTCACTAAAAAAGAAAAGTTAAAATACCTTGCTGCCAGGCATCCCTTAACCATTTTTTGTGGATATATCACCTTGTTCATTCTTGATTTTAATGTGAAATCAATCGTCATTAGCCCAAAGAAGCATTGGGACTCGTTTATTGCGCTTATAGTCCATGTGGCTATAGGTGTTGCCATTTATAATTTTGGAGGGGTATCTGCCTTATTTTTAACATGGATTATTCCCTTTGTTATTGCAAACGGTATTGGCTCATACCTCTTTTATGCCCAACATAATTTTCCTGATGCAACTTTTAAGAATAATAAGGAATGGGACTACTTCAAAGCGGCTATTGATTCAACCAGTTTTTTGGTGATGAATCCGGTCATGAACTGGTTTACCGGAAATATTGGCTACCATCATGTTCATCATGTTAATCATAACATCCCTTTTTATAGACTGAAAGAAGCGATGAAGCAAATCAAAGAGCTTCAAAACCCAAAGACTACAACACTAAAACCTAAAGATATCTATGCTTGCCTACGACTAAAGGTATGGGATTCTGAACTTGGGAAGATGACGGCTTTGTAATGTTCTGCAGACTAGTGATGATGTTTGCCGTATTTTTTTAATGCATTATCAATATCGAGTATGGGGACGCGAAGCTTATTATCTGTTAATTTTTCGCCCTCATAAATATCTATGTTGTGGATGTCATAAGGCTTATCTTTCAAGTCGAGCATAATAACATCAAATGTAAAAGCGGTTTCAGAGTTAGCAATAAACCAATGTATATTATCTTTTTCGTCTGATATGGAGGAACTTTCGCCAATGGAAATGATTTTGTCCACCGTTGGTTTGATTATTAGGAATTCTTTTTCCTGGGCGATTTTCTCATAGTTTCTAAGGTGCATTTCACCTTTTAGCACTAAATGAGCTGATACCATATTACTATGACCATGTGGTATTATAGCTCTGTCTTTTTTCATGCCAAAAATCTTCTTGACAAAAGTGGTATCCTCCGGAAGTTGAGTGAGTTTGGGAAATTTGACAGGCTTTGTTTTCACTCCTAAATCAGGATATTCAAACCCTTTTATTAATTGGTCGAAATCGATGAATTTTAATACTTCTTCGATAGAAACCTTTTCATAAAGCTCCTCCACAAAGGTTTGCCATTCACTAGGAGAGATTTCCCCATGTTTTAAATCCAAGCTGTATTCATTTAATCGAGTCGACCAATGTGATAGAATAGGGCTAATTTTTTTACTAAAAGCATAAGAGCCAAAAGCCGAATGTATCAAGGAATAGCTGGCAACGGCTGTAAGCAATTTCTTTGAGAATTCTCTCCGCTTCATTATTACCGCATCTTAAGCTCTTGGTGCACATAGCAATACGCCCATGTTTCGCCTGGCTCCGCTGATATAACTACTGGGTGATCGTGAAGGGCTGCATGCTTTGAGGCATGTTTATTTGGTGATGAATCGCAGCATAAGGTAGTGCCACACTCCTGACAGGTTCTCAGATGAACCCATCGATCTCCTGTTTTTACACATTCATCACATTCATAGTTTTGAGGTTCTTTTCTCTCAAAACTTTCCAGATGCTCACAGTTTTTTTCTTTTAACATAACTCGATTAATTATCAGCTAAATATTCATGCACAAACTTAATGGCCATCGCACCTTCGCCCACTGCAGAAGCAACTCGATTCATTGCACCTGCTCTAACATCCCCCGCGGCAAATATCCCGGGACTGCATGTTTCCAGAAGAAAAGGCTCACGGTCCAGCTTCCATATTTTTTTGAAATCGTCATAGCGCGATAGTGCATTACCAGTCTCCACAAAACCTTTTTCATCTTTGATGATATCTAATTCGAGCCAATCTGTATAAGGTTTGGCTCCAATAAATATTAAAAGTGCCGCAGCGCCAACAGTCTTTTCTTCATCAGTTTCTGTATTCTTAATCACAAGCTGTTCCAGGCGATCATCTCCTTTGGCTTCAATCACCTCACTGTGGCCAAGCACTTCGATATTTTCTGTCCCTGATATCTGATCAATTAGATATTGTGACATGCTGCTACTCAAGTCAGGTTTGCGAACCATAATGGTTACTTTTTTGGCAAAGTTTGCGAGGTACATGGCTGCCTGGCCTGCTGAATTTCCACCACCCACTATATATACATCTTGCCCTTTACAGGCATTAGCTTCAGTATTTGCTGCACCATAGTAGACTCCCGCACCAGTGAAGTCTGATAAACCCTTGGCGTCTAACGTTCGATAATTGACTCCAGTAGTGATGACAATGCTTTTAGCATTAATTTCATCGCCATTGGCTAGCTTGAGAATCTTATAGCTTTCCTTGAGTGTTATTCCTACCACTTCCAATGGAGATAAAAATTCTATTCCGAATCTGGTGGCCTGGGTAATTGCTCTTCGTGACAGCTCTGAGCCACTCAGTCCTTTTGGAAAACCTAAATAGTTCTCAATTCTTGAACTTGTACCTGCCTGGCCACCAGGAGCTCGTTTTTCAATAAGTAAGGTATTCAACCCTTCTGAGCCACCGTATACACCAGCCGCAAGCCCAGAGGGACCCGCCCCGATGATAGCCACATCATACATTTTTTGCTGTGCAATAGCATTGAGTCCAACATTTTGAGCAATATCGGTGAGCTCCGGATTAACGAGATGCTGCCCATCAGTAAAGAAAACAGCCGGGACATCCTTTGAGTCAATATTGTTGAGCTTCAAGAGCTCTTTTCCTTTTTCACTGGTTTCTACATCCAGCCATTGATAGGGAATCAGGTTGCCGGATAGAAAATCCTTTATAGCGTGAGATTTAGGAGACCATTGGTACCCAACTATTTTTATTCCTTCAAACTCGGGTTTGAAATTCGCCAACCATTCTTCTAGCTGATCATTAAGTACAGGATACAACTTTTCCTCCGGGGGATCCCAGGGCTTCATCAGGTAGTAATCAAGCTGTACCTCGTTGATGGCTTTAATAGCCGCATCAGTATCTGAATAGGCGGTTAGCAATATTCGCTTTGCTTCAGGATAATAAGATTTGGCCTTTTCTAAAAACTCAACACCCAACATTTCAGGCATTCTCTGATCACTTAAAAAAAGGGCTACATTTTCACCTTTGTTCTTAAGATCTTTTAATGTTTCCAACGCCTCATTTGCCGATTCGGTAGCCATAACCCGATAGTCACGTTTATATGCATCACGTAAATCTCTGGTGACAGCTCTTAAAACAGAAGGGTCATCGTCAACGGCTAATATTATTGGTTTTTTCATTCTCTACTTAATTGGCACGCAAACCATAAAGGTTGTTTCTCCAGGTTTAGATTTTACTTTTATTGAACCATTGTGTTGATTAACAATTTGCTTTACTACATCCAACCCTAAACCAGTGCCCTGACCTATAGGTTTTGTCGTGAAAAAAGGATCGAATATCTGCCCTTGTATATCTTCAGGTATACCCTTTCCACTATCTGAGATATTGACATTGACAAACTCACCGTCCTTCAAGGTCTCAACGGTAAGCACTCTTTGATTTCCATTATCCATGGCATCAATGGCATTATCTATCAGGTTAGTCCAAACCTGATTCATCTCACTTACAAACAGTGATACTTCAGGCAGATCTGCAAATTGTGTTACCACTTCGATATTATTTTTGTTGACTTTGTGCTTCAACATTGTCAACGTATTCTTGATACCTTTATGAATATCCATTGGCTGTTTCTCCGGAGCTTGATCCATGTGGGTGTAACTCTTCACAGACAATACCAGATCATTTATCCTCTGTGAAGCATCCTCAATCTCATTCACCAGTTTTTCGGTGGTAAGCACTTGATTTAACCAATTCAAAATCGGAATCAAATCTTTTTTGCTCACTAGATTTTTGACCTTTTCTAGCTCTTCCACAGAAAAATTAAAATCTACGAAACCTTCAGCTATTTCATAACCATCATCAAAGCCATTTACCTCTAACCACTCGGCAATATCATCTTCTCTATCGGATCTCTCAGATAAAGGTAGAGTAACCTCCCCCTGTTGAGCTTTGTCAAAAACAATTTTGTTTACTGCATCTACAGCATCATCATCAATACGAATTTTGATAACATTTTTGAAATGATCTGGTAGAAACGATAGGTGTTTTTTTAAGGATCTTGCGCTTCTTACTACAGCTGCAGATGGGTTGTTCAGCTCATGTGAAAGTCCTGCTGATAGCTTACCCAAGGCCATCATCTTGTCATTTTGCTGCTGAAGTTTGGTAAACTCTCTAATTCTAGTGCTCATAACATGCACGAGGGCTGTGGTTAGCTCATCACATTTGTGAATCATCTCTTTGAATTTGCTCTTATGTAAGACTACGACTTCAGAGGATTCATTAGCTTCAGCAAACCCGGTGGCTGTGGTAGCTCTTGAATAGGGTAAGTTTCCAGTGATCGAATTTTTTTCAATCTTACTTACAAATCGGTAGTTGCCGTTTTGCTCAACTTTGATAGAAAAACTTCCGGATAGGATAATACTCATGGTATCGATAGGATCTCCCTTTCTAAATAAGAATTCACCTTCTTTCAGGGAAAGGCATGTAGCATTATCCAGCAACCATTGAATTTGTTTATCAGGTACTTCTGAGAGTTCCGGTATTTGTTTTAGTCTATTCGGCAGATCAGCATCCATAGTTAAATCTAACTAAAATGCAGAGTTCAAGCTTTGATGCTTAATTATTTATTTAACATCGATAAAAGAAAAGTGCCACACTAAGAAGTTCAGCGTGGCACCGGGTTTACAGGTTGAGTGTATCTCTGGGTTAAAATGCTTCACCATGTTGAGAGTCGTCCAACCCACGTTCTTCTTGATCTTCTCTTACCCTGACAGGAATAAGTACGTCTGTGATTTTATATAAAATCCAGCTGCCGGCAAAAGTGAAGATGGCAACGATAACTAGGGCCAATAGATGATAAAGGAAAGTGGTAACATCACCATGAATCAGTCCGACTTCATTGGCTAAAACTCCGGTTAATAACATGCCAACAATTCCTCCTACACCATGACTAGGGAATACGTCTAGCGTATCATCAACTTTTGATCGTTTGTTAACGCTAATTGCCAAATTGCTTATAATAGCCGCAAAAAACCCAATGAATATACTCTGGCCAAGCGTCACAAAACCAGCAGCAGGTGTAATAGCTACAAGTCCTACTATGGCTCCAATACAAGCGTTCAATGCCGACATTTTTTTATTTCTAAAACGATCAAAGAATATCCAGGTGATCATACTGGCTGCAGAGGCTAGGTTGGTATTGGCAAAGGCAATTACTGCGTCTGTATTGGCGCCAAGAGCTGAGCCGGCATTAAACCCAAACCAGCCAAACCAAAGTAGTCCGGTACCCAAAATGACGTATGGAATATTAGCAGGCTCTTCTAATTCTTTCTTTCTTTTACCTAAATAAATTGAGCCCGCTAATGCAGCAAATCCTGCTGACATATGTACTACCGTACCACCTGCGAAATCTAGCACTCCCCAATTTCTGAATAACCCATCCGGGTGCCAGGTCATATGAGCCAATGGTGCGTAGATAAACAAAGAGAAAAGAATCATAAAAAGTATGTAGCTTCTGAACCTAATTCGTTCTGCAAAACTCCCAGTGATGAGTGCGGGAGTGATGATGGCAAACTTCAACTGGAATAATGCAAACAGTAAAAAGGGGATAGTCTCTGAAAAATCAGGATTAGGCGAAACAGTGACATTCTTAAAGTTGAAATAGGTAAGGGGATTTCCAATAATACCTCCAATACTATCACCAAAAGACAGGCTGAATCCTACGATAACCCATAGTATACTTATCACACCCAATGCCACAAAACTTTGAAGCATCGTTGATATAACATTCTTCTTATTAACCATTCCTCCATAAAAGAAGGCGAGTCCAGGTGTCATTAATAACACAAAGGCGCTGGATACAATCATCCATGCTGTATCACCGGTGTCAATTGACTCAGTGTTGCCAATAATTTGATATTCGGCACTAAACAGTAAAGAGATAAGAACTAAAATGGATAAGGCTATAAAATTGACCTTACTTCCTAGAGGCTGGCTCATAATTTCAATGTAGTGGTTAAAATAAATACCAGTTTATGAAATTTATGATATAATTAGAAATAAATAGGTTTAAAAAATAGCTGCAAACGATTTAAATTTCCAAAAAAGAACCAATCAAACATTCTTTTATGTACAAATACTCAAATTGAGATGATAACTCTTCGTAAGAGACTTTGTTTCGTTTCAAAAAAGTCTCATAATTCTCTTTGCTCGACCATTGATCAATGACAAGATATGAAAGAGACTCATATGAATTTATATGTATGATTGATCCTTGGTAGTGCTTAGATCTTGAGAACAACTGAGCCATGACCCATTTTGTCCATATTCTTTTAGGAAGATCTCATCCATATCTTTTTTTACTTCGTAAAGCCAAAGTATTTTGTAGGATTTACTCATAGAATTTCTTTTTAGCTGCCAGCTTATCCATCATTTCCAGTTGAATGGGGAAACTAATCAAGAATCATCAGATCAGAGGTAGAAAATGTCATATTTGAGAAGAGTTCTTTTGGAGGTGATCCTGAAATCCGTCTACATTCTCTAATAAAGTGGGACTGATCATAATAACCAAAAGAAAGGGCATCGATAAATGCCTTCTGAGGGTTGGCTTTCAAATAAGAAGTAGTTTGACTAAACCTGAAAACAGTGAGAAGTTCCTTTGGACTTAAGTTGAAGGCTTTTTTAGTAACCCTTTGCAAATTCCTGGAAGAAAGATTAGATTCTGCCGACAGTTCCTTTACACTAATTATCTTCTGCTTATGGATGATTTCCACTAAAGACTCTATGGTTATGTCAGATTGGGCTGTTGAGATTAATTGCAGTGCCCATTTGTCCAAATACTTAATATTAAGTGAACCTTGGGTATATACGTTCTTTTGATTAATTTGAAGAGTATGATTATAACATTTGGAAAGATTTAAGAACGGATTTGCCGGATATAAGTACCTAAAAAAAGGAATGGTCAAAGAGTTAAGATATAATTTGATATTAATACAGCTAAGTTTTTTCGGTATATGGAAAAGAAGGGATGAATTTGTAGCCGGATAACCACCATTTACTGGAGCTGTGCAAAAACATTTTTTTGACTCATCCCAGATGTTCAATGCCCCTTCAAAAATAAACCAACAATCAAGTCGTGCATTAGGCAAGCTTTTTATCCATGTTTCTTTCTCAATTTGATAATATTGATACTTCTCTATGTATCGAGATACAATCTCGTCCTGAGGAGTGAATTCGATTAATTTAAATTGTTCTGATTTAGTCAATTTAGGTAGGGTTTCTCTTGACAGCTTTCAAGCTTAAATCAGCCAGTATTTACGAATAATCACTAAAGAGGTTACTTGGCAAGAGTGACCTTGTCATTCCTGCACTATTTTATGGGACTCAGATTTAATCGATTATTAGCTTCTGTCCGATTTATCCAATTTTATAGTACAATTTTCGTCTAGATTTATCTACCTATAAAGGTGATAATATGAGAAAAATAGCAATAATAGTACTCTGCATATGTTTAACCTTTTCTCTTCATGCGCAGCATAAAGTTGATATTAATGGATTGGAAGGGATGGGTTATTACCTAGAAACAGACTGGGGTACAACATATTATGAGGTATTTGGGGAAGGACAACCTTTACTTATATTACATGGCAATGGCGGATCAGCTAAAGGCAAGCATCATATGGTCAAGGAATTTGCTACTGATCATTTGGTGATAGCAATGGATGCCAGATGTCATGGACAGAGTTCTTGTCCGGACGAAGACCTTGATTATTTTGATTTAGCAGAAGATGCTTATAATCTCATGGAATACCTTGGGTACGATAAGTATTCAATCTGGGGACATAGTGATGGTGGTATTTTGGGACTCATACTTGGTTATTCCCATACTAATAAGATAGATCGTATGCTTCTTTCTGGCGCAAATGCAAGAATTGATGGACTGGAACCACGACTAATTGAGATTATGTCTGACTATAAAAAGATTAAGGATCCCATTACAAGAAAGCATATCAAGTTGATGTATGATCAAAAACCTATTCCAATGGAAGAGTTGAAAAAAGTGACTGTTCCCGTAATGCTTATGGTTGGTGATAGGGATGCTGTACGCCTGGACCACACTATCGAGTTATTCAGAGCATTACCTTTAGCTCAACTTTGTGTTTTACCAGGAACTACTCATTTTATTGAGAATGAAAAAAAAGAACAGATGGTTTACTGGTTTAATGAGTTTCAGAAACCCTTTGCACAACCCTCAACTTTGAAGATAGCTGAACAAATGGCCGAAGTACTCTTCACAGATCATTAATTTTGAACTGGCCTTTTTGGTATTATTTAGTATAAAACTTCTTTTTAGCAGCTAGTTTATCCATCATTTCAATAATTCGATTGACTTTTTTTTCTTCTGATTTGACATTGTAAATCCAGTCAAAAAAAGCTTTTTGCTCATCTTGTGTAAGTGTATTGTATAAAGCGAGAACTTCTTTTGGTTCATTATCGAAGCATGCCTTAAGTTCTTCAGAGAGTTCCAGGGGAGTATGATCTATTTCTAAAACAATATGTACCATATCACCTGCTTCTTTTCCTATCCTTTTCCTGATTGCCGCTTTGACTGGTAGAAACAGTTGACCGTTACCCATGGGCATAAGTTTGTATTTTTTTAGCGGGTAATCATCTATGCTTCCATTGACTCTCACCCAGCCGAAATGGGCTTGTCTATCTTGAGGGATTTCAGGTATTTGGGCATAGGTCCAGCCACCTTTTCCTGGGAATTTTTTAAGTAGATATTTTTTATTGACCTTGTAGCCGCACATTAGAAATTTCAATCATTATGCTAGATTTTTTCTCTAATTTACTAGTTCCAGTTAAAAACTAGCCTGGCTGTCTTTGCCTGCGTACGTATCTCTAGTGTTAATATAAAAATTGCTTTCGAAGCAGCAGATCTACTTATCTACCCAAAATGGGATGTTGGCATGGGCTGTATGATGGTTACCATCTTTTATATAGACAAATAGGCGATATGCTCCCGAATAAGAGGGAGCTACAAAATTGGTAGTGGCAGCGGCATTCTCTGAAAATGAACCATCAATAATTGCTGGAATAGACTCCGCATCTCCACCTGTTTTATTTGACGTACTTTCTCTCATTATTTCCCAATGATAGGTTAATTGATCATTATCAGGGTCATTTACCTTTACTCTTGTGAAGTAGCTATCACCAGCTTTCAGCTTAATATTATCGATCGCCCTCTTCTCTTCTATGGTAAAATCAATCAATCGAGGAGAACGATTTGAGGGCCATTCGCCATTCCAAACGTAATGCATGGCATCAACCGATTCTGTTTCATTACCATCACGCATGAACATACCGAACCACGTAGGCGTTCTTTCTTGTTTTTGGCCCCATAGGAATACAAAAGAGCCCATTACTTGTTGTGATTGAGCTGCAATAGATTTCTTGTAGCGACTTAGATAGAAATCTGCTTTTTCTGAACTATTATTTTCCAGAGGTGCTCCCCATTTGGTTTTACCTACTTCCCAATAACCAGTTGCACCCCATTCGGTTACCATTAGTGGTCCCTTATAATTTGATTTTTCAATAGACTCAGGGAGAATCTCAATAGCTCTATACATCTGAACACTTAAAAAATCTAAATCCGGAGCTCTCTTGGCTATCAAATCCACATCCTTTTTGTCCATTCCAGATAAAGACGTAGTGGTAATGTGATTCGGATCTATTTTGTGAATCATTTTAGATATTTGGTTTACCGCATTCCATACTTTAGGATTTTTTGATAGTAAGTTTAATTCATTACCTATTCCCCATGCCATTAAAGCAGGATGATCCTTCAATTCAATCACTCTCCTGCGAATGCTCTTAAGTTGTCTTTTAACAGATTCATTATTGTTGTAGTCAAAACCATGACGTTCCAACCCAACCCAAATGCCCATCATTACTTTTAAGCCAAGTTCTTGGGCTTTGTCTAAAACTTTTCTACCGTTTTCGGTACTCCAGGTTCTAAATGAATTGGCACCATGATCAGCTAATGCTTCAAGGCTTCCATTACGAATATCTACACCGGCCCCTTTTACATAGAAAATCTCTCCATTCAGAAATATACGATAGCCTTCATCAGTAAGACGTATTTCGGATTTAGTGATCATATTGTTAGATTCCATTTTCTGGGAATAACAGATTGATGTGAAAGTGAAAAGAAAAACAAATAAAAAATATCGATTTCGGATGCTTAGATGGTTCATTTTACATGAGTTAATTATAAAACATTTAGTTCGCGGTCTTTTAGTTTTACCAATCTTCAAGGCATGCTTTATCATCCATCCAGCTCCATTCGACCTCTTCCATAAACCATAAAAATGCTTCTATATCAGGTACTTGCCAGTCATGAAATTCCTGAACGCTTTTAAAAAGGCCAGTGGCGTTTTGAGTAGTTGGCTCACTTAACACCAAGTTCATCTTATCAATCAATCCTTTGGGTTTTTTAGGGCACCGCTTCAAGTATTCGTAAAACCACTTGTGGTAAGGAAAAAAGATACGATTGTAGGCCAGTACCAACCTGCCTGCAAATAAGACGAGTTGAGAAGCTGCTCTGCTTTTGGTGTATAAGTTGTTGTGTCTCTCAGCCTCACCCATGAGCCAATGTTGTATGAAAGCCATGGAATAAAAAGATTTTAGTTTATCGCTTCTCAATCTCTCAGGGTAGTTATTGATGAGTTTTATGATCTGCTTTACATTTCCATTTTTAGAAAAGGCCGTAAACGCACCATCAAAAGCAGCACGGGATGGTTCGTTCCCTTTTTCAGGTATGCCATATCGATAATTTTACCATCTACAAAACCACCCTTGTAGTCTGTAAGGTCAGTTCTGTTTATAAATAGATCACCCTTTTGCCGTCTAATTTTAAATTCATTGTCACTTGCAACAATCAAAAAATCAATGTCTGAGTCATCACGGGCACACCCTTTGGCTACAGAACCACCAATGATCAAAGCTTGAAACCTTGAATCGTTTTCATATTCAGCTACTAAGTTGTTGATTCCTACTTGATGATGTGGGTGGATTTTGACTTTCATACTTTAGTGCGTTATAAAGAGATTAAGAAAATCAAAGTTCCGGTACATGCCAGCACTTATTTTTCTAAATACTACTAACTTCTGTCATGCTACTAGACTTTTTCTCTAATTTACTAGTCCCCATTAAAAACTTATCAGCTTGAAAGGCTGCTTCTCTACCTTCAGAGATAGCCCAAACAACTAAAGACTGACCTCTTCTCGCATCTCCTGCAGCAAATATTTTTGTTCGGTTAGTTTTGTAATTGTTTGATTCTATCAATCCATTATCTGTTAGGTAAACATTAAACTGCTTCAAAACGGGATGTTCTGGGGTAGTGAAGCCCACAGCTAATAATGCTAAATCACAATCAATTAAATAACTTTTATCCTCATATTCACGGAACTTCATTCGCCCGTCTTCCTCATACCATTCGATTGGAACCAGTTTTATTTTTTCTACCTGTCCATGATCATTGGTAATAAATTCCTTTGTAAGTACTGACCATTGTCTTTCACCACCTTCTTCATGGCTACTTGAAGTACGCAAAGTCATAGGCCATAATGGCCAAGGGTCTTCGTCTGTCCTTTCAGTCTTAGGTTGAGGCAGCAATTCTAACTGTACCACTGACTTTGCGCCTTGACGATGAGAGGTGCCAATACAGTCAGAACCGGTGTCTCCGCCACCGATGACGACCACATGTCTGTTTTTCGCTGAAATGATATCCTTTTGGCTAATGGTATCACCGGCTACTTTTTTATTTTGTTGAGTTAGAAACTCCATGGCAAAATGAACTCCCTTGGCTTGTCGTCCAGGAATATCTAAGTCTCTTGGAATAGTTGCTCCGGTACAAACAACAATGACATCATAGCTATCTATTATTTCCTGACCACTAATATCTTTGCCTACTTCAGTATTAACTTTAAATTCAACGCCTTCCTCTATCATGAGAGCGACTCTTCGTTCTACCACCCACTTCTCCAATTTGAAATCTGGAATACCATAGCGTAGAAGTCCGCCTATACGGCTATCGCGTTCATAAACAGTGACGCTATGTCCGGCTTTGTTTAACTGATCTGCACATGCTAGTCCTGCAGGGCCAGCCCCAATAACGGCCGCTGTTTTTCCTGTTCTATGTTTGGGTGGAGCTGCTTTTATCAGTCCAAGTTCAAAGGCTTTTTCAACTATTGATTTTTCAATATGTTCAATGGCTACTGGAGGCTTATTTATGCCTAATACGCAGCTGGCTTCGCATGGCGCTGGACATATTCTACCGGTAAACTCCGGAAAATTGTTAGTAGACTCCAAAATCTCAATGGCCTCTTTCCAATCTTCATTGTATACTGCCTCATTAAATTCAGGAATGATATTTCCCAGAGGACAACCGCTGTGGCAAAATGGGATTCCACAATCCATGCATCTTGCTGCCTGATCTTTTGTTTTCTCTTCAGCAAATTCATCATATATCTCCTTAAAATCACCAATTCGTTCTTTTGGATCTCTTGAACTTGGCAGCTCTCTATCTATCGTTAAAAACCCATCTAACTTTCCCATTATGCTACTTTTGATTCTTTAATTTCCTTCTTCTGTTCGAGAATAGCTTTGTATTCATGTGGAATAACTTTTATGACGCCTTCTGTTGCATTTTCCCAGTCACTCAAAATTACTTCAGCTATCGTACTTTCCGTCTTTAGAGCGTGATCCTTCAACATCTGCTTGACATACCTTAAATCGTCTTCTCCAGGCTTCTCAATACTGACCATACCGGAGTTACATCGTTTTTCGAAAGATTTCGCTTGGTCAAATATGTAGGCTATGCCACCACTCATTCCAGCTGCAAAGTTTTTTCCCGTTTTACCCAGAACTACGACCCTACCACCCGTCATATACTCACAGGCATGATCTCCAACACCTTCCACTACCAGTTCAGCACCTGAATTTCTTACTGCAAACCGTTCGCCTGCTAATCCATTGATAAAAGATTTACCACTGGTAGCTCCATAAAAAGCCACATTACCAATGATGATATTTTTGTAAGCATTGAAAGTTGATCTGTTATCAGGACGAATGATCAATTCCCCACCTGAAAGCCCCTTACCAAAATAGTCATTAGCCTCACCTTTGAGTGTGAAGCTCACACCTGGAGCCAGGAAGGCTCCAAATGTCTGGCCAGCTGAGCCATTAAATTCTAATTTTAAAGTATTTTCTTTCAATCCCGCACTGCCATGTACTTTGCTGATCTCGTTGGATAACATAGCACCTACAGATCGATCAGTATTTTTAATGGAGAAAGAGGCGACAATTTTCTTATTGTTAAAAATGGAGTCCTTCGATTGCTCTATAATTCGCCTATCAAGGACATTTTCTAACCTGTGCTCTTGCTCAATTTGCTTGTAAGTACCAATACGATCAGGGGTATATTCTTTGTATAAAATAGGAGTTAGATCAAGGTCTTTTAATTTCCAATGATCAATATTATTTCTGAGCTTCAGAACCTCCGTTTTGCCCACCATTTCGTTGATGGTTCTGAAGCCCAACGAGGCCATAATTTCACGAAGATCCTGCGCAAGAAAGGTAAAGAAGTTTACTACATGATCTGGATTTCCAGTAAACAGTTTCCTGAGTTCAGGGTTTTGAGTAGCGATACCAACTGGACAGGTATTTAGATGACATTTACGCATCATGATACATCCTTCTACTACCAACGCAGCGGTCGAAATACCCCATTCTTCTGCTCCTAGTAGGGTCGCAATGGCAAGGTCACGACCAGTCCTTATCTGGCCATCAGTTTGAACCGTAATTCTATTTCTTAGATTGTTCTTAACCAGTGTTTGATGGGCTTCGGCCAGACCAAGCTCCCAAGGTAAACCTGCATGCCTAATTGAGCTAATAGGTGAGGCTCCGGTACCACCGTCTGCCCCTGAAATAAGCACAACATCAGCATTGGCTTTAGAAACTCCTGCTGCCACAGTACCCACACCAGCCTCTGACACTAGTTTCACATTAATTCTAGCTTTTCGATTGGCATTTTTTAGATCATAAATAAGTTGAGCCAGATCTTCTATGGAGTAAATATCATGATGTGGTGGAGGAGAGATTAATCCAACCCCTGGAGTGGCATGTCTTACTCTTCCTATCCAATCATCTACTTTATGGCCCGGCAATTGCCCACCTTCTCCGGGTTTAGCTCCCTGAGCAATTTTTATTTGTAGCTCTTCGGCATTCGTCAGGTAATTGCTGGTTACACCAAATCTACCTGAGGCTACCTGCTTTATTGCAGAACGCTCCCAATCACCATTTTTACTCACTTTAAAGCGTACTTCATCTTCACCACCTTCACCACTATTACTTTTAGCACCTATTCTATTCATGGCAATGGCCAGGGTGCTGTGCGCTTCATGAGAGATTGAACCAAATGACATGGCCCCAGTGGCAAATCGATTAAAAATATTTTCAATTGGTTCAACTTCGTCTAAAGGGATAGGTGCCCTTTTTCTAAAGGCTAATAACCCTCTCAAGGTCAGCGCATTTTCTGTTTGATCATTGATGTGTTGAGCGTATTTCTTATATTTTTCGTAATTATTGGTTTGGGTAGAATGCTGTAATAAATGGATTGTCTCCGGATTAAAAAGGTGTTTCTCTCCTCGTTGGCGCCATTGATATACTCCGCCAATTTCAAGTTTTTCTGTGTTGATTGGATAAGCCGTGGCATGTTTTACCAAAACTTCTTTTGCTAAACCATCAAAGTCAAGCCCTTCAATTCTGGTGATCGTTCCTGTAAAACATCGATCTACTACGCGTTTACTAATACCTAAAGCCTCAAAAATTTGCGCTGCCTGATACGATTGCAGTGTGCTAATGCCAATTTTCGAAAGAATTTTCAATAAACCGTATCCAATGGCCTGTTGATAATTAGCTAGAGCAGCCTTGTAAGAAATAGACTTATCGATATTTCCCTGTTCATGTAATTGCCTGATGGTGGCAATAGCCAAGTAAGGGTTAACCGCACTTGCCCCATAGCCAATAATAGTAGCGAAATGATGTGTTTCCCAGATATCACCTCCTTCAATCACAATTCCAACTTTAGTTCTAAGGTTATTTCTAACTAAATAATGGTGTACCGCACCTGTCGCAATTAACGATGGAATGGGAGCTCGGTCCTTATTGACAGCTTTGTCAGAGATGATGAGTACCTTTTTACCTTCTTTTATAGCACGTTTAGCCATAGCACAAAGGTCATCCAAACCTTGTTCTAGTCGACCTGGTTTTCCATCAGCGTTGAAAGTTGAGTTTAACACCCCATAGTTAAAATCAATGTGATCCAGATTTTTGAATTTCTCTAAATCTTCATCGAGCAATACTGGTTGCGAGATATGTACTTGTTTGGTATGAGCTGAGCTTTCCTCTAAAATATTTAAGCTTTCACCGACCCTTGTAAATAATGACATAACCATACGCTCGCGAATAGGATCTATCGGTGGATTGCTTACCTGGGCAAAAAGCTGTTTAAAATAATTCGAAATATGTTGACTCTGATTTGATAGGACCGCTATCGGAGTATCAGCTCCCATGGAACCAATAGGTTCAGTAGCTTTTTCGGCCATTGGTTTCAAAATGAGTTTTAGATCCTCGGAAGTGTAACCACAAGCTTTTTGTCGTATTAATAGGTCTTCTTCGTCTTCAACTGTGGAAGTATCAGAATGAGATAAGAGTCTTAATTTGACTCTGTTCTCTTCAATCCACTGACCATACGGTTGCTTACTGGTGATTGCTTTTTTTATTTCATCATCCTCTAAAATGGCTTGTTTCTTTAAATCAGCAATTAGCATTTTACCCGGTTGAATACGTCCATTCTTTTCGATGTTTGCAGGACCTATCGGCAATGCACCGGCTTCAGAGGAGATTATCAATCGTCCGTCTTTTGTTATGCAGTACCGGGCAGGACGCAGTCCATTTCTATCAAGAGTAGCTCCCACGGAATTACCATCTGAAAAAATAAGGGCTGCGGGGCCGTCCCATGGCTCCATGAGTGCCGCGTGAAATTTATAAAATGCCTTTCTCTCTTTATCCATCAACTTATTATCTTGCCAGGCTTCAGGTACTAACATCATCATTACATGAGGAAGTGACCTACCGTTGATAGTCAGCATTTCCACCAAAGCATCCAAGTTGGCAGAATCTGAGTAAGAGGGGTTGGTTACAGGTAATATTTTTTGAAGCTCATCATCTGAGAAATAGGCCGATTTCATGATGGCTTCCTTCGACTTCATTTTAGTCACATTTCCTTTAATGGTATTGATCTCACCATTATGAGCCAAATACCTAAAGGGTTGTGCCAGTTTCCAATTGGGAAAGGTGTTAGTGGAAAATCGTGAGTGAACCACAGCTAACGCACTTTCCAAATCTGGATTTTGAAGGTCTAGATAGAAAGAGCGCAATTGGTCAGTTCTCAGTTGACCCTTGTATATGATTACTTTATAAGAGAGGCTGGGGAAGTAAAACTCCCCGTTGCTACCAATGACTTCTGCATTGATTTTATGCGTAGAATAATTTCTAAACAAGAACAACTTTCTTTCTAACTCCTCGTCAATTGCTTCTTTATGTTTTAGAAATACCTGCTCTATGATTGGCTCCACACGTCTGGACTCTGATCCTGGTATTGTGTGATTTACAGGAACGGTTCGAAAGCCTAGTATTTCAAACCCCATTTCACTGGCTATTACTTTCATTTCTTCCTTACAGGAGTTTCGCACAGATTCTATTCTTGGGAAAAAGGTCATCCCTACACCATAATGCCCGAATTCAGGGATTTTGAAATCAAGTTCTTTTTCGATGCTTTTGAAAAATGAATGGGGATTCTGAAAAAGTATACCAGCACCGTCACCAGAATCTGGATCGCTACCCGTGCCACCCCTATGTTCCATATTTTCCAACATGCTTAGTGCATCCTGAATAGTGTTACTTGATTTAGCTCCGGTTATATTAGCAATGCAGCCAATACCACAGGAATCATGCTCTAATGATGGTGTGTATAATCCTTTCATAAGTTCTTAGCGATGATACTATAAGGTGATGGGACACCTATTAATTTATAGCTACAGTTCAAGCAGCATAATAAAGATACTAAATATTATTTCAATGAAATGATGTATTTATTATGTATAAATTAAAAATGTAGCAATAAAAATAAAAATTACGCATTGAATTATTTTATCGAGTAAGAAAAATGTAATCGGTAACGGTTGCATTCTACTATATTTCCATATTTTGATGAACTATTAACGGGCACAATACAACCATTGAGAGAATTTAATGTCTTTAAATGAAACTTTTATTGGACATCTCAGTCTAATTGAGATTCAACTAACTCCTTAGCCATGTTTTTTAAAATCGCCCTTCGGAATCTTGTAAGCAGAAAAGTATATGCCTTGATCAATATTTTTGGTTTGGGTATTGGACTAGCTGCTTGCCTTACAATTTACTTGTATGTAAAAGATGAACTGTCTTACGACAAATTTTATCCGCATTCTGAACGTATTTATCGTATAGTTCGTGAATCTGGTCAGGGAGGTGAAAAGTCTTCTAATGCAGCTACAAATTACAAATTAGGCGAACTAGCGAAAGAATATATATCTGATATAGAACAACTGACACAGTTTTCAATGCCAATTGAAGCCAAAGTAAAACTCGGTGAGAATACTTATTTGGAAGACAAGGTCCACTGGGCAGATCAGAACTTCCTTAAGGTTTTTGGAATTACATTTGAAGGATCTATCCCAGAGCCACTAGCGACTCCTTTGAAGGTAGTTATAAGTAAAAAAATCAAAGATAAACTCTTTGGAGATAAAAAGGCTTTAGGTGAACTATTGACTATTGATGACAGACAGTATGAGATAACGGCAATTGCTGAGGGTTTATCTTCAAAGGCTCATTTTCATTTTGACTATTTATTGTCATTAGAAACCACAAAAAAGGTTTATGCTCAAGACATGTTTGATCATTGGGGAAATGTGTGGCTCTATAACTACGCCTTACTTAAAGAAGATATTGATATAGGAGAATTTGAAAAGCAGATAAATTCCATGGCTTTTGAACACGGCCCAAGTGAGGCTTTGAATCAATATGGTATACGTTTTTTTTCGCAATCAATTGAAGACATCCATTTGCATTCAAATCTACAGGGGGAGTTGGAGCAAAATGGGAATTATCAACTCTTGACTATTTTGATAGCGGTAGCAGTTCTTATATTGACCATAGCCTGCTTCAATTTCATCAATCTATCGACCGCTCGGTCCATGTGGAGGGCGAAGGAAGTAGGTGTCAAAAAAGTATTAGGAGTTAATAAGTTGACATTGGTGAGGCAGTTTTTGGGTGAATCACTTTTAATAACATTCATCTCGTTGATTCTAGCTGTTTTCATTATTTCAATTACACTTCCTTTTTTTAATACTTTCACAGGTAAGAGTATTGGGGTAACCGATATAATTATATCATTACCTGCATTGGCTGGCATTGTCATTTTGGTAGGTATAATTGCGGGATCTTTTCCTGCCTTTTTCCTTTCTTCTTTTGATCCTATCAAGACACTCAAAGGGCAATCATCGCAGGGGAATTCTAAGGTAGCCACTTCATTAAGACAATTACTTGTTGTTATACAGTTTGCGATAGCTATTGTACTTATAGTTGGGGCTGTAATTATCTATCAGCAACTAAATTATATTAAGTCAAAGGATTTGGGAGCAGATATAGAAGGAGTGGTAGTTATCAAATTGAATAATAAAGCAACAAGAGATACTCGCGTTTTAATGGAGAATACCTTGTCTCAATTATCAACGGTTAAATCAGTTTCTGCAGCAAGTGATCTGCCATTTGATGAGTTGAATTCATGGCGTGCAAAACCAAGTAATATTGATGTTGAACAGGAATTGATCAATATTATAGCGGTAGACGATAATTACTTGAAGTCACTAAATATGCAATGGGTTGCAGGAGGAGTTGATAAGTTAGACTCGAATAGCATGATTGTGAATGAAGCATTTGTAAGACACTATTTGATGGCAAACCCTGTTGGTAGCGAGATAGAAATTGATCACATGAAAACTCCATTACGGATAGTAGGAGTTGTTAAAGATTTTCATTTTGAGTCTCTGCATACGGCAATTAGGCCGGTCATGTTGTATAACCTTCCCAGTTGGTACCAAAAATTGGCCATACGTATTTCTACAACAGATTTGGATAAGACTATGACGGATATTGGCAATGCATGGAAAAGCGTAAATCCTGATGATGAGCTTAATCATGAATTCTTAGCTGATAAGTTTAGCAGGATGTATCAGTCAGAAGAACAGACTGCTAAAATGGTAACTTATTTCTCTATATTTTCAATCTTCATCGCTTGTATGGGCCTATATGGTCTGGCAGCTTTTCTAGCAGAAACTAAACTAAAGGAAATAAGTATCAGGAAAGTACTTGGCGCAACTGTCAATCAAATGCTTACTATTCAAATGAAAGTATTTGTTAAGCTTATGATTATAGCTGCTATAATTGGTATACCTATGGCCTATCTACTAGTTGATGATTGGCTTAGTGGTTTTGTTTATAGAGTTGAAGTGCAAGAATGGGTAATGATTTTAGCTTTCGGAATTATTGTATTATTTACCATTGTTAGCGTTGGTTATAGTTCATTCCGTGCTGCCATAACAAATCCAAGTGATAACTTAAGGATGGATTAAAGTATTATGCAGGGTTCAAAGCGTTAATTACCTTCTTCACCCTCCAATACCTTTTTTAAGTTTTTGAGATCATTATACTTTCTCACGTACCATTTATGCTCCCATGTGCTTGCATATAATGTGAATCCTATAAAAGCTATAACAAGAATTGTTTTTGTCCAGTCATCAAAACCTTTAGCAAAGATCATAAGTAACCCAATGACCATAAAGTAGTATTGCATTGTTCTTGACATTCTAACTACATACTTGGCATCTGACAAGCCATGCTCAACATCTCCATGAACAGATCGTTCATATTGAGGTTTATTGGATAATCGTCTGCTTCGATAAAATAGAATTATTAGGGCGGTTATAACCATTACAGAACCCATTAAAAAAGCATAGATATTTTCGCTTCCTTTGAGAGTGTGGGCTACAATTACTGTTCCTCCAGCTAGAATATTGGCTCCAACCAGAAAAAACTCCATGAGTGTTGCTTTTTTAATCGCTCCCTTTTTCTTTGTTGTTATAATGCCATGTAAGGCTTGTTCATCTATTGTATACATAGGTTTCTCATTTTGTTTATCCCAAACTTTTTTTAATTCATCAAACTCCATGACTGTCATAGGTTTTAGATCGTTCTACTAAATATTTTTTTATCCGATGGATCTTTACACCAATATTAGAGTCGGAAATACCCATCATTTCTGCCATCTCCTTATAACTAAAGCCATCTAGGAGAAGCAAGGTCAAAGACTTATCTACTTCATCCATCTGAGCAATTTGATAGTACAACCATTCTAATCGTTCGTCTTGCTGATCAGGTTTATATTCCAGCATATAGGCAGAACTGTCAAAATCTTGTTTCCCATCGTTATGCTTCCTTTCTCTTTTGGACCATCGGATAGCTGTATTAAGAGCAATGCGATACAACCAGGTACTGGCAGCCGACTCACCTCTAAAATTTGGAATACTTTTCCAAACCTGTATGGCTATTTCCTGGAAAAGGTCATTGGCATCATCATTATTCAATGTGTAGGCACGCACTACTTTGAATAGTAAAGCTCTATAATCTTTAATCCACGAATTGAAAGTTTTCTGTTGATCCAAAAGATTTTTTTAAGTCTTTGATACAGTAGTACTCAACTTAGTTGATTTTATTACAAAGACAACAAATTTTTATTTCAATAGCTCCTCATATGAATATTCCTTTTGGTACGATATGAAGTTATTTTCCTCTGATAGACCTTCAATTTTTAGCACGAGCGTTCCGGGAATAGTAGGGGTTTCGAAATCGAATTGAAATTGACCATCCTTAATTATTGCTTCTGGATTCCAGTAAATACAAGACTCTAATTTTTCAGAAGGTATAAAAGAGGATGATTGTTCAAAGTAATTGAATAAAGACACTTTTGACTCTTGAGAGTGATATTTGACTGGATCAATTGGTTCGTTAGCAAACTCCTCGGTGGTAATAAATACCACACCTCCTCGTGCACGGATTCCAAATTGTGCAATTGCACCAAGATTTTTGATAATGCTGATTTCTTCTATTGTATTGGGTCTTAAGTAGTCTAAACTTCTAGTATTATGTCCCATGGGAACACCATCTAATACAAAAAAGACTGGATCTCTGGTGAAATATCCCCTATCTAGAAATACTAGATCAGTTGTTGGGTTATAAAGATGAATGCCAGTAAGTTGTCTTAGTAATTCCATAAAAGTACTACCAGCTATCTCATTTATATTTTCACCTTCGAATGTTGATACTTTAACGTTATTGAAGTAAGAGAATAATAATGAATCATTAACATTTTGTTCTTCGATTCTCGAATCCGTAACGGTAATCTCGGGTAAGATCATATGATCTAGATAATTCTTAATATCAATGCTATTTTCTATTTGTAAGCTTTTCTTCGTGATAATAGAGTTTGAAACTTCACTAACTGGTAAGTAGTTATACTTGATAGTATCGTAAATAGTGACTTTTAGGGGATTGCCTCTTTTGTTTTGTGCCGAAATTATGAATGTTTCTTTCAGATGCTTTCTTTTAAGGTTGAAGGTAAACTCACCGACCTTATTTGGCAGGGTATCAAAGGTTATTCCGGATCCCAAGCTGATAGCATTGATCATAATATCTTGATTCTTTTTCTGATCAGCATCAATATGTCCAATGATATTGTAGGTATCTTCTTCACTTTTTGCAAATGATGTTTCGAATGGAGGAAAACTGCCTTCAGGTTGTAAATAAGTATGAGAAAGTATTGAATTCTCTGATTTATACGTAGGATTTAACTCTTTCAAATACAGCGCAATGGAGACTTTTCCATCTAATGCCAGCTGCTCAAAATCTTTGAGTAAAATTGAGACTGAATTCAAATTGGTAGAATCATTTTTTGATATAACAGATTGAATAGTTGGGAGCTTTTCAAGATTAATCGGAATTGAATTCTTGTCAATCAATCGATATTGTTTGTCAAAGATAAAGGCAGTTGCATTACCGATTGGAAGTTCAGTCAGATTCAATGAAACTTTACTTTGCAAGTCTTCAGCCTGACTGCTTGCCCAAACTAATTCGCCATTGACTGTAACGACAAGGTAATAGTCATTTGATTCAACTTCTCTGGTTTCTATAAATAAAAAGTCGCCATTAGTTCTCAAGTTAATATTATAAGTTTTTTCTGATCTATTTTTTGAAAATGCATCTCGTTGAAAAGACCTTCTTGGGTTAGCAAAATTGTTAATGATAAGGAATTTACTAAAGGCATTATGAGCAAGTTCACTTTTTTCGCTGCTAAAAACCATCCGATACACCCCAGCTTTGAGTGTGGAATCAACTTGAAAACTGCCAGTGGAAACTCCGTTTGACACCATATATCGTTTGATATTGATGACGTTATTAGCTGAGTCTACCAATTGAGCATATAATACTTCAGAAGAAGAAGGTTCATTGGCTACTCCGGTGATGTAGGCCTTAAACCAAATGTTATCCCCGGCCCAGTAAGCTTCCTTATTGGTGCACACATAGATTTTTTCATAAAAGTTGTTTCCAAACTCCTCAACCACGTTGATCAGTGAGTCAATATGTGTTTCCGATGGTTGAGCAAATGTATTGGGGTACATCGCTAAAAATGAAATTTTAAATACCAGATAGGCTATGAATATTTTTCTCATCGGACTAAAAACAGCACTAGAAATTCTGGATTTTTATTTCTTTTGTGAATGACACAAAATTGAGATTTGAGTCAATGCCTTCTATTTTAAGAATAAGAGTTCCTGGAATCTCTGGTTTTTTAAAGCTTAGTATAAACTTGCCATAATCATTTGGTCTAATGTGATCCTCCCATAGGATGCAAGACTCTAAATTGCTAGAAGGTTTAAATGGTTTCCGTATCTTATAATAAGAGGATGTCTTAATCTTACTTTCATTTACGGTATACTTGAGTTTAGTTGCTTCGGAAACAAAATCTTCTGTATCTATTAAGATAACCCCGCCATAAGCTTCAGCACCGAATTGTATAACAGCGCTCATGTTATTAATAATCCTGATACTCCTTATAGACCTCACATCTAAGTCTCTTAAGTGTAGAAAATTGGTTCCACGAGAATAACCGTTTACAACAAACATTATTGGAGGTGGAAAGAGAAGGCTTATAAATGATTTATAAAAAAAAAGCTGTCTAGAACCCGGCAGATCCTTTATGAGGGCAAAAGAGGTGTAATTCTCTAAAATTGAAAGTAGGTCATCACCCGCAAGTATGTTTAATCGATCCTTAGTAATCTCTTCTACTTTTATATTACTGAGGTAGCTAAAAAGCTTAGTATGATTTACTGTATCTTTCTTTTCAGGGGGTGTGCGTTTTGCGGATACTACAATTTCAGGAAGAATTTGATGGTCTAAATAATCCTTGATTTCCTGGAATTGCTTCTTTGAAGGATCCTGATTCTTTGGAATAGGTAATGATGTTGAATTGTCATTAAACTGGGTAGGAAAAAAGTCATGTTTTACAGAGTCATAGAGTATAATATCAAGTGGCTTATCTTTATAATTTGCACCTACGATAAACTCACGATTTTTGTCTTCCTCATTAATTTCAATTTCAAACTCTCCTTTATTGTCTATGGTTTTTTCATAAAGTTTCCTCTGATCAATATCTACAGCAGATACCTTTACAGCTTCATATTTTTTTGGCAGGGAACTTACTTTTCCTGAGATCACATATTTATCATTGACATTATCTCGAATCAATGAATCATTTATATCCTCAATATAAACATCTTCTCTTGTTGAAGAGTATGCGACTATGTTCTCTTCTTCTCCATAATTAGGATTTAACTCTTTCAAGTACAATGAGGCAGACAGATGCCCTCTTAAGGGGTTGCCATATGTATTTTTTAATTCAAATGTATAGGACAGTTGCTCGCTTCTACTTTGTTTATTTGCAATTACAACTGTATTAGATTTTTGATTTGACTTAACTGAAAGTGAAGTTTTTTCTAATAATTTATTATCTCGATCGAAACAATAAACTGTAGCAATACCTTTGGGTATTATATCAAAAGGGACTGAAACTTTCATGTCGCCACTTTGAGTGTTTGCCAAAAGCAATTCACCATTAACCTGTAGAAGAATATGGTAATTACCATGTGTTGAGGTCGTGTATCGTATAACTAACGAGTCGTTTTTGGAGGTAAGCATTAAGCGTTTAGGTTTTGAAATCTGAGGGCCAGACTTACCTAATTTATTGAAAACAATATCCTTTGGAGATTTAAAATTATTTATTGCTATAAGTTTTGTAAAAGCATTGCTTGTCACTTTTGACTTATGTGTTGAAAATACTAGATAATATGCTCCTGAAGTTTGGTTGGCATTAAGGTTAAAGTTTCCGGTGGAAACTCCGTTAACTATTAGATGTCTTTCTATTCCAATTAAATTTTTCGCAGAATCATATAACTGGGTGAACAGTGATTTTGAGTTAGATGAAAGGTTTGATGTGCCTGTTACATAGGCCTTGAACCAAATAGATTCTCCAGGCTGATAAGTCTCTTTATTAGTATGGACATAGATGTTTTCATAGTAAGAATTGTTGTACTCTTCAATTGAATTAATTAAAGAGTCTAACTGTGAGTAATCTGTCTGGCATAGGCTGGAAGTCTTTGAAATGCAAATTAAGAAAACTGAGAGAGTTACGAGTCTAGTCATTAAGCTCATAATCTAATGGTAGTATATCAGCAGTACGCTTCCATGACCAATAACCATATTGGACTAAATTTATCGGGTTGACTAAAACCCCATCCCGAATTATAACACTTCCTGAAGGATCAAGGATTTCCAGAATGGTTGTTTGCTGATTAGCACTAGTCATTTCCATTTCGTAATTTGACTTCTGAGCACCTTTTTTAGATTTATCAATATAATGCAGGTAGCTTTTTTCCTCTAATTCTTTATAACGTACTTCAACATACCCTGAAAATCTCAGCGTACTTACTGTATCTTGATCAAAAAGTATTTTATTTTTTTCGAATGGTATTCTAATCCTGTCTTTTTCTAATGAGTTAACCTTTGATATTTCAAACCCTTCTTTTTTCAGAGTTTTTCTGGATGATGATAAAGCATCGATGAAGTGATCCAAAGATCCTTGATATGTACTTTTTCGCTTCTTTACCCACTTTCTTTCGACCATTCTATTTCTTTCAGATAGTTTTTCAAACTTTGGTTTAGTTATATACCTTGTTTTTCCCTGATTGATTTCAAACAAGACTATTAAATGACTCACTTTATAGCCCAGCGATTTATTTTCTACGATTAGCAGATCTTCGGAAGAAGCTCTAAAAATGTTGTTATAGCCGTCATAATCAAAATTTAGCACCCAAGGATTGAGAATTTTACAAGCCGCTCCGTTAGGGGTAGTGCCAATAAATTCTTGTTTAAATAATTTAAGATACTGTTTCCATTCTTTATTGGAGCTTTCTATCACAACCTCTTCCAATTGGGTTACATTTTCCTTCATCTTAATAAAAAACTCTTTCTTTATTTGCTCTTTATTTTGGATACTAATAACAATGGGTTCATAGTTGACATGAGAAAAGACTATTTCAAAAGGATAAATTTGTGATACTTTGAACTCAAAGTGGCCATCAAAGTTAGATGAGGCTCCAAATGAAGTACTGGCAATAAATACACTAACCCCTGGTATAGGTTCCTTTGTTTGACGATCAACAACAGTACCAGAGATTCTACTCCTATCAGAAGTCCGTGCTAATTTTTCTTTTCGATATATAAGAACCGTATTTTTTTTCAGATCATAATTTAACTGATGCGGTTTAAGTAGAACGTCAAGAACTTTTGTTAAGGATGCATTTTCTAAGGAGAGTCTTGGTGTAATAATTTGAGAAGTTAGCCGAGAATTGTAGGAGAAAGATGTATTGAATTTAGTGCTTACAATATTGATGGCACTATCTAAGGAAGTTCTTTCTATTTCTATGGTCATCCTATGGTTTTGAGAAGGCGCCATAGTGGCCGTTAATAAAAAACTAGATAATACAATACAATATTTTTTAGCAAGTCTTACCATCAATAATTATTTCTGATTCTGTTTCTCGTATTGAAAATCTGAAAGTGGTAGACAGTAACTCCAATATTTCTTTGAGAGTTTTATTCTCAAATTTTGCAGTTAATTGACACTTTCCAATTACTCCATTTGATAGAACAATTTTTTTATTGTAGCTGTGACTTAAATCGTGTATTACATCATTAATGAGTGCCTGATTGAACTCCAGGGTTTTGGTTTTCCACCCAAGGAAATTTTTATTCTTCAAGTTTGATTTAATAGCCTCCTTTTTATTTTTCTTAACTATAACGGACTCATTTTTTATCAAGAATATTTTTTCATTGGATATTTTGTTAGTCACCTGAACTTTACCCGACTCAACGGATACTATTTGCTCTTTATCACTTCTGCTATTGATCGTAAATGAAGTTCCTAAAACTCTAACCTCTATACCCTCTGCTTCGATAATGAAAGGTTTTGTTTTATCCTCTGCTATATCGAAGAACGCTTCGCCCACAAGGCTAATGTTCCTGATTGAGTCAAAGGTTGCTGGATATTCAATTTTTGAATTTACATTAAGAGTAATCATTGACCCATCACTTAATACCACTTCAAGCAACTCGTTAGTACTTTGCTTAGTTAAGAGCTGAACAGGTGCGAGTGATTGATCATTGCCACTAAATAAGAAATACCCCAATGTAAAAATTAGTAATACAGAAGCAGCTATTTTAAAAGCCATTGGAATGAATGTATTCTTTTTAAGTGTTCTATTCTCAATATTCCTCCATGCTTTATTTGAATCTGACTGAATAAGTTCAGTCAATGTCCATGTCGCCTTTAACTCTTCAAACCTTTCTTCATTTACTTTGCTTGAAGCAATCCATTTTTCTAATTCATTAGCTTCAGTCGGCTGAGCTTCTTTTGCCAGAAATTTGATGATTAAAGAATCATACTTATCATTTTGATGTGCTTTATCTTCCATCTTTTGTAATAACAGTTTAGTAAAGAAATACCCCTATTATTTTATATTTTTTTTAAATTGACATTGCTAAAACAACGGCTATGGGCAGATAGTCTTTTAGCGCTTTACGTAGTTGAGAAAGAGCCTTGCCCATTTGATTCTCAACTGTTTTAATAGAAATATTCATTTCATCAGCAATTTCCTTATACTTAAGTCCTTCAAAGCGATTTTTCTTGAAAACTATTTTGCATTTATCAGGCAGTGATTCGATTGCATTGGCAATTCTGTCTGCTAGAAATGGATCAGATAAGTTTTGAGAGTTTGGTATTGGTCTGAAATCCAGCTCATATCTTTGATACCGATTATGAACATTCTGTTTTTCAATAGTATTCAAGCAGGCATTTTTGATTGAGACTTTGAGATAAGATAGTATAGAGCCTTGAAAAAAAATCTTTTTTCTCTTTTCCCAGACTTTAACAAAAAGTTGCTGTGTGACGTCTTCAGCTGCTTCAATACTGTTTAGATAGTGAAGTGATTCTATAAGTAAAATTTGATAATAAGAATCAAATAATTTTTTAAAGGATACATGATCACCATTTTGAATATTCTCCCAAATTTCTTTCTCCACCATTTTTCAAATATGTAACCTGAACAGGATAAAACATAATTCTTTATTGATATTGATCCACTAGAATGGATTAATCAGAACTGTTTGCTCTCTCCCAAGTGTATATAAAATATTCTTTTTTAGTATAATTTGCTTTCATGTAAGTTTTAACACTTAAAAGATATTTTATTTGGTTACCTACTGCTAATAAGAGATTCAAAGCAATAATTAACTCATTGCTTAATTTTTAAATTATGTTTTAAAATTTCATTTTTATATATTGTGTATAATATAGTTGCTTATAATAAAAATAAATTACGTCCTTATGGATCACGTAAATCACTTGAAGAATCTGGTAGTCCTAGCCTACTCAGATGGTGTATTTGAAGATGAAGAATTACATAATCTTCGGAACGCTGCGAATGAACTAGGAGTTGCTCAGGAACAGTTGGATGAATGGATCAATGATGCTGATAACATTGTATTGTCTATGCCTTCAAATGATGTAGAAAGAGAGAAGCAGTTGATCGGCATGATAAGAATGGCTACGTCTGATGGGTTTTTCTCACAAGATGAGTACGATTTATGTCTAAGAATTGCAGAGAAGCTTGGCTACAATGGTTTAGGAGAAGCATTGAACATGTGTATGGGAGAGTCAAATCTAAAAAATCTAATTGCACTTGCTTCAGCAGATGGCAAAGTAGATGATGCCGAAATGAATGTAATTACTGATGCAGCAAAGATGGCAGGAGTTTCAAATGAAAAACTTGCTGAAATGCTAGAAACAGGAAGTGATTTCATGCATGTCATCCCAGAACGTGAAGAAGATCGAGAAACTCAGTTGATACAAATGCTAAGTTTGGCAATAGCAGATGGAGAATTTACCGCTGACGAATATGAGCTTTGTAAAACAGTTGCTGAACGACTTGGTTTTACTCAGGACGAGTTAGATATGATTATTAGACTTTCCTTCAAAGGAGAGATACAATTGGATAATATACGCCAATTGGAAGGTCAATAGTAATCCTTAATGTACGATTAAAACATTTACCACTCTTCTATGTTTTATTAATGTATTTCAAAATACATGAGTGGTTTGATTGATTGAAACCTCTGTGCCTAGGTACAGAGGTTTTCTTTTTTAAAGGGGCTTTTTCTTCGGAAATTAATAGTATTATTTTTTAAAATGTTTATCTATTAGATTCGTACAAAACACATTTCTTTAAGCGAGGTTCATTTTTAAGAAGGTGGTGATTGAAGGAGCATTTATATGTCATCCCAATTTTTTTCATCACCCTGATCGAGGGTATATTTATTTCAGATGCCATGGAAACAATTGATTGTATTCCTAGTTCTTTAAACCCGAATTCCAGACAACGTTTTGCCCCTTCAGTTGCCAACCCTTTTCCTTGATACTTAGTGGACAATCTCCAACCGATATCTATACATGGTGTAAAGTCTGCCTTAAATGTTTTATATGATATTCCTATAAACCCAATTAATTCACCAGTTTGAAGATGATCTGTAGCGAAATAGCAATAGCCTTTTTGATCAAATTCAGTCATCATTCTAGTTATAAATGCAGAAGTTTCTTCTAGCGTTAGCACTGAAGGGAAATAGGTCATGACTTTCGGATCAGAGCAAATGGTAAACATAGCTTGGAGATCTGACTCATGCCAGTTTCTGAACCCTAGGTGTTCAGAGCTAAACAGATGACCTTTCATAGTTCAATATTATAAAATTTGATAATAACGAATGGTGATTTGGTTATTTGAGGGACTTTCCAATCACAATTTTAAAAAATAATTTCTCCGCAAACGTTGTAGATCAAAACGTCATTTTGAAAGAAAAATTTAACACACGTAATTGCAACATCTTAAAATGAAAATGATAAAATGACTTATAAACATCCATATAAAGTAGTTCAAGGGTATGAAAAGAGTGTTGCTTACTTCAGTATGGAGTTTGCCATTGATCAACCGTTAAAAATATACTCAGGAGGTCTAGGGTTTTTAGCTGGCTCTCATATGAGAAGTGCTTATGATTTGAAGCAAAATGTACTAGGCATTGGTATATTATGGAAATACGGATATTACACTCAAACACGTAAATCTAATAACGAACTTGACGTTCTGAATGAGGAACATTATTACACCTTCCTGGAAGATACGGGCATTGAGCTGGATGTTACCGTTCATAATTCAAATGTAAAAGTTAAAGTGTTTTACTTGGCACCGAAAGTATTTGGGACCGCACCTATTTATTTACTTTCTACAGATCATCCGGAAAATGATTATTTGGCTCATACCATAACACATAAACTATATGATAACAATCTGGCCACAAGAATAGCTCAATATAACATCTTGGGGATTGGTGGCGCAAAGCTGCTGGAGGCCTTGGGTAGACAAACGGACATATATCATTTGAATGAAGCACATGGGCTACCAGCAGCTTTCTATTTATACGATCAATATAAATCGGTAGATGAAGTAAAGAAAAGGCTGGTATTTACCACTCACACACCTGTAAAAGCTGGCAACGAGGTGAATGACCCTAATTTCTTGATGGATATGAATTATTTCCATCATCTGCCAATGAGCGAGGTAGAACAACTAATTGGGCTTGAAAATAGCCAGTTCAACCATACCCTTGCTGCGTTGCGCTGGTCAAAAAAGGCAAATGCTGTATCCAAAAAGCATCAGGTGGTGTCTCAGGAAATGTGGGGAGATTATGAAGGTATTTGCGAAATAGAGGCGATAACTAACGCACAAAACAAAAAATATTGGACTGATGAATTATTGGAAAAAGCACACCTCAAAGAGAATCGAGGGGCTTATTTAAAGAGAAAAAGAGAATTGAAAAAAGCTTTGTTTGATGAAGTAGCTGATCAAACAGGTAAATTATTGGATCCAGATGTACTCACAATAGTATGGGCGAGGAGGTTTGCGGAATATAAGCGAGCTGATTTAATCACGCATGATCTTCAACGCTTTGAATCATTGCTTAATAATACAGACCGTCCTATCCAGATCATCTGGAGTGGAAAGCCGTACCCGTTGGACTATGGTGCTGTGGCGATGTTCAATAAACTAATTCATTTGACCAAGCAGTATAAAAATGCAACGGTAATTATTGGCTACGAATTACGACTTTCATCTCTCATGAAAAAAGGAAGTGACGTATGGTTGAACAACCCAAGAATCCCATTGGAGGCTTCAGGAACAAGCGGCATGACAGCGGCAATGAATGGATCAGTCAACTTTTCTACGAATGATGGTTGGATTTTAGAATTCGCGAAGCATGGTAAAAATAGTTTTGTCATTCCAGAGGTGGATCTTTCTCTTTCACAAGATCAACAGGATAGACACGACCTGGATCATATGTATGAGATTTTGGAGAACGAGATAATTCCTATGTACTATGACAAACCTGATGCATGGTTGAACTTAACTTGGAAAGCCGCAGATGATGTAAACAAGTATTTCACAGCTAAGCGCATGGCGGATGAGTATTATAAAAAACTATATATGGCAGCGGTGAAATAATCTAATATGTTGGAGCGAGGATAATTATGAAAGAATTCAAAGTAGCGATGCAACCATTATGCGAAAATTGAAGTCTGGATAATAACTCAAAAACAACATTATGAAATTTATTACACCTCTATTTTTTTACCTGATGGCCAGTTCTGTTCTCGCGCAGAATTATGCTGATGCAATTAACTATTATGAAAATAAGCAACCGGTAAAATCAGAGAGAATCCTTAAGGCCGTAGATGAGAATAGTAAGAACTATGCTGATGCTCAGTTTTATTTGGGGCGCATTGCGTTTGATCAGGAAGATTATGACGCTGCCGAGGAATACTTCGAAGAAGCTATTGACCAAAATGATAGTAACTCGGATTATCATTTATGGCTTGGAAATACTTTTGGGGTGGTTGCTGGAAATTCTAATGTATTTAAACAAGGACTACTTGCACCGAAGATCAAAAGTGAATATGAGCGCGCTGTTGAATTAAATCCAAAAAGTATTGACGCCCTTTGGGGTCTAATAGAGTATTATACTCAAGCCCCGGGATTTATGGGGGGTAGTTGGGAAAAGGCTCTGGATATGGCCAACAAAATTGGTAAAGTTGATTTGCTACAAGGCTATTTAGCAAGAGCAGTAGTGTATAGAAGAGAGGAAAAATTTCAACTTGCTGAAAAGGAATATGTGGCGGCCTCCAAACTAGATCCTGCTTATAATTTAAATTTGGGAAGCTTTTATCAGAATAGAGAAGAATATGATAAAGCGTTTGAAACTTATGAGGCATTGTCACTCAATAATGATCATAAGCTAAACGCAATTTATCAATATGGTAAAACAAGTGCACTTTCAGGAAAGAATACAGAAAAAGGGATTACGTATTTAAAGGAATACCTGAATAATGAACCTAAGAAAAATTCTCCTTCTCATGCCGGTGCCAGAATGAGATTAGGTATGATTTATGAGAAAACCGGACAGAAATCAAAAGCCATCGATTATTACTCTCAGTCCTTAAAAGAAGATCCCGATATGAAACAGGCGAAAGAAGGTCTAAAAAGATTACGATAGATCACCATCCTCGTTCTGACAAGTTTTCTTTTATTGTTGTGAATGCTGTTTTGTTTGTTCCTGAAGAAGGATAGGTTCTAATTCCTAATGTTCTTAGATACTCTATAAATCTTTCATCCGAAATGCCATAGGGGAGGGCACTACTTTCAGCACTGGATTGGGATAAATCGTTAAGGCGAACAATATTCATAGACTTAATTTCTGATGAGTAAGTATCCCACACGCAAAATAGATTGTCAAAAAACTCACCTTGTTTTGCTTCGCTGCTATTGCATGTAACACTGGTTTGATAGCCTACTTCTTGCATATAAATAGAAGCATTGGGGTATGAATTAATGAGATCTTCAATGTCATCAAAAACAGCTACAGGATCTTTAACGGTGAAATCACCATTTAAAGGATAATAGTTGGCTCCTAAGATATCGACATTGGTAAGCAGTTGATCGAAGGTGGTGGTCTGAGCAATCAACCCATGAAGTGTGCCTGTAAAACCCACCTTAAGTGAGGGCCGAATAGTGTGTAAGTAAGCGGTCATTTCACTTAAGAATATACCATAGTCTGCCCAAAAAGAAGCTGGTTCAGTACTGGTATTATACCCATCAATTTCATTGCCGATCTGAAAATTCAGAAGAACATTGACATCAACTTTGGTGAGTATAAAATCAATAAGTGATTTAAATCTGTTAATCATTTCTGAGTCATTGAATCTTGTGCTTTCCAGATCTGATGGAACAAATTTTCCTGGAATGTCAATTGGCCTGATAGTAAGGCTGAATAATAAATTATTACTTTGAGCTACCTGTCCCAACAATTCCAAAGCACTTCCAGGATCTTCATAAACATTTGGAGCGGTCTCTATTGATGTCCATGGAAGGTGAAGTGCAATGAACTCAACTCCTAGTTCTGAAGCCAAAGCCAGGTTATTATCGAAATTAAGTATCTCATTATTATCTAGTAAATCAATTCCTATCGTACGGTCTCCTTTGGCCATCTCAGTTTCGCAAGGTTCTTCTGTAGGTGTCACCGGATTATCGGAGTCAGAATCACAGCTAATGATAAGGAGTAGGATAAGGAACAAGAAGTACTTATTCATTTCTTTATAGTGCTTGGTATATTTAAAACTAACGAATTTCAACATTATACTATTCCATGATCGTTCTGAACGTCAGATTGACTCTTGGAGTAGTTACTTTTTTGGTGGGTGGTAATCGATGTTTCCACCAGGTTTGGGTTACACCTTTCATAACTAGTAAGCTGCCGTGTTCTAGCATCAATGATACAGTTTCCTTGGACTCTTTATGTTTGAAGGAAAATTTACGTTCTGCCCCAAGAGTGATGGAGGCAATGGCTCCATTAGGTTTTAAATCCTTTTCGTCATCACTATGATAAGCCATACCCTCAGAGCCATTATGATAAAGGTTCAACAGGCATGAATTGTAAGTTTCATTGGTGACTTTTTCTGCCACAGCTTTCAACCTGACCAGTTCATTAGTCCAGGGTAGTGCTTTTTTCAAAGAATTTGAGTACTCATACTCAAACTCTTTGTCACCATACCACGCAACTTTCCTTTTGGTAATATAGTGCTTTCCAAAAATGAAAGCTTCATCATTTCGCCATGCTATGTTCTCATTGAGCTGTTGAAAAAAGTGATTGGCCTCTTTTAATGGTAAGACTACCCCGTAATAGTTTACAATACCGTCATAGGGTAGTAAGTTATGATTAGGGTCGAATGGTTCATTAAACAGCTTTAGCACTTCTCATTGTTTTTCTTCAGACGCTTCATTTTCGTTTTCTTCATTTTCCACTTGTTCAACGAGATGCGATGGTTTTTCTTCTCTTCGAGCAGTAGGAAAAATTGCGGCATTGAAGCCCAAGCCAATTGATGCTAATATTATAACAATAATAAAGCTACTTAGCTTTAGGAGCTTTTTAATTTTTTTCATTTTCAGTTAATTACATGAAACATTATTCACCGGAGTTGGTGAATGACTTTAGATGCTTAACTAAGCAACTGTTTCATGGTCATCATCTGTTGGGTAATAGTGTCTTGTTTGAAAGGTATAGTAAGGTACGGAGTAGTCTAGGTTTAACCTTTTTAGTATTAGACTATATTTTCTATTTAAAATAAAGACTAAATAAATGGAGTCACTTAGTCTGTAACAACGATTGTCGGAAGCGTCACTTACTTCTCCAGAAGAGAAAAATTCAAAAGCCGTACTACTTGAGTCACTTACCTCATCAAATTGCTCAGTATCGTAGGAAGCAGATAATCGTTGTAATGAACTTTCAGGGACATCAAATAATAATGCGGCACAGTATACTACAGCACTAAGAAGCAGCCAGTTGCTAACTTTCAAAACACTAGTGATCTTATCCCGTTTCATTTTCCAAAGTTACTAATACTGTTGTCTATTCAATTAATACTTAGCAGACTTTCCATTAGATAAGCTTCCTTTAATGAACTCTCGCAAATCATCATTGGCACTTTTCAAGTCCGCTTTTCTAAGATACATCATATGTCCGCTGCGGTAGCCTTTGAAACTAAATCTATCTTTCATCTTACCACTAGGATCAACTTGCCACATAGTATATTTTGAATTGAAATAAGTAGTAGCTCCATCATAGTACCCAGCCTGAAACATAACCTTTAAGTAAGGGTTTTCGGCCATGGCTTTTCTAAGGTTGTCTCTTGTATTGTTATCACTGTTGTCCCAGGGTCTTACAGGTCCGAACATATTGTATTTCACATCCGTTTTGAATTTAAGCTGTTCCCTTATGTAGTAGTTGATTGCAGGAGTGAAAGAATGCAGCCATGAAGTAAGCTCCGCACTGTAGTCTGGTGATGTACCTGCATCCATCTTATCCAAACCCAGGTAACGTGAGTCAAGTCGCCCAATAGTCTGACCGGCTTTATCTCTTAGCAGCTCTTTCCAGAAAAAAGCTGTTGAAACGTCCAGATTGTTTTGCAAAATGGACTTTTCAGAGAGTCCTGAATAGTAAGCCATTTTTGAAGCGACTTGTTTCCTTTCATTTTCATCAATAAAGCCACCACGAGCTTGTGCTGGCATTAAGGTATTCAGTGCGAATTCTTCTGCTTCTGGGAGCACTTCCAAAAGATCTTTCTCTTGTAAATCAGCAGGGAGCATTTTATGATACCAGGCAGCAGCAGTAAAGTAAGGGAGGTTTAGTGCAGAAGAAACAGGCACATCTGAATTAAAAACTTTATAATCAGCTGGTGAAACCAAAATAACACCATTCAGATACATCCATTGTCTCTCTTGCAGCTCGAGTGCCAGTCCTGAAACCCGAGTACCCCCATAGCTTTCACCTATCAGGTATTTGGGTGATGTCCACCTCTCATGACGGGTGACGAATGTGTTGAGCCACTCAGCTAGGTATTCGATGTGATCTATCGATTTCCTTTCCTTCTTCAATAATTGGCCTGGAATAACCAGTGTTAACCGGATTTATAAAAACTATATCTGCCATCCAGGATAGAGTAGGGGTTTTCGTGAACTCCATAAGGTTGTACAGGGAAGCCTTCTTCATCAATATTGAGGACTTGAGGGCCTGTATAAGCCACATGCATCCAGACAGAAGCTGATCCTGGCCCACCATTAAATGACATAATGAGTGGTCTATTAGCAGTATTGTTGATATCAGTTCTACGATAGTAAGTGTAAAATAGTGTAGCAACCTCTTTATCATTTTCGTCCCATACCGGTTGTGTGCCAGTAGTAGCGCGATAAGTCACTTTACTACCATTAATAGTACTGGTATGATTGGTTACAACCATGGTGTCTACGGGTAGTTTTCTGCTTTGTGCGGTAGCAAAACCAGTAAGAAGTATGATGAACGTAGTGAATAAAATGGCGTTTTTCATAGCCTTTAATTTAAGCAAGTTGAATCAGGAAACGAAAGAGAAACTATCTAAACGGCTTTGCTTGGAGTTGCTCGAGCTTATCAGCTAAACCAACTGCAGCCAAGAGAGCTAATGCTGGAAATAATGGCACGAAGAATCTTGCATCCCAATCTACCCATGTATTACAGACAATTAGCAAATGCATCAGTAAATAAGTAAATATTGGAAGTAGTAATTTCTTAGAAAGTAGCTTCTTTCTTAGTGTCATTATAGCAAAATAATAACTAGGCCATATAATTAGTATCACTGCTATTATATGACTCCATGACCAATAAGGGCGAATGTGACTTAAATAGACAATTAGTTTTCCAAGCAATAATTTTACCCAATAGATTGGATTATTAACTATAAATTCTACCATGCTAATTATTAATGGGCCATCCTGCTCAGGTACATGTAGATCATCAGGTGGGGTGACTCTGAGAAAGTCATGAAATGGATTATTGGGTATTTGATGCATGGCAAAAATGATATCACCTTTCTCATAAATTAGCATCACTCGATGCATGTTGATCATCTGGTTTGCCAGAATAAGAACTGTCATCCCAGTCACAATTAAACTACTAATTTTCCAAAGTCGGTATGAAGGATTCTTTAAAAATTTAGCCAACCATGGTATTACCAAAGCAAAAATGAGAGCTGGTGATGTGGGTTTACAGAAAAAGCAGATTGTAACCGTAATGACTATTAGAGTAAAGTTACTTTTTGTTGGTGCTTTTAAGTGAAGTATGATTGCATAAAATGAAAAACATAAAAAGGAACTGTAGATCGATTCCGTAAGGATGTAGGAGTGCCAAAATAGGTTATCAGGAAAAATAATAAATAATAGGCTAGCTAGTAAGGCTGTCGTCTTATTTCCCGTAATTATTCCTGTAGCTCTGTAGAGAGCCAAAACAGCAAAATACCCTATTAGGTATTGGTTGATAATTATGGGTAGGATGGCATCAGAGAAAAACTGATGGAGATAAATAAAAATTGCATAAGTGAAATACCAAAAGTTAAGTGGGTCGTAATAGAAGCCACTTTTTAAATAACAGGCGTAGTTTAAATATCTTGGAGAGTCATTGACAAACTGAGTTCCATATTTATTGAATAGATATACACTCATCACAAAATAGAGGATGGATAGTAGTGTGACGTTAGTGGTTCTGAATTGAAAAATATTGGTAATTGGCATCACATTATGATATAGCCTTTTTCAATGTTTAAGAAATTTTTTCAACTGTTGATTTGAAGTTAACCAAATACGAAAATCATCTATGTCAATTGTTATGTGTTTCTCCCGATGATTTTTGTAAGTATAATGTTTATGCTTTTTAGATCTACTTATTTTTTGGAAATGATTATTAGAATTAAAACCAAATTCAATAACCATAGAGCCATTCTTCATCCAGACAATATTAGCTAGGCCTGCACCATGTTGACCAATTATTAAAGCTGCCGAACCGAAATATTGAACTTGGTCTTCAAGAGTTAATTCTTCTAATACTAAGTTGTGAAACTCGTATTGAGCTGATATCTCGCTCTGTATCATGTTTTTTAACTCTTGGTGATTTACGATAGATCTGCGTGAAGTACCCGAACCTTTGTTATTGGCATTCATTAAATAATATGGGTCTGGGGCTACTCGCTCTATGAGCAATACTTTTTTTCGTATCGCATTTTGTAGGGTTTTGAAATTATGAAAAGCAGTCTTCACAAGTCTATGAAAATTAAAATTCAACACTCTTAAGGCGGTAGGATTCATCCCAAAGAGTATATTTTTTTTATCCTCTTTAGAGACTGTTGTTATTTTTATCCTATCAGAAAAAAAGATTAGCAGGTTTTTGGTAAGAGGTCCAAAATTGTGGATTGAAAAAATGGTATCACGTGGTACTTTATCAATGATTAAGCTAAGAGGTAATAATAAATCAAAAACAAAGTGATAATAATGCTCGATATTACCACAGTCTAATTTATTGCTATCTAGATGCACTGTTTTGCCATGTGATTTAGACAATTTGATAATCTCACGCTGATTACGCTTCACTTTCCGTAAAACTGAAAAATCATGTAATAGGTCAGCGCTATATTTAATAGTAGCCTTGAGAATAGTCATAAATGACTTAAATACTTAATTGAAGTGCACATTTCAAGTGCCTTGCATATGAAGACGAAACTAGTAAAGCGGTCACCCAAACACAAAATAGTCTATGAAAATCAAGTATACATGAGGTATACAAGAAGTGAAAAATGTGAGACTAGAGATTACTCCATTCGATAATATTTCATCAGTTCAGAAAAACTCTAGAGAAAACCTCAAAGAATTAGGATGAACCGTCCTTTTTCTTGATCAAACGTATTATGAATGACAAAACTACTTCAACTCATCCAAATCCCGAATCAATATTTTTCGTCTATCGAAATAGATGAGATTAGCCTCTTTGAGTTCATTAAGTATGGTAGTTACTGTCTGCCTTGATGTACCCGTAAGGTTAGCAATATCTTTGTGAGTGAGTTTAGTGGGGATCATGGTTTCGAATCCAACTTTCTTTCCTTTCCAGGCAGCTGCATCTTTAAGAAATTCTACAACACGCGTTCGTGCATCTTTAAAAACGAGCGATTCTATTTTGCGTTCCAGTTTCCGAATACGCAGTCCTATAAGCTTATAAATTTTGAAGTTTAGCTCTTTGTCTTCTGCCATAAGCTCCTGCATATCTTCTATACTTATGGGGCAAACGCGTGTGTTATCATCCATAGCCTGAGCAAAATCAACTCGTCTTTCCTCTCCTGTCAATGCCAACTCACCAAAGATTTCACCTGAGCCAAGTATGGCTTTCACTACTTCTTTTCCCTCTTCCGTATAATGGCCGAGTTTTATACGTCCCTCAGCTATCATATAGATGCTTTTTGCGGGCTCATCCGGAAAATAAACGAACTGATTTTTCTTATACTGAGTAAACTCATGAGTATCTTCCATACTCGCAGTTTTATGCGGGCAAAGCACATTGAAGAGATCTACATCCTGGAAATACCACAGTTTCGACTTATCACTCATATCATTCTAAGGCTTAAAATATGAATTTAACTATTATTGTTAAGTTTAGTAAACATAATGCATAACTTCTCATGGCAATAGTTGTATCTAATATTATTACCTATCCTATTAAGTCACTTGGTGGATACTCTTTGTCTTCTGCATGGTTAACCGAAAGAGGCCTTCAGTATGATAGACGCTGGATGCTTATAAATGAATCAAATAAGTTTCTGACCATTCGTCAACATAAAGAATTTCTATTTTATGATGTCAACCCAACGGACGAAGGCTTTGAGATTAAGAAAGAACAAGGTGGCAGCATTCATATTCCTAAAACCTTGTCTACTGGTGATACTATCAAGGTGAAAGTATGGGATGATGAGGTGCAGGCAATACCGGCTGCAGACCATGTTAATCGATGGTTTTCAGAAAACCTGGGATTTAATTGTCGTTTAGTATATCAACCTGAAAATGCTTCAAGGATAGTACAGCCCGATTGGGTAAAACAAGAGAATCACGTAAGCTTTGCCGATGCCTATCCGTATTTACTTGTGGGTGAGAGTTCTGTAAAAGATTTGAATGATAAAATTGAGGAAGAAATTACCTGGCAGCGATTCCGGCCCAATATTGTTTTTAAGGGGAGTGAAGCTTATGAAGAATTTCTTTGGCGGGATATTGAAATAGGTGCAGCTGCTTTAAAAGGAATAAAACCCTGTACGCGATGTATAGTAACCACCATGAACCCTAAAACAGGAGAGCAAGGAAAGGAGCCTCTCAAAACACTTTTTAAACAGCGGATAAATGAGAAAATGGTCTTTGGGCAAAATGCTGTTCTCACAAAAAAAGGTAAAATTAACATAGGTGATGAAGTGATGATAGGATCCGTTAAAGAATCACCTTATGCTCAGGTGGTATAGTTTCAGTATTGACCAATATTTTAAACCTTTTAATAGTCCGGCCAGTGGTGGAAAAGAGTGAATTACAACTTACTTTTACGGCATGACCTTTTTGTACCTCAAGGCGCTACATCTCATTTTTGTAATCACCTGGTTTGCAGGACTTTTTTATATAGTAAGAATTTTCATTTACCAGACAGAATCAAATGAATTGGATGAGCCCAAACGTTCGATATTGGTAGAAGAATATAAGCGAAATGCTAAAAGGTTATGGTTTGCCATTACCTGGCCTTCGGCAATATTAACACTGATTCTAGGGACTCTTGTTCTTTTGCAGGTGCCTTCATACTTAAGCCAGGGGTTTATGCATATCAAGTTGACGTTGGTTTTACTATTGTATATCTATCAATTTTATTGTCATAAAATATATAAGCAGCTGCAGAAAGGTACTTACAGACATTCTTCCATCCATCTAAGGATATGGAATGAAGTAGCTACCATTTTGTTGGTTGGTATCGTGTTTATCATAGTGCTGAAAAATGCATTGAGCTTAGTTTGGGGAATTGTAGGTCTTGTGCTATTTAGTGCCATCATTATGTTGGCAGTCAGATTATATAAAAGAATAAGAGAAAACAGATGAAATACCTAGTAATACTTGTTGGAGTAGTAACATTATGGAGTTGTCAACCAAAGGATGAAAAACTAAAGATATATGGTCGAAAGGAAGTAAAAGCGGAGGGTGATACGATTTTTCATAAAATAGCTGATTACAAATTTGTCAATCAGGATAGCGCTATGGTAACACCAGCCACCTTTGAGGATAAAATATATGTAGCCGATTTCTTCTTCACTTCATGCCCCACTATTTGCCCAATTATGAAAACGCAGATGTTGCGTGTTTATGAGAAATACAAAGATAATCCTGAGGTTATGATCCTATCGCATAGTATTGACCCTAAGCACGACACCGTGGCGGTGCTAAAAGAGTTTTCTGAGCGGTTGGGTGTGTCTTCCGACAAGTGGCACTTTATTACAGGAGATAAAGAAGACATTTTTAAAATTGGACAAACCAGCTATATGGTTACTGCCATGGATGATGCTACCGCGCCAGGAGGTTATTTGCATAGTGGTGCATTTATTTTAGTTGATAAAGAGCGTAGAGTAAGAGGACTTTACGATGGTACATTGGCAGATCAGGTTGATAAATTAATGGTTGATATGGATAAATTACTTCAAGAGTATGAAAAATAAGTTTTTGATTATTGCTGCCATAACCATGATGGCTTGCACAGGTAAAAAAGACACCCAGTCAGCTTCCGTAGCTGATGATGTTAAGTTTGAACAATACATGGTAGAGGGCCAACAACTATATACCATTCATTGCTCTAATTGTCATCAGGTCAATGGTGAAGGGCTCGGACGTTTATATCCGCCATTGTCCAAATCTGATTACTTATTAGAAGATATCGACCGTGCTATTTGCATAATAAAGAATGGGCAGGAGGGTAGTATTATGGTCAATGGCGTGGTATTCAATCAGCCTATGCCTGCAGTTACTACTTTAAAAAAACTGGAAATTGCTGAAATAGCTACATACATCTACAACAGTTGGGGTAATGAAAAAGGCATGGTCAGTATAGATAAAGTGGACCAGGCGTTAACAGATTGTTCAAACCAGCCTTAGCAAGGTCTAGTTGCCAATAAGTATAAAAGCTCCCCAATAATATGGATGATTGTAGCTTTTTCGAATGGAGAACTGAGCTTCACGAAATGCTAATCTCAAGTCATTTGATGCCGTCCAGTTTTTATAAAACTGCTCCATAAGCTTTTGGGTAGCTGTATCATCTACTTTCCACAAACTCATGATCATATTGTTTGCTCCAGCTACATGTAAAGCACGCTGCAGGCCGTAAACACCTTCTCCACTATTGGTTCCCAGTGCAGTTTCACATGCCGAGAGCACCACTAATTGAGTGGCTTCCAAATTGAGATTAAGCACTTCAAAAGCTGTGAACAGACCATCGTCTTCCTTTTTAATCGGATCGTTCACACCTGCCAGGGCAATACCTGAAGTAATCATTTTTCTGGCAAAGTCATCATTACTTTCAGGACTAAAGTACCCATGACTTGCAACATGTAGCACCGAAGGATTTTCTATTAGTTTAATATTTTGTTCAGTGGCCGATTCGGCCATAAACAATTTTGTATCCCAATTGCTGGCAACTAATGTTTCATTTATTAGTTCTACTTCTTTCCCCGTTCCGGGCAGATCATCAAATTGAATCTGGTCATGATCATAAGTAGAAAAACTTGGCCTACCAAAAAGTGTAGCAGTTCTGGCAGCTTTACGGTTTTGCTTTTTACCTACTATCTCTTTTGTATTAGTGACAAAAACAATATCAGTTTGATCAATAACATAGTCTTTTCCATTAAATAATGTATTTACATTTAGTTGATTGTAGATACCATCGTTCGAAAAGAAGATTTTGTTGGGAATAGAACCGGTAATCTCAACCAGCTTATCCTCAATTGGTTTCCAATAAGTAGAAAAAGATATCGTGTCTGTCAATTGATAGGTCATAGCATTGCGATACTGCTGATAAAATTGTTTCTCGAGGTGTTTTGATCGAGTACTCATGATGAGTGCTAAGGCTGGACGGTCTGTTTCCGGTGTTACTATCAATGCTCCGTAGATCAATCCATCCAGGAGTCTGATTATTTCTACAGCAGCTTCATCGGGTTTAAGCTTATTCCGCACATCTTCCCATGTTACATTTTCAAAAGTAAATCCAGATTTAAATTTTTGTGAGTTGGTGGTTAACCACTTCTCATTTTCTTCAATTTTTTGAGCAAGGGTAGCCAGGTCTTTTTCTAAAAAGTTATCTTGTAACAACGCCTGGGCATACCTATTCTTCCGTTCTTCCCATAATGTGTAAACATTAATCAATGTGCTATCACCGCTTTCTAAAATGTTTTTCTTCATGCGTTTACTGGCATTCAAAATAATGGCCTTTGTGTTCAACTGAAGGTTGTAAAGTTTACCAAATATCTCCCTGTTGATATAGGGCTCATCACCGTCTTGCAATGGTATTACCCCACTAATTTCTAAACCAAAGGTTTTATAATTATCAATTAATTCTACCTGATTGTTGTAGAAGGCTATTTTTTCATTGTCGGTGAGGTAAGTGAAATTATGTTTAATATCATCAATTAAGTCATCCATCAGGGAACTGTAAATCATGTCAGCTTTTTCATAATTACCCGACCATCTATATGCTTCCGCAAGGTTATATAAAGTAGTTTGATGTAGTGGAGGGTTAATGGCCTGTTTTGAGTTTTGTATGTCTAATGACTTTTGTAATAATTGAATGGAAGTTTCATAGTCCTCATTATGCAATGACCACTCCCCCAGATTATTAAGCGTCACTGTATGGATGCGAGTATTTTTATAATCACCAGCTTCAATAACCTTAATCGCTTGATCCCAATAATAATTAGCCGAATCATTTTCTAAGTTGCGATAGATACTTCCCAGATTTTGAAAGGCATGAATTAGGTCTAATTCGTTACTGTCTTTTTCTATCAATTGATAATAGAGGACAGCGTATTCTTTGGCTTTCTGCAGGTTGTAAAGTTCATTATAGAATGTACTTAGATTACTTACTGCCGTTCTGTAATGGGGTAGTCTTTCATAGTCGTTTTGATAAGTGTCTTTTATCAATTGAATTAACTCCTCAAGGGTTTGTACGCTTTTGACCACCTGACCTTTCTTATGACTAAGTGAAGCGCGCAGAGCAACGATGTTGATATATGCATTAGTTAGTGACCATAAAGAGCTATCGTAATGCGCTTTATTTTTCTGAGGAATGCTTGTGAATATATATTGGGCCACGTCAAGAAAGTGCTCCGCACTATCATACCTGGCTATATTCATATAGGCTTTTGACAATTCTGTGACGGACTCTAGCTGATTGATATGAGGAAGTCTGTATTGTAGAAAACTTAAATCTGCAGCTGTATGAAAACCATTTAATGCATGTAAATAATTTCCAAGCGCTGATTCCGCATAAGCCCTATTTGTAAGACTTGCAAGGTAAGCGTCACTCGTTTTGCCATAGGCTTTCTCGGCTTCTACAAGTGCTTTGTTAGCACTTTCTATTGCCTCCTCATACTTGCCATTGGAATATAGGAATTGTGTCTTCTGATTAAGTTTTTGCCATTCCTGGCCAAATATAGGAAGTGATAATACTAAGGACAGAAATGTGAGTGCCAATCGCATATCAGAGTGTCTAAAAACTCTTTAAAACGATCTTTATCTCAGATTTATTGGCTACATCAACCAGACAGTCTTTATACGAGGGGGGGCCAAAAGTGCCCATTTTATTATTGGAAAACCCAAACCCTTCTTTAGGAACACCAATTAAATTTTTGTCCAGTTCTCCGTTGCTATTTTCATCATGAATTACGCTTACGGAATACTGGCCCTCAGGAAGCCCTTCAAAGAATGCTTCTACCTGACCATCTTCATTAGCCGGTACCGATATGAGGCGATAATATTTTTTTAGAAAATCTTCCTGCTTATTAAAAATCGTTATTATAACCTCACCATCAGCTTTTTTTATGTTATCTACCACGACTGTTAACCTACTAGTGTTATTTGAAGCAGATAAATTATATGGCTGAAAGGCCAATAACAGAATTACAAGATAGTTATGTCTTCCCATGATGGTGCAAATATAAAGGTCGTATGCATAAATACTATTGGCTTTCCTGCTAATTGAAAATTTCATTTACACATATCGAAATTTTTGTCACCAAATAAAACCTCCAAAATCAATCGAGACGATCCCTAAATACCCCCGCTTTGGGTGATTATTTACTTATGAATTGTCACTAAAATTATTGATAATGAAAGGAGGATATGGAATTGTAATTCTTGCTGCAGGTGAAAGCAGTCGACTGAATTTTCCCAAACAGTTGCTTGAGATTAACGGAACATCCTTCCTAAAGAAAACGGTTCAGGTTGGTTGCAGCTTTCCGGTTCCTGTCATAACAGTTTTAGGATTTAATTATGCTCGCTTAGAGAGAGAGATCAATCCACTTCCCACTGAAGTAGTGTTAAATATAAACTGGAAAAAAGGTATTGGGAGTTCAATAAAATGTGGGTTGGATTATTTGCACAGAAATCATCCGGATATTGAAAGAGTAATTTTCATGACTTGTGATCAGCCATATGTTGATGTTGAGCTACTTCAACGTATGATTGATGCCCATGAAGCAGGGCATAATATCGTAGCAGCCTCCTACAATAATGATTATGGAATGCCCATACTAGTTGATCAGATGTACTTTAAAGAGGTATTGAAAATTAAGGATTCTGATGATTTTTCAATACTTACCATGGTATATGGTGCCTTTGGAGTATCATTTCCCTTAGGAGCAATAGATATAGATACCGAAGAGCAATGGGTAGAATACTTTCAAAAGGTCAAAAATCTTTAATTCAGTTAGGTGAAAGGACCAGTGTTCCTGTCGATTTTTGTTTGATTTCATCTTTATTCATCAGCATTTTTCTCCATTTTCCCTTAACATACAATTCAGCCTGATCGTTGTAATGTTCACTTAGTGGATTGCCACTTTGACCGGTTGGAAGAATACTCAAAGAATTTTCAATATCTGCAAAATTAATCAGCCTTCTGGTGGATGGTCCGGAGGTAATCGGATAAGTGCCTGAACCGTCCCTTGTATAGCTCAACTTATTAAGGACCGCATCTGCAGCATCCATTTTAAAAGTACCTACATTGAAAAATGGCTTGAGTAAAGAAACCTGGCCCATTGGATGCGGATGTTCTAGCGTATGCACGTCTCCCCATTTCCATTTTTTCAGGTCACCAAGCTGCTCAGTTAATTCTTCTATTGTAATAGTAAAAGCTTGATTAAAAATCATTGATCTGGTTTCGATTTCACTGGTAGACGGATCATCCCACCAGACAGATTCGTCATTGTGAATTAGATTATCTAATGATTTTTTAACCTGGTGGGTATTGAAAAACTCTTGAAAATAAATGGAATCTAATTTATTCTTCATTGCTAAACGAAGGGTATGATAGATCATTTTTTCATATATAACAGGTGCAGTAGATTCACGCCTGTAATTACCATCCCAATCAGCTAATATTTTGATGGCGGCTTTTGATGGCTCATATTTAGCTTCCAACAAGCCAGCAAATTCGTGAGCAATCTTAGCGGCTATTGGATTGGTATTGTCTAAAAAAAACTGCTGGTAATCTTCCACATCCAGTTCTTTCTTACTTTCCAATAATTCTACTATGCGTAGTGCTCGATCTTCCGGGACATAGTAACCTGGATACAAACCACCCTTGATCGTATCAGGTTGATTATTGGTGCTGTATACATAATTCCATGGGGGATTCTCAGCCTGTGGATTTTCTTCAAAGGGTAGCCATGTTATTTCTTTTGTGCGAGGATCTTTTGCATCCAAAATCAGACGCCTGTTTAATGTTGAGTCCATTAAGTGCAACTTAGCACTGGCCCACCAGGCAATATTACCTTTTGCATCGCCATACATAACATTGAGCCCTGGAGCATTTATTTTTGAGGCACCAAGTCTTACATCATCAATACCTTTGGCATGATTGATCAGGTAAAGAGCCTCCATTGACTCCATCTGGGTTTGCAAGTATGTCCACCATAAGGCTACGGGTTGGTCTTCTAGTGAGCCAATGACCGAGCTCATGATTGGCCCATGAGTAGATTCCTGAACTTCAATGGTTATTGACTCATCATCTTTGACGATGATTTCCTCTTCGAAATTATTTTCTACTTCAGCATTATAATAAAAATCGACATCATCATTCAAAAACATGGTTAAACCCACGGAATATTCTCTATTATGGGTCAGCAATGCAAACGGTATCAATGCGGCATGATATCCATATCGCTCCCAGTCAGGAGTAACAACATGGGCTTCATACCACACTCCAGGTTGACTGAATTGCATATGAGGATCATTCGCAAAGATCACATTTCCTGTAGCTGATTTCTCGGGACTCACTACCCAACTATTACTACCCAGCCAGGCAGGTGCAGGGAGTGTATTAACTACATTACTGGATTTAGCCAAGAGTGAATCAAGGGTAGCTTGTTTAGGATAGTTTTTGATCATTTCGGTATTACCGTCTGGCTCCACATCTAAATCCGTCAAGTATTCTGGTCCCAAATTTTTAGCTATGTTGGTAAAAATGGGGTCACACTTTTGAGCATGTGCAAAAGAGAAAGCGATATACCCTATGACATTGTACATATCTTCTAAAGTATAGGCCTCTTTATCTAAACCAAGAAGCATGAATTCGACAGGAGTTGGACCTTCTTCGATAAACTGATTTACTCCATCTAAATAGGAAAGAGCCAGTATTTTTTGGTTGTTGTCGGTATTAAGTAATTCAGCAGCCTCTTTTTTCGATTGCCTATGGATTCCCAAAGTCTTAAAAAACTTGTCTGTCTCTACTAAATCAGGACCAAACATTTCGGATAACCTACCTGGAGCAATTCTACGCATTAGCTCCATTTGCCACAACCTATCTTGAGCATGTATATATCCCAAAGCACGATAGGCATCTTGGTTGTTATTAGCGAAAATATGTGGAATACCGTAAGTGTCGAAGTTTACCTCGACTGTAGCACTTAGTCCTTTTAGATCCAGCTTTCCATCATACTTAGGCTCCAGACCAGCAGCATAGAAAAACAAGTTGATGGTCAGAAAAAATAGTATAACACCGATGATGACAATGATTCGCTTAAAGAGTTTCATAATGTTTAGAAAGAATTAGGCATTGAATTTAATCAAAAAGGTCAGCTTATTTAAGCTGACCCTTTAAAACTTGAAGTCCTTCTAGAAAAGTGTGCGGCTGGTAACCTAGTTCACTTTTTGCTTTGTCAATAATGAAACCGGTTTTTGGCGGTCGCTTAGCAGTTTGAGTAAACTTGGAGCCATCAGTCTCTTTGATTAGTGATTTATCAAGGTCAAAAAAATCAGCTGTAGCTAAGGCCATATCATATGGAGTCAGCATATCTTTCCCACTGATGTTAAAAACTCCTTTAGCCTTTTTCTTAGCAACCAAATAACAACCCATGGCTAAATCTTCTGCTAGTGTGGGGGTACGCCATTGATCGTTAACTACTTGTATTTCAGTATGATTTTCTAGACTGTTTTTTACCCATAAGATAATGTTTGACCTGCTCATGTCATGAGCTACTCCATAAACTAAAACTGTACGGACAATACTCCAGTTGATAGTACTTTGTTCTAGTAGTTGTTCTGACTTTAATTTGCTCTCTCCATAAAAACTAACAGGGTTTGGCTTTTCCTCTTCAGTCAGAGGGCCATGAGAACCATCAAAAATAAAGTCAGTAGAGAGGTGGATTAAGTGAGCATTGATTTTTTTACAACTGGAAATTAAATGACTAACTGCCTCTACATTCAATGTATAACAGGCCTTCTGCTCTTTTTCACACTCGTCAACGTTAGTCATGGCAGCTGTATTGATTACAACTTCGGGTTCATATTTCGTCAATACCGACTCAACCTGCAGTTGATTTGTAATATCCAAGCTTACAAACTCATAACCCGCCCAACTTTCAGGAAGTCGGTTGTTGCCTCTTGCTGTTGCTATAACCTCTTTTTTATGTTTGGTCAATAACTCAACAAGTTTTTGGCCTAGTAGCCCATTACTTCCTGTAATTAGTATTTTCATTTCTCCTCTACAGGATATTCATACCCATAGAGTTTTGTGATTTTCTTCTTAGGTAATTCCTCCACTTCCATCGTTAACATCACATCGTTTGTTGGTCTATCGGCTGGGTCAGTATCTTCTGCAGCGATTTTATCAATAACTTCAAGTCCTTGTATTACTTTGCCAAAAACTGTGTATTCATCATCCAAGTGCGGAGCGCCACCAATAGAGGTATAAGTTGCAACTCTTTCCGGATTTACATCTCTGGATACATTAACATTCATTTCAGCAGAAATAAAATCCTTTAACTCTACCAGTTTTTCACCATAGGCTTCAGGACCATTTGTTTGGTATATATTGATAAGTACCTGTCTGATGGAGTCGTGTTCCGGCTTTTGGATCATTTGTTGACATGCCTGTCCAAGTTTATTCATATCCAGTGTTAGCTCCTCGTTAGTCCATACTTTTCCTTGTACAATATAAAACTGGCTACCACTAGACTTCTTTTCTGGGTTTACCTGATCACCTTGTCTAGCAGCAGAGAGCGCACCTTTCATATGATATAGGTCTTCATTAAACTCGGCAGGGACAGTGTAGCCTGGTCCACCATTTCCTAATCGAGAGCCACTTTCAGCACCTTTAGAATTAGGATCACCTGTCTGTATCATAAAATCTTGAATCACTCTGTGAAAAAGAGTACTGTCGTAAAAACCTTCTTTTGCTAGCTTAATAAAGTTTTCCTTGTGTTTTGGAGTTTTATCAAACAAGATGGCCTTCATATCCCCATGTCTGGTTTTTATGGTTACTAGGTAGTCTTTATCTGAGGCGCATGAACTAATTAGCAAGATTGTAGCTAAGTATAAAATATTTTTCATCTTTCGGATAGTTATGATTTTCTGAAATTTTGGACAATGCTATACAAAGTGTCATTCAGAGCAAAGAATAATTACTTTTTTATGTAATCACTTTATTCTTGATTATCACTTAGCCTATTCATAACTTACTGATTATTAACAATTAATTTTACTATGAAAAAGTATTGGAGACTCTTTATTATTCTTTTAACTGTTGGATTTCTGGCATCATGTAATGATGACGATGATGATCCTCAAGCTACTACAAACTTAGAAAATGCTGAGATAGGGTTTGATGCATCACAACCTCCCATTACTATACCTTCTGGTTTGGCATCTTCATCAGATCCACAGGCGGCAGCCATTAATGGGTATTTACAATCAGTCAATAGCTTATCTACATGGCTATCAGTTTTTGAAGCCCCTGCAGGTGCTACTAAATCCACTACACCAATTGGAAGGAAAAGTGGAAGAAATGGAAGGGTAGAGGATGATGTGGTGGTGTATACATGGTCTGGTAATGATGGTGTTGGAAATACATATACCTACGCTTACCAAGTGACTGACGGAGGCAGTAAGTACATATTTGAAATTTTCTTAGGGTTTAATGAAGGCCCGTTAAACAAGATTATCTATGCTGAAGAAAGTAAAGATGACTTGAGAAATGGCTTCATGGAGATTTTTACAGCTAATCTACTTAGCGAAGATATATCCGATGATACTTATTTATTCAAGTTTGAGTGGTCCGAAGATGCTTTGGGTGCTTTTGAGTTTAAGTATATTTTAGCCGTAGATTCTTTCAGTATTGTGACAGAAGTATTAGTGAGTCCAGATGGCTCCGGAGCATTAACCTATTTTATTGATGGCGATAAGACTTATGAGGCTACTTGGAATGCTGCGGGTACTAGTGGTACGTATGTGTTATACGATTCTGATGGGAACATTTTAGATTCAGGTATTTGGCCATCTTAATTGCTTGGAATTGATTGAATGATTTTAAAAAAAAAAGCCCTTTTAGGGCTTTTTTTGTTGGTTAAGTTGAGATTTAATGTCTTTTAAGATTACATCTCCTCCTGCATTTAGAACCTCTTTGGCTAAGTCAGTACCCAGAACCTCAGCATCACTTTTATGACTAACTAATTTCTTTCGTACAATCTGACTGCCGTCCAGACTGACAATGCCACCTTCCATTGTGAGTTCATCATGAGATAGTGTAGCCAGTCCAAAAACGGGGATGCTACATCCACCTTCTAACTTTCTGAGAAAGGCACGTTCACATTGTAGTAGGATTTCCGTGTCTGAATGTGACACCGCATTTTTTATAAGGTTTTTCAATTCCTCACTTAACGATTGATGACATTCTATCGCGACACTTCCTTGACCTACAGCCGGTATGAAATCATTTAGCGAGAGTTGAGTTCTAATCAATTCACTGTAACCCATCCTATACATACCTGCATATGCCAACAGCAGAGCGTCACAATCGCCTGCCTTCATTTTGGCAATTCTTGTCTGTAGGTTTCCTCGAACAGGTACAGTTTTAATGTGCGGATAAAGATGTTTAAGCATGGCAACTCGTCTTGTAGAGGAGGTGCCAACGATTATATTTTTGTCATTTAAGCTAATAGATTCTTTTTCACTCACCAAGACATCATTCGGTATCTCTCTTTCAGTGAAAGCTATTAACTCAAAACCTTCCGGTAATACTGACTGCATATCTTTTGCACTGTGAACAGCGATGTCAATATATCCTTGCTTTAATTTTTCCTCTATTTCTTCTGTGAAAACACCTTTACTGCCAATTTTAGCTATAGAAACATCAAGAATTTTATCACCTTTCGTCTCTATGATGATTATCTCACATTCAACATCTGCCTTTTGAAGCAATTCTTTAATATGATTTGCTTGCCATAGTGCTAGCTTACTTCCTCTGGTTCCTATTCGTATTTTTTCAATCATTTGATTTTACTTGCAATTTGTAACGACAGATCAAGAAAAATCATTTTAGGACTCCCGTTTCTTTCTAAATGAAATAATGCTTCATCCAATAGCTCTGTTATTCTACTAATTTTTGTTAAGTCTATTGTAGCGCTGAATTTTTTGGTGAATTCCATTACGGCACCACTGACTTTATTTATTTCAGGAGCATTTTGATAAATAATCGATTCTCTTAATATTGTAAGGGCATATTGAAATAGACTTCGTTGCGTTAATTTATTGGTTTTATGATAGTCTTCGGACATAGAAACTAATGTGCTTATGTCGCGCTTAAAACAGCTTCTCATCCAGTTGGAAAAGAAATCATGACTATCATCTTCTACATTATCAATTAGATTGATAGCCTCAATAATATTCCCATCAGCCAGAGGAGCAATTGTCATAGCTTTTTCATCACTTACATCATATCTTTCTTTAAGTATGGTTTTGATGGCTTCATCATCAAAAGAAGGAATAGTTACCATTTGTGTTCTAGAGGTAATTGTTGATAACAATCGTTCAGTGTCGTCAGATACCAGAATAAATACAGTATTTTCTGGTGGTTCCTCTAATATTTTAAGAATACCATTGGCAGCGGTTGGGTGCATGTATTCTGGTAGCCAGACAATCATTATTTTGTACTGACCTTCAAAGGCCTTCAACGATAGTCTTTTAATTATTTCTCGACTTTCTCGTTTAGAAATATTGACCTGTTTATTTTCACCACCATAGGCTGATGACCAACCTTCCAGGTTGTTAAATGGATTGTTAAGTAAAAATTTCCGCCATTGAACCAGAAAACGTTCACTAATTGCTTCTTCGGACTTCACATCTTTAGTCCCACTTACTGGGAAAACAAAATGAACATCCGGATGTACTAACTTTGAAATCTTAGAACAAGAAGCGCATTCTCCACAAGAGTCACCTGATATTCTAGATTCACAGTTTAAATAAGTAGCGTAAGCAACTGCCATGGCCAGGTTGGCACCACCCTCTTTTCCAGCAAACAGCTGGGCGTGAGCTACTTGATTGCTATTTACAGCAGTAACTAGTTGCTGTTTTTTTTCTTGAAGTCCGGGGATATCGCTAAACTTCATTTACTTGTCCCAGATTCTAAACTGTGCAGATGATTCAAATACATGGTGCAAGATATTTTTTTCAATATCGGTGTATTCAAAATTTCTTCTTGCCATTACACGGCTGGCGACTTCACCTGCTTTACTCTTATTAAATGTTGAAAATCCGGCAGCACCGCCCCATGAAAAGGATGGAATGAAATTGCGAGGAAAACCTGACCCAAAAATATTTGAAGAAACTCCAACCACAGTGCCAGTATTGAACATGGTATTAATACCACATTTTGAGTGATCACCCATGATCAGTCCACAGAATTGTTCTCCAGAGTCCCTAAAACCACCTTTTTCATAATTCCAAAGCTTCACATTGTCATAATTGTTTTTGAGATTTGAAGTATTGGTATCAGCACCAATATTACACCACTGTCCAATGACAGAGTTACCTAGAAATCCATCATGACCTTTGTTACTGTAACCCAGAACAACAGAATTACTGACTTCACCACCCACCTTAGAAAAAGGACCTATGGTACTGTCTCCTTTAATTTTAGCTCCCATATTCACATGGGCACCTTCACACATAGCAAATGCACCTTTTATAATGGCACCTTCATGGACGTGAGCATTTTTCCCAATATAAACCGGACCATTTTCTGCGTTGATTACAGCAGCCTTTATTGAAGCACCTTCTTCAATGAAAATATTTTCTTTTCCATAAACAATAGTATGCAAGTCAGTAATGACTGCTGAAGAACGTCCTTTAGTAATAAGCTTAAAATCAGCTTCTATTTGAGCAGCATTTTGCTTGAATATTTTCCATGGTTGATCGATAAGCGTTACCTCATTAGCGTGCTCAGTAAGTTTAAGAACTGTAAAGTTGTCTAAATCCAGTTCGCTTGCTTTTGCGGCTAATAATTGTCCATTTCTCTCAATTCCCTCGTTAAGTCCTAGTTTTTCAATTTCGGCTACAAGCTTATCATTCGGGCAAAGTGCACTATTGATGAAGATATTCTCTTCTTCGAGATGTTGTGGGTATTTAGTATTGAGGTATTCTTCCGTCCGGAATGAGGTGGGAGCATCGAAACGTTTACTCCACTTTTCATTAATGGTCAGAATCCCAACTCTTATTTCAGCTACTGGACGTGTATAGGTCAGTGGCAGTAGAGACTTTCTTATCTGTGAATCATCAAACAGTATAATGTTCATGGCCACAAAAATAAAAAAGTCTTCAAGATTAGCTCATCTTGAAGACTTTAATAAACAGAGAATATTCTGTTATTACTTTTTATATTTCTTATTGAACTTCTCTACTCTACCAGCAGTATCCACAAATAATTTCTTACCAGTGTAGAAAGGGTGAGATGCAGAGCTTACTTCCACTTTTACCAGAGGGTACTCATTACCATCTTCCCACTTCATGGTATCTTTAGTCTCAATAGTAGACCTTGTCATGAACTTCACATCTGATGATGTATCGTGGAAGATCACTTCTCTGTAGTTTGGATGTATATCTTTTTTCATTGTTATTACCTTTTCTAAATCATTCTTCTCAAAAGAGGCACAAAATTAAGTCTTTGATATATAATTGCAAAACATTTCCTCACTTTATTCTTCAAAGATAACCCCATTTTTTACGTATTTTGCAACATATGTGTAAATACCTTTTCGGCACTTTTATTTTACTGACCTGCGGCTATTATATTTCAGAGGCACAGAGCAGTTACGCTCCTTTAAATGAAGATTATTATCACTTGGTTGACAGATATGAAATAAAGAGTGGTAAGATCAACCCATATTTCCATACTTCTCTGAAAGCTTATAATCGACAATCGATTGCCTATTTTGTAGATAGTCTGCTTCAAACCGAAGGCCTTTCAGAACAAGATCAATTTAATCTTCAATATTTGGCTAATGATAATTGGGAGTGGTCCGAACAAGCTGCTAATGAAAGCAAGAAGCCTTTTTTGAAACACTTTTATAAAGCGAAATCAGATTTATATCATGTCAGAGAAAAGGCCTTTGATTTACATGTTAATCCTGTGTTGCACTTATCTGGAGGCGTTGAAACCGAGGGAAATGTAAATACATTTACAAATACCCGAGGAGTTGAGATTCGTGGAGTAGTTGATGATAAGGTAGGTTTCTACTCTTTTATAGGTGAGAACCAGATAATAAATCCACAATATGTAAGAAACTACAGAATTAGGAATCTCACTGTTCCTCATGAAGGTTTTTGGAAGGGGTATGAAGATGATGGAGTTGATTTTTTTACTGCCAGAGGTTATATCACTTTTAATGCCACCAAACATATTAATTTTCAGTTTGGCCATGATCGTTTTACTATAGGCAATGGACATCGTTCACTTATACTATCCGACTATGCGCCAGCCTACTTGTTTTTAAAGGTCAATACTCAGGTATGGAAAATAAGCTATACTAATCTATTCACTAACCTTACAGCCGATGTTTTTGGAAATGCAGGAGGGCTTACCGCCAATGATCGCTATCCTGAAAAATATATGGCTATGCATCATCTCGGTATTAACATAGGGAAGAAACTTAATATTGGAATATTTGAATCAGTAATATTTGATCGCCAGGATTCCATAAGTAATGGTAGTTTTGATATCAGGTACCTCAACCCTATTATTTTTTATAGAGCAATTGAACAGCAAAATGGTAGTAGTGACAATGTGTTATTAGGATTGGATTTTAAATGGTTGGCTAGAAAGAAGATCTCCTTTTATGGTCAACTGGCATTGGATGAATTTTTATTAGAAAACCTGAAAGAAGGTTCAGGTTGGTGGGCCAATAAGTTTGCCATTCAAATAGGGGGTGAGTACGTAGATGCCTTTGGCGTCAATAATCTTGACCTTCAGGCAGAGGCTAATATTGCAAGGCCTTATACGTACTCACATAGTTCCAGGTATGGTAGTTATTCCCATTACCGCCAACCATTGGCGCACCCACTAGGTGCTAACTTCAATGAGTTTTTGGGCATAATAAGATATCAATCATTTAAGAGATTTTATTTGACATCTAAATTTATCTATGCTGACTATGGCTCTGACAATGTTGGTGAGAATTTTGGAAGTAATATTCTACTTGATAATGAAACAAGAGAAATGGAATTTGGTAATGAAATTGGTCAAGGAGTTTCTAATCAGCTTTTATTTGTAGACCTGACTGCAACGTATCAATGGAAGCATAACTTTTTCATTGACCTTAAACACGTTTACCGAACAAATAGCTCTGATTTAGTGGCGAATGAAACGGATACCAATTACTCCTCAATGAGTATCCGTTGGAATATTCCACAAAGACTCCATGAGTTTTAGTCAAATATGCGCTTCTTTGCATCCAGCATCTTATGAAAGTATTTTTTAGAGTATTCAGCTACGCGAAAAAACTGAGGCTTTTTGTGCCTCAATACATCATTTTCGTTCTTTTAAGCGTTATTTTTAGTGTTTTTAACCTGGCATTAATTGCTCCTTTGCTCAATGTCCTTTTCAAAATTGAGGATAACAAAGTATACGAAAAACCTGAAAATTTTAGTGTTAGTACTACTTATATAGTAGACTCTTTTTATTATCAATTCAATTCGATCATCGAACAGCATGGCGAGAAATCTGCTTTGGTTTTCGTTTGCCTGGTTGTTTTAGTATCCGTTCTGCTTACCAATGTTTTCCGGTACTTGTCTGCGATAATAGTGGCAAGAGTGAGACTCGATGTAGTAAAGTTTCTGCGTATGGATGTATTCAATAGAGTATCTCGCATGCATCTTGGGTTTTTTAGCAATGAGCGAAAAGGTGATTTAATATCCCGAGTTACTAATGATGTTCAGGAAGTAGAAGTCTCACTACTTAATGGGCCAAAAGCACTATTTAGAGAGCCGGCCACTATTATTATCTATTTTATTGCGCTCTTCAGTATATCTTACAAACTTACTTTCTTCACTTTGCTATTGCTGCCTACTGCTGGCGGAGCATTAGGGTACATTGTCAGGAGATTGAAAAGGAAGGCGGTGCAAAGTCAGGAATCGCTGGGGCGTATTGTTAACATTCTTGATGAAACTTTAGGAGGCATGCGTATAATTAAAGCATTTAATGCAAGAGGCTACATTCAGAATAAGATAGATACAGAAACCAGTTTTTATAGAAGAGTCAATTTATCTTACTCTTACAGGAAGGAATTAGGCTCTCCGATTTCAGAATTTTTGGGGATCACCATTGTTGCGATGATATTGTATGTCGGAGGTTCGCTGGTACTTGATAATCAATCTGAATTAAGCGCAGGAGAGTTTATTGCTTATCTCATAATATTTTCTCAAATCATTTCTCCTGCTAAATCTTTCGCACAGGGTGTTTCAGGATTGCAAAAGGGAATAGCGTCAGGTGAGCGCATCTTCAGTGTTATTGACAATGTACCTGAAATTATAAATGCTTCAAATGCTAAGATACTTAAGGGCTTTAATGATCAAATTAGTTTTGAGAATGTCAGTTTCGCTTATAATCAGGATCAGAGAGTACTCAAAGACATTAACCTAACTATCAAGAAAGGAACTACGGTAGCTTTGGTAGGCTCTTCCGGAGGGGGTAAATCAACATTGGCCGATTTGATTCCAAGGTTTTACGATGTTACAGGTGGCGATATTAAAATTGATGGTCACTCTCTTAAAGAATGTGATATTGATTCTCTTCGTCAGCAACTAGGTATTGTTACACAGGAATCTATCCTCTTTAATGATTCTGTTTTCAATAACATTGCCTTTGGTATTGTTGATGCAAAAGAAGAAGATGTTATCAATGCGGCCAAAATTGCCAACGCTCACAATTTCATTGTGGAATTAGAAAATGGTTATGAAACTAATATCGGTGAGCGTGGATTAAAGCTTTCCGGAGGACAACGCCAGCGATTGAGTATTGCAAGAGCTATTCTTAAAAACCCTCCAATATTGATATTGGATGAAGCCACCTCGGCTTTAGATTCGGAGTCTGAAAAGTTGGTTCAAGAAGCTTTATCAAATTTGATGAAGAACAGAACGTCAGTGGTTATAGCTCATCGATTAAGTACTATACAGCATGCTGATGAAATTGTAGTTATCCAAAGTGGTGAAATAATAGAGCGTGGAGGCCATGAAGAATTGTTGGCAAAAGGCGGTGTTTACAAAAAACTTAGTGCCATGCAAAATACTTAGTTAATTTTTGTAGCTTTATTTTTATGCAACAGTCAGTCAAGGGCTAATAACAACACTCATGAAAAAACCGAAATCAATATTTTTTATTGTCTACTTCCTGTTTCACATAGCCCTTTTAGTGGTTTCTATTTACGTTAACTATCGCTCAGAAGACTTTGAGTTTTTGCTCTGGCTAAGGGGTAAAATGTCAATGATGGTTTATGTATCTGCTATCGGCTTGATATTGTTTTTTATCAACGTATTGGTAGCTGGACTTGATAAACGCAGTAGTGAAAAGGAAATAACTGCGCTCCAATCAGAAGTGAATTCATTAAAGGCTAAGATGTTTGACCTGCAGGAAGCGTCTAAAACCACTGCTCCAGCTCCAACTCCAGCACCTGCTGCCGAGGAAGAGGATAAGGATCACAACAGGGGGGAAGACTAATTACACACAAGTATGGATAAACAGCTCATTATCAAACAAGAGCTACTTCAAGCCACAGATGTATTAGCAAAGTTCGTGGCTGATGAAGAATGCTTAAAAAGTGTAGAAGCGGCCGCACAACTATTGGCTGATAGTATGAACAATGGAGGCAAAGCTATTTCTTGTGGAAATGGCGGTTCTCACTGTGATGCAATGCATTTTGCTGAAGAACTTACCGGACGCTTTAGAGAAAATAGAAATCCCTTACCAGCCATTGCTATTTCTGACCCGAGCTATATGTCATGCGTGGGAAATGATTATGGGTTTGAGTTCGTGTTCTCACGTTTTGTTGAGGCCATGGCACATGAAAATGACGTGCTGCTAGCAATAAGTACCAGTGGCAATTCTAAAAATGTAATCCATGCTATTGAGGCGGCTAAAAAGAATGGTGCTAAGGTGATTGCCTTAACGGGAAATGGAGGTGGTAAAATGGAAGGAATGGCCGATGTAGAGATTCGTGTTCCCCATTTTGGTTATGCCGACAGAGTTCAGGAAGTGCATATCAAAGTCATTCATATCCTCATTCTCTTAGTTGAGAAATTAATTTAACAGATGCTTTCGAAATCCTTTGGTGCGGCAGTATACGGTGTTGATGCTCGCATTATCACCATAGAAGTAAACGTTGGTCAGGGACTGAAATTTTTCATGAGTGGCCTGCCCGATAGCGCGGTGAAAGAAAGTGAACATCGTGTGGAGTCTGCCATCAAAGTACACGGCTACAACATGCCACGGCAAAAAGTAGTGGTTAACCTCGCTCCTGCAGATATCAGAAAAGAAGGTAGTGCTTATGACCTTCCTATTGCCTTGGGAATCTTAAAAGCTTCAGGACAAATTCAAGCGGACAAAATCGAGGAATATTTGATTATGGGTGAGCTCGCTTTGGATGGAGTACTTCGACCTATCAAAGGAGTTTTGCCCATTGCTATCGAAGCGCGAAAGAATAAGTTCAAAGGGTTTGTGCTTCCAAAGGAGAATGCCAAAGAGGCTGCTATTGTTAATGATTTGGAAGTGATAGGTGTAGAGAATATTTCTGAGGCCATCGATTTTTTCGAAGGCAAATTGGAAATCAAGCCATTGGATATTGATACTAGAGACATTTTCATTACCGAGGTCAACAGCTATAGTGCTGATTTTAAGGATGTACAGGGACAGGAAAATATAAAGCGTGCTATGGAAATAGCTGCGGCCGGTGGTCATAATGCGATAATGATAGGCCCTCCCGGAGCTGGTAAAACTATGTTGGCTAAAAGGCTGGCGTCAATTCTACCACCTTTATCGTTACTGGAAGCACTGGAAACAACCAAAATACATTCTGTAGCTGGTAGACTTGGTGAAGATGCTTCGTTAATTGCTACTCGTCCCTACCGTTCCCCGCATCATACGATAAGTGATGTGGCGTTAGTTGGTGGAGGAGGTAATCCACAACCCGGTGAAATATCCTTAGCGCATAATGGGGTGCTTTTTTTAGATGAACTACCAGAGTTCAAGCGCACCGTATTAGAAGTGATGCGCCAGCCGATGGAAGATCGGAAAGTAACTATTTCTCGTGCAAAGGTTTCGCTGGACTATCCGGCTAACTTTATGCTGATTGCAAGCATGAACCCTTGTCCCTGTGGGTATTACAACCATCCCGAAAAGGAGTGTGTTTGTGGGCCGGGAATTGTACAACGCTATTTAAGTAAAATTAGCGGACCATTGCTAGACCGTATTGATCTGCATGTAGAAGTAACTCCCGTTTCATTTGACGAAATGACGGCCAATCGTAAAACCGAAAACAGTGATGAAATTCGTGAGCGTGTAATTGTGGCTAGAGATCGACAGATCAAGCGATTCGATAAAGTGGAGGCAGTTCATTGCAATGCCATGATGCCTTCTCAAATGCTAAAAGATGTTTGCGAGATCAACGAAGCTGGTAAAACATTACTCAAAACAGCAATGGAAAAGCTGGGTTTATCTGCCCGCGCTTATGACCGTATTCTCAAAGTCTCTCGTACTATAGCCGACCTGGCTGGAACGGAAGAAATACAAATTGAGCATTTGGCTGAAGCTATTCAATACAGAAGTCTGGATAGAGAAGGTTGGGCGGGGTAAAGATTCTCTATATTAATACTTCACATACATATAGGCCTTAAAACACTAAGATTCTTCAAATTAACTCACCAAGCACAGAAAAAATTTGAATATTAAATGTTTGAGAAATTTCAGTCAACAACTTTTTATTTTTTAATAGATAGACATTATTTAAAGTAGCTTCATTATTTAGATGAGTGCCTACTATGGTAGCATCTATTATCCAAATACAGGTATTGAAATAAAAAGATAAATTTTTATCAAAGTAATCATCGAAGACATCATCAATGATCAGTTTGGCATTCTCATGATCTAAATTCCCCAATTTATATTCTTCAAAAATCTGTTTCAGAATTTCAATTCTACTTCTTATATATTCATCAAGGTTAAACTTATATATTAATGAGTCACCTAATTCTGAAAGGAGCTTTTTTAGGGAGGGTTGTTTATTAACTAATTCCTCCAATTGTGAGTAAATATCAACTCTTTTGTTTGAAAATTCGTGAAATGAACTCAATGATTGCAATTTGTTGACCGCATCAACGTGTTCAAAAGCATCAGTGTCACCTTTAATTTGATCTTGCCATAATAACTGTTGGAAATAAGTGTGATTCATTGTTAACTGGATCACTGCTTTAAAGGATAAGATTCTAATGGTTGGTGGGGCGTCAATTAGCCTTGATATTTTGTGATTAATAAGTTCTTTTGTGTTTATATTGGTCTCTCTAGTAAACCTTTTACGATTGGTGATGAAATTACTTAAAGCTACTATTGAACCTACAGATGCAAATACAATGGTAAATATTGCACTGAAATTCGGTTCTGCTGGTTCAAACTCCATGTAATAAGAGGATTTAAGGTGCCAGACGTAAATAAAATAGATGCCAGTAACAATAGTCAATGCTAATATTACTAATAGTATTGCTTGTGGTTCAAAATAGTCTTTTAACTTGTTCTTCATTAATCCAAAGATAACTGATAAGTATATTTAGTTATTAGAAAAATCGTTTTACGATAACTATCGGAAAATATCTAATCTTTCTGAGCTCTTTGACGGCTAAGATTCATAACGGAATGACTCTCGAGCCTTTAATGTCTGAACTCCCCAAGTACCGTCATCCGATAGCTATCGGATTCGTAATGTAGTGGAGAAATCTTTGCCACATAGTAAAGATTAGCATCGTTAGTTTGTGATGTGTTTTCCACATTAACCTCGATCGTCATTCCTGATGCAGTGCAGCGGAAGTCAGGAATCTCGATGGGCAGCTCAATAATAATCTATTTTCCACAACCTTGCGGATTGCAATGACGAGGTTTTGAGACTCTTCGGGTTTTTAAACTTCAGAGTGACGCTCTAGTCTCAATCCGTGCGTCACTCTGAGGGCGTAGCCCGAAGAGTCTATACGTTAATTTAAAGTAAAAACATATGCAGCATTGAAACTTTTCTTTGGGGCTAAGATCCCTGCGGGATGACTTCTAACTATGTTTCCCTGAACTCCCCCTATGTACCGTCATCCGATAGCTATCGGATTCGTTACGTAGTGAAGAAATCTTTGCCATGAATGTAGTAGTTAACACCGTGGATTTTGATGTGTGTATTTCACGGAATTAACCTGGATCGTCATTCCTGATGCAGCGCAGCGGAAGTCAGGAATCTCCAAGAAGATATTGTATGAATTATTATAGAGATTCCTGCCTGCGCAGGAATGACGGACTAGGGAAAGATGTACTTACTCGAAGCTCTTACCTCAAAACTCGCAGCTCTATTTAAGCCACGCCTTCATCATCCACAAGGTCTTTTCTTGCTCATCGATAAAGTCAGACATTAAGTCTTCAGTACCTCCGTCACCTTTTTCAACCGCCAGTTCTTTAATCTCTTTTTCGAGACCTAGTAGCTCTTTTAAATTATCAGCGATGGTACGGACTGCTGTCTCACCATCATGGACATTTTTAGTTACTGGTATGGTTGAGGTGGCTACATAATCTTCAAAAGTATGTAAAGGCAAACCCTCAATAGTTAAAATACGCTCTGCAACGTCATCAATTTTCACTGCTGCATCAGTGTACAGTTCTTCAAACTTGGCATGTAATTCGAAAAATAACCTGCCCTGTATGTTCCAGTGAAAGCCTCTCAAATTCTGATAAAAAATTTGATAATCGGCTAAAAGTACGTTCAGTTTATTAATAGTTTCTTGATTGTTCATGGTTGTTATTTTAATGGTTATGCATAGATAACACTGTTAAAATATCAGAGTTCATAAATGAAATTGATTGTTATTATATAGCCATAGAATTTACTTATAATCTAACCTTAATTAATAGAAACTAATACTAAAACATCCATTAGAACGTCCCCGCAACCAAGTGCGGGGCAGGCTATTGCGGAAATTTTCTTCATTTCTTTTTCTAAAAATGAAGAATAATTATCCGTAATCTCATCATCGGTTTTGAGATACCGGATAAATAAAGGTTTTTAAAATGTAAACCTTTATTTTCCGGCATGACACTAGTTTTTATTAATCGAACTCAGGTTTATAAATAGCTTAATCCAATGGCTAGAGGTAGAAAGCTTATTGCCTATATTTGGTGATATGTCAGCGTATACTGAAGTAGTCATTTTTCTTTTTGTCGGATTGGCCTTTGTACTTGGGGGACTGTTCACTTCATGGCTTATTCGCCCAAAGCGCCCAAATGCTGAGAAACTAGCCAACTATGAAAGTGGTGAAGTACCAGTAGGAGAAGCTAGAGGCCGCGTGAATACCAAATTTTATGTCATTGCGCTGATCTTCCTTTTGTTTGAAGTAGAGATTGTTTTCCTGTTTCCCTGGGCCACAGTTTTCGGGAATAAAGAAATGATAGACGCCACCAATGGTCTTTGGGGTTGGTTCTCTTTAACGGAGATGTTTGTGTTTGTTGGCATACTTGGTTTGGGACTGGCATATGTTTGGAAAAAAGGACATTTGGACTGGCCAAAACCTGATGCAATTAAAAGTGATTACAAATCACCAGTTCCATCAAACTTTTATGAGGAAGTCAATCGTAAATACACTAAAATCTAACTGCTAGTTTCAATACTAATCAATGGGTCTACTCGATAAGGAATTTAATAGTGGAGGAGTGATCGTCACAAAGGTGGACGATCTGATCAATTGGGCACGATTGTCATCGATGTTTCCGATGACGTTCGGTATTGCCTGCTGCGCTATTGAGTTTATGAGTGCTGGAACATCTGCGTATGATTTAGATCGATTTGGCATACTGGCAAGAGCATCTCCGCGACAGGCAGATGTCATGATAGTAGCTGGAACAGTAACCTTCAAGATGGCAGATAGAATAAGAAGACTCTATGAACAAATGGCTGAACCTCGCTATGTCATCTCTATGGGCTCATGCTCTAACTGTGGAGGTCCTTATTGGGAGCATGGCTATCATGTGGTGAAAGGGGTAGACCGAATTGTACCTGTAGATGTCTATGTGCCAGGATGTCCCCCAAGGCCCGAAGCGTTGATTGGAGGGTTGTTGAAATTACAAGAGAAAATAAGAGGTGAGTCATTGATGGCTCCGAAGGCATTACAAAAATTAATGGCCAAATAGATGGAATTCGAACCAATAGTAAGCCATATCAAGGATGAGTTGGGAGAGGTGATAATCAGTACTGATGAGACATCCAACCCGATGAGTATAGAGATTTCTGCTAAGGATGTTTTAGCCTGTTTTAATTTTTTGCATACAAATGATCAACTCTACTTTGATATGCTGAGTTGTATTTCGGGTGTTGACAATGGAGTGGAAGCTGGTTCCATGGAAGTCGTTTATAACCTTTATTCCATTCCTTATGATCATCATTTGATGATAAAAGTGAAGTTGGATCGAGAAAAGGCAGAGATCCCTTCTGTAACTGGTATTTGGAAAACGGCAGATTGGCTGGAGAGAGAAACCTATGATATGTACGGCATCCAATTTACAGACCATCCGGATTTGAGGCGGATTTTATTAACAGCAGATTGGGAAGGCTTTCCATTGAGAAAAGACTATGAACATCAGGATAAATATCGGGGTATAACCGTAGCTTATGATATACCCTCCGATGATGATCAGACAGAAGATAAAGACAGAAGATAACCTTTGGCTAACGACATTCAATATCGCTACGAACCGGATAATCTGCTAAAGTCAGAGCCTACTAAATACAACTTAGAGGATTTGAAGTCTGATGAATTACTCATTAATCTTGGGCCACAACACCCTTCCACACATGGGGTACTTAGGCTGGAAATTCTTACCGATAACGAAATTATAAAGGATGTGATCCCACACATCGGTTATTTGCATCGTTGTTTTGAAAAGCATGCTGAATCATTACCCTATAATCAAATCATTCCATTTGTCGATCGAATGGATTACCTGGCGGCTATGAACAGTGAACATGCCTATGCTTTAGGTGTGGAAAAAATGTTGGGTATCACTGAGCAGATTCCTAAAAGGGTGGAATACATTAGGGTATTAGTAGCAGAACTTAATCGTCTGGCTTCGCATTTTGTGGCTATCGGTACCTACGCGATGGACATTGGGGCTTTTACGCCTTTCTTTTGGATGATGCGCGACCGGGAGCATATTCAGCGTTTGCTGGAGTGGGTTTCTGGCGCACGCATGCTCTACAATTACATTTGGATTGGAGGGTTGTTTTATGACTTACCTGTTGGTTTTGAGGATCGGTGTGCAGATTTTCTCAACTACCTAAAGCCGAAATTGAAAGAGTTGGAAACCTTAGTTACAGACAACAAGATCTTTGTTGACCGTACCGCTGATGTAGGCGTCCTACCTTTGGACTTAGCCATCAACTACGGGATAACAGGACCGATGCTTCGAGGGTCAGGGTTGAAATTTGACTTAAGGCGAGTGGATGGTTATTCAGTTTATCCGGAGTTGGATTTTGATATTCCAATAGGAGAGGGAAAGATGGGCACCAAAGGTGATTGCTGGGATAGGACCTATGTGCGAGTGATGGAAATTCATGAGTCTGTTAAAATCATGCAACAGTGCCTTGAAAAACTAACCAAAGAGCACAAGCGTACCAGGGAGTTCGATCCACAGGTGATAGTGCCAAAGAAGATCCGTCCGAAAGCACAGGACCTTTATATCAGAGCTGAAAACCCTAAAGGAGAATTAGGCTTTTTCTTTAGAGCGGATGGCAAGAGCGATATTCCTTTTAGATGTAAAGCTCGATCATGTTGCTTTGTTAACCTGTCCGTGATTGCTGAGCTGGCAAGAGGAGGGATGATTGCTGATTTGGTAGCTACTCTTGGCTCTATAGATATTGTATTAGGAGAAGTAGATCGTTAAGTCATGAAAATTCTGTCGGTGAATCAGATTCGTGAATTGGATGCTCATACCATTGCGAATGAGCCAATACCTTCCATTGACCTTATGGAACGTGCTTCCAAAGCTTTTTGCAATTGGTTTACCAAACAATTTGATTCATCTTATAGGGTGTTGATTTACTGTGGCACAGGTAATAATGGTGGTGATGGTCTGGCTATAGCTCGATTGCTTAATGAAGCCAACTATGATGTCAAAGTAGTCATCATTGGGGATGCAGAAAACGGGTCAACCGATTTTTTGACCAATAAAGACCGACTGCCTCCTGGCTTGTTAAACCAAGATTCGAATCCATCGAAAAGCGATATTGTCATCGATACTATCTTTGGTTCCGGACTGACACGCCCAGCCGAAGGTATTTTTGCAGAGGCGATTCAAGCCATAAACCAATCAGCATCGATCAAAGTGGCCGTGGACATACCTTCCGGACTATTTGCTGATCGGCATACAGATTCGGAGAATATTGTAAAAGCAGACTATACCATTAGCTTTCAGCTACCTAAGTTGGTGTTTATGCTTCCTGAAGCCCACCAATATGTGGGGCAATGGTTTGCTGTTGATATTGGGCTGAGTAGGGAGTTTATAGCTGAAGCCGATACACCGTTTCAGTTAGTTACTAAAGAAAACATTAAAGCTAACTTAAAACAAACCTCAAAGTTCGATCACAAAGGAAGTAATGGGCACACTTTTCTTGCTGTAGGAAGCTATGGTAAGATGGGGGCAGCTATTCTGGCTGCAAGAGCAGCATTAAGAGCTGGAACCGGATTATTGACGGTTCAGGTGCCGAAGTCAGGGAATGATCTTATACAGTTAGCAGTACCGGAAGCGATGACCATGATGGATGTTGAGGACGACACAATCTTAGCTGTTCAGGCTAATGATAAATGGACTGCCATAGGCGTAGGACCGGGATTGGGGCAATCAAGTGAAACCGTGAATGCTATAAAACAGCTCCTGAATAACTATGAAAAGCCACTCGTCATGGATGCAGATGCTTTAAACATCATAGCTGAACATAGAGAGTTACTGGAACTTATACCGGAGCATTCTATTCTGACCCCGCATCCTAAAGAGTTTAAAAGACTGCTTGGTTATGACTGGGATAATGACTTTGAAAGACTTGAATATCAACGTAAGTTTTCTATAGATCGTCAGTGCATTGTTGTATTGAAGGGAGCTCATACCTCTATTACTAGTAGTAACGGAAGTGTTTGTTTCAATTCTACTGGTAATCCTGGAATGGCAAAAGGTGGCAGTGGAGATGTACTGACCGGAGTTATTACTTCCTTAATAGCGCAGGGCTATCAATCCTATACAGCGGCAATTGTCGGTGTTTATCTTCATGGACTTGCAGGAGATCTGGCAAAAGAGAAGTACGGAGAAATCAGTATGACTTCTTCTGATATTGTTGAGATGTTACCTGCAGCTCACCTTTCAATAAAGAGTCAATAGAATTCATTCCATTTTCAACAAATCAGTTTCTTCATAATTATTAATTAGCTTTATACTGCTATGATGAAGGAGTATTTAAAATATATATCAATTGATCCTGAAATTAGATTCGGGAAGCCGTGTATTAAGGGTACCAGAATATCTATTTCCGATATTTTACAATGGATGGCTTCAGGAATGTCAAACGAAGAGATATTAACTGACTTTCCACCTTTGACTGAAGATCATCTTCATGCGGCTCTTTTCTACGCAGCACACCGGGAGGAAGTTATAAAAGTTGTGGCTTAAAATGAAGATTTTGCTTGACGCTAATTTATCATGGCGGTTGGCCAAACTGTTATCATCGTATTTTGACAAAGTTGAACATGTCGATCACAATGAATTGTCAGTTCCGTCTAAAGATATAGATATATGGAATTATGCTTTGAAATATGGGTTTACTATAGCTACAAACGATGAAGACTTTTTGAATTTGTTATTGAGTAAGGGCTACCCACCTAAAATTATTTTATTTAAAACTGGAAATCAAAGCACTAAATCGATTGCTGACTACCTAATAGCTAACCAAAAATCGATTGAGGAATTGTTACAAAAAGATAATGTTGGTGTTCTGGAGATTTTAAGCAATTAGCTGGCTAACCTTCTCTTCTTAAAGAACGGATTAAGTACCACTTTATCAAAAAGAACTAGCGCCAATAGTAAAGTGCCATACAAAAGTCCTTTACTTATAATGTCAAGATTGATAGTATCATTAAAGTTGAGTGTATCAACATACTGATTCAATCTGGGCAGCTCGCTTACATCCAGCATCATGCTTAGGTTGGTGTCAAACTGTGACATATAATAACCACCAAAGAATACCGTAAATAAAACCGCAACGAGTAACCACCAATCAGAACGTCTTGAGTTTGTTACCCTGGATTCTAATTGAGACATAATTTTCATGGTAAACCCTTCAGCAGGAGATTTGACCATAGCTGTTTTGGCCAGGTCATTTAGCTGCCTCAATTCTTTAAGTCTGCCGGATAATGCCTTGTCATTTGCTAATCTGCCATCAAGCTCAACTCGTTGATCCGGGGTTAAGTTATCATCGATTAAAGTCCAAAGCAGATCGTCATCTATGTGCTCGTTTTTCATAGTTTTTACTTTTATTTCGTAGTTACGTACTCTACAGGAGATCCCGCCTCCGCGGGAATGACGTTCTATCATGAGATGATGTCATATTGAGCCTGTCGAAATGTGGCTCTATCGACTTCGACAAGCTCAGTCTGACAGTACAAATCCTCTCTGAATACTTCATACTACGAATAATTAAACTTTTTTATAAACTAATTGCTTCTTCCTGAAGCAATGTTTGTAATTCTTTTGCAAATCGCTTCCTGGCCCTATGCAACCTGACCTTAAGTGTTGACAAGGTGATATCCGTCACCTGGCAAATCTCTTCCAAAGATAATTCTTCAAAATAAAAGAGTGTTAATGCCGCATTATCTGCCTCATTCAGCCTGCTCATAGCCAAAGTGATATATTTTTTTCTGTCATCCAGCTCCCTGGCATCTTTCTGAAAGTCCAGAGGCGAGTGCAAATCATTTTCAAAGGCCACATTTGGCTTTTGCTTTCGCTTGGCCGTCAAAGCCGTATTAAAGGCAATACGATACAGCCAGGTGCTGAACTTTGAGTCTTTGTTGAACTTAGCTAAATTCTTATAAGCCTTAATAAAAACATCCTGAGTAGCTTCTTCAGCCTCTTCTTCAACTTTCAGTATGTTGCACACGATGGTATAGGTATAGCTCTTGTATCTATCAATTAAGATACTATAAGCATCAACCTTTCCATTGAGTACCTGATCAATTATGACTTCGTCCGTCAGCTGATTCACATTTCTTTGACTACTACTAGCGCAAATAGGTTACACTCAAGTTAGTGTCAATTCGATATAAATAGAGTAAAGTCAAGAAAAAATTCTCCTTTAAGATTTAAGCTGTTGATTAAGGTAAAAGATTGCTTCGTACCTCGCAATCACCAATGCTCTGGATATTGCGAGGAAGTATGACGAAGCAATCCTTTACCTAGAGCTCGGAAAAGTCGTTTCGGTATCCCAAAGAAGGAGATCCCGGAATTAATCCGGGGAGGCGATAATATCAATTTTTTTATTACAGGGTGTAACCTCATTACTAACCTTGTGGTCAAAGGGGTGTATTTGAAATTTAAAAACTCGAAATAATGGATGTAGCAGTAATAGGTGTTTTTATTCCGATAGTCGCAATAATCGCCATTTCAATTTTAGTGATATACTTAAGAAAGTATGAAAATGAAGAACGTATGAATATGATTGAAAAAGGAATGAACCCCGCTGATATGAAAGTAATACGTAACACATCGTTCCCTTTACGATTTGCACTTTTGGCTATAGGAGTAGGAGTGGGCTTATTGGTAGGTTATGCACTTGATAGCTCGACTAATATGCAGGAGACCGCTTACTTCTCTATGATATTTATATGTGGAGGTATAGGTTTGGGAATCTCCTATCTGATTGAAGAGAAAAAGAACTAATGGTCTTAAATTCTTACTGAACTTGGGTATAGAGCTATTTCTTAACTATTTTTCTGATCGTCACATTTTCATTGGTAATAATGTTAACTGTATAAACTCCATAACTTAGTTCAGATATATCAATTTTTTTTCTATCAAATTCTGATTTAGATAAAACAAGATTACCCCTGACATCAAATAAATTCACGCGCTTAACTGGATTTTTTGTTTCAATATTAATATAATTATTAGAAGGGTTTGGGTATATAGCTATATTAGGATTCAATTTTGTATGCTGGGAGCTCAATATAGTTGACGTATATTTCCAAAGTTGATTATCTTTCGCATAATAAAGAGCTTGATCATAGACTATTGCATCTCGTATATTTTTCAATGAGTTGACGTTGTCAAAAGTATTAGCTTTAATGTCTAGAACCCACCCCTCTTTTTCATTCAGATCATTCTGAGGTAAAGAAAGAAATAATTCATCTTCTGCAATTTCATAAATTTTGCATGCGTTAAAGGCTGCGCCAAATAAAAAAGGGGCCTCTGGACTCTCTGACAATTCAAATAAATTGGATATACTAAAATCATCCAAACTTAATGATATAAGTGAAGTTCCTCCTGATTCATTAGAGCCAGAAAAAATTAATGAATTATTCGATACAGATAAATTTGAAGGGAAGAAATATTCTGTTGCAAAGTTGTTGTATATCTCCTTCGTATTTTCTGAAGAGCCGTCCGACTCCCAAATTTCTAACTGGAAACTGTCAGCAGAAAAAAACAAAAAATACAAATTGTTGTTCACTTCTATGACATCACTGAATTCTGCAAAATTTATAGCAGCGTTCCATAGAGGAGCTACTATTGTCGCAATAATTCCATCCGTTTCATATAAGTGAAACCTATCGACAAAATAAAGTTTATCTTTATATTCTATATATTGTGATAAGCCCGTAGTTCCATTTTCGGAAGATCCGTTGCCATCAATTTCACCTGTTAAGGCATATGTACCCTCTGAAGTTCCATCACTTCGCCATACTCTAGTACGGTTTGACCCAAATGGTTGAAAAGTAAAAATAAACGTGTCATTACACTTACCCCTAAAGGTAGGCGAGTTCCAAATAGACAGGTCATTCTTTACCAAAACAGTTCCCTCCTCTGTGCCGTCACTTTTCCAAACCTGTAATAAATTAGCTTCATTTTCTAAAGTAAAAAAGATGTTGTCATTCACGGATACAAGTTCACTTACTCTCCCATCAAGAAAGTCAGTAACCTGGGATGTTCCGGAACTAGTGCCATCAGTTTTCCATATTTCCCCATTTGAAGAACCATCAGTTGCTATGAAATACAATTCATTATTTAATACGGCACTGCCTTTGGTCAATAAATATCTAGCCCCATCTGCTTCACCGGGATTTATATCTTTAAGTAAGCGGGTATTTGAGCTTGTTCCATCACTAAACCAAATTTCCCTACCATACCCATCAGTAGTAGCTATGAAAAACATAAGATTATTGAACTCAATAAAACTTATAGGTTGTGATTCTCTAACACTTTCATAGGAAAAGTCGGAAATCTGTAATTGTGCTTGTACGCAAATTGCCAGAAACACACTAAAAATTATTATTAGGCCATATTTCATAATGAATCAATATAAGTAGTATGTGAAATTAGTCTGAAAATATTTTAATAGGATTAGATATCTAAAGAATCTTATTTTGAGATTGTTAAGAGTTAGTCAATTTGACTATTATATCCTCCTTATCTGGAAATAAAGAAACAAGCTGCTTTTTGGTGCCAAGTTCAAAATCTTTGAAATCAAATCCCGGAGAAACGGTACAACCAACTAGTGAATAGGAATCTTTATCTATGACTTCGGCTCCAAACCAGCAACCGCCTGGAACAACAAATTGTGGTATTTCCCTTGTTCTAAGTCTCGTCCGATAATGTATTCTGTATGAACTCCTTGTTCAGAAATGACATGTAAGCGTATGGTAGAGCCATTATAAAAATGCCAGATCTCATCTTGCTTTATTCGGTGCAAGGCAGAAAAATTACCTGAGGTCAAAAGGAAATAAATGCAGGTAGAATAGTTTCTTTGACCTGTATATTCTTGGCCCAAATCACTTTCGCCTATCTCACCTTCACTTCGGTAAGTCTCCTTAAAATAACCTCCTTCAGGGTGGGGTTCCAGGTTTAATTGAGCTATTATTTTTTTAGTTGAATTCTTCATTTTGATAATACTAGTAACGATTAAGTACGTGGTTGTATATCATCTAACATACATATTGTTGGTAGCTATTAAATTTATCTGATTGCAACATCTGCTATTTCAAGGTCACTAGGGAATGCATAAAACAAGTCCTTGGTGATTATTACTTTGTCTTGTAAGGTCTTCAACCTTGTGACTTCATATTGGGTCAATTTATAGCTGACAGTTCCTAGCCCCAAAATTTCGTCTTGCGTACTATTACTGGATGTACTTGAGGCAACTTCCTTCAATTCGACTCCTAGCGCATACAATCTATCAGTATCTAGTCCCGAAAAATCCACTCCCTCAGCATCAATACTCCACGAAGAATGCTCACTATTTTGTGTTTGCCAGTCATGAGAAACTCTCTGTTCTAGTATTAAAATATCTTTCCCTCCAAACCTTACAAATCGTAACCAAATTCCATTATTAACATCGGGAAGGTCGGGGAATACTCTAATTGTGACTATGTCAGTTGTGAAAGTAGTATTGTGTATAGAGAATTTAAATGGCCCAATATTCACAAGCCCAGTATCTAATAGCTCAGTGCGGAAATTAATCTTACCATCTCCAAGTTGATTCTCAAATTGAATCCGAAATTCGTCAGCTGACATTGACCCTTCATTCTTTTTAATTTTCTTTTTTTTAAATGAAACTGATACATCAACACCATCACTAATCCGAGGAGCTGGATTCTGAATGTCTAATGTTACAACCTGCCCCACACACAGAAGAGTCATTGAGGTGAGTAAAATGGTAAGAATACTTTTCATAATTTGATTCATAATGCCTAGCTATGATGAGTGGGGATTAGTAAGCACTAACCTCTCGCCTCGCACATAGCCGCCTTGATTTAAATTTAATACTTGTGACGAACTTTACAATCCCAATGAATATACCTTGGCCGATGAAACTCATTCATAGCATTGTTTTAGCCTTTTGTTTTATTGATTGTTGAGTAGGTATTCCCTAAACAGTTCCACCACGCCTTCTAGTTCTGCAGTTGGTTCGAGAGTCAGAGTTATAGTAGCTCTGTTGTCAATCTCTCCATTTAGTATTTTCGATATTGTCTCTTTGGTTCTGGAGGATATATTATTAATCTGGTCAATATATGATCGAGTCCAACCCGTCATTTGTTTTTTCGCAGGTTCAAGTTCTTCTGGGGGCGATATTCCATTGAGTTCAAATTCCCAGGCAACTTGTTCCTTGCACAATTGAATAATCCTATCAATTGCATTTTTTATTGCTAGACTACTTTGTTTACTAAACGAATCATTTAGATCAGCAAATGTTGCATTAATCAGTTTTAGGGTATTTCCGTGTGTTGCAACCGAATCTTCAAAAAACTTCCAAAACTCGTCACCTGAATAACTTTTCATTCTTTGAATTACAAGACCATTCTCCAATTCATCATAGCTTTTGTTTATTTCGAAGAGTTTGTCGTCTAATAATTGACAAGCAAGAAAGTACTCCCATCCGTCATTCTTGTTCACAGCTATTTCTCTAGCTTTCTTTGATTCTCCATTTAAGTCAGATAAGTTTTCAATTGTGAATGATTTGAGTTTTTCACGGACCTGATTACAAAAAGGCCCAAGAGCTGCTTTTAAATTGCCATCATCTCTGTTGCTATCATACTTCCCCGGAGCTAAACCAATTAGGTCGGTTGGTAGGTGCAAATCAGAATCATCTCTTGGGATCACATAAAAGACCCTTCTTTTTTCCAGCTTTCCTATGAAAAGCCCAAGTTCAAAAATTATGTTGTCCCTGACAGTGGAGAAAGTTTTATTTCGAATGCTAGTTACGTCTTCTGGGTTAAAAACAAATATTCCAAAATCCGTATTTTCCAGACATTTTAAAAGGTCATCAATTGTTGTAGAAGAAAGATTAAAAACACCTTGATTCCATACAGTGACATTTGCATCATATTCTAAGTTCTCTTGAATTGCATTCGCAACCTCGAGGTTTTCAACTGATGATCCGATAAAAAGTCTTGGTCTCATTGGTAAGACATAATGGCTAACATATCGCTAACAGTACCTTTCTAGTGTTAAACATTTGTAAATAATTGTAAGCGTTTTGAAATTGTAATTAACAATAAAAATATAAAATTAAAGTAATATTTGATTGTGTTTATCACTTTTAGCTGCAGTAGCGAAAAGTGACTTTATATGATTACTACAATAAAACAGGAGCTAAAAAATAACAGGCTCCCGCCAGCAAGAATATAGAGATAATATTCAACCACACCCCTGCTCGCATCATCTCTTTCATAGTGATATAACCGCTAGAGTAGACAATGGCATTAGGAGGTGTGGAGATCGGCATCATAAAAGCACAACTCGAAGCCAGGGTTACCGGAACTACCAACAACAAAGGGTCAACATTCAATCCATTGCCAACCCCAATAATGACAGGAATAAAGATAGTTACCAGTGCTACGTTGCTCATAAACTCGGTCATGAGAAGAACCACTGCTGTCACAGTGAGTATGAGCAGGAATAAGGAGATACCTGTCAGTGATTGCACTGCTACGCCTATTTGATCAATCACCCCAACAGCGGCCAGTGCTTTGGCCAAAGCCATTCCACCACCAAAGAGAAGCAAGATGCCCCAGGGTAATCGCTTGGTATCTTCCCAATCCATAAGTTTAGTATCACTTTTAAAGCTTACAGGCATAGAAAACATCAAGATACCACCGATCATGGCGGTGACATGATCAGTCAGTAAATTGGCTCCAATAAGACTATTGATTTGAGGTTTAAGAATCCAGCCCAGCGCAGTAAGACCAAAAATGATGATCACTAATCGCTCTTCTTTGGAGACCTTACCGAGCTTGTTCAGCTCATTTCTTACTAAGTCGGCAGACCCTGCTACATCTTTTATAGTATTTCGAAAAAGTACTTTTGAAAGTAGGAGGTAAGTAATGAAAATAAGCGTTAACCCAATGGGCAAGGCCAGTGTCAGCCATTCCACAAATCCGATCTGTCTATCGAGTAATTCATTGGCATAGCCGGCCATCACTACATTAGGAGGGGTGCCAATAATCGTCATTGTACCACCAATATTGGCAGAATAGGCAATGCCCAACATCAACGATAAGGCAAAGCTCTTTTCTGATTTAATAAAGCCATCTTTTTCACTTAGGAGGGTCACCACAGAAGTAGCTATGGGTAGCATCATTACCGCTGTGGCGGTATTGCTAATCCACATGCTCAGCAAAGCAGTGGAAATCATAAAACCCATAATAATACCATTACCTGAAGAGCCGGTAACTCTTAATATGTTAAGTGCTAGTCTTAAATGCAGGTTATGCCGCTCCAACCCTAAAGCAATCATAAAGCCACCCATGAAAAGAAAAATGATGGGACTGGCATAAGGAGCACAGGCCTGCGCCACTGTAAAAACACCGGTTAATGGTAGAATAATTATGGGTAGCAAGGCTGCCACCGGAATAGGTACCGCCTCCGTTACCCACCAGCAGATCATCCAGGCACCCAAAGCTATAACAGGGGTCATTTCTCCCAACCCGGTTGACTCGATCATAAGTATTAAAAGAAATAGTACAGGGCCTAGAAAAAAACTGAGTCGCCTTGCCATTTTGGGGTTATGGTAATACAGTGAAAAACCAGATGAGCGCTGCGTATCCAATAATTAGGAATATGGCGTGCAGTGTTCGATTAGTAGAAAAATATGCTGCAGAACCTGCGAGAATAACTCCCAGGGTTCGGATAAGATTCTGAACTAAAACATTTCCAATATCTGGGTATACAAACGAGCTGGTAATGGTAAAGACAAAGTACAGGGCGAATAAACCAAATAGTATTCTGGTGTTATCGTAGAAATGCTCTTCCATATCTACTTTCTCGTTATCGTTCTTAAAATCAGGAAACAAGACCACGCTTATAAAATGGAATAGGCAAATCGGAATTAGTGAATAAAAGAAATAAAAAATACTCTCATCTATCAGACGTATTCGTGGCCATATACCCCACCAATTTTGAATAAAAAGTGTGAAGGAAAATATTGTCCATAAGATGTGAGGCCAAAATATCTTTATATTTTTTCTATTGCGAATGAGAGAGCCCCAGCCTTGAAAATATTCTGCACCGACATACCCAAAAATTATGGCGTTGAATACCGTTAAATATTCAGTGTGGGTAAAACCCTTAATTATTTTGGGCAGCTCTTCCATAGAATAACTATGAAGCTATCAATTCCTTGGCATTTTCAAAGGCTATTTCCGAAGGATTATCACCACCAAGCATTTTTGCTATCTCAACGATACGCTCATCTTCGCTTAATGATTTGATCTTACTGATCGCTTTTGAAGCATTATTGTCCTTATAAACAAAATAGTGTTGATCGCCTTTAGCAGCAATTTGGGGTAAATGACTGATGGTGATTACCTGATGATTTTCAGCCATTTTCTTCATCATGGAGGCTAGTTTTATGGCTATTTCTCCAGACACACCCGTATCTATTTCATCAAATATAATAGTGGGTAATGAAACTTTAGCTGCTAAAATGTATTTCAGGCAAAACATCAATCTTGAGAATTCACCTCCGGAAGCAACTTTTGCAAGTTCTTGTGGAGCGATTCCTTTATTTGCACTGAACAGTATTTTTATTTCATCACTACCGGAATTTTCCAGGGGTATTTCGCTTCGCTTTAATTCAATTGAGGCATCAGGCATTCCTACCTCAGCAAGTAATGTCTCAAGTTCTTTGGCCAGTTTAACAAAACATGCCATCCTTTTCTCAGACAGCTTATTTGCCTTATCAGTACACATCGTAAGAAGTTCACCTACTTCTTTCTGTCGCTTTGCAATTTCATCACCTAAATTTGAAGTATGGAGGACTTTTTCTTCCAGTTCGGCCTGTATTTTCAATAATTCTGAGATGTTTAAAACGGCATGTTTCTGCTGCAGTTGGTAAATTAAGCTAAGCCGTTCTTGTGATAACTGAGCTTGTTCAGGGTCAAAATTTACCTTTTCTTCTTCTCGTTCTATTTCGGTACTAATATCATTGAGCTCGATAAGAGCTCCATTTATTCTTTCGGCAAGCTTTTCATAACTCTCACCATATTTAGCCACTTGCAACAAAGATTGCCTTAGTTGCTGAACATTATTCGTAACGGAAAATTCGTCATTAGTAAGAATGGCAAGAGCTTCATTGAGCTTTAATTTGATTTCTTCAGCGTGTTCCATCATTTTCACTGAAGACTCGAGCTCTTCCTGCTCATCTTCCATCAGGTTAGCTTCGCTCAATTCTTTAAGAAGAAAGCTATTATAGTCTGCCTGTTCAGCAGCAGTCTTACTTTCCTCTAATAAAGCATTTAACTCAATCCGAGCCTTTTTGTAGGCTAAAAACAATTGTGAATATTCGTTACGTAGAGCAAGGGTTCCGGCATAAACATCGACAAACTTTAGTTGAAAGCTGTTTTTTCCAAGCTGTAAAGTCTCATGCTGCGAATGAACATCCATGAGTTTGAACCCCAATTTTTTTAAAGTATCCAGCGTAACAGGGCTGTCATTGACAAAAGCTCTGGATTTCCCAGCAGGAGTTATTTCCCGCCTGATAATAGTTAGTTCCTCGTAATCAAGATCTTCTTTTTTGAATAGGGACGACAGCTTATAATTTGAAATATCAAACTGTCCTTCTATAACACATTTACTTTCTGAATTCAACAGCGCTTTGGTATCAGCTCTATTTCCAAGTAAGAGCCCAACAGCACCCAGCATAATGGATTTTCCCGCGCCAGTTTCTCCAGTAATTATATTGAGCTGATTGGCAGGTGTTATACTCAACTCCTGTATTAAGGCATAATTTTTAATCGTAAGCTGATTGAGCATTTAGGCGTTAGAATCTATAATGATCTCTGAAACTGTTGTTAAATCAATGGTGGACTTTCTCAATCGCATATTCCTTTGAGTGGCCATAGTACCCGTTATCTCTATAATTTCAGCGAAAATTACACGCCCATCATGATATACAATATTAGCCTTTTTGCCTGTAATTTTTGAAGAGTTTTCCGTGATGCTTTTTACTCCTGAAAATCTTTCTGATCGCATCGACATGATTTTCTTACTTTATGATTTGCTCGTATTCGCTACTTTTTGAGGGGTCTACGGTGGCTAAAATATCATAGGCCTGTCGCCTGGTTTGAATATTCCCTTCAGAAAATATATTGATGAGTTCGTCTCGTTTGGCATCCAGAAAGGAGATAACAAGAATGGAGTTGGGAAATACGTTCTTCACATTGCGCATCTCTTTCAATACCTCAACGATTAGTTTACGGCTATTTTCGGGGTCTTTATCAAATGTATCTAAGGCAAGGCGATGATACTTATAAATTCCCTTCCTAAAGGGAAGTATTTGTTGGTTAGTTAGATTCTCAACTAACCAATAACGATTACGTGTGCTTCCAAGAGCATCCCAGCCTGTTCGATTAGACTGCTGTGCATTATTCACCACGTCCAATGCTTTTTGAAAATAGTCTGAACCTCCCAATTCGCTATAAGAATCATAGTCTAATCCAATGACAACATATGCATAGTAAGCTAATAGTGAAGTGAGATTAGCAATGAACGTATTGTCATTAAACTCGAGAGGCTGAGAATCTACATATTCAATTTGCCAATCCCGATCGGCAAAATTTAGTAGAATAGACTCATAATTGGAATTATAAACCGGTCGGGCCGATTGAACTTGAACAGTTGCTTCAAACACTCCTATACTTTGCTGAGTTTGAAGGGTGACAATAATGTTAGCATTGATTTTTTCATAGGCCTCGTAATTATCTTCTGTCCATTGCCTTGAATTCAAAAACTGGGCAAAGCTGTTCTCCATGTCTTTGAATACTGTTCTGTCAGACGTCTGTACCTGATCAGCATTTACCAATACTCTACAATTAAGTTCCTGGCTAAAACAATCAGATATGAATAAAAAACAACAAAGAGTAAAAAGGCTATGCTTGAGCGGCATTGATAATTTCGTTGATGATATCTTTAGCAACTTCAGATTTACTTTTTAACTCGAAAGACTTCGAATTATTATCCTTATCAATGATAGTAATTTTGTTTGTATCATGGCCGAAACCAGCACCTTTATCATTGAGTGAGTTTAAAACGATAAGATCAAAGCTTTTTGATTTCAACTTTTTGTGAGCGTTGCTATTTTCATTTTCAGTTTCCAAAGCAAAACCGACATTAATCTGTTTCGAACTTTTCAACTTGCCTAACTCAGCTGCGATATCGTAGGTTTTAACCAATTCAACAGCCATTTCTTCTCCATGTTTCTTGATTTTTTGAGAAGACACCTTTTTTGGCTTATAGTCTGCCACGGCAGCCGATAAGACCGAAATATTTATGTCTTTGTAGAGTTGAGTGCAGGCTTTATACATTTCTTCAGCAGAAGTGACGGGAATCACTTTGATAGCTGAGTGCTTGACTTCTTGGTTAGTAGGCCCACTTACCAAAAAAACCTGTGCTCCTTCGTTAGCTGCTTGCTCGGCTATCGCATAGCCCATTTTGCCAGATGAATGATTTCCTATAAAACGCACAGGATCAATTGCTTCGTATGTTGGGCCTGCCGTAACCATTACTGTTTTACCTACCAGCCTGCCTTTGTTGAAGTGATCTTCAATTACGGAGAGTATTTCTTCAGGTTCCTGCATACGCCCTTCACCAACCAGTCCACTTGCCAGTTCTCCACTATCTGGGGTAAGAACTGTATTCCCAAATGATCTAATTTGGTCTAAATTATTTTGAGTACTCTTGTGCTTGAACATATCCAGATCCATAGCCGGAGCCAAAAAAACAGGACATTTAGCTGATAAGTAGGTAGCAAGAAGTAGGTTGTCACAATACCCATTTGCCATTTTAGCAATAGTATTAGCACTGGCCGGAGCAATTATCATTAAATCAGCCCAAAGGCCTAAGTCAACGTGATTGTTCCATTCACCAGTATCAAAAGAGCTGAATTTAGATAAAACCGGGTTCTTCGAAAGCGTTGAAAGAGTGAGGGGAGTAATAAAGTCAAGGGCAGAGTCGGTCATGATGACTTTGACCTCAGCCCCTGATTTAATAAGTAATCTTACGAGTAAAGCTGATTTGTAAGCAGCAATACTGCCGCATACTCCAAGCACTATTTTTTTTCCATGGAGCATGCTAAATCAAAGATTAAAGTTCCAGTTTGAGATCTTGCTCTTCCTCGCGGTATCTGAAATCAACTTTACCTTCTAAAAATTCTTCTACTGCCACATTAGTTGACTTAGGAAGTCTTTCGTAGAATTTTGAGATTTCAATTTGCTCTCTGTTTTCGAAAATCTCTTCAAGATTGTCAACAGTAGAAGCAAACTCAGCAAGCTTAGCGTTAAGCTCTTCTTTTACGTCTACCGCTACTTGACGTGCTCTTTTTGATACAATAACAATTGACTCATACACATTGCCAGATTTTGCTGCAATCTTATCTACGTCTCTTGTTACAATTGATGCTTGAATAGCCATATTCTTCTAATTTAATTATTTTTTTGCTAGTTGATTCAATTTATTGAGGCTGTCGCCATATTTTTTATCCGCATCCTTGAGATACGCACTGTTTGGATACCTATCTAATAATTCTAAATAAAACTCATTTGCTTTCTTAAAGCGCTCTTCCTGCTTGCTGAAAATACTTTTGACCGCTAACCTGTACTGCGCCATAAATTTCAAATAAGAGATTTCTTCGTTAAATTCTGAATCAGGGAAGTCATTTGCGAAACTTTCAAATGCCACTACGGCAGCCTTAAAGTATTCTAATTTATAGTACTGTTTAGAATTCTCATATGCCTTAGCTTCTAGTTTAACCTGAATTTCATTGATCACGTCAGAAGCGTCATCACGAAATTCACTGTCCGGATAGCGATTAATGAAATTTTGCATAGCCACTATGGCTTCAATACTTGTTGACTGGTCCAGATTATAAGCGGGGGAATTCGCATATAAAGAGTAAGCATACATGTATCTTGCTTCTTGAGCAAACTCACTTCTCGCATAGGTCTCATAAAACGTTTTGAAGTGATGCGATGCCAGTAAATAGAACTCCTGATAAAAATTAGTGTAAGCAAGGTAGAACTGTGTCTTTTCACCCTCGGGTAAACCTCTAACTATAGGTAATATTTGCTCGAATAGTGTTGCAGACCTAAAGTAGTCTTTGTTCTCGTAATATTTTAATGCCGCATCATACTTCACCCTCCACTCAGAACTTTTTTCTATTTTTCTGAACTTGCTGCATGACGTGATCAAAATCAGCGTCAAAAAAAGTAAAAAATGATGTTTTAACCCTCGTTTCAACATAAGCCTGCAAATATAGATTAGTCTTAACTAATAACCAACTAAGAAAGTCTTACGAAAATAACAGGAATAGGGATCAATTATTGGCTAGAAAATCAACTATTTTCTGATAATTAATTTGTGGGTAGCCACCCCATCACCATCCAGGTAAAGTGAATAGAAATATACCCCCGGATTGAAGTTGTCGGTCTCAATTTTTAGCTTGTTTTCAAATGGCAAGAGCTCGTACTCACTCACGATACTACCCAGAACATTATGTAGTACTACTTTAGCCTTGGTTTCAGGGTTTTTCAACTCATAATTCAGAATTGCAAACTCTGATACCGGATTAGGAAAAATTTCTGTTAGTTGAATATCCTGAGAATCGTAAAGCGATTTGCTCTCTGATCGTTCCTCAATAGTATATTCAACCTCATACTCAAGAGCCTCAGAGGGGTTATTACGATCATAAATCAAATATTTCACTGTACTAATACCAGGTACTAAACCTGTTTCAAGAATACTTGAGAATTTCGTAGTTAACTCACCAGCTGCAATCTTGTTTGTTCCAGATAGAACATCAGACTTTGATGGTAAACATCGTCCGTCCCAACAAATATAAGTTGATTGACTTGTGCCAATGACCTCATCGATTCGCTTAATCACGAGTTCAAGAGGTTGATTTGTTAAATTTTTAATTGGAATTTCTGCTTCTATCTGTTCACCTACAATTCCCTTGAAGATATTTTTTGATTCAACTATCTCAAAGCTCTGTGCTTGAGCCTGAATGGCAAGCAGCAAAATAAGAGCCGTTGAGAGTAAGAACTTCATGAATCGAGTGTCATTTAAGTATTTTTAGTAAAAATCACTTATTAAGATAATAAAAACTATCCTATAAATGTTATTTATTCATTACGATTTTTAGATTTTATTGGCTGAGATATTTCCAATTTTTTTAACTCAGGTACAATTTTTTCATTTCCCTGCATGACAGGGGGCCTATTGTCCTTTTCCTCCTTATTTCTTGTATGATCAAGTATTAACAATTCTTCCCTCAATGGTTTTTCATCTTCACGCCATGAAAAGCCTCTAAGACGTGTTTGAGGAGCTTTCAATTCATGAGGTGGAATAAATTGAGCATCCGGATTAACATAAAAGGAGATATTATCTGCTTTATTCAATTTGAAATTTATAGTCATAGAACTACAGAAAATCTTATTCATACCGATTAATTCGGTCTCTTCATCATTCAAGGCAAAAAAGAGACTTTCTCCATTTCCCTCTACATCCACTTTCTTGATTTTTCCGGTTCGGAACAATGCTACCATATCTCTCCCTTTTATTTGATTGAAATTATCAATACTGTCTGTAGAGACTACAAAGGAATTCTGATTCATATTTAGCCTGTCGATTGTGCCAGCTGCTATAATCATATTAATCGAATCGGCAGACATTTGATTTTCATCAGTCCATAAAACAGGATCATCATACAAGTGCAAAACGCTATCGACAGAAATATATGCCATGGAGTCTGCTCGTCCTTGTAAGTCAGTTTTATAGATTTTTACATTGTTGTAGGCAAGGATTCGTTCTTTAGACGGGTCTTCATGCTCAATAGCCACTAAAGTATCCGCAGTTAGATAAAGAGTATCCAGATCCATAATTTTTTTCATTAGTGCACGACCATACACTTTGGCTATACCTTTATCTTTCTGAAAAAAGCTATTATCACCTGTTATAATAACATCTTGTTCTTTACTTACCATTTCAACTTCACCAATTGCTCGATACATCTTTCTAATATCATCAAGTAGTAATTGATTGCCCGTAAGGGTATAAGACTGCGTTTCAACTTCTCCCTGGGCAAGGTTTGATTTGCGAATATTGGTATCATATTGCCCTTCCTCATAGACAAATATGTTACCCTCTACATCTATCAGTTCTGTCTGATCTCGAAAATAAACGACATTAGTTTTGGTATGATATTGTAATGTATCGGAAGTAAGCGTGTAATCGGGATTTTTACCAACGACATTTTTCTTAAATGAAGCCATATTTGTATTGACTTGATAGTACCCCTTTTCACTAGTCAGGACATTGGTTGAATCTACTAATTTCCCACCTTCAAAGTATTTGGCCTCTTGTCGTAACCTGTCGTAATCAAGAAAATCAGTGTAAAGTGTTACACTCTTTAATTTATTGAAAATTACATTCTCACGTAGTTTAGCTTTTTTATCATCCCCGGTATATACGAGACGTTTGGCTGTAATTGTGATAGAATCACCTTCCACAATTTTAACATGTCCAAAGGCCCTTACCAGATTTTCCTTTTTAAATAAAATTGCTGAATCGCAGTAAATGGTGGTTTCATTTTGCTTGAAAACTACGTTGCCAACGAAACGGTCAAAGCGTTTACCTGATTTGTCGATACCCCCAATCAGTCTATCGGCCTTTTTTAACTTTACCTTTTTCTGACCAATGGCTTGAACAGACAAGGTTATTGCCAACGCGATCAATGAATATTTTATGACTAATTTTATCATGTTTGTAATTACGTTGTAAAGCTAATTAAAAAAGTAAAGCTGCTGTATGAAGGATAGGTTTTTAGACTTTATCTCCAAGAACAATCTTATCTCGCGAGAAGATAACGTTCTTGTTGCAGTAAGTGGTGGCGTAGATTCTGTCGTACTGTGCCATTTATTGCATGAGAACGACTTTAAATTTGCTATTGCACACTGCAATTTCAAATTACGTGGGTTGGAATCTGATAACGATGAAATTTTTGTTGAAAACTTAGCCAAAACCTATGGTGTCGAGCATTTTGTTATGTCCTTTGACACCAATAAATATGCCAATGAGCATGGGATTTCAACTCAAATGGCCGCTCGTGATTTAAGGTATGCATGGTTTGATGAAATCATGTCGAATAATGATTATAATAAACTGGTTACAGCACATCATTTAAACGATTCTCTTGAAACGGCTCTTTTTAACTTTGTTAAAGGTACGGGCATAGCCGGACTAAGAGGGATTAAGCCAGTACAAGGAAAGGTCATTCGACCATTACTATTTGCCACAAAAGAGCATGTTTTAGATTATGCGATACAGCATAATTTGGAATGGCGAGAAGATAACAGCAATAAATCAATCAAATACCATCGAAATTATCTGCGTAATAAGGTAATTCCGGCCTTAAAGGATGTAAACCCAAAAATTGAAGAGTCATTTTCTCTTACATCTTATCGACTGAGTTCACTTGAAAACCTGCTTCTCTCCGAGTTGAAAAGATTTAATGAGTTGGTCAGAAAGGATGGTCAAGACGTTATTGTAGATAGGGTTCGTGTGTTAGAATATGAAGCGGTGGTAATCGAAGCTTTTTTAAAACAATATGGGTTTAATATTTCGCAAGTAATTAAGCTTTTTGAATTATTGGAGAATGAGAATGGTGCTATTGGTAAAATTCTCATGAGTGATACATTTCAATTGAATATAGATAGAGGGAAAGTAATTATTTCTCCGAAAGAGGATAACGAACAGCTGACTTATAATATAGATAATGCCGGGCAATTGAATTTACCCATTGGTTTGATAAAGTTTTCTGCTACAGAAAACCTGCAAATTGGTAACAAAACAGACGATGTAAAACTTGATTATGGTCAATTGAAGTTTCCACTGCAAGTGAGACTTTGGAAACAGGGAGACTACTTTTACCCCCTTGGAATGAAGGGTAAAAAAAAGCTAAGTGATTTTATGATAGACCAGAAAATTCCATTAAACTTGAAAGAACGGGTGTTCGTATTGACCTCGGAAGATAATATTGCCTGGGTTATTGGCCACCGAATTGATGATCGATATAAGATATCAGACAAGACTCAGCGAGCTTTCCATATTCAACTGACAAAATGATTAATCCATTTAAGAAAACATATACAGAAACGGAGTACGGCATCTTTGTTTTCTTGGTTAAGATGCGCTTGTTTTCTGAGTTGAATTATAAGCAAATGTCTTTATTCGTTCCACACATGCATGAACGTGAATATGTTCAGGATGAAGTGGTATTCTTTAGAAATGATCCTAGTCAGGCACTCTATCTGCTAAAAAGTGGCGAAGTATCTGTTAATATAGATATCAACGATACGTTCGAACATCTTAATAAACTTAAAGCTGGAACGGCTATTGGCGAATCGTGTCTTCTTAAAAAGGCAAAACGAGAGTTGAATGCTGTAGTGACTTCTGAGACAGCGGAATTTTATGTAATCCCTCAAGAAAACATTTTCTCAATATTTGAAGACAACATGCAGATTAAGGCTAAAATGCTGGAAGCACTTGCGGAGATTTATAATGACTATAACTCCAGCTTATTCAAAGCTTACCGTACATCAAGTGGTTTCTTCAATATGCAACAGGTCTACAAGGAGGATTAAAACCTACTCGTAAATACTTAGTACTGGCTTAGCTAAATACGCCCCTAGTTTTTAACTTTGCATCTCTAAATTATTAATAATCTAAAGCCAAATAATATGAAAGTTACCGTAGTAGGAGCAGGTGCCGTAGGAGCGAGCTGCGCAGAATATATTGCTATTAAAGATTTTGCTTCTGAAGTTGTACTTATCGACATCAAAGAGGGTTTTGCTGAAGGTAAAGCAATGGATTTGATGCAAACAGCTTCTTTGAACAGTTTCGATACAAAGATAACTGGAACTACTAATGACTATTCTAAAACGGCAGATAGTGATATTGCGGTAATCACTTCTGGTATTCCAAGGAAGCCTGGAATGACTCGTGAAGAGTTAATTTCAACCAATGCTGGAATTGTAAAATCAGTTGCAGAAAATCTGATTAAGCACTCACCAAATGTTATTATAATAGTAGTATCTAACCCAATGGATACCATGACTTACTTGGCTCATAAAGCAACGGATCTTCCAAAAAATAGAATTATCGGAATGGGTGGAGCATTGGATTCAGCCAGATTTAAATACAGATTGTCTGAGGCTTTAGAATGTCCAGCTTCGGATGTTGATGGAATGGTTATCGGAGGCCACAGTGATACAGGCATGATTCCTTTGACAAGATTAGCGACTAGAAACAGCGTTCCTGTTTCTAAATTCTTGAGTGATGATAAATTAAATTATGTATTAGAAGAGACTAAAGTTGGTGGAGCCACACTGACCAAATTATTGGGAACTTCTGCATGGTATGCTCCAGGTGCAGCTGTGTCTGCAATGGTTCAGGCAATTGCTTGTGATACGAAGAAAATGTTTCCTTGTTCTTGTATGCTGGATGGCGAATTTGGGTTGAGTGATATATGCATTGGAGTGCCTGCCATCATCGGAAAAAATGGTATTGAGCAGATTGTAGAAATAGAACTTGACGGAGCTGAGAAGGCTAAGCTTGAAGAAAGTGCAGCAGCAGTCAGCAAGACTAACGGATTGCTTTAAACCACTGTTTAAGTACACTTAAAAACCCGCTTTTGCGGGTTTTTTCATTTATTGGATATTATAAAATAAGCAATCCATATTCTCTTAATGCGTCCATAGGTTTAGAGTACCAGAATAGCTCAAAGTTATCGAAGTGGTTTTCAAAGTCCGCCTTTAACTTGCCATAAGTGTCCAAACTTCTATCTGCAGATGATAATTTAGGTAGCGTATCCAGAAGCCAAAGGCCTTTTTGTTCTTCTATTAAGATAACCTGACTTTCAGTTGAGTCATGAAAAGTTAGCTCAAGCATTTTGACAGCTACTCCTTTTTTATTCTTTACCAACTTTGTGACAATTGGTGGACTGCCCAACCAAACAATTTTAGCTGATTCTTTAGTTAGTTCAGATGGAGCTAACTCTAAACATTGGATTATGTAGTCTGCTTCAATTTGAGTTTCAGGGATTTCAAAATCAAACCAATCTTGCAGTGGAAAATCGAAGCATAGTCCATGCATATAGTTGAATAATGATTTTTTGAGGCCATAGCTAAATTGATCATGATTTATGCCTGTCTCATCACTGAATTGTACATCATTATTGGCGAAGGTAATTTCCTCATAGTGCGGGGTGACTCCATAAGCTTCAGGCTCCATCCCCACAGGACTATGTGCTGTCATGGCAAACTGGTGCCAAAATCCCGATTGCAAAACTCCAGCTTCAAACATTTGTCGCACCATTTCCAGGCTATCAACGGTTTCTTGAATGGTCTGAGTAGGGTAGCCATACATGAGGTAGGCATGTACCATTATCCCCGATTCCGTAAAGTTATTCGTCACTTGGGCCACTTGTTCAACAGTGACTCCCTTATCAATTAGTTTCAATAGTCGATCGGAAGCTACTTCCAGCCCCCCGGAAACAGCAATGCAACCAGAAGCTTTTAACAATCGACATAAATCCCAGGTGAAGCTCTTTTCAAAACGAATATTAGTCCACCAGCTAATTGTTAAGTTTCGCTTTAGTATTTCCAAGGCCACTTCACGCATTAATGCAGGAGGGGCAGCCTCATCTACAAAATGAAAACCTGTTTCTCCAGTCTGCTCTATGATTTCTTCTATTCTGTCTACCAGTACTTTGGCAGTAATAGGTTCATACAGCTTGATATAGTCAAGCGAAATATCACAGAAGGTACATTTGCCCCAATAGCAGCCATGTGCCATGGTAAGCTTGTTCCAGCGACCATCACTCCAAAGACTATGCATCGGGTTGGCTACTTCTATAACGGAAACATATTGATCGAGTGGCAAATCAGAGTAATCTGGTGTCCCCAATATATTTTGCTTGTAACCCCCTTTTATACATGAGTTATCATAGACTACCTTGCCATCTTTTCTGTAGAAAGTACGTTTAAAGGCACTTTTTGTTTCTGGCTTGAGTACATGATTAGCCAACAACTCTATAGGTAACTCTCCATCATCCAGCGTGATAAAATCAAAGAAATCAAAAACCCTTGCGTCCGAAATACTTCGAAGTTCAGTATTGGGAAAACCACCTCCCATGGACACTTTTATTTCAGGATGATTGGCCTTGATGAATTGCGCACATCGGAATGCACTGTATAAGTTACCAGGAAATGGCACCGACAAACAAACTAATTTTGGTTGAACCTGCTTAAGACGCTCAGCAAGAACTTGAAGAGTAATTTCATCTATAAAAGTGAGTTCCTCTTGCAAGTGTCTGTTGAGCTCATCAAACGAATTAGCACTTTGACCAAGTCGTTCAGCATAGCGGCTGAAACCAAAATTCTCGTCAACGCACTCTTTGATGAAGTCAGAAAGATCTTCCAGGTAAAGTGTAGCAAGGTGCTTCGCTTTGTCTTGCATTCCCATGGAACCAAAAGCCCATTCTAAATCATCGAGCTGATCAAATCTGGAAGCTTGAGGTAGAAATGTTTCTGAACAGATCTGCCTAGCTAATGTTTGATTCTTCCCTTGTAGAAAAGCTACAGTGTCATCGATGGTATTTAGGTAGTTACTTCTCAGTGCGTAGATACGTTGAGCATTTTCTGATTCTATGGTATTATTTTGATAGGCATATTCGAAAATTTGATCAATGCCATCTTTAGAAAAAAGGACTAAAATAACCTCGATACCCAAATCCATCTGGTAGCTTGAAATTTGTTTGGTATTCAAAAAGCCTTTTAAATAAGCCGTGGCAGGATAGGGCGTATTAAGCTGAGTAAACGGGGGTGTGATGAGGAGTAGGTCTTTCAAGGTACAAAAGTAATAACCTGAACTCGATTAATAGCTATCACCAAAACATCCATTAGAATGTTCCGCAACTAGGTGCGGGACAGGCTATTGCAGAAATTTTCTTCATTTGCTTTTCTTAAAATGAAGAATAATTATCCCTGTCTTTGCCGTCAGGCAGGCGTAATCTCACTTATAGCTTCTGAGATACCGCCCGCCTGGATGACGAAGTCGGACAGGGATAAACAAAGGTTTGGAAAATGTAAACCTTTATTTTCCGGCATGACCCTATTTTTATCAATCGAGCTCAGGTTAATAGTTATTACAATGAACTTAACTATTGGGCTTTGAGCTTCTTATTGGTGTAACTTTTTACAATGAAGTACAATCCAATTAATATCATTGGTATACTCAGTATCTGACCCATATTCAGAATCATCTTGTTCTCAAACGCCACCTGGTTTTCTTTTACAAACTCAACTAAAAACCGCTGTAAAAAAATCAGCATTAGGCCTAAGCCAAAAATAAAGCCTGTATTCGCAACCTTATTAGACCGCCAAATAAGAAAGAGCAGTATGAATATCATCAAATAAAAAACAGCCTCGTAAAGCTGTGCCGGATGTCGAGGTATTTGGTCAACTCTGGTAAATACAAATGCCCATGGAACAGAAGTAGGGGTCCCTATAATCTCAGAATTCATCAAATTCCCTACTCTGATAAAACATCCTAACAGCGATGCACTAATTGTGAGTCTATCGAGTATCCATAGATAGTTTTGCTTATATTTTTTTATGTAAAGAGATAGTCCCAGAAGGGCACCAACTACTCCTCCATGACTGGCCAATCCTGCCAGTCCGGTAAATTGAAAATGAGGTTCAAGTTTTATAGGAAGAATTTCTATTGGGTTGTTCCAGTAATAAATCGGATCATAGAAAATAATATGACCCAATCTCGCCCCTATTATAATGCCAAAAATGACAAAGGTAACGAGCTTGTCAAGGTTGTCTTGGGGTACTTGCTCTACTTTGAAAATATATTTAAGTACCTGAATACCAGAAATAATACCTATTGCCCAAAGAAGTCCATACCATCGAAAAAAATCAAGACTAGTTATAATTTGTGGATCAATATCCCACAAGATAATAGACAGATAAAGAAAAGAACTCAACCTCCCTGGCAGCCAAGTAGTAAAATCAGAAACATAGCTATATTGCCCACAAGTCTTCGTACTCTATAATTTATCATTTCCGGTTCATCGATTATCTGGAGTATTTCGTCATGAGAGATTATACTTAAGGAATTCTCAAGTTTGTGTTGTTTCCAGGCCGATTTTAGATTATCTAAGTTCACTATGATAGATTTTAAATTTAGATTTTAGTTGTGTTTTTATTCTATTCAAGCGGGTACTCACGTTGCTCGAAGACAATTGAATCAGCTCTGCGATTTCTTTGTTTTTGTAACCTTCCAGGTATAGAATTATAACAGCCTTATCTATCGCTTTCAATGATTGTATCAGTTGTTTTAAGACTTGCAAGTCATCGTCATATTGATAAGATGTTGTTAATACGTTTTCATGGGTAGAATCAATACTTTCTTTAAGAGGCTGCCGCTGTTCTTTTCTGACCTTCGATAAAATGGTATTTAGACTAACCCGGTAGACCCAGGTACTTGTAGTAGATTCACCGCGAAAAGTAGGAAGGGACTTCCAGAGCTGAAGAATGATGTCTTGTCGAATATCTTGCTGATCCTCTGCTTTACTGTAATAGACTGTGCATAGACTTTTGATGATTCCTTTATGATTGGCAATCAGTTGTAAAAAGAATTCTTTTGACGTGTCCATGCGCTGAAACTTCATTGTTCTTATTGTATTAGTAGCTATACCTTACTAATTGTCACAAAAGAAGCTCGAATTTTTAAATGAGTAAAGAAAACCTAATGAAATTACTCTTCAAACAAGGCTATAGATTCTTTCAAATCTGCCTTTCTCACAAACCAGGTGGTAGGATGTTGCTGTGGCCTGCGTTCAACTACTTTGTTTTCTTTTCGATCAATCCATACAGCATCGAAGTCTCCTTTGGTAGATAGAACAACACGCCACTCCTTTGTAAAAAGTGATGAATCTGCATAGTTGGGACGAAGTTCTTCCCAATCGATGGACGATAAAACCTGAGGGTCTAAATGTGCAATCACCTCTTGCTCATCGAGAACTGCCAGCCAGATAGGATTAGAAACATGTTCTATACTATGGGCCTTGCCTTTAAACCCCCATCCTACTTTTATATCATTTCCAGCTCTGATGGCATCTATTAAATTCTTTTTGCTGCCTGAGATCGTATTTCCTTCAGTATCTGTTTTAAATGCTATGACCCATTTTTCAGATTGAGAACTGCAACTGAAAGCAGAGGCTATTACTGCCAGAATTATTAAGTTCTTCATTTTCTTATAAACCATTTAAATTCATAGCCACTCAATTTATGGTCAATTATATCACCAGTAATAATGTTTCTGGTCATCCTGTCCATCTTACCATTAGTACCTCCAATAAATACCCATTCGAGGTTTTCCTTTAATGTAATAGTGCCATTATCAAAGTCGGGGCTTTGCCCTACTATGGGTCTGATCTGTGCATGAATGATTGAGTCACTTTGAATGGTTAAAAATGATGCATCAGCAACATGTTCAACACTAATGTTTTTTATGGTAGGATGCTGAAATCCCCATCCTATTCTAATTTCTTGACCACTTCTGACGGCACTCTTCAATGTTTCAATATCTCCATTTATGGCCATTCCATCCTTGTCATTATGATAAATAAGTTGCCATTGTTGAGCAGATGCAGAAATACAAGCTAGAAGAATGACAATAAGGAAACTGTATTTCATGAGTTTAGAGGTTTTAGCCATCTACGTAAGATGTTTTCTACTGTTGATATTTTCTATGGCTTTAACAACTTGTTAACAAGCTGTAGTAGAAATACTACTTATGTCTTTGAAGGTTTTAAAAGAATTTAATTGATATTTTTAGTAGTTGACAAAACTTATAGCTCATGAGACGTGAATTCTTGATTATCTCTAGTATTGTTATTGCTGCCATTGCGGGTATTTACTTTGTATGGCCGCCTATTTTATGGAGTTTTATCATCGTAGGTCCTTTATTCTTAATTGGAATGAAGGATATATTGCAAACCCGGCAAGCAATAAAGAGAAATTTCCCACTAGTTGGTAATTTTCGGTATTTGCTGGAGAGCATAAGGCCGGAGATAAGTCAGTACTTTATTGAAACCAACTTTAGCGGGGTTCCATTTTCGCGTCAGTCAAGGTCACTCGTATATCAGAGGGCCAAAAAGCAGTTAGATACATTACCATTTGGTACCCAACGCAACGTATATGATGTCGGCTATGAGTGGGTAAATCATTCGTTAAATCCCACCCATCCTGATCCTAAAACTTTAAGAGTGACTATCGGAGGTCCGGATTGTAAACAACCGTATAGTGCCAGTCTGTTGAATATCTCCGCAATGAGCTACGGTTCATTAAGTAAGAACGCGGTACTGGCACTAAATAAAGGTGCACAAATGAGTGGTTTTGCTCATAATACCGGAGAGGGAGGTTTAACAGAATATCATTTAAAAAATGGTGGCGATGTTGTTTGGCAACTGGGAACAGGATATTTCGGAGCGCGAACGATGGAAGGTAATTTTGATGCGGGCTTGTTTAAGGAGAAATCCGTAACACCAAATGTAAAAATGATTGAGATAAAGCTTTCTCAAGGAGCCAAGCCAGGACATGGGGGCATTTTACCGGCACAAAAAGTGACTGAAGAAATATCAAAAATAAGAAATGTGCCTTTGGGACAAGATGTAAATTCACCACCCGCTCATTCAGCTTTTAGCACTCCGTTGCAAATGATGGATTTTATTAAAAAACTAAGAGAACTATCCGAGGGTAAACCAATAGGAATCAAGCTTTGTATTGGCAAGCGGAGAGAATTTTTGGCTATTTGTAAAGCCATGATAGATAGCGGTATAACTCCTGATTACATAGCGGTTGATGGAACGGAAGGCGGTACAGGGGCTGCTCCGGTAGAATTTTCTGATAGCATCGGTACTCCGCTGACGGAGGCCATTATTTTTGTACATAATGCTTTGATTGGATACAATTTGCGTGATAAGATAAAGGTAATTTGTAGTGGAAAAGTAATAACCGGTTTTGATGTTGTTAAAAATATAGCTGTTGGTGCTGATTTGTGCTATTCCGCTCGTGGTATGATGTTGGCCGTTGGGTGTATTCAAGCATTAAGGTGCAATGCCAATATTTGCCCTACAGGGGTAGCTACTCAAGATCCACAATTGGTTAAAGGTCTACATGTAGAAGATAAGGCTAAGCGTACCTCATCATATCATGATGGGACCATTCAGAGTGTAGCTGAAATGATAGGAGCTATGGGTTTAACCCATACAGAGGAGCTGAGACCATGGCATCGCATGCGCAGAACTGATTTTACTGAGATAAAACACTATGGAGAAATTTATGAGTATCTGGAACCGGGGGCACTTCTTAAAGATCCTTTACCAAAAGGTTGGTCACGTGCTGTAAATGCTTGTGATAGTGCTTCTTTTGAGCATCCGGAGGATAAACTTATGAAAGAAAGGATTTTAAATTGATGAAAAAGCTAGTAATACTATTTTTAATATTTTCAGTAAAACTTCATGCTCAGGAGTTTTTAGGAGATGAAAAAGAACTGGATTTGATTATGGAGAAGGCCAAAAGCTTTTCTTCGTTCTATGTAAATGGTCAATATGATGATCTCGCCAGTTGTTATACTGTCGATGGGAAAATCATGCCACCAGGTGCGGATGTGATCGAAGGTAGAGCTAAAATTAAGGCCAGATGGATATTACCAGAAGGAGTGACTGTTACACGTCATAAAACCACTCCTTTGGAGTTGAAAATCTATGATAATGTGACTCATGATATAGGTTACTATGAGGGTACCACACTGAGAGCAGATGGCTCAACTTCAGACTGGAAAGGAAAATATATTATCATCTGGAATAATGTTGATGGTCAATGGCTTATAGAATGGGATATATGGAATAGGATGCCTTAATTGAATTTTAATTTTCAGACTTTAATTGAAGCTGTAACTGTTCAATATCCTGAATAACAGGCTTATAATTTATTTTAACTGCACTTTTATTTAGCAAGACGATAAACCCATAAAACAGAGCAAGCATTATAATTGTCGAGAGTTTTTCTTTGGGAGTAATCGGAAGATACTCCAATAGCATGGGGTTCCAATCAAATTGAACAGGGTCTCCCAATCCGAGAATAAATACAATATTCATGATGAAAGGGGGTAAAACATACCAGTAAAGTACATTATCCAGAAGCTTACTTTGTTCTTTCAAATAGTTTCTTTGAGCCTCTAGCTGCTCACTAAATGAAGAAGCGACATCTATAGATGATCTTAGTTTTTGGGCATTTTTAAGTTTGTAGATAACATACACAAAGAATAACACAGCAAAGACACAGGCGATTTTCGTGACTAGGAATGGAATTTCATATGCAAAGTAGCCGAATAGTGGAATACCAATTAAGGAAGCTATAATTTCCCTACGGTCTCTATTTTTTATATTTCGTTCCATTCTCGTTACTCTGGCTTCCATGTCTATCATAAGTTTTGACATTTTAAATTTTATCTGTTCACCTTCTGAAGAGTGCTGCCAGATTTCTTTTAATTCCTGCTCCAACATACTACTTCATTTTTAAGTTGATACAATCAAATAACTTCTTTCTAATCCGTTTCATTTTTACAGCGACATGGTTCTCAGTTAGGCCGGTTATCACACCTATGTCTTTATAAGACAACTCTTCCAAATGCAGAACTATTAATGATTTGTCTACCTCGTTCAGTACTGAAATGCAACTCCTAAGCATTTGGAATTTATCCTCTTGATCTTCATCATATTCGGAATCTGCTTTTATAAATTGGATTGATTCAAGTCGTGCTTCATGGCTGTTTTTTTTGTCTAATTTTATTTTAGAGCGGAGACAAACATTAAGACTTATTCGATATATCCATGTATCAATACTGGCTTTACCTTTAAACGATTTGAATGATCTCCATACCTCATATACAATCTCTTGAAATAAATCTTGAGGCTCTATAGGACTGACAGCATAAATACGGCAAAGTCGATATATTTTATGCTTATTGTTTTCTAATATATCCTCAAAAGAGCGATCTCTTTCAACCTGCATTGTGTCTTCCATTCTTTGCTAATGTTAGTGACAACAATGAGAAGAATATGACACAGGTAACAAAATATAATTTTAGCCTCAAATGCTGCTTTTGCTAAGAGGAGATATAATCTTTGTCTTCAAATGATAAGCCAATAGTTCACTTTGTTCTTTAGCTTCATGCTCACTTTCATAAAGAAACCGCAATGAAGCTCTATTTTGAGTATCAAATAAAGAGACTTTGTATTGAGTTACTTGGCTTGATAAAGTGGGAGTAATCCCATTTGGAGTGTTTGTAGCACGATAGTTTAATTCTCTAACTTCAATTAACTCAATAGGAGGTAAGGGCTCCCACTCGCCAAATTTGATTCCTAAAAGGGAAGTGTATTTACGAAACTGGTTAGTTTTAAAATTAATAGTGGTGCCAGTATAAGATGAGGCGATCATAATTCCGATTACCATGGCAATAACTCCAACAATAAATGACTTTTGAACTGAACTGCCACTTTCCATTATATAAGGACTTATAATGGCAAATATGCCTCCTAAGATTAATAACAAGCCAGCAAGGTGAGGCCCTGAAAATAGATTTCTTTTTTTATAGTCGTGATTAGTCAAAGAGTGATTATTTACAACGACTAAATTGGTGAAATACTCTATAGCTTACAATTATTTAAAAAAAACTCTGACCTGTGTTCACTTACACAATATTGATCTTGTCTTACTTTTTCTTGGTCGTTACATCATTAAATACCTGAACCCATTCTTTGTCCTTCTTAAATACGCTTCGCCACCCGTTCCATACTAGTTTTTCAGGATTGTTATAATCAATAGTGGCTCTAAAGAATCTGTCTGGAATGACATTGATGGGTGTGATTGCCTTGATTTCCTTATTTTCCTTGTCCAGATACCATTCAAATTGTCCATGTAGTGGGAAGTCATTTGCAAAATTAGTTGCTCGATAGACATCCTGCTTTTTATCGTAATTGATATAATAAGCGTAAGTGCGTTGTCTCTGATTTCGTTGATCAATAGTTGTTGACTCACACTTGATGAAGCTGTCATCCAGATAATAGCTGCAAGTCCGAACTCCTAATTCCTGATATTCTTTGTCAGTTCCCGGATATATAGTTTCAACAATATCCCATGTACCAATGAGAAAATCCAAATCCTTGATGCTTTGACCATAAGTGAGGATTGATACAATGGTAAATGCTAAAGTGAGTAAGTGTCGTTTCATAAAGCTTTTTATTTTAAAGAAGTGATTTATGAAAATGAATGGCGTCTCACTGACGTATTTGAAGTCTCAATAAAATTAAGTGACTGATAATCAATTGGATTCTTTGAATTCCTGTGGAGACATGCCAACCTGATTTTTGAAAATTCTATTAAAAGTTGCTTTGGAGTTAAACCCTGATTCAAAGGCAAGACTGACGATCTTTAGATGTTGATTTGCAGGGTCAATAAGCTTGATTTTGACATCCTCTAAACGAAACTCATTTACAAACTGATAAAAATTCTTTTGCAGGTTCCGATTCAATATAGTCGATATTTCTTTTTCCGGAATACCAGTAGACCGACTCAAAGAGTTCAAATTCAATTCAGGATCCAGAAACAATTTATGCTCTTTCATAAGAGCTATAAGCTTATCTGATTTTACACTTTTTGGTTGGGGCTGTAAGTTGATTGGGGTATTGATCGTCTGAGATTGCCTATATCCACCAATGGTTAGCCAATACATAGCCAGTGCATATAGTAGCAATGTTCCATTACGATATAGTCCAATAGATTCAGGATAAGTTTTGTTGATAATTTGATTGGTGAGCAGAAAATAGATGCTTATAACGATGAATAGTACAGCCAGAATTTTGATAAAATTCCTGAGCCACTTGAGATGAACATGCTCAATATTTGATAGCTGATCTAATATAGACTGACTATAGCTGCTCAACTCTTTGTATGACAGCCAGCAGTAAATAAATACAGAAACTAAAGCACAGATTTCTAAAAATTCTGCAAACACATGGAAGTATGGAAATGGGTTACTCCCATCCGATAATGCATGATAAATGCTATGAAAATAATTTAGTGCAATAGGTGCAAAATGCCAGAATTGTTGTCGCTCAAAATTATAGTGTGGTTTGGTAAGATGTTGAATATAAAAATATAGTGATGGACCAATCCAATAAGTCAGTGACAATGGAACCCAGCTAAGCCACAGGAATTTGTTGAAGTACTTACCTTCTATAATATAGGGGGTGAAGGTAAGGCTTAGCGAAATGAGCAGAAGGCATAAAAAATAATTCGCTACTCTATTTTCTTTCTTGAAGAGCAGTAATAAAGAGTAGATCAATCCATTTATGACGGCAGAACCGACAATAAGCTGGATCAGATTGAACTGTATCGACATACCACTTACTTACTGCAATGTGCTGCTTTTAGTTTCAACTGAATGATCTACACATGCTGATCAATAAGAATCGCATTACCATCGGGGTCAAGCATAGTAATGCTTGCGGGTCCTGAGGTACTTCCTTCTTCCACTTCGCGCTTTAATTCTATACCCTCACTTTTTAATGTTTTTTGAATGTCTCTTACATCATCAAAAGAGTCTAATTGATTTGCATTTTCGTCCCAGCCAGGATTAAAAGTCAGGATATTGTTTTCAAACATGCCTTGGAAAAGGCCTATTAATGAGTTGCCATTTTTCATGATAAGGTAGTTTCGCTCCAGGTCACCGGCAAAGACACTGAAACCCAGTTTTTCATAAAATGCTTTGGATGCATGAATATCTTTAACACTGAGACTTACTGAAAAAGCTCCTAGTTTCATATTGAGATTGGTTTTATGAGTAGTATTGTTAATTATCGGAAACTATAAAATTATAACAACTAAGACAAAGTCGCCTTTAAATTGTATGACCAAAACAAAGTATATACCCGTTATTGTCCACAATCTCAAAATCACGATTTCCATACTCTGAATCCTGTATTTCCTTAATGATCTTCACATTTTTAGTTTTTATTGAGGAGTAAAGTTTATCAGTATCATTTACCCAAACGTATGCGTCCCATGCTTCAGCACCGTTTGTGTGCCAACCTGATTTAATAAAAGGAATTCTATTTGGCCTTTTTAGATCACCCATTTTAAGCTGCCTAATCATGATGGTGGCATTTCCTTTACTGATTATGGCAAACAGATCTCCGGCCCAATCTACAGTAAATCCCAATTTTTCAGTATAAAAAGTAATGGTCTCATCAATACTATCGACTATCCACTGTGGTGCTAATTTTTTCATTTAATTAATCATTTATGGCCTTATAAATAATACAATCTAGTGGATTTACATATTTGTATCAAATAATATATTAGATCAGTTGAGCCGTATACTTGTGAACAGTTTTTTTCGGATTTACTCTAAGGATTTTCCGAACTTGTCGACTAATGAGTTGATGAGAGGTTAAAGTATGCTGTTTTGGAAAAAGAATTCATAAGCTTAGTAAAGGTAAATGAGAGAATTCTCATTAAAGTCTGTAATATTTACTGTAGGGAAGAGGAGGATCGCAAGGACCTATTTCAGGATATCCTAATTCAATTATGGAAGGCATTTCCAAATTTTGGTGGAAGGTCGAAAATAACGACTTGGATGTATCGCGTTGCATTTAATACGGCAGTATCCAGATATAGAAAGCATAAGAATGGACTAATAAAAGAGCCAATTTCCGAACAAATACAGTCTGACTTCAATTCTGAGGATGACGAAAATGTTCGTTTACTTTATTTAGCTATAGATACTCTAAATAAAATTGAGAGGGCCATTATCATACTTTATATGGATGGAGTTAAATATAAAGACATTGGAGAAATACTAGGCCTTAGTGAATCCAATGTCGGTTTTAAAATTAATCGGATAAAGGGGAAACTACGAGAAAAACTAAACATGGAGGAGTTATGAATATTGATCAGCTAAAAGAAACCTGGGAAAATTTGCATCAAGAAGGTTTGGCATCACCTACCGAAGATGGTATTAAGAAAATCATTAATAATGGAACATCAGAGATTGTAGCTGAAATAAACCGGAAACTATTCAAGGAGATTTTTATTATGTCCATAGCACTATTTGTAAGTGTATTTGGGATCATCTTTTTCTATTATGTCTTTGACCCCATTCAGCATCCATGGATAGATGTTTCAAAGATTATTCCGATCCAGCTATTAGCATTTACGATATTCTTTGTGCTGTTTGTATTTGGTTTTCTTGAATACAGACTTGTTAATAGAAAATTTAATTCCCAGTCTGTAAAGGCATATGTGTCAAGTCTGCTTAGTAGCTTACAAAAGTATAACTGGCTTTTTATGATGGTGGTTTTGCCTTTACTGTTTGGCGTGTTTTATGTCGAACTAGATTATTTCCTTATTGAGGAAGGGGCGCGGCAGTTATCTCTAAAGGTGGGAGGGTCAGCTTTGCTTACCGTCATAAGTTATGCAGTGATAAGGCGCTACTACAAAATGACTTTTGGGCCTTATATATCGACTTTATCAAGTTATAAAGAAGAGTTGAGTTAACTCAATTATTCACTCTTACAAACAGCCACTTTCTGTCGGCCGCTGGAAGCATTTTTAGTGAAAGCGCTGCCTATATTTCCGGAGGCGAGAATGGTGCTTTTATTTGGGCCACCATCCTGGTGTACTTTGATATGGCCATCAAACGTCAGCAGGTCGGTATAGGTGATAGCCGACTCATCATTGAGCGTGCTGAAGATTGTTATACTTTCTCCCGTCTGTCCATCAACAGGAGTTAGCACTTGAGCTATTTCTGCATCTGGAGTAGATACATCACCGAAATGAAGGTGGGTTGGGTGTTGAATGTCACCATCTGTTCCGGTTAGTTCTATTCTTATCTCCACATTGGCATCTCTTCGCTCCAATATCGTTACTATTCCTTCAATAGGAAATTGAGAAGATTGTTCTAAATCAAAGCTTACTTCATTACCAGTATAGGGTAATGCTTCTTCATCGTCATTACAGGCCAAAAGGAATAAAAAGGCAAAAGTGCTAATCAAGTATTTCATACTAGTCAATTTAATCTAAGTGATTAGTCTGATTGAGTCGACTGTAAATATACGTTACAACTTGTAACATATTTTTATTCAATTGAATCTAATCAACAATTAAACCAAAGATCAAGGTTCCAACATGCAACTATAATTCAATATTTTAGTCTTTACAGAAATTAAAACAACTACATTATGAAACTCAAAATTACATTAGCTGCACTTTTCATTTCAGGTGCGCTTATTGCCCAAGACAAAATTACTAGAGAATTTTCAGATATTGACAGAATCACAATGAGTACAGGCTCAGCGGATTGCATTGTGAAGAAATCGTCAGGTAATAAAATCACCGTTGAGGTAATACATTACTACGGTGATGATTACAAACCCACCATAGAGAAAGAAGGTAACGCATTGCGTATTAAGGAACCCAGGAACAACCGGTCAGGTTGGAGCTGGAGTGGAGACCGTAGCCCTAAATGGACATTGACCATACCTGACAATATTCGTTTAAAATATAACACAGGGTCAGGAGATTTTATGGCAAGCGATCTGAAATTGGAAATCGATCTAAATGCTGGTTCGGGTGATATTATCGTGGATAACATGAGTGGAGAGCTAGTAAGTAATAATGGTTCTGGGGATATGGAACTTGATGGATTTGATGGAGATCTAAGAGCTAATACAGGTTCCGGGGATATTAATATATCTCAAGCAAAAGGAGACTTGAGTATCAATTGTGGTAGTGGAGAGATATCAATACGTGGAGTTCAGGGAGCTATTTCGGCCAATGTAGGTAGTGGAGATATTGATGCCCGTGATGTGATAGTTGATGCAAGTAGCGATTTTAATTCTGGATCAGGAGATGTGGATATTGAATTAGCCTCTTCTCCGAAGGCCGACCTTTCAGTGAATAGTGGTAGTGGCGATGCCAATCTGGATTATAATGGCAATGACATTCAGGGAATGGTCGTCATGAAAGCTAACAAGAGAAATGGCGACATAAGAGCTCCGTTTGATTTCGATACATCTGAAGAGATTGACAACTACCATCAGACCATCATTAAGAAAACTAAGAAGATGGATAATACCAAGGTCAGTATCAAGGTAGGTACGGGCTCTGGTGTTGCCAGGATTAGTCAGTAAGAACTGTCACATTGAGCTTGTCACATTTCGACAAGCTCAATGTGACATTATCTACGGCTGTGAGGTTTCAAATCATAATGGTTACCGTAGTGCCATACTCAACTGATGACTTGATGTCGATGTTGCCATTGTGAAGTCTAATAATTTGCCGCGAAAGCGCCAGCCCTATACCCGAACCTTCTTTTTTTGTTGTGAAAAAGGGCACAAAAACCTGATCAAGTTTATCAGAATCTATGCCAGAACCGTTGTCATTAAATACAATATATGTTTCACCTTGTTGCCAGGCCTTTATTGATAAAAAGGCATCTTGTTTATTCTCAAGGGCTTCTGAAGCATTTTTTATTAAGTTAATGAGCACCTGGTCCATCAAATCTTTATCTGCAATAATTTTAAGTTCGTCCTCAACTTCTAGCGATACCTTTATATACTGTAGCTCTTCTTTTAGCAGTAGTAGGACTTTATCCAATTGACTGGCCATGTCCACTTCCGAAAATTTCGGAATGGGTATTTTAGTCAGTTTACGATAGGCATCGGTGAAGTTCTGTAGTCCTTTACTTCGTGACTCGATAGCCTCTAAGCCTACGCTTACTTTGTCAATAGTATTAGTATCACTTTCCTCATTGGATATTAACTGCCGTAGAGAGCCGGATAATGAAGTTATTGGTGTAACAGAATTCATTATTTCGTGGGTCTGTACCCTGATCAGTTTCTGCCAGGCGTCTAACTCGTTTGCGTCTAATTCGTTTTTAATGTTTTGTACAGAGATAAGCTTGTAGTAGGTATCATCCAAAATGAACTCTGATGCATGAATCGATAGCTGAAGCAATTCATTATTCACCTGAACTTTAAGAAGTTTGTTCTCTTTAGGTTTTATCTCTTTAAATGTTTCAGGTAATCTGGGATCTAACAAATTGAGGTTATTTAAGAAAGCCATAGAAGGACAATCCAACATTTTTTGGAAAGCCTGGTTCATCAAATGAATTTTTCCTTTCTTATCAAAGCTTATTATTCCTACACGAATGTGATCTACCAACGCTTCCAGGTAGAGATGCTGCACTTCTTTAGCAGAGCTTATTTGTTCGAACTTCTGTGTGATTTTATTAAATGCGGAGTAAAGCCGGTTAAAAGACTTCCCCTTAGTTGTTTCTGAAAAAGTGGTGGTAAAATCATCCTGTAAAAGTGATAACAAAAAAGTGGTAAAATCACGATTGGTACGATCGACATACCACACTAACTCACCAATAGCTAATGCCAGAAAGACAGCTAGATAAATAGACCTTAAGTAGCGTATTTCTACCAAAAGAAAATAGATCAACAACGTTATCAACACCGTAATGACCAGAAGCCTAATGAGAATGTTAAGACGGAAGTTCTTAATCATAGTCCGTATTTTTCCATCCTACGATACATAGCGCCCCGTGAAAGCCCGAGCTCTTTTGCTGCTTTGCTGATATTTCCAGCATGCTTTTTAATCGCCTTTTTGACCGCCCATGCTTCAATGTTTTCAAGATTGAATGAGTCGAAATCTACCGCTTTATCATCCTGATGATTTAAAAAATTGAAATCTTCTTTTTTTAGGTCATTACTTTCTGATAGGATGGCAGCCCTTTCTACAGCATGTTCAAGCTCTCTAATATTTCCAGGCCAGTTATGTTTTTCCAACTGCTTGTAAACTTCCTTTTTAATTTCAAAAGGCCCTTTCTGATACTTCCTTTCATACCTTGAAAGGAAATGCGCTACCAGTTTCGGAATATCTGATAATCGATCCCTGAGCGGAGGTAATATTATTTCAACAGTATTTATTCTATAAAACAAGTCTTCACGAAACTGTCGCTTATCTACAGCCTCCTTCAGGTTCATATTGGTAGCACAGATTACTCGTACATCTATATTCTGAGTACTGTTGGTGCCTATCTTAGTTATCTGTCTGCGCTGTAGAACTGTCAATAATTTTGTTTGAAGATGTAGTGGTAAATTGCCAATCTCATCTAAAAAAATAGTGCCGCCAGAGGCAGCTTCAAAGCAACCAATTCGATCTTCTTTTGCATCAGTAAATGCCCCTTTCTTATGACCGAATAACTCACTTTCAAATAGGCTTTCAGGGATACTTCCCAGGTCTACGCTAATGAATACTTCAGTGGCTCGCTTAGAATTTTTATGTATTGCCCTGGCGGTGACTTCTTTACCTGTTCCATTCTCACCAAGTATTAGGATGTTGGCATCGGTAGGAGCTACTTTAGATATCATATGTTGTACCTCTTTCACCTGAGAAGATGTACCAATCATATCCTTGTACTTGTATTCAAGAGTAGAGCTTAGTGCTTTCTCACGTACCTCAAGCTGCTTAAGCTTTCTTCCCTGTTTTGTTAAGGCCAAAGCATTATTTACCGTACTAACAAGCTTCTCATTTTGCCAGGGTTTAACTATAAAGTCTACGGCACCCTGTTTCATGGCCTCTACTGCTATATCCACTTCTCCATATGCTGTCATTAATAAAACGCTGGTCTCCGGGCTGATTTCAATTATTTTGATGAGCCACTTTAATCCCTCTTTGCCTGAGGTTTCGCCTTGCTTGAAGTTCATGTCCAATAAAACCACATCAAAATGATGTTCTTTAAAGGCTTCTTCAATTTGTGATGGGTTATTAATTTTTTTTACAGAAGTAAAGTGCTGCTCAAGCAACAGCTGTGCAGAAAGAAGAATGAGGTCATCATCATCAACAATTAATATATTTCCTTCTCTTTTAGACATAAAAACCTATGGTATACAAATTTAGTATTAAGACAATAACTGCAGCTAAATATGTCCATTAATGGGCATTTAAGTGTTTTATGAGTGGGCAGTAGCTTACTTCTATATTGATAATTTATTATCTAACTTGTTGATTTTTAGGGTTTTAATAAAAATGGTATTTAAGTTGAAGGTGAATTGAAAACAACAACACTATGGTCAAAAACTATTTAAAAATTGCGATAAGAAACTTACTAAAGCATAAGCTCTTTTCTGTTATAAATGTACTTAGTATCACTGTTGGTCTCACTTGCTCAATACTACTCTATCTGTATGTTCAGGATGAGCTTAGTTATGATAAATTTAATGATAAGAAAGACTCTATCTATCGCTTAGTACAAGATACCCATATGCCCGATGGCAGTTTACAATGGCAAGGGATATTTCATGCTATTCCTATGGGAGAGTCATTGAAAGAAGAAATCCCTGAGGTCGAGAACTATGCCAGGTTTTATAGACCTCATGGTGAGGTAGGGCACTATATTAAGAAAGGTGAAGAGAAAAGTATTTACAATGATGTATTGTACGCTGATTTTGAATTATTTGAGATATTCGATTTTCCAGTTTATCAGGGAGCTGTTGATAAATCAGGTATAAATACTGTGATCCTAACAGAGCGAGCTGCAGCCAAATACTTCGGAGGTGAAAACCCAATCAATAAAGTCTTATCTGTAAGAATTAATGAATCTTTTGTTGACTTTAATGTTTCTGCGGTTATTAAAAATATCCCTTCAAACTCAAGTATACAATTTGATGTCCTACTACCCTTAAGATACTTAACAGAAGTTGGAGAGTTAAAGCAATGGGTTACTAATTGGGGGTATGGTGCCATAATCACCTATGTGAAGTTGAGAGACGGATCTTTACCTGAAAGGCTTAACCCTTCTTTAGCTAAAATACTCGATGATAAATATCCTTACTATAAAGAAGTAGCTCAAGAGCGCGGGTATAAGAAGGCTTCGGATTATCGAAATTTACGATTTGAACCTCTTTCGGAAGTTCACTTTAATACAGATGTTTTCGAGGGAATAGTACCATCTAGTGATCCTACCTATTCTTATGTATTAATAGTATTGGTGATAGCGATATTGGGCGTAGCTTGCTTTAATTTCATGAATTTAAGCCTTTCCCGTTCTATTCATAGGGTAAAGGAAGTTGGACTAAGAAAGACCATAGGGGCGCTAAGAGGCCAACTGATTGGTCAATTTTTAGGAGAGTCTATCTTCATTTCATTTCTGGCCCTATTGGCTTCATTACTTTTTGCTGATCTTTTGTTGCCACAATTCAATTATTTGACCGGAAAGTCTATTGATAACGCAACGTTGTTTTCTCTTCAATCAATGCTCATTCTAGTTTCAATCACTCTTTTTATTGGAGTTGCTTCAGGTATTTATCCTGCATTTGTTGTTTCTAGGTTTAATATAAAAGAGATATTATCTGGTGCCAAACATAAGAGTGGAGGTCTGCTATCCAAAGCGCTTATCACTTTTCAGTTTACAATAGCCACTATCTTGATGATAGGAATGCTTGTAATGAACAAACAGACTGATTTTTTACTGAATAAGGACTTAGGGTTTGATTCCAAAGATGTTTTGGTTTTAAGAAATGCTGAATTAAGTAACACCACTATATTCAATCATCTAAGGAAATCTTTAGAAAGCCATAGTGGTATTTACTCCATTACTTCTGCGAATCAAAATTTTGCAGACCCTTCTGGGCTTGGAGGCCGTGGTTTTACTTACAAAGGTGAGAGTAAGAGAGTAGGTGTTATTAATGTGACTGATAATTATCTGAAAACTATGGGTATCGGATTATCACAAGGGCGTCAGTTTATAGAAGGGGTTAATGAAAACATTGTCATAATTAACGAAGCCTGTGCTAAAGACTTTGAACTGGAAGCTAATACTAAGTTTTCAGAATTGACAAGATCTCCAGATACTGACCCTATGGTTGTAGGCGTTATGGAAGACTTTAACTATTCATCTCTTAAAATGGAGATCTTTCCTATGCTGGTGAAGAAAACCAATAGTTCTTCGCTAGACTATATTTTTATAAAGCTCTCAGGATATAATAAAAAGGATGCGATAGCATACATAGAAAAACAATGGAATGAGGTGGCTCAAGAAATACCTTTTGAATATAATTTTCTTAGCAATACAATGAAAGCTCAATATGAATCCGATGAAAAGTGGAGTAGCATTATTTTTTATTCAATGGGAATAACCGTACTGCTTTCATGCCTCGGTCTTTTCGGGATGGTTGCTTTAGGTATGGAATCTAAGAAAAAGGAAATAAGCATTAGAAAAGTGTTAGGTGCCAGTGTCAATAACATTGTTTGGCTTGTATCTAATTCGTATTTGAGGTTGGTCTTCATTTCCTACTTGATTGCAATTCCTTTGGTGTTTCAGTTGGTTGATGAATGGTTGTCAACTTTTGCTTACAAAGTGGAGCTAGGGTATTTTGTTTATTTACTGGGAGTCATATTGGTACTGATTATTGCCCTTGGAACCATTAGTATTAAAACAGTGGGTGCCGCCATTCAAAATCCTGTTAATAACCTAAGAAATGAATAATGTTTAGGAATTATATCAAAATAGCTTTTAGAAATCTAAGACGAAATAGTGTCTATTCTTTCATAAATATTTTCGGGCTGTCACTTGGCCTTACATGTTCCTTTTTACTGTTTCTATTTATTGATAACGAACTTTCTTTTGACGCATTTCACTCTAATGCCTCAAAGATTGCTCGAGTAATAGAAATTGATAAAACTGGAGAAGAGCCTCGTTCTTATGGAAGGACATCTGCATTAACAGGTCCGGCTCTATTGGGTCAATATGCGGAAGTGGTCAATCAAACCAGATTATTTCAGCCTTTTGGCCATATAGATATTCATTGGAAAGGTGATCGTATTTCTGAACGTAAATGGGCTATAGCAGACAGTACTTTCTTTGAGATATTTGACTTTGAGTTTCTTGAGGGCGACAGGCACACAGCTTTGTCAGAACCAAACTCTATAGTTCTTTCAAAAGGGACAGCTACTAAATATTTTGGCGAAAAATCTGCTTTGAATGAAGTGATGGAGTTTAACAGTTTTACTGCAAAAGTGACCGGTGTTATTGAAGATATGCCTTCGAATTCACAACTTGATTTGGAGGTCGTAATCTCAAAAAATGTATCTTTTGATGAATGGTCCTGGTGGCAGAGAGCCATTAACTCATGGGACATCTATTTCGCTTCTACCTATGTGGAACTGGCCAGTGAAACGGGGTTAGATTATTTACAAGAACAATCCGAAGAGTTTATTTTTAGAAATCGAGGCGAGGTCAGTGACCAGCATTCTATTGACTTACAACCTCTGCGAGATGTTTACTTAGAATCTGACTTAATTGAAGGTGGTATGGTCAGAGCTAAAGGAAGTTGGTTTACCATTTATATTTTTGGAGCTATAGCTTTTTTTCTTATCCTGATGGCCTGTATCAATTATATTAATTTGGCCACGGCTAAATCTATGCAAAGGGCAAAAGAAATTGGAACCAGAAAGGTTTCTGGTGCTACACAAAATCAATTGATTGTTCAATTTCTGAGTGAAGCCATGATCATATCGGTAATAGCTTTTCTAATTTCCTTATTAACAATCGATTTAGTCCTTCCATACTTTAACCAGTTGATTGATTCGGATATAACCGTAGAAACGTTCTCCGGTCGCATGATTGGACTTTTATTTGGAATATCGCTATTGGTTGGAATCCTTGCAGGAAGTTATCCAGCGTTATATCTATCAAGACTTCAACCATCTGCTGCTTTAAAAAGCAACTTTAAAGGCACTAGTACCGTCTACCTGCGTAAATCATTAGTGATTGTACAGTTTGCGTTGTCTATTTTCATGATCGTTGCGACCATTGTGGTATCAAGGCAGATGAATTTTATAAGCAATAAGTCCTTGGGCTTTGATAAAGAATAACTACTAATTATAGATATTAACGATCGTAATGTCAGAAGCAATTTCGAGACAATGAGAAAACAGTTCTCAGATATTGACGGCATCGTTAATACTGCTGTTTCTTCCAGAGTGCCAGGGGAATGGAAAAATATTAATGAAATAGTCATTAAGCCGAATGGAAATGTAAGTGATTCAATTCAGACCTATTTCATGTGCTTTGATCAGAATATGTTGGATACATATGAATTAGAATTGATGCGAGGAATTAATTTTCGAGGTATACTGGCTGAAGATTCCACACATATCATTATAAATGAGACAGCTGCCAAAAGGCTTGGCGGAGATGTATTAGGTAAGAGTATATACATTGATAGTCATCAAGAGAAGTTTAAAGTTATAGGAGTTGTTAAAGATTTTAATTTTCAATCATTGCATCAGTCTATATCTCCGTTAGTTATTGGGTATTGGTCTAATCCCGTGAGAAGTATTGATTATTTTTCTTTGCGAATGGCCCACGGAGTTGATTATCAAGAAATAATAAAAGCTGCTAATGAGGTGCATACGCAATTTGATGAATCAACAGCCATGGAATTTCATTTTCTGGATAAGCAACTGGAATTATTTTACAGTGAAGAAAAACAGGTGGCAAAGGTATTCTCAGCAGGGGCAACACTAACAATTATAATTGCTTGCATGGGTTTATTTGGTATGGCTTCCTTTATTGTTCAAAAAAGAACCAAGGAAATAGGGGTAAGAAAGGTACTTGGGGCCACCAGATATAGCTTATTTATCTTGTTATCTACCACCTTTGCCAAACAGGTGTTTTTCGCATTTCTAATTGCTGCACCTATATCTTGGTATTTTATGGATGCCTGGTTAGATAACTTTGCCTATGCATTTAATTTAGGACTACTGGAGTTTCTAGTTGCAGGGCTGGCTGCTTTATTGGTCGCATTAATTTCGGTGAGTTATAGAGTAGTAAAAACCACCAGTATTAACCCTTCGCAAACTTTAAGGAGTGAGTAGACTCAGAACTCACTTTACTTCATCATAACCATACTTTGAATAAAGCAAAGTATTTTAGAATCTAATAAAAATAATTGCTGACTGGCAACGGTTGGATCAATGACCCCGTCTTATTAGTGAAAATTAGCTATAGCTTGGATTCTCAAAATCACCTACAAGATTATCTGATAGAACGCAGCCAAAAGGGTGATCGTAAGGCGCAATGCGAATTGTATCAGCTTTATTTCAAAGCTATGTACAATATATGCAGAAGGATGATGGGAGATGATGAAGACGCGAAAGATGTGATGCAAGAAGCATTTATACATGCTTTTTCGAAGCTAAATATGCTTCAAGATAAAGTTTCTTTCGCTGGCTGGTTAAAACGTATTGTGGTCAATCATTGCATTGATGCTTTAAGGAAAAGAAGGCATGTTGAAGAATTCGATCAGCAAGCTTTAGATAAGGAAGAGGAAGAAGATGATCAGGATTGGGCTAATTATCAGATCAAAAATATACTTAAGGCTATGGATAATATTTCTGAAGGATGTAGAACGATTCTGAATCTGTATGTTTTCGAGGGCTACGATCATACTGAGATAGCAGAAATCCTATCAATATCGGAGGTAACATCAAGAGCTCAATATAGCAAAGCAAAGGTGAAAATAAGACAACTACTTTCAACCCAAATGAATTAGGATATGGAAGATAAATTTAAAAAACTAGTTAGCGAGAATAGGGATGAATTTGAAATTCATGACTCAGATGCAGATGCTATCTGGAAAGGTATAGACATAGAAATGGGCAAAGTTCATAAGCTGTACTGGTGGAAAATGGCCGCAGCTATTCTATTGCTTATGGTGGTCAGTCTTTCAGTTTATTCTGGCTATCAGAGTAGCCTTCTGCCAGGAGAAATAATAGAAGCTGAGAATTATTATTCATCACATATGACTGAAAAACTGCAATATATAAAAAGTCATAATGTAGAAATTGATCCCATAGTCTTTGAGGACTTAGAAGTTCTTGATAAGGAGTATGAAACGTTAAAAAAAGATTTGAAAGATGATGTTGATAACGAAGAGGTGATACAAGCGATGATGGAAATGCATCGTGTTAAGCTAACCATGCTTGAACAGATATTAAATGAAATTCAGGACAATGAATCAGATACCGACAATGAAATATCTATTTAGTTTACTCCTACTACTGATTGTATGTGATACATATAGTCGTACTGAAAGTAGTGAAGAAAAGAGGTTGAGCAAGAGCTTTAAGGTAGGTAAGAGTGTTAGTCTGGATATTACCAATAAGTATGGCAACGTGATTGTCAATTCATGGGAAAAAGATTCACTGCATATAAATATTAAAATAGTAGGTTTTGGAAAGGATAAAGAGGCCTCTGAGAAGCTTTTGAATCGGGTGGATTTTGATTTCAATCAGGCGGGAGAGTTTGTGGTGGCAGAGACTATTTTGGATAGGTCAAAAGGCTTCTTTAGAGATCTCTGGAATGATGTAAATGATTTTTCAAAAGGTATATTGGGAAAACACAAACTGACTATTGAATACGAAGTATATGCTCCCAAGTCAGCTAACATTAATATCATAAATAAATTTGGAGATGTTTACCTGGATAATTTTAAGGGAGATGTACGAGTTGAATTAGCCAATGGAGATTTAAAAACAGATGAAGTTTCCGGTGACCTTAAACTTGACCTTAGCTTTGGAAGAGCCATCATTAATAAAGTTAAAAATGGTAGGTTAAATTTGCGTTCTGCTGATTTGGAATTGGAAAAGGCAGATGATCTGGATATTAAAAGCAGTTCATCCACTCTTTTTATATCACATCTCGACTTGCTGAGTATCCATTCACGAAATGATAAGTTGCAAATTGATAGTCTCAATACCCTTCGAGGTGAAAGTAGTTTCTCAAAAATAAATGTTAAAAAACTGACGTATACGGCCTTTGTAGATATGAATTATGGGGAACTGAATGTAACAGCCGTCAATCATGATTTTAAGGATATAGAGTTGATTGGTAAATCAACAGACTTCAATCTCATGTTTGCACAAAACTCTTTAATCAGCATTGATCTGGTAGGTAAAGATGAAAATATGACCTTGGGATATGGAGATTACCAGAAACAGGTCTATGAATCGGATGATAAACTAACTCAGGTCAATGGCACCATGGGTGTAGGACAAAGTAAAAATGGCATTGTGAATATACAAGCTGATGGAGGACGGCTTATTCTTCAGTACGCACTAAAATGATTAATCAACAAAACTCAAAACGATGAAAACAACAAGACTAACCTTACTCTTAATACTTACTATTTCAGTTTCGGTCTACGCTCAAGAAGAATATGAAGAAGTTAAAAACAAAGAGATTAAAACCATTTTAGGCAGAAACTCAAGTGTAAGAGGGTTCGGATCACTTGACCTCAAGACAACAGAAATCAAAGATGATATAGCTCTGATGCCTGGAGTTATGGGTGGTATTATTATGAGCAATCATTTTGTTATAGGACTTGGAGCTTACGGCATGGCTACGGAGATTGACTTTATTGGTACAGAACCGGAAACACGACAATATCTTTATGGTGGATATGGCGGACTAGTGTTAGGTGCTATTATTGCTCCAAGAGAAGTGATACATGTTAATATACCTATTCTTATCGGTGCCGGAGGCGCTTACATCACAGAAAACTCACCTGATGATTTTGACAGAAATAATGATGAATTTGATGAGTCATCAGCTTTTTTTGTAATTGAACCGGGTATTGAACTTGAAATGAATGTCACCAAGTTTTTCCGTCTCGGAATGGGTGTAAGCTATCGCTATGTTGCGGAATCCGAATTAGTAAATATCACTGATTCAGAACTAACTAATTATAGTGGACACATCTCCTTGAAATTTGGAAACTTCTAGTCTTATTTGGTTTTAAGCGACAAATTCAATTCATCCAACTGAGCTTGATCAATTTTACTTGGAGAATCTATCATTACGTCCCTTCCTGAATTATTCTTTGGGAAGGCGATGTAATCTCTGATAGAATCAGAGCCACCGAAGAGCGCGCAAAGCCTGTCAAAACCGAAAGCAATACCACCATGAGGAGGCGCTCCATACTCAAAGGCTTCTAGTAAAAAGCCAAACTGTGCTTGAGCTTCTTCTTCAGTAAAGCCTAATGCCTTAAACATTCTTTGTTGTACCGTCTTATCATGAATTCTGATCGAACCGCCACCTAGTTCAACCCCATTGACCACCAAATCATAAGCATTAGCTTTTACATCACCGGGAGTATTTTCCAACTTATCTAAATCTTCAGGAATTGGCGAAGTAAATGGATGATGCATCGCATGGTATCGTTGAGAATCTTCATCCCATTCCAATAGTGGAAAATCAACTACCCAAAGTAATTTGTAGTCGTCTTTATTCCTCAAGCCGAGCTCATTACCCATGTGTAAGCGAAGCTCATTCATTGCTTTGCGGGTGTGGTCTATATCTCCGCTCAACACTAGCAATAAATCACCTGTTTCGGCATTCATTTTATTAGCCCATTCCTTTAAATCCTCCTGAGAGTAAAACTTGTCAACAGAAGATTTGAAAGTACCATCGGTATTGCATTTTACATATACCAATCCCTTGGCTCCAACTTGTGGACGCCTAACATAATCAGTCAGAGCATCCAACTGCTTACGAGTATACTCAGCAGCGCCTTTAGCATTAATACCTACGATTAGTTCCGAACTATCAAATACATTAAACCCTTTACCTTGAGCTACATCATTAAGCTCCACAAACTTCATGTCAAAGCGAATGTCAGGCTTGTCAGAGCCATAATATTTCATCGCATCATCGTAAGGCATATGTGGAACTTCACCGATGTCCATTCCTTTAACAGCCTTGAAAAGATGTCTAACAAGTCCTTCAAAAGTATCTAACACATCTTTGCGTTCTACAAAGGACAACTCACAGTCTATCTGGGTAAACTCAGGCTGGCGGTCAGCTCGTAAATCTTCATCTCTAAAACACTTAACTATTTGGTAGTACCTGTCAAAGCCAGAAACCATTAAAAGCTGCTTGAACGTTTGAGGTGATTGTGGTAGTGCATAAAACTCTCCTTCATTCATTCTCGATGGCACTACAAAATCTCTTGCTCCCTCAGGAGTGGATTTTATCAATACCGGAGTTTCTACCTCTATAAAGTCAACGCCATCTAAATACGCCCTGGTCTCTTTCATCAGTTGATGACGCAATTGTAAATTCTTCCTAACGGTGGCTCTCCTTAAGTCTAAATAGCGATATTTCATTCTCAAATCTTCACCACCATCCGTATCATTTTCAATGGTGAAAGGAGGGACTTTTGAGGGATTTAAAACTTCTATAGAGCTTACTTTAATTTCAATATTACCAGTAGCAATCTTGTCATTTTTACTCATTCGCTCTATAACAGTCCCTTTGGCTTGAACTACGAACTCACGACCTAGCTTGGCGGCTTTTTTTAACAACTCTTCACTCGTTGTTCCTTCTTCCAATAGGAGTTGAGTAATGCCATACTTATCACGTAGGTCTACCCATATGATGCTGCCCTTATCACGTGTTTTTTGAACCCACCCGCATAGGGTAACTTCTTTATTTACGTCTTCAATCCTTAATTCTCCGCAAGTGTGTGTTCGTAGCATCTTAAAATTTATAATTTTGAAGGCGCAAAGTTAACGGTATTAAGTTTGTAGGAAAATATAACGTTCAAAATTCCATTTCTCTTTTATGAAGTTAATTACATTTCTTTCTATTCTTCTTATTGCAATACCTGCGAGTGATAAGTTGGTGAAGACTAAAATAGGTGATGATATCACGGTTAATCTTCCAGATACCTTTTTTGCTATGACTGAGCAGGATATGGCTCAACGACTTCCATCAGTCCGACAACCTGTAGGCGCTTATACCAATGAGGACAGATTAGTTGATTTCAGTGTCAATATTTCAGCCACCAGATGGAGATCTACTGATATTGAAATCGCTAAAGATTTTTTTAAAGCAAGTGTAGTGGAACTTTATGATAGAGTAGATTTCATTAACGAAGAAATAAAGATCATTGATGACAAACGTTATATCATTTTTGAGTTTGATTCAAGGATCAATGGTGATAAATATACCTTAGATCAACAGGGAGCAGTAAGAAAGTATTCTTATATTTTATATCTCCTCATTAATGGCAAAACCATTGTTTTTAGCTTCAATTGCCCTATTCAATTAAAAGACAAATGGGTAGATATTGCTCCGAAAATTATGAATAGTATTAAGGTAAAGAATAGCATCTGATGCTTTCTATTCATAGTGACGAGCATTTTATGAAAGAGGCGCTAAAGCAGGCGTTGCTTTCTGAACAGGCTGGAGAAATACCCGTAGGGGCTGTAGTTGTAGCCAACAATCAAATAATTTCCAGAGCCTACAATCAAACTGAGATATTGAATGACCCTACTGCTCACGCGGAGATGCTAGCGATTACGGCTGCATGTAACCATCTCGGTTCAAAATACCTGAATGATTGCACACTGTATGTCACATTAGAACCTTGTTGCATGTGTGGTGGAGCCTTGTACTGGTCTCAAATTGGTAAGATCATCTATGCTGCTTCCGATGAAAAAAGAGGATTCAATTCATTAAATAAGAATATAATACATCCAAAGACAGAAGTAAGTCATGGGCTTATGGCAGCTGAAGCAGGTGAGTTGATAACTCGGTTCTTTAGGAGGTTAAGAGAGTAGATCATATAGGAAATGTCTATTCATCAATTATTTCCTCTTGGCACTTTGCCCTAAGCTCTGTGCCACTCAATAGATTAACCTTATGTTATCATCAATTTTGTTAAACTATTTTGGTTTTTAGTTAGACACTTGATAGTTATATTTGTTTAACAATCATGTTACATTAAAAACTAAAAATACTATGTCATTTCAATTGCCAGATTTACCATATGCACACGATGCATTGGAACCAAATATAGATGCTAAAACAATGGAAATTCACCATGGAAAGCACCATGCTGGATATACTACAAAACTTAATGGTGCTGTAGAAGGAACAGAAATGGAAGGAAAATCTATTGAAGATTTGCTAGCTAATCATTCTGATAACGGTGGTATTAGAAATAATGGTGGTGGATATTATAACCACAACTTATTTTGGACAGTCATGTCACCAAATGGTGGTGGTGAACCAAGTGGAGAATTAGCAGATGCTATTAATTCAGCTTACGGATCATTCAACAAGTTTAAAGAAGAATTCTCGAATGCTGCGGCTACTCGCTTTGGCTCAGGTTGGGCTTGGCTATGTGTTCATTCAGGAGGTAAAGTGGAAGTTTGCTCTAGTCCAAACCAAGATAACCCGTTAATGCCTAACGTTGGATGTGGCGGAACACCGATTCTAGGATTAGATGTTTGGGAGCACGCCTACTATTTGAACTATCAAAATAGAAGACCAGACTATATTTCAGCCTTTTTCAACGTGATCAATTGGGAAGAAGTGAGTAAGAGATATGCCGAAGGCAAATAATAGTTGATTATAAGATTAAAAAAGCTCTACAGAAATGTAGAGCTTTTTTTGTAACCTTTTTATTCAAATTTCGTGTTTGTAGTAATTGAATTAATTTGTTCTACAAATACGAAATAACTTATGAAAGGAACTCATCTAGGAGAGTTTGAAGAACTCATCTTATTGATAGTAGGGGTGTTGTATCCGGACGCCTATGGACTAAACATTAGAGAAGAAGTTATTAACCAATCCGGTAGAAAGGTGGCTATAGGAGCTGTGCACTCAGCTTTAAGTCGTTTGGAGGAAAAGGGATTTCTCAAGTCTGAACTTGCCGTTGGAACGCATAAACGTGGTGGCCGAAGAAAAAGGCTTTTCCAAATCACTGCTGCTGGCAAGGAAGCCATTAAAACCAATCGTGATTTACGAAATGACCTTTGGAGTCAGATTTCGGATTTAGCATGGAACAATAACATTGATGCCATCTTCAGAGCCATATAATCCGCCTAAACTAGCTGAAAGGTTTCTTAGAACCTTTTGTAGAAAAGAGCTTCAAGATGAAGTTCTGGGGGATCTTTATGAACACTACCAAGAACTAAGAATAGGGAATGCCAAATGGAGAGCTGATATGAAATATTGGTACCATGTCTTTCATTTTTTAAGACCCTTTGCATTTAATAAAAAATACAACTCAAACTTAATGGTCATGTATAACAACTATCTAAAATTCGCCTGGCGAATAATTACTAAGCACAAAGCAATATCACTAATGAATATAGTTAGTCTGAGTATTGGTTTTGCTTGTTTTATATTCATATCTATCTACGTAAATCACGAGTTAAGCTATGATCAATTTCATGATCGATCTGAGAATATAAAGCGTATTGCCATAGACTTTATGGATGAGAAAGGGAATCGTACGCCTGATGCTACCACTCCTCCTGCATTAGCCCCTGCTCTGATCAATTCCTTTGAAGAAGTTGGATCTTCTGTACGTTTTATGCCTAATTGGGGAAATAAGTATTTGCTTGGAACATCCGATGATAAGAGATTCTTCGAAGAAGAGCTTATCAGAACAGATTCTACGTTCTTTGATGTATTTAGCTTTCCCTTTTTATACGGCAGTCCTAATACGGCTTTGGATCAAATAAATTCTATTGTATTAACTAAACGAGCTGCCCTAAAGCATTTCGGTAAAATGGAAGTTATTGGGGAAGAGATAACCCTATTTCGCACCGATGATAATTCAACCTATGTAGTAACAGGTGTTTTAGAGAATATCCCTGAAAACTCCCATTTTACTTTTGATTATCTAACACGATTGACATTCGAAAATATTGATCAAAATTGGGGCTGGTTTAATTTCTACACTTATGTAAAAATGAACCCATTATCGGACGAAGTAGTATTTGAAAACAAACTCCAGCCATTTTACGAGAAACAATCTGAAGGTGCTGAATATTTCAATATGATTTATTCCCAACCATTAACCGATATTCATCTGAAATCAAAACTAAAATGGGAACTAGGAGTCAATGGAGATATGACAAACATATACATTTTTTCAGCTCTTGGAATTTTTGTACTTCTCATCTCATGCTTAAACTATTTAAATCTCACTATTGCTCAGTCTTTTGCCAGGTTTAAAGAAGTGGGTGTAAGAAAAACGTTTGGAGCACATCAAAATACGTTGGCGGGTCAGTTTGTTTTTGAAACTATATTGATTACCATATTTGCGCTTATAGCGGGAGTTGCAATGGCACAGCTGCTATTTATGAATTTAGAATCTTTGATTGGGTTCGAGGTTAAGTTATATGAGCCTCAGCATCTCAATACATTATTTCCTGCAATGATTTCAGCCCTATTCATCGGTATTTTATCCGGAGTATATCCAGCTGTTCATTTCGCTTCTTTCAAGGTTGCCACTGCTGTAAAAGGCGTGATAAACTCAAAAGGCAAGTCATTGGTTTCCATGCGAAAAGTACTACTGGCCATACAATTTGCTTTATCCGCCATTATGATTTGCGGCAGCCTGGTTGTTTATGAGCAATTAAATCATCTAAATACAAAAAATAAGGGATTATCAACGGATCAGGTGTTGGTATTGGAAAATGCCAATAAACTGCCGAATCAAGCGACTTTAAAAAGTGAGTTAGAAAGCCTGAACGCTGTTTCGGAAGTGGGTTTTGCAAATGGAATTGTTGGTGGTACAAATTGGACGACTGGCTTAGGTTATCCTGATGAAATCCTGATGAATTACATTGTTATTGATGATGGTCTTCTAAAGACATTGAATCTGGAATTATTAGCCGGAAGAAATTTTGATAAGGAAAGGAAGTCAGATTATGAAGGGTTGAAAATTATAGTAAATGAAACCGGGTTGGAACAGATGGGATATACTTTGAGTGACATAGGTCTGGAGTTGCCTTTTACAGTTCAAAATGATACTATCGTTAATGGCACCATTGTAGGTGTGGTGAAAGACTTTCATTTCACTAATTATAAGTCCAAAATTCAACCTTATGCTTTTTTAGCCAGAGATAATGCTTTGCCTTATGCTCATATTAAGCTTTCAACAAACGATTTAGCTCATTCTATAAGTGAGCTAGAGACTACCTGGAATGAGCTGACTGGTGGATTACCTATGGAATACTATTTCTTGGATGAAACATTCAACAGCCTACATTTAGAGCAGGTCAAACTTTCAAAAATCTTACTTTATCTTACAACACTTTCCATTTTGATAGCATTCATTGGTATGTATGCTATAGCCAATATCACTATTAAAGATCAATTAAAGGAAATAGCTCTGCGAAAGGTATTGGGAGGATCTGTTATAAGCGTTTCTCAACGAGTTATTAATAAGTTTCTGGTTATTGTACTAATTGCTAACATTATAGGGTTACCTATTGCATATGTCTTGACAAGTAGCTGGCTAAACGAATTTGCCTATAGGATAACAGTCGGAATAGGGATATTTTTTTTAGCCATTAGTTCTACCATGTTGGTAGCCTGGCTGACGGTTGGTTATCAATCGTTCAGGGCGGCAATAACTAATCCTGCCAAGGTTTTAAAACAAGACTAGGATCACAAAGATATCATTGAAAAAGGGGCTTTAAGCCCCTTTTTCGTTCAACCTAAACTATACCCCTGAAGAACGTTTCATTTTTCATAACACTGGTTAAATAACTGCTGCCAATGCCGGGTTGGAAAAACTATCTTTAATAAAGGCTTCATACTTCTGAAGCTATTTAATATTTAATGATTCAATCTGAAATAAGATGTGTTGCCATTTTCAGCCATGAAGTCGCTTTTGTTCAATAACTTGATCAATTTTACTTCTGCAACATCGTCTTTTGTAAGTGTAGATTCATAGACCAGATTATCTGAATAATCATAGATCTTAAAAGTCATTGGATTATTTCCGTTGTCTTGATTATAAAAGGGATCCAACGATTCATAATTTAATTCATTTCCCTTTTTATCTTTTTCGGTGGTGGTAACACCCGCAAATGAAGGTGCTGCGATTAGTACTGCCATAGCTGCGGCAAGTATTCGCTTTTTGTTGCTCAATACGTTCATGATTGTTGTTGTTAAATTTTGAATAATACTCCCAACTTTATGAGAGCTTTTTGACCACAAACTCTTTTACAATCGCCATGCCATGAACATAATATATTGATAATCAATAAATTATAATAATTAGTTGTTTTCGTTTGTTGCGATATCGAACACCTCTTGATCGGTCTCGCAGCACTGAAAAGGTTACATAAAAAAGCAATTATTTTTTTGATCAGAATAACAATATGGTCTCCTCTTACCTTTGGTTAAGCCATTTAATATTTTATTTTTGCACAAAATTTAACCAAGCGACACATGAGCGTATTAGTAAACAAAGATTCTAAAGTTATAGTACAAGGTTTCACTGGTTCGGAAGGAACATTTCATGCCGGGCAAATGATAGAATATGGTACTAACGTAGTTGGTGGTGTTACTCCCGGCAAAGGAGGGCAGACCCACTTAGATAAACCTGTTTTCAATACAGTTAAAGAAGCGGTTGATAAAGCCGGAGCTAATGTGTCCATCATTTTTGTGCCCCCTGCCTTTGCCGCTGATGCCATCATGGAAGCCGCTGACGCAGGTATAAAAGTTATTATAGCGATTACCGAAGGTATTCCTGTGAAGGATATGGTGATGGCAAAAAATTATATTAAAGGAAAGAATGTTACTTTGGTTGGACCTAACTGTCCTGGAGTAATCACGCCTGGAGAAGCAAAAGTTGGTATCATGCCAGGCTTTGTATTTAAGCAAGGTAAGATCGGCATTGTTTCTAAATCAGGAACCTTGACGTATGAGGCAGCTGATCAGGTAGTTAAAGCCGGATTAGGAATTTCTACAGCTATTGGTATTGGTGGAGATCCGATTATTGGTACTTCGACTAAGCAAGCCGTAGAACTATTGATGAACGATCCTGAAACAGAAGCTATCGTTATGATTGGCGAGATTGGTGGTAACTACGAAGCAGAAGCCGCTCGTTGGATCAAAGAACAGGGTAACCCTAAGCCTGTAGTTGGGTTTATAGCTGGGCAGACAGCACCTAAAGGAAAGCGTATGGGTCACGCAGGAGCTATCATTGGTGGAGCTGATGATACTGCAGAAGCTAAAATGAAGATCATGCGTGAGTGTGGCCTAAACGTAGTAGAATCACCAGCTGATATTGGTGACACCATGCTGAAAGCTTTAGGAAAGTAATCCTAAAATTTATCGCCATTCCGGCCGTAGTGCCGGAATCGCCTCATTAAGTTCTCTTAAAATAAAATGGATGGTCACCCTGAACCTGCCAGCCGTCAGGCAAGCTTGATTTAGGGTCTCATGTAGCTTTGCAATCTTAATTGAAGGATTCTGACTTGGTTGCCGGAATGACCATGATTTCTTTCTCTTTACGAAGCACAATCAAACTCACCCAAATCACCCACCAGGCGTCAACACCAAAGGTAATTTTCTGTAGAAAGGGGAGGTAGTAAAAGCCAATTTTTGTCGTAAAAATGAAGAATACAACTACACTTAGTATATAACATAAGTAGGCAAGCTGTTTGAGCCCTTTATTTTTGTAATGAGCGAGTTCAATAAAGAATGGAATCAGTGCTACAGTACCAAGAACAGCGGTTAAAGTAACAATGCTATCATGATAGCTGGTATACATAAAAATGAAAACCGTCATGGTGAGCACACCAAAACCTCTGATTAGTTTCGTATTTCTATTTGTTCTATTAAAAATCTCCGGTAGGATATAGAAAAAGGAGATCATCGTGATACTGAGTATCACATGAGCGACTATCGCTAAGGCTCGTGCATCATTTGCCTTACCTCCCTGGGTTACAGGATTCATTACATCGCATAAAAAATTATGAAAGAAGCTATAGCCATCTGCTGCCGACTGGTTGATTGACCCTCCTGGGTAATCCACAGCTGCTATGGTAAAAACGATGAGGTATAGACCCATACCTACTATGGGAATATAAGGAAGGTATTGTTTTATCACTTGATTCAAATCTAATGAGAAAACAAGGAAGCGAACTTATAGTTCTAAAATACTACAACTATATGATTGACAACTTTTGTTAAATTAGACAAGCATTATCATTACTATACAATGAAGTATTTCTATTTGATATTGGCTTCAGTTCTATTTCTACAATGTAATCCAAAACCAAGTGTAGATCTCTATGAACGTGAATGGTCTTCTAATGACAAATCATACCTTCTAGAAAATCTTGATTCATCATTTCAGCTGGTTCATAATTCTATTGAGGTTTTAAATGAAAAGCAATGGAATTATAGACCTGACTCTGACTCTTTGATTTGGTCTCCGGCACTGATAATTGAGCATTTGATTATCCATGAAGAGTTATTTTACCGAGAGTTGAAAGTACTTTCGACTCTTCCTATCCCGGTTGGACAAAAGGCTGATTTATTTGTTGCAGATAGTGCAATACTTAGTTATAAGGATATCACACCTGCTAATTCAGGTTCTGCTCCCGAATACCTTCAACCAGTAGGACGTTGGTGTAGTAAGGAAGCAGCTGTTTCACACTATGCTAATGTTCGTGAAGCCATGATGCTTTACTTAAAAGGGTATGATAAAAACCTAAGAGCATTCTATACTAAAAGTGGCAGAGGTCCTACTGAGTTTCGGGACTTACATCAATTGATGCTAATTAGCATTGCTCATACATTGAGGCATCACAAACAAATTGTTTCAGTGGTATCTGAATTGCCTGAAGATAGCTTTTAAGTTTTTTGGTGATATGCTCAGAGTCCCTTACGGGTGACTCTGAGGAGGAGAATCTCTTACAGCCTACACATGGTAGCAAATAAAATTGACATGCCTATTTTTTCGCGTCCACTTCGACTGTCATTTCGCAGCACAGCGGAGAAATCTTCTCCATGAAGTAAGTTCGCCATCTTAAGTTTTAGTAGTCACAAATTGTTTCATAATGTCTCAATGTAACTTGCTCTGAGTCCCTCTCTGAGGAGGAAAAATTATCACTCTGCTATTCAACAGGCCTAAAAGTCCCTTGGTTTACAAACATTTGTCCATTCATATTTCCATGAGTAGTGAGAGTATGATCTTCAAAATTGAGAACATTATACAATTCTAATCCGCTGTCTTCTATCCAGGATATAAAGAGAATATTATCATTAATTTGAGAATGAATATATTTGTTAGACCCTTCTGATCCGTCTTCCATATTTCCTCCAACTAATTTCCAATAAATAGTCGAATCTGATTGAATTCTTATATTATAACTAGACTTTAAGTACTTAAATTCATAAGTATTACCAATCAAATCTTTTAATTCCATATTAGTGTTTGTTTCAGTCAATATATCTGTTGATTTTTGAACATCATTACAAGAAAGTAAGGTTGTAATGAACACCAACAGTGTTAATAATATTTTATTCATGTGGTTACGAGCAATTAAAAACTATATTATTATTCTGCCCTTCCATAAAAACAGCACTAAATTTACCCGCAGACTTTCTAAGTTCTTTTAGCGGTTTATAAGCATCTGATTCATACCAATCCTGAGCATGTTTCAAGGATGGAAACTTAATTATTACTGGCCATATCGGCTGCCAATCACCCTCTTTAATATCTATATTTGCGTCACTCACCACATATTCTCCCCCAAAAGAAGCTGTTATGGGTTTGACTTTGGCTACATACTCTTGCATCTTTTCAGGTGCAGTGATTTCTAAATTTTGGAATAAACAATAAGTTGACATTTTAATCTTTTTTTTAATTAATCATAAATTATGAAGTAAGATTAAGTTAAAACCAAATCAACAAAAATGACCTAGGTCAAGAAAGCTCGGTTGTAAGCTTTTTTCTCAGTCTACTTAGAACTTCTGGTCTTATTCCAAGATAGGAAGCAATAGTATATAATGGTACCCTTTGTACAAGGTTCGGGTACTTTTTAATAAATTCCAGGTAGCGCTCAAGAGCAGAAGAATTCATTGAAGATAATACTCGATCTTGGAAACTGACATATGCATTCTGTACCAGGATTCTAAAATAACGCTCCATTTTTGGAACCAGAACATATAACTGTTCCAGTTCATCTTTACTCACTTGAAGAACTTCTGAATCTTCAAGTGCTTCAACAAAGAAGGATGAAGGTTTTTGTGAAAGAAAGCTATAGATATCTCCAGACCACCAGCCTTCAACCGCTATTTGGGTCACGTGGTTTTTTCCGGTTCTATCTGACGAATACATTACAAAACAACCTTGCTTTACGTAACTAGCATAGCGAAAAGTTTCACCTTCCCTTAGTAAGTAGTTTTTCTTTTTTATATGTTTTGATTTAAAAAAGGAGGCAATAAGTTCAATTTCCTGACTATCCAACGAAATGTGTCTTAAAAGGCTTTGTAGAAGCAGTCTGTCCATAGATATAATAATTATAAATTAACATCTAAATAACAAACACATGTTTATATTCTTTCAGTTGATTCTGAAGTTAATGTTTTGCACTGAAGAATGCTCGTAGCTCAGTTAGCATACCCTTTCCAATTGATTTAAAGTTACTGTTTCCGCTGAATTTTGTTTGTAACTCAGTTTGCTCATTGAGCTTATTATTTGTGTGTGCCCAGCATGGGCATCTGGTATCGAAGATGCCAAATTATTCCAGAGGGTGCGGAGAAATCCTAGTCCCTTATATGCGGGGGTTCCCGTTCTTCAACGGGACAGGCTGTGCCCCGAAGTATTAGCAAGTGGCAAGGAGGTTTACCGTGAGGTATGCACTGAAGGAAGCGAGACTGCAAACCCCTGTTCCAACGAACAGGAACTGGATACGGAGGCTGTAAAGGTTGGATGAGGTAGCACGACCTGTCCCGTACTTGTTACGGGATCATACTGACGTCTCAAGGGTAGGCAACTATCAAGAGTCTTTAGAGTAGATCCAGTGGATATTGGGGAAAGGAATATGCCCTTACCTGGGGAGATCTCCGGATGTCGTGAACATCCAAGAGAAGTCAGCAGAAGCCATAGTAACTATTGGTAACGAGCTCTGCTAAAAGCGGGGAGGTCTCACAAGGTAGTGAAGGGCTGAACGTATTGCGAAGTGAAAATTCGATAAGGAGCCTTTGTGTAGCCTTATCCTAGAAGTAGCGGAAAGCACTGCTGGTGTAAAGAGCGGCAATGTATGCTTTACGAACCGCCCAGTACGAGAACTGCTTGGCCTGTCCTGACGAAGGAAGGGCTGGGTGGTGTGAGAGGCGCACCCCGACTAATTTAGTCGGGCCGTCTACTCGAATTATGGCCTGTTTATCAGATCAAAGTCAAATTCACCTTCAGAATCTAGGGTCAGAACAAGCAAAAAATTCCCCTCTGTTATTTCTAATTTCCCGAAAAAATCGATCAATACTCCCGCTTCCTTTTTCTTCTGATTAAACAGAAAACGATTTTTGCGATATAGAAGATCATAGCCTATTTGAGTTTTGACCTTATCTAAACAAATTTGACTAGAGGTCTTATTGCTTTTGATTTCTAGTATCTTAGTCTTTCCGAAAACTAACTGATCGATATAATAAGGAGTCCTGTTGACGACTTTCATTTTCAAGTCACAATTGTTATCCACCTGCCCAAAAACTAAACTAGTTTTACAGAATATTAAAAAGATAATAATCACCACGTTTTTCATGTCGCCTAATAAGCCATAACATCTATATAAAGATCATATGTTGCTTATTTTCCCTATATTTTTGTCTTTACAACAACTCATTCGCCAAATTCGCCAACTCCGAGCGTTCCCCTTTTTCTAAGGTCACATGCGCATAGAGTTCATGATCTTTCACTCGGTCAATGAGGTAGGAGAGGCCATTGCTTTGTGAGTCTAAGTAAGGAGTGTCTATTTGGTAAATATCACCAGTAAAGATGATCTTGGTATTCTCACCTGCTCGTGTAATAATCGTTTTTACCTCATGAGGTGTAAGGTTTTGTGCCTCATCCACAATAAAACAGATGTTAGATAAACTTCTACCACGGATATAGGCTAAAGGCGTAATCACCAACTTTTCCTGGTTCACCATATCGGTAATCTTTGAGTACTCCTTATCAGATTCGTGATACTGATTCTGAATGAATTTCAGGTTATCCCAAAGAGGCTCCATATAAGGATTAAGCTTTGACTTTATATCCCCGGGGAGATAGCCAATGTCTTTATTACTTAAAGGTACTATTGGCCGAGCCAAATAGATTTGTTTAAAATCCCGTTTCTGCTCCAAAGCTGCTGCAAGTGCAATCAAGGTTTTACCGGTACCAGCAACACCCTGCATACTCACCAGCTTAATCTCCGGATTCATGATCGCATGAATCGCGAAAGCCTGTTCTGCATTCCGAGGTTTAATACCATAAACGGCACGCTTTTCCACATGCTCTATTTGATCACTGATCGGGTTATAATGGGCTAAGACTGATTTCTTCCCATTCTTTAAAATATAGTAGCTGTTCTTTGAAGGTTTTTTTCTGCCCAAAACCTCTTTAGGAGTGCAGCTCCCCTTCTCATAAATCTCATTGATTTTTTCAGGCGCAGTTTTATCCTGTACTGATTTGCCAGTGTATAGAGAGCTGACGTTCTTTACTTTACCGGTATTGTAATCCTCAGCAGGTAATCCGAGCGATTTTGCCTTTAAGCGCAGGTTAATATCTTTTGAAACAAGGATCACCTTGCGGCCCTTCATTTCTTCTTTTAACTGTAGGGCCGAGTTAAGAATCCGATGATCTGCTTTCTCTTCATCAAAGACCTTAGTGGCATCGATGGTACTTTTCTGATCCATTAAAACTTTGAAACTACCTCTGGTTTTACCATTCAGTGAGTTCCAATCATGGAGCATTTTACCATCAGCTAGTTTGTCAATCAATCGAATAAATTCCCGAGCCTCAAAATTTTTGGTGTCGTTACCTTTTTTGAAGTTATCTAACTCTTCCAGCACCGTTATCGGAATACCGATATCATGCTCATCGAAGTTCATGATAGAATTGTGCTCAAAAATTATGACCGATGTATCAAGAACGAAAACCTTTTTCTCCTTTTGCGCTTTAGCCATACTGATAGGTTTGTTTGTAGTGGTGAAGTTGGGCTAAAATAGACAACTGTTTGAGTAAGGCAAAAGAAGTTTTATAAAGTTTTTAAAATTTAATTTTTCAGTCGGTAGATGTCTCCTTTTTCTGTTGGTTGAACACGTAATACATTAGCTAAAACAAGAAGTATCAGGGTTTTAGAAGCCACGTAGTTGTTGATACCAGCAATTGACTTGAATTTGCTTAGTGAGATTTCGTGATGCTCGTTTAAGTATTCCATAAGCACTTTCTCCTTCTCACCAAAATTGAAGCGAATATCTTTCATTCGCTTCTGCCTTTTGATGATCTCTCGTATTTCTCTGCTAGCTTTCACACTTTTGTCATCATACCGAACGTAGGCCTGTCCCCACTTGCTATCGGGGTCTTCCTTAACATAGTGTGGTCGCTTGTCACTTTTTGGAATGGTGTAAATAATGGCTGAGGCCTTTTCGCTTAGTTTTACTTCTTCTAGATCAAAAGGCAGTTTTGGTTTGCAAAGCTTTTCCAAGGTAGTATTCATAGAGAATATCTCATCCTCAGGATACTTTAACCCAGGGATATTTCCATTATCACTCACGCCAATGATAACCTGCCCACCGTTGGTATTGGCAAATGCCACCATCTCTCGGGCAATTTTGTCAGGGTGAGCTACCTTTCGTTTAAATTCCAGTGAAGCAGACTCGCCCTGAGCTACGAGCTTTCTCAGGTCTTGCAAAGTCATAAATAAACTACTTAAAAGATTCTTCATCTTCGTCCTCGCCCAACTCTGGCATGGTGAACATGCTACTCAATAAGTCTTTGAACTGTAGACCTTTGCTCAATTGATGTTTGCTAAGCATACTATACTCAGACAACCCATGGAGCGCAAATTCCATTAAAAAGAGTTTTAAAGGAGCATCAACCTTTTTATGATACTTCTCCACCAAAGCAGTTAAACCGGGAACTGCCTTTAGCGCTTTTTCATAGTCTGATTTATCATAATCGTTCAGAAGGTCAACAACATTTTCATTTCCAAACCAACTCGTAATTTCCGTATAAGGATTTTCAGCTTTTTGCTTTCTTAGTTGATCGGGGTCAGGGAAAAACTCTATAAACTTAGTTCTAATGGCCTTACCTACCAGATTATGAGCTACTATTCCTGGACCTTCCTGTTCCCCTTCATAAACAAGCTCTACCTTACCGGTAATAGACGGCACTACGCCATAGAAATCAGATATTCTAATGGATGTCTTTTCATTATTGATTAATGCTCTTCGTTCAGCAGCACTTAATAGATTTTCATAAGCTGATATGGTCAATCGTGCTGATACACCACTTTTTGCATCGACATACTCACTATTACGTGCTTCAAAAGCGATCTGCTCAATTAAATCTTTTGACAATTCATTGACAGTGATAAGCTCTTCTTGCTCAGGCTTTACATTTGCCTCTTGTGCCGTGATCTTTCTGCCGATCTCAATACTTTTAGGGTAGTGTGTAATGATCTGACTATCAATTCTATCTTTAAGTGGTGTGACAATGCTTCCCCTGTTTGTATAGTCTTCAGGGTTAGCCGTAAACACAAATTGAATGTCCAAAGGCATTCTCACCTTAAAACCTCTGATTTGAATGTCCCCTTCCTGCAAGATATTAAAGAGAGCTACCTGAATTCTAGCCTGTAGATCAGGAAGCTCATTAATCACAAAAATACCTCGATGAGATCTTGGTATTAAACCAAAGTGGATGACCCGTTCATCTGAGTAAGGCAATTTCAAAGTAGCTGCTTTTATAGGATCAACATCACCTATCAAATCAGCAATTGATACATCAGGAGTGGCTAGTTTTTCGGTATAGCGATCATCTCTTGATAACCAACTAACCGGAGTGTCATCTCCTTTTTCGTTGACTTCATCGATTCCAAAACGTGAGATTGGATTCAAAGGATCATCATTCATCTCACTGCCTGCTATAACTGGAACATATTCATCCAAAAGCTTTACCATCATCCGAGCCATTCTGGTTTTAGCTTGTCCTCTTAACCCAAGAAAGTTGATATCGTGCATAGAAAGGATAGCTCTTTCCAAGTCTGGAATGACAGTTTCTTCAAATCCCCAGATGCCTTCAAAGACATTGATTTTATTCTTAAGATTCTGAATTAGATTTTCTCTCAACTCTTGTTTTACCGAGCGAGATTTATAACCAGCTTTTTTTAACGCTCCTAAAGTGTTAATCTTCTTTATATCCATAAAAGGTGACTTATAAGTTTTTTCGTCTGTTTCGCCTGTAGTCTTCAAAAATAAGGTGACCTAAACCTTGCAAACTACTGTAATAAGCATTGCCATTATTCACTTGTGTAAATTCTTTAACAAACTCCTTCAAGTAAGGATCGGAGGCAATCATAAAAGTTGTTACCGGAATTCTAAGCTTTCGACATTGCTTAGCTAAATTGAGCGTACGATTTAAAATTTTACTGTCGAGCCCAAAGCTATTTTTATAGTACTTTATTCCTTGCTTAAGACAAGTCGGCTTACCATCAGTTATCATAAATATCTGCTTATTAGCATTTTTTCTCTTACGAAGTAAATCTATTGCTAATTCCAAACCGGCCACTGTATTGGTATGATAAGGACCCACCTGAAGATAGGGGAGATCTTTAATTTCAATTTGCCAGGCATCGTTACCGAAAACGATAATATCTAAGGTGTCTTTAGGGTATTTTTTAGTGATTAGCTCAGCCAGTGCCATGGCCACCTTTTTTGCCGGAGTAATTCGATCTTCACCATAAAGTATCATGGAGTGGGAGATGTCGATCATAAGCACAGTAGAGGTCTGAGTTTTATACTCATTCTCCATAATTTCCAGATCGCCCTCGGTCATCATAAAGCTATCCAGCCCATGATTGATCTGCGCATTACGCAATGAATCGGTAATTGAGATTTGTTCCAGCGTATCTCCGAATTGATAATCCCGTTTGTCAGTTCCCGGCTCATCACCTAAACCTCCAAAATTCGTTTTATGATCTCCTTTTTTTGATTTTTTTAGCTTACCAAATATTTCTTCCAACGCACTACTTCTGATTTTCTGCTCACTTTTAGCCGTAATCTCAAATTTACCTTCTGGAGTTTCATCAGTGATATAGCCTTTATTTTTCAGATCTTCAATAAAATCACCCATTCCATAGGCGTCACTTGTAAGATTATATTGTCTGTCTACATTGTTTAACCAACTTAATGCTTCCGACACATCACCTGCGGTTATGACTAGTAGTTGTAGAAAAACATCTAGTAGATTGTCAAAATCTGATTTATTATCTTTTGGATTTGGTATGAAGTCTGTAAATCTATGTCCTAGCATTAAGAGGCATACTTATTTAATATAAGAATAATAGTAAAACCAAGTTAGATCAATTTCTGTTCAGTTTAATTTATAGTTCTATTCTTTTCTGACAGTCACAGATGTAAGTTTTTTGACTAAATCTCACCAGGTTAACTGAACTCGCAACATGTATCTGCCGTTTCTTTGTTGCTGTCTATAAAATATACTTTGTCCTACTTAGGCTAAAAAGGACATAAAAAAACTAAAACAAGAAATACGAAAGTCGAATATATGAAAGTAACGCAACCAGATACTAGTACTACCAAGATGAACTTGATAAAGTTTCTAGAGGAGGCATTAGACTACCGACTTCGCAGGTATAAGATGAGACGTTACAGAAATAAGCTAAAAGGTAAGAAACCTGACTAATCAGGTCTTTTTTTCTAGCCGGGGCATTGTTCTGAAGATATAATCCCATAGCGGAGAAGAAACACCGAAAGCCCTTTCATTGTCTTTATAGTGGTGTATTCCATGATGTACCCAAAGTGTTTTAAAAATGTTTTTTGGAGGTTGAAATGCATGTACAATATAATGTACAAATAGATAACCGGCATAACCTGTTAAAAAACCGGGTAAAAACCCGAATACATAATCAGCCATCACCAATCTTAGTAGAAAGAGTAATGTTGTCGCAATAGTAAGGCTGGCCAATGGTGGCATAGCCAATCTATCTTTATCCTTTGGAAATTCATGATGCACACCATGCATGATGTATTGCATTTTCTTTCTAAGTGTTGTCGTCAATTCCATATGGAATAAATAACGATGCATGATGTATTCTACGAGTGTAAATGTTAACAGACCTATGAAAAATAGACCTACAGTTACTACAATGGAAAGTGAAGTGTTTATGGCACTCCAATAAAGTAAACCTCCCGAATAAAGTAAAAATAATGTAATAGGAATTGAAATATGAGTCCTGGTCAATCGCTCAATAAGCGGATTGGAGGACAGTGTTTTTGTGCCTTTATTGTTAGGTGAAGAATTTTTGTTATTCATTTCTTGATTGACCTTATCTACTTACAAAATTATGGTATGAAGTCGAAATAATAATAATTATGTACTAAAATATTCTAGTTTTTAACTCTCTTGAAGCTCCCTGTTTTTAGTTAGTGTTCTAAAGTACAGATCTTCATACAAGGGCAAAATATTGGTAATATCAAATTCTTTGGCGCGCTCAAGCGCGTTATGTTTGAAAGTAGGAAGATTTTTTTTGTCTAGTATATGAAGTGCGTTTTTAGTCATGTCTTCAATATCTCCCACTTCACTCAGAAAACCTGTCTTACCTTGAATGTTCAATTCAGGTATTCCACCTGCATTGGTGGAGATTACCGGAACTTCACAGGCCATGGCTTCTAAAGCTGCTAGCCCAAAGCTCTCTTTTTCAGAAGGCATGAGAAATAAGTCTGCTACCGACAAAACTTCTTCTACTGCTTCCAACTTACCCAAAAATCGAATATCCTCACAGTCTCCAAGTTCACGACACAGGGCTTCTATGTTTGTTCTTTCTGGCCCATCTCCAACTAATAATAATTTAGCTGGAATTTCCTTTCTTAGGTTATGGAACACTCTTACCACATCATCTACATGCTTAACCTTTCGAAAATTTGATGTATGTACCAGCAGCATTTCACCATCTGGACAGATGGCCTTTTTAAAATGCTCTTTCTTTTGCTTTTTGAATCGTTCAAGATCAATGAAATTGGGGATTACTTCAATTTCCTTAGTTATATCGAAGTGCTCGTACGTATCTTTCTTTAAATCTTCAGAGACAGAAGTCACACTATCTGAGGCATTGATACTGAAAGTTACCACAGGTTCGTAAGAGGCATCTTTACCAACCAAGGTAATGTCAGTTCCATGAAGAGTAGTGATCACTGGTATATTAATACCTTCAGATTTTAATATTTGCTTTGCCATGTAAGCGGCACTGGCATGAGGAATGGCATAATGAACATGGAGAAGATCTAACTTTTCATGTTTTACTACATCTACCATTTTACTTGCAAGAGCAAGCTCGTAAGGGGCATAGTCAAAAAGTGGATAATTCCGAATAGTAACTTCATGATAGAATAAATTTTGATTAAAAAAATCAAGTCTTGTGGGCTGCGAATAGGTAATGAAATGAACCTGATGATCTTCTTTGGCCAATGCTTTTCCAAGCTCAGTTGCTACAACGCCACTACCACCAAAGGTAGGATAACATACTATTCCTATTTTCATATTTAGTTAATTAACTTGTCCATCATACTTTATAGAATAACTCCACATTGACTGATAGATTAAATCTTGAATTCTTGTACGAATATTGTTTTTAATTAGTTTGCGATTGGAAGCATCAGGATAAATTCTGTTTGACAAAAACACATAAACCAAGTCAAATTCCGGATCTACCCAAACGGCTGTTCCAGTAAAACCGGAATGACCAAAAGTCTTTTTTGATGCATAAGGAGATGTTGGGCTATTCATTTCTGCCACCACAGGTTTGTCCCAACCAATTCCCCTTCTATTGCTATTATATTGGGTGCTTGTAAATCGGTTCACAGTACCTTCCATAAAATATCTTTGTCCACCATATGTACCATCCTGCAAGTTCATTTGCATCAGTTTAGCCAGATCAATGGCATTGCTAAACAACCCTGCATGCCCTGCTACTCCTCCCATCATTGCTGCACCTTGATCATGTACCAAACCATAAACAAGATTTTTTCGAAAATAGTTGTCATATTCAGTGGGTGCTATTTGATTCAGTGAAAATTTACATAACGGCAGATAACTCAATGTGTTTAACCCCAATGGGTCATAGAAATTTTGTTGCAGAAACTCTTCCATTGGCTGGTTCAATGTGCTTTCAACGAGCCGCTGTAGCATATAGTATCCCATATCACTGTACCTGTAGTCGTAGGGAGTTTTATCCTCTTTTTTTCTAAGTTTTGAATGCTTAACCCAGAACCACACGCTATCACGTGTGAGATCTGAGGCGTATAATGCATCAGAAATTTGATATTTAAAGTTCTCTTTAGGCTCGTTTTTGTAATATTTATCCAAATTGAGAGAATCTCTTAAAGTACGTTTCCAGAAGGGTAAATAAGGCCACAAACCCGCTTGGTGGGTCAGAATATCCCGTATGGTCATATTCTCTTTATTAGTACCCTTCAAATCAGAGAGATATACTGAGACTTTTTTATCAAGGTCAATCATTCCACGTTCCTCCAAAAACATCACTGCCTGGGTTGTTGCTGCTACCTTAGTGATCGAGGCTATATCATAAATGGTATTATCATTTACTTGTTTTATACTGTCATAGGTGTAATACCCATAAGGCTTATTGAAAACTACATTACCTTTTCTAGTTACCAATACCTGGCATCCTGGTGTGGCATGATCCTGAATAGCTTCTGCGACTATGTCATCTATTTTTGAAAGTACACGGCTATCCATTTCAACTTCTTCTGGTATCGCAAAACTCAAACGGTCTAAGATATTGGTGTTCTGCCCTGAAGCTAATGGCAGGTCATCACTGATGGAAAGAGGCAATCTCCCTTTGGCTTTAAGGGCTCCAAAAATTACCTGGGGAACTACTTGTTGCAGTTCGCGAGACTTTGAATAAGAAATAACCTTAGTTGCATTTTTATTGATTGATTTAAGTTGATACGGATTAGAGAATGAGCATATTATGATACTGGCATTTTCTAGGGAATTGATAAAATCAAATTCAGCCTGGGTCAGCTGTCTGAAAAGGCCGATGATTACATAACTGTAAAGATTGAAACTGGCAGTTGATTTATCTATAATTTTGTCAGACTTATAGTGAGTAAACCAGGCATACTTGTCTAGGAACTTACTAAACTCATCACCATTGCCGAATGAAACAGAAGCAAAGGTTTTATTATCAAGACTTTGAATTGGCAATGTTCCATCATTAACCACAGTAACAGCCTCCTTATGACTCTTACTTATCAATGATTGAGCTTCTGGTCGGTTGATTTTTATATCTATATTATCTTCATTAACAATGGGCTTTTGATGATTATACTTGAAACTTAGTATCTTCTTTACACTTTGCTCAAGGGAGGTTAACTCCAATTTTCTTTTTCTAATCAATTTTTTTATTTGCTTGATCGATGAACTGACGTTTGCAGATACAACCAGGTCATTACCAGCTAATATTGCCATAGCTTCAGTTTTGCCAGGCTTGTAATTTTTTAGATCCTTGAAATTATCAGCTATAACCAGGCCTGAGAATTCCATGTTGTTCTTCAGGTAATCAAGTGCATTTGCAGATAGAGATGTCACGGTCTTAGTATCTAAAGCTGATGTAACTGGTGCAACCACAATTGCCTGACTTCCATTCTTAATGGTAATTTCAAATGGAGAAAGGTTTTCTTTGATTAAATCACGTCTGTTTTTGGCAGTTCTATCATTAACGATTCCAGGAAATTTATTTCTAGCCAATGTTATATTGTGATTCAATAAACCACTATTGAACAAGCTGTCTTTATGTACTCCTAGCTGAGAATTTGAACTAAAAGAACCATGATTTTCATACGCTGTAGCAGAAATAAGACCTGAATGAAAAGCCATGTTTATACCCAGTAGGTGAAGCTGTCGACCCAACTCCCGACCTAATGAATAAATTAGGCTATCACTAGTGATGGCACCCATAGTTAATGCATTCGGCATATGTAAGGCATTCTCCAAGACCTCCCCTAAACCTTTGTCTACATCTATAGACGTTATAAGAGGTAATTCCGTTTGCTGCTGTAGGTATTTAACTTTTTGCACGACAGACTTTGGGGCACCATCTAAAAAGTGAATCCCACCCAATGTGTATCTATCTATGATATTCTTTATGGCATTGACATGAGTATCATTTCCATTTCCGTGAGTTGGGAATATAAATAGCTGGCCTAGACGCTGGTCTAGGGTCAGAGATTTATAAACACTATCAACCCAAACATTTTCCCTATCATTGAGAGTTTGACTTTGGGAGTTTGCTGCTAAAAATAGAAGTAAAAAAGTGCTTAAAACTTTTCTAATCATGCAGTCGTAATTTATGATTGCCGCTAATAATGAGTAGTTTTGTAATACTACGAAGTTAAACGAATTATATCGCAAGGATGAAGATTCCTTCTCTTTTTAGAACACCAAGATACCAGAGATTTAATATTGAGCCTCGTTATTACGACCCTGTAAAGGAAGAAATCGATGAGCGTACCAATAGAATGAAAAACCAACTTGGTTCCGCACAGGATGGGTTTTCGGGGAATAGGGCTTCGAGAATAGTAGGAGCATTTCGAAAAACCAATTCTAAAGGTACAAGCTCTGCATCTTTTATGCAGCTCATAATCATGGTTCTCCTTGCCTTTTTAATTTTTGGTTATATCTATCTGGGAAATGTTGCTCTATACATCTTCGTTACGGTTTCAAGTCTGTTGCTCTACCTGAAAATGAGGAGAAGGATTTAGATGCCGGATATCATAAAATTGCTTCCAGATTCACTTGCCAACCAGATTGCTGCAGGTGAGGTAGTACAGCGGCCATCTTCTGCGGTTAAAGAGTTATTGGAAAATGCTGTAGATGCCGGGGCAACTTATATAAAGCTTATTGTTAAAGACGCTGGTAAGGCACTTATTCAGGTGATTGATAATGGGAAAGGGATGTCTGAAACGGACGCACGCATGAGTCTCGAACGGCATGCTACCTCCAAACTTTCAAAAAGTGAGGACCTTTTCTCAATTAAAACATTAGGGTTTAGAGGTGAGGCACTGGCTTCTATGGCGGCTGTATCTCAAATGGAGATAAAAACACGTTTACCGGAAAATGATTTGGGGAGTTTATTGATCATTGAGGCTTCAGAAGTCAAAAAACAAGAACCTACTGCAACTGATGTAGGTACAAGTATTTGCATTAAAAATCTGTTTTATAATGTTCCTGCGAGACGCAATTTTCTAAAATCCAATGGGGTAGAAATGAAGCACATCGTTGATGAGTTTCAACGTGTAGCAATGGCTAATTCAGAAATAGGATTTTCATTGTACCAAAATGATATTGAAACTTACAACTTACCAGCAGGAAAGTTAAGTCAACGTATTGTCCATCTATTCGGAAAGAATTATCAGCAGCAGTTGGTGGCCTGTTCTGAAAGTATCGACCATATTCAAATTCATGGCTATGTCGGTAAACCTGACTTTGCTAGAAAGACCAGGGGGGAGCAGTTCTTTTTTGTAAACAATCGTTTCATTAAAAGTAACTATCTGAATCATGCTATTTCTAATGCCTTTCAAGGTCTAATTGAAGAAGGTAGTTTTCCTTTTTATGTACTGTTCATAACTATAGACCCTAAGCACATTGATATTAATGTGCATCCAACAAAAACGGAGATTAAGTTTGATGATGAGCGTACTACCTACGCGGTGGTGAGAGCGGCAGTGAAGCAAGCTCTGGCAACGCACCACATCACTCCAGCTTTGGATTTTAGTGCCGACATCAATTTAGGCAAACAGATTGCTTCTAGTCGTGAAACTATAAAGGATAAAAATTACAGTCAATTTAAAAATACTACTTCACCTCGTGAGCAATCGAATCTTGAGAACTGGGATCGTCTTTTTGACGAAAACAAGGGGAAAATATCCATTGATCAACTGGAAGAGAAAGATGAGCAACCTCTAACTCTAACTTTCGGAAGTCAAATCAATAATAAAAGTGAGGAACCGCTTGAAGGATCCACAGCTATAATTCAGCTCCACAATAAATATATTATTGCTCAGGTAAAATCTGGCATGATGATACTCGATCAACAAGCAGCTCATGAGCGTATTTTATATGAAAAATATTTGCTGCTACTGGAGCAAAAATCCGGAGCATCGCAACAATCTTTATTTCCTCAGGCACTTTCACTAAACCCTTCTGACTTTGCCCTCGTAATGGAAATGGAAGCTGATATAAAAGCTCTCGGATTTATTATTGAACCATTTGGCAAAACGGATGTATTGATTAAAGGGCTTCCTGCAGACTTGGGAGCTGGTAACGAAAAGGATATATTCGAAGGCCTGTTAGATCAGTTTAAAAAGAATGTGGAACTGTCGTTACCGAAAAAGGAGAATTTGGCCAGATCTATTGCAAAAAGGACCAGTTTAAAATCAGGAAGTAAATTAAACGAAGAAGAGATGTCTCGGTTGATTGATCAACTTTTTGGATGCGAAAACGTGAATTATGCTCCTGATGGCCGATCTACATTTCATATTTTGGAAATGAATACTATTGAAAATTACTTTAATTAAAGAATATGCTTAGACTTACTCCGGTTGTTAAAAACCTGCTGATTATAAACGTGGTATTCTTTATTCTTCAGCAATTTCTGTCGGGTGTTCACTTCACAGAAATGGTGTCATTATGGAAGTTTGGTTCAGTGAATTTTGCGCCATACCAATTTTTCACTTACATGTTTGCACATGGGGGCTTTGGCCATATTTTATTTAATATGCTGGGACTGGTGTTCTTAGGGCCTTTGCTAGAGCAGTTCTGGGGACCAAAAAGGTTTTTAATCTTTTATTTAATTACGGGAATTGGCGCGGGAGTGCTCTATAATGGAATAGAGTATGTAAAAGTCAGTAAGGTAAAGAACGCAGTGGAAAATTATGTAGTCAACCCAGACCCTGAAGCGTTTAATAGGTTGATCGTAGAAAATATAGAATCTGCTAATCCTGAAATTTATGATTTTATAGAGCTTTATGCTGAAAATCCTGATAGCAAGCAGCTAGAGGAAACAAGTAAGTCATACGCAAGAAAGTTATACAACGAAAAACACAATTATGGGTCGATGTTGGGAGCATCGGGAGCAATCTATGGAATATTAATGGCATTTGGTTTGTTATTCCCTAATACAGAGCTAATGTTACTATTTCCTCCAATACCCGTGAAAGCAAAATACCTGGTATTGGTTTTAGGTGGAATAGCCTTGTATTCAGGGCTTAACCGAAGTGCTGGTGATGTGACTGCTCACTTCGCCCATTTAGGCGGGATGGTTTTTGCTTTTATCATGATCCAGATTTGGAAGAATGACAGGAATAAGTTTTATTAAGTAGAGATGTACGGAAGTATAAAAGACGATTTTAAAAATGCCTTTAACAGGCCAAATAGTGCGCATACACAACTGATCATTATCAATGTTGTGGTATTTCTATTTCTGGCCGTTCTAAATGTGCTGTCATCGTTATTTGGATTGCAGGGTATATTCAGTTTTGTATACGACCAATTTAGTATCCCACCTGTTTTTAGTGAGTTTCTATTGAGGCCATGGACCTTAATTACTTACGCTTTTGCACATAGCCTTACAGATATCTTTCATATTCTATTTAATATGTTGGTCTTCTATTGGTTCTCCAGGCTCATTATAGAATATCTGGGCAGCGACAGGGTAATCATACTTTATGTCCTGGGTGCCTTAGCTGGGAGTATGGCCTACTTACTTGTTTATAATCTGGTGCCCTTTTACATAGAACGTTCAGGTTTCAGCGGCATGGTAGGTGCTTCTGCCGCTGTCTATGCCGTAGTTGTAGCGGCTGCTACACTGTTACCTAATTATACGTTTCATTTATTATTTATTGGGCCGGTTAAGATCAAGTATATAGCTGGGTTCTATATTGTTTTGTCTTTTCTTGGTTCGGTAGGAGGTAATGCAGGAGGGAATATTGCTCACCTTGGAGGAGCATTTATCGGTTACTTGCATATTGTCAACCTTCAAAAAGGAAGTGACTGGGGTAAATGGATCATTAGCATCATGAACTTTTTTAAGAGCTTTTTTGTCAGATCTCCAAAAATAAAGGTGAGTCATAGAAAGGCTACAAGCAGCTCAAAGTCTAGCGCCTTTGGTACCACTTCTAAATCCAGCAAGCCTACTTCAAGCCAGGAAGAGATAGATGCTATCTTAGATAAAATCTCTGAAAAGGGCTATGAAAGCCTGACCAAGGAAGAAAAGCAAAAGCTTTTCAATGCAAGTAAGTAACAGTTTTTAATCCTCACGAGCCTTAACATCAGTAGTCTTAAACTTCTTTTGAATCGTCACTGACAGCGAGTACTTCATTTCTTTTACAATTAATATAGAAATCAATATATTTGTTTTACAATTCATATAGAAATAGATATGGGATCAATTTATTTGGGTGAATTCGAAGAGCTCATTCTCACTATGGTTGGTGTGCTGAAAGAAGAGGCTTATGGAAATGCCATAGTGAATGAAGTTAAAAGTCAGTTAGATCGTAAGGTTAACTTAAGTGCTGTACATGTCACCCTTTATAGACTTGAAGATAAGGGCCTCGTTAAATCCTTTATGGGTGGAGCTACTAATGAAAGGGGCGGTAGAAGAAAGAGATATTTTGAGGTCACTTCTGCTGGAATCAAAGTTCTTCAGTCCATTCAACAACAAAGAATGAAATTATGGAAGCTCATTCCTGAACTGAAAGCTATTGGCTTATGACAGAACCTCCCAAGTATGTTTATAATCTGTTGTCAAGATTGTGCCCGGATTACCTTTGGGAAGGTATTGCGGGAGATCTTGAAGAGCAGTTCGTTGATGATGTTGATAGATATGGAACCAAAAAAGCCAGAAGGAATTACTTTTGGAATGCTTTACGGTTTCTACGACCTGGGATATTGCTTCGAAATAATTTAAAACTCAATACAAACAACACAATTATGGTCTCTAATTATTTAAAAACAGCAAGGCGAAATATGGTCAAGCGAAAATTATTCACGTTCATCAATGCTTTCGGTCTGAGTATTGGTCTAGCTTTTAGCATTCTGATATATCTTTTTATTAAAGATGAAAACAGCTTTGACTTATTTCATGTCAACGGTGACAGAATTTATCGAATAGAGGAATTTGCCTATAAAGCCTGGAACCCCGATCCGAATGATCCTTACATGCAATCAGCTTACATGCAGTTAGGACTGGCGCCAGTTCTGAAAGATGAGTTGGGTGAGGTAGAATATGCAACAAGATTCAACGAGGGTTATTCGAAAGTTATTAAAATTGGTGAAAAAGTCGTGGGTGAAGATGTTGGGTATGCAGATAACGATTTTTTTAAAATGTTTTCTTTTGAAGTGATTTCAGGTAACAGTGATCAATTTCTTACCCAAAAGCATCATGCCGTTATTAATGAAGAAATAGCAAACAAATACTTTGAAGCTGACCCTATTGGTCAAACAATTCAAATTGATATAGAAGGCGAGAAAGAATTTGAAGTGGTGGGAGTCATTCAAAATGCTCCCGCAAATTCAAGTCTTAATTATAACATTTTAATTCCGCAAGAGAATAAAAGTCGGTATCAACAATCGATGGAGAACTGGGGTAATTTTAGTACGCCAACTTTTGTACAGCTTAGGTCAGGTTCAGATTTTGAGCAATTTAAGATAAACCTTCAGGGTATTAGAGATAAATACATGGAGGAAAGTATGAAGCGAACTCAAGCTCGTTACAATATTCCGGAAAATGTCATCCAATTTGAATACAGAACTACCAACCTAAAAGATATACACCTTAATCATAAAGTTGATTGGTATAAAGTGAGTGATCCGCAATACTCCATTATTCTTGGAGGGTTGGCTATTTTGATAATTTGTATAGCTTCAATAAACTATGTTTCACTTGCTTTAACAACTTCTGCCCTTCGTAAGACAGAGGTGGGTGTAAGAAAATCTATTGGAGCCAACCGATCACAATTGATCTATCAATTTTCATTTGAGTCAATCATATTGGCTTTTGCTTCTATGTTATTGGGTATACTATTTATGCTCATTTGTCTTCCAACATTTAATGAGTTTACCAATAAAGCCATAGAATTGAATGCCGTTTTAATAATAGAGTTGATTGGTATTGGTTCTATAATCTCTTTGGTGATAGGAATAATAGCGGGAAGCTACCCATCACTTTTTTTATCCTCGTTTAATCCTGCTTTGGCACTAAAGGGTGGTTCCAGTACTAAATTAAAGGCTAGTGTAGCGAAACCTCTTGTGCTTTTACAGTTCACCTTATCATCCATATTGATCATTTCGGCTTTTGTGATGTACGAACAAATGAACTACGTAACCACCAAAGACCTGGGGTTTGATAAAGAGCAGGTTTTGGTTGTGCCTACACAAATGGGTTGGGATAGTGAATCAGACCAGGCGGTTGAGAGAATGCGAAATGCATTAATTGCCGATACTGATATCATTTCGGTAGCGGGGGTCAGTAACTCTTTTACACAAGGTTGGTCCAGATACGGTTACACCATAGATGATGATAACAAGTCTGCTTATGTATGGTCGGTTGATCCTTATTATCTGGAAGCTTTAGGTATTGAAATAAAAGAAGGGCGCAATTTCAACTCAGCCATTGTTTCTGATACTGCATCTTTAATTATTAACGAAGCCTTAGCGAAAGACATGGGTTGGGATAGCCCTTTAGACGAGCATCTGAATTGGCGTGAGGATAGTGTCGGGCCAGGTTATAAAATTATTGGAGTTGTGAAAGACTATCATTTTAGGTCGTTAGAACGATCTATAGAGCCCATGTTTCTTTCTATTGATAGAAAAGAAGTGGGGCATCTAACCGATATTCTTATTAAGCTAAAATCTGATGATATGTCCCAATCACTTAGCAAGATTGAAAGTACATATAGAGAGATGGTACCGGATAAACCATTTGAATATAGTTTTCTGGATCAAGACGTAGATGCACAATATGCTTCATTTCAGCGGTGGATGAAGATAATGACATTGGCTACCTTTTTTGCAATACTCATATCGGGGCTAGGCTTGTTTGGTTTAGCAGGTATCAACGCAGTAAATAGAACGAAAGAAATTGGTATAAGAAAAGTATTTGGTGCTCCTATCATTAATATTTTCATTTTACTCAATCGTCAATTTGTGACACTGGCATTAATTTCATTTGCCTTTGCTGCACCTTTAGCCTCGTACTTTATGAATAATTGGTGGCTATCTGATTTTGAATTTAGAGTTGAAATGAACTGGCAACTTTACGTTATAACATTCTTTTTAGGCTTGTCAATTGCAATCCTCACAGTAACCTACCATGGTGTTAAGGCAGCTTATTCTAGTCCTTCTAAAACGTTGAAGTATGAGTAGCAATAGTAACTATAGAGTTAAAATGTAATACCAAACCTGATATCAAAATTCTCTGCCACACTTCCATGAGCTTTTAATGAGGTGCCGACCTGATAACGTTGCCCAAGTTGGTATAGCAGCTCATACCTTTGGAAGAGGTGTTTGTTGGAGGAAGGGAATGGTTTATAAAGGTACCAGCCCATTTGTTGGTTAAACGTTATTTTACCAAAAACAAAATTATGTCCCAGAGTTAATGCAACCAGTTTGTGGTCATAAGATTGATTACTCATATAAGACTCTGCTTTGATTGCCTGATTATTGATCAATTCAACCCCTAAATTTATAGCGTTGGTATGAGTAAGATAATACAAAGCACCGCCTGTCAAACCTATGAGTAGTTTTCGTTCATTTGCTTCTATATCTTCATTTGACACCTCGGGCATTGTCCCAAACAAACGAGCGTAACCTTTCAATTGACCTTTTTGTAAGCTATTCTTTGATCTTTCTTCAATGGAATAATTTTCCGGGGAATAACTAAAGCCAATTCCAAAGGTCGGAAAATTCATGCCTTTATTCGGTTGTTTGGAACCTCCATTGGATATATGATTATAATTGGCTGTAGCACTAATTATATATCTTGGTGACAACCTATAATTAATATTAAAGTTCGTCAATAGTAGGAAGCTCAATGAAGATCCGAAAAAAGTATTTTCCGGATTGGTCTCAAGGTCAAATATAGTATCAAGGTAGCTTACACCGATACCTACTCTAAAACTGTAAAACAACTTTTTTTTATATGTAAGCAGTGGCTCAGCAAAATATACCAGGTTATAACTACTGCCCAATTGCGAAGGGTTCTGAAAATTGAAATATGTGAACGAAAGGCCTGTTTGTGCGTAGCAGTTGCACTTATCCCAAGACTTTTGATCAAGCTTTAATTTACTGTATTCTATTTGGAGGCCCCATGGGTTTGAATTGGATATGTTCTTAAGCTCTGATGAATGAGGAATTATAAATCCATAGTGACTTTTTAGTCCAAAAAAAGCAGGGTTTTGACCTGTCAATTGACTGGCAGCAAACAAAATAAATACTAAAATCAGATTGATCCTTAGCATATATCTAAGTTAAATACTTTGTATTTATAGTTCATGGATGAAGGCGACAACAAGTGAGGTAAAATTGAAATCGTTCCCCCAATCGTTTGCAGAAATTTTTAAATAATAATGTTTATTTATCGCATTTAATTTTTCTTGCTTTGCATCAAATATTGATAATTATGGCAATCAAGAAACAGTATCTTAAAAGTAAACCTGTAGCTAAGGTTACACTTAGTCTTCCTGCAGAAGCTGCACCTGAAGCTAAGAAAGTAAAAGTAGTTGGTGACTTTACCTCCTGGAAAAAAGGTATCGAAATGAAGAAGTTGAAAAGCGGTGAGTTCAAAGCAACCGTTGAACTTCCTGTTGACAATTCTTATCAGTTCAGATATCTGATTGATGGTAAGAATTGGGAAAATGATTGGGCAGCAGATGCCTACGTGAACTCTGGTGTTTCTCCGGAAGAGAATTCTGTCATTGCACTATAGATGATGTAACAGTAAGTTGTCCCAAACCAAAAAAATATCAGGTTGAGCTTGTCGAAACCTCGGACTAGTAAAGGTAAATTTTCGACAAGCTCAACCTGATATTATGTAATCTATCTTTTAAAGATAAATCGAGTAATATATATTCCAGTGCCATCTCCTTTGCCTGCATCGCTCTCGGCCGCACTTGTTACATGCATTAATTCCCATCCGTCTTCAGTCAAATTATTGAGTTTGGAGCTTATCAAGGCATCATTTGACGCGATATTTTGGAAATTGATACCTGTAAGACTATAAAAGTTTAACAGCTTAGCTTCATTCAAAGCATCAGTTTTAGCATCCTTTCGCTTTACACTGTTTTGATTACTTTTTTTGCCATCAGTTCTTTCTGTGGTCATGTCATCGATATTAACACCCTCTTCGGTGCTTTCTATTAAACGTGATCTTCCCAAACCTCCTGGGACTATAGATTCGACTACGGTAATCACTTTGTATTGCGTTTGTGCATTGATGTAGTCAGTGGTAAATAATGTTGCTATGATAATGATTAAAGCTACTTTTTTCATGTGTAATGAATTTTAATGGTTCTAATTATCTCAGTGAGATAACAAAGATTGAACCATTATTTATAGCTTTTATTCATTCGCTTTGATTGATTATGGCTGTAACTTTATAACCTTCCTTTTTTAAAAGGTTTATTACACCATTCTCGCCAGCAAGATGCAAGGCACCTACTGCAATAAATGAAGGAGTCTCCCGTGTTATTTGTGTTATTTTTGGAATCCAGTTTTTATTTCGGTCAAAAACCAGAAGATCAGCGAAAGATGCAAACTGAGGTGAATCGGCTAGCAATTGTTGTAGTTCAACGATATCTTCCGTTTTATATACTTCTACAAGTTGTTTAAATTCATCTTTGCCATCTTCGAATTCTTTCACTCCATCCACTACCATTTTTATTTGATCTTCCATAGGTTCATCGTCAAATAAAGTTGCTTGAAATTCTATAGTCTCTAGCCCTATGAGTTCAATTTCCCTTTCTGCAGCGTTCTTAATAAATACCTGTTCATAGCTTTCTGGTTTATCACAAGAAATTGTTTTTTGGATAACCATTGCCGCCAACCCGAAGGGCTTGACTATCCCTAATTGATCCAGGTTAGCACCGAAGTTTGCTATCAGGAAGTCGTTTACCAATTTTCTATCTTCTTCAGAAAACTGATCAGAAATGTTGCTCATGCCAGGGTTCATCATATTCTGTTGCATTTTCATCATGAACTGCGGGTCATCCATATCTAATTCCAACACAATCTGATCTGTATTCTTAAGGGCCTCTTTAACAGATTCTTTAAGGAAGAAATCTTCAGGACAAATGGCATGAATGGTACCATAAAGGTAAGAGGGCTTTGCTAATTCATTCCCTTCTATTTTCCAGAGTAGTGATTTGGTATCTTGAGCTTTAGCCGCTTTTGCCAGAAACATTCCAGCACCGAATGACATGGCGAATAATAGGGTGTTAATCAATACTTTTCTCATTGCTACAATTCTCAATTTTTTCATACTTAAATTTTTCGAGATTATTCAAATAGTTTAAATTGAACGTTCACTGCGTTAGTACAGAACAGGTTTTATTTATTACATTCTTTTAAGAATTATAAGATAATCAATTGAAAATGAGGATAATAAATTAAAATTTGACACCCCTTGTAATAAAATTGTTATACATGCTACCAACATTTTAATTCCACCTAATTAGTTAAATGGGAAAAGAATTTTTTAAAGTCTTTATTGAACAGAATCAGGCCATCATCAATCGAATTTGTAGGGCTTACTCTAACTCCAATGAAGAGTTTAAGGATTATACTCAAGAGGTGGCTTTACAATTATGGAAGTCACATGAGAAATTTCAAGGTAATTCTCAAGTGTCTACCTGGGTTTACAGGGTGGCATTGAATGTTTGTCTCTCTCATGTGCGAAAGAAAAAAATAGAGACGAGCCCATTACTTGATCATGACGTAACCCAAGAGAATGAAAGTGGTGATGACCAGCTCGCAACACTTTACATTGCTTTGAAGAGGATTAAAGAATCTGATAGAGCAATAATATTACTCTACCTGGAAGATAAGTCATACAAAGAGATGGCGGAGATACTTGGACTTACCGTATCTAATGTAGGAGTGAAAGTGAATAGAATAAAGAATGAATTAAAATCAATTATTCATGGAAGAGGATGATTTAAAAAATATCTGGAAGATGACTCAAAAGAGTGCTGCAGAGAAAACAGATATCTCTTCAGTATATACATCAAAGTCCACAAACCTGATAGATAAGATACTAGATACAATAAAGTTGGAACAAAGAATGAATGTCATTCTGTTTCCTGCGATAGTAATTTTTTTTGGAGTTTTAGAAGAGTATCTGCTTGCAATTATTAGCCTTGTCTTAGGCATAGGAGCTATCTTGTACTACCGTAATCTTATACTTAAGTTAAATCGATCAAGTGTTGAACATTCTGTGGTGGATTACTTAAATGAATGTTATCTATCAATAAGAGTATTTAGAAGACACTACCTCACCATTGGTGTTGTCATGTTTATTTTTGGCTTTTGCATGGGATCAAATTTAGTATCAGACCTTTTTGAGGGGGAGGTTGAAAACTTAACCAAAGTTGTCATAGTATCAATAGGTATTGGTGTACTTGCGTTTATTTGCGTGCATATTATATTCTACTTTCTGTATGGTAAAAATGTTAAGAAGCTAAAAGAAAGTGTTGAAGCGCTGAGAAATGAAGAATGATATGTATGATCTAGGTTCAATCAAGCCTAATAAATGGATGACCATTTATGGCTTGAATCAGAGTGAATATTGCAAACACACCGTGCAGAATACCTACGCCAACTACAGTTATCAAAGTTATGGTCGAACTAATATTCAGTTCGCTCATGAGTAAAACAATTAACGGCAGCATTTGGAGTGCATGTAAACTGATAAAGTGAGACACCCTTAGATCACCTCCTACCGTACTCCAATTTGTGAAAGGTAAGCCTATTCCACCATCAGCTACACCAATGTTGTGTTTAAGGCCGGACGCCATCATAAAACCAGATATTCCACCAAATAAGAAAATTGCAATGCTTATTCTCAACGCCCACAGCATAGCTGGTGAAAGTTGTGTATCCAATCTGAATAAATCTAATAAGATCCAGGCATAGGTAAAATAGGTGATGCTTATCATTATTCCCATAAGAGGGAACAATACTCTTCCTATCGAATCTGTGATATTAAAATGTGATTGCTGACCTCTTGAAGCCTGATACAGGATGCAAGCAATCTCAACAACCATGGTGATAATTAACAGACCCTCTATAAGGTGTTGCTTAGCCCTTGTATAAGGCAGCCATGGTATGATGTAAGCTGATGTAAGTAAGAAGATAAAAATAGAAAGGGTGAATTTTAAAGGCTTTAACCAAATGTTTACACCCATCAGCATTCTTGAATCAGTTGAATACAAAAAAAATGTAACGACTATTAGAAAGAAAAAGAAATAAGAACTTAAGGCCAATGCCTGGTTTACTTTGCCTGGAAAAATGCTAGTTAGTACGTCCAATTTTGGAAATTTTCAATAGTGTGAAGAGTAAGTAGCCGACAGGGCCGAACATGAAAGTAAAAATGAGACAGGGTGATAATATAATATGGCGTATTTTAAGTTCTTGTGCCTGGTTAACCATCCAGTTTCCTATGAGTAAGTCGAAAGCCAGATAGTGAATCCACCCAATTAGAACTGCTTCGTCACTTGTAAAAAGATTTTTGACACCTTCTAAATTACTAAAATCACCTATATCTATGGTTGAGCCGAATGCTATCAAAGCAGTATATAGCGTGGCTAATACAGTGGCTGAGACATATATTAAATCATTTCTAAACCTCCATTTTGGTAAGAAAAACAGGATCAACCAAAACGGAATAACAGATATGTTAACAACTCTGAATATTAATTCAAAACTCATGCAATTTGATTTTTAGTCATGCCGCTCATTACCAATTTCATGATACGCACTTTAGCCCATCTTGGGACTGTTCGTAATGAATATACAAGGATTTTGGTAAGTACTCCGGGTAGGCTAACAGATTTTCTTCCCAGAGCATTTAGTATTTGCTGTGCTATTTCATCAGCATTCATGGCGTTCCCTAAATCCATTTGTGCTCGTTCCGCAAATCCTGTAGATACAGGTCCCGGACAAGCGGTCAAAACATCTACACCCCAAGGTTTTAGTTCATGGAATAAAGCTTCACCGAGTGAAAGAATATAAGCCTTTGTAGCTGCATAGTTGGCCGCGTAAGGTGTTCCCTGAAAGGCAACCATAGAACCCAAAAGTATGATCCCACCTCTTTTCTGTACAGATAATCTCTTAGCAAAAGTATGTGCCATACTCAGAACGGCTTTACAATTAACATCAACCATGTTTAGTTCGGTCTCGATGTCAGAATCAATGAAACTACCTGAAGATCCAAAACCCGCATTCAATACAACTAATCCTATTTCTTTATCACGGGTGGCCCCTATTATTTTTCCTATGTCGTTAGAAGCAGATAAATCTGCTGCCACCACGTCTACCTTAACTTCATGATTACTTACAATATTAGTTTTCACTAAATTGAGCTCACTTAATCTTCTGGCTGTAATAATGAGATTAAAACCGGATGCCGCTAACCCGTTGGCGATTCCTCTTCCTATACCAGAAGTGGCTCCGGTAACCAGAGCCCATTTCCCATATCGAGAGAGTAGCTTTTTCTGTTGATTGATAGATAAAGTCATGTGGCAGTTATTTTATCCATTGAATACGGTAACCCAGTGAGCGGATATAATTAACCAAAGCATTAATATTTAATTTTCCGTTTATTGATTCTATTCGTAGTACGTGATCTGTATCATGTAAATCAATATTTGCTCTTAAGTTGGGAAAGCAAAGGTGCAGGAGGCCTGAAATGATGTTAGCCTCCTTTTGATTTTTGATGTTTGTTGAGAATATTTCTATCATTATCTTAAGGTTTGGTGATTAATAGCCATTGAATTATTAGAATTGGATTCTGTACATCACATCAGGGAAAAACCCTGTTTGATCCACTCGGTTGATTTCATCTGTTACTTCATTATACCTTCTTACAAATTCATTCTCCCTATTCGTGACATTTTGCATATCCACAAAAAACTGATGTGATATATTTTTCTTTTTACTGTTTATTCGTACTCCAAATTTTACATCCCAACGAAAGTAGGAGTCATATCTTTCGCTAAAGGCAATATTATCTTGTCTAACTTCTCTGCCTGCGTTGGCTCGTGTAGCTTCTAAATCTACGGGAGTAAAAGGCTGGCCTCCGCTGGTGGTAAGCTTGGTATCAAACGTCCATGCGTTCTTACCATCAGGCCCAAATTTCCATTCTTTACCAAATAGAAAGTTGAATACTAGGTTGCTATTAAATGCAGTATTTCTTTCAATGTTGTCACTTGCTTTATATCTGGAGTCGAATGCCGATGTAGTCATTAGAAGGTAATAGCCTTTGCTAAAGAATTTTTCAAGAGTCAATTCCACACCAAGGTTACTTCCTTCACCCTCATTTACTAACGAGCCTTCTTCTTCAAAAACAAAGTCTGACCCTTCATTGATAATGGAATAACTACTTGGTGTTGAGGATACGGGCACATCAAATAAGCTTTGATAATAGGTTTCCGCCTTTAAGCGCCAGTTTTGCCCCAGGTTTCTATCGTAACCCAATACAAAATGATGACTTTTCATGAAATTCAGGTCTTTATTGGTTTTGGCCGTTATCCCGGGAGTAATTTCTTCATCAAAGAATAGAATGGGAGAGGGAATAGTTTGTGCGTGTAATCCGTAAGCAACACTCCAACGTTGATTTGGTCTGGCTTGCCAGCTTACAGCTGCCCGAGGTTCTACTACAAAATCTTCAGTGAAATCGTGATACTGAGCATGTAAACCTGCTGTTACACTTAGATCATCGGTTATTTTATTCTCAGCTTGTGCAAAAACTTGAGCAAGATTGTAAGACTCGTCAAGGTTACCCCGGTTGACAAAATAGTCAGGAATCCCATCATTATTATCATCAGGAATGCTCACTCTATTGTCTCTATCTTCTGTAAAAAAATCAGCAATATAATGCTCATTTAGAATTCCTGTTCTTAAACTCCACTTTGCATTAAATTTTTTATTCAAAGTCGAGCTGAATGTTAATCTGCTTTCCCTGTTCTCTACATTGGTAGCCCTGAATTTATTGATCAGATTCCCTTCGGGGTCGGTGTTTAGGTTGTCTTGTAAGTACTCATTGTAGTTTGTAGAAGCTCCAAGTGAGGTCTTTAAGAAAGTGGTTTTATTTAATCTTAATGTATTAACAAGTCCTACTAAACCTAGTTGGTTTTGTACAAATGCGTCCTGATCAGGATTCGCAAACAAGTCATCTTCATCAATTTCGTCTCCTAAGAAATCAATGCTACTCAGACCGCCTAACCCAAAGAGTTCCCATTTACCAGTTTTGGTCTTTCCGAAGTTTAGTTTGAATGAAAAGTCCTGGTAGAAAGGTGTTGCACTGGTACCTGTAGCGGCCAAACTGGCAATGCCATAGCGATAGGAGGCCACGAATGACCCACCTTTCGATTTTCTAAATGGCCCTTCAGCCATGAATTCCAGGCCACTAAATGCGCTCATCTGAGCGGTGTATTCATACTTGTCGGTATTACCACTTCTAAAATTCACATCGAAAACTGCGCTATTAGCATTACCGTACTCTGCCGGAAAAGCACCAGTCAGAAAATCTGAAGTACGCAGTAGATTAGTATTTAATGCGTTTACAGGTCCACCAGTCGTTCCGAGTGTGGCAAAATGATTGGTAGTAGCAATTGGAACGCCTTCAATTCTCCATAAAAGTCCAACCGGTGAATTACCCCTTACCACAATGTCATTTCGACCGTCATTTGGAGCGCTAACACCTGCGAAAGAAGTCGCCAATCGAGCTACATCATTACGGCCTCCCGAAAACCGTGTAACTTCTTCCAGACTAAATGTTCTTGCACTTACTTTCGCCAAATCATTTAGTGGGAGATCTTTATCAGCTTCTGCTGTGATAACAATTTCATCAAGTTGCTCCACAGATTCTTCGATTTGCAATGTGAGGATAACTTCTTTGCCCGCAGTCACCAAAACATTAGGGACAGTGATACTTTTATAACCTATATATTGAATGCCGAGAGTTTGTCTTCCTACAGGCACATTTTCAAGCCTGAATTTTCCATCCAGATCTGTAACCGTACCTTTAATCGGGTCACTACCTATAAGAATAACAGAAGCACCAATAATGGGAAATTCTGCCTGGGCGTCAATGATGGAACCTTTGACAACCTGGGTCTGCGCCATTAAAGTTGTATTTAATATTGCCAGACTTAGAAATAAGGTAAATTTTAATGCTTTCATATTGATTGGTTTTGAATTTCTAAGACCAAGCTATTGATGCACTTATAGATAGGAAACGACTTTCAACGTGAGGCGCGAGATTTTTCCTGTGAAACCTAGAATTAAGCTTTTGAACTGATGAAATGTGTTCTGGAAGTGTATTTGGGCTTCAGGTGTTTTATTTACGGTTTTACCCTTGAATATCCCTGTCTTATGTATTCATCACTTTAGAAATCTATCTCTTTAATGTTATTTTGAATAAATTGTAAATGATTTTACGCATTATGGCCTATTCTATAATATCGAGATTCCTTACTCGCTTCGCTCTAAGGAATGACGCATTCTATTTCATCAGGACGTCATTCCTGCGAAGGCAGGAATCTAATTTTAACCTTGTTGGTTATAATATATATTCTACAATTGTTGTATGAAAATAGCTGGAATAACGGTTAAAGAAGTTTATGTAAGATGGATAGGGATATTCATTTTAGCTTATATTATGACCTTTATTCATGCACCCGAAGAAGGTCAAACAAGGTTAGAGAAGTATTTCACCTCTCTAATATTCACTGTAATATTCTGGAATGGAGCTTTTGCCATTTTTATGTATTTCAGAAAAGTGTTTCCTGAAATTCGCCAGACACCAAAGCGTTTGTTGATCACCTTTATTACTCTAGTTTTCTTTATGAGTATCGGTGATCCACTTATTTGCTCTACGCTAAACTTACGCCCTGATGAAGATCTCTTTGCATTAGATTATCTTTTTAGCAACGTATCTATCAACGTAGTCATTGGGGGTATTGTCGGATCAGTTTATGAAAATGTCTACTTTTTTGAGCAATGGAAAACTTCGATCCGTCAAAATGAAGAGCTGAAAAACCAACAAATCCGAACTCAATTTGAAGTATTGCAAAATCAAATGAGTCCTCACTTTCTCTTTAATAGTTTAAATACGTTAACTACCCTGATCGCTGAAGACACTACCATAGCGATTAACTTTACAGAAAAACTATCGGAAGTTTATCGCTACATTTTACAGAATAAGGAAAAAGAATTGGTGACAGTAGAAGAGGAACTGACATTTGTTAAAAATTATGTATTCCTGCTGCAGATGCGCTATCCAGAAAATTTGGAAGTGAAATTCAGAGTGGATGATCAATATTTTGGCCAGCACATCGCACCACTAACTATCCAGATGTTGGTAGAAAATGCTATTAAGCACAATATTGTTTCGAAAGCTCACCCGTTAACTATTGATATCTATGTGGATAATGGTAAATCGATTATTGTTAAAAATAACCTGCAGGAGAAAAAGTCCATTGAAAAATCTACCAAAACGGGCCTTAGAAATATAAGAAACAGGTATGCTTACTTCGGCAAGCATAATATTGATGTTATTGTCACTCATTCCAACTTTATGGTAGCTATTCCTTTAATCGAGATTGTCAACGAAAAATCGCTGGCTAGCGCATGAGAATATTAATCATTGAAGATGAAGCTCCGGCATTCAGAAGGCTTCAAAAGATTTTAGAGGAGATTGATACCACTATTGAGATCCTTGAAGTGATCGACAGTGTGGAAGAGTCAGTAAAATGGATTAAAAACCATAATGAGCCTGATCTGATTCTTATGGATATTCAACTAAGTGACGGGGTAAGCTTTGAAATTTTCGACCGGGTCAAGATCAATAGGCCGGTGATTTTTACCACTGCTTTTGATGAGTATATGCTAAAGGCTTTTAAGGTGAATAGTATTGATTACCTTTTGAAGCCCATCAAAAAAGAAGACCTGGAATTAAGCTTGAATAAATATCGGAATCTTCAGGAGGCTTTCGGGAGTGGACATAATGCCATTGATCTAAATTTACTCATTGGACAGATCAAAATGGATGAAAGGCGTTTTAAGAGCAGGTTCTTAATCAAGCAGGGAGAAAAACTGTTATCCATTGAGACTGCTGATATCGCTTACTTTCAAACTAAAAATGGTGTTGTTTACCTGTGTACTACAGAAAACAAAAAGTACTTAATGGACTACAACCTAGACGAGGTGATGAACCAATTAGATCCGGAAAAATTCTATCGAGCGAATCGCCAATACATCATTTCCTTTCAGGCAATTAATGCCACTCATAAGTTTCATAAAGGCAAACTTTTAATTGAACTCTTGCATAAGACCGATGAGTCAATCACCATTAGTGCTGAGAAAGCTACAGCTTTTAAGGTTTGGTTGGGAGATTGAAATTTTATTATTCCTTTTGTGATGTCTAATTGATAAATAAAGCTTGTGGATGGTATTGTATTCACAAATCTGAAAGATAGAGTTAAACTTTTAGCATGTTAATGTAAATTGATGTTTGGAATGATAATTAATCATGGAAAAACCAACTAATTACAAAAGATTCATTTTAGGAATTACGGTAGTCGCTACCCTTGGAGGGCTTTTATTCGGGTATGATACTGGTGTTATCGGTGGATCACAATTATATTTCACTGAGTATTTCAACTTTTCTAAAGGTGAGCAAGGTTGGGCAGTGAGTAGTGCTTTATACGGTTGTCTTATAGGAGCGCTCATTGCAGGCTATGTGAGTTCAAAGTATAGTCGAAAATATTCTTTGATATTATCAGGATTTCTATTCGCTATTTCAGCATGGGGGTCAGGCATACCAGAGTCATTGACCATGTTAGTTATATTTAGAATTATTGGTGGTTTAGGAGTGGGAATAGCTTCAATGACTGCTCCGATGTACATTGCTGAAGTGGCACCACCTAAGGAGCGTGGCAGGTTAGTATCCTATTATCAATTAGCGATAGTTATCGGCTTTTTTGTTGTATTTCTGGCTACTTATATTATCGGTGGAGGGGACACAAGCAGCCTTTCACCAGAGGTATTGGAGCAGATTCATGATCATAATGTAACTCGAGGTTGGAGGATAATGTTCTGGTCAGAGTTAGTTCCTGCATTAGCCTTTTTCATTCTGTTGTTTTTTGTCCCTCATAGCCCAAGGTGGTTAATGATGCGCGGTAGAAAAGAAGAAGCAAAGGTAGTGCTTGCGAAAGTGACCTCTTCTGAAGAAGAGGCAGAGCGAGAGTTTAGTGAAATACAAGAATCAATTGATAGAGAAAGCAAAGAGTTAAAAATAACTGCTTTTTCAAAGAGTATGCTTTATGTATTATTCATTGGTGTGACATTATCTATTTTGCAACAGGTTACCGGAATAAATGCCATACTTTACTATGGAGCAGAAATTTTTAGTAATGCACTGGGCTATGGCCCGGAAGATGCGCTGAAACAGCAGTTGTTACTGGGAGCAGTGAACCTGGTATTTACCTTTGTCGCCATCTATCAGGTTGATAAGTGGGGAAGAAAGCCTTTGCTCATTGTTGGTACTATAGGCATGTTCTTAGGCATTGGTACCCTGGGTTTCTCTATTTATTTAAATCAGTTAGGTATTATTTCCCTGTTAGGAATGCTCACTTTCATTGCATCGTTTGCGCTGTCTATGGGTCCGGTTACATGGGTGTTGCTATCTGAGATATTTCCAAATAAAGTAAGAAGTACGGCCATGTCAGTAGCAGTGGCAGCTCAATGGCTGTTTAATGCTATTGTAGCGAATACATTTCCAATAATTAATGGAAGTGAAACAAATACCAATGTTTTCAATGGAGCACTGCCTTATTTTATCTTTGCAGGGCTATGTATTGTCACCGTAGTTTTTGTCTGGAAATTTATTCCTGAAACGAAAGGTAAAACACTGGAAGAAATGGATGACTTATGGGTTAAAGAGAAATCTTGACTCTCAATCTCCTGGAGGAGTAATCATGATATGCGCTCGGTGAGTTCCTGGATCCATAATCCAAGGGCCGCCAGGTACTAATGGTCTGAGTGGGAGTCCGGTAGATTCTTGTGTTGCATAAGGAATATATACAACGTACCTCAAATTGGCATTAGCAACTTCGCCAGTTTCTGGATCGTACTTTCCATCAGCCCCAGACAAAACATGAAGTGTCGATGGGTTCTCAGGCATCTTTAAAGTGCCTTCTTCAGCTTCTTTTGCACGCATATTGAATATTTCCTCACGACTTCTCCCTTCAGCTTTTAACGCTCTTCCCCTGGCCATAAATGGTTCTAAATCTTTATGGTAACACGAAACATTAAACCCTTCTTTATTGGGATCATCTGCTATGCAAATCAATTCATTTGACCCTTCTCTAATAACAACCAGTTCATTATTTTCATTGAAACCCATTACAGTGGCGTCAGCGCGTTTTTCTTCAGGTGCGGCCATAACAGCGGCTGAAATTTGCAACTCTTTATTGGGAATCTGAGATTCGCAACTGGTTTGATTTAACAATGTTAGTGATAAAAGCAGGATGAGATATTGATTTTTCATGACGTCTTATTTTGATTAAGATAATCATCTTAACTCCTTGACGCAATGATTTTAAGGGTTGAATTAATTTATCTCAACATCAGATTAATTAATTCGACATTCATTTTTTACTGAAAAGTGCTTGTTAGTGAAAAATGAAAATTATGATTAAACCCTTTCTATCAAAACTTATCTTATTTGTTGCACTGATCTTCAGCTCGCTGAATGTTAAATCTCAATCCTTAAGTGATCTGGATTTTTTGATTGGAGAGTGGGATGTCGAGCGAATTTATAGACCAGATAAAGAGCCTAGAATACTGAAAGGAACATTGGTCTGTGAAAGAGCTTTGGACAGCACTTATTTGAAGTGCATTTATGATATTGATCGCCCAGACAAAGTTCGTGGACTTGACGTGGTTTATTTTAATTATAACTCTATTTATAAGGAATATGAAAGCTTATGGTTAAGTTCTACATGGCCAATAAAAGTGCTTATGCGGATAGATTTACTTAAGGATGACAAACAAAAAAAATTAAAAACGGAAGCGCAATTTAAAATAGAAAATGACATAACAGAATTTGTGAAGGACGAATTGGTGATTCAAAATGAGAACCATAACTCGTTCAAGCGTCAAACCCTTATAAGAACTTCTGATTCAAAAGACGATAAATGGATCAATCATATGGTGGAAAAAGCCAGGAGACACAATTGAGGTTATAAAGCACATTAAAATGATAAAGAATTACATTATTACGGCCTGGCGAAATTTGAAGCGCCACTGGAAATTGTCATTAATCAATATACTGGGATTGGCAGTAGGTACGGCCTCTTTTCTGTTAATTATGGTCTATTCCTTTGATGAACTGAACTTTGATACCTTTCATCAGGATTCTGAAAATATTTATCGTGTTTCAATGTTTTTTGCCCCCGAAGGGCGAGAACCATATCACACTGCAGCGACCTTCTCGGCAGTTGGTCCAGGCCTGGTAGAATCAATGACTGAAGTGACTGAATTCTGTAGGATTATTCCTATGGGATTTGGAGATGGTGGTTTTATTCAATACAACGGAATTAATCAAACAGTCAAGAATATTCATTATGTAGATAGTTCGTATTTTACTTTGTTTTCGTTTGATCTTACTCAGGGTAATCCAAAGACAGTCTTAAGAGATGTGCACACCGCAGTTGTTTCAGAATCAGTTGCCAATATTTACTTCCCTAATTCTAATGCTGTAGGTAAAACTATAAAAATCAACTCCATTGACGGCATGAACGACTACACCATTACAGGCGTATTCAGGAAGAGACAAGACACTCATTTACCTGCTGATGTACTGGTCTCATATTCCTCTCTCATCAATCTTATTGGGCAAGAATATGCTTATGCCTGGAATTGGTTTGATTATATTACCTACATCAAAGTTACTTCAATTGCGGATGTCGAATCTTTGCAGAACAAGTTTCCAGCTTTTATTGATAAGCATGGTGGAGAAAGGAGGGGGAGTAAAACAATCAAGTTCCAATTACAGGAAATTGAAGAGATTCATTTAGAATCCAATATTCACCAGGAGTTAAGTGCAAACGCAGATTTGGAAACTGTTCTATTTCTAATCATCGTGGCTTTTGTTATCCTCATTACTGCATGGATTAACTATATAAATCTTTATACATCACAGATGACCGAGAGAATTAAAGAGGTTGGCATACGCAAGACATTGGGGTCAGGTAGAAAACAATTATTCACTCAGTTTATTTTGGAGTCCGCAATGGTCAACTTAATTGCCTTTATTTTGTCAGTAGGGATTATTTGGTCTTCTATTCCGACTTTCAACCAGTTAGCTAATGCTCAGGTAAACTTTGTTCGTTTTGTAAATTTTGAGTTCTTAATAGTGCTCTGTATTTTCTGGATATTTTGCACTTTAGTTACAAGCATTTATCCAGCGGTTGTAATTTCCTCATTTGGAGTGATAAGCAGTTTGAAGCAGAAGGGGGGCAATAGCTCAACAGGTAGGTTAAGAAAGATTTTAGTTGCAGGGCAGTTTGCAGCTAGTGCAGGTCTTATATCATGGACATTGATCATTTATGGTCAATATGACTTTATGAATAGTAAAGAATTGGGAATTGACACTTCTCAAACCTTAGTTCTTGAAGCATCAGATCTTCATAGAAACTCAAACGAGCATAAAAGAAAGCTCCAACTAATGAAAGCTCAATTAATTTCTAATGGTTTGGCACAAGAAGCAGCCTATACTTCAGATGTGCCTGGTCAGCAAGTTGGTTGGAGAGGCGGAACCTCCAGGTTAAGTGCAGATATCGAAGAGAGTAGTAATTCAATATGCTATAAAATGGTCATTGGTAAGAACTACTTTCCAATGCTCAGTGCAAGGTTTGTAGCTGGAAGAAATTTTAATTCTGATTTTGACAGTACGAGACTTATCATCAATTCTGAAGCAGTAAAACTGTATAATTTTGAAACTGCTGAAGCCGCTATTGGAGAACGTGTTTGGTTTTACGGAATGGATACTTTCGAAATTGTAGGTGTGGTTGACAATTTTTTTCAAGAATCATTGAAAGAAGACTTTAGACCTACGGCATACTTCAATATCGGTCAAGAATTATCAGACCTAATGGTGAAAATGGAATCTAATGATTACAAACGTCAACTGGCAGGAATTGAAGATATCTACAAAACAACATTTCCGGAACTTCCCTTCAACTATTATTGGTTAGACAGTCAGTTAAATCAAAGGCACAGATCAGAGGGCACATTTTTTAAAGTGTTTAAAGCATTTACTTATCTCACGCTCTTTATCTCATTTTTAGGGCTTGTTTCACTTTCATTTTTTATGGTTGAGAAACGATTGAAGGAAATTGGTATAAGAAAAGTATTAGGCTCAAATATGCTTTCTATTATGACCCTCATTTTTAAAGATATATTCATATTGGTGCTTCTAGGCAATTTAATTGCATTGCCATTGATTATTTATTACGGTAATGACTGGTTGGCAGGTTTTGCTTTTCATATCGCCTTCAATTGGGCGATTTTAGTTTTCACATTACTGATGACAGGAGTATTTGCAGGTCTTTCAACACTTTATCATGTTGTAAGAGCCGCTTCAATAAATCCTGTTACTGTATTACGTAGTGAGTAACCACTTATTTATGGATAATTCTCTATTTTCGTTTTAATGACGATAAGAGATGTATTGTTAATCTTATGTAGTGTTGGTGGTATCCAGAGCATATTCCTGGGTATCGATTTCTTTTTCTTTTTTGAAAAGAAGAATCTGTCTTCAAAATTACTAGGAGGGTTATTTCTAGCACTTGGTCTGCGAGTGATTAAATCAACACTTTACATTTTCACTTCGTCTGTTCCTTTATGGTTTATCAATGCGGGTTTCGCTGCGCACTATTTTGTTGGCCCGCTACTTTTATTATTTGTTATATCATTAACCAGAAACAAAGGTTGGCAATGGAAGGATACTTTTCATTTCATTCCTGGTTGTGCTATTATCCTACTAGCCCCTTGGCTTTCTATTGAAGGCTTTTGGTATCAAGGTGGATATACTGTATTGCTCCTTCAGTCAATACTTTATCTTGCTTTTACAACCTTTATTTTAGTAAGACAAAGAAAAGAGATAACCGATCGTCAGCTCAAATGGTCTATTGTACTAACAGTAGGAATTTTCATTTTTCTATTTACCTATTTTTCGAATTACCAATTACGCCTCAATCCGTATTATTATGCTCCGGTGGTTTATGCCGCAGTGGTATATTTTCTAAGCTTTTATTTGATTAAACGTAGGGTACTGATTTTTTCATCAAGCTCAAAGTATCGAAATATCAACCTTGATGCTGAACAGGCTGAGAATTATAAAAGCAAAATCATCAGGCATTATGAAAGCACAAGTCCCTATTTGAATAACGAATACTCTTTGACTAAACTATCTGAAGAATTAAATATTCCCAAACACCTGTTATCTCTCATTTTTAGTAGTAAGATTAAAACTAGCTTTATTGATTTTACTAATGCATATAGAGTTGAGGTTGCTAAGGAGCTACTGGTAAAAAATCCAAATTTTACAGTTTCAAGTGTAGCCTTCGATTGTGGGTTTAATTCATTGTCATCTTTCAATCAGGCATTTAAAAAGGCAGTGAATACTACCCCATCGAGGTATCGCGACAAGCATACGAATTAATTAAATACGCAATTGCATTAACTAAGAAGTACTAATTCTTTGAGCGTATTCTTTGACTTTGGAGAATGTCAAAACTAAGTCAGACATTCTGGAATACATTATCTTTTATATTATTAATGGCCGCAATACAAGTCATGCGTCCGATAAAAGATAATATGGCAATTATAGCCGGGCTTGATAGCTTGCCCCATCTTATCACATTTTCCTTTATTACCATTTTTGTTGGTTCTCTCCTTCTAATGTTTACTAAAGGACATTGGGGGTTTTTATGGTCGGCTGTGGGAGTACCGTTGATTCTTGTATTTGGGAATTTCCTTGATGAGCCATTAGCAGCATCCATTACATACATACTCTTTAGTGCTGCCAGTTTGTTGATCTTATCTCAATATTGGCGAAGTGTTAGCGAATCTATAAACCAATCATCGGCTAAATCATTATATAGTCAAATAATTACTTTTGGAGTTCTGGGGTCAATTTCAGGTTCTATTTTAGTAATACTTGTGACTGAAACTGGTAGTTCGCAACTCTTATATCCACTGACATGCATATTTCTCATGTCATCGGTAGTAGCTGTAGGAATAGGACGCTCTTTCAATTTTTCCGTTCGAAATGAGCGAAATTTGAAATTAAATAAGAGTGAAGGTTCAAATTTTAAATTTGTTGGTTTCATTTTACTATACTCTCTTGTGGCCACATTCTTATATTACCAGCAGCTTGAAATAGTTCAAGCCTATCAAGGCAAGTGGACTCCGCAAACAATATTTGCAACAAGAGATCTTGTGATTAGCTTATTGACGTTAGCCTTAGGACAATATTTTCTAAAGAATGGGATTCGGGCAGAAAAGCATATAGGTCTAATGCCAATACTATCTGTTTGGCTTTTTATCGTAGTTCTTTTGGTACCGACATTATTCTCAATGCTTTTCGTTGTGGTCATATTCAGAGCCGGCAATTTTAGTGTCACCAAACCAGGGCGAGAGACTTATTATAGACTGAGACCGGGCATGAATAAATATAAGGGCCTTGTAGATGCTACTATTTACAGAAGTGGAGATATTATAGGCGCCTGGTTTTTCCTTTCGTTAAAGTTTATAGGTGCCAATCACGTTATTAAATCACTGGCAATACTTCCTATCGTTATTTTATGGTACTATTTCAGTAAGAAAGTTAGTTTAGTTTTAAATTGTTAGTAGAATGAAAAGAAGAAAAGCAGTTAAATTAATTTCGGCCGCAACAGCTTCAATGGGCTTTGGTTTCAATTTTGTCGATGACCAAAAAATTATGAAAAGACCTATTCATTCTTCCTCAGAGCAACTACCGGTCATTGGCCTTGGTACTTGGCAAACTTTTGATGTTTCAGTTGGGTCTGGTGAGCGTGACCAACTCAAACAGGTATTAAAGGAATTGAAAAAGTACGGAGGCAGTGTTGTTGATTCATCGCCAATGTATGGTAGGTCAGAAAATGTGGTAGGTAATTTAAGTACGGAATTAGGGATAGTCGATCAACTATTCATGGCTACAAAAGTATGGATAAATGGAAAAGAATCTGGTATAAATCAGATGAATCGGTCCATGAAATTGATGGGTAAACGGCCAATCGATCTAATGCAGATTCATAATCTACTTGATTGGGAAACTCATATTAAAACTCTAAAGGATTGGAAAGCTAAGGGCAAGATCAGATACATTGGAATAACTCACTATGTAAATAGCGTCTATCGAAATATGGAACACATTATGCGAAATGAGCCTCTTGATTTTATTCAATTGAATTATTCAATTGACTCCAGAGAAGCCGAAAAGAGAATACTTCCATTGGCCAAAGACCTTGGAATCTCCGTTCTTATAAATAGACCATATGGAGGAGGTAGTTTGTTTAGAAAAGTAAAAGGCAAGGAACTTCCTGGCTGGGCTGGAGAAATACAAATTGAAAGTTGGGGTCAGTTCTTTCTCAAATATTTATTGTCCAATGAATCAGTTACGTGTGTGATTCCCGGCACCTCAAAACCACATCATATGATTGATAATTTGAAGGCTGGACTAGGGCGTTTACCCACAGAACTGGAAAAAACTAAGATGTTGAACTATTTGAATAAACTCTAAACTGATCAGTAGCTGTTAATAAAGTATAAAAACTAGGCATTATTCTGTAAATTCAACCTTTAGCAAAGTCTAATGGTTGGTACCGAAGAAGATATTAAGCAACTCCTTCAAGAGTCTTATGAGTGTAGGCTCAACGATATGGAGCGCAGCTTTTCCCTTGCAAAAAAGGCTCTAAAAATTAGTATTGAAGCCAACTACCAATTCTTAGAAGCAGATTCTTGCAACAAGCTTTCTTTGTATCATATGATCATTGGCAATTATGGTCAGTCTATTGAACTAGCGAGAAAGGCACTTGAGTATTTTGAACCAAACAATGACAAAAAAGGAATAGCAGATGCCCATTACAACATAGCCAGTGTTAAGTACAAATCTACTAACTATCATGATGGGCTAAAACATTTGCTTGTATGTTTAAAGTTATACAGAGAACTGGATGACGACTCAAATCAAGCAAAAGTGCTTAAATCAATGGGTACTATTTATGAATATTTTGGTGATGAAGATAATGCAGTAGACTCTTATGAAAGATCAATCGAAGCTAGTAAACGAGCAGGTGCTGAAAATTTAGAATCTAACGCATTAAACCCACTTTCAGGAATTTATCTTAATCGAGGAGAAGTGCCCTTGGCAAGGGAGACAATAGAGCGTAGTGTTTCACTAAAAAAGAAAACCAATGATGTTAGGGGGTTGGGATTTGCTTTGTATGGAAGAGCAAAAATATATACCTATGAAGGTGAATTTGAACTGGCTGAAACAGATTATTTAAAGTCGTTAGAAATTCATAAAAAAATGAGAGACTATCCTGGAGAAGGAATGACATCTCATAAATTAGGTCATCTCTACATTGAGATGGGAAAATATGTTGAGGCCGAGCATATACTAAAACGAGCGCTTGAAATTGCTTATGAATTGGATATTGCGCTTATAAAATATAAAGCCTATTATCTTCTTTATGACTTAAGTAAAAGACAAAATAACACTGATAATTCACTCTATTATTTGGAGCACTATATTCAAACTAAAGAACAGGTTCTGAATTCGGAAACATACCAGATCATCAAAAGCTATCAAAGTATTGCAAAGATCGAATCTTTGGAGAGGGACGCTAAAATTCAAAAAGAAAAAGCAGACATTATTGAGAGTAAGAATGTAGAGTTGGATTCCTTTTTCTACCGTATATCACACGATCTAAAAGGTCCTATTTCATCACTTATGGGATTGAATAACTTGATGAAAAAAGATGTTAATAGTGATATAGGAGCTTATCTGGAAATGAATGAAATGCAGCTAAATAGAATCAACACCATCGTGATGGAATTGATTAAGCTTACTCATATGAATCATGCAGAACAGAAATTCGATATCATTGATTTTGAGAGTTTGGTTTATGATTGCATGAACTCATATAAATACTTACCCAATTTTAATAAAATCGATTTTGACATTGTCATTGACAGTGCCATAAGGTTCAAATCTGAATGGTCAATTGTAAATACAATTATTCAAAATTTAATCGAAAATAGTATCAAATATTCAAAAGGTACAGACGCAAAGGTATGGGTTGAAATATCGCAGTTAACAGACCAAATTTCGATTATGGTAAAAGATAACGGAGTAGGTATTTCAAATGATCATCACACTAAAATTTTTGATATGTTCTATCGAGCTAATAGCTCATCAGAAGGTACAGGACTAGGGTTGTTTATACTGAAGAGGGCTGTTGAACGCTTGAATGGCAGGGTAGATTTTACCAGTAAAGAAGGAATTGGAACACGCTTTCAGGTATTCTTACCGTTCTGATTCTTCATCAGTATTACCTCGGCAATATTCCCACCTTTAGGATTGTTTGACAGCTTAAGCCGCGCGTTGTTTAATTTCAGTATTTCTATGCTAAGTGATAATCCAAGTCCTGTACCAATTTCTCCGGCAGTACCAACCTTAGATGTTATCGATTTTGCCCCCATGTTAAGCTCATCTATCTGCTCACGGGTCATACCGCTTCCAAAATCGATTATAGAAATAATCATTTCACTTTCACTTTCGTTTTCAGTAATTCTTATTTCACCTTGAAGAGGTGAAAACTTGATGGCATTGCTAAGTAAATTTCTTAAAACCAATTTTAAATTTTGTTGATCAATCCAGACGGTAGAATTGGTCTTTACTTCATTGATAATTTCTACTTCCTTTTCTTTTGCATTTTCCTCAAAAAGATGAATGCAATCTTCTATTACCTCTTTAACACCTACGGCCGATGGATTGCTGCTAAACCCCTCCATTTGGGTTTTGGCCCAATTTAGTAGATTATCTACACTGAAGGAGACTTTATCCAAATGCGCATTCAGTTTTAGATTAAACTTTTCCCTTTCTTCAACACTCATTCCTTCTTTTACCGACATGAGCCCCTTTAAAGAATTTATCGGTTCGCGGATATCATGACTTATAATACTTAGAAGTCTATTCTTCGTCTCGTTTAGCAATTTTAGCTCTGCTTCTACTTTCTTCTGTTCGGATATATCAACGACATAAACGGCAATTCCAAATTGCTTTTGATTTGAATCATAAATCGGTATATACTTCCCAAAAGCATGAATTTTGGTGCCGTTTGGAACTTTAGTCAACTGATCAAACTCTTGTATTTCTCCTGATAAGGCGCGTTCAATTTTGACTCCCTGGCTCTTTAGTATATATGAGGGAAGAATCTTTCTGTAATTTTTGCCTTCGATATCTGAAACAGGCATTCCTAACATTTTTTGATGATGAGAATTAGCAATAAGGTAATCTCCATTCATATCCATAAGACTAATGAAGATTGGAATGCTATCTATTGACGCTCGAATTAATTTGCGACTCCCAGAAATCTCGTCACGCTGCTTTTCGATTTCTTTGCCTTTTCTTTCCAGCTGTTCACTGTAAGTCCTTATTGCCGCTACGCTTTTTAATTGTTCTTGCTTGAAAATATTAATGAAAAAATAGATGCAACCGAAGGCTACTAAAGTATTAGCGTAAGCCATAATTGTATCATTAGTTATTGGCAAGTCAATCAGGAATTGCCTTAAAGTAATCATGACTAATGTGCTTAACACAGTAAGCATTAGGAAGATTACCTTGGCCGGGTTATCTAGAAGAACAACGATAATAGTAGAATAACCAACCAAGAAAACTTCGTTATGCCGATTTTGAAAATTTAAAACTGCTCTGAAGGTGGCAAAATCAGCTAATAATAGTCCGACACAAACAAAGTAAATTCTAGCAATTTCAGGTTTCCCAATTTTATTCAGATAAATAGGTGGAATAACTAATAATATGATTCCACTATAAATAATCAGGGCCTGAGTGGTTGCCCCAATTGTTAGATTTAGTGTGCCGAACAGAAAGATTAGAAATGCGGCAATAAGGCAAAATACATTAACTATTCTAATTCTCCTCTGGTCAAACTGGCTCTGATCATCATTGACCCCTACATTAATCGTCTCCTTTATCAAACTGACCATCTAATCAATATTGCGAAGACAACAAGATATAATAATTTTAGCAGCTACTGAAATGTATATGGCTTATTTATGCTGTCAGCTCCGTTTTATTTGCCAGTTGACCACACGCTGCATCAATATCTTTTCCTCGACTTCTTCTTACATTGACGACAATATCATTTTGCTCAAGAAGTTTCACGTACATATCAATGGCACTATCATCAGCTTGTTGAAATTGACCATTATCGATAGGGTTATATTCTATAAGGTTAACTTTAGACGGAACCACTTTACATAATTTGACTAACGCCTTTGCGTCTATCTCCTTGTCATTGATTCCTTTCCAAATAACATATTCGTATGTTATTTTACTTTTTGTTTTCGTGTACCAATACTGAAGTGAATCAATCAAATCTTCAATTGAATTAACGTCATTTATTGGCATAACCTGAGATCGAGTCTCATTAATGGCTGAATGGAGTGAAACAGCCAAATTGAATTTGACTTCATCATCAGCCATCTTTTTGATCATTTTAGGAATACCTACAGTACTTAATGTTATTCGCTTAGATGACATACCAAGCCCCTTATCACCCGTGATTTTATCAATAGCTGCAATAACATTATTATAGTTTAATAGTGGCTCTCCCATTCCCATGAAAACGATATTGGTCAATGGCCTCCCAAAGAACTGATCTCCCTGCTCTTTTATGGCTACCACCTGATCGTATATCTCGTCTGGGTTGAGATTGCGCATTCTCTTTAATTGTGCTGTTGCGCAAAAATGACAATCAAGACTACAACCCACCTGAGAAGAGATACAGGCTGTTATTCTCTTGTGAGTTGGTATTAAAACTGACTCTACGGTAAGCCCGTCATGTAGTTTAATAGCATTTTTTATGGTGCCATCATCACTACGTTGCATCTGGTCCACGGCAATATGATTGATGACGAAATCCTCCTTCAATTTTTCCCTGGTAGCTAAGGATAAGTTTGTCATTTGGTCAAAGTCCTTTGCGGACTTTTTCCAAAGCCATTCGTCAACCTGTTTGGCTCTAAACCTTTTTTCTCCAATTGACTCAAAATAATCACTTATCTCATCAACGGATAGCTGTCGAATGTCCTTTGATTTACTCATCAAGCAAAGATAGTATTAATCTTTCTGGGCGAGTAATTCTTTAAATGCTAATGGCATAGCCGATAGCTTCTTTTCAACATAATTAAAACATACAATTCCGGTTTTGCCTCTGGCTATTTCAACTTCCGTTTCATTTGTGGCTTTGTAATACATGTCGCAGCCATATTTATTAAAATCGGTGGTTCCAATGGCGACCTTTAAAACTTCTCCATAAAAGCTCTCATTTTTATACACTATGCCAACATCAGCGACTATAATTCCAACATTCTCTGCAATGCTCAATTCATCTTTAAATCCTAGGCTTTGAATGTATTCCATTCTGGCTTCATGAAAAATGGTAAGTATTGAATCATTGCCTACATGACCACCATAGTTTATATCTGAAATACGCACTTTGACAGTTGTTTCAAATTGCATTTCGTTGGGCAAATCTATTTTGATTCTGGGCATATCAGGACTTTTTAATGACAAAATGACTTAAAAATGAATATTTGATAACAAAATAATGACATTATTACCGAATTTTGAATCATTTATTAGATGGATTATGATTTGATAGCATATGCTTAGTTGAAAAATTAGCTAACATCTAATACATAAGTTATCAGTCAAAAAATATAGAAATGAATCTTGATAAATATACAATCAAATCACAGGAAGTCCTCCAAAAAGCTGCTGAAGTAGCGAGTAGCAATGGGCAACAGGCTATTGAGCCCGGGCATTTGCTAAAGGCTATTCTGCAATCGGATGAGAATTTCACTTCGTTCATAATCAAAAAAATGAACGTAAATCAGCCCTTACTCTCCTCAAAATTGGAAGAGATTGTTAATGGCTACCCAAAAGTAAGTGGTCAGCAACCTTATTTGTCGAATGAAGCAGCTACTGCTTTACAAAAGGCAGAGAAAGAACTCAAGACCTTTAATGATGAATATATTGCAGTAGAACACCTTTTATTAGGAATTTTCCATGGTAAAGAAAAAGTAGCAGCATTATTAAAAGATGTTGGCTTTGAGCAAAAAGGTTTATTGGCGGCTATAAAAGAATTGAGAGGCAATAGCAGAGTTACAGATCAAAATGCGGAGTCAAAGTATAAATCTTTAGAAAGGTATTCTGTAAATCTCAACGAGCAAGCTAAGAAAGGTAAAATTGACCCTGTTATCGGAAGGGATGATGAGATAAGAAGGGTATTACAAATACTCTCAAGGCGAACAAAGAATAATCCGATATTACTTGGCGAGCCAGGTGTGGGTAAGACAGCAATAGTGGAAGGAATGGCACAACGTATTGTCGATGGCGATGTACCTGAAAATCTAAAAGACAAAATACTTATTTCGCTTGATATGGGTCTTTTGGTAGCTGGAGCCAAGTACAAAGGAGAATTTGAAGAACGGTTAAAAGCGGTTATCAAAGAGGTAGTTGATTCTGATGGTCAGATCATTTTGTTTATTGATGAAATTCACACTCTTATTGGAGCAGGTGGAGGAGAAGGAGCGATGGATGCTGCTAACCTCTTAAAGCCAGCACTGGCAAGGGGAGAACTTCATGCAATTGGGGCTACTACTTTAAAAGAATATCAAAAGTATGTGGAGAAGGACAAGGCCTTGGAACGAAGATTTCAAGCGGTAAATGTTGATGAGCCTACAATGACCGATGCTATTTCAATTTTAAGAGGGATCAAGGATAAATATGAACTTCATCACGGAGTTAGAATAAAGGATGATGCTGTTATTTCTGCAGTGGAATTATCTACAAGGTATATTTCGGATCGTTTTTTACCAGATAAAGCCATTGACTTAATGGATGAGGCGGCATCTAAACTGAGATTGGAAATGGACTCCATGCCAGAAGAGCTTGATGAGTTAAACAGACGAATCATGCAATTGGAGATCGAGCGTGAGGCAATAAGAAGAGAAAAGGATAAGGATAAAGAGCGCACCCTTACCAAAAGTATAGCAGAGTTCACGGAGAAAAGGAACGACCTAAAGGCTAAATGGGAAAATGAAAAAGCCGTTGTTCAGGGCATAAGAGATACGAAAGAAGAAATTGATAAGCTCAAATTTGAAGCAGAGCAAGCAGAAAAATCAGGTGATTTTGGCTTGGTGGCTGAAATAAGATATGGAAAATTGGTTGAAGCTGAACAAAGGCTGGAGCAGCATAAACTTGAAGTTGAGAAACAACAAGAAGGTGCTTCAATGCTGAAAGAAGAAGTTGATAGTGAAGATATTGCTGAAGTTGTTTCACGTTGGACAGGTATACCACTTTCTAAGATGATACAGAGTGAACGTGAGAAATTACTGCTTCTTGAAGAAGAGTTGGGTAAACGTGTTGCTGGTCAAGAGGAGGCCATAGAGGCGCTTTCAGATGCGGTGAGAAGAAGTAGGGCAGGTTTGCAAGACCCGAAACGGCCTATCGGATCATTTATATTTTTAGGAACCACCGGTGTTGGGAAAACAGAACTCTCGAAAGCGTTGGCAGACTATTTGTTTAATGATGAGAATTCGATGGTGCGTATTGATATGTCGGAATACCAGGAGAGACATTCTGTAAGTAGGCTGGTTGGAGCACCTCCCGGATATGTGGGTTATGATGAAGGTGGTCAATTGACCGAAGCAGTGAGGAGAAAACCCTATTCGGTTATACTTCTTGATGAAATAGAAAAAGCACATCCGGACGTATTTAATATATTGCTTCAGGTACTTGATGAAGGCCGATTGACGGATAATAAAGGTCGTGTTGCGAATTTTAAGAATACTATCATCATCATGACAACTAACATGGGATCCCATATTATTCAAGAGAATTTTGAACAGCTCACTGACGGGAATGTGGAAGAAGTCATCGAAAAGACTAAAGGTGAAGTGTTTGAGCTACTCAAGAAATCAGTTCGTCCGGAATTCCTGAACAGGATAGATGAGACAATCATGTTTAGACCCCTTTCAAAAGCAGATATTCGAAAGATTGTTGACATTCAGTTTAAGAATGTACAGAAGATGCTTGAAGAAAGTGGAGTTAAACTTGAAATTTCTGATCAAGCACTAACTCATCTCGCTTCCTTAGGTTATGATCCCCAGTTTGGGGCCAGACCTCTGAAGCGAGTACTGCAAAAAGAACTGCTAAATAAACTTTCTAAAGAAATTTTAGCGGGTAGGGTCAATAAAGACAGCCTGATAGGCGTTGATATTACTAGTAACGGTCAGATTGAGTTTATCAATCTTGATCGGGTTGAGATTTAGTACTAGTAAGTTTAGTACAATTTGGTTAACCCTGACATAACCTCTTACGAGGTTGGTGTCAGGGTTTTTTTATACATATCCTTCTTCTACATTAAAGAACTTCTTGAGTTTCTTCACAGAATTCTTATTAGTGATCATTATGAGGTAATCACCTTCATTAATCATGACCTGACTTTCAGGATTCTTAATTAATCTCTTTTTTCCTCCCTCTATTTTTACAATACCTATAAGTACGGCATTGAATTCTTTCTTCATATCATAAAATACCTTTTCGTAATAGAGATTGTTATAGGGATTATCTTCAACGATCAGATATTGTTTTATATCATAGTCCTCATCGGTTTGAGGGAATGCAATTATCTCTTCAGAATACTCTGCTACATCAGGTTCAAAAATGTAGCTAGCAAGTAATCGAGAGGCTATTTCATGTTTGGAGACGGCATAGGTGACTCCGGCACTTTGGAAGGTGCTTTTTAGATTAGCATTATCAAGTGTTACCACATACTTAAGATGGTTGAAATGTTTTTTGAGATTTAGCACATAAACTAATTTTTCTGTGTCATCATCCAGGTTAACAAATACAATTGAGCTTTCTTCTACATTAAGCTTACTCAGTAAATCAAAATTCGCATAGTCTGAAAAAAGTGTAAAAACATTCTTCTTAGGATAGAATTCCTGAATAATATCTATGTTATCCTTCACTTTAGTAACAATAGCCACATTTCTTCCGGCCGCTATCAGCTGATCTACCACGGCTTTGCCAAAATCTGACCATCCTATTATTACTACATGATTTGTGAAATTTGTTCCGTTCATACCCAATTTATTATTCTCCTTAATGGTATTCATAATAGTACTTATTTGACCAATCATAACTCCGTAGAACCCCAAACTACCTAGTAAAAATATAGAGCCAAAAATTCTGCCCTCTCTGGTAATGGGAGTCAAGTCACCATAACCAACAGTGGTAAGCGTAACCATAGCAAACCAAATGGCGTCACCCATATCTTTGATGTTAGCGTTAGGGTCTCTGGATTCAAGTGTAAACAAAATGCTTGTAAGAATGCCATAGCCAACCATAAAGCCTAAGATGATGACAACAATTCGAAGAAAACTGGATTTATTCATATCACTTCTAAGCCTTAATATAATAAATAAGATTTAAACGAGGAGACAATACCTTGATTTACAGATAATGAGAATTCGTATCTGATTTATTCTCTTAAAGTTGCGAAGTACGCTAGTCTCAAATTAATTCCTGAACTTTATTATACTTATGTTAAAGTCAAGTTTCTATTTTCTACTTTCTTTTACGAGTATGGTTTCGTTGGGACAAGTTTGCGATGGAAATTTTGGGGCTAATATTTTCAATTCGGGAAATTTTGGATCCGGTACTGAGCAAATACTCGCTAGCGACCCTCAACTGGCACCTGGTTATAATTACACCACGAGCTTACCACCTAATGATGGACAATATTCTATTGTCAGCTCTTTAAAGAGCGATCAGTTACATTCCAGCTGGTTGACACTCTCTGACAACAGCTCAGACCCAAATGGATATATGATGGTGGTAAATGCTGATTATGAGCCAGGCCTGTTTTATGAGCAAACGGTCACTGGGCTTTGTGAAGATGTGCTTTACGAGTTTTCAGCAGATATTTTCAACCTCAATGCCTCATGGGCCACCGATAGAATTCAGGCTAACGTCTCTTTTTTGCTCAATGATCAAATAGTTTATTCAACGGGGAATATACCCAGAAACGAACAGTGGAACACCTATGGATTTACGTTTTCCACAGGTTCAGAGCAATCTGAACTGAAGCTTTCTTTAAGAAATAATGCACCAGGTGGTATTGGAAATGATTTGGCACTTGACAATATTACCTTTCGTCCTTGTGGGTCTGAGGCACTTATTTTACCTGCTTCAACGGCCAATATTTGTGAAGATGGTGAACCCATTGATCTCACGGCTACTATCGTAGGATCCGCTTTCGAAAATTTGTTTATACAATGGCAGCAGAGTTTCAATGCTGGTCGAACCTGGGTTGATATAATAGGGGAGATGGATCGGGATTTTAGATTTGATAATGTGGAAAGTGGCTTCTATTACTATCGTTATCTATTAGCAGATAGCAAGGAAAAATTAGACAATGAAAGGTGCAGAACGTTTTCAAACACAAAAGTGATACATGTTATCCCCAAATTTGTCAATGTTACTGATTCTATATGTGAAGGTTTGTCTATATCAGTTGGTAATAACATATATTTTACTTCTGGCACCTATATAGATTCACTTCAAAATATAGTTGGATGTGATAGTATAGTCACGTTGGATTTAGCCATAGTGAACAATGATTTCAAAGCTAATTTTAGAGTAACGAAACCTTCGTGTGCTAATTTATCAGATGGACGTATTCGAATAGAAACTTTATCGAGTAAAGGTCCTTATAAATTTGAAATTGAAAACCAACCAGCCGTACAATCACTTATTACAGAACTAGATGCAGGTGAATATAGGTACAAAATTGAGGATAAATATGGATGTGTAATTGATACACTTGTACAAGTACCTGATCCACCGACTTTTGAAGTGAACTTGGGTCCCGACCAGAAACTAATCTTAGGGCAAAGATTCGAGATAAGTAATTTCATTTCACAAACAGCTTCAACTTACGAATGGAATCCTGAATGGATCGATTGTGAGCCTCCATGTCAATCTGTTAGCGAACTATTTACATCTGATATTACTGTTTCCTTGACAGCAATTTCAGCCAATGGCTGCGTGTCAAGTGACGATGTTCAGGTTACTATTCAAGAGGTGACGGATCTTTTTATTCCTAATATTATTACGCCTAATCAAGATGGAAAAAATGATTATTTCACAATATATCCCCAAGAAGTAAATACTATTGAAGTTATCCAGGAATTAAATATTTACAATCGGGCAGGGAAGAAGCTATTTGAGAAAAACTCATTTCAGCCAGGTATTCCGGACTTGGGCTGGGACGGCACAAATCGAGGCCGAAAAGTAGCTTCAGGGGTTTATTATTACTCAGCCAACGTGGAGTTCATTAACGGAAAAATAAGGTCATACTCTGGATATGTTAGTCTACTTAGATAACAATTATCAACATTCTAATTTTTTTGTTTGAAAGAACTACTGTAACCTAGGTTCGCAACTCTAATAGACAGATACACTCCACATGATGCGTATGAGGGAACATATCTACAGGCTGTATCTCAATAACCTTATACTTCTTGCTTAAAAGCTCAATATCACGCGCCTGAGTTGCCGGGTTGCAACTGATATAAACAATTCTTTTGGCTTTGGTTTCAAGCAGTACTTTGCAAACATAAGGGTGCATGCCGGCACGTGGAGGATCGGTAATTATCACATCTGGGCGTCCGTTTTCTTTGAGAAATTTACCTGTAAAGATATCTTTCATATCACCAGCAAAGAATGCAGTATTCGTGATACCATTTATCTCTGAATTTACTTTTGCATCTTCGATAGCTGCCGCTACGTATTCTACACCTACTACTCTTTTAGCTGATTCTGCCACATAGTTAGCTATTGTTCCAGTGCCAGTATAGAGGTCATAGACTATATCTTTCTTATCTATCTTGGCCATTTCCCAGGCTCTTTTGTATAATATTTCTGCTTGTAAAGAATTCGTTTGGTAAAACGACTTTGGGCCTACTCTGAAAGTAATTTCCTCATCAGACACAGGTGATTTCATTTTCTCCTCAATGTATGGCTTTCCATTAGTGGTCATCACTTCAAGGTCTGAGTAAGTGTCATTACCTTTGTTATTAACTACATAGTTTACTGACGTAACTTCCTCGAAAGAGGATATTAGTTCCAGGATAGGGTTGATAAGTTTAGGTTCATTGGCAGTTACTTGAAGAATAGCCATAACCTGGTCTGTAGATGCGGTTCTTATAATGAGATTTCTTAAAAAACCTGTCTGCTTCACTAGATTGAAAAATGATATGTTGTTTTCAATAGCGTGTTTTTTTACGGCCAGCCTTATCTGATTAGAAGGATCTGGCTGTAAATGGCAATGGTCAATATCTAAAATCTTATCAAATCGTCCGGGAATATGAAAGCCCAACGCATTTCTTTCTAGCTCTGCACCGCTATCTATTTCTTCTCGAGTAAGCCATCTTGAATCTGAAAACGTATATTCTAGCTTGTTTCTGTAGTATGTAGTGCCCTCTGATGATAATATAGGTTTTAAACCTTCCAGTTCTATTTTTCCTATCCGCTCCAAATTGTCTGTAACTTGCTGTTCTTTAAACTTTAACTGAGCATCATAATCAATATGTTGCCATTTGCACCCTCCACAGGTGCCATAGTGTGTGCAAAACGGAGTGGATCTCAATTTTGAGTAAGAATGAAATTTTACCGGAACAGCTTCAAGAAAACTCTTTTTCTTTCGGGTGATTCTTATGTCACAGATATCACCAGGAGCAACACCTGTCACAAATATAACCTGTCCATCAAATCTCGCCACACATTTGCCCTCAGCTGCAACTGACGTAATTTCTATATTATTTAGAATTTTATTCTTTATCTTCATGTTTTAATCAAAGCGCAATCAATCAGACTTACCTTTAAAACGATCACAATATCAAGGTAAAGTATGCGGAAACTTTTACTCCTAGTATTATTAACGGTTTGCAAATTTAGTGTTTTTGCCTCTCATATTGTTGGAGGCGAATTCGAATTATTGCACATAGAAGGTTTTCAGTATCGACTTAATATGATACAATATTTTGATGAATTAAATGGGAACACTCAGGCTAGAGATCCAAATATTGTAGTATCATTCTTTAGAAAATCAGATAATCGACTAATTCGTAATTTGACTCTCACATTGACTACTCAAGAAGGTGTGCCTTACACCAATAGTGATTGCGATGATGGTCAAATTGTAACCAGTAGATTACTATACACAAATACCATATTCTTAGGCCCAAATGATTTTAGTGATCCTGAAGGATATTATATAGCCTGGCAGCGATGTTGCCGCAACTATACGATAACTAATATATTTAGCGACCCGCCTGATTCAGGAGGAATTTTTGCTGGTCAAACCTTCTACCTGGAATTTCCTCCGGTAACTGTTAATGGAGAAGAGTTCATCAATTCTACCCCAAGACTGTTTCCTCCTTTGAGAGACTATGGTTGCATTAATAATTTTTACTTTGCCGATTTTGGTGGTATTGATGATGATGGAGATTCTCTTACCTATTCCTTGGTCACGCCCTTAAATACCGTTAGCGGTGCTGCAAATCCCCCAGTAGTTCCCGGTCCATATCCTGAAGTCATTTGGCAGTCTGGTTTTGGCTTGGACAATATAGTTGGAGGTATGCCAGATATGGAAATTACTGACAGAGGTGTTCTAACGGTTACCCCTCAATTTGCCGGTTTATATGTCTTTGCGGTAAAAGTAGAGGAGTTTAGAGATGGCGTGAAACATGGCGAGATGCGCAGAGACTTCCAAATGTTGGTAGTTACTGATTGCGGATCTGGCCAAGCTCCAAATATACTGGCAAGAGAACAAGGTGAATCGCAAAATTATAACGAAGGAACCACATTGAATTTTGCTTTTGATGATGAAGAAAAGTGCGTAGACATTTTGGTTACTGATCCTCCAACTAATGTGGGCAGAGATACAGTGTCTAATGTAGGCTTAAGAGCAATTCCAATTAATTTTAATGCTCAATTAGAAGGCATTGAAATTGATTTCTCCGAGAATCAAACATTGAGAAATGAATTAGATACCGCAAGATTTACTGTTTGCTTTCCTGATTGTCCATTTACCAGAGGTGGATTTTATCAAATTGGAATTATTGCACTAGATGGTTCGTGCCCTCAACCGGCACTAGATACTGTGATTGTTTCCCTTAATGTTCCGCCACCACCAAATCAAACCGCATTTTTTAGAGTAGATAATAATATAAGAACGGGTGCCTATATATTGCCTCCAGTTACTTCCTCTGATGGTGGAGTTCTTGAAGTTGACATTGGAGCTTTTGATAATGATGGTGACTCAGTCGAGTTAACCTTAAATCCTATCGGTTTTGACCTTGAGAATGTTGGTATTAGCTTCAGTAATATTGTTCACAACCCTGGGGAGGCTACAACGAAGTTAACATGGTCCTATGATTGTAATGCTGAGAACCTAAACCTTTCGGGAGGGCGAGACATTCCCGTTTCTGTTGGTTTGAGAAAAGCTTTTGATTTTATCTTTACTTCTGAAGATTTTGATCAATGTGAATTTGAAGATCCCAGAAATCTTTTGCTTACATTACTCATTGACTTTCCTGATCAGTCCAAGCCTACAGTATTTGAGTCTTCCAGGCCGGACTTGGACTATTTGAGATTGAATTATCAGTATGGACAAACCATTGACCTAAATATCAGGGCCAATGATTTGATCGATAGAGATAACATCGGCCTTATTGGACGAGGCGGAAATTTTAATTTTAATGATGTGGGGGCTTCGTTTGCCAATATAGATGGCCCTGGAAACCCTGGCGTATCCAGTAAATTTTTATGGGACATTCCATGCCCATTTGAAACGGAAATAGATTCGTTCAGACTGGAATTTTTTGTTGAAGATTTTGATGATTGTCAGTTGACCAATGTCGACACTTTATTAATTGATTTAATCCTTTCCCCACCTCCGAACACGCCTCCTACTATTTTTGTAAATAGCCTTAATGAGGTAGATATATTACAAGGGGATAGTATTAGCGTTCTAGTTGGTGAGCCAATTGAACTCAATATTCGAGCTATAGATTCGGAGGGAGATACTCTCTTGTTAAATCTATTTGACAGAAACTTCGATGATCCTTTCGAATTTGAAGGAGGCTTAGGTATTGGTTCTGTCAGTTCTTCGTTGATATGGACTCCTGAATGTTCGGATTTAACTGACCCTGGCTTTACAAGAAATCTGGAATTGAATTTCACAGCTATTGATAAAAATTGCTATGATCCTCAGGGTTCATCCTATCAACTGAAAATTCATGTAGAAGATATAAACGCAGGTGAAACAGATATTCTACCTCCGAATTATTTCAGTCCCAACGGTGATGAAGTTAATGAGTTTTTTGGGATGTATATGCGAAATCCTGATACCAATGAACTTGAGAATATTTTACCTATAGACAACTGCGCAGGTCAATTTGAAAGAGTACTTATTTTCAACCGCTGGGGAAGAGAAGTGTTTTCAAGCAACGATCGCGATTTCAGATGGAATGGAGATGGAGTGCCTTCCGGAGTTTACTTCTATCAAGTTAAGTATACTAATAGAGAATATAGAGGTTCAGTAAGTGTAATGTATTAGTTCAGTAAAATGGGTCTAAGCTTATTGTTCTTGATGTATCCTTTTTTATTATCATAACTCACTTCTGTCCATATATCTTCATGACCCGTAATTCTTAATCTGTTACCCTTTTTAAGAGTACCAAGTACTTCTGCAGCAGCGGATGGACCACTCATTAAATAAGTATTAGAGCTTATAACGATAGACTTATTATAGTCCTTACCGTAATTGAGTATAAAAAAGAGTAAACCCAGTGTGAGTAGCATGACCACCGCTGGAGAAATAGGACTGGCCTCATTTCTTTTTTTGAAATGATAGCTAAGGGTTAGCATCATTATTGAAAACACAACCAGAAAAATGATGAGCTGAAAATAATATTTATAGAAAATAGTTTGAATGAATTCAAAATCGTTGGAAGAATAACCAGTTACATCATTTTTAGCTGCCAGAACTTCCATTTGTTCTAGCGCTCGTTTATCAGCTGTTTGGAGGTAGTATAAATTCAGATAGTAAAGCGCATCTGTATATCCACCAAGACCTTCTTTTATATATGCCATTTTAAGAAGCATGGAAGGACTCACTTGTTTTTCTTTTTCTAATAGCCTACTGTAAATTTCAAATGACTCAGTATATTTTTGTTCAGCAAATAAGGAGTCTGCTTTTTCGACAGAAGTGGAGTAGGCAGTAAGCTTTAATAGTGAAAAAAGAAATAAAATTCCCAGCCGTTTTCTCATTTTGCAAATATAGTATGGCTTTTTATATTAAGCGAGTTCATCAATCTGGATTATACGAGCGGTCTAGAGATATTATTTTCTAAAAAAAACAGCTATTGTTTGCATTTATTTGTGGAGCTATTACCTTTGCAACTCTATTAAAAAAACGGGCACATAATCACGTAATTTTAATGGATTTTTAATGAAAGGATTCCGTAGCTCAGTTGGTAGAGCATCTCCCTTTTAAGGAGAGGGTCCTGGGTTCGAGCCCCAGCGGGATCACTAAAAGCCTCTGAAATTTCAGGGGCTTTTTGCGTTAATTACTTACCTAATAATATAAACAAAAAAGGCCCTATGAGAATTCTCATAGGGCCTTTTTTGTTAGCTATATTTTACTAAAGACTATTCACCAGTTTAGTCAATTTTGACTTATTGTTAGCAGCCTTATTTTTATGAATGATATTATTCTTTGCCAGTTTATCAATCATAGAAACAACTGTTTTCAAAAGGTTATTTGCTTCAGCTTTATCAGTAGTACCTTTTAATTTCTTTATAAAGGTCCTTGTAGTTTTATGCTGGTACTTATTTCTTAATCTCTTTGCGTTATTTGATCTTATTCTCTTTAACGCTGACTTATGATTTGCCATAACTGATCTTAATTCAACTACTCTTTTTTAATTTGAGTGTGCAAAGGTAGGGTTAATTATTATTTCTGCAAAACATACTTAGAATATATTTTTGTGATTTGCTACACTTAATCTCTTATTTTAAGGGAATGATTAAGCGGGTTGTATTTGTAAGTGCATTACTTTTTACCCTCTCTTCGACACAAGGAATGTGGGGTTTTTTTGCACACCAAAGTATTAATCGATTGGCTGTTTTTACATTACCTATTGAAATGGTAGGTTTTTATAAACATCATATTCGATACATCACTGAAAATTCTGTTAATCCTGACAAGAGAAGGTATGCAGTTGAAGGGGAGGCTCCAAGGCATTATTTAGACGCTGATGTATATGGTGATAGTTCAATTTATACCTTGCCAAGGTATTGGGGTGAAGCAGTTGAGAAGTACACCGTAGATACTTTGAATACTTATGGCATCGTTCCGTGGCATATATATAGCGTTAAACAATGGCTAACAGAGGCAATGCAAGTTCAGGATGTACCTGCTATACTCAGACTTTCAGCTGACCTTGGACACTATATAGCTGATGCAAATGTGCCGCTGCATACAACGGAAAACTATAATGGTCAATTGACCAATCAATATGGTATTCATGGTTTTTGGGAGTCACGGTTACCAGAGCTATTCTCAGAAGATTTTAATTATTTTGTAGGGAAGTCAACATATATTGGAAATACTCAGTTTAAGGCATGGCATGCACTTGCTCAAGCTCATGAGGCCCTGGATTCAGTATTGCTATTTGAAAAGGAGCTGACAGCTGAATTTGGTGCTGATAAGAAATTTTCTTTCGAAACAAGAGGAACTCGAACAATCAAGGTCTATTCAAAAGGCTTTGCGAAGGCTTATCATCAAAGATTAAATGGTATGGTTGAACGCCAAATGCGTAAGGCAATAAAGATGACCGGTGACTATTGGTACACCTGCTGGGTGGACTCAGGCCAGCCTGACCTACAAAGACTCATCAATTATGAGTTTTCAGAAGAAGAGATCTTACAACGAAAGAAGGAACTAGAAGAATGGAAACAACAAAAATATTCTGGACGAGAACATGAAACTAGGTAACTATAGCCTGGTCAATTTGATCAGGCTATAGTTTACTCTTCTTTATTCTTCAACAAGGGTAGAATCAGTTGCTATTTCTTCTTCGATTACCTCAGGTTCGGGTAATGGTTGGTCCTCTACATGTTTCTTGAGTGCTATCAGGCCTTGTTCATAGCTGTCACCAACCATGGTTTCGGCATCCATCATACCAACGAAAAACGCTGACATAAGACCGAGATCTTCATAGCGATAGGTCCAGGTTACTTCAGTGCCCTGATCCATTTCTGCTAAATAAACATCAGAATAGTAGCCACCTTGGAATCCAAAATCTAACTCTAAATGGACTTCTTTATTCTCTTCTGCATCTATAATCCACTGTGACCCTTCACCGACTTCGGGATGCTCACTTTGCCAACTCATTTTTGCGCCTACACCTCCTTCAGGGCCTTCGTAAGTATATTTGGTGTCCGGGTCGATTGTAAACCAAGGAGACCAATTGTTAAAGTTCTTCATGACACTTACCTGCTCATAAACCATTTCGGCAGGTCTTTCAATCACTATTGACCGCTCTAATTTACCCTCACTAGGCTGCATACTTGCATAAATCAGAACAATAACGATGATAGCCACTACAACAATTCCAATAATTTTTAAGATTTTCATTTTTTGATTATGGTTTGATTTGGAAAACAAGGTAATAATTATTTTTATATGAGACCACTATTATCAAGTGCACTATTCAAATTCACTAGTTTTGCGGGATGAATTATCTATCTGTTGATGGCATATCTAAGTCCTTTGGAGAAAGAGTCCTATTTGAAGAAATCACCTTTGGTATTGGTCAAGGTCAAAAGGTTGCTCTTGTTGGAGTAAATGGTAGTGGTAAGACCACTCTTCTTAAGATATTGGCTGGAATTGACGTACCTGATTCGGGGCAAGTAGTGCTAAATAATAAGATTACTACTGCATACCTTGAACAGCAACCTATATTCAATACTGATAGTATTATAGAAGCTGTTCTGTCGGGCAATGCTGAGTTAGCTAAACTTATCGAGGATTATGAGTATCATCTGGCAAAGGCTGAAAGTTCTTCTGAGTCCATGGAGAAGCTTTCTGAGTTAATGGAGAAGATGAATGAACTTGATGCATGGACTTTTGAGTCCCAGATCAAGGAAATTCTGGGAAAGCTGGGTATTCACAATCTTAATCAGTCCATTGCTGAAATGTCTGGAGGGCAAAAGAAGCGGGTAGGAATTGCCCGAGCATTGATGGAAAAACCTGACTTAGTCATACTTGACGAGCCTACTAATCATCTTGATTTGGAAGCGATTGAATGGCTGGAGAAGTATCTGGCCACCAGTCAAATGGCAATTATTATGGTCACACATGATCGTTACTTTCTGGAGAATGTGACCAATGAGATTATCGAACTTGATAATTATAAGGTCTATAATTATTCAGGTAACTATTCTTATTTTCTTGAAAAGAAAGCTGAAAGAGAGCTCAATGCTCAATCGGAAAAGGAGAAAGCAGCCAACCTTTATAAAAAGGAACTGGATTGGATAAGAAGGCAGCCTAAAGCTCGTAGTACAAAGGCCAAATATAGGGTGGATGCTTTTCAGGATATTAAGAAGAAGGCTCATGAGGATTTATCAAAGTCTGAAGTTACTATCGATATCGAACAAAAGCGCCAAGGCGGAAAGATTCTAGAAGTTGAATCATTGACTAAGTCATTTGATAACAAGCCTGTTATAAAGGAATTTTCTTATACCTTCAAAAGGGGTGAACGTGTAGGGGTTATTGGTCATAACGGATCGGGAAAATCTACATTATTAAATATGCTAACAGGTCGTTTGAAACCTGATAGTGGGAATGTTGACCCTGGACAATCAACGGTTTTTGGATACTATGATCAAACAGAACCTGATTTCAAGGCTGGGACAAAGGTGATTGAAGTTGTACAGGAGGTAGCTAATGTCATTGATACAGGAAAAGAAGAAGTTTCAGCCTCAAGGCTTCTGACCCAATTCAATTTTTCTCCAAAGGCTCAATATGATTATGTGGATAATTTGAGTGGTGGAGAAAAAAGAAGGTTACAATTGCTTAAGGTTCTGATTGCACAGCCAAACTTTTTGATTCTTGATGAACCTACCAATGATTTAGATCTGATTACTCTTAGAACCCTGGAAGAGTTTCTGCATAATTTTAAAGGGTGTTTGATCATTGTTTCGCACGACAGGTACTTTATGGATAGATTGGTAGATCATTTGTTTGTATTTGAAAGAGGGAAACCAATTGAGGATTTTAATGGAAACTATACGCTTTACAGAGCAAATTTAGAGGACAAAAGAAGGCAAGTTGAACCGACTGTGACTAAAAAAACGGCTGCTGAGAAAGTCAAATCAGCGGCTCCAAGCAAAAAATTAACTTTTAATGAAAAGAGGGAGTTCGATCAACTTGAAAAAGAACTTGATCAACTCAGCTCTCTCAAAAATAGTCTCGAAGCAAAATTAGTTTCAGGTGAAACGGAACATCAAAAGCTGATTGATTGGGGCAAGGAATTGGATCAGGTTAAAACAGATATAGACGAAAAAGAGATGCGCTGGCTGGAATTGTCTGAGTATATTTAGGAAAAATTTCTAAAAATTCAGGAAAAATTTCCTATCTTAGTGATAAGCAACTAAGGATATGAAAGTTAACGAACCAAAGGCAATTTATAGTAGGTATAAGTCAAAGATTACAGATCCTGCCACTATCGTTTTTTCTGCTCAAAAAGGTGTTTCAGCCACCATATTTGATGATGTTGTTAAACTCTTTGGGCATAAAGACTATATGGCTGAAGTAGTTGAGCTTACACATAAAACCATCAATAAATATCATACTAATGGCACAAAGTTCAGTCCGATAAGAAGCGAGTTGATGTTAAAACTTGTAGCTCTATACAAAAAGGGAGTAGCTATTTTTGGAAACCGTGAATCATTTATAAATTGGATGTCAAAACCGGCCTACGGTATAGGTAATTATGTGCCATTAGATTTAATAAAGACGTCTGATGGGATTGATCTAATCACTGATGAGTTGGATCGTATCCAATATGGTGATACTGCATGATTGCATATCGAATAGTTCTTTCAAAATATGCTGATAATTTAATTGCCTCAGGACGCCCAGCCAGATGGAATTCAGCAGGTACTTTTACCATATATACGGCTTCTTCTAGAGCATTAGCATGCTTAGAGAACTTAGTCCATAGAAGTGGTGAAGGATTAAATGGATCTTTTAAGACCTTGGTTATTGATATTCCTGATCGACTTAAAATAGCTACTATTCAATCAAAAGATCTTCCCAGAAAATGGGCATCTTTTAACGGACAGTTGCGAACTAAGTTTCTTGGTGATGCATGGGCAAAGTCAAGGGAGACTTCTGTTATGAAAGTACCATCAGCAATTATTCCTGAAGAATCAAATTATCTTATCAACCCTAATCATCTGGAGTTCTCTGATATTAAGATTTCTAAAGTGGAAGACTTTCTTTTTGATAATCGCTTTAATCATCAATCCACTTAATTTCCCAGACCAGACTATCCGTAGCAACTGTGGTGTAGGCTATGCCTTCTGCGCGGGTGATATGTACTTCACCTTTATCCCATCTTATTTTTTCCTGGTTTTGAACCACGTACTCATCCTTCTTATGAAAAGCCATGATATTATAACTTTTTGGTAAAGAGATACTAATACTATCATTTGCTTCTATTAAATGGCTATTTCCAAACTCGTAATCAGAACTATCCATAAGTTGTAAGATTTTATGTGCGTTTGGGACTCCATATCCGAGGTAATTGTTTGGATGGGGGTATAAGTGAGAAGATCGTTTCAAAATAGTGAGAATTTCGCCATTAGTGATATCGGGCTTCATCTCTTTGATGCACGCTACCAGCCCTGTAATAATGGGGGCAGAAAACGATGTGCCGGCAGCGGCATAGCAGGAAACTTCAGGCTTCACAGCTCGAAGTGTTTCCGGTCCAATCGAACTGTAGCTCAGTTTATTCCAATATTTGTAACCACTTGCTCCAACTGAAATTATTCCTTCTGCATCTGCTGGAATAGAAATAATTTCGAAATCTTTATTTCCGTCATTACCCGCAGAAAGAACTATGGTCATCCCTTTCTCTTTTATAGCTATTTCTGCCGCTCTTGTAATAGCGCTAAACTTGCCATCGACATGTTCTTTTTTATAGTCAGTGGTTGGGTCATCAAACCCGTCACTATACCCAAGAGATGAGTTCACTAATCTCACACCCTGGCTATGCATCCATTCCAAAGCGGCTATCCAAAAATCTTCTTCACCATGATATTCTTTATCAGCTTGATCTGTTCGGGCCAGATAAAACTCAGCTCCACTGGCGAGTCCAATATGGTTATTTTTAGATTTACCAGCTATAAACCCAAAAACATTAGTGCCATGGTAATCATTGTTTGACCCATCACCACTGTAAGGTTCCATTGTTTCTTGCTCGATGTAGTTTTTGTAACCTAGAATCCTTTCTGATTCTATTATTTCTTTTAGGTATTTATCTTCATCCGCTCTCAGAAAACCAGCGTCAATAATTCCTATTTTAATTCCTTTACCGCTGAGTCCCAGACGTATGAGTGTATCGGCATGTATTTGACTTAGAGCTTTGGCCAAATTTATACTATGGCTATTAGCATTTATTTTTACCCTGGCATTTATTTTTTCAACCACCAGCTGAGTGTTTTTTCTCAGATTTTGAACCTTTTGATTATTAAGCACTACAGAATATGCACCTAACCACTCAGAAATAACTATTGGACTTAAACACAACTCTTCGGCATGCCTTTTTAGGCCTGAAACCTCCATTTTGTCTTTTGGATATATCCAGTATTTTTGTTGCGCGTGAGCAATGCTTGTGATAGCGAGAAGCACTATCAGCCGTAAAATGAATCGACTCATAAGGCTAAATTTAAGTTTAATTTTCATTTCCTCAGAAAAACCAGTTTAACCAACCATGAAATACGTTCCACTGAATAAAGAATTATACATCAATAACAGGCATCAATTTATTAAACAAATGAAACCTAACTCACTGGCGGTATTTAATGCCAATGACATTATGCCTACCAACGCTGACGGTACAATGATATTTCGGCAGAACAACGACCTGTTAAGCCTGTCAGGTATAGATCAGGAAGAAAGTATATTGGTGCTATTTCGGGACTTCTATGATAAATCTTTTGCGGAGGTTTTATTTCTAAAAGAAACGAACGAAAATATAGCAATCTGGGAGGGTCATAAATTGTCAAAAGAGGAGGCCACAGATATTTCTGGCATTCAGAATATTGCATGGGTTCAGAATTTTGAAAGTGTATTTAATACGTTAATGGCTGAAGCTGAAAATATTTATTTAAATACTAATGAACATATCCGAGCAGTGGTTGATGTTGAAACCAGAGATAGAAGATTTATAGATTGGTGCAAATCGAGATATCCCTTGCATAACTATCAACGTTCTGCTCCTATCATGCATGATGTTAGAGCAATAAAGTCACAGCATGAAATTGACGCCATGCAGATAGCATGTGACATTACGGAGAAAGGGTTTAAGAGAGTAGCACAATTTGTGAAGTCTGGAGTTATGGAGTATGAAATAGAAGCGGAATATCTTCATGAATTTGTTAGGAACAGGTCTAGAGGTTTTGCTTATACACCTATAATAGCCTCTGGCTACAGCGCCTGTGTACTCCACTATATTGAGAACAATCAAGAGTGTAAGGATGGAGATATTCTTCTCATGGATGTAGGCGCTGAGTATGCAAATTATAATGCAGATATGACTCGAAGCATTCCTGTAAATGGAAGGTTTACCGATCGTCAAAAGGCAGTTTATAATGCGGTATTAAAAGTGAAAAGAGAAGCGACTAAAATGCTTCGTCCAGGCAATGTTATTCCTGAGTATCACAAAGAAGTGGGTAAGATCATGGAAAAGGAACTGATTGCTTTAGGATTGATTGACAAGACTGACATTAAAAATCAGGATCCGAAAAATCCAGCCTACAAGAAATACTTTATGCACGGCACATCACACCATATCGGGTTGGATGTTCATGACGTTCCCAACATTTATCAGGAGATGAAAGAGGGAATGGTATTTACTGTTGAACCAGGCATTTATATTCGAGAAGAAAGCCTTGGTATTAGACTTGAAAATGATGTGGTTATTACAAAGGATGGAACGTTTGATTTAATGCGTAACATACCCATTGAAGCAGATGAGATTGAGGAATTAATGAATAATTGATATATGCACTAGCATATAGTTCTCATTAGATATTTAATAGCCTTTGTGACTTTTAGAAATCATACGTATTACAAACAGTAGTTTAAAATCGATTCTATGCTCAAAAATTTAATCACCATATCATTTCGAAATATTATCAAGGAAAAAGGGTATAGTATCATTAATCTACTCGGATTGGCTATTGGAATAACTTGTAGCTTGTTTTTATTCCTATATGTCTTAGACGAACTCAGTTATGACAGGTATCATGATAACTCTGATAGTATTTACAGAGTAGTTAGTACAATAAAGGAGCCGGATAATCAATTTACATGGGCGGTAGCTCAGATTCCATTTGCAGATGAGGTGAGGGAGAATCATTCGGAGATCCAAAATGCAGTACGTTTTTTTGGAATAGGAAGAAGACTTTTTGTCTATGAAGACAAATCTTTTAATGAAGAAGACTTTTATCTAGCAGATTCTACCATTTTCGACATGTTTACTTATGACTTCTTAGTTGGGAATGAAGAAACTGCATTGGATGATCCGAAATCCTTGGTTTTAACAGAATCAGTAGCCATCAAATATTTTGGTACAACTGATTGTTTAGGACAAGCTTTAAAAGATCCGGAGAATGATCTGTATAATGTCACTGGTGTTATCAAGGATGTACCAAGGAATTCTCATTTTAGATTTGACGCCTTGATCTCAAGGAATAGCGCCCCGGACTGGCAAGGTAGCTGGGGTAATTTCGGAGTATTTACGTATGTGCAATTTTCAGAAGATTTTAGTCCTGACCAGTTTCAACCCAATTTGGATAGTATTGTTGCAGAAAAGGTAAATCCAATCTTCGAGAGAATGGGGATATCCATTAAATATGAGTTGCAGAAACTCACAGATATTCATTTGTATTCTAAAATTCAGGATGAAGCGGAAGAAGGAGGTGACATTTCTTATATCTATATTTTTACAATAGTTGCCGTATTCATGTTGATCATTGCAAGCATAAATTATATGAATCTTGCAACAGCGCGATCATTTAAAAGGAGTAAAGAAGTAGGCATTAGAAAAGTATTGGGCTCATTAAAAGGGCAGCTTATCAGCCAGTTTCTAACAGAGTCCATATTGATGGCCTTTATCTCTTTGTTCATTAGCCTGGCACTTATCTTTATTCTGCTGCCTTACTTTAATGATTTAGCTAATAAGAGCATCTTGTTTAGCTCTTTATTTGACCTTGATGTCATACTAATATTAGTCGGAATTTTAGTTTTCGTAGGAATTGTTGGTGGTAGTTACCCTGCATTTTATCTGTCTAATTTCAATCCCGCCAGTGTACTTAAAGGAAGATCTTCCCTTAAAGGTGGGAATGGTGTTATAAGAAAATTACTTGTTGTTTTTCAGTTTAGCATCTCCATATTTATGCTCATTTCTACTTTGGTAGTTTATGATCAGCTCAGCTTTTTAAGAAAAAAGGACCTGGGTTTTGATAAAAATCATGTTCTAAGAGTGGAGGTTCCTAATGGTGAGTTGAGAGAAAGGTTAGGGGTTTTTAGAAATAGCCTAATGCAGCAACCAGGGATTGTAAATGTCGCTTCTGCTTCTTCTACACCCGGTGATGGTGTAGGAAAAATAATCTTTGAAGTGGAGTCAAATGACGGTGAAATGCTTGAGAAAGGTATCGATTTTTACAACGCTGATTATGACTACATTTCTACTATGGAGATGACTATTATTGATGGGAGAGATTTTTCAAGAGATATACTTTCAGATACAATAGCTGCTGTCCTGGTCAATGAAGCCATGGTTGATAGAATGGCATGGGATGAGCCATTAGGTAAAAAATTTAATATTGGAGCGAGAGATACAGTTTATACCAAGCAGGTGATTGGTATTATCAAAGATTATCATCAAAATTCATTATATGATGAAATTGAACCTTTGATGGTTATGTATCAGAAGAATAATTACTTCACCTATATTAAATTAGATGGAGAAAATCTACCGAATCGAATCTCCCAAGTGGAGAGAGAATGGAATACTGTATTTCCAAACGAACCATTTGAATTTCAGTTTTTAGACCAGGATTTTGATTCTCAATATGCTTCTGATGATAGGAGAGGGAAAATATTTACGATATTCTCAAGCCTTACTATCATTATTGCATGTTTAGGGTTATTGGGTTTAACCTCGTTTACTACCGAGCAAAGAACCAAGGAAATAGGAGTTCGAAAGGTTATCGGGGCAAGTTTAAATTCTATAATACTTTTGGTAGCCAAAGATTTTTTAATATTAATTATTGTAGCAACGATCATTGCATTTCCTTTGGCCTATTATTTTATGAGCAATTGGTTGCAGGCATTTGCCTATAAGATAGAGCTGAATCAAGAATGGCTCACGTTTTTAATGTCTGCCATATTAGCTATAGTCATCACGATATTAACTGTTGGATTTCATACGCTAAAAGCTGCTATGGCTAATCCGGTTAACTCTTTAAGAAGTGAATAATAATGAAAGAAAATAAAAGCATAAAAAACTCCGATAAAGCGCCTGAACCCGTTGGGCTTTACCCGCATGCCAGACAAGTAGGTGACTTGCTATTTCTTTCTGGTGTAGGACCTAGAAAACGGGGAACAAAAGAAATTCCAGGAGTCAGACTTGATGATGCAGGCAATATTATTGACTATGATATTGAAGCACAGTGCCATTCTGTTTTTGAGAATGTAAGACTGGTACTGGAAGCTTCAGGAAGCAGTTGGGATAAGTTGGTAGATGTTACTGTGTTTTTGACTAATATGAAAGATGACTTTAAGAAGTATAATGCTATTTATGCGGAGTACTTCAAGGACAATCAGCCTTGCCGCACTACCGTTGAAATAAATGCTTTGCCCACTCCGATAGCCATTGAGTTGAAGTGTGTGGCCACTGTATAACAAAAAGAGCTTCCCTCGGGAAGCTCTAAATGTTTTTATAACATTCTTTCTTTTTCTACACCGCAAAACTCTCACCGCATCCACAAGTACGGGTAGCATTTGGGTTAATGAACTGAAATCCCTTTCCGTTAAGCCCATCAGAGAAGTCTAAGGTTGTTCCTAACAAGTAGAGTAAACTCTTCTTATCCACGAGTATCTTAACCCCTTTATCTTCAAATACCTCATCACTTTCTTCAATAGCGGAATCAAATTTCAGATCGTACATTAAACCGGAGCATCCGCCACCTTGTACCAATACTCGTACATTGTGATCATTCGCTTTACCTTCTTCTTCTCTTAAAGAAATGATTCTATCTTTTGCTTTATCTGTTACACTTATCATAGTTGCAAAGTTATGCGACAGGATTTAATACCACACTAAATACGGTAATAGTATTACTATCCCTGCCATAATATAATTTATCGAGCGCATCATAAATGCTACTTGCTCTGAAATAGGATGTATGTAATTCCTTATTGTCATTATTAGCTATCCATTGGATAGTATAGGAACCATCTTTTTCCTTATAATTCTCCACGTATTCCAACATTTTTTTCAGCGCATCAACTTTGTCAAAGCCCAGCTCCGAGTGAAATAAAAATGATTGATTATGACGTGGGTTAATTGTTATTAAATCAAGTTTAGTCTTCCCTTCAAACGTCCCATATTCAAATATGAGGGAGTTGGTTCTTAAACCAAGATGACTTTTTATTTCTCGTTGTATTCGAGCTGCTTCTACGTGAATATCGCTGGCCGTCTCCATCATGTTATTTTTTTCGTTTTCTTATTTTGAGAAATAAATTTAAGGTAAAACTTCCGACCGAAGTAAAAAGTTTCAAAATTTACCATTCATTGTCACCGCAAAGATAACATACATGAACAAAATTGAGCATATAGGCATCGCAGTTAAAAATCTTGAGGATTCAAATAAGCTATTTACTGCCTTATTAAATGCCGAACCGTATAAAGTAGAAAAAGTAGATTCAGAGTCTGTAAGCACTTCGTTCTTTCAAGTTGGTGAGTCCAAAATAGAGTTATTGGAAGCTACTGATCCCAATTCCGCAATTGCTAAGTTCATAGAAAAAAGAGGCGAAGGCATTCATCATATCGCTTATGATGTTACCGATATTGAGGCTGAAATGAAGCGTCTGGCTAAAGAAGGGTTTACCTTACTTAATGAGACTCCTAAAAAAGGAGCCGATAATAAACTTGTTTGTTTTTTGCACCCCAAATCTACTAATGGGGTGCTTATAGAACTATGCCAGGAGATTAGCGCCTAGAAGTTTTCGCCTTTCGGGCACCTACATGATCGTATTGAATTGAGTTATAGTAGTTCAATTTCTTTTTCCCTGATCTGGTTTGAAATTGGTGTTTTGGGGCACATGAAGAAAATAATATTAGTATAAGCGCAACGACAATTATTTCTGCAATGATTCCTTTCATCTGTTGGTTTTAGTTGGTTAATCTGCTGATTGATACAGGCAAAGTACTTTTTAGTGACCGATGAAATGAGCAATAGTAGATATAGTATACCTTTGCACCGGTGAGTTGCTCATTATGCCGATGAGTGACAGTAAAAAAGGAATTAAAATGACCGAAAAAAGAACAGAATTGAGTGATTTGGGTGAGTTTGGACTGATTGATAGGATTGCGACAAACACCAAATTGGAGAATGAATCAACAGTAGTTGGAATAGGTGATGATGCTGCTGTTATCAATCATTCTGATAAGCAAACATTGGTATCTACTGATCTATTACTTGAGGGAATTCATTTCGATTTGTCATATATGCCGTTGGCTCATTTGGGCTATAAACTAGTGGCGGTTAATGTGTCTGATATAGCCGCTATGAACGGAATAGCTTCTCAAATAACAGTTAGTATTGGAATTAGTAATCGATTTTCATTAGAGGCTGTCGATGAGCTGTATAAAGGGATACACGCTGCTTGTGAAAATTACAAGATTGATTTGGTGGGCGGTGATACTTCTTCTTCAAGTAGTGGGCTCGTACTATCAGTGACCGCTGTGGGCTATTGTGAGAAAGGTAAAGTAGCCAGCAGGTCAGGAGCTAAAAAAGATGATATTATCTGCGTGACAGGTGATTTAGGTGGGGCTTATCTTGGCCTCCAGGTTCTTGAAAGAGAGAAGCAGGTATTTTTAACTAACCCCGAAATGCAACCCCAACTGGATAAGTATGACTATATCGTACAGCGTCAGTTAAAGCCCGAGGCGCGTATGGATATAGTCCATGAATTAAGAGAAATGGGTGTTATACCCTCCTCTATGATTGACGTTTCTGATGGGCTGGGTTCTGAGTTACTGCATATTGCGAAAAGCTCCAAGATTGGAATCCAGATTTATGAGGATAAGCTGCCAATCGATAAGCAAACTTATGATACAGGCTATGAGTTAGGTATAGATGCGACTACAGCGGCTACAAACGGAGGTGAAGATTATGAATTGCTATTTACAATCAGTCAGGATGATTACGAGAAGTTGAAGAATCATTCAGATATTCATTTTATTGGATATGTGAAAGAATCTAAAGATGGTTGTAAGATGGTCACTAAACAGGAGAATTTAGTCGATATCACAGCGCAAGGTTGGAACCATATAAATTAACATTCAACATTCTAAGTTTTAAAGTTTAAACAGTATTGATACGACAGGCTTCAAACTTTGAATTTAGAATTTTCACTTTGAATTCAATTCAATCTTCCGGGTAGGGGATGAACATGAAGTTGGTAAAATTGTCGTCTACAATGAAAAGGCAACAAAATTCATCAGGGTTTTTGTAGTTGGCCTTGAAGTCTTCAACTTTATCTTCACTTACTATTTCACGCTGGACGAATTCATCTAGATAAGCAGCGTTGTAGTTCCAATTAATGGCAAGTTCTTCCTTGGCGATTAGTAGCTGGCCAATGGGTAAGTCAATCTTGGAAACAGGAAAAATAGGATAGTCAGAAAACCCCCTTTTCTTTATTTGATAAGCAGCTTCTTTTAGCGTATCTGATACCACAACAAAGTCTTTTGTTATGGAGCCAAGATATTTACCATTAAGTTCCGGATCATTATTCATGCTGCAAAATTAGCTGAATTCCCTTTTAATCCAATCGCTCGAAAAACTTGTTAAATCCTTGAAAAAGGAAGTAAACTCTGCTTCAAATTCTGAATAATGTATTCTTAGATCCTCTGAGGACTGTTCCATTTTAGAATTGAATTTTGTCCTTCGAGCCATACCAGATAGCGCCTGATGGATACCTTCAATTTTCGAATAATTAAATAGCCAATTCCCGTCTCTCATGTACGGCAGCATACGCTGAGCTCCTGCAGGCAGGATGAAATTGTATTTGAGAAGCTGTTGGTAGGTTTGCTCTGTAAATTGAAGCAATGGAATTTGGTGGTAAGTGTCCCAATTCTTTGCGAGAAAATGATCATAATAAACATCTACGATTACACCAGAATAATGTCGGTATTTCTCCCTTAGCTTGCCCTTGCTGAGTTTAACGATCTCATGAGTATCAGTATATTCATCAATAGCACGATGCAGGTTGACGCCTATTTTGATCTCTTCTTCAAAAGATTCTAACTGATTTCCTTTTACAAAGTCTCCTATAAAATTGCCAACCATTAGTTTTTCATGGCCTTGAGACAAGTAGATGTGAGCTAGGAAATTCATTTAGGAAAGCTAAATCTAACCGATATTTGATCGGGATTTACTAAATTGGCCTAACGATTTGTTAATTATCTAATGTTCCTAAGTAAACTATCATTTATCGTTTTGCGAGGCACGAAGCAATCTCCAAATTGGGTTTATGCCCGAATAAAACGGATTGCTTCACTACGTTCGCAAAACGTACCCTGTTTTCTTAGAAACACCATAAGCTATTGAAAATGAAGGACAACCCACACCTCGATATTCTAGTAATGATGGCCAAAATTGATGGCGAGACAGACTCATCCGAATTAGAGTTGATCCGTCAGATCGGTGCTTCGAATAATGTTTCTTCAGATGATATTGATTCAATTATCGAAAACACCGCTTCAGATCAGTCAATTCCTTCTTTATTGGAATTATCGAAAGAAGAAAAAGTTGAGTTAATGACCAACCTTGTGATGGTCATGAAAATTGACGGTCGTATTGATAAGGAAGAAATGAAGTTTTGCATGCAGATCATTAAAAAACTGGGGTATGAAGAAGAGGCACTTTTTGATCTTGTTTCTTCTACCTATGTTGACCCTTCTAAGACGATTGACAAAGAGGAAATAAAACAACGTGCAGAACAATATCTGAACTAGTCTTGTCCCCATTTGATCAGGCGCTTAGCGATTTCTATTATAACAAATCTGCTTCTGAGTTAACGCTACATAATAATTACGGAGACCCCGAAGTAATGCCAGTCGAGGTATTCTTTAGAAATGAGTCTGAGCTATCAGATTTGGATGAGTATGCTTTGAGCCTTTGTGAAGGAGATATTCTTGATGTTGGAGCCGGAGTTGGCGCTCATGCATTACCATTACAGAAAATGAATAAAAAAGTGACTGCATTGGAAGTTTCAGTCAGTGCTTGTCAAATTATGAAGGATCTTGGTGTGAAGCATGTTACTAATGGTTCGCTTTATTCATCATTGAAAGAAAAGTATGATACGCTACTCGTGCTGATGAATGGCTTTGGTCTATGCGGCAAAGTGAACAATGCTTCTAATTTTTTTAAGGCACTTGGTTCTAAACTGAACCCTGAAGGAAGAGTAATAATTGATTCAAGCGATGTGGCTTATATGCATGATAAACTTCCTGAGGGGCACTACTATGGCGAAGTTGAATTCTGCTATGAGTATAAGCACATACTTGGAGAGTGGTTCAATTGGTTGTATATTGATCCGAATTTTTTGACTGAACTTTCAAATGAGAATAACTGGAGTTGTCAAATCGTTTTTGAGGACGACAACGATCAATATCTCGCTATCTTAAAACCTAATAACTATGACTAAAAAGGTACTTATTGCTGTCTTATCGATTATTTACACTTCTTCTAATGCCCAAAATACTATTATTCATTGTGGTACAATGATCGATGGAATTTCGGACAAGGCTCAAAAGGAGATGACAATAGTTGTTGATGGTGATCAGATAGTTGATATTCAAAAAGGATATCAAAAAGGAGAGAGTGGTGATAATATTATTGACTTGAAAGATAAAACCGTTATGCCAGGTCTTATGGATATGCATGTGCATATTGAGAGTCAGTCAAGTCCTAGAACTTATCTGGACAGGTTTACTTCAAATAAGTCAGATATAGCCTATGACGCAGCTGTCTATGCAAAAAGAACCTTGATGGCGGGTTTTACGACTGTTCGTGATTTAGGTGGTAGCGGGGTCAATATTTCATTACGCAAGGCCATAGAAGCTGGGAAGGTAGACGGTCCTAGAATCTATACCGCTGGCAAAGCCATTGGAACTACCGGAGGGCATGCTGACCCATCAAATGGTTACAGGGAGGATTTAATGGGCGATCCAGGCCCCAAAGAAGGAGTGATAAATGGTCCTTATGAAGCCCAGAAGGCAGTAAGGCAACGATATAAAAATGGAGCAGATGTTATAAAGATTACTTCTACTGGAGGTGTATTGAGCGTGGCTAAAGATGGTTCAGGACCACAGTTTACAATGGAAGAATTGACGGCTATAGTTCAAACTGCCAATGAATACGGAATGGTTACTGCTGCACATGCTCATGGGGCAGAGGGTATGAAACGAGCTGTGGAAGCAGGTATCAGTTCTATTGAGCATGGCACATTGATGACTCCCGAAATTATGGAGTTAATGAAAAAGAAAGGAACATATTATGTCCCTACAATTACTGCCGGGAGATCAGTAGAAGAGAGAGCAAAAATAGAAGGGTATTTTCCTGCGATTATTGTTCCTAAAGCCTTGGCAATAGGCCCTAAAATTCAACAGACATTTGCTGAAGCCTATAAAGCGGGTGTTAATATTGCTTTTGGTACCGATGCTGGTGTTTTTGACCATGGTCAAAACGGAAAAGAATTTGGTTACATGGTAGAGGTAGGCATGAAACCCATGGAAGCCATCAAGTCCGCTACTATGGAATCAGCCAAACTGTTGAAAATAACGGATAAATTAGGTTCCATAGAAAAAGGCAAACTTGCCGATATTGTAGCCGTTGATGAGAATCCATTATCCAATATCAAAGCGATGGAGAACGTCACTTTCGTAATGAAAGGAGGCAAAATTTATAAAGACTAGTTGTCATTCATAAATTCATCTTGCTTGTATTTATAACTCAAGTAGGAAAGTACATTGCCGAAATGATCTAAAGTAGGTTGAAGATCTGCTGGAACCTCTCGACCATTTATTCTGGCTATCAATAGCCCGTAAATTGCGTTAAGACAAAGCTGTATTTCACCATCTACCTTTCCCTCTGACATTTTCATCATATCGTCAATACCTACTTTAGCATCTAAGTAGATCTTTTTAAACTCATCATCTGTTTTCACTAAGTCATCTTTCATAGTCTCCAGTTTAGTAACTACTTTTTGAGTTTCGGCCAGATGACCTTTTTTCACTAACTTTTGATCTTGCATTGATTTAAGAATATCTGTATACCATGCTATAATCTCTTCCTTTGATACCTCATCTTGGGGTATGTGCTTAATCACATATTCCTTGATTAGCTCCATATCAAATTCATAAACCCTAATTAGGTCTTCGGTTTGATACATATGAATGATATATTCTGCTACATTGTTTTGTTTTTTCTTTTCTGCGATCTGCATTTGATAACTTCAATTTATGTTGTGAAACCCTATTCTTTAAGAGCCAATTATTAGCTACTTTTGCGGGTCAAAATTAGAGGATAAGGGACTAGTCTTTCATGAAGAACACAAGAAATTTTTGCATCATCGCCCACATCGACCACGGGAAGAGTACTTTGGCGGATAGGCTTTTGCAAGCAACTGGAACGGTAAGTGACCGAGATATGCAAGAGCAGTTGCTCGATGATATGGATTTGGAGCGTGAGCGAGGTATTACTATTAAGAGTCACGCCATACAGATGGACTACAAGTTCGAGGGTGAAGACTACACACTAAATCTTATTGACACTCCTGGACACGTTGATTTTTCTTATGAAGTTTCACGATCTATTGCGGCATGTGAAGGAGCACTTCTTATCGTAGATGCAGCACAGGGAATTGAAGCTCAGACTATTTCAAACCTCTATTTAGCATTAGAGCATGACCTTGAGATAATTCCAGTCCTAAATAAAATTGACTTACCCAGTGCCATGCCTGAGGAAGTCACAGATCAGATAGTCGAACTAATAGGTTGTGACCCAGAAAGTGTAATTCATGCAAGTGCTAAAGAAGGTCTTGGTATTGATGATATTCTGAAAGCTATCATTGAACGTATTCCATCACCTGAAGGAAATGTAGATGCACCTTTACAAGCCATGATTTTTGACTCTGTATTTAATCCTTTTAGGGGAATTGAAGTTTATTTCAGAGTTTTTAATGGCTCTCTCAAAAAAGGGGACAAAGTGAAATTCGTCAATTCCGGAAAAACTTATGACGCTGACGAAATTGGAGTTTTAAGAATTAAACAGCAGCCTAAGAAAGAAATTAGTGCCGGTGATGTAGGTTACATTATTTCAGGCATCAAAGTGGCCAAAGAAGTTCAGGTTGGAGATACTATCACGCATGTAGATAATCCATGTGAGGCCGTAAAGGGATTTGAAAGTGTTAAGCCAATGGTTTTTGCAGGTATATATCCGGTGGAAACTAGTGAATATGAGGAGCTACGAGCTTCAATGGAAAAACTACAGCTGAATGATGCCGCGTTGATTTGGGAACCAGAGACTTCAGCGGCTCTTGGCTTTGGCTTTCGCTGTGGTTTCTTAGGAATGCTTCATATGGAAATTGTGCAGGAAAGGCTAGAGAGAGAATTTGATATGACTGTGATTACAACAGTTCCTTCAGTTCAATTCCATGCCATTCAAACAGATGGTTCTACACAAGATATCAATGCACCTTCTGAGATGCCAGAACCTAATACAATCTCGCATATTGAAGAACCATTCATTCGAGCTCAAATTATTACCAAAGCAGACTATATAGGTAATATAATTAGTCTTTGTATCGATAAACGTGGGATAATCAAGAACCAAGTTTATCTAACCTCAGATAGGGTCGAGCTGACTTTCGAATTACCACTATCAGAAATAGTATTCGACTTCTTTGATAAGCTTAAAACACTTTCCAGAGGCTATGCATCTTTGGATTATGAGTTAATTGGTTTCAGACAATCAACTATGGTTAAGCTGGATATTATGCTTAATGGAGAGAAAGTCGATGCATTATCGGCCATTGTTCACAAAGACAAAGCCTATGAATGGGGTAAAAGACTTTGTGAAAAGCTGAGAGAACTGCTCCCTCGTCAGATGTTTGAAATTGCTATTCAGGCTTCTATCGGCACTAAAATTATAGCACGCGAATCTGTAAAAGCTATGCGTAAAAACGTATTAGCGAAATGTTATGGTGGGGATATTTCCAGAAAGAGAAAACTTCTCGAAAAACAGAAAAAAGGTAAGAAAAGAATGCGTCAGGTAGGTAATGTAGAAATACCACAGGAAGCATTTATGGCAGTATTAAAATTAGATTAAATATGAGTGCTACTATTCTTGATGGCCGTAAAGTCGCTACAGATATTGAAAATGAGATTGCTGACGAGGTTTCTTTACTCAAATCCGCTGGGAATAGAGCACCACATTTAGCAGCTATTTTAGTAGGAGATAATGGGGCGAGTCAGACCTATGTCAATAACAAGATCAAAGCATGTAAAAAGGTAGGTTTTGAATATACTTTGCTAAATTTTCCTGAGACTATTTCTGAAGCTAAGTTAATGTCAGAGATCGATAGGATTAATGCTGATGAGGATATTGATGGTGTAATAGTTCAACTTCCTCTGCCAAAGCATATTTCGGGAATAAAAGTCACTGATAGAATATTGCCTCATAAAGATGTTGATGGATTTACGAATGAGAATTATGGGCGTATAACTTCTAAAAATCCAGGATTATTACCTGCAACACCCTTTGGAATCCTTGAATTGCTGAAACGCTATCATGTAGAGATGAAAGGCAGGCATTGTGTTATGGTAGGAAATAGTCGAACGGTTGGAGCTCCCATGAGCTCAATTATGGCTTATCATGAATATGCTACGGTAACGGTCTGCCATATTCACACGGTTAACCTGTCAATGTACACTCAGCAAGCCGATATCTTGATTGTTGCTACAGGTAAGCCTGGGTTAATCACTGCAGAGATGGTGAAAGAAGGAGCAGCCGTGGTAGATGTTGGAATTACTCGTATACCAACTGATGAAAATGAGCGTGGTTATAAATTAAGCGGGGACGTTGATTTTAAGGAGGTTTCAGAAAAAGTAGGATTTATAACCCCAGTACCAGGAGGAGTCGGTCCAATGACTATAGCATCGCTACTATTAAATACGTTGAAAGCAGCGACTACCAAAGACACGATTACCACAAAAATATAGTCTGGTAAATGTCGTTTTAGATTCATAGTTTAGATTTCTATGAATAGAGCGTTCCTTTTAATACTTTTTATCTTTTCTTGTCAGTTCAACCTTATTGCACAAAGAAGCCTTAGTACCAAGTCAAAGAAAGCTGCTGAACTTTATTATGAAGCAGATAATTTTAGAGTTCGAGGCCAGTATGTTCAGGCTGCTAGTTTACTGGAGCAAGCGATAGCAAAGGACAAAAAGTTTCATGAAGCCTATTTCCGTCTCGCGGTAATTAGAAAGGCTAAAGGAAACTTAGAGCAGGCGGAACAGCTTTTTTTTAAAGTTATTTCCTTGAATGAAGGAAACAATGGCCCTTCTTATTTTGAATTGGGGGAGTTGTATTTAAAGCAGGATAAATACTTGCAAGCCATAGAGAATATAGAAAAGTATTTGGCCTACAATCCTCGAAATAAAAAACGAGTGGAAGAGGCTAACTCAATATTGAGAAACGCTCAGTTCGGTATTGAAAATCAAAAGACTATTTCAGAATTCCAACCGAGACCGCTTAATGACAAAGTGAATTCTTTTCCGATGCAGTATTTCCCCATTGTTTCAGTTGATGGGAGCTATCTTATATATACGCGTAGATTAGGGACAACTTCAGAGTATGACGAAGACCTTGTTATAAGTAGAAAAGATGAGTCTGGTGATTGGTCTACCCCTGCATCAATTTCTGAAAATATAAACTCTGAGTTTAACGAGGGCACATGTACTTTATCAGCTGATGGTAGGACACTTATATTTACGTCATGCTATGGTCGAAGAGGTTTTGGTAGTTGTGACCTATATATAAGTGAAAAAAATGGAGGTGAATGGTCAAATCCTGTCAATTTAGGACCAAATGTCAATTCATCTTCCTGGGACTCGCAACCTTCTTTATCCGCAGATGGAAGAACATTGTATTTTATTTCAAATAGAGGTGGTGGAGTTGGACGTAGAGATATATGGGTGTCATATAAAAGTGATGATAACGACTGGAAAAAGCCGGTAAATATGGGAAGAAGCATTAATACAGCAGGTGATGAAGTATCTCCTTTTATACACCCTAATAATAAAGTGCTTTACTATTCTACCAATGGTCTTCCCGGATTTGGTGGTTTTGACATCTACTACAGCAATAGGGAGGATAATTGGTTAGCTCCAATTAATCTGGGTGCTCCTATAAATAATGGGCAGGATCAGGTATCCTTATTTATCAATTCAAAAGGAGATAAGGGATACTATTCCAATGAAGACAATATATCCGATAAGAAAGGGATTATATATGAGTTTGACCTGCCAGAAATTCACAAAGTTAAATATAGAGCTTCCTGGATAGCGGGAATGGTTACTGATGCGGAGAGTGACCAACCATTAGGGGCGACTATTGAACTTTATGACCTGGAAAGAGATAAAAGGGTTTCATTGGTGAAGTCAGATTCAGTTACAGGTTCTTATCTAGTGGTACTGACAGAAGGTTCAGAATATGCCTTATATGTAGAGAAGCCCGGTTATCTTTTTAAGAGTTACACATTTTCATTTGAACTGGGGGAGGATATTAAGTCCTTAAGTAAGGATATACCACTCGACCCCATAAAGATTAATGCCCACACTAAGCTAAACAACATATTTTTTAAGTCTAATGAATATAAGCTGGAAGATAAATCTAAAACTGAGCTAAAGAAGATAACACGATTCATTAAAGCTAACCCCAATCTGAGAATTGAAATATCCGGTCATACCGATAATGTGGGTAGTCCAGAGTATAATCAATCATTATCAGAGAAAAGGGCTAAGAGCGTTTATCAATTTTTGTTAGAACAAGGTGTAGCTCCCACTAAATTAAATACTAAAGGATTTGGTGCAGGCAGACCTTTAGTCCAAAATAACACGCCTGAAAATCGACAATTGAACCGAAGAATTGAATTTAAAGTAGTTAAAATTTAGTTATTTTCATATTACCCCCCAATATAGGGGATGAATTTAAAATAGGTGACGAATGATATTCTATTAACACCCCATTTTGCGTTATTTTTTTAAACGTTTTGTTCATCCTTTCGGAATTTTATTCTAAGTTTAACCCAAACTATTTTTAATTTTTAACCTAAACAAAACAATATGAAGAAGTTTTTACTGCTTAGTTTCATGTTGATGTTCGCATTCGCATTTAGCGATTCGTGGGCTCAAGAACGCACCGTTTCGGGTAAAATCACCTCTATTGAGGATGGTTCCTCCCTACCTGGTGTTAACGTTGTACTAAAAGGTACAACCACAGGTACTGTTACTGATATTGATGGTAACTTTAAATTATCTGTTCCTTCAGATGGTGGTACCTTAGTTTTTTCATTTATAGGTCTGGCTACTGAAGAAGTTGAAGTTGGAGCACGGTCTGTAATTGATTTACAAATGTCTCCTGATGTTCAGCAACTTTCAGAGGTTGTAGTGACGGCAGTTGGTATTCAAAGAGAAGCTAAAGCACTGGGCTACGGAGTTGAGCGTGTTGATGGAGATAAGGTGCAGCAAGTTTCTGAGCCAGATCCTTTAAGAGCACTTCAAGGAAAAGTAGCTGGTGTTAATATTGGTGGCTCAAGTAGTGCTGCTGGTAGTGCAACCAGAATTACAATTAGGGGAAATTCTTCTCTTTTAGGAAATAATCAACCTTTGTTTGTCGTTGATGGTGTTCCTTACAATAATGCTACCAATGGAACAGGAGCGGGTTTTAGCAATGACCAGTTGACTGGAGGAGGAGGTTTTGGATCTCGTATTCAAGATTTAGATCCAAATAACATTGAATCCATGAACGTTTTGAAGGGTGCAGCAGCAGCGGCACTTTATGGTTCTAGAGCTGCGAATGGTGTAATTGTTATTACAACTAAGTCGGGTAGTTCAGCTGCATCAAGAAAGGGTTTAGAAGTAACTTTTAACACTTCTTATGCTATTGAAGAAGTAGCTAACCTTCCTGATTACCAAAATTCGTATGGAACAGGAACTAACTTTAACTATTCTCAAGTTAATGGTTCTTGGGGTGCTCCGTTCGTAGGGGCAAGAAATTATGCGCAAAGAACTACTATTCCTCACTGGTATGACGGTGTAATTGGTTTCGAAGAATTGTGGGGAACGACAGTACCTTATCAGGCCTATCCAGATAATGTAGAAGATTTCTTCCAAACTGGAGGTACCTTAGAAAATAGTATAAATGTACAAGGAGGTAATGAAAGGTCTGTTTTCTCAATGACTATTTCAAGAACACAGCAAGAAGGTGTTGTGCCGAACAATGAATTTAACAGAACTTCTATTAGTTTAGGTGGGACAACTCAACTTGATAATGGATTAAGTGTAGGTGCAAATCTTCAATATACCAGCTCTGTTCAACATACTTTTCAGGGTGGCGCGAATAACGCTATTGGAAATGGGTCTGCTTTTGGTCGAACACTTTACTTAGGAAGAAATTGGGACCTACATGGACAACCATTCCAGAATCCTTTAAATGGAGCCAATGCTTTCTTTGTAGGTACTGGTCAAGCTGATAACCCATTATGGTCTGTGGAGAATGCTGGTATTGATTCCGAAACTGATCGATATTTTGCTTCATTTAACCTGGGTTATGATATATTGGATTGGATTAATGTTACGTACAAACTTGGAGTGACGGGTTACAATCAAAGATCGCAGGATTATTTCCGCCCTGGTTCTAGAGGTGCGGGTGGTTCAGGTCAGGTAATTGATGATTTTGTTAGATTTCAGGAAATTGAGTCTAACCTCATAGCTACCTTCACTAAAGATATTAATGAAGATGTGAGCTTTAGAGGTCTAGTTGGGCATAATATTAACCAAAGAACGGCAGAGCAGCAGCAGTTTACTGGGATTGGCATGGTAGATTTCAACATTATTGACATTGATAATACAAATGCTGTAGTGCCATCAGGTGGTAATTTCACTCAACGTAGATTATATGGTGTTTATGCAGATTTATCATTTGGTTATAAAGATTTTCTATTTTTGAATTTAACAGGTAGAAACGATTGGTCTTCTACACTTCCAAAAGATAATAGAAGCTTCTTTTATCCAGCTGTAAGTACCTCATTTGTATTTACTGATGCCTTTGATATTCAATCAAACGTGCTTTCTTTTGGTAAATTGAGAGCAAGCTGGGCTCAAGTTGGTGCAGATACTGCTCCATACCAAATTGTACCAGTATTTTTGCTTAATTCAACAGGTATTTTTGCAGCTAACGCTACTGCTTTGCCGTTTACTGGTAGTACAGGTGCTGGTGCTGGAGCCACTCAATCAAATATTGATAGAGATGCTAACCTTAAGCCAGAAAGAACAACTGAAGTTGAACTAGGTTTAGAAATGAAGTTTCTGAATAATAGAGTCGGATTTGATATAGCGGTGTATGATCGAGTTTCTACCGATCAGATTGTCAATGTTGCCATTCCTGCAGAATCTGGATTTACTCAGTTTGTTACTAACGGTGGAGAATTAAGCAATCAAGGTATTGAGGTGACTCTGAACGCTACCCCGGTTAAGCTAAGTAATGGTTTTCAATGGGATGTTAGTGCAGCGTTTACGCACAATAATAATGTTGTTGAGGAGCTTAGAGCTGGAACGGAAGAATTGGTACTTGGTAATACTTTTGCAGGATCTGTTCAATCAGTTCATATTCCTGGAGAACAATATGGTCTAATCAGAGGTACAACGGCTGCAAGAGATGATGAAGGAAATCTTCTAATAAATCCTGCCGATGGACAATTGATTGGAGCGTTAACACCAGAAATCATAGGAAATCCAAATCCAGATTTTCTTTTAGGATTTACGAATACATTTAGTTGGAAAGGCATATCACTTTCTGCTGTAATCGACTGGAGACAAGGTGGTGATTTATATTCAGTAACTAACCTTTCTTTACTTGGTAGAGGTGTGACTGAAGACACGGAAGATCGTGAAATGAACCAAATAATTCCTGGAGTTTACGGAGACGCAAATACAGGGGAGGCTATAAGAGATGAAAGTGGTCAGAAGATTGAGAACTTCACGATGGTTGAAGTGAATACACTTTATTTTGGTAATACTTTTGCAATCAATGGTCAGGATGAATGGAATATTTGGGATGCGACTGTTATCAGATTAAGAGAAGTCGCGTTGTCTTATAATTTCCCTCAGGCATTAATTGATAAAACTCCATTTGGTTCGGCAAGACTCTCAATTACAGGACGTAATTTGTGGTACAATGCGCCTAACTTCCCTGAAGCTTCAAACTTTGATCCGGAAGTTAATACGTTTGGTAATACAAACTTGCAAGGTTACGAATTTACTTCTTCTCCATCGGTAAGAAGATATGGGTTTAATTTAAGCGTAACATTTTAATACGAATGATGATGAAAAATATATTTAAATATAAAATTGTCTTATTAGCTTTTGTGTCATTATTGATGATCAGCTGTGAAGATGACTTTTTAGAAATAAACGAGGATCCTAATAACCCATTAAGTGTACCAACCCGTCAGTTACTTACAGCAGCAGAGGTTAATTTAGCGTATACAGTTGCAAATGGGAGTGGTGGTCTTGGGTTGTATACTGGAACGGTGTCGAGACACTGGGTACAAAGAGGATTCATAAATGATTACGGTCTACAAGGTAACGACTTTACTATAGGTGTTGCTTGGACTAGTATTTACGCAGGTATTTTGACTGATTTACAATCAGCAATTGCTCAATCAACAGAGGCAGGAGATCTTGGTTCTTTGGGAGTGGCCCAGACGCTTAGAGCATATACTATGTCTACGGTTGTTGATTTATGGGGTGATGTTCCTTATTTTGAAATAGGTCAGGGTCAAAACTTGGAATTTCCAGTTTTTGATAATGGTTCTGACGTCTATGACGATTTGCTGGCCTTACTTGATCAGGCAGTTTTAAATCTTAAGGCTGCGAGAGATGCAGGTTTACTTACCGTTAGTGGTGATGTTTATTCCACTGGTGGTAATGTTGAACAATGGATTAAGGCAGCTAACTCGTTGAAATTGAGAATGCTTAATAACATCAGAGATACTAGAGATGTCTCAGCTGACGTGGCTGCTGTATTGGCAGATGGTGTTATTCAATCTGCTGAAGACGACTTAGAGTTAGGTTATGGCACCTCGTTTAATCCTGAAAATAGAAATCCAGGATTTGCATTTGAGTGGACAGCTGGAGGCGGTAATTATATTGATCCATTCTTTTATGAGACAATGAGAGGGCAGGATAATTTCGGTCATGGCGGTACTTTCCCTACTACTCCGGCTACTGTAGATCCAAGAATTCCGTATTATTTCTTTAATCAATTACCTTCCGGGGCAGTTGATGGCGATGCTGAAAATCCTTGTGCGTATTGCCCTTCGGACGCTGGTTCACCCTTCTTATCTATTTATGCGTTTTCGTTTAATATAGATCCTAATGAAGGTTTTGATCAGAGTTCTTCACAATCTCTAGGAGGTTTATATCCTTTTGGTGGAAGGTTTGATGATGGTGCAGGGGGTATTGCTTCTAATGCGGCTACATTATTGGAAGGACAGGTTACTGGCGTAGGTTCTACTCCTCAAAGGCTCATTGATTATGGCGAGGTTTTGTTTATTCAAGCTGAATTAGCTGAAGTAGGTCGTGGTCCTGGAAATCCTCGTACGTTATTAGACGAAGCTATTGATGCATCATTTAAAAAAGTGAATGAGTTCGCAGCTATTGCTGGTGCTCCTGCAATAGATAGTGCAACAACATACCGTCCTTACATCAATGATGCATTGGCACAGTATGATGCAATTGGATTAGAAGCTATAATGATCCAAAAGTGGATAGCACAATTTGGAAATTCAACAGTAAGTTATAACGACATAAGACGAACTGGTTTTCCAGTGCTTCATGATGGTAATGCTGATGCTTTACCTCAGACTGTTCAAACGAGATCGTTTCCGGTATCATTACCTTATGATATAGGTAATTTACAGTTAAATGTAAATGCGCCTTCTCAGAAAGTGATTGCAACAGATCGTGTTTTTTGGGATATTAACTAAGAAAATTAGAAAAGATGAAAAAAATATTTAATATACTTTTTATATCGTCCATGGCTATGACTATATGGTCATGTGAGGATGAAGACTTGACGAGAATTCCGGATACCAGTGATGGTGCAAATTTGAGAGTTCAGTTTTCCAGCCCGACACAGTCTTTCTTGAACTTGTTGGAATTGGAAGCTTCGGCATTAGAGTATTCTCTTTATTCGGAGAATAAGAACATTGATGTAGTGAACGTCTATATGACTTTTGTTGATTTTTCTGCGGATACCAGTTCATTTGAAGTGTTGTGGGAATCATTTTCCCAGGCAGATTTTGATGCAGGAAATGGTGTTATAACACGGGGTTACACTTCTAATGAGTTAGCTGTGCTTGTAGGTTTGGGTTCATTTAGTGACTTAGATGGGGGTGATTTCTTTAATTTCAGAAATGAGATCATTTTAACTGATGGAAGAACATACCCTTCTACGCAACAGGTAGGTGGAACTCCTGTTTCAAACGTCTCGAATAACATTACTCAGGCGACAGGAACTGCGAGTTTTACAACCACCTGGTTTGCTTTCGTTGGATGTCCGTCTGAAATTGTTGCAGGAAAGTACATTATGAACCCTACAGATGCTGCTGCACCTTGCTCAAATGATGCTTTTGGTCAAGCGCCAGGATTGGCAGTTGATAAGGAAGTCGATATAACACAGACGGGAGTTGTATTTTTTCAATTTTCCGATGTCGCTCTAGAATATTACGTTGGATTTGGTTTTGATGAAGAACAGCCACACATATTCTTAGATGTATGTAATACTTTATTAAACTCATCTGCACAAGGTCAGTTTAATATTGTTGGTACTGGCAATCATGATCCTGAAACTAATATATTTAATATACAGTGGATTGATCTTGGTAATGCTACAATTACGTGTGAAAATACGCTGGTACCTGCTACAGAATAATTAATTAAATGCATTTGCATTTGTAATGTTGTTGTAAAGGGTCGGAGTTAACTCCGGCCCTATACTCTAAATGTTTAATGTTTCGAATCATTATTACCCTTTTATTTGTTACAATAACTCAAAAGATGGTATCAGGACAAACTTTCAGAGATATATCACAAGAAATTGGTTTGAACCATGTTCACACTAGTGGTATTCTAATGGGTGGTGGTGTTGTGGTATTCGATTTTGATAATGATGGTTTTGAAGACTTTTATTTCACCGGAGGTACTAGTTCTGATGGTATTTATAAAAACCTATATGGAAAGGAGCTTGTACAGCATTGGAATAACAGATTAGATAGTTATAACTCAATGTCTGGGTCGGCTGGAGATTTAGATAATGATGGTTTCAAGGATTTAATAATTGGTACTTATAAAGGCGAAACTCTAAAGTTAATTAGAAATATAGAAGGAGCTAATTTCGTCATCCAAACGGATACAGGTATTGAGGAAAAGCCCTGGACTCATGGTGTCGTTCTTATAGATTTTAATAATGATGGCCTTTTAGACATAGTTTCACTTAACTACATTGACAAAATTGACATCAGATTTGATGAAAATAATGATTTTGTTAGTTATAATCATGATTGTTATACAAATGATTATTATTTGAATAAAGGTGATTTTAAGTTTGAGAAAGTTGAAACATCGATAGATCAAAATAACGGTTGTTCACTAGCTGGAATAGCAGGTAATTTTGGATTTGGGAAGACCAATAGCCAATTATACATTGTTAATGATTTTGGGGATTGGATTGAGCCAAATTCCTTGATTGAGTTCAATGAAGCCTTGCCTTATGATGTAACTGCTGATACCAATTTAGGTTCTGGTTTATATGGTATGGGGGTAGCTAATTTTGATATTAATAATGATGGTTTCGAGGATTTCTATCTGACGAATATTGGTTCTAATCAATTTTTAGTTAGCAATAAGTCAGATACTACCTACAGTAATATGTCTTTCGAATATGGAATAGAATCTGAATTTACTCCTGCTGGAAATAACTCTACAAGTTGGGGTTCATTGTTCTTCGATTTTGATAATGATAGAAATACAGACCTGTTTGTGTCGAACGGTTTTATCAGTAGTGTGGAAGAATTGAACACGGATAGGGTTGACGCCAATAAGTTGTACTCATTCAATGGTACTACTTTTGACAATGTGACTAATTCCACAGGGTTAGGAGATACAAATCATGGAAGGGGTGCAGTTTATTCTGATTGGGATAATGATGGAGATTTAGATCTTATTGTTTCAAATGTATTTTTGAAAACTGATGATATCGTTGATGCCAATAGAGTTTTGTTTTATGAAAACACTATTGGTAATAGTAATAACTGGATCCAATTCGATTTATTCAGGCATGATTCAAGTAGTACTGTGGGAGCAGAAGTAAGATTATATAAGGAAAATTCTATTCTTAGAAAACTTGTTATTAGTGGATCATCTTATGCTTCGGAGCTTTCTAAAATAATTCATTTTGGCTTGGGTGATTATGAATCTATTGATAGTGTTATGGTACTCTGGAATAGTTCTTCCATAAGTACTTATAAAGAGGGTTTGGTACTTGAAAATAGGTATAGATTAGTTGAAAATGAGACTAAGCCTATATTATTGGGGTGTACTGACTTATTATCCTTAAACTATAATCAGGCAGCAGAGTTAAACTCAGGTTGTAAATATGAGATCATTAAAGGTTGTACTGATAGTTCGGCCATTAATTACAATCCACTGGCAAATTTGGATGATAATAGTTGTATTAGCAAAGGGGAACTTATTGCCGCTGTAACAAATGACGAAAATGTTACTAGGGACTACGTGGTTTATCCTAATCCGTTCACTGATTATTTAAAAGTTGACTTGCTGTCTAATTTGAATGCTGAAATAAGCTTGAAGGATTTAAGCGGTAAGACTATTCTGAACAAGAGGTGTGGTGGATCTAATTCTGAATGTAATTTGGTAAGTATTGATGTAAATAACGGTATATATTTATTATGTGTACACATTTTTGGACGTCAAGAAGAATGTTTCAAAATTTTGAAAGGCTCATGATTTACGGTACGTTTCTTTTGCTTAGCTCATGCAGTGAGAATAGAATTGATTCAACGGTAAGGATACTTTCAAGACACGCCAATGATTCAATTATGGAATCTCAAGAGCTGTTTAGCAGTGAGGATGGTAAGTATATTTATAGAAAATATAATGAAAATGGTAAATTACAAAAAGTAGAACCATATGAAAATATGTTGTTGCATGGCCTGAAAGAAGAATATTATTATGCTGGTAACGTTAAAAAATTGGAAACCTATTCTTTTGGAAAAAAGAATGGAATGAGTAAAGCTTTTTACGGATCTGGCGAATTATTAATAGAAGCTATGTATAATATGGATACGACCATGTATCTTAAAAAATTCTATAAGAATGGTCAATTAATTTCTGATATACCACTGATAAAAGGGAAATTAGATTCAACAGCAACTTATTATGATGAAAAAGGTAGAGTATTAAAAAAAGGATTCTTTAAAAATAATAAAAAGCACGGTAGATGGGTCTATTATAATTTAGATGGCACGACATATGCCGAGGAGTATTACAACAACGGAAAAGTGCAAAATTTTAAAAAACTTAATAATTAAATTTGTTCAACCTATAATTTAAACTTATGAAAAAGATTTTACTAACTGTTTTAGCATTGGGAGTAATTTTCACTTCTTGTGTTGATGATTTTGAAGATGCAAGACCTCCAGTTCCTATAGATGGTCCATGGGGTTATGTTGGTGTTTCAGCAGAAGCGATTGAGGCCTCGGATGATAGAGGTGGTCTATTTTATTGGACTTCGGCAGGAGAGACACTCGTATTTACTATAGATATAGTTGATGCACCTGGAACTATAGCAGGTATATCAGCATCACTATCAAATATTGTACAACCTGAGGATATAGGTACGGTTTCTACTTCGGTGGGTTCTGCAGTAGGTCAAACTAGTGGTACTTTAACTGTTGAATATGTGGTACCAGCTGAATTTGGAGATGACCCAGAAACCCCAGAGATTGAATTCGGTTATAATGAAATTATTACCGTAGTTGTCACAGATGGGCAAGAAGAACCTAAGTCAAGAACATTTACATTGGATATTTGGGCATTAGATGTATGCTATTCTGATAGAGTTCTTAATGGATCTTACACGGCTAGAGTGACAGGAACTGATAATATGGGAGTTGAAACATTCGTTAGATCTGAAAACATTAACATATTCATTGATTCAGGTAATCCAGCTACTAACTTTCCTGGAAGATATGAGGTGGATGATATTAATTTCGGATTTTTAGATGGATTAGGTTTCGGTGACCCTGTACTTGGGGTTCTATTCGTTTGCGAATCTGATATTGTAGGTCAAGAATTAGTAACTACCCCTGAGGTACTTGTTGATGGAGTGGTTAATGAAGATGGAACAATTGATTTGAACTGGACGTCTGTTCGTACTTTTTTCGATGAAGATGATAATGAAGTCCAGATTCCCTACACTGGTACAGTCAATTTGACTCCTAATAACTGATTAAGACAATAAATATTTAGAATACTTATTGTAAATGATGTTTTACATAATCTTCCACACCCTCTTCCAGGGTGTGGAATTTTTTTGAATAGCCAATTGATTTGAGCTTATGCATATTGGCTTCAGTGAAATATTGATACTTATCCCTGATATCAATTGGCGTGTCGATAAATGAGATATCCTCCGTTTTATTCATAGCTTTAAAAACGGCTTTAGTGAGATCTAGAAAAGTACGAGCCTTTCCGCTTCCGAGATTGTAGATCCCTGCATTTTTCCTATGATGCATTAGCCAATAGCACACTTCAACGACATCTTTGACATAAACAAAATCTCTCATTTGCTCTCCATCCTTGAAATCGGGATTGTGTGACCTGAAGAGTTTCATTGCGTCAGTGTTCTTTATCTGATTGTATGCATGCCATACTACAGAAGCCATACGACCTTTGTGATATTCGTTTGGACCATATACATTAAAGAATTTCAGGCCTGCCCAGAAGAAAGGTTTCTCTTCTTGCTTTAATGCCCATACGTCAAAATCCTGTTTCGATTGGCCATAGGGGTTTAATGGTTTGAGCTTTGATACAGTATCTTCATCATCATCATAACCATGTTCTCCGAGACCATAGGTTGCTGCTGATGACGCGTAAACTAGAGGTATTTGAGATTTAATACAGATTTTCCAAATAGATTTTGTGTACTCCGTGTTCATCTTAGTCAGAAGATCAACATCAAAAAGAGTAGTATCAGTTTTGGCTCCGATATGAAAAACAAATTCAACTGAAGCAGCATTTTCTTCCAACCAATCAATGAATATGCCACGATCTATCTTATGAAGAATGGTTAGATTTTCAATATTTTTATTTTTGTCCTCTCTATCAAATTTGTCAACGGCTACAATATCATTGTAATTTTCAATATTAAGTTTTTCGATAAGTTGACTACCTATAAAACCTACAGCTCCAGTTACTACAATCATTTCTATTTTAGTTTTTGGCAAAATAACCTAATAACAATGAATAACTTAAAAAGTATTTAAAAATTATGGCTTTACTATCTTTGCACTTCAAGTAAGTGATATGATTTTCGTAAGTAGACACGAGCATTTTAACGCAGCACATAAGCTTTATAATTCTAATTGGTCTAGCGAGCAGAACGAAGCAGTATTTGGGCCCTGTGCTAATGAAAATTGGCATGGACACAACTTTGAACTTATAGTTACTGTCAAAGGCACTCCAGACCCTGATACAGGTTTTGTAGTTGATTTAAAAAAGTTAAGCCAGCTCATTAGAAGTAAAGTTACATCCAGGGTAGATCATAAGAACCTGAATTTGGATGTTGATTTCATGAAAGATAAGATGGCGAGTACCGAAAATTTGGCCATTGAATTTTGGAAAATATTGAAGGTTGAACTTCCTGCAATATCTCATAATGCAAAACTACATTCAATAAAGTTATATGAGACTCCAAGAAATTTTGTTGAATATTTTGGTGATTGATTCATGAAGTATTATCTAATTGCTGGAGAGAGATCCGGGGATTTACATGGAGGAAATCTGGTTGAGAGTATCTCAGCATTAGATGCTAAATCTGAATTTCGTGGTTTTGGAGGAGATGAAATGAAGCAGAGAGGTGTCGAGATTGATAGGCATTATAAGGATTTGGCTTTTATGGGATTTATAGAGGTATTACTAAACCTCTCAAAAATTTCAAAATTTTTAAAGGAAGCAAAATCCAGCATCTTGGAATTTCAGCCTGATGTGGTCATACTCATTGACTATGGTGGCTTCAATCTTAAAATAGCTTCCTTTCTGAGAAAGAATAACATCCGATGTTATTATTACATTACCCCAAAAGTATGGGCATGGAATAGGAAGCGAGCCTGGAAAATAAAGCGATTGGTAGACCGGATGTTTGTTATCTTACCTTTTGAGAAAGACTTTTATAAGAAATATAATTGGGAGGTAGATTATGTTGGAAATCCGGTTTTAGATGCTATAAAGAAACATGATGTCGTAGATGTTAATATTAATAATAAAGAAAAGGATATTGTAGCTGTTTTACCGGGAAGTAGAGTCCAAGAAGTTAAAAACGTTATTAGTACAATCTGCAATACGATAAAACAAAATGATCATATACACTTTGTAATTGCTAAGGTGGATAATATTGACCAGAGCATCTATGGCATCTTGGATGGGTTAGAAAATGTGGAATTCTTTACTGGAGAGACCTACAATTTACTTGCAAAGTCAAAAGCAGCCATTGTCACCTCAGGTACTGCTACCCTTGAAACTGCTCTTTTGAGTACGCCACAAGTCGTAGTTTACAGGACAAGTCGTATTTCCTATTGGATCGGACGAATGGTCATACAAATTGGTTACATCTCACTCGTTAACCTGATAGCCAACAAAAAGGTAGTAACTGAATTGATCCAGGATGATTTTAATACTGCTAGATTAAATAAGGAATTGCAACTCTTACTAAAAGATGACTCAGTAAAAGAACAAATATTAGATGATTATCAGGATATTAAGAAATTACTAGATATAGGATCAGCATCTAAAAACACTGCGAAACTCATTGTCAAATATTTGCAGGTAAATACCTAGGCAACTTTTAATTTGCCATACTTTGACTTGTTAAATTTCTCTTCCGCATAAGCTCTGGTAATTATAAGCTTAGATGTATCCTTTGATGATGGTAACTCAAACATGGCATCATTAATTATGGCTTCGCATATTGACCTCAACCCTCGTGCGCCTAATTTGTAATCCATGGCCTTTGCTACTATAAAATCAATCGCACCTTTCTTGAAATCAACCTCAATATCTTCCATGGCAAATAGCTTTTCATATTGCTTCACCAAAGCATTCTTTGGTGTGGTCAATATTTTAGAAAGTGCTGATTCATCTAACGGATTCAAATAAGTAAGCACAGGAAGTCGCCCTATCAGTTCAGGAATAAGTCCAAAACTCTTCAAATCTTGAGCAGTTATATACCGTAATAAGTTATCACTTTCAACATCACCTGGCTGGAGAGCATCCTCTGAAGATGTAAAACCAAGAGGTCTTGTATTCAGTCTTTTGGCAATATTTCTGGAAATACCATCAAAAGCACCTCCACAAATGAATAATATATTTTCTGTATTGACCGAAATCATTTTCTGATCAGGATGCTTTCTCCCCCCTTGAGGTGGTACATTTACTGTTGTGCCCTCTAAAAGTTTAAGTAAGGCTTGTTGAACCCCTTCACCACTCACGTCTCTAGTTATCGAAGGGTTATCTGACTTACGAGCAATCTTGTCTAGCTCATCTATGTACACAATACCACGCTCAGCTGCTTCTGTCTCATAATCAGCTGCTTGCAGAAGCCTTGTCAAAATACTCTCTACATCTTCACCCACATAACCTGCTTCTGTCAAAACTGTTGCATCTGCAATACAGAAAGGAACTTGTAATATTTTAGCCAAAGTTCTTGCGAGATAGGTTTTACCTGTACCAGTCTCTCCGGCCATAATAATATTAGACTTTTCAATTGTCACGTCATCATCAGAAGGTTTCTGCATCAAACGTTTATAGTGATTATAAACAGCAACAGACATAACTTTCTTTGCCTCATCCTGACCAATGACGAATTCATCGAGAAACTTTTTCATTTCTTTTGGCTTTACCAAGTTGAAACTTGGAGCCCCACTTGTAGTGACGCCTGTCTTTTTTTCTTCAGACAGTATCTGATTTGCCTGGGTGATGCACTTATCACAGATATGTGCGTGGATACCCGAAATCATCAGATCTACATCTTTTTTATTTCGCCCACAGAAAGAACAAGTTACTTCTGACATTTAATCATTTCTTAATGAGTACTTCATCAATAAGACCATATTCCTTTGCTTCCCCAGCTCTCATCCAATAGTCTCTATCTGAATCTTTTTCTATTTTCTCGTATTTCTGACCACTATGCTTAGAAAGGATATTATACAAATCCTTTTTAACTTCCAAAGTCTGCTTTAAAGAGATTTCCATATCCGAAGCCTGTCCCTGCATTCCACTCATAGGCTGATGAATCATTATTCTCGCATGAGGTAGAGCAGCTCTCTTCTTTTCATGACCTGCTGCCAAAAGCACTGCGCCCATAGATGCAGCCAAGCCTGTACATATGGTTGCAACATCTGGATTTACCCAATGCATAGTATCATACATACCCAAACCAGCGTAGACTGATCCACCAGGACTGTTGATATACATTATGATATCTTTTTTCGGATCACTGGATTCCAGGAAAAGTAATTGGGCAGTAATGATATTAGCAATTTGATCATCTATCCCCATTCCCAAAAAGATAATTCTGTCAGAAATCAGTCGGGTAAAAACATCAATAGCTCGAAAATTTCCTGGTCTTTCCTCAATAACGTACTGAGTCATATTTTGGATAGCGCTTGAATAGTCATCAAAGGTTGAGCCGCTTATACCTCTATCTTTAATTGCGTATTTTCTGAATTCGTCTTTATTATTCATTTGTACTTTTAAGTCTTTTTAATATACTCAATGATAGTAAGATTTTATATATAAATATCAAAAAAGCCCACCGTATTATGGAGGGCTTTAGAGGTAACAATTATAATATCTAATTAGTTTGATGCCACTTTTTTAAATTCATCAAGGCCTATTTTTTTCTCATTAAGAGTAATTTTTGATTTTATCAATTCCAGAATCTTGTCTTCTCTTAATTCGTTATACACTTTCATGTAATTTTGGCCATTTTCAGCCTGAAGATAGTTGTCTGCAAACGAGTCCATGTGGTCTTTCAGCTGATCAGCAGCTCCAGGGCCACCCAGCTGGCTTAAGATCATCAGCTTAGCTCGATCTTTAACCTCTTCATTTTCAACTTTCACTTCATTATCATTACTAATTTTATTTCTGAGCAAATCCCACTTCAATGATCGAACATATTCATCAAATTCTTTTTCAATATCTTCTTCAGTGACTTTACCTTCATTGCTTACTAACAACCACTTTTTAAGAAAATTTTCTGGGATTTCGATTTTCGTTTTTGAAATTAGCGCATCTCTTATATCTCTATTCAGCAATAAGTCAGTTTCACGACTGTAATTATCTTCTACAGTTTTTGTGACTCTTTCTATAAACTCATCTTCAGATTTTATAGAATCCTTACCAAAAACTTTGTCAAATAGTTCTTGATTGAGTTCAGCAGGTTCCGTTCTGTTGATATTTTTTACGGTAAAGGTGAATTTGCCTTTCAGGTCATGAGCTTTATCATGTCCGATCTCCAGTAATGACATGAGATCATGATTATCGGAAACCAATTTTTGAATATCTATCTCTAATGAATCTCCGGGTTTTAAACCTTTAAAGTTTTTGTGCTGCTTTTTATCTAAAGAATCCCACTTCAAAAGGGTTTCATTTGTCAAGTCACCGTCATTCTCAGAAAAAGTTCCAAAAAAATCATCACCCTCAACACTGACATCCGGATTTGATACTGACCCGAATTGTTTCTTAATATTATCGAGAGTTTCGTTCAGACCTTTTTTGTCAAGTTCTATTTTATAGGACTTGACTTTTGTTTTAGCTGATATGTCATAGTCAAAAGAATTAACCATACCCACTTCATAATCGAATTCGAAGTCTTTCTGATTATCCCAGTCGATAGCTTTAGTTTTGGTTTCGTCCGGTAAAGGCTCACCTATCAATTGTATATTATTTTCCTTTACATATTCACCAATTGACTTAGATAATACATTATTTACCTCTTCAACAACAATTGATTTACCATACATCTTTTTAATAAGACCAGCAGGTACTTTTCCTTGACGAAACCCTTTTATATTAGCCTTTTTGGCATAGTCCTTTACTTTTTCCTCAACGCTCGGTTGATAATCAGTTTCGTTTAACTTAACTTTAATTACGGCTTCTGTAGAACTCTTTTTGTCTAATGTGATATCCAAAGTAGTAGAGGTTTTGTGCAATGTTATTATAAATAAAAACCCTCAATCTCGACATATATCATCGCGATCGAGGGTATTTCTTTGTGCGGATGGAGGGACTCGAACCCCCATGCCGTGAGGCGCTAGATCCTAAGTCTAGTGCGTCTACCAATTTCGCCACATCCGCTTAAAATGGAGCGCAAAGATATTTAGAATTTCTTATTGTGCAATAAGTAATTTTTAATTTTTTTAATTTGAAGATGCCGGGTAATTATGGTTGAGATTGATGTAGAAGAAGAGAATAAAGAAATTGTAAGAAGGTACCGGCAGCTTTTGAGAAATGCTAAACCATTTCTAAAGGAAAACGACTCACGTGCAATTAGAAAGGCGTTCAATACTGCTTTGGAAGCCCATAGTGGAACACGCAGAAAATCCGGTGAGCCATATATATTTCATCCTATAGCCGTAGCACGTATTTGCGTTAATGAAATTGGACTTGGGACTACTTCAATTATATCTGCTCTTCTTCATGATGTAGTTGAAGATACCGACTGGACGATTAAGGAGATAGAAAGGGATTTTGGTAAAAAGATCGCGAGGATTATTGATGGCTTAACTAAAATTTCTGGAGTTTTTGATCAGGGAAGTTCTCAGCAAGCGGAGAATTTCAGAAAAATGCTCCTTACACTTTCAGAAGATGTCAGAGTCATTTTGGTCAAACTCGCTGACCGGCTTCATAATATGAGAACCTTGGAAAGTATGCCAGTCAATAAGCAATATAAAATTGCTTCAGAAACTATATTTCTCTACGCACCACTTGCTCATCGCCTTGGTCTTTATTCCATTAAATCTGAGATGGAAGATCTTTATTTAAGATATACCGAACCACAAGTTTATGACGACCTTGTAAGTCGTATTGCTGCCAATAAAGAAGCCAGAAATAAATTTATTAAAAGCTTTGTTAGACCAATTCAAAGAAATTTAAATGACTTGGATTTAGATTACGTCATTAAAGGTAGACCGAAGTCAGTTTTTTCAATTTACAATAAAATGAAAAAACAAGATATACCTTTTGAAGAGGTATATGACCTTTTTGCTATACGTATAATATTAGATGTTCCAATAGAAGATGAAAAAGCTGCGAGTTGGCAGGTATACTCTACCGTAACCGACTATTATAAACCTAATCCTGATAGATTAAGAGATTGGATAAGCACTCCAAAGACGAATGGTTACGAATCTCTTCACACAACCGTGATGGCTCGAAATGGACAATGGGTTGAAGTTCAGATTCGGACTAGAAGAATGGATGAGATTGCTGAAAAAGGATATGCGGCACACTGGAAATATAAAGAAAGTGATGCTGGTAGTGAGGGACTTGAGCAGTGGATAACAAAAGTTAGAGATATGCTCGAACAAAATGACTCCTCAGCCTTGGAATTTGTTGATGATTTTCGGGGTAACCTTTTTAGTGATGAAGTATTTGCATTTACTCCTAAAGGAGAATTAAAGACATTACCAAGGGGAGCATCTGCACTTGATTTTGCTTTTGATATACACACAGAAGTTGGTGCAAAATGTATTGGTGCTAAGGTCAATCAAAAACTGGTGCCTATTAATTACACCTTGAAGAATGGCGATCAAGTGGAAATATTAACCTCAAATAAGCAAAAACCCAATGAAGACTGGTTACGCTATGTTGTAACTTCAAAAGCAAAGGCGAAGATCAAAGATGGGCTCAAAGAGGATAAAAAGCATATTGTTGATGATGGCAAAGAGTTGATACAAAGAAAGTTTAAGCAATTCAAAGTTGATAGTACTGTTGAAACCCTTGAAAAATTTAAAGCTTATTTTAACTTGAATAGCCTGTTTGATCTATATTTTAGGGCTGGTAAAGGTTTGATTGAGAATGATGATTTCAGGAGGTTTAAAGAATACAAGCCCCCTAATACGTTAAAGACTAGACCCTCAACAAAAATTTCTGATGCGAAATCTTTTGAGAAAGAAGTAGTTAAAGTAAAATCTGATGATGTTCTTCTAATCGGTGAAGACATGGATGTTATTGATTATACACTGTCTAAATGCTGTAATCCTATTCCTGGAGATAATGTGTTTGGGTTTGTTACTGTAACCGAAGGAATCAAAATTCATCGAACTACCTGTCCAAATGCTCCTGAGTTATTGGCTAATCATGGACATAGAGTAGTGAAAGCTAAGTGGGCTTCATTACATGAGTCATCATTCTTGGCGAGTATGAAGATAATTGGTACGGATAGAGTAGGATTGATTAACGACATTACTAAGATAATTTCAGACGAATTAAAGGTAAACATGAGATCAATGTCAATTGATACAGATTCAGGAATTTTTGAGGGAGAGATAATGCTATATGTTAATGATACAAGACACTTAGACTTGCTTACTACTAAATTGGAAGCTGTAGATGGTGTAGTAAAAGTATCAAGGTTGGAATCTAAATAATTTACCAGAAGGCACTCTCTAATACTATTTAAGAATACCTATATTTGCAATCCTTTAAAGGAGACGAATGGCACTTAACGAAAGCGTTTACGAAGAAGTAAAAAAAATATTTACAGCTTATCTGGAAAATAAAGGGCTTAGAAAAACTCCAGAGCGATATGCTATTTTAGAAGAAATATACTCTAGAGATGGTCATTTTGATGTGGAGTCCCTTTACATCAGCATGAAAAATAAAAATTATCGCGTTAGTAGAGCCACTGTATACAACACGTTGGATTTATTAGTCGAATGTGATTTAGTTAGTAAGCACCAATTTGGACGAAACTTAGCTCAATATGAAAAGTCATATGGATACAAACAACATGATCATCTTATATGCACTGAATGTCATAAAGTAGTAGAGTTTTGCGATCCTAGAATACATAATATTCAAACTATGGTTGGCGAATTGTTGAACTTCGATATAGTTCATCATTCTTTGAATCTCTATGGTATTTGTGGAGACTGTCAACTTAAAATAACAACGGAAAAGAAAGAAAAAGTATGACATTTAATTACAAGACAGAAGATGATATTTTAAAGATCAATCTCTCTGGAGATTTAATTGGTGAAGATAATGGAATAGATATTATTGAGGTAATTAATGATCAAATTCAAGAAGGTAGAATGTTATGCCTTATTGATATATCTGAATTACGGTATATAAATAGTAGTGGGATTGGAGTTCTGATAACAATATTAACCAAGTTTAGAAATAAAGGAGGTGAATTATGCTTGCTGAACCCTTCAGAGAGCGTAAAAAAACTTTTGATTATCACAAAACTCAATGCAATTTTTACAATTGAGAGTGATGAAGAAAAAGCAGTTTCAATCTTAAAAAGCGCTTAAGTCAATGAAGCTAGATATACTTTTAGGTCTTCAATGGGGAGATGAGGGTAAAGGCAAGGTAGTCGATTACCTTGCTCCAAAATATAATGTTGTAGCCAGATTTCAAGGAGGCCCAAATGCTGGTCATACATTAGAGTTTGATGGGATTAAGCATGTCTTGCATCAAATTCCAAGTGGAATCTTTAGATCTGACATTTTAAATGTTATTGGAAACGGAGTTGTACTCGATCCTGTAATTTTTAAGAAGGAAATTGAGGGCTTATCTAAATACAATCTCTCCGTACTTGACAATCTTTGTATATCGAAAAAAGCGCAAATCATATTGCCAACTCACAGGTTACTCGATGCTGCTTATGAAAAATCTAAGGGTGCAAAAAAGATTGGATCTACACTTAAAGGAATTGGACCAACGTATCAAGATAAGATAGCCAGACAAGGTCTGAGGGTTGGTGACACCTCTCTTCCTAATTTTAAAGACAAGTATCAAAAACTGACTCAGAAACATCTTCAAATTTTGGAGTTTTACAAGGCTGATTTTCAACTTGACCAGTTGGAAAAAGAGTTTTTCGAAGCAGTTGAATTTTTAAAGACTTTTAAACTGGTTGAAAGTGAATATTTGATCAATTCAGAATTAAGTGGCGGCTCAAGAGTTCTTGCAGAAGGTGCTCAAGGTTCTCTCTTAGATATTGATTTTGGTAGTTATCCATTTGTTACGAGTTCAAATACTACTTCAGCAGGTGTTTGCAGCGGTTTGGGAGTCGCTCCAAATAGTATAGGAGAAGTGTATGGAATTTTTAAAGCCTATTGCACCAGAGTGGGATCAGGTCCATTTCCGACAGAGCTCTTTGATGCCGATGGTGAGACTATGCAGAAGGTAGGCAATGAATTTGGAGCTACTACTGGTCGGCCTCGAAGATGTGGCTGGTTAGATTTACCTGCGCTGAAATATGCCATAATGATCAATGGAGTCACTCAGCTCTACATGATGAAGGCTGATGTGTTAAATGTATTTAACGAAATTAAGGTCTGCACATCTTACAGGAGAGAGAATGGTGACATAATAGACATTTTGCCATATGAAATTGTAGATGAAAAACTCGAGCCAATATATGAATCACTTCCCGGCTGGAACTGCAGTTTAGATGAAAATAAAGAATTCGATTCATTTCCAGGTGAACTTGCAGGATATGTAGATTATATAGAAAAGGCCGTTGGAGTGCCTATCAATATGGTATCTGTTGGGCCAGATCGTACTGAGACAGTGGTTCGTGATACTGTAGAAGCCTAATCTTAAAATATTTTCTCTTAAGGTTAGTGCTAAGTTAGTTTAGTTGATTTACCTTTGCAGTCCTCTTAAAAGTGAGGGGGATTT
>CANMSE010000005.1 GCA_947500555.1 uncultured Fulvivirga sp. | reverse complement strand
GCTATCACACCACCACTGTTACTCCACTGATAGGTCAACCCTGTACCGGTGGCCGTAACACTCAGGGTCAATACATCACCCTCACACAAGGTCTGGTTGGCTGTAGGCTGTACACTGATCGCGGCAGGACTGTCTACGGTTAACGCTTTCGTATCTACATCATCGGCACAACCACCATTTCCACTAACAGTCATTGTCAATGTAACAACACTACTGACGTCAAGTGCTACTGGATTATATTCAGGATTTAAAGTAGTTTCTGTTCCACCCGTAATTGTACCATTACCATCATGTGTCCACATTACACCAGCACTGTTCATTACAGAAGCATCTGTGACCGTATAACTTAAGCTTTCACAAATTATATCTGCGGAACCTGCATTAGCTACCGGAGGCGCAAATACAGATATGACAGAAGTATTTGTCATATCTAATTCACATAAATCGGAAGTAGTAGCTCTTACCTTTAACGTAACTGTAGAAGTGAGTGCATTAGAAGTAATTACAAGATTTCCTCCATCACCCACAAAAACAGCACTTAAGGGTGTATCATCAGCAGCATTAAGCAATTGATAATTTACATTGTTTTCACTTGACCCAACTGTAACTGTGGTTGTTGAATTTTCACAAATATCAGCAGACGCAGGAGTAACTGTACGATCTAATGGTAATGAATTAACCACCACATCAACAATTGAAGGTGCACTCTCGCACCCTGAAACTGTTCGTGTTACATAGAGTCGATATGTTCCAGCAACAGTATTATCTACAACAGTACCACCTGGAGTAAAAGGACTACCTGAACCCACTTGATTTAAAAGTGTGATATCATCATACCATCTAATACCAGTACCTGTAGCAGTTAATGCTGGAGTGGCATCCATTTCGCAAATGGGAGAAGGGTTACTAGCAGTTGGAGCTGAAGGATTTATAACCGTAATAGCATCAGGATTCAACAAATCAGTAGAGCAGTTAGCGGTTAAAGTACTACTTGCTGAAACCTTGATTGTAACATTTGAGGAAAGTACGGAACTAGTGATTACCAAATCAGAGCCAGTTCCAACGAAAGTACTACTCAATGGACTACTGTCAGAATTATCCTGTAATTGGTATTGAACATTAATCTCACTATCTTCTACAGTAATTTCAGCAGTCTCACCAGCACAAATTGTAGAATTAGTAGGGTCCACTACCAAATTATCATCAGGAATTGGTATTATGGTTTGTGTAATAGTTTGTGTAGTGGCCGAACAGGTACCTACCCCACCCTCAAAAGCAATTGCGTATACTTCATCATTATCATTGAGAGATGAAATCATGAGAGCAGCAGTAGTAGTTGCAGGTCCCTGAGAAGCATTATTAACGAAGAATTCGTACGTAACTGGACCTGTAGGTGCACCTCCAGTTAATACTGTAAAAGTGATATTCTCCATATCACAACTTGTATCAGCAGTGGCTGAATTATCAAGTGTTGCTGTAAACCCAGGATTTACAGTAATTGATGATGGAACTGACTCATTCTCACAGCCATTTATATCTGTAACAATAACAGAAATCTCATCTCCATTAGACAATGTAGAGGTAGCATAAGTATCAGAAGCACTTGATTGCAGTGAGGTTCTGGTTCCAGAAGGGTCTAAGATAAATTCGTAATTTACTAATCCTCCTGGTGAACCTGTAAAAGTGATTAATTCTGATACACAGATTTCTGAAGATTTGTCATCGGCTAATAACGCTATTGGAGGATTATTAGCAGCTAAGGTTGCATGGTTGAGTACATCAACTGGTTCATCACCATTAACGAACATAGTGCCTCCTGCCCTTCTTATTTCTTCACTCCCTGTCGAAGTTGCTCTAACTCTAATACCAGAGATAATAATACTATTAATAGAAAAATCGGATGATGTAAAGTAGGCTGCTCTTACTGTGATATTACTTGATGTCACTGTAATTGGAGATGCAATACTCAAATCTACTCCTGATCCAGTCACAGTAACACTTCCAATTCCTGCCTCAAACTCAAATGAGCCTCCACTAAAACCCAAAATAAATGTTCTTTGTGCATTATCAGATTGTATATCTGTTGCACTTCCTTCTGTAATAACTATATCTGAAAGGGTAACATAATCACTTGTAGCCGGACCTGCATTCAAACATATACTTTCTCCTCCAGTGGCTGGAGTAACTGAAGCTTGCGAAAAAGATACACTAGTACCAAACAAAAAAAGACTTACCACAGCTATGGTAAATCGAAGAAAGAATGCAATCGGGTAAATTTGCCTCATAAATAGCTTACACTATAGATATTCTATATATTCATTTGGTTGGTTAAGTAACCCATTATTCTCTGTTAAAAAATCAGAATGAACCACTCCTGTTGACTTTAATTAAAGCCATTTTCGTTTGACTTTCTAATTCAATACTTCCTAAAACAATAATAGAACCATCTGCTAGTTCAATCACTTTAGATGAGAAACCATTATCTACTTCACCGCCAAACTCGGTACTCCAAATTTCAATTCCGCTAGAATTTAATCTGGAAAGATAAATATTATTTGCAGAGCCTTGAACTATATTGCCTGTTATTAATATCCCTGATGATGACTCCACTATGTCTATACCTTGGATACTCTCGGTTGAATTAATCTCGACCTCAAATGAAGAATCGAAATTACTTCTGGTTCTAGTGACAAATAGTCGATTATTCCCTTCTGTTTGGGTACTTCCAATAATCAATCTTCCTCCATCCAATGTTTGGGCAATACTACTGATAAATTGATCAGAGCTAGTTCCATAAAACTGTTCCTCAAACGAAATAGTATTACCCTCATCGTTAGTCTTAAAAACATAAAAATTGAAGCCCGCCTTATCCACATTTCCTTGAGGGGGAGCATTAGTACTGGCAAAAAAAGTAATATTACCATTTTCATCTTCCTCTAATCGTTGACCTATGTCATCCTGATTTGCAAAACCATGGTCTGTTTCCCATCTATCAACTTGTGATAAATCAGTAGTTAATCTGTAAGCTAAAATATCTCTGAAACTGTCCGTTGCCTCTGTGCTACCTATAGTAATTATATCTTGATTAGTGGTTATTATGATATCATTTACGACATCTTCAAATCCTGCAAAACCTAAAACAACACTATCCAATTTATTCCCTTCATTATCCGTTTTAAATATGAGAATATCAGAAGATGAAGCATTTGCTTCGCTCACATTGGCTGAAAAAATAAAGTTTCCAGAGGCATCTTTCTCGAGGTCGGTTGGAAATTCATCAGTCACTCCTCCATATGTCTTTGACCATAACTCATTGCCAATTTCATCTACTCTTGTCAAAAGAATTTGGCTATTCCCATCTGTACTAATACTGCGACCCAATAGGACAAAGCCGCCTTCATCTAATTCGACAAGATCGACTCCAAACTGATTACCTTCATCGCCATAGTACTTAATGAAAGTATTCTTAAAATCTTCTCCAAGATTATTTTCCGTATCACACGCTTGCAATAAGGCTATAAAAATTAATGCTAAAAAAATTGGCCTACTCACTTTCCTAAAATTCGGTTAAAGAACCCCTTATTACCCTCAATTTTTCTAGGCTTATACAATGGTTTTATCCAGCCAATAGAAATTGATAAGGTTTGCATTCTTTTTAGATCGTCTACATATCCAAATTGATATAATAACCTTGGGTTACTATATTGTGCTTCTTGATTAACAAAGTTGGTAAGGCCATAATAATAACGTGCATCAACGAATATGTAATTGTAGCCTAAACGAAAACTAGCTCCTATTCCACCTACTAGAAATCTATTGAGGTTATTTCGCAACTCTTTTAAATTTTCTTCTGGTCCTGTAACTTGCCTTTCCGCTTGTGGAGAGCCATCGGTTGCAGTAGGGCCAACATCTATCAGCTCAAATTCCCCCTTGGAGGACAGAAGATACTGATGTGAAATTCCTCCATAAACAAAGGGATAAAACTTATTTATTTTCGTTCTGTACTTAAGCAACAGAGGGGCATCAATCACACTACTACGTTCTGAAAAATTTTGAGTGTCGCCATTAAAAAATTGATTCTTATATTGATACCTCTGGGTTAAAAAATTAGTCTCGAATCCCAAGCTCAAATGATCGCTTAAGTTTAACTCAATACCTGCACCAAAATTGAACCCTATAGAACTAGAATACTTTTCATTGCTATCGGAAGTGTTATCAGTACCGAAATTTTGTATAACTGAGGCGTTTGAAGAATTTACACCTCCTTTAAAGGATAAAACAAAAATCGGTGTGGTTGTGAATTTATCATTGAGATAGACAACATCGACAGGATCTACCTCTTCATTTATATCATATTCTGGATCAAGCTTTAAAAGATTTAGGTAACTGTTTTCCGCCTTAATTGGGTCATCAATTAGCAAATAAGTCCGTGTCAACATTAAATGAGCCTCTATCTTCTGGTTTTTATTAAATCCGTTACTCAAACATGGTTCAAGAATAGATGAAATAACATAAAGATGACCCTCTGCAAAATTATTCCTTGCACGTTCCAATGTTTGGTCACAATCTACCCGTTGTGCTTTTGTTAAAATAGAAAAGCATAGCCCTAAACCAACTAATAGAACAAAACGCATTATCTAATAATCATTAAGCAATAGGTTAATACACGTATTTCTAAGTTCGATATCTTCTCCGACATAGGTCTTCCACTCTTTTTCATCCATGTTTCGCTTAATTAAACTACACATTTCGTCTGAAAAATCTTGAGCATTGGTTGGCCAAAATCTTATATCACCATCCGCACAAGCAGAAATTAAATACTTGGAATCTGGTGTGAAGGCAACGTCCCAAACGTAGGAGTCATTGTCCGTAATTTTGATTGGAAGAGCATCAAGTTCATTTACGGCCCATAATTGCATAGTTCCATCGAAACTACCAGAAGCCATTAATTTTCCGTCAGGGCTAAATGAAATAGAACTTACGCGACCCTTGTGGCCAAGCAATTCCCTTACAACCTGTTTGGAGCTCATGTTTAAGATATGTATTATACCTCTTTCATCACCGAATACAATCAACTCTCCATCAGGACTGAAAGCAACTGATTGAATTGGTTGCCCATTATTAGAATAAACAGTAGTTTCAGATTTATTTACCAGATCAATAAGTATTAATTCCCCTTCAATTGTTCCTCCTACTAAATGACGACCAGAATTATTAATAGCAATGGACTTAATCTCTAATGAGGTATTCATAAATAAATCACTGGATGACTTTGCGGCATTATTATACCTTAAGGTTTTGTCATTGCTTGATGAAATGAAAGTATTGCTAGCAGGAATGAACTCAACATCATTAACAAAACTTGAATGCCCGGTAATATTATTTACAGTACCTGACGTCAAATTAACCACTTGAAGATACGATGAATCACTGGATGCTGCCAACCAGGTATTGTCATCACTAATAGTTAGTTCACGATTTGGAAACTCATTGTTAAAAAGTGTAGCATGTTCATTCTTATTTTCAAAAGAACTACTCAGCACCTTTCCTTGCGTACCCGTTGAATAGTATTTTCCGTTTTTCCCTATAGCAAGAGAACGAACGGCATTTCTATGCAAGCCTTTTATAGTATTATACTCCTCTCCTTTAAACTGAGCATATGCGGAATATAGACCATCATATATATAAGTATCATAAGTGCGGCCCTCAAACTCATTAAAGAACTGTTTTGCTTGCTGAGCTAATAACCCTTTTAAATCTTCATCTTCAATTGCTAAGGATTTCACGGCCATTGCTTGAGCAGTAGTTTGATATAATAGCCTTTGCGCATCATTGAAATTTCTTTCTGCTCGCTGATATTGTTGCTGAGCAGTTTCCTTAGCTTGATTAGCAGCTACAGTCTGATTATTAGCTATTGTTGTTTGCTGCTGGGCAACAGTAGCATTGTATTCTGCTATATTTCTTTGCTTTTTAGCTTCGGCAAGAGCTTGTTGAGCTATTTCAGTTTGTTTTTGGGCTTCTTTTAGAGCTTCTTCCGCTCTTGCAGTTTGTTTGTTTGCTTCCTTTTCTGCCTCAGTGGCCAAATCACGTTGCCTTTCAGCCTCCAACTTCTCAGCTTGAGCAATTTGAGCTTGACGTTGTGCCTCATTACTTTGAGTAAAGGCATAAACAAAGAAAAGAATACTAATCACAGCTGCTATACCGAGTATTACTGCCACCGCACGTGTTCTTTTGAGCAGTCGCTTTTGCAGCATTTCCTGATTGCGCTGTTCTGCCTCGTAAGTTATTCTACTAGTGTCAAGAAAAACTATTGCTCTTTCAAAAGTCTCATCGTAGCGCATGGCCCATGCCCTACTAGGTTTTTGCTTCTTTTGCCAGTTTAAGGCTAACTGTAAATCAGGCGGTCTCCAGAGACCCGTTCGCCCAATTTGATACATAGCGGCAGCTTCGGAGAGTCTACGGTACATCTGAGCTGACTCAAATTCTTCATCTACCCAGATTTTGAGCCTGGTCCAAATTCTCATAAGACTCTCATGAGAGATTTCAATAATGGAATCAGCATCTAATTCCACCGACAGGGGCGGCATAAGGAATGATCTGCCAGGCGCTCGAAATTGTTCTACCACTTCAATCACTTCTTCATCCGTTGCCTCAGCAAGTTCAGCTACCAGTCCAAGGCGAACTGGTCTTCTCATACCAAAATTATTACTTGTCTTTTCAGAAAGAGATTTAAATAGAATTTCCGCTATCTCTTTTTGTCTTGTGGAAAGTGAGTCAAAGGTTTCGTTAGCATGTTGTGAAAGTGCTTCTGATATCTTACCTATTGCATTATAATGACCAATATCTATTGGTTCACTCTCTTCCCTATTTTTAATCCAATACTCCCATGTTCGCATGAGTGCATGCTGCATAATGGGTAGTTGATCTTGGTTATCTCCTAAGTCATTAAGCAATCTTTTCAGCAATCTCGCAGAGATTCTTCCACCACCAACGGAAATGGGTCCCTCTATAGCCATTCTCTTTTGATCCCTCGACATTTGGGGGACCAAATAGTTACTTTCATTTATCAGTTGAGTAAGTCCGGGATATTTAGCACACTCCCCGACATAATCAGAACGCATTGTAATTGATATGTAAATTGGATATTCTGATGTTCTACATGCATCAATAATCAAATTAGCATATAGTCTTGCTTCTTCCTCTTGCTCGGGGCCATTGGAAGCTAGCCTAAAAAGCTCCTCGAACTGATCAATAAAAATGAGTGTATTTTTTCCTTTAGCAGAAAAAGTTCTTCCTAAAACATCAACCAAACCACCTGGTGTGCTCTTAAGTAAAGAAGAAACAATTCTCCTATTTATCTGCTCCTCCTCGTAATTTTGGAATAACCCATTCTCTGTCTCTGAAATTTGAATACTCCGTGCAAGATTAGCAATTGGAGTTGTTCCCGGTCGAGTAGTAATAATATTCCACTCAGGACCGCTATTGGTCATAAAACCTCCATATACCACCGGAACAACACCACAGGTAATTAACGATGATTTGCCACTCCCCGAATAACCCATTACAGTGACAAACTTATTTTGCACCAACTTGATCAACACGTCATCTACTTGATTTTCACGTCCAAAAAACAAGTGACTTTCGTCTATGGTAAAAGGCCTAAGTCCAGGAAACGGATTCTTAAGTATTACGTCACCTTGAGTCTCATATTCTTCATGCAACTCTTCATGCTCGCTCCTATGTAACTCATAGTTTAACATTGGGTGATCTTAATAGTGGGTGATCTTAATAGATAGTTTAAAAAATAATGCTGACCTGAAAAAAATTTATCTAAAGTACTTAAAATAAAGGCATTATAAACTAAAAAACAACATTCATTACATATATGAGCGTATTATTTAAACATATTCGATGACTTCATGAGCCAGTTTAACATTGTCAGCAAGCAAATCATAAAATCCATCCTTTTTAATTTTCAAAAGAATGGTATCCTCTAAGGCGATTATCAAATTTGATTTCAGGTAATTTTCGGTACTGATCATCTCTCCTATAAACTGCCCTACTTGAGATTCCCCTTTGATATCGCCATTCTCATAAATGTTGATCGAACCTTTGTAAACGATATAAAAGTTGTCATTATAATGATCATCAATTGCAAGAGTTTCTCCTTCAGGTACCTGCACTTCCTCGGTGATATCAATGAGGTCAGCTAAAACCAACCCAAAGATATTTTCAAAAACATCAATACTCTTCAAAAACATAACCTTCTCAAAACGAAGCGTTTTAGAAACCTCCTTGTTTCGAGATTTTATAAGTGAGTCAATATGACGTTTGGCATTAATGTTTAAGCGTTTCACATGCTCATCATAGGCTGCAGGGTCAATTTCATTCAAAGCCCATGCAGCCATTTCCATTATAAGAATATCAGGATTGAAAAGGTTGGCAATTAAATCAAAATAAAACTCATTGATTTTCAATCTTCCAATTTGGTGCAGTATACATGTTTTTGTCCAACGGTTGGTTTGCGAAAAATCTCTGTTCAAAAGAAACTTCAATGTCATTTTATTTTCAAGACGCTCTCTGGGATAGAAGATTTCCAATTTTTTAGATTTTTCAGCAAATGAAAAATCATCTAAAACAGGTATAATCCTTTGTTTCAAATCTTCAGACAAAAAAACATCTAATAGCTCAATCCCATAAATTACACCTTCACTAGTTTGGCTTTCAATATTCTCTTTGACTAATTGAATTGACTGAGCATCGTAAAGCATTGAAAGTAACATATAAATGTGGTCAACATCATAGTCAATTTCTTCTTCAAGAGCTTTCTTTATTTCTAGCCCAAAGTCATCATTAGCTACTTCACCTATAGCTGCTAGGTTCCACGCAATATCTTCTATATCTGATTCTATTGCATATTTTATTCTGGCAATTTGAGAAATTCCCGCTCTGAAGCCGGCAGTTCCTAAGGCAAAAAGCACTTGAGATACCATTACTTTATCAGGAAAGTCCATTTTACTCCATAGAGCATTTTTAGCTTTATTACCACCAATACGCCCAATAATCTGTACAATTTTCAGCATCACTTGAGTCTTTTGACCTGATTTATAAAAAGCAGAATCAAGGGCATTAAGTGATTTGCCTCCTATCAAAGTCAGTGCATTAGCAGCTTGAACACTAAAAACAGGATTGTCAAGATTTTGAATAAGAGCATTAAGAACTTCGTTATTGTACTTTCTTTGAGCAGTTTTAATAGCAGCATAACGAACCTTGGGTTCATTATCATTAAGTAACTCTATAAGAAGAGAGATGTTCTCATCATCTTCCGAATTACCGAGTAGCTCTGCCGCATATTGTCGATCTTCAGCTATATCTGACTTTGACAGCTTTGAGACCCTGGTTTTACTTATATCGCCAGATTGGAAAAGCGACAGCAAATCATTTCCACTTACTAACTGTTTGCCTTCATTTTCAGTAGATTTATTTGAACTGATAACATAACGCTCTGATACAGATAACCCCTTCAGTTCGTTCATTTTATTTTGAGCGAAGTCACGAACCTGGGGGACTTCATGTCCCATCAGTTGATTTATGGAATCTGGAATAATTTGTGGCTCAACTTTTTCAATAAGCTTAAATGAGAATATGGCTTTACTTGGTTTATCACTCTTCAGAAGGTCTTCAAGCTTCTTTAAAAGTTTTTGACCGAGCGTAAGTGCCAATTTAGACTTTGACCTTTGCTGTTTTTCTAGCTTTAACTTTACATTATTACGATATCCTGAATAGAGTTTATTGGTAACTAAAAAATACCCCCCTATCAAAATAAGTACAGCATATGAGTAATGAATCAACTCGATAAAACTCAAATAAGACAGTCCTAAAATCAATATACCGGCAACAAATCGGGAAGTTTCATTCCCAAGCCCTTCCACTTTGGTTTGAATATTGAACCTAACTCTATTGTCCAGAGGCATAAAAAACAACTTAAAGGTTGGATTTTCAAGTGAGTCTCTAAGTGAAAAGTTAAATAATCTGCTGAGGGCTATAAAAAGGAAAAACCATATAAAAGTGGTTGGGTTACTACCGTCAAAACCAAAAATAAGTCCAGAAATAATTGAAGCGATAGTAAAGAATATCAGTATGACAGGCAGAATAAGTAAAGATACTCTTAGCCCATATTCACCTATAATCTTGTCATTGACGAACGTTTGGAGCAGAAGTCCCAACACAAGTATACCACCATTAAAAACAGCCAGGAAATTCCGCATATCTCCCTCCTCGGGATACTGAATTTTCACTACCTCTTGAAATGAGTATTGAATAAAAGTGAATGCTATCATAGAAAATAATAAGAATGAAGACAGCAACCTTACGTATCTATTCTTAAGAAGTGCCCTTATCTGTGTAGAACCCTCTTCCTCCTCAATATTGGATAGCTCTGCTTGAGAAAGATCAAAATTTTTAGTCAGGATCAATAAGAAAATGAAGGATACAACAATACTTATACAGCTTATTAGAAGATAATTATGGGTTTCTGGGATGATACTTTGTAAAAGCGGGAAACTAAATGAGGTTACAATAGCAGCTGACAGCTGGCCAATATCGATACCTCCAATTATCCTTTTTGATTGTCTCAAGTCAAAGAGACGTCCGAAAGTACCCCAAAAACCAAGCAAGCTAACGGCTAGTATAGGACCACTTACAGAAAACATAAAGAATATTATATAATCTTGAATGGTCTCATCAGCATACTTAAATGCTAAAAATATCAGTCCTGTAAAGAAGAATATTAGAAAAAGGTTGCCCAGAGCCAACTTGGCAAATGAAATTTTATTTTGCAAGTATGAGAAAAGAGCCGTTGATAAAATACCTAAGAATCCTGAAAATAGGATTGCTTCTTTAAGGTAATGACCTAATCTATTTAAGAATAAAGTCTCCGCTGATATTTGAAATGTAGCGAGGAAAATTCCCATGAAAAAACCTTGCCCAAGCAGTAATAGGACTTGTTTTTCTTCATTGGGGCGGACATTTAATGCTAAAAATAACGCCTTTAACATGAATAGAGCTTAAAAAATACTTTTAATAAGCTTTCAAGTTATTAATAACCTTAATAAAAAGCAATTAAGTGAGTGTTACTCTGTAGCAGTTGAATCTTGTACAGCACCTGTATCTGATTGGCTTTCAGTATTATACTCAGCATTTAGCCCTTCTATAACAGCATTTGTTACGTCCATTCCATCGTTGGCATATAATACATCACTACCTTGATTGAATTTAACGACTAAATCAATATTATTCTCCATACTGTATTTTCTTAAATAAGTAGTAATCTTATCATATAGCTGCTTATTTAACTTTGCCTCCTCTTTTAGGAGCTGTTGAGACAAATTCTGTTGGTATACTTGTAAATTTTGCTGTTTCTTGAGAAGATCCTCTTCTAATGCTTTAGCCTGACCTATAGTTAAACTATTGACAGTTCTTTGAAAGTCATTTACCTCCCTCTGTAAACCCTCGGCTCTATTCTTATATTCATTTTCAAGTTTTTGACTTTGCCCCTGAAGCTCTCCTTGAATTTCTTTGAAATAATCATATTTGACTAAAACAGAATCAGAATTAATATATACCACACTGTAATCTCCGTCATAGTTAGAAGTTTGACTATTTACTTCTTCACTAGCAGAAGATGAAGAAAATTGATTATAATAAAGGAATGCAACGGCTACAATTAATACTGCATTTAAGATAAGAGAAAGATTTTTCACGGTATATATGATTAAAATAAGCCGCAAATAAAGGAAAGAATGGAATGATATACCAAGCGAACTAAAAACAATTCTTACTTTTCGGCCGATTCTTTTTTATCAGTATCCAAAGTGTAGTGATATTTTCTTTCGTCTGAGATAGAATTTACATACTCGTAGTTGTAGTTAGTCTCAGCCGTAGCATAATTATGTTGCTTCTCGCTTGATATTTTATATTTCCTGTAATACACAGCACAGAAAACTCCTGCAATAGCACCCATGAGGTGCGATTCCCAAGAAACTCCTGGGTTATTCGGTATTATACCATAGAAAAAAGAACCTCCATACAGCACTAAAAGTATAAATGAGATTGCTAAGGTCTGTCTGTCTCTCCTAAAAAACCCACTAAAAAGTATGAACGTAAGCAAACCATAAACTAGTCCACTGGCACCTATATGATAAGCATCTCTGGCAGCCATCCATACCCAAAAACCAGTCATCATATAAATGAGAAATATAACGTTGATTGCTATCTTATCATAAAAGTAGAAAATACCAATACCCAGTATCAAGACCGGAAAAGTGTTTGATAAAAGGTGATAGATATCACCATGAATTAAGGGGGCTAACAATATACCCAAAGATCCTTCCAATGTTCTTGGCAGAATGCCATAACTGCCAAAATCAAAACCAGTAAGTATCTCGGAGATTTTTATAAACCAGATGACAAAAACAAAAGTTAAAGTGTACTTAACGCCTCTTCTAAACCTCCACCGTTCACTTTTAACTTCTTCCATTAAAGTTAGGTCATTTCTTCATCTTGAGTTTGAAATGAATACATAGTTTCATCCAAATTCAGTTGATCATCATTATAATCTTTAACAAATTGACCAATAACTTCGTTCGTGATCTGTTCAACGTTCAAACCTATATCAAGCCCCACACCAAACTCAATATTTGAATCTATTTCCACATGCTCTTTTACCTTAACTTCATCATCAGCTTCCAATTCCATAATAGCCTCAGCAATAAAAAGTCCTATCTCCTCTTCCAGATTATCCAAGGCTTCTAAATCACCATTTTCATCCTCTTCATATTTTATTTTTCTAAACTCGGGGAAATGCTGAGCAGCTTTATGTTCAGCAATCTCATATATCTCACTTAAATGATGCAACTGAAGAGTATACATTACTGCATCATAAATAACTTCTTTACCCTCATACATTCCTAAAAAACGAAAATTCACATATTCATCAGAATTATCATCAGAATCTACTATTAAAAAAGGTTTTTTTTCTTTTTGTATTTCAGTGCGAAAATCTTCAATTACTGATTTATTGTAGCCTTTATTTTTAGCTGTCATGAGGAAAAATAGGTCATATTTATATTGAGAAATAATTTAGAATAAATATAATGGATAAGCAAATTCTCAGAGTTGTTATATGATTATCATTTTTTGGATAAATCATCAAATATGGAATTAACAATTGCTAGAATAATACTGAATAATAAAGCCCACCAAAAATTATCTACTGTGAACCCTCCAATTAAATAATCAGCGAGGAGGATAATGATCGCATTAATCACCAATAAAAAAAGTCCTAAACTCAGAATAGTGATTGGAATGGTGAGAATAACAAGTAAAGGCCTTACTATAACATTCAGAATTGATAAAATAGCTGCCACAACAATAGCGGTAAAAAAACTTTCAACATAAACGCCTCCTAAAACATAGGAAGTAACAACCACGGCAATTGCAGATAATAAGAGCTTAATTAAAAATTTCATTGATTAATTGTTTTATAAATACCATTTAGAATACATAGGATAATTTTTTGCTGTACGAGCAATGACTTCGTGCATTTCTTTGGAAGTATCCTTAATCTTTTTTGCTGGAATTCCAGCGATTACGGAATTTGATTCTACCACCGTTCCTGGTAAGACTATAGCACCTGCTGCAACAACTGAACCTTTTTTTATAATAGCATCATCCATTATGATAGCTCCCATCCCTATCAAAACATTATCTTCTATTGTACAGCCATGAACGATAGCTCCATGAGCTATTGAAACTTTGCTACCAATAACCGTTTTAGCTTTTTGATAGGTACAATGAATGATAGCACCGTCTTGTATATTGGTATCATCACCAATAACAATGGAGTGCACATCTCCTCTAATAACTGTATTGAACCAAACTGTACAACGGTCTCCCATCAAAACATCTCCTATTAGTGTGGCATTATCGGCTATATAGCACTCTTGACCATATTTAGGAGTAAATCCTCTTACCGATTTTATCAAAGGCTTCATATTTATTTTAACTTTAACCCGTTAAGTTTGTTAAATCAATTTAAAATAATAAAATCAAAGAAAACCAACTAATTAAAAAATCTATGAAAAATCGAATCTATTTGAGTTCAATTATATTTTGCGGTTTAGCAATGTTCTTTTCGTGTACTCCTAAATCTGAGGGGACTGATGCTGAAGTATCAGAAGCTAAAGAAGTGGAAGAAGTTAATGCTTCGAAGGAATACGTAGTAAATACCGAAGAAAGTAAAGTAACTTGGATTGGAAGCAAACCTACTGGAAAACATGATGGCACAATACCTGTTTCATCTGGCTCTATAGCAGTGGAAGAAGGAAATATTGTAGGAGGATCAATTGATATGAACATCAATAATATCAGTAATGGTGATTTGGCTGAAAATGAAGAAATGCAAGCAAAATTAATTGGTCATTTAAAATCTCCAGACTTTTTTGATGCTGAAAATTTTCCGACAGCCAATTTTGCAATTACTTCAGTTGAGCCATATTCTGCTGCTGATTCAATGAAAGTAAAAGAAGAGTATGACACAGAATATAAACCAGCTAGTGCAGATGAATACATGGTAGAAGCCCCTACTCACAAAATTACCGGAAATCTAACGATGAGAGGTACAACTTTGAGCATCTCATTCCCAGCAAATGTGAGCATGGATGAAAACAAGTTGATGGCAAAAGCGAAATTCAATATTGACCGAACACAATGGGGATTAATGTATGGTGATGAAGCTTCTGCTGTTGACAAGGCAAAAGATAAGTTTATCTACAATACTGTAAATGTCGGACTTGAACTTTCGGCTGTAGCTCCAAATATGTAAACTAAATAGCATGGTAAAGAGGGAATTAGGCAACTGATTCCCTTTTTTTGTGATATGCAAATAAGAAATACGCAAAGCTTTAAACTCGAGCAAACCGATGAATTTGTAAGGAAAGCTTTGTTTTATGCAGATACATTTGAACATTTTTGCTATTTCAATCCACACGATTACACTTATCCATATCAGCCATTTAGGCATTTGCTTTTTATTGGATCTCATAGAACATTCACTTTTGGTAGTTCTAAACGCTTTGATGACTTAAGGAAGTATATTGACACAAAGGACTTTCTGTATTGTCATTTGGGCTATGACTTGAAAAATGAAGTTGAAAACCTGTCTAGTAAAAATAGAGATTCTACTGAATTTCCAGACATCGGATTAGTTCAACCCCAAGTTGTATTAGAGATTTATAAGAACAAAATAGAAATCAAAAGTTTTGGAAAGCCGAGTCATATTTTCAATCAAATCGATGCGATCATACCTAGCTGCAAACCCAATAATCCTACTTCATTTAAACCCAGGGTATCTAAAACAGACTATCTTAAAACAGTTGAAAAATTAAAAGAACACATTATAGAGGGTGATATGTATGAAATAAACTACTGTCAAGAGTTTATTTCAAATAACACAATCATCGATCCGATTCATACCTACTTAAAACTATCGACTACCTCTCCTTCTCCATTCTCAGTTTTATATAAAAAAAATGGCCATTACTTAATCTCCATGACACCTGAAAGGTTTTTAAAAAAAGAAGGGAGTAAACTAATTTCTCAGCCAATAAAAGGCACATCTAAACGAGGAGCCAATAAAACAGAAGATGAAGTGCTAAAAAACACACTGCGTAACAGCGAAAAAGAAATGGCCGAAAATATGATGATTGTAGATCTTGTCAGAAATGATCTCTCAAAAAGTTGTATGGCTGGTACTGTTGAAGTTGATGAAATGTTTGGGGTCTATACTTTCCCTTTATGGCACCAAATGATTTCAACAGTTTCTGGCCGAGTGAAGCCTAACCTTGATAATGCTACTATAATAAAAAACGCTTTTCCAATGGGCAGTATGACTGGGGCGCCCAAGGTTAAAGTAATGGAATTGATAGAACAATATGAAAATTCTAAAAGAGGTATTTATTCAGGAACGATAGGATATTTTCTTCCAAATGGAGATTTTGATTTTAATGTCGTAATCAGAAGCCTTGTATATAGCACCACGAAGCAAATATGTTCTTTTCATGTAGGTGGTGCCATTACATTCGACTCCGACCCAAATGAAGAATATGAGGAATGCTTGATTAAGGCCAAGACCATATCATCTGTATTCAAAATCGAACACTAATTTCGTCTGCCATTCTGTCACATGTGATTGTTAAATTCATAACTTTGCAATCGCATTACAAAGCCAATGAAAAACCTTATAGATGATATTTCAATTTTAGACGATTCGCAAACGGAAGAGGCTTGCGAAACGGTCAAAGTATCAAAAAAAACTAATACTGGAAAAGAAAGAAAACTCTACATTGAAAGCTATGGTTGCCAAATGAATTTCTCAGATAGTGAAATTGTGTCGTCAATCATGTCTGAAAATGGGTTTGACACAACATCTGAATTCAAAGAGGCTGATGTTATCTTTCTAAATACTTGTTCCATCCGTGAAAAAGCAGAACAAACTGTTCGTGCTCGCTTATCACAGTTCAATACCATAAAAAAAGAACGTCCTGAAATGATGATAGGCGTATTGGGATGTATGGCCGAGCGGCTAAAGAGCAAATTACTTGATGAAGAAAAAATTGTTGATCTTGTTGTAGGTCCGGATGCTTATCGTGATCTACCGAATTTGGTTGAAAAAGTAGATGATGGACAGAAGGCAGTGAACACATTTTTATCTCGTGAAGAGACATATGCCGATATAAGCCCTGTAAGATTAAATTCCAATGGAGTCACCGCTTTGATCTCTATAATGCGTGGCTGCGATAACATGTGTTCTTTCTGTGTGGTACCATTCACTAGAGGAAGAGAACGAAGCCGAGATCCTTATTCTATAGTCAAAGAAGCTGAAGATCTTTTTAATAAAGGTTTTAAAGAGGTTACTCTCCTAGGTCAGAATGTTGATAGTTATAAATGGTCTCCGGAAGTAAATAATAAGGCCAAACTAGAAAGAAGTAATATAAGTGAAATTATCAATTTTGCTAATTTATTGGAGATGGTTGCTAAAGTAAGCCCTGAATTAAGAGTGAGGTTCTCGACTTCACACCCAAAGGACATTACCGATGAAGTACTGTATACCATCAAGAAATACGAAAATATTTGCAATTACATTCACTTACCCGTCCAAAGTGGAAATTCTCGCGTGTTGGAGCTGATGAATAGAACATACACTCGAGAATGGTATATTAATAGAGTTGATGCCATAAGAGAAATATTAGGTGATGATTGTGGGATTTCCTCTGATATGATCACTGGCTTCTGCTCAGAAACAGAAGAAGAACATAAAGACACATTAACGTTGATGGATTATGCTAAGTATGATTTCTCGTATATGTTCTTTTACAGTGAAAGACCGGGAACTTTAGCAGAAAAAAAATATGAAGACGACATCCCGCTAGAAATTAAAAAAAGAAGATTAAGTGAAGTTATTGCTAAACAAAAAGAACTTTCACTAGAAAGAAATTTGAGAGATGTAGGCAAAATCCATAAGGTGCTTATTGAAGGGACTTCTAAACGCTCACAAGAACAGCTTCAGGGTAGAAATACCGCTAACAAAGTGGTGATTTTTGATAACAATGGCTTACCTAAAGGCTCTTATACCAACGTTCTGGTTACAGAATGTAATTCAGCTACTCTTTTTGGTAAGGTTGTTGACCAAGAAAATGATCTATGATAGAATCTGAATTGAGAAGTTTAAAGCTCCGCTTTGGAATTATTGGGAATTCCGACTTGCTTAATCATGCCATAACGGTGGCTATGCAGGTAGCACCTACCGATATGTCAGTACTTATCACTGGGGAGAGTGGAAGTGGAAAAGAGTCATTTAGTAAAATTATTCATCACCTAAGCCCAAGAAAGCATAATCAATTCATTGCAATAAATTGTGGTTCTATTCCTGAAGGCACCATTGATTCGGAATTATTTGGTCATGAAAAAGGAGCATTTACAGGAGCCCATGATGCACGCAAAGGTTACTTTGAAGTAACTAATGGGGGTACAATTTTTCTGGATGAAATTGGAGAAATGCCTCTGGCTACCCAAGCACGTCTACTAAGGGTATTGGAAAATGGAGAATTTCTCAAGGTCGGTTCTTCAAAAGTTCAGAAGACTGATGTGCGAGTGGTTGCTGCTACTAATGTGAACCTTACTAAAAGTGTAGAAAATAGTAAATTTCGCGAAGACCTATACTACAGGTTAAGTACGGTACCCATATACGTACCCCCTTTGAGAGAGCGAGGTGATGATATTGAACTGCTTTTTAGAAAATTTGCCTCAGATTTTTCTGAGAGATACAGAGTAAAGCCTATTACGCTGACCGAAGATGGAAAAAAGTTATTACTAAAATATCGATTCCCCGGTAACATTAGGCAACTCAAAAATATTGTGGAGCAGATCTCTGTACTTTCCACAGACGATAAAATCATAAGTTCGGAAAAGCTTGCTAAGTACCTTCCTAACCAAAATAGCTCTTTACCTGCCCTTTATAAGGGTGAAGATAAAGAGAGCCTTTCTGAAAGAGACTTACTATACAAAGTCCTTTTTGATATGAAAAAGGACATGAACGATTTGAAAAAATTTGTTTTGGATGTAATGCAAGACGATACTGCCAAGAAAGACATCATTGCCGACAATAGTAGTCTTTTTGAGAACTTAGAAGCTACAAAACCCGTTGAAAAAACAATTTCAGATGAACCGGTATTACTGAATATAGCGTCTTCAGATGAAAGCGGTTATACGGAGGAAGAGGCAATCGACATACAAGACATTTCACATGAAATGGAGGAAGAAGAATCTCTTTCATTGGAGAAAAAAGAGAAGGAGTTGATCATTAAGGCATTGAATAAAAATAATAATAAGCGGAAGTACGCGGCTAAAGATTTAGGAATATCAGAAAGAACACTTTATCGAAAAATCAAGCAATATGAATTGGAAGATAAGTAAGATCGTTCTGAATTTATCCTGCCTAATCATGCTTTTTCAGTTGGCAGGTTGTGGCGTTTATTCATTTACAGGAGTTGCGATCACCGCAGAAACTATGTCCATTAAGATGTTTTTTAATGATGCTGATGGCGGTCCGCCAGATTTAGCTCAAACTTTTACTAATGAACTTCGAGACTATTATTTGCAAAATACCAATTTAACCCTGGTGAAAAATGATGGTGAGCTTCAGGTGGAAGGTTCTGTGGTAGGATATCGGCTCTCCCCTGTTGCCCCTGTTGCAGGAGTTGGTGATCAGGCTGACTTATCAGATCTAACCAGACTTACCATAACTGTGAATGTATCTTATATAAATACTCAAGATGATACTTTCAATTTTGAGAACAAGAAATTTTCTTTCTTCTCGGATTATGACAGTAATGAAAATTTAACCTCAATAGAAAATAGGCTGATTGAAGAAATCTATGATCAGATTATTTTGGACATATTCAATGCCTCTGTTGCCAATTGGTGAAAATTGATATATTTTTACTTATACTCTAAAATTGTATCCACATAAATGAGTCACTTTGAATAAGCAAAAATTTAATAGTCTTGTCAGCAAACCACAGAGTTTATCAAAAGCTGATATTGCTGCGCTTACTTCCGTGGCTAAAAACCACCCTTACAGTCAGATAGTACATTCATTGCTCGCTAAAGCTCATGAAAACTCTAAAACAGAGGACTCTACTTCAGCTATAAACAGAGCGGCTATGTATGCCGGAGACCGACAAGTGCTCAAAGAGCTGATTATGCTTAAGGAGCAACCTGTTAAGGAAGTATCAAAAAAAGTTAAAGTTACCGAACAGAAGCCTCAAGAGGCTGACGAAAGTGATCAATCTACTCCTAAAATCACGAAACCAAAGCACAAAAAAATTACCATAGATACCTCTTCTATTACAGCTGATTCAAAACATCTTCGGAATGAACTATGGAGCGACTTAGAACAGTTAAAGTCTAGTAAAGCAAATTATCTTGAATCTCTGGAAAAGAGTAAAGATACTTCAAGTAAAAAAGTTACTCCATCTAAGAAGGCAGTTAAAGTAGCTACGACCCCTACAGCCACTAAAAAAACTTCTAGCCTTAAAAAAACGTCAAGCGCCACTAAGACTAGTGCAAAGCCAAAAGCAAAACCTGCAGCAGCTAAAAAAACAGTTGCACCAAAAAAGGTTACCAAGTCCACTAAATCTACAAGTACAGCTAAAAAGGCTACCCCTAAGCCCGTAGCTAAAAAATCTACAAGTACGGCTAAAACAACAAAATCATCAGTAAAGAAAAGTGTATCTAAATCTAGTGGAAGTACCAAAGCCTCTTCAACAACACCAAAGGTAAAGTCCACAGAAAGTAAGGCAGCAACAAAGGTCTCCAAGAAGCCCTCTGGCACTAAGTCTAAAACAACTCAATCAAAAAAGACTTCTACAACTAAAACAATTGTAAAAAAAAAGCCTGAAGTAAAACACAAAGTCAAAGAGCAACAAAAAATAATTGACACATTCATTGATAAAGAACCTAGCATTAGCTCAAAGCCTGTATTAAAGGTAGATGTAGAACAGAAAGACCTTTCAATTAAAAGTACCAGTCTAGGTGAGGACCTTATTTCTGAAAATCTGGCGATGATTTTGATCGATCAGGGTAAAACCCAGCAAGCACTTGATATGTACAAAAAATTAATTTGGAAATTTCCACAAAAAAAGAGTTACTTTGCAGCTCGAATGGAAGATTTGACAAAATAAAAACATAAATGTTAGTATTAATTTTAAGTATTATTCTGGTTATATGTGTTCTTTTAATCCTTGTGATTTTAGCACAAAATTCAAAAGGTGGTGGTTTGACCAGTCAGTTTGGAGGTTCTGGTGCTAGTAACATGATAGGTGTAAAAAAGACAGGTGATTTATTAGAGAAATTAACCTGGGGTTTCATTATTGTCATATTTGCACTTTCAATTAGCACTAATCTTATTACTACAAAAAGAGGTACTTCTACAGATCAGTTTATTGACAGAGCTCAGGAACAACAGCAACCTGCCGGCCCTGCTCTAGATTTAGGAGATATTGAAGGAGCTGAAGAATCAACTGACTCAGACAATTCTACTCTAAACTTAGATGACTTAGAAGGTGATGGTGATTCAGAAGAAGATAATGAATAACTAAAAAAAGTATTTCTTTAATAAAAAAGCACTGGATAACCTAACCAGTGCTTTTTTTATGTTGTGCTAACATATCTTACTAAAAGTCGCTTTGCCACGGGCTCAAGTGTTGGCGTGAAAGGAAATTTCATCTTTGCTTGAATAGCAAATGTAGCTGGGTTTGGCAAGTCAGTGAATTTACTTATTAACTCACTTTTAAGATTTTCGAACGTCTGCCCTACTCCTCGTTTGAGCTTGGCAATTAAGGTGGTATTAATACCCCTAAACCTTTCATTTGCCGATTGAATAAATGTCATTTGATATCTGTAAACATTGGTTTCTGTTTTTGAAGAATTATTGATAAGTAAATAGCCTTCATCAACGTACAAAGGCAATAGTCCCACGGGGGAAAACTCGCACTGTTCTTCAACAAATTCATAAATTTCCTTCCCTTCATTCAAAGAATTTTTGAACATGGGAATAGAATATTCAACTATCTCTTCCATCTCCTTCATCATACCACTATCTTCAATAAGTTCTTTGTAGATAATGGCCAACTTCTCCATATCCAATCCATGTAATTGCTTTGGAAACTTATTTTTCATTTCTTGCTGCCCTTTTTTGATATTTAACAAGTTCTCATAATGCATAATGAGATCAGATAATGAAGGATATAATTCTACCTTATTGAAAGCCTTCTGAACGTTTTTTAAATACCCAAGCAACAAGTATTTTTTATATTCAAAATCTATTAATCCATCTGTTATCCAGTTATTTTTTAATCGCTCCATTAATATCATGTTGGTTACTCAACAGAAGTTACAAAGATTGAGAGCTTCTAGCAAATTAAAACTGACAGTTTGCCATGTCATGATGAATGAAATTTTGTCACTTTCAGGGTTTGTAATTAAGATTCGTCCAATAAAAACTGCAAAAATGTCCTCTTATGTATGTTACGGTTTTATGGCACAAAAACTGTCATGAAAGGGATTAACTAAATAGAGTTTAATTCAAACCTTATAAAAAATGTCAAAAGTAAACATAACTCCTCTTGCAGACAGAGTTCTAGTAGAAGCTGCTGCTGCTGAAGAAAAAACAGCATCTGGTATTATTATTCCTGATACTGCTAAAGAAAAACCACAAAAAGGTAAAGTTGTAGCAGTTGGTAACGGAAAAAAAGATGAGCCTTTAACTGTAAAAGCAGGTGATTCTGTTCTTTATGGCAAGTATGCCGGTACTGAAATTACTGTAGATGGTAAAGAGTATCTCATTATGAGAGAGTCTGACATCTTCGCTATTGTTTAATTATTTGATTAACAGATTTAAAAACTAAAATTTAGAGTAAAATGGCAAAAGAAATATCATTCGATACTTCAGCTAGAGATCAACTTAAAACTGGTGTTGACAAATTAGCTGATGCAGTAAAAGTAACATTAGGACCTAAGGGAAGAAATGTAATTCTTGATAAAAAATTCGGTGCACCAACCGTAACTAAGGATGGTGTATCTGTAGCGAAAGACATTGAGCTGGAAAACGCAGTTGAAAATATGGGAGCGCAACTTGTTAAAGAAGTAGCTTCAAAAACTGCTGATGACGCTGGAGACGGTACAACTACTGCTACTGTTCTGGCACAATCTATCTATGCGCACGGAATAAAAAATGTGGCTGCAGGTGCAAATCCAATGGATTTAAAAAGAGGTATTGACAAAGCGGTAACTGCAGTAGTAGAAAATCTTAAAACTCAATCAAAAAAGATAAAGAACTCTGAAGAAATTGCTCAGGTAGGTACCATTTCAGCCAATAACGATAACGAGATTGGGCAAATGATTGCTGATGCAATGGAAAAAGTTGGTAAAGACGGAGTAATTACCGTTGAAGAAGCTAAGGGTACAGAAACTGAAGTTAAGACTGTTGAAGGTATGCAGTTTGACAGAGGTTACTTATCTCCTTACTTTGTAACAAACGCTGATAAAATGGAAGCTGAATTAGAAAGCCCATACATTCTTATCTATGATAAGAAAATATCGGCCATGAAGGAATTACTTCCTATTCTAGAAGCAACTGCTCAGACTGGAAAGCCTTTATTAATAATTGCAGAAGATGTTGATGGAGAGGCATTGGCTACTTTAGTAGTAAATAAAATCAGAGGTTCTCTGAAAATTGCTGCCGTTAAAGCTCCTGGTTTTGGTGATAGAAGAAAAGCTATGCTTGAAGATATCGCTGTTCTTACCGGAGGAACTGTAATTTCTGAAGAAAGAGGTTACAACTTAGAAAGTGCTACCATTGATTACTTAGGTACTGCTGAAAAAGTAAACATTGACAAAGACAATACGACTTTAGTTAATGGTGCTGGAAAAAAAGCAGATATCACTGCAAGAGTAAATCAAATTAAAGCTCAAGTTGAATCTACAACTTCAGATTATGACAAGGAAAAACTTCAGGAAAGATTAGCTAAACTTTCAGGTGGTGTTGCCATCCTGTACATAGGTGCTGCAACAGAGGTTGAAATGAAAGAGAAGAAAGACAGAGTTGATGATGCACTTCATGCAACCAGAGCAGCCGTACAAGAAGGTGTAGTTGCTGGTGGAGGTGTAGCTCTAATCAGAGCTATCGATTCACTTGACAAATTAACTGGAGAAAACGAAGACCAAAATACTGGTATTAACATCGTAAGGTTTGCTTTGGAATCTCCATTACGCACGATTGTTGAGAATGCTGGAATGGAAGGTTCTGTTGTAATTCAGAAAGTGAGAGAAGGTAAGAAAGATTTCGGTTTTAATGCTAGAAATAATACTTATGAGAATATGATTGCTTCCGGTGTAATTGATCCTACTAAAGTAACTAGATTGGCATTGGAGAATGCCTCTTCAATAGCCGGATTATTATTGACTACTGAAGCAGTAGTATCAGACATCAAGGAAGACGAGCCTGCAATGCCTCCTATGGGTGGTGGTGGCATGCCTGGCATGATGTAATCATTGCTAACCTGTTAGCATAAACTAAAAAACCCCTGAAATTCAGGGTTTTTTTAGTTTACAGGCAAAATTCATTTTAGCCTTGAGTTACAATCAACTCAATAGGTACTTTTAAAATCTTTTTAAAATCTTCACCTGACTCCATCATATCTTCATCCTCTTCTTCATAATGCCACATTATCTTGATATCAGACTTGTCAACTATTTTTTCAAGCTTACGAAACATCTCAATTAGGCATTTGGAAGAACTTGTATTAAAGTATTCCAAGTTTACTGTCAACCTGGTCTTAGTTCCAGGATTTTCGGAGTACAAGTCCAACCATTCCATCAGAGGTCTGTAAAATTCAATTGAATTTTCGGGAATTGATCTCCCGCTTATTTCAAAATCACCTGACTCTGCATTAAAATACAATCTGGGTGTTTTCGGGGTAGGTGTCAGTGTGTAATTATCCATTCCTATAAACTTAATTCTTGAGATTTACATTTAATTGTAGGGTGAAAAACGAGTATTCACTATTCACAGGTTCAAAATCATAAACCAATTTCCCAGAGGACCGCCTTGCCATATCTATAAACCCTAAACCCGCACCTCCTGATTTCGATTGTTTACCAGTGCTTAAAACACTCTGATATAAATTTCTTATTTCGTCTTTATTCAAACTATTAATGATTTGTAAGCGTGACTCTACACTGACTACATCCGTTTTAAGAATGTAATTTCCTGTGGTAATATGGCATTGATTTCCACAATTCGAAACACCCACAAAAAAAACAAAATTATCACCCTCATCAACATTCTGCATCAGATATTTCTGAATATTCTGAAGGCTTTCAATAAGTATATTATAAACTTTTTTTGAAGCTAATTTTGTCCTCAAGGATTTTTCCACAGAGTCTTCAGCTTCAATAAGGATTTTATCCAAATCATCTTGGCTTAGTGATCCCAAGTAACTATAAATGGAATCATCATTTATGAATTTTTTAAACTGATCTGTTATATCAAATGCTGTCACCATGTAGGATGATTGTGGCATCAATATAATAAATTATTTAATACTATTTTATCTCGAATTATCAAGCAATATCATCTCGAGAATAGCCTTCGTCTTCCATAGCAACAGTAGGAGAAGATTCTTCTGCTCCATGCGTTAACCTTTTTAATGGTTTTAAAATGGTAAGCACAAGGATTCCGAAAATGGTACAGAAAACAAATATTCCTGTAAATATCTCAAATTCACCTGCCTGATGTGACCATGCTCCAACCCATCCAGCAACGTAATTACCTAATCCAGTTGCTGCAAAATAAGCGCCCATCATAAATGAAGCATACTTAACAGGAGCCAGCTTAGTAATGTAAGAAAGCGCTACTGGAGAAGCACATAATTCTCCTATAGTATGTAGTAAATAGGCCAGTACCAACCAGTACATAGCTGAAGAACCAGTTTCCTGATATTGCATTGAAGCTCCACTCATAAATAAAAAGCCTGTACCCATGATTATGACGCCCACCGCCATCTTAAAAATAGAGGACGACTCTTTCCCTTTTTGCTTCCACCAGTACCAAAATCCCGCCACTGCCGTTCCTAATGTAATAATGAAAAATGCATTCACAGATTGAAACCAAGCCGCAGGAACTGTGAAGTCAATAAATCCTAATGCCCTATTTGTTTTTTGCTCTGCATAGAGGTTCATCAGACCTCCAGCTTGTTCGAAAGCTCCCCAAAAAACGATAATGATTAGAAACGATAAAAACATAACAAGCATTCTATCCTTTTCTACTTTGGTCAAAGGTTTTTTCATTAATTCTTTATTCTCAGAGTCAGGTGCCCCTTGAAATTCGCCAACTCCATTCAAGTGCTTTTTGCCATACATGAACATGATTTGACCGGCAAACATTCCAATCCCTGCTAAGCCAAAACCATAATGCCATCCATACTCTACTGCTGCCCAACCTGTGGCTAGCGCCCCAAAAAATGCACCTACATTTATACCTATATAAAAAATATAAAACCCTTTATCTCTTCTATCATCTCCAGGCTTATACAAACCACCAACCATCGTTGAAATATTAGATTTAAGACCGCCAACACCTAAAACAATAAAAGTAATACCAGTATAAAACGCCCACATCGCTTCTACAGCTAATACGGTATGGCCTATACACAATAATATGCCGCCAAAAAGAACAGTCTTCTTTTGCCCTAACCACCTGTCTGCTATAAGTCCGCCAGGTATGGTAGACAAGTAGACCATCATAGTATATAGACCATAGAACTCAAGTGTTCTCTCAGTATCCCAACCTAAACCTGGGTTAACACCTATCAATGGAGCCGCTAAATACAGTGTGAGTAATGCACGCATTCCATAATAACTGAATCGCTCCCACATTTCGACAAAAAACAAATAATACAGCCCCATTGGGTGCCCCCACAACTGTTTTCCATTCGCACCATGATCAGGATGATCAATCGTAATTGATGACATATAACGTTGATTAAATTAAAAAATACCGCTAAATCTACTATTACTACGGTGTAATACCAAATAAACTTACTAGGGTCAATTTGAAAGACTGCATTATCAATTTTAATAAAGGCTGCAATCGATTGAAATATCTTTTTTACCTATTGGTCGATTAAATATTTTCTTACTTTTGCTTCCCTAATCATAAAAACTAAACCATACACAAAATTAGTATCATGCAGGAACTAGGATTAAAATCAGAGAACGCATCGGTAGAGCAGTTAGGAATCAAAAATGCCACTGCACATTGGAACCTTGATCCAAAAGAATTAGAGGAAATAGCCATTGAAAAAGGCCAGGCTGTTAGAACCAATACAGGAGCTATATCCATTGATACAGGTGAGTTCACCGGCAGATCTCCTAAAGATAGGTTTATAGTTAAAGATTCTATTACTAAGGATTCTGTTTGGTGGGGAAACATTAATATTCCTTTTGAAGCTGGTAAATTTGATGCACTATATGATAAAGTTGTTGGTTACTTATCAAATAAAGAAATCTACGTTCGCGATGCTTACGCATGTGCAGACCCAAACTACAGAACAAATATTAGGGTAGTAAATGAATACCCCTGGTCGAATATGTTCGCTTACAACATGTTTTTAAGACCAACTGAAGATGAAATCAAGTCAGTTTCTCCTGACTGGACGGTAATTAATGCACCTGGTTTTATGGCAGACCCCGCTGTTGATGGCACTCGTCAGCATAATTTTGCTATTTTGAATTTCACAAAAAAAATAGCGCTAGTTGGGGGTACTGGATATACTGGAGAAATTAAGAAAGGAATTTTCTCAGCACTGAATTTTGAGCTGCCACATTTAAAGAATACTCTTTCAATGCATTGTTCTGCCAACATAGGAGAGCAAGGTGATACTGCCATCTTTTTCGGATTATCTGGTACTGGAAAAACTACACTTTCTGCGGATCCTGATCGCCAATTAATAGGCGATGATGAACATGGATGGTCTAATGAAAATACTGTTTTTAACTTTGAAGGCGGATGCTATGCCAAAGTTATAGACCTATCTGAAGAAAAAGAGCCAGATATTTTTCATGCAATTAAGCAGGGAGCTCTATTAGAAAATATCGTACTTAAAAATGGGGATATTGATTTCAAAGATGGCTCCAGAACAGAAAATACAAGGGTGAGCTACCCATTGGATCACATCGAAAATATTGCTAAACCATCAATAGGAAAGAATCCTAAAAACATCTTCTTTCTAACCTGTGACGCATATGGAGTGCTACCTCCTATTTCTAAGCTTACACCAGGTCAGGCAGCTTTTCATTTTATATCAGGATATACCGCAAAGGTAGCAGGAACTGAAGCGGGAATTACTGAACCTGTAACTGCATTTTCAGCTTGTTTTGGAGCTCCTTTTATGCCGCTACACCCAACCAAATATGCTGAGATGCTTAGTAAAAAAATGCAGGAGGCTGACGTAAATGTGTGGTTGGTAAATACAGGATGGACCGGTGGCCCATACGGAAAGGGGTCTCGAATGAAACTTCCATTGACAAGAGCTATGATTACGGCAGCACTTAATGGCAAATTAGATAATGTTGAATTTAGAAATCACTCTATTTTCCATGTAGCTATCCCTACTAGTTGTCCTGGAGTTCCTACTGAAGTGTTAAGCCCAAAAGAAACCTGGAATGACGATGACGGTTACTACGCTATGGCAAACAAGTTAGCGGATGCCTTTAATAAGAATTTTGAGAAGTTCTCAGAGTATGCAAACGAAGAGATATTAGCAGCGGTACCTAAACTTAAGGAGACGGCATAATTCATTTCTCAACATATTTATAGGTAAAAATGGCACTTCTTTCGAAGTGCCATTTTTTTTAATACATGATTATTGCAATTCATTACATGAATTAAACAGTTGACCCCTTAACGCTTTAATAGTGGTAATAGAGCAGGTTTATTTGTCAAAAATTAAAACATGAAACCTAAGGCCACTTTTCTATTTCTGTTCATAATATCTTTAAAATCATTCGGTCAATTGGATGAAAAAATCAATCAGATATTCAGCAAACAGGGGCCTGAGTTTAGTGGTTCGCTTGTAGTTCTAAAAAATGGTGGTGTCATTTATAACAAATCCATTGGCTATTCAAACCATGATGAGCAAATTCTAGCTTCTGATACAACCATCTATGGCCTTGCCTCTCTAGGTAAAGTTTTTACTATGGTTGGAATTTTAAAATTAATCGATGATGGCCTATTATCATTAGATGATTCATTATCAGATTATGTTTCAGGATTTACTGATCATAGAGTCAAAATGATAACCATTAGGCAATTGCTGACACACAGATCTGGTTTTGGTCATTACTGGCAAAACCCTATGTATTTGAAAAATTATAATGATTTTGATACCATAGACGAGTACCTATCCATAATCGAAAATGATACATTAGCTTTTTATCCAGGTGGGAATTATAAATATAGTAACTCAGGTTATATAATTCTTGGTAAGGTCATAGAGAAGGTAAGTGGAAAAACTTATTATGAATTTATTAAAGAAGAGATATTCGATGAGGTACAAATGCCATATTCTGGTTTTCCTTTAAAAAAGGATCAAGATGAGCGGTTTGCAACCCCCTATAGTAATCATGAAAAGAGGATACCCGCTTCTCCTAAAGGTGCTTCTGATGGAGGGTCTTTTTCTTCCCTTCTTGATATGATTAAGTTCATAAATAGATTATTCTATAATCAAAGCCTTGTTTCAAAAGAATCTAAATCACTTCTACTAAACAATTTTGAGGAAAATCCTTCAGGCTATTTTGAGTTGACAGGAGGATTTTCAGGGGTGAGTACAGCACTTTTGCATCACCCTGAATCCGGCTACAGTTTCATTTTTTTATCAAATCAAGACCCAGAGGCCACTGACGGCTTCTTATCCAGCTTAGTTGAAGTATTAAAAGATGAATATCTATCTTCTAATGAGCTCATAATCAAAGGAACTGTAATCGATAAAGACTCGGAAGAGCAGCTGGCCTATACAAACATTGGCATAATAAATAAAGGTGTAGGTACTGCCTCAGATGAGGAAGGTAGTTTTAATATAACTATACCTAAAACTAATGTTTTAGACACGCTGACATTTTCAGCGCTTGGTTATGACATACTTCATGTCTCTGTTCAAGAATTAGCAGCATTCAGAACAAACATAATTAGGTTAAAGGAAAAGGTTACTTCCCTTGATGAAGTGATTGTATCTGGTCAGTTTATGATGTCCACCATTAAAGGCACAAGACGTGTCAGTCCACTCGCTTCAGGTGCATATATTGGAGGTAAGCATCCAGGGGCTTCATTAATTACGCTAATTGAAATACCAAAGGAACCCTCTTATCTAAAAAAAGTGGAAGTTCATATCACGGGGAATAAAAAAGAGAAGCCGTTTAAATTAAGGTTAAGGATTTACAGTATTACTGCTGCTGGTGAACCTAACCAAGACTTACTTAGTTCGAATATACTGGTTAAATCATCAATAAAAGAAGGTTGGCTTTCCTTTAACTTAGAGGAATACGACCTGATGTTATCAGATAATATTTTTGTTGGTGTTGAATGGATTGAGAAACCAAACAATAAAGTAAATAAATTTACAGCCTATCCTAGAATATCTAGTGTTTCATCAAAAAAGGTTCATTCATTCGCCAGAACCACAAGTTTGAATAGGTGGAATGCAATTGAGATCAAACCTACCTACAGAGTAACGCTTGAGTTCTGATTTTATCCAAACAAAGCCCCCGCAATAGTTGCTGTCATCATGGTGGCCATCGTGGCGGCAAACAGTGCTCTAAAACCCAGTCTTGACAAATCGGCCTGCCTATTAGGAGCCATTCCTCCTATGCCTCCTATTTGTATGGCTATAGAGCTGAAGTTTGCAAATCCACACAGGGCATAAGTAGCAATAACGATTGATTTCTCACTCAGTACTGCTGCTTGTTTAATTTCCGCTAAACTTAAATAGGCGACAAATTCATTGATCACAATTTTTTGCCCTAAAAGACTTCCTACATAAAGGGTCTCACTCCATTCAGCACCCATTATAAAAGCCAAAACTCGAAATATTTGGCCTAAAATATACTCTAAGGAAAAACCTTGAAATACACCTCCGGTACTTGAAACAACAAATTCGTTTAAACCAGTCCAACTTCCGATACCATCTACTAACAACCAATTCACTGCATAAATTATAGCTATAAATGCGAGTAGCATCCCACCTATATTTATAGCCAGTTTAACGCCATCTGCAGCTCCTTTTGCGAGTGCGTCAATTAAGTTCACACCCATACTTTCCTTCGCAACTGAAAGATTAGGATCAATTTGATCTTTTTTAGTTTCAGGAACTACAATCTTGGCAAGTACAATGGCAGCTGGGGCATTCATGATTGAAGCACTAAGCAAGTAAGCTGCATATTTCGCGCGCTCGGCCGGATCATCACCTCCCAGAAATGCAACATAACCAGCTAACACTCCTCCGGCAATTGTTGCCATACCTCCCGTCATGAGACACATTAATTCGGAGGTTGTCATTTTCTTTACAAAAGGTTTAACCAAAAGAGGAGCTTCCGTTTGTCCCAAAAAGATATTACCAGCGGCAGAAAGGCTTTCTGCTCCAGATAGCCGCATTGTTCTCGACATTATCCAGGCTATACCATAAACAATTTTTTGCAGTACACCCAGATAGTAAAGGCCTGTAGAGATAGTAGAAAAGAAAATTACTGTTGGCAGTACTTGAAAGGCAAAAATGAATCCAAATGTATCTCCTGCCAGATCGCCAAAAAGGAATTTAGCACCATCGGTTGAAAAGCTTAAAAAGGTAACAAATTTGGCACTGATCCAATCAAAGGCATCGGCCACAAAACTTACTTTGGTAATAAGAAGTGCGAAAATTACCTGAAGAAGTACCCCAATACCTACTAAGCGCCAGTCAATTTGTTTTTTGTTGTTGGACATCAGATAAGCCAGTCCAATCAATGTGCCTATTCCAAGTAGTCCTCTTAAGTAATCCATCTATTCATAGGCATAAAAATGGGCTGTAGAAAGTTTCTACAGCCCTTATTCAAATAGTTAGTTTCTGCGACTTAGCTCGTCTCTTAATTTAGCTGCCTCTTCATAATCCTCATTTTCTATAGCCTCCTTTAGCAATTCGTTGAGCTTATCAACTGATAAATCTTTCATTCCACCCTCTTTGCTTGCTTCTTTCTCACGCTTCACTGTTGAGGTTAATTCATTTTTAATCTCGCTGATATCATCTTCAGTTTCATCAGTCAGTACGATACCAGCTTCTGCTAATATAGACTCATGAGTATAGATTGGAGCATCAAATCGAAGCCCAATGGCGATGGCATCTGAAGGGCGGGCGTCTACTTCAATATTCTTCTCATTATTTGAGCAAACAATTTTAGCAAAGAACACTCCTTCTTTTAGATCAGAGATGATAATTTCTTTGACTTTATAATCAAATCCATGAGCAAATGATTTAAACAAATCATGAGTCATTGGCCTATTAGGGATAATTTTTTCAATTTCTATGGCAATCGCCTGCGCCTCAAACATACCGATGATAATGGGAAGTCTTCTGTTACCTTCAGTCTCGCCCAACACCAACGCAAATGAACCTGATTGCGATTGACTAGATGATAGTCCTAATATTTCTAATCTTAGTTTCTCCACTCCTGTCTGTATAGAACTCTTTATAGAACAGCTTTGAAAGCCTCATTCAATTTTGGAAGAACTTCAAAAGCATCACCAACAATACCATAATCAGCCGCTTTAAAGAAGGGTGCTTCTGGGTCTTTGTTGATTACTACTATGTTTTTTGAAGAATTCACACCTGCTAAATGTTGAATGGCTCCAGAAATACCTACAGCAATATACAATTGAGGACTTACTTTTACTCCTGTTTGACCCACGTGCTCATGGTGCGGGCGCCAATCCATGTCTGATACTGGTTTGCTACAGCCTGTGGCTGCTCCAAGGGTTTTTGCTAAGTCTTCTATCATTCCCCAATTTTCAGGACCTTTTAGTCCACGACCACCAGATACTACTAATTCTGCTTCAGGAAGAAGAATATCCCCTGTTGCCTTTTCAGTTTTAGTAATTTGTGTGGCAAAATCTGAATCAGCTGCATTAGCAGCGAAATTTTCCACACTGGCTGATCCACCCACTTCTTTCACTTCAGCTGCATTCTTTTTTATTGCCAGTATTTTCTTCCCTTTCGTCAACTCCACATTGGCAAATGCTTTACCAGTATAAATACTTCTTTTGACTTTAAACCCACCAGACATATCAGGCAACTCAGTAACATTTGACACCAGACTAGCACCGGTTTTAATGGCTACTCTAGCAGATACAGGGTTTCCAAGGGAAGAATTCGCTAAAACCAATATTTCGCTCCCCTCTTTCTCCATTGCATCGCTAATTACAGAGGCATAGGCCTGAATAACACCGTTATTATATTTCTCATCGTTAACATGAAGAACCTTTGACGCGCCATAAGCTCCCAAACCTTCTAACTCACTACTACTAACATCACTACCAAGGGCTAAAACGGTTACATCATCACCCATGCCTTTTGCATAACATACGGCTTCTAGAGATGTCTTTTTTATTACTCCTTCTGCACTTTCAACAAATACTAATATTGACGACATATTTTAATCTTTTACTGTTCTGAATTGAATTAAATAACCTTTGCTTCGTTTTTCAATAAGTTGACTAGCTCTTCAACATTATCAGCATCAATCATTGTCACGGCTCCTTTTTCCTCAGGTAGTTCGAATTTTTGAAGCTTCGTACCTTCTTCATTAATAGAAGGTTCAACAACATTCAAAGGTTTTGTCCTTGCTGACATAATCCCTCTCATATTTGGGATTTTCCATTCTGCTATAGGCTCCTGACAACCAGCCACGAAAGGCATCTTAACTTCAACGTACTCCTTACCTCCTTCAATTTCTCGAGCCATCATTGCCGTATCTCCCTCTATATCCAAAGTCATAACTGGTGAAACTGATGGGATACCTAATATCTCTCCTACCATACCGTGAACCATTCCACCATTAAAATCTATAGATTCTCTCCCCATCAGGATCATGTCATAGCCACCATCTTTAGCAACATTTGCTATCTCTGAAGCAACAAATAAAGAATCCTTTGGTTCAGCATTAATTCTGATAGCCTCATCAGCTCCGATTGCCAGAGCTTTTCTGATAGTAGGATCAGACTCTGGTCCTCCAACGTTTAAAACAGTAATTGAACCACCTGACTGCTCTTTCAATTCAACTGCTCTTGCCAATGCATAATCATCGTAAGGGCCTATGATAAATTGCACCCCATTTGCATCAAATTTAGTGTCTCCATCGGTAAACGAAATTCGAGATGTTGTATCAGGAACATGAGTAATACAAACTAATATTTTCATTCAAAATATTGATTTAAATAATTAAATTTTTAGGTATTAAATTTGCCGTGAAGATAACGAATAATGACCCAAATAAAAATGGATTGAATGATGAATTCGGAAAGATTAGAGCTCTTAAAAAAGTATTATAATGAGGATCCGCAAGACCCATTTTCTATATACGGTTTAGCTATAGAATATCAAAAATATGACTTGTCAGAATCACGAAAATATTTCGAAATTCTGCTTAATCAACATGCAGATTACTTACCAACGTATTATCATGTCGGTCATTTATACGAGGACTTAAATGAAGAAGATCTAGCCATAAAGGCTTACAAAGACGGTATAGAAATCGCCCGATCTCAGGCAAATGAAATGACGCTTCGTGAGCTAAAAAATGCGTTAGATGAGCTCGAATATTCCTAATATCAATACTAATATTATTAGCATTGATATTATTAACTAATTATAAATCAGATAATTAATTAATATGAAAACAACTAAAACTTCAATACTAACTTACCAAGTTTGTCCCCTTGCCTCAATTCAGCTATAGCATCCAAAATTTCGTCAAACGATCTTGATGAATCAATTAAAGGATGAATATTATTAACCTCAACAAAGTTTAGCATATAAGCAAATTCCTGATCATTACCCATGGTGCTACCTTGTAAGGTTATTTGATTCCAGAACATTCGGTATAGGTCCAAAGATGATGGCAAACCAGTGGTAGCTCCATAAAAAACTATGCGGCCACCTGGCTTCATCATTTTAACGAAATCATTAATTTGATCTCCACCAGCACTATCAATCACAACATCAAATCCTCCAGATTTTTTAGCAAGAGTTTTTTGCCAATTATCAGACTTATAATTTACTGTTTCGACTGCACCTAACTCTATGGCTTCTTTCATTTTGATATCGCTACTTGAAGTCACATAAACTTTGGACTTAGAAGCTACAGCATATTGAAAAGCATATTGTGCCACACCTCCACCAAACCCGGAAATTAAAACATTGTCCTCAGCCTTAATTTGTCCATGATGAAAGCAGGCCCTGAATGCAGTAAGTCCGGCTAGTGGTAAAGCTACAGCTTCCTCAAATTTTAGATTTTTGGGAATGTCATGAACTCGATCAAATCCTACGGCCACATATTCCGCAAATGTACCATCAGATGGCATCCCAAGAATATTATACTCCTGCGATTGAACGGTTGGATTGTTTCCCCAATTGATATTAGGATTAATAATTACCTGTCGACCAATGTTTTTAGATTCAATATCTGCACCCACCTCAACAATCTCCCCTACTCCATCAGAACCAAGGGTGGCGCCCAGTTGAATACCTGGGTATTTACCTTCACTTATAAATTGATCTCTTTTATTAAGCGCGGCCGCTGCTACTTTTACCAGCACCTGATTGGTGCTTATAGTGGGCACCTCTTTTTCAATAATTTCTAACTTATTCTCAGAAACTATAGTAAGTGATTTCATAATCAACTTTATTATTTAACATTATACTATATTAAAGTTTATATATCCAAAATGAAATACACTATAATATTTTGCGCTTTTTCTGTTCTTTTATTGATAAGATGCAAAACAGTAACTTCATATTATACAATAAATGGAACTCCCGCACTAATAGAAAATAGAAGCATCTTAATTGGACAAATTAATGGATTAAGTCAACACCGTTCTGAGCAGAATTTTAATACTCTAAACAATCAATTGGCAAACCATTTCAAGAAAATCACCTACTTACCAGCGAATGAGTATTTACTCGCTAAGGAAAACTTAAATCAGGCTGAGCTGAAAATTATTGAAAGTGATCTTGACGCAAGAAAAAAAATGCTTGATATCACAAATTGTCACTATTATTTTAAGGTAGGAATACAAGGTTTTAATGAAGAAGAAACACTACTTCGGGAAAGTATTTCCTACAAGTTTGACATATTTGATCCGTATCAACCCAGTCCTATCTCTTCTTTTGTAATTGTAGTTAAATATAAAAAGCCTGGGTTTTATGGTAATTTAAATGGATACAGATATATTGACGTAAGTGATCCAGAAAAAGAAAAAGCCGGTTTCAGAAGAGCTAGTAAAGAAATTGTTAAAGAATTGGTTCAGTTAAAATAGTAATACCTAAAATGGTGCGTCTTCCTCATCTTCAGGGTTCTCGCTACCAAAGTCATTACCTAAATCTGAATCGCCCTCATTTAACTTACTTCCAAAGGTCATTGTTTGAGAATCATCAAACTCCGCGGGGATGCTACCTGTTGATGGAAAAGGTTCTCCAAAACTATGATTATCCAAATCAGCAAATTTGGTGAATTTACCAATAAATTTAAGCTGAACATTTTCCAGCGAACCGTTTCTATGCTTAGCAATGATGACTTCTCCTACTCCTGAAGTAGGCATTCCGTTTTCATCTTCAGTTATACCATAATATTCAGGACGATATAGGAACATTACCATATCAGCATCTTGCTCAATTGAACCTGATTCTCTCAAATCTGATAATTGAGGCCGTTTATCTCCTCCCCTCGTTTCAACAGCCCTACTTAACTGCGACAGTGCAATAACCGGAACTTCCAGTTCTTTCGCTATACCCTTCAATGCCCTTGAGATAGATGCAATCTCTTGTTCACGATTACCACCACCTTTGGAACTATCACCACTCATCAACTGAAGGTAATCAATGACAATAAGTTGAACATTGTGTTGTGCCTTAAGCCTTCTACATTTTGCTCGTAGTTCTAAAATTGATAATGCTGGCGTATCATCTATAAATATGGGTGCATTACTTAATTTATTCGTTTTATGAATAAGCTGCTGCCATTCGTGATCTGCCAGATTGCCTTTCTTGATTTTTTCACTTTCCAATTGAGCCTCTGCCGAAATAAGCCGGTTAACTAATTGAACAGAAGACATTTCTAGTGAAAATATTGCCACAGGTTGACTGAAGTCTACAGCTGCGTTTCTTAAAGCTGAGACAACAAATGCCGTTTTACCCATACCAGGACGTGCTGCTATGATTACCAAATCTGACTTTTGCCAGCCTGAAGTAACTCGATCCAATGCTGTAAATCCACTAGGCACTCCTGTCAGCCCATCTTTATGATTCTTCCGCTCCTCCAACTCATGAATAGCCTGAGCCATTAAGGAGGTCATGTTATCATAATTCTTTCTAATGTTGGCTTCTGATATTTCAAATAATGAGCTCTCTGTTTTATCTAATAGTTGAAAAACATCAGTAGTATCCTCATAAGCTTCATGATGTATTTCAGAGGCTACACGAATCAATTCTCTCTTAATTGCCATTTCAGTAACAATACGAGCATGATACTCAATGTTAGCTGCAGATGATACTTTTGAGGTTAATTCAGCGATATAGTAAGAACCGCCAACGGCTTCCAGTGCGCCATTCTTGCGCAATTGACTCACAACGGTGCGCATATCTACGGGCTCTGAATTATTGAAAAGAACAACAATAGCCTTGTAGATTTCCTGGTGATTATCCTGATAGAAACTCTCAGGTGTAAGTATGTCGATAACGGTAGATAGTGCGTCTTTTTCTAACATTAACGCACCCAATACCGCCTCTTCCAAATCTATCGCCTGGGGGGGCAGTTTTCCCAAAGTATCATTGATATCTTTGACCAATCTATTCGATTTATGCCCTACTCTTAATGACGAAGATTTGTTTTCCATGTAGTGATTGTTGGTTTAATATTTTCAACAGCTTCAAACCTAAATAGAATTTGAAAGCGGCACAATTTCAGTGGAATATCAACAAATAGTTGCCAGTGTTTACAACTAACCCAACGTGATGTATACCAGCAGTAGTTGCAATATTGAAAACACGCTTTTTCCACATAGCATCACTTTTAATTAACTACAAGATGTTGAAAAAAAATATACTTACTAACAAAAAAAAAGACTATCCACATAGTTATCAACAACAGAGTCGTTAATATAATTGCGCTGAATTAACTTTTTTTCTTCTAGATTTGAAATCTACTTTTTATCAATGAATCAGACTTCACAACGCATTCATTTTATAGCTATTGGAGGCAGTATAATGCATAATTTAGCTATTGCACTGCATAAAAAAGGGCACAGTGTCACAGGTTCCGATGATGAAATATTCGAACCATCACGATCCTTACTTGCTAAAAATGACCTCTTACCTGATACGGAAGGTTGGGAAACTAATAAGATAACTCAGGACATAGATGCCGTAATTCTGGGGATGCATGCACGGGTGGATAACCCTGAACTGCTAAAGGCTCAGGAGCTAGGACTAAAAATTTACTCTTTCCCAGAGTATATCTATGAGCAGTCCGTTCATAAGAAACGTGTGGTAATTGCTGGAAGTCATGGTAAAACAACCATCACTTCCATTATTATGCACGTGCTTAAATTTCACAATTATGACTTTGACTATTCCGTAGGTGCCAGAATAGCAGGGTTTGATGAGATGGTTCAGTTGACTGAAGCTCCGATTATTATCATTGAAGGTGATGAATATTTAAGTTCACCAATAGATAGTACACCAAAATTCCTGAAATATCATCATCACATAGGACTTGTATCAGGCGTATCGTGGGATCATATTAATGTTTTTCCAACTGAAACAGAGTATATAAAACAATTTGATCTCTTTGCTGACGCTACACCGTCCGGAGGAATATTAATTTATAGTTCCGAAGACACTACAGGCAGTTCTATTTGTACTAGAACAAGAGAAAATGTTACTGCTATCCCCTATAAGGCCCACAAGCACAAAATTGAAGATGGCATCACTTATTTAATTCATGACGAAAAGTTGATACCCATAAAGCTATTTGGTAATCATAACCTTCAAAATCTCAACGGAGCAAAAGAAGTGTTAAATCAAATAGGTATAAATGATGACCAATTCTATGAAGCCATTCAATCATTCGAAGGAGCTGATAAAAGACTTCAAATTATTGAGGAGAGAAATGACCTAACAATTTATAAGGATTTTGCTCATGCGCCATCTAAAGTAAGGGCGACTACTCTGGCGGTAAAACATCAGTATCCAGACAGGGAGTTAGTCGGTTGTCTTGAGTTACATACTTTCAGCAGTTTGAATAAAGACTTTATTGAAGAATATGCCCATACCATGGCAGGCTGTGATATCGCAATAGTCTACTATAACCCCACTACAGTTGCACATAAGCGTTTGAAGTCTATAACCAAAGAAGATATCAAAAATAGCTTCCAGCAAACTGATCTACTTGTATTTGACGATCGCCACGAAATGATGGGTTATTTAAAAACCCTGCAGTGGACTAATAAAAATTTACTACTCATGTCTTCAGGAACCTTTGATGGCCTTGATTATGAGCAACTAACTCACCTTTTGAATATCTGAATTAATGAAACTTAACCTCAAAAACCCGCTCACTTTTTTCGATTTAGAAACCACAGGAACCAATGTGGTCAAGGACCGAATAGTAGAGATATCAGTCGTAAAAGTGATGCCTGATGGGGAAACTATAGTAAAAACTAACAAGATCAACCCTACAGTTCCCATTCCCATTGAAACAAGTTTGATTCATGGCATTTATGACGAAGATGTCAAAGAGGCCAAAACATTTAAAAGTGTGGCTAAGAGTTTAGCTCAATTTCTGGAAGGTTCTGATTTGGCGGGATTCAACATTCTGAAGTTCGATGTGCCTTTATTGGTAGAAGAGTTTCTACGAGCCGGGGTGGATTTTGATGTATCAAAGCGAAAGCTGATTGACGCTCAGAAGATTTTCCATATGATGGAAAAACGTACTTTATCTGCAGCCTATAAGTTCTACTGTGACAAAAGTCTTGATGATGCGCATAGTGCTGAAGCAGATACATTGGCTACATTGGCTGTATTGGAGGCTCAGGTAGAAAAGTATAATGGTCAGGATATGGTCGATAATCTTGGTAAGAAGATAGGTACTATTGAAAATGATATGGCCATTCTCCATGAATTGACCTCTTCCAATTTAGTGGATCTGGGAGGAAGAATGGTACTCAACAAGGATGGAAAAGAGGTATTTAACTTTGGAAAACACCGTAATCGACTGGTTTCAGAAGTGTTAGAAAAAGAGCCCGGTTATTATAATTGGATCATGAATGGTGATTTTGCTCAGGATACAAAAAGAAAGCTGACCGAGATTAAATTGAGGTCGATGAAGATGTAGAAAAAATATTGTTCTTTTTGTGCTTTAGAAGATCAGTCATTTGGCTTGAATTTCTTTTTTAGCTTATTCTTTTTAGTCGAATATTGATCATTCAGTTTTTTTCTCAATTTCTTAATTGAGCCCTTGTTCTCCGCTTTATTTAAAATAAATCCAAACCTCACGTTAAAGCGATTATTGTAAGGACTCTCCTGTCCATCATACAACAAATTAAACAGCGCCATAATATCTCCATTAAAACCAGGCACTATTTCAAACTCCTTTTTCAAGCCAAACATGAGCCCTGGTACCCATTTACGCTCAAAAACTTCAGGAGTACTCTTAAAAGGAACGTAAGTTCGGAGCTGTTCCAATACCATGATTGGGTATAGTTTCTTTATCAGATCGAATTCTATGGCTACTCTGCCCCCATAAATTCGGGAATCCGTACCTAAGTGATCATTAGACTGATGGTACTGCAAACGATACATGTAGCTAAAGTCAAGAACCCAACGATGTGTGATATAATAACCAAGGGCTAGCGAAGGGTCTAAAACTGTTATATCACTCGACTTTTGAACCTCAAATTGTACACAAGGACGAAGTCTTTTATACCACTTCAACTCTTTGTAGCGATTGATAGATTTTTTTTTCAATATTCTTGACACTCTGAATGCTACCAAATTTCTTTTTATACCCTTGCAGCTGTGTGGTGAGTTCTTTGACCTCTGGCTGATTACTCAGTATCATATCCTGAGCCATAAAGGTCGATTTTTCTTTTAATTGATCTTTAACGTATTCCGGGTCATTAAATTTTTCAAAACTCGCTACATCGAATTCCTCTTCTCCGATTTTTAACCCTTTATCTGCATCAGAGAGCTCGCTCAGGTCTACATGTTCACCGGCCAGTTCATCAATACCTCTGTCAATGGCCGCTCCATCCCCTTCTTTAATGCCCTTCACCTGCTCTTGCCGCTGTTTAAGCAATGTATTTTTCTGGTTGATAAACTGCAACTTATTTTGAAGCTCATTCACCTCTTCAATGTCAGTGACTTTACTCATTTCTTCCTTGACACCATTAGTTGGGTCAGTTACCTGTTCCGTGATTCCAGGTGTATCATCCACTTCAGGTGTTACATTGGATAAAGGATCAGATATTTCATTTAGAGGATTTTCAGATAGTGGTGTTTCTGCATTATTTATTTCAGGAACATCGTCAGCTATGACGGGCAGTTTTTCTTTGACTTGGTTAGGTACTACTTTGTCTATAGACTGCTTAAGGCTATCGGCCATTTTAGATGGCGCGGAACTGATTAATTTCAAGCTATCGGCAATGGCATTCGGTTTGCTTAACAAACTATCTTTTCGTTGTTGATAGCCTGCTTTTAAGGTATCTTTTTTAGCCGTTAAGGCATTTGTAATGCTGTCTATCTTGGCAACAGATGGAGTAGTAAAGAGCGTATCATTGCCTGATATTTTTGTGGGTAAATGTGCTATGGTAGACGCTATGCTGTCAATGGCTAGAGCGGCACTATCTGATGGCTGGGCGTTGGTGGTCACTGCTGCCAATAGGAAGAGTATTAGTATAAGATAGAGATAAAAAACACTACGCATAATTACATGCAAATTTAGCTTTTTTAGCTCCGAAATCATCGAATTTTATTACTTTAACGGCTGTTTAAATCTTATTTAGCAACGGTTAGTATTGGTCTTAGCCAGACGCTAAGACCAGCGAGGTTTAAACCAATGGCCCCAAATATTTTATACTTTCAGGTTGAAATGTCTATGCTCACCGAGTACAATTTCTTTCCAAGACACGTAATGCAAATGCTTCTTCATAAGCATCAATAACATCTTCATCTTCTGAAGCACTAGGAACAGAATAATTCTTATCAAGTTTATGTAGTTCAATAACGATATTATCAAAATCTGGCAACAAAATCATTACGCTATCACTTAAAAACTGAATCTTACTTTTCACTACTTCACCACCAGGCAGAATATAAGTCAATGTATCGGATTTTAGATTATACAAGGCTGACATCCCACCAGGCGACCATTCATGACAAATCTCAATATAATCTTCTCTAAAATGCCATTCAATATATTCAGCATTTTCACCAGAACAGCTTGACCAACTGCCCAGAATGCCGATTGTAGGACCAGCAGTAATAAGCATTGATAATTGTATAACAATCTGAATTATTAACATAGATTATTTTTTAAGCATTGACCTTCTTCTTAGCAATTCATTATAATAAGTATTAAAATCAACCTTGTCGCCACACCTAAATTGATCAGCCAAGCCATTCCATATGTTAAGATAAATACCTTCTATCATTAGTTGAGGTATATTATAATAAGGGTTTAATTCGGGAACAATATCAAGTATCCATTCTCCATAATCTGATTCTATTCGCAAAATCTCACCTATGTATATACCAATTGCAAACTCAGTAGAATATGTCAATTTGGATTTTCCCATTGCATTAACTTCATTGGACAGCATTGTCAAATTCTCTTCAATCATTTCACTAGATGGAATCTCTGTAATTCCAAAAACACTTAGCCTTTTAATATATTCGGTTATATCTAAGTTGAGATTTTTTAAAAACTCTTTTTCATCTACTATCGGATGACCACTGGCTTCACTTTCGGGTATTGGGAAATATTGTTTTTTTAAGCATTTTAAAAAAAACTCTTTATCAGAAAAGATCGCTGCAACTAAGCCAGAGTTCGAAACCATAATTACCCTTTGATCACTTAAATAAAACAAGTTTGCATAATTAAAATCGAGCTGATCATCAGGAGACAAAATATCTCGCCCCTCTACGGTAAGGAAGTCCTGAATTTTTTGAAATTCATGAATAGTCTTTATGTTATCTTCTTCACTCATGACAATATCACTTTCCTACATTAAGCCAATGTAACTTATCATTTTCAAATTCAATCAAAAAATCCGACTCATTTAAAAAAATTTAGCTGGCAGAATAATCACTCAAGCTTGCAATTTTCTTAAGCCTAGAATCAAATTGCCATGATTTATAATTATTAACGTATTACTTTAAAGGTGACATGTGACTGCTTCATTATATGACCAGTGTCAGAGAATAAAAAGCACAGAGTAGGTTTAATCCATTTGCTGAAACACATTTTGACCTGTTCCTGCTCCCCAATCAAATGATTCAATCAATTGAAGTTTACCTTTATCTAGTCTAATCATACAGTTGGATTTACCCCCTTCCACATTGCCATCTTCATGCACTTGGGCATAATTAAATTCCAGTTGATTGTTGCTAATATTACCAATCAAAAAACCTCTTTTCACTAAACCTCCAGAATATCTGGCTGTAACTTTATTGGACTTTTGAGAAAAGCAAAAAATCGTATGATGATTCACAACACCATTGGAAGCTGTCTTTACAACATTCATTTTTACGCCATTGAGGTTCATCATTTCTTGTAATATTTAAGAGCTTCTGGCATCTGAGCATTTAAATCTTTAATTCTTGTATCGGGATTTGGGTGAGTTGATAAGAACTCCGGAGGTCTTTTGCCACCTGAATTGGCATTCATACGTTGCCAAAACTTAGGAGCTTCTCGGGGGTCATATCCCGCCATAGCCATAAATATTAAACCCATCTTATCTGCTTCTGATTCATGAGTTCTGGAAAACTTAAGCATCCCAAGTTGAGACCCCATTCCTATAGATTGTAGCAATATTTGATTAGTTAAGGTAGGATTTTGGCCTAGTGCTACCTGTGCACCTCCTAGTAACCCATTAGCTACCAATCCCTGACTCATTCGTTCGCTACCATGATTTGCTATGGCATGTGCTACCTCATGCCCCATTACAACAGCAACTCCCAATTCATCTTCACAAATTGGCATGATCCCAGTATAAAAAGCAACCTTACCTCCAGGCATACACCAGGCATTTACTGTTTCGTCATCGATAACCGTAAACTCCCATGCATAACCGTCCAACTGACTGCTCAGACCATTTTGAGCCATATATTGCTCCACAGCCTTAGAGATTCTTGCACCAGCGGACTTCACCATATTGGTATATTTCTCATTGGTTGAGATTTTGTTCTCCTTCAAAACAGTCTGGTATTGATCAAAACTCATCGGAAACAATTCGCTATTTGAAACAAGGCTAAGCTGTCTCCTACCTGTAAGAGGAACTTTTGCACATCCGATAACTAAGAAAACAAAGACTAGTGATCCAATAATAATTCTATTCATAACAGCAGATTTTATTCCAATATGATTTATCAATTTTAAAAAAATTACAGTTAATATAACATATTCATACACTTTTGTTGTTGTAAATAAAACCGCACAATATGAAAATACTGGCTATTGGTAGAAATTATGCTGATCATATTAAAGAACTTAATAACGAGCGTCCAGATCAGCCCGTAATATTTACGAAACCAGACACTGCCTTATTAAAAAAGAACGCTAACTTCTACTATCCAGATTACACCAGTGATATTCATCATGAAGTAGAATTAGTGATTAGGATTTGTAAGGTAGGCAAAAACATAGATGAACGTTTTGCTCATAAATATTATGATCACATAGGTATTGGGTTAGATTTTACAGCTCGTGATTTACAACAACATGCTAAGGAGAAAGGATTGCCATGGGCCATTGCTAAAGGATTTGATGGGTCAGCCCCAATATCAGAATTTGTTCCTATTAGCAAATACAACGACTTAGACGATCTCAACTTTTCATTGAAAGTTGATGGAGAAGTGAAGCAAAAAGGAAACACTTCCCTCATGTTGTTTGGTTTCAATTATATGGTAGCCTACCTTTCAAAATTCTTTACTTTGAAAAAAGGAGATCTAATATTTACAGGTACACCAAAAGGCGTAGGGCCTATTACTATCGGACAGAAATTGGAGGGATATATTGAAGATGAAAAATTGCTCGAAGTACTTATTAAGTAGTTTATACTTTTGGTTCTTCTTTACAAGTACAGACCTTAAGGCACAGTTATCGGCAGAGCCATTAAAAAGGGAATCTTATTACATGTTTCCTATAAAACCTGGTGAAAGAAACTCGCTGGCGGGCACTATGGGTGAATTGCGTTCTTCTCATTTTCATACGGGTATTGATATTAGAACAGAAGGCCGTACCGGGTTGCCAGTTTATGCAGTCGCAGATGGTTATATCTCAAGAGCCGTTATTTCGTCTTCAGGTTATGGAAACGCTTTGTATGTTCTGCACCCCAATGGTCATACTTCTGTATATGCTCATCTGGAGAAATTCAATGGAGAAATCGCAGATTACATGCGATCTCAACAATATAAAAATCAAATCTTCAAAATCGATTTATCTCTTCCTAAAGATAAGTTCAAAGTATCTAAAGGAGATATAATTGCCGGTTCAGGAAACAGTGGTTCTTCAGGAGGACCTCATTTGCATTTTGATATTCGCGATGCTTATCAGAGACCTCTAAACCCACTATCTTTTGGTTTTGAAGAGATCCTTGACAGAACACCTCCAGTAGCTGAAAAAATAATTCTAAAAACACTCGACATTGAATCACGGGTAAACGGTCAGTTTGGTCAACGCGAATATCGTTTACAAAGAATTGGGAATGATTATTTTATTGAAGAACCACTATACGCTTTAGGCCAAATAGGAATGATGCTGGATGCTCATGATAAGCTGGACTATTCCAGATTTAGGTGCGGAATTAATACAATTACTGTTGAAGTAAATGGTATTTCTACTTTTGAGCAACGCATCGATAAGTTCAAATTCAGTGAACAAAAGGAAATTTACAGGCATATGAGCTATGAGGATCTAAGGTTGCAAGGTGAACGCTACAATAAGTTATATATTGATGATGGCAATAATCTTGATTTTTACTTAGCTGATAAACAGAAGGGCAAGTTAAATATTGAGGAAGGTGATACTCTTAAGGTCGCAATAAATATGATTGACACTTATGGAAATCGTAGTGTTATCAACTATGAAATTATTGGAAGTAGCAAGAAAGCCACACTTGATAAATCGCTTATCAAACAAGAAAGAAGAGTAATTGACAATACACTGGTATTACAATTATTAGAGCCTGATACTGAACATTCCTTAGTTTACAATGGCACAATTAAAAAACCATCATACCTGACCGCAAGCAGTACTACTTACCTGATGGATTTGCGGTATGAGCTTCCCAAAGTGTTAGAAATTAATAACGAGTTTGAAACGCTAAATTTTCATGATATAATTTCTTCAGGTTATGAATACACCCACTATGGTAAAAATCTAGATCTGTTTTTTCAAAAGAAGTCTCTCTTTGATACACTATATTTTGAATCGGACTATTATTTGGACAGCCTTTCTAAAAGAGAAATCTGGAGCATAGGAAACGAACTTATACCATTAAGAAAGTCAATAAAAGTGACCCTCAAACCAAATGAGCACTATAATCAAGAAAAGATAAGAGTTTATCAGACCGATAATAATGGGTCATTATACTTTGAAGGTGGTAAATGGGATAATGACAGAATAAGTTTTTGGACACGATCGTTTGGTCAATACACATTAGATATTGATACTATCCCTCCTACCATAAGGCCTATAAGAGTAAACGGTGAACAACTAAGGTTTGTGATAAAAGATGAAAGATCAGGACTGCACGAGTTTAATTGTTATATAAATGATGAATGGGTTCTAATGAATTATGATCATAAAAAAAATGTGATATGGTCAGAAAAACTTAACTCTTCAAAACCATTTAAAGGTGAAATAAAACTTATCGTGAAGGACAATGTTAATAATCAAACAGAATATATATCAACAATAAATTAGTAATAATATGTCATTAAAAGCTGGAGATAAAGCACCCGATTTTACGGTAAATAATCAGAACGGTGAACCCGTATCCTTATCTGATTTTAAAGGTAAAAAAGTAGTTATGTATTTCTACCCTAAGGACAATACTCCTGGTTGCACAGCAGAATCATGTAACCTCAGAGATAATTATCAAGCGTTGCAGGCAGCAGGTTATGAAGTACTAGGTGTCAGTACCGATAGCGAAAAGTCACATCAAAAATTTATAGAAAAGCAAAACTTGCCATTCACTCTACTTGCGGATACGGAAAAGCAAATTCATGAGAAATATGGAACTTGGGTAGAAAAATCTATGTATGGCAGAAAATATATGGGTACAGCCAGAAATACCTTTCTTATTGATGAAAATGGAATTATAGAAGAAGTGATTGAAAAAGTAAAAACTAAAGATCACACTGCTCAAATATTGAAGTAGAACCATTAAAAAGAATGCATGACCACTTAAACTTTTATTAAGTGGTCTTTTTTTTTATACCTTTTAGAAAAGTATCTCAACGGTTACCTTTATTCATAACAAACTCAAGCATTATGAAAAAACTAACAACAAGTATGCTTTTGGCAGTGGTTTCTTTCTCAGGAATTTGCCAGACAAAACTAATTGAAAAAGTAGAGCCTGAAGAAGGCCAGATTATTATTCCTTACGAAAAGTATGTGCTAGATAATGGACTAACCCTCATTATTCATGAGGATCACTCAGACCCCCTGGTTCACGTTGATGTAACATACCATGTTGGTTCTGCGCGAGAAGAACTTAATAAATCTGGTTTTGCCCATTTCTTTGAACATATGATGTTCCAAGGTTCCGATAATGTAGCTGATGAAGAGCATTTTAAAATTGTAAGTGAATCGGGTGGCACTCTGAATGGCACAACCAATAGAGATAGAACTAATTATTTTGAGACATTACCCAAAAATCAACTGGAAACTGCCTTATGGTTAGAAGCAGACAGAATGGGATTTCTTCTCGATGCTGTTACTCAGAAGAAGTTTGAAATTCAGCGCGAGACAGTTAAAAACGAAAAAGGACAGAATTATGACAATAGTCCATACGGTCAATGGCGAGAAATTAATTCAAAAGCCATATATCCTTATGGACATCCTTATTCATGGTTAACCATTGGTGTACTCGAAGATTTAGATAGAGTAGATGTTACCGATCTCAAAAAATTCTTCTTAAGATGGTATGGCCCCAATAATGCAACTCTAACTGTAGGTGGCGATGTAAATACTCAAGAAGTAATTTCTAAAGTAGAGAAATACTTTGGCTCCATTCCAAGAGGTCCAGAAGTCAATCCTGTCAATTTAGACCCAGTAGCCGTAGATAAAGATCGTTATGTATCGTACTATGACAAAAATATCCGTTTTCCGGCTTTACTTATGACATTCCCTACAGTTCATCAGTACCATCCAGATGAACCTGCACTGGATTGTCTGGGTGAAATTATAGGAACTGGAAGAAACAGTTATTTCTATAAGAAGTTTGTCGAAACTCAAAAGGCAATTCAATCAAGTGTATTCCATAGTACCAGTGAGTTGGCAGGCGAATTCACGATGTTTGTTCTCCCATATCCTGGCAAGTCTTTAAGTGATTTTGAGGAAGAGATGAGGCAAGGTCTTGAAGAATTTGAAAAAAATGGTGTGAAAGATGAAGATATTGAAAAGTTCAAAGCTCGCTATGAATCATCACGAATAAATGGGTTGGCCACCGTAAGCGGTAAAGTATCTCAGCTAGCTGCATATGAAACCTACACTGGCAACCCCAATTATCTTCAAACGGAACTTGAACGTTATATGGCTGTGACAAAAGAAGATGTCATACGAGTATATAATAAATACATCAAAGGTCAGGCTGCGGTGGTTCAAAGTGTACTTGCCAAAGAGGATGGAGCTCCAGCAAAACCCGATAATTTCACTCCGAAAACCGAAGGAGAAAACCCATTCCCAATGACGGACTATAGTGGGTTAACCTACAATAAGGCTAAAGACAACTTTGATAGAAGTAAAAGGCCAACTCCGGGCGCTAGTCCTCTAGTGTCAGTACCCGAGGTATGGACTGCTAAAACTAAAAACGGCATCAAAGTCATTGGAACAAAGTCAAGCGAGATACCAACAGTAGCCATTGAGTTGACTATAAATGGTGGTCATAAGCTTGAAGCTACAATGCCGGAAAAATCTGGTGTGGCTCAATTAACAGCAGCTATGTTAAATGAGTCTACCGAAAACTACACTTCCACACAGCTTTCAGAAGAACTCCAAAAACTGGGCAGTAGCATAAACGTGAGCGCTGATGATAATACGACTACGTTATCTGTCAGAACTCTGGCTAAGAACATCGATGCAACAATAAACCTTTTCGAAGAGGTTTTGAGAAGACCAAAGTTCAATGAAAAAGATTTTCAAAAGGTCAAAAAACAACAATTAGAAGGAGTAAAATCTCAGGCTAAACAACCTACATCTATTGCTAACAATGTTTACAGGAGGTTAATCTATGGAGAAAACAACATCTACTCAGTTCCGGCTTCAGGTATTGAGGAAACTGTCGAAAATATTACCCTGAACGATGTCAAAGAATTTTATAGCAAGTACTACTCCCCTAGTGTATCGGAACTTGTGATTGTAGGGGATATTGGAAAGAAAGATATAATGTCAAAATTATCATTCCTTGAAAGTTGGGAGAAGAAAGATGTTCAAATACCCTCAATCAATACTGATCAGGAAATAGGTAGAACTAAGATTTATCTGGTAGATAAAGATAAAGCTCCACAATCTGAAATCCGCATTGGTTATCTAACAGATATGACTTATGATGCTACTGGTGAATATTTTGAGAGTTATTTAATGAATTATAATCTGGGCGGTGCGTTTAATAGCCGAATCAATCTTAACCTTAGGGAAGATAAGGGTTATACATACGGTGCTAGAAGCTACTTCAGCAGCGATGATGATGCAGGCCCTTATACAGCTAGAGCAGGTGTAAGAGCAAATGTTACCGATAGTGCAGTTGCTGAGTTTATGAAGGAAATTAAGGTATACGCAGACAAAGGTACTACAGAGGAAGAAGTAGCATTTATGAAAAATTCAATCGGGCAAAGAGAATCCAGATCTTATGAAGCTCCATGGCAAAAAACAGGTTTCTTAAGAAGGATAGTTCACTATAACCTTGATACCGATTATGTTAAGCAGCAAAATAAAATTATTCAAGGTATGACTACTGAAAGAATTAATGAACTAGCCAAAAAATATCTTCCGTATGACAAAATGAACATTGTAGTCGTTGGTGATAAGAAAAATGTCGAGGCCGGGCTTGCGAGATTGGGTTATGATATTGTCAATGTTGATGAGAAAGGCAATGTAATTGAGGATAATACTAAAATAGACAACTCGAAGTAGTGTGAATTTCAGTTTGAAAAATAAAAGGGTTCATTTAACAATGAACCCTTTTATTTTTAGCAAGATTTAACCTCAACTTATTACATAATTTTTAACTTCGCAGCATCTAATTATTTTCTATGAGCACACCTAACATCGAAGACCTTCAAAAAATTTCATCACAAGTAAGAAGAGACATTGTCCGAATGGTTCATGCGGTCCAATCAGGTCACCCTGGTGGTTCTCTAGGCTGTACGGAATTTTTTGTAGCTCTGTATTTCCATATTCTAAAGCATAACAATAGTTTTAATCCGGATGCTGTAGATGAAGATCTTTTCTTTCTATCCAATGGTCATATTTCACCAGTTTGGTATAGTGTCCTAGCCCGAAGTGGTTATTTTCCTGTTAGTGAATTGAATACATTCAGAAAACTGGATTCAAGGCTTCAAGGTCATCCTGCGACAGAAGAAGGACTTCCTGGAATTCGAATTGCCTCCGGATCATTGGGTCAAGGGCTTTCTGCAGCATTAGGAGCAGCACAAGCAAAAAAATTGAATAATGACTCCAGCACTGTTTATGTCTTAATGGGCGATGGTGAACAAGATGAGGGTCAGGTTTGGGAAGCTGCTCTATATGGGGCTCACCATAAAGTAGACAATATTATTGCCACCATAGATTACAACCGCCAACAAATTGATGGAAGCACAGATGACGTTATGGATCTTGGAGATCTAAAAGCAAAATGGGAAGCATTCGGTTGGCAAGTTATAGAAAGTGACGGCAATGAAATAGAGGGACTAATTAAATCATTGGAGCACGCCAAAACACTATGTGGCAAAGGCAAACCAGTATTAAATCTAATGCGGACGGAAATGGGCTATGGAGTAGATTTCATGGTTGGCACCCACAAGTGGCATGGGATTGCACCCAGTGATGAAGAATTGGCAAATGCTTTAGGGCAATTGGAAGAAACTCATGGTGATTATTAATGCTTCGTAACATTCTTATTTGCCTAATTAGTACCTCAGCCTTTGGACAAAATATAGTTCATGAATCTGATCTTGACCTAAACTCTGGCGGCTCGGGATTTTTTTTTGGGATAGGTGAAGGAAGTGCCGAAATATTTCCCTTTTTCTCAGATGATTCAGATTACGGAGTTTTATGCGTTAGAGATAAGAATCGAATTATAATTCTTAATCTCGAAGAAGAGTTTAGCATAAGAAAAAAAATAGAAACCCTTAAACCGCAGTATTCTACCTTATTGGGTGGTCGTTTGAATAAAAGCAAATTGACTTTGATTTATTCATTAGGTAAGAATAGAACTTTCAAAGTCCAAGAGATAGATTTAGAATCTAATAATTCGATCAAAGAAACTTCGTTTGAATTAGCTAAAAAAGAAAAATTCATTACGTTCATTTCAGAGAATAATGAATGTTATTTGATAACCAGTCTAAAAAACTCCTCACAAGTAAATGTTTACCCTTTTTATTCAGAGAGTCTATCTAAAAAAATTGAGTTCCAATTGGAACCTATTCAAGTTAATGGAGCAGTTTGGCCATTTTATTACGTATTCGAAAAGACTCCAATATTCATAAGTGAAATGTCACCAGCAAGCTTCGAGCAGGCTTCTTCCAAATTCAAAATTTATGCCAATAATGGTACTATAAGAATGACAATGGATAATGTCTATTCATTTACAAAAGTTGTCACACTAAACATCAATACTGGAGAATCGTCTATTAAAAAATATGAAAAAGGTGTAGGGAGTTGTAGGCAGTTCAGTACCAACTCGTTACTCTTTGAGCAATCTATATTCATACTTACTTTGTGCAACTCATATGTTAATTTAATTATTAGAAATTTAAACAGCGGATTAGAATTAAATTCTTTCCTCAGTAGTAATGATGAGCCCATATATTTTGCAAATACTCCATTAATCCAAGATGGCGGAGGTACCGTCTACTCTCAAGATCGTCATCTCATTATGGAAAACAGTAAAAAATTTTTAGCTAAATCATCACGATTAATTGCTGCAATGGTTGTAGAAGAAGTAGGTGATAAATTGGTTTTGACCATTGGTGGAACTAAGGAGTTGACACAAGCACAAAATGTAGGTGGCTATGCTCCAGGTGCTTCATTTGCTTCCGTACCATCTTATAATCATACTTTTGGCTCATATCAGTCAGCATCATGGAGTAAATCAACTTACTTTAAAACGCTCTTGAACAACTCGACATTCGAACATTTTAGTGGTAAAGTCAAGGATGGAATTTATGATAGAGTTGAGAAATATGAATCAAGTTTGACAAGAACACCTAAAATCAAAACCATACTCAAAAGACATGACAATTTCTATTTTTGCTATTATGACAAGAAGCAGGATAAACTAATTTTCACAGAATTTGATTAACTAAATTTACTCTTCAAAATCATTAGATGATGACCAAACTTACCTACACTGAAAAAAAAGATACACGCTCAGGATTTGGAGCAGGTTTGCATGAATTGGGTAAGACCAATGAAAATGTAGTAGCACTTTGTGCCGACCTTACTGGTTCTCTTAAAATGGGTGACTTCAAAAATGACTTCCCAGATCGTTTTTTCCAGGTAGGTATTGCTGAAGCCAATATGATGGGATTAGCAGCCGGAATGACCATTGGAGGTAAAATTCCGTTTACTGGAACCTTTGCCAACTTTTCAACAGGTCGAGTTTATGATCAGATCAGACAATCTATTGCTTACTCGGAAAAGAATGTAAAGATATGTGCATCACATGCCGGTTTGACACTCGGTGAAGACGGAGCTACTCATCAAATACTGGAAGATCTCGGTATGATGAAAATGCTGCCAAATATGGTGGTGATCAACCCTTGTGATTATAACCAAACCAAAGCAGCCACAATAGCTATTGCTGATCATCATGGGCCAGTATATTTAAGATTTGGCCGTCCTAAATGGCCAATTTTCACTCCTGAAAATCAAAAATTTGAAATTGGTAAGGCTATTCAACTTGTAGAAGGTAGTGATGTATCAATCTTCGCCACAGGTCACATGGTCTGGATGGCCATTGAGGCTGAAGCAATTTTGGCTGACAAAGGAATTAATGCAGAAATAATCAACATACATACAATCAAACCTTTAGATGAAGAAGCGATTCTTACTTCAGTCAAAAAAACTGGTTGTGCTGTGTCTGCCGAAGAACATCAAATGAATGGCGGCCTGGGTGATAGTATTGCCCAGACTTTAAGCAGGAATCTGCCAACTCCACTAGAAATGGTGGCTGTTGATGATAGCTTCGGAGAAAGTGGCAAGCCTGAAGAATTATTGGGGAAATATGGATTGAGCTCACAGAGCATTGCTGATGCCGCTCTTAGAGCAATCGCCAGAAAATGAATATCTCGATAATAGCTCATGATGGCAAGAAACCCGAAATGGTGGCTTTCCTATTGAATAATAAAAAACTACTCGACACAGTCAATCTATTTGCAACGGGTACTACAGGGGGGCATGTTGAAAAGGCAAACTTGAAAGTTACCAAACTTTTATCTGGGCCACATGGAGGTGACGCCCAGATAGCTGCAATGGCTGCAGAAGGTAAAATGGATGCTGTCATTTTTTTTAGAGACCCGTTGGCCAAGCATCCTCATGAACCAGACGTTCAGATGCTAATGAGAATTTGTGATGTTCATAATATCCCATTAGCCACCAATCCTGCAACAGCAGAAGCTGTTCTGAAAGGTTTATTGGAATAAGAAATAAAGCGGGTTTAAAAAACGGGAGTTTATTTTGTTTTCTAAACATTCTATGTTTGATTGCAAATCTAAACTATGACATCACTTGGTTGTTACATGGTGAGTTAGATTACTTTCATCAGAAGCAATTCCAAAACCTAGAAGAACTTGAATTTAGAATTTGTAAATCCCCTGGTTTGGGCAGCTCCAGTCTTCATAGCAATGGTACTTTTAGAGCTGACCTACAGTCATCATAATAATGATAAGCTCTATCAATGGAAGGATTTACTTGCTAGTTTTAGCATGGGTATTGGATCAGCCTTAATAGCCCCTTTAATAAAAATTATTTCTTCTGCTTCTATTTTCTTTTTAGTCTATGAGATTTTCAACCCTGAAGTAAATGGAGTAAGAACTAATATAATGGGTTATGAATCATTTGGATGGGCATGGTACGTTTGGCTTATATGCCAATTCTTAGATGATTTTAGCTATTATTGGCTCCATAGATTTAACCATACAGTAAGGTTTATGTGGGCAGCTCATATCGTCCATCATTCTTCTAAGAACTTTAATCTGGGTACTGGCATGCGCAATGGCTGGTTTACTCTGCTTTATAAACCTCTATTTTATATGTGGTTACCAGCTATAGGATTTCATCCTGAAATGGTCTTAGTATGTTTGGGAATCGAGTCAATTTGGCAATTTCAATTGCATACAAAGTACGTTCCTAAGCTCGGGTTTCTTGAGAAGTTTTTAAATACACATACGCAGCATCAGGTACATCATGCGAAAAATCTGGAGTATTTGGATAAAAACCATGGAGGTTATCTAAACCTATTTGATAAAGTGTTTGGCAGCTGGAAAGAACTAGATGACAATGTTGACATAGAGTATGGCGTTGTTCACGACCCTAATTCTTACAATCCGTTAGTTATTGTTTCTCATGAATATGCCAATATCTGGCGAGATGTTAAAAAGTCAAAGAATTTGTACGAGGCCTTTATGTATATTTTTGGTGAGCCTGGTTGGAGTCCTGACGGTTCATCTTTAACTGTTAAGCAGTTGCAAATGCATATGGCTACAACTTCTGATAATGCCAACGTTCCAAAAGAGCCTGAATTAAATTCTCTAGCCAGCTAATAGAAAACCATTAGGCATTTTCTAGTAGTTTCCTTGGTTCATAATTAGAAGCTAGTTCTGCTATGGCGGATATATGCTCCGGTGTTGTCCCACAACATCCTCCAATAATATTCACTAAACCCTCCTCCAAAAAATCTTTGATTTGGGTAGCCATCATCTCTGGTGTTTCATCATACTCACCAAACTCATTTGGTAAGCCGGCATTTGGATGAGCACTTATGAAAAAATTTGATTCCTTATCAAGTACCTGAAGATATTGGCGAAGTTCTTTTGCTCCCAATGCGCAATTCAAACCAACACTTAACAAAGGCATATGCTCAAGAGAAATCAAAAAAGCCTTGGTAGTCTGACCTGATAAAGTGCGGCCACTTGCATCGGTAATAGTCCCTGAAACCATAACAGGTATATCAGTCCCCTCCTCTTCCTGTAATTCAGCAATTGCAAACAAGGCTGCTTTTGCATTTAGGGTATCAAATACGGTTTCAACTAGAAACACATCGACCCCACCATCCAAAAGTCCTTTAGCTTGATCTTTGTAAGCCTCAGCTAACTCTTCAAATGAAATAGCTCTAAAACCAGGATTGTTTACATCTGGAGATATCGATGCAGTCCGGTTGGTTGGCCCTATTGACCCTGCTACAAAACGAGGTTTATTAGGCTCTTTTTCAGAAAACTCCTGAGCCACTTCTTTCGCGATTTTAGCCGACTGGTAATTCAAATCATATACCGCACTTTCCAAATTATAATCTGCCTGAGCTATTATGGTACTACTGAAGGTATTAGTTTCTGCTATATCGGCTCCTGCAGCATAGTAAGCTCTATGTATATCTTTAATTATATCAGGTCTTGTCAACGATAATAAATCATTGTTACCCTTTAAAGAAGAATCATGTTCTTTAAACCTTTCTCCTCTAAAGTCCTCTTCCTCCAGCTTATGACGCTGAATCATGGTTCCCATGGCACCGTCCAATACCAATATGCGCCTTTGTAGTTGCTTTACTATATTATTCATCGAATCAAATATCCGAATTTTAGATGAGGAATAGGTAGAATATTAACGTCACTTCCTTCTTCTTGAAGTCTTGTATCTCCAAACTGCACATCAAAGCCTTCCAGTCTGCCTGAATGACTATAATTTCTTACATCCCAGACCACTCCCAAACCAGCCTCAGCGATAAAACGTTTTCCAACTTTTGTTAAAATAGAACTTTTGGCTCCAACACGATATTGCTGACGAGTGACAGCATATTCTCTAAATTGATAGTAAGAACAATCTCTGGAATTTGAACAATCAAAACCAAAAGTTCTCGCACGATCAAATTTAACATTGAAATATTCAAACATGAGAGAGACTGATATTAGAATATCTTCGGACCCCTCAAAGTAATACTTATATTCGTTGTTTAATTTAAAGCCTCTTCTATTCAGAAAATTTCGATCAAAGCCCTCTGCATCATCTTCTAGGTTAACAACTACTCCTCCACCCATGCTTACATTCATGTTCCCAACAAGGTGAGTTTCGTAATGAAGAAAAACTGTTGGAAACCTATTCATTAAATTCAATGGACTTACACTTACTAAACGTTTAGGTTTATTCTTAAAAATGACAGAGTCTTGGGATTGCCCCCTAATTTCAGAAAAATAGAGTAGCGCAAACAGAATGAAAAAAAGCCTCATTCAGTTTCGATTAAGCTAATTATAACCGGGTTTTTCGTATCACTGATATCATATTGAGCTAAGCCATCGTCTCCAATCAGAATCATGATTTCATCATTAATAATAACATCATAGGCTTGAATTGACAATGTTTTTATAGGCTGCGGATTTGACTTGTCAGTAACGTCCAACAATAACAGACCGTTTCGATTTTGACATACGTAAAGCACGTTGTCCTTTATACCCAAACCATAAGGGTTTTCCACACCAAAGTAAGAACTTATCAGTATCGGATTATTTATATCGGAAACATCCAGAATATCAATAACATCGTTCATAACTACCTGATTACAACCACTCGCCAGTCGTAAACTAACATAGGCATATTGTTCCTGCACTACAACGGGGTCACATGCAACCTGATGTGAAAATTGGCCTTCAAATTGAGGATTTGATGGATCACTTAAACTGAATATGTACAATGCATCAATTGAACCTATAAAAAGATTTCCTTGGTATGGAAAGATGGTTTCAACCCCAAAATTAAGTTCATTAATCGAAGTTAGGGTAAGATTTCCTTGACTTATCGAAAAGGTGATCAAATTACTATTATCAACCGCATATAGATAGTCGCCTTGAACAGCTAAACGAGCCAATGACCCGCCTTGACCATTGGAAACAAGTGCAGAAACCTCAGAGTCATTCTCACATTGAGAAAATAGGCCAATAACTATCAAGCCAAATATATAAAAGCACTTTTTCATTATCTATAACATTCAGGGTTTGTTAAAGGAACAAGAACCCAGTCCCTTATAAGATGTGATCTTAGTGGGTCCGGGCATTCATAATACCTTCCTTCAGCCGGAGGAAGAGCACCACTTCTATTGTAGATATCGTCAACCCGATCAACTTCTTTAGGGTTATTCATATCCGAAATATCTATAGTGACCAAATCTCCGAGATGATCTGCAATAAGAAAATTACCTTTCATCGCTATGTCTACATTCCCGGCTATATTAATAAAGCCTAAAACTGTAGGATTAGATGGATCATTATTATCAATAACATGAACACCTTGTGAGAGCTCATTGACCAAAAGATAACGGTTGTATCGATAAATTTTACCTGGATTTACCAATGGCTTAGTAGTAACAAAAGTGATCTCTTCAGAAATATTTTCTAAATAAACGGGTTGATAGCCTATCACATCACCGGCCGGGAACTCAGCAGGACCCTCATCAATAAATATGCATGAGGAGAATATTAAGGGAGCAAATAATAGGATAAAATTTTTCACACTTATTATCTTGGTCGATATAAACTATAATATTAAAACTTGTTAAAAGTAAACACTTTAAAACAAATATCTTAAATTTCGACCTTTGAAACTAGCCGCAATAGACATTGGCTCAAATGCCATACGCCTTCAAATAACTACCACTATACGTTCTAAAGGACAACTTCATTTTAAAAAACTAGAATACGTGAGGTTCCCATTAAGACTAGGCCAGGACGTGTTTAATACTGGTCAAATTAGTAAGCAGAAAAAGGTAAAGTTCAAAAAATTGATGAAGGCCTTTAAATTGCTTATTGATTTATATGAAGTAGATGACTACTTTGCCTGTGCTACTTCTGCTATGCGAGAGTCTAAAAATGGAAAGGAAATTGTGGAAGAGGTTGAAAAAGATTGTGACTTAAAAATCAAGATAATCGATGGGTCAAAAGAAGCTCTATTGATAAATAATGCAATAGGAACCTTCTTGGAGCAAAAAAGAAATTACTTACATATAGATGTTGGTGGTGGAAGTACAGAGCTCACTGTCATCAAAAGCGGTTCTAAAGTGAAATCAAAATCCTTCAAAGTAGGCTCTGTTCGTAGGCTTGAACACCATGATTCACCGGCAATATGGAAAGCAATGAAGCGGTGGGTAGAAGAAAATAAATTAGAACAAACTACAGCAGTAGGTACTGGAGGTAATATAAATAAGCTGTTTGAGCTGGCGGGTAAAGAAAAAGGTGATAAACTGAGTATAGAAAAACTAAAAGAAATACAGCAATACGTCCGCAATATGTCTATAGACCATCGAATTAATGAATTGCAACTTAACCCTGACAGAGCAGATGTGATTGTTCCTGCTTCTGAGATTTACATAGCAGCAATGGAGTGGTCGGGTGCGAGTAATATTTTAGTACCTGATGTTGGATTAAAAGATGGAATGATGCAACATTTATATCTCAAAAATGCTGAGGAAGAAAAAATAACATTTGGATAACTACAATAAAAAGGCTGCCAATGGCAGCCTTTTTTATTAAATCAAATTCTATTTAAATATCAATCTTAGCATATTTAGCATTCTTCTCAATAAATTCTCTTCTAGGAGCAACTTCGTCACCCATAAGCATCGAGAAAAGGTGATCTGCCTCTGCTGCCGATTCAATATCAACTCTTTTTAAACTTCGACTCTCCGGATTCATTGTAGTTGACCACAATTGTTCAGGATTCATCTCTCCAAGACCTTTATATCGTTGAACACCAACAGAATCTTCCTTTCCATCTTTAGCCATTTCTTTTGTCAAACGCTCACGTTCCTCTTCTGTCCAGCAGTAACGCTCGTCTTTGCCCTTTTTCAATAGATAAAGTGGTGGCAAAGCAATATATACATACCCTTTTTCTATCAGAGCATGCATATACCTAAAGAAAAATGTAAGAATTAAAGTTCTGATGTGACTACCATCCACATCTGCATCTGTCATGATCACTATTTTATGATATCGCAACTTCTCCATATTGAGTGCTTTATCATCTTCAGGAGTACCAAAGCTCACTCCGAGGGCAGTAATCATATTTTTTATCTCGTCATTTTCATAAATGCGATGTTCCTGTGCTTTCTCTACGTTAAGAATTTTACCTCTTAAAGGAAGTATAGCTTGAAAATTTCTATCCCTACCCTGCTTAGCAGATCCACCTGCAGAGTCACCTTCGACAAGGTATAATTCACAAACGGCAGGATCATTATTAGAGCAATCCGCCAGTTTGCCTGGTAGCCCGGTCCCACTCAAAACATTTTTACGTTGAACCATCTCGCGAGCTTTACGAGCCGCATGACGTGCTTGTGCTGCTAGAATAACCTTCTGAACAATTATTCGAGCTTCTTTCGGATTTTCTTCCAGATAGTTAGTTAGCATTTCACCAACAACTACATCTACTGCTCCACTTACATCCGAGTTACCTAGCTTTGTTTTAGTTTGGCCTTCAAACTGAGGCTCCGCAACTTTCACAGAAATAACAGCTGTCAGACCTTCTCTAAAATCATCACCACTAATGTCTATTTTAACCTTATCAAGTTGTCCTGACTTATCAGCATATGATTTCAATGTTCGAGTTAAAGCTCTTCTGAAACCGGCAACATGAGTTCCTCCTTCAATGGTGTTAATGTTGTTGACATATGATACCACATTCTCGGTATAAGAAGTATTGTAATTCAAAGCCACTTGGACAGGTGTCTCACCGTTATCCCTATTCATATAAATCGGTTCCGGAATAAGTCTTTCACGAGTGCTATCCAAATAGGTGACAAATTCTTTCAATCCGCCTTCTGAATGAAAGACATCAGACCTATTCTTTCCATCATCATCTTGTTCACGTTGATCTTCTAACGTAATAGTGATTCCAGCATTCAAAAATGACAACTCACGCAATCTACCAGCTACTGTTTCATAGTTATAAACAGAGGCTGTGAATATGCTATCATCAGGCTTAAACTCAATGGTTGTTCCGTGCTTATCAGTTGTACCTATTTCTCGTACCTCATATTTAGGAATACCAATGCTATATTCTTGTTCATGGATTTTACCGTCTCTGTGAACAGTAGCTTTAAGCATAGTAGAAAGTGCATTAACACAAGATACACCAACACCATGCAATCCACCTGACACCTTGTAAGTATCTTTATCAAACTTTCCTCCAGCATGAAGTACAGTCATTACAACTTCAAGGGCCGATCTTCCTTCCTTCTCATGAATGCCTGTAGGTATACCCCTACCATTGTCAGTCACGGTAATCGAATTATCTTCGTTAATTGTAACTCCGATAGTATCACAATGACCTGCCAAGGCCTCATCAATAGAGTTATCAACAACTTCCCAAATAAGGTGGTGTAGACCTTTGACTCCCACATCTCCTATATACATTGCAGGTCTCTTTCTTACTGCTTCCAGCCCTTCAAGTACCTGAATATTACCCGCTGAATAATCGTCTTTCTTGATTTCTTTTTTATCTGCCATAATCTGTTTTCAAAACTCTGCAAATGTACATTTTTATAAGCTCAAATTCATGTTGTTTTACTTGTAAATAAACCAACTAAAGTTTTAGTTTGTAATATGAATTGCGCATTCTTTTACACGGTGATTTTATCCCTCGTTCTAAGCACATTTTCACAAGCCCAACGGGTATATAGAATTGGTTCTAAGCCTGCCAACCGGCATCAGGTAGATTCGATAAAATCTGTCAGAGAACGTGAGAATTATGTTAAGGCTCTTGAACGAATTGATTTCTATCAATCCAACACTGATAAAGATACTATCACTTGGTTAAATCTATCTGGAGGCCGACTCAACCAAATTCCTGAATGGGTCTTTTTGTTTAAAAACTTAAAGACATTAAACCTTTCGGCCAATCATATTCTCAAGATAGACAAGAGGGTTAAATCATTGGATAGTCTTCACTCTATAAACTTGAGTGATAATCAGCTAAACGGAAGAGGTTTAAAGATCAAGAAAAACCTTAATATAAAGAGGTTAAATTTAAGTTCTAACAACTTGAGTAAGTTGCCACGCTCAATTAAAAAATGCCGATCACTCAATGAGATAATTCTTTCAAAAAATTATTTTGATAAAATTCCGCTAAGACTAAAAAAGAATAAAAATCTGACTATACTCAACTTGAATGAAAACTGCGTGTTGCTAGACAATCAAAAGTTAAAGAAACTGATAAGCATAACACATCTCAGACTCAACAATACAGGCTTAGACTATATACCTGAAACTATATTAGAGTTAACTCAATTGAAAGAACTACAACTAAATGAAAATAGCATAAAATTTATACCTGAGAACATTGATTCTCTAGAAAATCTACAGTCTTTTTCTGTATACAAAAACAAAATTCAATCTATTCCAAAAGCCCTCTATCGTTTAAAAGAGTTGAAGCAAATAGACATATACTTCAATCAAATAAAAAGAATCGACCCTGAAATCAAAAACCTAGACAAACTGGTTACATTATATCTTTCTAATAACGAAATATATTCTTTGCCTGAGGAAATTGGAGCACTGACAAACTTGAGAAGTCTTTATCTTCATCATAATCGTTTGAGTTACTTACCAAAGTCCATTGCTAAGCTCTCTAATCTTGAAGTTCTGAGAATAAATGACAACTACTTTGTTGATGTTCCGAAATCAATCTTCAAACTTCACGAACTAAAAAACCTTGACATCTCAGATAATGACGTTCGTATTATTCCCGAAGAGCTAAATAACCTTACCAAATTAGAGCTTTTCTACTTTCAAGATAACCCACTTGACTTTAGTCACCCCAATAATGAACATATAGCAGAAACCGTTAAAGAGTTAAGAAGCAGAGGAGCGATTGTTAATCCACATTCCTTTGAGAAAATAATCAGATAGCTCTCAATAGCTCCCGATGTTGAGAAGAACCAAAGTACAGGCTATATCTGCTTCAATTTGATTATTATTCGCCAATTCAATCAAAGCAGGATTTTCAGTACCAGGGTTAAAAATTATTCGCTTTGGATTAAGACTTATGATATAGTCGTACCATTCCTGTTGATTTTGAGGACCGAGATATAAAGTTATCGTGTGTACGTCTTCAATTATTGGCTTTGCCCTAAGATCAAGGATCTCTTTACCAGCAACCGACCCTTTTTTAATTCCTACAGGAATAACTTCATGACCATGTTCAACAAGCCTATTAGCGGCTATGTAAGAATATCTTGAGGGATTGGTACTTGCTCCCAATACAACAGTCTTCATCTATTAATTTGCATATAATTTAACAACGGCTTCAGCACACCTTTCGCCATCCATAGCAGCTGAGACTATGCCTCCGGCATATCCTGCTCCTTCACCACATGGGAAAAGCCTTTTTAACTCTATATGTTCTAAGGTTTCTTTTTTTCGTGGAATTCTAACTGGTGAAGAAGTTCTACTTTCAACACCTACCACCTGAGCTTCGTTCGTTAAGTAACCTCTCATTTTTTTTCCAAACGATCTAAAAGCCTTTTTTAATCTAATCGAAATAAAATCAGGCAATACTTCCTGCATATTCACGGAAACCAAGCCTGGCTGATATGATGTTTCAAGTAAACTGCTTGAAACTCTACCTTCAGTAAAGTCTACTAGTTTCTGTCCCGGTGCTGTTTGGTTTCCTCCAGCAAGTTGGCATGCTTGCTTTTCAATGGCAGATTGAAAATAGACACCCGCTAGCTCTTCATATCTATTATAATTTTGATAATCTTCCTTTTCAATCGCTACAACAATGCCCGAATTTGCAAACTTACTATCTCTCCTGGAAGGGCTCATTCCATTCACTACAACCTCACCAGGAGCAGTGGCAGAAGGTACTATAAATCCTCCCGGGCACATGCAAAAAGAAAAAACACCTCGTTGAGAGTCATTTAAATAGGTCTGACTAACCAAAGAATAAGATGATGCAGGCAGATATTCCCCTCTATCACCAGAGCAACTATATTGAATTGAATCTATGAGCGATTGAGGGTGCTCAACTCTCACCCCTAACGCAAATGGTTTAGCTTCAATTGATACTTCCTTAAGCTTTAGAAGATCAAATATATCTCTTGCCGAGTGACCTGTGGCCAGTATTACACTTTCACCATAATGCTGAGTCCCATCTTGCACCTCTACCCCTTTGAGCTCTCCGCTCTCAATGATTAAATCTGTCATTCTGGATTCGAAGTGAACTTCTCCTCCTGAATCAATAATAGTCTCCCTGATCGCTTGAACTATTTTAGGTAATTTATTAGTGCCAATATGAGGATGAGCATCAAATAAAATATCTTCCTTCGCCCCATGTGCGACCAATATATCCAATATTCTATTTAGATCCCCTCTTTTCTTAGATCTGGTATATAACTTACCGTCAGAGTAAGTACCTGCCCCACCCTCACCAAAACAGTAATTAGATTCTGAATTTACTATATGCTCCTTATTAATAGCTGCTATATCTCTCCTCCTTTGCCTTACATCTTTCCCCCGCTCAATGACTATTGGCTTCTTACCTAATTCTATGAGCCTAAGTGCCGCAAAGAGACCAGCAGGACCTGCACCTATAATAATCACTCGATCTGCATCTTTAATATTACAATAATGATCCTTATTGTTATTTCTTAGAGGTATTTTTTCATTGATAAAAACATCCGCTTGTACATTGACCAACACATTTTTTTTGCGAGCATCAATGGATCGTTTCAATATTTGAACACTTGCTTGAGAATTCGCTAGACCTGATTTTTTTAGAACATTATTCTCGAAATCATCTGAGAAAGCCTCATCTGGTTTAAGACGCAGATTAATAGTTTTTTTCAAAAGAGTAAGGTTTTTATCCTTAAATTATCTTCTCGATCCAAAAGAAAGTACGTAGCCAAAATTGACTCCTACAGTATAGGCAAAGGTAATACTCCCTTTATCTAGTTCAGCAAAAACATCACTAAAATTGGGGTCATTTTCAAAATTTCTATATCCTGAACCAGCTCCGGCAAATATGTCGATTGTGAGTCCTTTAGATCGAGAATCTTGTATGAGCCTATAACCAAGAAGAATAAGGTATTCTACACGCTGTTCAGAAGCACTCGCTCTAACAACATTGTCTGGAAATTGGACCGTACGAATGTTGGCAAAATGTCCTTCATTGGCAAATCTAAGCTCATGACCAAAGTACCACATGGCAAACTCCTGATTGGTCTTATTATAAAATTTTTGACGAATGGATATACTATAGCCCCGCGTATAGACATCATTTAATGGCACGTTATGATCTTCAGTATAAAATGGATCACGTATACCTTCAAACTCGAACTCATGTCCTAGTCTTTCTTGCAAATAGAATTCCATGCCAAATGGAATTCGCCCGATAAATGTTGCAAATGGATTAACACTTACAATTAATCCTTGAAACTCGTTGATTTTAGAATCAAAATAGTTGAATCTTCGCTTTTTAAACTTGTAAGCACCAACTCCATAACGCTTCTTAGTTTTTTCAGGCTTTTTTGCAATAGGAGCATTCTCAATAGGTTCGTCATAAATAGGTTTATAATAACCACTCAAAGTGCCATCATTCTTATAGAGTTCCCATCTCCCTACTTTTTGATTATCTTCTAGGGTACCCTTTGTTTGCAAAGTGCCATCGGGGTAATAACCATAATATTCACCTCGTCCATCAATAAAATCACATTCGCCCTCTAATTGACCATTTTCATAAAAGTACTTCCATACACCTTGATTTTTTTCATCAGTAATATTTCCTTTCAAACGTAATTTCCCAGATTTATAGAACTCTTTGTACTCACCTGTGCCAGCATTAAAATCTACTTCGCCTTTGCTCAATCCATCTTCATAGAACAGGCCCCAATGCCCCGATTTTTTACCATTGACATATTGACCCCTGGAACTGACCTCACCATTATCATAATAATAAACCCATTCACCACTCACTTTTCCACCTTGGTAAAGGCCTTTGGCTGAAAGTTCTCCATTCTCGTGATAAAACTGCCAGTTTTCAACACGTTTGCCATTATTGTAGAGACCTTCTGCTTGCTTAGCACCGTTGCGATAATAATATTTCCAAAGCCCTACAGCATGCGAGCCAGATTTAGGTCCTTCTGCTTTGATCTCACCTGACGGATAATATTCAACAAAGCGACCTTTATCATAAGTGTAGTCAACTTCCCCTTTTACTGTACCATCTTCAAAATACTCGGCCCAATTACCTTCCCTTTTATTGTTTACAAAGTTTCCTTTCTCTTTGAGTTTGCCACTTTCATAAAATATTTTCCATTCTCCGCGCCTTTTGTGATTTGATATTTCTCCTTCCATACTTTTAATACCACTTTCATAAAAGTACTCCCAGTAGCCATCACTTGTATTCTGCTTCACGACTCCAGTCATTTTAGGCTTACCAGTTTCATAATAAAACTTCCACTCTCCGTAGGTTTCATTATTGGTAAACTGACCTTCAGATTCTATGTGGCCGTTGATATAGTATGAGAGATATTTTCCTTCAAGCACATTACTGATTGTATCTTGAACGTAATACATTTCTTTCAGCTTGCTTTTATCCTCATCATGATATACATACCTGAGTACCTGCGCTCGAAGCGTAATAGAAGAAAAAAAGATTGATATGATTAAAAGCCGAAAGACCATAACAGCTTTAAAGATAGCCAATTAAGTGAATATGAAGTATTTAAGTCCGATCAAACACTTCTTTAAGAACCCAAGTCTTCCCCCACTCGTCTCGCTCCTGTTTAGTCCATAACTCTGGAAAGAAAATTACTTTTTGAAACCTTGGTGGTAAATATTTCTGCCAGTTAGTTCCACCAGTTGCTGCAATATCTTCTGGATCCTTCTGCAAGTACCTAACCGCTGACTTATAATGAGCTAATGGCCATTTGACGTTGGCATATAAATCAAAAACCTTCAATTCTTTTTCCAGTTCCATTTTTTCAAGTGATTGACCTAACTTATTAAATAACTGTAAAAGGTTGACCTCTTTAAACGACTTCGCTCGGTTGATAAAATCTTTGAGATACTTATCCTCAAACTGTTGTAAAGTGAGTGTTTTTTTTCCTGAAGCAAGTTCCGTTGCCCCACTTCTCCAATAGATTTTCTCCATCAGCTCCTCAATGCTGGTATCATTACTAAATGCTTTTCTAGATTCCTGATCTACCAAGTTCAACATATCTGTAGAAGAAATCTCAATCATTCTGTATTGTGCCGATTGAAAACCACTTGCTGGTAATAAAGACATTCGAAATTTTAAAAACTGCTGCTTATCCATGCCCTCCACCATGACAGAAAAAGAATTTTCTAGGATTTGAAAATAACCATTTATTCTTTTCATCCTGGCAATGAAAAAAGTGGCTTGTAAATTCTTTTGTTCAATAATTTGGTCAATTTCCCAAAGTATGAGCTTGAAGAACAACTCAGTATGCTGATGATATGCTATGAATATCATCTCATCTTTCAACCCTGTCTTTGGGTTCTGAAGACTTAACAAAGTATCCAGATGAATGTAGTCCCAATAAGTTAAATAATCACTATGCAATAGCCCATCCAAATAAGAAGATAAGTCTTGTCCCATTACCTCATACTTTTCTTCCAATTTTCTTATTTGATCGAGTATTTTGGGATCGATTTCTGACTTATTCATGGACGTTTTACAATATATGTTTTAACCTTGCGTAAATTTGAATTTTAAATACGAATAACCCAAATATCCATGTCTACAACGATTGCAAAGGATACTAATAAGAAGGCTAACAATGACTTATTCGAGTCGCCAGATTTTTACAATATTGACGATTTATTAACGGAAGAACACAAGCTAATTAGAAGCTCCATCCGTGATTTCGTTAAAAAAGAAATTAGTCCTTATATAGAAGACTGGTGCGAAAAGGCTCATTTTCCTTATGAAATTGTGAAGAAATTTGGAGATGTAGGTGCTTTTGGTCCAACCATACCAGAACAATATGGTGGAGGCGGTTTAGACTATATTTCCTATGGTCTTCTGATGCAAGAAATTGAACGTGGTGATTCTGGAATGAGATCAACTGCTTCTGTTCAAGGTTCGTTAGTAATGTATCCTATATATAAGTTTGGCTCTGAAGAACAGAGAAATAAGTACCTACCTAAATTGGCTTCTGGAGAGTATTTGGGATGTTTTGGTCTCACAGAACCAGATCACGGTTCTAACCCAAGTGGTATGGTCACCAATTACAAAGATATGGGTGATCATTATCTCTTAAATGGCGCCAAAATGTGGATATCCAATTCACCAAAAGCTGATATAGCAGTAGTATGGGCAAAAAACGAAGACGGAAGAATTCATGGACTAATTGTTGAACGAGAGATGGAGGGTTTCAGTACCCCGGAAACGCATGGTAAGTGGTCACTTCGTGCCAGTACTACAGGTGAATTAGTCTTTGACAATGTTAAGGTTCCGAAAGAGAATTTGCTTCCTGGCAAAAGTGGTTTAGGTGCTCCAATGATGTGCCTTGATTCTGCGCGTTATGGAATAGCATGGGGTGCAATAGGTGCAGCCATGGATTGCTATGACTCAGCACGAAGATATGCCGCTGAACGTATACAGTTTGGTAAGCCAATAGGCTCTTTTCAATTAATACAGAAGAAACTAGCTGAGATGCTTACTGAAATTACCAAAGCACAATTACTTAATTGGAAGCTTGGTAAAATGATGGATGCCGGAACTGCGACAACTCCTCAAATATCTATGGCCAAACGAAATTCTGTAGAAATGGCTCTTAGAATTGCTAGAGAAGCTCGTCAAATTCATGGAGGAATGGGTATAACGGGTGAATACCCAATGATGAGACATATGATGAACCTTGAATCGGTAGTGACATACGAAGGCACTCATGATATTCACTTATTAATTTTAGGTGCTGATATTACAGGAATACCAGCCTTTCAATAAGGTTCTATAATTTTATAACAATCAAGGGCAGTAGGAACTGCCCTTGATTGTTTATAGACTTATCCATAGTTTCATGGATTCAAACTAAACTATGAATTCCATGAAAATTATCTATACTCTAATTTTTGCATCCATCCTGATTAGCTGTTCCAACAAAAAGGAAGCTGCAAACGAAAAAATAGAAGAAGCCTCTACAGAGGAACAAACTACAGATGCAGTAGAAATATCTGGTTTTGATACTATTGAAGAATTAGCTGCATCAGTAGTAGAGTCTCTAAAACAAAAAGATTATGACTCATACTATAGTCACGTAATGACTGAAGAATTAGAAATGAGTCAGGCGGAGCTTATTGAAGACTCTACTATAAGAAAGGAGTTTCTACACGAATACGGTTTTAGCCTTCATGAAGAAAAAGAATACTTTGATAACCTGTTGAACTACTATGATTCTAAAAGTATTGATTTAGACAAAGTAGTACTGGCTGATATGGATTACACTGAATACAAAGGTGGAGAGTATCACCCTTTGGAATTATATGAAGTATTCGTGCCAATAGAAATGGAATATGAACTTCTCATTGATTTCACAATTATTAAAGTAGATGGGCAATATTATCTAACTTCTGAATTGGGTATTTAATTAAACTAAAACTCACAATACATTGAGCGAACAAATAGAAGAAGCGACTAGCAATTTTGTATTAGACAACGTAAACCTCGAGTCAATTAAAACTAGAAGCGATCTTGAGGAAGCTTTTTCTAAAAAAGGTGAATCTCTTGAAAAAGCCCTGTTTAATCATAGTTATAATAAGCAATTAAATGAGCTTCAAATCCAATTGGTAAAACTCCAGCACTGGGTAAAAAAAAATAATAAAAGAGTCGCAGTTATTTTTGAAGGTCGTGATGCTGCTGGTAAAGGAGGTGCTATTAAGAGATTCTCTGAGCACCTAAACCCTCGGACTATGCGAGTGGTAGCTCTTTCAAGACCTACAGATCTGGAAATGGGTCAGTGGTATTTTAGACGCTATATCGGTGTATTGCCAAATATGGGAGAAATAGTTTTTTTTGATAGGAGTTGGTACAATCGGGCTGTTGTGGAGCCTGTTATGGGCTTTTGTGACGAAGAGCAGTACCAACAGTTTATGAGGCAAGTCTCTGAATTTGAACATATGTTGTTTGAAGATGGAGTTCATCTGATCAAATTTTGGTTTTCGATTGATAAGGACGAGCAAGAAAAACGATTTTCAAAAAGGAGAGCAAATCCTCTGAAACGGTGGAAGTTGAGCCCTGTAGATGAAAAAGGTCAATTGCTATGGGACAAATACACGTATTACAAAGAACAAATGTTTGCAAGAACACATACTTCTTTCAGTCCTTGGACTATTGTTAAAACCAATGAAAAAAGAACCGCTCGTTTAGAAAGTATACGTCACTTGTTGTCGACCTTCGAGTATGAAGGTAAAAAAGAAGCCAATATTAGAGTATTACCGGACCCTAATGTCGCTATGCGTTTTCATCGTTCCATCTATAACCTCGATTAACTATGAAATCCGACAGAACATATTCTGAAAAAGAATTAAAAATACTCAATTCGACCGATGCACTAGAAATAATGCTTCGCCAAGGCGATAATATTCAGCCTGAAAAGGCCTTGAGATACATAAAATATGAAAAGCAGTTAGAAAATCAACAAGTAGAGTTGATTAAGTTACAAACATGGGCGATTAAAGAAAAAAAACGAATTTGTATTCTCTTTGAAGGCCGTGATTCTGCTGGTAAGGGTGGTGCCATAAGGAGGATGACTCATCATCTGAACCCAAGGCACTATCAAGTTCTGGCTCTGCCCAAACCAACGAATGAGGAAAAAGGCCAATGGTACTTTCAACGATATGCCAAAAACCTCCCTAACCCAGGCAATATTACCTTGTTTGATAGAAGTTGGTATAATCGAGCTGTCGTAGAGCCCGTCAATGGTTTCTGTACACAAGAAGAGTATGAGAGATTTATGATGGAAGTTAATAGTTTTGAAAGCATGCTGGTAAATGATGGTATCATATTGTTGAAATACTATTTCTCGATAACCAAGGAAGAACAAGCAAGACGTTTTGAGGATATTAAGAACAATCCACTAAAAATGTGGAAACTGTCTGCAGTAGATCGAAAAGCACAAGAGCTTTGGGATGTCTATACTGAATATAAAGAACGCATGTTCAACGAAACTAATACTAAATTAAACCCTTGGGTAATCATTCAGGCAAATAAAAAAACTGTAGCCAGAGTACAAGTCATAAGTCATATACTTGAGAGTGTCGATTATGAAGGTAAAGCGACTGTAGAAAAAGTGTAGATTATACGTGAACTACTTCTCTTCCACATAGGCTTTAATAGTTATTCTTTGGGCCGATTGTTTAGGGTCATTAGAATAAACAGTCAGAGATTTTTGCTGATTCCCTATCCTTCCATTTGAATCAAAAACAATTTCAAGGTTTTCTTTACCTCCAGATTCAATCGAATTATTCTTTATTGAAGCAGATAGACAAGTACAATTTGGGCTGAGTTTGCGAATGCTCAATTCACTTCCACCAATATTCGACAATGAAATTGTCTTTTTTACTTTTTCTCCATTTTTCAAACGACCCAAGTCCACTGTAGCTTGCTCAATTTCTAGTCGTGGTGCTTTTGCCAGTTCTTCAGCATTCAAAGGAGGAAAATATTCCTGTAGAGAAGCAAAAACAGTAATCTGCTTAATATTCTCACCGTCAGGTTCATTGGTTTGAAATTCAAAGCTGTCATTCATAAATCCTAAATCATCTTTAAGGCCGGCATCATAGGTTATAGAAAGGTAAGTCGTCTTCTTAGATCTTATCGTATCAGCATCAAACTCAACAGCAATGTGATCTGGTTTTTTTATTTCTTTTGAAATTATAACATCCTGCTCAGACTGATTGTACACCTTGAATTTTTTAGTTATTGCTTCTCTATTCACATAAACTTTACCCATGTTGAGAGAACGATACTGCATTCTTAAGGCTCCAAGTTCCGTAGGCAACTCTTCTTCTGGAGACTTTTGTTTTGGGCTCACTTCACCTCTTATGTACAATCTGATAGGGTCAGAAATAGAATTGCTAATAGTCAAAGATTTATTGAATCTACCGGGCCGATTTGTCGGATTATATTGTGCTTGAATAAACCCGGTTTCTCCTGGACTGACAGCCTCTTTGGTCCATCCAGGAGTAGTACACCCACAGGAGGTTTTGACATTTGTTATTGTTAGTGGCTCAGTACCATTGTTCGTAAATTTAAACTCGTGAGTGACTGGACCATCTACTTCCTTGATTAGTCCAAAATCATGAGTTGTTTCTGTAAATTCAATCGTCTGGACATGTTGAGCAAATATTTCATCAAAAGCGCAAATGCAAAGAATCAACGGGATTAATAATCTCATATATTTTATCTTTTTGCTAAATTATACAATCATTAATAAAAACTGGTTGAACATATAGCTTTAACAATCAGTCAACAAGCCTTATAATTGTGAAAATTATATTTAAGGTAGGCAATGGCAAGAATTTTAACAGGAATACAAAGTAGTGGAAGACCCCATTTGGGTAATATTTTAGGTGCAATTTTACCTGGAATGGAGCTTTCAAAGAGCGAAAAAAACGAATCTCTTTTTTTTATTGCTGACTTACATTCTCTTACAACAATAAAAGATGCCCAGGTAAGAATAGATAATATAAATGCCACTGCAGCAGCTTGGTTGGCCTTTGGATTTGATACTGAAAAGAATATTTTTTACCGACAGTCGCGCATACCGGAAGTATGCGAATTGACATGGTACCTCAATTGTTTCACTCCTTATCCGATGCTTGCTAATGCACACTCTTTTAAAGAAAAGTCTGACAAATTATCCGATGTTAACGCTGGGTTATTCACCTACCCTGTTTTGATGACAGCCGACATTATAATGTACAATGCAGAATTTGTGCCTGTAGGGAAAGATCAAAAGCAACATTTGGAAATGGCACGTGATATTGCCAGTACATTTAACAATAAGTACGGTGAAGTTTTTGTACTGCCAGAAGCCAAAATAGATGAACGCGTAATGACCGTACCGGGAACAGACGGTCAGAAAATGAGTAAATCTTACGGGAATACTATAGACATTTTTTTAGAGGATAAACCACTTAGAAAGCAAGTGATGTCAATAATAACAGATAGCACGCCCATGGAGGAGCCTAAAAACCCTGATAAATGTAATGTATTTTCAATATATAGGCTTCTAGGGACAGAAAGTCAAATAAGTGAAATGCGTCAGAATTATGAAGGGGGTAACTACGGTTATGGACATGCAAAACAGGCATTATTTGAGCTTATCGTTCAAAGATTTAAAAGTGAGCGTGAAACTTTTAGCTACTACATGAACAACACCTCAGAAATTGATAAGAAACTTAGCCAGGGAGAAGAAAAAGCCCGAGTTATAGCTCAAGAAGTATTGAGCAAAGTGAAAAATAAACTAGGTTATTGAGCGGTCCAAACTACTTCATTTCTGCCTTTTCCTAAGCTAAGAATGAGTCGTGCCGGATTGGGTAATATCAATAATTTTGTCTCCACTTCTTCATAATCATCTACATCTACATATACCCCCTCACCTTCAATAACCTCATAAGTATCATCCGTAATTTTAGCCTGACTCGGCACGTAGGCTATTGGTAGAAGTACATCATTATCCGGACAATACTCATCATGCACATCATGTAAAGCCTCTTCAAGATAGCTAGCAAAGTTGGTCATGAAATCATCTTCCAGCTCATGCAAATCATCCTCAATATCATCATAACGTTCATCATTAAAATTCAATGCTTTTAATGCTGATTTAGTTTTTATCAATGCAATAATTGATTCGTTGAGTTTTGCTAAGTCCATATTCAATGAGTCCGATTATTTGACTCCTCAATATTCTCAATAAACCTTTGGAATGGCAATGTGAATAAAAGAAATATTTTTGATCAACAAGGTAATAGCCTAATTTTACTAATCAATAAATCAAATCAACATGCAAGAAGATTTTTTACCATTAAAAGGCACTGATCATATCGAATTTTATGTAGGAAATGCTAAACAGTCAGCAATGTATTATCAAAATGCATTTGGGTTCAAGCTTGTAGCATATGCCGGCCCAGAAACAGGTGTGAAAGATAGAGTAAGTTATGTATTGATACAGGATAAATTTCGTCTGGTTCTAACATCTTCTCTGATTCCTGATTCAGAAATAAACAAGCATGTAAATAAGCATGGCGATGGCGTTAAAACGTTAGCATTATGGGTTGATGATGCTGAAAGTGCTTATAAAGAAACTACTAGCAGAGGTGCGATAAGTGTACAAGAACCAACTACAATTAAAGATGAAAATGGTGAAGTGGTTATTGCGTCTATCCAAACTTATGGAGACACTGTCCATACGTTTGTAGATAGATCTAAATACACCGGACCTTTTCTTCCAGGTTTTATACCTAAGTCTTCGCAAGTAGATGTTAAGCCTATAGGACTCAAATATGTAGACCATTGTGTAGGAAATGTTGGTTGGGGTGAAATGAATAAATGGGTCAAGTTTTATGAAGATGTTATGGGTTTTAAGCTGCTCATAACTTTTGACGATAATGATATTAGTACAGAGTACACTGCCCTTATGTCTAAAGTGGTATCTAATGGCAACGGTTATATTAAATTTCCCATTAATGAGCCTGCTGAAGGAAAGAAAAAGTCTCAGATAGAAGAATATATTGATTTTTACAAGGGAGCCGGTGTTCAACATATAGCAGTAGCAACTGATGATATTATTCATACAGTCTCAGAGTTACGTTCGCGAGGAGTTGACTTTCTGGAAGTTCCTGGTACTTATTATGATGATCTACTGGACAGAGTTGGTGAAATTGATGAAGACCTTCAACCATTAAAAGATCTGAATATTTTGGTAGATCGGGATGATGAGGGGTACCTACTACAAATATTCACAAAACCCGTTCAGGATCGCCCAACCTTATTCTATGAAATAATTCAAAGAAAAGGTGCTAAGTCATTTGGTAAAGGGAATTTCAAAGCATTATTCGAAGCAATAGAAAGAGAACAAGCACTTAGAGGTAATTTATAAATGAATAGAGATGTACATGCTGTAGCTAATGAATGGTTACAAAGCAATATTGACGAGAATGATAAGCAAGCTATACAAGAACTCATAAATGATAAAGAAGCATTGGCTGATGCTTTTTATAAGAATTTAGAGTTTGGTACTGGTGGTCTAAGGGGCATAATGGGTATAGGTTCTAACAGAATGAATAAATATACCATTGGTAAAGCAACTCAGGGCTTGGCCAACTACTTGAAAAAATCATTCCTTGAAGAATCGCTAAAAGTAGCTATTGCACATGACAGCAGAAATAACAGTTCCTTTTTCGCTAAAATAGTAGCAGGAGTGTTTTCAGCTAATGGCATTCAGGTGTACTTATTTGATTCCTTGCGCCCCACTCCGGAACTTTCTTTCACAATTAAACATCTAGATTGCCATAGTGGTGTAGTATTGACGGCTTCGCACAATCCTAAAGAATACAATGGTTATAAAGCCTATTGGAATGATGGAGCACAATTAATAGCTCCTCATGATAAAAATGTAATTCAGGAAGTTAATGCTATTCAAAGCATAGACCATGTGAAATTTGAGTCCAATGATGATTTAATTCAAATTATAGGAAAAGAAGTAGACGAATTGTATTTGAATAAGATTAAATCATTGTCACTTTCACCTGATGCAATCAAGAATCAGAAAGATATTAAAATTGTCTACTCTCCTATTCATGGTACTGGGTATAAGCTTGTTCCTGATTGTTTAAAAAAGCTCGGCTTTGAAAATATCTCGTTAGTCGAGGAACAGTCAGTGCCAGACGGAAACTTTCCAACGGTAGTTTATCCAAACCCCGAAGAAAAAGAAGCTTTATCAATGGCCATTGATAAAGCCAAAGAAGTCAATGCCGAACTCATCATGGCCACTGACCCTGATGCTGATCGTGTTGGGATTGCAATTAAAGATAATAATGGTGAATACATACTCCTTAACGGTAACCAAACAGGTAGTCTGTTGACCTATTATGTCCTAAGCAGATGGAAATCTCTTAATAAATTGACAGGTAAAGAGTGCACAATAAAGACAATAGTAACTACTGATCTTATTAGTGATATAGCCCGTAGCTATGATGTTAATTGTTATAATACGTTAACAGGCTTCAAATATATTGCCCAATTGATTCGAGAATTGGAGGGTAAAGAGCAATTTATAGTGGGTGGTGAAGAAAGCTATGGTTACATGGTTGGAGATTTCGTTAGAGACAAAGATGCTATTGCATCCTGTGCTATGATTGCCGAAATGTGTGCCTATGCAGCAGATAATGGGCAATCATTATACGATTTGTTAATTGAGATGTATATCAAATTTGGATACTATCAGGAAAAACTGATCTCAATAACAAAAAAAGGTATGAAAGGAGAACAAGAAATCGCAGCCATGATGGATGATTTCAGGAACAACCCTCCTACTCATTTTGCAGGATCTAAAGTCACAAAAATAAGTGATTACCAAGCGGGTATTGAAAAAAGACTAGATACAAACGATTCAACAAAAATGGATTATCCATCATCTAATGTTTTACAGTTTTTAACAGAAGATGGATATAAAATATCTGCAAGACCTTCAGGGACTGAGCCTAAAATAAAATTTTATCTAAGCGTAAATACCGGGCTTGAGAAAAAAGAATTGTTTGGTACAAAAACAGTAGAACTCCAAAAGCTACTCTCAGATCTGGAAGCGGACTTAAAACTCAGTTAGTAGCTAATTTCAATTATTTATTAACTTTGCAGCCCTATGAAAAAAGTGGCATTTTACACATTAGGCTGCAAGCTTAACTTTTCGGAAACATCAGCAATCTCCAGGAAGTTTGAAGAAAAAGGTTATCAAAAAGTATCATTTACTGAAACACCGGACATCTTCATTATCAACACCTGTTCAGTAACTGAAAATGCTGATAAAAAATGTAAAAAAGTTGTTCGAGAAGCTCGAAAAATCTCCCCGGATGCTTTTGTTACAATCATAGGGTGCTATGCTCAATTAAAGCCAAAAGAAATTTCAGAGATTCCCGGTGTTGATGCTGTTTTAGGTGCTGCTGAAAAATTTCAGTTAGTTGACCTTCTGGATGGTTTTAAACGTGAGGCTAAAACCAAAATTATAGCTTCTGACATTACGGAAGCCACTCAATTCAACAATTCGTATTCCATAAGCGACCGTACCAGAACCTTTCTTAAAGTTCAAGATGGTTGCGACTATAGTTGTACTTTCTGCACAATTCCTCTGGCAAGAGGCAAGAGTCGAAGTAATACTATTGAAAATGTAATTGAGGAAGCTCGAAATATTGTATCTGAAGGGGTTAAAGAAATAGTCTTAACAGGAGTGAATACTGGTGATTTTGGCATAAGAAATGGTAAGAGAGAAGATCGATTTATAGATTTAATAAAAGAAATTGATCGGGTTGAGGGGCTAGAACGTATTCGTATTTCATCAATTGAACCCAATTTATTGAATGATGAAATCATAGAATATGTGTCATCTTCAGAAAAGTTTGTTCCTCATTTTCACATTCCACTCCAGTCAGGCTCTAATAAAATACTAAAAAAAATGAAGCGGAGGTATCTTACAGACCTCTACACTGATCGAGTGACAAAAATTAAAACATTGATGCCAACATGTTGTATTGGTGTTGATGTAATAGTGGGTTTTCCAGGGGAGACAGATGAAGAATTTCTAAAGACTTATGAATTTCTCAACAAATTAGACATCTCTTATCTTCATGTTTTTACTTATTCAGAAAGAGCAAATACAGAAGCCATTGAACTCAACCATATTGTTCCTTTGAAAAAAAGGAATGAAAGGTCAAAAATGCTGCGAGGGCTATCCGAAAAAAAGAAAAGATATTTTTATGAGTCTCAGCTATCCACAAAAGCAAAAGTTCTTTTTGAAGATGATGTTAATGATGGATTGATACATGGTTTTACAGAAAACTATATCCGAGTTGCGGCTAAATATGATCCTCTACTTATAAATGAAATTAGAAATGTAGAGCTAATCGATTTTAACAAAGAGGGTAATGTTACTGTTACTGAAGCTGAAACTATTTTAGCTACTCATTAATATGTCTTTAAAGGTTGGCAGTCAGGCCCCGATATTCACTTTACCTTCTACTTCAGGTGATGATTTTTCATTGGCAGGCATCAATGAGCCAGTAATTCTGTATTTTTATCCTAAAGATTTTACTCCCGGCTGTACAAAAGAAGCCTGTTCATTCAGAGATAACTTTGACTCTTTCAAAGGCTTAGATATCAAAATTCTTGGAATAAGTACAGACACCATTTCAACGCATCAAAAGTTTAAGAAAAAACATCAATTGCCATTTGAGTTGCTCGCTGATGTTACTGGCGATGTATGTAAGAAATACGATGCACTAATGCCATTCGTCAAAATACCGAAAAGGGTAACGTATCTTATAGATCAAAAAGGTATCATAAGAGGAGTACATGATAATTTATTTGGTTATAATTCTCATATAACCAAAATGATAGAGATGATCAAAACTACTTAAACAAATAGTCCGTCCTTCATTTTTAATTTCCTATCAGCCATGTTTGCCAGTTTCTCACTGTGTGTTACAATTACGAAGGTTTGATTAAACTCATCACGCAGTTTAAAAAACATCTGATGTAGGTCATCCGCATTCTTTGAATCTAGATTTCCACTAGGTTCATCAGCAAAAACGATCGATGGGTTATTGATCAGAGATCTTGCTACAGCTACACGTTGCTGCTCCCCTCCGGACAATTGAGAGGGCTTATGATCAGCTCTTTTTTCCACACTAAGTTTACTGAGCAAAGCCTGAGCATTTTTTTTTGCAGTCTTAAAATCAACCCCTTTAATTAAAGCCGGAAGGCAAATGTTTTCGATAGCACTGAACTCTGGCAAAAGATTATGAAATTGAAATACAAAACCTATTTCATTATTTCTGAAAGCACCTCTTTTTTTATTGGATAGTTTTACGACATCTACATCATTCAAAAGTACCACTCCATTATCAGGTGTATCAAGAGTTCCCAATATATGCAGTAAGGTACTTTTCCCTGCTCCTGAAGCTCCAGTTATAGAAATCACCTCACCTTTCTTGATCTCCAGATCGACCCCCTTTAAAACTTCTAGAGCTCCATACGACTTATGAATATTTGTTGCTTTCAGCATTAAATTATTTACTCTTTAATAAGGTGATCAAACTTACTAAAACCTAGTATTAATCTTTTCTTTATCTTGAAATATAAGCTCAAAAGAGCTACTTTCGTGCAAAAATTCAAAGGCATGAACATACACGAATATCAGGCAAAAGACATCCTAAAAAAATATGGAGTGAATATCCAAAGAGGCATAGTAGCTGATAATCCGGAAAAAGCACTTTCCGCTGCTAAAGAGCTCAATAAAGATACTGGAACAAGCTGGTATGTTATAAAGGCTCAAATTCATGCCGGTGGTAGAGGAAAGGGAAAAGTAAAAGAAACAGGATCAAATGGTGTTGTCCTTGCAAAGTCGTTGGATGAGGTCACTAATAAATCAAAAGGTATATTGAATGGTACTCTAGTAACTCACCAAACTGGTGACGAAGGGAAAAAAGTCAATAAAATATTGATCGCTGAAGATGTATATTACCCTGGTGATTCAGAGCCTAAGGAATTTTATATGAGTATTCTGCTCGATCGAGCTAAAGGTTGCAATGTTATCATGGCCTCTACAGAAGGTGGTATGGACATAGAGGAAGTAGCTGAAAATACTCCAGAAAAAATAATTAAAGAATGGATTGATCCTGCAGTCGGCCTTCAAGGTTTCCAGGCCCGCAAAGTGGCATTCGCGTTAGGATTAGAAGGAGCTGCTTTCAAAGATATGGTGAGATTCATTCATGCGCTTTACAGCGCCTATGAAGGAACTGATTCTTCAATGTTTGAAATTAATCCTGTTCTTAAAACTTCAGACGATAAAATTCTTGCAGTAGATGCTAAAGTCAACCTTGATGATAATGCACTTTACAGGCATAAAGACTTGGTTGAGCTAAGAGACTTAAGTGAAGAGGATCCTTCTGAGATTGAAGCTGGTAAGTCAGGATTGAGTTATGTAAAGCTTGATGGTAATGTGGGATGTATGGTGAATGGTGCTGGACTAGCAATGGCCACCATGGACATTATTAAATTATCTGGTGGAGAACCTGCTAACTTCCTGGATGTAGGTGGTGGAGCTAACGCTGAAACCGTTGAAGCCGGATTTAGAATCATACTTAAAGACCCTAATGTCAAAGCCATTTTAATTAACATTTTTGGTGGTATAGTAAGATGTGATAGAGTGGCCAACGGTGTCGTTGAAGCTTATAAGAAAATCGGAAATATTGAGGTTCCAATAATTGTCAGACTTCAGGGTACAAATGCGGAAGAGGGTGCAAAAATAATTGAAGAGTCTGGTTTGAAAGTCGCTTCTGCAATCTTACTAAAAGATGCCGCTTCAAAGGTTAGAGAAGTTCTTTCATAAAATAAAAAAGCATCCGTAGTTCAACTGGATAGAATACCAGATTTCGGCTCTGGGGGTTGGGGGTTCGAATCCTCCCGGGTGCACTAATTCATTCTATATACAAGAAATACGTAGATTTAATAGTTAATCTACTTGCATGTCTTTCTAAAGTTTTTAGAGTGTTTCTTAAATTCTTTCTCTAGCTTATTCTCATAAAATAAGCTGACGATGATAAAGGCAATTGCAATAACGAAAAATAAGGCCAAGATAGTCAAACACAAGATTTCATTAGCTAAGTAGAATTGTGCCATTACCGATATCTTAAGAACTAGCTGTTTCAGATTTTGAATTAGTAAATTCCTCAGGATATAGTTCTTTACAATACGCCAAAAACTCTTGCATAATTGGCAGGTTTTTAATCGTTAACCTGCGAGCATTGTAAATACGGTCAAGAGATTCGTCAATTCCTTTATTAGCAAGCCTTCTCTGAACTTCTTCTGCATAAGTACCTGGCAGCAATTGATCAATGATACTGTGAATATCATTACACTGTTTTATTGCTTTCTTAGACGGTCTTTGAGAATGTGACATATTTTTCGATATAATTCATTTATTTAGTAGCCATTAGTAGTAAGTGACTACGAATAACTATAATATTAATATAAATCTAACTATTAGTAACATATGTTTCAAACTTTTAGTAAGATTTTTTTAGACATTTCTTATAAATGACTGTCAACCAACGTATTCAAAAATTATTCAAACATGGTGATTATGAGAAGATTGCAGCGTTAATTGATGATACTGGAGCCAACGTTGCAAAAAAAATTAAGGGTACAAAAGAGATTGACAGCATATGGTTATTATATGCTGTATGTAGATATTATGATAAGCCTATTGAATTTTTCATCGAAGATGACCCGACATACAAACATGTCTTGGAAGAGCCAGTAGAAGTCTATGGATTTAAGTCCAAAAAAGAGTTAATTGAGGAAAATGGGCGATTGAAAGAAGAAAAAGATAGATTAAAAGAGAAGTTAGAGGAACTTTATGAAAAGTATACCAAACTCCTGGAACGTTGACTATATTCTTTTGAGTATTTTAGCCTTTATTTTCTGTGTTTAAAAGGTTTCGTGTTTTAAACTTCGTATTAACTCTATCTATTATTATATTTGTTTAGGTAATGTACATTAGCACACACTGCCTGATTTTTTTTATACAATTGACATGAAGCATCTTGTAATATTTTTCTCCTTCTTTATATTGACTTTAGAAGCCAGTTCTCAGAGCTTCTATAAGTTCAGGCGAGGAAGAGACGTCATTGCCAGCGCAGGAACAGGTACAACATCATACTTCGGTGACTTAAATGATGAAGGTGATTTTTTTGATCCTAAACCAAATTTCAATATTGGCTTACAATACTTCTTTACTACTAGAATAGCAGCCCGTGCCGAATTACTGTGGTTTCAACTTGAAGGAGATGATTCAGAATCTTCTGAAGGAGGCAAAGTTAGACGTAACTTATCTTTCATATCAAATAATTTTGAGCTCAATGTAGTAGGTATTATTCAGGCGTTTCCCAATGGCACTAGATATTATCAAAGGCCTACTTTCAATGTGTATGGTTTTGCTGGTATAGGTTTACTCTATTTTAACCCTCAAGCTGAATTAAATGGTAATAAGTATGCTCTCCAACCTATTCAAACTGAAGGAGTTAGCTACAGTAGAACTACCATTGTAATTCCCTATGGAATAGGAATTAAATATAAAATAAATCCCTTTTTTAATATTGTTCTAGAGGGAGGTTTTCGCCAAACTTTCACCGACTACATTGATGATGTCAGCGATAAGTATGTTGATAATTCTTCTTTTTCTGATCCTATTCATGCTCAATTAGCTGATAGACGACCAGAAATTGGTCTATCTGTAAAGGAAGCAGGTAGTAAGCGAGGAAACCCAGAAAATAACGACAACTACTTTATTTATAATTTCAAGCTTGAATTTTTCCTTCCTAATAACTTACTGAGCTCTGGATCAATAAAATCTAAAAGGAACAAAAAAATAATGAAAAGAAGAAAAAGAAGAAGATAGATCTTCATTTTTCTTCTTTTTAATTGTCTAGCACTTCGTACATTGATCTATTACTTTTAAATTCTGGTACAAGTTTTTTCATTTTAGATACTAAATCAAGCCCGGAATATTCTGTAGTAGCTAAATCATGTAGTTCATTAACACAACTTTTAACCAGGTCATGATCTGGTACTGATACTTGAGCTATCATAATTTTTGAATGATGTGTAGGCAAGGAGTTCTCTTTAGATGTCAACAACTCTTCATATAGTTTTTCTCCTTGACGTAAACCTGTAAATACAATATCAATATCTGCATAAGGTTCTAATCCTGATAGTCTAATCATCTTTTTTGCTAATTCAACTATTTTAACCGATTTACCCATATCAAACAAGAATATTTCTCCACCCTTTCCCATACAACCTGCTTCAAGAATCAGCTCGCATGCCTCTCCTATTGTCATGAAATATCGCGTTATTTCTGGATGAGTAACAGTTATAGGTCCTCCATTCTGTATTTGTTTTTTAAAGTGAGGTATAACGGAACCATTAGATCCTAGAACATTTCCGAATCTTGTAGTAATAAAACTCGTAAACGAATTTAGATTTAGAGATTGAACATACATTTCGGCTATTCTCTTAGATGCGCCCATAACACTTGTAGGATTGACAGCCTTGTCCGTAGATACCATCACAAACTTCCTAACCTCGAATTTTTGAGCAAAATCTGCCAAAATTTTTGTTCCTAGAACATTGCAACTAATAGCTTCATGAGGGTTATCCTCCATCAATGGAACATGTTTATAGGCAGCAGCGTGAAAAATTATATCAGGGCGATGTTCATCGAATATCCTTTCAATCCTGACTGAATTTGTTATATCAGCAACTATATATTCAAGATTTATATCCGTTTTTAAGTCAGAAAATAGATCGTAAAGACTTGATTCAGCCTGATCAATAAGTACAATTTTCATTGGTTGGTACAACACAACTTGGCGCACCAACTCACTTCCTATAGATCCTGCAGCTCCTGTGATCAAAACAACAGAGTTCTTTATTTGATCTAATAGTTCTGAATTCTGAATTATTATAGATTCCCTTTCTAGCAAGTCATCAATACGAACTTGCTTAATTTGATTTATACTTAACTCACCTTGAATCCATGATTTAAAATTAGGGACAGTTCTTACTTTAAGGTTATTGGTCAGGCATACATCTACAATATAATTCTTTCTGTCAAGGGATAGTTCATTAACAGCTATAATTAACTCATCAAGCTTATATTTTCTTATAATATATTTATATTTTTCAAAAGAAAAAATACTTGTGCCATTGATTTCCTTGCCGATTTTATTTTCGTCATCTTCAAAAAATGCTTGAATAATATAGTCAGACCTTGTGTCATTTTCAATCAAATGTTTAGTTATCAAACCCATTTGACCTGCTCCAAAAATTGCTATATTATTTCTACTTATATATGTTTTTCCATAATATGAAAAAACATTTTTTATTAGAAGTCTGTACTGAAACAGAAACAGAAAAGAGGCTAAAAATGATATTAGGACTACTGAAGGAGGAACGAATGTTATACCATAAACTATTTTAGAAAAGTAATTTATTGTTAAAGTGAAGGAGTGAGTTAGAATAAGTGTATAGAGTACCCTTAATCCATCTTTTAAGCCTGTATATCTAACAATTCCCGCATAGCTCTTTGTGACTAGTAAAGAAACTATGCATGACACTGAGTTGATTAATATTCCGATTAGAAAACCGAATTTAGATATAGCCTCCCAATCGAAATTAAATCTCAAAAGGTATCCTACCAGTGTGCAAAATGCTACAATAACAACATCAATTACAATAATAACCCACCTAGGGAGTATCCTAAGCTTTAAAAGAAATTTTGTTATCATATGTAATCAATAAGAAATTACTTCAGAATAACTCTACTTAGCTCACTATTACCAGAATTTGAAATGACTCTCACCAAATAAACCCCCCTTCGCCAAGTTGAAATATCTATATTACCATTATCTTCATTCAGATTCGATGTGAAGACTATTGAACCATCAACAGTATAAAATTCTATTTTAAGTGCATCCTTAAAATAATAACTAATTGAGTTTATAGCTGGGTTTGGAAACATAACTAATCCTGTTGCCAAAGAGAGTTCTAAACTTGATTTGGTGTTTCCTGTGGTCTCTGGCTCATTTGAAAATCTTACTGAACGACTGGAAGCTCCTGTAGTTGTCTGAGTATTACTAAAGAAAGTGGACGTTAAATAATTTATAGCCGAACCAATACCATTATATTCAAAAACTGCAAAATGATACGTAGTATTTGATGTGAGACCGGTTAAAGTAAATGAGTTCGTGGAACTTAACTCATCAAAAACTATGTAATGTTGGCCTCCAAGATTTCCACCAGCCCCAAAGATATTACCTCCATCTGGATAATCAATTCCATCAACTGGTTGCCTACTTATAGAAGCAGACTGCCTGGCAATAACAACAGTACGAGTACCATTGCCTCCAGTCCAGTGAATATCCATTTGATTGTCCATAACATTTGAGAAGCTAATATTCGTAGGGTTTTGAGTAGGTTCAGAATCACCAGTTGTGAATTGAGAATTAGAGGGGAAAGCTGATGTCAAATAATTTGTCTCAACTCCCGTTCCATTGTATTCCAAAACAGCAAAATGATATTCAGTCCCATCATTTAGTCCTGTTATAGTCGCAAAATTATCTGTACCATCATAAACAACAAAGTTATTAGAACCCAGATCATCACCTATGGCAAACACTTGACCACCATCAGCATAATCAATTCCATCAATTGGAAATTGAGAGACAGCAGACGATTCTCTTGCTATTAAAACATTTCTGTCACCATCACCGCCAGTCCAACTAACATCAATCCTATTTGTTGTTGTAGTGCCAAAAGAAATACTTGATGCTGCTGTCGTGGGTTCTGCTGCTGCTAACGTAACCACACTATTAGTCGGGAAGCTTGTTGTAAGATAATTGATATTTGGTCCAGAACCGTTAAATTCAAATGCGGCAATAAAATATGTTGTATTTGCTTCTAACCCTGTAAGAGTGAATGAATTTGAGCTACCATTAAAAACAACCCAATGTTTTCCGCTTAAATTACCGCCTTCACCAAATACATTGCCGCCATCAGGGTAAGCAATACCGTCAGTAGGCAATCTACTTATTGAAGCTTCTCTCGCAACTATTAATGTATTAGATCCATTTCCACCTGTCCAATTAACATCAACCCTATCAAAATCAATATTTGAAAAACTGATTGAAGCAGGATTTTCTGTTGGTTCAGAGACACCTGTGGTCATTTGCGAATTTTCAGGGAATGCGGAAGTCAAGTAGTTAGTCAGATTACTGCTTCCATTATATTCAAATACAGCATAAAAGTATTCAGTGCCCGCTCTTAATCCTGTAACTGTAGCCGTATTTAAATCATTATCATATACGACATAATTCAAACTTCCTAAATCTGAACCCAATTCAAAAACTAGTCCACCATCAGCATAATCTATACCATCTAATGGTAATGAGGCTATAGCTGTCTCAGATGCAACCAGAATATTGTTAGCACCATTGCCGCCAGTCCATGAAACAGTCATACGATCATCTTGAACATTTGAAAACATAATAGCTGAAGCTGACACGGTTGGTTCAAAAGTACTTAATGTCACAAAACTCCCTGTTGGGAAGCCTACAGTACTGTAAATTATTTCTGCACCTGACCCAATATAATCGTAAATGGCTACATGATAGGTAGATGAAGGTGTCAGACCGGAAACCGTGAAGTTATCTCCCGACCCATCATAAACTACATAATTTGAATTACCCAAATTGCTACCAGATCCAAAAAAATTACCCCCATCGCTGTAGTCAATACCATTTACTGGGGTTCTATTGACTGGAAATCCTTCCCTCATAACTACAATACGTCTTGACACATTCCCATTATCCCAATCAATATCAGCATTGGTATCAGTCACATTATTAATTTGAATATTTGAGGACTGAATAGTAACAGGTGTATAACTTCTTAACTCAGATCCATTAGTTCCATCTGTCGCTTGGAAATACAGAGTCCCATCAATTTTAGCAAACTGAGCTGGATTCGAACTAGAATTCCCTGGATTTATATTCTCAACCATAATTGTTCCGTTAGCGGTTCCATCTGTTCTCCACAATTCAAATCCATTTACTCCATCTTGTGCAGGAAAATACAATAGTTCATCCACTTCAATAAATGTATGGAAATAGCTCGGAATAGCATCACCACTCAAATTAATATCTGAAACCATTGATGTACCTGCAGGAGTTCCATCACTTTTCCAAAGTTCAATACCATTAACTCCATCATTTGCCCAGAAGTAACATACTCCATTACGATTGTAAAGATTTGAAGGGTTAGAATCTCCACTAGGATTGATGTCTAAAACCATTGATGTACCTAGCGCAGTTCCATCACTTACCCATAGCTCATTACCATTTGTTCCATTATTAGCGGAGAAGAATAATGTACCATTAACATCGGTAGCATTTGACGGTGTGGAGCCAATTGAAGTAGAAGGATTAATCTCCTGTACCATAGAAGTTCCTCCTCCAGTTCCAGTAGATACCCATAATTCTTCATTGCCTGTTACATCTTCTGCAAAAAAGAAAAGTTGTCCATTTGAAACGGTCAATCCAGATGGGGTAGAACTTTGACCAATTGTTGGATTGATGTCTAATACAAGACTCTCTCCACCAAATGTACCATCTGTTTTCCAAAGTTCGATACCGTTTACTCCATCATTTGCTCTAAAGAAAAGTTCATCATTTAATTCTGTGAACTCTGCAGGTCGAGACTCTCCAACACTATTAATCTCGGCTATTTTTACTGTATTTGCTTCAACACCATTACTTCTCCATAGTTCTCGATTGTTTGTAGCATCTTGGGCGCTAAAAATAAAAACATTATCATACTCAACCCCGCTTGCAAAAGAAGGCCCACCAGGGTTTATATCTTTGACTAAAACGGTGCCTGATAAAGTTCCATCGCTTTTCCATAACTCAGATTTAGTTGTACCATCATCTGCTCTAAAAAAAGCCGTTCCATTGACATTAGTTATACCGATGACACCACCATCTTGTCCTCCGGGTCGAATATTTTTTACTAAAGTAGTTCCTAACTCAGTTCCATCACTGATCCATAGCTCAGAGCCATTAGAGCCATCATCCGCAACGAAAAAGAGAGTTCCATTAACGTTGGTTAAACGAATTGGAGTCGAACTTGCGGTTCCACCATTGATATCCTTCACTAAAACAGTCTGGGATAATACACTTGAACTAATAAACAATAGGGCTATTACTAAATATTTCATTGGTCTTTATTTACAGTACATTTACTAACTAGGTTAATCCATAAGCAATACAAAAAGTAACTACAGTTCTGTACTTAAAGTTAGTATTATTATAAGAATTTTCTCATATTGGATATAATTCTATGTAAATCCTCTTCTTGAAGATTTGAACCAGATGGAAGACAGAGTCCTTTTTTGAAAAGGCTTTCACTTAATTGATCTCCATAATATGTGTTACCATCAAATAATGGCTGCATATGCAAGGGTTTCCACAATGCTCTTGTTTCAATATTTTCGTTTTCCAACTTAGACATGATCTTATAGATATCAATGCTTTTATGATCAAACCAAATAGTGGTAAGCCATCTATTAGAAAAACAGCCTTCAGGTTCTTCAAGAAAAAGAATAGGAAGGTCATTAGATAATTGTAGTTTATAAGTGTTAAAGACATTTCTTCTTTGCTCTACCCTTTTATCTAAAACCTCCATTTGTCCCACACCAATTCCTGCACTAATGTTACTCATTCTATAATTATAGCCTAATTGACTATGTTGATAATGAGGTGCTTTATCTCTTGCCTGTGTGGACAAAAACTTGACCTTTTCTATAGTTTCTGGGTCTTCAGCAACTAATGCACCACCCCCTGAAGTTGTAATCATTTTATTCCCATTAAAAGAATATATACCAAGATCGCCAAAAGTTCCAAGGTTTTTACTGCAATAGGTTGAGCCTAATGCCTCGGCAGCATCTTCTACAATATGTATTTCATATCGCTTGGCTATTTCGACAATTGAGTCAATCTGAGCAGGCATGCCATATAAATGAACTAAGATTATCGCTTTTGGTTTTTTGCCATTCCTAATTTCGGAAACAATAGCCTCTTCAAGATACTGAGGTGACATATTCCAAGTAGACGGCTCACTATCGACAAAAATTGGTTTAGCACCAAGGTATACAATTGGATTAGCAGAAGCTGTAAAAGTGAATGATGAGCAAATCACACTGTCGCCTCTAGATACTCCTATATGGATTAATGCCAAATGAATAGCAGCGGTCCCTGAGCTTAAAGCAGCACAGTATTTACCGCTATGCTCATTAAGTTGTTGCTCAAATCTGTCCAAATTAGGACCTACAGATGATATCCAGTTCTCTTCAAAAGCTTTATTGATATAAGTGAGCTCATTACCGCTCATATGTGGAGGAGATAGGTAAATTCGTTCTTTCATAGCTATATTATTCTTGCAGGATTTCCAACAACAGTGACATTATCTGGAATATCATTGATAACCACAGTTCCTGCCCCTATTTTCACCCATTTACCTATTGAAACATTGGGTATAATGGTTGAGCCAGCCCCAATAAATGAACCTTCTCCAATTTTTACATTTCCACAAATTGTAGTATTTGGAGCAATATGTACAAAGTTATTAACTACACAATCATGATCGACCGAAGCGTGTGTATTGACAATACAGTGCTTACCAATAGTTGTAGATGATTGTATAACTGAGTTATGGAATACCACTGTTCCGTCACCAATTAATACGGTTCCAGATATTAAACTTGATGAATGAATTACGGTACCGAAGTTATGGTTAATTGTTTTTGCTATTTGTTTCCTAATTTGATTATCACCAATAGCAATAATCATTTCATCATCAGTTTTATACTCAGGATCATAAGACTCGAGTATAGGAATATCGAATAAATGTTGTTTTTGTCTAAATGGGTCAACGAAGCACTTCACTGTTTGAGACTGTGCTTTGAGACATTCATAGACCACTTTTGCATGACCACCTGCTCCGTAGACTAGCATATTAGTTAATTTGTCTTATTAACATAAAAGCTTCAGCTGAATGAGTTCCAATTGTGGCACCTCGTATTTGCCCTAAAGACTTAATTGCCTGGATAGATCGAGAATTAGGAAACTCTTTGATTTGGCTTTTAAAACACTCAAAGGCCCTTATTTTCATATTCAGATAATCATCAATTATCTCAAAATGATTAGGAATAAAAGCATCATCTCCAAAAGGTGCCGCCCATTCAGTTTCAGATAGCGTTTCATAAGACAATATTTGTTTGATTTTCAAGCCATTTACAGGTCTCAATGCTACCAAACATGCCTCAAAAACCATTCTGTGATCCTTGTGGATGTCTCCTCTATGAGGAATGTAAACAACATCAGGGTTAAAATTCTTTACTTTCAACTGTATAGCATTAGCAATTTTGTAAGCTTCGACATTATCAAGAGCAGGGGCTGGGAAATCTAAAAATTCAGTACTATCTACCCCAAGAACTGTATGAGCTTTTTTTGCTTCATCTCTAACATTAATCATGTAGTCTTCACTAAATAGATCCTTAATACCTTTGGTAATAATCAGAATGTGTACTTCATGACCATGTTTCTTATACTTAGCAATTGTAGCACCACAACCCAGCACCTCGTCATCCGCATGAGGTGCAACAACTAATATTTTATCTTTCATCTTCTATCGCCTAAAAATTCTGTAGTAACTCCTCCAGACTCAGCCTGTGAGGGCAGAAAAAGTATAATCTTAACCGTTTTTAACAGGATTTTGAAATCTAAAAGTAGATTAAATGAGTTAATATATAATAGATCGTATTCAAATTTTCTTTCCCAAGAACTTTCATATCTACATTCTACTTGTTGCAATCCTGTAATACCAGGCTTCATCTCCAGCCTTCGTTTTTGCAACTCATTATATCTGTCCACATACTCTATAAGTAGTGGTCGAGGCCCCACAAAACTCATATCACCCATCAGCACATTTATCAACTGTGGTAGCTCATCAATACTCCATTTTCTCAAGGTATGGCCTATAAATGTAATTCTCGGATCCTGCCTTTTTATACCCTTATCAGTACCTTTAGAACTATTCCGCATTGTTCTAAATTTAAATATTGTAAAACCCTTTCCGTGTTTACCAGCTCTGGTTTGACAAAATATAATTGGCCAACCGCTTGAAAAAAAAACAATTAAACCTATGATCATTAAAAAAGGGAAAAACAATACTAGCATTAACATTGATATTATGATGTCAATCAATCTTTTCAATGTCAGGTTTATAGAAAGCATGGCTAGAGATAATTAACTAAGTCCGTTGTTTTGCTTAAAGATAAAAAGTTTAGCTGATGATTTTTCTCAATCTCAAATGGATTAGTTTTTATGTGCACCGCACTAGATCCAACGTTTAACGCAGGCAAAATATCTTTCGATATAACATCCCCTACAGAAAGAACCTCTTCAGGTGTTAAATTCAGACTATGGATCAAGTGTAAAAGCGGCCTGCCTGACAACTTATCAAACCCAATGTCCTGTGTTACTAATACTTCATCAAAGTATTTACCAACTTTAAGTTTATCAATTTTATTTCGCTGTGTACCTGATTGACCTTCTGTGAGTAAGCCTAATTTATAGCGGCCCCTAAGCTCATGAAGAAACGAATGAATTCCGAAGTAACAATCTATATTATAGTGGTTATTTGATCGCATTGACTTAATACATTTTTGCAATCTTTGCTCAGTAAACATTTCAAATTCGCGCAACCAATCATCAAAAAGTCTATTATAAGTGGGGCCTTTAAAATTCCAGCTATTAATTAGATTTTGATAAAGTCTATTGACATTTTTTCCTGTTTCCTCACTAATAATTTCACTTACTGCCCTCAAGCATTGGTGATAATATGATGTACTATCATATAATGTCCAATCTAGATCAAAAATTATCGCCTTTATTGATCCAAAGTTATTTTTAGGGATTTTCATCAATGAAGATCTCCGACCATTGTCTCATCATTATTATCGACTCTTTCGATTCTCTTTTAGGGACTTTTCTCCCTAAAGCAACATCAACAACATCTTTTATGTAAGGCACTTGAGCCCCTTGTGTAAGTGCACCTCCCCCTGACAAACGAGGGTTGATCTCAAGGAAATAGTATTTATCCTTATTTTTAATATACTGAATATTAGCAGGGCCCTTTATACCTAGTTTATTAAATAAATTCTCAATTATTTTTATCACTTCTGTGTCTTTTATTGTTCTTCCAATAGTAGATATTCCAGAGTCAGTAGCAACTCTCTCTCTTGGGCAGCCGTAAATGAAATTTCCATTCATATCAGATAATGTATCGACTGTATACTCTGTGCCTTCAATGTAATCCTGAATTATATAATTACTAGATTTTTTCTTAGCGTAGTTTAAATCCTCTTGATCTTCTATTAAGTATATACCTGTAGATCCTCTTCCTTCTTTAGGCTTTAAAATTAGTTTGGTTCCCAACTTTATGGCTTCAACATCTTGATATGTATGAGGAATTAAGAAATTATTCTTAGTCATGAATTCACTAAACTGCCACTTATTAAAACATGTCATTAATACATCAAAATCTGAAATTACTAACCTCACACCCAGTTTCTCAAAATCTTTTTTATGCTTTGACAATACCGCCAGTTCTTCATCTACGGCAGGTATAAGAAGTGAAATGTTATTTTTTTTACAAAAATCAAGCATAGACGGAACGAAGCTAGTATCTCTAGCCATTGGAATTATTTCAAAATGATCGGCATAAGAATAAAAGCTTACAGACAATGGGTTTGCATCGCAAACAAAAAGAGTTACGTCATTTAACTCTTTTAAATACCTCAGTGCCCAATTGGGAGCTGAGCCCCCCCCTGTCCTACAAATATTAATATTACTCTTCGTCATAAGCTTCTAACACTTTTTTAAACACCTCTTTCTCATCAAAATTAGACAATGCCAATTTCCTGCACCCAATTGAAAGCTTTTGACGATAATCATCGTTTGTAATGATTGCAGAAATAGCTTTTTTCAAAGAATGAACATCTCTCCAGGGAACCAGATTGCCATTGTAATTCTCCACGACAGCTTCTCTATTTCCTCTAACATTTGTGGCTACTGTTGGTACACCCATAGCGCTGGCCTCCATAATTACTCTTGGAACACCTTCAAACAACGATGGTAAAACAAAAACGTCCATAATAGAATAATACTGAGGTAAATAATCATTGGGTTGTTTACCTAGAAATATAAAATGATTGTTAATAGGCCTTCCTTCCAAATCTGATGGTTCAATAGCATCAGGCCTGCCATGGTCAGCTTCTCCGATAACAATAAACTTAATTTTAGAATTTTCTTGGATGAGTAGTTCAGCCGCTTTAATAAAATCAGCAAACCCCTTCCTCACAGCAGCTAAACGACCAACAAAACCAACTATCTTTTCCGCTCTTTCTATAGATAATTCTTTTTTCAACGACTCCTTAAGAGTTTGAGATACCTTGGCGGGATCAAAAAAATTGACGTCTATTCCATTTCCTAAAAATCTAATTTTATCGGGTTTGCAAATATTTTCTTCAATTGCGGTATGAATATCCTCTCTATTTTGAGAATAAATAACATCCGTAAACATTGCACCAAAGCGTTCTATCCAAATAAACACTCTTCTTTTTAGCCATGGAGTATTTTCATGAAAATAATACCCATGTGATGTACTTATAATTTTTGATGCTCCAGCCCAACGGGCCGCTATTTGTCCAAGTAAAGTCCCTTTAGGCGTATGTGTATGAACAATATCAATCTCTTCATGTTTAAAGATTCTTCTTAATTGTAGAACAGTCCTTATATCTGCAACAGGAGATATCTTTCTTTTGAAATCTACTGCAATATGTTTAATACCACATCTAACGAGCTCATTGACTTCCTCACCATCTGAAGAAATTCCATATACTTCATAACCATTTTTCTTTATCTCAATCATTTGACCAAGAAGAAGAGCATGAAGACTCTGTGCAATAGTTGTCACATGAGCAACTCTAGGCTTTCTTTTCATAGATTAAATTCAAGTATTGTAAGTCTCTGTCAAAATACTCTTTTAAGAATTCATGTTCTTCTCTCGTCATTTTTGGAAGAGCATCTTCAGCTCCTTTGAAGACCTTTTTTAGTCCAATTTTTTTTCCTATTTCAGGTATCAAATGCCAGCGCCTTTTTCTAAAAAAAATTACTAACTTACTCATAATTTTAGCCAGTAGTTTGAATCGTGGTAATGTAGCCTGTCCAATAGGCTGTTGTGATATGGCAGGCAGACGCATATGATGCACTCCCAAAAAATCTAATACTTCATCAATTGTTTTTTGAGGGTTTAAATCTATATCCTCAATTTTAATTAAATAGATGTTTTCTTTACCAAAAGTCTTTTCCCACAAAGGTAACCATTCTGAGTATTTGCCCGATTCTAAAATTCTAGGATTTTCATTAACTGCTTCTAAAAACGATTTACTTACTCTTCCTTTTGCCAGATGATGACAATATAATGAAAAAGCTCTGTCAACTGGATTTCTAATTGTAACTATAATTTTACAATCGGGATTAAGGTCATGTATTCTATTACAAGCTTTTTTTGAATCAAAGTAAGTAGGCGCTACTTCTCCTAGAAGTTGAAAATTCTTTGCCTTCGAAAAATATTGCCAATATGTATCTAATTCATCATGATCATGATCAAAATACATTGTTTCTTTCACTCCATAAGGCAGGCATAAGGAATCATGATTTCTCAAAGTAACATCAATCCATGAAGTACCTGTTCGCTGAGGACCAATAAAAACAAAATCAATTTTTTTCATTTTTTGCTATCATCGATTTCAACATTGAATTGTACAGTCGGCCCCAATTTTCTTTAGCAAACTTATCCACAGCTAATTGCCGAGCTTTGCACCCCATCGTTTTTAACAGCTCAGGCTCATCAATGAAGCGATCAATTGCATCAATCAACTCTTGGACATTATCAGTTTTCAGTAAAAACCCAGTTTCATTATCAATTACGGCTTCAGAAACCCCTCCAACATTTGTAGCAATAATTGGCATACTAGCTACCAGTGCTTCTCTCAATACTCGAGGTACCCCTTCATTTAATGAAGTTAATACAAATACATCCGCTTCATCCATCAATTGAGATACATTATCAGACCATGTAATAAACTCAACATTTTTAATATTATATAGATCTATATAATCCGTTAACGATTTAAAATAATAATCTTCGACTATTGGACCAACCAATTTTAAACTGATTTTTCTATGATGAGATTGAAGATTCTTCATAGCTGTCAAAATAGCTAGTTGATTTTTTCGAGCACTTATTGAAGCTACACAGATAATACGAAGATACTCAGTATTAGCTCTTTCAGCTTTAGCCGTAATCGTAACCGGAGGATGAATAATTTTAAGTTTCCTTGAAAGTATTTTTTTGAATTTATTTCCAAAAATTGAACCCTTTAGATTTTCGGATTGAAGGATAACTTTTGAGCATATTATTCCAAAGAAAATGTAAAAAATCTTTAATACTCCCTTGGCTGGAAGTTCCATCCCAACATCCCAAATAAGAGGTTTTTTTGCAATTTTAGAAGCTAGACCTATATAGATCATAGATTTAATGTTTCTACCCCAAACAATATCAATGTGCTGCTTTCTTATATATGCCTTAACATTTTTATTGTAAATCCAAACTTGACTGATAATTCTTATCTTTTTTAAAAAAGAATATTTTAAGATCGCGCCACCTGTCTTAGCCAAGTCGCTAGGTAATTCAATAATGTTCGTTTCAATACCTCTAGATTGACAAATATCTAATAATTCACTTTTTTTTTGAGTAAGTAATATAGGTTCAAAAACTGATTGATCAAGTACTTCGATAAGGTTGAGTAGGTGGCTGGGCCCGCCAGTCATGTGTGTGTTAAAAGGAAAATAAAATAAGACTCTGTATCTCAAGAAAAACCTCTATTTTGAAGCCACATAGAAAAGACCAAAATTAGCCAAATTTGTCGGCCATAATTCGTTTTTTGGTTGAAATGCTTGTCTAGCAAGCAACTAATTTGCTCTTTTTTAAAAAAAGGGTCTAGGTCGGTATAACTGGTAGAGATAATATCGTTAACAAATTCTCTATTATTGACTATCCATTGATCTACAGGAAGTGAAAATCCTTTTTTGGGTCTATTTATTATTTCATCTGGTAAATAATTCTTCAGTAACTTCCGTAGTATACTTTTAGAGCTTAGGCCTTGAATTTTTCTTTTGCTTGGTATACTTAAAGCAAACTCTACTAAATCTTTATCCATAAAAGGGGATCTTGCCTCTAGACCACTTGACATAGTAGCCACGTCAAGTTTTACCAACATGTTATTTGGTAATTTATTGGTTAAATCTATCATCAACCCTCTATCTAACCAAGATAATTCGTTGTGAGAATTCCAAATATGGCTATTATAGCTGTCTACCTTCTTAATAATTGAAGCAGCTCGTTCACTATTATTGATAACACTTTGTAGTAGCTTTCTAAAGCCTCTATCGCCCATTGGATCATAGATAAAACCATCTTTATTAATAGAGGCAATCCATCTTGCCTTTTTACTTATCCTACCAAGTGTATAGTCAAATAGTGAGCAAAATACATCATTATGAAGCAGTCTTTTGAATTTTTCCGCAGCAGCAAGAGCTAAAGATGTATTATATCCAGCAAAGGATTCGTCACCTCCATCTCCCGTTAATGCCACTGTAACATCTGATCTGGCGTTTTTTGCTAAAAGGTATGTTGGCAAGACAGAATGGTCTCCAAAAGGTTGCCCGAAGTTGGCGATAATAGTGGATAGTTCTTCAGTTAAGTTTATATCGAAATTGATACTCTTATTTTTAATGCCCAAATGGTCAGCAATTGAAGTCGCAACTTCTGATTCATCATATTTAGCATTATCAAACTTTACAGTAAACGTATTAACATCATAGCCTAAGTCCTTAGTCAGAATAGAGCATATAAGCGAAGAATCTATTCCACCACTCAAGAATGCTCCTAGCGGTACATCTGAAACAAGTCTTTTTTCTATTGAATCCTTAAGCAAGCTTTTAGATTGCTCCAATATTTGATGATCATTTAAGTTAGAATTGTTAGTTATTTTAGGTTGCCAGTAAGTGTTTTTTTTAACTAATCCAGTCGACCAGTCATACGTAAGAAATGTTGCCGGTTCTAATTTAAATATCTCTTTATAGATTGTATGGGGGCCAGTTATAAACGCTTGAATAAAAAAATCGTATGCTGCCTCCTCATTTATTTCCACACTACCCATTTCAAGGCATAAAAGGGATTCAATTGTAGAGCTAAAGCCAAATTTCCCATTTTTCTCTCTGTAATAAAGAGGCTTTTGACCCATGGGGTCTGTAACGATGTAAGTACTTTGGATGCGTTCATCACAAATGGCAAAAGCGTACATTCCTGTAATTCTTCTAAGGAGGCCATCAAGTCCCCATTCTTCATAACCATGAATAAGTACTTCAGTATCTGTAGTTGATTGAAATCGATAATTATTAAGAAGTTTTCTTAACTGTCTGTAGTTATAGATTTCACCGTTAAACACAATACTCACTTTCTTGTTCTCATTGAACATAGGCTGATTGCCATTGTCAGAAAGATCGATGATAGATAATCTTCTATGCGCTAGGTTAATCTTGTCTTTCTGATAAATACCTCCATAATCAGGTCCTCTGAAGTTCATTAGCTCAGCCGCTTTGATAAGTATTTGAGTATTGAGCTTATGTCCAACAAATCCTAAAATTCCACACATAGAACTATATTAAATTTAGGTACTGATTAACAATTTCCAAGGCATGAAAATCTTTAGATCTTTTTAAACCATTGAGTGCAAGTCTATCCCGAAGGTCCTTGTCTTTAAGAAGAGCACATATTTTCATTGCTAATTCTGATGGATTATTGACGGAAACTAAAAGTCCATTTTTCTCATGTTCTATTATCTCATTCGGGCCATACTTACAATCTGTAGAAATAACAGGTACGCCAAGTGCCATTGCCTCAACTATTACCATTCCAAAACCTTCCCACAGTGAGGATAATACGAAAATATCAGACTCGCTAATAAGTCTATAAGGGTTATCCATAAAGCCCACAAGTGTAACATCTTCAATTAGATTATATTCTTGTATCTTATTACTTAGTAAATCCTTCAATTCCCCTTCTCCAATAATGAATAGTTGAATACCATTGCACTGATTTTTTGCAATTTTAAGTGCCTTAAGCAAATTTTCAAATCCTTTTTGTTTTGTTAATCGACCACAGGCAACAAGTTTAAATCGGTCAGTATCGAACTGTATGGTTTTAGATACTCCGTAAGCCTTTTCATTAAACGAGTCATCTACTGCTGCATTATAGATCACTGCTATCTGATCTTCTTTTAATTTATGAATCAGTTTTAGAATCTCTTTTTTTATACCTTTTGAAATGGCCACTATTTTATAAGCACTTGGATAAAGCCACTTTATCAAGGGCTTTATAATCCACTTTCGCATTCCATCTTCATAATTAATGTTTGGATTCACTTGACAACTCACAATTACGTTACATGCTACTCCAAATAGTTTTTGAGATAGCAATGCAGTAATACCTGCTATATCCATTATTGCAATCAAAGACTTACAGTTTGTCTCTTTAATAATCTTTGGCAATCTAAAAAGACTCAAAATTAACGACCAACTGGATGAGGTTGATTTAGTCAAATACTGAACTTTTATACCAGAATTTAAAAATTTCTCATAGCTCCCACCAGCTTTAGCGAGTAATAGCAAGGGCGGCTCAAACTCTTTTGGATAAGAATTCAACATTCTTAATAAATGCATCTCCGCTCCCCCACTACCCAAACTGGTCGTAAAAAACACTACTTTACCACTTCCCATAGAATAATGCTATATCTCAAAATTAAAATAAGTTTTAAGCTGACTATTTGGGGCTTCAAAGTATTTGTCAAGATCTTTTAAGACTTTAATGTCATCAGCATTAGGCTTTGCCTGGATAGTAAAAAAACGCGTGTAAAGCGACTTTAAAATACGAGGTATTGTTACTTTTTGAGCAATTTTTTTTACCAAAAACTGAACTGCTTTATTACGAGCTTTTCTTGTCTGGTTAGATGAGTCAAAATTAAAATTTTCATATAAACTACTGTCAAGATTAAGTTTAGATGTTATTGAATTTAATACGTGCTTTGGGTCAGACCAAAGCTCTCTTGAACTTATCAAAAGTAGTTTATCTTCTGATATATTATTTGACCATTTTCTTATATGATCTATATAAGTACTGTTACTTAACTCACTGCATAATATCTCTGAACTAGGCCATTTAACATTTCTCTTAATACTCTTTAAGTTCTTGTTTAAAAGGTTATCCACATATTCAGGGAAGGTATAACTATCTTTAATACGTCCTAAATTATACTTTGTATAATAGAATGATGATCTTATTCTTTCGGCAGGATCTCGAATTACAATAATAATATAAGCACTAAGTTCAGCAGCAATTTGAATCGCTCTATCTTGATATATATTGAGAGCAGTTGCCTCCATTTTAACATGGTAATCTGGCTTACTTTCAAAATCAAAAAAGTTCTCAAGGCCATCGACTCCATATGAAAAAGAATTAAAACTGGAATCAAAAAAAGGGCTTTCCCTGTCCATCATATAGTATGTTTCTTTTGGTATTGTTCCAATAATCTGAGGATGTGCTACTAGCCAATCAAATAATGAACTGGTTCCACATTTAGGAGCCCCTACTAAGAAAAGGTTTAAGCACATTTTTCTTTTTATTTTTAATTGTTAATGCATTAACCCAAAAAAGTATTGCAATTGCAGGTAATATCTGCTGTAAATAGCTAACCATCTTTATTGCGGTAGGGGTAAAATAAAATAGTGTTAAAATAAAAATGACATGTATGGCTTTGTTATCGGGATTAGCTAAAAGTAATCGTGCCAACCAATTGTGCATCACTCCAAACAAAAAGAAAACTACAATAACTCCTGGAATATGGAAATTCCAAAAAGCCTCAGCTACAGGGCCCGGAGGAATCCCTGCTGAGGTTTTGTTGAAAATTAAACGCCCAGTATAAGCTCCCGCCCCTCTAGGTTTATCTTTCCATAAGGCTCGAGGGATGTAGAAGGTCAGAACTGATAAATAGGTTTTTCCATACAATAAATCAACTTCATGAGGCACTTTAGCAACAATAGGGAGGAATCCGCTAGCCGATTTCTTTTTATCATCAATCTCATTTGAAAAGTAATTTTCTGCATCACTTATTGTTGCTTGCTCTATAATATTCCAGTTGACACTTCCACTAAAAGTACTTCTACGAAACTCGCCTAGCAAGCCAATGAGCAATAGTATTGGGTAGCCAAATATCAAAATCCTAATGGAGGGGGTTTTTCTAGTCCTTAAAAGCCACCCCATGATTAATAATATAATTGAAAAGGCTATTGCTGATCTCGAACCTTGGGTAACAAAAGTAGATGGAATTGTAAATAAAAGAGATATCCAAAAAAAAGGTTTTTTGAAAGCATTTTTATCTAAAACATACCAAATAAGTGCTGCAATAAATCCAAAACGGATTACAACAAAAATAAATCCATCACCAGCTAGGGATTTATATCTGCCTTGAGACCAAGAATTAAAATGTTCTGTTAAACCACCCCTGCTAGATATATATATAAAGAGAAGTGCTAATGATAAAAAAACAATGATTAGAATCTTCAATTGTATATTTCTCGTATTGACCAAAGCATATTTCTTTGTCTTAATTTTTGGACCATAGAAAAACCCCAAATAGTACATTACAAGAGCTAAAATTTCTAACAAAATACCATCAACATCTGCCATTGCAATTTCCCATTGTCTGTAGTTTATCAAGGCCTCGTTAAATATCTCAGAATATTGAGGGCTAAAATCAAAAATTGATAGTAAAAATCCTGGCTGAGAAATTAAGTCTTTTGATAGCTTTAAAAGAAGTGGGAAAATTAGTGGGTGTAACCAGCCATATTCCTTGCGGTAAAAGATTATTGGAAGGAACAATAAAAGATTGTAAATTATGTCAAGAAATAATCTGGCATAGGTAAACTCAACAACAGGTTCAGAAATTATGCACTTTAGTATAGGACTAACAATTAGGTATAATAAAAGATACAACTTAAATGCTCCTATATAGCCTTTCTGAATACTTCCAAATGGATTAGTATCTTTTATTGCTAAAGATGATGTTTTTACCTTAAGCATCAATTAGTGCTTTATAGGTACGTGTATATTCATTTTTAACATTTTCCTTGTAAAATAATTTTCTACCTACAGTCACTCCATTTTTTGACATGTGATGTCTTAATGAATCATCCACATAGAGCTCCTTTATAGACTCAGATAAGTTAAAATAGTCACCGCCTTTAACTACATAACCGCAAGACTGGTCTTCTAGTATTTCTTTGGCTGAAGAAACGTCAAATGAAACTACTGGTGTACCGTAAGATATACTTTCGATCATACACCTTGCCAGTCCTTCTCTTTGAGATGCCAGTACTGTTAAATCCAATTTACTATACCAACTTGCAACGTTTGTTTGGAAACCATGAAATTCTACATACTGAGTCAATTTTAGCTTAGTCACTAATTCCTTACATCTTATTCCGTATTCATTATTTACATCACCTATAAAGTGAATTTTACAATTAGGAACCCTTGATATTAGCAATGACATTCCGTTGTTAATAAAGTCATATTGTTGCTTTTTAGCCATAAAAGCTGCAACATATCCAATATGGAAATAGCCTTTTTCTAGTATATTTTTTTCTTTGCTACTTCTACTTTCAATGTCAACAATACTATATATATAACTAATTTTATTTGCGGAATATTTGAGTCTTTTAGTAATTTCCAACATCATATATTTGGAAAGCACGATTATGTGATGTGCCAACTTTGAAGCGACTTTCCATTTAAAACCATAAATTTGCCCATTAGGCTTAATATCTCTAATATTTAAGAGGAGTTTAACTCCTGCCAAGCGTGCACCTATAGCCATATGTAAATAGGCATCAATATCGTTTCCATGTACAATATCAATAGTGTGGCTCTTAAGATAACGGTATGCCCAGATATTGGATTTAATCAAACTTATTACCTTATAAAAACCTTGTGTTTTTACCTTTATAAGGTTCACTTGGTAACCTGATTGCCTCCAAGACTCATTGCGAGAAGTTTCACGTTGAGTAACAATGTGGCAATCGGCATTTAAATTCTCAATTACATTCGTTATACTTTGTACACCGCCATTGGATAAATTCTTAGTTTGAAATATGGCAAAAAGAATTTTCATTTCTCAAAAACCCAAGAGGTAATCCGTGACGCTCTTTTTTTCCATGTATAACTTGCTAAAAAATCATTTTTGGCATTTTCACCTAGCTTATCTTTAAGCAATTGGTTATCTCTTAATTTTCCTAAGGCTTCGATCCAAGTGGCAATATTTTCAGGATCGCACAATAAAGAATTGTAATTGTCTTTTAATACCTCGGTCAGCACAGGTAAGTTTGATGCTAAAATTGGCTTTCCTGTAGACATATACTCAAATATCTTAAGGGGCGACATCCAATTGGCAATATTGCCGCCCCTGCTTGTTGATACATGTTTTTTGTAAGGTGCTAGTAAAACATCGAATGAGCATTGATAAGAATACGTCAACCTATGAGAAACAAAACCATAAAAAATCATATTATTTAACCCTTCCGTTTGCTTTTTCCAATATTGCAAATCACTTTCTGTTCCTCCTACTATGTGAAACACTGCCCACTTACACCTTTTTGCAATTTCAAAAATAATCTCCATTCCCTTACCAGAATACAAATGACCAATATAACCTACATTAAAATTGTCTTTGTTTAAAGGAATCAAATCAACATTTTTATGAGGTTCATCAGCTCCATCATGGGCTACAAAAGTGTTCGATGGTTCTATTGAATAATTTAGTATCAAGTCTCTTCGTAACTGTTCTGATATAGCTACTATTTTTGACCTCCTCAATAAAAACTTAAACATAAATGATGAAATAAAGCCTGCGTTAGTGGGTAACTTATGAAGTTCGTAAAAACATCTTTTTCTATAGATCAATGATGAAAAAAAGATACTTTGCAAGCACCTTCCATATATAATTTCTGGACTACGTTTTATTAAATAAATGGCTACATAAAATCCATACCAAATTTTTGAGCCTTTTATTTTGAATATTGGAAGAGTCTTCCAATTAGCTTTTATAGAGAACCCATAAAATTCAGCCAGGCAGGAAATGTTATTTGATTTATTTTCATAGTTAGGCGAAATTAACTCGACTGAATAACTATTGGCAGCAAAGGCATTAACCATTTTCAAGACTTGAATTGAATTTGCTGTTCTTGACGGAAAAGAAGAATCTGATAAATAAGTTAGTCTCATAGTTTCTCACAAACCACAAATAATCTTTTCCCTGATTTTGGATTTGATAGCAAACATTTTTTTAAATATATTTTATAAAGAAAATTAACTAGATGTCTCTGCTTCAATATAAAAAAACGGTTTACAAAAAAGGATTCAATGAATCTTGTGAGCCATGAAGCTGAATTCAAATATTTGAAATCAATAATTTTAAATACCCCGTTTAGTGCATTTTCAATTTTAACTCTATCAAAATGTTGAAAATGTTTAGGGTTTAATTTCATATTTGTACTTGGCACAGTTATAATTAATTTACCTCTAGCAGTAAGAGTGTTAGCAATAGAAGTCACAAAATCATCAATCGATGTTTGAGGGATATGTTCCAATACTTCTATTAATGTAGCCGCATCATACTTTTGTGACAAAACACTTCCTATATCTCCACAAATATACTCACCCTTCGGATTCATAATAGATGCCAATCTAATGGCATGTTCCGAATAATCCACCCCGGTCATTCTCGTATTCTTGAGAACTGATTGAGCTTCAAGTATGAATCGACCATCTCCGCAACCTATATCTATATGATTAGAGAAATTTTCTTTTTTTAGAAAAGAAATAACAAAGTTAGTATATGACATATACTCATATCCCCATCGTAGAAAAACGAATTGCCTAAAATTCCCATTAATATAAGTTGGTATAAAATGATAGGGGAATTTATATTGCTCTTCTTGGAGCATCTGCTCATTACTTAATCGCACCATGTGTTATTTAGAATTATTTAATTCCTCAATAGTTAAATTCAAAATATCATAACCGAAGCTCATGGCTAGCTCTCCAGTAATTCTCTTTAAATCGTTGACATCATGCTCCGACCATGAAGTATTAGATTTTATCTGTGTAAATGTATTGGGCCTGCGGTTCGAAATTTTATTGAATTTCTTTTCATTTAATTTTAGATCAATCTCTAAGAAGTCCCCTAATGCTTTATAAGCTGCGTAATCAAAATCCTCAATTTTTAATATTAGTTGATTACTTTTTGGTACCTTCTCAAACTGCTTAATTATTGCTTTATTTACTGTTTGCCACCACCAAGCTAGCTTACCATACTGTGTCATTTTATTCCAAGATATAAATTCATCCCCCCTTGGAACAATTCTGCCTAAGAATTGATGAAATTTTTCTAAATTCTGATTGCCTATAGCCTTATCAGTATTATTTATAATTACTTCTTGTTTATATATCTCTTTTTTTAAATACGAATTGATCATCTCCTCAGGAGATCTCAGAAATAAGACAAACTTAGCTTCAAAAGCTTCATAAAGTTGAGTTATAGAAAGAGATAGGTGCGCACTTGCTTCAAACGAAAACCTATGCGTTTTCAAATCACCAAGAATTTCAGTTTCCTTAGTATGCAAAAAACCAGCGTCATCAACTTCAAGTAAATTCCATTTACAATACCTATGAAAAGTTTCATTTAATGGATTTCTTTCATGTACAGATGAAATATGTCTTTCGTTCTTTAGTACTTCTGAAATAAACTTAGTTCCACACCTACCGGTGCCTACGGCAAAAGCTACCTTATCTTTAAGATTTGGAGTCATCTTCTTTTTTTAATAGATCAGTTAATATATGCCAAGTGTTTTTTCTTAAGGTACCACCTTCTTTTATATATTTTTCTTCATAACTCCTGTAGTAATCCATATTCACTTGTGGTACCACAATACCTGTATTTTCATAATTGTCAATATCAATGAGCGGACTATCTAAAAGGTTTGTGATAAACTTTATTTGATCTTCAATTGGTGTATTATATAGTTCGCTAGTGGTTAAGGATAATATAGGTTTTGAAAATAATACTGCAAAATTATAAGCCGTACTGTAATGACCTAGTACGAATTTACAATTTTTAATCAGTCTGGCTGTACAATTGTAAAACACCCTCCTATTTGATAATTGCTTACTTAAAAACTCTAATGTCGATTTAGGGTGAGCGGCTATAACGACCTCAACATTAAGCTGCTTTTCAATTAGATTAAAAAAATTATTCAAAGAAGAGAAATACTTTTCTGATGTTACCGGAAATGTCTTTTTAAGCAGATTAAAGTCTGAATTTCCAGAAAGGTTTTGATCAATGAATACAACATAATTACCGCTGTAAGCAACACTTTCATTTTTTAACTCGCCCAAATAATAATTGTAATCATCAACATGAGCCTTAATAATATTGGTATTTCTGCCTACCTTGAATGGAAGGTAATATTTGGAAAAATCAGTTGCTAATATCACATATTTTGGCGGAAGAATTTTTCTTCTCCATGAGAAGAAAAATCTAATTTTAGATTTCAAGTTGTTATTACCTAAATACTTATTGAATGATTTTGCATTAGGATGCATTTTAGTTTGTCTTACTAAATAAGGTTGCTTTTTTTTAGTTAAACTTTGGAAAATCTCTTTACTCTGATTTGAGAAAGGAATACTACAAATGAATAATGTTGACAAACACTCATTTTCAATGGCGACTTTAACGTTTGACATTTTTTTAAATGTATGTAACCCATCAAATGTCTCATAAGATGGCGAGCCAAGACTATCCGGTTTCTCTAAGTAAATATCAGCCAAATCCCAAACCTCGATTTCTATTTTAGATGCCTGGAAAAATTTAAAGCCTAAACGATCCTTTGTAAAAACATTGAATCTTCTGCTTATAAGTACAACAACTTTATTCATTACTTTTAAGTAAATTCTTAAGCTTATGCCTGTGATCTCTTGAAATAATAAATCGATAAAAAATCAATATCGAGAATATTGTAAATAGGGAAAGCGAAAATATCAAATGCCAAAGTTCTTGAATTTTGTTAATTGAATTTTCAAAAAAAATAAATATCACAATTGCTACTAAAATATTAATCGTCTGCCCTTTAAGGAATACCTCTTTCAAATAATCCTTTAGTCTGATTCCAAATCTGGGGAATACAAATATGTACTGAAGAATAATACTTAATGAGCCGGCTAACAAAGTACCAAACACTACACCACCTACTCCGAAATAAGGAATCAAATAGATACTAATAGGTATATTAATAATGGCAACAAAAATAGCTATTATTGACAATTCCATGATTTTTCCCTGCCCAAAAAAAACCTTTCCCAGAAATAAGTTTGACTTCCAAACAAGTTGAAAGAGACACGCGATTTGAGCAATCCAAACAAAGGGGAGATAATCGTTGCCAACCCATATTTTAATAAATGGGTATGCAAACAGGGCAGTGGCTAGTGCGAGAAAAGATGAAATATAGTTGCTATACCTAGAGCCTAGGTAATAATATTTGTCAAGAGTTTGTTTACCTTCTTTTACAAAGTCTCCTATGATCTTTGGCAAAATGGCTGAGCTCGTCAAGCCAGTAATAACCCCAACATAGTTATATGGAAGTGTTACAATTTTATATATTGTCAATGATGAAACAGGAAGAAAAATACCAATTAATATTCTATCCGCCTGATAAAGTAAAACCGATGCCATTTGATTAAAGAAAGACCATATACTTACCGCCCCAATCTCATTTAGAACTGTTTTATCAAAGGCTATAAACTTAAACTTTCCCAGCACCTTTTTAATCATGATATATTGTACTAGACCAGGAATAACTAATGCAAAGTTTTGAATAAAGAATAATGATTCAATTGAGGTTTCAAAAAAAGTTGCGGCAAGTGTAAATAGTGGGCTTAAAATACTACCGACAAGAAGAGCTTTATTATTTTCATGATATTTATTGAGTCCTTTTAGTGCACTATCAAATACCTTGATAGGCCATGATACTACTGAAAGGCCAGCCGCAACAAATAAAACATTAATGAATATGCTACTATTTTCATCTTGAATATTGAAAATATTAACAAATCCAGAGAAAATTAGGGCTAAAATAATAATTGATACAGCGAGACCTATACCCAAGTATAATTGAAATGAGGTTGCAATAATTTTGGCTATTCTCTGGTAATTATTTTTGGATTTATATTCGGCAATATACCTCATAATACCTTTGGAGAAACCAAGATCAAGAAAAGTCAAGTTTCCTAAAATACCACTAGCTAAAAGCATAATTCCATATCCCTCATCACCAATTTTTTCAATTAGAACTGGCACCAAAAGTATATTGAGAAAAATAGAAGCTCCTTTAGTGAAAAAATTTGAAGCTGTATTAAAAAAGATTTTTTTCAATTAAATATATAACTAGCTTGTTCTAAATATTTCAGATGCTGACTTATAATCCTTTAGCTGACCTATATCCATCCAAAAATCGTCTGTTTCAAACACATTAACTTCATATTGTTTTTCCAAAAGTGTTTGGAACAGACTAGGCATATCGAAATACTCATTTTCAGGAACATATCTTAAAACTTCAGGGTTAAGCAGATAAATACCTGAATTAATTAAAAAATCAAAAGATGGTTTTTCTGAAATAGAAATTAATTTATTCTCTTCTGCTTCAATGGTAGCATAAGCGACTTGCTGTTGAAATTTCTTTACACACATTGTTGCAACTGACTGATTTTCAATATGAAAACGAAGAACTTCTTCAAAATCGATACTAGTTAATATATCTCCATTAATAACAAAAAAAGGGGTGTTGGGCTCTTTCATTAAGCTAAGAGCTCCAGCTGTTCCAAGCCTTTTTCTTTCTTCTACAAATGTTATTGTAGCACCAAAATCACTTCCATCACCAAAGTAGTTTTTTATTATTTCCGCCTTATAATTTACTGATATAACTAGGTTACAAAATCCTTTCTCAACAAAAGAGTTGACTAATAATTCCAGCATCGGCTTCCCCCCCAACTTTAACATTGGTTTAGGCACTTCTTTTGTTAAGTCACCCAACCTACTTCCTAAACCTCCAGCCATAATGACAACAGTATTCGATTTAAGGTTGAATTTCAGATCGTCTAATATAATGATATCAACTAAACGGTTATTCTCATCAATAACAGGCAAGTGTCTTCTATGAATAGATTTTAAATATGAAATTGCTTGTTTTTTTGAAACCTTACTGCTAATGGATACCGGGTTCCTATTTATTATTTTCTCTAAGCGAGTTTCTTTCTGCAAAATTGCTCTTCTAATATCACCATCAGTGAGTATACCTAATAGAACACCATTGTTATCTGTAACTGCTAAAAACCCATTGCCATTTTTATCTAGCATTTGAACAGCTTGTTCAAAAGTCGAGTTCTCTTGAAGTATTAGGTTTTTCATTAGTGTAAAATTTCAGAGGTAATGGCCTGATCTTTTTCAATTGTGCTTTGGATCTTTCTACCTATTATATCTTTAATATCAGTGATGCCATCTTCGCTGTCTGACATCTTCAATATTAAATCTTGTTCAGTCAATAAATGATCTTCATTTAAATCTCTACTGGCAACAAATACTTTTTGTCTATTACGATAATCTAGTTCTTTGTCTGAAAAACCACTATAATAAGAGTCCTTCTCTGAAAGAAGAACTTCATTTGATAATCTATCAATTCGTATTTTAACTTCTGCTAACTTTTCTTTCCCTATTGAAGAGGTATTATCGACTCTATCTGATTCTTCTTCTAGAGTTATATGCTTTTCAAAAATGCTTGCACCCAACAAGTAGGCCCATTCATTAGTCGAAATTGTATCATCACTTAAATTAGAACTATGATCTGCATAACCTATTAATAAGTCTGGATATTTTCTTTGTAGAAAGCTAATTTTTCCAAGGCGCACATCTTTGACATGAGATGGGAAAGATTGAAAGCCCACCATCAGTATACTTACATTCTGAAAGTAATTAAGCTTTTCATCAATTTCTGAAATAGTTCTACCTCCAACACCCAGTATAATTGGCTTATTAATTTTCGATATTTCATGCAACAGATGCTTATCATAGAATGATACAGAATGAATATCAATAAATTTTATCCTATCCTGTATTTCAGCTATCAAATTCGCTGATGCCTTGTCCAACGGCATTACAATGATGTCTAAATCTAGTTCAAAAGCATAATCAATTATTCGAACCCACTCTTCTTTAGTAAAAACAAATCCTGATATAAGCTTATAACTTTTATGTTTTGCTGACATCAACTCATTGAGATCCAATACTATCTGAAATTTAATTCCATTAAAGCCAGCTTCTGCAGTCGCTTCAATGCATTTTTTCAAATAGTCAAAATCACCTTGATGGTTAAATGCAGTTTCGGTATATAAATAAGGCAGGTGCATTCAATATAAAATATACTGCTTAGATCTTTTTACTCTATGAGACATATCATTTTGAAATTCCTTATAACTAACAAATTTGTCGTAAGGCAATTTTACCATGTTAGTTTGATCGAAATTGATATACTGAATACACCCGTCATCAATTATATGTAAAATCTCTTTCAATTGAATATTCACCTTATTTTCATCTTTAAACAAACGAAGAATTTGCAGAGTCCTTTCGAAGTCTCTGGGTGTGTCTACAGTCAATGTATAATGTGAGTAGTTTTTCCTAAGTACAGTAATCACTCCACAATTATATTTACCTGGATCAAACATGAATAACATCAGGTATTCACTAACAGATTGATCAATTTCAGTTGCACATTTCTGTAAAGCTTTCACTTTCATAACCTCAGCTGTGGAGCCTAATGGAACTCCGGTAACTCGAACATAGTCATGATTATTATCACCGGCTATCTTTATCTGAGTACTTAAATATTCAAAAGAGGTAAAAACATTATCACCTGTAACTCTTATGAGATAATCAGCTCTTGAAATTTTTGCAACTTCTAAAAGCCTTTCAATTACCTTATCTGCTGATCCTCGATATATTTTTATGCCATTTAGTTTTGCAAGATGCTCTAAAGGATCATCAACGGATTCCTTAGATGTACATAAATAGATTTCATCAACTTTCTCACACTTTTTTATACGCTCTACTATAAATTCAAGCATAGTCAGCTCGTCAGTAACTTTTTTCAGGACCTTACCGGGCAGTCGTTTGGAAACAGTTCTAGCTATAATACATGCAACAACGCTTCCCATTACAGATCATCCCATTTAATCAACTGATCTTTTTTAATGTCTTTAGAAGCTTTTCTACCAACCACATAAGAATACTCGTCTGGCCGAATTCCAATACCAGGACGTTTAAAGTCTAGGTCTGACAGCTTAATAAATGAGCCAGTCTTGATATTATTCTTTGCTACAATACTTCTTCGAAACTTAATTTTTTTTTCTTCTTCCGCTTTAGACACAATTCGTTGATGAGAACCTAAAGAATCACTAATGTTGATTGACTCTTTTATAATAATTTCCAATTCCTTTTCATCAGCCGATATTGCATGATCCCATCCTGGCAAATCCTTATCAGTTGTAAAGTGTTTTTCAATAATACAAGCCCCTAGTGCAACAGCTGCTAATGGTATGGCATATCCGAAGCTATGGTCCGAAAAACCTACTGGATAATTAAAGGTTTGAGAGAGCATTGAGATATTATTTAGGTTTATATCTCTATATTCAGGAGGGTAAATAGATATGCAATGTAATATTGCAATTTGATTGTTTTCAGCTGACTCGATTACTGAAATAGCCTTTTCGATTTCAGAAAGCGAAGACATACCTGTAGAAATGACAATCGGCTTATGAAAAGAAGCAACATGCTTCAGCAAGCTCAAGTTATTTATATCCATTGAAGCAATTTTGAAAAAAGGTACGTTCAACTCTCTCAATAAGTCAGCTTCTTCTAAGGAAAAAGGTGTTGAACAAAAATCAATTTTAACTTTATCGCAGTACAGTTTTAATTCTAGATGCTGATCTTTTGATAGAGAGTACTTTGTGACCATTTCCTTTAATGATCCCCAATGCTTCTTAGGATTGTCATCATATACTTGGTTATTTTCATACTCTATTTCAGCAATAAGTGATTTGTTAGTCCAAGATTGGAATTTAACAGCATCTGCCCCACATTTTTTCGCGGAATCAATCATCTCTTTTGCAAGTTCCATATCACCATTATGGTTCGCTCCAATTTCTGCAATCACATACGGTTTACAATAATTGTAGACCTCCTTGTTTTTTGTTAACTGTATCTTCATTTTGGATTAGTTAGTTCCCACCATAGCAGTCTTTTATTCTTTTCTATTCGATTACAATATTCTGAAAAAAGAGTAGATTTAGGCCCAAATTTATCATATAATTTCTCGAACTCTTTAGCCGCTTTGGACATCATTTGGTTCAAATCACTCAAGTGTTTATAATGATTTTTTTTCACATTAAAGGCTCTTTCAATCTCTTCCGCTGATTGCAAACTTATTCCTGCCAAATTTGAATTATGCTGGCGATAATTGGTGCTTGTTTGATTCGTAAAAACTGCTTCATTTTTTTGTAACAAAATTGTAAAAATGTACCAGTCAACAGCAATTATTTGCTCGGGAATAAATTCTATAGATGATAGTATTTGCATATTGATACCTGTATTACTCAAGCCAAAAATGTTTTTATCACAGATATAAGAAATATCTACAATACTATTGTCAGCAATCCTTGACGAGAAATAAAATTGTCTGCATATTTTCATTTGGGAATCTGCTATTGACAAATCGTTTACTACGATATCATTTTTATTTAAAAGCTTCTTAACCAGTTCAATTCTATTTCTTTGAAATGTATCATCTATATCTGCAAATATTACTTTGACAAAAGGTGTAGTCTTTAAATAGCGTAAAACGTATTCTCTATTTTTTGAAATACCTTTCCCAGAAAGGTTAATTAATTCAACTTTTGAAGTAAGTTGGAAAGGTATAAGATTGACAATAGCATCAAACCCATCATTAAAAATCAAAATTTTAAATGCTTGATCTGTTTGATCGAGTAAACTAGAAAAGTAGTCATCAATGTACTTTTCGACCCCTGGATATGCCACCGTAACAACAACTGTATCAGATTTGGCATCCATAATTCTCTATATGTTATAGATATCTGACTTATAGAATTTTAAATTCTCTTTTAATCTGAACCAATCAATTGTTTCCTTTAAACCTTCTTCAAGTGTATGGTCGAGATTCCAGTCAGTAAATTTCTTTATTTTCTTGTTACAGCCATATAGTCTATCCACCTCGCTATTGGTGGGTCGAAGTCGATTAGAATCTAATGAAACAGTTGCTTTTGAATTGATCTGCTTAATCAGTTCATTTACCAAATTTTTAATTGAAATCTCTGAATTAGTAGCAATATTCACCTCTTCACCAACTAGTTCTTCGCACTCAGCTATCTTTATAAATCCATTCACTGTATCTTTTACAAATAACAAATCTCTGGTCGGGTGAAGAGAGCCTAACTTAATCTGTTCATTTCCATCTAACAATTGTGTTATAATTGTCGGGATTACGGCCCTGGCTGATTGTCTTGGGCCATAAGTATTAAAAGGTCTAACAATGGTAACAGGCAATTCAAAACTCAAATAAAACGATTGTGATAAGTAATCTGCTGATATTTTTGTTGCTGAATAGGGTGATTGGCCTTGCTTTGGATGTATTTCATCAATTGGCACATATTTAGCTGTACCATACACTTCCGATGTTGAAGTTACCAGTACTCTTTGAACATTACGTTGTTTAGCCGCCTGTAAAATATTCAAAGTCCCTTTAACATTAGTATCAACGTAACTATCAGGAGCAACATAGCTGTAAGGTATTGCAATGAGAGCGGCCAAATGAAATATAACCTCTACATCCTTTGTTGCCTCATATACAGCATTATAATCCCTAATATCTCCAGAAATAATTTCCAGTTTTGACAGATCTTCTTTTGGTAAATTATCTAACCAGCCCCAAGAATTAAATGAATTATACATCACAAATGCCTTTACTTGGCACCCCATTTTCACCAATGATTCCACCAGGTGACTTCCTATAAATCCATCACCCCCCGTTACAAGAATTTTTTTTTCAACAATCTTCATACTGTTATCCAATCACCAGAGTTAGCTTTTATTCTTTTTTTCATCTGAATAATATCCGTACCCATATCCATATCCGTATCCGTATCCATAATTCAATTTTCTCATGTCCACATCATTGAACAAAATTGCCATATCCTGAACTTTACTTGAAGAATACATGTCATTAATATTAATCAGGTAGCTTTTTAAAGAATACCCTTGTCTGACTAAAAATATATTAACATCACTGTACTTCATCAATTCCATACCATCAGAAAGTATTCCAATTGGAGGTGTATCAATTAAAATGCAATCAAACTCTTGTTTTAAATTTTTAATCAATTCAGACATTCTATCATTCAAAAGAAGTTCTGAGGGATTAGGTGGTATTTCTCCACTTGTTATGATGAAAAGGTTTTCCTGATCTGTCGAGGAAATAATGTCTTTAGGTTCAGCTATTCCTGCCAAATAATTACTTAAACCTATTCCGCTCGTTACACCAAATTCTTTGTAAGAGTTTGGCCGTCTCATATCAGCACTTATTAAAAGAGTCTTTTCTCCTGAAATGGCAAAAATAAATGCCAAATTTTTCGCACAAAAAGTTTTACCTTCTCCACTAATTGAGGATGTAATCAAGTAAGTTCTGTTTGAGGGATTCTCAGACATGTATCTTAGGTTTGATCGGATAGTTCGAAAGGATTCAGCTACAGCAGATTTTGGCATTTGATCAATTACCAAATCAGACTTTATTCTACTGTGTCCAATCAGGCCCAAAAAAGGTAAATTAGTGAATTTTATAAGGTCATCCTTTGAACGAATTTTATTATCGAAAAAGTCAATTAAAAAAATTAAGAGTACTGGAATAAATAGACCAATAAAACCAGCAACTATATAATTTTTTCGTTTTTGAGGTTTAATTGGTGGTTCTGTTATCATAGCACTGTCAACCAATCTAATATCTGAATTATTGGATGATTTGGCTATTTCGGCTTCTGCCTTCTTTTCTCGTAAAAATAAGTAAAGACTTTCGCTCAGATTATATCTTCTTTGTATATCTATAAACTCCCTCTCCAGTGCTGGCAAAGCTTCTAACGACCTGTTTATACCTTTGATTCTATCATTTGATTGCCTTAGGGCCAGATCGTTTGAAGAAATCATATTATCAATACTTTCAATAATATTGTTTTTTAAGTTTTCCAACTCCAACCTTTTACTCTTTACTATAGGGTTTTCTTTTTTCGAAGTGCTATTAGTCATTGTCTTAAGCTCTAACTGCACTTGTACCAAATCTTTTAGAAAGTCACTCAATAAAACATCTGAAATCCCAACCGAAGCTGGTACAACCACTTGTTCGCCATACTTTCCTTCATCAATATATGTTCTCAGATATATGAGGTAGCTGTTCTTTAATGATAATGAAGCTTGTTCTTCATTTAAATTCAAAAATGAGTTATAAAGACTGTTTTCTTGGATGCCCAAATCAATTTTAGAATTTCTTGTTTTAAACTGCTCTAATGTACTCTCAATTGATGCCAAGGAATCTACTATTGAATTCAGCTGTTGATCAATAAACTCAATAGTTTTAGTTGCATTTATATTTTTGTCTTTAAGGCCTGTTTCAACATATGTTGTTACCAATTGATTAAGAAAGTCTATTTCTTTTGTTGGCAATGTACCTTCCAAAGAAATTTCTAAAATAGAAGACTCTCTTTCAAGTGGTGAAATTTCTAATTTTTTTCTGTAGTAATTCGTAAGGTTATGTCTGTTATTTACCCTAAATAACATTTCTTTTCTTGTCAAATCTCGATTAAGTAGGTCTATTTGAAATTTAAATTCATCTAGGTTTACCATTTCGCCAAATTTGATCCTGCTGTTTGGGTCAAAAGAATTCAGCCTTTTATTGTCCAACCCTGAGAGTGAATAAAGTTCGTCAGAAATAATATTGCATTTTATAAGCGCATTGTAAGGCACATTTAATGATGTGGAATCAATCGTTACCTTAATAGGGCTATCTTGATATCTCTCAGAATTCTTAAAATTTCCGTCTGTATAATAAAATATATCAAAATCTAGTTCTTTCAAAGTCGATTGCACCAAAGAATATGACTTTAATAAAATTGATTCATTACTCAAATTTCTGGATATTTTGAATACTTCATCTCCATATAATAATTCAGAGGCAGCATTAGAAATATCTTTGGATTCTTTTATTAAAACAGATGTTTTGACAACATATACGGGTGTAGTATACCTATTAATTAAATAAGCTGTAGTGATTGCTATAACTAATGAAAGTAGTATGTAATACCACTTCATAAACATCTTTTGAGCTATCTTACGTAGATCATCTAGATTGTCATGTATTTCGTATTCAGAATTCACAATATTCTTCCTAATTAAATCTGAAAAGAACTAAACTCAATGCAGTTAAAGTCGACAAAATTATTCCATAGTTAGCCAAACTATACTGTCTGAATACCTTTATTTTTAGAGGGTTAACTATTACAATATCGTTAGGCTTTAAATAGTAAGAACCGGCAATTAGAAGATCGTCACGTAAGACATTCACTTTTTTTATTGTAACTTCTCCATTCTCAGATCTAAGTATTCTTATTTCTGATCTATCTGCGAAACTCGTAAGATCACCACCTTGTCCAAAGGCTTCTAATAAGGTTAAATTGGATTTATAAGAGGTATACTGTCCCGGAGAATTAAATTCACCCAGAAGAGTAAAGCTAAAGCTCAAAAGCCTTACATCTACTACTGGGCTATCTAATAGTGGTTCGAGAAGTTCCACCACTTTATTCTTGACTTGATTAGTGGTAGAACCCATTACACGAACCTTACCAATTACAGGTATTTCAATATTCCCTTCTTTATCTACTCTATAACCGGCCAGCAGTATATCACTAGAATTAAAATCACTCTCATATTTACTTAAAAAATTTAGATCATTTGGAGTTAAACTCGCTATTCTTATGGATAAAATATCATCAATTTTAAGAGAGTATTCCTTATATTCAGTTTGAAATACTGAATCTATAACTATAGCATCTTCTTCACTTTGCAAATAGATTTGCTTTTTAAGTGGCACACAAGAATAGCCAATAAAACATATCAAAAATAAACTTATAAATCGCATACCTAATCTAAAGTATTTCTTAAAGACCAAAAATCTTTAATCATTTTTAAAAACTCATTCATCTCATCTAAAGGTATCATATTAGGCCCATCACTTAAAGCTTTGGAAGGATCTGGATGTGTTTCTATGAAGAAACCATCTACGCCAACTGCAGCAGCTGCTCTTGCCAAATAAGGAGCAAATTCTCGTTGTCCACCGCTCGTACCCCCTTGACCTCCTGGCTGCTGTACGCTATGAGTTACATCAAAAACAACAGGAGCAAATTGACGCATAGTAGGCAATGCTCGCATATCTACTACTAAATTATGATAACCAAAACTTACCCCACGTTCTGTGAGGCAGACATTTTCATTTCCCGAATCTCTAATTTTATCCACTGCATACTGCATATCCTCTGGTGCCATGAATTGTCCCCGTTTTACTTTTACCATTTTCCCGGTTTTTGCCGCTGCTATCAGTAAATCAGTTTGTCTACATAAAAAAGCAGGTATCTGCAATACATCTGCCACTTCCGCTGCTTCCGCTGCTTGATGACTCTCATGAATATCGGTGACTATAGGTACATTTAGCTTTGCCTTAACTTCTGAAAGTAGCTTTAGTCCTTTTTCCATTCCTAAACCTCTGTAAGAATTTACGGAAGTTCTATTCGCCTTATCGAAAGACGCCTTAAACACATAGGAAATATCTAGTAAGGCACAAACCGATTTTAATTTTTCTCCGACCTCAAGGCATAGATCAAGGCTTTCGGCTGCACATGGTCCTGAAAAAAGAACAAGCTTACCGTCTCCCAAGTATATATTATCTATAACTTTGATAGGAATTTTAAATCGTTCCATTAGTCTTGAAGCTTTAAATTATCAATTTGATAATAGTCTTTATACCATTTTACAAATTCTCTTATTCCATCGGATAAACTTGTTGAAGGCTTATAATCAAAATTTTTAATTAACGAATCAACATCAGCATAGGTGACCGGAACATCACCCGCTTGCATGGGCAGATAGTCTTTCTTTGCTTTTCTTCCTAGTTCATTTTCTAGTGCATCAATAAAATCTACTAATTTAACTGGACGGTTTTTTCCGATGTTATAAATAGCATATGGTGCTTTAGAGTGGCCTGGTTTCAACGAATTCGAATCCCATGTTCCAGATTCTGTTGGAGGACAATCCATAACTTTACTAATACCTTTTATGATGTCATCAACATAGGTAAAGTCTCTTGACATTTCACCATTATTGAAGACTTTTATCGATTCACCGTTTACCATGGCCTTTACAAATAAAAATAATGCCATATCAGGCCTACCCCAAGGTCCATAAACAGTGAAAAACCTTAATCCTGTAGTTGGGATGTCAAAAAGATGTGAATATGAGTGTGCCATCAATTCATTACTTTTTTTGGTTGCTGCATATAAGGAAAGTGGATGATCAACGTTGTCATTTACAGAAAACGGCATTTTTGTATTTGCTCCATAAACAGAACTGGAAGAAGCGTAAACCAAATGCTGAACAGGATACTTCCTACACATCTGAAGTATATTAATAAAGCCTTGAATATTTGCATCCACATATACTTGAGGGTTTTCTACTGAATACCTTACCCCTGCCTGGGCAGCTAAATTAACAACTATATCGAAAGATTCTTGAGAGAAAAGTTTTTTGAGATAATTAATTTCTTTAATATCTGCTTTAGTGAATGAAAATCGAGGGAATATTTTACTTAAAGATTTTCCTCCCTCGTTAATTTGATGTTGATCAATCCCCAATTCTGCCAGACGATCTAGTTTTAATGAAATATCATAATAACCTGATATATTGTCTAGCCCTATAACTTCATCACCTCTTTCCAAAAGTGATTTACACAAATGGTAACCTATAAATCCAGCAGCGCCAGTCACTAATACTTTCGACATCTTATTTATATGACTCTAAAACTTGACTAAACAATCCTTTTGATTCCAATACCAAATCTCCTACCTCTCGCAATACTCCTTTTCCACCTTCTTTTGAACTGATATAGTCCGATTCTGATTTCACATAATCTAAGGCATCATTTGGAGCTATACCTAAACCAACATTTTTCATTACCCGAAGATCAATAATATCATCTCCAATATAACAAACTTCATCAGCGGCTAAATTATAGATCGTTAGTTTTTCCTCAACTATAGACCACTTGTCTCTAACACCTTGTTCAAAAAAATCTAGATCAAGTTCTTCACACCTTCTTCTGACCGCCTCAGAGCTTCTACCTGTTATAGCACCTACCAAAATTTCATTCTCCTTTAGATGTCTAATTATTTGTCCATCTTTCACATTAAACGACTTCAATTCTTCTCCATTACTTGAATATGTAATGGAGCCGTCCGTTAATACTCCGTCCACATCAAAGAATATGGCTCGTATTAGCTTAGCTTTTTCAACAATATGATTAGGAATATCTTGCAAAGTCTTAATTAATCTTCAATAATGACTCCTGTAGCAATAAAGGTTAACTCTTTCTTTGGTTCAACAATTTTAGCTATTTCTTCAGGTGTCTCTCCAGAATCTTGAGCAAAGTGCTTCAAAGCCTCAACATCTGTAACATCTTTTTTGATAGTTCCAGCTATTATTGTCTTCTTACCATCCACACTATCTTTAGGAACAAAAAAACCGTAGTCCTTAAATGTCACTCTCATTTCATCTCCATTATCCAATTTCACCGTCATCCAACAACCCTTCATTTTGCATGTGGTCAAGATTTCAGCCTCTAATTTGACTTGAGCCTCACTATTCTCATTTAAGATCTCATTGAGCTCAGTAGAGGATATTAAATCAGCATGATCAATTTTCTCTCCATAAAAAGAATCTTTATGCTGAGAACAGCCACACAAAATCAACAACATCAAAAAACATAGGACTTTCATGATTCAACAATTTGTTGCAAATCTAGGATTTAATTTAATGTGGTGGTATTAATCTCCAACTATCTTAAATGCTCCCCAATAGAATGGTTGTTGGTACTCGTCCATTAATTTTATTTGAGCATTTCTGAATGCGTAAAATTTCTCCTCGCCTTGAATAAGGTTTTCATAAAACAACGTCATTAAACGTTGTGTCGCATCATCATCAACATTCCACATACTCATAACTATATAGCGCGCTCCTGCTATCTTGAAAGCTCTTTGAAGACCATAGACCCCTTCACCATTAGAAATCTCTCCTAGGCCAGTTTCACAAGCTGAAAGAACTACTAAATCTGTGTTATTCAGATTCATGTTCATTGCCTCATAAGCAGTTAAAATACCATCTTCGTTATCAATAGAATTACTTCCAGTAACTAAAAAATCCTCTGCTCCTGCTAATATCAGACCTGCTCTGAGTAGAGGGTTTTGATAATATGACTTGGTATCTCCAAAGTCAGGAGATTCGACATTCTCTAAGAAATAACCGTGAGTTGCGATATGTAGTATCTCTGGATTGTCTACGGTTTTTAACCGTGACTCATTGGCCTGCTCAGAAAGTAAACCTAGAGTTTCAAAACTCTTCATACTGTAAATTTTTGAAATCTCTTCTATTTCTGTCTTAGTTCCTGGTAAAGTAGCTATACCTTCACCACTTCTCATATACCTTAATAGGCCCCCTCTCAGTCCACGTGTTTCAGAAAAAGTACTCTCTGCTCCTCTTAAAGCTCCACGCAGGCTACGAGTAGATTTTTCTTTATCAGAATTCACATCTTGAATTGTGTAAGTCGGAAATCCTAAGAGTACCTTGTTATCAGAACTAGAAGAAGATTTTGATTTGGTTAATAAATCTCTTGTACTAGTAACTTCTTGAATCTCGACTTCCTTAATTAAGAATTCTCCAGATTCAGGATTAACGAGTGTATTGAGGTTTATCTGATTGTAAACTCCATCAGGAGAAATATATATTTTCTTTATTCCATTAAATCTACTTTCTAAAGGTTTCCATAACTCTTTATAAGAGAAGTTATCTTTGATTTGATAGCGTATAGAATTCCTGTAATTATTAAGATAGCGTCCTTCCATTAAATTTCCTCTGGTCAAAAGTACCGCCCTGGGATACTCACTTTCAGCGTCTATAATAAGAGCTAGATAATGTATAGTTTTTTCAAACTGTCCGGCTTCCTTTGGATCAGAAACTCGGTATCGAATAATTTCTAAAGCAACTTCGTCATCTTTTAATTTTGATTGAACTTGTTTCCAGTCAGGAATTTCCTGATCATAAATTTCGGCAAACGCTGATGAGCTTCTGACAAGATCACGTTCTATAGAATTGGCTTGTTGTTTTAATGAGTCTATTAAAGACTGCCTAGGGTCATTATTTGAATATAGTTTTGATAAACGTTCTTTAATACCTTTCCATTTAGTGAAATTATTGATTAGAACTGAATCTGCACTTTGATAGATATTACGCCTGAGTCGTTCGGTAGCAACCATAATAATTCCTTTTGTACGTAACTGATAATCATAGAGCGTGCCCAATATTGAGGGATCCGATTCCATTATTATTTCAGCTAAAGAATTATATTGTTCAAAAACCGGTTTGACTTTTTCCTGATAGAATTTGGTTTTTTCTTCTTCACTCAAAGCAGGGAAAAATTCTTTGATCTGTTGAAAAAAGTTGATAAATGTTTCTTCAAAATATTCTCTAGCTTTTTTAAGATCATTTTGCTGCCAGTAATAAATACCTAAATAGTTGGTCACTTCGGCAAATTTTGGATGACTTTTTCCTAATTGTTTCTCACGAATTTTCAAAGCTTCCAACAATAACTTTTCAGCCGCATTTGAACCTTTTAACAATTCGACCTTGGCAGTATTAAATATCACTGTAGCATATAATGCCTTTTTGCCTTCCAACCGTTCGAAAAGTTCAGCTGCTTTTCCGAAGTTCTTTATGGATTCTTCAATCTGATCATTATCTTTTTGAACATTGGCCAAATTGTTCAATAATGAAGCTTCAACTTCGCTATTCTGCCCATATACTTCTGGCACAAGCTCTAGAGCTCGTTTAAATACCCTTTCAGCGGAAGAATACTGATTAATATCATGATATGCCGTACCCAGATTTAGTAATGAAGTAATAAACTTTGGGTGAACGACTCCATAATTTAATGAATCACTAATCACTAACTCTTGATAAATCGAAATAGCTTCTTTGGACCTCCCAAGAGCCATTTGAGAAAGAGCCAAATTATTATTTATATCATCTAGGTAAAATTCGGTTCCATCTATAGTGCTTAAATTCGACTTTGCTTGCAGAAATATTTGTTCTGCCACCGGATACTTACCTTGATTTAAATAGTTTAGACCTAGCGCATTTTGAGTAATTTCAAAATTTAAAGTGTCCGATAAATCTGCAAAAACAGTACTCGATTCACTTAGAGTTTCGGTAGATTTTTCATAGTTGCCTAATGTTGACAATACATAACCCAATTTGGCACTTACTGCTGCCCTATTGAAGTTACCAGATGTATTTTTCAGTTGTTTATTCAACAATTTCAATGCCTCATCATATTCTGACATAGCGATCAAAACATCAGAAGCATATACGACTGATTCTAAATAACTGGGAGAAGACCTTCCATGAAGTTGAGCGTCAACTTCTAATAATTCTTTTGATGCCTCTTTTGCTAAAATGTATTTACCCTGCTCGAGATAAACTGTAATCAAATTATATAAGACATCACTGTAGGCAATCGTTTCCTTGGGGGTTAACTGTTTTCTAACGTTGAGCGCAGACCTATAAAACTTTTCCGATGCAGGATAATCTCCCAAGATAAGGTAGGTCTCTCCATAGATTGATAAAATGTTGGCGGAAACAGTATCAATCTCTATCGTATTAACTTCTACTTCTGTTTCAAGTGCTAATATCTTATCAAATTGTTCGGTCTCTATATATGTCTCCAACAATTGTGAGTACTCGAACCTGGTCTGTGCGAATGAAACATAAGAAACTAGAATAAGAAGTAAAGTAAGCCTGATTTTCAAAATAGATGAAGTTGAATAATGTGTTAATTATTTCACAAAATGTTAAAAATAGTCAATAATTCAAACAATTATGAATTGATATTTGAATAGACTGGTAACCGCATAAATCAATAAGGTAAATAAAATAAAAAAGCCTGAGTAAAATTTACTCAGGCCTTAAAGTGTCGGGGCGGCAGGATTCGAACCTGCGACCCCCTGGTCCCAAACCAGGTACGCTAACCGGACTGCGCTACGCCCCGAACTATTAGTATGGTGATCCGCTCAGGACTCGAACCTGAAACCTACTGCTTAGAAGGCAGTTGCTCTATCCAGTTGAGCTAGCAGACCATTGTAAATATTAGCGGAGAGAGCGGGATTCGAACCCGCGGTACCCTTTAGAGGTACGGCAGTTTAGCAAACTACTGGTTTAAGCCACTCACCCATCTCTCCAGTAGGGTTTTGACACGTTTGCCAAGCCCCTTCTCAAAAATGAGAGTGCAAATATAAAACAAGTATAAGTAGTATTCCAAGCTAAGGTTAAATAAAAAATAAAGACCGTTCGCGATTCTTTAACGTTATTTATGACTAGCGGTATTTGGCCTGGTAATGGCCTTTTTTATATTTGCGCAAAAGCTGAATAACATAAATGAACTGGTTGTATTCCATAACATCACTAGAGATAATTCTAATTGGGTTATTTATCTTATTATATATTGCTTATTTCGTAAGAGTCGTTAGAACTGCGCGAACTCTAAGTGTCGGTTACGGCAGAGTATTTTTGAAGCTAGTACTTAGAACTTTAATGTTCACTCTTATCATAGTGGCATTGTTAGGGCCATCATTTGGGGAGTCAAAGCGAGAAGTAAAGTCTGTTGGCAAGGATATGTTTATATTGGTTGATTTATCTCAATCAATGAATGCACCAGATATTCAACCTACCCGATTGGAAAAACTAAAGTTTGAGCTTAAAAATCTTATTGAGGCTTTTAGTTCAGATCGAATCGGTATTATAATCTTTTCTTCTGAAGCCTTTACCCAATCTCCACTAACATATGATCAAAATGCTTTGAATGTTTTTGTAGAAACATTACATACTGGTTTGGTACCGAACGCTGGTACCGATTTTGGCCCACCCATAAAAATGGCATTAAATAAGCTGACTGAAGATGATTCGCCATTGACTTCTCAAAAGTCTAAAATTATATTACTTATTAGTGATGGTGAAGATTTTGGAGAAAACACCGATGACGCTCTCCAAGATATCGCTGAAATGGGTATAAAATTGTTTACATTGGGTATTGGTACTGAGCGTGGAAGTAAAATCAGAACACGTAATGGTTTTAAAAAAGATAATGCCGGTAATGATGTAGTAACTAAACTTGACCCAAGATCTCTAAAGACTTTAGCAAATAAGACAGATGGTCAGTACTTTGAGATTAATGAAACTAATAATGACATTAATCGATTAATAAATAAAATAAATAATATCGAGGGAGAATTGCGTGATAGTAGACAAGTTGATGTTTCGGCAAATAGATACTATTATTTTTTATTAGGAGCAATTTTTCTACTACTCATTGACGTTATAACTAATTTAAGGGTGATAAGAATATGAAAATACTCGCTTTTTGTCTATTGATGGTTACAGTATTAGGTGGATTCAATGATATAGCGAAAATTAATGCGCTAAAAAAACAGGCTAAGACGGCTTACAATAACGGAGATTACCAGACTGCTCTTGCTCATTATCAGCTATTGTCAGATTCTTTAAATGTCAAAGATGAAAGTATTGAATTAAATCTTGCAAATGCATATTTCAAAGTTCAGGATACAACAAAGGCAATTAACACTTACAACAACTTATTGGCCAGTAGTGATCTGTCAATAAAATCCGTTGCCCACCAACAACTAGGTATTATCAAAAATAGAGAGAAACAATTCAAGGAGGCTCTTAGCCATTTTAAAGAGTCTCTTAAAGCCGATCCAACTAATAATGACTCCAGGTATAATTATGAGTTACTAAAGAAGGTACTTGAAGAGCAAAAGAAACAGGATCAGGATCAGCAGCAAGATAAGGATGATAAAAAGCAGGATCAGCAAAATAAGGATCAAAACAAAGAAGATCAACAGAATCAAGACCAGAACAAAGAGCAGCAAGATAAAGAAGAGCAGGACCAAGAGCAGCAAGATAAGGAGGGGCAGGAAAGCGAGGAAGAAAAGAAAGATGGAGAGGAAAAAGAAGGTGAGCAAAAGGAAAGTGAAGAAGAAAAGAAAGAGGGTGAAGAGAAAGAGGAAGCTCAACAGCAAGAAGGAGAAAAAGATGAAAATAAAGAGCAGGAAAAAAGTGAGCCATCATTTTCAGATAAGCTTCAGGAAATGAAAATTTCTGAAGAAAAGGCTAAAATGATCCTAGAAGCAATGAAGAATAATGAAATTCAATATTTTCAACAGAACAAACGAAAGCCTAAAAAGAAAAAAGATCCTGAAAAACCAGATTGGTAGAACAAAAAGGAACCACCTTTTTATCTCTTATGTTATTTCATAGATTTGCAGCCTAACTATCGTTAGGCTGTTCTTTTTTGTAACTCCATAATTTAATTTATAATGAAAGATGTATATATAGTAGCTGCCGTAAGAACTCCAATTGGAAGCTTTGGCGGATCACTTTCGGGTATCTCAGCTACCAAATTGGGATCAATTGCCGTTAAGGGTGCTTTGGCAAAGGCTGGTGTAAATGCTGACCAGGTGGACGAAGTGTTTCTAGGTAATGTTGTTTCTGCAGGTCTTGGACAAGCTCCAGCTAGACAGGCTGCAATAGGTGCCGGAATAGGATATAATGTGCCATGTACAACAGTTAATAAGGTTTGTTCTTCAGGAATGAAAACGGTTATGCTAGGGGCTCAGTCTATTATGCTTGGCGTCAATGAAGTAGTTGTGACAGGTGGTTTTGAGAATATGTCGAGTATTCCCTACTACATTCCAAAAGCAAGGTACGGCTATAAATATGGAAATGGTGAATTGATAGATGGTTTGATGCATGACGGACTGTGGGAGGTTTACAACGGTTTTCCAATGGGCAACTGTGCAGATAATACTGCAAAGGAAATGAATATCAGCCGTGAAGAACAAGATGAATATGCGATCAATTCTTACAAGAGAAGTGCTGCCTCATGGGAGGCTGGTAGGTTCTCAGATGAAATAGTACCGGTGGAAATTCCTCAAAGAAAAGGTGATCCAATACTTTTTGCAGAAGACGAGGAATATAAAAATGTGAACTTTGATAAGATACCAGGTTTAAGGCCTGTATTTTCTAAAGAAGGTACGGTAACTGCTGCAAATGCATCAACGATCAATGACGGAGCATCTTCTATCATCCTAATGAGCGAAGAAAAAATGAATGAACTTGGTGTCAAGCCAATTGCCAAAATCAGAGGTTTTGCGGATGCTGCTCAAGAGCCTATTTGGTTTACTACTGCTCCTTCTCTTGCTATTCCAAAGGCAATAAAGCATGCTGGCATTGATGCTTCAGATGTTGATTATTATGAGATCAATGAAGCTTTTTCAGCAGTAGCACTTGCAAATAATAAGGAATTAGGACTCAATAGTGACAGAGTAAATGTAAATGGCGGAGCCGTAGCCTTGGGACATCCTTTAGGGGCATCTGGTGCAAGAATAATAACTACACTCAACGGAGTGTTAAAGCAGAATAATGCCAAAATTGGAGTGGCCGGAATCTGCAATGGAGGTGGAGGAGCATCTGCTATAGTTATTGAGAATATCTAAGAGATTTTTAAATAAAAAATTAAAATAGCCTTGCGTTATCGTAAGGCTATTTATTTTTGATACTATGCGTCACTACCTTCTTACTAGTTTTCTTTTATTTCCTCTTCTGTCTCAAGCACAAAGCACCATTATCACCTATTACGATGATAATAAGGAAGTCATTCAAGAAAAATATCAGGTCAGCACAGATGACCCTGAAAGGTTAGAAGGTCAATATGAAAAGTATCATATCAACGGACAACTGGCTACTACAGGATTTTTCTCAAACGGTTATAAAAATGGTCAGTTCAAGGAATATTACGAAACAGGACAATTGAAGAGAACTCTTCAATATAAATCAGGCTATAAAAATGGAGAAGTAGAAGTATATGATGTCAATGGTAGACTGATTCAAAAGGCAAATTTCACAGATAATAAACTTGCAGATAGTCTCTTTATTTATTACCCAAATGGGGAATTAAGAAGCAAAGGTTTTTTCGTTGATGACAGACCTGATGGCTTGCTTTATGAGTTCTATCAAAATGGTCAAATAAAAAGAGAAATCACATATCAAACTGGTGATCAGACAGGAATTACGAAAACGTATTATCAGAATGGACAATTAGAAACTGATGGCAACTATCTCAAAGGTATTTTGAATGGACATTACACCACGTATTATTCAAATGGTCAAATTGAAACAATCTCAGAACTGATCTCAGGAACAAAGTCAGGGGTATTCAAAAACTATGATTCACTAGGGCATTTACTTCTGGAAGGACATTATCAAGCCGGTGTGCTTCACGGAGAGAATAAGGGCTATTATGAAAATGGCAATTTAAAACATGAATACACTTATGAGAATGGTGAGTTTGTTGGAACTAGCATTCAATATTTTCTCAATGGTAAAAAAGAGAAGGAAATTATCGTATCCAAGGACCGGTCCGAAAAAGACATTAACTTTTATAATCAAGAAGGTTTTATCGTCAAGAAAGAGCTTTATAAGAATGATAAACCAGAAGGTCAGTGGATCTATTATTCCTCACTTGGTATAAAAGAGAAATCAGAAGACTATTCTCAGGGAAGGATCAATGGTTTTATTAAGGAATATTACCCTAATGGAAATGTGAAAAGGGAAACACCGTTTAAGTTTAATACCAAATACGGTATTATGAAAACTTATTATGATTCAGGTTTATTGGAAAGTAAGACACCTCTTCGAAATGATAAAATCCATGGTGGCTTTGAGAGATATGATGAGTCTCAAAATATTGTGGAGGTCGGTGAGTATGTAGGAAACAGAAAAGTTGGAGAATGGAAGTTTTTTGATTCTGAGGGTCAATTATTAAAAAAAGAAATTTATAAAGTAGGTAAACTGGTCGATACAATTATCCCACCAAAAGAAGATTCTTTGTTAGAGGATAATTAAAACTTCATTTCAATTTTTTATAAGCAAGTGCTGTTTTAAATTTGTCTAGTCTATGAAAGCATTAAAAAGCACGAACTTCGAATTTCCTGATCAGACCAATTTTTACAGTGGAAAAGTACGTGACATCTACTATTTTAATGATAAGATGGCTATGGTCGCCTCGGATAGAATATCGGCATTCGATGTTATTTTACCAGAAGCCATTCCCTTTAAAGGCCAGGTACTGAATCAAATAGCTGCTAAAAATTTAGAAGCTACTAAAGACATTTGCCCTAATTGGTTAGAGAGCACTCCAGATCCTAATGTAGCAATAGGTACGCTCTGCAAACCCTTTCCAGTAGAAATGGTGATTCGTGGTTATTTGGCTGGTCATGCCTGGCGTGAATACAATTCTGGAAAAAGAGTATTATGCGGAGTGAATTTACCAGAAGGTCTAAAAGAAAACGATCGCCTCCCCCAGCCCATTATCACTCCATCCACAAAGGCGCATGAAGGGCATGATGAAGATATTTCAAGAGATGAAATATTACAACAAGGGCTGGTAGATGAAAAGGACTATGAAGTACTTGAAGAATACACATATGCTCTATTTAATAGAGGAACGCAACTGGCTGCAGATAAAGGCTTAATATTGGTTGACACCAAATATGAGTTTGGTAAAAAAGGTGATACTATTTATTTGATAGACGAAATTCATACACCAGATTCATCACGATATTTTTATGCTGATGGTTATCAGGAACGACAGGATAAAAACGAAGCTCAAAAGCAACTTTCAAAGGAGTTTGTTCGTCAATGGTTAATATCTGAAGGGTTTCAGGGTCTTGATGGACAACAAGTACCTGAAATGAGTGAATCTGTTGTAAATTCGATTTCAGATAGGTATCTTGAGCTTTACGAAAAAGTAACAGGAGAGTCTTTTATAAAACAAGACTACAATAATATTTTAAAACGAATCAAAAAGAACATCAGCGAATCCATAGAAAGCTGATACTATATTAGAATTATGAAGTACACCGTTGATAAACAAGAAAAATACAGCCTTTTAAAACTTCATGAGGAAAAGCTAGACTCTAGCATAGCTCCAAGTTTAAAGTCACAACTTATAACTATACATGCAGAAGGAGTCAAGAATATTATTCTTGACTTAGCAGAAGTTAAGTATACAGATTCATCAGGTTTAAGTGCTCTATTAGTTGGAAATCGTGTTGTTCAAGAAAACGGTGGTATTTTCGTGTTATCAAGCTTGTCAGATCATACCACCAAGCTTATAAAAATCTCTCAATTAGATAGTGTATTAAATATTCTGCCAACTGTTGAAGAAGGAGTAGATGCTGTCATGATGCACGAGATTGAGAATGAAATGGGTGACGATGAATAAGGTTGTTAGGCAATAAGATAATTTGTCGTTCACATTAAAAATACTTGGTGCAAATTCTGCTACTCCCGCATATGGGAGACATCACACCTCGCAGCTGTTAAATATTGGTAAGCACAATTTTCTTATTGATTGTGGTGAGGGAACACAGGAAAGGCTTAAGCAGTTTAAATCCAATACCTGGAAGATAAACCACATATTTATAAGCCATCTTCATGGAGACCATTATCTCGGTTTGATGGGACTGCTCTTTACAATGCATTTGTTAAAGCGCACTCATGATTTACACCTTTACGGTCAACGAGGGCTTCAAGAGATTATCCTGATGCAGTTAAAGTATTCTGACAGTAGACTTAATTATAAAATAGTATTTCATGAGCTTGATCCCACATCCAATCAAATAATATATGAGGATACACAAGTGGTAGTGAGTAGTTTTCCTTTAAGTCATAGAATTCCATGCTGTGGTTTTTTATTCAAAGAGAAAACTAAACCGTTTAGAATCAACAAAAACAAACTACCTGAAAATATCCCATTGAAAGCAATTGCTCAATTGAAGCAGGGAAAGGACTATACAGATGAGGATGGTAAAAAATACTTAATGAAGGAGTTAACACTGGCACCACGAAAATCAAGATCATATGCCTACTGCTCGGATACCAGATATTATGAAAATATTATTTCCACAGTTAAGGGTGTAGACCTGCTTTATCATGAAGCCACTTTTTTAGCCGAAAAAGAGCAGTGGGCCACTTTAACTTTTCACAGTACGACACATCAGGCAGGAAAAATAGCTAAGGCTGCTAAAGTTGATAAATTACTTATTGGACATTATTCAGCGAGGTACAAAGACTTAAGCCCATTCTTACAAGAAGCACAAGAAATATTCCCAAATACTGAGTTAGCTATTGAAGGTGAAGAAATCGAAATTAAAGATTGATGAAGAATATTATAGATAAAAAAACCAATCTCTTCATAGTGCTCGCTTGCATATTCTTAACCAACGCCCTACTAGCTGAACTGATTGGAACAAAGATATTTTCATTAGAAGCAACCCTGGGGTTTGAGCCAGCTCAGCTCAATATGCTGGGCGAATGGGTACTAGATTTTAACCTTACTGCGGGAGTGGTATTATGGCCGGTAGTATTTATTACTACAGATATAATCAATGAGTACTTCGGCAAAGAAGGTGTCAAGAAAATTAGTTACCTAACAGTTATCTTCATAAGCTTTGCTTTTATAATAATCACGATTGTTACAGCACTCGAGCCAGCTCAATTCTGGCTAGATATCAACAGTGAAACTCCAGATGGAAAGGACTTTGATATGAGCTATGCTTTTAATAAGGTCTTTCTACAAGGTGCTGCCATTATCGTAGGCTCGTTAGTGGCATTCTTAATTGGACAGTTATTGGATGTTTTCGTTTTTCACAAACTTCGAAAAATAACGGGTAGTAAAATGTTATGGCTAAGAGCTACTGGCTCAACATTAGCATCTCAACTTGTAGATAGTTTTGTTGTTTTATTTATAGCTTTTTACCTGTTAGCTCCGGCTAGTACACAATGGACACCTGCCCAAGTAGTATCTGTAGGTATAATCAATTACATCTATAAGTTCGTGGTTGCTTTGGCACTTACTCCACTTCTTTATATCGCACATTACTTGATAGACAATTATCTAGGAAGAGATAAGTCTGATAAACTTATGGAAGAAGCCGCAGAATCAAGCTCCTCCTTTTTTTGAGGGCAATTCTTTTCGGTCCTTATTCTCCGGTAGACAAGGATAACCAAACAAGCAATTTTCCTTAATGGCTGTAACTACTTGCCTTGGAATCTTATCTTCCCAACCATCCTTACCTTCCTTAATAAGCGCCAAAATATTATCGGATATAATATTAAGATTAGACATATTTGCTCCTTCTATATCCACCAGCTTCTTATTTTGGATCAAAAACTGGAACAAGCTTTTTAAATTATCTGGAAGTTTAAAATTATCTAACGTATATACCTCATCGCTATCCTGCTTTAGAGAAGGATATACATATAATTTCACATTATTTCCGAACAGTGTACCGAAAGCCTCCAATACACCTCCTCTTAAATCCTGATAGTATTTCTCTTCAAATACTCGCTGAAGATTATAGACTCCTAGTATAATACCTATTTTTCTCCCTCTGGTCATCTGTGAAAGGTATTCTACCAACTTATAGTATTCCGGATAATTGGAAATCATAACATTCTGCCCGAGTGCACATATAATGTCCACTCTAGCTAGAAAATCTTCATCATCAATTTTACCATCAGACCGAAGATCATTTAGGGTGATTTCCGTAAGAACTACGATCTTCGATTTATCAACATCTTCCTCATTCTTAAAATGTCTCCTAGCGGTAAGAAGCATATCAACATTAACATGCGTAACTGGTCTAAAACGACCACGAAGGACTAGTACATTTTTTTTATATAGCGCCTCAGATGGTTGTAAGACAGTGCCATCAGGGCCGAACATAGCTGCTCGGGTCAAGCCATTTTTTACCAATTTCAAACTCATCAATCGGTTATCAACATGCTCGAAATCAGGGCCTGAAAGGCTAAACATATCAATCCCTATACGCCCATGGGGGAGACCATCGACCAGTGATAAAATAAGCTCTTCAGGGTTTTGATTAATAAAAAAGCATCCAAAAATGAGGTTAACACCAACTATACCTACCGCTTGCTGTTGCAATAAGGCATCATTATCCAACATTTTTATGTGAATAACACACTCATTAAAGGGCCCCTTTGGCCTCGTTTGAAACCTTATGCCTACCCAACCATGTGGACGATTAGTCCGCTTGTAATTCAACGCTTCAAGCGTATCGGCAAACGCAAAAAAAGTTGTTTCATCAGCTATGTGAGGAAGGCGTTCTTCTAATAGGGCATATTCATGCTCTAACATGGTCAGTAATCTCTCCTGACAAACATATCTATCACTTGCTCCGTAAATGGCGTCACTAAAACTCATGTCATAAGCTGACATTGTTTTAGCTACCGTACCAGATGCTCCACCAGCTTTAAAAAAGTTGGCTGCCACATCTTGACCCGCTCCTATCTCCGCAAATGAGCCATAAATATCGGGCCTTAGATTCAGTTGTAAAGCTTTTTCGCTAACCGTCAGTTTTCGAAGCTCTTTTATTTTCATGATTTCTAAAGCCTTATTTAATCTTCAATCAAATGTATCACTTTTTCGAAAGTCTTTAATGTTTCTTTCCATTGATTTATAGAGATTTATAAATGGAGAATATCCTTTTTATTAAACGCAGACTTTTCTATCTTATCGGATTATTTGTCTGACTTATTTAAATAATCATACCTGAATGGAAGTATTAGATTTTATCACCCTGCTGATTTTTATGGCAGCTTTTTTCACCCTCATTAACGTCAAGTTTTTAAAATTGCCCTCAACAATTGGCCTGATGCTACTGGCGCTGGGATTATCCCTATTTATCATTCTTGGGGAATGGATATTCAGTACTTTAAATGAACTGGCTACTGATTTAATGACGGAATATGACTTTTCAAAGGTTCTCTTTCAAGTCATGCTTAGTTTTTTACTCTTCGCTGGTGCACTCGATGTTAATTTAAATAAGCTAGGTGAAGAGAAATGGCCGATCTTAATCTTAGCTACTGTGGGAGTACTAATCTCAACCTTCATTATCGGGGGAGCAATGTATCTGATACTTCCCTACTTAGGCCTTCCTCTTGATTTTATATATTGTTTATTATTTGGTGCGTTAATTTCTCCGACTGATCCAATTGCCGTATTAGCAATGATTAAAAAAACTGTCGTTTCAGAAAATTTGGAATCTCAAATTGCTGGCGAATCGCTTTTCAATGATGGTATTGGTGTTGTAGTCTTTCTTTCTATTTTGGGTGTAGCAGCAGGAGGTGTAGAAAATTTTGAAATCATTGAGGTTGTAAAACTTTTTGGAATTGAAGTTATTGGAGGCATTGTGTTGGGTGCGGCACTAGGGTACATAGGATTGTATCTTTTAAAAATAATTGACAATGAACATACCGAAATTGAAGTACTTGTTACATTATCAATGGTTCTTGGCGGAGCCAGTATTGCTGAATCGTTACACGTTTCTGGTCCTTTGGCAATGGTAGTCATGGGGTTATTTGTAGGTAGGAAAGGAAGAATAGCCAAAGTAGATGAAGATGCTGCAGGAGAATATGTCTACAAATTTTGGCATTTGATGGATGAAGCGATGAATGCAATTCTCTTTATTTTAATTGGACTTCAAATCATAGTTATTCACTATGAGGTAGATTATTTCTATGCAGCTGGTATTGCCATTGTAGTTGTGTTAACAGCCCGGCTTCTGGGTGTTGGTATCCCTCTTTCAATAATGAGGATCAAAAGGCACTTTCCTAAATATACCATTAGAATACTTACCTGGAGTGGCTTAAGGGGAGGCATATCTGTTGCGTTGGCCCTATCGCTCTATAAGGAAAACCATGGTTTTATAATGGAGCCTAAAATTGTTGACATAATTATAACAATGACCTATTGTGTGGTGCTATTCTCGATAGTAGTTCAAGGGCTTACGGTAGACCGACTATTTAAACTAGCAGCTAAGCACGACCCAAATTTAAAATAGGTAGTTAACATAAATTTTGCTAAGTAAATATATCTGGTTTGTGTAAAACTTTTCCTAAGCTGAAAAATTTACACATATTTACAGCTTTGTTAAATTTCAATTAAGATATGGCGAATAGAGGAGGCTTTTCAAGCAAGCTAGGATTTATTATGGCAGCCGCAGGTTCAGCTGTTGGGCTCGGAAACATTTGGGGGTTCCCTTACGAAGTCGGACAGGGAGGAGGAGCTGCTTTCGTAGTAATGTATCTTATATTCTGTTTCCTACTTTGTTTTCCTGTTATGGTTACAGAAATCGCGATTGGACGTAAGAGTCAGAAAAATGCAGTAGGCGCGTTTAACTACCTAGGATTCAAAAAATGGAATATAGTTGGTAAGATGGGGATTCTATGTGGGGTTCTAATCTTGTCTTTCTACAATGTCATAGCAGGTTGGGCATTCGGTTACATTTTCGAGATGGCTAGCAGCAATTTTGGTATTGCTGACCATTTTGGAGATTATGTTTTAAATATATTCCGAGTTGGGTTATATGGACTAGTTTTTATGGCCGTGACCGCCTATGTAGTATCTAAGGGCGTTTCAGGTGGCATTGAAAAAGCTGCTAAATTATTAATGCCCACACTTCTATTTTTAATTGTTTCATTAGTACTGTACTCATTCACACTAGAAAATTCAATGGCTGGTGTGAAATTTTATTTGATACCTGACTTTTCCCTAATGACTGGTAGTGTCATTTACAATGCCATGGGGCAAGCATTTTTCTCACTGTCTTTAGGAATGGGTGCTCTAATTACTTACGGAAGTTACGTTAGCAAAAATGATAATATAATCACTTCAGCAGCCTTTATTACGTTAGCTGATGTTGGAATAGCCCTGATCGCTGGATTAATGATCTTTCCTTTGATTGGTTACATGACAGAAGGAACCATGTCAGAAGTTGGAAGAGGGCCGGCACTGATTTTCGTGACATTGCCTCAAATATTTGGAAGTATAGGAGGTTCTTGGGGTGCAGCTGTAGGAACAATCTTCTTCGTCCTGCTTTGTTTCGCTGCATTGACTTCTACAGTATCATTGCTTGAAGTACCTGTATCTTATGTAGTTGACGAATTGAATGTAAGGAGAAAAAGAGCAGTTTGGTTAGTTGCCGGACTTATATACCTCATAGGTATTCCATCCTTACTTGGAAATGGCTATTCAGAATTTTTCTCGCATTTTGTTACCTACATTGGAGCCGATAGTGCAACTGATTTTTTATCCTTTATGAATCATGTAGCCAATGATACTCTTTTGCCTCTCGGGGGTTGTTTAATTGTCTTTTTTGCTGCTCATGTCTGGAAAAAGGAGAACTTGGACGAAGAACTAGCTCAAGGAGCACCTAATTATAAAGGCTCCTTTGTTCAAAAATACTTGAACTTCGCAGTGTCTTACTTAGCTCCTATTGTTCTGGGAACAGTATTTGTCCTTACTGTTTTGAGTACTTTCTTCGGTATAAATCTTATCTAGAGAGGTTACAAAAACTCCCTCTGAGCTTGTTCTCTCATTTCTCCCCATTCATTAGGGTTAGGAACATTGCCTTCATCAAAAATTTTAATCAACCAACTCACAATCTCTTTCTTGAACCCAAATTTTTCGACAACCTCTTCACAAAATTCAATTTCTGAATCTTCTACAACACCATCCGCATAAACCATCATAACAATGTCATAAAGCTGGTCCATTTTTTCATCATGCGAATCAGGAACATACAGGTCAGTTTTTTTATTACTTCTTAATAGAGAAGCCACCTGCCGATCTTTCAGACCATATTTATCACCTATTTTATAAATCATTTTCTCCTCATCAGGATGGAGATTACCATCAGCCTTTGCCAAGGCAATTAAGTTTCTTAGGTGATTTTTCTTAAATGAAAGATATTGATGTTCAAAAAAACCGATCATATTTAGTCTTTTAAATTTTCCAAAGCCTTTTAGTAAGTGCTATAACTTCGTCCAGATCAGCCTTCTTCAATCCCAGACGCTCTGCTATATTGAGGCACAGGTCGTATTCTTTTTGTTCTATGTCTCCATCAACCATCGACATAAAAACGACATCCGCCAATTGTTCTTCTCTATCTTCGAGATCATCCGGAACAATAAATTCCAAGGTCAGAGCCTTGTCAATAATATCCGCAACTTTATCTGCTGGTAGTCCTAACTCTTCAGCTCTTTCTTCTAAAAACTCTTTTTCTGCTTCTTCAAAATGTCCATCGGCAAATGCTACGGATACCAGATTTTGGAAATGCTCTAATTTGACGTCTCTCAAGTTAATTTAATTTTGTAGTGGTTAGATTGTCAAAACTAGAGAAAATATGTCAATAATTTAATGCTTTACAGACAGCTAAGAGCCAACTATGCAGAGACGTTCTCTTCCAGGTTGCTTAGGTAATCTATTACCAAGCTACTTGCACCCAAAATTGGCGCACTTTGGTTTTGTAAGCCAGAGGGTAGTACCTGGACTTTTCCTTTATAGATAGGCATAAGTGTGTTTTCAAGATGTTTTCTAGTCGGTTTGAAGATCAGGTCACCGGCCAATGATAATCCACCAAATAGGAAGATTGCTTCAGGATCCGTATGTGCCACTGTATCCGCCAATTTAGAACCTAAAACCTCACCAGTATACTCGAATGCATCTTTAGCCACCAGATCTCCCCGCAGAGCAGATTCAGCAATCATTTTCGTGCTTAAATCATGAAAGCTAATCCCTCGTAGTTCGCTTTCCTCCAAGTGATCGGCCAACATTTTGTAGACCGTGCGTTTTATGCCTGTTGCAGAAACATAGGTCTCAAGACAACCTTTTCTACCACAGCCACATTGCCGTCCATTGGGGTTGATTATAACATGACCGAGCTCGGCAGCAAAGCCATCATGACCATGAACTAATTTGCCATTACAAACTATACCTGCTCCTAAGCCAGTACCTAGTGTGATAACAATAAAGTCTTTCATCCCTTTTGCTTTACCATAGATCATTTCACCCATAGCAGCAGCATTAGCATCATTGGTGATTAGGACAGGTACATCAAAGTTTTCTTTAATCACTTCAACTATCGGAACCGTCCCTTTCCATCTTAAGTTAGGCGCTTTTTCTATTGTACCACGATAATAGTTAGCATTAGGAGCACCAATGCCGATACCAAGAATATTTCTATGTCCCCCTATTTTCTCAATCCCTTCATTTATAGCACCACATAACTCTGCAATGTAATCTTTGAAGTCTTCGTGAGTTTGAGTAGGTAATTTGGACTGGTATAAGACTTCTCCATGATCGTCAACCAAACCAAACTTTGTATTTGTACCTCCAATATCAATTCCTACAATAATATTGTCCATGTTAACTATACCTTTTATTGAGATGATACTTCACCAAATCATTTATCGGCTCCATTATCACTTTCCCAACTATTATTCCTTTCTCATCCGCTACCTCACGAAGAATGTCAACAAAAAAATGAGCAATAGATCCAGTGAAATGTGTTTTAAGCGCACTATAGTTATTGATTTTCATAACATAGTATTCCATAAAATCACTCATTCCCTTTCTCAACATTTGCTGAAAGTAATCGTGATTTTGATTATCCTGAATAAATTTCATGAATGACGCCAAATACACATTAGGGTATGGCTTCATATAGACATTTTCGAGGATTTCTTCTTTAGTAAGCTGATAGCTTTCTTTAAACTTTTTTGATAATTCATCAGGTAGGGATTGATATAAATAAGCATTAAGCAATTGCTTACCGTAATTAGAACCTCCACCCTCATCTCCTAAAACATAATCAAGAGCTGGTGTTTCTTGCCTAACAATATCTCCATCAAAATAACAGGCGTTTGATCCCGTGCCTAGAATACATGATATGGATGGTACTCCTTCATAGGTTGCCAAAGCAGAGGCAACAATATCATGGTTTACGAAGTAGTTACTTTTAGGAAAAATTCTTGATACAGCTCTCAAAACGATATTTTGGAATGTCTTACTTCCACACCCTGCGCTGTAGATATATACTGCCTGAATAGATTTATCCTTTAATTCAGGTGCCTCAGAAATAATGTCATGAATCTCTTCTTCCGTATGAAAGATGGGGTTAAGACCACGTGTACTGAAATGACTCACTGTGGTCTCATCTTCTATGATTTGCCAATCACATTTTGAGGATCCGCTTATTCCTATAAGCACCATTATATTGACAATATTTTAGATATTCTTAAGGCATCTTCGGCTATTTCATGATTTTTAGCCATAACTGTATCAAAATCGTTGAAAACCGTTACGTTATCTTTAATTCCAACCATGACATCGGTTTTGCCACCTAATAAGCCTTCAACAGCGTACACCCCCATTTTGCTTGCCAACACTCTATCAAAATATGTTGGCGATCCACCACGCTGTAAATGACCAAGAATAGTCACTTTGGTATCATAGTAGGGAAAACGTTTAGTTACTTCATCCGCTATTTCCATGGCACTACCATTTTTACCACCTTCAGCCACTATAACCAAACTTGAGCTTTTCTTACTTCTTCCACCTTTATCCAGTCTTGCTATCAAGTCATTAATTGACATCTCCTCTTCTGGAATCATAATGGCAGTTGCCCCACCTGCAATTCCTGAATTAATGGCTATGTAGCCTGAGTCTCTTCCCATTACTTCAATAAAGAATAAACGATTATGTGATAAGGCTGTATCTCTTATCTTGTCTACTGCATCTACAACAGTATTGGTAGCTGTGTCATATCCTATTGTATAGTCAGTGCCTGATAAGTCATTATCTATTGTTCCTGGAATACAAATTACCGGCATTTGATATTCTTTGTAGAAAGAGTGTAAGCCTGTAAAAGTACCATCACCACCAATTGCCACGAGAGCGTCAATGCCCTTGGAGGTTAAATTCTCATAGGCCTTTTTGCGCCCTTCTTTTGTCCTGAATTCATCGCTTCGAGCAGACTTAAGAATTGTTCCACCTCTTTGTATGATATTACCAACTGACCTGACGTCCAGTTCAACAATATCATTATCAATCATACCTTCATAACCCCGATATATTCCAAATATCTTCTTTTTATAAAAGATACTTGCTCGCACGACTGCTCTTATAGCGGCATTCATTCCCGGGGCATCTCCCCCGGAAGTAAATACTGCGATGTTGTTTATTTCTGCCAATTTCAAAAAGTTTAGAATGCCTAAAATAGGCAAACATATCTTTTTAGAACGCTGATTTAGAGTTCATTTTGAGACTTTTATGACTGCAACCGTTTGAATAGAACTTATGGTGCACTTATTTTTTTATAATGCGAGTCGATAAGACCTGTCCATCAACTTTAACTTTAAGAAGATAGATGCCTGTTGGCAATGAGCTAATAGCTACAAAACCGGATACGTTGGTATAATTCATTACCTCTCTTCCGGAGAAATCGCTAATACTAACTTCGTTTATATTTTCTCCTTCCAAAAACAGTTTATCCGTCACCGGATTGGGGTAAAATCTCAATTGCTCTGAAAGCACATCGCTCAAAGAAGTTATAACCTCAGTAGTCGTTATTTCCAGAATTTCACTCTCAATACTATAATTCGCATTTCTCGTATCTACCCTATATTCGTATGTGGTATTTGGTTCTACTTCTATATCTAGAAAAGTAGCTTGATTCACTCCATTAGTACCAATCAATTCAAATTCCTCACCTTCATGACGTCTGTAAATACTGAATCCCGTTTCAATAGTTGAGTTGTCAATCCAGGTAAGTTGCACTCCTTCATTATCTATTTCTGAACCTGATAGATTAGTAGCAACCAGTGGTTGAACATAATTTGTCAATTCTGACTCTGTTTTATCGAATTCAACATCGGTATAAATTCTAAACTCTCCTGGCTGAATCATAAGTTGCATAGAACTTCCTGTTACTTCCAATGATTCAGCGTTAGCAAAGTAATTAAACCAAGTTCCGGTATGGGGAAATTCAACATCTTCATTTCTTGCATTCAAATTAAAATTGGCAATAATCACAAAATTGGAAGCTTCTGTAGTGGTTGGACTGGTATTGCCTGTATTGAGGGTTATCTGCTTTATTAACTGAGATGATTCATCAAGAGTAAAAGTGGCATTAGAAAAAGCATTAGAATTAGCTTTCAACCTCATTATTTCAGAAGTCACTTTATAAAGTTTTTGTCTATCCTGATCAGCGTCATATCCCAAACCTTCAGAAGCATCTGCCCAGGGTATTGGTTTATTCCCGGTTCTACCATTCTGATCGATGGAGATGTCATACCCAAGTTCTCCAAACTGCCATAACATTTTAGGACCAGGTATTGCGTAGTAGATTGCTGAAGCTGACTTTACCCTATCAAGCGCAATATTCAAATCCTTCGTGGAATAACCCCCAGTTGCCCCTCCGAATTGTAGATTTCTATAAATCAGTCGCTCTTCATCATGGCTCTCCATGTATGAAATCAAATTAGGATCATTCCATCCGCGGGTAGCGAAATAAGCCCAATCCAATTGAGAGTCATTAGAAAAACCCATTGTATTTTGATTGAAATTATGATTCATATTTCCCCATAACATCATACCGTAGTTCGCTAAGACCGTTTCCTCACTATTGTCAGAGAGATGCTCTAAAATCACATAAGCATCAGGATGATGACTCCAGATATCATCGGCCATTCGTTCTAGAATATCGACTCTTGACTGATCGTATTGCCCCCATAGGCCAACATTATCTCCAGACACTGTTTGTGTGAAACCTTTAGAAAGATCGAACCTAAAGCCATCGAACCTGTATTCTTCCAACCAATAATAGTTTACCGTATCCATAAAATTTTTAGTATCCTGAGATTCATGGTTGAAGTCAAAGAAAACATTAAAAGGATGTGTTGCCTGCTGGTTTAACCACGGGTTGTTTGCAGCAGGTCGAAAATTAGCCTGATCCCAATACATCGCAGCTATTGGGTTTCTCTCATGCGTATGATTCAAAACCATGTCTAGAATAACCGCCATCCCTCGGGAATGACACTCATCAATAAAAGCTTTTAAATCGTCTTTTGTACCGTAGTACTTATCAACAGCAAAAAAGTAAGCGGGGTTATACCCCCAACTTAAGTTACCATCAAATTCCATAATCGGCATCAATTGAATTGCATTTACACCTAGTTCTTCTAAATAATCTAATCGATCAATTATTGCCTGATAAGAATGCCCTTCGTCAAAGTCTCTTACCAACAATTCATAAATTACTAAATCTTCATTTGCTGGTGCCTCGAAATCTGTTACAGTCCAATCAAAGGGTGTTTGCCCTGTTTGCATTACACTCACCCATCCATCTGGAACATCAGAATCAGGATAAGAAATCAGACTAGGGTATACAGTTTCAGGAATAAAATCATCATTATTTGGATCAAGAATTTTATCAGAATAAGGATCTCCAATAAGAAGTTCCTCATCAACCAGGTACTGAAAAGCATATTCTGTTCCAGGTGTAAGTTCATCTACCATTACCCAGAAATAATCTCCATCTTTGGCTAATTGATACTCTGTAGAAGGAAGCCAATCATTAAAGTCACCCACCAGATATACTGAAGTCTTTAGCGGTGCGTATAAACAAAAGGTCGCTTGAGTATCATTACCACTGTAATTGATACCTTGAATAACACCTGCAGGTTTAGAGGCATTAAGCACATCTCTTACAATAATATTGAGTTCTTTTGAAACTGTACTACCGCCTTCAGAAGCTACTACTTTAACCACCGTAGTTCCCGAAGTGGAGATCGTTTGACTATAAGATATTTCAGTTCCATTAGCTGTAGCCACTGAAACCTCATTAAAAAACAATTCAAGGGCCACACTTTTTGACGCATTGGCAGTAATAGATACTGACTCATTTAATTCAATAAACTGAAAAGCTTCATTAGGTTCCGAAAACGTCACGTTCAATTCATCTCCAGTATTGATATCAAAAAATAAGTTAACATCCGTCTGTTTATTATCACCCCAGTCCTGACTTTTAAACTTAAAGCCAATACGTGTGATCTCAGAAGCACTTTTACCAAAGAAAGTGGTGGGCGTAAAGGTGATTGAGTATTCATCAGGGTTAGAACCAGATCTGGTGGCTTTAGCAGCATCCTGAGCCGAAGTGGCAGGATTAACATTAGTAGGTGCATCAAATTCAGGACTCAAGTCAGGCAGCCAAGCCCATATCCAAACATCTCCTGAATGACCCTCCAAACTAGTGCCTGTAGCATCAACAGTCAGCGTGAGCGGAGCGTCTGCAGTAGGAAAAGCAGGGTCTAACTCAAAGGTTTGTGCTCTTAGACCAAAAGAAGCAATAAATAACGAGCAGAGTAGTAATGATACCTTCATAATATTGGCTTTAAAAAGAAATAGCGCGGATGTCCGCGCTATTCATAAATTTAAATTTATCTATTGTTTAATGAAGAAATATCTTCGATCCAAATCATTAAACCAGATGGTATAAGTTCCTTCTTCGGCAGGTATATTATCAAAACCCCCAGAAACCCCCTGCGCGGCTGGAAAAGCAAAGCCACCCCAGTTATCAGTCCAGTCATCATCAGCTCTAAACTTCATTTGTTCAGTTGTAAGAACAACATCACTTAAATACCATTTGTGGGGATCAAACGAAGACTTATTCATATCAATATCTGGTCCGTCCCAGCCTACGGCTGTTGCAGCACCAATTATACCCATAGATGTAAATTCAGATGCAGAGGAAGCATCGAAAGGATTTACTGAATAAGTAAGTGCGTCAGTATCAACTATTACTTCATAGTAACCGGCAACAGCAATGCTAATAGCCGGTGGATCAGGGTCACCTTCAGTAGGCCTGCTTATAAGAACTCCTGCTCCACCATCTCCATATAAAGGAGCCCATTGACCAAGCTTTTCAATCATTTTAAATCCTCCAACAGCAAAGTAACCAATGTAGTGAAATTTAAAACCATTATCCTCATCTCTAAACATAGAATGATTTCCATTATTATTTTCCCAACCTGAAGCCGTAGCATCTCCGACAAGAAAAAGTGTTTCTAAACCTATGAAAGACACGAATCTCCTTAACGTAACCTGAAACACATCTGAAGATTGCATCAGGGTTTCCGTTGAAGCAACGACTCTCCACATTACAGTAACGCTCTCACCTTCAGCCAGACCAATACCACTTAATTGATCATCTAGAAATTGATTGGTCACTGTCAGCTGACTGATAGATCCATTATCATCAGAATCAAATTCGAATATAGGATCAGAAAAATCACCCCCTTGTTCGTCTGCCTGCCATTTATATGTAACGGCATCTCCAAATCCTGAAAAAGTATCTTCCCAGTCGATAAGAACTGTTTCATCTGGATTGGCGCCATCCAATTCAACCACTGCCTCATTCATTGGAGATGAAAGGTTAAAAGGTGCAATTGCGTCTTCAAACCTTTTCAAGGTCACAGTCGAAGGCTCGACAAATTTCAAAACATCTCCGTTTGTAGCGGAAACTGTCCAGTTCAATGTAATCTGCTCTCCAATATCCAGCCCTAAGTCTTGCAATACATCATCTAACTGAATATTTGTAAACGTAATTTGTGTGGCAGTTCCGTCATTATCTGATGGTAATGCTAATAGTGCATCAGAAATACTACCACCAATATCATATGCATACCAGGTGTAGTTTACAGTAGATTCAAGTCCCGATTCGGCCGCTGCCCAGGAGACAATTACAGGTCCCAATGTATCCACAGAGTTAAGTTCTACAATTCCATCAACAGGATTTAATGAAAAATCCTTTAAGGCTTCTAAACCTGTACCAATATTTTGTTCATCATCATCTGAACAGGCAAAAGCTAATATAGCCAGTGATAAAAAATATACTATTTGTTTTTTCATAATTCTATAAATTAATTACTGGTTACAGGAACCACCGTTAATGTTTCTGCTTGAGCAGTTCCTTCTGCATTTCTGAAAATAAAATTGAATCCTGTGACAATATCCCCTTCATCCAATGGGTATCTGTCTTGCGGGAATACTGTTAATGAAAATATACCATTTCCTTCATCCAAAGTTTGTAAAGAAGGTGTATTACCCACCTCTGGCCAAGGAACCGCTTCAGCATCAGGTTTTGAATTACCTTCCGCATCTGTTCTCGTAGCCCAGGTATAAACAAATATTTCTGACAATTCACTCATTGCTGTATTTTCAGTCAGGGTTTGATCGAAATATGCTGTGATAAAATCGTTCTGAAAGACAGTTGCAGGGAAAGACCTTAGCTCAGTAGGAATAAATATTGACGGAGCCACAGTGAGGAATAAATCTTCCGTTTGACCAGGATCTCCAGGACAACCATTGACCTTCGGTATGAAGCCAATTTGAGTGATTTCCGAAGGGGATCTATCAAACAGAGTGACTGGTGTAAAAGTATATTCCCATATATCACCTTCTACATTAGTCATGGCTAACATGTCGTTTGAGTTGCAAAAATCACTTGCTCCACCAGAGGCATCGTTACCAAAGACCGGAGCACAGCAATCTGGAACAAACATCCATAGCCATAATTGGCTTTGACCAGACAGTCCTGGACAAGAGCTAACGTCCGCTCTAATTGTCACCTCATCTTCAGCTGTAAAAACTACAGGACTTGTAGTAATTACAGCACTATTACATTTGTCTTGTGCAAATAAATCTTGTGCAAAAAAACAAGCAGTTAGTAAAAGTACGCTTAATATCTTTTTCATAGTTATTGCTTTTCGAAGGTTAATTGATATGATGACACAAGTTTTCCATCAAATTCTCGATCGAAGCTTAAATTAATTTCTCCTTCTAACAATCCGTTATAAGTTTTAACTCTTAAAGGAATCGAATTTGACCCACTATTAAGGGTAACAGTTTCCGGAAATTCTGGATCATCCAAAGACCATGTTCCAGATTCCACACCTATGAAATTAGGTGCACCGCCAGAAGAAAGAGTGAAACTGCCATCTTCATTTAATTCCAATGCAAAATCACTAAAGTCAAAACGGCTAGCCAAGTCTATCGATTGAACGAACGATGGAAATCCTTTACTAACGGCATTCTCATCATTTTGAACGATACTCGATAAAGTAAGTGTCCCTGAAATCAATGAAGCTTTTTCAGGAGGTGATTCCAGGGTTAGGTCTTCTATATCATCACTACAGCTTGCTAGTATTCCGACCAGCACCAGTGATAATAACCATTTATATTTTATATCTATTTTCATATTCTTTAATTAAAAATTAGCAATCATTTTGAACTATCGATGGATTACCATTTGTCTCTGTATTCGGTATCTTAAATAAGAGATCACAAGAATTATAGGGTAATCCACGTACATCTTGTTTGGTTCTTTTCAATTCATGAAATCTATTACTCCACTCAAAAGCCATCTCTAGCCTTCTTTCTTCTCTAAATTGATTGATCAAATCTGCACCATCAGTAAAACTCACCGTCAAAGCCGGGTCATTGAATGCCCTTGATCTAACAGCTTGAAGATCTTGAGCCGCGGCATTCAATTCGGTATCGTTTGATGCTGTTTCAGCTAAGGACTCTCCTCTTATCAGAAGAATTTCGGATAACTTGATCATCGGTACATTAATAACAGGATCTCCATTAACATTGTTAAGTGCGTATTTCACTACTTCGTAGAGATCGTTGTTCAAGTTAACCCAAGCAGAGCGTGTATCAGCACCGTCAGCTGTCAATTCTTCTCCAAATTCAGTACTTGAAAAGATGAAGTTGTTTGCTGGGCTAAATGAACCTACAATTCCTGACCCCGCATCATCTGCAACGATACTATTGAATTCAAAAATTGATTCCTGAGAATGATCTATTTCCCAAAGATCAGTTACGCCCGCATTAAGACTGAAGCCTCCTCCAGCTATAACAGCACTTGCTTCAGTAGCAGCATTATCAAAATCATTTTGCTGGAAATATACTTTCGCCAATAATGCCTGTGCCGCCATGGCTGTGGCACGACCAGGTACATTAGCGGTCATACTACCTCTGGCTTCAATCAAATCTGCTATAATCTGATCATAAACGGCTTGCACAGTTTCTCTTGGTTGTGAAGTAATAGATCTACTCGCTTCAAGTCTAAGTGGAACTCCCAGCTGATCATTTGATTGCCCTTCTTCATACGGAAAAGCAAAATATCTGACCAATTCAAAGTGACACAATGCTCTCACAAATAAGGCTTCACCTCTGATTTGCTCCAGCTGTGACCCAGATGCAAAATTATCTGCCTCTAGAAGTACATTATTTGCTCTGTTAATCGTACGATATAACTCATCCCAAACTGAAGCTACTGTTGTATTTTGAAAGTTGAAGTCTCTTCTTACAATTTGAGTATTTTGAAAAGTATTGGCTTGATTAGCACTAATAATAGCTTCATCCGCCATAACGCCACCAATCCAATGGCTTGTTCCACCCAGAGCTGCACCCGCTCTTAGATTAGAGTAGGTACCAATCAAAGCCAATTCCACATCATCGATGCTCTGGAAAGCTTCATCCGTTAAAATTGTATTTTCATCTTCAGGTTTGAAGTCAAGCTCACATGAACTCATCACTGCAACCAATGAAATCAAAATAGCTGTTGTATATAGTTTTTTCATTTTTATCATCATTATACTAATTAGAAAGAAACATTTATACCTGCAGTAATTGTTCTTGCCTGAGGTGGTGTATAGAATGTAGCACTTGCTCTTAAACTTCTATCAAGTGGATTTTGGTTATCACGTACCACTTCTGGGTCTCCCTGATCGTATTCAGTAAATAATAACAGGTTAGTTCCCTGAACAAAAATTCTTGCCCTTGACAATTTATATTTCTCCAAGAAGCTGCTTGGTAAGTTATATCCCAACTGCATATTTTTCAGCCTTAAGAAATCACCATCTTGTAAGTACAAGTCAGAGTTCTGAAAAGGCGTATTAAGTGATAACGCAGGATATCTTCCATCTCTATTATTTGGTGTCCATCGGTCAAGAATTTCTCTTCGCTGGTTAAAACTTCCAATTTGAGCAAGGTTTTGTGGAGCTTCACCATTATAGATTTGGAAACCTACAGAGAAGTTAAATAGAACACTTAAATCAAAGTTTTTATATTCAAACGTGTTTGTAAAACCTCCAAAGAAATCCGGAAAAGGAGAACCCGATCGTACGGCAGAGTTTACCTGGTCCCACTCATACGTTTGATTACCATCTGCATCTAAGTAAATTGCTCTACCGTTTTCAGGATCGGGACCGACATATCGTTGTAGAAAGAATGTAGCGAAATCTTCACCTTCGAAAAGTCTTATCTCTCCACCGTCTCTTGTATCAAAGGCCTGAGGTGGTAGTCCTGCAAGATCTTTCACTGTATTATTAATGGTTGTAAAATTCAAGTCCGTGGTCCATTTAAAATCACCGACTAAGTTTCTTGAGGTTAAGCTTGCCTCAAACCCTTTAACCTCTACCTCCAATGCATTTTGCAGTACGGTCTGGAAACCGGAAGAAGAAGGCACATTAGCAGCGAATACAAGGTTATCAGCATTTTTAATGTAGTAGCCTAGTGATCCATAAATCCTATCACCTAACAAGCCATATTCCAAACCAAAATCGATAGTAGTCGTTTCCTCCCATTGAAGATCCGGGTTATCTAATCGGTTAGGGGCAATACCATTAATCAATACATTGTTATCATTATAGTTTGCATTGGTAATATAGCTACCAAATTCTGCATAGTTGTCATTCAACTCAGCATTACCGGTTACACCCCATGCGGCTCTTAGTTTAAGGAAGCTTAATATGTCATTACCTTGCAAGAAAGACTCTTCAGAAACTATCCAACCTGCAGAAGCAGATGGGAAATAGCCCCATAAGTTATTTTCTCCAAAACGTGACGAGGCATCAGCCCTCATTGTGGCAGCAAAAAGATACTTGTCTTTTAGTTTGTAGTTAACCCTAGCAAAATAAGATAAGAAACTGAATTCATCCAATGTATTATTGAAGACAAATACTCCATCTTCAAAATCATCAGGCTCACGACCATCAATTTTACCATCCAAATTATTCACATTAAAACCAGTAGACTCTGCCTTACTATAGTTGTAACTCTGACCCAATAAGAACGTAAAATCATGGTCAGTATTGAAAGTCCTATTATAAGTAAGCGCGTTATTGGTCGTATAGTTGGTAACGTATACATTTCTGGAATCTCCATTAGCTAAAGCAGTACCCTGCCCCGGTCTAAACTGATCTTCGTTTTGATCGAGGTAGTCCAAACCAAAATCTGTTTTGAAGCTCAACCCCGGGACAAATTGACTCAGATCGTATGAAACAGAAACATTGGCAAATGTTCTATGCTCAATAGTTCGATATTTATTTTCCAAATCAATCAACGGATTGGTAAAAGCTACATCGTTCCAAAGAGTTCCATCTGAATTATTGGTTGGGAAAATAGGTAAAGCTGCCCCTTGAGCTCGACCTAAACCACCGGCAAAACCAACAGGAACACGATCATTAACCGTATACACCTGGTTCAAACCAACTGTTACTTTTAGATCATTAGTTACGTTATAATCGAAGTTGGCACGTCCACTTAATAATTTAAAGGTGTTGCCTTCTAAGAAACTGTTATCTTCTTTGAAAGTACCATTGGTGTAAAGACTCCATTTTTCAGTACCCTTACTGTAGCTAACATTAAAATTATGAATGAACCCTTTTCTCAATGTTTCGTCTTGCCAGTCGGTATCATTGGCTAATGCTTCTTCTCTTGTAAAGCCTCCAGGTAGTGGTGCTTCACCTACATTTCCATCATTTTCCCAGGCTTCCTGATACAACTGCACATATTCAGCCGCATTTAATAAATCTTGTCTTACTGTTTCTTCGTTGTATCCCGCAAAGTAGCCTACATCAAACTTACCTTTCCCAGAAGTTCCCCTCTTAGTCGTAATCAGAACTACACCATTAGCCGCACGTGAACCGTAGATAGCCGCAGCGGCAGCATCTTTCAAGACTTGAATGTCGGCAATATCATTTGGATTTAAACTAGCCAGTGCGTTGGTATTGGAAGCAATTTGCTTTCCTCCACTCCTACTAAAGTCACCTGAAGTAATCGGCACACCGTCCAATACATAAAGAGGTTCCGGACTACCCGATATCGAGGTTGATCCTCTAACTCGGACCGAAATCGCTGAGCCTGCAATACCACTTCCTTGTATGACTTGGACACCGGCTGCTTTACCTGTCAATGCCGACTCAAAACTTGGAAGAGGCTTGCTCTCCAACTCTTTTGCACCTATTGATGATATCGACCCGGTAACATCAACTTTTCGTTGCGTACCGTAACCCACCACAATAACCTCACTCAATTGCTGAACATCTGTGGTCATTTCTACATTGATAGTGGACTGAGAACCAACAAGAACTTCTTCTGTTGTATAACCTACAAAAGAAAAAACCAGCGTGGCATTAGAGCCTGCACTGATAGTATAGTTCCCTTCAATGTCGGTAACTGTTCCTTGAGAAGTTCCTTTGATCAATACGTTGACCCCGGGAAGACCTTCTCCGGCCTCCGAAACCTTTCCGGAAACCCTAATCTCTTGTGCCTGCATGGATACTGCCGTGAGACAGAAAAGCACAATAAATAGTAAATTATACTTCATAAGCTGTTTGGTTAAAATATTATTTTTTTAAGATTTTGACATTCAAAAGATTTGTAAGTCCGTAATTATCATCTTTATCACCACAAACGATTGCATTCGATCGTAAGCACTAATATGTTCTAAATTTTGAACGTACTTCACTTTTGAAGACTATCTAATATCCTAATAAACTGTCATTTAAGCAACTTAAAGGCCGATTTTATGAATTTTGTTTATCGAAATCGTGACCGCAATCGTTTGCGTAATTATATCATTAAACAAACGTTTTAATTAATGGGATTACTTATCTATAAATCGGCCTTTAGATATGAAAATTGTACTATACTAATATTACGGTATGAAACAGTCAATTTAGTGGGTGGCTCTTTTTAGTACGTATGTATAATGAAATACTGACCTCTTTATGTATCTTGGCATTCTTATTCCTAAAGAGTTGAATATATAAATGAAAAGCGGTCAGGTAACCATTAAAGATATAGCCCGGGAGTTAGGTATTTCACCTTCCACAGTTTCACGAGCTTTAAAGGACCATCCTGATATAAGTGCTGAAACAAAAAAAGCGGTTACGGAGCTTGCCGATAAGCTCAAATACACGCCCAACTCTATTGCGTTAAGTTTACGGCAAAGTAAATCCAATACTATAGGAGTAATCATACCTGAGATCATTCACTTCTTTTTCTCAACCGTTATCAGTGGTATAGAAGATATTGCCTATGATGCAGGATATAGTGTTATAGTTTCTCAGTCAAATGAATCATATGAGCGTGAAGTCATAGACTCTAAAGCATTATTTAATAACCGCGTGGATGGGATGCTCATTTCCTTATCTCGGGAAACAACGCAGTATGATCATTTACGCTCAATATATGATCGGGGTATACCTATGGTTTTCTTCGATCGCGGTACGGATGCAATCGACTGCAGCAAAGTTATAGTAGATGACTTTGGTGGCAGCTTTGAAGCTACGGAGCATTTAATCAAACAAGGTTATAAGAGAATCGCACATCTCTCCGGTCCTCCAAGCCTTCGAATTAGTGAAGATCGTTTGCAAGGCTATAAAGCAGCGCTGGAGAAATACGGCCATACGTATGATGAAACTTTAGTCATGCGTGATCATGCCTCTGAAGACGAGCAATTTGCAAAAGAACTTACCAGCAAATTATTAACGGGTAAAAACCCTCCGGATGCGATATTTGCTATAAATGACATGGCAGCACTTGGGGCTATGATGGCTGCCAAGGAGAAAGGGCTTAACATTCCTGATGAATTTGGCATTGTTGGCTTTAGCAACTGGCGCTTTACTTCTTTGACAGAACCACCAATGACTACGGTAAACCAGCCGGGGTTTGAAATGGGCCAGGAAGCGGCTCGCTTGCTCATTAAACAAATAGAAGCCAAAGAGGATGAAGAAGTGCCTTCTGAAACGGTTAAGCTAAAAACAAATCTTATTATCAGGTCGAGTTCTTTAAAGAGTTAAAAATACTTTAGCACTAATCTTATTAGACACAAGCTACAAGCTTGCGTCAGCAGATTATTAACTTTAAACAATCAATAATGAAGTAAAATGTTTAAAATTAAAAGCGTTCGAATATTGGAACGCTTCATTTGAAAATCTATTAGTGAATAGCTATGCTAAAGTAGATGTGGAGATGGATAAAAATACTCAAAACCGTATTCTTGAAGTTTCTAAGTTTGAAGAAACTGACCGTGAACACATCTTCTCTGTGATCGATGCTTTTATCGCCAAAAGAAAGATTCAATCTATTATGTCCTAATACTTACTTTTAACAATCAGCGTGACGCTAAAACTAGGATGTGAATAAGTTTAGTTATGGATAATAACAAAATCTGATTTCTTCCTATTATCATCATTATCATCTCCATCATAATTTTTCCACTCATCAGAAACATCATTCAAAAGATCATTTACTTTCATTCTATCTTCTTCGCTCTCAGAGATAAATGATTGATAATCATTAATAATTAAAGCAAAATTATCTTTATCAATCCAATCAAGATCATTAAGGCAATCATCTAATGCATCCAAGTTTTCTCCGTAGTGTTCTGGGAAGCTAAATGCACGGCCTATTTCCACTAAAAAAGACTTAATATCGACACATTTCTTTCCATCAATTGCAGCTATGAAATAGTCCCCACTATTCAGGTAATTATTCATATTTAGTCTTTTATTTCTTTGAATGTTTTATAATGATCATTAGTATAATATGTTTTTCCATCGCTACCTACAACCATCCTTTCTGCATCTCTTGTTTTGCCTGCTGGTGTTGAATTGACATCATACTCTTGATATGATACTGGTTTACCATCCTTACCCTTAGTAGGCAATTTACCCTCACGGTTCTTAAAAGTCGCGGCTCCTTTTTTCGTTCCTGGCAATTTCTTCCCTGGGTTCGCTTTTATCCATTTTTTAAGTTTCTTAAGATGTTTGAGTTTCCCTGCAGCAATAATAATTGCTGCACCTGCATATTGCTCATTAGAAGCGGAAATCATTCCACCTCCGATATCATCATAATAGAAGAATTGTAATAATTGGTCTACCAAAGTATTCCCGCTTGGTTTTTGCATTTCATGGCCTACTGCTGTCCAAAACCAACGGTTATAAGCACTCGTCCCTTTAATGCTTTCACTTTCTGTAATTTCTGCAAACTCATCTGCACTTACAGTAAATTCAAAGTCATAGCCGTCATCAACTTCATATGTTTCCCCCGTCTCTTCATTAACCACTGTCGTAGCAATGCTATTCATGAAATTCTCTCCAATCATCCCTGTTGGATCATTATATAGTATTGGATTATTATTCGCAAAATGATAAGGTGAGAAATCATAACTGGCTTCACTCAACGGATCAATAACTCCCCACCTCCCAATATCCGCCATATACATCCTTGCTCCAAAATCATCCCAATTCAAATCAAGATCAGTAATTCTTTCCTTCCCATTATACTTAAACCGATTCTCTTTAGCAGTCACTCGTTGGAATCCTCCATGATGCTGAAGTCCAAAGGGATAATAGTCCGTCTTCTCAATCACTGGATGCTCATTAACCGTTACGATCATATCATCAAAATACACCTCAGTAAGGTTTGTACTTTCGTTGCTTAAGTAGACCACCACATAGCCATTAGCAGGAGCCTCATAAGGTTCTTCCAATGCCAACAGGGCATGGTTATTACCTGATGCCGAAGTAATCTGACTAAAAGCAAAATAGCTATCTTCTATACTCATGCTCACATCATCGGGAAGGAATAAAAGGTTGATAAAAGCCATTGGCTCTGTACTATTTATCTCATCTCCAAAAACACCTGTCGCCATCGAGCCGCTAGTGCCGTAGCTGCCATTAATTGAGCCTTCATAATTGTTTATTCCGGTACTTCCGGTTATGGCATTAATCACCAAACTACCTACTGCTGCCACCGGATTGGCTGTGGTGGTAGAGGCCAAGTATTTAGCATAGACCGATGCTTCAACCTTATCTCCTTGTCCTACCGGAATGGTAAGCACTGACCCTACCACACTCCCTTCGGCACCGTTAAGAAGTTGAGATTGATCATAAACATTCCCCGGATCTGTATGGTCATGAATATCAGCGGCTATTATATTATTCAAATTATCAAAAACTTCCTGGTCATCAGGTAGTCCCGGGTCATTCTCATAGTTAAGTGTAAAGTCAATGGTTTTAGGATCGGAGGTAAACATTGCACGTGTATTTCCCAAATGATCTTTAAGGTAGTACTCGTAATCCCAATCTCCTTCTAGTTCATCAGGAACTACCCTACCTTCTTCATGTTGAACTAATACCAATTCTGTATTACCACTTGCATCGGTTTCATAAATAAACTCACCCAGGTAGTCTGTTCTTTTTTGCACATCACCATTTGCCTCATAAACCGTTTGAGAAAGTTTAATACCTGACGCATCATAAATATACTCGATGTATCGCCCATCTCCTTTAGTTATCACTTCAGGAAGATTTAGATGATTGTAGGTAATGGATACTATGTCTTTATTCAAATCTTTAATCATATTCCCATTATGGTCATATTCATAATCAGGATCAGCGCTGGTACCAGTATGGCCGTCCGAAAATCCTTCCACTTCTGCCTCAATATCTTCAACATATTGTAGTTGATTACCATGAGTACCATATTCATAGATCAAGTCATCAATCAGTTTATTTTTTCCATTTCTTGTTAGTGATTTAATATTTCCATTTAAATCATAATTTATGCTATGCAGCTGATAATTACCTGTCCCTACATTCCAGTAGTTCGCTACCCCTTCTTCCCCATAGGACGCTGATTTGATCCTGTTCATCGGGTCATATTGATACGTATATATTTTTTTACCATTGCCGGTATTCCATTTTACCGCAGATATATTCCCATTAAATTGAGGAGAATGCTCCAGTGCAATTCTTGAAGCAATAGTATGTGTTCGCACCAGCAAACCCGATGTAGGAAAAGAGTATTCACCGTTTACTCTGCTCTGCAACTGGTAGTAATAGTCCGTATCCGGGATAAGATTTTCATCTCTGTAAGAGACTGTTCCTACATCAGCCGTTTTTATAGTCGTATATGGTCCTTCAATAGTAGATGATCTCCGGATAATAAACGCTGTTTCATTACCATTACCTTGCCAGTTAATAGTTACAGCATCGGTTCCCAATTCAGAGCTTGAAACATTACCTGGCACCTGAGCTTCTAAAGTAACTGGTATAGATAACGAACTTCCCCAACATCCGAGATCACTCCTCGATCGCAAATAATAGGTACCACTGGTCATCACAATAAAACTATCTGATAGATTTGACGTACTTGTTCCATCAGAACTTGTTTGCCAATACCAAACCTCACCTGAAGGCGTAGCATCTTTAACCAATTCTTTTCCTCCCTCCTGAACATTATTAATAGTCAACAATATGGGTGTAGATGGGGCTATATCAACGACAAAAGTTGTTGATACAGAACTACCCCAGCAACCTGTTAAATTATTTTGTGAGCGCAAGTAAACAGTACCAGCTGTCGCGCTAGTCCAGGTTAAATCCGAGTTGCTGATACTCGTTCCATCGGAGCTGGTCTGCCAGTATAAAGTTTCTTCATTTGGATGAGAAGTCCTCGTAAGCACAGTGTTTCCACAATTATGATCTACCGATGGTGCCGGTGGTACCCCGGGTGATGCGGTAACTGCAACAGGTATGCTTCTTGAGCTACTCCAACAACCACTGGAGCTACTTCTAGCCCTAAGGAATACAGTGCCCGAAGTGGTTTGAGTCCATGTAGGACCGGAATTACTAATATCAGTACCAGACGAACTCGTCTGCCAATACCAGGTCTCCTCACTTGGAGGATTACTTCTTGTTAATATCGTACTGCCACAATTATTCTGGATTGATGGTGAGGGAGGAATATCTATTGATTCATTTACGGTTACGTTAATGACTCGATTGTTCCCCCAACAACCAGTACTATTGTTTCTGGCCCTGAGGTATACCGTTCCGCCCTCCGTTCGTGTCAAGGTAGTAGCACTGTTGCTGGTACCTGTTCCTGTAGCATTGGTATGCCAATACCATGTAATGCCGGACGGAGGAGTAGTTCTGGTTAAAACAGTATTCCCACAATTATTCTGTACAGTAGGATCTGAAGGTATACCAGGTACAGTATTAATACTTACTGATATGCTTCTTGAATTACTCCAGCATCCGCTTGAATTATTTCTAGCTCTAAGGTATACTGTTCCTGAGCTAGTTCTTGTCCAGTCAGTATTCGAATTACCGGTACTTGTACCACCTGAACTAGTCTGCCAATACCAGGTGATGCCACTTGGTGAACTGCCTTTGGTCAAGATAGTACTTCCGCATTGATTAGATATACTTGGACTTGCTGGAGTTCCAGGTTTAGGGTTTACTGTCACACTTTTAGCCCTTGACGAACTCCAGAGTCCTGTACTATTTCCTCTTGCTCTAAGGTAAATGGTTCTTGAATAGGTGACGGTATATGTCGAATTTGAGTTGCCCGTACTTGTTCCTCCGGAACTTGTTTGCCAATACCAGGTGACTCCACTTGGTGGATTACCTCTTGTTAGAGTTTTATTGCCACATGTGTTAGAAGAAACAGCTGGACTGGTTGGAGTTGATGGTGGTGTGGCATTTACAGTAACCGCCAAGCTCATCAAGCTTCTATTTCCACCGTTAACAACGACACTACCTGTTACTCGGCCATTTCCAGCGCTGGTCCACCGAACTCTTACAGAACTGTTCGTTTGAGATACTAAAGTACCCCCGGTAATACTAAAAATAGGGTCTGAAAGTTCATCATCATTGCTGGAAAGGATATTGTAGTTTTGATAACTATTTAAATTTACAGATGTGGGGCCAAATAAACTTACGCCCCCGCCTCCAAACTGGCTGTGAGCTTGAAAAGAAGCGAAGATCAATAAACAAGAAAGAATAAGTCGTGCGATATATTTCATAAAATCTCTCATCATTAATCTGTTAACCCAGGAATTACATTTTGATAGATGAGTTCCATCCCAAAATAATCTTTGTTGTCATCATTTGGATTATTGTTTGACGAGGGGTTGAGCGATGCGTTATTGATACTCTCCAACCAACCCCTAATATTATAGCGATAATCCAATGATTGTTGCGGAGTATTATTCTCTACATGAAGATTCTTTTCAATCAGCTCCCCTAACTCATTATAACTATTCTCTGCAAGTAAAACTTCCCCTTGCCCTACACCATTATCAAACAACTCATGGTATCCTCTCATAAGCCTACCCACATGATCATATTCATATCGGGTTTTCACAGCCATAGTAAAACCATGTGCCACCTGTTCCTTGTAAGACTCCAATAGCCAGCCTGAGAAATTAAATAGGCTATTGACCTTTTCCACAGACCCTAAATGTAAATTTTTAGTAGTTACCTGTATTGTACGATATCGATCATCATAATAAATGGCACTGTTTACCCATTGATTTGTACCCAGCACTTTGATCTTGCTAACCGTTACCTGCCCATTAACTTCGGCCATTGGTGAGCTATTATAGCAATAATTACCCTGTAAGGTATTTTGACATCCTGAAGGTGATGAGTAGGAATAGTCACCATTGAAATCTGATTGTCCCAGTATATAGTAGTTGTCGTAGTATGTAACGGTTAAGTAATCCGTTCCTGTAACAGCAGATGGGAAGCTTCGATTTGTATAACCGTGATGACTTGCAGCTAAATTCAGTTCTTCGTACCAATTGGTTACAGTGCCACCATCATAAAAAGTATTTACCACCTGCTGCATTTGACTCTGATTTAGAACAGTATTGTGCACATAGAGACCAGTAGATATAGGGCGGTTAAGGCCATCATACTTGGTAAATAGCCACTCACGCCCAGAGCCTATGGAGGTATCACGTTGTTTGCCATCCTGCGTAAGTACCAGCCGATCACGGTTGTCATAGATCATATATACCCAATCGGCACCCGGAACTTTCTTTTCAATCATACGATTGCGACCATCGTACTTATATTGGAAAGCCCAATTAACTAAGATTATGGTGCTAATTATTTGGCCATCAGACGGAGAGCCGATAGCTTTTACGGCTTCCGGTGGAAGAACATACCTCAAATTACCACGTTCGTCATATATATAATATGTATCCGCCCACTCTTCAGGACTTCCTGTTTCATGCGCCTGAACCCGCTTTAAAATTGTTCGGCCTTCAAGATCTATATACTCCTGAATAACGTTGTTATGTTCATCTTTGGTTATGTTTTTACGTAATCTACCCGCCTCAAAAACATTAGTGAACTCAAGCAGGTTGGTTCCCGCGACAATAGTATGGTTTGCGACAGCATCAGCTAAAGTATTCACTTCATAAGAAAAAGAAATTGCGTTGGGGTTTTGCCCTGTCAAACCATATTCGGCCAAATCAATGTAAAATTTCTTATTGAACCCTCCTATTTCCTCTGTAGAGCCACTAATATTTAAATACTGATCCACTATTCTTACTACATAGCCACCCACATTAAGCGTACCTAGTGTCATGTCCGGTAAAGGAATATCCAGCAAGACAACATTCCCTGTTTCTAAACGAGAATTAGTAAAACCTGCACTGAAGCTAATAGTTAATATTGTACCTTCTGTGGTGACACCTACACTTCCTCCTCCACCAGCATCAACTTCAGTAAACTCACTCCAGTTGTAATAACGGCTGTAATCAGCAGCAATTTCAGGTTGCCAATATATTCCAGGGGCTCCTTTGACCTTTAATCTCCTTAGAGGTGAGTGCTCAAGAATATTTTTTATATATGGTGCATTATCATGAGCCACATAAGATTGTGAGCTGTAAAAATCAGCTATTTCCTGGTTAATGAATGTTTTGTATGAGCCATCATTGGAAGTGGAAGAATATGGCAAGTAAGAAATTTCCACATCTCCAAATTCATTGTAAGAGATAGCTTCAACGATATCATTACTATTTGGACTGTGTGCTACAAGAACTGACTGAACATCTCTGCCAAGGCCATCCTTATAACCGAAAGAAGTAAGTTTCCCCTCAGCACAGTAACCATCGAAATTAGCTTCAGAAGTAGTTTTTCGTTGGGCTATTTCCGTTTTAACATAGTTGAAATCGGTATTATTATTTGATGAAGGCTTATAGTAAGGTTCAAAGCTTAAGCTACTATGATTAAGAGCCGAACAACCCGAACCATCATTGATAGCCACTAAATAGATTCTGGTTTTTTCAGTTGAGGAGATGGTAAAGTTGCTGCCCGTTCCCAAAGATTCTTCTGATAAACCCCATTTCCAATGCCAACTCACTCCACTTTCAGGGGTTCCATTACGAGTAAACTTGATCCCATTGCAGTCGTTGAATTCTATTTCAGGAACAGGAGGATTAATAGGAACTGAATTAACAGTGACTGATATGCCTCTTGAATTACTCCAACAACCTTCATCTGAGATGGCTCTCAAATAGTACGTTCCTGAGCTGGTTGCTGTAAAGCTATTGTTAGCAGCATTTCTACCAGAGTTCTCATTAGTGCCGTTAGGATTCGTACCCTGCCAGTACCACATTTCATCTGAAGGAATACTACCAGATTTGGTAAGCGTTTTATTACCGCAAGTAGTAGAAGATACATTAAAACTTGTTGGTAAATAAGAACTATAAATAGAGCAAAAAGCATCTCTCAAATTCACTGATAAATTACAGTTGGCAAATGTGACTGAAGGGTCAGGCGGTGGCCCAGACCTTTGAATAAATACATACCCATCATGAATAGCAACATAATATTGTGCCTGACCAGAAGCTGATGTATTAATTTGCCCTAAGCCTACATAACCTAAATCATCCAATGGCGGATTAGTATTCAAATATTTTATTGAACCTATTTTTAATCTCGATGAGTTAAATCCAGCATTATAGTAAAATGTCAGAACATCATCTTCAATTCTTATATAGGTAGCACTACCACCACCACCAGTATAATCTTCCAGAAAATCACCATAATACCAGGATTGATAAAAATCATCATAAATATTTTGAGATTGGCCTTCTATTGAGATAAACCCAGCCAACAACACTATTAAAAAACAGGTTTTCACTTTCTTAATTCGCATAGTGGTACGTGTGTTTTTTCAAAATATTTCCTTCATGGTCTTTCACCATTAATAACCTCCCGAACTCGTCATATTCATAACTGGTTCTTACTCCATTTTCATCAATAATCCTTACTAATTCATCCAGGTTATTATATCCATAGGTGGTGATCAATGAGTTGGTTAAGTTCTGTCGAAGTAAATTTTGCTGTGCAGGGCTCAAACCCAAATTATTCCCCTCAAAGGCTGCTCCGAATAAAACTTCTACATCATGCTTGGTGGCATTTTTTATAACTGCCAGAAGATTGATTTGGTTCTCGGCCCAAATGAATGAAGTATAGCTACCATCTTCATTTAACTCAATGATATTTCCATACTGATTTCTTTCAATTTCCTTTCTAAGCTTGTAATTACTTTCAGATGATCTGCCTGAAATATCAGGATCGGCAACTTCTCCCGGCTCTAAAGTCTCGTGGGAGTAATACCTGACAGGTAAATAATTAGCGTATTCTAAGAACTCTCCATTTAGTGGAGCAGTGGTGTGGTGATGTAAATTTTCTTCAAACTCCCGTACTAATGAAGTACCGGACTCATAAGAGAAGTTTTCATATTTGGAAAACCCATTACTTTTGGCTTGTCTTTTCCAATCGATTAATCGGTTGGCTATGTAATCATACTCCATCACACTTTCCAGTTCCTGGCCATTATCTCCAAAATCGGTTATTTCCTGATTCGTAAGCCGGCTGTAACCTATTGGAATAGTATAATACTTATAGGCAATGGTATTACATGATTGGCCGCTATATTGATCCCATTCGATAAAACTACCTACAGTGGGGGGCACCGGCATGGAGGTTATCTTCAAGCCATGAGTTTCTGTTAACACCGATTCATAAGTATTTCGTGTTTGGCTCAACAAGACGTCATTTTGATTGTAGACGTACTGCGATTGTAAATTTCCATTGTCGTAATAAAAATTTGTAGATGGTGTACCCTGAATAATCACTTTCTCCTCACCTGGCACAAATGGCATGTTATAATTTTTAACAGGATAATGATTCCCTCCTAAAATAAAGTCTGGTGTATTCGAGTACAATGACAGTGTCTTTCCTCTATTGCTTTCATGTTTTATTACTCTCTCATACCCAACATGACTCCCTGCAGCAGAGGTACTCAAGGGAACACTATTATTATTAGCAAAGGTTTCGAAATAAGACATATGGTCTTTTGAGCTATTGGTACTCGCTCGATAATAATAAGTTACTGGTTTATTCATAAGTAACCCTGATGTCGTGTTATCTTCTTTTTTATAATCATAGTGAATTATTCTTGGGTCGTTACCCAAACCATCATGGATCTCCTGGCTGGATATCCTTAGTCCTGCTCCTGTATTTCGTTCATAGTTATAACTAATCGTTTCTTGTTGAATTACAGCAGAAGCATAAGCTCCATCTTCAGGTATATTGGCGCCAACCACTTTTAATTCATGTGTACCCGCAGTTAAATACTGAGTTGTATTCCCGGTTTCATCAAATCGAATTTTAGAGCCGTCAGGTTTAACTAGATCCACAACTAAAGGAGGATTTACCACTCTTCTTATCAATGTACCTTTCACTACATGTCCATTATTAGAAGAAACGCTAGCCTTTAGCGTATAACCTCCAGGCGGGAGGTTTAAAGAAACTGTCCCGTTCACACTTAGCTCATTTTGCCAATTAACTGTTCTAACTATTTGACTTGAACTATTAATAATTTCCAATTTGTTACCCGCTGTTTCCTTGTAAATGCCTGATATATCAAATTCCAAAAAAATATATCTTTCGTTGCCATAGATGGTGAAATTATCTTCAGAAGGTAAACCTGGACAGTATGTTGAAGGGCTTGCACCATAGCTATTACAGACTTTAGCCGCCTGGTGATCTTGATTAGGATCTATAATATTCGTTTCAATTATAAAATTTTCAGAATTTTGAAGTTCAAATTGAACCCTTTCATCATCTGAAATACAGACTTCAGGCGTATTACTATACTTTTTACAAACTTTTCTATCTCCAAAAGTCCCAATGCTTGTGAAGTTGCTAAACTCATGAGGCTCCCAATTGAATACAGCATATCCACCAGTGGGGTACTCAATTTTGGTGAGTATTCCTACTTTAGCATATTGTTCGTTAGGAAATACATCATTGCCTTCGGTTAAGCTGTACTCATATGGTAATCCATATTTATCGTATGCTATTTTGGGAAAGAACGAATTGTTGTTCGTCTGTCCATTGTAAAAGCCCCAAAGGTCTCTTGCCATGGATGTTCTGATTGGAAAATCCTGATGTGAATGGTACTCAAACTTGTAAGCCGGTTTAGTACCATTATTTCTACCAAATTCCTGAACGCTGGTCAACCATAATTTATTGGACCAATTATCATGATTAAAGGTGTATTTCGATTTTAAAGTGTTTATTCCTGAAGAAGAAACATTGTTCACTTCTATACCCGCCAATCGAATATCCAAACCACTCGCCACTGAGTTGAAACTAGTGTCTTCCTGTCTGTCAGAGGCATTATTAAAAATTATTTCCTCCACAGAGCCATCTGGCCTGTTCAGAACTATTTTTTCTAAAAAAAGACCATCAACTGTGCTTTCAGATATACCACCATATGACCATGGAGGATTGTTAATCATATCCAATAAAATACCTCCGGTAGCCGTACTACTGCGTAACTCGGATCGAAAGCCACCTGCTTTTGAAAAAACCATGTAGTGTTTCTTACTATATTCAAATTCAATACTTTCTCCACTGGGGTGAGTAATGGACCTTAAATACCATGAGGAGGCATTGGTATAAGTGGGCGGTGCCCAAATGATGTTTGTTGGATCGTTGAAAAATACTCTTGACCATTCTGTCCAGCTTTCACCAGACGGTAGTGCTCCTCCAAAGAGATACTCCACTCCATCTAAGCCTTTAATTAGCCAACTATCTTCATCCTCGTCCGGTATATTGACAAACTCAAAGGGTACTTCACTATCATAGGCGATATTGCGGTTTTCATCAAACACAAATTTTCCTGAAAATCCCATAAAATTGAAATAGAACATATCCGGTTCTGTATCATGTGTCTGGTTGATCAGTATACCTGTTAAAGCTGCATCAACACTTGCCACATTAGTATCCAAATCCCCCGGATCAGTAGACCCTTCCCACCATATGTCACAATTAATTCCTATACTTATTGGAATTTGTCTCCCACCTATTTGTTTTCCGGAAGTAGTATGAAATTTCTTTTCGGTAGCAACACCATGAAGATCTTGCCTAAAATCTGATTGCCCATTAATTGATCTAGTGATTACTCCTCCAGCATTTAGGGTCCAGCCTATACCTACCCAAGAAGAAATCTCTTCCACCTTCACGCCAGAACCATGATAACTTAATGAGATGGGTAATGACAAAAACCTTCCTTTTAATTCATAGAGCGGGATATTAACATTGGGTGTGCCAGTATACTCACCTACCGGTATATCGGCATATTTTCCTAAAGCTGCGGCATCAGGTGGCGGTGGCACATTGACCTGAAATTTCTCAATGCGTTGAGCAATCATCAGCTGGCATATTAATAATAGGCAACCTAAGGTAAAGGTAATCTTCATATAGTGATATATTCAGCTTATAAAGCTAGGCTATAATTTAATTATCTTAAAATTATTTTATTGTTACAACACTAAAGTTTTAGATTTACTCTGGTCTTTACTACAATTTCAATTCGTTCTTAACTGATAAAATAATTTCAAAGATGAAATCAGTCTTGCTCCCAGTTATTCTACTTATAACCAACTTATCATCTATAAGCCAAGTTTATAGAGACTATACTAACAATCATCTTTTACCTTCGCCAACCGCGTATTCCCTAAAGCAAATTTCTTCGCCTAACATTAGCCTTTACAATGGTCTGGTTCAGGAATCATTTCCCGTCTGGACCATTCAGTTAGCCGAACAAAATTTTAACATAGACCTTATCTATACTAGTGAGTCAGTACAAATAGAAAAGATTGCCACTTGGGTGGGTATGAACTTTAATTTGAGCGCAGGCGGTATGATATCACGTTCAGTAAGAGGTTTAGACGACATGCACTATTTTAGAGATCCTAACCAATCCTTTGGGCAGGGTGACATTTTCGCCAATTGCTATATAGGAGGTGAGCAGGAAAATGGTAACAATTACGCATTTGTTAATGGTGTACTGGAAGGATTAATCGATGGGGAACCCGATGTATTTAGCTTCAACATTTTTGGCAGGTCCGGAAAATTTATTTTTGACAATAACGGAAGCATTCATATGCTGGATCAATCTCCTGTTGAAATTATACCTCCGCCATCAGGTAATATTAATGCAACCTGGGAGATGATTGACGAAAATGGAACAGTCTATATTTTTGGAGGTAGTAATACTTATGATGTTACCGGATCCAACTCGAGTTGTACTACTTTTATTGATGCTGCCAACAGCAGTACAGGAGTGTCAACCTCGAGTAGTTCGAGCTCCTATAATAACGTAGTTACTTCATGGCATTTAAAATCGATTACAACCTTAAAAGGCGAGGTGGTCAATTTCTCTTATGAACCTTATTCTACTACCATTCAAAACCCAATTGAAGAAACTACCTATTCGAGTAATGGAACCACCTGCCCTTCTAAAAGAATTCTGTGCTCTGGAAGCAGAACAATCAACGGTCATTATTTATCAGGCATAAGCTACAAGCAATATCAACTGAGTTTCATAACCTCTACCCGATGTGATTCTCCAGGAGAGAGAAAGCTAGATCAAATTCAAATCTACAATGACAATAACCTGATTAAAGCGTTTCAGTTCAATTCAAATCATTCAATAAGTAATCCGGCAGAAAACCTGCCTGCAAATTGCGGTGATACTGAGCTCGCCAAATCTTTGCGTCTCTGGTTACATAAAGTAACGGTAAAATCTTCTGCTGACAAGGTCGTCAATAGTTATTCTTTTGAGTATTACGATGGGTTATTTCCGGATCGAGGTCAACCCGGAGATGATTGGGGTTTTGTAAATGATGTAAAAACAGGGCTTGCAAAGAATATTAAATATCATACCGGAGGTATCAAAACATTTAAGTACGAAGAAAATGAGTACTCAAATTTTGAAGGAGTTGGGCAGCTGATTGACACTTGTAGCTATATCAGAAATAACTACTCGATATGTAAACGAGAAAATGACATGAATTGTCAGGACTACTTATCTATCTCTTCCTGGGGGCAACCGGCAGTATTGCAAATTGAGAGCTTTACTTATGATGTTTATGATCAGGCATATCCATTATACATCAATGTAAATGTAAACCCAACCGCTGTCGGTCAGCCCAATTATAACATTACCATTCCTCCCATAAATGCCGCACAAAGTTTTTCAGCTATTCAATTGGAAGCGGGTTCATACAATATTGACATTTACGTAGACCCTACTTACTACGTCAATCATCCGGGTTTCAGAACGGATGTCAATTTTGAATTAGCTGAAAAATACTGTAACACAATTGTTGAGAACAAACGTAAGGGCGGTGGTGCCAGAATAGCTGATGTATTCATAAATAATGGTGTTAATATGAAAGATCAACATTATCAATACAGTTATGAAGACATTAATAATCGAGATAGATCAAGTGGTAAACTGATGAGTAGGCCTATAAAAAGCTATAACCACACTTTTGAAGAAGAATATTTGCTTGGCACAAATTCAAGCGACTTACCGCTTTACGCTGAAATTAATTGTTACTACCAAATAAAATCAAAAAGATCGGCAGTCAATGTCAGCTTTACAGCACAAGGAAGTGCGGTAGGATACAGTGAAATGAAAGTAACTCAATTATCAAATAATCAGAAAGTCGACCACGGTTACAGCATTTATTCTTTCGAAAACAGTGAAGAAATATTTGACGTTGAGAGAATTATTCACGGAGTCCAGACTTCGGAAGTTGCTAATAAAAACGGTCGATTGCTAAGCTTAAAACAATATAATAATGCTAACGATCTAATTCAAAATTCAGAATATGTTTATGAAACAAGAAATGATCTGACCATTTATCAAAATGGGTACAAGGTAAGGGGGATATTGAACAATCTGATTGGCTTACCTTGTAAAAATGTAGATTATTACAGATATAAGATTAGATGTGAATGGTCATACGTCAGCAAAAAAATAACTACAACATATTCCGATTTAAATGATGATTATATAAAATCAATTACTGCTTACACGTACAACAATCCGCGACACAAGCAACCAAACATAATTGAGACTTTCATAAAAAACGAAAGCCAACCTGTCAAAAAAGAGGTGTTCACTTATTCATCTGACCATTTAGTAAATAATACAACTGATGAATTTACAAAAGCAGTATATTATTTGAATTTCCTACATGTGATCAATAAACCTTTGGAGTGGAATGAATATAAATATTATGATGGTGAGTACTATCTGTCAAACTCAATACTATACAAATATGGAGTGGTCGACAAAAATCTACAACCTACTTTGAGACCCGAAATTTTTGAAGTTATGAATTATCAAGGCGAAAATCTACAATTCACTCCTTTAGAATTTGTTGATAACACTCCTGTCTATGATAACGGTTATTATACAACACGAGCATTTTTCTATAATGAATTTGACGATTTAAATACCAGAATTATAAAGTCTCAGTCAAATAATGGGCTATATACTATATACACATACGATGAACAAGATAACATTACCTCAGTAACACAGTCTCCCGTAGATGGGACAACTTATTACGAGAGTTTTGAAAACAGTTCTACTGATAACAGTGCGAAATCTGGTCTAAATGCTCTGGAACAAAATACATTTTCCTTTCCATCTGAAATATCAGGGCTTATTAATCATGATATGAGTTATTGGTTTTATGAAGGTGGCATTTGGAAATTTTCTGGGATACAGCCATTTAACAATGTCATAAATTCTATCGGTTCTCGATTGGATGAGATAAGGGTATTTCCTTCAAATGCGCAAATGACAACCTACACCTATAACAGATACAATTACATCAACACTATAACGGACGTAAATGGTGTGTCAACGCATTATCACTATGATCAGGGCGATCGTTTAAAGCTTGTCAGTGATGACGATAAATTTATTGTAAAGAAATTCACCTATCATATGGTAGGAGATTAAGAACAATTGTGGCAGCAACGGATATACCTCAGTAGTAAGGTTTTTTATTATATGGAAACTTGATGACCTTCATCCAGCAGTGATCATTTTGTTTTACTACCAAAATGCTCATTCCTATTTCAATCGAAAACGCAATCGTTTGCAGTATTTTTTATCGCAATAAGCTGCTTTATTACGCAATATTATCACTATTTTGACAAATGTTTGAGTGAAAAATATGCACTCTTTTATGGATTTTCAGACTTCTGATAATGATAGATACAACTATTGCAACTCAACGGAAATTGAGTAATTCCTTAGGAGATATTAAAGAATATTCCTTAACAAAAACAGGGCTTCAGGCAACTTTAGATAACGCTTTTTTAACTATTGAAGTATATGGAAAAGGCCTTATTAAAGTAGATATAAGTGCGTCCCCTGAAAGAGACGAGAACCCTTACAGCGTTATAAAAACTGCTGAGCAAGATTCTTTTGTAAGTGAGGATACAAACGGTTGCATCAAATTAAGCACTGAGCTAGTTACCCTGGAAATAACCAAAAACCCAACCCGACTAACATTTAAAACAAAATCAGGCCAGGTCATTAATGAAGATGATCCGGCTTTTGGCACCTCATTTATAGGCGAACAAATAACAACCTATAAAAAACTTCAGTATAAAGAACGTTTTATTGGTTTAGGTGAAAAAACCGGACCTCTCGACAGACGAGGGTCCGGTTACCAACACTGGAATACCGATCACTTTGGCTATGGTCCGGAAAGTGATCCCTTATATTGCTCAACACCATTTTACATCGGTGTGCATAGTGGACTATCCTATGGTATCTACATGGATAACTCCTATAAATCACATTTCAATTTTGGAGCGTCTAATGATCGTTTCTCTAGTTTCTCTGTGGACTCCGGAGATATGAGTTACTTCTTTATTTATGGAGATTCTGTAGGTGAGATCCTTAATTACTATGGTCAGTTAACTGGTTACACCCCCCTACCTCCTATATGGAGTGTAGGCTATCAACAATGTCGTTATAGTTACTATCCTGATAAAGAGGTGGAAAGAGTGGCAGAGACCTTTAGGGAAAAAGATATTCCTGCGGATGTTATTGTATTGGATATCCATTACATGGAGAAATATAAAATTTTTACGTGGGATGGTGAAATGTTTCCAGATCCAGAATCTTTAGTCAAACACCTTAAAGAGTTAGGCTTTCATGTGGTCGTTATGTGCGACCCCGGTATAAAAATCGAAGATGGATATTCAGCTTATGAAAGTGCTTTAGCGGAAGACTTATTCGTCAAATACCCTGATGGCAGTTACTACAGTGGTGAAGTATGGCCTGGGGTTTGTCATTTTCCGGATTTCACTATGGAAAAGACACGTCAATGGTGGGGTGAGCAAATGAAATCTTACACTGATATTGGAGTTGATGGCTTTTGGAATGATATGAACGAAATTGCCACCTGGGGGCAGATGCTACCAGAATTAATTGAGTTTGATTTCGAAGGAGATCGGAATACCGCTAGAAAAGGCAGGAATATTTATGGTTTTCAGATGAGTCGTGCTACCTATGAAGGAACCAAAGCTGCCTTGAAAGGTAAAAGGCCATTTAACCTTACCAGGGCTGGTTTTGCAGGCATACAACGATATGCCGCTGTTTGGACCGGAGATAATGTGGCCAGTGATGAGCATATGATGGTGGGCGTTCGATTAGTCAACAGTATGGGACTTGCTGGAATAGCTTTTGCAGGTTATGATGTGGGTGGATTTGTGGGTAATTCAAACGAACAACTATTTGCCAGATGGGTACAAATTGGCGCTTTCTCTCCTTTCTTCAGAGGTCACTCTATGATAAATAGCAGGGACTCAGAGCCTTGGTCTTATGGTGAAGAAGTAGAAGAAATATCCACTAACTATATTAAGCTGAGATACAAACTCATGCCGTATCTCTATTCCTCGTTTTATGAAACCTCTAAAACTGCCATACCAGTAGCACGTAGTTTAGCCATAGACTACACCCATAATGACACTATCTACAATGAGCAGTTTCAAAACCAGTACCTGTTCGGGCAGAGTATTTTAGTTGCTCCTGTAGAAAGCTATAAAAACCTGGTTAAAGTATACTTACCAGAAGGGGAATGGTACGAATTTTTTACAGATAGCAAATTTCAAGGGAATCAGGAGGTAGTTGCTGAGTGTGGAATTGAACGGCTTCCGCTATACGTAAAGGCCTCTGCGATTATTCCTATCTGCCCGGAAGCAAATACAAACACTAAGAATTTAGGAGAAACACTTGAGGTTCATATTTACGCTGGATTAGAAAAAAATACTTTCACCTATTATGAAGATGACGGAGAGACTTTCGATTATGAAGCTGGTAGCTACCATAAACGTACAATAACGTATGATCCAACCTCAAACAGTATAAAATTAGGGCAGGTAGAAGGTGAGTATACATCAAAAATTAAGACTCTAAGATTATGTCTTCATGGGTTTGAAGGAAACTCTTTTCAATTGAACAATGAATCAAAGTCTGCTGAAAATCATGGATACCGATTTGTAGATCCAATTTCCAATTTCGACCCGTTCGGTAATGAAACAGGTGCAGGGCTCAAAATTAATAATATAAAATCTATTCAAGCCAACTATACAAATGATGAGTTGGCTTTCTCCTGGTAGGTGCTAAATAATAAATACAATCAAATGAAAAAATATGCATTTGTAGCAATTACATTGCTATCCTTAATAGTTGCATCGTGTAATCAGAAAACAGAAGAGTCTTCTGAGAAAACCGAGGTTGCTGAGATCTTGTTTCCTGAGAAAGCAAAGAACCTCAACATTTATGAGGTAAATATCAGGCAGTATACACCCGAAGGAACTATTAAGGCATTTCAAAGTCATCTGTCTCGGCTTCATGCCATGGGAGTTGATATTCTATGGATAATGCCAGTTCAACCCATTAGCGAAAAGAATAGAAAAGGATCCCTTGGCAGTTATTATTCAATTCAGGATTACACCGCTGTTAATCCAAATTTTGGCACAGTGGGTGACTTCAGGGCATTAGTAGCAGAAGCTCATGAACGTGGAATGTACGTTATTCTTGATTGGGTGGCTAACCACACGGGATTTGATCACGAATGGACCACTATAGAAGGTTATCATAACACTGATTCGTTGGGTAACGTGACCTGGCCAGCCGGTACAGATTGGACAGATGTTGCAGATCTTAACTACGAAAATCAAGAAATGCGCCAGGCAATGATTGAAGAAATGAAATGGTGGGTGACTGAGACCGACCTTGATGGATTCAGATGTGATGTAGCCGGAGAAGTTCCTAACGATTTCTGGAAGGCCGCCATTGATTCATTGCAAGCAACTAAAAATGTATTCATGCTTGCCGAATGGGACGAGCCCGAAATGCATAATGCCGGTTTTCATATGACTTATGGATGGGGACCGCATCATTGGATGAATGAAACCGCCAAAGGTCATTTTGACGTAGATTCTTTGGAAGTCTTGATGACAGGAGACATCGAACGATATGGTAAGGAACCTTTTCGAATGATGTTTACCACCAATCATGACGAAAATTCCTGGAATGGGACAGTTTTTGAACGATTTGGAGAAGGCCACAAGGCCTGGGCTGTTTGGGCATTTACCGTAAGAGGAATGCCGTTAATCTACGGTGGGCAAGAGGCCGGACTTGATGAAAGGCTTCTTTTCTTTGAAAAAGACACGATTGATTTTAAATCAATACCTCATCAGGGTTTTTACACCAAATTGCTCTCTTTAAAGCATGAAAACGAAGCTCTGGCAAATGGGGAGTTTGGAGGTCCAGCGCAATTTATTGCCGATAATAATTCCAATGTTACCTCTTTCAAAAGATCGGTTGAAGGCAACGAAGTTTATGTCATAATCAATCTTTCTAATGAAGCACAAAATGTTCGCTACGCCAGCACTGATTTATCAGGTAGCTATAAAGATTACTTTTCTGATAAGGAGGTTGCTTTTGTTGAAGGCAGTGACATAACATTGGCACCATTTGAATACTACGTTTTTACCAACTAAATATGAAATTATTGGTTGATCACAAATATGTAATTGCCTCAAGTTTCATTCATGTCTATGGATAATATATCATTAAAATCAGAAAAGCCCAGGTTAAGTTTTTGGCAAATATGGAACATGAGCTTTGGCTTTTTAGGAATCCAATTTGGCTTTGCTTTGCAAAATGCCAACACCAGTAGGATTTTTGAAACTCTTGGTGGGGATACAAAAAATCTGGCTTTTTATTGGCTGGCAGCTCCAGTGACCGGGCTGTTAGTTCAGCCATTGATTGGTTATTACAGCGACAGAACCTGGCATCCAAAATGGGGTCGCAGACGTCCCTTCTTTGCAGTTGGAGCTATCCTTGCAACGATTGCATTGTTCATTATGCCAAACTCTCCTACCCTTTGGATAGCCATTGGTATGTTGTGGATTATGGACGCCTCAATAAACATAAGTATGGAACCCTTCAGGGCTTTTGTTGGGGATATGCTTCCTCCAGATCAAAGAACGCAAGGTTTTGCCATGCAGAGTTTCTTCATTGGCATTGGAGCGGTAGTAGCTTCTGCGTTGCCATGGATGTTTACCAATTGGTTTGGTGTTAGTAACACTACAGACGCTATTGGTGAAATCCCTGACTCCGTTAAGTACTCTTATTATGTAGGCGGCATTGCTTTTATCGTTGCTGTAATGTGGACCGTTTTTACGACAAAAGAGTACCCACCAGCAGAAGATGAAGTTCACGAGGAACAAAGTACGGAACCACTGGTTATAAAATATGCTCCAAGCACCTATATGAAGATTGGAGTAGCTCTTCTCGCAATTGCAGCCCTCCTATCAGTTTGGTTTTATTCACAAAGTCTTGATCCCCAACTTTATGTATTGTGCGGTATTATAGCTGTCTTCGGCTTAAGTTATTCTAGTGCCTCACTATTTATGAGCAGGAATAAGTATAGAAATGGTTTTGTTCAGATAGTCAGAGATTTTCAGAATATGCCTAAGACAATGATTCAATTGGCTTTTGTTCAATTCTTCTCATGGTTTGCTCTATTTGCAATGTGGATATACACGGTTTCTGCAGTGACAAGTCATATCTATAATTCATCTGATCCAACCAGCCTGGCCTATAATGAAGGAGCTGACTGGGTCTCCTTGCTATTTGGAGGGTACAACGGTATTGCAGCGTTAGCGGCTCTGGCACTGCCTTTATTGGCAAAAGTAACCAGCAGGCGTGTTACCCATCTTATTGCTTTGACATGCGGTGGTCTGGGGCTAATTTCTTTCTACTTTATTCAAGACCCCAGCCTTTTGATTGTTTCAATGATAGGTGTTGGTATAGCTTGGGCCAGTATTTTATCTATTCCTTATGCCATGTTGTCTAACTCATTACCCGCACAAAAAATGGGTTACTACATGGGAATCTTTAATTTCTTTATCGTCATTCCCCAAATAGTAGCAGCAAGTGTTTTGGGGTTCTTAATCACAAGATTTTTTGATGGAGAATTCATCTATGCACTTGTGCTCGGTGGTGGTTCAATGATCCTTGCGGGATTTTTATGCCTGTTGGTAGAAGATCATGATGAAGTAGATATCAAGCAAAATGCGGCTTAATATACTTTGCGTTGTTTTATTATTAACACTCTTCGCTTGTAAAAAAAATGAGATGAAACCCTTAGCAGCACTCATTGAAGCTGCTAATGATAATGATCAAAAAAAAGTTGATCAATTATGGAGTAAATATTTCGAAGGTAATCTACCGGTTATAGATAATAGCTCTGTGACTTTTCTTTTTAAAGGGTCAGCCAAATCAGTCTCTTGGAATGGAGATTTTAATGCCTGGAGTAGAGATACAAGTTTCATAAACCAGGGTAAGCAGATTGGACAATCAGATATTTGGTTGTTGCAAACCACTTTTCCTGTTGATGCCAGATTAGATTATAAAATAGTGGTAGACAATAAATGGAGTACCGATCCTAACAACCCAAATACAATTCTATCCGGAACAGGTACTTCAAATTCGGAAATAAGAATGCCTGATTGGGAGCAGTCAAAATGGGTCAAAAAGAATATTACTCAAGCAGGTACTTTGGATACTTTCATTATTGAAAGTATTAACCTTTCGAGGGAGATTGAAATAATAGTATATAGGCCTTTTGGGTATGAAAATCTTAATGAATTACCTACAATCTATATAACAGATGGTCATGAGTATATAAATCCTCAACTGGGCTCTATGGTAGAAATCCTTGACAACCTAATTGAAGCTGAAAAAATTGAACCTTTAATAGCTATTTTCATTGACCCCAGAAATACCAATGACAGAAGTAAAAACCTAAGGGCAGATGAATTAACTATAAATAGCGATTTTCTTGAGTTCGTCAATACGGAACTACTGCCGGTTATTGATTCCTCTTACAACTCATCTACAAACAGAGCCAGGAGAGCAATACTCGGAACTTCATTAGGAGGCCTAAATGCCAGTTACTTCGGAGCTAATGCTGGCGAAAATTTTGGAAATCTCATGATCCAATCTCCAGCTTATTGGTATAGAAAAGAAATATTTGAATTAGTGGAAAACAGTAAATCAAAGCCAATTAAAGTTTCTATGACTACAGGTCTTATGCATGATACTCAAGCCGATGCACTAAAGATGAAATCTCTTTATGAGTCAAAAGAAATTCCTATTCAATATATAGAGGTGAATGAAGGTCACAGTTGGGGAAATTGGCAGAACCTAATCGATGATCAGTTGATCTTTCTTTTCCCTAAACCTTCTAAGGATTAATCTATTTTAAAAATTGTGGCCGTTTGATCCCTATGAACTCTTGGATTAAAAAAGTGTAATATTTTATCCAATGCAGACGGATCTATTTCAGCCTCAAAGATGAGCTGTTTATTTGGGAACAAACCTTGCACGCGCTGTTTTCGATTATCAAGCTCATTGGTGCCCTGAAAAATAATGTAATTAGGTATTTTAGATGCCTGCTTAAACTCTTTTCTCAAAGCATCAATTGACTTCTCTTTACCTAGTGAAAATACTACTTCGAAACGGTCATCTTCTATAGTTCCTTCTTCAATCATCTTTTCAATACCAATGACACCTTTGCCCCACTCATTGAAATCTGTTGCATTCTCACCCATATAAAAAACGGGCACCTGTTTCACACTTCTTTCATTTTCAACGATAACAGCTCTTACATCATCTTTTGTGGATAGGTAATGCAAAGGAGCAACTCGGTCTTTTTTTGAAAAAGTGAAAGACATAAATAACACGCCTATAATATTTATTATCCAAAAGAATTTCCAGGAGACATTATTGATCATTGAATACTTATTCCAAAATCTCGAATCTTTCGACAGACTCTTCCAACCCAAAACTCCAAGAATAATTAATAAAGGAAACATTGGCAGTATAAAGCGCTCCTGTTGATTTGGAAATGACGAATGAAAAACAAAAAACACCAGAACTGCTACAAACATCATCGGTTCAATTTTGAATGAACGTATGTAACCAACCATTAGGAATATACTTACAGGAGGTATCAAAAATCCAAATGTGGTTAATGTAAACTTGAATGGCGAGCCAGAAATATACTTTGTGGCGTTGGCGCTGTTATGTGCATAGTATTCCACAATAGAATGGAATGGATAATCAAAAAAGATCAGATCAATTAGACCAATAGTCGCAAAGCCCGAGACCAGAAACCCTAGTGTAAACAACAAACTGCCCAACCATTGTCTTCTATAAAGAAGAACCAGCCCCAGCCCCCCTGCAAATAAAATGGTATGGTATCTTATAGCAAACGCCAAGGCAAATAGAGCACCTGCTATCAACCAAACCCATATATCTGAATCTTTATTCGTGTATTGCTTGATCAGGAGATAAAAACCTCCTAATACTGGAGGGATACAAACCATTTCAACTAAAAACCGAACTCCCATGAATGGCATAAACCATAAAAGAGCTATTATCCAGCCAACAAGTTGCGCTTTCTTTTCATCACTTAATAACAACGTAATCCGATAGCACAGTAATACTATCAACATCGAATAAACCGCGTGAGCCAACCTTAAAGCCGTAGTCTTTACATAAGGGTCTTGGGTTCCGAATAAGTCCACAAACCAGACTATTCCAGCATTTACCCCCGCATACAACATACTGTGTTTGGGTGGGGTACCCGTTTCCAACCAATGAGGTAAGCCATTTGCCCAATTTTGAGCAACTCTGGTTACACAAAAATGATCGTCATGAAAGGCGTATCCTTCAGAGAAAAAAGCGGCCAATACCCTTAAAATCAAGGCCACCATTAAGATTGTTTTTAAAGGATAGGACTGATAGTAGTTCTTTAAAGAAGAAATGATTGACACGTCAGGCTAAATTTTTGGCAAATCTAGTAAATATAGCTTAAGCTGGTTCCTGTTCTCTAAGCTCTCTTCGTATAATTTTGCCGACATTAGATTTTGGCAACTCGTCTCTAAATTCGATATACTTTGGACGCTTATAACCAGTGAGGTTTTCATCACAGTAAAGGTCTATCTCTTCTTTGGTAAGGGACTCATCACTCTTCACAATAAAAACCTTTACAGCTTCGGTTGATTTGGCATCAGCTATTCCAATGGCAGCTACCTCCAATACTTTATCATGGTTGGCAATGACGTTTTCAACTTCATTAGGATAGACATTGAAACCGGAGACATTGATCATATCTTTTTTTCGATCGACTATTTTGAAAAAACCATCTTCATCCATCAATCCCATATCTCCTGTTCTAAACCAGCCTCCTTCGAAAAATACTTCTGAGTTATCTTTATTTAAATAACCTTTCATTACTTGCGGCCCACGAGCGCAAATCTCTCCTACTTCTCCTTGGTTCAATTGTTTCCCTTCTTCATCAAAGATTGCCATCTCCGTACTTGGTGTTGGCAAACCGATACTACCCCTTCTATGTGTTCCATCTAAAGGATTACAGGACAATACAGGTGAAGTTTCACTCAGTCCATAACCTTCTACCAATGGAGTACCTGTAACATTAAGCCATTTTTCGGCTACAAAATCCTGAACTGCCATTCCACCACCAATGGCTCCCTTCATGCTACTAAAATCAATATCCTTAAAATCAGGCTGGTTCAGCATGCCATTAAATAAAGTATTGACCCCGGTTATCAGTGTAAAGGTCTGCTTCTTAAGTTCTCCAAGAAAAGCCTTCATATCCCTTGGGTTAGTAATTAGAATATTCTTGGCACCAATCTTCAGCATAAATATACCGTTAACTGTTAAGGCAAAAATGTGGTAGAGCGGAATAGCTGTAATCATTGTTTCTGTCTTACCAACCTCAAGTAAAGGGTTGAACCACCAGATGATCTGTTCTGTATGAGAAAGCACATTACCATGTGAGAGCATCGCTCCCTTTGACACTCCTGTAGTGCCACCGGTATATTGAAGAAACGCACAATCCTCTTTTGATAGTACAGGTTTATTAAATGACGACTTACCACCTATCTCAAGTGCTGACTTGAATGAAACTGCCTGTGGAAGATCATATTTAGGCACCATCTTCTTCACATACTTCACTACAAAATTAACTATGCTGCCTTTTAATCCACCAAGCATGTCACCCAGACTGGTGGTAATGACATGCTCAATTCCAGTATTAGCAATAATCTTTTCCAGGTTACAGGCAAAGTTGGTTATGATAACTATTGCCTTTACTTCTGCATCCTTAAACTGATGCTCCATCTCTCGAGGCATGTAGAGGGGATTGGTATTCACAATTTTGAGACCTGCTTTCAAACCTCCAATAAGCACTACAGGGTATTGCAAACAATTTGGCATTTGAATAGCCAGGGTATCTCCTTTCTTTAATCCGCAGCCGGATTGAAGATATGCTGCAAAATTGGAAGACAGTTCGTCAACCTGGGTATAGGTGAGCGTCTTACCCATATTCTCAAAAGCAACCTGATCACCATACTTTTGAAAGCACTCCTCGAACATTTCAATTAATGAGTCATGCTTCAAGTCTTCTATAGTTGCTGGAATACCTTTTGGATAGTTCTTCACCCAAGTAAAATCACTCATTGCCGAAAGTTTATGGTTTAAGCAGCTAAAGATATTACTAATCCATTTTCCCAACAAATAAAAATAGCGATCCTTATGAATCGCTATCTTAAAACAAATGAAACTACTTAGAGCTGTAGGAGAAGGATTCGAACCTCCACGAGGTGGTTAGTCCCGATGATATCGGGGTTTATCCCAGATTTCCTCACCCCCGAGACAGGAGGGCTTGTCTGCCTGTTTCAACACCCTACAGTGTATACCTTTTATAATTAAGGCTAAATTTAAAATTAAGCTGTAGGAGAAGGATTCGAACCTCCACGAGGTGGTTAGTCCCGATGATATCGGAGTTTATTCCAGCTTTCCTCACCCCCGAGACAGGAGGGCTTGTCTGCCTGTTTCAACACCCTACAGTGTATGTCCTTTTGACAATTCAAATGTAGTAATAGCATTGAATTTTTAAAAAAATATCATCAATACTAACAAATATTTACACTATTTTTACTTTTCATATTTTATGAATAAAAATATCATAATCAAACCATCAAATTATGCCTTTAAATTTCGAAATTGATAATGTCGATCTGCAGATACTCAACATTTTGATGAAAAATGCTAAAAAACCCTATACTGAGGTTGCCAAACAGGTGTATGTTTCAGGAGGTACTGTGCATGTTAGAATGAAAAAACTGGAAGACGCGGGTATTGTGAAAGGAACAACTTTGGAAATTGATCCCGCTAAGCTTGGATATGATATCACTGTATTCATAGGTATATTTCTAGCCAAGAGTGCATTGTATGATGATGTGATACAGCAACTCAAAGCAATAAGAGAGATTACAAATATTCATTACACTACAGGTAATTACAGTATGTTCGCAAAGCTACACTGTCGAGATACTCAACACCTTAAAGATTTACTCCATGATAAAATTCAAAAAGTAGATGGGATTGTAAGAACTGAAACAATGATTTCATTAGAAGAAAGTGTAAATCGCCATATTGAAGTTAGTTCTGAAAAATAAGTCAGGTCTATGGCATCATAGGACATTTCTATTTAAAAAATTGACCTGTAAAAACATCCTTCCATCTATTTTGTTGTACATTTGTCATGCAATTTGAAATTAGTCTAAATAAGCACTCATGAGTAAAGACGATCAGATTTTAGAGGAATTTACCAGCAAAGAATACGAACATGGATGGAGCACTGATATTGAATCAGATCAGGCGCCAAAAGGGTTGAGTGAAGACACTGTTCGTTTTATTTCTGCAAAGAAAGAGGAGCCTGAGTGGCTTTTAGAATGGAGACTAAGTGCTTTCAGAAAGTGGCAGAAAATGAAAGAGCCCAAGTGGCCAAATGTCACCTACCCTGCTGTAGACTATCAAGATATTATATACTATTCTGCACCTAAACAAAAAAAGCAGTTGGATAGTCTGGATGAAGTTGATCCGGAATTGAGAGAGACCTTTGAAAAACTAGGAATCTCTTTAGAGGAGCAAAAAAGATTAACCGGTGTAGCTGTCGATGCAGTAATCGATAGTGTATCCGTAGCAACTACCTTCAAAGATAAGCTGGCTGAACTTGGTGTTATATTCTGCTCGTTTAGTGAAGCAGTTAAAGAACACCCCGAGTTAGTTAAGAAATATTTAGGTTCAGTAGTGCCTGTAGGTGATAACTATTTCGCTGCATTGAACTCCGCAGTATTCTCTGATGGCTCGTTCTGCTACATACCAAAAGGTGTGAGATGCCCTATGGAACTATCGACTTATTTTAGAATTAACGCAGCAAACACTGGGCAATTCGAAAGAACTTTGATTATCGCAGACGATGCTTCTTATGTAAGTTATCTTGAGGGGTGTACCGCACCACAACGTGATGAAAATCAATTGCATGCTGCAGTGGTGGAAATATATGCCGCCAAGGATGCAGAAGTAAAATACTCCACTGTCCAGAATTGGTATCCCGGAGATAAAAATGGTAAAGGTGGTATATACAATTTCGTAACGAAAAGAGGTATCTGTGCTGGTGACAACTCCAAAATTTCATGGACTCAGGTAGAAACTGGTTCAGCCGTTACTTGGAAGTACCCTTCCTGTATATTAAAAGGTGACAATTCTACTGGTGAGTTCTATTCAGTAGCTGTGACCAATAACTATCAACAGGCTGATACTGGAACGAAAATGATCCATATAGGAAAAAATACGAAGTCACGTATTGTATCTAAAGGTGTATCTGCCGGTCATTCACAAAATAGCTACAGAGGTCAAGTTCAGGTGATGAAACGTGCAGAAGGAGCGCGAAATTTCTCACAATGTGATTCTCTATTGATGGGAAATCAATGTGGAGCGCACACCTTCCCATATATAGATATTGAAAATAGCACAGCCCAAGTAGAGCATGAAGCTACTACTTCCAAAATTGGAGAAGATCAAATCTTCTATTGTACCCAAAGAGGCATTGATGAAGAAAGTGCAGTGGCGCTTATTGTTAATGGCTATTGCAAAGAAGTTTTAAATCAGCTTCCTATGGAATTTGCCGTTGAGGCTCAAAAGCTTCTCGCACTGACTTTAGAAGGATCCGTAGGATAAAATCATAATTAACCAGTTTCAATTACACAATTAACGATTAAGTCGAATGTTAAAGATAAATGACTTACACGCTTCAATAGAAGATAAAGAGATTTTAAGAGGCATTAACCTTGAGGTTAAGGCAGGCGAAGTTCATGCTATTATGGGCCCCAATGGCTCTGGTAAAAGTACGCTAGCTTCAGTGCTGGCAGGACGTGAAGATTATGAAGTTACCAAAGGTGAAATTGAATTCATCGGTAAAGACCTACTTGATTTAGCAGCTGAAGAACGAGCACGAGAAGGTATCTTTTTAGCCTTCCAATATCCGATTGAGATACCAGGTGTAAGTACAACGAACTTCATGAAGACGGCTATAAATCAAGTACGCGAGTACAGAGGTTTAGACCCTTTGGATGCAGTCTCATTCCTGAAATTGATGAAAGAAAAAATGCAATTGGTTGAGATAGATCAATCATTATTGAGCAGATCTCTAAACGAAGGTTTTTCAGGTGGAGAAAAGAAACGAAATGAAATCTTTCAAATGGCCATGTTGGAGCCTAAATTGTCAGTTCTTGATGAGACTGATTCAGGTCTTGATATAGACGCATTAAAGATTGTAGCTAACGGTGTAAACACCTTAAAATCAAAAGATAATGCTACTATCGTGGTGACGCATTATCAGCGACTTCTAGATTATATTGTACCTGATTTTGTTCATGTACTCTATGATGGACGAATAGTAAAATCCGGTTCAAAGGACTTAGCTCTTCAACTGGAAGAAAAAGGTTACGACTGGATAAAAGAAGAAGCTAACGCTACCGCTTAATCAGGAAATCAAGTTATGTCAGAAGTAGCAGAAAGAAATATAGTTTTAGCAGGATTCAACGATCGTTTCGAAAATCTGGATGATAGTGTGTCCTTTCATACTCACCGAAGAGATGCGTATGACTCGCTTTGTGAGACTGGGTTGCCTCATATTAAGAATGAAGAGTATAAATATACTAACATCACCAAGGTACTAGAGAGTAAGTTTAGCACTTTAGATAAAGGCAATTCTGACATAGAGCCAGCTGTGCTTGAAAAAATGACAATTGATGGGCTAGACGTTCATAAGCTGGTTTTTGTCAATGGAATCTTTTCGTCCGAATTATCAGATAATGGAATGCCAGAAGGTGTTAAAATCATCAACGTTGCACAGGCAGTCGCTGACGACAATGAGCGTTTTTTAACCAATTTTGGTAAAGCTTCAGCTACAAATGATGATGCTTTTTTGAAACTCAATACTGCGCTTTCAGAAGATGGCGCTTTCATTGAAGTAGAAAAGAATGCTATAGTTTCAAAACCTATTGCCCTTTTCTTTATCAATGATGCTTCAAAGCAAAGCCTTTACAGCAGCGCTCGAAACCTAATTATAGCAGGTGAAAATAGCCAGTCAACGTTTCTTCAATACTATATGACCGAAGGTAACGAGCATAGCTTTACCAATGTAATAACAGAGGTTATAGTAGGAGAAAACGCACATACTAATCTCTATAAGTTAAAAAACAACAAAAATTCGGCTTATCATATAGGTACAACCCAAGTTCATCAAAGTAAATCGAGCGTTTTTTCGTCATATACTTTTACTCTGAGTGGAGCTATCGTCAGGAACAATCTAAATGTGGCTTCTGATGGTGAAGGTTGCGAAACGCATATGTTCGGACTATATGTACTTGATGGTAACACTCATGTGGATAATCATACTGCCGTAGATCATATTAAGCCAAATTCTTACAGCAATGAATTGTACAAAGGCATACTTGATGACAATGCAAAGGGAGTTTTTAATGGGAAAGTTTTTGTAAGACAGGAAGCTCAAAAGACAAATGCTTTTCAGTCTAATAAGAACATACTACTTTCCGATACCTCAGTGATTAACACTAAACCTCAATTGGAAATTTGGGCAGATGATGTGAAATGCTCCCATGGTTGTACAACCGGTCAACTTGATGAGGATGCCTTATTCTACTTACGAGCAAGAGGTCTAAGTAAGGACAGTGCAAGGTCATTGTTACTTTATGCTTTTGCCATTGAAGTACTGGAAAATGTCAAAATTGAGCCACTGAAAGTATACTTGGAAAGTATTATTTCAGAGCGTTTGCACAAAGACTTTTAGCATGACTGAAATAAGCAGTAACATAAAGAAATTTGACGTAGAGGAAGTAAGGAAATTATTTCCTGTTCTACATCAGAAAGTAAATGGGAAGCCTTTAGTCTATTTTGATAATGCTGCTACCAGTCAGAAGCCAATAGCTGTTATTGAAGCTTTGAAGACTTATTATAAGGGATACAACGCCAATATTCATCGTGGCATTCATACATTGGCTGAGAAGGCTACTAAAGCTTTTGAAGACACTCGCAAAAGGCTAAGTTCTTTCGTCAATTCTAATGAGGTAGAAGAGATAATCTTCACCAAAGGAACTACAGAAAGCATTAATCTGGTTGCTTCCTCCTACGGAAGAAAATTTATTAATGAAGATGATGAAATAATTATTAGTGGGCTGGAACATCACTCTAACATAGTACCCTGGCAACTGTTGGCGGAAGAAAAAGGAGCTTCTATAAAAGTGATCAATGTCCTGGAAGATGGTACTCTTGATTTTGACCATTTCAAGTCATTATTATCTGATCGTACTAAGTTAGTGGCAGTAAATCATGCTTCTAATAGCTTAGGAACTATTAATCCTATTAAGGAAATTATAGCTGTAGCTCATGAAGTTGGTGCTAAAGTACTGATAGATGGAGCACAAGGTACTGCGCATTTAGAAATTGATGTTCAGGAATTAGATTGTGATTTTTATGCACTATCAGCTCATAAGTGTTACGGACCAACAGGTGTAGGTGCGCTCTACGGTAAACGTGAGCTTTTGGAAGCTATGCCTCCTTATCAGGGCGGTGGTGAAATGATCAAAGAGGTATCTTTTGAAAAAACAACGTTCAACGATATCCCTTATAAGTTTGAAGCAGGCACACCAAATATTGGTGATGTCGTTGCGTTCAAATATGCACTAGATTTCATAGATGATCTGGGAAAGGAAAATATTGCTTCTTATGAGCATGAGCTTTACACTTACGCTAGAGAAAAAGCATTGACTATTCCGGGATTGAGAATTATTGGAGATTCATCAAATAAGGTAAGTGTCCTGTCTTTTGTTATTGATGGCGTCCACCCTTTTGACATTGGTCAAATGCTGGACGCAAGTGGAATTGCTGTCAGAACAGGCCATCATTGTACTCAACCTTTAATGGACCATTTTCAAATTGAAGGAACTATACGAGCTTCATTTGCGGTATATAATACCAAAGAGGAAATAGATAGAATGATAGAGGCACTCCAGCGCGTTGTCAAATTTATGAAAGCTTAATGATGTCAATAGTTGAACGACAAGAAGAGATAATTGAAGAGTTTGCCATTCTCGATGGGGATATGGAAATGACTAATTTCTATGTGATGGAATTAGGACAAAAGCTTCCTGAAATGTCTGAAGCTTCTAAGATCGATGACAATATTGTAAAAGGGTGTCAATCAAAAGTTTGGCTCACTGCGGAACTTCAAGGCTCAACTATTGTTTATCATGCTGATAGTAACACGGCCATCACTAAAGGTTTGGTGAGTTTGTTGGTAAGAATTTTTTCAGGGCAGCTGGCAGATGAAATTGTAACTGCAGAAGTTTTCTTTCCTGAAAAAATTGGAATGGAGCGTTTTATTGGAACACAACGTTCTAATGGTTTTGGAGCAATGATAAAACAGATGAAATTGTATGCCTTAGCTCTTAAAAGTAAAATAGAAGCATGAGCGAAGTAAAAGAAACAGAAGTAACATTAAGAGATCAAGTCTTAGAAGCGATCAAGTCGGTCTATGATCCCGAAATACCGGTTGATATATACGAATTAGGTCTCATATATGAGATTACGATTCACCCTGTCGACAGTGTATATATCTTAATGACATTGACTTCACCCAACTGCCCGGCTGCAGAAACAATTCCTGCTGAGGTGACGGAAAAAATAAAGAAAATAGAAGGTGTTCAAGAAGTGAATGTTGAAATCACTTTTGACCCACCTTACTCACAAGACATGATGTCAGAAGCAGCAAAGCTCGAGTTAGGCTTTTTATAATACTTCCCGCACATGTTGCGGGATCCCGGAATAAATCCGGAAAATAATATAATTGAAATTTTGAAAAATTGATATAATATGTACCCAGAACAATTAGTAGCACCCATGAGAGAGGATTTAACTTCTGTGGGCTTTGACGAATTAAAAACAGAACAAGACGTTGATAACCATTTAACTGATCACAAAGGAACGACACTCATGGTTGTCAATTCGGTTTGCGGATGTGCCGCAGGAGCTGCACGACCAGGAGTAAAGTGGGCAGTTGATAATAGCTCAAAAAAACCTAATCACCTGACTACTGTATTTGCAGGAGTTGACCAAGAGGCAGTAGCAAAGGCAAGAGAATACACGCTACCTTATCCTCCTTCTTCTCCATCGATTGCTTTGTTTAAGGATGGTGAATTAGTACATTTTGTGGAGCGTCATCACATAGAAGGAAGAACTGCCGAGATGATTGGTAATCACTTAGTGGAAGTATTCAACGAGTACTGCTAAACCATTTAGATTTTATATATTAGGCTCTATTCTGTTCTTTCAGAGTAGAGCTTTTTAATTTCTATTTATGGCAAGAGAAAAGAAGAATCAAGATCCGGGTACAGGCACCTCCTATAAATACAATTCTAAGCGTGTCATTAATAAAGACGGATCTTTTAACGTATTAAAAACCGGTTTAAACCCTAGTTATAGAAATACTTATCAGGCGTTAATAAAAATGACCTGGTTACAGTTTATTCTGGCGATATTCGGCTTTTTGTTTGCAGTTAACTCGATATTCGCTTTAGCCTATGTTATAGTTGGAGTGGAAGGTATTTCTAATGTAAATCCAAGCTCTTTTGGTGTTGATTTTATGAATGCCATTTTCTTTAGTTTTGAAAGTTTTACAACTGTAGGTTATGGTGCAATGACTCCCATGAGTGTTGAAATTAAGCTTATTGCGTTAGTTGAAACAGTCGCTGGTTGGATATGTTTTGCGTTGGTAACTGGTATACTATATGGTCGCTTTTCCAGACCTTCAGCCAGATTAAGATATAGCAGTAATCTTTTGATTTCTCCTTACAAAGAAGGCTTTAATAGTATGCAATTTCGAATTGCTAATATGCGAAACAGCACATTGATGAATATGGAAGCCACTGTACTGCTGGTCATCGTTGATAAAGAGAAAGGAAGTACTTCACGAAAATTTTTACCCCTAAAACTGGAGCGTGAGAAAATACTATTCTTTCCACTAAATTGGACCATTGTACATCCTATAGACGAAAAAAGTCCACTTTACAATAAAACAAAAGAAGACTTAGTGGGGACCAATGCTGAAATATTAATACTCATAAAAGGTTTTGATGATACCTTCAGCCAGACAGTGCACTCAAGGTATTCTTATAAGTGTGAAGAGATGATATGGGGAGGCAAATTTGTATCTGCATATGATACTGTTGATTCTGGAGACTTTATGCTTTATTTTGATAAGATGGATAGCTTTGATCAAGCTCAATTGAATTAAAAACTCAAATGACTTCTAAATTCCTCTAATTCTTCAGAAAACGAATGCTTCGATTTTATACCTAGTCTATTATTGATCTCATCATTTGCCTTTACTTTTAGCTCACGCAGTTTCAAATGCTGATTGATAAAAATGAATTCCAATTCAGGAATTTGTTGTTTTAACTCGTCAACTATATCCAAAACAACCAGATCTCTTGAGACAAGATTGTAAGTTCCGGATTCTATTACCTCAGAAACGAGATTAGATAATGCCGTGGTAATTTGATCAATATGTATGAAAGACCGATGCTGTCTTCCATCACCATGAATAGTGATTTTTTTATTGAAGTTTGCTTCAAATACAAATTTATTAATCACAGCATCAAAGCGCATACTTTTACTATAACCATAGACATTGCCTGATCGCAATATTATAGTACTCATCCTGTCACGTAAGCGATTGACATGTTCCTCTCCTCTCATTTTAGAAATACCATAAAATGTTTTGGGATTTGGAATCACCGACTCATCAACAGCTTTGGTAGAGGAGCCATAAATACTTGTACTACTAATGTAAACCAGCTTTTGCACCTCACTCCTTTCCAATGCATAAACAAGTTCAGCTGTCCCCCAGTGATTCACTTGCTCATAAAAGTGTGGGTCAGTGTTTGCGAAAGGTGTAGTGACCTTAGCTGCCAAATGATATACCATATCAACACCCTTCAAAACTTTATCCAGCTGACGAGAGTCCAAAAGCTCTCCTTTTATAAAAGTGACTTTTGAATGATTATTCATTTTGCCATTTATGAATAAATTATAGTTATCTCTACTTAAGTTGTCATAGGCTATTACCTCTGTTACCTCCTCCTTCTGTGCTAAGGCAAACACTAATTCTGTACCTATATATCCGGCTCCTCCGGTAATTAAAATTCTCATATTGTCTATTTGACTAAATCAGTGTGAAGGCCACACTCTATTTTATTCATACCATACCATCTTGCCTCTCGTTCCATCATTTCAGGATCTATCTTTCTCGTACAAGGTTCGCAACCAATACTAAGATAGCCCTTAGACTCAAGAGGATGTTTAGGCAAATCAAATTCCTTTTGATACTTATAAATCATCTTAGCATTCCAATCTAACATAGGATGGAATCTTATAGAATCGTGCGGGGCTGGTTGCTCCACTTTCATGGCCTTTCTTACTGCACTTTGATCCGCACGAACTCCATTGATCCAAATGTCATGTCTTAACAGTAAAGAATCAACAGGCTGTGTTTTGTTAAGGTAGCAACAGTGATCTGGGTCGCTAGTAAATAAAAGCCTTCCTTCAGTATCGCGCTGCATAAACTTTGGAACCTCAGACCTTAAGTCAACCAAATTTTTAAACCCAAATGACTCTGCTACCTGGTCTTTGAATTTCACTGTTTCGGGAAAATGATAACCGGTATTTATAAATACTACCGGAATATTCTTATCAATTCTACTCAATATATGAAGCAAGACGAGGCTGTGCGACTGAAAGGAAGAAGTGGTAAAAAGCCGTTTCCCTTGTGATTTATACTTTTCTAAAGTTGATTTTATTTCTTCGAATATCATATCTTCGATTGAAGCTGTCAAAGATATCTAAACACTTTGGTTATGAAAATAATTTTCAGGTGCCCAATTAAATTCTAGCGACTCTCTAATGAATGTAGAAAACATTATAAGCTACTTAAAAGAGATCGTTGCAACAGAGACTGATCAACCAATCGATAGCATCAATGAAAACAATACTTTCTTTGAACTAGGATTGGACTCAATAAATGCCGTTTACCTTCTTGAACTTGCAGAACAACATTATAATATTACGCTATCACCTTTAGATTTTTGGGACTACCCTACTATTGAGGCATTCGCCAAAAAGATTTATCATGACCATTTTCAAAAATGAGTCTCTGGAATCCTCTTAGTAACGATTTTTTAATCAACCCATATCTTACTTATGAGGCCATTAGAAATGAATCTCCGGTATATCTAACTCAGACAGGAGAATATGTAATTACAGATTACCATTTGGTAAGTCAGGTCTTAAAGAATAAGGAAAACTTTCTGGTAGGTAATAGCAAAGAATGGCTTGAAAGAAGCATTGTCTATTTTAAGTACAAAGGCAAAGACTTTTCAGCAATTGAGAAGGCTATAAATTCATTTATTCTATTGATCAATCCACCGCGACATCAGGTAATGCGAAAGTTCATTATGGACGCCTGGCAAGATAGAGAGGTGGATGCTATCATTCTCAATAATTGCAAAGTCCTTATCAACAATATTGAAAATGACACTTTCGATTTTATAGAATCTTTTGCTGCCCCACTTCCTCCAATGACCATCTGTAATATATTAGGGCTGGACCTTGCGACCTACCAAAGCTTAAGATTTCATGGAGAACAAATGATCAAGGCGCTGGACTTTTATCTGAGACTGGAAGACCTTGTAAAGATTGATCAATCCGCAAAAGCATTTGTAGGAATCTTTAAAGAGTTTGTAAGAAAACCTCCTGCAAAGGGGTTAATTAGAAGGTTAGTCGATTTAAATAAGTCAAAATCAGATTTTTTATCTCAAGATGAACTGGTCTCCATTTGCATCTTTCTTTTCGTTGCGGGTGAAGAAACTACTGTAAGCTTTCTAAGCGCTTCGATCTACAATTTACTCAAGGAAAATAGATGGAATGACCTAGACAGATTTGATACTGAGATCATTATAAATGAATTGTTGAGGTACGATGGCCCGGTACAATTACTTGGAAGAATAACTGCTGAGAATGTAGAACTGGAGGGTTATAAAATACCGGCACGTAGCAGCGTTATCTTATGTTTGGCTGCTGCTAACAGGGATCCAAAAGAATTTAAAAATCCTGATAAAATAGATTTTGAAAGAGGATCCAGACATCTGGCCTTTGGAACAGGAAATCACTTTTGTCTTGGTGATTGGCTGGCAAAAAAACAAACTCAAATTGCACTTGAAGCTCTTTACAAAAACTATCCGGGGCTTTATCTCACGGAACAGGATTTAAAGTGGAAAAACCAACTGGCTATCAGGAGGCTGGAAAAATTATACCTTCAATTCAAATCATAGCACCTTTGAAATACCTAAGTCTGATTTGCATACCATTTTTGGTATATCCGCCAAAGACAAGTCCTGAAGCAGAGTAAATAACATTTCTTTTGAGTTTCTGAATACGTTTGCCTTCTATTAAAGTAATTACACCAATAACACTACTATTTTCTGTCTTGGACAACTGTTCCAAAAAAGATATTGTCTGAACACACAATTTATCAGCCAGCCCTGGCAACCTATACTTAGGCATCACAGACATTCTAAAGTTGTAGAACCAGTGATTATTATATTCGGGAAGTCTGATCTTTTGAGCGCTGGATAAGGCTATTACCTCATCATGATATAAAACATGATACACCACCTCTTTAGCCCTATCATCTAAATTGAAAGAAGGTATTTGAAATAACTCATTCCAATAAGCTACACTGGCTTGATAGCCCTCAGAATCCTCCCAAACATTTACAAAGTTGAACTCTCTATTTTCCACTTTCATTTAGTAAAGCCAGATCAAAATACTTAACTCTCATTTGAGATCCTCCCGAAGAATTTCCCAGGTATATAAATCCGGTATTCGGACAAACAGCTTGTTTCCATTTTCTATTAAGTTTCGCATTCTGAGCTGTTACAAATACTCCTACCGATTTTGGGTATTTAGTGGTGTGAACTTCAAAAATGTAATCGACAAGCTTGTTAAAAAAGGAAACCATTCTCCAGCCTATACCTTTCTGAGCAACATATAGTCTAACAAAAACGAAATAATTACGAAAATCCTTAAGGTAAATTTCTTTAGCCGTCCCGACACCTAATATCTCGCCTTGTTGATCAGTTATGAGTCCGATTACTTCATCTAGTCTCTCCTTAGCCTTGTTTTTATCAAGTGCATTATGATTTAACCAAAAGCTCAACACTTTCTGTCGTAACGATTCATCGTCAGGGTTAGTTACTATTTGGTATTCATACACTTCTTATAAAATTGAAACTTAATCTTAGCTTAAACTTAGAATTAGGAAAAATATTGAAAATTGTTGAGTTTTATTAAATTATTTAACATATGGTGAAATAATGTCGACCAGTCTCATAAGATACAAAGCGCTCAGAAGTAAATTTCTAAAGTTCAAAGAAAGATACAATAAAAGTATTCAAAAGGGAACATTTGAGAGCCTGAGCAGGTATCAACAACATAAGATTATTAAAAGATTAAGGAGGCTTTATAATCAACTCAGGCAACTTGAGCTTAATTTAAAAATGGGAGTTGCTGCGGGGACGGTGGCTTTTGCCCTATTTACTGGTAATATCTCAAAAGCTCAAGAACTTGGCCCATTTGTCGAAAACCCAATAAAACACCCTCTTCCTCAGGGAATAGACGGGAACTCGAACCTTGAACCAGTACTTGTAGATATTGATAATGACGGTGACCTGGATTTGATTTGGGGTGAAGATGCAGGCCGTGTAGAGCTTTATGAAAACATCGGCACTCCGCAAAGAGCCTTTTTTATTGAACGTACCGGCCTTGATAATCCTTTTGAGACTATCGATGCAGGATCATACTCTTCTCCTGCCTTCGCTGACCTTGATGGCGATGGTGATCAGGATTTAATTCTGGGGTCAAAATACAACGATCTGGATTTTCATGAAAATGATGCTGGAACTTTCCTTGCAGATGACCCAACTGCTTCCATTTCGAATGTTACAAATACGACCAATATCACTGGCAATTATTATACGCGCCCTGACATGGTGGATATTGATGGCGATGGAGATATAGATGCTTTTGTTGGAGCTAACTATGCAGCGGGCTATGATATTGTTACCTTTTGGCAAAATGACGGTTCAAATAACTTTGTTGAGCAAATCGGAACAGCCAACCCCCTTTCCAATGTGCTCGCAGATCCTCTAGGGGGAATTATACAAAACGCATTCCCCGCCTTTGTAGATATTGATGGGGATGGTGACTTAGACCTTTTTATTGGTGATGAATATGGTAGGTTTCGTTTTTTTGCAAACAGCGGAGATGAAAATAGTCCATCATTTACTGCCGAAACTACTGGTGCTTCCAATCCATTAGACGGATTTGCTTTACCTACAACTGCTTACAGTGTATCACCTGCTTTTGGCGATTTAGATAATGATGGAGACTTCGACCTTGTCTATGGCAGCAGTCGTTTTGTAACTTCACCAGTCTTTATTGAAAATATTGGTGATGCTAATAATCCCGTTTTTGCATTGCCAAATGAAACTGATGATCCTTTTCGTTCTGTGAATATTGGCAGCGATGCAGCTCCTACGGCTATGGATATTAATGGTGATGGATTTGATGATCTTGTAGTAGGGGAATTTAGGGAAACCAGTCTATTCTATTTCGAGAATGATCAAAATAACAACCTAATTCAGGTTGAAGGAACTCCCAACCCCTTCAACGGTTTATTGTCCAGCGCAGCCAAATATACAGACCCCGCTTTTGTCGATATTGACGAAGATGGCGATCAGGATCTTTTTATCGCTGTAAGGGAGAATACCGGAGACGGTCGTGTAGATTTTTTCAGAAATAATAGCGGAACTTTTAAGGCAGAAACATCTCCTATATACAATACTGTCAATAATGATAATATGTATATAGGAGCTGGTGACATTGATAATGACGGAGACGATGATGTGGTTCTTTCACTTGAGAATATATTCTCAACAGGAGCAAGTTTTGCTATTTCAAGAAATGGAGGCTATGGAGACTTTCAGGTACAAGATCCAACCTCTACCCCACCTTTTAACGGACAGGATTTCTCTGTAGGTTATAGCGGAACCTTTGCACCTGAACTCGTAGATCTTGATCACGATGGAGATCAGGACATCGTTGCAGGCTTAGCCAACGGGCCTTCTTCAGGTCAGTTAGCATTTTTCGAAAATGATAATAATGTTATGGTTCGTCAAACATCTGTCAATAACCCTTTCGACACCTATGACTTTGGTTTTGGCTCAAATCCCGCTTTAATAGATATTGACAATGATGGTGATTTCGATGTTATAATTGGTAATGGGAACGGCACATTCTCATTTTTGGAAAACCAGAATATTCCACCTCAGCTAAATAGTAATCTATTTATGACGTTGACTTTCACTGAAGGTGATAGTCCTTTGATTTTGGATGGTTCAATTGCTATTTCTGATCGCACCAATGATCCAATTATAGGTGGAAGAGTTACTATTCAAAATTATATTACCGGGCAAGATGTTCTTAGCTTCAAACCTGATTTTGGTGTAACTGGAGTATTTGAAACAACAGGACCAAATGCAGGATCGTTAATACTAGTAGCTGCTTCTGCTGTTACATCTAGTCAATTCGAAGTTGTTCTGAGATCAGTAACCTATGAGAATACAAGCATAAATCCAGATACTAATACTAGAAGTATACAATTTGAAGCCTTAGATTTTGATAATACCAATCCTGGAACTAATGATGTAGTTACCATAACTGTTGATGTGATAGGTAGCGGCAATACCCCGCCTGGGCTTGCTTCTGAAAATACTGGTATTACATTGGAATATGTTCAGAACGCAGCAGCTGTCACGGTGGACAATCTCATTGAGGTATTTGACAATGATGACACAGAACTCGTTTCTGCCGGAGTCTTTCTTACAGGCTTCTTAGATGGTGATATTTTAGAATTTACAGATCAAAATGGTATAACGGGAAGTTATGAAGAGGGCTCTTTAACTCTAAATGGTACCGCCTCCATTGCTGATTACAGGACAGCTCTTAGATCTGTGAGTTTTAGGACCAGGAATGGAGCAGGAACAAGGGTTGCTAATTTTGAAGTAAATGACGGAACTAACACCAGTCAACTTTATATGCGTGATATTAACATCACAGCATCAAATTCAGCTCCGCCAAATGTTAATACCACTCCCGCCAGTACTCAGGTAGGAAGTACAGTAACCATTGATTTATGTGAGATAATTACTGACCTAGATAACAGCTTTGAGGAATTGACCATTGAAGTAGTAAGCATTCTTTCAGGAGCAACCACAACAATTGATAACTGCGATCTGATAATCGATTATGCCAATATCGATTTTGAAGGAAATGATGTCATTGTACTTCGAGCGACTGACCCAGATGGTAATGTGGACGAAAACTCCTTAAATATACAAGTAGAGTCATCTGAACCAGGTCAAGAATTGGTGATCTATAATGCTGTCTCTCCTAATGGAGATGGCGCTAATGATTGGCTCAGAATTGATAATCTGTCTACTCCAAATACTATAGAGCTTTACAATCGTTGGGGAGATTCGGTAAAATCTCTTTCTGACTATATAAGTGAGGAAAATACTCAGTTAAACGACTTACCAACCGGAACTTACTTCTATAAAATAATTAGCCCAGAAGGCGAATATGAAGGTTTCATTGTCATTAAGAAATAAGTGAATATGAAAAAACTACTTACATTACTATTCCTTGGTTCTGCATTGATTTCTTATGGGCAACAAGATCCATTGTACTCTCAGTATCTGAATAATCCTATTGTATTAAATCCAGCTTATGCGGGTATAAATGACGTCTTTACCGGGTCTTTAGGATATAGAAGTCAATGGAATGGCTTGGATGGGGCTCCCACTACTCTATTCGCCACAGGACATTCTTCCTTCATGGCAAATAAGATGGGTGCTGGGATAACTATAATTAGAGACGAAGTGGGCATTAGCACCAATACACAAATTAACATAGCCGGTAGTTATAAGATTGAGTTTGGAGATAATGTATTAGCTTTTGGTTTACAAACAGGTATTAATACATATCAGGAAGACAATTCTAACCTAACCGTATTTGATCAGAGCGATGCTCTTTTTGGAGAGAATCAAAACTTTACTAAGCTTAACTTTGGTGCTGGTGCCATTCTCAAAGGTTCTCGATATTTTGTTGGAATATCTATTCCAAGGCTGGCCAATAGCAAAGAAGAAATTAATAATGTTGAAAACGAGGTATTCTCAAGGCACTATTATTTAGGTTTAGGCTATGTTGCTTTGCTTAGTAGTAACCTGTCTCTTAAAACAGGTGCCTTGGTCAAAGCAGTTGCTGATGCTCCTGCATCAGTTGATTTAAGTGCCAGTTTATTATTCTTGGACAAATTTTCTGCTGGAGCGCTGACCAGAAATTTCAATACTTACGGGCTAATACTAGGTGCCGCCTTAAAAGAAAATCTTCGCTTAGGGTATACTTTTGAGGTTCCAACAAATAAATCAGTTGGCTCACAATTTAACACACACGAAGTGACTCTTTCCATAGATGTAGAAATCTTCGACTCTCATAATATCAGAGAGAATTATTTTTAAACAAATTATCGACAGCCAATTTATTTTGACCAAGGCCTAATTCTCCTTAGCTTCATAACTCCCAAGTTACAGTAATGAACAAGGTACTGCTGATTCTTTTCATATATACTTCAATAGGCACTTCATGTTTAACAGATGCTCGTGCACAAGTATCAACCGCACAATTCGAGTCAGGAAAACAGCTATACTATCAAGGACACTATGATAGCGCTGTAGTTGTAATTAGTGAGCTAATCAAGTTCTATAAAGCTGAAGATAATATAGCAGCACTAGTTAGGGCACAATACCTTTTGGGTGAAACCCTTGCAAACATTGGCAAATGTGATGAAGCTATCAAAACACTTGAAGAGGCACTAGCAACAACAAAAGAGTCATTGAATGATGGCATTTTATTATCAAACGGACTCTACTATCTGGCACGTGCCAATAGCGGATGTAAAAACAAGTCAGACCTCGCCAAAAAGTATTTGTACACCTCTATTAATTTATTGTCCAGCAGTGTTGAAAACGACAGTGCTACTGCTTTCAGGTATACCCAATTGGGGTATTGTTTTAATCGACTAGGAATGTATGACAGTGCCAATTACTTTTTAAAAAAGGCATTGATCATTAGAAACAACAATTCAAAAGTCGATCCGGCTGACCTTGCGCTCACGCTATATAATCTGGCTAGGAATAAGGAAAATACAGATGATTTAAAAGCGTCCCTGGATTATGCATTACAAGCACTTGAATTACAGCAATCTGTATTTCATGAAAATCATCCATCCGTTTCAAACACTATTGCTGTGATTGGTAATAGCTACAAACAATTTGGCAACTATAAAAAGAGTATCGAGTACTACGAACAATCATTAGAAATAAGGAAAAAATCTTTAGGTGCACAGCATGTGAACCTTGGTGCATCCTACTACTCCATTGGAAACCTATATGGGCATATGGAGGATTACCATCTAGCCATCGAATTCATACGAGAAGGCAATAGGATTGTAGGTGCTAAATTTGGGTTTGATAGTCCGATTGTACTGACATATAGAGCGTATTTGGCCGGTATGTACATAAAAGTAGAGCAGTTGCAAACTGCTGAAAGCATAATAATAGAAGTTGTAAAAGATGCAGAAAGAACGTTACGAAGTAATCACCCTTATCTGGCGATAATCTACAATGTACAGGGTGAAATCTATGCCGAACAAAACCAAATAAGCTTAGCGAAAATCTACTTCAATAAAGCCATTGCCATACACAGGGAAGCTTATGGAGATCAATCGTTGCGAGAGGCTGATATACACACAAAGCTTGGTGAGGCTTATGTTAAAGAGAATGAATTTTATACAGCAGAGAATCATTATCTAAATGCACTAACCATTTATAATGAGAAAGTCGGAGCAGATAACTCCAAAATGAGTATTGTACTAAAATCCCTTGGTGACCTTCACTCCAAACAGGGAAAATATGTAAAAGCCAATAAGTATTACAGGGATGCGCTACGTGCTATTTGCCTAAAGACTGATTCGACTACCGCCAATTTTCCTGAAATAAAAACACTGACAGATAAAGCACTTGCATTGGAGATTGTATCAAATACGGCCTTGAACTTTACTACTAGTTTTACTCGAGACAGCATCCGTGAAGACTTGATAATGGCCAATGAAGCTGATCGGTATGGTATGAATATCATTGATCATATTTTTCAAGGATTTCAATTGTCCTCGTCAAAGATCAAGCTTCAAAAAGATAGCCGTAAAATATATAAGCGAGCATTGAACAATGTATTTGTGCTTAGAGCAGTAACGGGTAATGAAAAATATCTTACACAAGCCTTCGATATCATCGAACGAAGCAAATCGTCACTGCTCGTTGAGAACTTAAAGAATAAAGCTGCCATGCGTTTTTCAGGAATCCCTGACAGTCTTATTGATATGGAAAATCAACTCCATATTGAGCACTCCTATTGGAAAACTAAAATACGAGCAGCTCAAAATGATGAATCAGCATCACTAGAAGAATTGCAACAAAAATTATTTGAAGCACAGAAACAGATCGAGAATTTTAAGCAGGAGCTTAGTAGTATATATCCAGCTTATTATGACTTCAAGTATAATTTCAAGAACACTTCATTAGCTGATACACAAGATCAAATGAGTGAAAAAACGGTAATTTTTGATTTTTTTGAAGGAGACTCATTTGTTTATTGCTTGGCACTTAGTAAGCATAATTCAGTCTTGTATAAATTCAAAAATGATACTGACTATAAAAACCTATTGGCAAATTACCATGAAAGTCTGACTAATAAGAATCTGATAATTAACCACCCCATGAAGGCGGATAGTCTGTATAGTTATTCGGCCTTTACGCTTTACAACAAGCTTTTGAAACCAGGTGTCGAGGTAATGAATAATTCAATAGAGAAGTTCATAATTATTCCTGATAACGAATTGAGCAAAATCAACTTTAGCACACTGCTCACTACAGCAGCAACCTCTTTGCCAATTAACTATACACAGCTCGACTACCTGCTGAATGATTATGCAATAAGTTATTCCCATTCTACTGATCAAATGATTTTGGGTCAAAAAATTACCTCTGGAAACGGGTTCATTGGTTTTGCCCCATCTTATAACGAGGTGGACTATAACATAATCGATTCGACAAGCCATCCACTGACCTATGCATTAGTGAGAGATGGAAATCTGCCCCTACCTGGGGCTATAGAAGAGGTAGAATCTATCACCGAAATAATGAATGGCAATTCCTGGACTTATGAAAATGCTTCTGAAAGTAATTTTATAACATACGCCAAAGACCATAATATCATTCACCTTGCCATGCATAGCTTACTTAACGGAGAAGAACCTGAATATTCTGAGTTACTGTTTAATAGCAGTAAAGACACAATAAATGATGGGTACCTTACTATCAGTGAGATTTATAATATTCAGCTGAATACCGAATTAGTTGTCCTTAGTGCTTGCAGCAGTGGAAGTGGTAAAATTCAAATTGGCGAAGGACCAATTAGCTTTTCAAGAGCATTTAGTTATGCTGGCTGCCCCAGTGTCGTTATGAGTTTATGGAAAATACCAGATGCTTCTACCAAAGAAATCATGATCTCCTTTTATCAAAATTTAAAAGAAGGAAAGAGCAAAGATGTCTCACTGAAGTCCGCTCAATTGGACTATCTCCAAAACACCTCTGACCCGATATATCAGCATCCTTATTTTTGGGCAAGTTTTGTAGCTATGGGTGATATGAATGCCATACAATCTGAGTCATTTCACCTGAGCTGGGAATATTATATTTTGGGAATATTATTCCTAATCATACTAGTAGCATGGCGAAAAAAACATCTACTCCTTAAGTAATTCCAGTAGTCTCTTCATCTCTGATTTTTTAAAATTTTCATTAGTTGAAATCAACTGATTCAACTTTTGTTCTGCTTTTGACAGATCGTAAGTTTGAATATATGCAAGGGTTAAATACCACAAAGCTTGCTCACTATATCTAGTTCTGTAAATAGAGCTATCTTCCAAGGCTGCAATGGCTAATTCATAATCATCAAGTTGTAACAAACTTAACCCTCTAAAATAATGTGCCTCAGGAAGATCAATCTCCAATAGTATATCAGCTGCAGAGGCATAATCATGCATCGAATAGGCGGATAACGCCTGATCAAATTTTTCTGAAATCATTTCACCCCTGACCACTCCAACATACTCGTAATGATCTGCCAATTGACTTTCAACAAAATCATTCAAACTTTCTTTCTGCATGTTATAGGCAACGATACCTATGATGGTGAGAAGACTTATTGACGCAGCAATTTTCCACCATATATATTGATAAGACGACCTAATCTTTTTCGTCTGAATGATTAGAAAGTCATTCAAATATTTGTCAACTGCTTCCTCATTTTCTAACTGGTACTTCAAAATCAGAATTCCCTTTGCAATATTTTGAGCCGTTTCATCAGTCTCAATTAATTGCTTCATTTCGTCTGATGCACTCTTGTCGAGCAACCCATCCAGATAGTCCTTGATCAATTCATAATTGTACTTCTTATCCATTTTACCTATTCATAATTTTCTTCAATATCGTTTTCAACTTTGTCCTGGCACTTGATTTTCTATTGGCAACGGTTTTCACATTCATCCCTATGATTTCAGAAATCTCTGAATTATCATATCCCTGCTGATGTAACATCCATATCTTGTAGTCTTTATCCTCCAGATTATTTCTTATAATTTGATCCATATCCTGTATTGAATAAGTTTTTTCTACTTCCGGAGCGTGCCTGGATACTTCTTCATAATTATCATTAAGAAGTTTTCTTCTCCTTTCTGATTTACTTAAAAAAGTGAGGCATTCATTTTTTGCAACAGTAAAAATCCAATTCTCAAAGTTTTCAATTTCAGCAGGATTTGGAAATTGCAGCAATTTGATCAAAGTGTCTGAAGCTACATTTTCAGCAAGCTCAATATTTCCTATTTTTCCAACACAATAAGCGGTAATACTATTGTGATAATGAGTATACAGCTCACCAAAAGCGGACTTATCGCCCGCCACAAATCGTTGCCATAGCCGATCTCTATTTTCTGATTTCTTAAAAGAAATAAACATGCCTCATATTGTAGACTAATCAGGGGTTCATAATTCCCGATAATACTAGTTAAAAAAATTTCAATGAGATCGGGAAAATTTATTGACTTATAAGTCTATATACCAAACCACTCTCTTATGAAGTTAAAACTTCTTTTTCTTCTATCCATTATGCTAATATCCTCGCAGGCTATTTCGCAGCAGGATGCACAATTTTCTCAGTATCACTTAAACTCTTCTATTATTAACCCGGCCTATTCAGGTTTGTACAATAGGTTCATGATTAATAGTAATATCAGAAGACAATGGAATGGACTTCCAGGAAGTCCCACAACTAATTTACTAACCATTAACTCATCGATCCTGGAAAATAAGGTTGGTGGAGGATTGGTGCTACAGCAAGATGAGATAGGAATTACTACTACAACATCAGTAAACCTCCTACTCTCTTACCAAATAGAGTTAGGTAACAACCAGATTTTTTCATTTGGACTACAAGGTGGAACTACCTCTATTCAGCATGACCAATCTGAATTAACCTTGCGTTTTTTAGATGACCCCGATTTTCCTCAGGTTGAAGAAAGAAGTTCAAGTCCAAATTTTGGTGCTGGAGTAGCCCTAATGGGAGATAATTATTATCTCGGACTATCAGCACCAAGGCTTTTAAATTCAGAATTTGATGATGGTATCACTAACTCTACAATATACAAGAGGCACTTTTATGCTACTGGTGCATTTACAAAAGAGCTTACGTCACTTTTTCTTATAAAGCCAACAGCATTAATAAAATATGTAGATGGAAGCCCTTTATCTTTTGATTTAGCAGCAAACATCAGATACAACTACAAATTTTGGTTTGGCTTATTTACCAGGAACTTGAATACTCAAGGAGCGCTGGTTCAATTTATTTTGAATGAAGCGTATAAACTGGGTTACTCAATAGAAATACCTACGGCAAAGCACATAGAATCCAGTTTTGTAACCCATGAAATATCACTGGGCATTGACATAGCCTTATTTGGCAATCAGGATGTTTATTTAAGAAATTTTTAACTGTATAATCTTAAAACTATGAAAAAGGGATTTGGAATATTTTTGATACTGCTATTCAGCTATCAAGTGGCATTGTCTCAAACGTTATATACTGCAAATAACAACCCTGGTGCAAACACAGGTGTAAACGTATTTGTAGGCAGTTCAGCTTTGCAAGATGCATTTACAGCATCTTCAGCTGGTGATATAATATTTTTGGTTCCGAGTTCAATATCGTACGGCAATCTGAGTATCACTCATGGTATTACTCTTTTCGGGGTTGGTATCAGGCCAGATAAAGATCTTGGAGCAAAGTCATTAATTGGTCAATTTAACGTTGATGCCAATAATGTTAGATTGTCAGGTCTAGTTGCTCAAAATGGTGGCACTAGTATAGAAATCAGAGTTGGTTGGAATAGTCCAGGTGGTAATATTGATGGACTAACCATCGAGAACTGTAGACTTAGAAGAATTCTAATGGAAGGAACTCCTGATGCAACAGCTTCTAACGTTTTAATCCGAAATAATGTCATAACAGGCACTGGAAGTTTAGCGACTCATATCCTTCTTAATACTACATCAAATGCTATAATAACCAACAATGTATTTACTGAAGGTAATATTGGTTCTTCCGGGATGATTCGCGCTTTAAACGCCTCCTTTACTTACAATCTTTTTGCTGATGTACAGAATGAAGTGCCATTTGATAATGTTATCAATTGCATTTTTGACCATAATATTTTTTATGGAGTAAGAGTTGACATTCCTGTTAACTCAACAGGCAATACCTGGACTGACAATTTAAGCTTTGGAAATAGCAGCGATGCCTCAAATATCTTTAACACCACTACTAATGGAAATACAGGATCTGGCAATCTTGAAAGTGTGAGTAGCTCATTTGACCCTCTTTTTGCAAACTTCCCATTGACACAGTTTTGGGATGATTCTTTTGATTTTAGTTTACAGGCCGGTTCACCAGCACTCAATGTTAATGGAGAAGATATTGGGCCGTCAGGAGGCGCTACGCCTTTTGATTTTGAAGGAAACTTATTACCACTTATCCAATCAGTTACTATTCCTTCAGTGATACCAGTCGGTACTGATCTACCGGTAACAATAAGGGCTAAAGGAAACTAATGAGGTATTTAAGATACTCATTAATACTTCTAGTGTTTTCTGGTTTTGTTGAAAAAGCACAAACCCAAGATATTAGTGCTCTAGAGTATTACATTGATGATGGTGATTTAGGGGCAGGCTTAAATACTCCATTACCTACAAGCGGGGGTGCTTCCATTCTTGAAACGTTTACAATACCAACTTCATCTTTGTCAGAGGGGTTTCATACGCTATACATTAGAATTCAAGATCTATCCGGCCAATGGGGGGTTCCAGAAAGTCGAACATTTTATATCAGTGCTTCAAACCTAACAACCCAGGCCACGGTGGTGGATATTGAATATTTCATTGATTCAGATCCTGGTTATGGAAATGGCATCTCTTTAGGGCCTTTTACCTCCACCAATGTGGCTACAAGTCCTATTATTCCTACCAGCGGATTAGCAGCAGGTTTTCATGTGTTTTATACAAGAGCATTAGATTCTGACGGTACCTGGGGCAATCTGGAATCAAGGTCTTTCTATGTAAGTGAATCAGACCTGACAACGACTGCTAATATTGTAGAGTTACGGTATTATATTGATACCGATCCTGGTATAGGCAATGGCACAATAATTCCAATTAACTCATCAACAAGTATCGATGTATCGACCATTGCTGCCACCAACACGCTACCGGGTGGGCATCATACCATCCATTTCCGTACAATGGATGCTGATGGTGTTTGGAGTGAAATGGAAGCCCGATCTTTTTTTGTAGATCAATACGCTCCTGGACTGATAAGTGCTGTTGAGTACTTTTATGACGGTGATCCCGGATATGGAAATGGTAATATGGTTCTTATTACACCTCCTTCAGCATCCATAGATCAAACCATCAATTTACCGACCACTTCTTTAAGCGCTGGCCCACATGAGTTAGGGATAAGAGTAATCAATGACAACGGCACAACTGGTATGACTGATTACTACCCCTTCAATTTATGCGATGCAGCAACAGCAGATTTCACTAGTATGGATGTCTGCATCGGGACTCCAACTACATTTACAGATACATCAACTGGCGTACTTGCTGGAGATGTTTATTCTTGGGATTTTGATACTGACGGCATAGAAGATGACAATACCGTAGGTAACACCAGTTTTACTTATGCCTCTGAAGGTTCATTCACAGCTTCTCTTATCATAGACCGTAGCGGATGTAGAGACTCAACAGGTCTGGTAATCAATGTTTTAGGCATACCTGTTGTCAATTTTTCTAATTCTAATGCTTGCGAAGGAAGCCCAACAGATTTCACTGATCTATCGACAGGAACATTAGGAACTGATGTCTATTCGTGGGATTTTGATGGTGATGGATTCATTGACAGCAACATTGCTGGTGATGTAAGCTTCACATATGTAACTGCAGGCACCTATACAGCTTCACTTACTATAGACAGAACGTCCTGTTCTGACACCTTCTCTCAAACTGTTACTGTTGAAAATTCTCCCGTGGCTAATGCGGGCGTTGATCAGGATTTGTGTGTAGATAATACAGTATTAAATGCCACTAGTCCTGGCTCAAATGAAACCGGTATTTGGAACATTGTGTCAGGATCAGGAACAATCTCTGATCCTACTGATCCTACATCAAATTTTTCAGGCATTACTTCATTCAGTAATCAGCTTCAGTGGACGATAACTAATACTGTTGTGGGGTGCTCAGATTCTGATGAGGTTTTGATCGCTAGTAATCAACCTATTAATACCAATTCAGTGAATGCAACTGTAGCTTTAGGTGAAACGATTGAAACCGATGTTCAGATTGTGGCGACTGCTAACCCGGGCGATATGCTTACTACTACAATTTTAGGCCAACCATCAAAAGGAGTGGCTTCAGTGTTAGCCAATGGAAATATTCAGTATACTCCTAATGATGGCACTGTTGGTATGGACAACATAGACTTTAGGTTATGTAATCAATGTGATAACTGCACCGATAGTTTTCTTTCCATTGATATTCAAAACAATGCTCCTGTAATTGAACCTGGTGTATTAACAGTAGATCCTGAAGGAAGAGTAGAAATAGACTTATTGGCAATCATTTCTGATGCAAACAATAATTTCGACCCTTCATCTTTGAGTATAGTTCAACAACCTATAAGTGGAGCAATTGCTGAAATAACTTCAGATTTCAGGCTGACAATTGACTATACTAACGTTGTATTTGTTGGTACAGATGAATTGGCCGTAGAGGCATGTGATCTAGAGGGAGCTTGTGATACAAGTATTATCTTCATCGATGTAAACCTACCTGGAGATCCTCCGATAACCATTTTTAATGCTATATCACCTAATGGAGATGATAAACACGATTTTTTGGAAATTGAAAACATAGATTTCTACACTGAAAACAGTATTGTCATATATAATCGTTGGGGCAGCAAAGTTTATGAAGCCAACGCCTATGACAATGTAGATATAAAGTTTACCGGTGAGGGCAATATCAATGGAGCAACAGAACTACCTGGAGGAACCTATTTCTACCAGTTAAATTTAGGAAACGGTACTGTCATGGATGGCTTCTTCATTTTGAAGAATTAAACTATGACGCAAATTCATATATACAAACAATTAATAAAGCAGCTGTAAATATTCAGTTGTGTTATTAAAAATCTAAAAACTAGACCCATGAAAAAGTTAAAACTGATCACTTTAATATTAATATCTGCTCATATGGGTATTGCTCAAACCATATATACGGCTGATAACAATCCTGGAGCTGTGGGGGGTGCAAATACTTTTACCGGAGCAACTGCATTGACGGATGCCATAGCGGCTGCTTCAGCTGGTGACATCATTCATGTCACACGTAGTTCAACAAACTATGGAGCTACCACTGTTGATAAACAGCTCACAATTTATGGGATAGGGTTAAATCCTGATACCGATGGCGGGGAATTGTCGATTGTAAGTACAGTCGTAATTGCAGACCCAATTGCCAGCGGAACAAGAATTTCCGGATTAAACATTACAAATCAGCTAACACTTGGCGGAACAGCAGGAAGTTTAACAAATATATTAATTGAAAATAACAGGGTTATACGGATTCAGCACGCTAGCGCCACAACCTCAATATCAAATATGATCATAAGAAATAATGTCATTGGTTCTGGATTAACTACCGTGGAAGAAAAGATCGACTTACTGGCTGGAGCTATATCCAATATCATCATCGCCAACAATGTTATTTATACAGTTAATTCTACTGGTCATGGCTGTGTCAAAACAAGCAATGGTACAAGTATTGAAAATAACTTATTCATAGGTATAAGTAACCCAAGCGTCTTTGCCTTTGAAAATTTTGATGGCAACTCAGTCAAGAATAATATTTTTCATGGTCTAAGACCTGCTGCTAATGGTACTTTTACAAATAATACGTTTGAGAACAATTTAAGTTTCGCCACAGGCAATGCAGGATCTGACAGTTTCTCAACCCTCAATGGTAACGTCAGTACAAATAATATAGCCGCACAGAACCCATTATTCATTAATGTTCCGATTTCATTGGCCATTGACTTTTCAACATTTGACCCGAATCTGGATACAGGCTCACCTGCTATAGGCACTGGCGAAGGAGGCACGGATATGGGGGTATTTGGGGGCACCTCCCCCATGGATATTGAAGGCACTCTAATTCCTACTATTCAATCTTTGACATTTCCTACCATTGTAGTTCAGGGTGATGACCTACCAGTGCAAATTAAAGTAAAGGGAAACTAGCTAGTTGAGCTTTTATGCTTAAATCGAGCTACTATAGTGCAATATCCCTATTGATACTAATATCAGTTGCTTCAATAGCGCAACCTGATATTACAAAAATGGAGTATTTTATTGATGCTGATCCCGGAAGAGGTTTGGGCGTAGATATCCCAATAGCTGCTTCCAGCACGATCGATTTATCTATCAATATACCAACCACGGCCCTATCTGAAGGGTTTCATATATTAACAGTTCGCGGCCAGGATCAAAATGGTGAATGGAGTTTATCTGAAAATAAAGTATTCTTCGTAAGTCAATCATCCACCATTTCCATCAACAACATAAGTAAAATAGAATACTTTATAGACGTTGACCCTGGAAGAGGTCTGGGAGTCGATATTCCTATTACTCCCGCAGCCAGCGTCAATGTTTTAGAGAACATCTCCACTATATCTTTGACAGAAGGTTTTCATACAATCACCGTACGTGCGCAGGACGAAAATCTGGAATGGAGCCTTTCTGAAAGCAGGATTTTCTACGTTAACCAATCCTCTTCGTTGGTCGATAATAACATTACAAAAATAGAATATTTTATTGATGCTGATCCGGGCAGAGGATTGGGAGTGGATATTCCCATTACACCTGCAACTACCTTTGATTTTCTCGAAAATGTACCAACTACCAGTTTAACTGACGGATTTCATATGATTACAGTTAGAGCTCAAGATCAAAATGGAAACTGGAGTCTTGCTGAAAGTAAAGTTTTCTTTGTGAGTCAATCCTCCACACTTATTCAAAATAATATTACCAAAATTGAGTATTTTATAGATACTGATCCAGGACATGGTGCAGGTGTTGACATTCCTGTTACACCTGCCACTAATTTTGATTTTCTTGAAAACGTAGGTACTGGAACGCTGACCGATGGGTTTCATTTGCTGACAGTTCGTGCGCAAGATCAAAATGGCAAATGGAGCCTCGCTGAAAATAAGGTATTCTATGTCAACCAATCATCTACCCTAAGTCAAAACACCATTACCAAAATTGAATATTTTATAGACACGGATCCAGGTCAAGGAGCAGGCGTTGATGTCCCTATAACACCAGCCACTAATCTTAATTTTCTTGAAAACATACCAACCGGGTCATTGACAGAAGGGTTTCATTTATTGACCATTCGAGCACAAGATCAAAATGGAGAATGGAGCCTTACGCAGAATAAGCCATTCTTTGTAGATAGAGGCAGACAGATCATCACTTATGAGTATGCAATTGATACTGATCCTGGTGTGGGTCTCGCTATGCAGCAGCCGGTTGCACCACAAGATAGTATTGATCTTTCATTTGCTATACCTACAGGCACTTTATCATTAGGATCACATGATCTATTCCTAAGGGTTCAAGACGAGAATCAATTTTGGAGTAAAACTGAAATGGGGTCATTTAATTTATGTGATGGAGGTAATGCAGCTTTCTTAGCGGATGTGGTTTGTGCTGGTTCTGCTACTTCTTTCAGCGATCTTTCTACCAATGTATTGCCTGGAGATACATATAGTTGGGATTTTGATAATGATGGTTTTGAAGATGACAATACCATCGGAAGTACTTCTTTTACTTATGCTTCCGCTGGTTCTTTTGTTGCTTCGTTATCGATCGATAGGTCAGGTTGCATAAGTCAGATGTTAGTAGCAGTAAATGTGATAGACCTCCCTACATCTATAGCAGGATCAGATCAAACTATTTGTGAAGGAAGTACAGTGACTCTCAATGGAATTATAGGAGGCAGTGCAACTTCAAGCCTTTGGACAACAAGTGGAACAGGTACATTTGATAATGATTCCAGCCCAATTGCAATCTACACACCTGACACCGATGATATCACTTCAGGTTCTGTGACTCTAACACTTACAGCCTCCGAATCTATGGCAATTTGTACCGATGTCTCTCAAACGATCGTCACAATTCAATCTCTACCAACAGCCAATGCCGGGAGCGATCAAATTATATGTAGTGATGCAATTGTGAGTTTATCAGGTAGTATTGGCGGCTCTGCTGCCACAAGTATGTGGACTTCAAATGGTTCAGGTACATTTGCTGATGCAACAAGCATCACCACCACTTATACCCCTACTGCCAGTGACATTGCTGCAGGCTCGTTAATTTTTACACTAACTGCTTCTGAAACACTTGGGGCATGCTCTGATGCCACATCACAACTTAATGTAACCATTAATGAGGTTCCGGTAGTCGATGCCGGACCGGATCAATCAATTTGTACTACTGAGGTGGTTAATCTAACAGGAGTTACATCAGGGAATTTTTCATCACAATTCTGGTCTACCAGTGGAACCGGTACCTTTGATAACACCTCTTCACTTAATGCTGTCTATACTCCGAGTACCGCAGATCATACTTCTGGATCAGTCGTTCTTACACTTACAGTCACAGGTATTGCTCCATGCGTTAATGTCACTTCACAACTCACCGTATCCATTAACAGCGTTATACAAGTAGTAGAGCAAAATGCAGATGCATCAATTGGAGTGCCAATCACTATTGATGTTTTTAACGGGTCGACAAGTAGTCCAGGTGATGTTTTGACTACTACAATTTTGCAAATACCAACAAAAGGGATGGCTACATTACTCGCAGATGGCTCAATTGACTATTTGGCATCAGAAAATAACATCGGCCTCGATACCGTAGTTTTTGAAGTATGTAATCAATGTGCTAGTTGTGATACCAACAATGCTGTGATAAACATCCTAAATGAACCTCCGTTTATTGGTATTACTCCTGTCTCAGCTGAAGCTGGATCCACCATAACCCTAAATCTTGAGGGGCTACTGTCGGACCTGAATAATAATATTGATTTGACAACTCTTGAAATCATTGTTCAACCGAGTAGTGGTGCCACTGCCATCATAGATGCTTTCAATAATTTGCTTGTGGACTATAGAAACATCGACTTTAGCGGAACCGATCAATTAACATTGAGAGTCTGTGATTTTCTCGGAGCATGTTCAGAAACTGTGATCTTTATAGAAGTTTCAGGAGAGTCCACAGGCAGTCCGCCCATAACGATCTACAACGCTATATCTCCGAATGGAGATGATAAACACGACTTTTTGGAAATAGAAAATATAGAAGCATATGCCGATAATAAAATAGTGATTTATGACCGTTGGGGTAGCAAAGTGTTCGAAGCCAACGGCTACGACAATGATGTAATTCGTTTTGAAGGTAGTGGTAATACTAATGGAGCAAAGGATTTGCCGGGGGGTACTTATTACTACAAACTTGACCTCGGTAATGGCCTACTGTTTAATGGTTTCTTCATCTTAAAGAACTAGAATCCCTCTATTCATATAAATCAGGCATTGTCTTCCATCATCCATTGTAGTTATTCAATGAAATAATATGCAAAGTTCATCGAACATTAAATAGCTTTGCTCTGTTTGTATTGAATAAATGAAAGTATCCATATTTAGAAAAGAGCATTTTAATGCCGCACATAGATTGTTTAATCCCGAGTGGGATGACAAAACCAACGACAAAGTTTTCGGTAAATGCAATAACCCCAATTATCATGGGCATAACTATGATCTTGTAGTTAAATTAACTGGGGAGATTGATCCCAAAACAGGTTATGTTTATGACATGAAAGTACTAAGCGACCTTATCAAAGAGAAGGTGCTACGAATTTTTGATCATAAAAATTTAAATTTAGATACGGAACATTTCAAAAACTTAAATCCTACAGCGGAAAATATAGCCGTGGTAATATTCAACATCTTAAGGAAGGAAATTGATGAGGCGTTGGATTTAAAAATAACTTTGTACGAAACAGAAAGAAATTATGTTGAATATCCAGCGTAAAGAAGATGATGAAATAGCCGATGCTCATGTAGGCACTTCAACGGATACTCCTATGAGAGCGGATGCATTTGATATGCCTGATGATGAAAAAATAAAGAAGATTGAAGGACACTTCACAGAGATCATGAATATTCTTGGGTTGGATCTTACTGATGACTCACTAAGCGGCACTCCTCACAGAGTAGCCAAAATGTATGTCCAGGAAGTGTTTAGTGGACTCAATCCAGAAAATAAGCCGAAAGCTCGTTTATTTGAAAACAAGTACAATTATAACCAGATGCTTGTGGAGAAAGACATCACTTTCTATTCACATTGCGAGCATCATTTCGTACCTATCTATGGAAAAGCACATGTAGCCTATATCTCAAGTGGAGAGGTAATTGGTCTCTCAAAGATTAACCGCATTGTGCAATATTTCGCTAAACGCCCGCAGGTTCAAGAACGACTTACAATGCAGATTGCTAAAGAACTCCAAAAGGTCCTAAAGACAGAGCATGTGGGAGTGGTTGTAGATGCCAACCACATGTGTGTTGCTTCACGCGGTGTTGGTGACACCAATAGTAAAACTGGTACTGCCTTCTTTGGCGGAAAGTTTGAAGAGGAGCAAGCGAAGAATGAGTTTTTGAACTATATAAATAGCAAATAAGCGTTGATATTGATCTCTATAGAACTACAGCAATTCTGAGATGTACTTTTGGAGGCTATCTCGAAAGTAAGACGTCATTCAAACTTGATTTGGAATAACATCTTCTAGAGTATATAATGGGTAGAGATTCTCAAACGAGTTCAGAATGACAGAATCAATGGCTTATTGACATACCTCATTTTGATTTTACTAATTTGATGTTTCGCCACTTTATAACATTGATATAATTTGTAACTTTATCATTTCACATTGACAACAATAAATAAGATACTATATGGCATTTGATTTAGACATGATTAAGGCAGTTTACGCTGGAATGGCTGCTAAAATAGAAGCTGCAAGAAAAGTGGTAAACAAGCCACTGACCCTATCTGAGAAGATACTCTATTCTCATTTACATGGGGATCAAAAGTTAGAAGCTTTTGGCAGAGGTGAATCTTATGTAGATTTTTCTCCTGATAGAGTGGCTATGCAGGATGCAACAGCTCAGATGGCGTTGTTGCAATTTATGCAAGCCGGGAAAAAGAAGGTGTCTGTTCCTTCCACTGTTCACTGCGATCACTTAATTATGGCCAAGCAAGGTGCTGTTGAAGACCTTAGAAACTCACTTTCTGCAAGTGGTGAGGTTTTTAACTTTTTAGAGTCAGTATCTGATAAATATGGCATCGGTTTTTGGAAGCCTGGAGCGGGTATTATTCATCAGGTAGTGCTTGAAAACTACGCTTTCCCCGGAGGAATGATGATCGGTACTGATTCTCACACTGTAAATGCTGGTGGATTGGGAATGGTAGCCATAGGTGTTGGTGGAGCTGATGCTGTTGATGTAATGGCTGGAATGCCATGGGAACTAAAAATGCCTAAACTTATTGGTGTTAAGCTCACTGGAAAATTAAGTGGCTGGACCGCTCCCAAAGATGTTATCTTAAAAGTAGCTGGCATACTTACCGTTAAAGGTGGTACAGGTGCTATTGTAGAATATTTTGGTGATGGCGCAATATCCATGTCTTGTACAGGAAAGGGTACTATCTGTAACATGGGTGCAGAAATAGGTGCTACCACTTCTACTTTTGGTTATGATGAATCAATGGATCGTTATTTAAGAGCAACTGAAAGAGCTGAAGTAGCTGATCTTGCTAATGAAATTAAAGAACACCTTACTGGTGACGATGAAGTATACGCAAATCCTGAAAAATACTTTGATCAGGTCATAGAAATCAACCTTTCTGAGCTTCAACCACATATTAATGGCCCTTTTACACCAGACAGAGCAACACCAGTTTCCGAGATGAGAAAAGAAGCTGAAAGTAACGGGTGGCCCATGGATGTGGAATGGGGACTCATAGGTTCTTGTACCAACTCTTCTTACGAAGACCTAACAAGAGCCGTGTCCATTGCACAGCAAGCAGTCGATAAAAAGTTAAAACCCAAATCTGATTTTGGTATCAACCCTGGCTCAGAGCAAATAAGATTTACTGTTGAAAGAGATGGGATATTAGATGTCTTTGAAAAGCTTGGTGCGCGAATATTTACTAACGCCTGTGGGCCATGCATTGGACAATGGGATCGAGCAGGAGCTGATAAAAAAGAGAAGAATACAATTATTCATTCTTTTAACAGAAACTTCTCAAAAAGAGCTGATGGTAATCCGAACACGCACGCCTTTGTCACTTCTCCGGAAATGGTAGCTGCAGTAGCAATAAGTGGTGATCTTGGGTTTAACCCAATGACAGATACACTAACTAATGAAGATGGTGAACAAGTGAAACTTGATCCACCAACAGGATTTGAATTACCGGAAAAAGGATTTGATGTAGAAGACAATGGCTACGAAGCACCTGCAGAAGATGGAAGCAGTGTAAGTGTAAAAGTAGCCCCAGACTCAAAGAGACTACAACTTCTTACACCATTCGAACCTTGGAATGGAGAGAATATTACTGGAATGAAGCTTTTGATTAAAGCTAAGGGTAAGTGTACTACTGATCATATTTCTATGGCAGGTCCTTGGTTGAGATTTAGAGGTCATTTGGACAATATTTCAGATAACACACTGACAGGAGCTGTCAATTACTTTAATAACGCAACAGATTCAGTTAAAAATCAACTGACAGGCGAATATGGAGCGGTTCCCGCTACTGCAAGAGCTTACAAAGCTGAAGGTATTCCTTCCATTGTAGTTGGAGATCACAACTATGGAGAAGGCTCTTCACGTGAACATGCAGCTATGCAACCAAGACATCTTGGAGTTAGAGCAGTTTTAGTTAAGTCTTTCGCAAGAATCCATGAAACCAATCTCAAAAAACAAGGAATGCTTGGACTTACTTTCGCTACTGAAAGTGACTACGATAAAATTTTGGAAGATGATTCAATTGACTTCTTAGACTTGGATCAATTTGCCGAAGGCAAGCAGCTAACACTTAAACTTAATCATGAAGATGGTTCTTCTGATGCAATCAAAGTGAATCACACTTATAATGAGCAGCAAATAGGTTGGTTCAGAGCGGGTTCGGCATTAAACTTGATAGCTGCGAAGGAAAATGAATAGCTCTAAGTACTTATTTCTGATTATTGCATTGTTTATTAACGCAGCTATTTATGCTCAAAATAATTATAAAGAAGGCTTTATAATTACTCTCGAAAATGATACTATTTTTGGTGGAGTATCTTATCGCTCTGATTTAGAAAAAGTTATTTTTACTAATAATACATTAAAAGCAAACTATAGTTCAGTTGAATTAGCAGGTTATGGCTTTACTAATGGGGAATTATTTCATTCAATAGCCACTAAAAAAAATTATTTTTTATTGGACGAGAGATTTGTTCAAGTACTAGTATACAGTAGTGACTTGACTTTATATAAGGATAGTGATGATTTCATAATCAAGAAGAAAAATGAGAGTTTTACCTTAAAAAAAAATCATAATTCAACAACGGATAAATGGCGAGGAGTAGTTTCCTTTTTATTGAGCGATTGTTTGAGTGAAAAAGAAGTAAAGATAGCCACTACCAAATTAGATTCGAGAGACCTTAGTAAGCTCGTTGCAAAATACAATTATTGTAAAGGCTCAAATTTCACTACTCACTTTAGATATAAAAAATGGAACAACATTTCAGTTGGGATCGTAACCGGAGTGGCCGTTTCCAAGTTAAATATAAAAAGATCAAGTAACGGTGAAAGGTATTTACTCAGTAATTATAAATCTACCAATCCACAATTTGGTTTAATGCTTGAAATTAACTCTCCAAATACCTCTAAAAAATTATCATATCAATTTGGAAGTTATTTCTCAACAGCTGCATTCAGTAGCTTTAAAAGTATTCCATCTGGACCGGTTAGGGTCGAAAATCACTCAATCAAAATTTCCTTAACTACATTATCTGTCCCCATTTCATTTAAATATAAGTTGAATAATGGCAAAAACTCCGTTTACACTTTAATCGGATTTGATAATAATATAGTTATTAATTCCAATTTAACTCAAAAGAGTGAAGCGTCAACAAGAGGAGTAATAGAAATACTTGGTGGCTTAGAACCTTTTAATATTTCAAGATATCAGATAGGCGCTCAATTTGGTTTGGGTTATCTAGTCAGTATTGGCAAAACATCTATTGGTATTCAAGCCACATATACCCAAATGAGCAACTTAAATGCCTCAGGTCAATTTAATGCTAGAATTAATAAATTTGAAACATCTTTTATCCTCAAAAAAAATTAAGCTCTTAAACTATATTTGTTTAATAATGGCTCTGACAAGCTGTTCAGATGACGACTTACCTGCTATTAATTACCCCGTTGTTGATATTGATGAAGTAACTGAAATTAGATCTGATGGCGCTACTTTTAACTCTGGAATTATACAAATCAACAATAATAACATCATCGAATATGGATTTGTATATGGGAAGACTAAAAACCCTGCAATTGAATCTGGCTATAAAATTGTTTTTGATACACCTCTAAATTCCACACTTTTTAGTTATCGCATGAATCGTGGGCTAGAAAATCGATTCGAATATTTTGTAAGAGCGTTCGTAAGGTCAGAATCTTTTTTATCATATAGCGAGAATAAATCATTTATAAGCCTAGGTAGCAATCCCCCTGTAATCTCTGATGTCCAACCTCGAAAAATAAAAAAAGGTGAGAAGTTGTATATAACAGGTTCTAACTTTGCACCAACGGGTAATAGTGTTCAGTTTATAGGCCAAAATATCACGATAGTAGACGTTAAAACTTTATCCCAATTCAAAATTGAGGCAGTTGTACCAGAGTTATTTAATGATGATGCTTTTAATGTAAGGGTTAAAACAGCAGGAATGAGCGGTAAGTTTGATACTAAAATTATTGTTATAGACTAGTTTTATCAGACTATTTTAAGTTAAAAACATTGCAAATAAAAACAATCACTTTATCCCTATTGATCTATTTGGGACTAATTACAAGTCCCGCAAGTCAAGTAAAGAAACTTACAGATTACGATAGTTTGATTACATTATTCGAAGAATGGAGACAATTTGAAAAACCTCCTTTAAAAGAGCAAGCTCCAGATTATACCAAAGAAACCTTTGAAGAGCGTTGGTCTTCTTTTCAAAAATTACAAGAACGACTTGTTGCCTTTGACACTTCAGGATGGTCGCTGGATAATAAAGTTGATTGGATGGTCATTTGGGCAGAAATGAATGGCTATGACTTCAACCATAATATACTCAAACCATGGACTCGTGATCCAGCATTTTATAAGTCGCTTTGGACATCACGCAGTGATGTGCCAGCACATGAAGGCCCCACTCACCATGCTACAACAGAAATTTGGACCTATTCATTTCCTTTAAATCAATCCGAAAAACAGCGTCTCATGAGTGATCTGGCAGTAATTCCAGCTCTTAATAAACAAGCTATGGATAACCTAACCGGCAATGCCAAAGACTTATGGGTAGCGGGTATAAGAGATATCAAAAATCAGAGTGACGATCTTCTGGATATTTTGAATCAAGAAGGTGTAAAAGATGATATGGATTTAGTAACTGCTATCAATGAGGCTGCTAATTCCACCAATGAGTTTGCACAATGGTTAGAAAAACAAGCCTCTTCAAAGTCTGGACCCTCGGGAATTGGTAAAGAAAATTATTCATGGTATTTACAAAATGTGCATTTGGTACCCTTAACATGGGAGGATGAGGTGATGCTTTTAAAAAGCGAATTGGCGCGGGCATGGTCATCATTAAAACTAGAGGAGCATAATAACAGAGACTTACCGGAACTCAGTGCTGCCGATTCTCCGGAGGCTTATCAAAAACTGGCGGAAAAATCCGCAGAAAGCCTGCTGTCATTTCTTGAAAAAGATGAGATAGTATCGGTGAAGGAATACTTTAAACCAGCATTGGATGCTCATTTAGGACAATTTGTACCAAACGAAACACGTAATTTCTTTTGGATCACAGCACACTATGATCCCAGACCTCTATATTCTCATTTTTATCATTGGTTCGAATTAGCGAGAATGGATAATGAGCCTCATAAAAGTCCCATAAGAAAGGAAGCCCTCTTGTACAACATCTTCGACTCTCGCAATGAAGGTATGGCCACCGCTGCTGAAGAATTATTTATGCAAGCAGGGTTATATGATGACAATCCAAGGGTAAAAGAAATTGTATACATACTCATAGCTCAAAGAGCAGCAAGAGGCCTGGGTTCATTATATGCTCATGCCAATGAAATGACCATGGAAGAAGCTGGGGGTATTCACTCAGAATGGACTCCCAGAGGTTGGATGAAAACTGAAAAAGAATTACTATTATTTGAGCAGCACTTATACCTGAGACAACCAGGATATGGAACGAGCTATATTACTGGTAAGTATTTGGTTGAAGATGCAATGGCTGATTATGCCAGGTTAAAGGAAGTTGAAGGAGAAGAGTTCAAGATAAAAGACTTCTTAGATAAACTCAACAGTATAGGTAATATACCCATTTCATTGGGTCACTGGCAAATGACTGGAAACGATAATCACATGCATCCAATCTTGGATTAGGCCATATTCATAATAATCATGTAATAAAACGGAATACCTATGATTACATTGATAGGGAAAGTGATACCAAGTGCCATAGGAAGGTATAAACCAGGGTTAGCTTTGGGTACAGCGTTTTTCATTGCAGCAGGTACGGCAATATAGGAAGCGCTCGCTCCAAGCAGTGCAAAAAGAAGCATATTACCTGCTGAATCAGTAAATGTAGAAGCAATAAACAGCGCTATTAAACCATTAATAAAAGGTATAATCGAAGAGAATAATAGAATAAACAAACCATTACTTGCCATACTTTTTAGATGCTTACCAGCGGTAATTCCCATATCTAATAAAAACACTGCCAAAAAGCCTTTGAATATATCAGTAGTGAATGGTTTTATACCTTCTGCCTGTTGCTCACTTGCCAAAAAGCCTATGATCATACTACCTATAATTAAGAGTACTGAAGCATTATTTAATGAATGAGTTATGACGGAGGACATGCTCGCACTGCTTTCACCATGCCTTTTCTTATTGTATATATTTATGAGAAGGACCCCTACAATTATAGCCGGAGCTTCCATCAAAGCCATTACGGCAATCATATGGCCACCGAACTGAATACCTTCAAATTCTAAAAATGAGATGGCCGTCACAAAAGTAACTGCACTTACAGAACCATAGGCAGCTGCAATAGCTCCTGAATTCTCTATACTTAGCTTTTGCTTCAAAATAAAAAAACAAAATACCGGAACCACCATGGCAAGAAATAGCCCTAGGAACATACTTCCGAATATCTCAAGATTAAAGACACTATGGGCCAATTCCTGTCCCCCTTTAAAACCAATTGAAAGCAGCAGGTAGATAGAAATAAACTTGGAGGAGTTATCTGGAATCCTTAAATCACTTTTGACTTGTGAAGCGAAAATACCTAATAAGAAAAAAAGTAATGCAGGATTGGTTAGGTTATCTGTAAGTCCGGTCATTCGATTTTGGTAGATGACAATTCAGGTGCAAATGTTAAAAAAACATTTTATTTATTTTAATTTATTGTATTTATGATTAACATAAACAATAACTTATATAAAATTGAATTCAGTTCATCTTCAACATCCAATGCTCGTCATAACTCAACTCACTAGTATCCACCATTTGCCTCACTACTTCCAGAAAATCTTCTTTATGAATTGGATTGATGATATCTATTAATTCATCTATCACGTAACTCTTTTCCGACATGATGGCAAAAATCTGTTCTCGATAGTGCTGCATTTCATGATTGTAATCTTCTTTTTTCTCCTCCACGCAGACATCACAAATACCACATTTATCAAAGTCCCTTTCGTCAAAATAGCCTAGTAATTGAGCCGTTCTACAGCGATCACTATTTTTTATGTATTTTATCACTTCGTTCATTTTACCTGAAGCATTCGACTTGCGTTCCCCTACCCTAACTTTATCAATTGGTAGCTCATCAACACCATATCTTTGATTAACAAATAGTAATTGTGGCTGATCTTTTTTTGAGTCATAGTCCACAATCGATAACTCATTTAGCTTTACTAAGGCAGCCTTTATTTTTGACTCAGTAGTCTCTAAATAATCTGCAATTTGACGTTCTGATATATTTAGGTGCTGGCTAAATACTTCTCCTCCATAAAGTCTTAATATAGCCTTGACCAAGGGGTCAAAAACGGCATTGGCTATTTGAAATTCATATAGCACTTTATTATCAACAGTAAAAAATAACCTCGAAGGAGCGTAAAAACTTTCATTTAACTGTAGTAATCCTTCTTCTTCTAATTTCTTGATCGCATAGTATGCCTCCAAATTGTTGAAATTGAACTTCTCTGCAAAAGTATGGATATCAAAGTCATAGCTATTCTCACCTCCACTACCGATAGCCAACTTATAGTAATTAGCCAATCCCTGATATACGCGCTTCATTAAATCCAATGATGGATGTTGTATTCGTACACGTTGCATCAACTCCTCTATATCGGCCTGATTATGAATAATTAGGGCATAAGCCTTTCTTTCATCCCGACCAGCTCGTCCGGCTTCCTGGTAGTATGATTCTAAATCTTGTGGCAAACTCATGTGAATAACCAATCGTACATTTGGTTTGTCAATACCCATTCCAAATGCATTGGTTGCAACGATAACTCTGGTCTGATCTCCAATCCACTTCTGTTGTTTAGAAGTTCGCTCATCATGTGGTAATCCACCATGATAGAAATCCGCGCTTACACCATTTCTATATAATAGTGTGGCGATCTCTTTTGTAGCCTTCCTGGTATTTACATAAACAATGGTACTTCCAGGAACACTTTTAAGTACCTCTATAAGTTTCTTCTCTTTATCATCGACCAGGCGCACTGAATAACTAAGGTTAGTACGTGCAAAACTTCTTTTAAAAACCTTCGCTTCCTTTAAATGTAACTTCTCTTCAATATCGACTTTTACCTTGCTCGTTGCCGTAGCGGTTAGCGCTATGATATTAACTTTAGGAATGAGTGATCTTATTTCGGAGATATCCAAATATGATGGTCGGAAATCATAACCCCACTGAGAAATACAATGAGCTTCATCAATGGCCAGTAAAGAAACATTCATTTTGGTTAACCGTTCTCGGAACAAGTCAGTCTTAAGTCTCTCTGGAGATAGATAAAGGAACTTAACATCACCATAAATACAATTGTCAAGACCAATATCAATTTCTCTTTTGGTTAATGAAGAGTTGATAGCGATTGCCTTTATTCCTTTCTTTTTCAATTGCTCTACTTGATCATACATTAGAGCTATCAATGGAGTAACCACTATACAAAGTCCATCTGTCAGTAAAGTTGGAAGTTGAAAACATATTGACTTACCTCCACCTGTAGGTAACAGTGCCAGAACATCCTGATTTTCACAAACAGCATCAATGATCTGCTCCTGAACTGGTCGGAAACTCTCAAAGCCCCAATACTTTTTTAATATGGTATATTTCTCTTCCATATGATCTACAAACGAAATTAACAAAAAAGACCGCTAAATAAGGTCGTCTCAATTTGCATCGGGATTCTATCTTAACATTAAAAGAGTCTCCCCCCCTCTTAATTAAGAATAATGATCAATGGCCGTTCTAAAGGTATTGCAGTGGGCATCGACTAGATCTAGCAATTTGGAAGAGTATCCTCCTCCCATGGTAATTGTCAAAGGGATACTTAGTCTTTTGCACATGTCAATTACAATTTCATCTCGTTGCTTCACACCTTCCTTTGTCAAAGCAAGTTTTCCCAATTTATCTCCTTTCATTACATCTACACCAGATTGAAAAAACACAAACTGAGGTTCTATTTTTTTTAAAACAGCTTTTAAATTTAAACTTAGTGTGTTTAGATAATAAGCATCATCAGTATCCTTTGGGAGAGGAATATCTAAGTCTGATGTTTCCTTTTTTAAGGGGTAGTTATTCTCACCGTGCATTGAGAACGTAAAGACTCGTTCATCTTGTTCGAATATTTTCGCAGTTCCATTGCCCTGATGTACATCTAAATCAACTATGAGTATTTGTTTGATTAAATAATTATTTATCAAATTTTTAGAAGCGATGGCCAGATCATTTAAAACGCAAAAACCCTCACCATGATCAGCATAGGCGTGATGGGTTCCTCCTGACAAATTGATACCTAATCCATTCTCCAAAGCACGCTTAGAGGCCTCAACTGTACCTGCTACGCTATTTCTAGCTCTTTTAACAGAAAGATCAGTAACAGGTAAACCTATCCTTCGAACTTCTTTGGGAGGTAAAGACAGCCTCTTTAAGTGACTCCAATAGATCTTGGAATGAACACTCATGATCAGCTCTTCGGATACCAATCCTGGATCAAAAAGTTGATTTTCTAAAATAGTCCCTTCGTATACAAGTTGCTCCTTTACCAATTCATACTTCTCTATAGGGAACCTATGCCCTTCAGGAAGTTGGTAAATATACTTGTCTGAGAAAGCCAGTTCAATCACCAAATAAAAGGCTCTTTATTCAAAAATGATGCAATCCCCTTTTGACAATCTTCACTTGCCCTGGCTTTTGCATTCATTTCGGCAGCGTGTTGCAAACCATCTTCTAATGACATACTCTGCACATCAGAAATCATCTTTTTAGTGAAAGCCATAGACTGACCACTGTTGTTCTTGATCAACATTTGACAAAAAGCACTTACTTCTTTCACTATATCGCTTCCATCAACCACTTTATTAATCAGGTCCAGCTGCTTAGCTTCATTGGCATCAATTAACTCACCTGTTAACAATAACCTTTTAGCCTTCATTTCTCCAATCTTTCTTAGAAGAAATACCTTAACAATAGCTGGAATAAAACCGATTCTCACCTCGGTATAGCCAAATTTTGCCTCAGGTACAGAAAAGGCAAAATCACAGACTGTGGCAAGACCACATCCACCAGCTATGGCGTGCCCTTCAATTTGAGCGACCACAATTTTATCAAGCGTATAGATTTGATAAAAGAGTTCCTTTAAGTGATTACTATCTTCCAGGTTTTCTTCAAATGTATTCTTTTGAAGTTGTTGCAAATAAGCAAGATCAGCTCCAGCACAAAATGCAGCTCCATTGGCTCTTAAGACAACTACTTTCACGTTTGAATCTTCTGAAGCTCTTTTGAATGCCTCTTTTAATTCAGTCACAACCTGATCATTCAATGCATTGCGTTTTTCAGGCCTATTTAGAGTGACATAGCCAATTCTATCTGATACTTCGTATGTGACAAATTCCATATTCATATAGTTATTTCAAGTGCTCCGTTATGAAAAACGGAATAATAATTTATTTCTAATTCTTTTGCTTCTTGTTCCAATTTATTGGCTCTATAGCTGCTTAAAGAACCATCTATAATAAGTAAGTCATATTCAAAAGTCTTGTTTATTTCAGACAAGGAGCCTTTAAATCCTTTAGAGATTAACAGATACGGTGAGATAATTTTTTCATCAAATGAATACCTGTAAATCGGTACATCCAATATAGTCAACTGTTCACCTTGCCAATCAAAAGACACCAGATCACTTTTATCCTCAACACGCTCATAATTGGCTAGTTGAGAAGAGTAAATACCAGAGCGAAGTTGATTTGGCGTAATATGAAACCGTTTCTTATCTGCATTATTCCATAATACGGAATCAGTTAATAGTTTTGATTTTCCTGCAGATATCAAATCAATAGCCGTGTGATTATTGATTTTATAAATAGTCATTTTTTGCAATTTACTATTCGCATAAATGTGCTTGGCCTTTGTAACTCCAAATAAGCATGTTAAGACTAAAGTTAATTGCAGGTAATAAATTCTTTTCTTCTGAAAGAACAGAAAAAGGCACAACAAAAGGCCTATAATCATCCAAGTCTGCAGAGTTGTTATGTAAATGTTTGAAATAAGACTAAAAGGCAATTCTTCAATAAGAAAAACACCTTCATTAATCAAGTAAATTAATCCGTTAAGAAGATAACCTACAGCCGATCCCAATACAGTCGAAAAGCTAACGGCAATTAAAAGCAAACCACCTAACAGAATGAGAAATGCGCCTGGAATAACTACTAAATTAGATAGAAGAAAAAAGGTAGGGAACTGATGAAAATAAAGTATTCCTAAAGAAAAAGTAGCCAATTGAGCGGCTATAGAAACACTGGTGATAGCCCAAACTTTGTCTAGTACATAATTCTTGGAAATAATAAGGTTATAAATTTTAGGTTGAACATAAACGATCCCTAAAACGGCTAAGTATGATAATTGAAAACCTACAGACATTATCAAGTACGGATCAAATAGTAGGAGAACAAAGGCCGAAGCACTAAGCGTATTATAGATATTGGTGGTTCTTCCAGACGCTTTAGCCACAGCAATAAAACTGAACATAGTTACTGCCCTCAAAACAGAAGGTGAGAACCCAGTGATGGCTGCATAGCCCCAAAGAATCACCAACGCAGTAACTGCTAAAATCCACCTTCCACTCTTGGAAGATTGCATCCTACCCAGTAACAAAAGCACAATACCATAAACAATACCTACGTGTAAGCCTGATACAGCTAGTACATGCATAGCACCTGAGGCAGAATAAGCATTTTTTATTTCATCAGTCAAACCATCTTTAACTCCTAAAATTAATGCCAGTGCTATATTTTGCTCCCGCTCATTTTTTACAAATTTGGTTATAACACTAACAGCCCATTGACGGATCAAGAGCACTTCACTCATAAAGTTGGATCGTTTATGAACACCGACTAACCTGATATTGGTACCATCAGAATATTGCTGATGATATATATTCTTGAAAGTCAGGAATCGCTTATAATCAAATTCTCCAGGGTTTTGAGGGGGCGACAATAGTCGAGGCGATCCATTGATTATCAATTGATCTCCATAATCATAAACTTCATCATGTCGCTTATTAATGTACAAATAGGCCTTCCCTTTTACTATTTTCCAGGTACTGTCAATTTTAGCTGATTGCAGTTCAACTAAATAGCGGTTGGTTTTCTCTGTCGAGTAGGCTGGTTCAACAACATTAGCAAGATAAGCTTCTATGTTAGAGGCATGTATTAAGTGATCATCATCTAACGATTGATTGAAAAGCTTAAGGTTTAGAAAGCCAAACGAGAGTATGCATAAGAAACCTGTGGCACTAAGTAGAATATTGAATTTTCTAAATGAAACTTTCCTGAGGATGGACCATAACACTAAGAATGAAATAGATAGACTCAGTACTAGTATGGAAGCCTGGCTTCTGGAAAGAATATCTCCTTGGTAAATAGCGAGTAATATTCCTGCAATATAAAATAAAGTGATTCTAACTAGAGAGTATGGCACCCATCGGAACATAGTTACCTCTTGACCATCTTATAATGGTCTATCTCGCATTCTAAAAATTTATCTCCTACCGAATGAAAACCAAATTTTGAATAAAGAGGTATTGCATCCAGCTGAGCATTGAGGTATAATGGTTGATCATTAAAATTAGGATGGTTATAGATACTTTGAAGACAAGCTGAAACTAACGCACTACCTACTTGTTTACCTCTGAACTCTTGAAGTACAGCAAATCGTTCAAGCTTTATACCCTCTGTGGTAAATCTCCAACGGCAGGCTCCACAAGGTTCTCCTTCTTGCAAGGCTAAAAGGTGAATCGAAGCCTCTTCATACTGATCTATTTCTTCATATAAAGGCACTTTTTGTTCTTCAACAAAAACCTTCTTTCGTATATCATATGCTTTTTCTAAATCAGCTGGATCGCTAACAGTTACAACGTTTATTGGCATTACTTATCACTATTTTCATGCGAGTCATACGCATCAATTATTTCCTTAACCAGCTTATGGCGAACGACATCCTTACCGGAAAGCCTTATAAAGCCTATGCCCTTGACACCTTTGAGAATGTCTGTAGATTCTATGAGTCCGGACCGTTGTTTTTTAGGAAGATCAATTTGAGAAGTATCTCCTGTAATGATCACCTTTGAATCTGGTCCCATACGTGTCAAGAACATCTTGATTTGCATAGGAGTTGTATTCTGCGCTTCATCTAAAAGAATAAAAGCATTGTTCAATGTCCGGCCTCTCATGTAAGCCAATGGGGCTATTTCTATGACATTATTTTCCATGTAGTAGCGCAACTTTTCAGCTGGCACCATATCGTGAAGAGCATCATAAATAGGGCGTAGATAAGGATCTAATTTCTCCTTTAGATCCCCCGGCAAGAACCCTAATGTTTCACCAGCTTCTACCGCAGGTCGGGTAATGATGATCTTTTTCACCATTTTGTTCTTCAAAGCCTTCACCGCCAAAGCAACAGAGATATAGGTTTTACCTGTACCAGCCGGGCCCAGAGCAAAAACAAGGTCATTTTCCCTTACAGAGTATACCAGCTTCTGCTGGTTAATGGTCTTGGGTTTGATAGAAAATCCCTTAGTGCCATAAATCAATACCTCCTCCTCCTCAGAGAGTTTCTCTTCAGCCTCTTGAGCCAGATAATTTTGTACATTCTCTTCGGTCACTTTACCAAATTTATGGTAGTGATCTACAAGAGAGTTTAGAATTTCATTAATTTTAAGAATTTCAGTAGATGAACCCTGAATTCTAATTTCATTGCCACGAGAGACAATTTTGCTTTTAGGAAACGCTGAGGCTACTTCATTGATATTTTTGTTTTCAACACCGAGGAAATCCAGAAGTGATACATTTTCAAGCGTAATAACTTTTTCTACCAAAGACGAATTTGTTTTAAGTGGAATTTTTTAAGCACAAAATTTATCTAATTTTGTTTCAAGCAAAAATAGTGGAATAACAACTGCTGAACAAACGGGTAGTAACCCAACTCTCAAAGAATTATATGGCCATAATCACATTTTTGTCAGACTTCGGTGAAAGTGACCATTATACCGCGGCAGTAAAAGCTAAAATACTTGCTACTAATTCAAACCTTCATATAGTAGATATTAGCCACCGGATCAATCCTTGTGATATAGCTCATGGCGCCTACGTTTTACGATCTGTCTTTCGAGATTTTCCCGAAGGAACGGTACATATTGTTGCCATCAATTCCACCGGACAATCTGGAGATAAGCAAATAGCCATTAAACTGGAAGGTCACTATTTTATAGGAACAGACAACGGATTGTTCGGATTGATAAGCGAAGAGATTGCAGAATTTCAGGTAGATATCAATCACGAAAAAATAAGCAGTACTTTCCCCGCTAAAGCCCACTTTGCCGCAGCTGCCGCGAAATTGGCCAGCGGCACCAACATTACTGATCTCGGACAACCTATTGAAAGCTTTAAAAAAATGCTCGGCAGACACCTAAAAGCCAACAAAAGCTTGATATCGGGTCATGTTATTCGTGTAGATCATTTTGGCAACCTTATAACCAATATCGACAAGAAGACCTTTGACATATTGTGCACGAATAAAACTTACAACATCACTTTTGGTAGAGAAAATAGTCGTAGAGTTCATGAAAATGTCTATAATGCTGAAGCAGGTGATATTTTTGTAGTATTCAATGAGCAAGAGTTATTAGAAATTGGCATCAATCAGGGTAGTGCCTGTGATTTGCTTGGCCTGGGTTATGATAGTCCTGTTATAATTAATATTGACGAGAGTTAGAAGACTATAATTATGCTGATAAGAATTGTGCGAATGACCTTTCAGGAAGATAGAGTTGACGACTTTTTGAAAGTGTTTGATGAAAGTAAAGAAAAGATCAGAAATTTTCCCGGTTGTTCACATTTGGAGTTGTTGAAAGACTATCACAATCCTGCTATCTACAGCACCTACAGTTATTGGGAAGATGATAATGCACTGGATAATTACCGACACTCAGAATTATTTAAAGGGGTTTGGGCAAGTACAAAAGTTTTATTTGCAGAGAAACCCGTTGCCTTTTCTTCTCAGAAATATATTAAGTCTGATATTGTATAATACTTAATCATTGATCATATTTGCAACCCAATTTCAAAAGCCCAGGTGGCGGAATTGGTAGACGCGTTGGTCTCAAACACCAATGTCTTCGGACGTGCCGGTTCGACTCCGGCCCTGGGTACTAAACCGGATTTTTTCATTATCATGAGAAAGTCCGGTTTTTTTGTTACCTGAGTTTGGGACTTTTTTGACGTAGTTATTTCATTCACTCTCTTCCAACTATTATGGACAAAATAGACTATATTCATAATAATCCTGTAGAAGCTGGAATAGTTAATCACCCTGATCATTACTAGTAGTGCAATAGATTATGCCGGAGGCAAAGGAATGATAAAAGTAATAGTCGTATGATATCGCCTGTTAAAAACAGACTTCTCATTCATCCTCGTTGCAAACGAGGACGAGGGGAGGAAGGTTATTTGGCTCGTAGTGGAACTTTTGTATCTCAAACGACCAAGGTCAGGGCAATATTCCGAAATGGTAAATTATTAACAATGTTTCCAAAACTTAGATAATGTGAATACTGTAAATGCTAATTACATAGATGATATCATGGGTCACTTAACTGAGATAGATGATTATGATACCGATTTTGACTATACAAACATTGACTCAGATGATGAAAATATTGTAAAGGAGATAATTTCCTCAAAATTGAAACCGAATTTTGAGGAAATGTCTGATGATTATAAAGGTCGGTTCAAGCTCAGCTTATCTTACTTTTTGACCACAAACAAGTTAGACTTTGAAGGATTATTTTATTCCAACTTAGTTTCATTTGCTCCACCATCTGAGCCTAAGTACTTTTTTGCATGGATGTGGGAGGAGTTTTTTGGAAATGAAAGCTATGAACTAGCCAACCCTGAGAATTACAAAGAAGTGGATGACATATACGAGCCAACTCGTTACGGTTCTTCGAAGTAATCCTACTTCAAGAACGCCTGCATTTTATTTTTAGCGAGGAAGGCCTCCAACTGGTCTTAGCGTCTCGCTGAGACCATCATTTAGCGAAAGCCTGCCCCTGCTGGCGCGAGCTTGTAGCTCGTACCAAAAAGTAATAATTAAGAGGCCCAATCCGTAGCTAACTAATCTATTTTAAAGTACAAACAATCTCCAACTCGACCTCATCGCCTACTAAAACGGAGTTACCCCCTACTCCATAATCCTGGCGATCCAGAGTAAGTTCTCCGATAAAGATTTTATCGCTATATGTAAATGGAACTTCAACCACTTTGGTAGTTCCGTGCATCGTAAGATCGCCCGTCACTTTATAGCCTTTGGTTGTTTTTACAATTTGTGCAGAACTAAAGCATATTTTGGGATACTTTTCGACAAAAAAGAAATCTTCTTTTCTCAGGTGATTGTCGCGCTTTTCATTTTCGGTGTTCACAGACGATGCATCCACGCAGACATCAAATTTTGAGTTGGTCAGATTTTTAGGATCGAAACTCACTGTTCCTGTCATGCCGGTAAATGTACCCTCCACCGTATTGAAGGCGGTATTACTTATTTGAAATTTGATTACCGATTTTTCTGTATCTATTTGGGTAAAGCCCGAAATTGATACTAATAAGAACAGGATTAACAATAGGCGCTTCATAGGTGTTTGAATAAATGCTAACAAAAAATTAATGTTAAAAATTACTATTCCTAAAACCTAACCTATTACTTTTAGTTCGTGCAAAAAGTTGTAATCCTTCCGATATTATTTTCAATTCTACTCTCGTGTAATCAAAAACCTGAAGAAAAGGAACAAATAACCACTATAGCTTTTGGTTCTTGCAGTGATCAGGCATTACCTGAGCAAATGTGGAGCGAGATTGCCAGTCAACAGCCTGATTATTTCGTACTGCTTGGCGATAATGTTTATGCGGATAAAATGAATTTTGAAAAAATGACCGCTGCCTATGATATCCACAAGAATAGTCCTGGCTACACCGAGTTGAAGAAAGTGAGTGAGATTTATGGTGTTTGGGATGATCATGATTATGGATCCAATGACGGAGGTGTTAATCATATGGGAAAGGACTCAGCTCAAATAGCTCTTTTGAATTTTCTTGACATACCTCCTAATGATCCGTTGAGAAGTCAACAAGGGGTTTATCAGAGTCATGACTTGGTATCTGAGGGTAAGCTAATTAAGCTTTTGCTATTGGATACACGGTATTATAGAGATACACTTTATGCAGATACTTTAAGCAAAGCTCGCTATTTTCCGAACGAGAGTGGTGATATTCTAGGTGAAAAACAGTGGGCTTGGCTCGAAAATGAATTTTCTAACAGTAAGGCTGATTTACATATCGTTGTTTCTGGAACTCAAATTATAGCAGATGAACAGGGTTACGAAAAGTGGGCGAACTTTCCAGTAGCCAGACAGCGTTTGTTCGATCTTATTAAGAAACATCAACCCAAACGGGTTATGTTCTTAAGTGGTGATCGTCATATTGCAGAAGTATCAAAGCTCTCCCTTGACAATTATCCAACGGCCATTTATGACCTCACTTCCAGCGGACTCTCACATACCTGGGATCAGGTTTGGGAAGAATCCAACAGATATCGGGTTGGAGAACTAATCATTAAAAGAAATTATGGTTTGTTATCCATAACCTGGCGTAACAATGTACCTGAGGTATCATTTGAAGTAAAAGGTCATAAGGACAGCACTTTTCTGAGTTTACCTATTGAGTTCTAGTAAATAGACTATTCTTTTCTTTTAATTTATTGAACATATCAAACTCAAAGTCGTTGATTTGTATTATTGTCACAAATGACGTTTCTGATTGAATGAATGACCTTTTCAAAAGTCCTAAAACAGACCTCCCCGCAGGTCTTGTAGTTTTTCTCATTGCACTTCCATTATGTTTGGGCATTGCCCTTGCTTCAGGTGCTCCACTATTTTCCGGGCTGATCACCGGTATTATCGGAGGCGTTGTGGTAGGATTCCTCAGCGGATCGAAATTAAGCGTCAGTGGACCGGCAGCGGGCCTAACCATCATTGTATTTGGAGCTATTGAGTCCTTAGGCTCTTTTGAAGCGTTTCTGGTCTCGGTAGTTTTAGCTGGAATACTACAGCTAATTTTTGGATATATAAGAGCCGGTATAGTTAGTCACTACTTTCCTTCTTCCGTGATTAAAGGCATGCTGTCAGCCATAGGAATCATCCTTATACTCAAACAAATTCCTCATGCAGTTGGATACGATGCCGACTATGAGGGTGATTTAGGTTTTTTTCAAGCAGATGGCGAAAATACATTTACAGAAATAGCCAAATCTCTAGAGTATTTTGAATTAGGTGCCATCATAATCTTTATTGTGTCATTAGCTATTCTATTGTTTTGGGAAAGGCCTTCATTGAAAGAAAAAACGTTCTTCAGAATCATACCTGGTGGTTTGATAGTTGTGCTGGCGGGAATCTTAATCAATGCTTTATATGACAATTTCTTGCCTCAGTTTTTTCTAAAAGATTCTCACGTGGTTTCCATAGGTGAACAAAGTGGCCTTTCAGGTTTTTTTGACCAGATAGTACTTCCCGATTTCTCCCAACTATCAAATCCACAAGTCTATATAGTAGCTATAACCATTGCAATAGTAGCCAGTATTGAGACTTTACTATGTATAGAAGCTATCGACAAGCTCGATCCCCACAAAAGCGTAACTCCAACCAATCGAGAGCTGAAAGCCCAAGGGGTGGGTAACATTATAAGTGGACTTATAGGTGGTCTGCCCATGACCTCAGTTATTGTCAGAAGTTCCGCAAACCTGAGTTCCGGAGCTCAGACCAAATTATCGGCTGTTTTTCATGGGGTTCTACTATTTACTGCCATTGTATTCGCTGCCAATCTGATTAACCTTATTCCTTTGGCCTCATTAGCTGCCATTTTAATTGTTGTTGGATATAAGCTCGCCAAAATTTCACTTTTTAAACGGATGTATTCTCTTGGTTGGGACCAGTTCTTACCATTTATCATAACCGTATTAGCCATTCTTTTTACGGACTTGCTTCGTGGTATTGGAATTGGAATGGTTGTATCAATTTTCTTCATTTTGAAAAATAACTATCAATTTCCATTCAATTATGAGCATAATGATCACCCAGAAGGCAATAAAATCTTAATTAAACTTTCGGAAGAAGTGACTTTTTTGAATAAGGGTAGTCTACTATTAGCATTACGTGATATAGGCGACAATACTAATGTTATAATAGACGGCTCTAAAACAAAAAATATTGATCATGACGTGAAAGAGGTCATTCAAAATTTTATAGCCTCAGCAAAACACAGGAATATAAATGTTAAGCTGGAAGGTATGGGTGAGTGGGAAAATCATCTTCTCAATTGAAATAGTTTTCAACCCTAGAAGCTATTTAATCGTTATTATTGCAAAGCATTGAAATAGTATAGTATGAGTAAGTTGATCAAAGGAAGTGCCGTTGCTGCGGTATTAACAATAGCCATAACCTTGTTTTCGTTTACCAGTCCTGGCGAGCGATACTTCGAAATAGCCAAAAATCTGGACATTTTTGCTACTCTATTCAAAGAAGTCAATGCACTATATGTTGATGAAGTGAACCCTAATACGGTCATAAGAAAGGGTATTGATTCCATGTTGGCCTCACTGGATCCTTACACAAATTATATTCCTGAAGATGATATCGAAGATTTTAGAACTCAAAGTACAGGCCAGTACGGTGGCATTGGTGCGTTGACTAGTAAGATTGAGGATAAGATCAGAATAGTTATGATTATTGAAGGATATTCAGCGGAAAAGAATGGCCTGAAAATCGGTGATGAGGTGTTGAAAATTGATGATATAGATGTGACTAAACTCAGCCGTCAGGAAACTGCGGACCTTATGAAAGGCCAGGCAAATACCCCAGTATCGCTGACAGTAAAGCGTCATAATGTTTCTGAACCTATAAAACTCAATTTTATAAGAGAAAAGGTCAAGATCAATAACGTTCCATTCTTTGGAATGGTAACTGATGATATCGGATATGTTAAGTTATCGGAATTCACCGTAGATGCTGGTAAAGAAGTAAGACAAGCTGTGATCAAGCTAAAATCAGAGGGTGCAAAAAAGGTTATCCTTGATGTTCGAGGAAACCCTGGAGGTCTTTTGATGGAGGCTGTTAACATTACTAACGTATTTCTGCCAAAAGGTAAAGAAGTAGTTTCCACAAAAGGTAAAGTGACAGAACATAATCAAGTCTATAAAACTTTAAACCAGCCGGTAGACATTAATATGCCATTGGTAGTCCTTATCAATAGTGGAAGTGCTTCGGCTTCAGAAATTGTGGCTGGCACCATTCAGGATTATGATCGAGGTGTAATAGTTGGACAAAAATCTTTTGGTAAAGGTTTAGTTCAAATAACCAGACCACTCACATATAATGCTCAACTGAAAGTAACTACCGCTAAATATTACACTCCAAGTGGCCGTTGTATTCAGGCATTAGATTACTCTCACAGAAATGAAGATGGTAGTGTAGGTAAGGTTCCTGATTCTCTGAAATCCGAGTTTAAAACCATGAACGACAGGTCTGTTTTTGATGGCGGGGGTATTAATCCTGATTTAAGTGTGGAAAAAGAGTCCATGTCACCTGTAGCTTATGCACTTTATTCCAAAGGACATATTTTTGACTTTTCAACTCAGTATTTCTACAATCATCCTAAACTATCTTCTGCCAAGAAGTTCTCACTGTCAGATGAGGAGTATGAGTCTTTTAAAAATTGGGTAGCTGACAAGGACTATAGCTACAAGACTCGTGTAGAAAGCACTTTGGAGTCGTTAAGGGAAAGTGCCTTAAAAGAGAACTATTATGAGGATATAAAATCTAACATCAAGCAACTGGAGCAAACATTGGCTGAAAGTAAAAAGAATGACCTAAATGATTTCAAGAAGCAAATTAAGGTTCTTTTAGAAGAGGATATTACTTCAAGATACTACTTTGAGCGTGGTGCTATTGAATCTTCATTTGATGTTGATGAAGACATTTCCTCCGCTATTGATATACTGAATGACCAGAGTAGATACAACAGCATTCTTGCCAAGAAATAAGCCTTCATGGCAAAACTATTGAAAATTGCCAGTTGGGCACTGGTTACAGCATTGATCTTTCAGCTTACGTCTGGGTGTTTCAGCTTTCGCATGAGTGGTAAAGAGGTTGACAAATACTTTGTCAATCAGGAGTTAAAACCAACTATCAGGCAGTATAAGGTTGGTGAACGAACGATTAATTATGCTTCAATAGGTTACGATACTCTACCTACTGCCATTTTTCTACATGGTGCTCCAGGCAGTTGGTCTGCTTTTGTCCACTTTTTCAAAAGCAAAGACTTAATAGAAAAAGTGCAAATAATATCCGTAGATAGGCCTGGCTATGGTCGCTCGGATTTTGGTAATAGCGAACCATCATTAGCAAAACAGTCAAGACTTCTTCACCAACTACTAGAAGACCACTCGCATACTAAGACCATTTTAATTGGCCACTCTTTGGGTGGTCCCGTAATCGCCAAAATGGCTATGGATTATCCCGAATTGATAGATGGGTTGGTAATGGTAGCACCATCAATAGACCCACAATTAGAGCCCAATGAAAATTGGTTTAGAATGCCACTGCATACGCCATTTCTAAGATGGATATTACCTACTTCTTTTAGGGTTACAAATGATGAGATTTACTTTCTGGAAGACCAGTTGGAAATTATGAAATCAAATTGGTCTGAGATAAAAGCCCCTACGATTATTATACAAGGTGGACAAGACAAGTTAGTTCCACCTGGTAATGCTGCCTTTGGTAAAAAAATGTTAACAAATGCTTCTGTAGAAGTTATTATGGTGGAGGATATGAATCATTTTGTACCATGGAACAACCCTCAACTTATTAAAAAGGCTATTTTAGATTTACTATAAAAAAGGTCTCAAGGGATAATCCTTGAGACCTTTCGTCATTCATTTGATATTGAATTATCTTAAAAATAACATTTCACGATACTTCACTAAAGGCCAATCTTCGTCATCAACTATTAGTTCCAGCTTATCAACAGCATAGCGGATTTTATCAAAATATTTTCCTTTGATATCATCGCAGTATGCAATCGCTTTCTTACGTGTATCTACAATTTTGTTTATTCTCTTGCGCTCTTCAGTCATATCAAAAACTTCTTTCTCTAGCGTATCTATATAACCTGACATAGAGTCAATAACTTTCAATACCTGAGTATTTTTTACCCCTAGCTCCTTAAGACCTTTGGCATTTTGGATCAACTTGTTTTGATAAGCAATGGCAGTTGGGACAATATGATTTTGAACCAAATCACCAATAACCCTAGCTTCGATTTGAATTTTCATAATGTAATTTTCCCAGCTAATCTCATTACGTGCTTCCAACTCAATATCATTCAAGATATTAAGTCTGTTAAAAAGTTTTCTCGAACCATCGCTCAAATAAGCGTCAAGAGCTCTAGGAGTATCTTTTATATTCGCCAACCCTCGCTTCTTGGCTTCCTTTACCCAATCATCTGAGTAGCCATCACCTTCAAACCTAACCGCTTTGGAATCCTTAATGTACTTCCTCAATATTCCTACTATTGCTAACCTCTTATCTGTACCTTTTTTGATTTCTTTTTCTACTGCAGCATAAAAGTCTGTGAGCTGGTCAGCTACTATGGCATTCAAAATAGTCATTGGTGTAGCTGGATTATCCGTACTTCCAACTGCTCTGAACTCAAACTTATTTCCTGTAAAGGCGAACGGAGAAGTCCTGTTTCTATCAGTATTATCAAGAATAATTGGGGGTATTTTATCAATTCCAAGCTTCATATACATATTTTCCCCTTTCTCCACCTTCACATTACCTTTCTTCTCAAGTTCATCCAGAACACTAGTTAGTTGAGAACCCAAGAATACAGACATAATCGCGGGAGGAGCTTCGTTAGCTCCCAACCTATGATCATTACCTGCTGAGGCTATACTCGCTCTTAAAAGCTCTGCATGCTCATATACCGCTTTAACTGTTGTAACCAAAAATGTTAAAAACAATAGGTTCTCTCGAGCACTATTGCTAGGTTGGAACAAGTTCACACCCGTATTTGTAATTAAAGACCAGTTATTATGCTTTCCCGAACCGTTTAGTCCCGCAAATGGCTTTTCATGAAACAATACTTTTAAACGATGACCTTCAGCAACTCTTGACATAACGTCCATTAGCAATTGATTATGATCTGTTGCAACGTTGATGTCCTCAAAAATCGGAGCTACTTCATACTGACTCGGTGCAACCTCATTATGACGAGTACTCACAGGTATTCCCAATTTCAAACATTCGATTTCGAAATCTTTCATGAAGTCATAAATACGGGGGGGTATTGAGCCGAAATAATGATCATCAAGTTGCTGCCCTCTGGCTGGGTTGTGTCCGAAGACTGTTCTTCCTGCCATTACCAAATCTGGCCGACTTGCATATAAAGCTTTATCAACCACAAAATATTCTTGTTCGCAACCAAGTGAAGCTTTAACCCTAGTTACCTTTTTATCAAATAGTTGGCAAACTTTTGTTGCTGCCTCATCCACAGCCTCAACCGCCTTCAAAAGTGGGGCCTTATTATCCAGTGCCTCACCCGTATACGCCACAAATACAGTAGGTATACATAAGGTAACGCCATAAATAAACATAGGAGAACTTGGGTCCCAAGCAGTATATCCTCGAGCTTCGAACGTACTTCGAATACCTCCGTTAGGAAATGACGAGGCATCTGGTTCTTGCTGGACTAGGGCCGTGCCTTTAAATTTTTCTATCCCTGCATGTGCATCAAAAAAGGTATCATGTTTTTCAGCAGTTGAACCGGTCAATGGTTGAAACCAATGAGTAAAGTGAGTTGCTCCTTTACTTATAGCCCAGGATTTAGCAGCTGAAGCTACAACATCTGCCGTTTCATTATCAAATTTTAATCCTTCATCTATCGCTTTCTTGACTCTCTTATATACGTCAGGAGATAATAATGTCTCCATCTGTGGAAGTCCAAATACTTCAGAAGCGAAATAATCAGAAATTTTACCTTTAGATTCTACTTGCACTTTCGGTCTATTATTTGCTAGATCGAGTGCTTTAAATCTTAAATGTGCCATGTGGTGATTGTTAGTTAAAAATAAATCCAATATTTGTCTCAAAGGTAATGAATTTGAATAGGTGAGGTTAAAATTTTAACCATTTTTTGAAATTTCTATGCAAAAAATGAATATTTCATGTAAGAAAAACAATTACACCTCATGAATCTGCGATAAGTAGTTAGTAAAGAGCTATTTATATGAAACACTTAATAGAATAAAGCGTTAACGATCTATATTTATATCCAAATTCAAAATTCTTCACTTCTTTTCACCTAGTGAAGGGGTAAAAAAATAGCTCAATACTCAAAAAGGGTTACACCTGTGATATCAAGATATTTTTTTGAAAAAAGTTATCCACAATTAGCGATTCCATTTTGAGGGACTATTATATAATAATTGTAATGTCTGGTACTCTCTCGTAATACTATATTTTGATAAAATTAAATTTGCACTTTATCAAGATTTACACTTTAGCCCATTTCCATTATTTCAATATTTGGATGTTACGTTTTCAGCTAATATACTTGCGGTCATAATCAAAAATTTAATTAAACCAACAAATTATGAAAACTACTAATTATACTGAAAAGCAAACAAAAACAGCTAAAAACACTTTAATTTCTAATTTAATCAAAAGAAATTTATCTACAAGTAACTCATTAACTGCTAGTTGTGTGATGTGCGAAGTAAGTGGAAATGGTGGAAATGGCAATTAATTCTTTGTCATTTTTGTTTACATCTAATATTTAACTATTTAAAGATATGAGTCTATTAGCCAGTCAGTTAGATAATATTGACTTAACTTCCCAAGATGAAGATGAAGTTGTCATTACCGGTTTTATGGACAGGTATGATGTCAGTTATCCTGAGGCCAAAGAAATTTTCGATGAAACTAAAAAATTTCTAGAACTGGCCGTGGAAGTACAAGATAATGAAGGCATTAATCTTTTTATTGATAGACCTTTGTTTATAATTGATGAAATGTGGCATACGTTCATTTTACATACCAAACAATATATAGATTTCTGTTTCAAAAATTTTAGCAAATTCATTCATCATAGACCTACTCCTAAAAAAGAAAAGGATATTGTCAGCTTGCGCTTTCAGGAGAATCCTTCGCAAGTTATTAATGAAACTAAAGAAAAATTAATGCTTCAGTATTCCTTTATTTATGATAAATATGGTGCTGAAACACTAATGAAATGGTATGAAGAATGGGCTAATAAATATACTCCCGAATATCTGAGTAGAATAAAAAAGGCTAGTTAAAACTGGCCTTTTTTATTCTACTTTAATTAGTAAGCTCTATTTTAGCATCTGTTAAATTAAAGATGCTTAGATTATCATTACTATTAATATTTGTAATATTTTGCTTGAATATTTATGGCCAAAATGAAGGCAGGGCGATAATAAAAAATTTTGACAGTAAGAATTACAAAGCCTCTAATTCTAACTTTAGTATAACGCAGGATTCCAAAGGAATCATCTACAGCGCAAACTTAGAAGGACTTTTATCCTACAACGGCTCTACATGGAAATTGAACTCACCAAACTCGAGATTCATATCCTCCATTTTTTACAGTAAAAATACCAGCTTACTTTTTTATGGTGAGAAAAATGATTTCGGTATCATTATCTCAGATGCTCAAGGCCTTTTAGTAAAGAAATCCCTATTAGGTGAGTATACTCTTTCTAACAAGCCTTTTATTGTATGGCACATAATTGAAACTTCTCCAAGTTGCATCTTTTTTCTGACTACTGCTGGACTCTTCCGTTGGATGAATGAAGAAATTACTCATTTTAATGGTGATTATTCAAATCAGTTTTTTCAAGTAGAGAATACTATATACATTCCAGATAATGAAAATGGTATATCTGAAATTCAAGGATGTTCACCAAAATCCATAGAAGGGGCATTAAAATTAAAAGAGTATGAAATAAAGCTAATATCAGGTAAAAAAGATTCTCTGGTTGTAATCGCATCATCTGACTCATCATTTCTTTTGAAAAAAAACAGACTTCTCTCCTTTAAGAATATTGATGAATTAGATACAGACAATATTAGGTTCGGTACAACATTGAAAAACGGAGATAACGCATTTGGAAATACTAAAAATGGAGTACAAGTACTTTCCAATAATGACATTAATAACTATAATAAGAGTATTGGTCTAAAGGGCCAGTTTGTAAAGTTCATTTTTGAAGATAATGAATCAAACTTATGGCTAGCGATGCAGGAGGGTATTAGTATTATAAAGCATAAAAATGGCTTCATGCAATTCAATGAAAATAATGGGCTCTATGGATCGTCATGGGCTATCAGCACAGACCAAAACAATATGTTAGTAGGAACGACTTCTAGTCTATTCCTTATTTCTTATGGTAATATTATAGATTTTAAAGAAATAGACGAGCATGTCTGGACTATCAAAAGAATTGATGATAAGATTTATTTTGGAACAAGAAGTGGGTTATATAGCATTAGTTCAAATAATGAATTACCTGAAAAAATTCTAATTGACAGAGGCATTAGTTTTCTGGAGATATTAAATGATTCTACTTATTTAGTTACTTCTCTTGAAGGCTTGAACTTATATGCTAAAGAGGGCATTAATAACTTAAGGAAGTTGACTTCAATCAAAATTCCCTCAAACACCTATAATTCTGCATTGGTTGATCGAAACAATAATGTGTGGGTATCGTCAAAGTTTAATGGTGTTTATCGGTGGGATGTAATAAATAAGAAAGTCAAACTATACAATAGCAATAATGGAATTGACGATACATACTTCACAAAGTTAGTTTTAATAAATAACCAACTTCATGTTTTTACAACTGACGGACTGTATCAATACAATGACAGTGTTGATAGGTTCGAAAAATTATTTCAATATCATAAGAAAATTCAATATGTCTTTAAATATTCAGATGGTAGTTATATTATTTCGGCAAAAGACTCATTTGATGATACAACATTGGATTTAGTCAAATTAAAGAATGCGGGTTATAAGATACTATCAACAAAGTTTAATGGATTCGATTATTCAGAAATAAGGAATATAGAAAAAGATAAAGACGGTAATTTATGGTTTGCCACACCAGAAGGTCTCTTTAAATACACTTCTGATAGCAATTTCACTCATAACTTAAATTATAATACATTAGTTAATAAAGTTTCTATTTTAGATTCTACCATTTTCTTTGGTCACTATACTGATTCTTTAAATACGTTACCTCGTTTTGTCGTTGATCAGCCTGATTCCTATAAACCAAGATTAGAATACTCTCAAAACGCATTAAAATTTGAATATGGCGCTACATACTTCACTCAAAATGATAAAATTAAATTCAAGTATTTCCTACAGGGCAACGATGAGGTGTGGTCATCATGGACCAAAGAAAGGGTCAAAGAATACAACAATCTCAGCCCTGGGGAATACGCATTTCATGTAAAATCAACTAACGTTTTCGATGTAGAAGGTAGAACTGCTTCTTATTCATTTACCATTTTACCTCCTTGGTACATGACCACCTGGGCATATACACTATTTACTTTAGGAGGGTTGGGTCTGGTCTGGTTTATTGTTCTTGCTTATTCTTATAGGATAAGACAACAACGCAAAAAACTTAAACTTATAGTAGCGGATAGAACTTTTGAAGTCCTCTCTCAGAAAAAAGAAATAGAAAAACAGAATGATACATTAAAAGATCAGAACGAAGAAATCTCTAAGCAACGAGATGCGATCAATGAAAAAAATCAGGAGCTGGAAATGTCTCAAGAGGAAATTCTAAGTATTAACGATCGTCTTCAAGAGTTAAATTTATCTCTAGAAAAGAAAGTAGAAGATCGTACATCAAAAATTAAAACAACCGTAAAGCAGCTTCAGAAAACTATTGCGGAGTTGGATACTTTCATTTATCGGGCTTCTCATGACCTAAAGGGGCCAATAAGTAGAATAAACGGATTGGCTTCGCTGGCTAAGCTTGAGACAACAAACCCTAATGACATAAAATATTACGATTTGATTGATCTTGTGGCCAAAGATATGAGCAAGTTACTAGCTAAACTTACTCAAGTACATGAAGTCATTAATTGTGATGCGACAAAGGAGTCCATTGATTTACCATCCTTGATTGCTGATATAAAGAATAGAATACAATTTCTGGATTCTGGTCACCCTAGCAAATATTCATTCGGCCTTGAAGGCAACTTACAAATTGACTCTGATTCCTTTTTGGTTGATGTTATATTTACTAATCTCATGGAGAATGCATTGATATTTAAAAAACCATATCAGGATGATCATGAAATAAAGGTGAAAGCTTCGGGGGATAAAACACATTACTACATTGAAATTGAAGATAATGGTATTGGCATACGTGAAGCACACATATCCAACATTTTTGATATGTTCTATAGAGGTTCAGACCAATCAAAAGGGAATGGTTTGGGACTATATTTAACAAAAATGGCTGTGGACAAACTTCATGGCAAAATTGAGGTGCAAAGTGAATTTGAAAAATTTACCAGATTTACTATTTCATTACCTAAATAAGCTACTTTAGGCTTTAATTAAGTAGATCAAAGGTCTTGACTCAATCTCTCGATCATATAGAAACCCTAATATTCGATTTTGACGGCACCGTTGCGAATACTCTTAGGTTAGGGGTGAAAATCTCTAATGGGCTTTCAACAAAATATCACTATAAAAAAATAAACAACGCTAATGAATTAGCTCTTTATAGAAGCCTACCAACCCAACAAGCTCTAAAAGCCATTGGTATTTCTTTAATAAAATTACCCCTTGTCGCTGCTGGCTTTAGAAAAAAACTTTCACTTCAAATTAAGGAATTAGAACCTATCAAAGGGATTTCAGAAGTTCTTAGATCACTTTCCAAAAACTATAAAATCGGCATTGTTACATCAAATTCAAAAAACAATACGATGACCTTTATGGAACAACATAAACTTGTAGATCATGTACATTATTATTCAACAGGTATAGGGTTATTTAAAAAGCAGGCAAACATAAAATACCTAATAAAAAAGAACAGTCTCGATCCGTCTAAAACGTTATTAATAGGTGATGAAACACGTGATATTGAAGCTGCTAAAAAGTGTAATTTACCTATTGTAAGTGTTAGTTGGGGATTTCACACGACAGATATTCTTGAAGAATATAAACCTGATTTTATGGTGCATCATCCTGATGAATTACTTCAACTCCTGACTAGGTAAAAGACTCGACTAGGTCAGTCAAAAGTAACTTGGCCTGATGAGTATTATTTAATCGAGTTTATAAGTGGTTAACTTTATTAAGCCTCAAAAAGACATGCTTTAATATAAGAAATACAATGAAACCCAAAGGCAGAATGGTAATTGCCCAAGCCACTATTCCTAAAAGGTGTGCAAACCAAAGCATTTCAAATGCTCTGAAAAAATCCTCATTGGCAATCTCCAGTAATTCTGTTATTGAATATGGTATAGGATTAACATTGGCAAATACTGAACCCAATTTAATAAGGGGTATTAGTAAAATCAGTTGTAAAGGATAGACTAAGTAATTTACTAATTGGATTGCTGCAAGATTTAGCTTGAAAACAAATGAAATAGCCAGACATAGTAATGTGGTAACTCCTACGATAGGAAACAGGCCAAATACTAAGCCCAGACTTATTGAAAGTGCCAATTTAGTTGGAGTTATCCCCTGTTTAAGAAAAGACAACAAGGGTTTTAAAACTTTCCCCTCAAATTTTGTGCGAAATGACCTTACCATGAATTTTATTATCTGGCAAAGTTAAAAAAATAGGCTGTCTCAAAAGGGTGGTCATCCTGAATTAATGAAGGATCTCACTAAGCTGAAAGCGTGTTATTCAAAAACTGAGTGAGATTCTTCCTTCGTCAGAATGACTTGTAAGTTGTAGAACCATCCTTTTGATACAGCCTCTTCGTTGTCATTAGGGAATTATTAATTAGTTAGACTTTCTTACAGATCCTCCACTACTGGTATCAGTCCTTGATTTTTGGGGATTACCTCTATATCGAACACTAGCACCACTGGAAGCTTCTGCATCAATCTCTTTTACGGCATAAACTTTGGCACCTGCACCACTACTGGCATCTACACGAACGAACTCGGCCTCGAGATCATAAGCATCTACTCCACCAGCACTACTCACATCAACATCCAAATACTTTGCCTTACCTGTCACTTCAATATCTCCTGAGCTTGAGGCATCGGCTTCAAGTTCATTTACATCAACTTTGGCCTCAATATCTGCTGCGCTAGAGACATCTAAAATCATCCGATCACCGGTAAGAATATTTTTCACAAATACATTGGCAGCACTACTTGCAGAAATCTGCTCCAGTTCAACATAAGTGATACGAACAGTTATTGAATAATCACGCCATCTATTTCTAGATAAATGCACCTTTAGTCTATCTCCATATACCTCAGTCAGTACATCATCTAAGGGGATTCCCCTAACTTCTACCCTCACTGATTCTTTTGTTCCCTTTTCCAGATAAGCATCAATACCCTGTGATACCTGCACCTCATCAAATGAATCTAGTTTTCTATCCTCAACCTCCTGCCCCAATGTCCAAATTGACATTAACATTGTAAACATTAAGAAACCTATCTTTTTCATATCACTATTTTTCAATTCAAATTTGACTAAAGACTCACATTATAATTAATGGTTGCACTGGTGGTTTTAATATGTACCATTCAATATTTAATTTTTATTTTTAAATAACAATTAGTGCAACTAACCCGTATCTACCAAGTCTTTACAAGGGTCACTCAAAACTAACACAACAATGCTTAAAAACTATTTTCTTATTACCATACGAAGTTTATACAAAAATGCTGTCTATTCTCTGATTAATATTTTCGGGCTTGCTATAGGGATTGTCTGCTTTGTACTCATTTTACTTTGGGTAAATGACGAATTATCTTACAACTCATTTTTACCAAAGTATAACAAAATAAGCCAGGTATGGACCAACTCAGTATTCGATGGTAAAGTTAACTCATGGAGATCTGTACCGCTTCCGACCTATGAAGCGATGAAAACCGCTGATACAAAGATTAAAAACACCTGTGTTATAGGATGGGGATCAAAACATCTTCTTCAAGTTGGCGAAAAGAGGTTGAACATGGATGGTTACTGGGTCAGCGAAGAATTTCTCGAAATGTTTGAATTTCCTTTAATCGCTGGTGATAAAAAGCAGGTGTTAGATGCTCCTGCTTCAATCGTTTTGACTGAGACACTAGCAAAATCAATTTTTGGAGAAGAAGACCCTTTGGGTAAGATTATAAAGATCGATAATGATTCTGAAGTTGCGGTTACCGGCATTCTTGAAGATATACCGAGTAATACATCTTTCGAATTCGAATTTCTACTTCCTTGGAAACTTCGTGAGCAAACGCAACAGTGGGTTAGAAATAACAAAGATAATTGGGGGAACTCTTCATTTCAGGTCTTTCTTGAATTGGATACTGGAAAAGACCGTCAATCAGTACAAGAAAATGTAAAAGGAATGCTTGCCGAAAATGGTGAAAATGATTTCAAAAAAGAGTTTTTTTTGCACCCAATGGAAAAATGGAGACTGCATTCTACCTTTGAAAATGGTATTGCTACAGGTGGTAGATCTGATTATGTTCAATTATTTACCGTGATCGCGGTTCTCATAATTTTCATTGCTTGCATAAACTTTATGAATTTGGCCACCGCTCGTTCAGAGCATAGGGCGAGAGAAGTAGGTATCCGTAAAAGTGTCGGCTCAGGCAGAATGGAACTTATTTTTCAGTTTATTGGAGAATCAGTTTTCATATCCACTATTGCATTCATCCTTGCTATTTTGATGGCCTTAGTTCTTCTTCCGTTTTACAATAATCTTGTTGAAAAGGATTTATTTATAGACTTTACATCATCTTCCTTCTGGATACTTTCATTTGCTATTATATTCATCACCGGTATAATTTCAGGAAGTTACCCAGCCTTTTACCTTTCGTCATTCAAACCAGCCAAAGTTTTAAAAGGGAAAGTAAGTACCAGCAAGGGTGGAAGTACGCCAAGAAAGGTTTTGGTCATATTGCAATTCGGGTTTTCTATAATATTGATAATAGGGACAATTGTGATTATGCAGCAGATAAAAATGGCTAAGAGTCGTGCTTTAGGATATGATCAAGAAAAACTAATATCTGTTGGCCGTACAGAAGAATTACAAAAAAAATATGATCCTTTAAAAGCTGAATTATTACAATCAGGTGCAGTGGATGGTGTTACATATTCGAATAGCCGAATCACACAGATCAACTCAAATAACTTTTTAGGATGGCCCGGAAAACCTGATGATCTGAGAGTGATATTCACAACGGTTGTGACAAATTATGACTATTGCCATACTATGGGGATTGATCTGATTATGGGTCGAGACTTTTCTAAAGATTTTAAAAGTGATACTTCGGCAATTATAATTAATAAAGCCGCCTTAGATCTCATGGGATTAGAAAACCCAATTGGAGCACAGCTTGATTTATGGGGTAGAAAAAGAGAGCTTATCGGGGTTATTGATAATGTGCTTATGGGATCTGTATATGACCAGGTGAAGCCTATGTTCATGGTAATAGATGATTGGGGTGGTTCTATCACATTAAGATTGAAGGGGGATACACAACAAGCGTTGAATACTGTTGAAACCATATTCAAAAGATATAATCCGGCTTATCCTTTTGAGTATACTTTTATGGATGTAGAGTTTCAGCGTAAGTTCACCACAATCAATCTTACAAGTAGGCTGGCAAACATTTTTGCTATATTAACTATAGTGATAACAGGCCTGGGGCTATTTGGGCTTGCAGCCTATACTGCAGAGCAAAGAACTAAAGAAATCGGAATTCGGAAGGTTCTGGGAGCAACTGTTCAGAGCTTGATAGGGCTGATGTCCTTCGACTTTACCAGACTTGTACTTATTTCATTCATTATCTCAACCCCAATTGGCTGGTATCTTCTTAATGAATACTTAGAAAGGTATCCTTTAAGAACAGAGATTACTTGGTGGATATTTCCTCTTACAGGTCTTATAGCAATTATATTCGCAATACTTATAGTAAGTACCCAGGCTTTACGTGCGGCTACAGCAAACCCGGCAAAATCATTGAGAAATGAATGAAGTTCAGTTTTACTTTACTGAGGAAAATCAGCATTGATTTTTTTATTTTTCAATCAGACAAACAAAAATTTTGACTATATTGGTCGTAATTAAAAATACTTAAATAGCGAGAAATAAATTAGTATAAGATGATAAAGGAACAATTAAATGTATTAATTCAGTTGGCTGCTAGCGACAGTAGTGTTGCTGAAAATGAAGCTAAATTAATCAGGATGATTGGCATCTCTAATGGGGTTTCAAAAGAAGAAGTTGATGAAATGCTTAAGAATCCTACTCAACCAATTGGAGATCTCAGCACATTAACTGATGATCAAAAATTCGAACACCTTTATCATGTTGTTCAAATGATGAAGGTTGACGGTCAGGTTTTCAAAAGCGAAATAGTGTTTTGCGAAGACATTGCATCTCGTCTCGGGTATAAGACCGGAGTTATTGCCGAGCTCTCATCGAAAATATATAGTGACCCATCCATAACATCTGATCGGGAAGCACTCAAAAAGAAAGCCCAAAAATATTTGAAATAGAATTTCACAGCCTCAGCTAAAACTGAGGCTTTTTTTTGCGTAATGTTCTAACGTTGATCCATTGAACAAAGTGTACTCTCCTATACATTGGGCGGTCAAACAAGAGTGAATTGGAAGTACTAGCAGTGTATCTCCAATATCAATTTTATCTAGTTCATCATAATCCACTTTTATGATCCCATGTTCCTGAGACAGCTTACTAACGCTTGATCCAGTCAATACTTCCCAGTTATTATTTCTGACAGTTGCAGCTATTCCAAAAGAAGCTTTTCCATCTTCAACTACTGCATCTTTTGAAAAATGAATACCTCCTCCATAGATACAAACCTCTCCTCTATCTTTATCTATAGACACCACCGGACAAGCCATGGCCAAAGCTACTTGGTCAATTTGACAGGACCCTATACCCAGTTGCATGATATCATAGAAAACAAAGTTACCTGGGCTTATAGCATCAATACCATCAAATTTTTCCAACACACTACATGAAGGGGTGTCTCCATAACAGAATTCTAACTCCCCAAATCTAGAGCATAAAGTTTTTTTTAAATCGGTAAGTTGATTTAAAGACTTTTGAGCAGTCTTTTTAATATCATCTATTCCTTTACAGTAATAAGTATGACCTGCATGACTGTAAATTCCTTTTAAAATCAGGTTTGATGAATTCCTGACATCATAAAGTAATTTTTCAATTTGAGTCAAATTCGAAACGTTCAAACCAGTTCTTCCTCCTCCGGCATCTATCTCTATGTAAACATTAATTGATGCAGTCAATTGAGCTTCAAGTAATTCAACTACTGTTTTGTTATCAACCAAAATGTTCAAGCGTATTCTTGCAGCCAAATCATTTATAATATCAATTTGATTGATATTACATGGAAATGCTACAGTGATCTCCCGCCAACCGTCATCAGCAAAATACTTTGCCATCCCCAACGAACTTACTGTAATTGCTTCTACTCCTTCTTGCTTGTACCACTCACCAATTTCGAGGGATTGATGAGTCTTAAAGTGAGGTCTGAAAATGAGATTATTTACGCTGGCCTTATCGGCCATCATTCTAATGTTTTGTCGACATTTGGTCTCATCAAGAAGTAGTGTTGGGATTTTTACTTTCATTAGAGCTCACTATTCTCATAGACCACATTTCCATTTACTATGGTCATGGCAATTTTAGTATCCAAAATTTCACTTTCAGGCACTTGCATCAGATCCTTATTATAGACCGTGAAGTCAGCAAGTTTTCCAACTTCTATAGAACCTGTTTCATTTTCCATGAAGGCCCCATAAGCCGCATTCCACGTATATGATTTTAACGCTTCATCGCGGGTCATTTTTTGGCCAGGTTCATAGCCATCTTCTGGTGTTCCCTTGAGCGTTTTTCTGGAAACACTAGCATAAAATGAAGCAATTGGATTAATAGGTTCTACTGGAACATCAGTGCCATTGACGATAATAGCACCACTATCCATTAATGATCGCCATACATATGCACCTTCTACAATTCGCTGTTCTCCTAAACGATCAATTGCCCACGGCCTGTCCGAAGACATATGGATTGCCTGCATAGCAGGAATGACACCCAACTCACCAAACCTGGGGATATCATCAGGGTGTAAATGTTGGGCATGTTCAATTCTGAATCTGGTATCCTCAGCTTCAGGAAATTCGTTAAACGCTGTTTCATACCTATCCAATATTTCTCTATTAGCCCGATCCCCGATGGCATGAGCACAGACTTGAAACCCGTTCGTCAATCCTTTTTTTGCTGTCTCTAAAACAAAATCCATGGGCAGTGTTTCATGACCAAAATGACCCGCACGGTCTGTATATTCTTCTAGCAGCCATGCTCCTCGTGATCCAAGCGCTCCATCACAGTTCAGTTTTACCGATCGTATTGTTAACAAATTATCAATAGAATCAATTTGAGGACCTCTTTTATACCACTCTTCTAGAAGCTCTTTATCCCAACCGGTAAGCATAACATACAACCTCACCCCCAGTTTTTCCTGTTCTTTAGAAGCTTTGAAAAATTCTATTGTTTTCCTATCCACGCCTGCATCATGAAAACCTGTTATACCGTTTCTCCAGCATGCCTGAACAGCCAGATCCAATGCTTTGGCTTGTTGTTGTGGTGTGATTTCTGGAATATTCTTGGCAACTAATATCTGTGCTCTTTCATTAAAAATGCCTGTAGGGTTGCCCAACTCATCGCGCATAATTTCTCCACCTTCAACCTCTATTTCAGAAAGTGATTCTGTAGACAGAGGTAAAACACCTGAAATCTCCATAGCTTTTGCATTAGCCATCCCTGCATGTCCACTAGCATGACTCAGATAAACAGGATTGTCAGGAGATACGGCACTTAGTTTTTCATGAGTAGGGAACCCATTAATCATTTCTTCATTGCTATTATCCCATTTGCTTTGATGCCAGCCTCTTCCTCTAATCCACTCACCCGGTTCCGCATCTCTGGCGGCAGCCTCAACTCTCTTAACAAGTTCATCATAGCTCGTGACGTCCAATAGATCTAAATTCAACTCATTAAACCCTAAGCCCATAAAATGTCCGTGACCTTCAATTAGACCTGGAGTGGCCACCATACCATTCAGGTCAATGACCTTTGTTGTTTTGCCAACATATTCAGAAACAGCCTCATTCGTGCCTAATACTGTTATCCTACCATCTTTAACACCAACTGATTGTATCACATCATTAGTCTTATTTGCTGTATAGATAGTTCCATTTATTAATACTAAATCGGCTGGTTCAACACTTGGATTACAAGAGCAAAAAACAGAGATAGTGAAAAGACTAATCAATGAGAATCGATATAAATTCATAGGTTTATAATTGGTTGAATATTCCGTTAATTTAGCCATTAAAAATAAATCAAATGAAAAAAATACTTCTTGCTTTATTACTTATAATAATGCTAACCCAAACGAGACAAAGCGCAGCGCAAGATGTAGGCATTTCATTCTCTTACTTTTTACCCAAAAACGGTTATTTTTCGACACCCATTAGTCCATTTTCAATTAGAGGTATCGGATTTGGTTTGGGTAATTTTGTCGCTATACAAACAGGATTTTCATTATACCGAATGTCTGGGATGAACGTAAAGGATATGGGTGACCTAAACTCTAAAGACCCAATAGTTGGCCCTAATTTTACTTTGCTGGTTCCCCTCGAGCTAGTGCTTCAATATATTACTGATAATCAGGAATTTAAAATAAAAGGTGGTGGATTTGCTTTTCAAACCTTCGATAATCGATTAATGAATGGTAACATAGATAAAGCCATACGTAGCTTTGAGGGTTGGGATGTTGCTAATTCAGATTTTGACTTTGATAGTAGTTTAGGTCTTGGATATTTTTTTGGTGCTGAATATGTGATTTACGTAACCAGACAATGGGGCCTCAGTTTTGAAGTGAATTACTTTATCGGAGATGCCGATTTCCCTTTAAACGGAAGTTATACAGGTGGAAATTCAATTGGCCCTCTTACCACAAGGGAGGTGAACTTTAATGACGCCAAACTAGATTTTACCGGGTTGGAAATCTCTTTTGGGGTAATTATAACTCAGTAAAAAGTTAATTCTCTTTATAGGTTTGGTCCATCATCGGACCCAATTTCATTCCGGCAAGGAAATGAACATGGATGTGAAAAACTGACTGACCAGCATCTTCATTAGTATTTACTGATAATCGGTACCCCGTTTCAGAAACGCCTAATTGCTGTGCGATCTTCTTCGCTGCATAGAAAATATTTGCCATAATCACTCTATCTTCTTCTTCTATATCATTGATCGTTGCTATTCGCTTTTTGGGAACAATCAAGAGGTGAACTGACGCTTGTTTTCTTAATGGTTCAAAGGCAACTACATGCTCATCTTCATAAACCAGCTCACGTTTTATATCATCTGCCATGATTTGCTCAAAAGGTGAGGGTTTCAAAAGCTTTTCAGCTTTCTTCTGGGTATATTCTGTTGACTGCGCAAAAGCACCAGTGAATACGCATGTAGTTAAAAGAATTGCCAGATACAATGTTCTCATATATTACAAATCACTACTCTTTAACTTACTGTATATACCATATATTAGTATCCCAATCCATAGCAAAGAAACGCCTACAAAAGGCATTACTACATAATCCTGAATCTCTTGAAACGCATAGCGTGGAAAAGGAACTTCAATCATATTGCTCATGGCCTGAAGAGGAAAATAATCTCCTAAAAACTCCAGTTGACGAGGTAGGTTTGAAATAAAAATGAGTTCTACCGGTCTATAAATGAGAAGCATAAAGACGGTAAGTGCGGATCGCTTCATGAGCACTGTCATAAAGAAAGCAAAAACCAAAAACCCAAATAGATCAATGAAGTAAGCGCCAACAAATTCAACCCCGTTAAATACATCGCCAAATTCAAATTCGGGAGTATAGATCAGACCTGTTAGAAGGCAGGTGATCAATACAAGCAACGAAGATGCAAAGGACATTACAAAAATTGTCGCCAATTTAGACATCAAGAAATCCAGCCTGCTAAATCCGTCTATAATATTCTGCCTTACGGTTTTATAGGAAAACTCATTAGAGATAGAGATAACAATAATAATTGCCATGAATATCTTGAGCCAGGTGTACACATATGTTGTATTCTGCCAGATATCAGGGAAATGAAGTACTGGAATTTTCATAGGATTGAACTCAGAAAAGTCCTCTCCTATTCTATCTAACCATTTTAAAAACTCTATTACACCAGCAGGTATACCTACAATCAACAGGCCGTACAGGATGTTTAAAACCCAAAAAGCCCGATAATTAGAGAGTTTTATTAAATCAATTTTTAATAATTTGATCAAATTCATCTAGGTAGTGTTTAGACAGTTTCGGATTCTGCTAGGAGCTCTAAAAATTGTTTTTCAAGACTTTTCTTTTGTGTTAGCAAGTGAGATACACCAATACCATGCTCAAACAAGTATTTGTTAATATCCATTGCCTGTTTATCATCGGACAATTGAGCCACATATTTACCGTCTTCTTCTTTTACTTTCTCAACAAATGGGCATGATTCCAGCACTTCTTTCAGGGTAGTTTCTTCAGAGGCAACTTCAACATTGACAATACCCTTGTCTATATCGTCAACTAATCCTGTGTATAGTAAATTGCCTTTTTTAAGGACTGCAAAATGGGTACACACTTTCTGGACCTCATCAAGTAAATGACTTGCCAGTATAATGGTCTTCCCATCAGCTGCAATGCCTTTAATTAACTCTCTGATTTCTGCAATTCCCTGAGGGTCCAAGCCATTGGTAGGCTCATCAAGAATCATAACCTCTGGGTCACAAACCAATGCCGAGGCTATTGACAAACGCTGTTTCATTCCTAAGGAAAACGTTCTAAACTTATCATCTTTACGTTCATAAAGCTCTACCTTCTTTAATACAGGATCAATATTACTCAATGGAGCTCCTTTGATTTTTGCAACTATCTCCAAATTTTTAGTTGCTGACAAATAAGGATAAAATATTGGTGTTTCCAATATAGCTCCTATCCTTTTCCGCATCTCTTTAGTGGGAGGTTTGTCAAACCATTGAAAATCACCACTAGTCCTTTTGATGACATCCAGTAGAATACCTAGTGTGGTTGTTTTACCACTTCCATTTGGCCCTAAAATACCAAAGACATCTCCCCGCTTTACATCCAGGGAAAGATTGTTGACCGCTGTAAGACGGCCGTATTTTTTTGTCAGATTATTGATGGTCAATACAGACTCCATAGACAAGTTTTAAAATAAAATGTTAATTGTTGAAATCCTGGACCTTAGAAATTACGGTGGCCAGTTTACTCAAAGGTACTGCACCTTTTATATCCAAAACTGAGATACTTTCTTCGTCCTGCATGAGCATCACAATACCCGTGGTAACGCCATCATCCTCCTGAATGTAGGCATTTACATTCATTCCCTCGTGGCGCATGGTCATAAGATCTTCAAAGTCTTCGTCATAGTATCCATCCACTAAATCTTTGTAATCCGATTTATCCAGATCATAATCGGCTTTATTGACTCGCACTAGTTTCATCTTATCAATATCCTTAATAAGCTCTTCAAATTCAGGATTGTCATCCTGATTAAGCATTTTCAGTGTATTACTATAAAAAAATAAAACAAAGGCATCTTCATGGTCTTTGTGAAACGATTGAGTGGTTTTACTTTGTGAATACCCAAAAAATGGGCACATCAGAAATAATACGATTAAAATTCTTTTCATGTCATTAGGGATAATTACAAATAATGCAATAAATGCCCCTGAATGCAAGGGCATTTACTAAAGTTCTGATTGGAAAATATTCTATTTACCCCACTTATCATGATGCTCAGCTAGGTATGCTAAGTCTTTCATTTCAAGAACACCATTCAGATTCATAAGCACAAATTCATCTTCATCACCATTAACCAATACAAGCATATTATCAATTTTGCTATCCTTGGTTTTGGCCATAATATAGACTCTTTCGCGGCCATCTCTCATGGTCATCAGTTCTTCGTAATCCTCAGATTTAATATCTGACCTTAACTTGTCTATCTCACTAGTAGAGATACCTGCCTTGTCCATAGGAATTGCAAGAATTTCCATCGAGTTGATGCCTTTGGCTATGCGAGCCATTGCCTGAGCATCTTCATCATCTGCTAGTTCGGCAATGCTTGCAAAAAGCTCAAACATACTGCCATTCAGGCTCACCACAGAGGCATCGCGATCATCTTTGTACTTACTGTGAAAATCTTCAACGGCTTTACTTTGCGCCATTACTATTGAAGATATAAACACTACTGCTGCTACTAAACTTAACTTTTTCATTTTTCTATTATTTTGAGTTGTTGTTATTACTTAATTAATTTCCTTTATCAAGGTTTTTTAAATTATCCAGACCATCGATATCCATAGCTTTAGAAAGTTTAGCTACTTGTTTTAAGTCTATCTCTCCGAAAATCGTCAGGATAAAAAAGTTATCATCGCCACCCATGACCATAACCAGCTCTGAAATAACTTTTCCACTTTCCTTAATCATGAATTTCATGTCATTGTCTTCTTCCCGGACGCTCATTAGCTCTTCGAACTCACTTTTGGGCAGCATTCCTAATGCCTCCTTGTACATTGACTTGCCATTGACACCGTCTTTAGCTAATATTTTTAAGCCTTTTAGTTTACTAATGGCATCGAGTACCTCTTGATCTTCTTCCGATTCCATTTCCAAATCTGTAAAAAGACTGAACATTCGACTTGTAATTGAAACATTAGTAAATGAATCATCATCGTTGTACTTCTCAAAGAACCTCGAGATGGCATCTTGTCCATTTGCTTGTACAGCTACGACTAGAGCTACAATGGTTAATATCTTTTTCATCTTATATCTATTTAAAATCTTTATTACAAATTGTTTTCTTTTATTTTCTCCTGAGCTTCATTAAAAGCGGAGAGTTTCTTCACCTCTTTGCGGCCTTTATTAAAGTTTTTGGAGATTAACTGGAGCGCTTTTTTAGTTTCTTCGAATGCCTTCTGAGGATCTTCAAAAGTATCTGTCAAGTAAGGCTGCACCTCCTGTTTATTCATCTCTTCTCTTATAAAATAACCTGCTGTTACAATTATCAATCCCACAGCCGCCACTTTAGCCAAATTAAAAAAGAGCTGAACGGCATTTCCTTTTTTAGGCCTGGATACCTGAGATTTTTCCAACTCTGCCAGCACTTGCTCATCAAAAAGTCCATCCAAGCCGCCATCCTTTTTTTCATTAACATAGTATTGAAACAAAGGAGCCTCATCTTTAAACTGCTCATCTATATCACCATTAGAAAAGTAAGCCCTTAACTCTTGCTCTTCCTCTAATGAAGTTTCACATTCCCAGTATTTTTCCAGTAACTCTTGTATTCTATTAGAGTCCATATGCATTCGCATTTAATAAATTATCTCGCACAGATTTTCTTGCCCTAAACAGATTTACTTTTACCTGATTTAGGTCTATTTCCAGAATATCACCAATTTCCTTGTAGCTATACCCCTCTACATCTCGCAGTTGTATTATCTGCTTTTGTTTTTCGGGTAGAGAAGCAATGTACCTGCCAATATTCTGCATCATATCATTCATTTCGGTTGATCTGTATGGTGTGACTTTATCACCCATACTCACTTCCATTGTTTGATCTAAGCTATCCGTCAACTTTCTTTTTTTTGACTTTAGCTTATCGAGTGACATATTTCTTGTTACTCGCATACACCAAGCCTCCATATTTTCAAGCTTGTCAATGTCATCCCTTTTGTTCCATACTTTTATGAACACTTCCTGAACAACATCTCTTGCTTCTTCACTATCACCCAACATCTTAAAAGCAAATCGGTAGAGCTTATCTTTTGTTGGTAGTACGCGGGTTTTGAAAGCTTCCAAACTCATATTCATAGGCAAGACGACCAGTAGTATGGGATGTTACAGGTAATGATAAAAAAATATTTTCTTCTTCTATTTGCTTTAGCAAAAGGGGAACGAAGATTTGTTTAACTAGCCTATTTCCATTACCTCATCATCCAGCACCACAAACACTTTATCATCTTTATCAGGTTTTAAGCTGTGCGTGCCTGTGAACTCTCCAAATGCGGGCAGCAACCCCTGTCGGTGGTTAAAATGAAAGCAAGGGAGTTTCATATGCTGTCTGCCTTTACCTAGTAAGCGTACAGATGGATGAACATGACCTGCTAAATTATACCCGTCAAAGGCTTCTTCTAATGGTTCATGAGAAAGAATAAAAGGTTCAATAAATAAAGGATCTTCATGAATGACGATTCCATGTTTTTCGTACTGATGCCGACTCAGTATATCATGATTACCGATAACCAGTTCAAACTGTATTTGTGGAAAGGCACTAATGACCTGTCCTAATACTTCCCATTCAGAATTATAGTGGCTATGAAAAAGGTCTCCTAAAAATATTACCCGATCAGGTTTTTGATTTTGAAGAAGGACAATAAGACGTTCTATATTCTTATCATTCGTCTTTTGTGGAACAGGAATACCCGATCTTCGAAAATGGTTGACTTTACCTAAGTGCAAATCTGCGATTAACAGCAATTTATATTTGGCCCAATAAATTACTTTTTCTGAAAGTAATTCCAATTGTTCATTTACGATCTCCACCTGCTGCATCTCACAAAACTAAACCCACGGATGAGAATATCCTCTTTGTCGTGCAAAATACATAACTCAAAAGCCCAAATAAGGTATAATGAATTATGAAAAGACTCATCTTTTTAATCCTAACTTTTACGTTAATGGTTATTACCGCATTCAGAATATCCAATAAAACTGAATCCGATAAGGTAACTGTAATAGAATTGTTTACTTCCCAAGGCTGCTCATCTTGCCCATCCGCAGATAGACTTCTTAGTCAGGTAGCAGATAACAAAAATGTGATTGCCCTTTCTTTTCATGTAAGTTATTGGAATTACCTCGGTTGGAAAGACCCTTACAGCAGAGAAGAATTCACTAAACGCCAAAGAAACTATGGAAACCAATTCAACTTACAAAGTATTTATACTCCCCAAATGGTTGTTAATGGATCAAAAGAATTTGTTGGGTCAGATAAGAGCAAATTAAATAGTAGTCTTTTAACTATAGATGAACAAATTCCAATAAAGATTGGTGAGATTAATCAAACTGATGGCGCGTTAACATTCAACTACACAATAGCTGGTGAAGTTGAGGGGCTTGTTTTAAACATAGCCTTAGTGGAACGCCATGTCAAAAATTATGTACCGAGAGGTGAAAACGCAGGAAAAACCTTAGCTCACGACAATGTGGTGAGGTACTTTGATACAGTAACTGCTAAAAAAAATGGCCTTCTGAATATTAAAATCCCAGAATTCACTTCTAACGAAAGATTGGTTATTCTATACCTACAGGATGCTCAACTAAAGGTTGAAGGAGCCACAAAAGTCTCGTTTTAAGCATGTTGTTCAATTATCTGCTTAAGCTGAGCGGGAGGCACCACGCCAGATTGCTGCCACTTAATTTCCCCTTTTTTAAATAAAATTAATGTAGGCACCCCTCTCACATTATATTTACTGGCAGCAGCCTGATTTTTATCAACATCCACTTTGACAATTCTGGCCTTATCACCTATATCAGTTTTTAATTCATCCAACATAGGCGCCATCATCTTACAAGGTCCGCACCAGGTAGCAAAAAAATCAACCAGCACGGGTTTCTCGCTATTGATTAGTTCATTGAACTTTGACATATAATTAGTGTTTTCTTCTTAACAATTGTACTTCCAAAAAATTCCCTCCAGATCAATTAACTTCGTCCTCTTAAATTCGCTTATGTCTGAAATTGATCAAGGTCTTAAAAAACTTATTCAACTCCTTAAAATAGAAAAAGAGGAAGATCTTCATCAATATAAAATTAAGATGAGTGACACTTCCATTAATGAGCGGAGAAGACAGGGTGTCTGTTGGTACCCTTTAATCATAGAGAATAGAAAATTTAATGCTGGAGAGCGATTGGTCATCAGTGTAAGAAGACCTGAGAAATATCGTGAGTCACATATGTTTAGCTCGGGAAAGCTTGTCAGCTTTTTTAGTGCTGAGGGTGAGAATAAAAATAGTGTGAATGGTGTAGTAAATCATGTCAATAAGGATCAGATGCTTATTACGCTTAATAGCGATGATGAACCTGACTGGATAAAACGAGGGCAACTGGGTGTTCAACTTCTTTTTGACGAGAGTTCTTATCGTGAGATGGATAAGGCTTTAAAAAGGTTAATAAAAGCAGAATATCCTGAAACAATAAAGCTAAAAAACATTCTACTTGGAGCTCAAGTTCCTGAATTTCGGGATTCTTCTTCCATCAATGCCCCAGGTTTGAATAAGAGTCAAAACGAAGCGCTAAGTAAAGTCATACAATCAGAATCAATAGCTGTAATTCATGGCCCTCCAGGAACTGGTAAAACCACCACGTTGATCGAAGCTATTTCTGAAACGACTAAATCTGAGCAGCAAGTACTCGTTTGTGCGCCCAGTAATAATGCTGTTGATCTATTGGTAGAAAAGCTTACCGACAGGAATATCAACGTACTGCGTATTGGACATCCTGCAAGAGTGACGGAAGAAATGCTTAGTCTGACACTTGACGCTCAGATCACTAATCATAAGGACTACAAAGACATGAAAGTACTTAAGAAGAGATCGGAAGAGTACTTTGGAATGGCTAAAAAATATAAGCGTTCTTTTGGTTATGCCGAACGTGAACAACGAAGATTGCTTTATGAGGAAGCACATCAATATAAAGACTCTGCTGATCAGCTTAGCTACTATATTACCAACGATATTGTAAGCAAAGCCCAGGTGATAGCAGGAACTTTGGTGGCAGCTAACAACTACGCAATTAAAGGATTGAAATTCAAAACGGTATTTATTGATGAAGCTGCTCAGGCACTAGAGCCAGCAACATGGATTCCCATCATGAAAGCTGAAAGGGTCATTTTTGCGGGGGATCACTGCCAACTACCACCTACCATAAAGTCTTATGAAGCCGCTAAACAAGGGCTAGAAGTCAGCTTATTCGAAAAAGCTATGCTAAAGCAAAATGTCGCTGTTTTACTCAAAGAACAATACCGGATGAATCAAACAATAATGAACTTCTCCAATAACTACTTTTATAAAGGAGAGCTTTTTGCAAATGATTCTGTAGCTAACGAAACAATGTTCGAAGGTGACTCCCCTTTGGAGTTTATCGATACAGCAGGTACGGGCTATTCGGAATCTATTGACTCAGAAACTAAGAGTTCATTTAACGAAGAAGAAGCAAATCTTTTGAAAACTCACCTGACTCAATATATTGAACAACTTAGTATTTTAGATAAAGCAGAGGGAGCAGATATAGGCATAATTGCGCCTTACAAAGCACAAATAACACAGTTAAAAGAAGAACTGAACGATATTGAGTTTGATGGCAAGTTATCAATCAATACCATTGATGGGTTCCAGGGACAGGAACGTGATGTGATTTATATAAGCCTTGTACGATCAAACGAAAAAGGTGAAATAGGTTTTCTAGGCAATGAACGTAGAATGAATGTTGCCATGACACGGGCTAGAAAGAAACTGGTTATCATTGCAGATAGTGCTACCATTGGGCAGAATTCTTTCTATTCCCATTTTCTGGATTACGCACAGGCCAATGGAAGTTATCATAGTGCCTATGAATGGATAGGTTAAAATGTGCGTTCTTCACTAAAAAATTACATGACTTAAAATTTATTTATCAGTTACTTCTGAGTAACTGATAAGCTGCCTATATTGCGTGACACTCAATTGTTTATGGTATGACTGGTAGACTTTTACTATGTATTCTTTGCATTTCATTTTCACTTCAGGCTCAGGAAAATTCCGTACTATATAAGATTTCAGGTAACGGCTTGACAGAGCCTTCCTACATGATGGGCATTATTAACTTTTTTCCTGCCGATAAGTTCAAAGTACCGACTGAAGTAGATGAGGCTATGGACAACTGCGAAGTTTTTGCTACCAAAACAATGATGAATGCAAAAACTCAGAAGAAATTCAATCAGGCAGTAAAAATACCAAATGATGGCTGGATCAATGACTACTTAACTGATGATGAGCTTAACCAACTTCGTCTATTGTTACTTCTGGATTTTGAGGTCAAGGAACATGCCTATCATGACTTTTATAGTAGGCTTCAGCCAATAATCCTAGTTCCAACTACGACAGCACTTAACCTCGGTGATAACATTGTATACACTGAGCAGATGCTTCATCATATAGCCAAAAAGCATGGATTAAAAATAGCAGGTCTGGGTACTATACAGGAAGAGATAGATGCCTTTAAAAAATTTCCAATAGAAGATCAGGTAGAAGCTCTTAAACATACCGTTAATAACTTCTATGATCATATCAATGAATACAATGAGTTGGTGAATGATTATTTGGAACGACAAGACCTTGAAAAGGTAAAAAATGATACGTTTAAGGCCACCAATGAAAGCAAAGAATTCAAGAAAGTTTATTATGATGCCCGCGCTCTGGACTGGTTACCAAATATCGAGGATATGATGAAAAACAAGCCGACCTTCTTCGCGTTGGGAGCCCCTTACTTGGTTGGTCAGGTTAGCCTTATTGAACTCTTGAGGACCAAAGGTTATAAGGTAGAACCAGTATCAGTTCATTTTTAGAGACCGTTTCTTAGATATTGTTTAATTTCATTTAACACATTAAATCTGTTAAATGAAAAAACTCATCCTCTTACTGATTATTGGAAGTTACATCTCTTGTAACACTCAACCAGATAAATATCAGTCCTTCAATGAATATCCAGCACCTGTTGATGAAAGTTTATGGTTAAACTATTCACCTGAAGGCACTTCATTCAAAATTTGGTCACCTAATGCCGAAGAAGTTAAAGTTCATCTTTATGAAAACGGGCATGATGGAGAAGCTTATGAAAGTCATAACCTGGAGTTTCAGAACAATGACGTTTGGAGCAAGCACCTCGAAGGAGATCTTAATGGTGTTTACTATACCTACCAGGTGAAATTAGATGGCCAATGGCTGGAAGAAACCCCTGGTATTTATGCACAAGCAGTAGGAGTAAATGGTCAAAGGGCAATGGTCCTGAAGTTGGACGAGACTGATCCTGAAGGCTGGACTAATGACTCTGGTCCTTCTTTAAACAAGCCTAATGAAGCGGTCATTTACGAATTACATGTTCGTGACGTTACTATTCACCCTGGTTCCGGAGCTGTCAATAAAGGTAAGTTTCTCGGATTAATAGAGTCAGGAACTAAATCACCGGATGGTTCTCCGACTGGCATTGATCATATGAAAGAGATGGGCATCACTCATGTTCATCTTCTACCTTCATTCGATAATTACTCCATTGATGAAACAAAACTCGATAGCCCTCAATTCAACTGGGGGTATGATCCACAAAATTACAATGTTCCGGAAGGCTCTTTTTCTACAGATCCCTACAATGCAGCTGTACGCATAAAAGAGTTCAAAGAAATGGTCAAGAGATTTCATGAAGCTGATATAGGTGTGATACTGGATGTGGTCTACAACCATACCGGGCGAACTGAAGAAGCCAATTTCAATAGGGAGATCCCCGGCTACTACTACCGCCAATGGGAAGATGGGAAATGGTCTGATGCTTCGGCCTGTGGCAATGAAACTGCTTCAGACAGAGCCATGGCACAAAAGTATATTGTAGAGTCCGTAGCTTATTGGGCTGAAGAGTATCACCTTGATGGTTTTCGCTTTGATTTGATGGGCATTCATGATATAGAAACCATGAATATGGTGGCTGACACCGTAGAAAAAATTAACCCCAATGCCTTTGTTTATGGTGAGGGCTGGACAGCAGGAGATTCGCCTTTGCCCGTAGAAACACGGGCATTAAAAGCTCATACCAAAGAAATGCCTCAAATATCTGCGTTTAGCGATGACATTCGTGATGGACTCAAGGGTTCAGTATTTGAAGAAGAGAGTACAGGTTTCGTTAGTGGCGCACCCAATATGGAAGAGTCAGTCAAGTTTGGAGTGGTAGGCTCAATAGACCATCCGCAGATAGACTATAAGGCGGTGGTGTACTCAGACACTTCATGGAGCAATGAACCGTGGCAATCGGTGTCCTACGTTTCCTGTCATGATAACCATACGCTTTATGACAAACTGAAAGTGTCACGAAAAGACGCTTCGGAAGAAGATATAATAGCGATGCACAAACTGGCTAATGCTGTGGTGTTGACTTCCCAGGGTATTGCTTTTTTACATGCAGGTGTTGAGCTATTGCGTACCAAAGGTGGCGAACATAATTCTTATAACTTGCCTGATGAAGTCAACCAAATTGACTGGACTAAAAAGGCCCAGACTATAGAGATAACTGAATACTATAAAAAGCTAATTGCTCTGCGTAAGAACCATCCCGCTTTTTATATGCCGTCAGCGGAAATGGTAAGGTCGCATTTGTCATTTGTAGAAACTGAAAAAGACGTAGTAGCTTATACTATAAGCGATAACGCCAATAGTGACTCCTGGAAAAGCATCTTAGTGATTTACAATGGCAATGAGGAGGAGGTAAACCTTCCGATATCCGGAGAATGGACGCTAGCAGCAAAAGGTAATGAAATTGATGAGGCCGGCCTCGGTAGTATATCAGAAACAGTATCCGTCCCCAGATTTTCAATGTTGATTGGCTATCAGAAATAATGAACGGATGAAGACTCCTTTAATTCTTAAAATAGGCCTGATATTTTGTTTGTTATGTTTCTTCAACAGCTTGTTTTCATTGTTCTATTTGAATGAATTTATAGCTGAACTGGGTTTGACATTTGCAGCAACGGTCATCAATATTGGTTCTGGCCTTTGTTTGTTTATCTTACTCATTATTCGTGCTGTCTATCTAAGCATTAAGGCTAAGTCATAATTTATAAGAAATGAATTTAAATCAGGTAACGGTTCCTTGTAGCGATGTTAAAGCCTCCATTGACTTTTATAAGAAGCTAGGATTAAAACTCATAGTAAAGTCGCCACATTATGCAAGGTTTGAGTGTCCTGAAGGTTCTTCTTCTTTTTCGATACATAAAGTAGAAGAGTTGCCTAAAGGCGATGGAATCTATGTGTATTTCGAGATAGAAAAGTTGGATGAAAAAGTAAAAGAACTAATTGACCGGGGAATTCAGTTCAGTGATCTGCCGGAAGATAAAAGTTGGCTTTGGCGAGAGGCCAGGTTAACTGATCCTGATGGTAATAAGATTGTTTTGTTTTATGGTGGTGAAAACCGACTCAACCCACCATGGCGCATTAAGGACTAGAACCTTCCCTCCCATTCCGAGGCTTGCCTTAGTTTTCTGATACGCTGCTTCACTTCAGGGTCATGCAATAAAGCACTACGACTTCCTTTCGATGTAAAGTGATAGCCATCACAAATATGGCACTGATAAACATTGATAGGTCCTGCACCTTCTTGGTAATGATTTCTGCCATGATTTTCAATTAATGCTTCTTCGGCAGTCTCTTTATCGTGGTAGTAATTTTTCCCTGAAGAGCATTTCATTTTGTAAAAATAGATAAAGCTTGTTCAATAAAAATAGGAACATCACAACCTCTACCATTCGTCACTCTGAATCCAGACGCGAGTCTGGCATGAAGAACCTTGTTGTCATAAGACTCTTCGGGCTGCATCCCTCTGAGTTACGTGACCCGTAATTCCTTCACTCCCTTGTCATTCCGCAGTATAACGGAGGAATCTTTGCCCCAATTTAGGTATGCCGCTTGCTAACGGGATGACATAAAACACTACTTTTTAGATTCCAACAACTCCCTCAACAGCCCCAGGAAGTAATCCCAACCTTCGTTGAATGAAGAAGTATCCTGATCGGGAGAAAACTCTTGCTTTATCTTTACTCTCACTCCGCCATCCTCCTCAGCAAAAGTAACTTTAATCAAACTTTCAACATTACCATACTTAGCGGTATAAACCACTCGTTTATTCTGCTCCACTTCTTTGTAGGCTCCCAATATGACCGTTCCATCTTCGAATACTACTTTATAAATTCCTCCCGGTACCGGGTCAAGTTCTATTTCCTTTCCATGCCAGGCCAGCATAGCTTCCGATTTCGTAAAACAATCGAAAGCGCTATCAATGGAAGTATTGATCCAAATCTCTTTCGTTAGTATATTATTCATTTTTGCTCTCTAAATTGGTTTTCAACTTTTCCAGTCCCTCATCCCAGAGGTGATCAAAAAAATGCATGGCCTTTTTTAACTCCTCTTTTCTCAGCGAATAGATCCGAAAATTTCCATGCTTTGAAAATGACACCAGCCCTGCTTCGCTCAATATCTTTAAATGCTGAGATGTAGAAGACTGACTTATGCTCAGCTTTAATCGAAGCTCATCAACAGTAAGGGGCTTCTCTCCCAACAGCTTAACTGCCTTAAATCGGTTGGGATCACCCAATGCCCAGAAAATAGTAGCTATTGCCATGGAGTAAAGATACAACTATATTAGAATTTACTAATATTAATATTATATTTAAATAATATTAAAGTCAAAGAGTATGAACAAGAATCCTATTGTTGATGATTACCTGAAAGAGAAGCAGCATCCGTTAACCAAAGAGATACAGCGAGTGCGTGAAATAATTTTGGCTACACACGAAGGTATTGAAGAGACCATAAAATGGAGCAGTCCTACTTTTATGTACAAAGGGAACATTGCTTCTTTCTTTATGAATGCCAAGAAGCATGTGAGTTTGATGTTTCACAAAGGAGCCCTGATCAACGATAAAAGTGGATTGTTGATAGGTGACGGGAAAGAAGCCCGTACCGCCAAGTTCATGAACACGGAGGAAATTGAAGGTCGAAAAGAAGACTTACAAAATGTAGTTTTGGAATGGATTAAAATGCAGGATGCCTTATAGCCAAGGTCATATCGAAGAGCGAGAGATTTCCCAATACTCGTCACTCTGAATCCAGACGTTAGTCTGGGATGAAGAGTCTCCTCACTATCATGAGACTCTTCGGGCAGCGCCCTCAGAGTGACGTGTCCGAGTAATTCCTTCCATCTCTTGTCATTCCACAGTATAACGGAGGAATCTTTGCCCCAATTTAGATATGAAGCTTGCTAAGTAAACCAGCCGATTTTGCTAACTTGAAACTAATCTATAAATCATCTATTAGATAATGCCTAAAACTAAGGAGGTAACCAAAATGAAAACCACACCAGAACATGATGAAAGAATAGCAGAGATGACCTTTGCTTCTGTATATCCACATTACATCACCAAAGTGGAGAAAAAGGGAAGAACAAAAGAGGAATTACACCAGGTAATAGAGTGGCTAACTGGTTTTGATGACAAACAACTACAAGCACAAATTGATTGCAAAACAACTTTCAAAGAGTTTTTTGAGAGTTCAAAATTGAACCCAAATGCTGAACTCATAAAAGGAGTAATTTGTGGCTATCGAATAGAGGAGATTGAAACTCCCTTAACAAAGCAAGTAAGGTACTTAGACAAGTTGGTAGATGAACTGGCAAAAGGACGAAAGATGGAGAAGATCTTGAGAAAAGCTTAATAAGCTATTCTTTACCCCAACCTCAATTGCATCTTCTTTACCCGATCTGCCAAGCTTTCAGAGGTCAATTTCTCCCGGCTCAGTCGATCGACCATAATGGGGAAAGCAAAAGGAGTCGCTTTCTTTGGTTCTTTAATGACTATTTTTTGATTGTTTATTCGCTCCAGTGCCTTTCGAATTCTAGCTTCTTCCAATTGAAAATCCATGACTTCTTCGTACGCCTGTAACAATAGCAGGTTGTCAGATTCATAATCGTTGAAGACATCAAAAAATAGCTGTGATGATGACTGAATATGGCGGTCTTTAATTTTATTCCCAGGATAGCCTTTGAATACCAAACCCGAGATGGAAGCAATATCACGAAACCTGCGTCTGCCCATCTCTACCGAATTAATGCCTGCCTGAATATCAGCCCATAGATTGTCGGTTGTTAGTACATCAGTCTCCAGCGCTTCGTATATCGGTATCTCCTGGTCGGATAGCAATTCAAAACCATAATCATTCATAGCAAGGCTAAAGGAGATAGGCGTAATTTTAGAAATCCTCAGTGCCATCACAGCTGCCAGGCCTTCATGTACGGCACGTCCCTCAAAAGGAAACATCACCACATGAAATCCTTCATCACTTTTAAAATACTCAATTAAAAATTCATCTCTTGTTGGCAGGTGCGACCTTTCTCTTTGTATATCCATCAAAGGCTTGAGAAATTTCAACTCCACATCATGCTGCTTAGGTTGAGTGAGTTGGTGCAATTTCTCCCGTAGCATCACGGAAAGCTGGGAAGACAATGGCATTCTCCCCCCCTGCCAGGAAGGAATAGCTTTCGCCTTCTTCTTGGTGTTGCGCACCTGTACATCCATCTCCTTAATCCGCACAAACTCCAGATTTCTGCCAGCAAACCAAAACACATCACCAGGGTTAAGTCGTGAAATAAAATATTCCTCCACCGTACCTATGTATTTACCACTCAGGTATTTCACTTTCATAGAGACATCACTCACGATAGTGCCAATAGACATGCGGTGCCGCATAGCTATCCTTCGGTCAATGATCTTATAGATACCGTCTTCAATTTCCACTTTTCTAAACTCGTCATAGGCAGTGAGTGCCTGCCCGCCCGTCACAATGAAGTTGATCAACCAGCTCCATTCCTCCTCGCTTACGCTGTTGTAAGAAAACGTAGTTTTTATCTCTTTATAAATATCCTTTGGTCTGAAGCCATCAGAAACTGCCAGCGTCAATAAATACTGAACGAGTACATCGAACGAGCGAATGTAAGGAATACGATCTTCGGCCAGTTGTTCGCTGATAGCCTGTCGCAAAGCAGCAGCTTCTATCAACTCCAATGAATGTGTAGGCACAAAGTAGATCTTGCTCAATTGCCCTGGTTGGTGCCCGCTCCTTCCCGCACGCTGCACAAACCGTGATACTCCTTTCGGACTACCCACTTGTATGATGGTTTCTACGGGTCGGAAGTCTACGCCTAAATCCAAACTGGAAGTACACACCACCGCTTTGAGCTGACCGTGGTACAGCTGGTCTTCTACCCAATCACGAAGCTCCCTACTGATAGAGCCGTGATGCATGGCCATGATACCAGCCAGGTCCGGGTCGCGATCCAACAGCTTCTGATACCAAATTTCAGCAAAAGAGCGAGTATTAGTAAAAATAAGTGTACTGCCACTATTCTTGATAATAGGAATCACTTTGTCTATCAAGTTTACTCCCAAGTGACCTGCCCATGGTAACTGTTCCACATCATCGGGCATTACACTTTCTACCTGTATCTCCTTTTCAATATCAGATTTTATGACTTTGTATCTGGATGAATTTCCAAGCAATGCTTCTACCGCCTGGTCCATATTACCAATTGTAGCTGAGATACCCCATACCCTCAATTTTGGACAAATGGTTTTGAGCCTCGAAAGAGCCAGTTCCATTTGCACCCCACGTTTGGAACCCATCAGTTCGTGCCATTCATCGCACACCACGGCTTTAAGGTTCTCAAAGAATTTAACATAACCCTTTTGTGCTAGCATTAAATGCAAACTCTCAGGAGTCGTGATCAGAAACTCCGGAGGAGTTTTCTTCATTTTAGCTCTATCTTTTGTAGAAGTATCACCTGTTCTGATACCCACTTGCCAGTCTAGTTCGAGTCCTTTAATGGCTCGTTCGGTAGAGTTACCTATTTCTTTAGCCAACGCTCGTATTGGTGTGATCCAAATGACACGCAGACCATTGGTTTTGCTGGTCTTTTTTTCCTCTTTGATAAATTCGAGTAAAGTAGGTATGACGACTGAATAGGTTTTCCCACTGCCTGTAGGTGCATTGACTAATCCGTGATAACCATCTAAATAGGCCTGCCAGGCTTTTTCCTGAAATGGAAAGGTTTTCCATCCTTTGGTCTTAAACCATGTTTTGCCTAAACCTAGTAACTCCTTATCGGTCATTAAGGGCTAAGATACGGGATGAGAGAGCATTTTCTTACGGGATTTTGTAATCAAATTAATAACGTCATTTCCTTTAGGTTTACCGAGTTGTATTATTTCAATAAGATGGTTTACTTGAGATGAAAAAACTGACAGGG
>CANMSE010000004.1 GCA_947500555.1 uncultured Fulvivirga sp. | reverse complement strand
AGAATAAAATGTTAGTGCTAAACAACATTCGAAATAAACTGGTGCTTCGAGTATTTGCTTGTGTCAATCAAAATAGATAATATGAAAAATCTCATACCCATCAGCTTGCTTAATCCATAGAAATCGAAAGGAGGTTACGACTGAGAAATCTCCTCATAGCTCAAAGTCTTTAATTAGTCATTGAAATCAGGGGACTTTTCACCGCCAGTAAGCGGTTCGAAGTGACGATTCCAACCAATCTTCTTCAATCGGTGTCTATTGATTGTAACCGACTAACTATGAAACAAATGAAATACCTCTTATCCTTAATTGTACTTCTATCCATCACAGCATGCAGCTCCGATGATGATGATCTAACCCGAGAAATTGCACATCCAACAACTGATAACTATATAATATTCGGGCATTTTTATGGTTTTTGTGCGGGAGAGGAATGTGTTGAAATCTTCAAGCTTACACCCACTGCATTAAGTGAGGACAAAAAAGATGGTTACCCTAATTGGAAGGAAGGTTATGAGGGTGATTTTGTAGCATTGAGTAATGAAAAATTTGAAGCAGTAACAGGATTATTCACTTCTGTTCCAGAAGCACTGTTAGCGGTTCAAGATACTGTGTTAGGCTGCCCTGACTGTACAGATGGCGGAGGTGTATACATTGAATATAAAAATGGATCCGATCAACGATACTGGTTAATTGATCAATTCCAGCAAGATATACCCGATGATGTTTATCAGATAGTTGAAGAGGTCAATAATGCGGTCAACGTAATTAACAATTAGTGATATTTTGTAAATTGAGTAAGATAAAACTGATTCAAAATGGAAATACAAAAAAATGTAGTCGGCTGGTTTGAACTACCCGTAGTAGACATGGACAGAGCAATTGCCTTTTACGAAGCTGTTTTCGGATTTAAAATTGAGCGACATCAAATGGGTGAGCTGGATATGGGTTGGTTCCCATCTAACCATCAAGCTATTGGTGCGATGGGATCATTAGTAAAGCACCCGGATTTCTATAAACCCAGCCATGATGGCCTCTTGATTTATTTCACAGCTCATAGTGGTGACCTGAGTAATGAGCTAGCAAAAGTGGAAGCTGCAGGCGGCAAAGTATTGACACCAAAAAAACAGATTTCGGAAGATGTGGGCTTTATGGGTCTAGTAGAAGATACCGAAGGAAATAGAATAGCGCTTCATTCTAGAAAGTAAAAAAGCTACCAAAATTCCGTCACCCGATAGCTATCGGGTCTGAATCCAGGTTTTTTTCTGACATGAAGAGTCCCCCTTCATGTTATGAGACTCTTCGGATTTCATCCTCAGAGTCTCTCCTTCCAAAAGAGGCATCTTGCCGGATTCATTCCGGCATCCCTAACAGGGAGACCCCGGAATAAATCCGGGGACACCATTTCATTAGGCGTTATAATAGAAACGCTCGTGTTTCACCTGATCGCCTTCCCATTGTTTAACAGCTACTTGTTCCATCTTAATAGGCGCATCCATTCCTTTAAATGTCACTTCCATCCAAACTTCTGACATTGTAGTACCTTCGTCTTCATTAGAGGTTATCTTGTTGATTCCAGCACCATGAAAAGCTTCTACCTTTCCCAAAAACTCTTTTTCATGCTCTCTGGCAGCATCTTTTCCTTCTATCTTATCTCCTGTTCCTTCTACCAATACCACATCCTCAGCATAGAACTTTTCGAAAGCATCCATTAACTGACCTGTATTTACCATTGTTTGTAATTCTCTTTCTTTTTCTAAGTAACTCATAGCTTCTCTTTGTTTAATTGTTGATAAGCTAAGTAACGAAAATAATTAATCAATGTTTAAACATTGATTAATTATTTTACTAGATAATCTCATTAGATCGCAATTGCTATTTCCCAGCATCTGGAGAATAGCACACATTAAAAAGTAGAATTACTTCTGGTTATCAGTATGAGGTATCGAAAAACAAAGCCTTTTACATAGTTTAACGCTTTATTTTCTGGCTTAAGGCTTCGACTGAAGATCTGACTTTTGCAGCTAGAAAGCAGGGCGTATCGGAGTGTTATCCAGAATAGCCTCTATTTTTTCCATTAACTCATCAGTTAGTAATGGTATTTTGTCAAAGACTGTCAGGTTTTCCTCTAGCTGGCTAGTCTTAGAAGCTCCCAGGATTACCGTACTTACATTGTCATTTTTCAAGCACCAGGCCAACGCAAGCAATGGCATACTCACTCCCAATTCTTTAGAAAATTCAGTTAAGCTTTTTACCTTCTTTAAATTCTCTTCAGCCAGCAGACGATCTTTAAGCCATTCCATCCCTTCAATACCTAATCTGGTATCTTCAGGGAAACCGTCATTGTATTTTCCCGTCAATATTCCGGAGGCCAGTGGTGACCATATAGTTGTCCCCAACCCAACTGTCTTATATATCTGTCTGTATTCCACTTCTACCTTATCGCGGACAAGCATATTGTATTGAGGTTGTTCCATGGTAGGACCAATAAGGTTATACTGCCTTGCGACCATATGTGCTTCCATGATTTCCTGAGCACTCCACTCCGATGTTCCCCAGTAAAGTACTTTACCCTGTTGGATCAAATTGTGCATCGCCCAAACTGTTTCTTCTATTGGTGTTTCTTTATCCGGTCTATGACAGAAGTACAAATCCAGGTAATCTACCTTCAAGCGTTTCAATGCCTGATGGCAAGCCTCTACTACATGTTTTCTATTTAGTCCTTTTTGTGTAGGTGCAAGTTCTCCTGTACCACCATCGGCACCGAAAAAGACTTTACTGGAGACAATATAGCTATCACGTGCCCAACCCATCTTTTGAAGCACCTCGCCCATCACTTCTTCAGATTTTCCTCCAGCATAAGCTTCCGCATTATCGAAGAAGTTAATACCACCATCATAAGCGGTCTTCATGAGATCTTCAGCCGTAGTATCCCCTATCTGTTTACCAAAGGTGAGCCATGACCCAAATGATAGTCTGCTTACCTGCAGCCCTGATTTTCCTAATCTCTTATATTCCATAATATGTTACCTTGAATTATTTCTTCTACATCGTTCGCTACAGTATTTCACCATATCCCAATTCTTCTCCCATTTCTTCCTCCAGGCAAAAGGTCGTTGGCATACAGGACATACTTTAGTAAGAAGATGTTCTTTTTTATGCATTGTTAATCATTGACAATGCCCTTGATCTGTTGTTACTCTTCTTTTGCAGAAGACGCTCCAAATTTCAAATGAGTCACTTTTCCTTTACCGAATTCTGTGAAACTTATAATGAAAAGGTTATCGTAAACAGATTCATCAATCATAGGCATCTCACCTCCTGTAATTTGGTTGATCATAACAGGTACAGTATTGGAGTGGCCTGAAAAAACGAGAGTTTTTCCATCAGCATTCTTAATTACTTCCATGACTTCCTCCATTTTAAATGGATTATACTCCATTACCTCCAACTGTTTAGACTTCGCTAAAGGTTCAATAGTTTGTCTGGTTCTATTAAATGGAGTAGTGTAAATTCCATCAATTGCTTCGTTTTCTAAGACCCTCACCAATTCTTTTGCCCGTTCCATCCCAGCTTCAGTTAAATCAGGATTTCCTGCCTCGTCAAAGGCTTTTTCTGCATGCCTCACCAAAATCACAGTACTTATTGACTGCTGAGCATGAATAAAATACCCATTTATTAATAGAACTAAAGTGACTATGTATTTCATAAAATAATTTTTGGTTAAAATACATACTAAGTGAATGTTATACAATTTATTGGTGAGCACTTATACTTTCGGTATATATGTTAACTTTGGGTGAGAATGATGTTAAATCAATGAAAAGACATACTTTATTTCTTGTTCTATTTTGTTTGGCGACAAGTTCATTTGCGTTTCAAAATCTCGACAGCCTGGAAACAGCACTCGAAACTGCCGAAGGTAAGAATCGAGTTGACGTTTTGAATAAGCTTTACATCGTATATAACCGATTAGATCCAACAAAGGCGTTGGAACACTCAATAACAGCATTAGAACTGGCAAATGAAATAGAATACCCTGCCGGCAGAGCCAATGCACTTAATAATATTGGTGTTATTTATAAAAATCAAGGGGTGTATGAAGAAGCCTTAGAGTACTATATCGAATCACTGCGAATTAGCACTGAAATAGATGATCAGGTAGCTAAAGCTGCCACTTTGAATAATATTGGTACAGTCTATTCTTTAAAAAAGACTTATGATAAAGCCTTGATCTATTTTATTGAATCTTACGAGATTTTCAAATCTGAAAATGCCAATGGCAAACTGATAGACGCGATTAATAACATTGGTAATGCTTACATGGAAATGGGCCGCGAAGACCTGGCTTTAGATTATTATTCAGAAGCCATGTCTCTTTCAGAAATTGGTGATTACTCTAACGAAGCTTCAAACCCGCTGAACAATGTAGGTAATGTCTATTATTATCGAAGAGATTATTCTAATGCATTGCTTTATTACAATCGTGCTTTAGCTATTGAAAAAGAACGTAAGGATGTGCTAGGTCAGGCGCATGCGCTTTCTAATGTAGGATCAGCTTACATGGAAATGAAAGACTATAAAAATGCTATTGACCACTTAAATGAGGCCTTAGAACTCGCTTCTTCTATGAGTGCTTATCCAATAATGCGTGTGATTTACAAAAACCTTTCTCGCGTTTATATGGAACAAGGAGATTATAAGAAGGCATATGAAAACAGGGTTTCTTATGACGAAGCTAAAGACTTTGTTTTCAATGAAGAAAGTAGTCGGTTGATGGCTCAAATGGAAGTAGCGGTAGAGCTTCAGGAGAAGGAAAAAGAATTAAATTCATTGAAACAGGACCAGCAAATCCAAAGTTTGCAACTAGAGAATAGTCGCATCATTGTGATTTTAGCTGTTATGGGTAGCATAGTACTATTAGCTGTTGGTTTTATTGCTTACAGAGTTAGAAAAGAAAGAGCCGCAATTTCTTCTTAAAGGTTATTTCGTTTTCTGTCTTATTATTATAAATTTGAACTGATTTTAAAACAAGATATTATGGAACAGTATATTGGTGATGGTGCAAGTCTTTTTATAACAATAGTTGCATGTATTATTGGTTTTGCTGCGGCTGCAGGAAAACTTGATCAGATGAAAACAGACAAAGAAAATCCTAAAGAGGATTAATTAGAAAATACTATTTATAAAAGAGGCTATTCAATTGAATAGCCTCTTTTATTTTATATCTTTTCCAGATAATACTACAATCCAAGTACATCTACCCCTTGTTCAAAAACGATATCCACTGGTATTCCCGCTGTTGACAGCTTAGATAAGTCAGCTTTGAGTTCTTCACCTACTACGGCTTTATCTGCTACCAATTCTGATACACCATCATAATCGCCATTTCCCTGAAGGGTCAATATCTTTTCTGACAGCGCATCCATAGCTTCGGACATTTTATCATAATCAATCACATAGTATCCTGCTTCATTTTTTGAGAAAGCTCCCATTTCTTTAAAGAAATTGAAACGAATCATATTCGCTTTACCATGAGCACTTGAAGCTCCAAATCTTACTGACCTGAAAATACTAGTCATAAAAGTCGTATAGTAATTATTCAAATCTCCTTCAATTTCTCCCTGTTCATGCAGTTTAGTAATCATGTAAAGCCCTAAGATGTCAGCTTTGCCTTCTTCTAATGCAGAAGCGTTTTCTTTGAGTGCTTCTCTAACAGTTCCTTTACCATTAATGGTATTTTTAATTCCCAGCCCATGTGCCACCTCATGAAACATAGTGTTCGCAAAGAACGCATCAAAAGTAATTTTATCTTTTTGAGATGGGTCAATCAACATATCAGCAATGGGCATTAGAATCTTATCAAACTTTGCTTTCATAGCATTTTTAAGTTGTGATCTCCTCGTACCTTTTTTCAATTGCACTTCTTCATCATTAGGGAGGTTAACGGCTATGGTTTTACTTCCTGAATTACAATCACCAGCATAATAAATTACATCAAAGGCCGCCAATTGCGAGTCTGTTCCGGGAGTTTCGACCTTATATTCATCCGCAACAGGCAATCCCTTCTGAAGCTCTGGTAACAGCTCAGCATATTTTGATAGACGCTCACTCCATGACATATCCTTGATTAAGACATATGCTTCATGAGCTGCTTTATACCCAAATAGTTGATCCTCATAAGTTTCTATTGGACCTACTATAAGATCTATCTGATTGGTTTTCATATCCATCCAGGCAATGTCACTGTCATAGTACTCATCGGTAAGAAGGGCTTCTGCTCGGAGCTCTAAATAATTTTTCAATTGCTCATTCTCAGCTAACCCTGAAGCTTTCTTCAATAAGTCAGCCGCTTTAGTAATTTGCTCAGTGAACATCTCTCTGTATGGAATTGCCATTAATTGACCTGCATCATCTCTTCTTAAGAAAGTGTACAATGAGCTTTTACCTTCGAGTTCAGCATTTTCAAACTCTTCTTTGGTCATATCAATCGGATAGAAATTGGCACCTTCCGGTTTAGTTCCAACTCCATCAATAAAAGGTTTATTACCATCAAGGCGATCCCATGGACCGTAATTAATTTCTATGAATTTCTTGGCATCTGCATCTGTAATAGCCGCTAAGAGGGAATCCTTTTTTCCATAAGCCTCGTAAGCAAACAACTCGTCCATTATCTGAGCTGCTTCTATTAGCAATGGAATCATTTCCTTTTGTTTCTCGGACAATTGAGACAAATCGGCTGTCAGTTTTACAGAAGTATACTTGGAATTAAGTTCTTCGTATTTACTTATTGGAGTCTCTTCAGCAGCCTCTTGCTTCTCTGCTGGTTGACAGGCAAAAAGCACTAAGGCACATACAATGGCATTAAAATATTTTGAAAACATCTATTTGCGGTTTGGTTAAACTGTACCGAATTTAACCAAAATATTGAAATACTACTCCAAACGTCTACCTCTACCCTCTATAGCTGCAACATTGAAAAAGCCAACGACTTTAGTTTCAGAATCAGGATTGGTATTAATAATATTGGAGCTGACATTCTCCAAGGGTTCGGCAAATATCTCATCGAAACCACCATCTCTTTGAGTTTGAATAATAACTTGTTGCAAGAAATCAAACGCCTCATTGGTAATGGAATGAATTTCTACATACAAAGAATCTCCTGGAACAAAAGGTACTATTTCATCCAAATCTTCATTCAAAGGAGTTACTGCATCCTGAATAGGTTGTATAAATACGACTCCATCAATGTTCCCTCCTTCATTGAAACCAGCATCAAATGCCACATTTAAATCGAACGGGTTATTTTGTAATTCACCATTTTTATATGCTTTGATCCAGTAAGTATCACCAGGTCCAACAGGATCAGTAGCCAAAAACTCACCATAAAAACCTTCTGGTTGAAATTGATTCTGTTCTTCTTTAAAAGTGAATTTAATCGAATCAATAACAGGAACTCTATTTAATTGAGAGCTGGCAATAAATGTTTCACCCTCTACTTCTACTCTCAAATCATAAGTTGTACCTATTGTTTCAATTGCTACACTTCCTCCTTCGGGGTTCCAGCTATACACACCAGGTTCTGTCTCATCAAAATTGATGGTATCTCCATTACTGTCCGTTACGGTAACAGTGGCCCCGCTAACAGGTGGAGGTGTACTGCTATCGAAATATGCTTGAGTCCTCGTCACCAGCACGGTTTGCATAGTCATTGTATTATCAATCCAGGCATCTACGACAAACGCTGGCGGAGCTTCTCTTAGTGTTACATCAATTTCTTCTTCACATGCAAAAGAAAAAATGATCATGGTCGATATAATGAGAGTTTTCTTCATGACTAGAATGTGAAATTATATGATATCGCAGGTACCGGTGCACCTATGATGGAAAATTGATTGGCGACAGTCTCGGTCGGATTACCCGGCAGAACACGTCCTTCCTTTTGAGAAAAGAAAACGGAGAATGGGTTTTTATTACCATAGATGTTGTAAACTGAAAAGACAAAGTAGTCTTTAACCTTTCGTGCCTTCCCTGGTTTGCCCGGCACCCATTTGACACCTATGTCTAATCGATGCGTTGCGGGTATTCTATAGTTATTTCGTTCATCAAAATAATCAAATGGAATGGTTATACCTTGTTGTACAAATCTTGAAGTTGGAGCTGTAATTGGTGTCCCCGAAACGTAAGTAAAGTTGGCTGATATAGAGGTTTTCTCCGAGAATGAATACTCTCCAAATAGCTTTAGATTATGAGTTTGATCGAATCTTGTTGGATACCACTCATTATTATTGATACCTTCAGTTTGAAGCTCTGATCTACCTAATGTATAGCTCAACCAACCATTGATTTTTCCTGCATTCTTTTTTACACTTAGTTCTACACCATAAGCACGGCCATCTCCTCCGATCAGATCACCTTCTAGTAATTCATTAATAAAAATATCGGCTCCATTGACATACTCCACTTGATTTTGAGTTTCGCGATAGTATCCTTCTATTGAGGTCTCAAAATTGTTACCTCCCCCGAAATTTCTAAAATAACCCAGTGCATATTGATCACCCAACTGAGGTTTGACATTATTGGTGCTAGGCGTCCAAAGATCGATAGGAGTTGGTGCTGCAGTATTAGATACTAAATGAATGTATTGAGCAGTTCTTGTATAACTAGCTTTGATAGATCCTGTACCAATTTTATACCGAATAGAGGCCCTGGGTTCAATGTTGCCATAGTCAGCAATAGATTCACCACTTCCAACACGTTCTGCATTGACCAGTTCCTTTCTTTCGCCCGGATTATTATTTACAAAATCATACCTGGTGCCTTCTCCAAGATATTGAAAGTTAGAATATCTCAAACCGTAACGCAGAGTGATCCTATCACTTATTTTTTGGGTATTATCAATGTATACCGCACTTTCAAAAGCAAGTTTATTGTCTAAGCTTATATCTCGAATTTCTCCATCAGAAACACCAATTGCTTCGGCAGGTCTGAACTTGTAGTACGTACCTTCACCTCCAATTGACAATTCGTTATTAGTATTGAGGAAGTAGTTGAAGTAAGGTTTGAAAGTGTAGGTAACAATTCTCGAGTCCCAATCGAATTGGTCTAAGTCATTTTCTCCGAAACTAAACCCGTAGTCAAATGTACTGACTATAAAGGCAAAGTTTGAGAACAACCTGTCATTGAACAGGTGATTCCATCTTAACGTTCCTGTAGTGTTTCCCCAATTGAACCCTTGACGTTCATCAAATTTGAACACATCACGTCCAAAGTAACCAGATAGATAGAGTCTATTCTTTTCATTGATATTGTAATTAACTTTTGTCGTTAAGTCATAGAAAAACAAGGTCGCTCCGTCAGTAAAAGGTTTGGCAAGAATATCTATGTATGACCTACGACCCGCTACAAAATAAGAGGCCTTATCTTTTTTTATTGGACCCTGAACAGCCAATCGACTAAAAACGGTACCCACCCCACCGGAAAGCGTTGTTTTTTTAGTGTTACCTTCTTTCATTCTTACATCTAAAATAGAAGCCAACCGCCCTCCATAATTGGCTGGAATACCTCCTTTGATGAGTTTGACATCTTTAACAGCATCAGGATTAAATACAGAGAAGAAGCCAAATAGATGGGAAGAGTTATAAACCGGTGCATCATCCAATAAAACCAGGTTTTGGCCGACACTACCACCACGAACATTATACCCCGATGAACCTTCTCCAACAGAACTTACTCCAGGTAAAAGCTGTATACTTTTCAAAACATCTACCTCACCTAAAAATGCTGGGATCTTTTCGATCGTTTTTATGTCCAGCTTTTCTGTGCTCATCTCAATGTTCACCACATTGTCATCTATAGCTTCATCAGTTATAATAATTTCTTCAAGGGTTGTACTCTCGGGTTGAAGCTCCAAATCTAGTCGTTGGTTTGAGCTAAGTTCTATTGTTTCTTTTAGCGTATTGAAAGTAACATAGCTTATTTGAACCGTGTAATTTCCCTTCGGCAGGGTTATAGAATAGAATCCGTAAACATTGGCAGCAGAACCAATACCCAGCTCTTCTACATAGATTGTAGCACCAATCAAGGCTTCACCATCTTCAGCATTAGTGATGTACCCATTTAACGTGAATTTTTCCTGGCCAAAAGTAACGATGGCAAGAAACAAGAAGAAGGCACTGAAAAGTGCCTTTTTAATTATAGTCATTTTGTAAAGCTATAAGTCAATAATATCTTAATACAATTATTTTAATAAAATGTTATCGCTTCTGTATTATTAATCTGTTATTACAATACTTCGTGATGCCACAGCGCTCGTTTGAAAAAATCCTAGCGCTCCGCCTTGAATATTGGTTCTTGGATTGACCGGAGGTGAACCAAATAATCCTCCATCACTTAGCAATAGGTTAATAAGGTCATTGTAGTAGATAAATGCACTATTTGAAATACTGTACATTTCCACAGTACCTGTATCACCAAGACTATAATAACCTGCCGTAGGGACCCCTTCAATATTTTCAGCTAGCAGTTCATCGTCAGAAAAAAAGATATCATTTTCATCATCACGAATTATTGCACCATTCTTGTAAAATTTAAAAAGGTAGTAATCTTTGGTGTCCTGGGGCTCAGTAGTATAAAAGAGCATTTCATAAAACTCCCCTTCTTCATCAGGATCTTCAAACTCCTCTTCATCTATCTCACTAGTCAAAGAATCTATTTCTGTGACTCTAAATAATTCATCACTTGCCGTAAACACCTGACCATTGACTTCAACTCTTAAGTTGTACACCTTACCAGGCTCTCCTGCGAATTGTTGAGTAGAAAGATAATAACCAAGACTATCCGTAGATGCATTGGGATTGTGCGTATAAGTAAAGGTCTGATTATCATCAGACACAGTAACCACAGCATTAGAAATTGTCTCGGCACCACCAGAAGCATAGAAATCTACTGACCTTGTTACTCGAACATATTGATTTATATTTTGATCAGTTACTAGTCCTTCAATAATAAATACTGGTTCAGAATTCTCTAAATCTAGTGTGACCGTTTCTTCGCAAGCTGCGAATGAAAAGAGGCTAAGTATAATTAAAATCTTTTTCATGACTAAAATGTAATGTTGTAAGTGATTGATGGTAATATGGGAAATAGCGATACCTGACGAGCTTCTTTTTCGTTACCGTCCCCTATAATATCGCCATCGTCATTCTGCCTGGTTCTTGTGTAGACAGTAAAAGCGTTCTTTCGGCTATACACGTTATAGATAGAAAAAGACCAGCTACTCTGCCATTTTCGATTCTTATTATTTCTTGGAACATAAGTAGCGGATAAATCCATCCGATGAAAATCAGGTAAGCTATAGCCATTTCGTTCTGTGATATAGTCCACCTGATAATCTTCATATTCATACCTACCCGCAGGTACTGTTAATGGCCTGCCTGTTGAGTAAGTAAAATTACCTCCAAAAGACCATTGATCATTGAACTCATAGGTAGCAACTACATTTAAGACATTTCTTCGATCATAATTTGCCAAGAAAGGTTGATCATTATTTACCTGCGGCACATCGCGTTCTGTCTTCGACCAGGTATAACTAATAAAGCCAGTTAATAGTCCTTCTTTCTTTTGAGCCATTAGTTCCAAACCATAGGACCACGAGTCTCCCTGCCTAAATTCAGTCGATAGGTCATCATTAAAAAACAGTTGTGCGTTATCTGCAAAATCAGTGACATTCTGGATGTCTTTGTAATATGTTTCAGCCGATAGTTCGATGGTATTATCTCTGATGTTTCTAAAATAGCCTAGTGCTACCTGATCAGCTAATTGTGGTTCTAAGTAAGGGCTGCTAGGACTCCATGTATTAAAAGGGATCGGCACGGTTCCACTAGAAATAAGATGCGTATTTTGTGCCATTCGATTATAAGATGCTTTAATACTACTATTGGCATTTAATATATATCTGGCCGATATTCTAGGTTCCAGATTTACATAAGTTTTAATGTTTTCAAAATCCCCATACGATACCGTATCAATTCTAGTAGGGTCAATATTGTCTTGAGGATCGTCATAAATGTAGACATCCTGATTACCAATATTTTGGAATATTGAAAGACGAACACCATACCTCACAGACAGTCTTTCTGACAGTTTTTGCTTATTCCCCAAGTATAGTGCATGATCCAATGCAAACATGTCATCAAGTTTAGTCTCTGCAAATAGTGAAGTACGAGATGTTGGTTTAATTCTGCCAGGAGAAAATTGACGATATGTCAAATGGTATCCGAATTCAAGTTCATTCGTTGAATTCATGAAGTAATTAAGATCTTCTTTAAGGGTCAACTCTTTCAGATCTGACTTCCATTCAAAGCCTGCAGACAAATCATCTTGTTCAAGCTTATAGCTGAAGTTACTGGCGATTATTGACGTATTTGAAAATAGCCTTTCGTTAAAAAGATGGTTCCATCGAAAAGTACCAGTTGCATTTCCCCAATCAAACCCAAACTGATCGTCAAAATTAAAGACATCTCTTCCGGTATATATAGCCAAGAAAAAACGGTTATTGTTGTTATGTTTCCAGTTGACTTTGGCATTTACATCATAAAAGTGAACCAAATTCTTTTCTCCTGCTGCTCTTAGAAAAACGTCTACATAAGACCTTCGTGCGGAAACAATAAATGAGCTTTTATCTTTTTTTATTGGGCCTTCAAGCATAACACGGCTTGCTAGTAGGCCGATGCCAGCATTACCGCCAAACTTTTTATTGTTACCATCTTTCGTACGAACTTCTAATATTGATGACAGTCGGCCTCCATATCTTGATGGTATTCCTCCTCGATACAATTCAGAGTCTTTGATAACATCAGCATTAAAGACGGAAAAAAGTCCAAATAAATGTGAGGGATCATAAACAGGAGCTTCATCAATTAAGATCAAATTCTGATCTGCTGAACCACCACGAACAAAGAAGCTCGAGGTACCCTCACCTGCAGTGATAACACCTGGAAGCATTTGAATCATCTTGATAATATCTGGTTCTCCGAAAAGTGCCGGAAGTTTCTTTACTTGTTTTATATCCAGCTCATTTTTACTCATTTTGATATCTGTGACATTGGCATCAATAGGCTTATCCGTTATTACGATATCATCCATTTGAATGGCTTCCACAGGTAATTCAACATTGAATTCGACATCTGAAGTGAGGTCAAACTCTTTTTCAATGGTAAAATATCCAATATATGAATACTGCATTGTGTACTTACCAGGTGGAATACTTACGGCATAAAATCCATAAACGTTAGTGACTGTTCCTGTTCCAAGTTCCTTGATGACTACCGTGGCGCCTATGAGCTCTTCGCCATTTTCAGCATCCTTGACGAAACCATTAATAGTTACCTTTTCCTGTGCCTTGATTTCGGGCACAAAAAAAACCGCAGCAAGTGCTACTGCGAGTAAAGTGTATTTCATTTTTGAGTGTTGTTGTTTGAATGATTTTGGTATTATGACGAGCGCAAACCCATTTTGTTGCTAATCACAATTGAAAAAATTTCAATTATTTCTGAAGGGTGAAATATCGCTAGTGAAAGGTGAAATCAGTAGTTTAGCTTTGTGGACTATAAGCCCCCAAAAATACTATTTAATCCTCATTTTGAGACGATTGTACCGGCCCTGTTTCGAAGGGTGAAATTTATTCCTTTTCAACGTAAGAGAATCAATACGCCAGATGACGATTTTTTGGATTTAGATTGGGCTAAGCAAGGAAGCAACCAACTTGTTATTATTTCTCATGGCTTGGAGGGCAATAGTCATAAGCCCTATGTTCGAGGTATGGCTAAAGCTTTTCATGATCAAGGAAAAGATGTTTTGGCCTGGAATTACCGTGGTTGTAGTGGTGAAATAAATAATCAACTACGTTTTTACCACAGCGGTGCTACTGATGATCTCGAAATTGTAATTAATCATACCTTACAAAAAGGTTATGAGACGATTAATCTCATAGGGTTTAGTCTGGGTGGAAATATCACCTTAAAATATTTAGGTGAAAAAGCAAATGATATTCCATCCCAAATAGCAAAAGCGGTGGCTATTTCTGTTCCCCTTGACTTGCATGCCAGTTGTCTAAAGATTTCACAACCTGATAACCTCATTTATTCAAAGCGATTTCTTCGAAACCTTAAAAAGAAAATTCGATTGAAGGCTAAGAAAATGCCTGATAAAATTTCTGCCAGAGGATTAAATAAATATAAAACGTTGATGGCTTTTGATGATGCTTATACAGCTCCGATACATGGTTTTGATAATGCTGTCGAATATTATACCAAATGCAGTTCTATTTACTTCCTTGACAAAATAAAAACACCTACCCTTATTATTAACGCACTAAATGATCCCTTTTTATCGAAGGAATGCTATCCTATAGCTCAGCTTCACGGAAATGATTTTGTTTGTTTAGAAACACCAGATAATGGTGGACACGTGGGTTTTTCAGAATTCAACAAGAAAAAACTTTATTGGTCAGAGCAACGCGCTTTGGCATTCATAGCAGATGAAAATGAACAGTAGGAGACGTTTTAACAACTACTTGTAAAATTTACGTGGTGGAACTATAAAAAGGGAAGCTTTAATATATCTGGCGTCCTGCGAATTGATATCAACTAGCGCATCACGTCTTCTCCCTCCAGGCTCGGAAAGATAGTACCTTAAGTTTTTGATGTAACCAACATCAATACCAAACCAAAGCCAATCATGTAATTCTCTTTCCCATGAAATGGTCATCAATAAATCTGCTCTTCGAATAGTCAAATCTTCATTTTCATTGGTTAAAGCTCCGGTAAGGTTGTATCTCCATCCTTTGAATTGTGTTTTAGCAATGAGATAGTTAGAACTATTCAATTTCCTTCTTATCGAAACTGATTTAGGTAATGAGAGTTCCAACGCCCAGTTTTGATTGATTTGATTTTCATATATAAAAACCGGATACGCATTCAAAAGGCCCAAGTCATAATTGACTACAGCTCCAACAGAAATATCTTTCTTTTGATTGATCTTCCACTTGTGTAAGGCGCTGATAAAGTATTTAGTAGTATTTACATTCCATGTGAACTGATCACTTTTGAACTCTGCACCTCCTGCGAGTGTGATCTTTCTGTTGTTATCCATTTTCGACTGATAAAACAACCGTAATCCTGCATTCTTAATTTTCCTTGTATCAAGGTGCAAGAAGAGTTCATCATCTACTGGCTGATTTTCAAAGTCAAAATCAAACCGATGCTCATAGTATTTTAATTGGAGGCCAAATAGTTTATTCTCCTTCATTATAAGCGGAGCTGCTATTTTAAATTTTAGTAAGATATCACTCTCTACTTCATCTTTGTAGGTGGTACCCAATCGTTCGGAAGAATAATCAGTATGGTAATCCCAGATCGTCTCTACACCAAATTCAGCAATTTTAGGTCGGTACTTCTCGGTAACATCTTGTGCCGATAATGGCGTAAAATAAATCAGCGAAAAGCCTAATATGCAGAACGCATATATTTTCGTACTATCAAACAATCTCACAACTAATTCTAACTGCAATTCTTAACTTTTATTATTCTTGAGTCATTCTACAATCAATTTCGCAAAATTAACTTCAAGACAATTTTCCAAGGTAGCAATAAAAATGCCTTTCTACAAAACAAGAAGAAAGAACGTACTGTATAATTGTAAATACATTTATTTTAAGTGGCTTTTACAAGTAATGATTAATTTAGCATTATGGGAGACAGGTATTCGATAACCGCAGATAAGACAGCGTTGGAAGAGCGTTTAAAGGTTATTATTCCCGATCATTACAAACCAAAGTTTAACGCAGCTCCTACTCAACTTTTACCTGTACTTACACAAGAGAGTGAAGGACTTTCCTATTTCTATTGGGGGCAAATTCCAGGATGGTCTAAAAATAAGGCCCTGAGCAAGAAATTGCTGTTTGCTGAAAAGCAGTTTATAACCGAGAAGGCTTCTTTGAGATCAGCATTGGCCACCAGAAGATGTCTAATACCAGTCGATGGATATTATGAATGGAAGAGGATAAGTAAAAAAGGCAAGGTAGCCCATAGAATAGTGTATAACGAAGGTGACATAATGGGTTTGGCTGGACTATGGGAAGAATTCGAAGATGATATTGGTGAGATTGCTCACACATTTAAGTTTTTAACTGTACCATCAAATGGTCTAATCAAACCCATGAATGATCAAATGCCTGTTTTAGTAAAAAAAGATTCTGAGAAAAATTGGCTCAGTAGCTCCGAAGATGTTGATAGCATGGTAGAATGCCTTGAAGATTTAGTCACTGACAAAGTTCATATCTATAGTGTATCACCAAAAGTTGAAGACCCTGCGAATGATGGTGCTGAACTTATCCAGCCTTTTGCTCCTGCTGATCAATTTGGCAACTATTCCCTATTTGATTGAAGGCAATATCTAAAATACTTATCATCCTTTGTTTGCTTTCATCTCCCGCAGAAGCACAGGACAAAGTCGATCTATTATTTCGAAGCGAGAAAATACTAGCCTCTGGTGATACCACAAGGGCCATCGATGCCTTTTCTGAAACTTTAAGACTATTTCCTCAAAGTTTCGCTGCTTCGTTAAGGTTAGCAGAAATCTCTTTTTCTTCAAAGAAGTATACGGAAGCCGTACAGTATTGCAATATAGCACTAGATATTACTGATAATCTCATTACATCACGAGAAAACTCATTAAAAGTCCTAGGCTTACCTCCGGATAGTACACACCGTGAAAGAAGATTTAACACAGATCAAGCGTATATTCATCATCTAAAAGGAATAATAAGAATTGCCCAGCAAAGACCAGTTGATGCTGAACATGAATTTAGAAGGTCACTAGCGTTGAGTAGAGATAATAAGGTGTTACTTGATCTCTCATTATTACTAGCTAACCAAGGTCGATTCGAAGCTGCCAAGAAGTTGTTAAAGAAACAGCTAATGTCAAATAACAAGAATAGTGCTATTAGAATGAATTTAGCAGCACTATACAAAGAAACTAACAATATAGATTCGGCAGTTTTGATTTATCGGGAGGTAGTGCGGTATGATAGTACAAACCAATGGCCATACTTGCATCTGGGAAATATTTACGCTGAGCAAGTTGAGCTAAAAAAAGCCATCACCAGCTACAGTCATTTTATTAAAATAGATACCACTTCAGCAGAAGTTTATTACCGCAGAGCAGTGATGTACACTGACTTAGCTGATTGGAAAAATGCTCTTCATGATTGGAATAAAACTCTAAAAATTCAGAAGTCTGCAGATGGTTATCGCAATAGAGGTCTTACTCACTTTCAGTTGGCACATTATGAAAATGCCATCGCTGATTTTGATAGTGCACTCAAATTAGAACCTGATCAGGCTTACACTCAAATTAATCGGGGTTACTGCTATTACTTAAATAATCAGCCTAAGTTGGCACTAAATGATATTGAAAATGGTTTAGCTATAGTACCCAAGTATTACCTGGGACATTATTTCAAAGCCTTAGCCCTATTTCAGCTTAGAAAAAAGAAAAGATCATGTTCTGCGTTAACAAAAGCAGTAGAACTCGGGTTAAAGGATGAGGATATCGATCAAAAACTCTTAAAAAAGTGTTATTGAAACAGGTACGTGACCTGACATAAATCATATAGTTTTATATTCCGATAGTATTATCTTTGCAATTATTTAGATTATCAAATGCATTACAAGTCCATAAAATTTTCACGTGACAGCCAAAATAATTTCATTGGTGAATTAAGAAAGCGCGTCACCAATTATTTTGAAGAAAATAATCTTTCAAGGTATGCCAATGCGCATATGGTTTGGAAGACGGTTATTTTGGTAAGCGCATATATCATACCCTATGTTCTTATGACAACGGGAGTTATAACCGGCACATGGCCTCTGTTACTCACATGGATGTTTATGGGTGTGGTAATGTCAGGTATTGGGTTCTCCATTATGCATGATGCTAATCATGGGGCATATTCCAAAAATAAAACTGTTAATAAATACCTGGGCTATATCATTAATTTAGTGGGTGGAAGTTCCGTTAATTGGAAAATACAGCACAATGTGTTGCACCATACTTATACTAACGTGGAAGGTGCTGACGAAGACATTGATCCTGGTATCTTGATGAGACTATCCCCCCATGCTAAACATTATAAATTACATAAAATACAGCATATCTATGGCTGGTTTTTATATACACTAATGACATTCCTTTGGATAACTACTAAAGATTTTCGTCAGTTATTTCGATATAAGAAAATGGGGCTTACGAAGGCTCAAAATATTAATATCAATATTCAGTTGACCAAACTCGCCTTAAGTAAGGTGGTGTACTATCTTATTTTCTTGGTAATTCCATTAATGACCATAGCATTGCCGTGGTGGCAAATAGTCCTGTACTTCATAGCTATGCATATGGTTGCAGGCTTCATACTGGCTATCGTCTTCCAACCGGCACACGTAATGCCAACCACCAAATATCCATTACCAGATTTAGATGGGAATTTGGAAAACGACTGGGCCATTCACCAACTTTATACAACTACCAATTTTAGTCCTAAAAGTTTCTTTCTGAATTGGTATGTAGGTGGCTTAAACTACCAGGTAGAGCATCATCTGTTTCCTACAATTTGTCATGTTCACTATCCAAAAATTTCGAAAATTGTGAGAAAAACAGCTGAGGAATTTGGATTACCCTATCATAGTCAACCTACTTTTTGGAAAGCACTAGCGTTACATGCAGGTATGCTAAAAAAATTAGGGCAGCCTCGGCTAGTAAGAGCTTAACTATTCAGTAATTAGTTGCCCTGAGCTTCAGGGCTTCCAAATACTTTTTGGATAATATCACTTGCATATGCCAGAGGATCGGCACGGATAGCTTTTTCTTCTTCTCCTACAAAATAGAATAGCCCATCAACTGCTTTTTGTGTAGCGTAACCTTCAATTGACTCAGGAAGCTCTACCCCCAGATCGATATAATTGGAAACATTAATGGTTCCAACAAGTGGTAAACCCGTATCATAACCATAATTAATGAATCCAGCCAAGTCGGTGTATATGGCTAATGCCTTAGTGTCGCCAAGAGCGGAAGTTAAATCAGGTTGAAAAGCTTCTACTAATGCATTGCTAGTGGTTGCAACAAAAAAGTCTGTTGCTGCTCTGTCACCTCCTTGCAAAATTCCTAACCCATCAGAAATACTCATTCCTGTAATGGCATCTACAAAAATAGGTTTAGCCTTATTTGCAGCACTCTCTGCCCCCCTGTTCATAGCTGTTATCAATTCTTCAAAGGGGTCTGAATCCAAATTAGGGCTTAGAGCCACATAAGCATCCATAATGACCGAATAAGATATTGAAGTGATACCCAAATCTATGGCTCCGTTATCAACAGTATTTTTCAATTCTTGAACTTCAGGGGGTAATAATATCTTTACAACCTCATTCTTTAAATAGCCATCAACGCTCGACACTGTATTCACAGAAGATTCTGTTCCCACATTTAGTGCTTCCCGAAGGCCTTGTACAATCTCAGCATCCGTAAGTCCTGTTAACGCATCTTCCAGTTCATCACAGGAAGCAAAGAATAAAATAGAGGTGCAGAGTAATACTTTAGCTATATTTTTCATCAGGTAGAATTTTATCAATTAACGAAGTTAATAATTCTGATAAGATTAGTCACCTAAAACTATGTCAGAATTACAGCGATCAACTGAATTGAGAATAGAGTTTAGCATCAATGCGCTTGGGTCGCATTGTTTTACCATCGAGAGCACACCAGATAGTTCGAGCATTGGCTATCACTTTATTGTTCTTATTCTTTATACTCACAATCCTTGGAAGTTTGACGCCATTTGCCTCTTCAACCCAAGTTTCACAACTTAATACTTCTCCTGCCATTACAGGAGTTTTATAGTCAATTTCATGTCTGAGTACCACCCATAAAATATCAGTTTGTGTTTCTTGATTGGCAAATGATTTCCAGTGAGCTTCGGCAGTTTCCTGAGCGTACCGTAGATAAACTACATTATTAACATGACCCATCTGGTCAATATCTTCAGGTTGTACTGTTATAAAGTGGGTATAGGGCATTCAGCAAATATAATTTTTGAGCAGCAATTAAATTGAACTAAATTCAGCCTTTAAAATCAATTAATATGCAACTCGCCTTTTGGGACTATCTCATTATCATTCTCTTTTTGGCCATTACTCTTTTTATTGGACTAAAATTCAGAAAGCAAGCTGGAAAAGATATTAGCAGCTTCTTTTTAGGAGGAAGAAACCTTCCCTGGTACATTGCAGGCATCTCTATGGTGGCCACCACTTTTGCAGCTGACACGCCTTTGGCTGTCACTGAGCTAGTAGCACAAAATGGAATAGCCGGTAACTGGTTATGGTGGAATATGCTGGCTGGTGGTATGCTCACTACCTTTTTCTTTGCCCGATACTGGCGTAGAGCAGAAGTACTCACCGATCTTGAATTGATTGAAATGCGCTACAGTGGTAAACCCGCAAGATTTTTAAGAGGTTTTAGGGCCATTTACTTTGGGGTGTTTATGAATGTCTTGATCATTGGGTGGGTGAATGTAGCCCTGATGTCTCTCCTCCAGGTGTTTTTTGATATTCCCGCTGATCAACTCATTTATTACATAGCTGCAGCCATGGTGATCGTGTCTTTATATTCGGCAATGTCCGGACTACTTGGTGTGGCCTTTACTGATGTTATTCAATTTGTCATCGCAATGGCAGGAAGCATCATACTGGCAATTATTGTACTTAATTCGGAGCAAATCGGTGGAATTGAAAACCTTAAATCAAACTTGCCTGAAGGAAGTTTATCCTTTTTTCCAGCAGTTGGTTCAGAAGGCAGCGGTACCATGCTGGTATTAGGTATAAGCAGTTTCTTAGCTTTTATTAGCATTCAATGGTGGGCTAGTTGGTATCCAGGTAATGAGCCCGGTGGTGGCGGATACATCGCCCAACGTATGATGAGTACCAAATCAGAAAAAGATGCGATCTACTCTACCCTCTTTTTTCAGATAGCACACTACTGTATCCGCCCGTGGCCGTGGATCATCGTAGCGCTATGTGCTGTTATTTTATACCCTGATTTAAGTGCTGAGGACAGTAAGCTTGGATATGTCATGGCCATGAAGGATTTCCTTCCCACCGGGCTCAAAGGACTTCTTCTAGTCGCTTTCTTTGCTGCTTATATGAGCACCATTTCTACTCAACTCAACTGGGGTACCAGCTATTTAATCAATGATTTTTATAACCGATTTATAAACACCGAAGCTGATAATAAAACTCAAATAACGGCCTCCAGAATAGGCACCATCATAATTATGTTAATTGCACTAGTTGTGACTTCCATGATTACTACCATTTCAGGGGTATGGGCATTTATAGTAGAGTGTGGTGCAGGGCTTGGTCTTGTTTTAATTCTGCGCTGGTATTGGTGGCGTATTAATGCCTGGAGTGAAATTGTAGCAACTGTGGTACCTTTCATTGCTTATGGGCTTTCTAAATTTGTATTTGCTGCTTATGATCCTACCTGGGGAATGGGTATTGGAGAGAATCCCAAGAGTTTCTTTTTTACGGTTGGGTTCACTACTCTCAGTTGGATCGTGGCAACGCTTTTGACTAAACCAACTGACTCTGAAACACTGTCAAAATTTTACGATAAAATCAAACCAGATGGTAACTGGTCTCCGTTTAGACCCAGTTGGAATAGTAGGCGCTTGGGGCAATTAATCATTTGCTGGCTAAGTGCAATTGCATTAGCTTATAGCTCACTATTTGTAACTGGCAGTATTATTCTAAAGGAGTGGTCTGATGTTGGATTGTTTGGAGTAATACTCATTACATCATTCATATTATTGAGAATTGTATCAAAGCAGGTTGAAATTTTTAAAGAAGGTTGAAGTGGGAGCTGGAGGATTTATGCATGATGCAAATAAAAAGATTCAATACAATAAGTCTCTGTTAAGTAAAAAGAATAATCTATTTGGATCAATCCATAAATACCAAGGGAATAATAAGGTCATTAAGACTAAAATTCAAAAAGCATCACCAGAAGAAATAAAAAGAGTTAAGAATATAGTTAAAAAACAGCAAACAAAAGAAATCAAAAGAAGGTTAAGACTACTATGCTTTTCAATTATTGGAGGGCTAGTCTTAGCTTATATTTTTTATATGTGGCTAATCGCTTGATATTTAAGGTTTGGTGCTATCCTCAATTCCCATAATATGTTCCGCTAAATTATGTTCTTTACCCAAATCAAGTTTCTTTCTCAACCGATAACGAGCTGTTTTTACACTTTCAGGTGAAATACCCAATACATTGGCCGCCTCCTTCAGATTCATATTTAGCTTGAGTAGCGCACACAGTTTTAATTCATTGGTTGTCAAATCAGGGTACCGTTCTTTGAGGGCTGTAAAAAAATTAGCATGTACTTCCTCAAATTGAAGTTTGAAATCACTCCAATCCCTATCAATATTAGTACTTGAATCTACCAACCTGACCAGAGAGTTTAGCTTTTTTGGTTTCTCATCATCCTTACTCTTTTTTAATTCTACAAGTCCTGTTTTAACCTCCGACAATAATTCATTCTTTCTTATAAAATTTAAGGTATAGCTAGTCAATTCTTTATTTTTAAACTCTAATTTTTGTCTAAGGTCACGTTCCTTTAACTGAGCATTTTCAATGGCCATTCGGGAAAGCTCTTGTTCCGATTTATTCAATTCTCTATCCTTTCTAATTTTAATTCGTTGATAGCTCCAAATTAAATAGGCTAAAGCAAGAGCGGCCAGAAATCCCACAATCAAGGAATAGCGTAGAATTTTATCAATGCGGGCCTCTTTTTCAAGTAGTGTGACTTGATACTGCTGCTTCTCTACTTCAGCTTCTTTTTTCTCTAATTCAATTCTATTTTCAAATCGAATTATATTCTTGAGTAATTCTGCATTTAGCAGACTATCATTCAGAATAGTATATTGTTCTAGAAAATTAAGTGCTGTATTATAACTCTTTACTTTTTGTTTAAGTTGGCTAAGTTGCCAATAGATATCTCTCTTCAATTTCTTAGACCCGATCTGATCGGCAAGTCGAAGTCCTTCAGTAAGATTTTCATCGGCAAGAAGATAGTTGGATTGAAGAAAGTATATTGTTCCTAAGGTATAATAAGTAGTCGCAAGTCCATTGATATCTGCAGATGCTGATTGTATCTTTTTTGCCTTTTGAGAATAGTTCAAGGCACTATCCAGTTTACCCATCTCTTTATACAGACTTCCTAAATTTAGATAGGCGGTAGCTTTTCCATAATTATAGTTTACAGAATCACTAATCTTTAAAGATTTACGATAGTAGTTCAGCGCATCATCGTAAAGCTCTTGTTTTTGAAAGAGCTCTCCAATGTGATTTGCCGTATTGATAAATCGCTTTGGCTTATCTAGTAGCACAAAAGTGTTCAGTGCCTCTGAAAAATATCGAAAAGCCTTGTTGTAGCTGTCCTGCTCCACATATATCAGGGCAGTATTCATCATTGCATTAGCGATATTCAACGTGTCAGATAATGACTGATATTCGATAAGTGCATTCAAAAGGTGATTAAGGCCCTCTTCATAATTACCCTGAGTCCAATTAACCACCCCCAAGGACCTATTTGCAAATGCAATACCCTGTCGGTAATCAAGTGATTTTGAAAGTTCTAAGGCTTCAGAGCTATATTCTTTAGATTGGTCTGGGTCAAATGTCCAGAATTGATATCCGAGTTCATTTAGGATATCTACTCTTAAAGTATCCTGTTTTCTATTCTTGGTCAGCTCATATTTAAGACTATCAACAACCGATCCGATAGACTCAAGAAATGAGAGCACTAAAAGGAAAATAAATAAATATCTTTTGACCATGATCAACTAAACAACTGAAGAAAGCCAAAAGTTAAGAAAGGAAAGCCAAAGGGTCTTATAGACTTTAAAAAACTCTGGATACGTTAAACCCAAAATGTACGTCCCCACCAAAAAAGTCACCCGTAGTTTCTGTTATAAATCCTCGTTCAATCATGGTTCTGCTATTTGTAAAGTGGAGCTGAAAAACGTGTCCACCAGTTTCAATATCAAAACCAACAGCTAGAGAATTATAGAGATTCTCATTATCTGGAGCATTAACACGATAGTAATATTCAAGATTCAATGATACTCTATTTGAAATTTTCATTCGCCCTCCCATTCCTACAGCATAGAGATCATTATCACCGTTTATCTCTTCAACTTTATTTCTGTGTATAACCGTTGGCATCAGCTGTAATGAAAATGATGGGCTAAATTTTCTTGCAAGTAGCAATTGATGCGTATAGCTTGTCTTGGAAGTAGCATCCTCAAAACCATCTTGATCTTTAAGAGTTTTATGCGCAACACTTGTAAAATACACTAGGGAAATAGGTATAGACTTAGAACCTGTGGATTGCCTTAACATCTTCAATTTTGCTAAGCCATCATACGTTTTATCAAAGGAACTTCGACCTACACCTATGGTTAAAAATTTTAAAATCCCATATTCTAAGCCTAATCGAATATTAGCACCATCTAAACCAAAAAACTCATAACTACCTGAATTGATTCTTCCGAAGCGATGTGAAATCAAGAATTCTAATTCTTTAGGTTTTCTTACCTGAACAGTGTGTCCATTAATGAGTCTACTCCCTTTAAAAGTGGCTTCCACATCATGATTTTGTTCTTCGGTATTCTCTTCCAATAATGCCATTAAATCATCTTGGGCTGAGATATTAAAAGAATAAAACAAGATAAAAAGGCTAATTATAATCTTTTTCATGATGAGTCGATTTAATTTTCTATAGGGTCATAGGTTAGATCCGCTTTGACTTCTACCACTTCAGCTATATTCTTAAATACCATTTTTGGAATTTTTACCTTGTAATCTTCAATCCTGATATCAAATTGAGTAGTAGCAGACAAACTACCCTTTAGAATACTTATTGTTGCTTTAGTTTTAAGCTTGTTAGTTACACCATGTATAGTTAAATCTCCATCAACATCAACATGATGAGTACCATCCTCACTAACATCCAAGGTTTGAGCAGTGCTGAATGATCCTTTAAAAGTGGCCTTCGGATATTTTTCTGATTCGAGATAGTTTTCATTGAAATGTTCCTCCATCAGTGATTTATCGAATTTGAAATCTCTTATTGGAATGACTATAACTACATTATTAGAGCTCAAATCCAAAACACTCTGAACTTTATTATTAACAGCTTCAATATCTTCTAATGGTGCACTAGAAAAAAAACTAGCAATACCATCCTTTTCAACAAATTTGACCTGACTGTAGCCTTTTGAAACTAAACACAGGACCAGCAAAGTGATAAATACAGTTTTATTAATCATGATATATTTTATTTTAAAGGTTAGCACCGTCATTTACCCAGCAGGCAATTTCTTGTATTTCATTATCTGTCAAACTTCTACCACTATTGCGGGGAGGCATGCTTCTAGCTCCGGTTCTTGACTGAATTCTTGAAGCGCTACTTTGTATATTCTGATTATTTCTTAAGTCTGGAGAAATACTTCCATCATGACAGTTAGATACAGCGCAATTAGTTGTTATTATTGTTTTAACTTGAGCAAACACAACATCCGATAGAATTTTAACTTGTCTGGTGATTTCACAACCACTAGCATCTGCAACTACTATGGCATATTCACCTAGACTCAGATTGGCAAACTCTCCGTTATTCTGAGGTGACTGTTCATTAATTCTAAATGAATAAGGTTCTACTCCATCTTCTGCTACAACAGTAATATTTCCATTATTCGATTGGCAATTTGAGTTATTTGAAGTAATTGATATATTCATCCCATTCTTATTTCGTACTTCTGCACTGATGGTATTGGTACAGCCCTTAGAATCCGTAACTAAGAACGTATAGATATCAGCAACTAAATTCTCAAACAGGCCTTCCTCATTTGCACCTACTTCTTCTAGTAGAAATGTATAAGGTGGTAAACCATTTGTCGCAGATAAAGTAATACTGCCATTGGCAACACCACAATCGGCATTCTCTACCAAATCAATAGTTAAAATAGGGAGTTCTGAGCAGTTTACAGGTTCTGGAATAGTGTCGTAAGTACAGGCCGCAAAGACCCATACTAACGCACTAAAAACTATTACTAAATTAAACCTAATTCTCATTGATGGTAAATCAAATACCAGCTACACTCCAGTTAGCAACATCATTTCCGCTGATTTGACCTCTTTCGGTATCCTGAGCGAAATAATACAAAGGCTTACTCTGGTAAGTCAACTGTTTACCACCATTGTTACTGTCAATCTGTCCAAAACCAGATGTATTTAAAATTGATGGAGCTACCACAGGTACATCTCTATCAAATACAGGCCATGCATCAAGACATCCTCCAGAACAATTACTTACATTCTCCTCATCATTCGCGAAAAAGAAAAGTGATCTTCCTAAGTCATTCACTAAGTAACTTGTTGACACACCATCTATTTCCTGAATCGCTATCATTACGGTGTAATCTGGTTTTGCAACAAACCAATTATTACCTACACCTTCACCATTAGTTTCCCCAGCAGCTACATCTCCGGCAAAGTAGTATAATGGCCATCCCTTATAAGTAGTTTGTTTCGAACCATCGTCTCTTGTAATAGCATCAAATCCTGACGCACCTAACCCGTCACCTAAGGTTAATGCTGCTTCATAAAACACTGGCCAGCTTTCGATACAACCTCCCGAGCAAGCACTTTCTCCCGAAGCATCATTAGAAAAGAAATAAAGGGTTCTACCTTCACCGTCAACGAGCACATCTCCTAGAGAACCTAAATTCGCTAGTTCTACACTATTTTGGATTACCACCTCAGGGTCATCATCGTCACTGCAAGAGATAAGAAAGAAGGCAGCTACTATAACAGTAAGCACTTCTAATAAAAATGGAATTGAATTTTTAATCATCGTTTTGTTTCATTTTGTTAACTGAAGCAAACGTAAAAAGTCTCTCATTACCAGAAATATTGTACTGGTAGACATTGAGTATACAACCGTTTTTTTATGGTAGACAAAAGGTATACTGCTAGTGATAAAGTGTTTAAATAATACGATCAGGCCAGATTCTTCAATGCATACTTTTTGTCTACCTGACAAAGTAGATTAGACAAATTGAGTGAAATAGCTTTGCAGAGGAAGCTCAAATCATTGAGCATAGTTAACTGTAATTATTAAAACATCATGCAAAATTTACCATCACCCATCGATATTCTGATGGATCCTGTATCAATGATCATAATAGCAATATATCTCACATTGTACTTGTGGGAAAATATTGTACCTAGAAATAAAAATATGCCAAGAATTAGATATGCTACGCTAAGAGGTGTAGTCGCATTTTTTATTTTCTTCTTTTTGAGTAGCTATTTACCTTTTTATACTGATGAATTTCTAGCGAGTTTTCAATTAATAGACCTATCTGCCCATGCTGTAGTTATTCAGGTGCTTGTCGGACTTTTATTCTACCAATTAGCCCTATATGGATGGCATAGACTTATGCATAATTCTAATCGTTTATGGAGAGTATTTCATCAAATGCATCATAGTTCTGAAAGATTAGATGTACCCAGCACATACTATTTTAGTTTAATGGATATGGGTGGCTTCACTATTTTAGGCAGCTTGTGTTTCGCATATACAATAGGCCTATCTCCTCAGTCTATAACTGTAATAATATTGGCACTTAACTTTCTAAGTATTTTTCAGCATGCCAATATCAAAACTCCGTACTGGTTTGGATACTTTATTCAAAGACCCGAACAACACTCTGTGCATCATCAAAGAGGAGTTCACAAGTATAACTATTCAGATTTTCCGATCTATGATTTAATTTTTGGCACTTTTAAAAATCCGCAAAATTTCACTGGAGAAACGGGTTTTTATGATGGTGCCTCAGCAAGGGTTGCAGATATGTTATCGTTTAAGGACGTCTCTAATAACAAGTAGTTCTAGCATTGCAGAGACATGACGTTAGCATCGTCAGAGAGTTTTACTATATTTATTTAGTCAAACGCCTTTTAGAGTTATGTCTCAAAATAAGACTACCAGAAATAATCAATCAGTAGTTGATTTCATTACTTCGATTGACAACGAAATACGAAAGAAAGATAGCCTTCAACTATTAGAGATACTGAAGAATTTGACTCATGAAGAACCTAAAATGTGGGGTAGCAGTATTGTCGGATTTGGTAATTACCACTATAAATACGAAAGCGGCAGAGAAGGAGATTTTTTTAGAACTGGCTTTTCACCAAGAAAGCAAGCGCTTACACTTTATATCATGTCTGGCTTCAACCAATATGACCAATTGCTAGCCAGTTTAGGTAGTCATAAAACGGGAAAAAGCTGCTTATACATTAAATCACTTCAACAAGTCGACATTAAAATACTCAAAGAAATGATAACTCTTTCCTTAAAGTGGATGCGTGAGAAATATCCAGAATCTGACAAATACACGTCTTAACTCAGATTAGAATTATGTTTGTCTATTTACATAAAGTGTCATTTACATTATTCTTATAAATAATTATGTCATAATGAGAATTTCATTATGATTCTAAGCATAGTATCCATCAGAGCAGTGATTAATCTCCGATGTTGTAATGATTTAATTTAATAGAAAATATGATAATGCTGAAGTCACACTATTTGAGTGTCGAGGTATAATTTGATCAAAAGAAGTAATTACCAATTAACTCAATGACAATTCCTAGGCAAATCTTTAACTCACCTATTTATTCAAATTTCTTCGATCATACATCTAATTCCCTTATTCTGGGGGATAGATTCTGATGCGGTAGTTGATATGTTAGATTAAATGAATTTCATTAAGAGATTCATGCATTTATAACCTAATACATACTGATATGAAAAAATTTTTACTCTTTTCAAGCTTACTATTTATAGGCCTTACGTTCGCGTCATGTGGTGATGATGATGATCCTGTTGATCCTCTTTTAGGTGAATGGCAAATAGACAATTATGAAATAATTAATGTTCCTTCGGATTTCGATCGAATAGAAGGCCCTCAAGATATAGTATATGCTCAAGAAACTCGATATAGAATAACTTTCAATGCCGATTTTACTTATGAACGTGAAGTACGAGCGTCAAATAGTATCTTTTCAGAAGACGGGGAGTGGGAAAGAGATGGCGATGAGCTTATTCTTGATCCCGATAGTAACCAAGGTTTTGTTAATGATTTTCAAATCGAGGAACAAACTGTTGAATCGCTAATTTTAAGTGGTAAAATTCAATTTCCGCTTTTTCCGAATAATGTTGTAACTGATACCATCTCTTCACAAGAGTCATTTGATGCATTATTTGAGGAATTCGGTCAAGTCCTTGATTTGGATGTTCTGCACAATTTTGAGAAGAGATAAGTTGAGTGTATAAATAAATTATTGCGTATGCAAAAATGGTTTATAATACTCTTTTACTTTACTTCATTAAGTACTGCACTTAGCCAAATTTCCGGAAAAGTCCGAGACTCTTCGAATGAACCATTGATTGGTGTATCCATTGTTGTAAAAGGTACTTCTACCGGTACTATAAGTGACATAGAAGGTAACTATCGACTAAATGCTGAGTCTAATCAGACCTTAGTATTTAGTATGGTAGGTATGGAAACAAAAGAAGTTTCCGTAGCCGGTAGATCCGTGATAGATGTTATCATGGCAGAATCAACTGATGTTTTACAAGAAGTGGTGATCAATGGGTTTCAAGAAGTGGACAGGAAACTATTCACTGGATCCTCTGAAAATCTAAAAATGGATAATATTCAGGCTGCCGGGATGACAGACATTAGTAGGGTATTGGAAGGACAAGCCGCAGGTGTAAATGTAGACAATGTCTCTGGCACCTTCGGTTCTTCTCCCAAAATAAGAATTAGAGGAAATGCTTCCATCAATGGAAATAATCAGCCTCTTTTTGTGGTTGATGGTGTTATTTTGGAAGACTTGACTAATGTCAGTACTGAAGACTTTATTTCAGGTAATGCCAATACATTGATCAGTTCATCAGTGGCTAATATTAATCCTGATGATATTGAATCTTTTCAAATACTAAAAGACGCATCAGCTACTGCTATATATGGAGCTAGAGCGGCAAATGGAGTTATTGTTATAACTACCAAGCGCGGTCGAAGCGGGGCACTTCAGGTCAACTACTCTGGCAACTATTCAGCTAAACTTAGGCCTAATTACAACCAATTTAACCTGCTTAATTCTGCGGAAGAAATGTCAGTGTACAGAGAATTGTTTGACAAAGGACTTATCGACATCTCAACTGCTGTACGTGCTCAAAATTATGGGGCTATGGGTAAAATGTTTTCGCTCATTGCTTCACATGATCTTGAATGGGGCCCCGGAGGAACTTTGAATGAATCATTTTTAAATCAATATGAAAATGCTAACACAGACTGGTTTGATGTGCTATTTCGAGATGTAGGGCTTCAACAACAACATTCATTAAGCTTCACTACAGGAAGTGAGAAATCAAATAACTATTTCTCCATTAGTTATTTAGAAGATCAGGGTCAAACTATTGCAGATAAAGTACAGCGTTTTACAGGAACCAGTCGTAATACCTATTTTATTTCAGAGAAATTCACTTTTGGTCTAAAACTGACTGGAAGTTATAGAGATCAAAAAGTACCTGGAACTCGAAATAGAGAACTCGACCCATTAACTGGGCGATTCAATCGAAGTTTTGACATCAACCCTTTTAGTTATGCTTTAAATACCGCTCGATCTATCAGACCCTACGATGATAATGGAGAACTGGAATTCTTTAGAAGAAACTTTGCTCCTTTCAATATTCTAAACGAGCTCGATCGAAATTTTATAGAAATAAATGTTGTCGATGTTTCAGCTCAGACCGACTTTGAATTCAATCCTATAAAAGACATTTCAATCAAAGGAGTATTGCAAGCAAGATTTGCAAGTACAGAGCGTGATCATACTGTTCATGAAGAGTCGAATCAGGCAGAAGCTTACCGGGCAAATCAGACGCAGTTCATACAAGATGCAAATAATTTACTTTTTCCTGATCCTGACAATCCTGGTTTAAACCCGAAAGTAGTTTTACCTCAAGGCGGTTTCAAGTATTTAGATCAAAGTCAATTTTTGAATTTTTTTAGTAGAATAAGTGCCGAGTGGAATAAGTCCATCAACACAGATCATGAGATAAATATTCTAGCCGGACAGGAACTTAGGTTTACCAATCGTTCGAGCAACAGCTCAACCGGTATCGGTGTAGTATATGAAAGTGGTGGGATAGTTGTCACAGACCCTGATATTATTGAATTTTTCAATCAACAAAATATTGATTACTTCTCAATCAATGAAGAGCGTGATAGGTTTATCGGTCTTTTTCTAAATGGTGGTTACTCCTATCGTGGAAAGTACATAGGAAATTTCACAGTGAGGTATGATGGTTCTAATCAATTGGGAGAAAGTGACAATGCTAGATTCCTACCTACATGGAATGTAAGTGGAGCATGGAATGCTCACGAGGAAAATTTCCTAGAATCAATGAGATTCTTAGATCAGTTAAAACTTAGAGCTACTTATGGTGTGTCAGGTAACCTACCCCCACAAGCGAGCGCCTTGCTCAACTTGCAAGCAGATGTAACAGTTAGACCAACTGATGTAGAACCATTCCTTTTTATTGACAACCTAACTAATACTGAATTAACATGGGAAAAGTTAAATGAATTAAATATCGGCTTGGACTTTGGGCTATTCGACAACCGTATTTCTGGTACAGTAAATATTTATGAGCGCAAAGCATTCGACTTAATTGGTGTTGTACAAACAAGTGGCATTGGAGGTGAGGGTCTAAAAATTGGGAACTTTGCGGATATGGAAGCTAGAGGTTATGAAATTTCACTTTCTACCCTAAATTATAAGAACGATAAATTTAGCTGGAGTACTAACTTCAATGTCGGATATACCAAAGACGAAATCACCAAGCTTGATTTTGGGCCTAGAATAGTCGATGCCATAGGTCAAAATGGTGCTGCTGTGGTGGGTGGACCTAGAAGAGGTTTGTACTCGACTAAATTCGCAGGCCTCAATGGCCAAGGTATACCTACATTCTTTGATGAAACCGGAGAGAGAGTATTTCAATATGACCTTCAGCAACGTGAAGGTTTGCGTGAAACATTACAATTTGAAGGAGCTACGGAACCCCTAGGAGCTGGCGGACTTACTAACACATTTACCTACAAAAATTTCACATTTAGTTTCTTGATCTCGTTTAAATATGACTACAAAATCCGCTTAAACGATGGAATATTTAGTACTTATACGGATTTTGATGCCCTTCCAGCTGAACTAGCCAATCGTTGGGTAGTGCCTGGTGATGAAAATATCACTGATATACCTGTTATACTCGATCAGGGTATAGCTCAGGCAAGTGGCGATGTGGTCCAGGCTTATGAATTATATAATAAAAGTACAGTAAGGGTAGCTGATGGCGATTATGCACGTCTAAAAAATGTACGTATCTCTTACAATATCCCAGTGAAATTATTGCGTAAAGTTGGTGTGAATTCCGCAACCTGTAGTCTTGAAGGGCAGAATTTGGCTTTACTCTATTCAGATGATGCACTTAACGGTCAAGATCCTGAGTTTTTCACTTCTGGTGGCGTGGCTTTACCTCAACCAAGATTAATTACATTATCTCTGAATGTAGGATTTTAGTTATGGAAAACTATTTTAAATACATATTACAATTTAAGAGGATTGCCATCATTTCCATATTATTCACTATTGGCTCTTGTAATGAATTCCTTGACGAAATTCCAGATAACAGAGTGGAACTTGATAATCTGGAAAAAGCCGCTCAATTATTGACCAATGCTTATTCTTCTGCAAGTCCGGCATTCACAGATTGGATGTCAGATGATGTAAATTGGACGAGAGGTACTGTATTGAGACCAAATCACAGTTTATTGTATGCTTGGGAAGATGATTTATCTGACCCAACAGAACTAGATTCGCCAACAGCATACTGGTTTCAGACGTATGATGCTATTGCTCATGCCAATGAGGTGCTTGCAGTTATAGATGAACTAGAAGCAACTACTGACGAAGAGAAAACTTTAAAAAGAGCTGTTGAAGGTGAAGCCTTATTGATTAGAGCTTACGGTCATTTTATGCTGGTGAATTTATTTGGAGAACATTTTCGGGTTCAGGGCTCTAGTGGAGATGAAGGCATACCTTATGTTTCAGAGCCTGAAACAGAATTTTTAGCTTCTTATAAAAGAGCATCAGTTAAAAGAGTCTACGATAAAATTGAGGATGATCTGTTGGATGGACTTGAACTAATTGATGATAGTTTTTTCGCTAACTCAGGCAAATATCATTTCAATCGAAATGCTGCATTGGCATTTGCTTCAAGGTATTATCTATTTAAAGGGGATTTCCTTAGATGTTTGCAATACAGCGATGAACTTTTAAATGGTGACCCCTCAGCTTTTGTTCGTGATATGACTTCTGAGGAATTTCAATTAGCTAAATCCTCTTTACAGATTTACCCACAATTGTATAATTCTCCCGACCTTCCTTCCAACTTATTGTTAATGCGAAAGATTTCATTAGTACATAGACCCGACTTTGCTTTTGGTCCCTTAACTGATAATTATAGAGGGCTCTTTGCATCACACCCCTTTGTTGAGGCAACAGACGAGCGTGAGAGTCCTGCTATTGTCAAAGGTGATAACGCAATTTTTCCTTCCAGATACGAGAGTCTATTTGAAAGAAGTAGTTTAAATTCAAATACAGGCCTTCCGTATCACATTGCTTCTACTTTTAGAGGAGAGGAAGTACTGTTAAATAGAGCTGAAGCACGTCTTTATCAGAGAAATACCCAAGGGGCAATAGATGATTTACAGATATTATCTGAGAATAGATATCGTGGTGGCAATGTAAATCTTAACATGGACCTATTACGACAGTTTTTCGGTGCTGAAAATGACCCCTCCTTCTCAGATGAAGATATTGTTCTTAACTATATTTTACTAGAAAGAAGAAAGGAATTTTTCGGGCAGGGTATGCGATGGTTTGACATTAAAAGGTATGGAATAGCCATTCAACATGATTTTCAGGATGGGTCGGTAATAACTCTCGGTAGAGATGATTTAAGAAAAGTATTGCAAATACCACAGTCAGCCATTGATGTTGGAGGTTTAGAACCAAACCCAAGATGATATGAAAAAACTAATACTTTACACCTTTCTAATTACAGCCTTTTCGTCATGCTATGAAAAAGAAGAGCTTAACGTTCCCATAAAGCAAAATGATACTGAAATAGAAACAGAATTAGACAGGTACATTGAAGAGAATTTTACAAAGAAATATGGAATGGCCATCAGGTATCGTTTTGTAGATCGATATGTAAATCCGGGTGAACGAGTGACCCCTCCTAGCTTGGAGGTAGTGCGCCCTATGCTGGACTTTATTGAGAATTTCTGGATTGATCCCTATCTTGAAGTAGCAAACGGGCGTAAATTTTTTGAAGAGAACGTTCCAGCAGAAATTGTGCTACTGGGAGGTGTTATTTATAATGGGGACGGTACAGTTACACTGGGTACGGCAGATGCTGGGGCTCAAATCACATTTACGAATGTAAATGAAATAAATCCTGATGATGTTGATTGGCGCAATCTACAGCTACAAACAGTCTATCACGAATTTGCTCATACCGTTCACCAACGATTTAAGCTTCCCAATGCGTTTGAGACAATTTCTCCTGGTGGCTACACAAGCGCAGGTTCCTGGTTTGTATTAGAAAATGAAGATGCTGTTAAAAGAGGTTTCGTATCTCCGTATAGTACGAGTTCACCTAATGAGGATTTTGCTGAAACAGTAGCATTCTACCTTTTTGATAATGAATTCATGCCTAATTTTATCGAGCAAGAAGCGGGTTGTTCCGATCAAGACTGCATAGATAAAAATGCAGGTAGGCTAATGATTGAAGACAAATTGCAATCCATAGCACAACACTATGAGAAAGTGACAGGGATCAATCTCCTAGAGCTGAGAGAAGCCGTACAATCGAGATTAGAATGAAAAGAGCATATATATTTTTATTGTCGTTTTTAATCTTTTCCTGTTCTAACGAGCTGGAAAAAATCACACCTCCGGATATTAGGGCAGCTGAAGCTATTGATGACCTTAATGAAAAATTACAAGCGCCTTCACAAGGCTGGAAGATCGATTATCAACCAACACCAGAGTCCGGTATATTTCAGGTTATCATAGATTTCAAAGAAAACGGTATAGCCTCTATTAACTCTGATCTTACTGACAATAATGGTGCATTTGTTCAGCAAGATATCCCCTATCGTATAGATAATGCATTGGCAATAGAGTTGATATTCGAAACTTATGCGGTTTTTCATTATCTGTTTGAATTAGAACAAAGCCAATTTGGTGCAGAGTTCGAATTTTTGTTTGAAGGTGAAGATGGTGATGATCTTGTCTTCTCTAGTAAATCTGATTTGACTTCCCCTACTCTCATACGTTTCACTCCCGCGTCTTCGTCCGACCTTGATCAATTTTCACTGGAAGAATCGAAAAATATAACATCTTATAATAAATTCACTCCTCTTGTATCTGGTGGTGTTGCCCCTATTCAGCGGATTGAAATACCTGGTCGTAATGTGTCCTTGTTTTGGTTTATAGATATTACCCGAAGAACCATAACGGCAGGTTTTATTTCAACCGGTACCACCGAAGCGGAAGTACTTGCCTCTGCCGATAAACTGAAATTAAATCAAACCACAACTTATAAATATAGCTCCGGCAAAATTGTATTGTCTGAACCATTAACATTTACTTTTATGGGCGACTCCTATTCCATTGGCAGTGTAGCACTTGACGATTTTTCGACTTCACAGATAGAAATTTGCTCTGGTACATTGAGTGATTTTCCAAATTATACAGGCAGTATCGAAGGATTAGGCAGTGTAAACATTACAAAATCATTTTTAGAATTCGAGGGTTTAAAAATGATTCCTCAAACCGAGTCACCATATAGTGTCAATGTATTCTTTGCTTTTGACGATCTAACCAGATCATTAATTCAAATTGGCTTGTTGGCAGATCGCTTTCCAACCGCCACTGGTATTGCCTTTAATTATGGCTTTGACTCAGAAGAAGAGCCGGCAAATGCTATGGGACTATACTTAGAAGCTGTTGATGGAAGTCGTTTGACATACCTAAGGGAATTTCAGTTAATAAGTCAGGTTGGTAATCGGCTCGAGATAAGCTTCACGAATGACTTTTACTATTCTGATCCCATTTCTGGAACCGAAGAAGAGGATCTGACTGCCTTCACAGATCTTATGTTTGAAGGTGGCGTAGTTTATATATTTGATTTTCCAGTAGATGACGTTACGGTGTTTCGACTATTCAATCCATGCAATTCACATGAGTTCTTTTTAGTTCAATAGCCTATTTGCGAAGTTTCCCATTAAAAAAGCTTACTTTATTGTAGATTGGATTCCCCGAAGATCTTCTAAAGGAAACAATCTGACCGACATGCCAAAGGCAGTCTGCAATAGGCCCGTTTAAATGGTGCCAAAAAGGATACTCCCTAAGTCCACTTTTACCTTCATATTTGATGGTCATATTATCCAGATCGTCAGAATTTTTTAAAATATCACTAGCTTCTTTTAGATTGAAAAGAGTCTTTTTCCTAATTTCATTAAAGTTCAGTTCTGTAGAATCTTCTTGGTTGACTGCACTTTTAGTTGCATTAAGAATCATAGTAGACATACCATAAATATGCTCAAGAGTTTCCATGCAAGTTCTTGCATCAACACTGGGTTTATAATTCAAATCCAGTTCACGTAGTGAATCCGTTGCCCAATAGTATCTAAAACCCAGACCATCGATCATCCTTGCAGCTACTGTACCAGCTGTATACGCTTCGGGATAATCAGGAACTTCGGAGTAAGGCAAATCAGACTGAGAGTAAGTCGACATAGTAAGTAAAAAGAAAATGAGCGTGTAAAGATACTTCATGCTTGGGTGATGTAATTGTTCAAATAATAAAACCAACGCATTATCTTTTAGATGGTTTTATATTTTGAGATATTCACCTTCCACAAATCCCTTTATAAGGGCAAAACTCGCAGACCTTTTCATCTTCCACCTGATCAAAAGGTATTTCAGGATTGTAAATATCAGTAAGCATCTCCGTTATGAATTCTTCATATTCCTTTGCAAATGGTCTAAAATCCCTTATATGAACACCAGGTTTTCGTGGTTCTTTCTGTACCACACGCCAATTAAAGTCAGCTTTAAAAAGGTCTCTGCTATTAAAAATACCAGGCTCAATGATATGCTCATCACCAAACTTCTTCCAATACAAATAGCTGTAGTAAAACACTTGAAGAACGGTCTTATTCTTATTGATATTCGTACGGTCTTTGAAGGATTCGATGTTTACAAAGTCCTTTTCATCTTTGCCAGTTTTATAATCAATCACACGAACCCTGCCTTCTTTCATATCCAAGCGATCAATAATTCCTTTGATCTTTACCCCTATCTGCTTATCACCGCTTTGAACAGGTAGCTCCAGATGATAGCCTTCACGAGTACTGGCTTCAAGCCCAAGAATTTTGAAGGGAGTGTATTTTTTATCATGACTTAATATCTGAAGGGCAAACTTTCGCAGTATCTCAGAAGCTATAATAGACCTCCCTTCAAGTTTAAATTTGTCTTTCTTATCTATATGATAGTGCTTCATAAAAGCCTTTTTCAAAGCTCCATCCACTCCTTGTTCTAGTAAAAAGAAGTCATTCTCCTGGATAATATCACGTTTTTCTCTTTTGGTAAATTCATCATACAAAATCTCCATGGCATTGTGCAGAATATTACCAAATACAGCGGCATCCATTTCTTCCTGCACTTCATCTGCCTCATAAAGTTTCGCTACATACTTAAAATAGAACTTCAGCTTACAATTAAGATAAGCGATTAATGCCGATGGCGTAAGCTTGGATTGATCATTTGCTTCATATCCAGCAGTAAAACGTTCCATCCGTTTAAGCACCATTGGTGATTTCTGAATGATGATCGGCTTTATAGACTGGGTTTTTACCGGGTTTGCTAGAAGCTTGCGCTCAATGGGGTGATTGGACTCTACTTCTAACTGCCTCACGAACCGACTGATCTCACCATTAATGTTAAATTCAGAAACAGTATTGTAATAGAAATGCACCTCACTGGCTCGTTGTAGCAATCTGTAAAACAAATAGGCGTACATCGCATCATTATTCTCAAATACGGGTAGATCAAAAGCTTTACGAATATTATATGGAACAAATGAACCTCTCCGAGGTTGGGCTGGCCAACTCCCCTCATTCATATTGAGAATATAGACTCGATCAAAATCCAGATTACGGGTTTCTAATATTCCCATGATTTGTAAGCCGTCTAATGGTTCACCAGTAAAAGGCACCTTAAAGCTTCTGGCAAGACGTTTAAAAAGAGCTGTAAAAAATTCGTAATTCAATGAATCCGACTTAACTCCAATCATTCGTTCGAGTTGCTGCATTTGCTCATAAAACCGGCTTGTAAACTCCACCTCTAATTCTCGGTCTTTATCCTGCCAATAATCATATAGACCTCTCAAAACCTGAAGCAGGTACTGTATTGGATTTGTTTCTGGTTTAAATATATTCACCAACAACTGGTGCTTAAAAGCAAACTCATCAATGGAGAGCATAATCCGGTTCTTACCCTTTATTTCACCGAGCATTTTCAAAGCCCGATCCTCTTCAATAGAATGTAGCAGCGGATGTAATAGTAGCTCCTGGACCGGACGGTGATAATAGCTCACTCCCTTAATCTGACTTTCCTTACTGAGTCGCTGAAGGTCGAGTGCACTTTCCAGCAAACTATACACGGAAGTATCCTTTAGCGGGTAGCCCATGGTAATATTGACTTTTTCAATGCCATCGGGAATGCTATGAAGTACAGGAAACATCATATACTCTTGCGGCAATACTACCACAGTACGGTTTGGGTCAAAGTCAGGTTCTAGAGCAATTTGAGCTAGTTCCTCACCCAATGCCTTAGCCTGACCTACCTCCAATGAGACGCCCGTAGCGGTAAATTTTTTCTCGCTTGCAATAAGTTCAGGGACTTCCTTCGGAAATGAGCGACCCAATAAAGTGTCTTTGGAGTAAGCTCTTAAGAAAGTACCCGCCTCTTGTTGAGGTGAATCATAATAGTATGCATCTACATCCCAGATAATTGTGGCACTACATTCACGAACGAAGTATTTAAAAATGGTTTCCTCTGCTTTGGTGAGGGCATTGAAACCGGCTAAATAGATCTTATGAGGAGCCTTTGTTTTATTAGTTTCTAAATGCTCCGCTATCTCTCTGTAAATCATACCACCATAGCCTCTACCTTGCTGCTTTAATCGCTGTCTAAAGCCATCATATAAAGGCAAGAGAATACGCCAGGTTTCCAGGAATTGCTTTTGAGTTTGCGTAGTATCTGGTAAAAAACTACTCCAAAACGATTGGATAGTTTTCTGATCTTCTTCATCTAAAAAGTAAAACGCTTCATCTAATTCTTTCTGGGTTTTGATACCTGTGAAGAGGTGTTTAGTATCTACCATATACTGTTCAATTTCTTCAAAATCCCTAAGAATCATTTCACCCCAGAAAAAGAACTGATCGAAGGTCTCTTTTCTATTATGGACTTCTTTGTAGACTTCATAAAGCTCGAAAATGGCTTCCAGCGTTTCTATCTTTTCAAGCTCTGTGTATTGTATCAGGTAGTCTTCCAAACTAAAGACCTCCGGCATAAAAACAGGTCGGTCAATTAGTTTCGCCAGTTCTTTACGGAAGAAGAGGCCCGCCCTGCGGTTCGGAAAAATAACAATTGTGTTGTCCAACTGCTCATTTTCAGCAACCACCCTCTCGGCCACTTCGGCTATGAATGTTTTATTATTGGTCACTGGTTTCTAGTTACAGGTTGCAGGTACCCCATTGTCGTTAGTAGTAAAATATAAAATTAAACCGTCATTCAGAGGCTTCAAGGTTGGTTGTGGGTTGCAAGCCGTGGAATCTTTCAAAATCATGAAACTCCACGTCCTTTTCCAATCACATTTACCAGCGTAAAAGGACTCTAAGGACATTCAAGGTTTATTTTATATTTTCTCATCCTTTGCTTTCTACATTTACTATTTCCTGATTCTCTAAATACAGCAATAACCCCCTAATAGGAACCTTCATCATCTGACCAACAATTCTTAAGTACTCTCGCATCTGTGTTTTATCTTTCTCTCTGGGCATTCCTGTTTTATAATCAATCAGTACCACTTCATTTTCGTTACTATTGAATCTATCAATCCTTCTATGTTCACCATTAGGTAGCAACACAGGAAGTTCAGTTTTTACTTGCCAGCTATCTGTAAAATATTCGCCTAGGCTGTTAACTGTTGAACTCAAATCATCATACCACTTATTATCCTGAAATTCATTTAGGTCAGCTGTTACCTTTATCTTACTTAGCAACTCATGCAACTCAATTCCAAAGGCCTTCGCTTCATTAAATTGACCTTCTTTTTGAGCCGCTGCATCTTTCATTTGCAATAAAACTTTTGAGCGCCAACTGTGTGAAGTATAATCGTGTAATTGGATTTCCGCTTTTGCCACCTCAGCCTTCTTTGGTTCTGGGAGTGTACCTAATGTAAATCTCTGAGTTTCCGAATCCCAACCATCTCGGTCTTGAAGTAATTGTAGCATCAGATCATTCACATCTGTAAGTTTCTTGCCATTAGAGGTTTTGGCAGCCATAAATAAAGCAGACTCCGGCCTGGTTAAAGCAACGTAAAGTACATTAAGATTATCCAAAAGGTTACTGAGCTTCTCGCGGTAATATGCCTCTGCCCAATAGGTTTGTTCTAATGCTTTAGAATATTTAAGTGGTACCATAGGCATTTGATCGAATGGTGAGCGATCTACCGTTTCACACCAAAGAATATTATCAGCACTTCGATTTTGAACGTCCAGCGACCAGTTTAAAAAAGGCAAAATGACTACAGGAAATTCCAGCCCCTTAGACTTGTGAATAGTCAAAATTTTAGCAGCATTATTTTCATCAGCGATAATTATAGATCTACTCTTTCGTATCTCCTCCCACCAGGTAAGAAATGAAGCAATATCTCCACGTTCATTTTTCGCATACTCTAAAACAGCGTCCTGAAAGGCCTGTAAGTAGGTGTACTCTTCTTTAATAAGTGATAGATTGAATATGCGGCATAGCTCCTCCACCAATTCATAGAGTGGTATTGACTTTAACTGGTGTCTGACCTTTATAAACTCTATAGGCACATTTTTAGTCCACTGATCCAGCTGCAAGTACAACTCACTTTCATTTGACTTATGATTGAGAATATACTTTTGATACGTACTGTACCAATGTGCCAACTCTATCATATTTTTCTCGTCATGAAGCCATTTGATAATAGAAATAATAAATTGAACTACATGGCTTGCAGTTAAATACAATGCTTCTTTACTCACCACATCATATCTTAAGTCTGGTTTAGTCAATGTTGAATTACTTCGTTCCATGAATGCCTGCGCCACAACTTTACCTTCCCTAGCCGTTCTAGTAAGTATTGCTATATCTCTTAATTCATACCCTGCTTCCTGCAGCTCTTCTACTTTACTGATCGTATACTCAAGGGCCAGATCATTATAGCTCTCATCAGCATCTCTTTCTACCTCAAGAAAACTCATTTCCACCAACCCCTCATTCTTCATTCTATGTTCAGGTAGCTTTTGAAAAGCTTCACTGAAGCTTGACAAAACACTGTCGATCATTGGCTCAATAGTCTCAGAAGAATTGGTGAGGTAATCTTCTTTCACTAATGCCCTTAGTCTGTCGAAAATATCATTATTAAAAGTGATAATGTTTGAAGCGCTCCGCCAATTAGTATCCAGATTTTGTTCATTAGTTAGAAATTCACCTATATCATATTTCACCTGTTGCTGAAGCAACTTCCAGTCCCCACCTCTAAACCGATAAATGGACTGTTTGGCATCGCCTACCACCATACAGAATTGCCCCTGATCAGTAGCATTCTTTACCAATGGTTTGAAATTATTCCACTGATAAGCCGAAGTATCTTGAAATTCATCGATCAAATAGTGATCAAATCGAGAACCTACCTTCTCATAAATGTATGGTGTATCACTGTCCGAAATTATTTTGTTTAGAAAGTCAGGCAAATCAGAAATGAGCATAACATCATTTTCATCTCTGTAAACCTGTAGGTATCGATTGATATAACTTAATATCCCGAACGTGTAGAAGTAGCGCTTTACTTCCAAAGCAGACTGATAATGGACGTGATTTTCATCAAAATACTCAATCAGTTCATTGTACCTAGGCAAAATGAATTCTGACAATACATTACTTAGAAGATCAGCCGGCTTATCCTTTGTAGTAATCCATGCTTCTAAATTATCAGCTGCAGTTCTGCGTGATTCAGAAATAACAAATTCCAGTTTCTCAAGCTTGGTAAATAATCCTGCAGGACTTCGAGATTTACCTTTGAAGCTATCAACACTCAGTCCTTTAGTTTTCAGGTAGGCTAAAGCTTCCTGGCATATTTTCTTAATCGTACTTTCAAAAGTGAATTGAACCTTATCTAATTCCTTTTTAGTACCAATAAGTTTTTGAGTAGATTGCTCATCCATCCGGTTGCTAAAGAATTTAAACTCGTCTTTAAGAATTTCCTGGGCGAGTTTATTGATATCTCTTCTAAAATCCCATGAAGTCCCTTCTTCGACTTTCTCTTCGGCAAATTGTGTCAACCAGTTCTTTAGTTCTTTATGCTCATCCTCCCCTACCTCAGCCAGCATCCTGTCAATAACCTCTTGCATCACCTTGTCTGTTTCCAGATCAATAGTAAAAGTGCCTGGAAGTCCCATTTCTCGCGCAAAAGAGCGTATCACCTGATGGAAGAAGCTATCAATAGTAACCACAGAAAACCGACTGTAATTATGTAATATTTCGGACAGTACTTCGCTCGCCCTGCGTTTCAGTAATGGCGGGTCAATTCCTAATTCTTTTGTAAGTTCTTTTTCCAGACTTTCTTCATCTCCATTTTTAAGTTGAGTCAAAAACTTAATGATCCGTTGCTTCATTTCTTCGGTAGCCTTATTGGTAAAAGTCACACCTAAAATTCTTCTGAATCTACCTTTACCTGCAAGTGCCAGCTTGAGATAGGATTTGGCCAGTGTGTAGGTTTTACCCGAACCAGCAGAAGATCTGTAAATAAAAAATGGCTTATTCATGAAGCAGGTAAAATTAATCTATAATAAAACCGATCAAAGAGTACTGGTTACATTTTACTGATATTCAGTATCTTTGATTAAACTTTTAAACCTAATTACACTATGAAGTACCCAATTTTTATTTTACTATTTACTGTTTTTGCTTTTGGATGTAGCGAAGATGATGTAAAAGAAGCCCTGGAGCAAAATCAAACAGTTACTGTCGATCAGAGAATTAATATAGATCTTTCAGAAACTGATCCTAAAGAAATAGATGAATCTGAAACATTTGAAGCTTCACTTTTGGGTTTCACTTTGACGAATGTTCAAATACAAAGTCTCACCTTTGACGTTACAGGTTATATAGGACAAGCGGCTGTTGGAGATGTTTCATTGGAAGGTGCCACTTTAGAATTTGTCGGCACAGGTGTAAGCGTAGATATATCTAAAATAAATTTAGCTGACGCTGTAAGTGCACCAGCTATTGACCTAACTAGTGTACTGGATGCTGCAGCTTTAACCGCTATTCAAAACAAAATACTTGCTGAAGAAGAAATTACGGTTAATTTAAGTGCAAGCGTAGACAAAGTTCCAGCTAACTTTGAAGTTACTCTGACTTTTGTTTTAAATCTTACAGCTAGACCTTAAATCAAATAAATGCAAATGAAAAGCCCAAGAATTATCTTGGGCTTTTTTATTTGTCATCATTTTCAATCACAGATTCTAATTCTCGATACCAAGATTCACCATACTTTCTGATCAAAGGATCTTTTAAGAATTTATAAACTGGAACTCCGAGCTCTTTTCCAAAATCACAGGCTGGATTACAAATATCCCATTGATCATAATTAAGAGCTTCAAATTCATCATATCGTTTAGCTCTTATTGGATATAAGTGACAGCTTATTGGTTTTTTAAAATCTGTTTTTCCTTCTAAAAAAGCTTGTTCAATCCCGCACTTCAGTATTCCTCTATCATCGTAAACAGCATATGCACATTCCGCTCCATCAATGGTAGTTGTTGAATATTCCCCATCTTCATCTAAAACATATTTACCTTGCTTTTCTATCGCCTCAATACCTTCTTTCATAAGATAAGGTTTAACAGCTTCATAGCTTTCTTCTAATAAAGTCAATTCACCTTCTTCTAATGGAGCTCCAAGATCGCCTTCCACACAACAAGCCCCTTTGCATTTCTCCAGATTACAAACAAAAAATTGCTCTTTAACATCATCTGAAAGTATCACCTTACCTACTTCTATCATTGTCATTTAATTTAGAATCAAAGATACTGAAGTCAATAATAATTATGCTCAAATACTACCTGCCAATCACTATCATGTAAGAATGAAAACCCTTAACTTTGATACCTTTCACATCAAGACAATTTAAGAGGGATTATTTGAGCGAATGGATTATTTAGACAGTCTCAATGAGCCTCAGCGAGAAGGGGTCATAAATACTGAAGGGCCCACCATGCTTATCGCTGGTGCAGGATCGGGAAAAACAAGAGTACTTACTTACAGAATAGCTTACCTAATACAAAATAAAGGTGTTGATCCGTTCAACATTTTAGCACTTACTTTTACCAATAAGGCAGCTAAGGAAATGCGAGACCGTATCGAATCTGTCGTGGGTACAGAAGCTCGAAACCTTTGGATGGGTACTTTTCACTCCGTATTTGCCAGAATTCTAAGAGCTGAGGCTGATAAATTAGGTTACCCCAGCAATTTCACCATTTATGATGCCGATGATTCCAAGTCTTTGGTTAAAATAATCGTTAAGGAACTCGGGTTAGATGATAAAGTCTACAAACCCAATGTGGTATTCAATCGTATTTCAGGTGCTAAAAATCGCTTGATCTCGTGGCGTGAGTATATCAATAATCCCATCTATCTGGCTGACGATGAAAGTAATATGAAACCTGAGCTTGGCAAGATCTATAAAATCTACTCAGAACGTTGTTTCAAGGCTGGCGCTATGGATTTTGATGACTTGCTTTTCAACACCAATGTACTTTTCAGAGAACATACTGACATCTTGAACAAATATCAGCAACGTTTTCACTACGTTATGGTAGATGAGTTTCAGGATACTAATATTTCTCAGTACCTGATAACAAAAAGGTTAGCTGCTGTCCGACAAAACATTTGCGTGGTCGGTGACGATGCCCAGAGCATTTATGCTTTTCGTGGGGCCGATATTCAAAACATTCTAAATTTTGAAAAAGACTATTCTGATTTAAGAGTAATCAAGTTAGAGCAAAACTATCGTTCTACAAAAAACATAGTCCATGCTGCCAATTCTGTCATCTTCAAAAACAAAGCACAATTAAAAAAGAATGTCTGGACAGATAATGAAGATGGCTCATTAATAGAACTTTTAAAGGCTAATTCTGATAATGAAGAAGGTAAACTGGTAGCATCATCAATTTTCGAGGAGAAGATGCAGCACCAGGTCAAAAATAATGAGATCGCCATTCTTTACCGTACTAATAGTCAATCAAGAGCTATTGAAGAGGCATTGAGACGAATGAACATCAGGTACAAAATAGTTGGTGGTTTATCATTTTATGCGCGTAAGGAAATAAAGGACATTATGGCCTACATGCGCTTTGCTATAAATACGAATGATGAGCAGTCTTTTCGTAGAATAATCAATTATCCAAAGCGAGGCATTGGTGGTAGCTCAGTAGATAAAATCATTGTTGCGGCCAATGATCATGGCATTCCTATATGGGAGGTATTGGAAAATATCAATTCATTCTTGCCAGGTAGAGCCGCTAATGCAATCACAGATTTTGTTGCGTTGATCAAACGTTTCAAAGTAGAAATACAAAATAAAGATGCTTTTGAAGCAGCCACCGAAATTGCCAAACGTTCAGGGCTGCTTCGTGATTTGTATGAAGACAAAACAATTGAAGGACTGAACAGATATGAAAATGTTCAGGAATTGCTTAATGCCGTTAAAGAATTTGTTGACGATCCTGAAAAAGAAGACAAGACTCTAGGTTCTTTCTTACAAGAAGTTGCTCTGCTTACCGGAGTTGATAACGATAAGGATGATGACAATGATAAAGTGACCTTAATGACCATTCATATGGCTAAAGGTCTTGAGTTTAAAAATGTGTATATCGTAGGTTTAGAAGAAGACCTTTTTCCATCCCAAATGATGCTAAGCAGTCGTGCTGATTTGGAAGAAGAAAGGCGATTGTTTTATGTGGCCATTACAAGGGCTGAACAAAAGCTTTTCTTATGTTATGCTCTTAGTCGTTACAGGTTTGGAAGACTCAAAAATTGTGAACCAAGTCGATTTATTGAAGAAATTGATCCGGCTTTTATTAAAGTTAATGAAAGGTCTCGACCTACGGAGTCCGTACACACAGGTTCTGGATATGCCAAAAGTTTTATATCTGGCATGAAAAAAACAACTTCTTCTCAGCCTAAAAAGACAAAATCCAATTATAAAGCTCCCGTTGATTTTCAGCCTAGTGATACGTCAAACCTAGAGAGTGGTATGAAAGTAGAGCATCCTAAATTCGGCTATGGGAAGGTTGCCGAGATTGATGAGTCTGGTGCCAACAAGAAAGCAAAGGTAAATTTTGACGACTTTGGTGAAAAAACCTTATTACTTAGCTTTGCTAAACTTAAAATTCACACCAATTGAGGGTATATCTCCTAAAATTAGTATTAATTTACAGCGCATTCTATGAATTCCGGATGCCTGAAATACAATAACAGAAACATATGAATTATAATACCAGCCTTGAACCAATTATTCTTAAAGAATATGGCCGTAATGTTCAGATGCTTGTTGAGTACCTCAAGACAGTTGAGGATGTAGAAAAACGTACTGAGCAGGCTCATGCTTTAGTAGAACTAATGAAACAAGTGACTCCAACGGTAAAAGAAACATTGGAGACTAATCAAAAACTTTGGGATGACATGTATATCATGGCAGAACTTGACCTTGATATTAATAGTCCATATCCTAAGCCTGAAGAAGAAGTTATTAATAAAAAACCTGCTAGAATGCCATATGCTTCCAACAGGATTAAATACAAGCACTATGGTAGAAATATTGAGTTACTTGTAAAAGAGGCTATTGCTAAAGAAGATCCTCAAGAGCGTGAAGACGCTATCATCTACATCGGAAAGCTAATGAAAAGCTTCTATGGCAGCTGGAATAAAGAGGTTATAGATGACGCTGTTATTCTCGAAAATATTCAAGCAATCTCAGGTGGAAAGCTGAATATCAATCTTGAAAAAGTTCGTGAAGACAATTTATTTGAAAGGCTTTACAAAGCTAAAACCAGAAAACATCAAGAAGAGAGAGATAATCACAGAGGGCGAGGAAGAGGAACCAATAACAGAAAAGGTGGAAGCCAAAGACGCAGAAGAAACTAAATGAGTTCATTTAAGATTGAAGGAGGTGCCAGACTAAGTGGAGAAATTATACCCCAAGGCGCCAAAAATGAGGCTCTCCAAATTATTGCAGCTGTTCTACTAAGTCCGGAACCGATAACAATAAACAAGATTCCCAATATAAGGGATGTAAATAAACTAATAGAATTAGTTGGTGATCTTGGAGCCACAGTTGAAAAACTTGGTAGTGAAAGTTACCGATTTACAGCCAAAGATCTGAATGTTGATTTTCTTGAAACTGAAGAGTTCAAAACAAAAGCTGCATCACTACGAGGCTCAATAATGATTCTGGGGCCGTTATTAGCTCGATACGGTTATGCCAAAATTCCACGACCTGGCGGTGACAAAATTGGTAGAAGAAGACTAGATACCCACTTTATTGGATTTGAAAAACTTGGCGCCAAATTCAACTATTCAAAAAAAGATGCTTTCTATAAAATAGATGCATCTAATCTCATAGGGTGTTATATGCACCTGGATGAGGCTTCAGTGACAGGTACTGCCAATATATTAATGGCAGCCGTTTTGGCCAAGGGCACCACGACCATTTATAATGCTGCTTGCGAACCTTATATCCAACAATTGTGTAAAATGCTCAATGACATGGGCGCAAAAATATCTGGAGTCGGATCTAACCTTTTAAAAATAGAAGGTGTAGAAAGTCTAGGCGGTACTGAACACACTATGTTGCCCGACATGATTGAAGTAGGAAGCTTCATCGGTTTAGCAGCTATGACGCAATCATCAATAACTATAAAGGGTGCAGGTGTTGAAAATTTAGGTTTAATACCAGACATCTTTAGAAGACTTGGAATCAAGCTAGAAATAAATGGTGATGATATTCATGTCCCAGAACAAGAGCACTATGAAATGGAAACCTTTATTGATGGTTCTATTCTTACCATAGCAGACTCTCCATGGCCAGGTTTTACACCGGACCTCTTAAGCATTGTGCTGGTAACTGCAATACAAGCTAAAGGAACGGTATTAGTTCACCAAAAGATGTTTGAGAGCAGGTTGTTTTTCGTTGATAAATTGATTGACATGGGCGCTCAAATTATCCTTTGCGATCCTCATCGTGCTACAGTGATAGGCATGGATAGAAAACAACCACTCAAGGGAATTAAAATGAGTTCTCCTGATATAAGAGCCGGAGTTTCATTACTTATAGCAGCACTATCTGCAGAAGGTGAAAGTATTATCTCCAATGTTGAGCAGATTGATCGTGGCTATCAAAATATAGATGATCGCTTAAAAGCTTTAGGTGCAAAAATTGAGCGATTAGAACAATAAATTTTATATCTTGTTATTCATCATTATCTAATTACAACCTAAACCAACAAACTATGGAATACCTGGATCAGGCTAAAGATTTTTTAGCTACAAGAGGAATTGAATTTGGCTTAATGATTCTTAAAGCCATTTTAATTTTAGTCATTGGACTGTGGATTATTAAAGCCATTACGCGTGGATTTAACAAAGTTCTTGAAAAAAGAAATGTTGATGCCTCGCTCAAGCCTTTTTTACAAAGTCTATTTTACAATATTTTACTTGTACTCCTTATACTAAGTGTACTCACAAGTGTAGGAATACAGGTTACTTCATTTATTGCCATACTCGGTGCTGCAGGTTTAGCTATTGGTTTGGCTCTTCAGGGCACGCTACAAAACTTTGCAGGGGGGGTTATTCTCTTAACTCTACGTCCATTTAAAGTCGGAGATTATATTGACGGAGGTGGACATTCAGGGACTGTACAATCTATTCAAATATTTCAAACGATACTTCTAACACCTGATAACAAAAGAATTGTTCTACCAAATGGTGCATTAAGTAACGATGGGATTGTTAACTATAGTGCAGAGGAAAATCGAAGAGTAGATTTGGTGTTTGGTATTGGCTATGATGATGATATAAAGAAGGCTAAGGATATATTACAGGAAATAATGGATTCTGATGATCGGGTTTTGAAAGACCCTGCACCAATGCTTGTTGTAGGTGAGTTAGCTGATAGTTCTGTTAATTTTAATTTCAGACCATGGGTAAAAGGTAGTGACTATTGGGGTGTATATTTTGATATGACCGAGAAAGTAAAACTAAGATTTGATAAAGAAGGTATTAGCATTCCTTTCCCGCAAAGAGATGTTCATATCTATAATGAAAAATAGCATCTGCAAAAAATGATTTTGAGCCGTCTTGATAATTATTAAGACGGCTTTTTTATGACATAATTATTAAATTCAAGTATGAAAAACCCAAAAACCGCAGGTCTGTTATCATTCTTTTGCATTGCTTTCATCTCTTGGTTGTCATATCAACAATTAAATACTCCCGAACCTGCATTACCAGGTTACGCGACTGATTCATATTCTGCCTATAGGTCAATCGAGCATCTAAAAATAATTGCTAAAGAACCACATAGCGGTGGTACTGTTGCTCATAGAAAAGTAAGAAACTATATATATGATGTCTGTAAAAGAAATGGTTTAAATGTTAAAGTTTATAATGACACTGGCTTAAGAACCTTTGGTTCAACTACAATTGCAGGTGACGTCTTTAATATTTTGGCCAAGCTCCCAGGCACTAACTCGTCAAAGGCTATTTTGGTAATGGCCCATTATGACTCTCAACCAAACACGCCAGGTGCCGCAGATGATGGTTCTGGAGTGGCCTCTATGTTAGAAACCATTGAATTACTGAGTAAAAGAAATTTAAAAAATGATATTTACTTTCTTTTTACAGACCTTGAGGAAGTCGGACTTTTAGGTGCTGAGGCCTTTGTTAACTCAAATAATGAGTTGAATGAAGTCGGAATGATTTTGAACTATGAAGCAAGGGGAAACTCAGGTGCAAGTTTTACTTTTGAAACTTCTGCAGAGAATGGCTGGATAGTAAAAGAATTTAATCAAGCAGTAAATAAGCCATTGGCCAATTCATTAGCTTATGAAATATATAAGCTAATGCCCAATGACAGCGATTTCACTATGTTCAGAGATACTCAAATCTCAGGGTTAAATACTGCATTTATTGATGGCTATTCTTATTACCACAGTGCAGCTGATACCCCTCAAAATATCAATTTAGAAAGTCTTCAACATCAAGGTGACTTAATGTTACAAATGATAACTCATTTTGGTCAACTTGATTTGACAAATACTAAAAGTGAAGATGCTATTTTCTTTAGTATGTTCAACTGGATGGTGATTTATCCAGCATACCTCGACTGGCCACTGATTGTTTTAATCATTGGACTTTTCATCACAATTCTTATCATTAATCTCCGGCAAGAGAAAATCACTATATCTAATTTGTTCAAAGGCAGTCTGATTTATCTTTTAGTCATTGTATTGGCGATGCTTTTAGTTTGGTTGCTAAACCTTTTGGTTATTTCTTTCAATCCCCACTACACCAACTTTTATAGTAGCAATTTCTATAATGCAACTGTTTATTTATGGTTAATAATCGGTGCATGTTTAATCTCATATAATCTTATAAATCAGTCACTATTGAAAAGTATCTCCACCAATTCAAGATTACTTGGAGGCTTACTAATTCATGCGATTCTAATCCTTGTTCTCAAACGGTTCGTACCTACTGGAGCATTCATTCTTTATATCCCAATAGTTCCGACTCTATTAATTGTCTTATATGAATCCTTTAATAAGGAGATGAGCAGTATTCTCAGATCGGTTTTACCTACGGTTTTACCTACGGTTTTACCTCTACTATTATGGGCACCTTTCATTTATTTTTTGTTTGTGGTATTCAGCCATAGTTTACCATTCGCATCCGCATTTTTTGTTGTATTATTATTTCCGTATCTAGGTTATTTTAGATCATACTTCGTGCATGTTAGTCCTAATCTCCTTACTTATATTGGTATCATACTGATGCTATTCGGCTTTTTTTGGGGGCAGGTAACCTCTACCTACGATCAGAAACAGCCTCTTCAAACACAGTTATCTTATGCGTTAAACTTAGATGACAATAAGGCCTTTTGGGTTTCAAGTCAAAAATATAAGGATGAATTTAATGGTAAGTACATCCAGTCAAATGAGAAACAGACACTCTCCGAAATATATCCCAATTCTTCAAGGATGTACTGGAAAGACAACGCCCCTATTCTGGATGTTCAAACCGCAGAATTTATAGTCCTTAGCGATACTGTCATTAATGGATTTAGAGAAGTGAACTTAAATATAAAGCCAGATCAAAAAACTACATACTTTACACTCTTTCTACCTACTGATGCTTATTATTCCAAAGTTAATGAGCGAATAATTAGTGAATCAACCTCTAAAAACTTATGGTATTATGCACCCTCAACGCAAGGTTGTAACGTTACCATTGTCACAAATAGCAAAGAGACAATAGACATGACATTTATAGAATCAAAACTTAAAATTGCTCCCAGCTTACTCACCTTTCCCTTGCCGGATGATTACATTTATGGAACAGGTAGGTTGAGTAATAACATGCTAATCAAAAAAACCGTATCACTATAATTAAAAGCTAAAGATCACCTCTATGGATTTAGACAAACTACGATTTCCAGTTGGTAAACTTAACTATAGTGGCATTCCAAATGAAGAGCTAAAAAAAGAATGGATTAAAGATATAGAAGATTTTCCTCAAAATATGACTTTAGCAGTTCAGAATCTATCTGACGAACAACTAGAATGGAAGTATCGTCCAGAGGGCTGGACTATAAGACAAGTAGTAAATCATACTGCCGATAGTCACATTAACTCTCAATTACGATTCAAATTGGCCCTCACAGAAGACACGCCTACAATCAAGCCATATTTAGAAGCCCGATGGGCAGAGTTACCGGATATGGAAGAGGACATCCATGTTTCTTTAAATTTATTGGCAGCGCTACACAAGCGCTGGGTTTTCTTACTGAAAAAACTAAGTCCAAAAGACTTACAAAGACAATATATTCATCCTGAACATAACAAAACCTTTGATCTTTATTTTACCATAGCTATGTATTCATGGCACTGTCGCCATCATCATGCACATATATTACAGGCTATAAAATATAAAGGTCAGTTTGACTAATGGGGCCAATTAAGCGCATAGGTGTTATACTTTTTGTCATCTTTTTGATGCCGGTATTATTCTTTTCTGCCTATGAAATCTCTTCATTGAACCAAGATGAAGAAGTCATTAAGAATATCTACCAAAAACAACTAGACGCCATCTTGTTTTCTGCCAATCAATATGCAGATGATGTATTAAGTACTTGGATCGTCAAGATGGAATTAGGGTTTGATCAATTTCAATCCTCAAATTATGAGAGTGAAATAGATGAACTCATGAACCTAAATCCTGCAATTGAGTTATTGATAATCTACGATACACTAGAGAATGGGGGAACAATGAGGTACAGAGACACTATAAATATTAAATATGCACAGCCTATTTATGATTTATTGCAGGAGAAAAGTGATCTGACCGAGAGGCTTATAAAGTATCAAAAAAGTGGTTTTCAAAAAGTAGAAGCAATTAATGTCGAAGCTAACAAAGAGCTCATTGCCCTATTGTTTCATCCAGGAAACAAGTCAAAGGATGAAATAATTTATGGGATTGTAATCGATCCATTTCTATTTGTTGATGAGGTACTCGGACCAAAACTACAACTCATCTCTCAAGGAGGGTTCGCCATATCGATAAATGAAAAAGATGATTTTCATCCAATTTATACAACTTATGACACGCTTCGCTCTAATAATCAAAGGCCCTTATTGACCAGAGATCTTTGGCTCCTTCCAAATTATCAACTTGGAATAAATACTATGGGACCATCACTAGACCAATTGGCTAATGAGAGAACACAATTCAATTTGATTATCATTCTCCTCCTGGATATTGTGCTGTTCATAGGTGTTATTTTCGTTTTTAGAAATGTGCGTAAGGAGGTACAACTTGCCCAAAATAAATCTGAATTCATTTCGAGTGTTTCTCATGAGCTAAGAACACCTCTGGCATTGATCAACATGTTTGCCGAGACCCTTGAAATGGGAAGAGTCAAAACTGTTGAAAAGCAAAAGGAATACTTCTCTATAATTCATAAGGAAACACAAAGACTGACAGGCATTGTAAACAAGATATTGAGCTTCAGTCAGATTGAAGCAGGTAAAAAGCAATTGAATTTTACCAATGTTCGGTTAGATGATATCTCAAATAATGTGCTTGATACTTATGACTATCATTTACAAAAAGAAGGGTTCACCGTAATCCGTAAAATTGAACAAAACGTAATCATTGAAGCTGATTCAGATGCTATGACAGAGGTAATTATTAACTTAATTGACAATGCTATCAAGTATTCGGAAAATGAAAAAGAATTGACTGTATCGCTTAAAAAAGAAAATAATCATGCTCTCCTTAGCATTGCAGATCGAGGTGTTGGTATCTCTAAAAATGATCAACGTCAGATTTTTGATAAATTTTATCGATCTGCTACGGGAGACCTCGCTAAAAAACAGGGTACTGGTATAGGGCTGGCCCTTGTAAAACAAATTGTAGAAGCCCATAAAGGCAAACTTGAAGTACATAGTGAAATGGGCAAAGGCTCTTCTTTTAATATTTATTTTGAACTCTTAAAGTAAAATGATGTCTAAAATTTTGATAATTGAAGATGAACCAGCAATGCAACTTGGATTGAGGGATAACCTTGAATTTGAGGGTTATCAAGTCAACGTTATTGGTGATGGTAAAGAGGGTTTAGATGAGATAATGACTGATGAGTATGACTTGGTAGTTTTGGATGTCATGCTACCTAACATGTCTGGATTTGATGTCTGTAAATCTGCCAGATCATTGGGGAACAACACTCCTATTATATTATTAACAGCCAGGGGTGAAGAAATAGATAAAGTTTTAGGCCTTGAACTGGGTGCTGATGATTATATGACTAAACCATTCAGCTTAAGGGAATTACTGGCACGAATAAAAGCTAACCTCAGAAGGTATACACCTGATGAATTAAAGTCTTCATCTGGTCTTCAGATAGGAAATTTGATTCTAGACTTTGATGCTTATAAAGCTCAGTCTTCTGTAGATGAACAAGAAATCAAATTATCACATAAAGAATTTGAAATTTTAAAATACCTATTTGAAAATAAAAATAAGGTAGTGAGTCGATTTGATCTATTAGAAAATATTTGGGGTTATGAAGAACAACCTACCACGCGTACAGTTGATAACTTTATAGCCAGGCTGAGACATAAAGTGGAATCTGATCATAATCATCCAAGAGTAATAATTACAGTCCATGGTACTGGGTATAAAATGATTATCTAATATTTAGTAATTCCTGACCACAGAAAAGCATCGTTCTGTAAAGAAATAAGTGATTATGACATGATATTTCGAGGCTGTTACATCTTGTTACATCTCTTTACTATCCTATGACATCTTAAATTGAGCTTATGGCGTCTTTTGTATTGTAATCATCAAAAACAAAACAACAACGTCATGAAAATCCGAAACTTAGTCATCATCCTGCTAGCTTTTACAAGCGCCACTACTTTCGCTCAAAACAATGAAGTGGTTAGAATTTTACCTTCAGAAGAAGGTATGGTAAGATTACTAATTACCGAACATAAAAATGAACCGGTAATAGTAAAATTCAAAAAAGGGAATCAGGTAATCTCAAAAGATAAAATAAGAACTGCCAATAAAGAAAATGGTTTCATTAAGCTTTATGATATCAACAACCTTTATGCGGGTGAATATCAATTGGAAGTACTCAATGCTGGAAAAATTACAACATACAATTTTTCTACTAAAAATGGGCAACCTGTTTGGACACAATATTGGAACGACAAACTCAATAACGACACACAAATAGCTAAGCTTGATAAGGAAGATAGTTTAGCACTTACTAAAGGCAATTAAATCAAGAATTGATAACAATTGCGTTAATTAGGAGAAACTATAACCATTGAAGACGCTAGCAATACTATTCGTAAGCTGTTTGGTTATGCTGCCGCAACTTTCCAACGCTCAGTTGATTGATCTCAACGGACGTTGGAAGTTCGCGTTAGGAGACCAGCAAAATAGAAGTCTTAAAGATTTCGATGATTCAGATTGGGAGTGGATCAAAGTCCCTGCTCAATGGGAGAATCAAGGGTTTCATGGTTTTGATGGTTTTGCCTGGTATCGTACATCATTTAATGGTTCAAGACTTCCTAAAGGGGTAAAGGTTTTCCTAAATATGGGTTTCGTTGATGATGCAGATGAAGTCTACTTTAATGGTGAGCTTATAGGTTTTTCAGGTGTTATGCCTCCACGTTTTAGAACCGCTTACAATTCGGAGAGAAGTTATGTCATACCTCAAAGTTTAATCAATTATGACGGTCCTAATGTCATTGCAGTCAGGGTCTTCGATTCTCAATACAGTGGAGGCATTGTAGACGGTAATATCGGAATATACAGAGTAAACTCAGGATCACCCATGTTACTTGATCTACAAGGAGTTTGGGATTTTAGTATCAGTAAAAATGGAAGTAAGCCAAGTCAGAATGACAGTTGGGACAAAATACTTGTTCCAAAGTATTGGGAAAAGCAAGGGTATCGCAGGCATGATGGTTTTGCCTGGTATAGAAAGGAGTTTGAACTACTCCCTGAAATGAAAAATGAAGAACTTGTACTTGTCTTAGGAAAAATAGATGATTTTGATGAGGTATATGTCAATGGAAAGCTGGTCGGCCGGACTCGGGATAATAGAAGGTTTCCTCATAGTGAATCTTACAGTAAGTATCGCATCTATTACCTTTCCAGTGTTGTGCTCAAAGAAAATGGCATTAACCTAATTGAAGTTCAGGTCGAGGATATAGGAGTAGATGGCGGTATTTACGATGGACCCATCGGAATTACTACCAAAGACCGACTATATGAGCTAATCCAGGGATAAGATTTAGATCATTAACAATTCTTATCATTTCACTTATGCGAGTTTTAGAATAATCACTCACCGATCCCTTATATTCGTATTATGAATTGGGACAATGTTTTAGAATATTCAAAAAAGGGTTCACCTACTCCATCGAGAAGAGTGGAAAAAACGGATCAAGAGTGGAAAGATCAACTTACACCCGAACAGTATAGAATCACCAGACTAAAAGGTACCGAAAGAGCATTTACCGGTGAGCTATGTAATGTTTATGATGAAGGCAAATACGAATGTATATGCTGCGGTGAACCTTTGTTCGATTCAAGCATAAAGTTTGAATCTTCTTCTGGATGGCCAAGCTTTACTGAGCCAATAGCAGAAAATGCAATTAAATATGAGATGGATAAGTCATTTGGCATGACTCGTGTTGAAGTCATGTGTAATGTGTGTGATGGGCATTTGGGTCATGTATTCCCTGATGGACCAGCGCCTTCAGGGTTAAGGTTCTGCATCAACTCCGAGTCGATTAAATTAAGCAAATAAAAATATGAAAAGTCTAAAATTCGCTTTAATAGTTCTTACTCTTCTACCTTTCATTACGGCATGCGATGATAATGATCAGCTGCCTAGAGATACGATAAATAGCCCTAATGGGTTAATAATTGATTTGGAATGGACCACAGGAGGTTCAGCAACACAAGCTTTGGACGAAGTAGATCTGGATTTGCTATTAACTAGTGGAGTAGATTTAGTAGACGAGTCTGAAAGCGCTGATTTTGAGAGAGTGAGAATTGAAAATTTCTATCGTGACGGGTCTTATATCTTGAGTATCACATATTTTGACGGCATTTCAAACGTAGATTTTAGCGTATTCTTAAGAGGTACCTCTTCTACTTCCAATATAGTGGTTGAGAGTTCATTCTCCGGTAATGAACAAGGATTAACCATTGACTATTTAGAAATAGTAAAATCTGGAACTACATATACAATCAATCTGCTTTAAAAAGAGGCTTATATTTACCTTAAATCCAAAACTGTATGACCACCGCACCCAAAACCTGGTTTGAAAGAAAGTTCAGCTTTGCAGATTTAGAAGGAACCTTTCCAACTATCCTCGAAAGACTTAAGGACGCACCAATGCGCTATGAGAACAAAATTCACAATACTCCAAAAGATCATTGGAAAAAAATAGTTGCAAACAAGTGGTCCATACAGGAACAACTTGGGCATATAGTAGACTTGGAATCACTTTGGTTAAAAAGAGCACATAACTTTAAAGAAGGTAAGAAAGTGTTAGAGGAGGCAGATCTTACCAATCAAAAGACCTATGATGCAGATCATAATAACACTGACATCAATGTTATTATGGATGATTTCAAACATAAACGTCTACAGTTAATTAGTCTTTTGTCTGAATTAAGCCCGATATCAGAAAGTCAAACTGCTTTACACCCTCGACTTAAATCACCAATGCGTTTGATTGATTTAATGTATTTTGTTGCCGAGCATGATGATCATCATTTGGCTCTAATATCATGGATACAGTCAAAGTTAAAATGATTTAAGCATGTCTAATACCGATTTAATAATAGAGGAAAGAAGTCGAGACATTGGCGACTTTATGGTTGGTAGATTGATCCCATTTCGAAAAAAGCGAATGGTTGGACCTTTCATCTTTATAGACCATATGGGGCCTACAAAAATTGGAAATGGCACTTTCATGGATGTTGATCAGCACCCACATATCGGACTATCTACACTCACTTATATGCTTGAAGGTGAAATAGTTCATAAAGATAGTGTAGGTACTAATCAATTAATTACTCCAGGTTCAGTGAACTGGATGACAGCAGGAAAAGGTGTTACTCACACGGAAAGAACACCTGAAAATCGTAGAACTTCAGAGACCTCTACAGTTCATGGGTATCAAATTTGGGTGGCATTACCCAAAGAGATGGAAGAAATAGAACCCTCATTTTTTCATGTAAGTGCTGCCGAACTGCCTTCATGGAAAGATGGTAGTACAAACTTCAAACTTGTAGCTGGACGTGGGTTTGGGAAAAACTCCCCGGTTCCTGTTTATTCTGATCTTTTTATGGTGGAGGTGATTGCTAAAAACGATTACGAATTAGATATAAATGGCCAACTGGAAGGAGAAATTGGAATTTGTATCGTAGAAGGTAGTATTCAGGCGTGCGAACATAATTTACAATCTGGTAATATGTTAGTTTCTAAAATCGACAACCAATGTTCCATTAAGTTGAAAGCAGGAACACATCTGTTACTTTTTGGTGGGCAACCATTTGAAGAAGAACGCCTGATCTATTGGAATTTTGTAGCTACATCAAAGGAAAGAATTGAGCAGGCGAAACAACAATGGAGAGACAAAGTATTCCCAAAAGTCGTCAATGACAACACCTACGTACCGCTACCTGGAGAGTAGAAGTTAACATTAATAGTTAGTTATTGTCATTTTGCAAAAAATGAGTTTATCTTGCTATTTATGGGTACTTATTTATTATACTATTTAGTCATACTTCCGGTCTCTTACTTACCATTTCCCATACTCTATTTACTCTCTGATCTAATCTTCTTTGTTGTTTATAGAGTCATGGGTTACAGACGCAAAGTAGTTTTCAATAACATAAAAAAATCATTCCCAGAAAAAAGCAGAGCAGAGCTAAAGGCTATTGAAAAAGAATTTTATCACCATTTAGCAGATTTAATGGTAGAAAGCTTTAAAACCTTCAACATTTCAGCAGCAACTAGTTTAAAAAGAATGAAAGTTAAAAATGCTGAGTTGATCAACAAGTTTCAAAGAGAAGGAAAAAGTATCGTAACGGTCGGTGGCCACAATGGCAACTGGGAGTTATATGCAGTGGCCTGTGCTTTGCAAATAGAACATGCCGCCATAGCATTATACACTCCGTTAACTAACAAGTTTTTTGATAAATTGATGAGACAAAGTAGGTCTCGTTTTGGGCTTACAATGATCGCTACTTCAAAAAAGGAGGAGTTATTAGCAAATCTTAAAGAACCAAGTATGTTCATATTTGGTATTGATCAATGCCCAGGTAAAAATCAGCGAGCTTACTGGACACAATTCCTTAATCAAGAAACCGGAGTACAATTTGGAGCAGAAAAATTTGCGAGAGACCATGATATGCCTGTGGTATTTGGTAATATAGTTAAGGTTAAAAGAGGTTTTTACGAGATTGAATATGAGCTTATATGTGAAGATCCCACTACCCTATCTTCGGGTCAAATCCTGGAAAAAGCAACAAGGCTTTTAGAGACAAAAATCATGGAACAGCCATCCTATTGGTTATGGAGCCATAAAAGATGGAAGCACGACCGATGTGATTATGAAGACCAAAAAAAGCAATCTGAAGTACCAGAACCCTCTCTCTCGCAATGAGACTCTTTTTAATAAGATTAGCTAAATATTTGCAACAACGCATACCTAGCAGTATTTTCACATAAAAAGTAATCATGATTGTCATAAGTAGCCATAAGGAATTTGAAGAGTGGATAGGAAAAGAAATGGGAGTTTCAGACTATCACAGAATCACTCAAGATCAAATCAATAAATTCGCTGATGCTACCCTAGATCATCAATGGATTCATACTGATCCCGAAAAGGCCAAAGGAAGTCAATTTGGTAGTACTATAGCTCACGGCTACCTTACTCTGTCAATCACTCCACATCTTTGGAAGCAAATTGCGGATATTAGAAATACTAAAATGATGATCAACTATGGTATTGAAAAGATGAAGTTCAATCAGGCCGTAGTAGTGGATAGCGAAGTGCGGCTTAAAGCTAAGCTGGCATCGTTACTTGATTTGAGAGGAATTACAAAGGCCCAATTAGACATAGAATTGGAAATAAAAGATAGCAAAAAATCAGCTTTCTCAGCATCTCTTATTTTTCTCTATCATTTTAATTAAGTCATGTTCCGAACGGAACTAAACATCACTCCTTCTACTAGGGAGATAAACCTCAAAGATGCTATTCTGACCATAGGCTCTTGCTTTTCAGATAGCATTGGCAAACAATTTATACAGAATAAATTCAATGCTTTAGCCAATCCATTTGGTACTGTTTATAATCCAATAAGCATTACAAAGCTATTACAGCTAGCGATTAACGAGCAATCACCTGATGAAAGTTCTTACCTAAAAAATGAGAATCTATATGCTAACTATGATTTTCACTCTGCATTCTCCAGTTCTAACCCAGAGCAGCTTGAGTCTAAAATACAGAATGTAATCTCAAATACTCACAAACATCTAAAAGAGTCGAGATTCATAATAATAACCTTAGGTACAGCATTCGTCTATGACCGCATAGATACAGGTGAGACTGTAGCTAATTGTCATAAAGTATCAGCAAAAAAATTCACTAAGAGGCTCCTTTCACAAAAAGAAATACTTTCGTCTTTTGATAAACTTTCGAAAAGCATTTTAGAGTTGAATAAAGACATCAATATAATACTCACGGTATCTCCAGTAAGACATATTAAAGATACGCTCGAGTTAAATAATGTGAGCAAATCAGTGCTGAGGTTGGCGTGTCATACTCTTTGCCAGCAACAAGATCATGTACGCTACTTCCCTTCTTATGAAATACTAATTGATGATCTACGTGATTATCGTTTTTACAAATCAGATATGATTCACCCTAGCAATGAAGCTGAAGAGTATATCTGGAATAAATTTCGAGATACTTATTTTGATGATCAAACTAACAAGTTCATAAAAGAATGGTCAAAATTAAGATTAGCTGTTGATCATAAACCATTTAATGTAACCTCTTCAAAACATCAGCAGTTCCTGCGAGATACTATCGATAAAATAAAAGGACTTGATCAAACATTGGATTTTGGAGTGGAACTTGATATTCTTCAGAGTCAATTGGTGAAATAATTAGTATCATCACAACAGTTGTTGATCTGTTACTTTCATAACTTTACTGAATGTTCAAAGTAGGGGTTTTCATTTTAATAAGCGGCATTTTAGTGGCTTGTAACTCCCATAAAAAAACGGTTATGAATGACAACGCTAACCATCTAATAAACTCCAGTAGCCCTTATCTTCTACAACATGCTTACAACCCCGTAGAATGGTATCCTTGGGGAGAAGAAGCATTGGAAAAAGCAAAAAAAGAAGATAAACCTATTATCGTAAGTATTGGATACTCTTCTTGTCATTGGTGCCACGTTATGGAGCGAGAGTCCTTTGAGAACGACAGCATTGCCGCTATAATGAATAAATATTTTATCAATATAAAAGTTGATCGAGAAGAACGCCCTGATGTTGATCAAATATACATGGATGCTGTCCAGGCCATGGGACAAAATGGGGGCTGGCCTTTAAATGTATTTCTTACCCCCGATCAAAAGCCATTTTATGGTGGCACTTACTTCCCTCCTAATGGCTGGACAAAGCTATTGACTAATATTTCTACTGCCTTCGAGCATCAGCGATCAGAAATTAATGCATCTGCTGATAAACTTACTGATGCTCTTTCCACCAGTGCGTTAATTAAATATGATCTCAAAGCCGGAGACGTATCGTATTCCAAAGAAAAACTTGATACTATCTACCAAAAACTATCAAATCGTTTTGATGAGAAACGAGGTGGTTTTGAAAGAGTACCAAAATTTCCAATGCCAGGCAATTGGAATTTACTACTTCAATATCATCACTACACCGGAAATAAAGACGCTCTGAACCAGGTTATATTAACCTTAGATGAAATAGCTTATGGTGGAATCTATGACCAGGTTGGTGGCGGCTTTGCACGCTACTCCGTTGATGGTGATTGGTTAGTTCCGCACTTTGAAAAGATGCTATATGATAATGGTCAGTTGATAAGTCTCTATTCGCAAGCCTATAAACTCACACAAAAGCCCCTATATAAAGAAGTTGTTTATCAGACCATAGAATGGTTAAAAAGGGAAATGCTTGATCAATCAGGCGGCTTCTATTCTGCGTTAGATGCAGATAGCGAAGGTGAAGAAGGCAAATTCTATATCTGGACAAAAGAGGAGTTTGATGAAATTTTAGGAAATGATGCAGAAATAATGGGACTCTATTATAACATAACTTCTACAGGTAATTGGGAAGAAGAAAAAAATATTCTCCATAAAAAGGTATCAAATGAGGCCTTTTCAAAAGCTCAAAACATATCCATCGATCAGTTGGAGGAATTGGTGGAATCATCCAACCATAAACTGCTGAATAAACGTGCTGAGCGTGTTAGACCTGGGCTTGATGACAAAGTTTTATCCGGATGGAACGGCTTGATATTAAAAGGGCTTACTGATGCCTATGATGCTTTCGGTGATAAAGCATTTTTATCGCTTGCCATTGATAATGCCAATTTTCTAACCGATAGAATGATCCAAAATGGCAAACTGATGAGATCGTTTAAAAGCGACCATGCAACAATCGATGCTTATCTGGAAGATTATGCTTTCGTCATTGATGGTTTTTTAGGCCTCTACCAGTCAACGTTTAATGAAAAATGGCTTCACACTGCCAACGAGTTAATGATTTATGCCAATAAGAACTTTTATGATAACGATGAAAAGTTCTATTTCTTCACTGATAATGATTCTGAGGCTTTAATTGCTCGTAAAAAAGAAGTGTTTGACAATGTGATTCCAGCTTCTAACTCACAAATGGCTCTTAACTTGTTCACACTGGGGGTATTACTTGATAATGATGATTACACAAAAAAATCTGATTCAATGCTCGCTGCTATGATAAAGTTGACAAGTGAAGAACCTGCATATACCTATAACTGGGGCATTCTATATGGAATGAAAATTTATAGTACAGCTGAAATCGCTATTGTCGGAAAAGACTTCAATAAGATGCGTTCTAAATTTGCCTCCCATTATCACCCAAATAAAATTCTAATGGGAACTGAAAAAGAAAGTAAGCTACCTCTGTTAGCACATAAAACAGCAAATAAGGGAGAGACAACAGTATATGTATGTTATAATAAAACCTGTAAGTTGCCGGTAACCGAATTTGATGCAGCTCTTAAACAGCTAAAGTAAACTTGGCGCAATTAGAATTAAACGATAATACAGTAGAGCAACGTCAGACATTTTTTGTAGATGTTATTCTTCCTGTTCCTATTCCAAAACTCTTTACTTATCGAAGTCCAATAGAGTTTAATGATCATTTGATTATTGGTTGCCGGGTGATCGTTCAATTTGGAAGAAGGAAAATTATGACCGGTATTATTGGAGCTATTCATGAGAAACCTCCAGAAAAGTATGAGGCCAAACTTTTGCTTGATATTCTGGATCCTGAACCTGTCGTGAATACCCTCCAAATTGATATGTTTCGGTGGATTTCCAACTACTACATGTGTACGATTGGCGAAGTATTGAATGTCGCTCTTCCTTCAGGCTTAAAATTAAGTAGTGAGTCAAGGGTGCAATTGTTTCCTGATTTTGATTTGGATGAATCGGATTATGATTTTAACGAAAACGAAACTCTGGTTCTGGAGGTTCTTCAAAAAAATGAGGCCTTAACATATTCTGAAATAAGTAAGGTTCTTCAGATCAAAAGTATCTTTAGTTTACTTAAATCGCTTGTTCAAAAAAACGCCATTATCATATTCGAGGAAGTAAAAGAAAAGTACAAACCGAAAAAACAACGGAGAATAAGGCTCGCTCCAAATTATACCGATAAACCAATACTCGAAGACCTTTTTAATCTAATTGAAAAAAAGCCGAAACAAGAAGCTATCTTATTAACCTACCTACAGCATGTGCCAATCTATCAACAGGCCCACAGCAATGAAAAAGGCATCGAGAAAAAGCTATTACAAAGCGAGAGTTTATCAGCCTCAGCGTTAAATACCTTAATTAAAAACAATATCCTGGAAGAGTTTGAAGTGACTATTTCCAGATTCCCGGATGACGAAATTGAGGTGACTGAAATAGAGCTTACTTCAGAACAAACCACAGTAAAAAATAGCATCATTGACTATTTCAAAAATGACAATACTGTATTACTTCATGGAATAACAGGTAGCGGAAAAACTGAAATTTATATCAGCCTCATTAAAGATGCACTTGCTGGTGGTTCTCAGGTGTTGTATTTACTTCCGGAAATAGCACTAACTACACAGATAGTAAATCGTCTTAAAAAGGTTTTTGGTAACAAAGTAGGTATCTATCATTCCAAATTCTCAGATAATGAGCGTGTGGAAGTTTGGAACGGTGTTCTTTCGGGAAGATATCAGCTTGTACTTGGAGTACGATCTTCTATATTCTTACCGTTTGATAACCTGGGATTGATTGTTGTTGATGAAGAACACGAATCATCTTATAAGCAATACGATCCGGCACCGCGTTATAATGCTCGCGATGTTGCATTGTATCTGGCAGGTCAACATCATGCTAAAGTACTTCTGGGATCAGCGACACCTTCATTGGAGTCCTACTATCAGGCTCAGACAGGCAAGTACCAGTTGATTGAGATCAACACTAGATATGGAGAAGCCCAACTACCAGAATTTGAGGTGAGCGACATGATTAAAGAAGGGAAAAAGAAATTGTTAAAAGGTGAATTTTCTTCCGTTTTAATTGATCGTATTACCAAAGCGCTGGAGAATGATGAACAGGCAATTATTTTTCAAAATAGACGCGGGTTTTCTCCATACATTAGTTGCCAGCAGTGTGCTAATATTCCTAAATGCACCAACTGTGCGGTAAGTCTTACTTATCATCAATATAAAAAGCAATTGATTTGCCACTACTGTGGCTACCATGAACCAATGCCTTCGGCTTGTGAAGCTTGCGGCTCTCAAGATCTAAAAACTATTGGTATAGGTACAGAAAAACTAGAAGAAGATATAGCACTTCTTTTCCCTGATGCTAAGGTACAACGCATGGATTTGGACACTACCAGAAGCAAAAATAGCTATGAAAGAATTATCACTGATTTTGAAAATAAAGACATTGACATTCTGGTTGGCACGCAAATGGTAACAAAAGGGTTGGATTTTGACCATGTCAGTCTTGTGGGCGTTTTTGATATTGATAGAATGCTTCATTTTCCGGATTTTAGGTCTTATGAGCGAACATTTCAACTTACCACCCAGGTAAGTGGACGTGCAGGCAGGAGAAACAAACAGGGCAAAGTAGTGATACAAGCAAGGGAAACTGAATTAGATATTATAAAAGATATTGTGAGGAGTGACTACCTTAATTTCTACACTAAGGAAATTGACGAACGAGAATTACATCGCTACCCTCCTTTCACCCGACTTATCAATATTACCATTAAAAATAAAGATAAAACGTTAACGCAAAGGGCAGCACTAAGACTCACCAACCTGATTGCTGAGCAAATAGGTAGAGCTCGCATTTTAGGCCCTCAAGAACCCATAATAAACAAAATACGGAATGAGTTTCTGATGGAAATTTTGATAAAACTTGAACGTGGAACGGTTGATTTATCAAAAGTTAAAAAGTTAATTAAAGATGCCGCTACTGAAATATTAAATGAAAAAGACTTAAAATCATCCAGGATCGTTTTTGATGTTGATCCTTACTAAAGCTAATTGAACCTCCTATTGCTAATTGACTGATGTACCCCTACTTTTGCCGCCAATGAAAACGATCGGTCATTTCATGTTATTCTCTATTCTATTCATTCTCACTGCCATAAGTTGCAGTGAAGATGAAATGCAGGCTGATGGCATTGAGCCATTTATTCAAGTGACTTTGATCGATACTGATAGTCTAATATTTTTTAATGAATTAAAAACTGATGTCAATGCTGTCATAGATACCATTGACGGACGAATAGCTCAAATAGATACACTTGAGAATAGAAATGATTTTGAAGAGGAAAAGGATTCTTTGAACCTTGTCAAAGATAACCTTCAGGACAGCATAACTACTTTGAATTCGTTCGTAAGTAATATAAATAATGGTCTAACCATTTTATCAACAATAAATAATGTTGTGCCTACAGTAACTAGTAAGCAATTTCACACATTCCCGTTAAACAGTAACGATACCATCAGCCGCTTTATTACCATTATTCATGGCCAACTAGATACGATAGATATACGTTATGATCTTGAATTACAGTTTATAGAAAATCAGTTAAGAGCAACAGCAAGTAATCTGAATGTAGAAGACCAATACAATACTTTTGATACTGTTCAATTATCATGTACTCAATGTATCAGCAATGACGCAATACTTACCGTACATTTTTAGCCTTTTAGCTTTAATTTCATTTAAAGCCAAAGCCCAAGAAGCTGAAGTTGACACTATTAAACTGGAAGTCAATCAAGGGTTGCAGCTTTATGTCGATTATGGTAAGCTACTTACTCAGTTATCAGATTTTGAGTCAAAGTTAGAGTTTGGTATCGCTTACCAATTTAGAAATAGATTTCAACCCAACTTTCAATATGGGATGGCCTCTGTTGATCCTGTAGATGCTATTGAAAATGGAGAATACAATGCGGAAGGAAGTTATTGGAGGGCAGGCATTAACTATATACTTCCACTTGATAATATTAACTCCTTGTACCTGGGTGTAAAATATGCCCAATTAAAGTTTGAAGACTCGGGATCATATATGATTGAAAGCGAATTCTGGCCGACTCTGGAGGGTGGTTTTCAAAGAACCGATATGGAAGCAGATTGGTTTGAGGCAATTCTAGGCTCTGAGAAAAAACTTAAAGGAGGCCATTTAATATTAGGAGGTCAAACAGGAGTGCGCTTTATAAATACTCGCCCTACTGGTGAATTTATTGATATCTATTCTATTCCTGGATATGGACTATGGACAGATTCCAGCACTCCATTTCTTAATCTATATATTAAGTATCAGTTTTAGATATCCCATTCCTCATTCAAATGTGTGATAGCATGATGTGCAGTCATATCATATTGCACTGGAACTACTGAAGCGTAATTATTGGCAATCGCCCACTCATCATTATCTTCTCCTTTATCATGGTTCACAAAATTTCCAGCCATCCAAAAATATCTTCTACCATTGGGGTCGTAGCGCTCATCAAACTCCTCCTGCCAGGTAGCATTTGCCTGGCGACAAATCTTAATACCCTTGATTGCTTCATTACGCTTAGGAGGAAAATTTACATTCAATGCCACTCCGCGTGTAAGCCCTTTCTCTAAAACACTCAAGGCTATCTTCTTTATATACTCTTCTAAATGTGAAAAGTCTGCATCAGAAGAATAGTCACACAACGAAAAACCTATAGCAGGTAAGCCTTCTAAAGAGGCTTCTATAGCAGCCGACATAGTTCCGCTATAAAGTACGCTGATTGATGTATTACTACCATGATTAATGCCACTAACCACCAGGTCAGGACGTCTATCTTTGAGTACAAAGTGCTTGGCAATTTTTACACAATCAGCAGGTGTACCGCTACATTCATAGGCTTTGATATCACCGAAAATATCATTCTCTTCAAGACGTATAGTATTACCAATAGTAATGGCATGTCCCATACCACTTTGTGGACTGTCAGGAGCGACTACGATAACCTCTCCTATTTCTTTCATGATGTTAACCAATGAACGTATCCCCTTAGAAGTAATTCCATCATCATTGGAGACAAGTATTAATGGTTTAGCCATTCGATTCTTTATTAAAAAGTGTGTTGTAGTACATGAGAACTTTAAGAAGGTCTGCTCGATTGTCTGATCTAATACGGTTTGACTTGACGTATTTTTTTATTTGAGCGGCTCTATTCTTAAATATATAAGGCAATTCCTTTTTTGATCCGTTATACCTGATTATTCTGCCCTTGCCATTTAGAAAATAGTAAGTATACATAAGCTCTAAACGGCTATAAGAAGCTCCAACGGCATATGGGGAGTTGACCACACGATATTCGACTCGCTCCCTGCTAAGTAAGCTAAATGGCTGACCCTCATGAATAACTTCAAATAATACTGGAGTTTCATAGTTGCCACTCAGTGCATATGGTAGTGCAAAAAATTCTCTATATTGATTTACCGTTCCATCGAATATTTCGAAGTATAAGAGCTTACGGCCTGTAAAAGCTATTGCTGTATTCATCCCTTTGGACATGAACTCAACAATTTCTGTTTCCTGGCTATATCTTATCTGACCCCGTAATGTATCTCCTTCAAGCAAAACAATTTTTCCATCATGCCATAGTTGACTAGGAAACTCCTGACTTTTGGCTTGAAGGAAAACACCAACAACAAAAAATATTATTAAAACTCTCTTCACAAAGTATTATTTCAGGATCTGATGACCCATTTTATCACGTTTGGTTTCCAGGTACTTATGGTTGTGTTTATTGGGTACAACTTCAATGCCGATATTATCAACAATTTCCAGACCATACCCAATTAGACCTACTCGCTTTTTAGGATTATTAGAGATAAGTTTTATTTTTCTAATGCCTAAGTCACGTAAAATTTGAGCCCCCACACCATAATCACGCTGATCCATGTCAAAACCTAATTTCAAATTGGCCTCAACAGTATCAAGTCCTTCTTCTTGCAGTTTATAAGCTTTCAGTTTGTTAACGAGACCAATACCCCTTCCTTCCTGATTCATGTAAAGTACGACTCCTTTGCCTTCCTTCTCCACCATATCCATGGCACCATGAAGCTGACCACCGCAATCGCACCTGCAGGATCCAAAAATATCTCCTGTAACACATGATGAATGAACACGTACCATCACGGCTTCATCTGGCTCCCAGGTTCCTTTAACAAGTGCAATATGGTTTTCACCAGTATTTCTTTGCTTATAAACATGAAGTTGAAAATCACCATGCTCTGTAGGCATATTAACATCTTCTACCTCCCGCTCAATCAAGCTTTCCTTATCAACTCTGTATTTTATCAAATCCTGAATGGATACTAGTTTTAGGTTAAAGCGTTCTGCGACAGGTACCAGATCGGGTAAACGTGCCATAGTACCGTCTTCATTCATTATTTCAACCAAAACACCAGCCGGACGAAACCCTGCAAGCCTGGCAAAATCTATAGCGGCTTCTGTATGTCCAGCCCTTCTGAGCACTCCGCCCTCTTTAGCTCTTAATGGGAAAATATGTCCGGGTTTTCCAAGCTCATCAGGATTGATTTCAGGATCGGCCAATGCCTTAATGGTCTTGAATCTGTCATGTGCTGAGATACCCGTTGTACAACCGTGACCTATCAGATCAACAGATACTGTAAACGGAGTCTCAAAGGCAGCGGTGTTTTTACCTACCATTAGCTCCAACCCCAGTTCTTCACATCTGCTTTCCACAAGCGGCACACATATCAAGCCTCGCCCATGAGTGGCCATAAAGTTGACGATCTCCGGTGTTATACACTCTGCAGCGCAAATAAAATCACCCTCATTTTCACGATCTTCATCGTCTACTACAATGATCACTTTGCCATTTTTAATGTCTTCAAGTGCCTCCTCAATCGTATTCAGTTGTATGTCTTGCATGTGCTTCTTAAATATGCCGCAAAAGTAGCGGTTTTGGTCTAGTATATGAAACTTCGATGCTTACTCAACACCATAATTAAAAAGGATGTTCTTGAGCTGACAAGATTATTTGATGTTATCTGCAATTGTCTTAATTTGATTGAAAGCTTGATTTATGACTGTACAAGAATATTTAAATCTAAATGAACGGTATAAGGCTAGTCTCACGCAATTGAGGGGAGTTTTTCTCGACCTCGGTTTGAATGAAGTAATAAAATGGAATTTTCCTGTATATACCTCTAACGGAAAGAATATCACAGGACTTGGGGCTTTCAATAGTTATTTTGGCATTTGGTTTTTTCAAGGCGCATTATTGAAAGATGAGGCACAAGTACTCACAAATGCTCAAGAGGGAAAAACCCAGGCCATGCGTCAATGGCGATTTCAACCGGATGAAGACTTAGATATAGATCTCATCAAGTGTTACGTATTAGAAGCCATTGATAATCAATATGCCGGACTAGAAGTCAAACCCCAAAAGAAACCACTGGTTGTTCCTCATGAATTGAAAAGAGCACTAAAAGAAAATAGTGAATTGATTGACAAGTTTGAGGAACTCTCTCTATCACAAAAAAGAGAATATTCTGAATACATTTCGGAGGCTAAGCGTCCTGAGACAAAAACAAAAAGATTGGAAAAAATCATTCCGATGATTTTAGATAAGATTGGACTCCATGACAAATACAGATAGCTTAATCCGAACTTACAAAGACGAGGATCTGAAAGATTTACTGGAAGCCTTTAGACTAAACGTGCCGACTTATTTCGACCCAAAAGAGGAGTCAGACTTCCTGAATTTCATGGAACATGAGCGACAATATTTTCTAGTCATTGAAGTAAATATGAAAGTAGTTGGTTGTACCGGATATATGATCGATGAAAACAAAAAAGAAGGTAAAATAACATGGGTCTTTTTCAACCCCAACTACCAGGGCAAGGGATTAGGCCAAAAACTTGTCGGCCATTGTATGACACAAATCGAAAGTTCAGAAAAAGTCAATCAAATAATTGTACGTACCTCACAACTGGCTGATAAGTTCTTTTCAAAATTTGGCTTTGAGCTTGTTGAGACCAAAAAAGATTATTGGGGTAAGGGGTTGGATCTTTACTTTATGAAAAAAGCTTATATTTCATAAAGAAAATTGTTTATGGGGAATGAAGGTAACTATGACTCTTTTTCTATTATGTCTGATGACCTATACGTGTATGTCTCAGGAGGTAAAGCAAGAACAGATTATCGCATTTGGTTCTAGAATTAATAATCCAGTGCAACTTGAGGTTTTATCATCCAATAATCGGCTGAAATTTGTTGGAATAAATCATTCCGGTTATCCATATGAACTCGAAGTTAAATTCAAGAAAATGTATAACCTCAGTCCCAATATTGGAACAAGGCAATTTGTTCTTTCTTCAGGAGAGAATAGTCTTTTTACACTTACCATTAAAGATGAAGATGATCCTCATGATTATTCCTATAGTGTTAGCTATACTATCGGAGTATATAATGAAAGTACAAATTCGAATTTCCCTTATATCATACCTCTTTCAAACGGGACATTGACCAGTCTATCAGAGCATAATTTCAAGGTAGCAATAGGTGATACCATTTTTGCTGCACGAAAAGGTACAGTGGCGGTAACTTCAAAAGACAATGGACTTTCTGACCGAATAATTACTTCGAGAAGTTTAGAAATACTTCATTCCGATGGCACAGTCGCAGTTTACGAATCTCTCTATGATAACTGTTTTGTATCTCAAAATCAAACTGTCTATCCCGGACAACCTTTAGGTCTAGCTTTAAAAGAACATTTTACTTTTCGGGTTTTTGAATTTGTTAAAAATATAGGATTAAGGGCAGTTGATTTTACTTTTACCAATGATGGAAAGCTTTTAAATTCAAAAGAAGCACATCAACTCCAAGTGAATCACTCAAACAATACAATGACTAAAGAATTGTCGAAGCGAGAGTTGAAAAAATTTAGTAAAAAAGAACTTTACTGACAGAAGCATTAATTTTCAAACTTCATTTACTATTATGGCCAAGCCCCTTATTTTTATCTGCTTGTTAGCTATTCAATACGAGACATTAGCGCAAGTCAAGTATATAACTGGTCAGTCTTTTTCGCAAGATGAACAAGAGGTCTTTGAGACTGTATTGACTCTATTTGATGGAATGCGCGAAGGTGACAGCGCAAAAGTGCACAGCGCATTTAGAGACAACCCTGAAATGTGTACTTCCTTTACCGACAAAGAAGGAAACCCACAATTAAGAATAGATAGTGGACTTCAAAATTTTCTAAATGCTGTTGGTACTCCGCATGACATGATTTGGGATGAGCCTTTATGGAACGTTAAAATTAATATTGATGACAACCTTGCCATGGTTTGGACTGATTATGCTTTTTATCTTGGTAAGCAGTTTAGCCATTGTGGGGTAGATGCATTTTTACTGAATAAAGATGATGAAGGGTGGAAGATTTTTCACCTAACAGACACCAGAAGAAGATCAGGTTGTGAGGTGCCTGATAAAATAAAAGCTGGCAGAGAGTAGTTATGTTTTATAATTATTTCCTGATTAAAATTTACTATTTTAGTCAATTAGTAAAACTCAAACTACGACAAATACTCCAAGCGTTTAATACCCAAAAGGTGTGGTTAGCGGTTTTTAGGCTTAATTATTAATCGATTAGAATGCTAAAACGAGTTCTATTAATTTATTTAACCTGTATAACGATTGTTATTATTCAGAGCTGTTGCGGAATTATTCAAGACTGTTGTGAATGCACTCAACCAATAGAGCCATTTTTTGACTACAATAATCTTGATGTTACGTATAGCAAAACAATACAACCAAATCAGGTATTCACAATTGATATAAAACCTGATTCAGTATTTTGGCTTTCGAATAAACCTAAAAATACTGCAAGTTCAATGTTTGTAAGTTCAGCCTTAGCTTGTAGTTGCAATGGAAATGGTGAAATTGAAAAATTTAAAATATCTGAGATAAATATCATCCCTGATTCCATTTTTAGTGAATTAATTCCATTAAACGCCTCTATCACAGATCTATTTGAAATTTCAACTTTCCAATACTCTTCACGTACAACCGAAGAATTCGTACCACTTAATGAAATGAGTGATTATAGGAGATTTTTTAATTATCCAGGTTTGACCAATGGGATATTAATTAGAACTAAAAGTATTCCCATTGATAAAAACCGAAATTATAACTTCATTATTCAGATTGTTCGAGAGAATCAGACCATTATTGAAGGGGATATATCTGGGGTAGCTTGGAACTAAAATAAGCCAACGGGTTGTAAGAAGAGCGCATTTGGACTTCACCGTGTGAAGTACTTTGGGGCTACAGTCTCTTCTGCTAGATTGACAACTTACGACACCTACATGCCACTTCACGAAACTGACCGCTAATTATCAGTTCAATTGATCGATACACCCGTTGTTCGATGTAAAAAAATATGAACAGAAAATCATTCATAAAGAAAAGTCTCGTGACAGCAGGAGCAGTTTCAATACCCAGCCTAATTATTGCGCAACAAGATGAACTATTTGAATCTAAAGAAATTGAAGAATTCGTATTTCTTGCACATAAAGACCTGGACGGTGTAAAAAGACTCATTGAGCAAAAGCCATTATTGCTGAACTGCACTAACCAAAGTAAAAAAGGAGATTTCGAGACCGCCATAGGTGGTGCATCTCATATGGGGAGGCGTGACATCGCAGATCTTTTGGTTGGTAAAGGCGCACGACTGGATATATTCAATTATGCCTTTCTTGGTTATACAGACTTTGTGATTAAACTGGTAAGTGATTATCCACAACTGCTAAATTCACCTGGACCTCATGGGTTTACTTTACTTCATCATGCCAAAGTAGGTGACAATTCGGTATTAGAAGAATGGTTGATTTCAGAAGGGCTAACAGAAACGTGGTTCAAAGGCATTTTTGGTTGATTATCGCTAACTTGACCAAATGAATATTGAAGTAAGCAAAAAGAGATACTATATCTATTCACTGCTCTTTCTGTTGACTATGTTTTGTATTGCCCTGTTGCAGAACTATATCAGGTATGGCTCTCATGACGAATATAATATATGGAGCTCAATAAGTTATCTGGTAGTCTCTTTGCTACTATTTTCTTCTTTTTTGCCGCTGATATATCACAGTACGAAAATAGCAGCAAGAAAGTATCGAAGAGTCTATGTCTTCTTCTTGATAATTATAGGGACAAGCAGCATAATAGCTTATTACCTACTTACTAGTGTCATTATCAATTTAGCTGGTTTTTACAATGGTCCTGTATCATATGAATATATGCGACAATACTTTGGCCGTGAAGCATTTATTCATCTGCTCATTATAGGCATCACAGGAGTCTATCAGTACATAAGCCTGGCACCAAATAAAGAAAGACGAATTTCTGCTACTAGCGGCCGAAAGGAAATAACCCTTTTGGTAAAACATATTGTATGGATAGAGTCTTATGATCACTACCTTAAAATACATACTGATGAAGGGTCACTATTAAAACGTTCCACATTGGAAGATATGACCAATCAACTAAAGCCTGATTTTATTAGAATTCATCGAAAATATCTTGTTAACAAACAGAGTATCATAAAAAAAGAACGTCAAAATAGAGACGAGTTTGTCATTCTTCAATCGGGAGAAAAACTCAAAGTAGGTAGATCTTTTAGTCCGCTGGAATGGTGACTAGTCTTTATTAATCCCTGCTTCCTTCATCAGTCTCAATCCGTATTCTCTAATGGTATCAATAATGGGAATAGCCTCCTCTCCTTTCTTAGTTATGGAATACTCAACTTTCGGTGGTACTTCAGCATAAACCTTTCGATTTATGAATCCATTTTTCTCTAGATCCCTTAGCTGACTGGTGAGCATTTTATCGGTGATTTTAGGCATTGATTTTTTCAATTCGCCAAATCGCATTACCTTATCTTTTAGCCGCCAAAGAATCGGCATTTTCCAGGTACCTCCTATTTGATCCATAGCAAACTCTACAGGTGTGTAGTAAACTTTATGATCGTGAATGAATTCAGGCATTCTAAGTGATTGTTTTATTTTTTAAATTTAAACCGAATCATATCAAGACTGGAGTTAATTTATAAATCTATGAGATTAAGCCGGTTATTAATTTGTTCATCATTTTTTTTCACAGTTTCATTCAGCACAGGTTTCGGTCAAGATATCATTACTGGTGAAGTGTGTGATTCTGTTTACCTACTAAATGACAAATCGCAGTTTTATTCAATATACGTACCCAAAGGTTATGATTCTACAAAAAAATGGCCAGTAATCTTTTTATTTGATCCCCGTGGATATGCATTGCAATCTGTAAAAATGTATCACCAGTCTGCTGAGGAGTTGGGGTATATCATGGTCTGTACTTACAATTCCAGAAATGGTCCTATAGAAAAGAGTTTCGAGGCTTTTGAACTTCTTTATGAGGAAATAAGCAATATATACTCTATCGATAAAGATAGGCTTATCACTTCTGGTTTTTCAGGAGGTTCAAGGCTTTCTCTAGCATTAGCTAAGAAAATAAAGATCAATAGCGTTATTGCCTGTGGGGCAGGAGAACCGGGTATGAAAAATCTCGGTGCATTTAAAAATGATCGATACAATTATGTGAGTCTTGTTGGCAATGAAGATTTTAATTTTCAAGAAGTACGACAACTCAATGATAAAATGAATACCTTCTCTATAAACAATTATAGAATTGTATTTGACGGAGCCCACCAGTGGCCACCTATTAAATACTATCATGAAGCATTACTTTGGCTAAAAACCCAAAATGAAGGTACTTACAAGAAGGAATTTGTTGATCAGATAACAAAAAGAATAAAAAAGAAGATTGAGAATAATGAATTAGTAGAATCAAAAAGGCTATTAGATTTTCTAGAAACAAATTATGAAGATATCCCTCAACAAATCAGCTTATCATTTCAAGAAAAAGAGAAACAGCTAAAAGAACAAGTAAAAAGTTGGGATAGAGTGGTCAAGCACGAAACGAAGTTGATAAAACGGCTGAACGAGGACTATATAGAATTAGACAAAAAACTTCAATTAGGATTCAGTCCATCTCCAGATTCCATAGATGTTGGTAAATGGGAATCTCACATAAAAAGGTTCAGCAAGCTTCAAGAACAAGAAGATTCCCTAAAAATTAAACTTGGAAATCGAATGAGGTCTTTCGTTGCAGCAGGTATGGCCGAAAGATCTTTTTACTATACAGAAATTAATTCTCTCGATGTAGCCATAATTTTAAATAGAATATGGATAAGTGCTGATTTGAGTTTATGGGGCTATTGGATGATTTCAAAGCTATATGCCAGGCTTGGGGAGTCGGAAGAAGCTGTTAAACACTTAAAATACCTGTTGGACAATTCTCCAAATTTAAAGATAAAGCGAATTCTGAGTGAACCTAGCTTTTCAGATTTATCAAAGACTGAAGAGTTTAATAAACTAATTGCCAACTACGATTAAGTATGCACTCATTTGATTTTAGCGCATTTCTTCCCATTAAGTAAGTATCATACTTCTGTTATAGTGTATTGCCCAATGCACTACATAAGTCGACCTTCGGTAAAAATAATGAATACCATGTCAAAATTAAATGTGTTGCTTTTAACCGGATTAATACCTCTTGCACTCAGCTGTGAATCGTCATCTCAAAACACTTCTGAGACCATACCAAAATTGGAATCAACGAAAATCTTAGAGGAGCAACAATATGTACACTTACATGGAATGCCGACCAAAGGAAAAATCTTGATGGTTGCAAGTAGTCCTACGATATCAAAACAAACTGGTTGGCCTATTGGATTTTGGGCCTCTGAACTTACACACCCACTTCATGTATTTCAAGAAGCAGGTTACGAAGTTGAACTTGCCTCTACAGACGGAGGAGTTATAAAAATGGATAGCTATTCTGATCCGACTGATGAAAGCGGCTACTCTTCACATGACATAATTACATTGGGTTATATGCAGAAAGAATGGTTCAATAATATGCTTGAAAACACAATTGAATTAGCAGAAGTTGACCCAGATGATTATAACGCCATTTTCTTGGTTGGTGGCCAGGCGCCTATGTATACTTATAGAGGTAATGAAGTTCTCGAAGAATTGTTCTCTAGTTTTTATGAATCAGGAAAACCCTCTGCTTCCGTATGTCATTCAACAACGTTGTTACTAGAAGCCAAGAAATCAGATGGAGATCTCATTGTAAAGAATAAAATATGGACTGGTTTTGCCAATACCGAAGAAGAATATGCTGATAAGGCTGTTGGTATGAAAATTCAACCTTATAGAATTGAGGATGAAGCTCGCAAAATTCAAAATACTACCTTCAAAGTAGCTGCTCCATTTTCTTCTTTTGCTATAGCAGATGGCAATCTGATAACTGGTCAGCAGCAAAATTCGGGAGCTGCTGCTGCAAGTTTATTAATAAAGCAATTAAATAAGTAAGATGAAAATTGCATTTATTGGCATCGGCAAAGTAGGATTTGCACTAGCAAATTCTTTACAGAAAGTTGGGCATCAGATCATTGTTGCAAGTGATGATCAAGATTCTGAAAGTGTAAAAAATGCAATGAATAAAAATTCTCAGTTTTTAGGCATACCACCACAACCAGCTATTGAAAAGTCAGAGATAGTCTTTCTTGCTACTCCATATATGGTTAATGAATCAGTTTTGAGTAAAGTAAATCTTGACAATAAAATTTTAGTCGATTGTACCAATCCAATCGGTCCCAACCTGACCCATGGTTTAAAAGGAGTTAAATCAGGGAGTGAGATTACTCAAGAACTTGTGCCTAACGCCAAAGTCATAAAAGCTTTTACCATTTATGGCTTTGAAAACTTTCAAAACTCACTATATCCTGGTTATGGTGATATAAAGCCAGCCATGCTCATTGCTGGAAATGATTCAAATGCAAAATCTGTGGTAAATAAACTGTGTATTCAACTAGGTTGGGACCCAGTAGATACTGGTGGTATCGAAAATTCGCTTCATTTGGAGCATATGACTTTACTGTGGATAAAAATGGCTAGAATTCAAGGAAAAGGCGCTGATTTTGTCTGGTCTATGCTCCAAAGATAGTTGTAAGATTATTCGTTGAGCAAGTCTGTTGAATATCTCATAAAATAGTAATTTCGCATTTAGTATTCATCAGCTCACTTTAATTGAATGAAAAGACAAGAATTTTTTAAGATTGGACGTATTGTAATTTTTAGCGGCTATTTATTAGCGCTTAGTCTAATTTTTTTGCATGACGCTCAGCCCCAACCTGGTCAAAAATTCAATGAAAGTTCACTCACAGAATATTTTCAGGAGGGTTCATTTTTTCTTGTAGTTCTTCTTTTTCTATTTAATGTATTAGAAAGAAAAACTACCTCCGCTTTATCAATTTTGATAGGCGGTTTCTTTTTAATGGCATTGATTCGAGAATTTGATGCAGTATTAGACAGCTACGTATTTGATGGTGCTTGGCAAACTCTCGCTTTTACAGTACTTGCTCTAGTTGCCTATTCCATTTTCAGGAACAAGTCTTCACTAGGTCAAACCATCCCGGGCTATATGAGGAGTTATCCTTTTGGGATGATGATTGCCGGTATGATGGTCACTTTTGTTTACTCAAGACTTTTTGGCGAATCCATCATGTGGCAAACAGTAATGGAAGAAAGTTATATACGCAGTGTGAAAAATGCAGCTGAAGAAAGCATTGAGCTACTTGGAGATTCTTTAATCTTATTTTCTGCAATAGAGTATTCTATCTGGGCCAAGACACAGGAGTCTCCTTCATAAATTGGTTAAATTCTTGACGAAACTGACCTGATTTGTAACCACTTCTAATTATCAATATCTTCGTCTCATGCAAGTACTTGGAATTGATATCGGTGGCACCGGAATTAAGAGCGCCATTGTTGACGTAGAAACTGGCCATTTAGTAACTGAAAGATTTAGAATAGATACCCCTAAACCCGCCACACCAAAAGCTGTGGCAGAAGTTATCAAAGAGATAAAGGATCATTTCAACTGGACAGATGATATAGGATGTGCTTTCCCATCGGTTATTGTAGAAGGCAAAGCAAAGTATAGTGCCAATTTAGATCCTGCCTGGAAAGGTCAACAAGTAGATGATATTTTCAGCGAGTATTGTGATGATACTCATTTTGAAATAATTAATGATGCCGATGCAGCTGGACTTGCAGAAATGAAGTTTGGTGCCGGTAGACATAAATCAGGTGTTGTACTGGTGCTTACTTTAGGTACGGGCATAGGCAGCGGCCTTTTTTATGATGGTACCTTGATTCCCAATTTTGAATTAGGTAGAATGTTCGGAAAAGATGGCGATGTCATTGAAAAGTATGCCGCTGACTCAGCCCGGAAAAGAGAAGAGCTTGACTACGATGAATGGGGTGAACGGCTGGATTTCTTTTTTAAGCATATAGAGCGTATTTGCTCTCCTGATTTTATAATTATAGGAGGTGGAGCAAGTAAAAAGATCCATAAGTTCAGACATAAACTCACATTCAAAACACCCTATACTGCATCCGAAAAGTTAAATAATGCTGGAATTATCGGAGCAGCAATAAGTGCTTCTGAGCATCATAAATAGTGCATGATTTATTGATACTCCTTAACTTCTACTCATGTCTTAACGAATCCACAGGGTTAGCAAGGCCTGATTTAATGGTCTGAAAAGACACCGTCATTAAAGCTATAATCAGCAATACAAGGCCAGGTAGCGCGAACAACCACCACTCCATATTAATTTTATAAGCAAAACCATCTAACCAGCCACTCATTATCATCCATGAAATGGGCACTGCCAGTATAACCGCTACGACAATCAATAGTGCAAAATCTTTTGTTAGCAATGTAAGAACATTCATAAGGGTAGCACCTAGTACTTTCCTCACCCCTATCTCCTTAGTACGCTGAGAAGTGATATAAGAAGCTAAGCCAAAAAGACCAAGGCATGCAATAAATGTGGCAAGCGCTGCAAATAAGACGAACACCTTGCCAAATTGAACTTCCGCCTTGTACTGCTCCTGAAAATAATCATCCAAAAAGAAGAAGTCAAAAGGGTTGCCAGGGAATTGTAATTTCCACTCTTCTTCAATAGAGGCTATCGTTCTACTCATATTACTGGTAGACACTTTCATTGAGTAAAAATTAGAAGCATTAGGAATTAATCTAAAAATTAACGGCTCAAAAGATTTTTTTAAGGATTCATTATGATAGTCTTTGACCACTCCAACAATCTGAAAGGTATCACCCCAAAAGAATATTTCCTGAGACAATGCAGATTCAATATTATCAAAGCCCATTAATTCTGTAGCAGATTCATTCATCAAAACCGTTTCATTATCGTTAACTCTATTTTTATCAAACTGTCTTCCGGTGAGTAAATCAAGCTCGTAAGCATTAAAATAATCATGGTCTCCACCGATTACGCGATATTGCTTTCCATCACCTTCTGCCTCTGACAATAAACGAATACCTCCGGCATTCCATGTAGGCTGACGACCAGGAACGGAAGTAGATGCCGTTATCGAAGAGATATCTGAGTTCGATATCAGTGATTGCTTAAAATAATTGAGTCTGTCATTGTACAGAGAATCAGTAACATTTGGTCCTCTTACCACTAAAGTCTGATCAATATTGACCCCCAAGTCCTGGTTATTCATATAGTCTAATTGATAGAATACGGTTGCAGTACCTACCATAAGCACCAGCGAAGTAAAGAATTGAAAAATAACAAGTCCCTTTCTCAGATAATTACCCTTAGCACTTGACTTGAATTTGCCCTTCAAAATAGAAACTGGCTTGAATCCTGATAATATAAATGCAGGGTATAAACCTGAAAGTACTGTCCCTAAGAATAATAGTAATCCAAACTGAGAGAGATTATTCAATTGAAGAAATTCAAATGACAGCGTTCTTCCTGACAGCACATTGAAATAAGGTAGTGAGATATAAACCAGCAGTACAGCCAATATCAATGAAGCCATGTTTAGCAAAAAGGACTCTACCAAAAACTGAGTCATTAACTGTCCCCTTAATGATCCCATGACTTTTCTAATCCCAACTTCCTTAGACCTGTCCAATGACTTTGCTGTAGCTAAATTGATATAATTTATCCAGGCAATGAGAATAATGAATATGGAAATAATAAATAGGAAATTGGTAGACTGCTTACTACCATTGGGTTTAAACTCCATCATATAGTCAGAAGTCAAGTGTATGTCTGTCACAGGTTGAAGAAAGAATTCAACAAGGTGATTTGTCTGCTCCAACTCCTCGCCTATCTGAGCCTGTACAAAAGCTGGAATTTTTGCTTCAAAGTCTTTGGGATCTGTACCTTCTCTTAAAACAATGTAATTGTAAAAACCATCCCAATTCCATTGTGTGCGTGCTTCTTCTCCAACAATATCTACATAGGTCTCAAATGAGAATAGCATATCTGCATTCATATGAGAATTCTTTGGTAAGTCAGCAAACACTCCTGTTATATCAAAATCCCGTGCTCCATTATGTCTAATTGTCTTTCCAATTGGATTTTCATTGCCGAAGTACTTTTTAGCCGTAGAAGCCGAAATCACCATAGTGTACGGATCTTTTAGCACCGTGGAATCAATTCCTTCGATCAGCTTAAAGGAGAAAACATCAAAAAATGTTTCAGAAGCATAGTAGGCATTTTCTTCCCTAAACACCTCGTCTTGATAACTAACAACGGCATTACTGGGAGTCATCCGTACATATTCCAGAACCTCAGGAAAGTTATCCTTCAATGCACTACCAACCACGGAACATCCAGCGGCCCATTGTGTGGACAGAACCCCTTGGTTATATCGATTCTGACCCATTCGATAAATGTTTTCTTTATTCTCAAGGAACTGATCATAGCCATTCTCATGCCTGACATACATTGAAATAAGCAGATAAGCAGCCATTCCAACCGTAAGCCCCGCAATATTGATGGTGGCGAAAGATTTGTTCTTAGATAGCGATCTCCATGAGGTGATTAAGTAGTTTCTGATCATTGCTGTGTTGTTTGAGTTCTGATTTAATTCTTCTGGTGATTTGAGTCTGTAGCTTCGGATGAAGCGAACAACATCTAAAATGTAGAGTAGTCTCGCTTTTCGCAGCCCTTGCTTTTTGACTCTTAAACTGAACCACTCGTATAAGTCTCCCTGAACTTCATCAATGTAGTCCTGAGAACAGAACCACTCAAGAAAGCGATCTGCCCATACCGGAGGTTTAGATTGTTTCATGAATTGAAAGAAGCGATGTTACCCCACATTTTGTTTCTAATCTCCTTCGACTCACTTAGTACTGCCTGACCTGCAGCAGTAATAGTAAAAAGGCGTTTATTTCTACCTCCTCTTTCGGCTGTAGCACCGCCCAGTTCAGATTTCACAAAGCCTTTCTTTTCTAGTCTGTAAAGGACATTATGTACAGTACTTATTGTCACTGAGCGATTAGCTTGCTCTTCAATGAGTGTTCCGATGGTGACACCATAGGCGTCCCCACTGAGTGCGGCAACAGCTAAGAGCACCAGCTCTTCAAATTCACCGAGATAAGTTCCTTTCATCTTATATTATTCTTATTTGTCAGACTAATAAGCAAAATATATATGTTTTTATTTTGTCGGACATATACTAAATACTCTTTTGAGAGTAATAAGGTTGCATGAAAATGTTTTTTGTTCACTGACAGTTATCTTCAAATAGCAGTAGTGATTGTGCATCACGATCTTTTATTTCTTTTAAATCATTACAAGCTAGTTGAGTCAATCCTAATTCAAGATAAACAAATGCTCTATTAAAATAGTAATCTAACATGGTTGGATTAATATCTATTGCTTTAGAAAATTGTAGGATAGCTTTTTCTTTTTTATTCTTATTGTATAATTGAACTCCTTTAGTGAAATAATTATAAGCAGTATTAAGTTTTGCTACAGATATTTTTCCAAAATTGACTTTTCCTTTCATATCCGCAGAAATGATTTTTTCATTAAAAGTAGCTGGCTTCCATTTCGGCATCTCTGAATACAATCTTATTGCTTCGATGTCGTACTTAGGCCCTAATGAATTTAGAGCTTTCACATTTGATATTGAGCCAACAGAATCAACCGTGAAAGTTAAATGAATAATATTGTTGTACTTATTAGGAGGTAGAGTGGTATCGATTTGCCTCAAATTATCTTTCTTGTATTTCTCAAAAGCTACGTTCCCTCCTGGGAATTCAGGACTTGTCATTAGTCTATCTGAATCTTTATATGTCCTGTTTCCAAGTTTAAAAGTGATAGGTAATATTATTCTTTGCCTAACAAATTCTCCTCTTTGAGATGCTGGACTCCAATTTGGAGCTAGATCAATAACTCTGATCGCTTCTTCATCACAACCTGCACCTATTCCTTTGACAGCTTGGACTTCTGTTAAAGAACCATCTGTATCTACAATAAATTGAATATAGACTTTCCCTTGAACACTCAATTTTCTGGCCTCTGAAGGGTATCGCAGCCTCTTAGCTACAAATTCATAGAAAGATTGATAGCCACCAGGTGGTTCTGCAGGGTTTTCAACTATTTGAAAAACTTCATCCGTAATCGAATCCTTATTCTGAATATTCAATGAATCCTCCATTATTGACTGACTATATAAATTAAAAGAGGAGCTAAGAACAAAGAATATTGGCAAGTATCTTTTCATTCAATTTTTTAGCAAAATTAAATATTGCTAGAAAATTTAGATTAGCATTCCTTATAAATCTGTTAATTACTTGCTACAATAGGGTTGAATTAATAGATATAATTGAAAAGATTATCTATTCGTCTTTTTGAAGGGGGCCCTCCCAAAGAACTTGTTCGATCATCCATTCATCACCTTTTTTAGATAAAAGCATATAATCAGTACCCCACCAGGCGGTCACTTTTGCAGAAGCAATGTTATTCATGATGTCTAAGACAACCACCTTTTTTGGAGCTTTTTCAGAAACAAATCTTTTAGTTCGTAGTACATTTTTAGAGTAGGTCATCGCCTGCTCGTAAGTCATACGTCCCTGATCTTCATAGTTATTTGAAGTCTCATTTTTCAAATACCCGAACTTATATAAGGTAGGAGCTACACTCTCTTTCAGCTTTAAAGTATCTCCATTATAGAAGCCATCAAGATAATTCATACAGGCTTTGGACACTAAGTCCTTTTCAGTAGTTTGAGAATAAGAAATAGTGGTTTGAAGACTGATTGCAAGTAAGAAAACATAGGGTTTCATAAGATCTAAATTCTGTAGTTATATATTCATTATTTTGATTAAAAAATGAATATAGCCATTTGAAATTTATATAACTAATAATTTAGTTATATAAACTAGTGACTTGGTTTAATGTTTATTAGAAAAGAAAGAGCTTTTTCACAATCTTAGTTTGCATTTTATAATAAGCTTTAGCATAACCCCTGGAAGAGCCTCTTAAGCCTGAATTAGTGGCTATAACTATGGTCATTTTTTGGTGAGGAAAGTAATAAGCATCAGCCCTCGCTCCTATTCCACTCCCAGAATGTCCGATAAGGAGTTTATATGGAATGCCTTTATCAACTTCTAAGCCATAGCCATAATCAGGTGATTTTTCGTCATTCCAGGTTTGCATAAGTTCAAATGTTTTCTGATTTACAATTTCAGCATTCATAAGCTTCTCTAAAAACAAACCACATTCTTTTGCTGTAGAATAGATGCCATCATCACCCATAAACCAATTGGTTGTTTCATAAACCATAGAAGTAATATCATCGGATTTTTCATCTTTATCAAAATCAGCATAGTATCTAATACTCTGATCATTAGGAGTTTGGCGATAGTAAGTGTTATTCAAATCATTTTTAGCCAATAGCTCCTCTCTGATAAATTTAGTATGATCGCCTGTAACAGAGTCCATGATCATGGCTAATAGAAGGTAATTGGTACTGCTATAGTTGTACCTTTCTCCTACAGCAAATTTTTGTGGTTTTCCCGCAAAATATCTTTCTAATGCTTCCTGATGGCTTAAAGTATCGAGACTTAATGAACCACTAGTGTAAAGTGCATTTACAGTAGAATCTGCTTCATAATTGGCATATCCTGTTTGGTGTGACAGAAGGTGTTTGATTCTTACCTCCTCTACATTTGGAAGCATAGCCGTAATCTTTTCCGGAAGGTACTTAGCAATGTGATCTTCAACGCTTAATTGGCCCCGCTCATGAAGCAACATACATGCTACTGCATTGTACATTTTGCCAATACTGGCTAATGAAATAATGTCATCAGCAGATAGAAGTTCATTTTTAGAAATATCGGCATAACCCGAAGTTGCCGTCCAAGTCCCATATTTAGGATGATTAATATAAATTGATACCCCTGCCAATTTATCAGATGTGGCTCGATCCATATACTTTTGAATCTTTTTATATTTTGAGGGTAATGAAGTCTGTGCTGCACTATGACCCAGTAGGCAGAACACAAGTGTTGTTGCTATTAAATATTTCATGTCTTTATTTTTTGGCTAAACTCACCAACTCTCTGAAATAATGACTTGAAAACAATATCTAAGATACTAAAGTGCTACCAATTTCAGGCTGAAGTGCTATCTATCCAATTTCTAAAAGAAGAGGCTTTTGGACGACTGACGGTAACTTCGAGAATTATATCTTCACTTTTAATAACTACTTCAACTTTACCATAAGTACCTGCTTTATATGATTTTATAATCTGACGATTAGCTATTACTTCTCTGTTCAATCGATGAAATAGGTGTTGTGGCAAAAGCTCATCAAGTTCAGACAGGGTGCCTTCAAATAGGTAACTTTCTTCTTTTGTCCGAACCACGACCACTCCAGACTTATATTTTGCAATCAATAGATCTACTGTGTCAACCTCCACATTATATTGCCCCTTCTTTAATCTAACTTTTGTTCGCTCTTTATTTATTTCTTTTGTTAAGTCCTGATTCTGTACAGTAACATCAGTCAGTTTCATATGACTAAGTTTCCAATTGAGCAAAAAGTGACGTGTCCATTTAATAAAACTTAATACTATTACTAGAACTAATACAACCAAATTCATGAGTGCCATTTCGTTGAAGGTGAAATAATAAATGTCTATGTACTTCCAGTATAGACCACCAATTACATTCACCACAAGCATGACCGATACTAGTAAAATCGTAAAGTGAGTTATAAATCTTTTGGTAGGATAGTCAATCCAAGGGATCTTGTTCTCTAGTTTTTTATCAGTGAAATGACTTAATTCAGTTAGAGGTATACACAGAATAACGGCTATAACGAATTCCTTTACTATCCAATCTGGCTCAGATGGATTAAATATATAATTGATAATAAGGTTAGCTGAAACTCCCAGCAGAATAGGTTCCAGGTATCGATAGCTATTCCTTTTCATCTATAAATCACAATCCTGCTCCGGGATTGGAGCCCCCAATTCTTCGGCTTTTTTCCAGTCAGCCATAGCTCCTTCTTTATCACCCAATATACATTTAACACTACCACGATTGACATAAGCAACAGCATTTTCGGGCCGTAGACTTACCGCCTTATCATAAGCTAATATCGCCTCTTCTAACTTACCCAACATAAAAAGTGAGTATCCTTTTTCAAAATGTACTTCTGCAAAAGAAAAATCTAATTCCAAAGCTTTATTATAGTCAATAATAGCTTGCTTGTTCAATTGTATTTGTGACTTACAAACTCCCATGAGATAGTAGATTTCTGGGTTATTTGAATCCTGCTGCAATGCCCTTTCGAAATAATCGATAGCAATTTTATATTCCCCAAGTTCATAATTACGATGGCCGATATCAATCAATGAATCGGCACTTTGACCATGCACAAGTGGTGAAAGAAATAATAAAACGATAAATAACCTACTAACTAAATCCATTCTTGCTTCTCAACTGTTCTTTCATGTTTTATAACACCAGTATGCTTAGTCTCTGCAGGCTCAAACAATAGCACCCATACTTCCTCCTCATTTAAAGTATGTGGATTATGTTCAACACCTCTGGGTACAATTACTATTTCTCCCTCATTCACTATCTCTTTACGATCACGATACTCCATAACGAGCGACCCTTTAATAATCATAAAAAGTTCATCCTCATTTTCATGACTATGCCAAACAAAGTCATTTTTAAGCTTAGCCAGCTTGACTTGTTGACCATTAAGCTCCCCTATTATTCGCGGTGACCACTGATCCTTAAATAAATTGAACTTTTCCTTAATGTTGATTGCCTTCATTCTACAATTATAGCCACTTCGCCCCATTCTTATTTTACCATTAGAGCCACATTTACTTTATATTTATAATATGTTGAGTAAGCAGTCATTTTTAATTCTCTTTACTTTCCTCTGTATCTTAATCACTTTCGATGCATTTCAACAAAAATTTTATGTAGATACATTTGATTTAAGCGGTCAGGTTCAGCCACTATCAACTTTTCTTCGCCTTCATTTTATTCGGTGGTCCAGCTGGTTGGTATTCAGTGTCCCATTTGCTGTGATCTTATGGAAAGTGTATGCAGGAGGTATCAGAATAATTAGACTGAAACAAGTGTTGGCCTTAATTATCTTAAGTACATTTTTTATTACCTTATCCATTATTACTATAAGTCTGATTAGCATTTATGAGCAAGATATAGTATTTACACAAAAGGTGTTTCTTGAATTCTGTACATTCTTTTTTTACCAAAAGTGGCTTACTTTTTTCATGGCTCACGGTGGGTTAGTACTTTGGCTTAATAACCTAAAGCACATTAATAAAATAGATGCACAATGGGTGGAAATAGTGGAACTTAAAAAAGTAAAGGAAGAAATACCTACACGTGAAGAGCCAAAAATAACGGTAAAAATAGGAAACCTTGTAAAACCCTTATCCCTGCAAGATATTAGTTGGATACAAGCTGATGACTACTGCGTGAAAATTCACACCAATGATAAAAGTTACTATTTAAGAAAGTCATTAAAATTTCTTGAAAAAGAATTAGCCCAATATCGATTTGTACGTGTACACCGTGGAGCATTGCTCAACCTTAATTACTTAGAAAAGATAAATTTTGATTCGGCCACGGTCACTTTGCAGAATCGTACCCAAATTCCAGTTTCTAGAACAGGAGAGCAAATCCTTCGAAAAAGGATTAAAGAGGAGTCGCTATAATTCGCTGCAAATAATTATTCGTTAGCTGCAACAAGCTGGTCATTTTCCGAATTTTCGCTTTGATTTCAAAAAAAAACTTATGCGACTACTATTACTTATAATACCTCTTTCTGCTATGTTAACCTCTCTTAATGGTCAAGATTATCAGTATCACATAACCAATGAACAACCCTATGGAAAACTTAATCCAGAAGCGCCTGAACAACTTGCAGATTATAAGGAATTGATAGGGAAAAACAGTTGTAAATCCGTAAGTAGAATAGATCAAAACACATGGGCTGATACTGTCGAAATGGTTTGGGTATTCAAATACATCATGAACGGTTTGGGTGTACAGGATGAAACTCTCAAATCTGACGGTTTACATTCAGGCAGTATTAGGCAATACAGTGTAGATAGCAGTAAATGGTATGTTCACTATTACTCAAACGGTGGTATAACTCCCACACTATCAGCCTGGGAAGGAAATAGAGATGGCAATAGTATAATTTTGTATAGAGATCAGGCTGCTCCTAATGGGACCCCCGGATATTTTAAAATCAGATTTTATGATATAAAGAAAGATTCATTCAATTGGGCTGGTGCTTGGGTTAACAAAGGTGAAACATTTGTTTATCCCACCTGGAATATCTATTGTACCAAGGTAGAATGATTCTCAATAACCTGAACAGGTTTCTGCTCAAAGTTGTTATCAAAGTGTAATAACTAAAAATGATTATGAGACCTATCAGATTTACAGTTATTGGAGTTACGTTCTATTTATTTCTCTATACACTGGCCCCGGTTTTGAGTCCTGCCTACATACTAATGTTTATTCTCTTTCTTGTTGGAAATACCCTGCTGTTATATATGATTTACATAGTATTGAAACATGGCAAGGCGCCAAAGGAGAAATGGAATGACGGATACTGGTACAGCGATATAAATAAAAAGTATTCAGAAAATGCCTGAAGTATTGACGTCATTAAACGTCAATTTGCTTAATTAGTTCGATGAACTTCAAGAATAAGAATGTACTGATCACTGGTGGTACCCGTGGTATAGGAAAAGCTACCACACTTGCTTTCGCTATGAAAGGAGCCAATGTCGGGCTGAACTACCGAACAAACAATGAAGCTGCGGAAAAATGTTTAGAAGAATTAGGATCAGGTAATCACAAGCTTTTTAAAGAGGATATATCCGATGAGAATGGTCCAAAAAACCTCATCGAAGCATTTGTTGATTACTATGGATCTATAGATGTATTAGTCAACAATGCAGGAATATCTATCCAACATCCAATTGCTGAAACTTCACTAAAAGACTGGAGGGCTGCATGGACAAATACTTTCAAGACAAATTTATTTGCAGCTGCTGACATGTGCCATCAGGCTGCTTTACATATGATGAAAAGCGGTGGTGGTAGAATCATCAATGTATCCTCGCGGGGTGCCTTTAGAGGTGAGCCTACCAAACCAGCTTATGGAGCCAGTAAAGCAGCACTTAATGCTATGAGTCAATCTTTGGCGAAAGCTCTGGCACCTCATAACATTTTTGTAAGTGTTGTTGCTCCTGGTTTTACCGATACAGAAATGGGCGCTAAAACGCTTACCCCTGTTGAAAGAGAACGCCTACTTGCTGAATCACCATTCAGACGTATGGCTAAGCCCGAAGAAGTGGCTCATGCTATTCTTTTTCTTGCATCGGAAGGAGCTGAATATAGCTCCGGAACAATTATAGATGTCAATGGTGCTTCTTATTTGAGATAAGGTCATTCCGGGCCTTGCTTGTCCGCCAAAGGCGGGAGCCGGAATCCTTTGTTATTTAACAGACTGCTTCGTCATACTTCCCTGCCTTTACAAGTCAGGCCAGCCCGCAAAACGTTTTGCGAGTTTAGCGAAGCAATCTCTTAGGTATCTTTCAATGACTTCATGTCAATCACGAATCTATACTTCACATCAGATTTCATAACCCGATCATAAGCCGTATTAATATTCTGCATATCGATCATCTCAATGTCACTGACAACGTTATGCTCACCACAAAAGTCCAGCATTTCCTGCGTCTCTTTTATGCCGCCAATCAATGAACCTACTAACCTTCTCCTATTTAAAATCAATTGACCACCATGCATCGATTCCAAAGGTTCAATAGCTCCGACCATACACATAGTGCCATCTCGTCTGAGCAATCCTAGATAGGGATTCAAATCATGCTTAACGGGTACAGTATTTAATAAAAAATCAAATGACCTCGCATTAGCCTTCATTTCATCTTCATTCTTTGAAATGAGCACTTCATGGGCTCCCAACGCTTTGGCATCAGCACGTTTAGATTCGGAAGTAGTAACCATCACCACATGACAGCCCAGTGCGTTGGCAAACTTTATCCCCATGTGCCCCAGGCCTCCCAGGCCTATAACACCAACTTTATCTCCCTTCTTTACCTTCCAATGACTCAAAGGTGACCATGTAGTAATACCGGCACATAACAATGGAGCAGCCGCTTTAGCATCGATGTTCTCTGGAATACTCAATACGAAGTCCTTATCAACGACAATAGTTTCTGAATAGCCTCCAAAAGTATGCCCTCCCAGATGCTTGTCCTTTCCATTATATGTTCCTACCATACCATTTTCACAGTACTGCTCCAAATCGTCCTTACAAGAATCGCAAACTCTACATGAATCAACCAAACAACCTACTCCCACCAGATCTCCTACACTGAAAGTTGTAACATCCTTACCCACTTCTAACACTTTACCTATGATTTCATGTCCTGGAACAGTTGGGTATTTAGTCCCTCCCCAATCGTTATGTGCCGTATGAATATCGCTGTGGCAAACACCGCAATAAAGAATATCTATCTTTACATCATTGGGCTGAACGTCCCTCCTTTCTATGGTGAGTTGTGTCAAATCCGATTTACTATCTTGAGCTCCGTACGCCTTTACTTTTGTCATATTATATTTTTCATTTCATGACCTAAATTATTCAGCACATTCAGCAGGAGAATAGATGATTCTTTTAGGTATACTTTTGAACAACCTTTCAGTCTTAATGTTCACTATAAAAATACCCAATAATATTAAGCCCATTCCCCATAAAACAGTTATAGACAATGTTTCATTTAAAAATATAATTCCTAATACAACTGAAAATACAGGCATAATATAGGTGACCAGCGAAAGAAAGGAGGGCCCGGCTCTTTTTAATAATTTAAAGTAAACAACAAATGCTACTGCTGTTCCAAAAATGCCAAGCACCAACACTGATAATACAACATTAGTCGATAATGACAGTAATTTGGTAGAAGTATCAAAGTAGATGCTAATTGGAAGCATGTACATACTCGTTACTAACAGCTGTCCGGCAGGAGCATGCATAGGAGGAGTATCTTTAAAATAAATACGTGAAAAAATCATTCCCACGCCATAGCTTATCGCTCCTAATGCTACCGCTGCTATACCTAGCAAACCGAAATTTGCACCATCAATTAGTTGTGGTAAGCATAAAACGGCTAACCCAAAGAAACCTAATATGACTCCAATAATCTTTTTGGTAGTCAACTGCTCGGTAGAAATAAAGTAATGCGCCATAATAACGGTACTCAATGGAGTAAGTCCATTTAGAATTGAGGCCAAACCACTATCTACATATTGTTCTCCCCAATTGATTAAGGTAAACGGAATAGCCTGAGCAAACAGGCCTGAAATTGTCACCTGTTTCCAGAATTTAATATTCCATGTCAATCGCTGTGATTTTAGGTACAAGAATAAATTAAGAACTATGGCAGCAAGACCAATTCTTAATCCAGCTAAAAGCATTGGTGAAATTTCTTCAACAGATATCTTAATAAACAGAAATGACGGCCCCCATAACGCTGCTAGTACAAGAAGTAAAAGTATGTTCGTTCTCATATTATTTAGTTATTGCTGCAAGTTCCAAAAATCTGTTTTCTGATATTTTCACATACTCTACTAGAGTAAAAGCAGTATGTTGTTCTTCTACTTTGATAATTTTCGTATGATTTTTCATAGTTCTCCTAGTTTGATTATAGCGAATGTAACGGGTCGATATGATTGCTGTTCTATTAGTTTGATGAATTTATTTTCTTATATTCATGAATTAAATTAATAGTATGGAGATTAGACATTTGAAGCTTATTAAAGAAGTAGCAGAAAAAGGTAGCCTTACAAAGGCGATGGATACACTTTTTTTGTCCCAATCAGCTCTAAGCCATCAATTAAAAGAATTGGAAACTCAACTAGGGGCTCCGCTATTTCATAGAATCAAGAAAAAGCTTATACTCTCAGGGGCAGGTAAAATTATGCTCAAATCGGCAGAAAAAGTGTTGGCAGAAATAGACGAAGCGGAAAGGGCAGTCAAACGATATGTAAGTGGAGATACAGGTACCATACGAATTGTAACACAGTGTTACACCTGCTATCACTGGCTTCCGTCACTCATGATAGATTTTAACAAAGAATTCCCAAAAATTGAAATCGAGATTTACCCTGATAATAATGAGCATACTGAGAAACAGTTGCTCAGCGGTAAAGTTGATATTGCCATAGTTAGTGAAAAAAGAGATTACCCGAACTTGAAATACCATGATCTTTTTGAAGATGAAATGGTAGCAGTACTACCTGCAAACCATCCATGGGGTAAGAAAAAATATGTTCGCGCCAAAGATTTTGAAACAGAAAACCTAATTATTCATTCCCTTCCGCTCGAATCTGTTGAAGTATATAGTGCAGTATTAGCCCCTGCTGGAGTACAGCCAAAAAAAGTAATGCAGATACAAGTTACAGAAGCGGTCGTAGAAATGATTCGTGCCGGGATGGGTATCAAGGTTATGGCACAATGGATGGCAAGTCCGTATTTGCAAGATGGCACTTTGGTCTCAGTTCCTATTACAAGCAAAAAATTATACAGAAACTGGTATGCAGCTACTCTCAATAAAGAGGAAAATCCGCAATATTTAATGAATTTTATTGATCATTTAAAATGCAATATTGCCGGAATATGCAATGTCTAGCATGCTCATTTGATCATAACTAATACCAATGGACGTAAGGGGTCTACTATTTAAAAATCGTTTTCGAATCACAGACTAGCTTTAAATTATGAACCGTATAGATCGACTATCCGCCATTCTCATTCAGCTACAAAGCAAAAAGGTAGTTCGTGCATTAGAGATTGCCGATCGCTTTGATATCAGCATAAGAACTGTTTACCGTGATATTCGAGCATTAGAAGAGGCTGGAGTACCCATTGGAGCAGAAGCGGGTGTGGGCTACTTTATAATGGAAGGGTATAACCTACCTCCGGTAAAATTTTCAAAAGAAGAAGCAGGTGCTATCTTAATGGCTTCTAAACTAGCTGAACAGCAAACTGATCATTCTATCAAAAAAAATCTTAGCGATGCCTTGTATAAAATAAGATCTGCATTGAAGGTTGAGGAAAAGGACTATCTAGAAAGCATAGAGAATAACATTGAGGTACTTCATATGCCTCACAAAACTCCAGATTCAAATTTTCCGGATCATTTTTTATCTGATATTCAAACTGCTCTAGCGCAGAATAGAGTATTGAACTTCGATTATTATTCAAACTATAATGACAGCTTCACTAATCGTGACGTAGAGCCACTTAGCTTATGTTACTATTCACGGCATTGGCACCTTATAGGCTTTTGTAGACTCAGAAATGACCTAAGGGATTTTCGATCAGACAGAATTATGAAGCTTCGTTCTACAGAAACTAATTTTGATCCTTCAGCACATGGTGACTATACCGGATATGTAGAGTCAATAATTCAAGGTTCTGATTTAGAAGAAGTAGTCATTCGTTTTTCTAAAGAAGCTGTCCGGTATGTAAAAGAATATCGCTATTTCATGGGCTACATGAGTAGCGAGTATACCGATAGTTTTGAAGAAATGAAATTCATGACCAGCGATTTGGAAAATTTTGCGCGTTGGGCTTTGTCTTTTAGTGATTCTGCCGAAGTACTGTCACCAACACCACTTAGAGAGCGTGTGAGTGAACTTTTCGAACGGGGAACAAGTCAATATCTAAGCCTTCTCAAGAAATAATTAAAAAATAATTTTAATTATTTTTTCCTACTGACATAGGGTTGTCACTACCCCCTGTTTTCTTGCCTTTGTAAATTTTAAAATTTCAAAAAAATGAAAACAGTAACCCTTTTAATCTTAACAATTATGACAACAATGACAGTAGCTAAAAACACTATGGTCTATGAACTGGTAGTATACAAAATCAAACCGGAGTATGCCGACAGTTATGATGACGTGCTGGAAGAAGCTCGAGAACATATTCTGGCATTTCCTGGAATGATACAACATCAGACTTTTAGGTCATCAGAAGATGAGCTCATTTTTATGGATCTGGTGAAATGGAACTCTCTGGAAGAAGCACAGAATGCTGCAAAAAAATTAGAACAGATGAAAGAGCTTGCTCCTTTTATGGCATCATTTGAAGAAATCAGATTTATGGATCATTTTGAATTATTTAATACAGAAACAATGAATAAATTAGACTTAACAAAAGCAGACAAAACATATTATACAGCAAAAAATACTCCTCAAATTATAGAGGTAACTCCCTACGATTATCTAACCATAAGTGGAGTTTCTGCGCCTGAAGATGACATATTTCTTAAAGCAATAGAAGCGATCTACGCAGTGGCGTATGGTGTGAAATTCACCTACAAAGAAGAAGGTAAAGACTTTGTGGTTCCGAAAATGGAAGGGCAATGGTGGGTAGAAGGAGAATTGCCTTTCGATCAAACACCAAGAAATGAATGGCACTGGAAAATTGCTATACCAATGCCGGAGTTTGTTTCTAGCAAGGTAGTTGAAAAAGCAATTCAGCATGCCATTGAGAAAAAGGGTGCTGCTCAGATCAGTGAGGTAGAATTTGCTCCTTTAAATGAAGGTAAAGCTGTGCAAATACTTCATTTAGGCAGTTATGAAGAAGAGGCATCAACACTTGCAACATTATTTAAATTTGTTGAAGATCAGGGGCTGGAAATTAATGGATATCATCATGAGATTTATCTTTCAGACCCAAGGAAAACAGCTCCTGAGAAATTGAGAACTATTTTGAGGTATCCTGTTAAGTAATTCAAAAGATTCGTCTTGCACCATTCTGTGTCATTCTGACGGAAGGAAGAATCTTACTCAGTTTTGAAATCACATATTCTCAGCTTAGTAAGATCCTTCACACTTTCAGGATGACCGATCTTTTGTGACACTCCTTTATTATGTCCTGTTACCCTCTTTTAAAAGCAAGTATTTCATTAGTACTGTTTTTATCATCGAAATAGTAGCCTTCATAATCAAAAGACTTGAGGTCATCAACATTGGTGAGTCGATTTTTAATAATAAATCGACTCATCATACCTCGAGCTTTTTTGGCAAAGAAGGAAACCACTTTGTATTCCCCATTGCTAAAATCTTTGAAATCAACATCTATTACATTTGCCTTGAGTTTCTTGAGATCAACAGACTTAAAATACTCCACCGAGGCGAGGTTGATTAACAGATTATCACCTTGCTTTTTCAAGTCTTTATTCAACTGATTGGCTATCCTATCTCCCCAAAACTCATATAAGTTTTTGTACCCATTAACATTGAGTTTGGTACCCATTTCAAGTCGATAGGGCTGTATCAGATCCATGGGACGAATAAGGCCATATAATCCTGACAGCATTCGAAAGTGTGACTGACTATATTCTACATCTTCTTTGGTAAATGTATCAGCTTGCAAACCCTGATATACATCTCCTTGAAAAGCAAAAATTGCTGGTCTGGAATGTACAGGGTCTTTCTTTTTAGTAAAGTTATGATAGCGTTCTACGTTGATCTGAGCCAACTGATCACTAATGGACATTAAGTTCTTAACCTCAGGTTCAGAATGTTCCCTAAGAACATCAATCAATTCTAAAGCTTCCTTTTGAAACCGGGGCAAGGTTCGCTCAAGGCTATGTTCTGTTTCAAAATCAAGTGTTTTCGCTGGGGATACTACTGCTATCATTCTTCAAAATTAAGGTGTTATTAAATACAAAAACACGAAGTATATAAGCTTTGTTAAAAAGACTTTATATTCATGTTATTCTTCGCCTCGAATCCCTTTGGGTGAGAGGTCTCGCAACATACAAATGGGGACTTCACACTACGCTCCTCTTCGTATCAAAGTGAGGATCATTCTTTTATCGTCATTGCCAGGACGAAGGACGTGGCAATCCTCTAGTCAGGGACTGCCACGCTGCGCTCGCAGTGACCAGAATTCTTTACTCCATTCCCCTACCCGGAGTATAAGGCGCACCAGCTTTCTCAATGGCCATTTCATAGGCTTTCAAATCATTTAAATAGATAGCCGCTTCTTTTGAATACTTCTCAAATTCAGATTCCGATAAGGCGATACTCTTCTTCTGTGTTTCGGTTGGCGATTGTGTTGTATTCCAATGCCCCCAGATAACACCTCCTATTCTATTCATAATAGACGGTGAAATCGATTCATCCTTTCCACTGCGAATATTATCACCGCTAAGAATAGTCTGTAGATCAAAAAGTTGTTTACTGAGCTCTGCATGCTTCTCAAAAAGCTCAGCGGAAGCATCAGGTGTGTTAGCCAATGCTGCTTTAATATGCCTTAGTTTATTACCGGCCTCTCCTAACTGTCGACCAGCACTAGATGTTTTTCTTGACAGCTGACTTGTCTTTAATTGAAAAGCAGCTACAGTTGCGTAATCAGCATTTGGAGTATGTACCGGCTTCACTAGAAACTCTTGCTTATCACCTTGCATCTGCATTTTACCATCAGTCATCACGTACATTTCCACGCTGTACTTGCCAGGTGCTACTAATGGTCCCTGGGGAGTACCTGCCCATGGTGGCTGGAAAGCAGGCACTGTTAAATTAATCGGGTTTGGAGCTGGTAATCGTAAATCCCAATTGGTTCGATGCACTCCTTTTTTAGCAGCTCCTTCTAACCAACGCACCGGTTCGCCTTGAGCATTACGCACTAAGAGCATTACTCCAGATTCCTGTTCCTTGGCCTCATCCGCCAACTGCTCCCAGCTAGGCAATGGTACTGTGGTCTTCTGCTTATTCAATTCCTTTTCTGAGGCTTCTCTTTTCTCTTTAGCGGTTTCGGGTACCTCGCTTATGTGATAAGTAAATACCGCTCCAAAAGGAGGATTCTCAATTACAAAACTATCCGATCCTTGAGAAGGCATTTCTTTGGCCTGCATAGGCACATTTGGTACATACCACCAGGCATCTCTCACCGGGAAAATAGTATTACCCGTGTTATTCTTGCTCAACTCTCTTAGAGGTGAATAATCATCTAAAACATAAACTCCGCGACCGAACGTGGCTCCTATCAAATCATTATCTCTTGGATGTAATTCAACATCACGAAACGCAATTGTAGGAACACCTGCATTCAATTTTGTCCAGTTCACCCCTTTGTTATGAGTAAAGTAGATGCCATACTCCGTTCCGATAAATAATAAGTTTTCATCTATATGATCTTGCTTAATGACCCAGACAATGGTATTCGCAGGTAAGTCTCCAGAAATAGAACGCCATGATTTACCTTTATCGGAACTCATAAATAGATAGGTAGTATAGTTGCCTAATTTATGAGCATCGGCACTAGCAAATACTTCATTGGAATTATGACTAGAGGCTTCCACATCATTGATAAACGATAATGCGGGTACTTTCGGTAAGGTGCTCGTTCTCCAATTCGCCCCTCCATCTTCACTTACCTGAATGATTCCATCATCCGATGCCGTATAAAGCAGCCCTTTAGTGATCGGTGATTCTGAAATACCCGTAAGCGTGGCGTATTTTGACATCGCACCATTGTCATACAAGGCATCTATACTTTGAACACGTCCATAAAATTTCATTTCATAACGTCCCTTGTTACTGGTTAGATCACCACTAATAGGTGTCCATGAGTTTCCTTTGTTTGTACTCTTCCACACGCGTTGTGAACCAAAGTACAACGTGTTATTATCATGTGGACTAACCAAAATAGGCGCGTCCCAATTCCATCGTTCAGGTGGATCATTGGGAGCAGGCTGTGGTTGGATATTCAGCACTTCATTCGTTCTTCTATCATGTCTATGCAGTAGTCCTTGTTGGATTTCCATATACACGATATTAGGGTCCTTGGGGTCAAAAGCTGCATCATAGCCGTCAGCGCCCAACGGGATATACCAGTCTTGATTTCGGATTCCTTCAACATTCATTGTACGGGATGGCCCGATGAGCGTACCTAAATCTTGTGCCCCTACCACTACATTGTAAAATGGTTCAGTATTATCTACCGCCAATTTATAGAACTGTGAGATTGGTAAATTTGGAAAATGCCTCCACGTGCTGCCTTCATCAAATGTTTCATACAAACCGCCATCAGTACCGGCTATTAAATGATCTCCATCCTTCGGATCAATCCACAAGGCATGATTATCACTATGTTTTTCTCTACCCGTGCCTAAGTAATCAAAGGTCTTACCACCATCACGGGTGACGTGTAAAAACACGTCCATCTGATATACTAAATGGGGGTTGGTTGGTGATGCTTCAATCTCTTGATAATAATGCGGACCTGTTCCGCCTGAGGTATAGCTATTCTGTTTCGTCCAACTTTCTCCTTTATCTGTTGAGTGATAGAAACCCTTGTTTTTTTCATCTGATTCAATGGTGGCATAAACCAAATTAGGATCAGCCGGGGTAACGGCTAATCCAATTTTACCCATGTCCGTACTCGGTAATCCGGTAGTAACTTCTCGCCAACTGAGGCCATTATCTACCGATTTGTAAATGCCAGAGCCTGCACCACCAGCTAGCAAAGCCCAGGTATGTCTTCTACGCTGATAAGCAGCGGCATAGATCACATCAGGATTAGTAGTATCAAACTCCATATCCGTAACTCCTGTATTTTCATCAACCGATAACACCAATGTCCAGGTCTTTCCACCATCTGTAGTTCGATAAGCGCCTCTTTCTCCACCTGCTGACCATAACGGGCCTTCAGCGGCCACCAATACCACATCGCTGTTTCTGGGATCAATTAATATTTTACCAATATGCTCCGAGCGTGGCAAACCCATTTGCTTCCAGGTTTTACCCCCATCCATACTTTTATAGACACCATCACCCCAGCCAACATGGCGACCGCTGACGTTCTCTCCAGTACCTACCCAAACTACTTCGGGGTTGTTAGGGTCTAACGCTACTGTGCCAAGAGAATAAGAAGCCTGCTGATCAAAAATCGGTTTCCAGGTAATTCCTTTATTGGTTGTTTTCCATAACCCTCCTGAGCCTACTGCCACATACCAGGTATTTTCATTCTGCGGATTGACGGCTATATCTGCTATTCTGCCGCCCATCACTGCTGGACCGATGCCTCTAAGCTTTAGGCTTTTAGCCATTTCTGCTGCTCGATCAGAAGAACCATTTTGAGCAGAACTAGTCATGTGTAAGAAAAGGAAAAGACTTAGAAAAGAGAAAAATAAGAGTGTAATCCGGTAACGCATAATTGATTCGATTTAATGGAAAGATGAATTTAGGGGAAAAGGGTGTAAAGGGAGAACCGTTGATCAAAAATTGGCGCCACGTTCCTCTAGAACATAGGTATCAATAGATTATAATCACCCTGAAATACTTCAAAATCGTTTGAATTAAATAGATTAGTATAAAGTTAAGATTAGACGTTGGCTACTTGTAATATATAAAAAACACCCCCAAGATGATCAAACTTGAATCAGCAATTCTTAGTGTTTTCTTTATTTTGATTCTTTTTCAGCACCGAGAACTATCCGCCCAAACTAGTGAAGTGAATTTGAGTATAGAAGAAATATCTATAACAATAGACTCTATCAATCATAAACTTCAGGACAACTATGTGTTTCCTAAGATTGCTGACCAGATGGCAGAAAAACTTAAAGCAAATTTGAAAGAGGGCCTTTACCATTCACTAGTCAATCCAAACGATTTTGCTCTTCAGCTAACAAAAGATCTTAAGTCAGTTAGTAATGATAAACACTTGATGGTTGTCTACAACCCAGACATCATTGCCCATGAACAGGCATTAACAAACGAGGATAGAGCAAATGAAAAAGCAGAATGGGCCAAAGAGCTCGAGAAACACTTAAAGCGTGACAATTATGGGTTTAGAGAAGTCAAGCTGTTGGAAGGCAATGTTGGCTATCTGGATTTAAGAGAGTTTGTAGATCCCAAATATGGTGGTGAAACGTTAGCTGCAGCAATGCATTTTCTAAGAAATACAAATTCAATCATAATTGATCTACGTAAAAATGATGGCGGGTCACCTTGGATGGTTCAACTGCTGGCAAGCTACTTCTTTTCATCTGAACCTGTACATCTGGCTAATCACTATAATCGTCCAAAAGACGAACTTACCCAATCTTGGACTATGCCATACGTATCAGGGATTCGTAGACCTGACGTGGATTTATACCTCCTAACAAGCAAGAAGACTTTTTCTGCAGCCGAAGCACTCACTTATCAATTGAAACACCTGGAACGTGCAACTATCGTAGGGGAAACAACAGCCGGAGGAGCACACCTCACTGGATCAGTTATAGCTACGAACAAGTTCTATGTAAGAATACCACAAGGAAGAACGACAAGTCCAATCACAAATACAAACTGGGAAGGAGTTGGTGTAAAGCCACATATTGAAGTTAGTGAAGAAGGGGCGTTGAAAGCTGCCCTTGACAAAATACGTGAAAACTCGAGTGATAATGAATAACCCATTCGGTTCTTAATGTCTCGCTGAGATCTAATTATGAACAAGGCCCGAATCATGCACTATTACAAATTACCTTTGCCGTAAATATTCCGGCATCCCCTATTTTGACTGCAGAACCATGCTTGAGCCAAAACCTTAGAATTAAGTACATTTAATGGCTTATTAACAGATATTGACATGCGTCTTTTAAAACGATCTCTAATCGGTCTTCTATTTTTACTACTCATTTTCGTAGTACATATACTACTTTCTACAGGCTTCTTCAGAACGATTGAACCTCAATTTGAAGGCAAGATTATAAAGGAGATCGCCTTAAAAGGTGCTGAAGATATCACCATTAGTCTGGAAGATAGCTTTGCAATCGTCTCTGCTACTAACCGACAGGTTTATCCACCTCAAGAAGAAGAAAAAGGTGCACTCTACTTTATTGATTTAAAAACCAATGACTTAGAACCCGTTCTTTTGTCTGGCGATTTTAACACACCTTTTGCACCACATGGGATTTCCATTTACAAAAAAGATAGTAGCCATCTGGTCATGGCTATCAATCATACCGATAATGGGCAATCCATAGAGGTCTTTGATTTATCAGGTACTCAACTAACACATGTGCGTACCTATACCGATCCATCTATGATTCGACCTAATGATCTGGTGATCATCGATGAAGACCACTTCTACTTCACCAATGACCATGGCTATATCAGCGGCATTATGAAACTCTTAGAAGAGTACGGTGGATTGCGAGTTTCTAATGTGGTTTACTCTAATGGAAAAACATTTAAGGAAGTCGCTGATGGTATTGCTTACGCTAATGGCATTAACTATGATGCTGATAGAAATTTGCTTTTCGTGGCCTCACCTAGAGATTTTATGATAAAAGTTTATTCAAAAGAATCCGATGGTTCACTCACTTTTATTGAAGACATTCCCTGTGGCACAGGCGTAGATAATATCGAGTTTGATGAAGTCGGAAATTTATGGATTGGCTCCCACCCTAACCTATTGCATTTTAGTGCCTATGCCAAAGGAAAGAAGGAAACCTCTCCTTCGGAGATCATCAAAATCACTTACAACGGTAAAAGTGATTATACAGTAGAAAAAGTATACGTTGGCGATGGAAAAGAAATGTCAGCCTCCTCTGTGGCGGCTCCATATGGAGATATGATCTTTTTTGGAAATGTGATGGATGAAAAGTTTTTAATCCTTAAATCAAAAAATATTCAGGACTATACTGGTGAGGTTGCATTGAACGTCAAGCTACAAATGTTAGCGGATACGATCAAGGGCAATTTGGGTGCTCACATATACAATATTGAATCGCGACAATATGCATACATCAATAAAGACAAACAATATCCCATGCAAAGCGTGTATAAATTTCCTATTACATTATTGATGCTAAGAATGATTGAGGAAGGCAAATTCAATTTGCATGATAGCATACAGATATCTCCAGCAAAATATATCCCAAGTGCAGGGCATAGTCCTATGAGAGATCAATATCCTGGCGGAGTTACATTGACTGTAAAAGAACTTATCGAATATAATGTGTCACAAAGTGATGGTACAGCCTGCGATGTTTTGTTGGAACTTATGGGCGGCACTGAGCAAGTTCAGCAAAAGTTAAAAAATCTTGGTATCAAGGATATGAAAATAGCGACAACTGAGATGGTTCAGGTAGCTAATGATACCATTCAATATCAGAACTGGAGTACCCCCGAAGCCATGAGTCACCTTTTTCTGGCTTTCCATAATCAAGAATATTTAACTCAGGAAAGCACGGCATTTTTGGCAGAATACTTATCAGTTTCCAATAAATGGTTTGACAAGCGACTAAAGGGGCTGTTGGACAAGCAAACTCCTTTAATTCATAAAACAGGATCATCCAGAACCTATGATGGATTGACGAGGGCCACAAATGACGCTGGCATTATTAACCTACCAAATGGTGACCATCTTATTGTCTCTGTCTTTTTATCTGATGCCTATCACACTCAGGAAGAACGCGAATTGATCATTGCTCAGGTGGCCAAAGTCGCATTTGATTATTGGAGTCATTAATCAAAAATGCGTTTTTATTTCATTTACAAATATAGATTATATATATTTGATCTATATTTGTAAATGAAATATACTCCTATGAAAGGAAATCATATCGGGGAACTTGAAGAGCTTATTCTACTAACAGTTGGAATTCTACCAGATGACGCTTACGGTGTATCGGTACTTAAAGAATTAACGGAACAAACAGGCCGGCAAGTCAATATTAGTGCCATACATGCCGTACTAAATCGATTGGAAGAAAAAGGACTTTTATCTTCACACATGGGCGGTTCTACTAATGAACGCGGTGGTAGGCGCAAACGCTTTTACACTCTATCTTCTGCTGGAAGAGAGTCAGTTGAAGAAATGAAAGCCATGCGTGATAAACTATATAGCCAGCTCCCTCCTCTTGCTTATAATTTCGCTTAATGGGCAATAACTCTTCAAATCATCCTCCCAAGTGGGCAGACCGTTTCCTTGAATTCTATTGTAATCCAACATTACTAGAACAGATACAAGGTGATGTTCATGAACTCTACTACTGGAGGTTAGAGGAAAAAGGTATAGTAAAGGCCAAAAATGCCTTCTGGTGGGATGTAATCCGTTTCTTCAGGTGGCGAAATATAAAAAGGTCAACAACTCAAAAACAACAATTCAACAACATTGCCATGCTCAAAAACTACTTTAAAATCGGCTGGAGAAACCTCCTCAACCAAAAGATTCCCTCATTTATCAACATTTTCGGGTTAGCAATAGCAATAGCTTGCTGTATGGTGGCTTACTTATTTATCGAAGGAGTATGGATGAAGGGTATGCTTCATGAAAATAAGAGTGTAATCTATATGGTTACACATACTGCTGAAGACGAAGATGGTATCAGCCAGTATGGCTATCTCGCACCCCCTTTAGCCAAAATGATAGAAGATCAATACAGTACTGTAGATAGGGTAGTTCGTGTTAATAATGATAATTTGATCGTAAAATATAAAAATGAGAACTTCTACAAGTTTGTACAATTTGTGGACTCTGGGTATATGAACATGTTTACTCATGAAATTGTGCTTGGAGATAAAAATGCATTGAAAGACCCTTACCAGGTCTTGCTAACCGAAAATACCGCCCAGGTATTTTTTGGAGGCGATTATCCGATAGGCAAAGAATTACAACTATATCTGAACGATGAATTAATAACATTTACTGTCGGAGCAGTAGTGAAAGACCATGCTCAGGTGGCCATGTTTCATTTTGAAATCCTAATAAACAATTATCACTACGTAAAGGCGGGTTATCCATTAGATGAAAACTGGAAGGAAGCTTCCTGGACTTTTTTGCAAATAAATAAGGAAGATAATGTGACCAAAACTCTTGCTCAAATGGACGGACTGCTCTCCAGTCAACATACCATGTTGCCCGATAGAAAGTATCTGGGAATACAATTAGAACCGTTCATGCAATTAGCTAGAAAAGCACAACGAATAAAAGGTGGTGCAGCTAATGGACCCAACTTAGCGCCTCAAATAGTATTGGCCGCCATTGGTATACTTTTATTAATGCTAGCCATATTTAATTATATCAATATAGCAATACTCATGGCTGCCAAGCGGATTAAAGAAATTGGTATTAGAAAAGTAATAGGAAGCAACAGGCGTCAGCTGGCCATCCAGTTTTTAAGTGAAAACCTGATCACCTGTTTTCTGGCAATCGTTGTTGGTCTGGCAATCGCTGATCTGTTATTCATACCATGGTTTAATGACATGGCTACTACCAACTTACACATCAACCTGATCAATAATCCTAATATTTATATCTTCCTACTGGGATTACTGCTCTTCATTACGCTGGCATCAGGTGCATACCCAGCTTTTTATATCTCCTCTTTTAAACCTTTACAAATCTTCGCAGGCAAGCAAAAAATTGGTGGTAAAGGTAGGTTCACCAGTGTACTGCTCACCCTTCAATTTGTTCTGGCAGTTATTACTATCATTGCCGGCATTTCATTTCTTCGAACCAATGAAATAAATCAAGAAAGAGACTGGGGTTACGATAACTCTTCTAAAATTGTATTTAACACGCCAACCCCTGAGGTATATAATGAAATGCGTAATGAGCTCCTACAACAAAATTCCGTTCTCTCCATTGCCGGAAATGTTGATAGAATTGGGAGACATCGAGCGTATGAAGAAGTAAAGCTTGGAGAAAAATTAATCGAAGTTAATATGATTCGAGGTTCTCTCGGCTATCCGGAAACCTTTGATCTTCGACTTACACAAGGCAGATTTTTTGATCAAAATCTTACTTCTGATATTGAAAAATCTGTCTTAGTCAATGAGCGTTTTCTAAAAGTCTATGATCTTGAATACCCGGTTAACACCCAGTTAACTATTGATAGTACTAACTATTCCATAGTCGGTATCATAGAAGATTTCCACTACACCAACTTTCGTTTTGATATTGATCCTACAATCATACTCGCCACACCAGATTCATTAGCTCAATATATGACAGTCAAAGTAGCTCCTGGTGAAACACAAGCTATGGCTGATTTTATCAAAAAGAGTTGGCATCAAAAAGTAGATGACAATCTATACCAAGGCGTGATTCAAGCCGAAATTCTCGATTTTTATTTCGAAGAAATGCGCGGCTTAAGAAATACTTTCCTCTTTACAGCCACTTTTGCAATTCTCTTATCTTCCATGGGTCTATTTGGTTTGGTTTCTTTAAACATCAGAGCTAAGATGAAGGACTATAGCATTAAGAAAGTATTAGGTGCTTCAATGGCACATTTATCTAAGACCGTTCTCAAGAAATACGTTTTACTCTGGATTATTGGCTGTATTTTAGGCAGTATCCTGGCAACCAGGGCAATAACCGGACTTCTTGATTCCATTTATACATTTCATGCAGGCGTAGGTTTTATCCCAATTATATCTGCCATTGCCTTACTGTTAACTGTAATCATTGTGACCATTAGTACGCAACTGGTTAAAGTTAAGAACTCAAATCCTGTAGACAACTTGAGAACAGAATGATCTTAACAGGCGAATAACCTTCGTGTCTAAAACCCAATTTTATATTATCTTTCTAAGATGAGAAGATACGATCTGGATTGGTTAAGGGTTTTAGTCTTCGGGCTTCTGATTTTCTATCATGTCGGAATGCTATTCGTTCCTTGGGGTTTTCACATCAAGAATAACATCACTTATGATTGGCTGGTCTATCCTATGCTATTTTTAAATCAATGGCGATTGCCCATTCTATTTGTTATCTCTGGTATGGGAACATTTTTTGCGTTGCAAAAAAGAACCAGCAAACAATTTGTATTAGAGCGACTTAAAAGACTCTACATTCCTTTGGCTTTCGGCATGGTGTTTATCGTTCCTCCCCAAGTCTATATTGAACGAATAGTCAAAGGTCAGTTCAGTGGTCACTTTTTTGAGTTTTGGCCATTGGAGATTTTTAATGGTATTTATCCTGAAGGTAATTTTAGCTGGCATCACCTTTGGTTTCTCCCCTATCTGCTTTTATTCTCTTTGGTTCTAATTCCAGTTTTTAACTGGCTGAAACACAATCCTAAAAATAGTATCATTACGCAACTAAGTAAATCAATAATAAGTCCAATAGGGCTATATATCTTTATTATCCCTCTCTATTTTATAGAGGCTTTTATCGAGCCTTTCTTCCCGGTCACCTTGGCTCTTGTCGGAGATTGGTTTACCATCACCAATTACACCTTCCTTTTCTTTTTTGGTTTTCTACTGATGACGGTTAAGGATGCATTTTGGGAGAATGTGAAGAAAGGTAGAAGCTTCTTTTTAGTCATTGGAGTTATTTGTTTTTCTCTTCTCATGTTTATTCGAATAAATTATGAAGACTCTACGATCAGGCAGTTTACTGAGGCTTTGATAAAAGTGACTAATTTATGGTCCTGGATATTGACACTTTTCGGCTTTGCTGCCAAATATCTGAACAGACAAAGTGAGGTATTGAGTTATTGCAATGAAGCAGTTTATCCGTTCTATATATTGCACCAAACTGTGATGATGATTATTGCTTACCTTCTCATTGATTTGCAGTACGGTTTTTTTCCAAAGGCATTTTTGTTAGTAATCGGTACTTTTGGAATTTCATGGATAATCTATGAATTACTTATTAGAAGATGGAAATATATAAGACCACTTTTTGGTCTAAAATGATCTTTAATCAAATTATCAACTATGCAGAAGTATGTCGCTTTTTTGAGGGGTATTAATGTAAGTGGTCACCATAAACTACCAATGGCAGATCTAAAAGCGGAGTTAGGAAAACTCGGGTTCAAGAATGTAATTACACTTCTTAATTCAGGAAATGTAATATTCGAATCGGAGACTAATGACAATGACCTTCTCGAAAATAAAATATCAGATCACTTAACTAACAGATTCGATTTTCCTATACCTGTCATTATTAGAAAGGCAGAAATGATCTCTGATCTGATCTCACATAATCCTTTTAAGGATATTGTCATTACTGAAGACATAAGATTATATGTTTCTTTTCTAAGGCAAGGTGTCACTAACACATTAGGTTTACCATGGTCAACTGATGATAATTCCTACCAAATATTGAGTTTTATTGATCAAACAGTTGTCAGTGTTTTGGACCTCTCCATTACCAAAACCACGAAAGGAATGGAAGCACTGGAAAAGCTATTTGGAAAGGATATTACCACTCGAAACTTTAATACCATAAAACGAATCGCACAAAAACTACAATAGTTTACATACTATGAAGTCTAGCTTAAATATATCAGTTATATTAATCGCTGTAGTTTTTCAATCTTGCAGCCCGCTGGGTGAGCCTGTAAACGAAGCCATTTCCGACAATCACTATTATAGTCCCACAAAAGAAGATATTATCTATAGTTCCATGGGCAACTGGTTTGAACTCGGAGAAGATGCTATGATGGCTCATGTTGAGAGCTTTCAAGTGCTTAATGAACACTTGAGTAAGGATAAAGACAGGGCATACTATATGTCATATGCAATTAAGCATCCACTTCTTGATTTAGAAAGTTTCCATGCTAAAACTAAAGTGGAAATGTTTCATATTGGATTAGACAAGAACCATGTATATGGCTTTAAAGTGAATGATTGGCATGATGGCGCAGTGACTACACTAGTTGAAGGCGCAGACCCCAAAACATATATCCAGTCAGACTATGAATGGGCTCATGATGATAGCTCCCATTTTTATAGGTTAAAAAGAGTCAATGTTGATTACAACACTTTTAAAAGGGTCAATGACCATTTCAGCTTAGATAGAGATTCGGCCTATTGCCATCATATGGGTTCTTTTGAAGGGTTTAATGTTGATATCTACTCCTTTAAAAAGTTTGATTCCTACCTGGCCTATGATGTAAATAATATCTACTGCAATGCCACCTATATTGATGGTGAAGATGTTTCAGTTTTGAACATCATTCCATATAGCAATATTGATGATGTTATTTTCTATGATGAAAGTCACATAAAAGCTGTTGGGAAGGTATACTATCATGGGTTTGAAATTAAGTCAGTTGACCTGGCAAGTTTTGAAGCACTTGATTATTGGTATGCTAAAGATAAAAATCATGTATATTTTGAGAACAGGGTAGTTATTGATGCTGATCCCGAAACTTTCCATTTCTCGAAAGAAGACTTCTCCTATCATGACAAGAACAATAAATATGAGGCGGGTAAAATAGTGACAAATAACTGATGAAAGCGCTACTAATAATAGACATGCAAAAAGGTTCTTTTGCACCAATCACTCCCAGACATGATGCTGATGGAGTGGTAAAAAGAATTAATCAATTATCAGCAGCATTCAGAAAACTCAATTGGCCAGTAATATGTGTTCAGCATGATGGAACCAAAATCGGTGAATTTGTCAAGGGTACTGAAGAATGGGAAAACTTGGATGACTTGATTATCAAAGAAGATGATATTCAAATTGATAAATACGCAAATGATATTTTTTACAAATCCAATTTACAATCAATATTGAACAAATTAGGAATATATGATGTAGTCATTACTGGTTGTGCTACAGATTTTTGTGTCGAAGCAAGCATTCACTCTGCATTGTCTAAAGACTATAATATTACTGTTGTAGCTGATGGTCATACTACTGGGAATCGACCTCATCTACGTGCTCAAAAGGTGATAGAACATTATAATTGGGTTTGGCAGAACATGATACCAACCAATGGAAAAATTGAGATGAAAAGTGCTGGAGCGTTACAAACAGAATTAATTGGTATTCAAATTCAAGAAAGGTGATTTTCAGAAGAGTACTCTATCGACTTTTATTTTGTATTATCGCTCTTCACCATTTTAGTTGTACTTCTGTGAAAAATACTCCCAGTGATAATACTAACCAATCAACTAAAGCCAAATTTGAGCCAGCAGATGGAAAATGCCTATTCTTCATAGGTCAGGACCTGCAAGCTACCGGTGGACTTGAAAATTATACTGATGGTTACTGCGACCATTTCGAAGTGCCAGCAGGAGTCACAGTATATACAGGCTTCTCTCCTGGTACTGAATCCTACGGGTATATTCAAAAAGGTAATGACGGACTTAAATCGGTGGCGAACTGGGGTGCTGAAGATAATTGCGCGCAATATTATATTGACAGCGAAAATTATAAGCATAGTGTACTGGCCATTGGATTAGCCATGGTAGACCATGAAAAAGAAGTAGCCAATGGCAATCGAGACTATTTGATCAAAGAGTTAGGCAGTTGGATAAAAGGTATTGAACGTCCAGTCTTCCTACGGATCGGTTATGAGTTCGATGGCTGGCAGTGGAACCACTATAACAGAAAAGCTTATTTAAAAGCCTGGGAACGAATACATGCCATCTTCAAAGAAATGGAAGTTACCAATGTAGCGTTTGTATGGCAATCGAAAGGACAAGGTTCTGGCCAGGAGATTCTGGAAGAATGGTACCCAGGAGATGACCTGGTGGATTGGTGTGGGTACTCCTATTTCCACAATCCTGATGAAGAAATGCTGACCTTCGCAAGGAAACATAACAAACCGGTCTTCATCGCTGAGGCCTCACCTGTATTAATGAACAACGGTCGCTTCTCAAACACGGACTTAGCCAACCCTGAAATAGCTAAAAAAGCGTGGGAAGAATGGTTCGAGCCATTCTTCGAAACGTTGAATGATAATCAGGATGTGATTAAAGCTTTTTCCTATATCAATGTCAACTGGAAAATTCAACCTATGTGGCAAAACAACCCACTCTTCAAGCATGTTGATTCCAGAATTCAGGAAAGCGATTACATCACGAAAAGGTGGCTGGAAGAGATCTCTAAACCCAGATATCTGAAGCCTTCAGAGGAATTGTGGGATGAGTTGTGTAAACCTGTAATCAACTAAACTTTTCATAAAAGCTTGTTGTCATTTACAATTGTTTCCAAATGATAAATGTGGTATATTAGGTTATTAGCGTTAAAAACATATTAGAAATGAAAAAACTTGTTTTAATTCTACTTATACTAATATGTTTCACAGCTAGAAGTCAACCCGAAAAAGGCGCAATCCAAATCGGTATTGGGGGACTCCCAATTATTTATTTTGATAATTCGCTGCCTACGGGATATTCACTACGTTCTAACGTTGGCTATTTTATAACAAATAAACTGGTAGTAGGAGTAATGCCATTTGCAGGCAATGTTGATAAAATAAGCTCTATTGGAACTGGATTTTATTCAAGGTACTACTTTACTAACAAGAGAATATCTATATTTTTAGAAGGGAGTATAGGGTTAGGCAGAGTGACGTATGAAGATTCACCAGAATTTAATGGAACAATGTCATCTTTTAGTTTTGGACCTGGAATCGGTTATTATTTTAACAAAAAACTAATGATCGAATTTCTTCCTCAATATGCCAGACTAAAAAACGAAAGTCATTCTGAAAGTACTACATTAGGTAATACTTTTATTCCGACTATCGGACTTCAATTTTCTCTGTTTAAGTAGGAATCATGTTGGATATTATAATAATTACAAAGGACAGGCGACTTAAACAGATTGCAATTGCCGCACAAGTCTTAGCATCTCGCTAATACCTAGAAGGGTTCCCATCAATATGCCATTGGGAAGGGGGGAGACTCCCCAATCAATATTAGATACACAGCTAATTGCATTCCTCGACAGTTGAGGGTAAATTTAGTAATACATAATAGGCCTTGACGGTTATTTCAAAGGTTTGCAGTACTAAATAAGCGGTATGTCAAAAAATTTAAGTGAATTATCTGGTCGTAAAGGAATAGTTGATAACCTGTTCGAAAAAATGGGGCAACTGGCTGCTGACAACGGCACGCCTCAAAAAGCTGATCTCGATGCCTTGGCCAGTGAATTTCTGATCGGTAAGTCCTCCACCTATGGCACTACCACTTTCTATGATTTTATGAAACCCGAAAACCAAGGGAAGAAAGTTTATGTGTGCAATGGCTCAGCTTGTCTTTGTGCAGGCACACAGGAAGAAGTTCACAAAACATTTTTAACAAAATTTGAACCTGAAGAAATTGGGCATATGACCTGCCTAGGACGTTGTCATGAAAATGGCGCCTTTCACTATCAAGGGGTAAATTACTCTGCTAAATCAGCAGAAGAAATGGTAACTATCCTGAATAAAAAAGCTACCCCCGATAAAGATCAATATGTGGTGGTGAGTGATCAGCCGGTATTAGCTGCCAAATATGAAGGCTTTGATGCACATTACAATGTGCTTAAAGAAGCGCTTAAAAAATCACCTGAAGCTATTTTAGAAGAAATCAAAGCTTCTGAAATCCGAGGTCGTGGTGGTGCAGGTTTTCCCATGGGTTTTAAACTAGATAGCTGTAGAAAAGAAGACAATGATACCAAGTTCATTATCTGCAATGCAGATGAAGGTGATCCAGGAGCCTATTCCGACCGCTATTTATTAGAAGAAAGACCGCATGCTGTTTTATTCGGAATGATGGTAGCCGGTTATGTTACTGGTGCCTCTTGGGGCATTGTGTATATCAGAGACGAATATCCGGAATCAGTAACAATCGTTGAAGCTGCTATCCAGGAGCTTCGCAATAATGATTTCCTTGGGCAAGACATTCTCAATACCAAGTTCAATTTCGATCTAAAAGTTATTAAGGCCCAAGGTGCCTATATCTGCGGAGAAGAAACAGCTTTGATTAATTCCATAGAAGGGCAGCGTCCAGAAGTACGCACCAGACCACCCTTCCCTACTACACAAGGCTTGTTCAATAAACCTACCGTAGTCAATAATGTAGAAACCTTAGCGGCACTGTATTACATTATTAAAAATGGTGGCAAGGCCTACAAAGCCATGGGTACTGAAAAGTCAGCCGGTACAAAATTGATTAGTTGTGATAGTCTCTTCAACAACCCCGGTATCTACGAAGTAGAAATGGGCACTCCCCTGGCTAAGGTGGTCTATGAAATGGCGGGTGGTTTTAAAAAACCAGTAAAAGCATTGCACATTGGCGGACCGTTAGGCGGCATCGTACCTGTCGATAAAATCAAGGACTTGTCTATAGATTTTGAATCTTTTGCTACTAACGGCTTTCTGTTGGGCCATGCTTCGATAGTAAGCATTCCTACGGACTTTCCCATGATAAAATATTTAGAACATTTGTTTGACTTCGCTTCCTTCGAAAGTTGTGGAAAATGCTTTCCCTGCCGACTGGGGACTAAGCGAGCCCATGAAATGCTTCAGAAGACAGCTGATACCGATTATAAAATCTCTAGAGAATTATTTGACGATTTGTTATCTACCCTTGAGCAGGGAAGCTTATGTGCACACGGTGGTGGCATTCCATTGCCGGCTAAAAATGCGCTTCAGTATTTTGGTGATGAATTGAATAATCATTTTGAAAATTAAGAAGGATATGAGTAAGGTAGCATATATAAACGACAAGGCTTATCCAATCAGTGAGGGTGAAACAATGCTCTCATTCTTAAAAAGACATCAAGGCAGTAAATCAGTACCTACGTTGTGCGATGCTCCAAACCTGGAGCCTTTTGGCAGTTGTAGGGTGTGCAGTGTAGATGTAGCCTTGGATGAAAATGGTAAGACCAAGGCCATGGCGAGCTGCCATAGCCCTATGCAGGAAGGTCTTTACCTCTATCCTGATTCTCCCAACATTCAAAAACTGCGAAAAAATATCATAGAATTAGTGCTTACCGATCATCCACTCGATTGCCTTACCTGTGAGGTAAATGGCAATTGTGAATTACAAGATGTGGCGGCTAGCGTGGGCATTAGAGACGTGCGCTACCCGGAAGGTGAAAATCATCTGGACAGACAAAAGGATTTGTCACACCCCTACATGACGTCCGATTTATCGAAGTGCATCAATTGCTATAGATGCGTACGTGCGTGTGATGAAGTACAGGGCGAGTTTGTATTGAATATGTCAGGACGGGGCTTTGATAGCCATATCATCAAAGGCAGTGACGAGTCGTTTATGGAATCAGACTGCGTAAGTTGCGGAGCCTGTGCGCAAGCATGTCCTACCTCTGCTATCAGTGATGTATTTGAATCAAAATCAGTAGTCAAAGCTGAAAAAACTCGCACGGTCTGCACCTATTGTGGAGTCGGCTGTAATCTGGAAGTTTCAACTAGAGATGGTGAAATACTATCCATTCAAGCCCCATTTGATGCCGAAGCCAATGGCGGCCATACCTGCCTGAAAGGTAGATATGCATTCAAGTTCTATAATCACCCAGATAGATTAAGAATGCCACTGATTAAAAGAAATGGTGAGTTTGAAGAAGCTACCTGGGATGAGGCCTATGATTTTATTACCGATAAATTCAAACAGTTAATTGCTGATCATGGGCCTGACTCCATAGCAGGAATATCATCAGCGCGTACTCCCAATGAGGAAAATTACCTCATGCAGAAGTTTATGCGTGCGGTTATAGGTACAAATAATATCGACTGCTGTGCGAGGGTGTGCCACTCTCCTACAGCATTAGGCATGCAACGTGCTTTTGGTACTGGTGCAGCAACCAATTCCATTGACGATTTAAATCATACCGATTGTATTTTAGTCATTGGTGCTAACCCTACCGATGCACATCCAGTAACAGGTGCCAAAATCAAGCAGAAGTTGATGAAAGGCACTGTGGGAATTATTATAGATCCACGAAAAATTGAGCTGGCCAAATATGCAAAATATCATTTGCAGCTTCGTCCGGGCACTAATGTGGCATTATTAAATATGATGCTGTATTATATCATTACGGAAGATGTAATGGATGATAATTTTGTTGCCAGTAGAACAGAAGGTTTTGAGGAGTTTAAGCAAGAGATTTTAAAGCTCGACATAGATGAGCTTGCCGCCATTACAGGAGTGGATAAAGATCTGGTAAAAGAAGCAAGTATGGCCTATGCCAATGCGAATGCCGCCATGGAGTTTCATGGGTTAGGTGTTACGGAACACAGCCAGGGAACATTCACCGTTCAGTTGATTGCTGACTTAGCGATGATTACAGGTAATATTGGCAAAAAAGGTTCAGGCATGAATCCCCTACGAGGTCAGAATAACGTACAGGGTGCTGCAGATATGGGAGCACAACCCCACCAGGGAGCTGGATATTTGGACGTTACCAATCCGGACATTAATGCGAGATACAATACTTTTTATAATGCGGATGTGCCGAGTCATATCGGTTACAAAATTCCTGAGATGTTTAATGCAGCCATAAGCGGAGACCTAAAAGCTTTATGGTTGATTGGCGAAGACGTAGTGCAGACGGACCCTAATACGCAGAAGGTAATGAAAGCAATGGACAGTCTGGAACTTTTAGTCGTTCAGGAAATATTTATGACCGAAACAGCCAAGCATGCTACAGTAATACTACCTGGAGCATCATTTTTAGAAAAAAATGGCACATTTACCAATGGCGAGCGAAGAGTTCAGCGTGTGAAACAAGTGGTAGAACCATTGGAAGGTACAAAGCCGGATGGTGAAATCATTGTGGATTTGATGAACCGTATGGGTTACCCACAACCACCTTATACGCCAGAAGGCATGTTGGAGGAAATATCCCAAATAGTGCCCTTCTTTATGGGTATCACCTGGGATAACCTTGGTGACAATGGATTACAATGGCCCGTATTTGAAGGCGGCAAAGATACTCCGATGCTGCATATCACAGAATTTAAACGAGGTCTCGGCAAGTTCACTTTCCAGAATTTCAAAGAATCTACTGAAGTAGAAACTCACAGCAAGGATTATCCTTACATAATCACTACCAACCGTGAATTGGAACATTACAACTGTGGTACTATGACTCGCAGAACGGGCAACGTAGATATTCTTACGGAGGATGTGCTGCTTATTAATCCAAAGGATGCCGCTGACAATCTGATTGAAGATGGGCAAATGGTTTGTGTGGAGTCACCAAGGGGTAAAGTAGATATCAAAGCGTTTATTACAGATGAAGTAAAACCGGGAGTAATGAGCTCCACGTTCCATTTCCCTGAAATTATGCTAAACAATATAACCAGCGATGTACATGATAGCGAAGCGATGTGTCCTGAGTATAAAGTGGTAATGTGTAGAGTAAGGAAGAGTAAAGGTAAGTTTAAGACGCTAGCGTAGTTGAAGTCGATTAGGCTTCTAGTTTATTGCTAATTACTGGAAGTTTTTGGATTCTCGTACAAATCACTTTCATCTTCTTTACGAGGTACCAGACATTGAAAATCCTTTTCTACTAACACATATAATTCATCTTCGTTTTCACCAATCCTTGCCTCAAAACCTACTTCACCTTCATCCATCCATATGTTTTTAACTGCCTCAGGCACTCCCACACGAATAATATTCGTTTCTAAAGTTGCCTCAACGTTGTCACTATTAATGACTTCCAAAAGGTAGGTCAACGTACTTTGCCCAAATTGTATCTGATCTTTAATTAAACCCTCACGTCCGAATTTATCAACTTCGGTTTGTGACAATCTCATTCGAAGTGAGTTTCCTTTAATTCTTAATTTCATGAATAATTTGACTTAGTAATTATACGCTGATCCCCACAGTAGATATTAAAATTATCATTTCTTACAAAGCCCAGCAAAGTCATTTTACTTTCTTTGGCAAGTTGAACTGCCAAGCTCGATGGCGCACCAACAGCAGCAAGTATCGGTATTCCAGCCATAACCGCTTTTTGAATTAGTTCAAAGCTTGCTCTTCCACTTACTAAAACAAAATGGTCATTACTTTGAATATCACTACTTATAATATTTCCTATTAGTTTGTCGAGTGCATTATGCCTACCTACATCTTCAGACATCAAAACGAGCTCACCCCGATCACTGAAAAGAGCTGCTGCATGTAAACCTCCGGTATGTTCGAATATTCGTTGAGCCTCCCTCAAAATATTAGGAGCCTTATGGATAACAGATTCATCTACCTTTAAGTTGCTGGATATCATACTACATTTTGATTGTACAGCGTCAATCGAGGATTTTCCACAAACTCCGCAACTACTACTCGTGTAGAAGTGTCGTTCCAATTTGTGAAAATCAATATCAACCCTCGGGCTGAGCTCTGCACGAACGACATTTCCTTTTTCTTCTGGTTTGGTGGCTTCACAGTATCGCATGCTCAACACATCACTACTGCTATTTATAATGCCCTCAGTGAATAGAAAACCTCGTACAAGCTCAAAATCCTGTCCAGGAGTTCTCATTGTCACTGAAACAGGCTTTTCTTTTCTGAGTTGATCTCCGTAGCCTAACCGAATTTCTAATGGTTCCTCCACTGCCAATAAATCATTACTTTTCACTGGTTCCTTATCCGAAACTTTGATAATTTGTGAAGCGCTTACACTAGATTTCAGCATACGTTAAATTTACACAAAAGTGATAGAAGAAAATTACTTTGTAAAAAGTCAACCTTTTTGTAACATAATCACTTTCAGCGTGTTTAAGACCTAAGATTGCAAAAAAACGCATGGGACACTATTCAATAAAAGAGCTGGAAGCACTTACAGGTATCAAAGCTCATACTATCAGGATTTGGGAAAAGAGACATAATCTTATTCAGCCTGAACGGTCTTCAACCAATATAAGGACATACAGTGATTCTGACTTGAAGCAAATCCTTAATGTATCCATACTATACAATCAAGGCTATAAGATTTCAAAAATAGCAAACTTGTCTCAGGATCAATTATTGGATAAAATCTCAGAGCTGTCAGACGAGTCTAAACCTGAAAATGAGATCATCATTGATCAATTAACTATTAGTATGGTTGAAATGGATGAGGTTAAGTTTGAAAGGCTTATTTCAAAATCCATTCTAAAAATAGGGTTTGAAGAGACAGTTGTAGAAATAATTTACCCGTTTCTGAGAAAGATTGGAGTGTTGTGGTTATCAAATAATATTAATCCTGCGCAAGAACACTTCATTTCGAACTTGATACGCCAGAAGATCATTGTGGCCATTGACGGATTGAACCACAACATGCAACCTACTGCAAAAACTGTTGTGCTATTCTTACCTGAAAGTGAGATGCACGAAATAGCTCTTCTTTTCTTTCATTATTTGATTAAAAAGAAGGGATATCGTACCTATTATCTAGGACAAAATGTTCCATTTCCAGATCTAAAAAAATCAGTAGAGATGGTAAATGCAGATGTAATAGTGGGTTTGATCTCCTATGTGAGTGCTGAAAAAGAGCTGACTGATTTCTTAGCAGTCATGGATGAAACGTTCGATAATAAACAGATTCTCATGACGGGAAAGCCACTATTTGATAGAAAAGAAGCATTACCTGAGTCCATTAGCATTTTCGAGACTCCTGCCGAACTCCAGTCACTCCTTTAATTTTACCATTCACTCTTTTTGTTTAACAATTGTTGAAAAAAGTTAAACATTTTCTTGTCTAAGAAAGAGATATTATTAATTTTGTTTAACATTCTTAAACAAACGTTAAACATTATGACTGCTATAGAATTCAATACTCAAATATCTTCTTTAAAAGAAACGTTGGAATTATTCACACGTAGGTTCACTAATAATAAAATGGAATCTGAAGATTTAGTTCAGGATACTGTTTTGAAAGCGTTGACATATAGAGATAAGTTCAAACAAAATACAAATTTGAAAGGGTGGCTCTTTACGATCATGAGAAACACCTATATCAATAATTACAGAAAAGCTCAGCGCACTAAAACCACCCACGATGATACACCAGAGCTTTACTATTTAAATGTAGCTGACAATTATACATTCAACACACCTGATGGTTCATTTGAATACAAGGACATTCAGAGATGTATTAGTGAAATAAAAGAAGATTTATTAATACCTTTCCAGATGCATACGGAAGGTTTCAAATACCATGAGATAGCGGAAGACTTAAACATTCCTATAGGCACGGTTAAAAACCGAATATTCCATGCAAGAAAAGAAATTCAGAAAAAATTAGTGGCTTATTCCAAATAAGTTGAATGAAGAAAAAGGTAGTTGTAATTGGCTCTGGATTTGCAAGCCTGTCCGCAGCAAGTTTTTTAGCCAAAGGAGGATGTGAGGTAGTAATATACGAAAAAAACGAAACCATCGGTGGGAGAGCCAGAAAGTTCTCAGCCGATGGTTTTACTTTTGATATGGGTCCCAGTTGGTACTGGATGCCAGATGTTTTTGAAAATTATTTTGAGAACCTTGGTTATAAAGTATCAGATTTTTATGAGTTAAAACGCCTAGACCCATCATATCAAGTTTTTTTTGAAGATAAGATAGGTGTTGATATCCCAGCCTCTCTGGATAAATTATATGACTTATTCGATTCAATTGAACCATCAAGCAGCAAACAGCTTCGGAAATTTCTAGATGAGGCAGCTTACAAATACGAAGTTGGCATTAATGATCTTGTCTATAAACCTGGACGATCGATCACTGAATTTTTAGATGCTAGATTGGCCGTTGGAGTATTGAAATTACATGTATTTCAATCTATCTCTAAATATGTCAGAAAGCATTTCAGTGATCCAAGACTTATCCAGTTGTTGGAGTTTCCTGTCCTTTTCCTGGGTGCAAAACCTCAAGATACACCTGCGCTGTATAGCTTAATGAATTATGCCGATATCAATTTAGGTACTTGGTACCCTAAAGGCGGTATGCACAAAATTGTAGAGGCAATGGCCTCAGTAGCGACCTCACTGGGTGTAAAAATAAATACCTCCAGCAATGTTGAAAAAATCGAGGTCGAAGATGGAGTATCAAGAGGAATTGTAGTTAACGGTGAGTTCAAGGAATGTGATTATGTTGTAGGGGGCGCTGATTATAATCACATTGAGCAGAAATTATTAGAAAAGAAATACCGTAAATATGACCAAGACTATTGGGAAAGTCGTTCTATGGCACCATCTAGTCTCATATTTTATTTGGGTGTTAATAAAGAACTACAGAACCTGAGGCATCATAACCTATTTTTTGATGAATCATTTGATAGACATGCTGAAGAGATTTATGACGAGCCTCAATGGCCAAGCAAACCACTTTTCTACGTCTGTTGCGCCTCAAAAAGTGATGATAAATGTGCTCCTAAAGGAATGGAAAACGTTTTTGTCTTAATACCAGTAGCTCCGGGTCTTGAAGATGAAGACGAAAATAGAGAGAAGTATTATGACATGGTAATGGATAGAATGGAAAAGTTAACCGGCCAATCTATACGAGATGCCGTAGTGTTCAAAAAGAGTTACGCACATAAGGATTTCATTGCTGATTATAATAGTTTTAAAGGTAATGCCTATGGCTTGGCGAATACTTTAAAGCAAACGGCTATTTTAAAACCATCCATGGTAAACAAAAAAGTCAAAAATTTGTATTATACAGGACAGCTCACTGTTCCTGGGCCAGGAGTACCTCCTTCACTAATATCAGGTCAAGTAGTAGCGAAGGAACTTTTGAAGACGATCGAATAACAACTAATGAAAGAACTCTTTGACAAAGTGTCTATTAAATGTAGCCGCATGGTTACAGGTGCTTACAGCACATCATTTTCTCTTGGAATAAAGTGTCTTGATAAAAGCCTAAGAGATCCAATATGTGCTATCTATGGTTTCGTTCGATTTGCTGATGAAATTGTAGACACCTTCCACGATTATAATAAAACAGAACTCTTTGAAAGGTTTAAGAAGGAGACCTACCTATCTATTGAAGACGGTATAAGCCTCAACCCCATTCTGAACAGTTTTCAACATACTGTCAATGAATTTGACATTGACCATGAACTCATTGACAAGTTTCTATATAGTATGGAGATGGACTTGACTAAGGTGGAGTATACTCAAAGTAAGTATGAGGAGTATATTCTTGGATCAGCTGAAGTTGTTGGCTTGATGTGTCTAAAGGTATTTTGCAACGGTAATAATGAGGAATATCTCGAACTGAAGCCCTATGCTATGAAACTCGGCTCCGCTTTTCAAAAAATAAATTTTCTACGAGATTTGAATGCTGATTTCATCCAAATGGGCAGGACATACTTTCCTGGGGTGACCATAGAGCATTTCGATGAGGTTGAAAAAATTGAAATAGAGAAAGACATAGAGAAAGATTTTCAAAAAGGTTTAGAGGGTATAAAAAAACTTCCTAAATCCTCTCGATTTGGGGTTTATTTAGCCTACGTCTATTACTACTCTCTTTTCAATAAAATTAAAAACACCCCTTCATCAAGAGTTTTGGAATCAAGAATTAGAATTCCTAATCCTCGAAAATTCTCGATCCTTTTTTATACCTACTTTAAGCATCGTCTGAATATAATCTAATGGATCAGGTAGTTTTAGTAAATCCAAAAGATGATGTGGTAGGCACCATGGATAAAATGAAAGCCCATAGACTTGGTGAGCTGCATAGGGCTTTTTCCGTACTGGTTTATAATTCCGCTGGTGAAATGCTTATTCAGAAACGAGCTGATAGCAAGTACCATTCTGGTGGACTTTGGACCAACGCATGTTGCAGTCACCCTCGACCAAACGAAGAGAGTATATCTGCCGCTAGAAGAAGGCTAAAAGAAGAAATAGGGTTAAATGCCGACCCTGAATACCTCTATAAATTCATATACAAAGCAAAGTTAGATAATGACTTGACAGAACATGAGTATGACCATGTATTTACTTGTATAACGGACGAAGCACCAATACTTAACAGAGAAGAAGTAGCTGATTTCAAGTATATCAATATGTCAGAACTCTTCACAGATATAGATGAAAACCCTGATCAATATACCTTTTGGTTTAGAATGATTGCTGATAATTTAAAGAATAGGTTCGATTCTATTCGATCTTAAAACCTTCCTTCTTCTTAGCTGTTGTTCTTATGAATAAAACAGCAAATACAATGTTTGGACTATTTAAAACCAATCCGGTCGATAAATTAAGGAAAAAAGCCTCTAAATTATACGCAGAAGCCACTGAAGTGCAGCGCTCGGGAGACCTTAAGCTCTATGCTAAAAAAATGAAAGAAATTGACGATCTTGAAAAGGAGATTGAATCGTTGAAATCTTCATGAGCAAACCGAAAATAAACATCTTCTGGCACAGGCGTGATTTAAGGACTGACGATAATGCAGGACTTTATCATGCGCTTAAGTCAGATTTACCTGTACTCCCAATCTTTATTTTTGATACCAACATTCTGGATGAGTTGGAAGATAAAGATGATGCGAGAGTCAACTTCATCCACTCAGAATTATCTAAAATAGATGATGATCTAAGGGGTAAGGATTCAGGGCTTTTGATAAAGCATGGCAAGCCGTCCGAAATCTGGAAAGAGTTAATTGACAATTTTGAAATTGAGAAGGTCTTTGCCAATAGAGATTATGAGCCTTACGCACTGAAACGAGACGCAGAAATAGAAGAGCTCCTGAATTCCAACGAGATTGAGTTCCATACTTTTAAAGATCATGTGCTTCTTGAAAAAGAAGAAGTAGTTAAAGACGATGGCAATCCATACGTTGTGTTTACTCCCTACAGTAAGTTATGGCTCAAAAAGTTAACTTCAGAACATTTAGATTCATATACTTCAGGTTTGCAGTTTGACAATTTTTATACTGGTAAAATAGATAACATTCCTTCCCTTCAAGATATTGGATTTAAAAAGTCCTCTATTGAGATACCTAATGACTCTGTTGAAGAAGATGTTCTCGAACATTATGCCGAGCAGCGAAATTTTCCCGCAAAAAAAGGCACTTCTCGATTAGGTATTCACTTAAGATTTGGAACAATCAGCATACGTAAATTGGCTACAAAGGCTAAAAGCATAAGTGACACATATCTCAACGAACTAATTTGGCGTGAATTCTATCAGATGATATTATGGCATTTCCCCAAGGTTGTTGATAATAACTTTAAATCCAAATATGACCGTTTGCAATGGAGAAATAACGAAAAAGAATTTGAAGCCTGGTGCAAGGGTGAAACAGGATATCCTATTGTTGATGCAGGGATGAGAGAGCTAAACATGACTGGATTTATGCATAATCGTGTAAGAATGATTGTGGCAAGTTTTCTTACTAAACATTTATTAATTGATTGGCGTTGGGGCGAAAGCTATTTCGCCCGAAAACTTCTGGACTTTGAATTGGCTTCAAACAATGGAGGCTGGCAATGGGCTGCTGGTACAGGAACGGATGCACAGCCATATTTCAGAATATTTAATCCTGAATCACAAACCAAAAAGTTCGATTCTGAACTCAGATATATCAAAAAATGGGTTCCTGAATTTCAAGAACTCGACTACCCGAAACCTATTGTCGATCATAAATTCGCACGTGAAAGGTGTCTCAAAACATTCAAAGAGGCTCTTGATTCATGAGAATTCTACTGACAGGGTCTACAGGTTATATTGGTCGCAGATTGCTGCCAATTCTTGTTAATGAAGGGCATCATGTGATCTGTCTGGTACGTGATCAACGTAGGTTCGATTGGGATGACTTTGATGATAAATTTCTTAACAATATTTCCGTTATAGAAGGCGATCTTAGCGTTCCTGAAAGCTTAGAAGGTATTACTTTGGATGTTGATGCTGCCTATTACATGGTACATTCACTTTCCAACTCCTATTCTAAATTCTCCGATACTGAGGAAGAAACAGCAAAGAATTTTGCTCAGTTACTAAAACATACCTCCGCCAAACAAATTATTTATTTAAGTGGAATAGCCAATGACGATGACTTGTCAGAGCATCTGGCTTCACGAAAGAATGTAGAGGACGTACTAAAGCAATCGGGCATTCCGATTACGGTGTTAAGAGCGGCTATTATTATCGGATCGGGAAGTGCCTCTTTTGAGATCATCAGGGATTTAGTTGAGAAGCTGCCTGTCATGATTGCTCCCAAATGGTTGAATAGTAAATGCCAGCCTCTGGGTGTAAGAAATGTTATTGAATATCTCAATGGTGTTCTTCTTAATGAAAAATCTTTCGACAAAGTGTTTGATATTGGGGGACCTGATGTACTTAACTATAAACAAATGCTTTTGCAATATGCAGAAGAAAGAAAACTGAAACGCTATATACTCACTGTTCCTGTATTGTCGCCCAAACTATCTTCTTTATGGTTGTATTTCGTGACTTCGACCTCATATACTTTAGGACGAAATTTGGTTGACAGCATGAAGAATGATGTAGTAGTTGAAAATAAAGGAATTGAAGACATAGTCGACATTAAACTGCTTAGCTATCGGAAAGCTCTTGAACTTACTTTCAGCAAAATCAATCAAAAAAACGTAATCTCCAGTTGGACGGATGCGCTTCAAAATGACAGAATGGATAAAAATTTTCTGGATTTTATTGACGTTCCCTCTCACGGCTGTTTTCATGACATTCAGGAAGTGCCTTTCACAAAAGATCCTGAAAAGGTAAAGCAAAATATTTGGGAGATTGGAGGCGAGCGCGGTTGGTACTTTGGTAATTGGTTATGGAAACTAAGAGGTTATCTGGACCTACTTGTAGGTGGTGTTGGCTTACGTAGAGGTCGCAGAAGCCCTAATGACCTTAAGGCAGGTGATTCATTAGATTTCTGGCGTGTATTGTTGGCTAACGAAAAAGAAAAGCGTCTGCTGCTCTATGCAGAGATGAGGTTACCTGGTGAAGCGTGGCTTGAATTCAAAATCCGAGAAAAAGATGGTAAACATATACTTTTTCAAAAAGCTACTTTCAGACCTCTTGGAATATGGGGAAGACTCTACTGGTACCTTGTGCTGCCGTTTCATTTTCTGATTTTTCCTTTAATGGCAAGGAATATTATTCGCTATGAGTAAGGTAATTATCATACCAATATCACGATGGGCATGATGTTATAAAAATACAAACTTTAGAGCTCCAGAATTGTTCATTAACTGATGAAAGTATACAACCTAAAAACAAAACAATTCCTTCCAATTTCAATGGAAGAAGCCTGGGATTTTTTCTCTTCGCCTGAGAATTTAAAAGATATCACTCCTTCTCACATGAAGTTTGATATTCGTTACATATCTGGAAGTAAAAAAATGTATCCCGGCCAGATTATAACTTACAAATTGCAACCTGTTCCTGTAATACCTGTTTCATGGACTACAGAAATAACTCATGTGATGGAACCGACTTATTTTGTAGACGAGCAGCGGTTTGGACCCTATGCCCTCTGGCACCATCAACATAGATTCAAGGAGGTAGATGGCGGAGTTGAAATGGAAGATGAGGTAAATTATGCTATTCCATTAGGCATATTAGGAAGAATTGCCAACTGGCTTTTTGTAGGCAAAAAGGTTAAAGGTATCTTTGACTATCGTTACAAAGTGTTGGAAGAAAGATTTAAAAAATAGATGGATTGGATGACCATACTTCTATGCGCAGTTATAACAATAGGCACTTTTCTATTTATGGAAGGTGTAGCATGGTTTACACATAAATATATCATGCATGGGTTTTTATGGACATGGCACAGGTCTCACCATAAGGCTCATGATCATGCGTTAGAACGTAATGATTTATTTGCGTTGGTTTTTAGTATTCCCAGCATTCTACTTTTATATTTTTCATTTGGAGTTAACCCATATCTTACGGCTGTGGGTTTCGGTATTTTAGCTTATGGTATTTTTTACTTTGTCTTCCATGATGTTATTGTTCATCAGCGTATAAAATGGCGGCCAAAGAACAGGAGCCATTATCTAAATCGCATGATCAAAGCACATTATATTCACCATGTAAAAAGAACCAAAGAGGATGCTGAAGCATTTGGTTTTTTATATGCACCAAAGAAATTTGAGCATCGTGAAGTCAACCCATCTGAGGTAGCAGATACTCATTAAATTTTCTCTTAAAAGCTTAGAACAAATCCCATTTTTCAAGGTTAGACATAGCGAGTATTGCTATGAAAAAAGCCATTATTATAGGAGCAGGAATTGCCGGTATTGCTTGTGCTTTACGGCTGAAAAAAAAAGGATTTCACGTAGATATCTTTGAATCAAATGACTATGCCGGAGGTAAGCTAAATGCTTTCCATTCTAACGGGTTTAGATTTGACATGGGCCCTTCACTTTTTACTATGCCTCATCTGGTCGATGAGCTTTTTGAGTTGCATGACAAAAACCCAAAAGACTATTTTGATTATCACAAAAAAGATGTGGTTTGTAATTACTTCTGGGAAGATGGAAAACGATTTTCTGTCCCGGCTCTAGAAGAGGAGTTTATCAAGGCAGCTTCAGAAACCTTTAATACTTCCCAAGAAAATTTAACCGATTACCTGCAACGAAACAAAGAGAAGTATGACTTGACAGCTGATATATTCTTAAACAAGTCACTACATAAATGGAGCACTTATCTTTCGTTCTCTACACTAAAATCCCTAATACAGGCTTACAAACTTCACCTCAATGAATCTTTGGATGACATCAATAAACTTTATTTCGATGACCCTTGTTTAAGGCAGTTGTTCAATAGATACGCTACCTATAACGGCTCTTCCCCTTTCAAAACTCCAGGTATAATGTCTATGATCCCACATTTGGAAATGCATTACGGAACATATTATCCAAAAAAAGGGATGCATGAAATCTCACAAAGCCTTTATCGTCTGGCGGAGGATGTAGGAGTTGTTTTTCATCTTAATGAGGGAGTAAAAGAAATTGTCACTAAAAATAAGAAGGCCATAGCCATTAGAACTGAAAATAATACGTACGCTGCGGACACTATTGTTTCAAATATGGACGTATTTGGAACCTACCAGCACCTTCTTAACACCAAAAAAAAACCACAAAAAATACTCGAACAAGAGCGGTCAAGTTCGGCTATTATATTCTACTGGGGTATTGATAAACAATTTCCGAAATTGGACTTACATAACATCCTTTTTTCGAGTGATTATCAAAAAGAGTTTGAAGCCATTTTTGATTCTAAAAGACTTGCTGATGACCTTACTGTTTACATAAATATTACTAGCAAAGAAGATAAAAATGATGCTCCAAAAGGTTGCGAAAATTGGTTCGTCATGGTCAATGCACCGGGCAATTTTGGGCAAGACTGGCCAGAACTGATTGATAAAGCCAGAAATTCGGTTATCGACAAAGTTAATAAGGTACTTGGTGTTTCGATTGAAGATCACATTGTCTCTGAAGATATTCTAGACCCTATTGCAATAGAAACCAAAACCGGATCTCATCGAGGTTCGCTATATGGAACCTCTAGCAACTCGAAATTTTCTGCATTCTTAAGACATGCTAATTTCTCTTCTGAATTTGACAATCTCTTCTTTTGTGGTGGGTCTGTTCATCCCGGAGGCGGAATCCCCTTGTGTCTCTTATCTGCGAAAATTACTTCCGATCTAATTACAATAGATTAATGAAAGCATTATGTAAGTTGGAACACAAAGCCATTGCTCCATTTATCATCTGGTTGTTTCATATTTCAGCGATCATCGGTATCACACTGGGTTTTCAGGAGTGGTTTATTTCATTAACACCACTGAATTTAAGTATCCTAATGCTTTTGACGGTGATATATTTTCCGATTAGAAACAAACGGGCTATTTCAATATTCCTACTTTTTATCATACTTGGATTTTTCGCTGAGTGGGTAGGTGTTAATTACGATTTCTTATTTGGGGTCTATATTTATGGAGATAATCTTGGTCCTAAATTAGGTGGAGTGCCATACTTTATCGGCATTAACTGGGCCATACTCACCTTTGTCACTGCTGCTATCAGCTCTGCCTTTTTTAAAAAAATTTGGCTTAAGATAGTTTTTTCATCCCTTCTTATGGTATTTCTTGATTACTTCATGGAGACCTCAGCCCCTATATTTGATTTCTGGTATTTCGATCTTGGTTACGCCCCATTACAAAACTATATCGCCTGGTTTTTAATAGCCTCTTTATTACAATTCATATTTCATCTTAGCAAGATCAGTGGCGCTTTTACATTTTCTTTACATCTTTATGTCGCACAACTAGTCTTCTTTATTTATTTCCATGTTTTCTACTCATTATGATTATGCCATTATTGGTGCCGGAGCCGCAGGTTTGCAATTGGCTTTAGCCTTGAGTGAAGATGAATTTTTCGATGACAAATCAATCTTACTTTTAGATAAAGATGAAAAGAATACTAATGATAAAACTTGGTGCTTTTGGGAAAAAGGATGTGGGAAATGGGATGAAATAGTTTCTAATTCATGGGAAAAAGCTCTTTTCATCAACTCCTTTGAAAGAAAAGAAATTCCATTGAGTGACTATTCATACAAGAGAATACAAGCTTTAGATTTCTATAATTTTGCGAAGAAGAAACTAGCTGAATCAACAAATATCAGCTGGAAAACGGAAGGAGTAGAAAGCATAAAGTGCCAAGAACAAGTTAGTATTATAACTGATCATTCTACTTACACGGCTAAGCACATTTTTGATAGTCGTATAAACCCTGCGTTTGAAAATACTGGGGATGGAAATATACGGTTACTACAACATTTTAAAGGCTGGGAGATTGAAGCCAAGAACCACCACTTTGACACATCATCTTTTACGATGATGGATTTTAGTGTAAAATGGCCTTCCTCCACCAGTTTCATGTATGTCCTTCCTCAGAGTGAGAAAAAAGCATTGGTAGAATACACCTTTTTCTCTGCTCATTTAGCTAATGATGAGGATTATGAAAAAATGCTGAAGAACTATGTAGAACAGGTGTTAAAAATTGAGGATTATAAGATCATGCAAGTGGAAAAAGGAGTTATTCCCATGAGCGATTATCCTTTCCATAAGCATAATACAGACCAAATAACTAAAATTGGTACTGCCGGTGGTTGGGTCAAACCATCTTCAGGTTACTCTTTTCGCAACACTCAAAAATCCTGCAAATTACTTATCGATAATATCAAAAATGGAAAGCACCCATCTGCAGGTTTATTAAAAAAGAGATTTATACTTTATGACAGTATCTTCTTGAAAGTATTGCATAATCATAACTACTTAGGCGAGTCAATTTTTTCAGACATGTATGGAAAAAATAGTATCAGCAGCATTTTTTCTTTTTTAGATGAGGAGACCAACCTTATACAAGAGCTGAAAATAATTAGTAGTTTTCAAAAATGGCCTTTTACAAAAGCTATGCTTCAAGTGCTGTTTGGAAGTAAAAAAAATTAAACATCAAGCATATCCTTTCCTTGCCAAGTGCCAACAGATTTGTAAGGTATAAACCGTGCAAACAACTCTTCTTTATACCAGTTCAATTCTCTCGTTTTTCTAATGGCTTCTTGATGCTCTTTACTCGCATATGCAAATTTTCGCATCGCAGCCTCAGATTTCCAAAGACTTAAGGTAGCCATTTGCACTACCGGCCACTCACCAACCCCTTTAGCATATACTAAATCTTTATTGCTTTTAAGCGGCAAGTAGCTGATTGGAACGTACTTCCAAAATCTTATTGCTTTTGACACCTTAATAGTAGCTCTTGTCAGAATTAATCTAGCCTTATTTCCCTGGTTCGCAACCTCACTTACCTCAAAGGGATTGGTACCGTCCCAGGTACCATGAGCTGCGATATTATTACAATAAATAGTATATCGTTCAGAAGCCTTACTCATGTATTCCAGAAAAATACTCTCAGACTTAAAGAAGTCATGTGCTTTTTTCTCTGATTCCCAATTTTGTAACAAAGCATATACTGACCAATCGGGCAGTAGGCTAAAACCTATACCTCTCCCACTCCCCATTAACTTGTAAAAAGTTTGTCCTTGTGCTTTGGATATATATCTATGAGCAAATTGCATCATGGTAAATGCCCAAACTTTGGAAGCAAGTGAAGTGAACTTAAAAAAAGTGATTGTAGTTATTTGCCGTGACATTGAATAAAATCGTCATACAATAATAACTCCAGAAAGTTTAAACTGTTTGTCTGACTCTAATTTATGCCAATTCATTCCTATTCACTCCTTAAGATATCTGCTGGATTCAATAAAGCTGCTTGTACTGACTTAAAACTCATTGTAAATAACGAAATGCCAATTGTTCCAAAGGTCGCTAGTAATATCACATCAACACCAATCACAGTTTTATATTCAAAACTCTTGAGCCACTCCCCCATTATGAAGTAGGCCATGCTAGTACCGATAATTAACGAAACGAAAATTTGTCGCGAAAAGCCTTTAGAGAGAATCATAATAATATTACTTACAGAAGCGCCCATTACTTTTCTAATCCCAATTTCCTTTGAACGCTGGTGAGTGGTATAAGATACTAAACCAAACAATCCAAGACATCCAATGAATATTGCTAGCAAAGAGAAAATACCAATCAATTCGCTTAAATGCTGCTCTTTTTGATAAGAACTATCCAGTTTGTCTGCCAAGAACTGATACTCGAATGGTTTATGAGTCATAATGCCCGTCCAGATATTTTCAACCTCTAACAACGTCTGTTCAAAGTCATCAGAAACTACCCGCAGCATTAAGTTATTGAGGCCAAATTCCTTAGGATTTTCAGAGTTGTATAACACCAAAGGTTGAATTTTTTCATGCAAGGATGAGAAATGGAAGTCTTTGACCACCCCCACAATAGTTCCCCATTCAGAGTTCCAAATCTTCATTCTTTCACCAATGGCACCTTCTGGAGTCCATCCAAAAAAGCTGGCTGCCGATTCATTTAAGATAAACTCATACTCCTCAGTATTAGATGGACTCATCTCACCACCCGCTATAACTTCCAATCCGAGGGTTTCCAAATAGTCATTATCGATATAACTCAAGCGCATCAACTGTCTGTTCTCTTCACCATCCTTGATGGACATAGTAGACTCAAATGAGATGCACGAGGGCAACTGCCCCGTTACGCTGGTAGAGGCGATATCTGCCAATGATTCATATTGCTGTTTCAGCACATTAATCTGCGGTCGTGATTGTGAATCCAACGGCAATGAAATGATCAAATCTTTATCATAACCTAGGTCTTTATCATTGACAAAAGAGAGCTGTTTATAGATGACTATAGTCGCTACGATTAACACCACCGCAATGGAGAATTGAAAAACGACTAACACCTTTCTAAGCATACTTCCAGACGCTGAATTTTTAAACCTACCACGTAATACACCTATGATTGAAAAGCCGGATAAGGCAAATGCCGGGTACACACCTGCCAATAAAGAAATACTTAGCCAAATAGTAAATAAAAATAAAGGCAGTTGGATATTGGTAAATAAATTTAACACTAATTGCTTATCTGCCAGACTATTAAATAATGGTAAGAATACATGCATCAAACCAATAGCCAATATAACGGACACAAACGTTATGAACATAGACTCCCCTAAAAACTGACCAATTAATTGACGTCTTGCCGCACCCATTACCTTTCTTACTCCCACTTCCCGTGCACGTTCTACCGATCTGGCGGTAGCCAAATTCATATAATTGATACAGGCTATGACAATAATAAGCAAACCAATACCAGCAAAAATATATACTGTTTTTATATTGCTCATGGGCCCAACTCCGGTAGACATGCTATAATTAAGGTAGATATCGTCTAATGCTTTCAACCCAACTTCTACCGGTAATTCTCCATCAAATTGTTTCTTTAAATCTTCATTAATCAGATTTTTCAGCTGATCAATATTGGTATTAGGAACCAATTCTACATATGTTAAATAAGCACTTTTGTTAAAGTCTCCCATAGTTTGAGATTCAGGCAACGAGGAGAAGCTAGCCAAAAAATCAAACTTAATATGAGAATTATTTGGAGGGTTTTTAGCGACTCCAGTAATCTGATAGTTATCCTTTGCATCTAAATCCAGCATTTTACCCAGCAAGCTGCTTTGCTGCCATTGCTCTCCAAAATATTTCAAGGCCATATTTTCAGTAATGACTACTGATTTGGGCTCGACCAAAGCAGTGGTAGGATTCCCCTCAAGAAGCTCAAAGGAGAGTAGATCAAAGAAGGTACTGTCCGTATAAATAAAGGCATCTTCCTTGGCTACCATATCTTCGTGCTTCACCACTTTAGACGTTGGCCTGAGCCTTACAAAATCAAGCACTTCTGGATAGTTGGCCTGGAGCATGGGTCCAACATTAGAAGTAGCTCTGGCTGTAGGCAGACTGGTACTGCCAAAATGCCACGTGAAAGGCGTAGTGTACAAATTTTCTTTCTTGGCATGAAACTGATCGAAGCTCATTTCATGATCTACATAGAGGTAGATAAACGTGAAGCAAACTATGCCCATGGTTAGTCCCATAATATTGATCATGGAGTAACTAAACTGTCTGGTTAATCTTCTAAAAGCTAGTTGCAAATGTTTTAAGATCATGTCTTTTGAATTGTTGTGATGATTTCCATTTGATTGTGGGTGTTTGTAAGCATAAGGTTTCAGGCACTTGAGCACGTTCCATAGGTAAGCTCTGTTGGCATAACCCCATCCTCTGTCTTTAAAATCATAGCGATAGAGCTCGTGCAAATCCCCTTGTACTTCTTCAAAACGCCTGGCACTGCAGTAGAGTGCCAGCAATCGATCCATCCATTTGGGCGGTTTATTGGTTGAATTATCCATTAGATAAAGCAGGTATAAGCTGATACATTGTATTTCTTAAGGACTTAAGTCTGACTAAAGCCTGCTCCCCTGTTGAAGTTGCCATAAAATAGCGCTTTCTTCTCCCTCCTCTTTCACTGGTAGCACCATCCATTTTAGAGTTTAGAAACTCTTTATCCTCTAATCGGTAAAGTGCAGTATGTATCGCACTGATATTGATAGGTTTTTTTATTCGTTCTTCTAAGTCTAATTTAACACTTACCGCATATGCCTGTTTACCTAAAATACAGACAGACATGAGCACTAATTCTTCAAAATCTCCTAGGTTGGTGGCTTTCATAGTATTACCCTCATAAATGTAAATATAATAGATATGTACCTATGTTTATAAGAAAAGGTTTCGCTAACCATATTTTTTATTCACTTCTCAAGGTATCTACAGGGTTTGAGGTAGCTGCCCTGAACGATTGATAACTTACGGTCGCAAGAGCTATCAAAAGCAAGACAACACCCGCGAATACATACAAAAATGGATTGATGTCAATTTTGTATGCAAAATTCTCTAACCACAAATTCATAGCCCACCAAGAGGCTGGAATGGAGATTATAAAAGCAATTACTACTAATATGGCAAAGTCCTTTCCTAAAAGCCCAACAATACTTGCAACTGTAGCACCCAAAACTTTCCTTACCCCTATTTCCTTTTTCCGTTGTTCGGTCATAAATGAAATGAGACCTAATAATCCCAAGCACGCAATGAAAATCGCTAAGAAAGAAAAGGTGGTCATTAATAAACCTACATTTTCTTCAGACTTATAAAGCTGTTCCAGATCGTCATCTAAAAAACTATAGTTAAATGGATAATCAGAAGCTATTTTTTTCCATTCTTGCTCAATAGCTCTTAAATTGTTCTGCAGATTTCCTTCTTTCATTCTTACGGATAGAGTATAAGAGTTTCTGGGATCATGTCTCAAAACAAGAGGCTCAATAGCCTGATGTAAAGATTTGTAGTGAAAGTCTTTCACCACACCTACTATTCTTCCTACTCCATGTCCATCCAATGCCTGAATTCTGGTTCCTATAGGATTTACCAACATTAGTTGCCTCACAGCAGTTTCATTAATTAAATAAGCATCAGAGGAATCGGTGGCAAAATCCGAAGATATATTTCTACCTTCAACAATTTCTATTTCGTAATTATCAAGAAAATCATAATCAATAATCATGGTGTTAATATTTTCCTTGATTTCTTCATCAGGTAAATTATAAGTCCAATGCGATCCAGTATAACCGGGAACTCCATTAGAACGGCTTACTCCCACTACTGCAGAGTTTGCTTTAAGATTATTCATTAATACGTCTACATCATCAAATAAAGATGTTGGTGGAAGGAAGTAAATTATTTCTTCCTTCTGAAATCCCAAACTCTTGTTGGTCAGGAAGTTCATTTGTTGACTGACTACGAATGTTCCTATAATCAAAAAAGCTGCAATTCCGAACTGTAATATGGTAAGCACCTGTCTTAAAGTTGATTTGCCAGAACGGTTTGATGTATCCTTCAGTACTTTTGCCGCTTCAAAAGAAGACAGGTAAAATGCCGGATAACCACCAGCAATCACTCCAGTGAGTAACCCGATTCCAATTAGCGTGATCAAAAACATCGGGTTATCAAGGTAATTTGGCGAAAGAGACATACCCATGGTGCTGTTGAATGATGGTATGGTCAACTCGAGAATAAAAATACTGAAGACCAATGCTATAATTGTGAGAAGAACTGTTTCTCCTAAGAACTGATATACCAACTGCGGCCTTTGCGCTCCCATAACTTTTCTCACACCAACTTCCTTAGCCCTTTTCATAGCTCTGGCAGTCGATAAATTCATAAAATTAAAGCAAGCAATGATCAAAATAAAAATAGCAATCGCGCTAAAAATATAAACTGTATTGATATCCCCATTAGCTTCATCCCCACGAATTCCTTTCGTAAAGTGTATCTCTTGCAATGGCTGTAACCAATCATGAACTGACTCAGGATTAAATGTTCCTTTTCTCAATTTTGTGAATTGTTCATCGACTCTTGATTCAAACTCTATGCTATTGACGTCAGAATCAATGACAAAATAACTTGAGTAATTCCAGCTGTCTAACCCTTCTAATAACTTATCTTTTGGATAACCAAATTGATCTTCAACTATATCTCCAATAGTTTCAAAAGGGACGATATATGAAAAATTTAGATGAGTATTCGAAGGCAGGTCTTCGAAAACACCAGTAATATTAAAATCATACGAATTATCATATCGGATAACTTTTCCAACTGGATCTTCTCCTGGAAAAAAATTATCAGCTATGCTTTGAGAAATCACCAGAGAATAAGGTGATTTTAAAACCTCATTTTTATCTCCCCTAACTAAGTCAATTGAAAAAATATTGAAGAAGCCTATATCTCCTAGTGCTAAAATGTCTGGGGGCAGAACTTTATCTTCTACTGTCAATAAAGGTTCATCCGAAAGTGTACTGTATCTAGTATATTGAGAGATTTCTGAGAAATGATCTGCCACGGCAGGTGCAAAACCAGGTGGTGTCCAAGTCTGCATTCTTAGATTACCACCATCATCAGAAGATCGGGGTATATAGCGATAAATAGATTCTTTTTTAGAGTGAAACGATTCATAACTCAGTTCAAATTGAACATAAAGTCCAATAAGAAAACAACAAGCCAATCCAATGGCTAATCCACTAATATTTATGAAACTAAATCCTTTATTTTTCAATAAGTTTCTAATGGCAACCTTTAAGTAATTTCTTAGCATATCTATATTATTTGTGGTTTTATATCTTCTTGCAAATAGCAACTTGGGTAATGAAAATATTATGAACACCAACGCTTGTCGGTTCGCATATCCAGTCCCTTTCTTTTCGGACTGGTAGGTATAATTTTCTAAAAAATCTCCTTCAATCTCATCTGTTAAATGCTCAGGGCAGACATTCTCCAGTGTCTTGATCATCCATTTTGGTGGTAATTTCATATTCATCCTATGACTACCTTTGGTATAGCTGACCACATTTCTTCACGAAGTTCACGTGCTTGTCGAATAGCACTAATTCCGAATGCTGTTAGTTCATAATAAATTTTACGCTTGCCACCTCTTACTGCTGTTGACTCGCCTTTGTAGCTTTTAACAAACCGCTTCTTTACCAATCGATGAAGTGCAGTATGTACCGCACTAAGATTTATGACACGATTAGTTTTTTCTTCCATCTCCACTAGTATGGAATTACCATAGGCACCATCTTGCTGAATAATAGCAATCGCCAGTAAAACCAACTCTTCAAACTCACCTAAATATGTGCCCTTCATATTATATTTTCCATAAATGTAAAAAATATAGATATATGACTACTACTAACCTAAAATGGTTGCACTCGACTAAAACTAATTTAAGAATTGAGTTAATTTCGACCCTCTTATTACCCTAACAAACATTCGTTTAATTCACTATATTTGAGGGTTTAAAAATTGACAATATGCAATATTCAAAGATAGTAGGAATTGGACATCATGTGCCGGAGAGAGTTGTCACTAATGACGAGCTTTCAACAATGATGGATACCAATAATGAATGGATCATAGAAAGAACAGGTATTGAAGAACGCAGATGGATAGATCCCGCTAAAGATACTGTAGCCAATATGGCTGCTAAAGCCAGTCGTATGGCTTTTGAAAGAGCGGGTGTAACAGCAGAAGACATTGATTTTATAGTTTTCGCCACCATTACTTCAGACTATTATTTTCCGGGTTCAGGGGTCTTACTTCAAAGAGAATTAGGCCTTGAAAGTATCCCGGCTATGGATATTAAAAATGCTTGTTCCGGATTTATTTACGCTCTTTCAACAGCAGATCAATTTATAAGAACCGGCATGTATAAAAATGTACTTGTTATAGGAGCTGAGATTCAATCAACAGCCCTCGACCTGACCACAAGAGGTCGCGGTACTGCCGTTATTTTTGGTGATGGTGCAGGTGCAGCTGTTCTTCAGCCAAGTGACGAGCTAGGAATCCTATCCACTCATTTGCACTCTGATGGTCGTTTTGCTGAAGAACTTTATGTTAAAGATCCAGGAAGTAGTCGACCTCATGAAGAGCGCCAACCTGAGCAGATCTTGGATACTTCCGGCTTCAAAGTATATATGAACGGTAACCTTGTTTTTAAACATGCAGTTGTTCGATTTATGGAAGTTATCAATGAGGCATTAACAGCCAATAATATGAGCAAGGAAGATATTGATCTTCTTATCCCACATCAGGCCAATTTGAGAATTAGCAACTACATTCAGCAAAAGATGCAGTTAGGTGATGATAAAGTTTACAATAATATTATGCGCTATGGCAATACTACAGCTGGGTCAATTCCTATCGCCATGAGTGAGGCTTTTGATGAGGGAAAAATAAAACCTGGTGACACTGTTTGTATGGCAGCCTTTGGAAGTGGTTTTACCTGGGCTTCGGCATTATTAAAGTGGTAGCCTATTAGGCTTTCAATACAAATTTTAGCTATATTCAGGAATATCAACCTGAAATAATGAAGACATTAGAATATAATCCGAGTAAACTTGAAGTAGCATTTGCTCACGCAATTGAAGACATTAAAGGTCAAATAGAGAAACATTTGCCAAACAATGAAATATTAAAAGTTGAAAACAAGATAACCGCAGATAATCCTTTGGTAAAGTTCTATCTTCTTGACAGTGATGGTGACCCACATGAATTGGTCATTAAAGTGATACAGACTCCTGATAAGTTTTGATATCACGTATATTGGGTGATAGCACAAAAACTTCCTATTTTTACCTTTGGGAAAAATCCTTAGCACATTATGAAAAAAATCATATCAGTTCTCTTTCTTTGCCCATTTTTTGCAGTAGGACAAAACGAAGTAATTGCCGTAATTGATAAAAACACTAACCCAGGGGAAGTTATTGATGAACTCCCTATTCCTCCACCCAAATTAGAGGGCAGTCTCTACTTGTTTGATGATTGGATTACAGGAGATGTATTTTTAAAGAATAATAAGGTTTTAAAAGGTTATCCAATCAGGTATGATTTGAAAAACCAATTACTTGAGATTAATGCATCCGGAGAAATAAAGGTGTGTCAACTTCCTCTTTTAAAAAGCTTTGCTTATAAAGAACCAATTGGTGATTCTATTTTTTATCATAATACCTCTGAAGTAAATAATATTACCTATGATCTTCCAAAAGGTGTATGTCAAATATTATTAGATGGAAAAATAAAACTTGTCAAATACGAATATATTGAGATTAAAGAGGCTACATATAATGTAGCTTTATCAATGGGTGAAAGAAATGACAAAGCTCTCAAAAAGAGTAAAATATTTGCCTTGGTAAATGATAATGTATTTGCTGTAAAAGGCAGTATCAAAAAAAATGAGACCCTTTTTAAAGATAATTTAAAGGAGATTGAAAACTTTGTAAAGAAGAACAAATTGAAACTTAAAAATGAGAGTCACCTAATCAGAATATTTCAGTTCTACCAAGAACTTATTTAAGAATGATTTAGTCTAAATAAGATTTTAAAATCTTGAGGTTCCATCAATAAAAAGGCATTTACGATAGGTAAACGCCTTTTTATTTTATAAGTTGTCTCGTCCTGAAATAGCGTTACACAAAATGTAACGTTATGAAAAAGAAGCATGATTCTCAGTATGTTAAACGTACCCAGCGCAATTACAGCTATGCTTTTAAAATGCAGGTTGTAAGAGAAGTAGAGATTGGTCGACCAGGGTTAAATGCGGCCCAAAGGAAGTATGGAATTCAAGGTAATGCGACCGTTAAAAGTTGGTTATTAAAGTACGGTAGTCTAGATTGGGAGAGTAAATCTAATTTAATCTTGGAGAAATCATCAGAGCAAAAGTTATTAGAGCTAGAAGCAAAAGTCCGTTTACTGGAAAAACAGAAAGCCTCCCTGAAGAAGAAGCTGGAAGAGACCGACAAAAAAGTAATTATTTTTGATATGATGATCGATATAGCAGAAGAAGAACTGAAATACCGATCAGAAAAAAGTCCTTACCTCAACAGTTACTCGATTCAAGATTGAACACAAAGAAAAGATAACTTCTGCCTGCAGGCTGTTGGGGATAAATAGGCAGGTGTATTATAGAACTATTAAAAGGACTAAACAGAAACAGCAAATAGCCCCTCGAGTAGTAGAAATGGTTGAAAAACTAAAGATGAGGATGCCTCGCATCGGTACTCGTAAGTTGTATTATTTGCTATATGATGAGCTTAAGGAGCTTGGTATGGGTAGAGATAGATTATTTGCTATAATGAAAGCCAACCATCTTCAGGTTGTCCCTAAAAGGCAATATCATATTACTACGGACTCTCGTCACAGGTTTCGAAAACACAAAAACCTGGTGGATGGATTAACAGTTGATCGCCCAGAACAGGTTTACGTATCGGATATTACCTATCTGGCAATCGACAAAATCCAGTGTATTTATCGTTGGTGACAGACGCTTACTCTAAGAAAATCATGGGATTCAATATCTCAAAAAGTCTAAATGCTTCTAGAGCCATCACAGCTATGAAACATGCGATCAAGAACCGTCAATATCCCTAACAATTACTTATTCATCATTCTGATAGAGGATTGCAATACTGTTGTGATCAATATCAGCATTTACTCAATACCTACAAAATAGTTTGTAGTATGACTGAGTGCTATGACCCCTATCAAAATGCCATAGCCGAAAGGGGCAATGGTATTTTTAAGCATTAATTTATACTAGGAATCGCCACCAAAGACTTAGAATTGATGGGTAAACTCATTAAGGAATCAATTGATATTTATAACAGTGAGAGACCACACTGGACTGTTGGATGAAAACACCAAATGCAATGCATGAACAGAAAACTATCAAAATTAAAACCTATAAAACCAAAAATAGGATCGAAGTTAACTTCGATCCTATCTAATTATTTATCCTTGTAAAACTGTAACGCTTATTTAGAACTAGTCAAAAGATTTATTGTGGTGTAAGAGTTGTTGTGTGTTGAAACCCTATAATATCCCAATTAATCACGATAATACCCGTAAGAGGATCATATGATCCAGGATTATCTGCCCATTGTGTAACGTTAACTAAGCCAGGAGGAGCAAATGTTGGTACTGTGATTACATTACATACATCCTGAAATGTCCCACCGCCTAAAAAACCAGGATTTGCAGTTATTGCCGCCAGCATCCCTGCCGACAAATCATCCGCAGCATATTGTCCTGGAACTGCTCCGGCCGTAAGAGTCACCGTGGCAGAAGTCGCTGGGTTTAACGGACCAGTTGTAACTCCAGAATAACTTCCCAGAGGGATATTTGATCTACACGATACAGCGTAGTTCAAAAAATGAATCAAACCTGGAAAGCTTCCAAAATTAGGAGAATAACCTAGCACTTTTGTTCCATCTTCTACATTGACTGTAAATGCCGGGTAATTCACACCGCTTTCCATTTGAAAACCAGCTGAAATTTGAAGGGCATCTCCCAAAGCTAAATCTGCCGTTGAAAAACTTGGTAACGCCTCCATTAACTGATCCGGGTCTAAGGTAATAGTTGCAGGCCAGGATGTTAGACTTTGAACAATCCCAGACTCTAATCCTTTACCTCCTCTGATAAAAAGAACCTCAATATCAACAACACTAACCGGAGCAAATTCAAGGTTGCTAGACAATGTACCAATACCAGGAGTAAGGCCATCGGCAGTTCCCTCTTGCTCATAGTCCAGATCAATGGTAAATTCTATTGTAGTTCCTGCAACATCTGTAAGGTCTACAAAACCAGCGTCATTTGTGGTTCGGGTGAATTGACCTAACGCACCCTTAGCAATATCATCAACACTGAATTTAATTTTATCCTCATCCTCGCACGATGCGATAAACATAACCGTCAGTATCAGTGTACATATTTTTATAATATTTTTCATAATGTTATATTTCTTTATTTAAAATCAATTTGGATCCCAAAATACCCTATCAGTTGTACCATTACGTTGGGCTGGAGCATTAGGATTTAGTGATATATCTTGATCTCTATACGGCATAGAAACTAAAAAATTTCGTCCAGATTGAGTAGTAGCTGCATAGCGACCCTGATCATTATTTGGATCAAAAATTACCGGATAACCTCTTCTTCTATAGTCAACATACTGATCCATAGAATTACCAAAACTAGATAGCCATTTTTGGGTCATTATAATTTCCAATCTACGATCATCACTTGCAGCTGCTGCATATTCATTATCTACAGCAGCTATATAAGCATCAATGTCCGTAGTCGAAATCGTAGGAATTACCTGAGTCGAAGCAGTATTAGTTGCAACTTGATTTACCTTGGCAAAAGCATCTCTGATTCCATTTATCATATGCATCTGTGCCTGGGAGGCACCACCAGGGATTACTCCATCAAGCGCCAATTCTGCCATAATAAACTCCATGGTATAAGAAGTTAAAATCCGTTCAGGTACATCACCAGTAGGTGGATTAGCTGCAGCTAAAGATGCTGTAACTGAACCCCCAGAACCATCATCATAACGTCCTCCAGCAGGGTATAAACCAAGCACGCTTTGAGAAGCGTTCTGATTTTGTGCTTGATTTGGGTGTGTAGATCCAAAATGTATTGATAAAAATCCATCAAAATTAACAGGGTCACCCAAATTATTATTAGCATTAGGAGTGCCATCTAATTCAATTTCACCATTGCCATCTAAAGTAGTGCCACCTGCATATTCATAAGGGTTTTGTACTGCCGTGATGTCCGTCAACTGGTTGAACCAGTAGTATGGTACCCGAGGATCATTTACTCCATTTAAAATATCAGAATTTTTACCTGTCATTATTTCGTAGAGCCAAATACTAATATAATATGTCTTGGTAAGAGCCGCATAATCTGTAATAAATGCAGGATGTCTATTGTCAGGACTGTTAGAAGTACCGTATAAAAGTTCAAAATCATCAGATTGAGCGTCTATCAAATCGCCTTCAGCTACTAAAGCAACAATTTGTGCTTCTGCATCGGGAATAACATTGACCAACCTGACCTGATTCAATAATTTTAACTTTATTGATTTAGCAGCCGTTACCCATGCTGAAGCTGAACCTCCATATATCAAATCATCAGCTCCAGGAGTATTGATATTTGCGGCATCAGTATTCTCAAGATTTGCTATTGCATCATTTAATAAGGTAATAAGCTGAGGGTAAACATCAGCTCCATTATCAAAAGTTGGAAATAGTACATCGGGGAAGCTGTTTGCCTCAGTAAATGGGATATCACCCCACACATCCACCATCACAGAGTATGTATAAGCTTTTAAAATTTTTGCTATACCAGCATATATTAAATCACCCGACTCTTCAGATTGATTAATTAACACTTTCAAATCTTCTAATGCTATATCGTAAAATGATTGCCAAGATGTTGTAATGGCAAAATCACCACCCTGACTACCATACTGATCTGGAGCACCTCTTCTAGATATTTGATGCATAAATACACCTGTATGTGAGGATAATCCACCATTTGATAATCCCAAAGAATTAACAATTGCGAGTTGCGAATTAGTCAATAACGGAGCAGACGCTGCGGTTAAAGGGTTATTGGGGTCATCGTTAACATCAAAAAAACTGTCGCATCCAACTGTTAATAAAAGCACAAGGCTCATTAACATAAATGAAATATTATTTTTTATAGTTTTCATAACTTTAATTAATCTTCAATTAGAAAGTAAATCTTAAATTAACTCCATATCTTCTTGTCTGAGGAGCCGAAGAATACTCAATACCTTGAGTATTTGATGAACCAAATCCATTAACTTCTGGATCAAAATTGGTGCCTTCTGGTATATTTGGTGCGTTATACCATAGATTACGACCTGTGAAAGATATAGAAGCCGAGCCAAATGGTGTTTTATCCAAAATAGCATTAGGGAAACTATAGCTTAGAGCTACTTCTCGTAAGCGAATAACAGTTCCATCATATACAGACATTTCATCTTGCCCATTGATACCGAATGACGTAACAGTTCCACCATTTGCAAAGAACAAATCATTAGTGGTGATCTGGGTAGTATTACGAATTTTCTCTCCGTTTTCATCCAATAAAGGAAGTCCTGTATTTGGATCTCCATAAAAACCATCAATTATCCTTGTAGGATCTCTATCTTCAGTATCTGTAGTGACTCCTCTACCTAATAACCTTTCTACTGTAACTGAATAAATATCTCCTCCATGCTTATAATCCATTACAGCACTAAGAGTTACTCCTTTAAAAGATATAGAATTTGTTAATCCTATGTTAAAATCTGGATTTGGATCTCCAATTATATCAAAGCCATTATTTTCTAAACTAGGAAACAATACCCCGTTTCTTGGATCGATAAGAAAGTTTCCTTGATCGTCTCGAGCAGCTACTGTTCCAAAAAAAGCCCCATAAGCCTCTCCTGGTTGTAATACTGGTGTAATACTACCCCCAAATAAATTTCTAATATTTATTCTTTCTACTCCATTTGTAAGCTCAATTACCTCACTTACATTTCTGGTAAATGTTCCGTAGACATCCCATGTAAACCCATTATTTAGTTTTACAGGAGTTATTCCCAGTCCAATTTCGAAACCTCTGTTTTCTAAATCTCCAAAGTTTGTAAGGAACTGTCCAAACCCAGAAGCCGATGGTAATGAAATATTTGCAATTTGGTCAACTGAATTTCTCTTATAATACGTCAAATCTAAAGATAGCCGTCCGGATAAAAATTCTAATAAAGTCCCAAATTCTACTTCAGTTGTGAATTCCGGAGTTAAAAGCGGATCAAATGCCACATTAGACTGTGTTATTCCGGCTTGCCCTGCAAAAGGTAGATCACTTTGATTTATTGATCCAATAACGCCTGCACTATTCCCCAGATTAACTCCGAAAGTATTGGACAAAGAATACACAGGAGCATCATTGCCTACTTTCGCCCAGCTTGCTCTAATTTTTCCTAATGTTAGAATTTTAGAATCTAAATTAAAGGCTTCCGAAAATATGAAAGATCCAGAAACACTTGGGTAGAAGAAACTTCTTTCATCTTTGGGTAAAGTTGAGGATATGTCGTTTCTGCCAGTAAAGTTGATAAAAGCAAAATCCTTATACCCTAAGTTAATCTCTCCATAGATACCCATTAATCTTCTTTGAGAAAAAGTGCCTCCGTTAGGTACAACAGTCAAAGTATTATCAACGTCAAATATTCCTGGGGAAATAATTGTGGTACCTAAAACACTTTGTCTGTCCGTTTTTCTCTGATTAATATTTTGACCCACTAAGACTTTAACATCAAAATCCTCATTAATATCTTTTGTGAATGTCAATATCAGATCACTATTCAATTCTTCAAAGAAGATATCATCATCCATCACTGCCCCTACTCCTGTAAATGCGTTAGATCCTTGATTCCACCTTTGTTGTCTACGATCAGTAAAACTATTAAGACCAGTCTTAAATGTGATATTCATCCAATCAGTAATATCATAACCTACATCAAATGAAGCAGCTATTCTCGTGACTTCAGCATTCAAGCCATTATTCGCCCATGACCATTGAGGATGATCAATCGCCAATGTATTAAAGAAAACATTACCACCAGAAGGTGTTTCATAAGGCAAATTAGTATCCCAACCTCGCCCTAACCATAAAGTTCGCGCAAAAGAAGAAGCAGCTGTAGGATCAGATGCTGCAGCCCCGAATATAGGTCCCTGCTGGTTAGAACGCGTGATAGATAGATTTCCCCCTACAATAAAATTATTATCTAGCTGGACGCGACCACCTATCCCTAATGAGGTTCTCTCAAACCCTGAGAAAGGTATATAACCTTCTTGATCCAAATGTGAAAGAGTAGCGCTAATAGTGGCTTTCTCGTTACCACCAACAATATTTATTGAATTATCCCAAACTTTACCTGTATTGAATAAGTTCTCGACATTGTCAGGTTGAGCAACATATGGCGAATTAGTGGGTAAATCTGGATATGCTGCAGTATAGTTTGGCCATGTTGGAAAAGAGTCTAAACGTGCAAATGCAGGCCCCCAGGAGCCATTAGCATTTGAGTAAAGGAAATTACCTCCAGAACCATAAGTATTTTGATAATCAGGCAGATTACCAATTTCCTCAATGGCAAAAGAAGAACTAACTGTCACTTCCAATCCTTTTCTTGAGGCTTTGGCACTACCTGATTTAGTCGTTACTACAATTACTCCGTTAGCTGCTCTGGATCCGTACAAAGCTGCCGCTGCTGCGCCTTTAAGAACGTTGATAGAGGCAATGTTATTAGGATCAATCTGAGCTAAGCCATTTGCATATGAAGCTCCTCCTGTCAGCTGGTTATTTGTTGTAAACTGCTGATCATTATAAGGAATACCATCGACAACGAATAAAGGCGTGTTACTACCAAAAAAGGATGAAGCTCCCCTAATTGTAATTCTTGTCGCACTACCAGGAGCACCTGTTGAACCACCAATTTGTACACCAGGAACCTTTCCTTGGAGTGCTTTCATAAAATCAGGTTCAGATCTTTGTTGAACCTCGGCTCCTTCAACAGACTCCACAGAATACCCTAAAGCCCTCCTGTCTCTTTCTATACCAACCGCAGTTACAACTACTTCACTTAGTTGCTGAACATCTGGTGACATTTGAAGGTCTATAATGGATCGATTTCCAACATTCAGCTCTTCTGATGCAAGGCCTATAAAAGAAAATACTAGAACGCTATTATTAGCTGGAATAGAGATTTTGTAGTTCCCTTCAATATCAGTTACTGTCCCAGTGGTTGTACCTTTCAGTACCACGTTCACACCAGGCAGTGGCGCGCCATCATCAACGGACGTGACCTTTCCTGACACTGCCCTTTCCTGAGCCCACGAATCGGGTATACCGATTGCAAGCACTAGCATAAAACATAATGGTAAAAAATTCTTCATACTGTATAGTTTATATTAAATAATATACTCGGCCACGTATTATCGTATGCCTTAAATCAAAGTTGATTACTATACAGAAAGCAGAAATCCCCCAATACCATCGAAATATTAGGGGATTTAATAACGCTTACATTTGATTTTGGGGGATTTGGCATCCCCTTTGTGTTCTAAATTAGTTTTTCCCTAGTGGCTTTTGCAATAGCTTCAGATTTACTGTTTACTTGAAGTTTAGAGTAGATATTTTTGATATGTGATTTGGCTGTCTCTTTTGTCACAAATAATTCTTGAGCAATCATACTATAGCTTTTTCCTTTGGCAAGTAGTTCGAGTACTTGTGTTTCCCTTGGAGATAAAGGAGAGTTTGGGTTTTTCTGAAAGGAAGCAACAACCATCTTAGCAATTTTCGTACTCATTGGAGCTCCACCATTTAAGACTTCCTCAATTGCGTCCAATAGCTCTGAATGACTTGAATTTTTAGTAATATAGCCAGATGCTCCAGAAACAAGTGCTTGAAATACAAGTTCACTATTTTCGTAAATTGTATTAACAATTAAATCTATATTAGGATGACTCTTTTTTATGATCCCGATGGCTTCAATACCATTCATGCCAGGTAATTCTAAGTCCATTAATACAATGTCAGGCTTATCTTTTTTCAAATTTTTGATTGCATCTTCAGCATTTTCATAAGAGCTCACAACATAGTAGTCACTCACGCTATTAATTATGAGAGAAAACCCTTCTCGAATAGCATGATTATCCTCAACGATTACAATTCTTGATTTGAAATAACTCATGATCGTATATTTTTATTTAAATAAGTTAACTTGGTAGTCTAGCTTTTAATACAGCTTGCATTCCCATATGTTTTTTTTCTTTTTTGATTTCAAAAATAGCACCTATCTGTTCTGCTCTGGTTTTCATACTTCTCATACCAACTCCTTCTTTAACGGTCTCTTCAATACCGATACCATTGTCAGTTAGAGTCATTATAAAATCATTTTTAATAAGATAAAGTCTAAAATAGACTTCTGTAGCCTCTGAATGTTTCAAGACATTCGTCATTGCTTCCTTAAAAATCAAAACCAATTGTCTACTCCAACCAGAAGGTAAAGGGATACTTTTGTCTTCAATGTCTTCCGCACTTGCAAAAAATTCAATTTTGGTGTTTTCATATAACTCCTCTCCAAAATCCTTTATATAGGTAAATATTTCTGACAAATCATCACTCTCAGGGTCCATCGACCAAATAAAATCTTTAGTACCACTGAATAAACTGTTAGAATGTTTTTGAATACTTCCCAATAAATCATTTATTTCTTTGGACTTATTTTTTAATTTCAACGCGACCAAATTTGTATATACTGAAATGCTCGCCAGCTGATTTCCTAAATTGTCATGAAAATCTCTCGCCATTTTTTTTCTGACTTTCTGCTGCTCTTCCGATCTAATCTTTTCTAGCGTCAATATCTTATCGAGCTTCACTTTCAGTCTTTGATCATTGATAAGCTTTAACAAAATGAGTACAGAAACGAACGATATTACATAAAACCACCACTCTAGATAAAATGGGGGTATAATTTTGAATGAATAAGAGACCGGAGTATTCGTCCAAATATTATCTGAATTGCCGGCCAACAACTCAAATGTGTATTCTCCAGGAGATAAATTAGTATAAACAGCTTCATTTCTATTTGTCATTGGAGACCACTTTTCGTCTTGCCCTATCAATCTATACTTGTATCTGACCAAAGCAGGATTACGTAAACTCGTTCCTTGAAAACTGACTATTAAATTATTATCTCTATAAGGTAATTCTAAATTATATGGAATATTCATCCAAGATGATACATTACTTGAATAAGTACTCCAATCTAATTCATCATAAAATAATTTGATAGAAGATATATAAGCAAGAGGTTCATTTTGATTTATCTTCTCTTTACTTATGTTGTAAATAAAAACACCCTCATCGCTCCCAAACCAAATTCTTTCATCACTTTCCATGTATACAGAACCGTAGGTAGTTTGTAGATTACTGAAACCCTCTATTTGATCATAACTCTTAATGTTCAATTCTTGATTAGTTAATATCAACTTATCAATTCCCCTCTCTGTACCCACTATCACATTATCAACGCTATCAAGATGTAGGCTATAAATTAAATCGGAGCTTAACCCAGATGTACTCGTGTAGTATTTAGGTACTTGGTCATTGGTTATCTTTACTATCCCATGGCCTGAATAGCCAATCCAAATATTTTCTTTTTCATCGATTACAGCTGTGTTTATTCTCTTATTAAAAAATGAACTGTTTATGTCCATATTCATAATAGATCCATCTTTAATCAGATCAAAACCACTACGAGTCACAATCAATACTTGATTATTTTGATGCTCTCTAATACCCCAAATCACATTGTCAGACAAACCATTCTCTTCATTAAACGATGTGAAATTTTCTCCATCTAAATGGCTTAATCCATTTAGCGTTCCAATCCATATTCCATCATTTGAATCAATGAAAATTTGTCTTACTATATTATAGATAAGCCCATCTGAAGTATTAAATTGTTTAAATTTTTTTCCGTCATAGCTAAGTAGTCCAGAACCACGTGTTCCGATGAGTATTTCTCCCTTGGGTGAAATATTGAGAGCAGTAACGTAGTTATTTACAAGTCCATTATCTGAATTAAAATACTCAAAATTTTCTCCATCCCATTTTGACAGACCTTTTCCTAATGAACCAAACCAGTAATGACCTTGATTATCTTTTACAATGGCAGTAACTGGTGTGTTTTTCAAACCATGTTCGATTCCTAGAAATTGGATTGTCTCATTAGTCAGTTTGTAAAGACCTGATCCATCACTTCCTATCCATACATTACCTTCTCGATCAGAGTAGATAACGTTGATCCTATTATCCGTCAACCCTTGTGCACTTCCGAATACATTCAACTTACCCTTATTATACTTAGCTGCCCCAGTAGAAGAAACGATCCAAAAAACTCCTTCCTCAACTGGAACAATAGACTTTACAAAGGCTCCAGGTAATTCATCAATTAGTCTATATTCTTCTGTTTCTGGGTTGAGAATAATAAGTCCACGATTTGTTCCAAGATAAAATTGGTTATCCAGAGTTTTCTGAATTGACAGAACATAGCCTTTGTAAGATGAATTTTTAACCACCTCAGTAAACTCATCTCCATCATATTTTAAAAGTCCATTTATGGCAGAAATCAACCAAATATTACCTTGCAAATCTTGATCAATATCTATTATTCTATCGGATATCGACAGTTCAGGGATGGTAATTAAAGAGAGATTATTAAGAGTATCAATTTGACCTATGCTACTCGCAGAGGCAGAAAACCATATGGAGCCATTAGAAGATTCATAAATAACATTAACAGAATTATTATTTTGATTTATCGAATCAATATTAAAGTTGGTAATGGATCTACCATCAAGTTTCGAAATTCCCGTTGCAGTAGCAGCCCATATATTCCCTTTTCTATCACTTAGAATATCTCTTATATAATTGCTCGATAAACCGTCCTTTATTGTAAAATTTTCAAATTCAAGACCATTAAATTTTGATAATCCTCCACCAGCAGTAGCTATCCATAGATTACCAAATTGATCTTCACAAACATCAGTAACCTTTTCGTGAGTCAAACCATCACCTATTCCATAATTAATAAAATTATAGGATTGACTTAAGATAAGGGTACTATTTAGGGTCAAAAACATCACAAATAGAAGTTCTCTCATATTTGTAGCTAAAGTCGGAATAATAAAAAACTGGCAGATCACCTACTTAGGGGGATTTGGTGACTATTATCTCAAGATATACAATTTACCAAAACCATTTTTAAAGGCCTTATCCGCTGAAGTATTTCTATGTTTGAGTGTGGTTCCACCCTGCTTAACATAAACCCTGTAGAGGTATACTCCATTAGCCAATTGATCTCCAAATTCATCTTTACCATCCCAAGAATAGTCCGAAATATTGTTTCCTATGAAAATAGAGCCTATTTCACGTTGTGTAATCTCACGAACCACTTTACCAGTTACTGTCATGATTCGAATAATAATCTCATCCGGAATTACACTACCTGTAAGAGTGAAAACAAACCTGGTATTTGTAGAAAACGGATTGGGGTAGGGGTAAAAATTAGTTATTGAAGATTCGTTTATAACTTCAAACGATATTAAATACGGTTCTTGTCCCGAAGAATTGCCACTTTCATCACTAGCCTCAATTCTCAAAGTATAAACCCCATCTTCAAATCCCCTAGACTTGTATTCAACCTTAAAATCTTCATCATCAGAAGCTGCAACCCAGCTAATTTCAGGATCAGAATAGCTCAATCTTTCAAATACGCATTCTTCGCATTCTTTTTTTATAAAAATATTCATAGCTGTAGTATCATTCACTTTTATGAAAGGATTTTCATCTTTCAATCTGACACTAATTAGCGGTGAAGGCGACACAATATCACCGTTGATAATATAGCGACCATCAAATAACACATCTAGTAGAGGGTTTATTTGGTCACTTTCTACCACGATATTATCAACTAGGTCTAATATGTTGTTGTCATAATATATTTCGGGTTGAGACCTTGGATTCACGCTTATCTTCAAATTATTACTCCCTGATTTACCAAAGGTGGAAATTTCAATATTAAATGTAGTCGTATCTCCAAGTTCAGGAGGAGAAATATTGAAAGATGATGTGGTCGATACACGAGCAGTGTTATTAAAGACCTGCTGTTCTACAAGAATTGAATCATTAAAAGATTGGCTTCCAATATTTTTAAATTGAAAAGTCTTTTGTACAAGTTCTCCTTCTTGAAAAGTGGCTTGGTCAACGGATGGTGATTCCGCAATAAGAATCCCTTCAGCCACTGGCGTATAAGTAATAAACCATTCGTCAAGTTGAGCAGGTGTTAGATTTAGGTTATCAGAAGTTAAAAATTCCAGACGAATGAACGGTTGAACAATAGCAGATAAGTCAACTGGAAAAGTTGAAATATTATTTAATAACAACGTTTCTACACCTTGTAGATTAATACCAAAAACATTAAAGCCTATTTGATCACTACTTTCTTCATTAGCTTTCGCAGAAAGCATACCCCATGAATCCGCAGGCCCGATCAGGCTTGTTCGAATTGTTCCTTCCGACTGGACTCCGGTAAAAAATAATGAGCCTTGCAACTGCTGTTCTGTCACAGGAGTATTTGTGGCAGTAATTTCCGTTGCAGAGCCAGCTACATCTCCTTTTCTACCAAAAGCTATGAACGGCTCTCCATTTTGCAATGATGAAACGGTTGCGCTCGAAATCCCCATTCCCTCAAGGCTGGCTATAACATTAGCTGACCAAGATTGTTGCTGTGGATCTCCAATGGTAAATAGCGCTACACTATCACCCTCGGCTACATTGTTAAAATAGTCGATAAGGTCTTCAGATCCAGTTTCTAATTCTGAAAACCTAAAACTGTTGATCACTTGTGGTTGACGACCACACGTTCTTGAATCTTGAAATATCAAAGGAACTGCGGCATAAGGAACTGCATCAACCTTATCAAAGGCTATAAGGTTCAATGTGTTATCTCGGCATCTTTTTTGATTATCAATGATATATTCTATTCCGTCAATCCTTACTGAGACATCAGCATTTGTCGCTGGATTATCGGAACCAAAAGTAGTGAGTTCTAATGAGCGGGGTGTTCTTAGATACTCTAACTCAGCATTTTGTGAATCTATAGAAAATCCGACAACTGTGTTTTCAGTAAATTGATCAAATTCACTTTGAGACCAACCTTCTTGACCATTTTGAATATAGGTAAATGAACTTTGAACCCATTCATCATTTTCGCCAGGATTAGGATTGGCAAATTTAGTGCGCCAATAATAGACCAAACTATCATTTGAAGAAATATCGGGTAGTAAATCTAAACTCCAAGATGCCAATAATTTAGAATTTATGGAATTCATCTTTAGAAAGGGGCTATTAAAAGTGCTTGTTGTATCAATTTCGAATAAGAAGTTTCTCTGCCCCTCAAGTAAATTCGATGATTGTGCAAGTAACTCTACTGGTTGTTGATTAACAATTCCATAGTTCACAGGAAAGAGATTCCTAGTTCCAAATAGAGGCATAAAAAAGTCCAAGGAAGCAAAATTATTACCTTCATTTAATTCGTCAATTTCTAAATCTGAATCTAATGCAATTCTAAAATTATTGTTACCAAATCCATTTTCACTTGTTCGTTGAATATTAAAAACTAGAGTATCAAGAAATTTAACGCTCGCGAACAATGAGTCATAAGTGATGATCGTATTATCACTCAAAGTTCGTGTGACATTAACCAATAGTGAATCAGATATAGTCCTTCCATAGTTTCTGACAATAAGTTTGACTGCAAAAGAATCAGATAAAGCAGTAACGGGATCTTCATTAAAGGATTCAATAATTATATCATTATCTACAATTTCAAAATCGGGGGTTTCCGGACCAAAAAGTTTGATAGCAGGATCACCAAGTAAAACCATTTGCTGAACTTGAGTAATATTATTTGCTGATGCTGAACTAATTTCCATATAATGTTTAGCAACCTGCATTTGAACTTCAGAAATCGTTTTACTCACAAATACAGAATCTCCATAACCGAACTGATAAAATAGATCGGAATAGCGCTTAAGATTTGTGGTAAAGCCGAAAGAACTATGTGCAATAAAACCTAGTGCTCCTTTATCCTGAGCTAACACCCAATCCTCTCCAAAAATCACTTTGTCCTGAAAGAATTGACCGGCATTACAACCATTAATTAAGAATGATGGATACCTTCCAGCATTATTATATCCAAGTAGTGGATCTGTGACAAAACCAATATCAATATCTGTTATATCAGGTGCTGAATGACCAAAAAAGGTTATCAAATTGAGCCCTTGGTTTACCTCATCGGCAACATTAATAAGCTCTACAGTGCTACCACTAGTCTTTGCAATAGTTTCCACATTACCTCCAAAAAAATCATCCTCAGCAACTGCCTTAAAACCATCCATAAAGCTTCTAAAGTTGATAAGTTCAAATTGAGAGATTCCACCACTTAGATGTAAGACTCTTTTTCTAGTTAATTCATCAAAAGGTTTTGATTCAGTCTCTCTAACTTTATTTAAGTAGGCCATGACATGTGTAGAATTTCTTGCTGGCAATCTGCCTACCGGAACTGCAGGTTCATAGGTTGTACCATCTAGTCCTGCTGTAAATAATATATCTGAGCCTGGAGCTCCTGCAGTCGGAACCAAATCTCTTATTTGATAATTGACCCCGGACTGTGTTATATCAATAACCCCATTTGGGTTTCTATGAAAGTTAACATCCGGCTCAAGGCCTTTACCAATGATAAATAAAAATTTTGGAGCTCCATTATCAACCATGAATCTCATAAAATCATAAACTGCTAGTGGATTTTTGACCCCATAGTTGAATTGATTATAGAGCATATCTATATCAACAACTAAAGTATCATAGTCTCCTCCTTCAATTGAAGCCCTATACCCACCATACGTTTTAATAGGGTTACTAGACCCACTGGAAGGTGCCATTAAAAACTTATTACTTATTATGATATAATCGTGTAGCGGAGCGTTGATCTCCCGAAAACTTACTTTTTGAACATTTGGAGTCATAAACACAGGACCATTGGCAAATAGCTTTCTATCGCTCAGCGTAGTATTTATGATTGCACTTATCCCTCCTGAGATTACATTACTTCCTATGCGGATTACGTTATCTGTATCTGTAATATCATAAAGCTGTGTTTGAGAAGGTGTATTGGCTATTTCAATATAAGACTTATTGACGGGTTGAGCTGACAGAAAAAAAGGTTTACTTTCTACAGTTCCCATATCATATTCTTGTGGGTAACTCACTCGTATATATGAAGTGCTGATTTTATCATTATCACCAGCAACCCCCACATCTGTAATTCTAACTGTTATACTTCCTGAAGCTGATACATCTGACCATAGTAGGTTAGTTGTAAAGAGGCTCGCTTCATAATCACTGAACAGTTGAGTTCCTACTGTTCTTAAAGATGAAGTGGTCTGACCAACTGATATTGATACATCATGATCAACATCATCTCGACCAACAAAAAGAACTTCAAGTCTTGGAACCCCATCGGACTCAACTTGATTATTGATACCTTCAATAATGAAATCAGCAGATTCATTTTCTTGGATAAACGGACTGGTCCATCCCTCTCCAAAATCGAAATAAGTAAATTTGGTGAAATCTTCAGACGAAAACCCTTGGCCTAATGAGTAATTTGAGACGTTTAAATTTAATATTTGTTCTTCATGTGAAGTGAGAGCCGGTAGTCCATCTGCATTATTCTGATCAAAAGACTCCATCCGCTTAGTATCAGCAGTAGTAAGATTATAAGTTAGAAAGTAAGATGAGCTATCGGAGTAAATACTGTAGAATTGATGTGGTTGAGCACTTGCAGGCTGATATAACCTCGAGTCAGCCTCACCATCATTTCTTTTACCATAAAACTCAATAAAGTCACTCGTGTTGAATACTGCATCACCTTGGCCGCTTACTAGAATAGCCTGCTCAACTCCCTTATAAAAAAGTTGAATTCGTCTTGGATCCACAGTACTTACCGGAAATCCTGCATTAGACAGATCAGAAAAAGAAAGCCTATAGATACCATCTTCTGCTAGTCCAATTCTAAAATACTCTTGATTGTAGTCTATCCATTCATCACCGTAAAGCTGTGCCAAAGTAGCATTGAATGATACAAGTGAAATAATTAATGCGCAAAGTCCACTCCTCTTCATCATTTTTTATCAATGAAGGCCTTTAATGAAAATACGTGACTGTAAAGTGCAGCAGACTGATCACCTATATCTGTGAGGGCATAATCTAACGTTACCTGCTTAATGTTTATTCCTAAACCAAAATTAGGCTGGAATGTCCAGTATGTAGATTCATCAAAGCTTTTAAGTTCTTGAATATTTCCAGCGCCAAATCTTAAAAAAACAGTTTTTGAATAGTCAAACTCAATACCTAAAGATGGATCTATGGAAACAGGGTCGGACTTTATAATAACATTCCTTTTTCCATCGAATGAAGTTTGAAGGTCAATGGAGGTTAAGAGGCCAAACTTCTTCTTAATTCTAAAGTAACGTGCTGCACCAAATATCGCTTTGGGCAGAGTAACTTCCACTGAGTTTTCCGGAATTTCATTATTCGTTTGAACATAAATGTCTTCTACTAACTCTGTATTATGATTCCATGCATTAAAAGTTCCGGTAATATCCCTAAGCATAACACCAAATTGCCATTTCTTATGTTTTATCTGTGCACCTAGATCTAAACCAAAACCCCAGGCAGTAGCAAAATCACCTGCTATTCTGTGTACTACTTTAAAATTTCCACCGACATTTAATCCATCAAGAATATTTACTTTTCTGGCATATGAAACTAAAAAAGCATAATCAGCTGCTGAAAAAAAACGAATGTTATCATAGTTGATTGAACCATTAGCATCATATAGAAACCTCGTATCTGGAATATCATCTACGGCAAACCGAATAATAGAAATACCCAATGCACTAGATGAATCGATCTTAGCTGCAAAACCAGCAAAGTCATATTTAGCAATGCCCGCAAAATATTCAGCATGCATTAGAGAAAACTCATAGTCAGAATGGATATTTACTAAGCCCGCTGGATTCCAATATCCTGATGTAACATCTTCAACGTTTGCTACTTGGGTATTTGACATTGCCAGTGCTCGTGCCCCCACTCCAATAGATAAAAATTCATTACTATGCTTAGGTGCTCTCTGAGCAAAAATATTGCTTATTGAGAGACTGAAAATTACAATATAGAGTATAGATTTCTTCACTTCGGAAACTTGCAATGTAAATATATCAAATAGCCATTCATCAAAGCAGATAACGACAACCTAATCTGCTATAAATTCATTTTTTGTCACCAAGGTAACAGCACATATTTAGGCAATTTTTTATCAAAAATAAACTTATTATTAGTTTAAATATGATAATATAATGAAATTTTAATACAAGCTAATATTTTTTACTTAGTACTTGGCCATACACAGTAGTTTTCCGTATACAGCAATACAAGGTCAAAAACTCAGCCTTCGGGCATCAATAAAACTGTACATATTATGAACTTGGAAAATACACAAGTACAAATGCGAAAGGGAATTCTGGAGTACTGTATTTTACATATTATTTCGCGAGGCGAAGTATATGCATCAGACATGTTAGAAGAACTTACTTCGGTCAAGATGATGGTGGTTGAGGGTACGTTGTATCCTCTTTTAACCAGACTGCGTAAAGCTGGATTGGTAGAATACAAATGGGTAGAGTCCACAGGAGGTCCTCCCAGGAAATATTACACTTTAACGAATGATGGCAATGAATTTTTAGATAGCCTGGACTTAACCTGGAATGATCTAGTGAAATCAACTCAGCGAATTAAAAAAGCTAAGCAGTAGATCAACTTTCCTGGAAGCTCACCTTAAAAAAATCAGAAAATGAAAAAGAATATAAGCATAAATATTAGCGGCATTATTTTCCACATTGAGGAAGATGCCTTTGATCAGTTGAAAGACTACTTAGATAGTATTAATCGATACTTTTCGACATTTAATGACAGTCAGGAAATCATTGCGGATATAGAAGGAAGAATTGCAGAAATTTTCTTGACTAAACTGAATGATGAAAAGCAGGTTATCACTGTTGAAGATGTTTCCAGCCTAAAAACAACAATGGGAAGTATTAGAGATTTTCAGGCTGTTGAAGAAGAATTTGAAGAAAGAGAAGAACCAAAAGAAAGTAGACAAAGAACTTTTGACTCCAGTTCATCCAAAAAACTTTTTAGAGACGAAAAAAGAAGGTTAGTAGCTGGTATTTGTGCTGGAATAGCACATTATTTTCATGTAGATGCCCTCTGGATCAGACTGCTTTTCTTCATACTTCTTGTAGGAAGTGGTGGAATTATACTTCCAGTTTATTTGGTCATGTGGGCTGTTGTGCCAGCTAGTTCTGACTTGTCTGAGGACAAGAAACTCAAAAAGATGTTTCGTGATCCTGAGGCTAAAGTTGTGGCAGGTGTATCTTCTGGTATTGCTAACTACTTTGGAATAGATGTGGTAATCGTCAGAGTTTTATTTGTTATCTCCCTTCTTTTGGGCGGTGTTGGCCTTCTAACATATATCCTACTGTGGATTGTTCTACCTGAAGCTAAAAGTGTAAGTGATAAAGTTCAAATGAAAGGCGACCCTATCACTTTGTCTAATATTGAAACAAATATTAAACAGAATTTGAACGTCAAAGATGGAGGTGATGAGAATATTTTTGTCAAACTTTTGCTTTTCCCTTTCAGGCTAGTTGCGATGTTACTTGATGTCTTAGGAAAAGCAATTGGCCCATTTTTTAGGTTATTCGTTGATATAATCAGAATCCTATTTGGTGCTCTGCTTATATTCATTGGGTCAGTATCCATCATAAGCATGCTGGTTGCCTTAGGTGTGATTATTGGAATTTTTTCGACTGACCTTGCTGATGTATCCATTTTTAATTTAGGACATATTGGAATCCCTTTTGATACGATGACCAACGGAATTCCTGGCTGGACCTTAGCAGCCGCAGTAGTAGCATCAGTAGTTCCATTATTCTTTATGATCTTAATTGGTTCATCAATTATTGCGAAAAGAATAATCTTTAGCTCAAATACAGGTTGGACACTTTTCGCTGGACTCATAATAAGCGTAATCATATTGGCCATTAATGTTCCCATGATTGCCATTAACTTTAGTGATGAAGGTGAGATTCGTGAGACTAAAACATTTGAACTAGCTGATAAAACAGCGATACTTCGATTAGCGGACAGCGGTTCCAGAGAATATGACGTTACTTCTCTAAAATTGAGAGGTCATAGTGGAACAGATTATAGCTTAGAACAAATTTTTGAAGCTCAAGGAAGTTCTAGACGTGACGCAGAAGAGAATGCCCGAATGGTTTCTTATGAAGTCTCCCTGTCTGACTCCATACTCTATTTTGACTCTAATATAACTTTTAATCGTGATGCCATTTTTCGAGCTCAACGCCTTGATATGACTCTCTATATTCCGTATGGGTCAAAATTTATGATAGATTATGATTTACGTGAAATTCTTAGAAACACCATTTACAGAAGTGGTTACTCAATTTCCGATCTTCGAGAAGACAATGTATGGACATTTACAAGGAATGGGCTTCAATGCCTAACTTGTGAAAATGATAATACACAATATAAAGAGCGTAGTTCTTCTCAAGAGTCAATACGTGAGGACAGTGAGGAAATTAAGGCGAAAAGTCGTGATAATTATAATAGGCAAATGACTTTTGATGCTTTTGATGAGATTGAAATTGAGGGTGCATTTATAGTAAACATTGAAAATAGTGATAAGTATCAGGTGTTATTGTCAGGACCAAGTCGATACTTAGATGATTTAGATATAGAACAGCACGGGGATCGACTTAAAATAGGCATTATGGATTTTGATAATGATATACGAACATGGAGCCTGTCAAGAGATGATATTGAGCTTACAATTTTAACCCCGAGTGTGAATAGACTTGATATAACAGGGGCATGTTCAGCTTACATGACTAACTATAATCTGAGGAGATTACGCGTTGACCTCATGGGTGCAACATCTTTAAAAGCAGATATTAGAGTAGATGATTTGGGTATTGAGCTGACAGGAGCTTCAAGCATGGAACTCAGGGGACGCGGTGAAGAATTAAGGGCTGATGTCATGGGCGCTTCACACTTAGACGCTTACGAATATAAAGTAAGAAATGCCGATTTAGAAGCAGAGGGAGTTTCGAGTATAAAAGCATTTGTCACAAATGAAATAACTATAGATGAATCATTTATCAGTAACATAAAATATCGCGGTGATGCCAGACTCAATAGTCGAGATGATGGATTTTAATATTTAATCAATAACAACAGCCTAAGCCGCTCAATTAATTGAGCGGCTTTTTTCTGTTTACTTAAGTCTAACAATTAATTATATTCGCTTTTGAAAATTATGCAGACCGAAGTTCAAATACTAAAAGAGCTAAACTCGCTATGTGAAACTCATCTCAATGACCTTTATGAAATGAGTATAAAAGCTGTAGCTGGTAACACCGAATTAGAAGGCATATTAAAAGAAGAAAGACGTAGGCTTGATCTGGCAATCGCCAGAGACCTGATGGACAAACCTCAAACGCAACTTGCTTTTAGAGTAGCCGTAAAAAACCTGATAAGAAAGCGACAAGAGAGCACAGACTAAATTCTTATTTTTAGACAGAAAAATAGAGTCCAAATTATTTTAGTCTAATGCTGCAACCATCTCTCAAGGTTCTGCATCTTGAAAGTGTAACTCATAAATGAAACTTAAGATTCATAGCACAGAAGAGGACGTACTGATCCGAAAATGTCGAAAATTTGATCGGCACGCTCAGCAGGAATTGTATGATAAGTATGCATCAAAAATGTATGCTATCTGTTTTCGCTATGTCAAAGAAGAGACTGAGGCTGAGGATATTGTTATCACTGCTTTTGTAAAAGTTTTTGAAAAAATTGATCAGTTCAAAGGTGAGGGAAGTTTTGAAGGTTGGGTTAGAAGAATTATGGTTAATGAATCACTAGGCTATATACGTAAAAATAAAAGTATGTATCTGGAAGTTGATATAGAAAAAGCCGATAGAGAACCTAACTATGACTCACTAAACAGCCATTTAGAGGCAGAAGATTTACTAAAACTAGTTCAAAATCTACCTGTTGGTTATAGGACGATTTTCAATCTATACGCTATAGAAGGTTTCTCTCATAAGGAAATAGCCCAACGATGTGGGATATCAGAAAATACTTCTAAGTCACAATTGAGTCGGGCAAGAACATTATTACAAAAACAACTGCTGGAAACAGAAGCTGTATTGAAAAAGAAAATACAATAACGATGAGTAATCGAGAGTTAGACAACTTATTTAAAAATAAATTAGAGGACTTTGAAAAAAGACCAGCACAGAACCTATGGGCTCAAATAGATGAAAAAATTGAGGGTCCTAGAAAGACCCCAGTCTTTTGGATCTGGAGTGTCGCTGCCTCAATTATTTTGTTAATGCTGGCAGGTATTATTTTCTATAGTAATGAAAATATACCTGGTCAAGAAGAATTAGCTAATAACGAAATGAATGCTGTTGAAACAAAAACCAATATCGCTCAAGAAATCGATGAAAAAACTAACCAAAGGGACAAAGAGCTAAAATCTGAGATTGAAGAAATACCTGTAGAGTCATATACTCAAAAAGAAAAACCCATAGCTGCAAATACAATACCTTCTGAAAGGAAGGAGTCTTATTTAATTAAAGAATCAAATGATCAAATAGAGGTTACTGATGCAATTACTAATGCTGAAAAAGTAGAAATAATTTCACCTGATCTAACAGGTATTGCTATCTCATCTTCTGAAAAAGTAGCGAAAGTAGAGGATAACGATGCAACCAATCAGCCGCCTTCAACATCTAAGAAAATAGAAAAAGGAAGGACATTGGTTTTTGATATCAGTCAGTTTACTAAAGAAAATACACTTGCAAATAGTAATGAAGAGGAGACAAGTAAATTCAGAAAGATTTTAAAGTTTGCTAAGGAAGTGAAAAAAGGTGAGAGTGGATTAGGAGAATTACGAAAGGCTAAGAATGAACTCTTCGCAATGAATAAAAGAAAAGAAAATAATGGCAAATAAAAGAATCACATATTACTTGCTACTGGTATTCCTACTTTCAGGTATACTGACTTCTCTTGAAGCTCAGCAAAAAACGGATTCTTTGATTATTAATGTAGGCACTAGCAAGGTTATTTTTCTTGTAAATGACCCTAATGACTTGGAAGAACTGTCAAAATATGATCTAAATGCTATTTTGAACAATCTGAAATTGAAGCTGGCTCCTGATTCAACTTTAGTGAATGAAAATGAGCAGGTTATTGGTGATACTACCATAGTGGTGAAAGAAGAACCTAAGGAAGAATCTGAATATAGTGAGGAGTATGAACAATGGAAAAGCAGAAAGGACGATGACTGGAGACGTGATGATCGATGGAGGTCCAGAGATGATGATCGAAGAACATTTACCATAAATACAAGAAAGAGAAGAAGAGATTCCAGACACTTGATCAATTTTGATCTAGGTACCAACAACTATTTAAATGATGGTAAATTTCCGGAAGAATCTGATGCACAGCATGCTGTAAGACCCTGGGGTTCATGGTACTTTGCCATTAATTCAACACACCAATTTAAACTTAAAGGTCGGTTGTATCTTGAGTTAGGTCCAGGTATCAGTTGGTACAATTTTAAATTTCAAGATGATAGAACCAGAATTACTGAAGTGGATGGCGTCACTACTTTTATTGAAGACCCTGATATTAATAGAGACTATAAGAAAAGTAAGCTAACTGCATCTTTTCTGAATATAGCGGCAGTACCTATGATCCAATTTGGAAGAGAGCGTAAGCGAAGATCAGTGGGCAATTGGGACGGATTAACCGATTGGAACAGGTTTAAGATTGGAGGATCTGACGGAGGTTTCAGAATGGGAGTTGGCGGGTATGCTGGTTATCGACTTGGCAGTCATTCCAAGGTTAAATTTGAAGGAGGAAAAAAAGACAAAGACAGAGATAATTTTAATTTAACAAATCTGAGATATGGTGTCAGAGTGCAAATGGGTTACAGAGGCACAGACTTATTTTTTAACTACGATATGAATGAACTCTTTAATGAAGGTAAAGGGCCCAAACTAAATGCCTTCAGCTTTGGAATAATTCTATAACTAATAACAACAGCTTAATTAAAATGAAAGCGACTCAAGAGGTCGCACAGGAAAACTATGTAAAACTCAAAAAATGTAAAACTATGAAAGGTCTAAAACTATTATCAATTGCAGTATTGGTCTCACTGCTTATCTCCCCTGCTTTGGCACAAGACGATGAAAAAAGAGAAAAAAAGAAATATCGTTACGGCACCCATCATAACTTCAGTGTTGATTTGGGCATCAACAATTGGTTGGAAGATGGTGAATTCCCCAATGACAACAATTCATTGTATGCCGTACGGCCCTGGGGTTCATGGTATGTAGGTTTAAATGCTGTTAATGACACGCATATCTCCGGGCCATTGCATCTGGAATGGGGTGTTGGAGTCAGTTGGTATAATTTCAAATTTGAAAACGAAGCCGTGCGTCTATCCGAAGGTGATGATGTTGTTGTATTTACAGAAGCTCCGGCTGATGTAGATTCGAAAAAAAGTAAGCTTACAGCGAGCTATATCAATGCGAGCATGGTACCCATGCTCAGATTTGGTAAGAAAAGAAGAGGGCGTCATAGAAGCAAGTGGGGGCACTGGCATGGATTTGATCATAGAGGAGGCTTTAGGATAGGCCTTGGAGGATATGCAGGATATAAAATAGCCAGTTATACTAAAACGGTTGTAGATGACCGCAATAGAGATAAAGATCACGATGGCTTTTTCTTAAATAACATTCGTTATGGAGCACGATTGCAAGTCGGGTTTAGAGGAGTAGATATATTTGCTAATTATGACATAAATGAAATGTTTGTAGAAAACAAAGGTCCAAAACTAAATGCATTTAGCTTCGGAGTAATTCTGTAAGTTGGTATTTAAAAAAAAGCTCATCAATATATTGATGAGCTTTTTTTGGCTTAAATGAGTAAACTCCTATCTTATAAATTCAAACAAGTAATGTGCAATGACCATAATCATATAACTCTTGAATAAGGAATCTTTTAAACCAAGCACTAATCCAACAAGAAAAATTACTAATACTGGAAGATTAAAAATTAAGTCATTAAACTGGGGGCCAAGTACTCCAAAATTGATCAAAGCCCATATCATATAGAAAACTGTAACAAAGACAAAAACAACTGTCTTGTAGTAATTCGTATTTTTTTTATTTGATCCAGATAAAGTCAGTATTCCAGCTATCCAATAAAATGTGGAGGCAAGAATAACTCTAAAATCCAGTATTAATTGGGTGCCAAGTGCAGGCAATAAAAAGCATGCAAAAAGAAATACTAAAAGGACGTTAGCACCTTTCTTATTCTTTATTTTTTTTAAGCATTCAGGATGCCAGGTCAAGGCGAAAAAATGGAAGCCTGCAATGCATATGGTTACAATGAGTAATATAGATGATATATTTGGAATAAAACTAAAGGCGATTGCAGCTAGTTTTAATATTCCACTCATGGCCAGCAGTATTAATAAAAACCTTTCAATACCTGGCGAATGCTTGGTGTGTAGATATGCCAATAAATTGTCCTCAGAATGAATGTTTCGACTGAAGTATACTGTAAGAAATGGAAATAAAACTAACAGTACAGTTACAGAAATTACTTTGAGAGGAATCGTTCCGGGAAGCTGAAAGATCATTAATATCCAGGATAACATAAAAATGAGCACGGTCACTACCGTTGCAAGTAGTAATATTGATCCAGATTTATTTTTATACTTTCTAATTCCCACAAAACTGCTAATCAAAAAAGAAGTTGCAATAGCGGTCATCCCTCCCAGCATTAACATAGTAGTGCCAGGTAAATGAAGTAGCTTAAATACTATCGAGAAGCCTAACAAAATGAGGGATAGATATGAGAATATCCTTGACAGATTTAATCCTTTATTAATGGACTCTATGGTTTCTGTTTGTACTGTTTGAAAATGATTTGGCGGAATTTCACTTACCACCATATCCCAAGATTCTTTTAACGAATATCCATCTCGCACCTTACCCTCTATATCACTAAGTATATGATCATAGATTTCATCTCTCAATGGCCCGAAAGTGACTTTTTGTTGATCTAAAAAATCATGGATTCTCTCTAAATAGTTATTGTCTAAATTCCCCATAAGTTCAAACTTAATTTTGGATCAGGCTCAAGAACAGTCTTTAATATCCGGGTAAATCGTTTTAGGTCATCAACTTTTTGTTTCGCCATTTTCTTACCATTAGCGGTTAATGAATAATACTTTCTGGCTCTGTTGTCAACAATTTCAGATTTTGTTTTTAGCAATCCATCCTGCTCAAGCTTATACAAAATCGGATATAGAGCTCCATAGGTCAACTGTATTTCGTCTTGAGATAACTCCAACACCTTCTGATTGATCTCATATCCATACATTTGATCTCTTTCAGAGAGCAATTTCAAAACAATGGTTTTAAGAGTGCCCTTTATATATTCATTTGATTTCATTATATATAATTTTCTTAAATATATAATATTTAAATTTTTAATCCAATAACAATTTTGTTTAACGCAGAATGAAGCTGATAATAGATATTTAGCTGTACCTTTGCTACTTATCAGAAATGACTAATTGTAATTGTCATTTCACAAACAATTTATATGTCATTTAATAACCTGGGGCTCTCAGCTCCTCTACTGAAATCAATCAGTAAACAAGGATACATTACTCCTTCTCCTATTCAACAAAAAGCCATACCAGTAGTACTGCAGGGCAAAGACTTGCTTGCTTCTGCACAAACAGGGACTGGTAAGACCGCTGGGTTTGCCTTGCCGATGTTGCAACTACTATCCAAAAATGTGCCTGCAAAAAGGCGACAAGTTAGAGCTTTAATACTAGCTCCTACGAGAGAACTTGCGGCACAAGTCTTTGATGATATCAAGAATTATGGTGAATTTTTGGACCTACGATCTTCTGTAATTTTTGGAGGCGTTAATCAAAATCCGCAGGTCAACGCATTAAGGAACGGGGTAGACATATTAGTCGCCACTCCAGGCCGACTATTAGACCTTCATAATCAACGATTCCTTTTTCTAGATAATGTAGAAATACTAGTACTTGATGAGGCTGATAGAATGTTAGACATGGGTTTTCTGCGAGACATAAAAAAGATTATTGGTCTAATGCCCAAAAAACGTCAAAACCTTCTCTTTTCAGCCACTTTTTCGCAAGAAATAAAAAAATTAGCCAATGGCTTATTACATCATCCGGTAGCAGTAGAAGCCACTCCTGAGAATACTACGGCAGAGAAAGTTGATCAATTAGTTTATCGGGTAGACAAAAAGATGAAACCGGAAGCAATGATTCAGCTCATCTTTGATGGACAATGGCAGCAGGCTTTGGTATTCACACGTACAAAGCACGGGGCCAATCGGCTGAGTGAAAAACTTAGAAAAAACGATATTACTTCAGCCGCTATTCACGGCAACAAAAGTCAAGGAGCTCGAACAAAGGCATTGGCAGATTTTAAGAAAGGCTCTATACGCGTTTTAGTAGCTACCGATATCGCTGCAAGAGGACTGGATATACCTCTCCTACCCCATGTAGTTAATTATGAACTTCCTAATGTTCCCGAAGACTATGTCCATAGAATAGGACGAACCGGAAGAGCTGGTGCGAGTGGACTAGCAATATCCCTGGTTTCCGTTGATGAAATGGAGTATGTTCAAGGAATCGAAAAGTTGTTGAAAGTAAAATTACCAACCCAAATTCTGGAAGGTTTTGAGCCTACAGAAAAGCTTGCTGATGTGTTGAAGGATAAAAAAGAGAGAGATAGTGCTAAACGGTCTCGGCATTCAAGACCTTCAGGAAATTCTAGACGAAACGGTGGGAGAAAAAATAATTTTAGAAGGTAACGTTAAAAGTCTTCTAAAATTTTTTTCTTTTTTTCTTCATACTCTTTTTTAGTTATCAGACCATCCTGAAAAAGTGATTTAAGTGCTATTAACCGCTCTTCCTTACTTGAAGTTTCAGGCCTTTTTTCTCCACACCCTGTGTAATCAAGGATATAGTTATACGTGCGATAATTATTCCTTAAAATACCTTTTTCAGTAATGTCAGGCTTGTAAATCGAACCAAAGGCAAAATCAATTGCAGCACCGTAAGGCAGAGGTAATGGTGATCCACCTGTAAAAAATACGATTGAACTCACAAGGGCCCAACCTCTAATCTTTCTTCCACTATACACAAATGACTGGTTTTCACAGCCTTGTTGCTTAACCTCAAATACTACATCTCCGGCATCTACCCTAGGAATTTTAAAAGAAGAATATCCTTGACCTTTTAATTCATCATTATAATAAATTGAGGCTTTTGGATGATCATCCACAGAAACGTTTGCATAGTATTTACTTCCGCCTATTATTGTTGCGCAACTAGAAAAAATACAAAGTATAGGAATTAATACTGTAGATCGAATATGACTGGACATAGCTAAAAATAAAGTAGGCGCAAATCTAATCTAACTAGCTTGCATTGTACCGATTTGAGGTAACAAGTTATATTAAATTACTGAACCCACTTAATGTTACATCCCTGACTTGGTATTTGATTGGTAGTGATTGGATTACCTTTTAGGTGATCATCCAAAACATTTCTTATATCTTCACCTGTCAAAGGTTTGCCATTACCAGGCCTACTATTATCAAGCTGTCCACGATAAATTAATTTCATATCCCCATCAAAAACATAAAAGTCAGGAGTACAAGCAGCATCATACATTTGAGCTACTGCTTGTGTTTCATCATATAAATAAGGAAAAGGGTATCCCCATTTTTTTGCTTCTTCATGCATAAATTCGGGAGAATCTTCAGGATAATTTTCAACATCATTAGATGATATAGCTATAAACTTAATCCCTTCTGGTATGTAATCCTCAGCAAGGTCAACCAACTGTTCTTGTATATGCTTTACATATGGACAATGATTACAAATAAACATGATGACAGTTGCAACATCAGATTTAATCTCATCCAGTGAAATCTCTTTTTCAGAAACTGTATCAAATAATTTAAAGTGAGGTGCCTCTGTGCCAAGAGGCAACATGGTGGAAGAAGTAAGTGCCATAACAAATGGTTTTAACCTAAATTTAAACAGATGAATGAAATAATGAATTATTATGAAGTATGAAAGTTGGACTTTTATCAGATACACACGGACACCTTGACGATAAAGTCTTTAAACACTTTGATAAATGTGATGAGATATGGCATGCTGGTGATATCGGGACCATTGAAGTTTTAGAGCAACTTGAGTCTTTCAAACCTACAAAAGCAGTATTTGGTAATATTGATGGCCAAAAGATAAGGAGCGCTACTTCAGAAGACTTATGGTTTAAATGTGAATCCCTGACTATCTGGATAACTCACATTGGAGGCTATCCACCAAAATATAATCGCAGGACAAAAGGAATTCTAAATAATAGACATCCTGATTTATTTATTTGTGGCCACTCACATATTCTGAAAATAATAAAAGACCCAATTCATAATTTACTCCATATCAATCCAGGAGCAGCTGGCATCCAAGGTTTTCATAAAGTAAAAACATTGGTAAGGTTTGATATCGAAGCTACTGAAATAAAGAACCTGCAAGTTATAGAAATAGGTAACAGAGCTTAATTGCTGGTATAAAAAAAGCCACTCAGATGAGTGGCTTTGTATCTTTACAAGAGAGTTGATTTTACTCATCTTCTTTTTTCTTTTTTGATACTTTCTTCTTTTCAGCCTTAGGTGCCTCTTCTTTTACTTCTGCCTTTTTGGTTGCAGCTTTCTTTGCTGGAGCTTTTTTCTCTTTTACCTCCGCTTTTGGAGCTACCTCCTCTTCTATAAATGTTTCTTTCTCGGCCTTTGGTGACTCTTTCTTAGCAGTAGCCTTTTTACCACCTTTAGCAAACTCCTCTTTGATAGCCTCTACGTCCACCATCTTTAAAACAGGCTTGGCATTCAATCTTTGGATAGATGCTTGTCTTACTTTAGACCTTGCTTTATTTCTTTTTGCTTTTCTTTTTAATCTAGTTACTGCCATTACTTCGGTAGTTGTATGTAAAATAAGGCTGCAAATTTAGTAGAATTATTCTAAAGATGAAAAATAACTTTTAAAATAATCTTAAGAAGTGGCTTGAGATAAAAATACCTTATTCTTGTTTTTTGTAGTTTTGCGGCCATGAGTCAAAAACCAACCTTACCAAAAGGAACTCGAGACTTCGGCCCACAAGTCATGGGAAGAAGAAATTATATAATTGATACAATTAAACAAGTGTTTCAAAAGTTTGGTTTTATGCCTTTAGAAACACCTGCAATGGAAAATCTCACCACATTAACTGGTAAATATGGTGATGAAGGAGATCAACTACTGTTTAAGGTTTTAAACAGCGGCAATTTTCTTGCTAAAACGTCACTTGAGGATTATGAAAATGGAGTAAAAAGTATGCTTCATAAGGTCGCAGAAAAAGGCCTTAAATACGATCTTACCGTTCCCTTTGCCAGGTATGTAGTTATGAATCAGCATGATCTCACTTTTCCATTCAAGCGATATCAGATTCAACCCGTATGGAGAGCTGACAGACCTCAAAGAGGTCGATATAGAGAGTTTTATCAGTGTGATGCCGATGTGGTGGGAACAGATTCACTCATTTGTGAGGCTGAAATTATACTTATGATTAATGAAGTGCTTCAGAAATTGGGTTTTATAGATTATTCTATAAAAATCAACCATAGAGGTATACTATCTGGAATAGCAGAGGAAATTGGGGCCAAAGGAAAAGAGACTGACCTATTCGTAGCCATAGACAAGTTGGACAAAGTTGGCATCGATAAAGTGGCTGATGAGTTAGAGTACAAAGGTTTCACAAAGGAATCAATAGAGCGCCTTAAAACGATCCTGAACATTTCGGGGGTTTCGGAAAGTGTAGTTCAACAGTTAACCGAAAATATTGGGGCTTCAACGTCAGGACTAAAAGGAATCAATGAAGTTCAGGAAATCATTAATCTGGTTTCATCTCTAGGGTTAGATGATAACAATACTGAATTAGATGTAACATTGGCCAGGGGTCTCTCCTACTATACCGGAGCAATTTTTGAAGTGAAAATCAATAATGTTTCAATTGGCAGTGTAAGTGGAGGAGGCCGTTACGATGACCTAACAGGAATATTTGGATTGAAGGATATTTCGGGTGTAGGATTTTCATTTGGTATTGACCGACTCTATGATTGCCTAGACGAACTCAATCTTTTTAATGATGAGGCCCTTATATTTACCAACGTTCTTATTGTACATTTCGATCAAGAAAGTCTGAATTACGGACTTAAGATCCTCAGTGAATTAAGGTCAGTCGGAATTAGAGCAGAAGTCTATCCTGAATCAGCTAAATTGAAAAAACAATTTGGCTATGCAGATAAAAAGAATATTCCATTTACAATAGCTATTGGTTCTGACGAAATCAAATCAGGACTCTTGTCATTTAAAGACATGAAAACAGGGGAACAAAAGAAGCTGACTTCAGCAGAAATTATTAAAAATTTGAAACCAATTAATGAGTGATTTTCATTACATATCTGAGGCTCATCTTTCACTTCAAGAAGCTCATGAGATATGCCTAAAAAATAAAAAGTTAGCATTATCAAAAAGTGCTATTAAAAAAATAAATGAATGTCGACTTTATCTGGATCAAAAAATCGAGGCTTCATCCGACCCTGTCTACGGCATCAACACGGGATTTGGAAGTCTTTATAATAAAAATATTTCCAAGGCTGATCTTTCAAAACTTCAAGAAAACCTGGTTAAATCACACGCTTGTGGAACTGGCTCTGAAGTTACTCGTGAAATTGTAAAACTTATGTTGTTGCTGAAGATACAGTCTTTGGCATATGGCCATAGCGGGATACAATTAGAAACTATAGAGCGTTTAATTGAATTTTTCAATAATGATATCTATCCTGTTGTCTATGAAATGGGTTCATTAGGAGCGTCAGGAGATTTGGCTCCACTGGCACATTTAAGTCTGCCTTTACTAGGACTTGGAGAGGTTGATCATAATAACTTCAGACATGATAGTGCCGATATTAATAAAAAATTTGGCTGGAAACCCATCCGATTAGCTGCTAAAGAAGGTCTGGCTCTGCTGAATGGCACTCAACTCATGGGCGCCTTTGGCCTTTATTGTTGTATTAATGCCCATAAACTATTAGACTGGTCCAATACTATTGGTGCATTATCTATAGATGCTTTTGACGGACGTATTGAAGCTTTTGATGAAAAAGTACATTCTATCAGGCCTCATGCCGGTCAAAAGAAAGTGGCAAGCATCATTAAGGAGTTACTAGATGGTAGCCAAATTATTAAACAAAAAAAGAAGCATGTTCAAGACCCATATTCATTCAGATGTATACCTCAGGTACATGGCGCCAGCAAAGAAGCCTTCGACTATGCTACAAACATATTCACAACTGAAATAAATGGAGTAACTGACAATCCCAATATCTTTCCTAAAGAAGACCAAATTATATCAGCAGGCAATTTCCATGGCCAACCATTGGCATTAGCGTTAGATTTTTTATGCCTTGCTGCGGCTGAATTAGGTAATATATCAGAAAGAAGAACTTATCAATTGATATCTGGTAGCAGAGAATTGCCAAATTACCTCGTAGCCAATCCAGGTATCAACTCTGGGTTAATGATTCCACAATATACAGCTGCATCATTAGTTAGTCAGAATAAGCAATATTGTACTCCTGCATCTTCAGACTCAATCACTTCCTCAAACGGACAGGAGGACCATGTAAGCATGGGGGCCAATGCAGCTATCAAATGTTATAAGGTAGTACAAAATTTATATGCTATTCTTGCCATTGAACTCTTAACCGCAAGCCAGGCTATTACATTTCGCAGACCTCTCAAAACTTCATCTAGATTGGAAAAACTGATAGGCAATTTCAGAAAAAAAGTGCCGTTTATAGAGGAAGACAGACTCTTGCATACAGACATAGAAAATGCAATTTCTTTCTTAAAACAAACTGACCCGTGAACTTAAAAAATCTATATCTACTGATTTTGCTTTTACCTTTTTCAAAGGTGTACGGTCAGTGTGGTGCAGGTTTTCCTTATCTAAGTGATCTAGGCACTTTTAATGTTAGTGAAATACAAGGGTGTGCACCTTTGACGGTTGAAGTCTGTATAAATAATACTGCAACCTGTTTCTGCAGTTTTAACCCTTCAGACCCCTGTTTATGCGATGTAATTTTTGGAAATGGTGATGGCGATAGCTTCACAGCGACTTATTCGGAATCGGGAACATATATTCTTGAAGTCATTTATCCAGATGTATCAGGTGCTATCACCAGAGACATTGTCGAAATTCAAGTTACTGACAAAATAGAACCCAATTTTGAAGTCTACTCTTGTACAGGAAATAGAGTAAGGGTGGATTTGCCAAATTCTCAGAACGCACAGTATGATAGTTATGAGATCAATTTCGGAGATGGTACTATAATTCCTGCCGCAATCAACAGTGATCCGGTTCATACTTACCCGAACAATCTGAGTCGAATAATTACAGTACAAGGAATAGATAACAATGCGCTAGTCAATTGCCCCATTGGTTCTGAGAATTTCACCCCTAGAAATACTTTACCTGTCACACAGATCAACAGGTTAGTAGTTTTGAACGATACACAGCTTGAATTGAATCAGACATTAGATGATAACATTCTCTACAGGCTTGAAATTCAGGTCAACGGAATCGGTTCTTTTACGCCCCTTCCATCAGCTCTTTCAGATAGTTTTATAGTCCACGATCTAAATCTTGAAAACAACTTCTATTGTTTCAGAATTGCCACCGTAAACCCTTGTAATGGTCAGGTTACTTATTCAAATACCATTTGTAGCGTAAATGCCACATTGGAAATACAGGACGGAAACAATGCCCTTGCCTGGAAAACTAATGATCCTACGGTTACCTTCTATATTGGCAGAAGAGTCGTTAATAGCAATGGAAGTAATACAACAAACAGATTTCAGACCGTTTCACCTCTCAGTCGTAGTTACAATGATATGGATATAACCTGTAATACAGACTATGGATATTTCTTAGAAGCAGACTACGGTAACAATATTATTTCTGTATCGGATACAGTAAGCGGTACTGCATTCACAACAATGCCACCAACAGCAGTTAATGATTTATCAATAATTATCGAACCACAGCAAGTTGTATTAGATTGGACGGACCAACCAAATATTATTATAGATAGGTATGATATTAGAAGCAGTTTTTTGATAGGAAGTGTAGAATCATCTGATTATATCGACAATCGACCAGTGGGTCAGGAGGCATCCATATGTTACAATATCACAACTGTAGATCAATGTGGGAATTCAAGTGTCAATGAAGAGCCTATCTGCTCCATTTTTTTGGAAGGTTCAATAACACGCGACAACAATATTTCTTTAAACTGGAGCAATTATATAGGTTTTCAAAATGGACTATCCTCTTATAGACTAGAAAAATTTTACAAATTAAATCTTGTAAATACCATTACAACATCTGATCTCACTTTTTCTGAAGTAGACAATAATGATAACGAGCAGGTAATCAACTACCTTGTCACAGCTATACCTCAAAGCTCTACACTGGCTCCTGCTGTTTCTAATTTAATCACATTTATAAAACCAAATAATATTTACCACCCTACAGCTTTTACTCCTGATGGCAATGAGTCTAATGATACTTTCATCGTCAATGCGCGATTTATTGTCGATTATAATATGCAAATTTTTAACAGGTGGGGCGAAATGATTTTCTCTAGTGAAAGTCGAGAGAATGGTTGGGATGGTACGTACAATGGTCAACCTCAGCAAGAAGGGACTTATGTCTTTCATTTAGAACTGACAGACCTTGCCGGTAGAACTCTAAAAAAAAATGGCTCTTTTCTGCTGTTAAGAAAGTAGCTCGATATTAATACGTTTTTATCTTACAATTTTCTAGTTATCCAATACCTTTGCAGCCCAACAAAACAGTGCAGATATGTTTGACATGATGAAGATGATGGGCAAGATGAAAGAGGTTCAGGCAAAGATGAAAGAAGCTCAGGACAATCTTGTTAATATTAAAGCAACAGCAGATGCAGGTGGTGGTATGGTAACTGCTACTGTGAATGGCAAAAAAGAAGTAGTTACATTGGCTATTGATGATAGCCTTATTACCCCAGAAGATAAAGAAATGCTACAAGATTTAGTTATAGCAGCCGTCAATAAAGCTACTTCTGAGGTTGAGATTACAGCAAAAGAAGAGATGAGAAAAAGTACTGAAGGAATGATTCCAAATATCCCAGGATTAGATCTTGGTGGAATGTTTAATGGATAAAGTTGCTGTAGTCATACTGAATTATAATGGTCAGAAGTATCTGGAAAAGTTTCTTTCAAAAGTAGAAGAATATTCACCCAATAATTGTGTCTGGATCATCGATAACAAGTCTACTGACAACTCTCTAAACTACCTCAAGTCCGAACATCAAAAAGTACGAGTCATCGAGCTTCCTGAAAATAGTGGATTTAGCAAGGGCTACAATGACGGACTTTCGCAAATAAAAGCAGAATATTTTGTCCTGTTAAATTCTGATGTAGAAGTCACTCCTAATTGGCTATCCCCATTACTTGAGTTAATGGATACGGATGAAACAATTGCGGCAGCTCAACCAAAGGTATTGGATTACAATAACAAAGAACAATTTGAATACGCTGGTGCAGGTGGTGGTCTCATTGATACTTTTGGCTATCCGTTTTGCAGAGGAAGGCTATTTCTGACACTTGAGAAGGATGAAGGTCAATACGATGATATTTCAAGAATTTTTTGGGCAACAGGTGCTTGTTTTTTAATTAGGTCAAAAGATTATTTCCAATTTGGAATGCTTGATGAAGATTTCTTCGCACATATGGAAGAGATTGATTTGTGTTGGCGCCTCAACAATGCGGGTCGAAAAGTTATGTATAACGGAAAGAGTACAGTTTACCATGTAGGAGGAGGAACTTTGCATAAATCTAATCCTAGAAAAACGTATCTCAACTTCAGGAATGGATTGTCTCTGCTTTATAAAAATTATATGCGATGGGAACTTTGGTTAAAACTTCCTATACGCATTCTGCTTGATATTGTAGCTTCTGTGAAATTTATGTTGTTTGACTCTTTGGCTGATGGCGTTGCGGTACTTAGGGCACATTTACACTTTATGTTAGACCTACCATCTAATTTCAAAAAGAGAAGAACTATCGATCAGCGTGTTGTAGGCGGTGCTTTCCCTCCAATTTACCGAGGTTCAATTGTCTATGATTATTTTATACGTAGAAGGCGTAGATACCAAAAACTGAAAATCAGTAATACCAAATAGAATTTCTACTTCTCCGCAGATGTTGACGTATATTCATTACAAATGCTAACGCAAGATATATCAGAACAGGTGATCCGAAGGTTAGAAAAGAGGCGTAAATAAAAAACATACGGATTCCTGAAGTAGCAAGCCCAAGTTTCTCTCCAAGTCTTGTGCAAACCCCAAATGCATGTTGTTCAAAAAAAGCCTGAATTTTTTCCATAACGTAATTTAATAAAACAAAGCTACAAAAAGTAACTATTTTCGCATTTAGACACCGATATAATGTGACTCAACGATAAATATGTGGCTTCACAAATATATAGCCCAGAATATAAAATTTCACTTGATTGATTCTTATTTTTTTTGGCTATAATTGCACCTAGAGTTATATTATTAATATTTTTACGTCCAAATTTCAACCCAAGACTTAAAACAAAATCCAATGAGAAATTTATTCTACGCAATAGCATTATTTGGTGTACTTAGTATGTCCGGCTGTGCTCTAAACCAAATGGTTAAGCTAGCGCAGGATCAAAACCTGACAGTAACGCCTAACCCACTGGAAGTGCATGCTGATTCCGTTTCATTTGAAATGTCAGCTGATCTACCTGTTAAAATGCTTAAAAAAGGCAAAGTATATACGCTAAATACTTTCTATAAGTATGGTGACAAAGAAGAAACATTAGAACCCATTCAGTTCAAGGCTGAAGATTACCCTAATGCTGACTCACAACAACCCAAAGCTTCTAACACCTATACTATGGCTTATAATCCAGCTATGAAAAGTGGTGCCTTAGAAGTACAAGGTGTAGCTTCTGATCCTAAAAATGGAAAAACAAAAGAATCTGCAAGACTTTCTGTTGCTCCTGGTGTCATTACTACTTCTAAACTAGTACAGCCAGTATATTATGCAACTTACGCTGATCATGGTTACAATAATCAGGAGGAATTAATACCTACGAAGGTTGATTTCTTCTTTGACCAAGGTAGAGCAACTTTGAAATATTCAGAGCAACGAAGTAATAGAGGTAAAAAATTAAATGCCTTTATAGCAGCTAAAAATGCTACACGAACTGTAACAATTACTGGTACTCACTCTCCCGAAGGAGCTGAAAGAATTAATAGTGGACTAGCTAAAAATCGTGCTGCAGCTATCGAGTCTTATTATAGAAAGCAAATGAGGAAATATGATTATAAAGGAATGGCTGATTCCATTAATTTCATCGTTAAAGATGTGATTCAGGATTGGAAAGCTTTCAAAGATTCTTTAGCTCTCTACGATGGGATAAGCTCTGAAGAAAAATCTGCTTATCTTGACATTGTTAATGGAGCTGGTTCGTTTGAAGAAAAAGAAGATCAACTTCACACTTTATCTACTTACAACAAAATCTTAAGAGAGCTATATCCTAAATTAAGGGTAGCTAAGACTAATATCTTAACTGTAAAAGAAAAGAAAACGGATGCTCAAATTTCTGTATTAGCTAAGATGATTGCAGATGGCACTGCTCCTGCCGATACTCTTTCCGAAGAAGAATTAATGTATTCTGCATCACTGACACCTTCATTGAAAGAGAAAGAAGCAATTTTCATGGCTGCTACTAAAAAATCTGGTAGCTGGAATGCTCATAACAATTTAGGAGCAACTTACATAGCTATGGCAATGGAAGGTGATATGTCTGGAAACGCTGATAAAGCTCAGGCTCAATTGGAAATAGCAGCTAATAAAAATGCTAATGCTACAGTGCATGCCAACTTAGCTTCAGTTGCTTTAATGAAAGGTAATGCATACAAAGCTATGGATCACTTAAATAGTGCATCTGGTCTTTCAGGAGATGATGCTGCTGGAGTAAATGGAGTTAGAGGAGCGGTTCAAATTATGATCGCAAATTATAGCAGTGCAGTTAGCTCTACCTCAAGTGCAACAAATAACGCTGTTAATCTCTTTAATAAAGGACTAGCTCAAGTATTGAACAAGGATTATCAAAATGCTTTAACTTCATTCAAAGAAGCTTCCGAAAAAGACAGCAATATGGGTCTTGCCTATTATGGAGCTGCCATTGCTAGTGCCCATTTAGGAGACGAAGCAGGTGTTACTGAAAACATTGGTAAGGCTGTTAAAGCTGATCCTGAATTAAAAGGGAAAGCATTAGAAGATTTAGAGTTTGCTACTTATGCAACTACTGAGCAATTCAGAAGTATGCTTAACTAAGCAATAACAATTACTTTTAAAATCCCCTTGATCAATATGATCAAGGGGATTTTTTATTTAGATGAACTTTATTTGGCATTGGCATAGTTGATGCTATTTTTGTAGGATTAAAATATAAAGAGATTTCAATGAGAGAAATACAATTTAGACAGGCACTAGGAGAAGCTATGAGCGAGGAAATGCGCAGAGATGAGAAAGTTTTCCTGATGGGAGAAGAAGTAGCTGAGTACAATGGTGCTTATAAAGTCAGTCAGGGGATGCTTGATGAATTTGGTCCTGACAGAGTGATCGATACCCCTATCGCAGAATTGGGTTTTGCAGGTATTGGAGTAGGCGCAGCCATGAATGGTCTAAGGCCTATTATTGAATTCATGACGTTTAATTTCTCTTTGGTGGCTATAGATCAAGTTATTAATGCTGCGGCTAAAATGATGTCAATGTCAGGCGGGCAATTTAATATTCCTATGGTATTTAGAGGGCCTACGGGTAATGCCGGAATGTTAAGTTCTCAACACTCTCAAAATTTTGAAAACTGGTATGCTAATACACCTGGTTTAAAGGTAGTTGTACCAGCTAATCCATACGATGCTAAAGGTCTGCTAAAGTCTTCAGTCAGGGATGATGATCCAGTTATTTTTATGGAATCAGAGTTGATGTACGGAGATAAAGGAGAAGTGCCAGAAGGAGAATACCTTATACCAATTGGTGTGGCAGATACCGTGCAGGAAGGAAACGATGTGACTCTTGTCTCTTTCGGTAAGATGATGAAAGTAGCTTTAGAAGCGGCAAACGAGTTGGCTAAAGACAATATTTCAGTAGAAGTTATTGATTTGCGAACTGTTCGTCCAATAGACTATGCAAGTGTTGTAGAATCTGTTAAGAAAACTAATCGTGTTGTTGTCTTGGAAGAAGCTTGGCCATTAGCTGCAATTAGTTCGGAGATTACGTATCATGTTCAAAAGTATGCTTTTGATTATTTAGATGCACCAGTTCACCGTGTGAATAGTATGGATGTACCTTTACCCTATGCACCCACTCTTATAGATGCCATTCTACCCAATGTAAAAAGAACGGTAGATGCTATTAAATCTGTAATGTATAGATAATCGTTTGGTGAATACAAAGTTTTATCTATTCATATTCATATTCAGCAACTTAGTATTGCTCAAGTCATCTTCAATTGCTCAAGAGACTATAATTACTTTTCAAAATTCTGCATTCGCCAGAACCGTGGATCACTCAAAGAAGATGAGTTTCTCAGTTTTAGATGATGATCGGATTATTACAGTAATTCCTACCACTTTCGGTTCAAAATTAATTGTCTCTCTAATCAGTAAAAATGAGGTTAATGAGGTTATTGTGGAAAATTTCGATAATAAAAATATCATATATGAACTGAATGTAATTGACGAAAGAATTGAGATACTCTTTTCTAAAAAAAATAAAAAGGAAATTGAGTTACATTATTTGTATATAAATATCGAAAATTTCACTTATGAGTATTCTCCATCACCATTTATTCTAGACACAATTGGATTACTCGCGCTATTCCATAAGACTAATCTGTTTACACTTTCAGCGATTAACGACAGCTTAATCGTTACAAAATATCACCGAAATTGGGACTCGGAAAGGTTTGCCTTTCATATAACTGACTCCGTCATTGTTCAAACTCTAATGAATGCCAAAAGAACTTCAGCCTTTATAGATTATGATGCTAATTTTCTTTCGATGAGAAAATACAGTCATTTGAACAAGGTCTATAAAACTAAAAATATAATTACCGTTACTCTTGATGCCCCATCTTCAGATCCTTACAATTTCATAAATGCGACATATATTCTTTCTTTAGATTTATTGACCCTTACGTGTGATATTAAAATAGTTAATGGCGTTGAAAAACATAAAGTATGGAAATCTAATTCATTCTTTAAAAACGATACTTTATTTAGAATTGTCGCTTGGGAAAAAGATGTGACAATAAGTTCTTATGATTTGAACAGGAACCAAATGTATTTTAGTTTTCATCAAAATAAAGAGGACACCTCAAATATATGGATACCAAAATATCGGTATGATGAGTGGGGCACGGAGAATACTTTTTATAAAAAAAAGAATCAGACACTTGGTACAGCTATCTCTATGTTTCCAACTGGTAAACCTGTTATTTACCTTGATCACTATCGTGGAAAAGATATATTGACAATTGGAAGATTTGCTAATGAGAGTTCATCTCCCATTTTCATATTTCCAGGCTCATCTTTGTTGACAAATCTAATTAGAACAGCAATAACTACAGCATCAGATCAACTAGGAAGCGGGCCTGGATTATCAAGTTTTTTTTTACTTGAGTTAAAAAAAAATGATTCCTTGCCAACAAATTATTCTGGTGATTTTTTAAAAAAAAGAATCATAGATTATAAAACGAATATAACCAAGCAAAAACTTAAAATTCATTTCACAACATACTCGAATCAAGGCAACATGTTCTACTATAGTTACTACGACAAAAAGAAAAAGATATTCAAATTTTTAAAATTTAATACTGAATAAAACTCAATGATAATAGTATAGGATGAGTTATACACTTTATCACATTTGCAACTATTTAAAAAATTATTTTCACTCAAAATTATATATTGTAACTCTTCTTTGGGTTGCTTTTTTGTTAGTATTTAACTTCCATTTTGATTTTGAAGACTCTTATATTGACTCATTTTTTGGAAGCTACGTCCGAATAGTATTACTCTTTTTAGTTCATATTATTAGTTATATTGTTACATGCTGTTTTATTCAGATATTCACAAATCAGAGATTTTTGAATAACAAGAACTTCTGGATAACTATCTGCATAGGCTTTTCTATTCTAGCTTTTGACAGAGGGCAGCATTATAATATGGATATAGCAAGAGTTATTTCAGACCATGTCCATTCCTTCCAATATATTTATAAGTCCCTGCAACGATGGGCACATATTATAACAATGATTCTACCGATGGGCATCTACTACTGGGTTTATCTTAAGAAAGATGATGATAGTCTTCTGGGGTTGTCAAACAAAGTAGAAGTGAAGCATTATCTAGTATTACTAGTACTCATGATACCATTAATCTACATGGCTTCTCTAAACACCTCTTTTTTAAAAACATACCCTAATTATGCGAAAGCTGGTATCGACCTATTTAGCAATTATACTGGTTTCAGTTACAATCTTCTATTTATTATTTATCAAGCCGGTTATGCATTAGGCTTCTTTTGCGTGGAGTTATTCTTTCGTGGTTTTTTAATATTTGCTTTGATAAGATTTCTCGGCCCCTATGTTGTCCTTCCCATGGCAGTAACCTACTGTGTTCTACATTTTGGTAAACCCCTTGGAGAAGCTATCAGCTCATTTTTTGGAGGTTATCTCTTAGGTATTTTGACTCTTAGAACCAAGAATATTTACGGAGGTATATTAGTTCATATCGGTATTGCTTGGTTGATGGAGCTTTTTGCATGGTTGCAGACATAATCATGTGAATGATTGTCAAGAACAACAGTAACAACATACCAAAACTAATTTATTATTAAATTGCACTTTATCTTAAATAGGAAACCACTTTACCATTAATGATGAACATTTATAAGCTGGCAGTAATTAGTCTGCTATGTACATTCATTTCATGTCATTCTACTTCAAAAACCAAAGATGTATCCAATTATAGTTCTTCAATTAAAACCTACGAGAAGATAGCATTAGTGAAATACGGAGAAGATATCGTTTATCAAATGAATGAAAGTAAGACCCATACATTGTGTATCGGTAGTTCTACCGAGAGCAATTTCACTGTATTATCTTTTTTTATTTATGATATAATTAATGAAGAATTGGTTTATGAATCAACACAACGTATTCGAAAAGTGGAGTGGATTTCAAACAAAGAGGTTCAAGTGGATTTGATGATTGGTATATCTACCGATAACGACTCAGAGAACTATTATATATATAATATAGAAAAGAAAAAGAAACAAATTTCAAAACCTTAATCAGACTAATGAATAAATTCCAAAATCTATCGAAAATAATTTTGGTATTAGGAGTAGCAATTGCTTCTGCAACTGCCTACTCTAGATTTTTTTATACCAAAAGTGTTTCTGAAAACCCTTCGCCTTTTGAAATAAAGGTTACAAAAAAACCACTTATTATAAATAACCAACGATATGACGGGGCTGAGAAGTACGCATATTATCAATCAGCGATCAGGGCTGGACAAGAGGATTTAAATGCTCCCTTAAAATATCCACAATATAAGTTGTTCAGTAAAAATGAAGAGCTTGATAAAGCAAGGCAAAGAAAACGTCAGTTTAATGCAAAAAATGAAGTTAGTGCTGTTTTTACTGAAAGAGGACCTGCCAATGTACCAGGCAGGACCAGATCAATTATTATAGACCCTGATGATGCTTCGCAGCAAACTTGGTTTGCCGCCAATGTTAGTGGAGGAATTTGGAAGACTACTAACGGGGGTCAATCCTGGTCTGAAATTGCTCCGGATTTAAGTAATATGGCTATAGTAACTTTAGCTATGTCAGAGGCTAACACTTCAGTTATCTATGCAGGAACTGGTGAGGGCTTTATATTCCTAGGAACCTTTATTTTAAATGGTGATGGAATTTATAAATCTATTGACAAAGGAGTGACATGGTCGTTATTGCCAAATACAACCACTAATGATTTTATCAATGTCAGTAGAATTATTGTAGATCCTACTGACGAGAATGTACTAGTTGCAAGTACTGCAGGAAGAAAAGAGTTAGCTGGCTCCCCCGATCCTGTTGGTGCTATTATGAGATCTGTTGATGGAGGCGCTACATGGACAAAAGTTTACTCAACATCATCCTCGGTACAACAGATTATAGCAGCTCCATCTAACTTCAATATTCAATATGCTGCAATTCTTGGAGTTGGAGTAGTCAAATCTACTGATGCCGGTATTACTTGGAGTGATATGAGCTCAGGGCTCAATTTATCAGGTCGAATGGAACTTGGAGTGTCATATAGCAACCCCAATAAGGTTTATGGGTCTGCACTTGGAGGATCTTCAGGAACAGGTTCCGATCTATATTTCACTGACAATGGAGGATTAGAATGGAAATTAGTTAACGTTAATAACGGAGTTACCGGGGTCGATTTTCTTGGCGGACAAGGCTGGTACGATAATACTATTATGGTACATCCTTTTGATGATGGTAAAGTGTATTTTGGAGGTGTTTCAGTTTTCCAATTAGAATTGAACTCTTCACTGGACGGGTTATCTAGTAGCTATAGTTTAAACTCTAATGAAGTTAATGGGTTTATGGATTTTGTAGACTTTGGTGCCAATTCTGCAGGAGGATTATTGGATGCTACCACCGTAGAAGCTGGTGACAAAACGATTGAAATCCGTTTCGGAGCAGGAGTTAGTCAAATGGCGCATCGTTTTACAGTTCCGGCTGGAGCTGGCTCAGGAGTACCTGCCTCAAGTTACAATTATGAAGATTATGTAGAGGTACCTTTTGAAGTTTGGAATGTAACGGACAATAAACAGTTAATGGTTTGTTTCAGGGATCAACAGGATAATGAAGTGTTCGATCTAATTGAAGAAAATACGTCCGGAGATGGAATTACACACAGTCGTGAATATATATTTGTAAATAACATCGAGTATGATCCAATAAACCCTAGTTCGGATATCACTTTAAATGGGGGTCATGAACATAGAGAAATGCATTTTATTTGGCCAGTCTTAGCTAATGGGGCGACTTGGAATGCAGCAGCATTACCAAATTCGGAATTGATAATATCATCAGAAACAACAATATCTTTGGGAAGTGATTTGAACTTTGTAGCTGATGTCTATGGTCGCTTTGGAGGACCTAATCGTTTCACGCAAGGCACTACTTCTGGTGTACATCCAGATCAGCATTTTTTAACTCCAATAATTACTAATACGGCCGAGAACGAGTTTAAAATTTTGCTAGGAAACGATGGGGGTATTTACGTCTCTAAAGAAGACTCTGACCCAGGAATTTCAGAGGGAGATTGGATATGGTCTGGAGCTGGATATAATACAACACAATTTTATGGAGCTGATAAAGTGGCAGGAGCAGAACAATATGGAGGTGGTACACAAGACAATGGTACTTGGTTATCATCAAATGGAGAAGATGCTTCAGATAAATCGGATTACAACTTTTTTATCGGTGGTGATGGCTTTGAAGTTGTAGCTCATTATACTGATCCATTAAAATTTATAGGTGGCTCACAATTTAATGGGTTTGTAGGTACTGAAGATGGTGGGGTGACAGGATATAACGCTACGAACGGCTTAAAAGGAAATGGGCCTTTTGTTTCGAGGCTTTCCAGCTCATATCAAGATCCAGATGTTTTATTTACAGTTGAGAGCACAGGTGTTTTTAAAAGTACGGATTTTGGCAAAAGATGGAAAGAAATTCCAATTACCACAGGATGGGGATTTTGGACAGGTATAGACGTTGAGGTGTCAAAGGCTCACCCTAGCGTAGTCTGGGCTGGTGGAAGAATGGATACTTCAGGTTCACTTTTTGTTTCTCAAGATGGAGGGGAATCATTCACTGCGGTACCCAATTTTGCAAAAATTGGGCTTTGTACCGGTATATATTCACATCCTACAGAGATGAATACAGCGTTTGCAGTATTCTCTGTAGCTAATTCCCCTAAAGTGTTGAAAACCGAAAATTTAGGACAGACTTGGGTGGATATTTCAGGGTATAGCGCAGAGAGTACTAGTACTGGTTTTCCAAATGTGGCCACGTTCGCCTTACAGGCAATGCCTTTTGACTCTAATGTACTATGGGCAGGAACAGAGATCGGCTTGTTTGAAACTATGGACGGTGGAGCAAACTGGAATCTGGTTGATGAATTTCCCTCAGTTACTATCTGGGATTTCAAAATTAAAGATGGTCAGGTAATCATTGCTACTCACGGGCGAGGTATCTGGACAGCGGATATTGCTGAGCTTGAGGGTTTCACAGCTGTGGTAGATGAAGATGGAGACGGATATAATAGCTTTATTGATTGTGATGATAATGATAGTTCTATTAATCCTGGTGCTATAGATATTCCTGATAATGGGATCGATGAAAATTGTGATGGGGAAACATTAATTACCAGTTTAGACGAAGAAGGAATTGATGAAAATATATTCATTCATCCAAATCCTGTTGTTGATATTGTTAACCTAACAATTAATAAAACTTTTACTGAAAAAGTCGAACTTCAGGTAATAGGTTTAGACGGTAAATTGTGGTTAAATAAATCTGTTGACCATAGTAAAGGCTATTCTATGATTAAGCTAAATTTATCAAATCTATCTTGTGGTATGTATTTACTAAATTTAACCGATGGCACCACTTCTATGGTAAAACGAATAGTTGTGCAGTAGATCCAAAATTCACAAGAAAATATAATCATTAAAGTCGTTGAGGTTTTAGAGAATAGTGCTAATTCAAGGTGATGAAGGTATAGAAATGAAGTTCCATAGGCTTTATTATTCTTAGTTAAAACCAAAGTCATAAAGTATGGCTAGTTAATACATACTTTATATGAAATACTTAAAAAATACTGTATGCTTGCTGAATCAATAGTATTGTATCAGCATTAAAGCCAAATGACTAAATTTCCTCATTATCGCCAACTTGATACTATGGACTGCGGTCCGACCTGTCTTAGAATAATTGCTAAATATTATGGCAAGAGTTATTCGTTACAGACGCTCCGTGAAAAAAGCTTTATCACAAGAGAAGGTGTTTCTTTATTAGGTATTAGTGATGCAGCAGAATCAATTGGGTTCAGAACCTTAGCTGCCAAAATACCATTTGATAAATTAAAGGAAGAAGCTCCTACCCCATTTATAGCCCACTGGAGACAACAACATTTCGTGGTAGTTTACGGATTCAAAAAGGATAAAGTTTTGGTATCCGACCCTGCCCACGAGCTTGTTAAATACACAAAAGAAGAATTTTTGGAAGGTTGGTTGAGTGATAAAGATCAGGGAGAAGAAACGGGGGTAGTTCTTTTGTTAGAACCAACTCCAGAGTTTCATAGCGTAGATGATGAGCCTCTGGATAAAACAGGTTTTTCATTTTTGTTCAAATATTTAAGGCCATATAAGAGATTTATCATACAGTTATTCTTAGGCCTTATTTTAGGTAGTCTTTTACAATTAATTTTCCCTTTCCTGACTCAGTCCATTGTAGACGTTGGAATCAATAATCAGGATATTGACTTTGTTACTTTGATTCTGGTTGCGCAGCTCATGCTGTATTTCAGTCGAACTGCTGTTGAGTTCATAAGGAGTTGGATACTTCTTCATATTGGCACCAGGATGAATATTTCAATTTTGTCAGATTTTCTTATCAAATTGATGAAGCTTCCCATATCATTTTTTGACACGAAAATGATAGGCGACTTACTTCAAAGAATTGATGACCACAAAAGAATAGAGGTATTCCTGACCTCGTCAACGCTGAACATTTTATTCTCCATGGTCAATCTGGTGATTTTTGGAGCCGTATTAGCTTATTACGATTTAAGCATATTCACTGTTTTTTTTATAGGAAGTGCATTATATACGATTTGGATCTTGGTGTTTTTGAAAAAGAGAAGAGATTTAGACTATAAACGCTTTGATCAAATGTCTAGTAATCAGAGTGGCTTGATTCAATTAATAACAGGTATGCAGGAAATTAAACTGCACAATAGCGAGAAGCAAAAACGCTGGGAATGGGAAAGAATTCAAGCAAAGCTTTTTAAAGTTAGCTTAAAGAGTTTGTCCCTAAATCAATATCAAACGGCAGGGTCAACTCTTATTAATGAAGTAAAAAATATATTCATCTCGTTTATAGCAGCCAAAGCAGTTATTGATGGTGACATAACTCTAGGTATGATGTTAGCCATTCAGTATATTATTGGACAACTCAATTCTCCTATTAATCAATTAGTTGGTTTTATACATTCTACCCAAGATGCAAAAATTAGTCTGGAACGACTTGGAGAAATCCATGAAAAAGACAACGAGGAAGAAGATAGCTCTAACAAAGTGACCATCTTTCCGGAAGATAAGTCTTTGAAATTAGAGGAAGTGAGCTTCCAGTATGAAGGTCCGCACTCTGAAATGGTCCTAAAGGATATAAAAATGACAATCCCAGAAGGGAAAATTACGGCTATAGTTGGAGCAAGTGGAAGCGGAAAAACTACATTGTTAAAACTTTTATTGAAGTTTTATGAACCTAGTTCTGGAAATCTTAAACTCGGAGATATCAAGTTGAGCAATATCAGTAACAGACTTTGGAGAGATCGCTGTGGTGCTGTTATGCAAGATGGTTTTATCTTTTCCGATACAATAGCCAATAATATTTCAGTAAGTGATGAAATAATTGACAAAGAAAAACTGCTGTATGCAGTAAGAACAGCTAACATTCAAGATTTCATCGAATCTATGCCACTTGGGTACAATACTAAAATTGGCAGTGATGGACATGGATTAAGTCAGGGTCAAAAACAGCGCTTATTAATAGCAAGAGCTGTTTATAAAAACCCGGAATACCTTTACTTCGATGAAGCAACGAATGCACTAGATGCTAATAACGAAAAAGTCATTATGGAGAATTTAGATAAATTTTTCAAAAATAGAACTGTTGTGGTTGTTGCACATAGATTGAGTACTGTAAAAAATGCTGACCAAATTGTCGTCCTACAGAAAGGAGAAATAACAGAAGTTGGTACTCATCAGGAATTAACGAAAAAGAAAGGTGACTATTATGAGCTTGTCAAAAATCAACTAGAGCTAGGAAATTAATCCCTTCAAACACGGTACTGTTTGTTAACCTTTTTTCTTTTTTTGGATAATATCAATAAGATATTAAAGATACCAACATGCCAAATCTGGAAAAAGATCAAAGTATTGAAATACGAAGTGAAGAAGTTCAGGAAATTTTAAGCCATATACCCAATTGGCTAATAAGATGGGGAATCACAGCAATTTTTTCAGCTGTACTATTAACGCTCATAGCCAGTTGGTTCATAAAGTATCCTGATGTAATAGTAGCTCGAGTCACCATTACAACACCTATTCCTCCAGTTAATATGATAGCAAAGTCGAGCGGAGCAATTCAATTGATGGTGGAAGATAGTAGTCATGTAAAAAGAAATTCGATTCTTGCAGTAATTGAAAATCCGGCTATCACAAATGATGTAATTTATTTAGATACAATATGCAAAAGATTCTCTGGGTTATCCATTAACGAATATCCAATAATCAAGGAAGATTTAAGTCTTGGAAGCCTTCAAAAGGACTATTTACAGTTTATTAGTAGCCTGTCTGATTTGAGATTATTTAATGAATTGAGATATTATGATGAGCAAATAACTATGCTTGAAAGCAGAATAGATCAATTTAGAGAGTTAAATAACTCAATTGAAAATCAAGTTTCCATCCAAAAAAGGAGTTTGGATATCGCTCATGAAAATTACACCCGTGATTCTTTATTATTTAATAATGATGCTACCACCGTATTTGAAAAAAATAACGCAGAATCTATTCTTCTACAAAGAAGGAATACACATCAGCTATCCAAAGCCAATCTTATAAATAATAAAATACAAATTAGTCAGCTTAACACACAAATAGCTGATTTAAGAAGTAAGAAAATAGAGCAAGCTAGAAACTTAGAAGAAAATATTCAACAGGCTTTTGAAAAACTTGAAAGTCAATTGGAGAATTGGAAACAACAATTTTTAATAATATCACCAACCCAAGGTGTGGCATCACTATCAACTTATTGGAGTGATCACCAATTTGTTAATGCTGGTGATGAAGTAATGACCATTATTCCAGAGGAAACAAATGCCTTTGGCCGAGTTGACTTGCCAGTTGCTGGTTCAGGAAAAGTAGAAGAAGGCCAGCGGGTGAACATTAAACTTGATAACTATCCGTATCAGGAGTATGGAATGGTCTTGGGTAAAATAAAAACAAAATCAATAGTACCAACTAATAACCAGTATACGTTATCACTAGCTCTCCCAAATGGCTTAAAAAGCAGTTATAAAAAAGAACTCCAATTTGATCGGGAGATGCAGGGAACAGCGGAAATAATTACAAAAGACTTAAGAATTATTGAGCGTGTATTTAATCAATTTCGAACATTGCTTGATAGCAACAGTTAATATAATACCCATCTTAGTTTATTAAGCAGCTCGGACGCCTTTTGTCGATATTGGTTACGCTCATCTCCCTTTATCTGCCTTAGTATTCTTTTTGATTCTTCAAGACCACCACTCTCAAGAAAAGATAGTGCCAAAAACCATTCAGCATGGACTTTAATCACTTCATTATTTGCATCTTCTATTAGAGATTTGAATGATTGAATAGCCTCCTGAGGCTGATCTAAACTTAAGTAACAATTACCTATATATAATAATATCTCCTCCTGACCAGCGGAGCTTTTTATCAAATTAAAAACCTCCAGTGCTTTGTCATATTCACCCCTACTGTAATAGTTCATGGCTTTATGATAATCATTCGAAATATTACTCTCACTTCTGACAATTGGATTTTCAGGAAAAGGGACGTAATAAGCCTCGAACAATGAATCAGACTTTGGTAACAAGAAATAGAATACTACTACCAAACTTGTTATGGCAGCAGCTATGTAATATAATTTTCTAGATGTGCGCTTCGCAGTAAATGGCCTGAGTCTAATGGCTTGCTCTTTTAATTCTGATTTCAAAAGCTTCCGCTCCTCCATTTTAATAGTAGCAATCATCGTTGACTGGAGTTCTACCTCATCAGCAAAAGATTTTGAGTCAGCAAGTCTATTTTTAAAAAGCTGCTTCTTTTCTTCATTCAATGAATCATCAAGATATTCTTCTATGAGTTCCTTATCGTTTTCTGACTTATTCACTACCTTCTTTTACAATTTCAAGCCATTTCTTGTAACATCTGGCCTTTGTTACCTTTGCTGTGTTGGCATTAGCCAATTGCATTTTTTCCGCAATCTCGCTCATACTATGTTTATAAACATAAAAATAACGTAATATCTGTTGACAAGATTCACCTAACTGATTAAATGAACGCATTGATAGAGTTATTAGTTTTTCTTTGAACTCCAACAAATCGTCATTCTCATCATATAGATAGAGCGCTACTTCATGTTCTTTCTCTTTTTTTCTTTTGATAGAATAGTTCTTTTGGCGCTTCATATTTAAGCATGTGGAATACAAATAGTTTCGTGCATTAGTCAAATAAGAGATTTTATCACGAAGGCATTTATCCCGAAAGCTTAATATGGCATCAATAAAAATATCTTCAGCATCTTCCAGATCACAGTTGAATTTGCGTTGGACATTACTAATACAGTAAGCCCCATATTGTTCAAAAAGAACCTTCAAGTATTCATTATTACCAGACTTGAGCTGCTCTTTTATCGCATCAAATTCCTCTTGATCCATATTGAATTAAAGTATGAAACAATGATATAAAAAATAGTAAGACATTCCGTTAACCTTTCAATTCTTATTTCATAATAAAATGGTGGTAGCCGAAAAACCCTTAACAGAGTAGGCATTCTCTAATTTATATTATTATGAAAAACAAAAAATTAAATCTGAACGAGCTGAGAGTAAAGAGCTTTGTGACAGAGTTTGATGCTGATAAGGCAAAAACTGTAAACGGAGGACTTTTTTCATGGTTTTGGTGCCGTGACGACCCCGATCCTTCTGCAAATGGCCATCCCTCCTGCGATCCTAATGTGTATTGTGGGTCAGCGGTTTCTGGTGATGACGGTTGTCAAGAATTTAAAGATACACATCTTATGTGTAATCAATAAGAAAAAGTGATGATGTCTTGTCCTAACTAAGAGGAGGAGTATTAAAACTAAGATGAGTGCACAGGGGGATGAGATCCTGTTGCATCAGGTATATGTACTGAACTTACTGCACATCGTGATTAAATATTCCTTAAAGAAAGAGTAGCGGTCATGCTACTCTTTCCATATAGTAATTGTTGACCAAGCCAATTCGCTTTATATGTTAACCTTTCAATTTTTATTTCATAATAAAATGGTGGTAGCCGAAAAACCCGTAATAGAGTAGGCATTCTTTAATTTATATTATTATGAAAAATAAAAAATTAAACCTCAATGAATTGAGAGTCAAAAGTTTTGTGACAGAATTCGACAATGGTACGGAGAACACTTTAAAAGGTGGGACTCTTAGAACATTTTTGGTTGGAGGTTGTGGTGCTACTAACCCTCCTACTGTTGCTTCTTGCCCAGGTCCATGTCAGGCTACTTTTGAGGATTGCACGACTATAAATGAGTCTAATACATGTACTATCGAATCACAATGTTGTGACTAATTTAAATTAGAATAAAAGAGTGGTTTTAAAATCACTCTTTTTTATTTCTCTGGCGAAAACAGATAGTTTTAGGGAAATTAATCAAAAATAAAAATGCCTTGCTATACAATTAAAGTATTCATTGCCACACTGTTCATATCAATACTCCTTAGGTTGGTTAATTTGAATGTTGCATTTGCTTCAGCAGAAATGAAACAAGATACTGCGGTTGCACATTTTTATTTAAATAAGGCGCATTCATTATACAAATCAGGAGCCTTTGATAGTGCAATTTTTTACTACGACAAATCTTCACTGATTTTTGACAAGCATAACCTCTTGGAGAGCTATTTCAAGTCAAGAATCAAGGTAGCCTCTACGCTTCGCAGGCAACGAAAGCTGGATTCTGCCATTAGCTATTCCAAAAGATTGGTCAAAGAGATTATGGATCGAATGGGTTCAAATACATTATTAGAAAGTAGTGCCCTTGAAGTCATTGGTAATTGTTACAACATCCAATCAGAATTTGATCAGGCCCTTGAATATCAGTTAAAAATCGTAGAAATACGGAAGAATTTAAAAGATATTCCTAAACTGCATTTAGCAGATGCTTACAGTAATCTGGCCATCACCTATTTCAGGAAAGGATACATTGAATTATCTCTGGAGAGCTTTGAAGCTACGTTGGAGATAAGAAAACAAGAATATGGCATGGATCATTTATTGGTTGCAGATGCATATCATAATCTTGGGTTTTTCTACTATTTAGTTGGAGAACAAGATTTGTCATTAGAGTATTATATGATTTCATTAAGTATTTATGAAAAGCTCTATGGGGGTGATCACTATGAACTAGGCAATATTTATAATGGAATAGGTCAGGTGTTGGAATTTAAAAGAAAATTTAACGAAGCCTTAACGTACTACAACAAAGCCCTGTTGATAGGAAAAGAAGCATTTGGAGAGAACCACTACCTGGTAGCTGATGCTTATACCAATATCGCAAGTGTGAGTTTCAAAAAACATGATTATAAAAAAGCACTAGACTACAATTTGAAAACACTATTAGTCAATAAAACTCTATATGGAGAAAATGGCAATATTGCCACTTCAAATAGCTATATACAGATAGGTCTATGTCATCAGGAGCTAGGAAATAAATTATTGGCTTCAGAAAATTTGAATAACTCAAAAAATGTATTAGAAACTATCTTTAAGGAAAAAAATCCTGAGCTTTCAACTATTCATAATACGCTGGGTTTGTTTCACTTGAATTTCAATAACCCGGATTCAGCATTATTTCATTTCCAGCAAGCAATAATATTTAATGTGGTTGATTTTGATAAATCTGAATTTAGTTTCAACCCTAATTTAGAAAACCACCTTGATAAAAATATTTTACTGAACTCTCTTTACAACAAAGCTTATAGCCTAGTAGAAAAATATAAAACTGATGGGGATCAGCGGCATTTAACTTTGGCACTTAGCACCTTTCAATTAAGTGATAAGCTAAATGATAAAATACGCAATTCGAAATTGTTAAGTAGTGATAGGTTAGTTCTGGGCAATACTACTTTTAAAATATACGAAGAGGCACTTCACACGTGCTACAGGTTGTATGAGCTAACCAAAGATGTTAGCTACTTAAATCTCGCTTTTTACTTTTCAGAAAAAAATAAGAGTAATTTTTTACTGGAATCAATTTCAGACTTAAAAGCTAAAAACTATGCTTCCATTCCGGATAGCCTAATAAGAAGGGAAGAGAATTTGCAGCATGACATTTCATTCTTTCAATCAAAGTTGTTAAATAAAAAAAATAGCGAAAAGGTTGTAAATAATGATGCTTTAGAGGCTAAACTATTTGAACTTAAAAGAGAACATGAAGATATTCTTCGACAATTTGAAATTAATTATCCAAATTATCATCAGCTAAAATACTTCACTAAAACTGCTTCTATAAAGTGGATTCAAACTGAACTGCTAGAGGCAAATCAGGCTCTATTAGAATACTTTGTAAGTGACAGTAATTACTATATTTTCGCCATCACGTGGAACGATTATGAAGTTTATAAAGTGGGAGTTGATTCCACTTTTCATACTAATTTCGACAACTTTCGAAGTGGTTTAATAACTCCAAGACTAACTAAACAAACACTTGAAAGTTTTAATCTATATGCTACTTCGGCCTATTACTTATATGAAAAACTTTTGCTTCCCGTTGAAGACTTTATTAAAGGGAAAGAGCTAATTATCATACCAGACGGTAAGTTGGCTCTCATTCCCTTTGAAGCAGTGCTTACTAACGCTCCGAAAGTAGAGAATGTTGACTATACAACCTTAGCTTATTTATTAAAACAACACAATGTCCACTACGCCAATTCTGCTACTGCTTCATTGAACAACCTGGCATCTCGTGGTCGTGTAAAAAATAGCAATAACATTTTGGCATTTGCTCCTTCTTTTGAAAATAAGCTATCTGGGCTTTCTAAACCTGATACCGTAAGAAGTACTTTAGGATCATTAGGCTGGACAGAGCAAGAAGTCAAAGGCCTAAGCGCTCATTTTGAGGGGGTCAATTATCTGGGGAAAGATGCTACTGAAACAATATTTAAAGAAAAGGTAGGACAGTATGGAGTTATTCATATCGCCTCCCATAGTCTTATAGATGATCAAAATCCTATGTATTCTAAAATAGCTTTTTCATTAGACAGCAAGGATACTTTGAACGATGGCTACCTGCATACATTTGAATTGTATAATACCAGATTAAATGCTGAAATGGCCGTTCTCAGTGCGTGTAATACAGGTTATGGTAAAGTTCAAAAAGGTGAAGGAGTCATGAGTTTGGGCCATGCATTTACCTATGCAGGGGTACCAAGTGTGGTTATGAGCCATTGGCAGGTAGACGACAGAAGTACTTCAATATTTATGAATAGTTTTTACAAGTATTTGGCAGAAGGAATGACTAAAAGTGAAGCTTTACGAAGCAGTAAAATAGATCTGCTCAATAACGGAAATTTGAGTTATTCGCATCCGTACTATTGGGCCGCATTTGTGGCTTATGGAGATGATTCATCAATTGAATCTGACTCGAATACCTGGGTATGGTCTATCATTCTTTCTTTAATTGGTTTTTTACTAATAATTATTTACGTGAAGAAACTACGCTAATGAAACTAATCATTATCCAGCTGTTTGAACAATTTAAAGTATAAATTTTAATGAAAATATTTCCTTACAGCCTCATAAGACTAGGAGGTGAATCTTACGAACAGTGGGCGAGAATGGATAGTAGTTCCATCAGTAAAGCTGTCTTTGAAATAATTGAATTGAAAAAAAAGCAAAAAGAGATCAAAGAAAATCTCTGTGATAAACTTTTCACCTTTATTGAAAGTCTTGAAGAGCAAACCGATCAAAATATTATTCAGAATGTACGAAGAGATTTATTCAACGAAAGAAAGGTAAAAAATAACAACCTTAACAAAGCCAGGGAAGTACTAACGTCAGATCTCAAAAAGGCTGTAGACGACTACCTAAAACTGGTCAGTAGTGTCAAAACAAAAGTTAATTCTTATGAGACTTGTTATAATCAAACCATCAATCAAAACAGAAAAGAACTAAAAAAAATTGTTGGTGGTGATGGTCTCAAAAAAGGTTTATTGCTATCAAGCAAATCTCTTCTGGACAGAGTAGAATCATATATCACCAAAGACATAAATACCTTTAGAAAAAAAGAATTTCAGATAGAACAGGGGCTGATCAAATATGCAACCAGACTTTATACAAAGACCTCTCCTTTCAGTACATTCACGAATTTATCATTGGCTGAATTAAAAAAGAACGTGAAGCCTATTGACATCTCACACGTAGGAAGTAAAAAAGTGAAAAGTCATATTCGCCTAAATAATAACCTTCTCAAATATATTTTTGACCTGTTTAAGAATTATAAAGATGCATACCTATGGTTGCATTTAAGGCCCAATCCTACTCTGGAGAAAAAAGACGATCACTTCTTATATCTCACTAACAACAATAACATTGAATCCTTTCAGCGTATTCCATACAATCCGGTTGTTGAGCTAATAATAGATATTGCCGGAGAAAACAAAGTCGGAGTTATATTTAATGAACTGCTTACTAAACTGAGAGAAAATATTGATGCAACAGATGAGGAATTGGAAGTGTATGTCAAACAACTTTTAGACTATGGCTGTCTGGAATATAATATGGGAGTATCGGGTATAGACCCGGACTGGGACATCAGACTTGTTAAAAAATTAATTCAACTCAAAGAAAATAATGTGCCCCACATTTCTAGTCTCATTGAAGTGCTAAAAAAATTAAGAAATAATGCTGATAATTATGCTGAAAGAGACGATAAAGGAAGAGTTAAACTTCTTAATGAAGCTCATGAAGACTTTCGTGCAATTTGCATGACTATTCATAAGGAAGCAGGGCTACCAGAGGACGAACGTAAAACACCGGCCGAAAGGCAAGCTGAATGGAGAAAAAAACAAGAAGAACTTAAGGCGCAAAAAGAAAATAGTAATGAAGAAGAAAAAGAAGATGTCAATAAAGATGAGCCATTTAAACATAAGGCTTCAACTTTTTTTATGTTCAAACCACAGCAGATGTTTTATGAAGATACTACCCGAGAAGCTAAAGCATCATTCAATGAAGAGAAAGTATATCAGTTAATTAAAAAATTGGATACGCTGATGCAGTCTTTAAAGCTATTTGAAGGAATGCAGGACGAAAAATTAAAAATGACTCACTACTTTCTTAAAAAGTATAAAAACAACACTTCCGTCAACCTATTGACATTCTATGAAGATTACTTTCGTGAGTATAAAAAACCTCTAAAAGAGTACGAGGAAAATCAAAAAAAGGAGGCACTGAAAAAGACAAAAGAAGAAGCAGATTCTTCAGAACAGGAGTCAATAAAAAACAAATTAAAAACAGAAAAACAAACCGTTGAAAATCCATTTTTGGACATTCCTCATTTAAAAGACAGAAACGAGAAGTTGAAATCATGGAGTGAAAAATATTCTTCAGAAATTGAGGAATTAGTTCGTGAAAGCAACGGTCAGGTAGACTTAAGTCTTGAGAGTATTAAAAAAACCAATGCTTTTCTTAACAACGGCTCTAATGACTCAAAAGGAATTTCTTACGGTTCTTTTATTCAATTTTACATTGATGATTCAGGACAATTAAAGGCTGTAATAAACGGCACCTTCGCAGGGTATGGTAAGATGTTGAGCAGATTCCTTCACATTTTTGATGATGAAGTGACGTCAAAATTAAATCATTGGAATGATAGCACTAATGATGATGATAGTATTCTGATTGAAGATTGTGATGCCTCATACTTCAATGCAAACCTGCACCCTCCTTTAATGCCTTATGAGATATGGATGCCAGGTGGGCATAATACACTTCCTGAAGAAAAACAAATTCCTATCACCGATTTTTCCGTACATTATGATGGTCAGGAAAAATTACTAAAGCTTAAACATAAACCGACAGGTAAAAATGCCCAAATTTTTGATCTTGGTTTTCAAGGCAGTATGGGTAGGTCCCAACTGTTTCAACTGCTCAATAAATTTTCTAAAGCAGAATATATTCAGACCCATCAAATTATAAATACTGTAAATTCTCAACTTTATACTAAGAATAAGAATCAAAAAAATAAAAAACGGGGGAAACCTGAAATCCGTGTACTTCCAAGAATTATTTATGAAGATCAAATCATTCTCCAACGTAAAACATGGAATGTTCCAAAAGAATGTATACCCCATAAAATGCCATATCATAGTGATTGGGAATACTATTTAAAAATAAATGAATGGAGAAAAACTAATGATATGCCTGACGAAGTTTTTGTTTTTATTAACCCTGACAGATGGGGTAATACTGATCCCGAATTAGCTAACAAGCTTACTCGGGATGACTACAAACCACAATACATCGATTTCCGTAATCCATTACTCATCAATTTGATGGAAAAACTAATTACTAAAGCACCAAGTTCCATCAAAATTCGGGAGATGCTTCCCAGCTCAAGCCAAATGCTAAAAATAGATAGTGAACGATTCGTGTCAGAATTTGTAATTCAATGGTACAAATAGAAAATAGTAAAAAATGGCTGGCCATCTACATATATTATGCTGAGCCTTGGGAGAAATTACTAGTAGAAGCTGTAAAACCATTTACCGAAAACGTACTTCAAAATGGCTTAGCGGAACAGTTCTTTTTTATCCGCTATTGGGAAAGGGGGCCTCACATAAGATTGAGATTTAAAGGAGAAACGGCAATTTTAGAGAATAAGTTAAAGCCGAGACTTACAGAACACTTCAAACAATATTTTGAGCAAAATCTTTCGAAAAGATCAGAACCTAAATGGGCTGAAGATACCCCTGAAAAGAATAAATGGTATCCTAATAATTCCATTCAATTTGTTGATTACAAGCCTGAAACAGAGCGATATGGTGGTAGTGCAGGGATTAAAATTGCCGAAAGACAATTTGAAGCTTCTTCAAAAGCCATATTAGCCATCATTGAGGAAAATCTGAAATCATGGGATTATACCAGAGCATTAGGGGCTGCCATACAATTGCATTTAGGGTTTGCTTATGCTCTCGGAATGAAACTCGATGAAATGTCCATTTTCTTTACTCATTTTTTTGAAAACTGGCTACCGCGGGCTTACTATTTCTTTGAAAAAGAAATACCTAATGAAGAAATCAAAAAAAGAAAGTTAGCAACATTGAACACTTTTAAAAAGAATCTTAAATCACAACAAGAAACACTGTTCCCATTTATTGGAGCAGTCTGGGCAGCTCTGAACGAAGGTCAAGGTTTTGAACAAGAATGGCTCAATATCTGGGTAGCAGATATGAAAAAAATACGGCATAAGCTTAACGCGGTTCAAAAGGATAAAAATCTGATACCTCCAGAATGGTACATGCAAAAAGACAACGGTGATTTCCCAATACAACATCAAGAGCGTTGGGCTATTTATGATAGTTACGTTCACATGATCAATAATAGACTAGGTATAAACAATAGAGATGAAGCCTATCTAAGCTACTTACTAGTTGAGAGCATTAAACAAATACAAAAGCAAAGTGATGAAATTGGCTTAAGTCAATTTCATTAATCTAGGATTTACTTATTAAAAATATAATGAACATTCCGTTAAAAAGGGAATTGCTAACTGAGGCAATAAGAATAGGTGACAAACTTTTGGACCGAGTAATAAAAGATTCTAATGGTTTTTCATGGAAAACCATAACTTACGATCATAATCGTTCCCTCGTTTGGAGTACTTCAGAGACGATTTATTCAGGAGTTTCAGGAATCGTTTTATTTTATATAGAACTATTTAGGCAAACGCAAGATCAGCGATATTTAGAGGCGGTGATTGAAGGAGCGAAATGGATTGGAAATTTTTGTGTTGATAAAATAGACTCAAATTATGCTTTATACACTGGGAAAATGGGCGTGGCTTATACCCTGCTTCAAGTAAGTGATCTTTTAGATGATGATTACTACAAAAACCAGGCTTTATTAATTGCCGAAGACTGCCATCAATTTTTAGATAGTGACACAAAATTGAGTGATTTGCTAACTGGCACTGCCGGAACTCTTTTAGGTCTTCTTCATTTACACTCTAAAACTAGGGATGAAAACTTAGTTCCCAAAATATACTTATTTGTTAAAGACCTAATTTCCACTGCAAATATTTCTACTGAAGGGATTTACTGGGACAAGTCATCAAAAAACATAAGCGGCTTGTGCGGATTTTCGCATGGAGTGGCAGGAATTGGTTATGTGTTTTTAGAATTAGGAAAATACTTTAATAATCAAGCTTTTTATTGGTTAGCTAAGCAAGCTTTCACTTATGAGAATCATTTTTTTGATTCTAATAAGGAAAATTGGATGGATTTAAGAAAAAGTTATTATGATAATGAGACCTTCCAAGAGCATAAAGAAAATTACTTAAGTGACAATGAATCTTTTTTCATGACATCCGGTGATATGTCTGCGTGGTGCCATGGAGCTCCTGGAATTGGCCTTTCACGATTGAGAGCTTTTGAATTACTTAATGATAATATCTATAAAATAGATTACCATAAAGCAATCTCGCGTACTCACAAATCGATAACTAAATCTACAGATATGAATACCTCTTACACTACCTGTCATGGTCATGGTGGTAATGCCATGCTTTTTTTAGAAGCCTACAGACAACTTAAAGATTATAAATACTTAGCATATGCAGAAAAAGTTGGTCAAGATAGTTTGGGCTTTAAGAAATCCTCTCTTCAATACATTTCAGGGTACCCTCAATCACCTGAAGAGTATAGCCTTTTCATGGGAAATGCAGGTATTGGTTATTTTTACCTGCAACTACTTGAACCACTATCAACTCCATCAATACTTAAACTAGATGTTGGGGGCAATACGGACATTAGATTTGATATGAGCGTAGATCAAATAAAATTTGATATAGCACAGAAATATTTTCACAAAACATTATCGGATCGCTCGAAAGTTGAATTCGATGATGATGATAATATTTTAAGCAGTATCACTAATACATTAAAGCATATTATCAGCATCAATAACAACACTCGAATAAGTTGCCTTTTTAACTATGAATGTGAAAATTTAGACTTTCGCTTAGGGGTGAAAAGTGATTCTTTTGTTCATATGAGTAATCTGGTGGAAATAGAAAAAAATTTAGGGCTTCTGAAATCAGAGAAAGAAGAGACTCTTTTAAAGACTTCACTCAAACTAAGTGAGTTTTCTAAACTATTCTCTACTGATTGGGATTGTGTAAATATTCAGAATAAGGAAAAGGGTGAGTACTATTTATTATCCATAGTCACCCCCACGTCATTGGAGGAGCATGAACTCACTTCTTTTTCATATACGGTTTTAGCCTCATTTGCTAGTGCAAATAAAGGAGAAAATGTCTTAAAGGAGTTGTTCAATATCTATCAAGTCACTTCCAATGAGGATAAGAAAATGATTAAATCTGCTTTGGTTGAGCAAATAATGCAGGCTCTTAAAACAGGGGTATTAGTCAAGTCAGGAGAAAAGAACTATTAAAATATCAATATTACCTCCCAACGAATTCAAGGCTGCCAAACCTCTCTTGCCTCCGCCCATTTATGGATAGTTTTCATCATTGATTAAGTCTGGGTTTTTGGAGTTTTTTGCTTTGTTACAAACAATGCAATCTCAAATTCTTCTTAGCATGATTCAACTAACACAAGTTGCTCATCTTTATTATGAAAGAATATGTTCTTAATACGCCCATCAGGAATATCATAAAAAATATACATCCAGGGAAAATTTTAATACAACTTTATGAGATCTCCCAATTTCATCATCAAGCTCATAAGCAAGAATCATATTGTCACTAGCACCTAGTAAGTTTCTATGGATTCCGCCAAATGGATACAAAACACCTTCTATGGGATTATCTTGAAAAGTACCGGGAGCCAATCCAGCCAATACATCAAACGGATAAATATCATCATAATTAGCCTTTTCAAATCCAGCTACTATTTCTGTAAAAGGTACTTTATTATTTTCCAATCTTGTTTCAAAAATTCCAATGACATTCTTAGGTCTAATTGCGATAATATGATGAATATCTGAGTAATTATCTCTAATATGGTCCTCCAATCTTAAGGCATCCGAATTCACAATCCCAGAATAATATTCGTTACCAATTTCTTCAGTAACTATATTAAAGTCATAAGAAGCACTGACCGTCTTTAATTCTAGATTTGATACTGGAACAATAGATACGTTTCTAACTTCTGTCCATTCACTATATTCCTTACGATCATGACTTATTGATCTTATTCTATATGCTAAATATACTGTATCTTCCAGCTCATATTCAATACCAAAATTATAAATCAGTTGATTAGAATAGTCATTATTTAAGGAGTCAACACGACTACTAGGTAGTTGATGAAAAAGATCATAATCTTCACATTCGAATCTTTCATTGAGCAAAATGGATTGAAATTGGGATAATTTCAGATCATTTGGTAGCGACCACTCTATACTTACAACTTCAAATGACAAAAATGTCGAATCTTCAGTTATAATATTTGGTTTATCAATTGTTGGAATATATCGAACACTAGAAGGTCCTAAGCGATAATCCTCACATGTGACTATATTATCTGTATTCTCATCGGAACATGATAAGAACGCCAACGTGAAAATCAACAATATCAAATACTTATATTGCATAATCACCTCCCAAATGGATTAAGCGCTGCCAACCCTCGCTTGCCTCCACCCATTTTATTCATAGTTTTCATCATCTTACGCATATCTCCAAACTGTTTGAGCAGATTGTTTACCTGCTGCACCGAAGTTCCGCTACCATCAGCAATACGCTTTCTCCTACTGCCATTGATTAAGTCTGGAGTTTCACGTTCCGCTTTGGTCATGGATTTAATAATAGCTTCTATAGGCTTGAAAGAATCATCATCTACATCAATACCTTTGAGTGCCTTTCCCATCCCCGGAATCATACCCATTAGATCTTTGATGTTACCCATCTTTTTAATCTGCTCTAATTGAGATAGGAAATCATCGAAGTCGAATTGATTCTTGCGTATCTTTTTATTTAGCCTTCTGGCTTCTTCTTCATCAAAAGTTTCCTGTGCTTTCTCTACCAAAGAAACCACATCACCCATGCCCAAGATTCGATTGGCCATCCTGTCCGGATGAAACTTGTCAATGGCCTCCATCTTCTCGCCATGAGAAATAAACTTGATAGGCTTCTCAACGACTCTTCTAATCGAGATTGCAGCACCTCCACGGGTATCACCATCGAGTTTGGTTAAGACAACTCCATCGAAATTCAATCGTTCGTTAAACGTCCTGGCGGTATTAACTGCATCCTGACCTGTCATAGAGTCAACCACGAAAAGTGTCTCAGAAGGATCCAAGGCCTTTTTAAGGTCAGAGATTTCATTCATCATCTCCTCATCTACCGCTAAACGGCCAGCCGTATCGACTATGAGTATTTTTTTGCCATTTGACTTAGCTTCTTTTATTGCATTGCTCGCTATCTGAACTGCATTTTTATTTTCAGGCTCAGCATATACCTCTACGCCTATTTGTTCTCCCAGCACTTTCAACTGATCAATAGCTGCAGGACGATAAATGTCACAAGCAGCAAGCATGACGGTGTTGCCCTGCTTTTTTAACATATTTGCCAGTTTACCACAAAATGTCGTTTTACCTGACCCTTGAAGTCCTGAAATAAGAATAACTGCTGGACTGCCACTGACATCTATTTCCTCATGCTGACCTCCCATGAGCTCAGTTAGCTCATCGTTAGTGATTTTAGTAAGAAGTTGACCTGGAGAAACAGCTGTTAATACATTTTCACCTAATGCTTTCTCTTTAATTTCATCGGTCACTTCTTTAGCAACCTTATAGTTCACATCAGCATCAATCAGGGCACGTCTGATCTCTTTCATTGTGGTAGCAACATTGACTTCAGTAATGCTACCCTGCCCTTTTAACGTCTTAAATGCCTGGTCTAGTTTCGAACTTAAATTATCAAACATATTCTTTTATTTTTCAGAGGTGCAAAATTAGAGATTTTAAACTTTTATACTGAGATACCGGATAAATAAAGGCTTGAAAAAATTAGGCCTTTATTTTCCGCGCATGACTTAAGGTTTATAAAGTTATTCAAAACCTCAAGCACTCTAGCCTAATGTTCTGTAAGTGATAAGTGGATAACTTTCCCCTTTTGCAAACTCATTTTTAACTTGTGTCAGTTCCAGAAATCCATCGGCCTTTAACAGATTCGCCAGATCTCCTGAACCTTTTCCTTTTACAGGTTTCGCAATTAGATGTCCAAACCGAAAATCCAGCTTCACTTGTAGGAAGTATGTCAAAGGTGGTTCGAAAACAATGTCATCATCTAAAATAGCCGACACTTCTGTGTTCTCTAATCCAAGAGAACGATTGACCCATGGCTTGATATATTTATGGAAACATAGAAATGTGGATACTGGGTTACCCGGTAATGCAAAAATACTTTTACCATCTTTTAGGCCATACCAAAATGGTTTGCCTGGTCGCTGTGCTACCCTATGAAATAGCTTTTCGACACCAAGCTCTTCCATTACTTCCGGAATGAAATCCTTTTTTCCTTTTGACACTCCCCCACTTAGTACTATTACATCAAAATCGGTAAAGATTTGAGAAAGTCTTGCCTTTAGTTTTTCCTTGTTGTCAATGATGTGAAAGAGCCCTGCTTCAATTCCAAGTTTACTAAACTCAGCTTTCAATACATGACTGTTTGATTGCCTGATCTGGTGAGGCAATGGCTTTTGATCAATCGAGACCAACTCATCTCCTGTTGAGATAACGGCCGCTTTCAAAGGTCTGAAAACCTTAACAGAAGATCTACCCACTGTTGCCAGAACACCTATTTCAGCAGAATCAATTTTACTACCTTGACTAATGAGTAAATCTCCTTTTGAAACATCTGTGCCTTTTAGGTGGACATTTTGAAATTCGTTGATCTCATTAATCAACACTTTGGCACTTCCATCATTAATTTCAACATCTTCATAGCGAATCACCGCATTGGTTCCCTTGGGAAGCATTGCACCCGTCATTACTTCAATACACTTTCTTTGATCAATCAGCGAAAGCTGCTCACTTCCTGCATATTGAACACTTTCTATTTCAAAAGTATCCTGATGGTTTAAAGCTGCCGAATGAATAGCAATACCATCCATCATCACACGATTAAAGGGAGGCAACTCTCGATCTGCAGAAATATTATCGGCAAGCACCATGCCCAGCGCCTTATTTAGCGGTACAGAAATAACTTCATGTCTGTATAAGTTTGATTGAATATGCCAAGTTGCTTCTTCTACGGAGATCATTTAGTAAATTTGATTTAAATGAGTAACAAATTAACACATATAGACTCAGATGGTAATCCTAAAATGGTAGACGTTTCTGAGAAAAAAGAGACCAAACGAACTGCTGTGGCGCAGAGCATTGTTTGGTTACCTGATGAAGTCCTTTCTCATTTGGAAAACAATGACATCATTACAAAAAAGGGATCGGTAATTCATACAAGTATCATTGCAGGTGTAATGGGTGCAAAAAAAACAGCCGAGCTTATTCCTTTTTGTCATCAATTAAACCTTGAGAATTGTAAAGTTGATTTATCCATTGATGGAAATGAAATTCGAATTACTTGTGAAGCCGTGACTTTTGGAAAAACGGGAGTGGAAATGGAAGCATTGACCGGAGCAAGTATTGCCGCCTTGACAGTATACGATATGTGTAAAGCATTATCACACAACATTATTATAAAAAATACCCAATTGATAAAGAAGACTGGAGGTAAAAGTGATTTCTCCAAATGAAGAGAAGCCTAATGCTTTGATCCTCATAGGAGGGAGAAGCTCCAGAATGGGGGAAGATAAAAGCGATCTCATTTATCACGGAAAACCGCAGTATCAATACCTTTATGAGATAGCCTCATCTATAACAGATCAGGTTTTCTTATCCTGCAATGCAGAACAAGCTAAATTATTGAAAGAATACCCACTAATAGTAGATAAAATAAGTTTTAGCGGGCCAATGCATGCCATTAAAGAGGCTTTCGAGTTTATGAATTGCAACTGGCTCATTATACCCTGCGACATGCCCCTGATTAATCAAGAAGAACTAAACAGGCTTATTCAGGCAGATTCTCAAAATGATGTTGTTTGTTTTAAGGATGAGAATGAAATTATCAATCCATTACTTGCCCTCTACAAGAAATCGTGCAGAGATAAGCTTTTGACTTACAAAGGTGATAGCCCAAAGGAATTCCTAAATGATGTAGCAACACATAGCATACCATCACATAAATTGACAAATGTGAATACTATACAGGAGCGAAATGAATTTCTTAAATCAAGGGTGCACTGATACCCAAACTTCACCATCAACAAACACTTCTTTTTTCCAGATAGGCACGGTTTTTTTCAATGTATCTATGGCAAATCGACAGGCTAGGAAAGCTGCATCTCTATGAGGAGCAGAAGCTGCAATAATAACGGCCTCCTCTCCTATTTCCAATCGTCCTAAACGATGATGAATAGCCATATTATTGATTTCAAACTTCTCTTTAGCCTGTTCGGAAATTTTATTCATTTCGCTTAAGGCCATTGACTCGTAAGCTTCAAAGTCGAGGTACCTTACTTCACGTTCTTCCGTTGCATTCCTAACTGTACCTATAAAGACATCAATACCACCACATTGATCATTACGTACCTGATCAACGATCTTATCTAATTGCAATTTTTCATTTGTTAGCTCATTCATATCAGCCTCCACTAACTGGTGGTATTAGAGCTATTTCATCTTTTTCGTTAATGATAGTATCATCTTCTGCATACTCATTATTCACAGCAATAAGTAATGAATTTAATCCCTTCAATTTTTGAAATTGACGAACCAGATGGCTTCTAAGTTCACCAGCTGTATTGCCAGTAAATTTTAGCTCTAAGGTATTATCACCCACAATCTCTTTAGTCACACCAAATAGTAAAATCCGAATATCCATAGTCAAATATAGTCTTTAGTAAAACTACACAAAGTAGAATACTCAAAGATTCAAATGAGTATATTAGTACTATGCTACTCGATAAGTTTGGAAGGCAAATAACCTACGTACGTTTAGGAATTACCGATAAGTGTAATTTGCGCTGCACCTATTGTATGCCTGAAAACGGCATGAAGTTTTTACCCAAACAAGAACTTCTTAGTTATGAAGAATTGGAACGAGTGGTTAAAATACTTGTTAGTCAAGGAGTTACCAAAGTAAGGCTGACAGGTGGAGAACCATTTGCTCGTAATGGACTTATTAATTTCATTGAGCAATTGAGAAATATTTCGAGTGATCTAGAAATTCACATCACTTCCAATGGCGTTTTGTTGAGCCAACATATAGCAAAGCTCGAATCTTTAGGTATCAAATCTATAAATCTGAGTCTAGACACTCTTGATAAGGATAAATTTTACAAAATCACTAGAAGAGATGAATTTGAGAAAGTGATTAGTACTTATCATCAATTATTAGAAAGTAGTATTCAACTTAAAGTTAATATGGTAGTCATCAAAGGTCTTAATGAAGATGATATCATTCCAATGGCCAGGTTATCTATCCAAGACGATGTTGAAATCAGATTTATTGAAGAGATGCCTTTTAATGGAGGTGGTCAAATTAATTCTATTTTAACTCATAAAGACATTGTAAGGATCATTGAATCTGAACTTGGGATTTTGACTAAGAGTGATTCTCCATTAGGAAGCACTTCAGAGCAGTTCAAGATCAAGGGCGCCAAAGGAGCTCTGGGTGTTATCGCTGCTTACAGTCGGACTTTCTGTGGCAGTTGCAATCGAATAAGGTTAACTCCAAAAGGCGTCCTCATTAATTGTTTATATGACAATGAAGGTCTTGATATTAGAAACTTACTAAGGTCTGGCACCAATGATCAGGAAATAATGATAGCCATTCAGAATGCCATAACGAATAAACATAAAGATGGCTTTGAAGCCGAGAATAATAGAAGGAAGCCTGTTTACAAATCAATGTCAACTATAGGGGGTTAGTTATGGAGAGTCCTTATCTTCTTGCACTCTTCTTTTTTCTAATCGCCATCTTCTATTCATCCGCTGGTTTTGGAGGAGGTTCCAGTTACCTGGCGTTGTTAGTGCTATCAGGAGTAGAGCTTTATGCTTTACGTTCTACAGCATTAATTTGCAACATCATCGTGGTATCAAGTGGAACATATATATTTTATCAGCAAGGCTATTTAAACGTTCGTAAGTCTATACCAATCATTGTTTTAAGTGTTCCTTTGGCATTTCTAGGCGGTTATTTACCATTATCATCTTCTGTGATTTTTATAGTTCTGGGTTTTGCCCTGCTCCTTGCAGCTATTCTACTTTGGGTAAAACCTCGCTACACAAATAAAAATATAGAAACTGACAATAGAAGTGATCTCAAGGGGGCATCGATTGGTGGAGTAATAGGATTTATTTCCGGTATGGTAGGTATAGGTGGTGGCATATTTCTATCTCCTGTACTTAATCTTATAAATTGGAGTACTGCCAAAAAAATTGCTGCTATAGCAAGCTTCTTTATATTGGTTAATTCAGTGGCAGGACTAGCCGGTCAATGGTTCCAGAGACCTCCTTATTTGGACTTGCATTGGTCTTGGCCATTATTGGTGGCCGTGTTAATGGGTGGTCAGATAGGTTCACGGTTAGCCGTCCAAAAATTTTCTAACTCAACAATTAAACGCACAACCTCTGTACTAGTATTATTGGCAAGTCTAAAAATACTCAACGATCATTTATTTGGGTTCTAGTCTTTTACTATTTCTTAGCTAATTTGGTGTCTCAGAAAATCCACTATGAAAAAAATAAACTTCATTAAGCAGATATTGCCCCACATAGTAGCCATAGTTGTCTTTTTAATAGTCACGATCTCTTTTTTCAATCCTGTTTTCTTTGATAATAAGTCACTCGAACAGCATGACATCAACCAATGGAAAGGTGGTGCTCAAGAAATGATTGAATTTAGGGAGGAAACAGGAAAAGAAGGTCTGTGGACCAATTCTATGTTTGGGGGTATGCCTGCTTATCTGATAAGTGTAAACTGGAAAGATGGTATCGTCAGCGGTTTTAAAAGTACTATGTCTGTCTTTCTACCTCACCCAATTAAGAATATTTTTCTGGCATTTGTTTCCTTTTACATTCTACTTCTAAGTTTTAAAATACGCCCCTATTTGGCTATTGCCGGTGCATTAGCTTTTGGGTTATCTACTTATATGATTATTGGATTGGGTGCAGGTCATAACTCAAGAATTGGTGCAGTCGCTTTTATGCCGCTTGTGCTGGCAGGTATTCACCTGGCCTTCTCGGGAAAACGCATTCTGGGATCTGGTATCACAGCATTAGGGCTTGCTTTAGAATTACGAGAAAACCATCTTCAAATAACTTATTATCTTTTTTTAATGGTATTGGTTTATGGGCTTATTCAGCTGATTGATGCCATTAAAAATAAGCAGTTAATTGATTTTGGGAAGACCACTGGACTATTGATAATAGCCGCGACAATAGCTCTTGGCACATTTATTGGCAAATTTTGGACAACGTATGAATATGGCAAATATTCAATAAGAGGGAAGTCTGAACTCACTGCACAACAATCGACAGGTGAGAAAACGGGGCTGAGTAAAGACTATGCATTTCAATACAGTAATGATCCCTGGGGTCCGATGACTATGCTCGTGCCTAATTTTTTAGGAGGAGGCTTTGGAAACTTCCTGGTTCAGGACGAAGATAGTGAGACGCTGAAAGCACTACAAAGATCAGGTGATTCACAAACCGCTAATCAGCTTGCCCGATATTCCTCTGCGTACTGGGGTGAAAAACCACCTGCCCCTTACTATTTAGGTGCAATTATTTGCTTTTTGTTTGTTATAGGTCTCGTCATGGCAGAGCGTAAATATGTGATATGGTGTTCGAGTATTGCTTTGCTTGGAGTATTACTTAGCCTCGGTGATAGCTTTTCCTCTTTTAATTATTTCATGTTTGACTACTTCCCAGGTTATAACAAATTTCGCTCTGTGACTTTCACCATAGTTATGGCTTTTGTAACGATGCCACTTCTAGGTTTTATAGGTTTGGAAAAGGTTCTGTCTCAAAGTTGGTCTAAAGAGATACAAAAGAAATTGCTTATTGCTCTTGGAGTCTCAGGAGGACTCTCGCTACTTATTATCCTATTTGCAGGAATGGCATCATTTACTAAATCAGGAGAGTCACAATTACCAGCATGGTTTCTAAATGCACTTACAAGCGACCGTGAATCTTTAATGCGTGGAGATGCATTCAGGTCTTTGATCTTTATCTTACTGGCGGCAGCCGCAGTATTCATATACATGAAAAGAATAATCTCGGCACCTGTTTTAGCTGCACTTTTAAGTGCACTAATACTTATAGATATTATTCCAATAAATAAACGTCACTTTAGTGAGGCCAATTATAAACGATCTGCAGACAAAACTTTTATCACACCCAATGAAGCAGATAAAAAAATACTGAAGGACCAATCCCATTATCGAGTATATAATCTTCAAGCTGATGCCATGAGCGAGGCCAGAACAAGTTACCATCATAGTTCGTTGGGTGGTTATCATGGAGCTAAAATGAGACGCTACCAGGACTTTTACACCAATTGTATAGAACAACAAAGAGCTGATCTTATAAGTGGTATTCAGAATGGAAATATGGATTTAAGCCCCTATAGTGCTATCAATATGCTCAATGCTAAATATTTGGTGTTTGGGCCGGGGAAAAATGATCTTATAAAGAATGAATCAGCTTTCGGAAATGGTTGGCTGGTTAGTAATCTAATAAAGGTTAATTCTCCAGATGAAGAGCTAAGCAAAACCTGTGTGACCAATACGAAAAACTCGGCAGTTATTGATACTGAAAAATTTGAAGTAAAAGCCACAGTTTTTTCAGACTCTGGCAACGTTGCTCTGACAGAGTATCTGCCAAATAAAATCCGCTATAATATTGATGCTTACGATAATTCTCTTGCAGTATTTTCAGAGGTTTATTATCCGCATGGTTGGATAGCGACTATTGATGGTAATGAAGTACCGATCCTAAGAGCTAACTTTATATTAAGAGCCTTAGAAGTACCTAAGGGGAAACATAAAGTAGTATTTGAATTTGAACCTAAGGCTTATGCAGTGGGTGATCCGATAACACTTGTATCATCAATCATACTATTATTGATCGTACTTGGCTCTATAGGTTTCTCCTTAAAAAAGTCATTAGGATAAAGCCTCTAGTCGCTTCAATAATGGTGGATGAGAATAATGAATAAATACATAAGCAGGATGAGGATAGAGATTGCTCAAACTATCAACTGATAATTTTTTCAATGCTTCTTGTAATGATTTGGCACTGTAAGTTTCCTTCGCATAATTATCTGCTTCAAATTCATTCTTTCTGCTAATAATATTACTTATCACACCAATAATGGTTGATATCGGAGAATATAGAATGCCAAAAGCCAACAGGTTCAAATGAACAGCTAATTGATTGCCACCCAGTGCCAAAGAAGTCTCTTTACTATAGATAATCAACGACATTATAAATAGCATCAAACCTATTTGTACTATTGACATTACTAGTCCAGAAAAAATATGTTTCTTCTTATAATGACCAACTTCATGAGCTAATACTGCCACAAGCTCTTCCGTAGTATGATTATTTATTAGCGTATCATAAAGCACTATCTTCTTTCGTTTTCCCAATCCGGAAAAGAAAGCATTAGCCTTATTCGATCGCTTGGACCCATCAATGACGTATACATTATCTAGTGGAAAATTTACACTGTTGCTATAGTTCTTGATAGCATCTTTAAGTTCGCCATCTTCTAATGAGGTAAGTTTATTGAAGAGAGGAAGAATAAGTGAAGTATAAAACATATTTACAAACAGCATAAAAACTGCTGCTACAACCCAGAAATAAATCCAAAAATTATTTCCAATTGTAAGTATTAAGTAGATCAACAATGAAATAAGTGACCCGCCTATAATAATAGTTAATAAATAGCCCTTCAGTTTATCAAGTACAAACGTCTTGATAGTGGTTTTATTGAAACCAAACTTCTCTTCAATAACGAATGTCGAATAAATAGAAAATGGAAGTGTGAGCAGATCAGAGAGAATAAACAGGACACCAAAAAAACATAGTGATAGAACCAACCCATCTCCCACTAAAGGACGAAGCAAGGAATCTAATAAACCAAATCCACCCAATAAGAGAATAAGAAAAGAAGCCAAAAAACTTATTCCGCTTGTAAGAAAAGAAAAATTGCTTTGAGCCTTTTGGTAAGCTTGTGATTTGGCATATTTCTCTGAATCATAAAAGGACTCAACCTCAGATGGTAAACTAGTTTTTCTCGCTTTTATATTAACAAAGTCAAGAATTTGATTGTACAGGTAATCAATTGACACAATCGAAAGAATGATAACTAATATAGTCTGTGAATCCATGGCTTGTAATTATCAGCAAAACTAATTAATTGGCACAAAGAACAAACTCCTATTTTGATCTATAATCCCATTTTGGGATATAAAATTAGAACTGGAGTATGTTTGAGTGCCCTAGCAATGATTTTAAGCTGTTTTGAGTTAATGGCATAGGGGTTGGTAATAATACCAGTGTTATACAAATGAAAAAGTATAAAACCATATTATCACTAATCTCTAAAACTATGCGAAATGAATTTTTGCTGGCGTTTGTGGTCTTTATCATAGGCCTCATAGTTCTTGCCGGAGAAGTGTTATACTTCTAACCACCTTTCATTAAAACTATTCTAAACTCCTATTTAGAATGGTTCGAAATAATCATTCAGATTGTTTGATATTGCTTTCAAATGTAACTTTGATCACGTCTCATTGTTATTCATTTAAATCACGATAAATCTTATGAGTTGGTTTTCAAGCGCAATGTCAAGTACACTAGGTAAGAAGGTCTTAATGGCTCTTACAGGCTTGTTTTTGGTCACATTTCTAATAGTTCATTTAATAGGTAATTTCCAACTTCTGGCAAATGATGACGGACAGTCATTTAATATCTATGCTAAGTTTATGACAACCAATCCAGTCATTAAAACAACTTCCTACCTTTTATATGCAACTTTCATTGTTCATATTATATGGGCAATTATTTTAACCCTTCAAAACAGAAAATCCAGACCTGTGGGCTATGCTCAGACTGCTAGCAACAATAGTACCTGGAGCTCCAGGAATATGGGTATTCTTGGAACAATTATTTTAATATTTCTGGTGATTCATTTAAGAAATTTCTGGTATGAAATGCACTGGGGAGGTATTCCAACTGCAACTTATGACGGTTCGGAATATAAGGATCTATTTAGTATTGTCGATTTTTCTTTCAACAATATATTTTACGTATTACTCTATACTATATCGATGATAGGGCTAATGTTCCATCTCTATCACGGTTTCAAAAGTGCATTTCAAACACTTGGATTGAACCATCCGAAATACAATAATTTAATTAAAGGATTGGGCTATGGAATAGCCATAATTATTCCGGCATTGTTCGCAGCAATTCCAATAATCATGTACTTAAATTAATTGAAATCTAAAGACAATATATAAATGAAATTAGATTCTAAAATACCTGAAGGCCCACTATCAGAAAAATGGTCTAAGCATAAATTCAATGTGAAGCTGGTTAATCCTGCTAATAAAAGGAAGTATGATATTATAGTAGTTGGTACCGGACTTGCCGGAGCTTCTGCAGCAGCTTCGTTTGGAGAGTTGGGTTATAATGTAAATGCTTTCTGCTTCCAGGACAGCCCTAGAAGGGCTCATAGTATTGCCGCTCAAGGAGGTATAAATGCCGCTAAAAACTATCAAAATGATGGTGACAGTGTATTTAGACTATTTTATGATACAATTAAAGGTGGTGATTATAGGTCACGTGAAGGTAATGTGCATCGCCTAGCTGAGGTGAGCGTCAATATTATTGATCAGTGTGTAGCTCAGGGAGTGCCGTTCGCTCGTGAATATGGTGGGTTGCTTGATAATCGTTCTTTTGGTGGAGCTCAGGTGTCCAGAACATTTTATGCCAGGGGACAAACCGGACAGCAATTGTTGTTAGGCGCATATAGTGCACTAAGTCGTCAGGTGGCTAATGGCAAAGTGAAAATGCATACGCGTGAAGAAATGCTTGACTTGGTTATGATAGATGGGAAAGCCAGGGGTATAATTACGCGTAACCTCATCACAGGAAAAATTGAGTCTCATAGTGCTCATGCTGTTGTGCTAGCAACAGGAGGTTATGGAAACGTCTTTTATCTTTCCACGAATGCCATGGGGTCAAACGTTACAGCCGCGTGGAGAGCTCATAAAAAAGGAGCTTTCATGGCTAACCCATGTTTCACTCAAATTCACCCTACATGTATTCCTGTTTCTGGTGATCATCAATCCAAACTGACTCTTATGTCTGAGTCCTTAAGGAATGACGGGCGTGTATGGGTACCAAAAACAAAAGAAGATGCCGAGAAGGTTCGTAATGGACAACTCAAAGCTACTGATATACCAGAAGATGCACGGGACTATTATTTGGAAAGAAAATACCCTTCATTTGGTAATCTAGTACCTCGTGATGTAGCGTCAAGAAATGCTAAAGAAGTTTGTGATGAAGGTCGCGGAGTGAATAAAACAGGGCTAGCAGTATATCTGGATTTTGCAGATGCAATTAAGAGAGATGGTGAAGATACTATAAAGGCAAAATATGGTAATCTATTCGATATGTATGAGCAGATTACAGGTGAAAACCCATATAAGATGCCTATGAAAATTTATCCGGCTGTTCATTACACTATGGGTGGATTATGGGTGGATTATAACTTGATGACTAACGTTCCAGGACTATATGCAATTGGAGAAGCCAATTTCTCTGATCATGGTGCTAACCGATTAGGAGCTAGTGCGTTGATGCAAGGTTTAGCAGATGGCTACTTCGTCTTACCATACACAATTGGCGACTACCTCTCACAAGAGGCCTATGACAAGGTTTCAACCGACCATGAAGCTTTCAAAACAGCTGAAGCCGAAGTGAAAGAAAAGATCAACAAGCTCTTATCCATTAATGGCACCAAAACGGTTGATGAATTTCACAAGGATCTTGGCCATATCATGTGGGAGTATTGTGGAATGTCAAGAAATGAAGAAGGCTTGAAAAAAGCGAAGGCTGAAATTCAAAAACTAAAAGAAGATTTTTGGTCAAATGTTAAGGTCATAGGTTCCAATGAGGAACTCAACCAATCCTTAGAAAAAGCCAGTCGGGTAGCTGATTTTATAGAGTTGGGTGAACTCATGATAGACGATGCGCAAGATCGCTCAGAGTCATGTGGTGGACACTTCAGAGAAGAATCTCAGACTCCAGAAGGAGAAGCTAAGCGAAAAGATGACGAATTTAGTTATGTCTCAGCATGGCAATACAATGGCCCTGAAAAACCCGAGACTTTAAATAAAGAAGACCTTGTCTTTGAAAATGTGAAATTAACTCAAAGAAGCTACAAGTAATTATGAAGATAAAATTAAAAGTCTGGAGACAAAAAAATGCGTCCGATAAGGGCAATTTTAAAACCTATGACCTTGATGATATTTCTGAGGATATGTCATTTCTTGAGATGTTCGACATATTGAATGAAGACTTGGTAAAGAAAAATGAAGATCCTATTCATTTTGATCATGATTGTCGAGAAGGTATTTGTGGAATGTGCAGCATGTACATTAATGGACATCCTCATGGCCCAAAGCAGACGACTACCTGTCAGCTTCATATGAGAAGTTTCAAAGATGGAGACACAATAACTGTTGAGCCATGGAGAGCAAAATCATTTCCCGTAGTTAAAGATTTAGTAGTCGACAGATCTTCCTTTGATAGGGTTATGCAGTCTGGTGGGTATGTTTCTGTAAACACAGGAGGTGTGCCTGACGCTAATGAAATTCCTATACCGAAGAAAATAGCTGATGAAGCTTTTGATGCAGCAACTTGCATTGGTTGTGGTGCTTGTGTCGCAGCTTGTAAAAATGCTTCCGCTATGCTGTTTGTAAGTGCTAAAGTTTCACAACTAGCCATGCTTCCACAAGGGCAAGTTGAACGTAAGTCTCGAGCTGAAAATATGGTAGCTCAAATGGATGAAGAGGGATTTGGAGCTTGTACCAATACAGGAGCTTGTTCTGCCGAGTGCCCTAAGGGTATAAGTCTTGAAAATATTGCACGTATGAACAGAGAATACCTTGGAGCAAAAGCCAGCTCAGATAACTTATAAGTTTATGAAAGTAAAATATGCAATGGCGATGGTTTTTACCTTCGCCATTAGTTTTTGTTGGGGGCAATATAATTCTTTTAAAAAATTGGCTCTTGTTATGGAATCTAAAACAGCCAAGTCGGGTTATTCCAGCCTCACAGATGCTGAAGTATATTATGCCAATGATGGGAGTATGGTTTCTTACTATAATTCTCCAAAGAAATATACTGTAATGAATAATTCGAAGGGCGAAATTAAAATATATGATCCTGAGAAAAATGTTGTTCTACTGCAACAAAATTACCTGTACAGTACAGAGACATCACAGTTCTATTATTTCTTAAATAACAAAAAATCAGATCTTGGATTAAACCAAATGGGTTTTATTCAAAATAATGTACGTTTCGAAGAGGGATTTATGATTACAGAATGGCTTCCACCAGCTCAAATGGCTAAATCTGTAGGCAAAGTAGAGTTAGTTCATGAAAATGGGCAGCCAATTTATATTGCCTATTATGATAATAATAACTTGCTTACGACTAAGTCGTATTATTATAACTATGTAAAGCTTAATCCAACTCTTGATTTTCCCTCTACCATTACTCAAATCAGCTATAATACTCCTACTGACTCTACCATTACAAAAACCACCTACAAAAATATCCGTTTAGATAATGAAGTGGATGACAAGGCGCTTAATTTTAAAATTCCAGAAAATGCCAAAAGTATTCAGTAAAGCGCTGAAAATCATAGTGATTATTCTTTTAGGACTATTAAATTATGTTCAAGCTCAAAGTCCTAATGATTTAGCTCTTTTGTCTACTCATACGCAGACTTCTGACCTACCAGATCATTCTTATCAAAAGTCAAATAAGAAAACAAAATTTATTCAAGCGGTTAATCCAGTCTATTGGATTTACAAAGGGGGGATTTCGTTTTATCAAGCTCATATTTCGAGTCAACTATCAACTTCTTGTATTTATGAAACTAGTTGCTCAAGATTTGGCAAAAAGCTTTTCAATGAATTTGGGGTATTTAAGGGCGTATTTTTATCAGCTGACAGGATAAGTAGATGTAACCGCTTAACTTATTCACAAACAAGTCGACTCAGTTTAAATACTGAAGGAAAGGTAATCGAGCATATCCACGACTACTCAAACAAGAAATGAGAAGCATTCTCATTGCTCTAATTGGTTTTATGAGTCATCAAATTATGGCTCAAACTTTTGACGAGAATATTGCCTTTGTTAACTACCTCAATGTCAATCGTAATTATGAACAATCATTGTTTTTATTAAATAAAATGAAGTCAACGACTTCATCCAGGACTGACAGTCTCAATTTCTTTGTTGGAAAGACGTATTATCTTGATCAGCAACTTCAAAATGCGAGTGATTTCTTTGATAAAGTTCAAGACACCAGTCTACCATTTTGGAACGAAAGTGTATTCTTTAATGCTTTTTCTAAACTCAATATTGAACATTATTCTGAAGCTGAGAAATTATTAAAAGAAAATAGTTTTGAATCAAACCTTTTAAAAAGCTTGAAAGACTTCGAACTGGCCGGTAGTCATCTATTAAGAAGAGATTTTGTGACTTTTGATTATATCAGTACAAATTTTTCACAAAATTATTTTCAATTTAGTCAACAGGAAAAGTCTCTCATTTCAATACGTGAAGACCTCAGAAATCATAAGAGTAAATCACCTCTACTTGCAGGTATTTTCTCAGCAGTAGTTCCCGGCACGGGGCGCATATATGCCGGAAAAACAGGACTTGGACTGGGAACTCTAATAACATCAGTTATATTCGGTCTTCAAACATGGGAAGGTTACAGAAAGGATGGTGTCGAAAGCGCTCGCTTTATCATATTTGGTTCTCTATTTTCCATTTTTTATGTAGGTAATATATGGGGTAGTGTTTACACAATCAAAATTGCTAATGAAGAATTTAATGAGGCAGTCAATCACAAGATATTGGTTGATTTACATATTCCTCTCCGTACCGTTTTTAACTAAGGCTCAATTTCAGAAAGCTGATAGCTTAATGGACATTGGGGACTATGAATATGCTGCGGTAGAATATGAGCGTATTGTTTACAACAACCCCCCCCCAGATGTTGTAAATCAGGCCTTATTGAAAGAGGGCCTATGTTATAAGGCTCTTACTGATTATAAGTTAGCATCTTCTGTACTAAGTAGAGCAAACCTCTTCCTTGATCAGGATAGCACAAATTACGTTATTAGATACGAAATCGCCCTTAACTCTTATCTTGCTGAAGACTACCCGAGTGCCCTATCACAGCTCACCCAATTGGAATACTTCTTCAAAAATAATGGCTACGACAAAGTTCTTTTTTTACACATTCTTACCTTAAATGCTTTAAGGAGATGGGAAGAGGCTAAAGAAAAGTATCAAGAATATGTAAATGTAAATGAAGTTGAACTGACTGTCGAGGAGGCCTACGGCTTTTTGAATAAAACTAAAATTAAAGATTCTGAAAAAGCAGAATCATTATCCTATTTTCTTCCAGGGGTCGGCCAGATGTATGCTGGTTATTTTGGTAGAGGTTTGCTCTCAGGCTTTCTTCAGGCTGTATTCATAGGTTATGGAGCCTATAGCCTTTACGAAGGTTATTTCTTTTCAGGAGCTTTGACAGGGGTTGGGCTTTTTTGGGCTTTTTACTCAGGAGGCAGTAGACATGCCAAATATTTAGCACAAAAGAAAAATGAAGAATTGACTGCTAAATATAATGAGCCTATAAAGGAGGCTCTGCTAAAGCGAGAATTGAGTAAATAAAAAAGCCTCCCGATAATATCGGCAGGCTTTTTTATAATTTGAATTCAACAATTACCACATGATGAATGCATCATTATCAACATACTTGCTGATATCGCCATTGTTAATCAAAAGCACGATAAAGTCACCAAGAGGAAGCAGTCCGAAAATACCTCCACAGGTAAATAAGTAGCCAAATAATAATGCCACTTTACCACCTAGATAAATTCTATGAACAGCAAGTCCACCAAGAATCCAATCTAAAAGTAAAGCTATCCAAACATTCTTATCATCATTTGAAGCTTTAACAGAAGTCAAATCCATGTAGTTCATTTCAGAATCTACAGATGCAACATTAATAGATGTTTCGAATACTTGGTCGATAGCCGCTTCATCCACTTTATACTTGCTTGAAGCAAATGTAGATACAGAAGCTACTAATGCCATTACCATGGTAAGTAAAAATACTTTTTTCATAATTAATTAATTTTAAGTTTTGCAAAAGTTTACCGAATTAAAACAATAACCTTATTAAATCCAATAATCTCACCCTTTTTATCACAATAAAATTGAAAGTACTTTTCATCATTGTAACACTGGTTTTAACTAGTTCGAAATCGTACACTCAGCAGGTCAATAATGAACTGTTAAAATCCTGCTTAGAGAGCATTTATGCTATGGATTTTGACAATGCTAAACAGAAGCTAAACCAATATTCTCAGAAGTATTCAAAGCATACTTCAAGACATCTTCTCAAGGCCTATTATTTACGTTGGAAGCACTCTCCCATTATCAAAAATGACGGTGAATTATATGACACCTTTATGGCATCCTTAGACTCAGCTGAATCAAGTGCCGACCTATTTCTAAAAACTAAAAAGAACAACCCTGAAGAATCCTATTACAAGATGACCTCTCATATTATGAGAGCCGAGCTGCATGCGGTGAATGATGACTTTATAAAAGCAGCATTAGAAGGTAAAAATGCCTTTGGAATAATAAAAAAGGGTTTCGATTGGTGTGAGGGTTATCCAGAGTTTAATATTTCTACAGGCCTTTACAACTATTACATAGAGTTCTATCGAGATAAAGGTTTCTTCTATCAATCTTTATTATGGCCTTTTTCTAAAGGTGATAAAAAGAAAGGTCTAGATTATTTAAAAGTTGGTAGTGAGAAAGCGACTTTTTCAAAGGTAGAGTGTCAATTATACTTGGCTCATTTGTATTTTAAAATGGAAAATGATCCTAAAACAGGACTTAAGTATATTCAGAATCTACGAGACAATTTTCCTAATAATTCAAAGTTCGTAGAAATGCACACTGAAAACTTGATTGCACTTAACATGTATGATCAGGCTGAAAAAGCATTAGCTTCTCAAGTTCAAAATTCCAATGAATTTTTCCATGCCAAACGCTTATTATTCAAAGGCATGATCTCCTATGGTCTTAATAGCAAAATTGTTGACACTAAGGGATTGTTACATTCCGCTATTAAAGAAATTGAAAAGCTTGCTGGAGATAATGATCATTACCTAAGTTTAGCATACTTAACTTTGGCAAAAATTGAATTGAATCAAAATGAGCTTGATCGTTCAGAAAACCTTCTTAAAAAGGCGAAGAATCTGGCTAAGTATACTTACACCAAGAAACAAATTGAAACTATAGAGACAAGATTGTGAATAAAATAGTTGTAACATGCGCACCCAGAATAGTACCTTTTCTTTCACAAGAAGTTATCGATCTAGGGTACAAAGTCATAAGTAAAGATAGATTAAGCCTTAGTATCTATGGAGATTTCAATGACTGTATGTACCTAAATCTGCATTTAAGGACAGCCAATAAAGTTCTCTATCACCTAAAATCATTTGAAGCTAAAAACCCTGATCAGTTCTATCGAGAGGTCAATAGTATTACGTGGGAACGATATATTCGCTCCAATGGATATATATGTATAAACGGGTTTGCTAAGACTGACTCCATTAAGGACACGCGTTTTGCCAACCTCAAAGCAAAAGATGCCATCGTTGATAGGATTCAAAAGATGAAAGGTAGAAGGCCAGACTCCGGCCCAGATCAAAAACAATCAATGGTATATCTACATTGGAAAGATAATGAAGCAAGCATTTACATAGATACTTCAGGGGAAACTATCTCCAAACATGGGTATAGAAAACTACCATTTAAAGCACCAATGGCGGAATCATTAGCCGCTGCCTGCATTTATGCTTCCAATTGGGATAAAAAAAGTGCTTTTATAAACCCAATGTGCGGCAGTGGAACGCTAGCAATAGAAGCAGCAATGATTGCAATCAATAAAGCACCAGGATTACTTCGAAATAACTTCGGGTTTATGCATGTCAATTTTTTCGATGAGTTTAAGTGGAAGAAAATGCAGGCGGATGCGGAGTCTAAGATCAGAAATGATATTAAAGTAAAAATAAGAGCCAGTGATCTAAATGGGCTGGCTTTGGATGCTGCCATAGCTAACGCTCAAAATGCTGGAGTTGAAAATTATATAACCTTCGAAAAGAGTGACTTCAGGAGGCTTGAAGTACCAGAAGAAGCAGGAGTAATAATGATGAACCCTGAGTATGGGTTGAGACTTGGTGAGGTTAGCGCACTTGAAACTACCTATTCAGAAATAGGTGACTTCTTTAAGAAAAAAGGTGGTGGCTACACAGGGTATGTTTTCACTGGAAACCTGGATTTAGCTAAAAGAATAGGCCTTAAAACCAAGCGAAGGATTGAGCTGTTCAACGCTAAATTAGATGCAAGACTTCTGGAATATGAGCTCTATGCTGGTAGTAAAAAAAACAGTAAATTACCTTCATGATCAGAAAGGTTAAACAGTATAGTCAATCTTTTTACTACTCTTTCCCAATACAGTTATTAATCAATCATTTTAAGAGAAATCATATACTCTTACTTTGTTGGGTGGTCTTGTTTGCTATGGTTTCAGGAAATCTAGGCAGATATCTTGGAGTTCCGTACTTGTTTCTAGACCCTGTCTATTTAAATAAAGTGAGCTTTCTATCTTTCTTCATAGTAGGAGTAACAATAGCGGGATTTAGTATTGCGTTTCACATTGCCACTTACATAACGGATGGTCATCGGTTTTCATTTATAGGTACTCTCCCAAAACCTTTTACCGTATTTAGCCTCAATAATAGTATCATTCCATTCTCATTCTTAATTATTTATGTAGGGTATATAATCAAGTATCAAACAAACAATGAATACCAACATTTTGATCAGCTATCTATTCTTATAGGAGGTCTGATTTCTGGCTATCTCGCAATGACTTTGGCACTATTTGCCTACTTCTGGTTTACCAATAAAGACATATTCAAATACGTAGTTTGTAAACTCGATGAGAAGCTAAAACAGAATATTAAAGTCACGCGGGCCAGCGCAATGAAAAAACTGGACATAGCAAGGAAAAAGCAAGTTCGTGTAGATAGCTTCTTAAATCTCAAATTCTCTCCTGAACATGTAGATGCCTATAAGGGATTTTATGACAAAGAAACCGTGCTTCAGGTCTTTGATCAAAATCATTTTAATCTGGTTATTATTCAAGTACTCATCTTTGCCGTCATTTTAGCTATGGGTACTTTCAAAGATTTGGAAATTTTTCAGTTACCCGCAGCCGCTAGTGCGGTATTATTCTTCACAATTTTTGTGATGTTTTCAGGAGCCTTTGGCTACTGGTTCGGAAATTGGTCTACTACAGCAGTCATTGCACTACTAGTCATTGCAAATTTAGTTGTTCAACAAGACTTTTTCCGAACTACCTATAAAGCTTTCGGACTTAGCTATTCTGATCATCACCCACCCTATAACCTTGATATTCTGGCCTTAACAAATAATGAAGTACTAAAAGCTCAGGACAAAAAATCAACCATTGAAATACTAAATAACTGGAAGGCTAAGTTTCCAAACGATCAAAAACCCAAAATGGCCTTTGTGTGTGTAAGTGGAGGTGGTCAACGCGCAGCTCTATGGGCACTCAATAGCCTTCAAACTATTGATAGTGCCACTAATGGTAGCCTGCTAAAGCATACTATGTTGATTACGGGAGCTTCAGGAGGGCTGATAGGTGCAAGTTACTTTCGTGAGCTAGCTCTAAGACAGAAGCGTGGATTGATTAATAACTTATACTCCCCTGAATATCTTGATCGGATTGGTAGTGATAACTTAAATGCTATCATCTTTAGCTTATTGATGAATGATATTTTTGCAGGTTTTCAAAAATTCGAATATGCGGGCATAGAGTACCCTAAAGACCGTGGTTATTCCTTTGAAAATCAACTAAGTAGGAATACTAATCTATATTTAGACAAACCCTTAAAAGCATATTATGAGCCGGAATTTAAAAGTGAGATCCCCATGATGATACTTGCGCCTACTATCATAAATGATGGGCGAAAGCTTTATATCTCCCCTCAAAAAATGTCTTATATGCTTAACTCAACTGATTCCAGTTATAAAAGAGACAAAATAAATGGCGTTGAGTTTTTGAGATTTTTTGAGGAACAGGGAAGTGAAAATTTAAGATTTTTAAGCGGTCTGCGTATGAGTGCAGCATTCCCCTATATAACGCCAAATGTGTCGTTGCCCAGTGATCCGCTGTTAGATATAATGGATGCAGGCGTCACCGATAATTTTGGGATTTCCGATGCCGTTCAGTTCTTATATGCCTTTAAGGACTGGATAGCGGAAAATACATCGGGTGTAGTGATTATCTCTATTAGAGATTCTGAAAAAGATGGTCCTATAGAACGAAGATCTAATTTGTCATTGCTTGATAAAACAACCTTACCTATAAGCAGCATCTACCAAAATTTTGAAAGCTTGCAGGATATCACCAATGATAATAAGATAGAATTTGCCAGAGAGTGGTTTGATGGAAGGATTGAACGAGTAGATGTACAGTATGTACCACGTGATTTTCTATCAGAAAATTTGTCAAGAGAAGATAGTTTGAAACTGGTAAATATTAAACGTGCATCTCTTAGCTGGAGATTGACCAGTAAAGAAAAACGCAGCATTATTGAGAATATCAAAACGAGTAAAAACCAAGAAGCAATTAAAAAATTAAAGCGCTTACTAAATGAATAGCCTCTTTTACTAACTAATGCTTGTTAGTAAAATCCAGTCTTAATAAGTAAATTTGCCTTCCAATTTTTCATGCTTTAAACAGTTAAAAATGAAGGAAGCTGCACCCTATCAGCCTAAAAATAAGATTAGAATAGTTACTGCTGCCAGTCTTTTTGATGGGCATGATGCTGCTATTAATATCATGCGTAGAATAATCCAGGCCACTGGCTGTGAGGTTATTCATTTAGGGCATGATCGTAGTGTGGAAGAAGTTGTAAATACTGCTATTCAGGAAGATGCTCAGGCTATAGCTATGACCTCTTACCAGGGTGGTCATACAGAATACTTTAAGTATATGCGGGATCTTTTGAAAGAGAAAGGTGCAGCACATATTAAGATTTTTGGCGGTGGTGGTGGTGTTATTTTACCAGAGGAAATTGCTGAATTACACGAATATGGTGTAACTAGAATCTACTCTCCCGATGATGGTAGAGAAATGGGTCTCCAGGGGATGATCAACGATATGATTGAACGTTGCGACTTTCCTACCGGAGATAACCTAAACGGAGAAGTTAAACATCTTAGTAAAAAGGATGTGCCTTCTATAGCCAGGCTCATTTCCGCTGCAGAAAACTTCCCAGAAAAGTCCCAGGGTGACTTTGAGCAGGTGCATAACCTGGCAAAAGATATAAAGACCCCTATTCTGGGAATAACTGGAACAGGTGGTGCAGGTAAATCGTCATTGGTAGATGAATTAGTAAGAAGATTTTTAATTGATTTTAAAGATAAGAATATTGCTATCGTGTCAGTTGATCCATCAAAGAGAAAAACAGGTGGAGCTCTATTGGGTGATAGAATAAGAATGAACGCCATAAAAAATGATCGTGTTTACATGCGTTCATTGGCTACACGACAATCTAACTTAGCACTTTCGAAACACGTAAATGAAGCGCTTCAGGTTTTGAAGGCAGCCAATTATGACCTTATCATTTTAGAAACGTCTGGAATAGGTCAGTCTGACACGGAAATTACAGATCACTCCGATGTAAGTCTTTATGTGATGACTCCAGAGTATGGAGCAGCAACACAATTGGAGAAAATTGATATGCTCGATTTTGCTGATGTAATAGCCATCAATAAGTTTGATAAACGAGGAGCGCTTGATGCACTTAGAGATGTCAAAAAGCAGTATAAGCGTAATCATGGGCTTTGGGATGTTAAGGAAGAGGATATTCCTGTTTTCGGTACAATAGCGTCTCAGTTTAATGATCCAGGTATGAACCGATTGTATGTGGAGATTATGCAGAAAATTGTCAAGGAAACAGGCGCTGAGTTGGCATCTACTTTTGAAATCACTGATGAGATGTCTGAAAAGATATTTGTGATTCCACCAAATAGAACAAGATACCTATCAGAAATATCCGAAAGCAATAGATCATATGATAAATGGGCCAGAGAACAAGCTGCTGTTGCTCAGAAACTGTTTAGTATAAGAAAGTCTATAGATACACTCAAAGATTCTTCTATTGAGGATAAAGACCGCTTGATTAAAGGTTTGGAAGAGGTCTATGAGAAAACTGCATTAGATTTTGACCCTCGTAATCAAAAACTATTAGATGAGTGGGTAGAAAAAAAGAAGAAGTATACCGAACCCGTGTACACTTTTAAAGTACGAGATCGAGAAATAAAGATTCAGACGCATACTGAGTCTCTTTCACACTCACAGATACCAAAGGTGGCCTTACCAAAATTTGAAGCATGGGGTGATCTACTAAACTGGAGTCTACAGGAAAATGTACCTGGCGAATTTCCCTACACAGCAGGTATCTACCCGTTCAAAAGAGAGGGTGAAGATCCTACCAGGATGTTTGCCGGAGAAGGTGGTCCTGAGAGAACTAACAGAAGGTTTCATTATCTAAGTTTGGATACTGATGCTAATCGACTTTCCACTGCTTTTGATTCAGTTACACTATATGGTAACGACCCTGATCACAGGCCTGATATTTATGGTAAAATTGGTAATGCTGGTGTATCAATCTGTTGTCTGGATGATGCCAAAAAGCTTTATTCAGGCTTCAATTTAGCTGATCCTATGACTTCCGTCTCCATGACTATCAATGGCCCCGCTCCTATGCTATTAGGGTTCTTCATAAATGCCGCAATTGATCAACAATGTGAGCTATATATCAAAGAAAATGGCCTGGAGAAAGGGGTAGAAAAGAAAATCAGCGAAATCTATAAAGGCAAAACTGAGTCAAGGCCAAAATATCAAGGAAAGCTACCTGAAGGTAATGATGGCCTTGGTCTAATGTTACTTGGTGTTACTGGTGACCAGGTTCTACCAACTGAGGTTTACAATGAAATAAAAATCAAAACACTAGCAGCAGTTAGAGGTACAGTTCAGGCAGATATTCTTAAGGAAGACCAGGCACAAAATACATGTATATTCTCTACTGAATTTGCTCTCCGACTTATGGGAGATGTTCAGGAATATTTCATTCAGCAGAATGTTAGAAACTTTTACTCGGTTTCTATTTCGGGTTACCATATAGCTGAGGCTGGAGCCAACCCTATTACACAGTTGGCATTTACACTGGCTAATGGCTTCACGTATGTGGAGTATTACTTAAGTCGTGGTATGGACATCAATAAGTTCGCACCTAATTTATCATTCTTCTTTTCAAATGGTATTGACCCTGAATATGCTGTCATTGGTCGGGTTGCTCGAAGGATATGGGCCAAAGCCATGCGTGATAAGTATGGTGCTGACGCTCGGTCTCAAATGCTAAAATATCATATTCAGACTTCCGGGCGTTCATTACACGCTCAGGAAATTGATTTCAATGATATAAGAACAACGCTACAAGCTTTGTATGCCATCTATGATAACTGTAACTCTTTACATACCAACGCATATGATGAGGCTATTACCACCCCAACAGAGGAGTCGGTGAGACGAGCCATGGCTATACAACTTATTATAAACAAAGAACTGGGGCTTGCTAAAAATGAGAACCCTCTGCAAGGATCATTTATAATAGAAGAGCTTACTGATTTGGTAGAAGAGGCTGTGCTGACAGAGTTTGACAGAATAACTGAGCGTGGTGGAGTATTGGGTGCTATGGAAACCATGTATCAGCGTGGTAAAATACAAGATGAAAGTCTGCATTATGAAATGCTGAAGCACACCGGTGAATTCCCAATTATTGGTGTAAACACTTTCTTAAGCTCAAAAGGGTCTCCAACTGTTCTTCCCAAAGAAGTAATAAGGGCAACAAAAGAAGAGAAGGAATATCAAATTGAAATGCTTAATAATCTGCAGGAGCTTTATAAGGATAAGTCTGATCAGCATTTAGCTGATATTCAACAATCGGCCATTCAGAATAAGAATATTTTCGAAGGCTTAATGGAAGCTTGTAAGTATTGCTCTTTAGGGCAAATAACTGAAGCACTATTTCATGTCGGGGGTCAATACCGAAGGAATATGTAGTTATGTTTTCATTTAAGAGAGCAAGCAATGAAGATATTCCATTTCTTCTTGAGCTTAGGAAGGCAACCATGGTTTTACATCTTGAAAACCAAGGCATTTTTCTTTCTGAAAAAGAACATATAAATCTTGTCAAAGAAGATTTTGACTGTATTCGCCTAATTTATCAGGATGAAAAAGTAGTTGGTATGATCAAGAAAATTGATCGAAAAGCATATTCAGAGGTTTTACAGTTTCAATTATTACCTGATTATCAAGGGAAGGGTATTGGAAAAAGACTCCTAAACGATATAATTTCAGAAGCCAAAACAAACAGTAAATCTGTAAGACTGAGCGTACTAAAGAAAAACCCTGCCTTCTTACTTTATAAACAATTGGGGTTTGAAGTAATTGGAGAAGATAAGTTGGAGTATTTTATGGAAATATAAAAGCCACCGATCTCTCAGTGGCTTTAAAACTATTTCAACCTATACGTTAATCCATAAAAACATTATCGCCAACATTTCCACTAAATATCAGATTCGATTGGGTTAGTCCTCCACCTGATTGAACTCGGATACCGTTACCACCACTGTTACTAATTTCACTATCAGTTAAAGTTAATATTCCACTTGTACCTACTTCTACATTAGCCTTTCTGTTAGCTCCATCAAAACCTTCTTCTCCTCCATTAGAAATAACTGTATGTGTCAAAACGTTGCTTGCGTTATTTGATAAAAACCTCAAACCTTTCCAATAACCAGTAACATCCTGTTCTCCAACAAAAGTGATTTTAGAAGATACAGTACCAACAGCATTAAGTGATCCATTGGCATTTACCTCAAATCCTCCATTTGGCTGGCCAATAAAATTAGCGCCTGCTTGTATAGTAACATCTGCATCAATTTCCTCGACATTATCTGCCATTCTGAACGGCACATTTAATGCGTTCCAACTAACATCTGCCGTTACATCCACATTAGACCAGTAGCTATCTATGTAATCATCATCATTTCCAGTATAGTCTGAATTAGAATCAAAATAATGATAATGATTAATTCTTGTCATTACGGGTGCCACGTTATCAGTAAATGTATTATCAGCAAACTCAGACAATGCAGATTCTAGCTGTCGTGTATACAATCCATAACCTCCACTCATTGATGAAATCGTATTGGTAATTTTTACTCTTCCGGATTGATCTACCATAATATTTGCTTTCAGATTGGCTCCGTCAAAACCCTCTTCTCCTCCATTGGAAATTACTACATGGGTCAATTCATTACTGGTGTTGTTAGACTCAATAGCTAACCCTTTCCAATAACCTCTCACATCTTGTTCTCCAACGAAACTTATATTATCAGTCACAGTACCAACTGCATTTAAAGAACCGTTCGGTGTTACTTCCAAGCCCCCGTTAGGTTGCCCCAAAAACTCTGCACCCGGCATGATAGTGATATCAGAAGCGATTTGCTCTACATTATTTGCCATTCTATAAGGTACATTTAGTGCATTCCATGTTACATTTTCATCTGTATCCGCATTACTCCAATAAGAATCGACATAATCATCCGTATTACCAGTATAGTCTGATGCTGCGTCAAAATAATGGTAGTGATTAATTCTGGTCATGATTGGGGCTACATTATCTGTCAATGCATTGTTAGCAAATTGCGGTAATGCTGACTCCAAGGTTCTGGTATACAAACCATATCCGCCACTGTTTGTGAATTGAGAGTTGGTAATTTTTACTCTTCCAGATTCCTGAACAATTAAATTGGATAATAACCCAGCTCCATCAAAACCTGAACTACCACCATACTCTACAATACAATAGGTCAACTCATTATCATCGTCATTAGATTCAAGTTCCAAACCTTTCCAGAAACCCTTCGTTTTTTGTACTCCAGTAAATATGATATTTTCGGATGCTGTACCAACAGAGATAATTGCTCCGCTAGAGCTAACTGCCATTCCTCGATCGTCTTCAAATACAATTTGAACGCCAGGTTCTATAGTCAATGTAGCATTCACAAAAACATCAGTAGATGCAATATAATCTGGAAGAAGTGGATCTGCGATTCTATTTATCAATGTCAAATCGGTTCCAATGGTTCCTCCTATTTCCTCTGGTCCTTCACCCTGTTGAACAGTAAGTATCAACTCATCAGATTCTGTTGCCAATTCCTCATTGGTAGCAGTTAGAGTCAATGTATATTGACCTGCTTCATCTGGCTGAAAAGTTGTGTTTGCGTCTGTTGGGTTGCTTATAAATGCAATACTACCAACTGGACGATCAGTGACTTCCCAAAGGTAAACTAATATTCCTCCAGTGGCAGACCCAGCCAAATTCACGGTTTGTCCCAATTCTATAGTCTGGTCAGAACCTGCATCCACAGTCACCTGCATTGGTGCCGGATCATCGTCATCGCTGTCACAACCAGATAACACCAGAAAAACCGACAGGATCAAACAATTAAGCACAACTAAATAAAAGTTTTTGTTTTGTTTCATGATTTCAATTTGTCTATAAATTTATCGTGCCTAAATTAGTATGATGTCGTATGAGGCTCAATAGGGAAATACCATCATAGGGTATAGGGATTTTTACTGATATATATCATCTATTCACTTTAACATATAATTTTTCAATGAGAATCTGGCTTTTGACCTTTGTATGCTTCCTCTCTTGTTTTAATACCTATGGCCAAAAACAGAATTATAGAGATAGTCTGGAGGTACTCTTACACAATTCTACTGGTCAGGAAAAATTGCGGTTGCTCATTCAACTAAGTTATTTTTCAGAAGGCCAGTTTGAGCAAGTTGAAGAGAGTTTAAATTATGCTGCTCAGGCTAAGGAACTAGCACGTTCGCTAAATAACAAAATCCAAGGTATTAAAGCATTATTATTACAAGGTGTTGCCCTAAGTGAGCAGAATAACAGCGGAGTAGATAGTATTAAAAAGGCTCTGAATATGAGTCTCTTAACCAATAATGATACCTTAAAAGCAGAGGCCCACATGAGTTTAGGTTTAGAACTTCATAATCAGGATAACTATCAATCTGCCATAAATAATTTTAATTCCAGTTTACAATATTTCAATACCTTAAAAGATACTCTCAGAGTTAGTTTTATCTATAACAACCTTGGCCGTTCGTACTTTCAGGCGGGTGACATGGTCGAAGCCTTAGCTAATTATCAAGCTTCACTTGCATTAAAAAAAAAATTGAATGATCAAGACGAAATTGCAACTGCATTTAATAATCTGGCAATTGTTTATAAAGGGCTAGAAAATTTTGAAAAGGCTTTGTTGTATAACCAAAAATCAATCAAAATCCAGCAAGCAAAAAAAGATACCTTCTCTTTGAGCTTTAGCTATTTGAATACTGGCAATATTTATAGGCAACTGAAAAAATATGATAGTGCAATTTTACAACACAATCTAGCTCTGGAGATGAGTCAAAGTTTACAAGACACCATAGGCGTAGCTTATGCCTATTATAATCTCGGTAGTACATATTATGATAAACGGAATTTGAAAAAGTCTGAAGATAACTATTTGAAAGCTTTAAGAATATTTCAGAAAGCTGAAGCCAAATCTTTAGTAATGAGCTCAATGAATAGCCTTTCCATTGTTTACAGAGAATCAGGTGATATCAATAATGCTACCAAATTTGCCTTGGATGCGTTAGAAGTAGCTGAAGAATTGAAACGGATAGGAACCTATAAAGAATTACTAAATACCCTTTACAACCTTTATAAGATAAAAAATGATTATCAAACTGCGCTTGAATATCACGAAAAGTTTGTCGCTTATTCAGATGGTCTATTAAACCAGCAAAAACTGGAAGATATAGCAAAACTTGAGACAAATTTTGAAATCTCTCAAAGAGACAGTGAAATTAAACTACTTAATAAAGTAAACGAGCTTAATGAGCTTGAACTTGAGCAGTCAAAAAGAAACAGAGTGCTTTTTATCATTCTAGGCTTGCTTTTGTTAAGTATTATCGTTGCTATATATAGAAGCTACCAACTTAAAAAACAATCAGAAAATGAGCTTTCACTAAAAAACGAAAGTCTTGAAGAGCTCAATGCGGCCAAAGACAAGTTCTTCGCAATTATAGCTCATGATCTGCGCAGCCCACTATCTGCCTTCAAGTCTCTTTCAACTGGACTATCTGAAAATTTTAAGCACTTATCCGAAAAAGAACTACAGCGTTATTTGGAGAACCTTAAAGACTCTTCAGAAGAGTTGGTCAATTTGTTACAGAACTTATTACAATGGGCTTTATCCCAAACTAAATCTCTTCAGCCAAAACGAGAGTTGTTAGATTTAAACGAAATCCTAGAGAAAAATATCCAGTTGCTGGAAGAAAGTGCCGATCAAAAGAATATAGAGATAGATTTAGATTTATCTAGTTCCAGACATGTTTATGCCGATGCTCCGACAATAGATCTAGTATTCAGAAATTTAATTTCTAATGCCATAAAGTTTACAGAACCAGGAGGAAAAGTAATCATTAAAACATCTCCCGATAATGACAAAATGGAAGTAGCAATTGAAGACAATGGTATTGGAATGACTGAATCAGATACTAAAAAGCTTTTCAACATCACAGAAGATACTTCAAAAATTGGGCATTCGAAGGAAAAAGGAACCGGACTTGGGTTAATTTTATGCAAGGAGTTTATCGACAAAAATGAAGGAGAAATTTTCGTTAAAAGTACACTTGGTTTAGGCTCTACTTTCAATGTAATTCTTCCGAGACAGAAAATTAATAGCGCTGCTTAATGCAAACAACTGATATTTATATTGTTGATGATCATGCTGTTGTAAGAGACGGCATAAAAATGATGTTAGTAGCTTATCCCGAAATTGCTGTAACTGGTGAATTTGAAAATGGAAAAGAGTTATTTGAAGCACTAAAAAGTAAGGAACCAGATTTATTGCTATTGGACATTACTTTACCCGGACTTACTGGAATAGAAATTGCCAAAATAATAACGGAATCCTATCCAAAACTCAAAATTCTGATCCTTTCTGCAATGACTGACAGAGAGTCAATTACTGAATCAATTAAAGCTGGGGCCCATGGTTTTTTATCGAAAGATGTTCAAAAGGAGGAATTACATCAAGCCATTATTGCCGTACATAAAAACAAGAGATACGTAGGCTCAAATATAGCTCTAACTGTTTTTGAAGGTTTCATTAGTAGTATTTCTAAGGAATCTATTATTGAAGATCAATTATTGACAGATAGAGAAATTGAAATTATAAAGCTTTTTTCAGATGGTTTACTTTACAAACAGATTGCTGACAAGTTAGGTATAAGTATCAAAACTGTAGAATCTCATAAAGCTAATATCATGCGTAAATTGGAACTTAAATCGACTGTTGAATTGGTCAAATATGCAATCAAAAATAAGCTTATAGACCTTTGACCAATTAATCAATTCAACGTAAAGCTATTTTTATATTTGTGCTCCTGATCTAAAATATAGTGTTTGTATTTCAGTCGCTCCATCAAGAAACGCTCTTTCTTTTTCATTGACAATATTCTTACATATTTTAACCTGTCATTGTTATCCAAGTCCAGGCCATTAGCTATATCATGAATTGTAGCAAAATCCTCATCATACTGTGGATTAACTTTACTTCTGAAATTATTATAATCTTCAAGCAACTGATTGCTCACCTCATAATCAATATTGGCCTTTAAACTAAGAACTTCACCACCTGCATAAAGCTTATCTTTATAATTCTTATAATATCTTGACATCAAAAATGTATCGACACATTTGACCACTATATCAGACTCACCGGTATCATATCTTTTAAGTATGCTTTCCAACTTTACTATTGATCCAACACGGTCTTCATTTTTAGGGACAGCATAGAATATTCCAAACTCTGAATCGTGCTTTTCTAAATCAACAAGCAACTGTCGATATTTTTGCTCAAAAATGTGCAATGGAATAAGCTCTTCAGGTAATGGTAATATGTTCAATGGAAAGATCGGAATCTTGTTTATCTGACTCATATTTACTAGAACAGTAGAAGTGACAAGAATGTTGTATAATTTCTATATTGAACTTGTTGATTAATTTAAGTAACTTGTTTACCGAATTATGATAAAAGCTTAAGACATTGACGCTAGACGTAATAGACAAGAAATCTTTAAAGGTTATGATCATAGATGATGACGAAATTTCAGGATTCATCTATGGAAAAATTATTGAAAAAGGTGGCGTTTCTGGCAATCATGTAAGAACCTTCCTTAAAGGTCAAGAAGCATTGGAATTTTTGAAAAATAATTTGGGAAATAACGAAGACTTTCCAGATTTAATATTGCTTGACATCAATATGCCAATTATGAATGGTTGGGAATTTTTAGATAGTTACGCTGAGGATATTTGGCCTAAATTGGGCAAGAAAGTCATTCTTTGCATGCTCTCCTCTTCTGTCAACAGAGATGATATCGACAAAGCCAATAGTTATTCTCAGGTCGATGACTACTTATCAAAACCATTGACCAAAGATGTATTGACTAATTTTTTAAATAAGCATTTCAACGCTTAATACTTCACTAATGAATTTATGTTTGAGGAATATTTATTAAGCAGACCTGCCCCGTTTAAGAATGTAAGGTCAATCAAAAAGGAAAACCCATAGATACGACCCTCTAAAGCTTTAATTAATGAGGCAGCGGCAGCGGCTGTACCTCCCGTAGCTAACAAATCATCATGGATTAGAACATTCCAATTGGGTTCAATAGCATCCTCATGAATTTCCATAGTTGCACTGCCGTATTCGAGGTCATAACTATGACTTATAGTTCTAAATGGTAGTTTTCCTGATTTTCTGATTGGAACAAATGGAATATTAAGTTCACAAGCCAACATTAACCCAAATAAAAAACCTCTCGACTCTACTCCAGCAATGGCATTAATATTTTTATCACTGTATCTTCCTGCTAAGTCCGAGGTGATATCTTTACATAATTCGGCATCTCCGAGAACTGGAGTAATGTCTTTAAATACGATGCCTGGCTTAGGGAAGTTCTCAACATCCCTTATTTTAGCCTTGAGTTTTTCTCTAGTTTCCAATTAACTAAAAATACCTTATTAATATGAAAATCACCACTAAATACAGAAGTGACTACGAGTATATATCAAACACAGAAGAGGGCCAGTCTGTGAGAATAGATATGAAGCAGCAGGACAAAACGGATATGTCTCCAATGCAGTTGTTACTAAGCGCCTTATCCGGCTGTATAGCTGTTGAAGTTGCGCTAATGATACAAAAAAGAAGAAAAAAACTAGTTGACTTAAATGTTGAAGCTGAGGGAATGAGAAAAAAAGATAACCCTAAAGCATTTACAAAAATTCATTTAATATTCAATCTTACTTCACCCGATGCTTCAGTTGAAGAATTGACGAAGGCTACTAAACTTGGTTTAGAAAACTATTGTTCAGTTCGGAGTTCATTGAATGCCGAAGTAACATTTGAATGTCATATTACGAAACCATAAAAAAATCGGCAACCTTAGTATTGTTAGCTTGCCGATTTTTAGCTCTGATTGTGATTTTCTAACTTTTCTTTTTAATCAAATTAATTAAGAAAAGAATAATTATGGCTCCAATAGCACCTGTAAGTATAGCTCCAATCCACCCAGAACCGAGACTAATACCGAGCAGCCCTAAGGACCAATAACCTACAAAACTTCCAATAATACCAACGATAATATTACCTAAAAGGCCTAAACCACTTCCTTTGTAAATAAGGCTCCCAAGCCATCCGGCAATGGCTCCAATAATAATAGTTGCAATAATTGACATAGTATATTAAGCTTTGGTTGAGTAAGTAATATACTTCAAATTGAACTATTAAAGAAATGGGCTGAACATTGTTCTAGTCAATAATCCTACCCTCCAAGATCACTTCATCAATAATATTACTTCCAAAAGCATATGGTATATAAGCAATAGAAGGAATTTTCTTCGTCAAAAAAACATTAGCTACTTTACCTTTAGAAATAGTACCATGACTATCAGATAAATTCATTGCATAAGCAGTATTGATAGTTGAGGCATTAATAGTTTCCTCTGGAGTCATTTTCATCTTTATGGATGCCAAAGACAACATAAAAGACATCTTTCCGCACGGTGCACTCCCAGGGTTATAATCAGAGGCTATTGCGAGTGGCAATCCAGCAGCTAACATTTCCCTGGCTGGAGGGTAACTGGTTCCTAGATAAAATGCGGCACCTGGCAGAAGTGTGGGCATTACCTCAGTTCCTTTAAGTGCATCAATTTCCTCCTGACCCATAGCTTCTAAATGATCTACACTAATGGCACCTGTCTTCACCCCTACTTGTACACCACCGGAAATGCTCAGTTGATTAGCATGTATCTTAGGCCGCATACCATATTTTTTCCCAGCCTCCATTACTCGTTCAGTGTCATCAGGGGTGAAAAAACCTTTCTCACAAAAAGCATCGATATAGTCGGCAAGATTTTCTTCAGCAACTGCCGGAATCATTTCATTTATAACAAGATTCAAATAATCTTTTTTGTCGTGGGTTTTAGGCACTGCATGAGCTCCCAGAAAAGTAGTCTTAACTGTTAATGGAGAATTAATCCCGATTTTTCGAGCAACCCTTAGCATTTTTAGCTCATCCTTGACAGTAAGTCCATATCCACTCTTTATTTCAACGGCACCCGTACCAAAACCAATGATTTCGTGAGCACGAGTCATTGCTTTATCAAAAAGCTCTTCTTCTGATGTATTTTGTAATTTTTTAGCAGAATTTAGAATTCCACCACCTTTAGCGGCAATCTCTTCGTAAGACATGCCTTTTATTTTATAGACAAATTCTTCCTCTCTACTAGCTGCAAAAACCAAATGTGTGTGTGAGTCTACAAATGAAGGGAATACAAACCTGTCTGTACCATCAATTACTTCATCAGCACTTAAAGAAGCTAAATCCGTCATACTTCCATAATCATGGATTAACCCCTCCTTAAGAAGTAAATATGCATTAGAAATAATTGGAAGGTTGTCCATGTCAGCGCCCGCAACCCATTTCAAGCCCTTATCCCTTACCTGTACCAGCCCTTTAATATTCTTTATAAGAATTTTCATCCTTCTAAAATAAAAAGAAGTGCCATGAAGACCTAAACCGGCTCATGTAGTAAACAAACTAAATGATTACCTTATTTGCCGAATGCCTCAACAGAATTATCGAGGTTCGTACTATATATTGGAAAGCTAATTTTTACTAAAGCATAGAAACCTCTGCCTTTAAGTCCTGGTCTGACTCCTACTTCGCCACCATAACCCCAGCTAAGAGTTCGGTTAAATTTTCCATCAAGTCCCGCTCTAAAACCAATAATGCTTGTATCAATCTCATCTGCAGAATACATAAGGCCATTATAGATAACATCATCAACAGACACGGACGGGGCAATTAACAAATCAAGAAACGCTGTAAAAATAAGATCATCAACACCCTCTTGGTACTTGTTATCAAAATCTACAGCCACATTTTTTATCCATGTCATAGATCCACCAACATAAATACCTCCAGTAGACATATTACTAAATACAGTTAGCTCATCTTCTTGGCCATTATCATCTGTTATGGTTGCTGGAAGTGACTGGCCACTTTCTTCGTTCATTAGAATTGAAACATCTTTATCCTGTGAGTCGAGAGCTCTATTCACGTCTATAGCGGTATCAAAGTAAAACCCTCCCAAACGTGCTCCATAAATCTTACGTACTTTACATGGTATTTCTACATTCAACGGCACTCTGGCAGCCCACTTGTCTCCTTTATAACTCTTTCGATACAAAAACATTTTAGTTTTTGAACTCTCATCAAAATCTTTAATATGATAGGTTGCTCCTAACTCAAAGTAATTATAAACATTAGGTATATTCTCTACATTACTATTTTTCTCTGCAATGTCGCGAGATAAGTCAAATTGTTGGGTATAAGTCTTACGAGCGTGAACCCTAAAATCCATCTTATCTTTTAGAAAGTAAGAAACTTCTAAACCAAAACCTGCATTGACATTGGTAACAAACAACTCACCATATATTGGTTGAAACTGTACAAAAAGCTTATTGATCTCATAAGGCTCATCATAAAGTTCCTCATATGTAACTGGGTTCTTATCAGATCGCCTTTGTGCTTCAGCACTTAATACCAAAAAGAGGAGGCAAGGAATTAAAAAAATATAGTGTTTTTTCACAGCCTTATTAATTAAAAAATATGATCTCAATAAAGAGTCAGCGTGTTCTAAACTTTAAAAGTAATAAAAATAGTATTACTCAACACTCGAAACCTTAAATATGGTGATTTTTCAGCATATAGTAGTCCAAAAAGTATCAATATGCCGATTTATACGATGTGTAGCATTAATGTGACCACTTTTTTTAATAAATTCGATTTTTTCAGCCGAAATGAAAATAAGAAGAAAGCATCATCAATGCCCTAATTGCAATGCAACTTTGGACAGTATTTACAACTACTGCCCTAAATGCGGTCAGGAGAACAATGATAATAATGTCTCCATTAATATGCTTATAGGTGATTTTTTCAATACCTATCTGGCCATAGATTCTCGGTTTGGTAGAACCTTTAAGCCTTTTTTTATACAACCAGGATATCTTACAAATAAATACACCAGTGGCAAACGTGTCTCCTATGCCCATCCAGTACGTTTTTATCTGATTGTGAGCCTGTTTTATTTCTTTACTGTAACAATTGCTACACAATATATTTCCGAAGAAGGTGAATCCGCAATACAGACGACCAATAGTGTAGACCTTCAAAATGTGGAAGGATTGGCCGACTCAACAAGATCAAAAATAGTTACATCGCTAACAGGACGGGAAAAAACACTGCTTAACAGTAAAAATGGTGAAAATAGTTTAGATAGTCTTAAAGCTTTTTTTTCAGGATTAGATACAACAAGACAATTAAAATTAAGAGAAGCACTTGGAGATTCTGTAGCCACTGCCCTCAACCTTGTTGAAGGTATTTCTTTACAAAAAAAACCAACGGTTGAAAATCAATATTATGATGATAGTGATTCGAGTGACTTTATTATTAATCGAATCGAGTTCAAGAAAATAGAAGAATTAGACGATGAATACAATGATGATATCACCGATGCACAAGTTTATGACTCTCTTAAATTGGGTGAATTAGGTTATTTCGACCATTTGATGGCTATGCAAGCTATAAGAATTACGAGATCAAGCTCGGATCAAGTAATGACTTTTGTAGCTAAGAACTTACCTATCATGATGTTGATGCTCATTCCAATATTTGCACTCATTCTTAAGTTACTGTATATAAGACGAAATGAATTATACATAAAGCATATAGTTCATGCTTTACACTTACACACTTTTGCCTATCTCATTTATGGTATATTTATTCTCATAACTATCTATCTTATTAAAGATGAAGATATGCAAGGTATGATCAATGGCATTGGTTTCTTAATTGTATCCACTTATTCCTACCTCTCATTTCGAAATGTATATAAGCAGAAGTGGCTGAAAAGCTTTATCAAATTCTTTTTGACGGGGGTTATTTACCTGAGTGCAATAGGAGTTTTCTTTATTCTTGAGATGATTATTTCACTTTTACTATATTAACCCATGACCTCTTTAAGAGATTCAAAGTTAGCATCGACTATTTTTTGAATTATATTGTTATCTATAGCTGTAGACAGAAATAAAGATTCAAATTGTGATGGAGCCAAGTAAACACCACGAGCTAACATTGCCTTGAAGTAATTCCCGAACATAGTTGTATCACACGATTTGGCTTCATCGAAATTGGTTACTTTTTTATCCGTAAAGAATAGACTGATCATCGAACCTACTTGATTCATAGTATACCCCAGACCCAAATTATCAAGATTTGATTGTATGCCTTGACCTATCTTTTTGGTAATCTGATCCAAATAAGTGTAAGTCTCAGGATGATCGTTTAGATAATTGAGCATTGCCAAACCTGCCGACATGGCAATAGGATTTCCGGAGAGAGTACCTGCCTGGTATACAGGCCCAGACGGAGAAACATAGTCCATAATCTCTTTTTTTCCACCATATGCACCTACAGGCATGCCTCCACCGATTATTTTACCTAAAGTGGTAATATCAGGGGTTACTCCATAAAGCTCCTGAGCTCCACCTTTAGCAAGCCTAAATCCAGTCATAACTTCATCAAAAATCAGGATGATTTCATTTCGATCACATAAAGTCCTTAGGCCTTGCAGATAACCTTCTGCAGGTAACACACACCCCATATTACCAGCTACTGGCTCCAAAATTATAGCCGCCACCTGATCGTTATTTTGAGCGATCAAATCTTTGACAGCTTCTAAGTTATTGTAAGGGGCAGTAAGTGTGTCATCGGCTGTTCCTTGAGTTACTCCGGGACTATCAGGAGCTCCCATTGTCGCTACACCGCTGCCGGCAGCAATTAAAAAAGAGTCTCCATGACCATGATAACAACCTTCAAACTTTATTATTTTATCTCTACCTGTAAAACCTCTTGCAAGGCGAGTGGCCGACATAGTAGCTTCGGTACCGCTATTGACCATTCTGATTTTTTCTACAGATGGTACCATACTCACAATGAGTTCGGCAATTTCTACTTCTTTACGTGTTGGCGCACCAAAAGAAAATGAAGAGCCTATAGCATCACGCACTGCCCTTTCGATAGTTTCATTGGCATGACCTAAGATCATGGGCCCCCATGAGTTGATCAATTCAATATAATCATTGTCATCCTCGTCAATGAGATAGGCCCCTTTTGCCGATTTAATAAACAGAGGATCGCCACCAACGGCCTGAAAGGCTCTTACTGGAGAGTTTACACCGCCAGGTATAAAATGATTGGCTTTCTCAAATAATGATTTACTCTGATTTATCATTCTCTAAAATTATGTCTACTTCTTCCTTATTAAATTTCAACAGTGGAATGAGTAAATTATCATTTGAATTAGTGTAGTTAAACCCAGCTGTTAGATGCCCCTCGACTACACCTTTTTCTTCCCAACCAATTTGAAAGTACTTACCATGTTTATGGAGTCCATTACCCATTAAATACATCAATTCATAACCGATTTCAGCATATTTTTGTGGGATTTTTTTATGCTTTAGAATATAGTCTCTCCTGAATTGACTGTATTCCTCAGAGTTGGTTATGATATAATTAGGAGCATATAGAACCGTACCCAATTTAAAATAAGTATCATAAGTGATTACCGATAAATTCAACCAATCAGCAGAACCAATCACCACTATAGAGTCACCTCTTGTCTCAACAGCACTCAGTACTTTGGAAGAGATAAGATCATTATTTGAAGCAACAAAGATATGACCAATGCTATCCAGTTTAATAGTGTACTTTTCTTTTGACTCTTCTGAAGATACCTCGCTCAATTTAGAATTCTTTATCAACAACATATCCAAAATAACTCTGGAATCGTCCTTTCGAATTTTTTGAGTAGCAATAATATTTATACTATCAGCCGTTACTCTTTGAAGATAAGCGAATGCCTTGGCGGAATCACTGGCATTGTCTTCGTAAAAAATAATACCCGGCTTATCATCTAATGACTCACAGGTATATTCGGCACTTGCTCTGCCAATAGTTTCATCGCTTGGGAAAAACAAGAAAGCAAATGGATTATTGCCAATAACATCAGAATTAGATGATAATGGATTGACAACGTTTATCTTGTTCTTAAAGGAAAATTCATTAATGACATTAATGGTTCTAGCATATAGTGGACCTATAATAAGATCCATACCCTTTAACTCTTCTTTTTCAGTAATTTCCTTTGTAACTTTTTCACTACGCTTTGTATCATAGGCAAACAATTCAATATTTACACCTTGTGCCTTCAAAGTATCTGCTGCTAACTCAATCCCCAAATAAAGATCAAGCACAAACTGATTTACCTTTCTCTTTAAATTGGGCTCTAGATCATCGGTCATAAATGGAAGAAGAACTGCTACTTTGTACTCATCCTTCAAAATAGACTTGCTAACTTTCAACACATTGAATTCTTCTGCATTAAAATTGAATTCATTAATTATGTCACGTAATAGTTTTTGATCTTGATTGACCAAAGGCTGATCAGCGATAGATTTTGCCAAAAGATAGGCCAGCACTTCATCCTGAGGATGATTTTCATGTAGACCATGAATAGTCTCCGATTGTTCAATCTGGGAAAAGTAGTGTGTTTTTAAATCTCTGATGTCATTTTTAGTTTTTTTCGAGCTTATCTCATTTAGAACACTTATGCCCTGGTTATATTGCTGCTGCTCAAAGTATATCAGGCCCAACCAATAATTGACCTCATCGATTTTACTCCATGAAGAGTATCTGGATTTAACCTGCAAAAGCATATCTCGCCCTAACGGTAAATAATCGCTTTGATAAGCTGACAGAGCATAATAAAATGAAGAATATGCTGAGAAGTTATTTCCAGGAGATTCATCAATCAAAGGTTTAAAGGCTTCCATTGCCAAAGCATATTTCTCCGTAGCATAGAAATCTTTTGCTTTGAGATACTGCTGTTGCCAGTTCGTTTGGGCATTCATTAAAGAAGAAATACTAAGCCAGACAATTAATGTTAGAATTATTCTCATTTCGTTTTGATTGATTATTCCCACTCTATTGTCGCAGGTGGTTTGGAGCTGATATCATAAACTACCCTATTTACCCCTTTTACTCCGTTTATAATTTCGTTGGAAACATCCGCCAGAAATTCATATGGCAGGTGACACCAATCTGCCGTCATGCCATCAACGCTGGTTACTGCCCTAAGGCTCACTACTTGCTCATAAGTACGTTCATCTCCCATGACTCCAACAGAATTAACGGGTAATAGCATAGCACCGGCCTGCCAAACATCATTGTATAAATTGGCTTTTTTCAAACCAGCTATGAACAAATAATCTACTTCCTGTAAAATACGAACTTTTTCTGCAGTAATATCTCCCAATATTCTAATTCCTAGACCTGGGCCAGGGAAAGGATGTCTGCCCAAAATCGCATGATCAATTTCGAGTGTTTTTCCTACCAGCCGTACTTCGTCTTTAAAGAGTGTATTTAAAGGTTCTACTACTTGTAGCTTCATAAAGTCAGGTAGACCGCCCACATTGTGATGCGACTTAATGGTTGCCGAAGGACCTTTAACTGAGACAGATTCAATTACATCAGGGTAGATAGTTCCTTGTCCCAGCCATTTGGCACCATCAATTTTATGAGCTTCATCATCAAACACTTCAATAAACACTCTTCCAATGGCTTTCCGTTTGGCTTCGGGATCACTAATTCCTTGAAGTGCATCATAAAATTTATCCTTAGCATCAACACCTATTACATTCAAGCCCATGTGCTTGTAAGAATCCAGAACCTCCTCAAACTCATTTTTTCTTAGTAGTCCATTATCTACAAAAATACAGTACAAATTATCGCCAATAGCGTGATGAATAAGCGTGGCTGCAACTGAAGAGTCAACACCTCCTGATAGGCCCATTACCACCTTATCATTACCAAGTTTTCGTTTTAGCTCTTCTACGGTGCTTTCTACAAAAATATCCGGTGTCCAGTCTTGTGAGCAACCTGAAATGTGAACCACAAAGTTTCGAAGCAAGTCTTTTCCATGAGATGAGTGCGTTACCTCAGGGTGAAATTGAATTCCAAATGTATCTTCTCCCTCAACTTTATAAGCCGCAACGTCAACTGAAGAAGTGCTGGCTATTATTTTATAGTTATTCGGTAATTCAGCAATTGTATCACTATGAGACATCCATACTTGAGAGTCAATCTCAATTTCCTTCATCAAATCATTGTGCTGATCAAGTTTTGTCAATTTTGCACGGCCATATTCTCTTATTTCTGAGGGTAGGACCTTACCTCCAGCTTTTTGAGCCAGTAATTGGGCTCCATAGCATACACCCAATAACGGTATTTTCCCTTTTATACCTGACAAATCAGGGTCAGGCGCATCTTCCTGGCGAACAGAACATGGACTTCCTGATAAAATTACACCTTTGATATTTTCTGTAATCTCTGGAATATGATTATAAGGATGAATCTCACAGTAAACATTTAGTTCTCTTACTCTTCGTGCTATAAGTTGAGTGTATTGAGATCCAAAATCAAGAATAAGTATCTGTTCTGCCATGCTGCAAAAATAGTATTTTTTTGAAGTGGTACTACATTAGAATGGATTATAGTCTTTGGTTTAAACAAGGACATAGTTCTTGCTAATTAGATGCTATCTTTGTTTTTGAATGGCACGATTTTTACTTTCACATTCTTTAAAATCTTAAAATCATGAGAAAGCATTCCTTGAGTATATATGTAGTATCGTTAGTCCTTCTAACTTCAATCGCAGGTTGTAAAGATGAAAATGGCAATATAGTGCTATTTTCTATTCAAAATGATATTGAATTGGGACAGCAGGTAAGCCAACAAATTGATAGCGATCCTCAGTTCGTGCAACTGGATCGTACCACCTATGCCGAGTCCTATGCTTATCTAGATGCCATGGTTTTGGAGATACTTAACAATGGTGACCTAGCCTATAGAGATGAATTTGTTTGGCAAGTCACCCTTTTAGATGGAGATCAATTAAATGCATTCGCTACACCTGGAGGATATATTTATGTGTACTCTGGACTTATCAAATTTTTGGATGATGCTGATGATTTGGCAGGAGTATTAGGGCATGAAATAGCACATGCCGATTTAAGACATACAAGTAGAAACTTACAAAAAAGTCAAGGAGTGCAAGTATTGCTAAGTATCATTCTCGGTCAGGATGCAGGGGCCTTAGCTCAAGTGGCAGGACAAGTAGCAGGTACTGTGGCAGGTTTAAGTTTTAGTCGTGATTTTGAAACTGAAGCTGATGCAAGAGCTGTTGAATATAATTCAATGACGATCTATTCTTGTGATGGGGTTAAAAATTTCTTTCAGAAACTGGTTGACTCTGGTAATGGTTCTTCTCAACCAGAATTCCTTAGTACTCACCCAAGCCCTCCTAATAGAATTGCTGAAATAGAGGCAAAAGCCAATGATTTAAATTGTGATACTTCACTATTGTCCAATTCTGGTTACGCTGATTTTCAAGCCAGTTTGCCTTAATTTCAAATCATCAAATGGAGCCTAAAGAAATGCGGTTCTATTTATACTTACTTCTCCTTAGCCTGCCTTATAGTAAATGCAGCTTAGCCTACATTATCGATATTTTAGACAGTTCTTTTTACAGAATTGGTGCTAAACCATTTTACATAAACAGTTCACTACATCAATTCCACAGTTGAGTACATTTCGCTACATTATTATGTAACAATACACGACTATTGTATCGTAATGAAGACAGAAACAAACAATAACAACATGAAAGTAATTAGTCAAAAACTTAAAATAATAGCGTTATTCTTTGGGCTGGTTGTTTTGGTCAATCAACTGAATGCCCAGGGAATAACTGTTGTTAAGAATGATTCTTACAAAATCAAAACTACCAGTGGAAAACACAAGTCCATTCAAATCTCATTTAAAGGGTTAAACAATTTCAATATTGAGTATCGAGGAAAAATAGAGGTCAACGACTTCGATACTGATGTAGTGAAAATAGAGCCTGGGGGATATCTGGAGATAAGTAAAACGACTTTTGGCAGCAAAAGAAGTATAGTCATAGAGCCCAGCGAAGGCAAATTGTCAAAAGAATATTATGAAGGTAGAAGGCAAGAGGACTTTGAGCCTGATGGGAGGAAATGGTTAGCAGAAATATTACCAGATATTGTTCGATCAACAGGCGTGGCAGCTGAAAGTCGCGTAGATCGATTTTACAAAAAGGGTGGCGTAAATGGTGTTATGAACGAGATCTCCAGACTTGAAGGAGGCTACGTTCAGAGTATTTACGGTCAGTTTTTACTAAGCAAGAAAGAATTATCAGATGATGAATTAGCTACTTCAGTAAGAGAATTGACGAATGAAATGTCTTCTGACTATTATAAAGCAGAGTTATTGGAAGGTGTTTCTAAGAAATTTTTGGGTAAAAAAGAATTAAGCAGAGCGTATTTTGATGCTGCTGCAAATATTGACAGTGATTATTATTCAGCGTCAGTACTGTCAGATGCTTTGGAAGATATAGAGCCTGACAGCGAGATTTTTGCGACCATAATGAGGGCTTGTGAAAATATAGGTAGCGACTACTACCACGCCTCTGTTTTGGAGGATGCTCTTGAAATTCGTGGAGTAAATGACAAACTGGTCAATGAAATTATTAAATCAACTAAAAACATTGGGTCAGACTACTATCAATCTCAGGTATTGAGTAAAGCCATGGAAATGGATGGGTTATCAAAAGCCACTCACAAATCTTTAATGGAAGCTATTGGTGAAGTTGGTTCAGATTATTATATGGCTTCAGTATTTACAGAAATGATAAACAATCGAATTGAAGATGATATTGCATCCAACATGATTATCATTTTAGATGACGAAATGAGCTCTGACTATTATAAGGCCGAAGTTTTATCAAAGTTAGTTAGCTCTCAGGAACTGACTGAGATGAGTATGAGCAAGTTATCTGAGGCGATTGCTAACATGAGTTCCTCAACGTATGCTGCTTCAATTATTAAAGAAGCTGCCGATGTAAGAGAAATTCAAAAGAAAGCCCTTATCGCCTTGATAAAAGCCAGTGTTGAAATAGATAGCGACTATTACCTGGCAGAAGCTTTGGAAGCTCTTGCCGTACACGTGAGAGAATCAGATAATGAGGTGAAAGATGCTTACAGACAAGCTGCCAAAAATATCAGTTCATCTCACTATTATGGTGAAGCAGTAAGAGCTATAGACTAAATCTAATGTTCTTGTAACACGCTGAAATTAACATGAAATGGTTAATTTCAGCGTGTTATGGTCATTCAATCAAATATTCTTTTGAGAACATTCAAGAAAATCCGATTAGGTTTATTGATAGGGATTCTGTTGGGCTGTATATTGTTCTACTTCATATATTTCAGTGAAACAGGGCGGGCTCCATCGCTGGTTAATAACTTTAGACATTTAGTGCTGACTATATTCATTATCTGCACGTCAGCAATAGTGCTCAGTTATGTGAACAGGCTCTTAAATTCCAGGTTATCATGGAATACACAGTTAGCATTAAGATTATCAATTGGGCTGGTTTCTAACATAATTATAGTCGGTTTAATATTGTGGCTGGAGGGAAGTCTATTCTTATTAGTAGGTACAGACATAGAAGGTTTAAAGTCTCTTTGGAGCTCAAACCCAGACCTAATCAGTAAGATTGTAATTATTACCATCTTGACTGTTCTTATCTACACAGTCTTCAACTTTGCGCTGTATTCCTATAATCAATACACCTACTCGCATATAAAAAATGCACAAACCAAACGAAAATATCTTGGTTTGCAATTCGAAGTACTCAAAAGTCAATTAAGCCCACATTATCTTTTCAACTGTTTAAACACAATATCTTCTTTGGTATTTAAAGATGCCTCAATGGCTGAAGACTTTATCAGAAGACTCGCTAGTACTTATCGATACATACTTGAAAACAATAAAAAGAAGTATGTGACTTTAGAAGAAGAAGTTGAATTCGTTAAATCTTACAATTACCTTTTACAGGTAAGATTCGAAACTTACCTCAAACTCGAAATCAACCTGCCTCCCAATATAATGAGCACGAAAATTCCCCCTATCACCTTGCAACTCCTGGTTGAAAATGCGGTTAAGCATAATACTATTAACAAAAATAACCCTCTGAATATCTATATAGGAGCAATTGACAATACCGTCATTCGAGTTTCTAATACTAAAACCGAACAACCTTCAGGAATCAGCTCATTTAATGTTGGTTTAAATAATATTATAAGCAGGTATGAATATCTAACCGATCAGAAAATCAGAATAGATAATAGTGAGAAGTATACGGTCACATTGCCGGTTATTCAAAATGAATTAGCTCAAACATCATGAAAAGGGCAATGATCAATAATGCTTTCTTCCGTTTACTTGCTCCGCCAATCTATGGGGTGCTAGTATATTTCATATTACTTCTAATCAATAATGAGGTAAGCAATGTGGGAAATACTTTTAGCGAGCAAGAAGTTTATGTTTGTATAGGGCTTACTTATTTACTTTCTGAATCACTTAGAATCTTAGCTGCATTTTTAAATAAAAGTCAGGCCTTAAGAAGCAGTATTGTCACGCATCTTTTTGCTGGTATGGTAATATCGATTCTTATTACTTCTGCGTCAATATCAGCCTACTTCGAATATGTACTAGGATTCAGCATTGCTAATAGTCAATTAATATCATTCAATATAATCTTCGCTTTCTCCAGCCTTCTTTACAATCTTCTTTTTCTAAGTCAACTGTACTTACAAAAGGAAAATAAGCGTCATCTTAAAGAAGAGAATATGCTAACAGAGACACTTGAAAAGCAACTCTCACAGTTTAAGCATGAGGTTAACCCCCAATTGTTGTATGACAGTTTAGAGACATTGATTACGCTCGTTCACAAGAATACTGAAGAAAGCGAAGATTATATTGATGAGCTCTCAGCAGTGTATCGCTATATATTGAGCAACAGAAATTCGGAATTTGCTACTGTAAGCGAAGAACTGAAAATAGTCAACTCAATCGTTAATTTATTGAATTATAAATTTGCTAATGGCATAACTGTTAAAATCAATTTACCACCAAATGTACTAGAGTCTCCCATGATCCCTGGCACTTTACCCAATTTAGTCGAGGGTGTAATACGAAAAACAATTGTGAATCAAAATTCTCCCCTCAATATTGAGCTTCTGTATGAAGAAGATGATGATTATGTGGTGTTACAACATAAAGCCAACGATCGGCTTGACATTAAAAAATCAAATATAATTTCAGATATTCAAAATACTTATTCGGTGTATACAGAAAAGCCTGTCGTTGAGATAAAGGCTTATGACCAGCAATATATAAAAGTGCCCTTACCCAAGGTTATTGAAGAACCATTATCTTCGAAGTCTGTAACTGTTAGTTGATGAAAGTATTAATAATAGAAGACGAAACTCCTGCCGCGGAAAAACTGGAACGGTATCTTAAACGATATGATCCAAATGTCGAAGTGTTAAGTAAAATTAGTAGTGTTGGTGATAGCGTTAATTGGTTTAACCATGAACATACCGAAGTTGACTTAATATTTATGGATATTCAACTAACTGATGGCAAAAGCTTTGAAATTTTTGAGAAGGCCAATGTAGATAAACCAATAATTTTCACAACCGCTTTTGATGAATATGCGCTAGAAGCCTTTAAAGTTAACAGTATTGATTACTTACTAAAGCCAATAACATTTTCTGATCTGGAAAAAGCATTAAGTAAGTTTGAAAATCTTAAAGAATCATTATCAAAAGACAGCACGCAACCGAATCTGTATGAAGCTTTAGCCCAACTTCAAAACAAATCGTATAAAACCCGATTTATGGTCAAGTTGGGTGAACATATTAGATCTATACCTACTGAAAACATCGCATTCTTTTACGCAGAAGGCAGAGATGTATATCTTGTTACTGATGAGAAACGAAAGTTTATAATTGATTATAAACTCGAACAGCTTGAAGGTCTACTTGATCCAAAATTGTTCAATCGACTGAATAGGTCATTTATTCTAAATATCAATGGTATTAAAGACGTTGTCATGTATTCCAATAGTCGACTTAAGATATTTTTACATTTCGACTTTGATAAAGAAATCATTGTAAGTAGGGAAAAAGTCTCTCCGTTCAAAGAATGGTTTAATGATCAGTAAGCCCCCAGAAGCATTACTTCTTCTTAATTGGTGTAAGTGGTTTTGGCTTAGCTACCAGTACTCCTTTCCTAAATGCCTCTGACATAGCCTTAGGCACTTCTGCCTCCGCCTCAATGACCAATGCCTTAGCCTCTTGAACTCTCGCCAACATTTCTTGCTCCAGGGCAACTGCCATAGCTCGTTTCTCTTCAGCCTTTGCTTTTGCGACATTTAAATCTGCTTCAGCTTGATCAATTTGTAACATAGCTCCTATATTATGACCAATATTAATATCAGCAATATCAATAGACAAAATTTCAAAAGCTGTACCTGCATCAAGCCCATTGCTTAATACAGATTTAGAAATACTTTCTGGATTTTCAAGTACTTCAAGATAATTACTGGCTGTACCAATACTTGAAATAATACCCTGCCCAACTCTGGCCTTGATTGTTTCCTCCCCCGCACCTCCAACTAATTGCTGAAGATTAGTTCTGACCGTTACTCTGGCTTCAGCCAGTAGTTGAATACCATCAATAGAAACTCCCGTAATAGAAGGAACAATTACAACGTAAGGTGTAACAGATACTTGTACTGCGTTGAGTACATCTCTGCCTGCTAAATCTATAGCCGTTGCCTGTTTAAAACTCAAATCTAGATTTGCTTTATCCGCTACGATTAAGGCCTTAATAACAGCTGATAAGTTACCATGTGCTAAATGATGTGTTTCTAATTGACTAGTTGTTATATCTTTTAGGCCAGCTTTGGTAGACGTAATCATAGAGTTCACAATAAGACCTGGAGGCACCTTACGAAAACGCATTAATACCAGTTCTAACAAATTGATACGAACGCCTGAGAACAATGCTGTTACCCAAAGGTTTATAGGAAATATGTAGAAGAATAACCAAAGGCCAACTACAATGGCAGCAATTGAAATGATAGTAGATAAGCCCATTGTTTATTTCGTTTATTAAGATTGAAAGTTAGTCTAACTTTTTCTGCTTTCTTTAAATCATAACATATTTATCTGCTACAAATGCTTAAAATAAAAAAGGATCGGCATAACCGATCCCTTTTTATTTTACTGCTTAGTACTAAATCATCAGTCAAACTGAATTTCATCAACATCTTCCCATAGTACGTACTTTGGTCGGTCTTTGTCAACGAATACCAGAAGACCACTATTTTTTTCTGAAACATCCTGTGCCTCCCCGAGCAGAAGAGATTCTCCGCTTTTTAGAATAACAGTGCTATTGTCATAATTTTTTGGAATTACCTTTCCGATATTTCTAAAGGGTATAAGATACTCAATGTCATCATTTTGACCATGTAATACTTCGTAGTCATACTCCTCGTCCAAATCAAAAATTAACTTTCCCTTTAGAGACTCTCCATTTCTTGTTTTTACTGTAGCGGTTAGCTCATTTTGTTTTTTGAAATCGTCATAAGACTTCTGCTTTCCTTTATCATCACTAAAAGTTACTTTCTTGAATTCTCTCCATGGAATATCAAGTCTACCCAATTTTCCGTCAGTGACTACTATTCCTCGGTTTTCGGAATTGACATCGTTACTACCTCGCAGTTCCATTTCACGTCCAGATTTGAGTTCAACAATACTTCTGAACCCAGCTCGCTCAATGGATCTCAGCTTACCAAAATCTATAGAAACATCTCCATCCTCGGTATCACCATCCAGCTTATCCGTAGTTACTCGCTCATCATGATCCCACTGAATATATCCAGTAAAAGTACCTCCATAAGTAACTACAGTGCCATATAATGGATCACCATATTTGTCATTTAATTTAGAGGGTGTGCTGAAAAACTCTACCTCTTCAATTCTTGACCAGGATAGCTCAATTTCACCAATTTCCTTATCACGTATTCTTACTCTTGTAGCCACATCGTTATAACCACTGCCATCCACTTCAAATATTTGTCCATTTTGCAACTTCACATCTGCCCGCTCTCTACCAGTAGGTTTAATCGACTTAATTTCTCCAAACTGACATACAAACTGGTGCTCATGGCGATTATCATTCCATCTGGAATGGTAGCTATCACCGTCAAACCATTCACTAATTCTACTGCCCCATCGGCTACCCCAATCATTATGATGTGTACGATTATAGCGATCATCTAAATCTCTTATATTATCTCGTGATAAATAATTAAGGTTTTCATTATCCTCTTTTGAAGCATTAAACAAATCTGTCCAATAGACTTCTTCCTTTCCCCATCGTATTGGCCCTTCAAAAGTCTTCCCGTCAATAGTAGTCACTTTTCCATATATAAACCCCTGATCTTGTGCTTGTGTAAAACCCGCTGACAAGAACAAAAGGACCAAGCTTGCAATGAGATTGTGTTTAGTTGTTTTCATAGTTTTTGTTTTTAGTGTCATCCGGTGGGCAGGTTAGCTATTCTTTGACCTTTTGAAACCTGCCTGCCGGTTGACATGTTTTTGACCTTTTTTGTTGTTGTTATTTTGAGTTCTTGACCTTGTTGTTAATTATATTTCAAATATGGTACTTGAATAGACACTATTATATAGAAGACTGACGAGTCGGACTATGACGATACCGAATCGGGAAAAAAAAGGACTGAAAAATGGATGTGAATTTGCACACTCTTAAGAGAATATACTGTTTAGTGTGCTAGGTTATACTATGAAAAATCTATGGTTTGAAAAGTAATATATGTTAGGTCGCAGAATGACTAAACTTTATAATGAAGTTAACCAGCTTTTTTAATTTCCTGTTTGGATAGTCGCTATGTAGATTAATTACAGCATATGGAAAAACTCCTCTACTCCATTATAGAATGGTATTGCCTTAGTTGTTTTGACTTACTGATCCAGCCACTTTTTAAACTCAGGAGTGCGTTCTGAACTTATGACTATTTCATCTTCTGACTCAGGTGTCAAATTGATTTTTATTCGCCCTTTAAAATAAGGGTGTATCTCACTTATAGATTCAAACTTCACGATATACTTACGATTAGCCCTAAAGAAAACTTTAGGATCAACTTGCTGGTCAACAACCTCCAATGTCTGATCGCAAGGATATTTTTTTCCATCTTCCGTAACAATGTAGGTCAGCTTATTAAGGCTGTAGAAATAGGCAATTTTTTCTACCGGTACTGCAAGGATTTTTTGTCCCGCCCGAATCATGAATCGTGATTTAAATTCTTTTTTCTGAGACTGCATTAATGAAAGAATCTCTTCATAAGAAACAACTTGTGTTGAGTCATTTTTTACTTTGCTCAACGCATTTTTAAGTTTTTCCAGTTGGATAGGTTTTAAAAGATAATCTACACTATTTACCTCGAAAGCCTTGATAGCATATTGATCATAAGCGGTAGTGAATATGACTGGATTATCATAATTAATGCTTTCAAAAAGTTCAAAACTCAATCCATCTAATAAACGAATATCGCTTATAACAAGGTCTGGAGCTTCATTTTCAGCAAACCATTCTTTAGCCACTTCCACTGATTTGATAGTTGTTAATATTTCAATACTGTCATCAATTTCAGCAAGCAAACTTTCTACCTTCTTGCCCGCCAGGGTCTCGTCTTCCAAAATGACTACTTTCATTGCTAAACTGTTTCTACTTCAACAAGAGGAATAATAACTTTAAAATAATCTGCTGTTTTTTCAATAACAACATCTGATTCCGTGAAATGACTATAACGCTTTCTAATGTTTTCTAACCCTGTGCCTCCTTCATCTACTAGTTCTTCAGGCTTTTCGTATAGTGAGTTAATAACCTCTAATTTATCGCCAATAGTTTTTAGCGTAATCTTTAATGGACGCTTTTCACTTATTATATTATGCTTTATAGCATTTTCGACAAGCATCTGGATAGTCAGTGGTGGAAGTACTTTAGACTTTTCAACTGGATCAATAGCTAAATCAAAAATGATATTGTCTTCAAACCTGGTTTTGAGTAGATATATATAGGCATCAATCACCTCAAGTTCCTCACCTAGTTCTATCAGATCTTCATCTTTAGTCTTTAAAATTGCTCGATAAACATCAGCAAATTTATCAAGGAATACCTTTGATTCTTTTGGGTTATAATCAATTAATGAGGACAAAATATTAAGATTATTAAATAGAAAGTGAGGGTCCAGATGATTCTTTAAGTTATCTAATTGAAATTTTAGCGTCTCTTTCTTGAATTTTTCTGTCTGTACCTCGGACTTCTGCCAATGTTTTAAAAAATGAAAGCTAAAGTATATGCAGAATGTTGGAATGAAAATAACAATACCATAGGCGTTCGTCACTGCCATCTGTACAGTTGTTGGGGGCTCATTAGTAAGCAATAGCTTAAAAGCCAGGTAAGCTAAGTTGATAATGATTAATGAATAAATGATGCCTAAAAACAGATGTGAAATAAGTCTTCTGGCACCAAACCTTAACCATGGAAGTTTTTTATCAAATAAATAAGAAATCAACCCATTACCTCCTATCAGAAATGCTAAAACAGCTAGCATCCAACCAATAGTATAATAAACATCCAAAGGAGTGTCTTTCCAATATAAATAACCAGCTAGTATCGCTAGCATAGTTATTACAGAAAAGATAACAATATGATTCCTTATCAATTGAGGCATTATTTTTTGAAAGATACTAAACGATAATGCATTAGAAAAAGAAAAATGGCATGCTTGTGATGTTATTCAGGTAACTGATATTAAGAATAGTAGAAGTCTTTCTTAATCAAAAATTATTTCTGTAACATTTCTCCATTCTATATACTCAGGATTTTTTCCTCCATTTGTGTAAACCAACACACCAGAGTTAGAGTCTGAAACATCTCTCCCATCTCCCAATAATACCTCATTGCCATTCTTAAATTTCACCATTGAAAAGTTGTAATTCTTAGGGGCTATACTTTTAATATTTCTGAAAGGTACAGTGTATTCAAGATTGTCATCCTTACCCTCTAAAAATTCAATTTCCAAAGCTTCATCGAAATCAAAAACAATATCTCCATCAACTTCACCACCTCCATACTTTAAAACTTTGCCTTTAAGTCCTCTGGGAGTCGTATAAGATGAGTATGGCTTACCTGAGCCTTTATCATCCATAAATTCAACAGAAATAAAGTCTCTCCAAGGGATATCTATTTTGCCAATACCATCGACAGCAACTACAATTCCTCTATTACCATTATTCACATCATTCGAACCCGTCAGGTAAAACTGTCTTCCTGATTGAATATCTACTAAGCTACCATTACCCTGACGTTCAATTTTCTTAATTGACTCAAACCTGATTGACAAATCACCATCACGAGAATCACCATCTAATTTGTCCAAACCAAGACGTTCATCCTTGTCCCATACAACAAACCCTTCAATAACACCTTTTCGATATGTATCAACTTTACCGTACAATGGTTTGCCAAAAGTGCGATCCAATTTCTTTGGAGTGGGCATAAATTCGATTTTATCAATCCGATCCCATTTAATAGAAATTGCGCCTAAGTCCTGATCCATTACTCTCACAGTAGTACCCACATCATTGTATCCAGAACCTGAAAGCTCTATTTCTTCACCATTCTTCAATTTTACTATGACTCTTTTATCGCGATAGTTTCTAATCTCTTGAATATCACCAAACTGGCATCCAAACTGGTGAACTGTACCTGTTTTATCCTCCCAGATAGAAGATATCCTCCAGTCAATATCTCTCCATGAATCACGATCTCTATCACGATTTCTTAATCTATCTCTATCTCTCGAGTAAGGATTTTCAACTTTAGATGCATTGAAATGATCGTGCCAGTACGCCTCTTCCTTGCCCCAACGTATTTGGCCTATGTATTCATTATCTCGAGTAGTGACTTTACCATACATTAAGCCTTCGGTATTTTGTGCCGCAAGGTCTTGCAACCCTATTAGTAGGGCGATTAAAATACCTATAAGTAATTGAAATACTCGTTTCTTTCTGCTCACGTAATCTATAAATATATCGACCTTCTCCATGGTACTAAGTACTGCAATTACAACTTGGATGTTTAGAGATACCTTCCATAGCTGTATATAGTCCAACTGAACCAAGATATTCAAGGACTGAATCAGACAACGTCAGCCACCGATTTGTTTAGCCTTATATCCTTCTTTATGGAGGATTTCGAGTACTTTTTTTCTGAAATCACCCTGAATTAAAATTTCACCGTTCTTAGCTGTTCCACCAACACCACACTTAGATTTGAGTAGTTTTCCAAGATCTTTCAAGTCACTTTCAGAACCCACAAATCCTTCAATCAATGTCACTTGCTTACCTCCTCTTGACTTTTTGTCCAGCATAACTCTTAGGTTTTGACTGGACGCTCCTAGTGTCTCCGCAAAAGGACTATTGTCATGTTGATATTCAAAATCATCATTGGTCGAATATACGACACCATCTCTATTTTTCCATTGATTCTTTTTTGCCATAACAGTACTCTATTAAAAATCAGGGCAAGGAATCTGCATTACGTGCTTTGGTGGCTTTCGAGGGTCTCTGTTAGACCATGAATATGACAGAGAAACTTCATGTGCTCCTCCACTATTTGCTCCTAGTTGCGAAATGGTATAATCATAACTGTAACCGATATTAAGAGCATCATCTTTTCCTTTTTTAGTAAACCCTACAAGAAAAACTATTGATTCATTATTGTTAAAACCTTCCAACGACTTCGTAGGTAAACCGCGATACCATGTTCCGAAAATTAATGGCTCTAAAGTTAAATAAAGCCCCAAATCCAGTTGATCGAACTCGCCTTGAGATTTGTACTGAAACGTAGGTGTCAAACTGCGCTCCTGAGGTCTGGCAAACATTCCACTACCCATTACTCCGGGCCTGAAAGGAATCTTGATACCACCGTGATACGAAAATTTTCTTGGTAATTGATTAGGGTCAGCATTTTCTGCAAACGCCTGATTAGGTGTATTTATGTGATTGACAGTCGTCCCAATCCATGCATTTTTAGTATATAAAACGCCCCCAAAAGAAAGATCGAAGAAGTTTTTACTAAGGTTGCCAAAGGTTTCAGCAGATGGATTCTCAATCTCTCCGGTGACCGGATTGAATTGGTCACCAAATGTTAAATCAGCAAAATTTACATTTCTGTTATAGAATGCTACCTGGACACCTGGCCGAAAAGTAAGCCAGTCAGTCAAGTAGAGTTGGTAGGCATATTGCAATCCTACCATCGTAGATTTTAATCCTGCCTGACCTTCTGTATCCCTCATAAGCAGAAAACCCACCCCACTATTCATATTTTCAATGTATGTATCAAAATAGGCTGAAAGTGTAACAAAATTAGCTTCAATAGAAGGCCATTGGTTTCGATAGTTGATGCCTACTCTCGCCTGTTGCGTTGCACCTGCAAAAGCTGGATTTAGGTACAAGGGAGCAGAATAAAACTGCGAGAACTGTGGATCTTGAGCAGTTACCTTAATAGCAGAAGCTAGAATGAACACACATAAAACGGCAATAATTCTTATCATGTAGATGGCCTGTTTTTTGCTCTAAATAGCAAAATAAGTATTAATTTATGAAACTAAGATCACTTTTAATAAGCAAGTTTAGCCAATAGGCATAACGGCATTTTCTGTTTAATTGTATAAATTCGTATACAGACTTGAGAATTAAATATGAGCGCACTGACAATCAGAACCAACTAAATAAGTTATATAGATAAATCATTTGTGAGCATGCTCAAAACTATTTTACGCAGAACAACTCTGCTCTTAGTATTTTTAGTTGGTTATTTCGTAGAAGTTAAAAGTCAGAATACTTCACGTGTAAATTGGCATTTTGGGGCCAATAACAATAGTATTCGTTTTGCCCGGCCTAATCTAACTGCAGAACTCATAACTCTTCCAAATAATTTGGGCACAGGTGGTGGAGCAGTGGCAACTGATCCTATAAAAGGAGAATTACTATTCTATACTGATGGTATTAATGTCTATAATCAGCAAGATCAGCTCATAAATTTAGATGCATTAAGCAATCCACTTCCTTTAAATGGTAGTACAACTAGGAATCAAGGAACTGTTATATGTTATGACCCAACAGAAGCTGATAATAGTAAAATTATAATTTTTACTGTGGATGATGCTGGTGTGATGAGCTACTCTTTTTACGACAGGGATTTGAGATTTAATTCTCCTGTTGGTCTACCCCCCGATGGTGCGATGGAATTACCTTTTAATCAGACAGCAGATGTACCTGCTGGTCCCCTATCAGAGGGAATGGTAATTATTCCAAATGCTACTGAAGATGGGTTTTGGTTAATTACTCATAATACTGGACTCACTACTTTTAATGTTACACAAATTGATGGGTCTGGTATATCAACTCCAGTTCCGATCGATATACCAACCGCTCCTACAACTGTTAATAATCTATCTTATCATGCAGCAACTAATAGAATAGCAGTAGCTCCCGGTGCTGGTAATGAAAACATTATTCTTCTCGATATTGATCCAGCTACCGGTGGCTTAGTAGATTCCGGGATTGACCTTTCTGTTTTTACCAATCCAAGTTTGAGCGTATATGATATGGATTGGATAACCTCAGGTGATTCTCTCTATATTTCTTGTGATTTTGGAGGTACTGTACAACAATTATTTAGAGTTGATTTGACTTCCACCCCACCAGTTGATGCCAACGTTGATACTGTACTAACTACTGATATCCGCAATAGTTTTGGATTACAATATGGTGAAGATGGTTTTCTGTATCACCTTTATGAAGCCAATACTGATGGTTTATTTAAATTAGGTCGTCTTGAAGATCCCGACACTACAGATATAACTCAAGTACAATACTTATCGGAATCATTTACTAATATCTCCACTGGAACATCTATTGATTTTGCTGCAAGGCAATTTCCATCTTTTTTGCCACGTTATAACTTAGTTGAATCTTTTGATTTCATAGTATCTGGGACTTGCGCCAATGTACCAATTTACTTCTTTCCCCAGGTGTCTCCTGATATTGACAATATTCAGTGGGATTTTGGAGATATGGCAGGTACTTCGAATGCCATCAGCCCCATTTATACTTACACTACTGGAGGTACTTATGATGTAAGCATGACCGTCACCATTAACGGAGTGTCAAATACTGTTATGAATCAAATTATTATCACCGATTTTGATATTACTATACAGTTAGATAGAACCCAGCAATTTTGGTGTCCTGACGAAATCCCCGTTAGGTTTGAGGCAACTGCTCAAGGAGGTGATGCCAATAATATACAATTTAGATGGTCTAATCAATCGGCAGCTGATGCAGATGCAGTAACCTTTTTAGATGTAGGTACACACTATGTTGTAGCCACTGATCCTGCTACAGGTTGTCAGGCTTATTTGGAACAACAGGTTATTGAATATGGAACAATCAATAACTTTGCAAACGCCTGGTATTTTGGCAATAACGCTGGTATAGACTTCAATCCTGCCTTCGATCAAAATGATCCTGCATTTCCAACCATTCGGGCAATAACACCTGGTTATAGACCAGAAAAGTTTTTATTAGGAAATCAAATTGATAATGGTCCTGAAGGTTACGCCATTTACTGTGATCAGGGTGGGCGTCCTATTGTTTATTCAAACGGAGAAGAAGTATACAACCGAGACAATAATCCGGTAACTACTACTTTGGGAGGGAATGCCAATGCAACTCAATCGGTTTTTATCACTCAAAACCCTGTAGATGCTACAATCTATTATATTTTCTTTACTCAAGAAGTTCCAACAGGGGGTTATCAATTCTCTTATGCCATATTTGACTTAAAGCTTTTGAATGGAGCAGGAGATTTAGTTAGAGATGCAGCTAATTCCGTAATTACTACTACATTATTTGATTGTAATTCAGAAAGAATAACAGGTAATGCCAATTGGGTGGTGGTTCACGAATTTGGTAATAACAACTTCAGAGCATATCCTACCACGGCATTAGGTATAGGAAGCCCTATGATATCAAACGTAGGTAGAATTCATCGCTTGGTTAATAATGGCTCACCAGCTGAAGGCTATATGAAACTGAATGGGGATAGGCTGGCAGTTGCAGTTTCTGAGTCTAATAGTCAGAATTTTATTGATCTGTTTGATTTCGATCAGGCCACTGGTGCTATAACTGCCAATGCCTCTATTGATCTTTCTCCCGAGACCGGAACAGTATACGGATTAGAATTTTCTAATGAGAATATTTTTGCCACATTAAGAAACGCTGGAGGGTTAGGTACTAAAGTTTTTTGGTGGGATTTAATTGACAATACGGTCGACCCGAGTGTACCTCTTGATGAAGCGGCAATTAATGCATCCCGAACTTTGATAATAGAAGAAATCGGAAGAGATTTTGGTGCGATGCAGATAGGCCCGGATGGTATCATGTATATTGCTAATGAAGGAGCTTCCAATCTCGCAACTATTAGTAATCCAGATGTTCAACCCACAAGTGATATAACTGCATCTACAGAAGTAAATTACACTCTAGCAGGTCTTCCTGCCTTAGGTGCAGGTTCAACAAGTCGTCTGGGACTACCTAATTTTGTAGACTTCAATGGTTCTGCTACTCCACAACCATCTTTAATTGTAACAGATGGGTGTGAAGGAGAGAGTGTTGATATCACTGTAGTTAATCCACTAAATGACCCTGATGATGATATTGAACGATATGCAGTGAATATTATCGATCCAAATGGAAGACAATATGGAACATTTCCTCTTGATGAAGATAATACCACCTTCTCATTTGGTCAAACTCAAGTTATTGGTGTATATGAAGTGCAGTTTTTTATTATAAATGATTGTGGACTTACACCTCCTCCTGTCAACATATTCAATTTCACCATTAACCCGTTGCCAATAGCAACCATTGCGCTCATAACACCACCGAGTGATTGCGGCTTAAATAATGGTTCCGTTACGATAGATATAAGCACGGCTGATATTGTTTCATATAGTTTAAGTGGAGCAGTTGCCGTTCCAGCCACAACCATTTTGGGGCCAGCTAATGGAGTAATCATTCCAAATTTGGGTGCCGGTGCATATACCCTAAATTTGACTTCTAACACAACAGGTTGTCAAGATAACTTTGCTTTTATCATTAATGACCCAGCCGGATTTACAGTGACTCTTGAAGAAGCTAATGCTGCTGATTGTAATAATGAAGGCGGATTGCTGTCGTTTAGCTTTGATACCACACCTGCTGACTACGATTGGGAAATAAGAACACAAACAACTAATGTTTTCATAGAGAGTGGAGACGAGAATACCTCACCAGCTGTGACAGTAGGAGCAGGTAATTATGTCATAAGAGTAGATATAAATGATGGTAGAGGTTGTGTAATTTTTAGTTCTGAAACAATCTCCTCACCACCATTAATTGATATTAGTATAGAACCGGGGCCGTTCTCTGGTTGTAATGACGAAGAAGTAAGAATTAATGTTACTACTGGCGGTGTAAGTCCTGTAGAACTTCGAGAGATTATTGACAACACCATATTAGCTGATCCCGTATCCAATTTTAGTATAATTGGATCAAATGATTCTATAGTGGTGACTAACCCTGTCGCTGGCTCTGGAATATTCAATTATGCCCTGGTAGCACCAGGAACAATCACTGGGCCATGTACGAATTTTACGACTCTTACAATAAGTTTTGGAGTAAGCAGTGATAGCCCTTACCCTTCTCGAGTGGCTATTTGCCCTGATGAAGTGATAGAGTCTAGAACAAGAACAATGTTTGACAACCAACCTGGTGGTTTTCAAAGTGTAAGGTGGTTTGATGCGGGCGGTACTGAAATAATTCAAACCGGAGCTGACGGCTCGACAAACGTGGCTGGTTATTCTTATACCGTAGATGGAGATAGCCTAATAACTTCTGTTACAGAAAGAGTAACGGCTATACTAACAAATATTGAAGGTTGTATCACAGAGACTGAAATAAATGTAATTGAGGATTGTAGGGCTCGAATTAATGCACCTACAGCATTTAGTCCTGACGCTTCTCAAAATATAAATGATACGTTCTACATATTCCCATTCCTGGTTTCATCGGAAGATTTTGAATTCCTAATATTTAATCGCTGGGGAGAAATGGTATTTCAAACCACAGATTTGGAATTCATGTCAAATCCAGATGGTGGAGGTTGGAACGGAGGTTATGACAATGACCCTACCCGACCAGCCCAAGGTGGTGCATATGCTTATAAAGTGACTTTTAAAAGTTCAGCTAACCCAGAACGAGGCACTGAAGAACAACGTGGAGGTGTAACATTAATCAGATAAATATAATATAGAATGAAACGAGGTAAACTTATATTAGGGCTAGTTATCATACTGACTGCCTTTTCTTTTAATGAATCCCAGATCTTCAATACGAGTTTAAAAATCAATATCAGAAATGAACTCGGTAACATAGAAGAAGGAGCATCAGTCCAGCTTTTTGGTAGTGAAGAAGATTATCGCAATGAAACTAATCCTGTTACTGCAGTAGAAATAACTGATAAAAAAGGTAGCGTAAAGTTTAAAGAACTGGAGGCCAAAATTTATTTCATTAATGCTAAAAAAGGAGATAAGAATAACATAGGTGCCGGAGTTCAGACCGATGCACTTGAAGAGGGTAAGCTAAATAAGTTGACCGTCATTATCGAATAGGTGAACAGCAAAAACTTAATTGCAAAGCTTTCATCTTATTTCCCTCAATCTAAAGTAGAGCAAGATTTCAAAAGCTCATTTTTGGAATTTGTTCATACCTACGATAATTGTTTTGAAAGAACTTTGAGAATAGGGCATATTACAGGGTCAGCCTGGATTGTCAACCAAAGTTTCGATAAAGCTCTATTGACACATCACAAAAAACTCAACAGATGGTTACAGCTAGGAGGTCATGCTGATGGGGAGAGTGATGTATTAAAAGTCTCCACAAAAGAAGCTATAGAGGAGTCGGGCCTTTCAAGCCTAAAACCCCACTCATTGGAAATTTTTGATATTGATATTCATACTATTCCAGCCAGAGGGGTAGAACCAGAACATTTACACTATGACATCCGATTTCTTTTTGTTGCTGATGATATGGAAGAATTGCAGATAAGCAGCGAGTCAAAAGATCTTGCATGGATCAATATAGAAGACTTGGCCAAACTGACAGAAAATAATGAGTCTATTTCCAGAATGGCCAAGAAATCAATGGCTCTATTTGCTGGAAATAAACAGTAGCCCAAAAGCAATAACCAACAGCCAAAAGATGTGAGGGACCAGGAATGGTATAATCACTATTGACATCTTCATGAGGATGCATAATACAACAATTATAATAGCTACCAGTTTTAGAATTGATCTTGTTTTATTACTCATGATGTACAGGTTTTAAACATAAATTTAACTATTGCTTGAAAAAGCTACAATGGTATTGATAAAAGGAATCAAGACTACCATTTTTACTCATAAAAATATTAGCAATAGTTCAGAATCAATATGTTTGCACTTCAATTTCAAGCATGGCTGAAATAGGCAAAGATATCTCAAAGGCAAAATACCTCCTGAAGCAAGGAAAATTGGTAGCAATTCCTACTGAAACCGTTTATGGACTGGCAGGAAATGCGTTTGATTCTGACGCGATAGCTTCCATTTTCTCTACTAAGAACAGACCTAGCTTTGATCCGTTAATCGTGCATGTGGCTGGCTATGGTCATGCGCTAAAACTAACTAAAAATGTGCCTGAATTTGCCGAAAATCTGGCTGCTAAATATTGGCCAGGGCCTTTGACTTTATTACTTAAGAGAAAAAAAAATATACCTGATCTGGTAACTTCAGGTTTAGACACTGTAGGTATTAGAATGCCACATCATTCTCTAACACGAAAGTTGTTGAACTCTATTGATTTCCCGCTAGTGGCCCCAAGTGCCAATCCGTTTGGATATGTAAGTCCTACAACACCACATCATGTGGCAGATCAATTAGGAGATAAGATTGATTATATACTAGACGGTGGAGACTGTGCGATAGGAATCGAATCAACAATAGTAGGTTTCGAGAATGATCAAGTCACCGTGCATCGACTTGGTGGAATATCAGTTGATGATATTGAACAAGTGGTTGGACCTGTTAAGGTCAACACGTACTCGAGTTCAAATCCACAAGCTCCAGGTATGCTTCAAAATCACTACAGTCCAACCAAACCTATTATACTAGGTGATATTAAGAAGCTAATTGAAGAAAACAGAGACAAGAAAATAGGAGTACTATCCTACTATGAGAATCATCACCAAGGTCTAGAACGAGTGCTTGCACCTGATGAAGACCTGAATACTGCCGCAAAAAATTTGTTCGCACATTTGCGCTGGCTTGACAATCAACCCATAGAACTAATCATAGCTGAAGAAGTGCCTGCCAAAGGACTCGGATTGGCTATAAATGATAGATTGAAAAGGGCAGCCACCAAAAAGAACTAAAGCATTAAAACATATATTATGAAAACAATAGATAGCATCTACTTCCAAAATAAAAGAGCATTGATAAGAGTAGATTTCAATGTTCCTTTGAATGATCAATTTGAAATCACAGATGATACACGAATTAGGGCCGCTGTACCTACTGTCAAAAAAATATTGAATAATGGAGGGTCCGTAATATTAATGTCTCACCTCGGGCGCCCTAAAAATGGTCCTGAAGCTAAGTTCTCACTGAAGCATCTGGTCAATGACTTAAGTAAGCGATTTGATACTGATGTTAAATTTGCCGATGACTGTATTGGAGAAAATGCTAAAAGTTTATCTGAAGTGCTGAAACCAGGTGAAGTATTATTGCTTGAAAATCTGAGATTTTACGCTGAAGAGACTAAGGGTGATAAAAACTTCGCTCAAAAGCTTTCAGTGTTAGGTGACATCTATGTAAACGATGCTTTTGGAACAGCACACCGTGCCCACGCTTCTACAAGTATCGTTGCTCAGTTCTTTGATACCAAAGTCTGTGGTTATGTCATGGCTGCTGAAATTGACAATGCACAAAAAGTACTTGACAAAGCAGAGAAACCTTATACTGCCATAATGGGTGGAGCGAAGATCTCAGATAAAATATTAATTATTGAACAACTACTAGATAAAGTAGATAACCTGATCATTGGTGGCGGAATGTCATATACCTTCTTTAAAGCTATGGGCGGGCAAATAGGTGCTTCTTTAGTGGAAGAAGACAAGCTTGATTTAGCCAGGGAATTGATAAAGAAAGCCAAAGACAAAGGAGTTAATTTAGAGCTGCCATTTGATTCAATAGTAGCTGATAAGTTTGCCGCAGATGCTAATACTCAAACCATAGCTAACACGAGTATTCCAGATGGATGGATGGGACTAGATATTGGCCCTCAGGCAAGTGAGGTTTTTAGTAATATCATTAAAGACTCAAAAACTATTCTATGGAATGGTCCTATGGGAGTATTTGAAATGGAAAAATTTGCTGAAGGTACGAATGCCATTGCAAAGGCTGTAGTATCGGCCACCGAGAATGGCGCTTTCTCACTCATTGGAGGTGGTGATTCAGCCTCGGCAGTAAATAATCTGGGCTATGGTGATAAGGTAAGTTATGTATCTACAGGAGGTGGGGCATTACTCGAGTATATGGAAGGGAAAGTGTTACCTGGAGTAGCAGCTTTGGAAGCTTGATGATACTCAATGGGATGGTGCGAGCTTAATCGCACCATTTTATTTTTACTTACCTATAAATGTTCTCTTCTTAACCTTTCTGACTCTTCATTAATCAACTCCTCCCTATCTCGCTTTGCCCAAGCAACATAATGAGGTCTGGCTACCGTATCAGGGTCATATTGAGCACTCCACAATATCAGTTCGACCATAAAAGGTAAAAGCCTAATGCCCTTCTCAGTAAGGCTGTATCTTATCCGGGACTTTTTTACATTATCCTGACTCTTCGAAACAATACCTCCTATTTCCAAAAGTTTGAGCTTATCACGAAGTACACTGGTTGATACTCTTTCAGGACCACTAAGAAATTCATTGTAATGCCTCCTTCCCTTAAACATAAGGTCTCTCAATATGAGTAATGACCATTTATCTCCAAAGTGTTCCAACCCAAAATTAATAGGACATGGGGATCTGAACTTCATAGAGCAAAAATAAAAATCGTTACTTTAACTTGCAATTTACAAGTTAATTAATTTAACTTTGGTTTTACAAGTTAAAATCATGACATTACAAACTGCTTATTTTCTACTCGGTCTTTTTGTTACCTTCTTACTTTTATTCATTGGACGCCAAGCGATTTACTCCTCTTTTGGCTCCCGATCCAATCAAAAATTTTTCATCTTACTTGCTGGAATTTTAGGCTGGCACCTGTATACATGGCTGATGACTAAAACTGGCCTTCTGCAAGATTTTAATAGCTTCCCACCAAAATTCTTTATCTTCTTAATATTACCAGCTTTTATATTCACCGGAATCTTTATTTCTAAAAATAAAAACAATACATGGATTCAAAATATTCCTCCTCACGGGCTTATCTACATTCAGACCTATAGGATATTAATTGAATCGCTCTTCGTAGTATCCCTAGTTCAAGAAATTCTTCCTCCGCAAGTGACTATTGAAGGTTATAACTTTGATATGATATTTGCTATGTCAGCCCCAGTCGTTGCTTTCCTGTTTCAAAGAAAACTATTGTCTGTCAAAGTCATCTTACTGTGGAACTATTTAGGGTTGGTCATCATCTTTTCTATTATCATACTCTTTATGACATCCATTTACCTTCCACATCTTTATAAAACGGACACTTACATTTCTACCCAGTTTGCTGCTTATCCTTATGTATTAGTCGCAGGGTTTTTAATGCCAGCGGCAGTCTTTCTACATGTTCTATCTATCGCTCAGCTTAAGAGATTAAAGCCATAGTTATTTTTTCTTTATAAAGAAATTAACTTTAATCGTCATGACAATAGCAGCCAGAAAGAAGCCTAATGTTAGACTATCAACAGTAGTACGGTTTAGCGTCAGTCCAAATATATTATTTGTCAGATATTGAATAAATGAGGCTGGTAAATGTCTTTCTCCTAACTCTCTTTTAATATCCCATTCCCAATCAGTAAGTATGCAATAGCCGAAACCTTTCCAAATACCAAGTACCAGCCATGAAAACAAGGTGAGCCCTACTACTACTAGATGTGCTTTTCTAGTTTTAGGGTGAATCCACCCAAAGAGATTAAAGAGTATCACTACCACATGAGTAGTAAATAATAATGAGTCGAAAATTTCAAGCATATTCTATTGGCCTTAATCAGCTTTTGATTACTGCTGCACTCCTGCTAGCAAATACAATACCGCCATACGGACTGCTACCCCATTCTCGACTTGTTCAAGAATAATAGAGTGGTCAGAATCAGCTACATCGCTATTAATCTCAACACCTCTATTGATTGGCCCCGGATGCATGATGGTTATCTGTTTATCCAGACTATCAAGAAGTTGCTTATTGACACCATAGTACAGCGAGTATTCACGCAGACTAGGGAAATATTTGATGTGCTGCCTTTCTAACTGTATGCGGAGTATATTAGCCACATCACACCATTGCAGTGCCTTACTAACCTCTAATTCCACCTTAATACCTAAAGAAGATATATATTTAGGCAGCAGAGTACTTGGGCCACAAACCATTACCTCAGCACCCAATTTTTTGAGCGCAAAAATATTTGATAACGCTACTCGTGAGTGAAGGATGTCTCCCACTATGGCCACTTTCAAACCTTCTAATGAGCCATGCTTTTGATAAATGGAAAATGTATCAAGCAAAGCCTGAGTAGGGTGTTCATGAGTTCCATCCCCAGCATTGACAATATTTGCGTCTATATGTTTAGCTAGAAAATGAGGCGCACCGGGACTGCTATGTCGCATCACCACCATATCCACTTTCATCGCTAAAATATTATTGACTGTATCTAGTAAAGTCTCTCCTTTCTTAACAGAGGAGTTTGAGGAAGAGAAATTGACCACATCTGCCGATAGTCTTTTTTCTGCAAGTTCGAACGACAGTTTTGTTCTTGTCGAATTTTCAAAAAACACATTGGCAATGGTAATATCACGAAGGGAAGGAACCTTCTTAATTGGTCTGTTAATTACTTCTTTGAAATTAGCAGCGGTTTCAAAAATGAGTTCAATATCCTTACGATTGATGTCTTTTATACCAAGAAGATGCTTTTGACTTAGTTCCGACATTATTTTTCTTCCTTATTTATCAACCAGATCTTATTTTTTTTATGTCCTTGCGCTTCTAATTCAACTAATACTTTTTGCGTATCTAATGTATTTACATCTATCCCAGTATAATCAGGCTCGATAGGTAAGTGTCGAGTGTATTTGCGATTTACTAAAACAGCCAATTCCACTTTATTGGGCCTGCCAAAAGCCATCATAGCATCCATTGCAGCTCTTACTGATCTGCCAGTATAAAGCACGTCATCAATGAGTATTACTTTCTTATTCTCAATGATAAATGATACTTCTGTAGCATTTGCCAAAACTGGCGCATCGCGTCTTCTAAAATCATCGCGGTAAAAAGTGGTATCCAATTTACCTAGATCAATTTTTGTTTTTACTGTTTTTTCCAGTTGTAAGTGAATCATTTCTGCCAGAAAAATACCTCTGGGTTGCATCCCCAGAATAACAGTATCTTCAAAATCATCATGATTTTCAATGAGTTGTTGGCAAAGTCGATCGACTGTGATGCGAAGAAGATTGGAGTCAAGTATGAGTTTCTTTTGCATTGCCAAGCTCATGCAAATATAGAATTATCCCCAATAAGAAAATAGCTGTAAGGCCTTCTTATTTATAAATTACCTTATTGATAAAGAAAACCTCACGTCTTAAATCAACACCCTCACCTCTCAGATTTTTGATTTCCTGAGTTCCATAAACGTAAAACACCTCATTATACCAAGATTCAAGGCCCATTACATTTGTTTTATTTTCAATGGCTCTATCGGAATCTAACCTTAATTCTATAGACGTAAGCTCCTTTCCTTCCAGTACCTCATCTTCACGAATTATTTTAGACCTTATTTTATCATCATAAACATAAAGTAATGCCAACTTATCATCCTTTATACTTGCATGAACGTATTGTTTTAACTCCATAGAAAGAACATCATTGATTTCAAAGCTATTATCCCACAGAAGCTTACCACTTTTATCAAAACCTATGACTACAGCATGTGTATAGCGATACCCCTCAAAAATTCGGTTATTTCTTATAATACCATTATTAATAGAACCAATTATTCTCCCAGATCCAGTGTAGCTGTCTCCGACCGTTTTATATTTTGGGTAAAAGGCTTCACCCATAAGCACAAACTGATCTCCATCTTCAATCAACTCATGCACTAATATTCTGTAGTTAAATCGTATTCTTTTTTGATTTATTCTTCTTCTCTCAATTCGATCGCGCACACGTTTCTCTCTTTTAGCTCGCATGTAGTTAAAGAAGTTCTTTAGATCTGCATAGTTATAGTAGGACAAACTCTGTTGGTCATTTTTATCAATTTTAGACAAAAATAGTCCTCGAGTATATTCCGAATTAAACCTTCCATAAACTCCTGCAATTAGCTTTTCATCATTCTTCAAATCGGTAGACTTGCCGAATAGCAATCCTCTTTTCTCCTCACCTTCAAGGTTCAATGATTTAACCAATGCACCTGAATAATCATAGGTATTGAGAAATAGCGATGCTTGTCTGTTAATATCTCTTCCAGAAACCAATATGTCAAAGGTGTTATTGCTATTAGCAGTCAATTGTATCAGTTCACTTCTATCACCAAATAGTCCTGGTAAAACGACTGGTATTCCTTCGGATAGATTATATAAAAAAACAAGTGGTCTAAAATTATAATAACCAGCAATTACCGCTGACTGACCGATTACCTTGAAATCAAAAAAGTCTAGAGGAATAAAATTTCTGATGATATAGCTTAGTGCAGAGCCATCTTCCTGATTGAAAGAAATCAGCTCCATATTTCGGTCTTTAGGCTGATTTCGACTAAAGAGGAAATATAGCTTTCCCTTATCACTATAGTTTGAAACCAACGTCTGGCTTACGGGCACCGAATAAACACGCTGCCATTGAACATTGAAAGCTGTATCTAGCTTAATAACCTGCCAAATTTGCTCTTTTGTTTGAAGCTCAACTGTTTTTATCAACAGAAAAAGCCCATTATCTCCGGCTGAGATAACCTCATATGTCCCATCCCCAGAGGGTATTTCAAACCTTTCAGGTTGAGAGATTTGAGCTAAACTAATAGACGAAACTATGAATAGCAGTAATACAGTTGACAAACACCTATTCAAATTCAACTTTATTGACATATAACACACTCCGTTTGCTCTTTGATGACGGTTCTAATCCATCTTCAATTTTATGGTATCCCCAAATGATGAAATGATTGTCATACCAATATTCACTTCTGCCTACTCCCTCATACGTATGAATGATTTTGTCAGATTCATTTTTTAGTAGAATCGGTGAATTACTCTCTTCAACGGTTTCAGACTTCTGAAACGACTTATAATATAAATCTTCATCGGTTTTATATACCATACGAATTTCATCTAAATCATACACGGATAAATGCACGATCTGCTCTAGCGACAATGTCTTAATTTCCTCTATTTTCATACTATTATCCCATAAGAGATTACCCTTCGAATCCAGCTCAAAAACTATCGATTCTAAATAATCAAAATGATCAGCATCATTGACATTTTGAAGTTTACTGGGCTGTTTGGCATAATTATGAGCCGCTCTTCTTCTTCGCTCCAATTCACGTTGAGAGGCAAATCCATCATCAAATCCAGGTCGACTATTGACGCTTACATAGTTTGGATCAAAAATTTCTCCAGCTAGTAGGTAACCATTATTTGATGGTCTGATCTCGTGTAACAACAATCTGGAGGGAAAGTGAAATTCTTTACCTTGGGCAACTTTACTTTCTAATTTGGCCTTAATTCTAGCCGCCCTTTTAGGTTTCATGTAATCAAAAAAATGTTCGAAATTTGAAAAGTCGTAGTATTTAACAACATTTTCCTGTCCTTCTGGCTTAACAATAATGAAGAAAATACCCACGGCATAATTAGATCGGTTGATACTATAAGTCCCTGCTATAACTAGGTTTCCATTTATAAAACCACTGGATTTAGCTCCCAAAAGCTTATATTTTTCGTCTGCCAATACTTCGCGCTCAAATAGCATTTCACCATCATAACTATAGGTTCTCAATCGAAGTAATGTGCCTTTATAGTCTTTTTCTAACGTTACAGTATTAAAAGTGCTATTACCATTATCTCGTAAGTCAACTACGTTACTTCTGTCTTTGAAAAACCCTGGAATAATTTCAAAACTCTCTTCGCCTAATTTGTATGACACTAAAGTCGGACTGAAATTCACATATCCTGCCAATACCAGTCTATCTGGTAACATGGTAATATGACTTAATTCAAGGGGAACTTCATTTTTTATATCAAACCGCTCAATCTCACCATCTTTGATATTCACGGAAATTAGATGATAATCCCTCTTTTCATATTCTCCATCTCTGAAAAGTAAGTGTAGCTTGGAATTGGTTAAATCATAACCTTTGAATACATATTTCGAATCAATTAAAACTTCCGTATCCCAACTTTCATTCAGCAGTGTGTCTAATACAACGATTTGCCAAACGTCACCCTTTTTATAATCATTGGTATCTCTAAAAATAATTACACCGTCTTTTCCTGCAGGTAATACGGTAAAAAAATCATCGTTATTTTTTTTCTTTAACTCAAATCGTTGAGTCTGATTTACTTGACCGAGCAAATTCAATGAAAAGAAAAGGAAGTATATAAAAGTCAGTATCCTCATTTATTACCCATGCCAACGATTATATCAAATTCTTCTCTTTTTACAGGTTGAACTGAAAGACGTGAGTTTCTTACGAGTACCATTTCAGATAAACGATCGTCACTTTTTACTTCAGCAAGAGTAACAGCATTTTTGAATTTCTCCACCGGTTCAATGTCAACTACCACCCATCTCTCATCGTCAGTTGTAGGGTCTTGATAGAACTCTTTAACAATCTTGACTATACCCACCGAACATTTTTCATTCACACTATGATAATACAAAGCCAGATCACCAACTTTCATCTCCTTCATGTTGTTTCGGGCCTGATAATTTCGAACACCATCCCAATGAGTTCTTTTATCCTTTATAAGATCATCCCATGAATAAGTACCGGGCTCCGTTTTCATTAACCAATAGTTCATATTGTTATATATCTTAGTTCAATGATTGATTTTCTTAAATTTACGTAAACCTATCGGGGAAAATAAACAAGGTACTAAAAGCACTAAATTTGACTTTATTTACAACTTATCATTCCCCCAAAAAAGGGGATTACCAAACACCTTTGGCTTCACACTGTTGACAACTAAATGGCAATAAAAAAAATACTGATTATAAGGTTTTCTTCTATAGGAGATATTGTTCTTACTACTCCGGTTATAAGGAATCTAAAAACACAGCTTCCTGAGGCTGAAATTCATTACCTAACAAAAGTCTCATTTGAACTTTTAGTTCAAAATAACCCGTACATTGATAAGTATCATTTACTTAATGAAAGTCTCAACGATACTGTAAAAGACTTAAAAGCAGAGAAGTTTGATCTAATAATTGACCTCCACAAAAATATACGCTCCGCAGTTATTAAAAAGAGATTAAACGTTAAGAGTTATTCCTTTGACAAGCTCAATACAGAAAAGTGGCTTAAGGTAAATCTCAAAATTGATAAGTTACCCAATAGACATATTGTGGATCGTTACATGGATACTGTTAAGGCACTAGACGTGAAAATGGACACTTTAGGTCTCGACTATTTTATACCTGACAGTGATCAGGTACCATTGGAATGGTTACCAAAATCACATCAGGAAGAGTACGTAGCTTATGCAATAGGGGCTCAACATGCTACAAAAAGGCTGCCTGTAAAACGTATGATTGAGCTTTGTGATAAAATCAATAAGCCAATCGTATTACTTGGGGGAAAGGAAGATATATCCACAGGTGAGGAAATTAAAAAATTCTTCACCAAATCAATAGTATCAACTCCATTAGAGGAGGCATTACTTGAGATGAATAAGAAAGCAATAATTTACAATGCCTGTGGAAAGTATAATTTAAATCAATCTGCTTCACTTCTGAAGCAGGCCAAATATGTATTCACTCATGACACGGGACTTATGCATATTGCTGCCGCTTTTAAAAAGGAAATATTTTGCATTTGGGGCAATACAATACCTTCATTTGGCATGTATCCATACAGAACCAAATTTACCATACTGGAAAATAATAAAATAGATTGCAGACCGTGCTCAAAAATTGGATATCAGAAATGCCCAAAAGGTCATTTCAAATGTATGAATGATATTATTTTTGATTTCTACCTACCCTAGTAGGCTCTTACTAATTTACCTTCCATATGATTAACAAACGCCTGATTAGCCACACGCATACCACCAGGAGTTGGGAAGTTTCCAGTAAAATACCAATCTCCTGAATGATTTGGTATTGCCCTATGTAGATTATCTACCGTTTGATAAATCACTTCAAGATCAGCAGTCATTTCTTTTGGTTTGACTATCTCAGTAATTTTAGTTGATATCTCATCATAAGTAAATAAGTTGTATAACTCATTGACATAGTTGACGGCCTCCTTGTTACTCAAAGCTGTTCTACATTTATCACGCACTTCATCAAGTTTAAACTCCATGTCATTATCCTTGAGTAACGCTACCATTGCCCTGAAAGCAATGAACTCATTGATCTTTGACATATCAATTCCATAACAATCTGGGAATCTAATCTGAGGAGCTGAAGAAACAACCACTATTTTCTTAGGCTCTAATTTATTGAGCATTGTCAAAATACTCTTTTCCAGGGTGGTTCCTCTTACAATAGAGTCATCGATAACAACAAGAGTATCAACACCTTTTCTTATCACTTCATAAGTGGTATCATATACGTGAGCCACAAGTTCATCACGTTGATCATCATCAGTAATGAACGTTCTTAACTTCGCATCTTTCAATACTATTTTCTCTACTCTTGGACGAAAAGAAAGGAAATCCTCCAGCTCACCAACATAAGGCTTTTTATCAATGAATACTTCCTTCTGCTTGGCAGACAGATAGTCTTCCATTCCATGCATTACGCCAAGAAACGTAGTCTCTGCCGTATTGGGAATATAAGAGAATACCGTATTTTTTAAATCGAAGTTGATTGATTTCAGTATTTGAGGCACGAGCAATTTACCCAGTTGCTTACGTTCATTATAAACATCAGGGTCTGTTCCTCTCGAAAAATATATGCGTTCAAAGCTGCACGACTTTTTTTCTAACGGCTTAATAAATTGATGTTGACCAAATTCACCATTTTTCTTTATAATTAGAGCGTTACCCGGATCAATCTCCTTAATATCACTGTAGTCGACATCGAAGGCTGTTTTAATCGCAGGTTTTTCAGAAGCCACAACAATGACCTCATCATCTGCATAGTAATACGCAGGTCTTATACCTGCAGGGTCTCTCGCCACAAACGCATCACCATGACCAACCATTCCACCCATTACATAGCCCCCGTCAAAGTCTTTACAAGCACGTTTCAGTACTTTAACTAAATCCAGCTCACTTTCAATAAATTCGGTGATCTCTCTATTTGTATATTGATCTTTATACTTCCTGAAAATCTCATTGTTCTCTTCATCTAAGAAGTGACCAATCTTTTCCATCACTGTAACAGTATCAACTTTTTGTTTTGGATGCTGGCCCAGGTTAACCAAAATATTAAATAGCTCATCTACATTGGTCATATTGAAGTTTCCTGCAACTACCAGGTTTCTACTTCTCCAATTGTTTTGCCTTAAAAATGGATGGCAATTTTCAACACTATTCTTACCATGAGTACCATAACGAAGATGTCCCAACCATAATTCTCCTGTGAAAGCGCAATTTTCCTTCATCCAGGTTTCATCATTGTATTGATCACCTCCTTCTTTTTTAGCCTTTCTGAACTTTCGGCCCATCTTTTGAAAGATGTACTTTATCGGATCATGTTCAATGGAGCGATATCTACTAATGTATCTAAGACCTGGTTTCTGATTGATCTTTATGTTAGCGATCCCTACCCCATCCTGACCTCGATTTCGCTGCTTTTCCATCAGGATGTACATTTTATTAACAGCGTAAGTAGGAGAGCCGTACTTTTCAATATAGTAAGAAAGTGGTTTTCTTAGCCTTATCATGGCTATACCACATTCATGTTTGATTTGATCACTCATTTGGTAGTATTAGAATGCAAAATTAATACTATTAATCAAACCCATCAACCAGTTGGGATTAAAGAAAAATAGTAATACTGCTAGAACCAATAACCCTCCCAAATAATTCTCTAAACCAAACAAAATTTGGTTTGGCCTAAGGTCAGACCTAAAAGGTTTAAAAATCATATAATAAGGAACTTTTAAATAATAGAATAGGGAGATCACCGTATTGATCAATCCAAATATTAACAGGTAGAAAAGCCATTGGTTATTTGTGTAATCGAAGGACTCCCAAATTGAAGTAAATATTAGCAATTTAGCCGTAAATCCTGCTGTTGGTGGTAAGCCAGTAAGTGAAATCAAAAGAATAGTCAGCAATAAACACATGAACGGATACTTTTTTATTAGTCCAGTATATTCGCCCACTTCAAAAATCTGCTCTTTCCTTTCAAAATATTGTATGATTACAAATACTCCAATATTTGCGATGGCATACACACAAGCGTAGAATAAAATGTTAGCATAGGCACTTTGTGAAAGGGCGGCAAAACCTGCTAATAGAAACCCGCCCTGCGCAATAGAAGAATAAGCTAACAAACGCTTGATATTGCTTTGCCATAAAGCCGAAAAATTTCCAATCATAATAGTAAGCATTGCTACAATGGCCATCATAGTGCTCCAGTTTATAGGTGACTGACCAAATAAATTAAGGGTTAAAATAATTTTCATAAAAATTGCGACCCCTGCCAACTTAGGAACTGTTGAAAAAAAGGATACAACTGGAGTTGGCGCTGAGGTGTAGACATCTGGTGCCCATACGTGAAACGGCACTGCTGCAATCTTAAATAAGAACCCAGCCATAAGTAACACAGAAGAAACAATTAGTGGCAATAACTTGGCTGATAATAGAGCATCGATGAAAGCCTGGCTCCCAAAATCCAGTGTTCCCGTCAGTGCATAAAGTAATGAAATACCATAAAGCATGATTGCAGAGGCAACCGCACCAAATAACAAATACTTGATCGAAGCTTCAGCGCTACTTCTATTAAAAGAGAAAGTGGTTATTATGTATGATGTAATAGAGATAACTTCCAGGCTAAAATAGAGCATCAGAAGATTAGAACTCATTACCAGAAAATTAGCTCCAAGAAGTATTCCCACAATTAAAAGATAATATTCAGCTCCTTTATGCCTTACCAGGCGCAACGGGCTGATAATAACCACGATGGAAGTCAATAGGGCAAAAATCATCTTCCAGAAGACCGATTGGCTATCAACTGTAATCATCCTAAAAAACGCATAGGTTGGAGAATCTGCCAGTAAAAACTGATTAACCAAAAGATAAAATTCCAGGAGCAACCCTACCAGCACTAAAATTTGAATAAAACGCTCTTTTGGTGCAAAAAAAAGATCGGTCAACAATATCATAAGCATCAGAGCCACAAGAACAAACTCCGGCAGAATTTCAACAAGATCTCCTGATATAGTCAGTAATTTTTGATAGAGACTCACCTAATCAATTAGTTAAATGTTCAACATTGACAGAGTGAATTAATTCTATGAATGTAACGATGGGATGATTAATTACATCAAGGATGAAATGAGGAAAAACACCCAATAAAAAGGTTAAGATGGCTAGTGATACCATCATTATATATTCACGCTTTCCAATATCCAAAAGTGCTTCTTTAATTGGCACCTTGATATGCAAAGGACCATAGAACATCCGTTGAATAGTCCAGAGGTAGTAGGCAGCAGATAGAACAAGACCAAATGTTGCGGTTATCATCATCCAACCTGGTAAGTATTCAGAACTAAAACTTCCTAAAAGCACAAATACTTCCGCTATAAAGCCAGAAAACCCTGGAAGACCAAGTGACGCAAAAAAGAAAATGACAACAAATACCGTATATTTTGGCATTTGTTGAGCCAGGCCTGAATAATTTTCTATCATTCTATCGTGAGTCCTATCATAGAGCACTCCTGCAATTAAAAACAAAGCTGCAGAGATCACCCCATGGCTTATCATTTGATAAATAGCTCCACCAAAACCTTCGGATGAAATGGAAGCAATCCCAAGAAGTACAAAGCCCATATGAGATACTGATGAATAAGCAATTAGTCTTTTTAAATCTTTGCTGGCCAATGCATTCATAGCACCATAAATAATGGACAATACTCCTAACATGCCTAATAACCAGGAGTAGTGTATCAGCCCATCAGGGAATATTAAAATCCCTGCTCTGATCAAACCATATCCACCTACTTTTAATAGAATGCCAGCCAAAATAACTGATATTGCGGTAGGAGCTTCTACATGAGCATCGGGTAGCCAGGTATGGAAAGGTACTACAGGTATTTTGATTGCAAAGCCGATAAAAATGAGAAGAAATACCAGTAATCGAGCAGGATGTCCAAGAATTACCTTAATCACTTTTGAATCCAGCAATGAGTTAGGAATCAAATTGCTTTCATCAGCCATATACACCAAGTTGAAAGTATGAACCATTTGCTCATCGGATATCTCCGAAGAGGCGAGCATTGATTGAATTGTAGATTCTATTTGTTCATCGTATTGATCAACATGATCAATTACACCAACTTCAACAGCCGTTTTTATTGGGTCCATTGTCGATAGGTTGAGAGCTATCAAAACGATAAGAATAAATACTGACCCAAGAAGAGTATATAAGAAAAATTTAATTGATGCATATTCTCTTCTTGGTCCTCCCCAAAGGCCAATGAGAAAATACATGGGCAGTAACATAAATTCGAAAAATAAGTAGAACAGCAAAAAATCAAGTGCTACAAAACAACCTATTATAGCGCCATTTAAAAGGAGAAATAATGCAAAATACCCTCTGGATCTGTCTTTGTGGTGCCATGAACTAATGGTTGCGATCAAAAGTACTACGACTGACAACAGTACCATAATTAACCCAAGCCCATCGATTCCAACAAGATAATCTGCACTGATTTTACCTAAGCCCGAAAGTGACAATTCAAACCAATTTTGCTGTTCTACAAATTGAAAGTTTTCCAATTTATAACTCCCTGAAACTGATTGAAATCCAAAATAAATGATGGTAATTATCACTAATTGCAATAGGCTTACCCCCATTGTTATCGCTCTTTGCAACTTCTGTTGGTCAGGAAGAATGGCGACCAGAACACTGGCTACTATTGGCAAAAAGATCAAAAATGATAATAAAGGTCCGTTCATTCTAAAGCACCAAAAATATAATAATTAGTATTCCAATAACAGCAAGAATAATATAACTCTGTGCCTTGGAACCAGAAATAGATTTAGTAATAACTCCGGCCTTTCCAACAACATAAACAGACCCATTCACAATACCATCTACAATTGCTCTGTCAATCCAGCCAACAACATTAGAAAAAACTACGGTGAATATTCCAGAAAGATCCACCAAGCGATCAATCACAATCCTTTCAACCTTGCTAATGACTTCTACTATTTTTAAGAAGGGGTTAATTATTACTTCGTTGTAGATTGAATCCAGATACCAATTATTAAAAGAAAGAGCTGCAAGACTGTTTTGTGATGGACTAGAATTATGATAGTTCTTCACATGTTTACTCGCTGGCCTATAGCGGCTGTATGAGTATAGCAGCCCAATAATTATCAGGCTCAACGACATTATCATTGTCCAACTATGTGGTAGAGATGATTCAGGAATTCCAAGCTTCAACATTACCCAACTTGATTCCATAGAAAATGGATTTAGAGACCACACTACGCCAATCGAAAGTACAGAAAGTATTATAAGTACCGTTTTTATTAGTATGGAATTTTCATGAATATCTGTTTCATTTTTTCCGCGATATGTATCGAAGAAGATGAGAAGCAATTGCCTTGAAACGTAGTAAGCGGTGAGTGTTACGCTTAAAAATGCTAGTATGGATATTCCAATATAAATACCCCCTCTAGATAAAGCAGCCTGTAAAACCTCTATTAATATAATTTCTTTGGAAAGAAAACCTGAAAACAACGGGATACCTATTAAGGATAAACTACAAATTAGGTAAGCCATAAAGGTGACTGGCATTGTTTTCCTGAGCCCTCCCATAGTACGCATGTCTTGCACATCATATTTATCATCATGAATTGCCTTGTGTAACGAATGAATAATAGCACCTGCAGCCAGAAATAGTCCTGCCTTAAAAAATGCGTGTGTATATAAAAGGAATAATGCTCCATTTTTAGCCCCTACTCCCAAAGCCATAATCATGTACCCTAGTTGTGATATAGTGGAAAAAGCCAATACTTTTTTTATGTCGTGTTGTGTCATTGCAGCTACTGCACCCATAAAAGCTGTAATTGAACCCATTATCGCAATGATAGTCAATGCATCAGGAGACATCATAAAGTATAACCTAAAAACGAAATAAACTCCAGCAGCAACCATAGTGGCAGCATGAATTAAAGCTGAAACAGGTGTAGGACCTTCCATAGCGTCTGGTAGCCAGACTTGAAGCGGGAATTGAGCAGATTTCCCAATAGCTCCAGTAAATAGAGAAATACCCAAAACGGTAAGCAATACAGAAGGTATGGACATAGGTGCTAATGCTGAAAATTCAGTTTTGAGTTGAGCAATATCAAAGGTCTGAAATTGAGACCAGCAAATGGCTAAACCGATCATGAAGCCAACATCACCGATTCTATTAACTAAAAATGCTTTTTTGGAGGCTTTTACAGCGGATTCTTTTTTATACCAATGTCCGATAAGCAGGTATGAACAAAAGCCAACCAGCTCCCAAAACATGAAAATAATTAGAAGATTATCCGCAATTACAATTCCTATCATGGAGAATGTAAAGAGCCCCAAAAAGGTGAAGTAGCGAATAAATCCATCGTCTTCTTTCATGTATTCTATTGAAAATAAATGAACCAAAAACGATACTAAACAAACAATAACTAATAATAAGGCTGCAGGTGGATCAATATAAAAACCGATATCAAATGCTAATCCAGCGAAGTCAAACCAACCTAGATGGTTGTAAATGGCGGCACTAGTCCAAACTCGTATCAAGATTACTACTGCAATTGCTGTAGAGGCCAGCATAAGCGCACTTGTCAACCACCCAACTATGACTTTTAGTCTGCCACTTATTAATAGCGCAAAGATAGCTGAGACTAATGGTAAGCCGAGCATTATGATTGATAACCAGCTTTCTTCCGATGTGACAGTTAACTCCAACAGCTACCCTTTTAGTTCGTTAATTTTATCAAGTTCAACTGTCTTAAAGTAATTAAATACTTTAAGTACCATGGCTAATCCCACTGCCGTTTCTGCGGCAGCCACAACAATTACAAACAGAGCAAAAAACTGCCCGTCTAATGTTATGGACTTGCTCATAGCCACAAAATTAAGGTTAGCTGCATTTAGCATAAGTTCAATGCCGATCAAAACAAATATGGCATTCTTCCGCGTGATGACTATTGCCAAACCTACAGAAAATAAGAATGCACTCAATATGAAGTAAAACAGTACCATACTTACTTCTTAACATTTTTTTGACTCACTATGACCGTTGCTCCAATTAACGCTAGCAATAATAATATGGCTGCCATTTCAAATGGTAGTAAATAATTGGTCATCAAACCATATCCAAGTGATTGAATATTACCCCTTTCAACACCTAGCGCTCCAAGATTCATATCCAATATGGCGAATGTCAAAAGTGTAAATAATACTCCGGAAATAATGAAGGCTATGAATTTGTTATGACTACCGGATTTAGGAGCAGAATTGACCAACTTGTTTGTAAGCATTACTCCGAAAATAATTACTACAACTATTCCACCAACATAGATCATTATCTGCGTAGCAGCCACAAAATCTGCATTGGCCAGAATATACAAGATGGCTATTGCCAAAAATGTAATAACCAGAGCAAAAGCAGCATAAAGAATGTTAGAGGTGAAAAGTATATAAAGTGCAGAAATTGCAGCCAGAGCAGAAAAAAAATAAATCAGAACGTCAATCATCTTTTTTCTTTCTTTTCATCATTGGTCTCGGCTTAAACTTTGGTTTAGACGGTTTCTCTTCGCTGGAGTCAGACTTTTTTACTTTAGGTACAGGTCTTACGACTTTTACTTTAGGCTTAGTAATATCTGTCTTAGGAGAAGTTTGGCTTTGCTGTTTTTCATGATTGAATTCTTCCAGCTCCTGTTTTTTCTGCAGAATTTCCAGCGGTGTCATTGTAGCAAAAGAATAATTATGATCATCCACATCGTACTCACTGAAGTCAAATGATTTTGTCATAGTAAGACACTCGGTAGGACAAACTGTTGTACATAAGCCGCAAAAACAGCATTTACCCATATCTATATCAAACTTAGCAGCATGTATACGTTTTGGGGTTCCATCTAAGGTATACCCAAATGTCCCAGTTGCCTTTATAGGTTCAATATCTATACAGTCTACAGGACAAATCTTAGCGCATTTATCGCAAACAATACAATCATCTATCTCATTGTGCAGCTTGTAACGACCATTGTCAGGAACCGGAAAACTTTCTTGAGGATACTGTAGTGTCATCAAGCCTTTATCTTGCTTAAAATATTTGGAATCTTGAATAGAAAGCGTTTTGCGCGATACCGCAGCTTCCCGAAAATGCCTAAAAGTAGTTTTCAAGCCTAGAAAAGATGTGGTAAAAGTGGATTTAATATTTTTCCAATAAGCTGAGATCATACTATCAGCAATTGCTTTTAGAAATTAAAAAATAAGCTTACGCCTTTTGGATGGTAAATTTAAATATACTGCCTTTGCCCTCTGTGCTTTCTACCAAAATATTTCCACCCATTCTTTCAACAAACTCTTTACACAATTTAAGACCTAAACCCGTTCCTCGCTCATTAGCGGTACCTCTTGTCGTGTAAATTTCACCGGTATCAAATAGCTTATCCATTCGATCTTTTGACATGCCTATACCATTATCTTCAATCGCTACTATCAATTGACCATCCTTACTGGTCTCAGTTCCAACCTTTACTTCTCCTCCATTGTCGGTGAATTTTATAGCATTGGAAACCAAGTTTCTGATAATAAGATCAAGCATATTTCGATCAGCTTTTACTTTATCTGACTCGGGTACATTATTGATATATTTTATCTTCTTATCCTCAACCTCTCTGAAAAAATTGAGGTTGTCTTCCACCATATCAACTAACTTAATTTCTTCGTTATTTATCTTAATAGCGTCCATTTGAAGCATGGCCCAATCTAAAAGAGTATCTAAAAGCTTCCGAGTCTTTGTTAATCTAGACTTTAGAGATTTACTGACTTCCTTCAACTCCTCTTGGGTCATGTAGCCCTCATCCAGAATATCAAGTACTCCCGTGAGTGCATTAATTGGTGACCGAAGATCATGTGATAGAATAGAAAAGAATTTATCCTTCATTTCCAGCAGCCCTTCCAGTTCCTTGCTTTTTGATTTTATCTCCTGCTGCTGTTGGACCAGCACTTCATTGATTTTTTGTCGCTTCTTATTATTCTTATAAAGTGAGTAAAGCAATACTGCTGTAAAGGCCAGAATAACGACAAGTATATTTCTTATAAATTCCTCATTTTTAAGTTGAGAGACTTGTTGCTGCTCTTTCTCATACAACAACTTAATCTCCATATCTTTCTTCGCAGTTTCATATTGAATCTGAACCTGCGAAAATTGTTCTTTTTTCTTTTCACTAAATACACTATCCTCAAGCTGCTTGAATTTTTTATAAAATGATAATGCGTACTCCAAATTATTAGCTTCTTCATACAACTCTGATAGGACTTCAAAGCATTTAATGATCATCTCATGATCGTCAATATCCTTTGCTACGGCTAAAGATCGTTTGAAATATGACATCGCCTTGGCTTGATCAGACATTCTTTTCGATACGCTACCCTTACCAAATAAGGCTTGAGCGATACCGTTCTTATTATTCTGGGCATCATATAGTTTCATGGCTTCATCATAATGTATCAGTGCTGCCCTGTATTTGCCACTCTCTTCATTTGCCAATGCAAGAGTTATCATTATTTGTGGAGTTAAGACATCTTCACGTAAGCCAGAGCTAATTTCATAAGCCTCTTCTAGCGATTTAAAGGCTGTTTCATAATCACCTTTCTCAATATCAATCCGAGCCAGATCATGTTTGGAATAGGCAATACCGACAGTATCACCAACTTTCTCACTTTTGACTAATGATTCTTCAATATAGTCTCTGGCTTTATCTAATTGCCCCATCACAATAAGAACTCTTCCCATATTATATAGTGCAATAGCCTCACGAAGTGGAAGCTTATTTTCTATTGATAGATCTAAACTCTCTCTGTAGTATTTAAAGGCATCATTATATAAATCCAGGTTATAGTAATCTTCTCCTACACCATTTAAAGCAATAGACTGCCAATAGACATTATTTATGTATTTGGATATTGCTAAAGCTTCGAGGTCATGGCGTAAAGAATTCTTATAATCACTTAATACAGTATAGTACCTGGACATTGCGTGATTACTTATTGCCATATTAAGGCTATCATCGAGCTTTGTGGCAAATGATAAGGCCGTTTCAGATATAGCTAGTGCAGTATCAACATCATCCACCATATTAGAGCTAAGTAGGTTCATCAATAGACCCAACCTTACAGAATCATCAGCAGCATTTTCATATGCCTGCTGGAGGCGTTTTAGCTTTAGAGAGTCCTGGCTTTGCGCGTTATAAGCAACGCACAGCGTAAAAAGAACAAAAAGTGTGATAAGTCTCTTCAAGTCAAAGTAAAATTAAAGCATTAATAGTCGCCATATACTGCAAAATAGTAAAAATATTAATGCTATTGGTGTCAAGTACTTCCACCCCAAAGACATTAACTGATCTATTCTTACTCTGGGGAAAGTCCAACGAGCCCACATCTGCAAAAATATCATTACGAAAGTCTTAGATACTAGCCAAAAAATACCCCATAAATAAGCGGAAGGAGATCCAAGTGTTCCACTGGTCCAGGTAGCCAATTCAATATTCCCTAAATTGGGTAATGGAGTATTCCAACTTCCAAAAAAAAGAATTACACCTAGTAGGCTTACAAGCAGCATCATGGCGTATTCTGATAAAGCAACAATACTCCACCTGAAACCAGAATATTCCGTTTGAAAACCCGCTACTAATTCTGATTCTGCTTCAGGTAAATCAAATGGTGCTCTGTTGCATTCTGCTAAAGAAGATATAAAATAGATGACCCACACTAAAAATAGTAGAGGCATGCGAACCACATTCCAGGTCAATATACCTCCAACCTCCGTGATATTAATATTGGTAACTGCGAGGCCAAACAAATAATTAGGTTCGTCAGTAATTACGGTTGACCAAATACCCTGCTGATAACTAATTGTCTGTAAATCCAGCGTTTGGGTAATTACCAATACACAAAGAATGCTCAGTGTTAACGGTACTTCATAAGCAATTATTTGAGCTGCGGATCTGATCGCTCCTAAGAGTGAAAACTTGTTATTAGAAGCCCATCCGGCCATGATAATCCCAATAACATCGAGAGAGATAATTGCCATTAAAAAAAACACACCAGTCTGTACAGATGACCCTTGCCAATCTGGAGAAAGAGGCAATAGAGAAAACGAAGTAAAAATGACAATGAAAATGACAATTGGAGCAATCAAAAATAGTTTTCGATCTGCTTTATCAGGAACAATATCTTCTTTTTGAATTAGCTTGAGCAAATCCGCTACTGTCTGCAATAGACCATAATACCCAACTTCCATCGGTCCATACCTGTCCTGAATAAAAGCGGATATCTTTCTTTCAGCATAAACGCCAAATACTACGAAAAGCAGCAAGAAAGGGAGAAAGAAAATTACTGTTGTCATCTAAAATTCAATGAAACAATGAATCTGATAAAAAAAACAGTGATTACCTAATGTAATTACTCCCAAAGTATATGTTTTTCAAGTTTCACCTTTTCCTTGAAAAATATTTTGGTAGATGCCTCAAATGAATCCGTGTAATCTGATACTAAAAATTGATCTTTCACTACCTCAATATCGTTGATCAAACCTTCATTTAAAAGATACTTCTTCAAATGATTTGCTGTTATTTCAGAAGAGTCTAAAATATCGACCTTGTCACTAAAATAGCGTTGGATTTGCTTACTGATCAATGGATAATGTGTACATCCAAGAACCAACCCTGAAATATCTCTGAATATGTTATCTCCTAAATACTTTTCTATTATTTCAGCACTAATGCGGTTGTTGAAAAAACCTTCTTCAATCATTGGAACAAGCAATGGTGTAGCCAACGAGACTAGCTCTATTTCTTTGTTTAAAATCTCTAATTTTTCTAAATACACATTCGAGCTTACGGTTCTTTTTGTACCAATCAAGCCTACTTTTTTATGAGCATAATTTTCAGATAGGTAGGCAACCATTGGATCAATCACATTGATGATTTTTGCTCGTTTCCCAGCGTATTCCTTCAAAAGCTCATATGCAGCACTGCTTGCTGAGTTACAGGCAATCACAATTACCTTACATCCCATGCCCATTAGTACATCAGCAATTTTAATGCTGTAGGCTTGCACCGCTGCTGCAGATTTATCTCCATAAGGCAGGTGAGCAGTATCACCAAAGTATATAATTGATTCATGAGGTAACACCTCACGTATGGCATGTGCCACTGTAAGGCCTCCTATTCCGCTATCAAAAACTCCGATTGGGTTTCTTGGGTTTAGATTCATTTCGACATCAACAAGATAAAGTGCAAGAGTGACCAAAAATATTGAAATACCTGACCAACAATGGTGCTGGTAGTATTTTTTTTTTAAATTACTACTTTGTTTGTCACAGGCTTTATTAATGAAAACACGGCAAGTTGTTGAAAATGAGTTCAATGAGATGCTCTCTGAGTATGAGTTATTACTAAAATTCAGAGGTGATAATGAAATAACCCTTATAGGAGCACCTACTAATAATTTTACTTCCAGAATTATACTCTCCATTATAGGAGTACTATTAGTAAGCTACTGCCTCATCAAAGGTTCCGAAGAAGAAAACACAGTACTTATTGGAGGCGCATTATTAGGATTGATATTAACAGCCACCCCATTTATCAGCTTTTATTCCAAGAAATATTTTAAGATCATGTTTTCACGACAAACAAAGCAGATAAACATCATGACTAATTTTTCAGGTCCATACAAAAGGATTGATTTCTCCAATATTGATCATTTCAAATTTAAACGTGTGGAAGTTGACGATTTTGTAAGTCCTGATATTGAAATCCCAGTCACCTATAACTATACCTTCATTGCAAGTACACAAGGTAAAGAAGTGGATTTATTTATAATAGATTCAAAAGATCGATCAATTGAAAAATTTACTGAGAAGTTCAGCGATTTCATTCATGATTTTACAAAAATAAAAGTGGCTACTTGAGGCCATGCGTAGCCTGAATTAATTTCGTAATATTGCGCCACTTACAAATAATCTAACAATGGGTAATAACATACTAAAAGGAAAAAAAGGTATAATTTTCGGAGCTCTTGACGAAAATTCTATCGCTTGGAAAACTGCGCTACAAGCTCATGCTGAAGGCGCTTCATTTGTGCTTACAAATGCTCCTATTGCTCTGCGCATGGGGCAAATAAACGAACTAGCCAAGCAATGTAATGCTGAAGTTATTCCAGCAGATGCTACCTCCATTGAGGACTTAACAAACTTGTTTGAGAAGTCAATGGAAGTGTTAGGTGGTAAACTAGATTTCGTTTTGCACTCAATAGGTATGAGCCCTAACGTAAGAAAGGGTAAGGAATATGGTGACTTGAATTATGACTGGTACCTAAAAACACTAGACATTTCAGGTATAAGCTTTCATAAGGTATTGCAAACTGCTGAGAAAACGGAAGCAATGAATGAGTGGGGCTCAATCATGGCATTGACTTACATTGCCGCTCAACGTACTTTCCCAGATTATGGTGATATGGCTCAAGCCAAAGCAATTTTGGAGTCTATTGCCAGGAGTTATGGGCACCGATTTGCTAAATTAAATCACGTAAGAGTAAACACCATTTCTCAATCACCAACCATGACAACAGCAGGAAGCGGTGTAGGTGGTTTTGATGTATTTTTTGACTACGCAGATAAGATGTCTCCCCTGGGTAATGCAAGCGCAGAAGATTGTGCCAACTACATTATCATGATGTTTTCTGATTATACCAGAATGGTAACTATGCAAAATTTGATGCATGACGGAGGTTTCTCTTCTTCAGGTATTACTGAGGAGATTATAGGTCAGATGACTAAATAATATTGTCAGGTTGAGCTTGTCGAAACCTGTAATCACATTTCGACAAGCTCAATGTGACCCACGCTTATGGTAGTCTTTCCAAATGCTAAAATCAATATTGGATTAAACATTATCTCAAAACGAGAAGATGGTTATCATAATATTGAGTCTTGCTTTTACCCTATCGACTTCTGTGATATTTTGGAAGTATTGCCAGCAGAGAAATTTTCCTTTACCTCCACTGGCATTCCTATTCCTGGCAGTTCTAATGAGAACTTATGTCTGAAAGCTTATGAATTGATTAAGGCAGATTTCGATATCCCGACTGTTCAAATTCATCTGCATAAAATCATTCCTATAGGAGCCGGACTTGGTGGTGGTTCATCAGATGCCTCCTTCACCTTAAAGGCTCTTAATAGCTTATTTGAATTAAGCCTTACAGAGGAACAGCTAGAAAATTATGCTGCCGAACTAGGAAGCGATTGTCCCTTTTTCATTCATAACAAACCAACATTGGCTACAGGAACTGGTACAACATTTCAAAACATTGAACTCGATTTATCCAGTTACCATATCGCCTTAGTTTACCCTGATATCCACGTAAGCACAAAAGAGGCTTACTCTGGCGTAATGCCAAAGGCTACAGATCAGCCATTAATTAAACTCTTGAGTGAACCAATAGATACATGGAAAGGCATTGTAAAAAATGACTTTGAGCAATCTGTCTTTAGTCAGTACCCAACCATTGAAAAAGCTAAGCAAGATCTCTACACCAAAGGAGCCATTTACGCAAGTATGACGGGTTCTGGATCAACTGTTTATGGTTTTTTTGAAAACCATATTGAAGATGATCAAAATCTAATTTGGACCAGAACTTTGTGAAAACTAGGTTTGGATTCGATCACCATGGAGTTCCATTCAGTTCTATTTTTGTCGGTTTTAATTGTTGATCTGTTTTTGTTAGTAACATTGTATTGGCTCCCCAAAGTTTTTGCCCAGTGGATTGTTGAAAATATACAGGGCATTCAACCAAGTACCAATTCAATTTTTCGTAAAACGGAATTAAATTATCCGCACATAACAGAACTCCTAGATCGCAATTAAAGTCTTCAAAAATTAAATATTCTGTTTCTTTTAAAGTCTTAGATGCAAAACCTTTTCCGCGATATTCTAAAGGAGTAATAACATTATTTATTCCTGCTGCTTTAAAAATTTTCCCATCAATGATGATTTTTCTTATTACAATATTGTAAAATGTAGCAATATCTCCTTGATGATATTGAATTATGGTCCAATCAGGTGTAGCCCATTCAGTCTCTTTAACAATTGGTATATGACCAAACTCATTTTCAATATAAGAGTCGAGTTTACTCTTAACTTGTAATTGTAATTCTTTATATCTTTTTACTTCTATCAATCTTAACTGGCGTAGTCGCAAGAACTACCGACTTATTGTTATATAACTTGAACCCTAAATGTGATCAATAGGTTACATATGATATATTTAAACTTTTTCTGTCTCCTGAACCAATTCTTCCGCTTGCTCCCAATCCATGTGCACTATAGCTAAGGAATAAAGAACAGGCATATTCTTTCCATACTTTTCTCGAAGCAACTCATCAATCGTATTAAATAGCAGAGCCTTTGTTTTACCTACTATCAATGTACGGTTAAAATTCTCGATTTTACCACTGTCTCCCTTTTGCCTGACTCGAATATTTTCATGAATCATCGCATTCAGGATAAGTTTTCGTTCTACAAGTAAGTCTACAATTTCATCCGCTTCGGAGTTATTTTGAGGCACTATATGAATAAGGATCATATGCTGGTAGTAAGTTTTGTTAAAGATTTAACAAATCTATAAGCAGATAAGTTTGAGCCATTAGAATGAAGAAATATTTTAATGAAACGAAAGTAATTTTTTATGAGAAATAATAGTTTATGAAATATGGATACGATAATTGCAATGAATTATGGAGAAGACGAAAATGCAGTCTCACTGTAACAAAAAAAATCATAAGTTATGAACGAAAGAAAAACTACCAATATCTTACTTATGATAATTGTAGTGCCATTAGTGTTTTACCTGCTAAAAACACTATCCTTCATATTCATTCCTCTACTCTCTGCTATGTTCATCTCACTGCTATTTTTACCTTTAATGAGATGGTTAAAAAGAAAAGGGGTGCCCAGAGTTTTGAGTATTACAATTGTCATACTCATCATTACAACTTTTTTCAAACTCAGCGGTGAGTTAATCCAGCTGTCTGGCAGAGAAATATTAGCAACTGACAATGAATTCTTTGATAAAGCTAAAGATAAGTTGACTCAACTTTTGAGTAATGTTGAAGCACTATTGGGTATTACGTTTTTACAAGGAGAGGATATGCTCGGATCATTGATTCAAAAAGATACTATCATCAAAAACTTTGCCCCTACTGTCGGTTTCATTTCTAATGTACTATCTATGACACTGGTAACAGTGTTTTTTATTGTACTTCTTTTAGCGGGCTCAATTGATATGCAAAAAGTATTGAATAACACTATTTTACAACGGCCTTATGTATCAGTGAAAACTTTTATGCATGTGGAAAGAGACTTGATTACGTTTATAAAAGTAAAATTCTTCGTTAGCATTTTTACAGGCCTGGGCATTGGGCTGGCCTGTTGGGGTTTTGGTGTCAGCTTCCCTGTTTTTTGGGGACTATTTGCATTCGTCATCAACTTTATTCAAATGATTGGTTCGGTTATTACGGTAGTTGTACTTGCAATTTTTGCCTTTGTTGAAATTGAAGCTACCTCATTATTATTATTGTTTACTCTTACAACAACCGGTGTTCAGGTTCTATTCGGGGGCATATTGGAACCAATTTTTATGGGGAAATCATTTTCAATTAATGTTATTACCATTTTAATTATGCTAATGCTTTGGGGCTTTATATGGGGCATACCTGGTTTGATAATGTCTATACCCATTACCGTATTTCTTAAAATACTTTTCGAACAGTTTAATAATACACAGATTATTGCCGAATTATTCTCGGGTAACCAGGGTAAGACTTAGTTGATTGTTCGTGTATAAGTAAGATATTGGGGTAATTAATTTATTATTAATTGACGAAAATTACCTCAAATTATCCAGCGGTTGTGCTCTGCGCTTGTAGTACTTATTTAGAATTGGGTAAGCTAACACAGACAAAAGAATAATCAAAGTCCCTAAGTAAAAGCCCGGCTTCATTTCCTCCTTCTCCCCAAAAATTAACACTGCTAATATTATTCCATAAACAGGCTCCAGGTTAACGGTCAAGTTCACCACAAAAGCTGAAATACGCTGCATAATTTCTACAGAAACCGAGAAAGCATAAACGGTACAAATGACAGCTAAAATAATCAGCCACAACCAATCCATAGAAGTTGGAATCAATTGTAGCCCATCTGTTGCAAAATAGGTCGTGTATATTGGGAAAAATAATGCTGTTCCTAAACAGGCCCCGGCCATCTCATAGAATGTGATCATGTACGGGTCATACCTAAATGTGAACTTGCCATTGATAACAGAAAATAGTGCAGATAAAAAAGCTGAGGCAACTGCCATACCTAAACCCAGTGCGTGATTAAACTCAAATCGGAAAATAACATACAGCCCCACTATAACAGTAAGACCTAAGAACACCTCAAACGCCTTTATTTTTTTATTGTTCATAAAAGGCTCCAGGAAACTTGTCCATAACGAGCAAGTAGCCATCCCAGCTAAACAAACTGATGCAGTGGAAACACGTGCCGCAGCAAAAAAAAGGATCCAGTGCGCAGCAATTATAAATCCCGTACCTATGATTTTGAGTATCGGTATCCACCCAAGCTTAAAGTCAATTCTTTTTAAGAACAACAAAGGAGCCATTGTTGCAGCTGCAATAAGAGTTCTATAAAAAACTATTTCTACGGAAGGAATAGTAATTAGTAAGCCTAAAATGGCCGTAAACCCCCATATCCAAACAATGAAGTGGAGTTTAAAATAATCGTTGGTAATAGAAGGCATTAGCGTGGCACGTATTTATACATCAGCATGGAAATCCCACCAAAAACTATATTAGGAATCCATACAGAGATTGCCGGAGGAAGACCTCCAGCTTCTGCAATAGTCTTGCTCATCATGAAGAAAAGTATGTATAAAAAAGAAAGCAAAAAGCCCAGAGCTATCTGAAAACCAGTACCTCCTCTACTCTTCCTAGCAGAAACTATCACCCCCATAAACGTTAGAATAAGTACGGCAAAAGGAGACGTAAATCGAGTATACTTTTCTACCAAATAAAACTCCACATTACTTGCTCCCCGAAATCTCAGCTTATCTATTTCATCATTCAGTTCAGGAATAGTCATTCCCTCATAATTACGCTCAAGGTTTTCAAATTCACTGGGGTGAATGACCAATGTAGTATCCATTGTCCGTCCACTTTCAATGGTCTCTTCTGCCCCATTAAAAGTATGTTTACTCCAATTTGACAAAGTCCACTTTTTATTTTCTTTATTCCATGATATACGGCTTGCTGAAAGCTTATCAAGTAATCGGGTACTATCCATATTCTCCAATGTAAAATTATAGCCTACATCTGCCTGATTATTGTAATTACGCAAATAAAGATATTTACCAGGCGCAACCTGCATATGAACATTGGTTTGATCAAAGTAATAGGTACTCTTAAGGTGTTCTAATTCAAAAGCTCTTTTCGTTTTATTAGAGTTAGGAATAATCCAGCCAGTTAGTATAAAACTTAATGTGGCAATCATGACTGAACCAATAAGGTAAGGCACGAGCATCCTTTTAAATGATACTCCACTACTTAAGATGGCGATGATCTCCGTACGTCCTGCCAGCTTGGATGTGATAAAAACAGTTGCAATAAATACCGTCAGTGGTGTTATGAAATTAGCTATCCAGGGAACAAAGTCGAGATAGTAGCCTACAATTTGACTTGTTTCAAGCTGGGCTTTTACGAACTTATCAGTCTTCTCAGTAATGTCAATAACCAATATTACTGACACTATAATAAGAACAGTGAAGACAAAGGCTCCCAAAAATTGCTTCAATATGTATCGATCCAGTAATTTCATTGACTATAGTCGTGTGCTTACTTTTTTCACCATTTCGTTCTTCCAATCAATAAAGGTGCCGTTAATAATCTGCTCTCTGGCTTGACCTACCAACCATAGGTAAAACGCCAAATTATGAATACTAGCTATTTGTGCACCTAATAATTCTTTACTTGTAACAAGGTGTCGTAGATACGCTTTTGAATAAAAAGTATCTACATAGCCGCCTAAATTGGAATCAATAGGTGAAAAGTCATCTTCCCATTTTTTATTTTTGATATTGATTATTCCTTCTGAAGTATAAAGAATTCCATGCCGTGCATTTCTAGTAGGCATGACACAATCAAACATATCTATACCTAAGGCAATGCATTCAAGGATATTTGCGGGAGTACCTACACCCATCAAATATCTTGGCTTATCTGTTGGCAAGATATCACAAACATGTTCCGTCATCTCATACATCATCTCTGCAGGTTCACCTACCGAAAGACCTCCTATGGCATTACCTTCCCTTTCAAAAGAGGCTATCGCTTCAGCCGATTGTTTTCTTAAATCTTTGTAAGTACTTCCCTGAACAATGGGAAACAGCGTTTGATTGTATCCATATTGGCCTTCTGTAGTATCAAATCTGTCACAACATCGTTTTAGCCATCGATGTGTCATGTGCATGGACTCTTCAGCATATTTATACTCACAAGGATAGGGTGTGCATTCATCAAAAGCCATAATTATGTCGGCCCCAATAGTACGTTGTATATCCATTACACCCTCTGGCGTGAATACGTGTTTGGAACCATCAATATGTGATTGAAATGTTACGCCTTCCTCTTTGATTTTTCTGGTACCAGCCAAAGAGTAAACCTGGTAACCACCACTATCAGTCAATATTGGTTTAGTCCAACCATTGAATTTATGCAATCCACCAGCTCTGCTAATTATATCCAATCCCGGTCTTAAATAAAGATGGTAAGTATTCCCCAAAATTATTTGTGCCGCAATATCCTCATGCAACTCCCTTTGATGTACTGCTTTTACAGAGCCAACAGTACCAACAGGCATGAATATAGGTGTCATTATTTCACCATGATCGGTGGTAACGATACCAGCTCGTGCTTTGCTTCCTTTATCGGTTGACTGAATATTAAAGTCCATAGTTATCTAAAAACAGCGCAAAGTTAACCGATTAGAAGAAAGTTGAGTGATTTATCATCTTAATTACTAATGCCATTTCTAATGTTCTTTTTCCAGCTATATTTGCGGCCCTTAAATGGATAAACTTGATCATGTTTAACGTCTCTATTATTCTGTTGATTATGGCCACAGTAATTCAATTGCTGTATTTTCTTATTTTGATTAAAGGTTTCTTGAATTATTCAGAGTCGTCCAGAGACCTGCAACCTGTATCTGTGGTTGTAGCCGCTCGGAACGAAATGAAAAATCTTCCTAGTTTATTAGAGCAACTTTCTAATCAGAGTCACACGGAATATGAGATTGTAATTGTAAATGACAGATCAACTGATGGCACTTTTGATTTTTTATCTGAACAAGATAAGGTCAACGATAATCTGAAAGTTGTTACCGTTGCTCATAAACCTGAGCAAATGGATGGTAAAAAGTACGCCCTCACATTAGGTATAAAAGCTGCACAATATCAAACGATTCTACTTACGGATGCAGATTGTGAAATGGTCGATGAGGACTGGCTGGCAGCAATGTCTTCTAACTTTTCTCAAGACTCTGTTCAAATGAATCTTGGAGTTTCACTACATAAAAAAAGTCATGGTTTGTTAGGTACTTTTATACAATTTGAATCTCTCTGGACTTCTATTCAGTATGTAGGTTTTGCATTAGTGGGGATGCCTTACATGGGAGTAGGTAGAAATCTTGGATATCGAAAAGATTTATTTCTTTCATCTAAAGGGTTCAACTCGATCATGAATATCACTGGTGGTGACGATGACTTATTTGTAAATAAACATGCGAATAGAAGCAACACTTCCGTACAGTTAGGAGCAAGTAGTTTGACGTTCACTTCACCAAAAAATACATGGAGGGAGTTTTTCCTCCAAAAACTACGACACATTAATGTAGGTTCAGGCTACAAGTTCAAACACCGCTTAGTCCTTGGGCTTTTAGTCATAAGTCAAAGCCTATTTTGGGCTTCGCTAATCTATAGTGTCATCTTCGATCCGAACATCTATATATTGAGTGGAGCCTTCTTAATTCGAACCTTGTTTTTATATCTAACGTTTATCATAGCAAGCAAGAAAATAGGGAATGCATTTCATTTATGGGGGTTAGTGTTTTTAGATTTTATATTTGTCTTTTATTATCTTTCCACCGGGGTTCGCGCGATTTTCACTAAAAGGGTTAGATGGAGCTAAAAAAACAATTTTCTGACAAGGCCTTAGAAGATTTTAAGTTAATAGATCAAGCAGTAAAAGAAGGTGATGAACAAGCCTACGCCATGCTAATGGAGCGCTACAAGCGTCCTGTTTATCATATGGTACTAAAAATGGTCAGAAATGTAGATGATGCCGAAGATTTAACCATTGAAGCGTTTGCCAAGTCATTTAAGAACCTACACAAATTTAAAAAAGACTTTACCTTCAGCACATGGTTGTTCAGAATAGCCACAAACAACGCTATTGATTTTATTCGTAAGAAGAGGTTGGACACCATGAGTTTGGATACTTCCTATACAGATGATAATGGCGAAGCTGTCGGTATAGACGTAGAAGATAAAAACCTCAACCCTCAAGAGGTTGCTATCAAAAGCCAGAAAATTGAGTTGATCCAAATGTTCGTTACCAAGTTACCAGCCAAATATCAACGCCTTGTTCGCTTACGCTATTTTGAGGAGCTTTCTTATGAAGAGATTGCAACGGAACTAGATGCTCCGTTAGGAACTGTTAAGGCTCAACTACACCGCGCTCGTGAGCTGATGTATGATCTGGTAAAAAATAAGAAAGAGCACATTTAAGTTCTTTAGCTCAAAGATCCGATGAGTTCAAAAATTATATCTCATTATTTCAGTCAACTCTCCCCTACTCAAAAAGCCCAATTTGATGCTTTGAAAGACCTTTATGAAGAGTGGAATGCTCAAATTAATGTAATAAGCAGAAAGGATATTGAGGAGCTTTATCTTAGACATGTATTACACTCGTTGGGAATCGCTAGAATAATAAACTTTAAAGAAGGTGCCGATATATTGGATGTCGGAACTGGAGGTGGTTTTCCAGGAATACCACTAGCTATACTTTTTCCTAAAACGAAATTCCTACTTGTTGATTCGATTGGTAAAAAAATCAAAGTAGTACAGGCTATTGCTGATGCATTGGGTCTACAAAATGTCAAGGTTGAACATTCCAGAGCTGAACAAATAGATCAAAAGTTTGATTTTGTAGTTAGCAGAGCGGTCACCAGACTTAAGCCTTTTTACCAATGGGTCAGTAAAAAGTTTAAGAAAGAAAATAATCATTCTTTAAATAATGGAATACTTTATTTAAAGGGTGGAGATCTGACTGAAGAATTAAAAGAGGCAAAAAAAAAATACACGTTATACGAGTTAAAAGACTACTTCAAAGAAGACTTTTTCGAAACCAAGAAAGTCCTTTATATACCTGCACATAAATGATAAAGAATCTTCTGTTAGCGTTACCTATAGTACTAATTGCGGTTATTGTTTACACCTCACTAACTCAATCAATTCCCAATAACATCCAACATCTATTTTTTCTGTCCTCCTCGACCTTTATTATCTATGGATATCATGTTTCGCGCAATGAATCTTTCCGACTGATTGACAAAGTGCAATGGTGGCTTATGCTTTTCTTTATACCCTCTATTTTTGCAATGGTATACTGGTTTAAATACCTCAGACATTCAAAAGCAGAGGAGTCTAATTAAATTTCAAATAGAATATGCCTTTTAGTCTTGCCTCTTCCCAGGGCTGTTGATTTCCACCACTTAACTCTTCAACGCTATTTCTGGTTCTCATAAAAACATCCTCTATTCTTTGAGGTGTTTTCATTTGCTTTATTAACTCTCCTGTATACAATCCATTATCACCATCACCATCTGAGGCAACACTTCCGGGAGAAGTCGAATAAGCTATTAAAGTTCCTCCGGGAGGGGTAGACTTTGCCAAACCAGCACCTCCTCTTTTACCTGTAGGAAATGGGTTGTTTCTACAAGCATCTAGAATAATCATATTTAACCCATCTTCATTAGCATATTCGATAGTCCTCAATACCCCCGTTAATGGAACGGTTTTTAACTTTACATCTAATGGGCTATTAATTTCAGAATCTACTGGAACCAAATAGTTAACTCCTTCTATTTCTAAACCATGCCCCGCATAAAAGAAAACTGATACGTCTACATCTCTTATGGCATCACCGAAGGAGTAAATTGCTCGTTTCATATCTTCATAAGAGCCATCTATGACAGAAGTCACTTCAAACCCCAGCTCCTTTAATGTCTCGCCCATGGCTTTGGCGTCATTAGTAGTATTAAAAAGAGCTCCTGCTCCTTCATAAGCAGCATTACCGATTACCAAAGCAACTCTTTTCTGTGAGCTATGATCGCCTCGGGCAATATCTGCAGGTATATCTAAATCTGGATTACGGGTTACATAAACATCTTTAAAAACAGTATTAGATTTATAATCTTCAGCTACAACACGCACTTTATTTTTACCTGGTATCAGATTAACATTCGCACTAAACTTACCGTTGGGTAGTATTTCAGCTTCTTGTCCATTGATACTCACCTTTTTAATCTTCGCTCCATCTGACAAAACTCCCTCTAAATCGAGTTGTGTTTTTTCGATTACAGTTTCACCATAATTCCTATTCATTGGAGGCTTAGTAATCTTTATTTTGGGAGATGAGTTTCTTTGTAATTCAAATAAATGAATGGTTCCGTTTTTATCACCAGCACCCAGGTAAGAATCGTCTTCTGCTATTTGAATAACTTCGGGAAACTCTTCTAACGTAACAGAACTTACCTCCGCTCCCTGCTCTAGATCTACTAAAGATATTTGGAACCTTTTGTTTGTATAGTACGCAATATGAGTGGGTCCAGGCCCAAGGATAATCTCATCGACTCGATTGTTCACCCTTATTCGCTTTATTTCATTTGAAGAGTCCCAGTCATAAGCTAAAATACTATTTCTCCTTTCTGGTTGCCCCCCTTGAATACCGCCTTTAGGTATAAATACTTCCTGCACTCCGGTAACAAATAAGTCACTTGCCTTATTAGATGCTCCAGCATGCATAACTGACGATGAGCCATCAAATTCATCACTTCGTAATTTTGCTTCCCTTACTATTCTTTGATTGGTAGGGTTGCATATGATGGTTGTGCCATCTTCACCCATTATAGCCAATTGTTGTCCAAATCGGTCGTAGCCTAAATAGATGGGTTTCTTAACTCTATTTGAAATATTAACTGTAGCCTGTAGCATATTAGCTCTTAGGCTAAATACTTTTAGTTCATTTGATTTATTAATATAACTTATAAACTGTTTTTCTGGATCAACTACTGCCAAAATTGGAGTATCAGAGATACTTCCCTCATTGCTCTTAGATAAATTATTGCTAAAGAAGTAGGTTAGTTTCCCACTGGCATTTACTGCCAAAACCTCAGTATTATCTTTAAGGAATTCAAGGTGAACAACATCATCTCCCACCTTCGCCTTTCCTAAAGGTCTTAATTCGTCTAAATCCCAAACTTGTAGATTGCCTTTTCTATCACCAGCTACCATAAATTTGGCATCTGATGAAAAAGCCACTGCAGTAACCCTATCCAATGATGAGGTTAACTTTCCAACAGGTACAAAAGAGATTTGCTGGGCACTTGAGATGTACCCAGTAAATAACAAAAGAATTAGTTTTAGTGATATTAAATTTTTCAAATCAACTTCCTCTTTTACCAATAATGTAACCAAAACCTATTGTAAACTGGATTAATCTGCCGGGATCATCCGTGCCAAGATCTGCAGAAGTACCAAAAAATTCAGCTTCAACCGTTTCGTTCAATACTGTTCCTATAGTAAGATTGTTGTCAATATTTAATCGTTCCGTAACAAAGAATTTTATTCCAGTCGATAAGGAAAAAATACTTCGTCTATATTCAAGAATGAATTCACCTTCTGGTAGGGTAATCCCACCTCCACCAGGAATCGTACCTGGATCTAAAATATCATCGGTTGCACCACCCAAAACACCTATGCCAGCAGCAAGATCTTCAAATTCGACTTTAGTCAGCATGGTGGTATATTTAACGCCTATATAAGGCATAACTTTTCCATTAGCACTCAGAAAGTTATAGTCCATAAAAAAGTTTAGGCTTCTTGACCTCACAGCAAAAGCACCATCCAATACTTTTGAGACATTCCAAGCCGGGGCTATCCCTAAAGAAACCTTATTAGAAATGTAATATTGATAATTTAGAGACAGGTATGTTGTCGAATAAGAAAGCAATGGTTCATCGCCTTTTTGACTTATAATTCCAAGATTGGTTCCAATGTTACTATCACCTTTTTGAACCTGAGCACCAACAGTTACACTTGTAAATATCAATGCGAATAGCATATATTTTTTCATCGTTTATCTCCTCCCTATTATGTAACCAATACCTATATTCAACTGAATAAGTGTGGCATCTGCATCAATGCCCAGATCATCCAAAGTACTATTCCCTGAAATTACTCGGGCATAGCTAAAGTTGTTATCGATATTTAACCTTTCAGTCAAAAAGAATTTTATACCTATGTTGCCACCAACACTGCTAGTTGCAATGGCTTCTGTCCCTTCCTGTTTTTGAGATACTCTGGAAAATTGCCCTCCAAAATACGGTAAGACGAAACCGTTTTCAGAAACAAAAGAATAGTTTAAAAATATGTTGTAGCCCAGAGTGTTATTCTTTTGATCATTTGCATCTTTCACCCATCCTAATCTGGGTCCAAGTCCTATTGATATACGATTACTTAAAAAGTAGGTGTAGCTTAAAAAGAGGTTAGTCCTACTTTCTCCGTTATCACCACTCAAAGAGTTTGTATCGAACCCAAATCCGATATTCGAATCTCCTTTTTGCACTTGTCCATAACTTGAATAGGACAACCCTATCGCCAAGAAGGACAAAATAATTAGATAAGATTTTTTCATAAGCCAAATAGTATTAGTTCTGATATTTTGAAAATTTTCAGAATGTATGAAATATAATTGAACAATGAAAATATCTGCCCGTCAAAGGATATTGATTATCAAAGAGATAGCTAATTAATGGTATAAATAATACTAACAGATCATCATCATTTAAGTGAAGATTTTCCGATATTTGATACTACATTTAATTCGCTTCAGCCTCCCTAATGCTGACGATTAAATAACCACTACAACTGCTACTGAATGTACTTAATTTTTGATACCGAGACCACTGGTCTTCCGCACAGCTATAGCGCACCTATTACTGATCTTGAAAACTGGCCCCGTCTGGTTCAACTGGCCTGGCAGCTTCATGACAATAAAGGAAACCTTATCAATAGCGAAAACTTTATTGTTAAGCCGGATGGCTTTACCATTCCTTTTAATTCGGAAAAAATTCATGGCATTTCGACTAAAAGGGCTACAGAAGAGGGGCATCCACTTGAGGAGGTACTTGGCAAGTTTCAGGATGATCTTAATAAGTCCAATGTAATTATTGGTCACAATATTGATTTTGATAATCGTATTGTTGGAACTGAGTTTGTCCGGACAGATCAGAAAAATTTAGGTAGTGCGCTTCTAGAAAAAGAAAGTATAGATACTTCAGAAGTATCAAAGGAATTTTGTCAGCTTGCTGGTGGTATAGGTGGAAAACTGAAATCACCCAAGCTGATTGAGTTACATGAAAAACTATTTGGAGAAGGTTTTACCGATGCCCATGATGCAGCTTATGACGTTGATGCGACTGCCAAATGTTTCTTTGGCCTGATCCATGAGAAAGTTGTTAAGCCCTTAGATGATATTTCACCTACTGATATAGTTTATGAGGCTCCTAAGCTGGAAGATGCGAATTTCGCTCAGCAGGAAAAAAACCAAACGACCAATTTTGGAGTAGATCAAGAAGTCGTTCAGGAAATTGATCATCCTTTTGTTCATCTTCATGTTCATTCTCAATATTCTGTTTTGCAGGCAGTCCCTAATGTTAAAGGCATAATAGAAAAAGCGAAAGAGTACAATATGCCTGCGGTAACCCTTACGGACTTAGGCAATATGTTTGGTGCTTTCAAATTTGTTCGGGAAGCAATCAGTAATGAAATAAAACCAATAATTGGCTGTGAGTTTTTCGTTGCAGAAGAGCGCAAAACATTAAAGTTTACCAAGGACAATCCAGACAAAAGATTTAATCAGGTACTGATTGCTAAAAATAAAAATGGCTATCATAATCTGGCCAAGCTAAGCTCCCTGGCCTACATTGAAGGGCTCTACGGCATATACCCAAGGATCGATAAGGAACTTATCAAAGAGTACTCCAATGATGTAATCGCATTGACCGGTGGGCTCTACTGTGAAATACCTAGTCTGATACTAAATGTAGGTGAACACCAGGCTGAGGAGGCCTTTCAGTGGTATCATGAAGTGTTTAAAGATGACTTCTATGTAGAACTTATCAGGCATAACCTGGAAGAAGAAAACAGAGTAAACGAAGTACTGCTGGAATTTGCTAAAAAATATAATGTCAAGGTGATAGCTGCCAATGATGTTTATTATTTAAACAAAGAAGATCATGAGGCACATGATGTCCTCCTTTGTGTGAAAGAAGGCGAAATGGTCTCAACTCCTAAGGGAAGAGGTCGTGGTTTTAGATTTGGCTTCCCGAATGATCAGTTCTACTTCAAATCTCAGGACGAGATGAAAAGTATTTTTGGTGATATCCCTGAAGCGATAGAAAATCTGACGGAGCTTATCGATAAAATTGAGGTTTACAAACTTGACAGAGATGTATTACTTCCGGCATTTGATATCCCTGAAGAATTTAAAGATACTCAGGATGAAGATGATGGTGGTAAACGTGGTGAAAACGCATACCTGAGACACCTTACTTATGAAGGTGCAAAACTACGATATGACGAGTTATCCGATGAGATAAAGGACAGAATAGACTTCGAGTTAGAAACTATCAGGAATACAGGTTATCCCGGCTACTTTCTGATTGTTCAGGATTTTACCAGAAAAGCCCGGGAAATGGGCGTATCTGTAGGTCCGGGACGTGGTTCCGCTGCCGGATCAGTGGTCGCCTATTGCATTGGTATTACCAATGTTGATCCTATAGCTTACGATCTTCTATTTGAGCGTTTCTTAAACCCTGACCGGGTATCGCTTCCTGATATTGATATTGACTTTGATGATGAAGGTCGTGACAAAGTCATCCAATACGTCATTGATAAATATGGCAAAAACCAGGTGGCCCAAATTATTACTTATGGTACCATGGCTGCTAAGTCCTCCATTCGTGATGCTGCGCGTGTTATGGAATTATCATTAAGTGAAGCTATGGACCTTGCCAAACTTGTACCTGAACGTCCGGGAACATCACTCGATAAGGCATTCAAAGAAGTAAAAGAACTCGAGAACTATCGACAGGGAAATGACCTCAAAGCTAAAGTATTAAATCAGGCTAAAGTGCTGGAAGGTGCAGTAAGAAATACGGGCACTCACGCCTGTGGTGTTATCATCACCCCTGATGATCTCACCAAATTTATTCCTGTATCCACAGCTAAAGATTCTGACATGCTGATCACACAATTTGATAACAGTGTGGTAGAAAGTGCAGGAATGTTGAAAATGGATTTTCTGGGTTTAAAAACATTGACCATCATTAAATCAGCATTGAAAATCATCAAAGCGAGACACGGTGTGAACATTGACATTGACGCTATTCCTCTAGATGATACCAAGACTTATGAACTGTATCAGAAAGGTCAGACCAATGGCACCTTTCAGTTTGAGTCACCAGGGATGCAAAAGCACCTGAGAGCACTCAAACCCGATAAGTTTGAAGACTTAATTGCCATGAACGCTTTGTATCGTCCGGGGCCAATGGAGTACATACCTAACTTTATTGCCAGGAAACATGGTGATGAAGAAATAGCCTATGACATTGCTGACATGGAGGAAAACCTTGCCGAGACCTATGGAATTACGGTCTATCAGGAGCAGGTCATGTTGCTTTCTCAAAAATTAGCCGGATTCTCCAAAGGTGATGCGGATGTACTTCGCAAAGCCATGGGTAAGAAGATCTTTGCCCTACTGGAAAAGTTGAAGCCAAAGTTTATTGATGGAGGTAAAGAGAAGGGGCATGACCCTGAAGTACTGGAAAAGGTTTGGAAAGACTGGGAAGCTTTTGCCGCTTATGCTTTTAATAAGTCGCACTCCACATGTTATTCGCTTGTTGCTTATCAAACAGCTTATATAAAAGCCCATTACCCTGCCGAGTACATGGCTGCGGTACTTACTCACAACCAAAGTCAGATCGAGAAGGTCACATTCTTCATGGAAGAATGCCGTAGTTTAAGCATTAAAGTACTAGGGCCTCATGTCAACGAATCTTATAAAGACTTTGCAGTAAATAAGGATGGTGAAATACGTTTTGGGCTTGGTGCAATAAAAGGTAGTGGTGAAGCTGCAGTCGAAGCCATTATAGAAGAACGAAAAGAAAACGGCCCATTTAAAGATATTTTTGATTTTGCAGAACGTGTAAACCTGCGTACTGTCAACAAAAAGACTTTTGAATGCCTGGCTATGTCGGGAGCATTTGATTGTTTCGAAGAGTTTCATCGAAGGCAATATCTCCATGCACCGGAAGGCGACCAACCACTGATTGAAAAGGTGATCAAGTACGCCAATAAGATGCAAATGGAAGCTGAAAGCGCTCAGGCCAGTTTATTCGGTGGTGCTTCCGGAGTAGATACTCCAAAGCCTAAAGTAGAACATATTGAGCCTTTTGGTGAATTTGAAAAGCTCAATATAGAACGCGATGTGGTCGGGCTCTATATTTCAGGTCACCCACTTGATGATTATGAATTTGAGATTGACAGCTTCTGTAACATTGAGTTATCCAAATTATCAGAATTGGATGAATTAGAAGGTAAAGACCTTCGTATGGCCGGTATTGTATCTGGTTTTGCTCACCGTACTACCAAAGGTGGTAAACCCTTTGGTACCCTTACGGTGGAAGACTATAATGGAAACTTCACCTTTTTCTTCTTTGGTGATGATTACGTTAAGTTCAAAGAATATATGATGCAAGGATGGTTCCTTTTCATGCAGGGTAGAGTAACAAGACAAAAATGGGGCGATCAACGATTAGAATTAAAGCTTAACAGTATTGAATTATTGAGTGAGCTACGAGATAAAAAAACCAAGGGCATCGTTGTGACTATGAATGCCGAAGAAGTCAATAGTCAGGTCATTGATCAGATCGAAAATATATGCACCCAATTTAAAGGTGATCTCTCCCTTCGGTTTAATTTGGTAGATCACAAAAGTAATATTGCCTCCGAGCTTCTCTCCAGGAAATTCACCATCAATCCAAGTAATGAAATGATCGAAGAAATGAAAAAGATCCCCGAATTAAAATGCGAGGTGTTAATGTAAGTATATTAAAATAGCAGCTGATTTGAACCAGCTGCTTTTAAAACACACTTAAATCTAAATCTCTTTAGTTACCATTTACCCCATCAATCAACATAGGGGATTTGCCATCAGTAATAATCACTTTAGAATTTGGAGACTTTGATAGTTCCTTAAATGCTTCAATACTTTTCCATTGAAGAATAGCCGGACTTAAGCCTTCAGCAATTATTTTCTGAGCATCACTAATACCCTGTGCCTCTACTAACTTTCGTTCAGCTTCTAGTTTTTCACGATCCAATAAAAACTTCATACGTTGAGCGTCTTGCTCCGCTTCTAACTTCTCTTCGACTGCTCGTGACAGGCCTTGTGGAAGCTGTATTGTTTTTAACAAGACTGCTTCAATTTCAAAGCCTCTGTCATTCAATACTGATGACATACGATCAGTAATCTCCTTTTCGATAACTGAACGTTGGGCAGTATGCATATCCTTGGCAAAAAACTTAGAGCAAACATCAGCAGAAGCTGATCTGAATACACTATTAATCACAACTTGCTCATAATTAAGTCCGATAGTTTCAACAATGTCCGGAGCCTTATCAGGCTGAATTCGATATAGAATAGAGATTATGGCTCCTACATTTAAGCCTTCTTTAGATGGTAAATTAGAGGATATCTCCATGTTCATAGTACGCACCGGTACTTTAATCACTACAGCTGTAAAAGGGTTAAAACCTACAGCTCCAGATGTATAAATTTTATCATCAAGCTTCCCCATTTTTCTTTTAACCCCCACCTCACCTTGTTTCACTACTGCACAGCTCGACAGCACTAACATCAATACTATTCCGAAAATCAATTGCCTTTTCATAATTATAACAGTTTAGGTTATCAATAGCTCCCTTTCAGAAGACGTTAAATTCTCAAGCAACTAGTGGGATAGATGAATGTTTTTTAATAAAACTATTTCATCCAAAATTCCACCCAATTAAGGTTTACAAAGTGAGTATTTATGAATACATTAAATAGTATAACTTCTTTTAATAAATGTTTAACTTAATTATTTAATAGTATTACTATCATAGTAACGATCAAAAATTAAAAAGGTTACGATTTAGATAGTATTAGGATTTGAAATCAGCTAAGTTTTACCTTTAATGGTATTTCATCCATTACAATAAGTAATGGCTTTGTAAAAAATGAAAACTCTAACGTTGTGTAAATGACCCCTGTTCAGTCAATTCAACTTTTCGTTGCTGTCAACTTTTTGGCAATAGGCTCGTCACACTTGATTCGTCCAACTATCTGGATAGAGTTTTTTCAGTACCTAGCGAAAAAAGGCAATGTTGGTAATATTTTTAATGCATTATTAGCATTAGCAATGGGATCGATTATAATTTCCTTTCACCTTATCTGGAAATGGCCTACAATTCTAGTAACACTTTACGGATTGTCTCAACTGCTAAAAGGCTTCATTTATCTCATATTTCCACGGATAGGGCTTAAAAGTATAAGAAATGTTAATTCTGGAAGTAAAAAATTTAGACGAGTTGGATTTATAATGTGTATGTTGTCAATTTTATTGTTTGTTAAGGTTGTTGTTGATTTAAATATCTAATTTCTATTAATAATCGTCTCCACATTTCCAAAATCAGGAGACCGATAACTCAATCACAGAGTAGTATTGCCCAAACTCAATACTACAAACAATGAAAAAAACACTTTTTACTCTCTTGTTGAGTGGGGTTATTACACTCTCATTCACTCAATTTCACACCGTTAAAATACCTACCCCCAGTCCGAAAGTGATCGAAACACAAAGGTTGGGAATTACCGACATCACAGTTGATTATCATAGCCCTGCAGTTAGGGGTAGAGACATCTGGAATGATGTGGTGGGCTCCTATAGTGATCCTAATTTAGCCTGGCGAGCAGGCGCTAATATGAATACACGGATTAGCTTTACCACCGATGTGCTGATAGAAGGACAATCACTGAAAGCGGGAAGTTATGGTTTCCATATAGATACTCAAGAAGATGGATCATGGACATTGATGTTCGCTCATCATGACAACCAATGGGGAAGCTACTACTTGAACAGGGATGAACATATAGCGTTAAAAGTAAATGTAACACCTACCAGTGCACCTTTCTCAGAGCAGCTTGACTATAAGTTTATTGATCGAACAGAAAACTCTGTTGTTATAGCGCTGGATTGGGGAGAAAAAAGAATTCCATTAACAGTGTCAGTGGATTTAAATAAAACCGTAGTAGCCAATTTTAGGTATGAGTTATTGGGAATTAATACTTATCGTTGGGAAGCCTGGAATGACGCTGCCAGCTGGTGTTTAAATCATGATACTAATTTAGAAGAAGCTCTACAGTGGGCGAACCGTTCAGTAAATGGAGGTTATAATGGGTTTTCAGCTAATAAGAATGTAGCCAACATGACGACTAAAGCTCGTTTGGAAAAAAAGCTTAATAAAGCTGAAGCTTTAGAGGCTACTCTAAACGAGATAAAATCAATGAGTCTGTCAGCTTATGAGGCTAACGGACTAGCTATATTCTTATTACAAAGTAATAGACCTAAAGACGCTTTTGAAATCACTAATAATGCACTAAAAAATGCTCCTGGCACCTGGTACCTAACATTAAACCTTGGACTTTGCCAATACTTTTTGGGGAATAAAAAAGCTGCTCTAAAATCACTAGCAGAGGCAGAGAAAAACACGCCTCAAGGATTCAAATCAAGGCTTGCTGAAATAAAAGAAGAAGTCACCAACGGTACTTATAAAGTTCCAGGAACATAACAACTAAGCTTCTAATTCTAATGGTCAGGCTGATTCTAAAACCTGTCTTTGCTGATATTCTTTGGGACTCATCCCTGTATGCTTTTTGAAAGCAGCATAAAATGCGGATGGTGTATTGAAACCTACTTCATAAGCTAATGTTTCAATTTTGTTGTAGCCTTCTTCTGCCAATAGCTTTGTTTTCATTTCCTTAATTCGAAAAGAGTTGACTGATTCAGGAAATGACTTATTATATAGCAACTTTATAGCTTTAGTTAATTGGTAAGCTGGTAAATCTAAATGTTTGGACAAATTAGTAATTGTAATTCCAGAGGTTTTGAAAACTTCGTCTTCTTCGAATGCGAATCTTACTTTATTAAGAATTTCATGTGGTAGTTCAGCGCCCTCATTTTTCAAAAAGACGATTGGGGACTTTAATGCAGCAATTAAGAACCAATAAATACCAACTGCCGCTATGCCTGAGCCTACCATATAATCCGACATTTCATCAGTAACATGTTGATAGATAAGTGCAACCAGGATTATGGAAACTGAAAGTAAAAGGTTTTTATTCCAAGATTCCAATCTCTGCTGTTTATGCTCTCTTACCAAATGTAATTTCCAGGAAGCTGCTAAATACATAAACAACACTGCCGTAGCACTTTGATATAATAAAGAAACATATGGTGTTTCCGCAAATACAAAGCACCCAATAGCACCTAATACCGGAATAACCAAATGTAACAATTGATTCAAATTAAGCTTGGGGTATTTATTTACGGATTCACTGATGTAAACCAGCAAAAGAGGCCCAATACTAGCCAAGCCTAAAAAGCCTGCGGCCAATCCAACAGCGGCCATATCATAGAGAATATAAAAAATAATTGATTTCCCAATTCTTAACGCCACCGCTACAAAAAGAAACCCAAGTAAACCATTTTTTATAGGATCATCTTTACGAATAAATGCTAAATAAGAAGCCAAAAACAGCGCCATAGCAACGGCTATCCCAGCAAATACACCTAATAAACCTTCTAAATTCATATGAATTTAAATGTACGCTGTTTTGAATCATAGGGTTATTATTCATTCGATAGTAGTGATCGTCAAAGAACACTACGGGTGTTCACAATTGAACAGTTTCAAAGACCCACGCTCTTGTTATGCAAGAGGCAGATGGCACTGGGGGAACTGGACAGCGAAATACAGGCCCTATTCACAGGATAAAAAGGCTTAAAATGGACACTAAGAAGTATCGAAAAACGTAATTTTAAATTGAAAGAATTACAAAAGAAAACGTTCACAGGTGTGGCCATCTGAGAAACATCCATAGAAACCTATGAAAAAAATACTCTTACTATTCAGTTTACTTATCTTTTTGATTTCATGTCAGAATGACGAAGAAAATTTTAGCGGAATTATTGATGAAGAATTGAGGCCATATATTGAAGACTTTATTAGTGAAGCAGCTCTTCGTGGCAAAAGTTTAGATATTAACAACGTCCAAGCTACACTAGTGGACGAATTCACCTTAACTAATGATCAGAACTTTTGTGGATATGCCGCTTGGAATGGTAATAATACTGGTCAAATAGAAATAAAGATGACGGAAAGTTGCTGGCTGGCCAGAACGGAGATAGAACGTGAAAATTTAATGTTTCACGAATTGGGTCACGCCATGCTTGAGAGATCACATCTAAGTACCCAGTTCCCAAACAGATATCCTAAATCCATCATGTGCTCCTTTCAAGATGGCATTTCCTGTTCCAATTTTAATACGTATTATGAGAATGAAGTATTTCGTAGTTACTACCTGGATGAACTATTTAATCAAGGAGTTGATTCTCCAGATTTTGCTTCGAGAAATAATTTGGTAAGAAACGTTTACAGTGAAAATGAAGACCAAGAAGCCCTAACCGATTGGGAGCTATTTACTTATATTGATGGAAAATTAGTTGATAATGATCCGAGCCTTTATACCATAGTAAAAGAATCTGCAACTAGCCTCACCATATCACAGAATAGTGTTATTAATGATGGACTAGCCTCAGTAGTTAGAAGGTTTGAGCTTTCTAGTTTTCAAGCATGTAGCAACCTTAAAGCTACTTCTGACATCTCCGTTACTGATTTAGAAAATGGTGTATTCACCAAAGGTTTAAGCTTGAGAGAACGGCTTCCAGATGGGACATTGAACAGATTCCATATATTTAGAATCTCGGAAACAAGTAGTGGGATTTATGAAGATTATACCCATGAGCTCTATTGTATTAGTAAAAACTCAGATGTCATTACTATCTCGTTCAATTTGAGTTCTCAGACACCAACTACCATGCGAATCGATAATTTAAATATTGATTTGTTGGACTAATCTCAAAATGATTTAGAATAAGAAAATACGTGGTTCATCTTCGAACATGAATTATGTTCATAATTGAACAGTTTTAAAGACCAAAGCTCTTTTATTTCATTTAGGGGTAATGGCATTAATGTTGTGCCTAACCAATATTTTAATTAACTCATCGTTTCATCTCCATGAAAAAGGTCAAAGAATTCTTCCATTACTGCTCAGGGGCAAGTAGTAAATTGTTAAAAAATTGTCCTACAGATACCAGCAAGTATGCAGGCATAGGTGCCACCATTTTTTTTACAGGGTTGTTCGCTGCCCTGGCTTCAGGTTATGCTTTTTATACCGTATTTGACAATGCCTTAACCGCTTCGATACTTGGATTGGTCTGGGGTTTAATGATCTTTAATCTTGATCGTTACATAGTTTCCAGTATGCGCAAAGCTGATAATAACTGGTATGAGTTTCGAATGGCTGCTCCCCGAATACTATTGGCTATTCTTATTTCTATTGTAATTGCTAAACCACTGGAACTAAAAATCTTTGAAAAGGAGATTAATGGCGAGCTCGCACTCATGGCTCAGGAAGTATACAAAGAGCAGGAAGATCTTATCAAACTTAAATATACGGCTGATGAAGAAGCGCTGTTAAACCAAATTGCTCAGCTCAAAGCTGAAATACTAACTAAAACAGCGGAGAGGAATGAATTGGCTGCTATAGCGCAACAAGAAGCTGACGGTACCGGAGGAACCAGAAAAAGAAATGCCGGCCCTATTTATCGAATTAAAAAAGCAGATGCGGATCGAGTGAACTCAGAGCTTGAGGAATTGAAACAAGTCAATGGTAAGCTTATCGCTGAAAATTATCAAAAACTTAGTGAGATGAGCACTCAAAGTCAGAATGAAATAGCTGCCCTGATTAAAGCCGACATAGGTGGGCCAGCTGCACGCTTGGAAGCTTTAAGCAGGCTGACTTATGAGAGTAGTGCTATTTGGTGGGCCAATGTATTTATCATTCTGCTTTTTATTGTGGTAGAGGCCTCTCCTATCTTGGTGAAGTTGGTCTCTAAAAAAAGTGCTTATGACTATGTTCTGGAAACCGTTGAATATAAATTCGAGACAGACTTCCTAAAAGACAAGGCTTTTATCCATCACGAAATCAAGAAGAAAAGTGAAGCTCTGTCCATGAAGGAGAAGAAATTTGTGGATGAATCGTTGGATATGAAGCTGGATCAGCATAGTAATCATAATTTCAATGCATACATCCAAAAGTAATATTATAATTTTGCTATCGGATTGAAACAAAAGTACTATCTAACCTTAACTACATCAAATCACTACTAAATAAAACAAGCGAATTTAATTCATGTTTGTCTACCAAATTTTAAGAGATTCAAGGCTATCTTGATGCCAAGATAAAAAACTAGTATTTTCTTGTCTTAATCATTACTTATAGACTAGAAAAACTATGAACCTATCAACGTAAGAGCTTTGGAAGGTTAAATTTTAACAGAATAAATAGAATACTAGATAAATGATTTCAGAAGAGGCTCTAATATTTAAAAACAAATTGCTCAGTTTAGACTACTTAGTATTTAGTTCCCACAAATCAGCCACAAGATCAACTAGACTTTCGTTAAGTTTTAACAAGTTTACTTGTGGTCATTGCCATTCTTTATCAAATATTGATATTAAGGAGGGTAACTTCCAAAAATACCTTGAAAAGTATTTTATGATAAACAAGAAAAAACTGAAGGTTATTACAATTTTTCGAGAGCCAATAGAAAGACATATCTCTTCATTTTTTCAGGGGTACGGTACCAGGCCCCTTAGACTGAAAGAGGTTAGGAGTGAATTTGAAACTATAATACACACGTATTCAATCAAACAATTGCAAAAAAAATTCATTTTAGAATTAAATGATAAATCACTCATCGGCTACAGAGAATCCATGAATGAAATTAGTAGGGAATTGAATATAAAACCGAAAGAACTTGTCTACAATCCTAATAAACAATTTGGATTGTATGAAACAGATATCATTGAACTGTATTTCTTCAGATTTGATACTTTCACAGCGAATTTTTCACTTCTTTTAACAGAAATAACGGGGACAGAAATAATGGAAAAGAAAGGTAATATCAGTAAAACTAAATGGTACAAAGAAATCTATTCCGAATTTAAAGCATCACTGGTCATACCTAATCACATCATTTCAGAAGTATATAATCATAAAAGTGATTTAATTAGTTTGTTCTATCCTGACAGTATCGAATTACTCTTAAATCAGATACTTACTAGGTATGGAAGTAAGTAAATTGCTTTCCTAGATTTTTTCTAGAAAACTTGTACCGCACGATTTAGAAAATAATAGTATAGAAATTAAATGTGCTACTTGGTTAATAACGAAAAAAGCATTAATAATACCAAGAAAACTATTTTCAAACCCAATCAAAAGCTTTTTATCGTCAAACCAAAAGTCAAAAATCTATCTTCTTCTTTTTGACCTTCCACCACTATACTCTCAAAAGTATGCAAGTAGTTTACCTTAAAGTTCAACCACTTTGAAATAGGTAATTCCAGACCTACATCTGCCTGCCAACGGTAATTATCACTTTCTTCTAATGAAGGCTGAAAATAACTCTCATGGGTTAAAATTAATTTCTTCTTAAACAATTGGTATTTACCATTTACCCAAACGGTACTTCGCAACGTATTGATAGATTCATTTCCATCATATTGTGTTTTATTCAAGTCAGTTTTTCCGAAATCCGTCTGTTCATATTCACTGGAAACTGAAATTTTAAGCCAGTCACCCTTATTGCTCAAAACCTGATAGGTGACCCCTGCACCTAAGAGAGTTCGTAAATCAATCTCTCTCCTAAAATTGGTGCTGACAAAACCCAATATAAGTGGATATACTTTTCGCTCAGGGTTAAAATAAAGAAAGTTAAGACTTAAAATATCTTCATCTGCTTTCTCTCTCCCAAACTCTTGATACACATAAGAATTTTTCGTTTTAAATACCCATTTCTTCCAAGGTTTATAGCTCACATCTGATTTTGCTCTAAAAATCACAGTCTGTACATTTCCTCCTTGTAAAAAACCGGTCAGGGAAAGGTCAGCTTTCAACTTAATAGTATCACTTTCGTTAATTTGGGCCTGGAGACAGAGGGGAGAGAAAAATAAAAACAATAAAAACCTTTTCATCCTATTTAGATAGATAACGCTCATCTTATAAAATGTTCAAAAACATAAAGAGTTTATGAATTACAATTTGCAAGTTTATTAAAGATTTTTGGCAATAACTGTGAAAACTGAATACTATGGAAGTATTTTTTTATGGTCTATTTATGGACAAAGACATTTTAAAGAAAAATGGCATCAAACCATCAAATCCAAGAAAAGGGCATCTTAGTGATTATGCTCTAAAAATTGGGAATAGAGCTTCACTAGTTCCAAGTAAAAATGAAAAGTCATATGGAATACTAATGACGGTTGATAATGACGCAATTGATCGTCTATATGCTGAAACCAGTGTTTCTGACTATGTTCCAGAAGAGGTCATCATCGTTACAAATTCTGGCGACTCTGTTAATGCTATATGTCATAACCTACCTCCTAAATCATTGACCGGAACGAATAAATCATATGCAGCATCTCTCTATGGGCTGGTTAAGAAAGAGGGCTTCCCAGATGATTACCTTGAGAAGATAAAACGAATGACATGAAAGGCCTTTTAAAGAAATTAGCTATTTCCTGTAACCTTAATTGTCCCATTTCCATCTAATAGCAAGGCAAACTACAAGTAGTATCTAGCTAAAAAATGAGTAAAACATTCAAAGTAGTCTTAATCACTCTTATTTCCTTTGGAGTATATTTTTTTCTCAGTGAATCTTATTTTAAAAATTTAAGGGCGTTGGTCAATGAATATATTAATCAATTTGGGGTTAGTCATATCATATCTTATGCTGTCCTAGGTGTTCCAATTTTTCTGGGTGTTTTGTTTTTAAATAATAAAGTAGACTTTATCAAAAGTTTAGGTCTGCGAAAATCATTTTTCCAAGGCGCTGGTATTGCTCTGCTATGTACAATGCCGATGTTCATTGGATATGCTGTTCTTTTTGATTTCGACTCAACGATTTCCTGGGATGCTATTTTGGTTTCAGTTATTGCTGCTGGTTTTTTTGAGGAACTATACTTCAGAGGTTTTTTATTTGGTCAAATATTTAGACTTTCACGATTGGGCTTTGTATCCTCAGTTTTTTTTGGAGCATTATTGTTTGGGCTAGCTCATCTATATCAGGGTACTGGATATTCGCAGACATTAGGGATCTTTTTAGTGACTTTTTTAGGAGGCATTTTGTTCGCATGGGTCTATGTAGAATGGAATTTTAACTTGTGGGTATCCATATTTTTACATCTGTTTATGAATTTATCATGGGAACTATTTACTGTTAGTGATAATGCTTTGGGTGGCGTTTACTCTAACGTATTTAGAATTATAACTATTGTTTCAATAATTGTAATAACCATAGTCTATAACCGAAGAGGAGGCGGTCAATTAAAAATAAATAGAGGCACCATTTGGATGAAAAATCGGTAAACTCTTTATTTTCCTTTTTTAATCTCGTTTTTAAAAACTACAGCTCAAACAATTCATATAACTGCTTGTCGAGGAGATTTAACTGAATTGGATAGTCTTCTAGCAGAAGCTCCTATCGACATACTGGATAATCTGTTGTTGCATGCCAGTAAAAGCAATTTTGAACTAAATGGTCATTAACTCGATCAGCCTAAGCCTGGCCTCTAGAATAATGAGAGCGAAGATGATTAGTTCTCAGCAATCTAGGTTTTGCTAACGAACTTTTCAGTCAAAAAGCCAATACCATAGGCAAACAATTGAGTAAAAGAAGTAGCCATACTCAATAAAGCCACCCAAATACTTTTATTCCTGATCAACGAGCTCATAAAATTGAGAAAGAAAAAAAGTAAATAGGCACATATAGTCGCAATACCTAAGACAGGATGAATTAAACTCCAAAAAGGTAAGCTCAAAAATCCTATGGTAAATAGCGCAGGAAACCAATGGAATAGTTTTACCTCCTCCTTGTAGAAACGCCCAACGTTGATTCGTGCCCGACCGAAGAAGTGTAATTGTTTATAAAACTGGGCTAAAGATGTCCTCCTTTTGTGATACACGTAAGCCTCAGGGATAAGTGCTGTTTTAAATCCACTTTTAATAATGCGCATGCTAAATTCCAGGTCCTCTCCCATTCGGGTGATTTTATAACCTCCCGCTTTCTCATATACTTCTTGAGAGATGCCCATGTTAAAGCTTCGAGGGTGAAACTTACCGTAATGCTTCTTATTTCCACGTATGCCTCCAGTAGTAAAAACTGAGGTCATAGAATAACTAATAGCCTTTTGCATTGGAGTAAAGCTATCATGTGCTTTATCAGGCCCACCAAAAGCATCTGCTGCATTAACATTCAGGAAATCCTCAACTGATTGAAAGTAGTGATCAGGGATAAGGCAATCAGAATCAAAAACAATGAAGTAATCTCCTTTGGCTTTTTCGAAACCAAAGTTACGGCTAAAGCCCTGGCCAGAATTCTCTTTGAAGAAGTACTGTACATTTAGCTTGTTCTCATATTTAGAGATGATATTTTCACATCTTTCTGAGGAACCATCTTCAATAACCAACACCTCGAAATTAGGGTAGGTCTGTTTAATGAGACTATCCAATAGCTCATCTATCTCATTAGGACGATTGTAGATTGGAATAATAACAGAATAGAGTCGCATTAGTCAATGCCGATAGTATCTGAAATAAGGTAATCTTTTCCTGAATTAGATTTCATAGCAAGCATTTCAGCCAAAAAACCTGTGAGAAAAAGTTGTACTCCTATAACAAGGGCAATCAAAGCGAGGAAAAATAATGGCTGATCAACAATGTCGCGAACAGGAAGTTTATAATGAAGCTTATAAAGCTTTTCTCCTATTACGTAACAGGTGATAACGAAGCCTGAGAAGAACGATATCGTACCCCATAAACCAAAGAAATGCATTGGCTTACGCTTAAACTTGCTCACAAAAGTGATAGAAAGTAAGTCTAGAAAACCATTGATAAACCGCTCAAGACCAAATTTAGTCTTACCGTATTTGCGTTCCTGATGTTGAACAACTTGCTCATCAATTTTTGTATAACCATTCCATTTGGCGATGACTGGAATATAGCGATGCATTTCGCCATATACATTGATATTCTTGACTAACTCGCTGCGATAAGCCTTTAACCCACAATTAAAGTCATGAAGCTTTATACCTGATATCTTACGGGTTACGTAATTGAAAAATTTTGATGGAATAGTCTTAGTAATTGGGTCGTGCCGTTTCTTTTTCCAACCGCTTACCATGTCAAAGCCTTCTTCAGTTATCTTTTTGTATAATGCAGGAATTTCATCAGGACTGTCTTGAAGATCGGCATCCATAGATATTACAACCTTACCCACGCTTTTTTTAAAGCCAGTATTAAGCGCAGCAGATTTGCCATAGTTCCTATTAAACTTAATACCCTTAATTAACGGGTTAGCAGATGAAAGTTCACTGACCACTTTCCAGGATGTATCTTCACTCCCATCGTCTACTAGTAGCACTTCATAAGTAAAGCCGTGCGATTCCATCACACGGCTTATCCAATTACATAATTCAGGGAGTGATTCTTCTTCGTTATATAGCGGAACCACCACTGAAATATCGATATGTTGCATTATTAAACGTCTAAAGCAGGATTGCTATTTTTTGTGATAGCACTTACAATCAAAGATAATATAAATCCAAAGAAAATTCCGAAAAATATACCCATAACGATCATTGTTTCAGGTTTCATAAAAGATTCAGAAAAAGACAATGCCGTTTCAATCTCAGAATCACTCATGCCCTGTTCCTGAAAACCTGCGATCTGCGCATCACGGATTATGTCTATGTAAGTTGGATCTAAGAATTTGATATAGATAAACGAGAATATACTGGAGATAATCGAAGACACTACCGATATCATAGTTCCTATACCAAGACCTTTGCCATAACTCATGTAACCATCACCACCATCTTTAAATTCTTTGTGCGCTAAATACATAACAATAGCTGACGGTAAAACACCTATCCAACTGGCCCACCCCTCCGCTTGAGAACCAGTTACGGCCAATAAGATAAAGAATACAATACTTATTACACTAAGTATAAGCCCCCACTTAATAGCTAATGATTTAGTGGTGGGCGCTTCCATAGTTTCTTCCATTTTAATAAAGTTTAAGGTTGATATTGATTCAAATATATAAGTAGCACAAACAATCTAATAATTACAACTTGTACAAGGTTTTTTGAGCGGCTCAGTGGTCAAATTACGTATTGAACAGTAGGTTTACTTTAAAAATCGCTTTTCAGATTTACGTAAAATCACCGATAAAATGATTGTGAGAAAAAAGCCAAGTACTCCACTTTTGATAAAATAGTCTACCCCTAGATAACTAATTGGAGTATTTTTTAACTTTTCCAGCTGATCGTTATACTGCTCTTCAGTAATTGTGATTTTGCCCTGATTTAGCAACTGATCCTTATTTAGTTCTAGCCCTCTAATGGTACCTGCGATATAATCTTCATGGAATTGAGGTTCTATCGCTGCAAAAGCAATGAGAAATAGCCCCACTACCAATCCAATAACAACATATATGCCTATCCCTATAACCATACCTTGCCAAAACTGAAGAAATCCCTCGTTATGATAGTCTTTAAACTCTTTGATCCCGAAGAATATAAAAAGACCAAACAGGATAATTCGATAATCAAAAAAAGTAGGTATCAGTAACGGATGGGTACCGGTATAGTAGAGAACTGAAAGTAAAATTATAGCTAAAACAGAGCCAATCAGTCCATATTTTAAGGGGATACTAATTATTGGTTTCATAAATCGGATAAATAGTATTGACCGTTATTAAATACAGCTACTGCCTTACCAACCAATTCCTTACTGAAGTATGGAGAATTATTTGATTTGGATTTATTAGTTGCTTTATCAAGCAACCACTTTTTGTTTGGATCAAATAACGTGAGATCTGCTGCTACACCTTCCTCAATAGATTTAGTTTCTACTTTCAAGAGTTTTCTTGGAGTATTGGAAATTTTCTCAATCAGGATTTCAATGGGTACTTGGGTACTCAATTCAGTCAGATTTGAAGCAACTGTTTGTAGATTAATAATCCCAAAATCAGCTAAATCAAATTCAAGTTTCTTACACTCTTCGTCATGTGGAATATGATTAGAAACGATGGTATCAATAGTCCCATCATTCAATGACTTGATAATAGCCTTATTATCTCTTTTCGTTCTTAATGGTGGGTTAACCTTATAATTCGAATCAAAATCCTTTAAGTAGCTATCGTCCAATAATGGTTGGTATGATGCTATATCGCAGGTCACATTCAGGCCCTTTTTTCTTGCCGCTTTAACTAAAGAAAGTGATTTTTCTGATGACAAGCAGCTGAGGTGTAATCGACCGCCAGTATACTCTAGTATTGAAATATTTCTTTCAACGATAAGATCCTCTGCTAATGTTGGCATTCCCTTCATACCAAGCATTGTGCTTGTTTCCCCCTCGTTCATTGCACCGAACATGTTCAGGTGTCTATCTTCAGGGCGATCAATAACCAGTCCATCAAACTTCTGAAGGTACTGTAACGACTTGAGAAGGATATCTGAGTGCCAAATGGGGTTCAGCCCATCAGTAAAAGCTACAGCACCTGCATGCTCAAGGTCGATCATCTCGGTAAGTTCCTCTCCCTTAGCACCCAGAGTTACGGCTGCCATAGGAAGTAGCTGGGTTAACTCACGATCGTTCCCCTTCATTATATAAGAAACATCATTTTTATTCTGAGTGACAGGATCATTGTTAGGTAGTACCGCAATATGTGTGAAGCCCCCTGCCATTGCAGTTAAACGACCACTTTGTATATCTTCTTTGTGTTCTAAACCGGGATCAGCCAACCATGCTCGCATGTCACACCAACCTAAGCTCAAGATCATACCCTTAGCATTGATCTCCTTATCTGCCTTTTCATTTAATTTACCAACCTTCGTTATTACACCATTGGAAATAAGTACATCCCTTACCTTTCCATGGTGAGATGATTCTTTATCAACAATTTTCGCAGATTTGATGAGTATTTTAGACATAACTTCGATTTAAGGAAAAAACCTGATTAATAAAACCTCCATTAATAAAAACAGCAGTGCCAGCATAATGGCAAATTTCCAAAGTGGCGTTCCTGCATATCGGCTTTCCAATTTTTTTCTAAAAGCCAGAGCTTCTCCAGCATCTATAAATTTGACATTACCTTTTATTTTATCTGATAGCTCAGCAGCTGTCAATTGTGTTAAATCAGATTCTGAAGGCATATTATTGAATGCCAATGTGCTAAGCGTATCACTGTCCAGGACAAGGCTGTAAAAACCAGAACCCAATACATATTTTGGCACTTCAAATAATAGTCTTCCTGCCACATTTCGTTGATCGGGAATCAATTCTGAGTTATTTCCAATTAGTTTATAAACCCTGTCCAAAGCAAGGGAATCAGCATCGATAGAAATTCGATTATCATCAACATAATAATATAATTGACCAATATGAGAAACACTGCTAATAGCAATTCTATACATCACTGGTACAAACAAAGCGTGGCTCTGAAAAGTAGATTGCTCAGCTTGTAATGGGGTGGCCATTATATACAGTCCGTTACTTTCTCTCAAAAATGGATTGCCATTTTCAAATTTTAAAATAGCCGATCTATCGATACCCAAGTCCAAAACTGGCTGAGCCTGAGCCATAGCAAAACGGTTACTCTTTTCCTCAAAAACCTTCTCAAAAAAAGGATTCCCAAAATCAGGAGTGGCCAATAACAATCTGTCTTCCATTGTAGACTCGCTTATACCTGATGTCACCAGCTGGTAAGATGAGATGTCAGGTTTCTCCGAAGGAATCAAAAGAACTTTTTCTCCCTTTTCAAGTCTGTCATTGATTACTAATGCCAGGGAGGATGAGAGTTCTTGAATACCATTCAAAATAACAAGGTCAGTATTATTTAATTTACTATAATCTACATTGCCTGACTCAGCACTGCTAAAATCGAAGAGTTCAGAGTTAGAAAAAACCTTTGGAATATAAGAACCAGTATTTTTGTCTCTCAATTCTAATATTTTTATTCGTTGAGCTCGATCCAGAACAAAATAAAATTCGTTGTCAAAGGTCACAGGATATTCCTCGATTCTAATACTGGCCAGGCTTAATTTATTGACATCATAAGTTACATTAAACGAGAGCGTTTCTGAGCCTAATGCCGGCAAATTGGTTGTAGCTGTGGCCGATTGAATATTGTCAATAAAAACTTTTACACTTAGTTCATTTAATGCTATATCACCTTTGTTAGTCACTTTTACATTTATCGTAAGTTGCTCATCCCCGATAAGAAAAGGATTATCAACATAGACAGAATCAATAAAAACATTATTTTCTGAGGCATAGTAAATTGGAATAAGGTTGATGTTTAACTTCTTATCTTCAAAATTTACAGCTGATCCTGTGGAAGACTTTTGAAAATCACTAATCCAATAAACATCTAAAGAGTCACGGTTGGAGGAAGTAGTTAATCGTTGTGAAATAGCGGCTATTTCCCTGGGGACATTTGAAAGCGTAATTTTCGTCAAATGTTCTTCTACTTCAGAAGCACTTTTGAATGAGTTAGAAAAAGGGTCAAAATCATTCGTAACTAAGCGATAAGAAGTTGTTTTAGGGTAAACATCCAGCAGCTCGTTAATATAAATTATAGCCTCGTCAAATGCTGATAATCCGTTATCAGTTTCATTGCTCATACTATTACTATTGTCCAGATAGATAATTACCTGATCTGAAGGAGGAGTGGCTTCTTGATTATTCCAATAAGGTTGAGCAAAAGCTAGTACAAGAAAAAAAATAAATAGCATTCTTGACAGTAGCACAAGAAAATGTTTGATTTTTAGTTTCGAGCTACTGGCCTCTTTTACTTTTTTTAAAAATCTTGTATTTGAGAAATATACTTTTTTGGTTCTCCTGAAATTGAATAGATGAATGATGATGGGTATAGCCAGGGCACAAAGACCGAAAAGCAACTGAGGGTATAAAAAATTCATTCGCTGTCAAAATTATTAAAATCAACGAACTAAATAGCAGGAAGTTTTGAGAAGGTTAGAAATAAAAGTGACTATAAAACCCAAAGGCGAGCAATGCTCGCCTTTGGGTTGGTTTTTATTTGGATAGTATATTTACATTCCAAATAAAGATGCCACCTTTTTCAAATACCTCCGGGTCAGTGACTTCAGGAAGTACACAGTGAATTTACCAACAGTTCTTCATTAAAAAAATGACTTATGTCAGTTTATGAATGCTATTTTTAGTTCTTCTTGCCCATCATGAGCAATTCGTTAATATTGATTTCAGTAACGTATCTCTTTTCACCACTGTTGGTCTCATATGACCTGTGAACAAGTTTTCCTTCAACAGCCACTTCCTGACCTTTTTTCAAATACTCTCCAGCTATCTCTGCTGTCTTGCCCCATGCAATAATATTATGCCACTGAGTATCTTCAACTTTCTCTCCTTGTGCATTCTTATATGAATCCGAGGTAGCCATAGAAAATGTAGTTAGTGTCTTACCACTGGTCAATTGTTTTACTTCAGGATCTTTACCTAGTCTTCCAATTAGTTGCACGCTGTTTCTTAAATTTTTCATGATAATAAAGTTTAAATGATTAATAATATTGATTAAGAAATTAGTCGCATCGAGTTATTTCGATTTTGACTGAGGCAAAGTAAAGGAGGCAGTCAAGCATTAATCGGTAGTTAAATATTTACAGTCGTTTAATTTACGTTTGTAAACGTTTGTAATTGAGTAAATAACTGTTTATCAACAATATAATGATTAATTCATTTGTTAGAAGTTAGCCTATATATTGACCCTTTCTTGAATCACTTGTTCTATAAAGTATTAAAACATAAAAAAAGACACCAGGAGGTGTCTCTTCAATCAAACATAAACCATCACTACTCAATCTCTAATTCCCAGGTTCCAAAACTGCCTTTAGTCTTCATTTTAATAGCATAAGGAACTTCTGTTGATACCCAAATAGTTTTTTCCTTAATGCCAGAGGATTTAACTTTCCACGTATCATACTTTTTACCGTTGACCTTTACAATTTCTTTTCCTAAAACTTCAATATTGGACCAAAACATCTGAGAGCCTTTATTGAGATCAAATACCGGTATAGAAGCCTTATACCCTTTTTCTAATGGCAAGGAAGTAATAAAGTAATTAATCACCGCAGGCTCAAAGGCATTGTGTAAATACTCTTTGTCATACTTCACTTCATTATAATCTGACCCAGCTGTCGGTTCTAGTTTTCCCAAGAATCGGTTATTTTCAAATTTTACATCAATAATATAATCTTTCATTTCGAGCCTTCTTCCTGCATAACCAAGTGTATTTTTATCTATATATATCAAGTCTGGAATTCCAGATTCATCCTTATTAAAATAGATAGCCAGCTCATAAGTATCTTTACCGTACTTACTCACCTCCTTCATAACATAAGTCATACTACCACCAGATTTTTTATACTTTACCTTATGAGGAGAAACTCGCTTTGTAAATAGAGCAGGGTCCCCCGGTAAAATCGCTTGGTACAATGGCTTTGTAGGAGGTTGTGCATCTGAACAACCATAAAGCGAAATAATAAATAATAGACAAAATATATTCTTCATACTCATATCGCTCTAAAATTTCCAGCTTCCAGCAGGAGCGGGTTTTAAACCTTTTGCTCTCAAATACATCATTGACTTTCCGTGCTCCCTTTGTAAGTGACTCATAACAATCAAGACAGCCTTGAGCCTGGTTATTTGTTTAGGGTTACTGGGATGGCCCCATTGCACTTTTTGGGCTAAATCATTCTGACTTAGCTTTTCAAGTCCTCCCCTGAAATAACTGAATGATTTTTCAAGAACATCAACGACCTCATCTTTACTTTGAGGAGGATTCGCTCTGTCAGGCATAGCAAAATCTGGCTTCCCTGCATTTACTGACTTACCAAAACCAATGTTGGAGGCTGTTGTATGATTGAGTTGATTGGCAAAACTTCTTACTGGATCTCCAGGGGTAAAAGAAAAATGCTCAGCGGGCATAATTTTAGCAGATTGCACTACCATTTTAGTCATAATATCCCAAGAATCGATTAAATCTTGAGGCGTGATGGCTTGGGCCCTTAACTTTTGTGACGTGCAAACTATCAATATCAAAACGATGGATAACTTCGATAAAAAATTGAAATGTTTCATTTACTTATACGTTTTTGTTTTTTAAAGACTTTGTACATTCTTACCGCCATTTGCTTTATTGTGTTGGAAAGAAAAGTTGAGTGGGCCTATTTTAGAATGTAGGTGGACTTTGGTACATATGAAAAGGAGTGCTCCATCTTGGTAATCAGATAGTCCTTATTGTTATCAGATTAAGCCCGATCACAAGAATAACATATTTTAATCGACTCACCTTCGTAAGTTTATCATATGGCAAGTCTCTTAACGATATACCAAAAATTAAAGCTGAAGCAATGGTTGATTCTCCTTGGATTTTGGATATTTCTCGCTATCATAATTAGCAATCAAATTTATTTTACAAGTATTAAAAATGGATTAGACGTTAGTTGGTTGCCTATTTTTATTGATCAACTTCCCATTTGGTTTTTATGGATGTGCATTACTCCTACTTTGATTTTCATTGTGAACAAGTATCCATTCGAGGTTTCAAATTGGCTCAAACCCCTGATGGTTTACTTTCTGACTGGCATTGGGGTGCTAATATTATTGAGCAACCTCACTTTGATTTATATGTTTACCATTCATGGGTACATTGATTTAACAAACACATCATTTAGTGAATACTTACCCTATTTCATATCGCGTTCTACTAATGATTTTCTGATTTATGTTTTGGTAATAATGACTGTGGTCATCTCAAGGAATTATTCTGCACGTAAAAACCATCAGATCAACACCGCCTTGATGAAATTAAAAAATAATCAACTTAGGAGTCAGCTTACTAAGTCCCAGCTACAAGCGTTGAAGCTTCAACTTAATCCTCATTTTCTTTTTAATACATTAAACACGATTACTTCGTTGACATTGATTGGTGAAAATGTGGTATCGATAAATGTCACAAGTAAATTGGGTGATTTTCTGAGAAGAACACTGGATTTCGAGGAACATCAGCTCGTTTTATTATCAAAAGAACTTGAATTTTTTGATCTATACCTGGACATTGAATCAATAAGGTTCAAGGATAGATTAAAGTTGAAGAGAGATGTTGATCCAAAATGCTTGGGTTACAAAGTACCCAACTTAATACTTCAACCATTGATAGAAAATGCTATGAAGTATGGAATAGCGAAAAGTAAGGAAGCAAGTATAATTGAACTTAAAATTGGGCTAAATGATGGCTTCATTGAACTAGAATTATTCAACGAAGGACCTCAAATACCTGAAAAAGGTATATTGAAAAAGGGAATTGGGCTTACCAACATCGAAACGAGATTAGAAAAACTATATGACAAAAATCACTTCTTCGAAATAAAAAATGATACTTTAAGGAAGGGAGTAAGATCAATCATCAAGCTTCCAATAAGTCGAAATTAGCATTCTTAAATGGGAGTTTTAAATGTAATTATAGCTGATGATGAGCCTCTGGCCAGAGAAGCAATTAGCAAGTATTTGAGCGAAGATAGTCGCTTCGAGATTCAGGTCGAGTGTGCTGATGGAAAAAGCACGTTAGAGGCAGTGATCAAAAACAAACCCGATCTTTTATTTCTGGACATAGAAATGCCAGAATTAAATGGTATTGACGTGGCGAATAAATTGAACCCGAACCTTCCTTTTATAGTATTTATAACAGCTTTTGAGGAGTATGCCATAAAAGCTTTTGAAGAGAATGCTATTGATTATCTTCTTAAACCGCTTAATAAAGATCGCTTTCACAAAATGCTAGATAAGGTTTTTCAGCTTTGGGAAAACAAGCAATTAAGATTAGACATTTCTAAAATAGATGTTTTAAGATTACTCAGAGAACGACCGAAATATCTAAAAAAGATAACTAGTAAGCACAAAGGTGTTATCACGTTAATCAAGGTAGATTCTATTTTTTGGATCGAAAGTCAGGGAGCCTTTTCAAAAGTTCATCTAGAGCGTAAAACGGAACTGACAAACTTATCCATAAAACAACTAGAAGAAGTGTTGGATCCTTCAAATTTTATTAGAGTTCACAAGTCTTATATGGTCAATATAAATCATGTGGAGTCCCTGGAATCATATTTTCATGGAGAATATATTCTAAAACTAATGAATGGCTCTCAAGTAAAGCTTAGCAGAGGATATAAAGAGAACTTGAAAAGAATTATTGCTCAGTATGAATGAGAGATGATGAAATTAGAGAAATACTCATTTAGCATCTTATAAGTTCCTTTTCGCATGAATTCTTGAAATGGGTATCCATTCATTTTTTGAAGTTAACACCTCATACTTCCATCTAAACGAGTTTTCATGGATATCAAAAAACACCACTTGCCAGGTTCCTGATCCATCGTGCATTTTTATAGTCTCTTTTTCGGTATCAATTCTAAACTTTGATGAAAGCCTGTGCGGTCTTGAATTCATAACTACAGCTTCCCATATATTGGTTTCTCTATTTCTAATAAAAATACCATTAGCAAAGTATTCCTTGGAAGGTGGGTTGACAGAGTTATCTTCCTGCCACCAATGATTCAAGATTGCATGACCTCCCAAAGTATATTCCCAACGCCACAACGCCTTATTCTCATACCAAACTGAATCGACCATATCTTCTGAAATACAGTCCCAATTACCCACTAGCCTAGAGAACGGTTCCATGTCATCTTCTATGCCACTTGGCTTAAATGAAAACTTAGTTATATCTACTTGCGATTCTTCCTCACTTTTAGGTGAGGAATTACAACTGATGAAAAGCACAAGCAATATTAAAAACTTAGTCATATGATAATATGATAGTTAGCATTGACTAAACGAAAGTATTTAAGTCACTAAAGTGATTTAGGCTTCTTATGGCCTCATTTTATATTAAAGTGGCCTTTTTTGAATGTGAGTAGACTCGTAGTATACCAGTATTTACAAAGAAATTCACATCTCTTATTTCAACAAACTTTTCTGCCACCGCCAGGCATCTTTTAGCATTTCGGCTAGTCCCTTCTCGGCTTTCCATCCTATTTTATGATTTGCAAAGTTAGTATCTCCGAATATTTCAGGAATATCACCCTCTCGTCTATCGACAATTTTGAATGGCAAGTTTACCCCGGTAACTTCCTGAAATGTTTTCACCACCTCCAATACTGAATGACCTTTTCCTGTACCAACATTTAAGGCCACATACTTTCCCAAGTTTGCCTCTAAGGCTCGAACATGTGCCCGAGCAAGGTCAACTACATGAATGTAATCTCTAATCGCGGTTCCGTCTGGCGTATTATAATCACTACCAAAAATAGACAGCTCATCTCTTAAACCTGCAGCAGTTTGAGTAATGAATGGCACTAAATTATTAGGCACTCCCTTTGGCAATTCTCCAATCTTTCCAGTAGGATGGGCGCCAACTGGATTAAAATATCTCAACGACACAATATCGTAGTCTGCTATAAGTGAGGCATCTTCTAAAATTTGCTCACACATTTGTTTGGTCTTACCATAAGGTGAAGGAGTATCTCCAAATGGAGTTTGTTCAGTAACCGGAAAACTATCGGGGCTACCATACACAGTGCAAGAAGATGAGAAAATTAGCTTTTTAATTGAGTGATCTCCCAGGGCTTTCAACAGACAAATCAATCCAGATACATTGATGTCGTAATATAAAAGCGGCTTTTGTACTGACTCTCCTACAGCCTTCTTGGCCGCAAAATGAATAACTCCTTCAATATTATATCTTGATAACAAATGATATAAAAAATCATAATCTCGAATATCACCTTTTTCAAAAATTATGTCTTTTCCTGTTATCTCCTTTATTCGGTCTAATACAAACAACTCTGAGTTTGATAGATCATCCAAGATTATGACCTCGAAACCTTTATCTATCAACTCGACTGCCACATGAGAACCGATATATCCTAATCCACCTGTTAATAATATTTTTTTCATATATGTTTTATAGCAGAACGCTTAGCTCAAAGGTATGAAGGTTTTCATTTCATAACTATTTCACTAAATTACCACAATGAAGAAAAATGTATTATTTATTCTATTTACATTATCGGTTAATTCTCTGTTTGCTCAATATAATGAGACCATAAGGACAGCCAGACCAGGCCAAGCAGTTGGCCCTTTTACAACTGGAAAATATGTTTTTCAAGTTCAATCTGGTTTAACTCATACCGATTTTGATGATTCTGATTTAAATTTTGACGGAAACTCTCAAGACTTTTTCACTATCTTCCGTTACGGTCTGCTTGAAGACTTCGAGTTAAGAACTGCATTTGCCTATAACTCTAGTGAAGTGGCATTCTCCGATAACAGTAGTAGTAAGACGAATGGATTAAGTCTATGGGTCGTTAGTGTACGGTATAATATTGTAAGTGGAGAAGGATATAAGCCATCTTTTGGCTTTCAAACGGACGCGAGATTGACCTGGGTTGATGAAGATTATCAATCTGAAGATATAACTCCAAAAGTAATGCTCATTCACTCTCAAAAATTATCAGAGACTTTCGGACTTACAACTAATTGGGCAGTCTTATGGAATGATGAGGGCGATGCAAGAGCTTCTTATGTGATAAATATTTCATTTCCACTAAGTGATAGACTAGGTAGTTTTGTTGAAAATTATGGAGAGGTTGCAAATGGTAATTTGACCAACCGCTGGGATACAGGACTCGGTTATTTGGTCAATAATAATCTATTGTTGGACTGCTCGGTTGGTTATGGAAAAAATGATGGATTAACAGACTGGTTCGTTGACGCTGGTATTTCCTGGAGAACTAAATTCAAATAAGTAGTTCTAGTCATGACAGCTGAGGAAAAAGTTTGCATAGAATGTGGCATCAAAATTTACGGCCGATTTGACAAAAAATTTTGTTCTGATCAGTGCCGTAACTCTTATAATAATAAACTAAATAGCGATTCCAATAATTACATCCGTAACATCAATAACATTCTTAGAAAGAACCGAAGGATCTTGGAGAAGCTTACTCCAAATGGTAAAAGTAAATCACCAAAAAGTAAGCTCAATGAGCTAGGCTTTGATTTCAACTATTTCACTAATACCTATACTACCAAAGCAGGAGCCACCTATTACTTCTGTTACGAATACGGATACCTTGAGCTTGACAATGACTGGTACGCTTTAGTGAAACGGGATAATTGAACAAACTATCTACCAACTTATTTCTATTCAATCACTTGACTTTCACTAAGTTTCGCAGATTCCAATTTCTTTCATTAAATTCGCTCAAACATTGAACAACACGTGAATCTGTATATGCCCAAGTTCTATTTGTCTTTTGTTGTTCTATTTTTATTGGCTTTAGGCTTCAGTGCTTGCGAAAAATGTGAAGAATGCTCAGCTGATCTTTCTGCGAGATTCCGATTAGTTGATTCGGCAAGGACAGAGATATTAACTGATTTATCGCAGTTGACTATCCAAGATTTGGAAGGTAATATATATGAAGCTATCCGACAAGGTGATGAAATAGATACATTTTATCTGGTAGACCTTGCGCCATTGAGTTTGGAACTGGAGAGTCCAGATACGCTTATTATGAGTTACTCAAATGCTCTAATAGATACTGTAGATGTGGGTTATTCCTTCAGCAGCGATAGCAGATGTTGTACAAACACCTTTATTGTAGGAAGATTAACATTTTTTAATCGAGATGCGGCTAGAAGAATCAGGCCTAACTATTCGATTTATGATGTTATTATCAATGATTAACCCTTTTTTCGAGTAGAAAGCTTAAATGGTGCATATAACGGACAAAAGCTAATTGCACTCGTTAAAATAAAGATTACTGATAATATAAGCAGTACTGTAGCCAGTAACCCGGAGATAACACCAGCATAATACAAATATCCAATAACCACAGCTACAAGTACTCTGATTATTCGGTCAACTGTTCCCATATTCGCTGTCATAACATATTTGATTTAGTGAAATAATAAAGCAACCAAAGTAACTATCAGAATACATAAGAAACATACTCCAACTAACTTCAGTACTTTATTCATAAGTCAAAGGTACTACTGAATAAAAAACATTCGTTTTAAGATGATCAGTAATAATACTGATATTAATCAATTTTTAGAACCGTGAATTCAACGCGTCTGTTGTAGGCACGACCTTCATCCGTATCATTACTTTCTAATGGAACCGTTTCACCATATCCTTTAGCAATGAGTCTATATTCATCTATTCCTTTAGAAATAATGTAGTCCACAACCGCCTGTGCTCTACCTTGTGAAAGGTTGAGGTTATAATCATCTCCCCCTTTGCTGTCAGTATGACCTGCAATCTCAATTTCAAGCGAAGCATTTTCAGTCATAAAGTCAACGACTTTATCAAGCTCTATAAAGGACTCTTGCTTAAGGGTAGTTTTATCAAAGTCAAAGAAAATGTTCTCAAGCCTTACGGTGGTACCTATCTCTATAGGCTGTAAATAAATATCCTTAACGTAAGAGGTTTGTTCTTCACTTAAGTGATCAATACTATCGGAAGCATTAAGAAAGCCTTCTGCTTTTGCACTTATGCGATATCTCCCTGTGTTTCTTAATTCTGTTTCATAGAATCCAGCATCATTAGTTTCTTGTCTTTTATTCAAGGCACCATCAAGATTTTCAATTTGGAGCGAGGCAGTAATAGGCTCATTGGTCTTTTGGTTGTACACTATGCCATTTAAGTAGACTTTCTTTTTAAATGGCTGCAAATAAACATCCTTTATTATCGTAGTATCATGGGTAACTTCATTCAGAAAGAATTCCACTAACCCAGGGTGATAGCCGTCAGCAGAGGCATTAACCACAAATTCGGCATTGCCTTCAGTAAATGTAGTAGAATAGGTAGCCTCTTGTGTTGATTTTAGTGTATCGATTATTTCAGTATTTCTAACTAAAGTCATGTGAGCATCGGGTATGCCAGATTCAGTCTTTTGATCAAGCACCATTCCCTTAAGGGTGATATTAATATCTTTCAGTTGAAGCCAGAAAATGTCAAGGTTTCCACCATCTATAGTATTTCCCGATTGTGTGGTAAACACATTATTGTGATTATCCACACTCATGTAAGCATCAAAAGCCCTGGTATTTAATGGTCTACCAACATTTACGGGCTCTGACCAATTTAACCAGTTGTTATCTAATCGAACAACTTTGTAGATGTCTGAACCACCTACGCCCATGTCTTTACGATTACTTGAGTAGTACATGGTTTTATCATCAGGAGCTAAGAAAGGTGCAAACTCATCCCTACTGGTATTTATTTTTGGTCCAAGTTTTATCGGCTTACCCCATTTAGCGCCTTCCAAATGCTTGCTTATATACAAGTCACTGAAAGTGCTATGCTCCTTTTCACTGAAATAGAGTACCATATATTGGCGATCAGAAGATACAGTCGCTCCATAAAACTTCCCTTTGTGCATCTGTTTGAAATCTTCAATATCAATGTCTTCAGGCTTGCTCCAACTGGAGCCCTCTTTATGAGTGAAAGAAAATCCATCTTTATTTTTTGAAGAACCTCCTCTTATAAACAATGTCTTATTATCAGGAAGCACAGTAAAAACTTGATTCGCCTTATGGTCATTGAGCGGATCTCCCATATGTTGTGCTTTGCCCCATTTGCCATCTTCACCCATTTCTGAATACCAGATATCTTGACTGCCTTCTTTACCATACCTGTTATCCGGGTGGTTATGAACGAAAAAATACAATACCTTACCATCGGCAGATACTACGGGTGAACCTTCATGGTAAGCCGTGTTAACGTCTCTACCGAGATTAACCAGTTTATACCTTTGGCTATACTCTTGAGCTAAGCCATTACCCAAGAGACAGAAAAACAGTAGACAAATAATGTATGTCGATTTCATGATTGATGTTTTGGAAGAAAAGATAAAAATAGTTTATTCTGACTCAAATATTAAAGATATTTGTATCCTATGATGGAAAAATGCGTTGTATATTTCATGAAGCTCGCCCTGACCACCGTTCTTCTTCTCATTACAGCAGTTGGTTTTACACAACAACACAATGTTGAAATCATTGGAGAAATTGTTGACAGCGAGTCCAAAGAAGCAATTCCTTACGTTCACATTGTAAATAAAAATACCGGTCAGGGAACAGCCAGTAATACTGAAGGCCGTTTTTGGATTAATATGTCACCTGCTGATACACTAATTTTTTCAGCTATAGGTTTTGAGTCTTATCAATTCCGGTTGAACGAACAGATAACCACTGACAAACTAGTCGTAACCATAGAATTAAGTCAATCTACATTGGAATTAGAGGCGGTAAAGGTTTTCGCTTTTAAAGATGAGTATGCTTTGAAAAGAGCTTTAATTGATGCTGAAGTTTCCCCTGAAGAAGACACTAAGCAACTTCAACTACCTGGAGTAAAAAGATCTGCAAGACCCGTTAATGGAGGTGGTGTGGCAGTTGGTGGTCCTTTAACGGCTTTAGGGAATTTATTCAGTAAAGAACGTAAGGAAACCAAGAAGATGGAGACTTTACAACAAGAGTATAACCTTTACAAGAATATTGAATCAAAGTATAATCCTCGTGTAGTCATGGACATTACTGGCTTACCGGAGGACAAGGTCGAAGATTTTATGAACTTCTGTAAAATTGATGATGGCTATATACGGAAGGCTACAGAGTATGAGCTTGCCGTGGTAGTTAACAGATGCCTGGTTGATTTCAATGCTTTGGAAGAAAAATAAAACCTCCCTTTTTACAAGGAGGTTCTGCAAGCAAAGAGTGAATAATTAATTTTAATATTTAGTAAATAACTTGATACCTTTTGAAAAAGTCAAGGGTCATCGTTCTTAGTTATCCACCAAAACAAATGAACTCCAATAGTACGGATGTTTGTATTTAGTTTTTAATTGCTTCTGCGCCAGTCTAAAGGCCGATCTTTTATTGCCGCTCTTAAGGAAGTTTGAATAAAAGATTATCATCAACTCCTGCGTTGCCTGATCATCAACCTTCCAAAGACTCATAAGCAAAGATTTAGCTCCGGCACCAATAAAAGCTCGCTGTAGACCATAAACTCCTTCTCCAGCTTTAATATCACCCACTGCCGTTTCGCATGCACTCAGCACGACCAAGTCCGTTTTGTCAAGTCTTAGATTAATGGCTTCATAAGCGGTAAGTACCCCATTGTTACTACTACTCAAAGAAGCTGAGCTTTGATCGGTACTGCCAGCATTAGCTAGCAACAACCCAGATCTCAATAATGGATTGTTAGCGGCACTCTCAGAATTTACACCAAAAACCTGCCCTCCTTTTAATTCATTGTCTTTTAAGAAATATCCATGAGTGGCAATATGAACAATACGAGGACTCTCTACCTGCTTGATATTTGCCTCTTTAGCATTGGCTTGAGTATACTTTTTTACCTTATATCCATACGCTCCTAACTTCCTACTGATAGCGGAAAGTTCAACGGCTGTTCCCGGCAACTTGTCAATATCAGAACTTCCGAAAAGAGGATTGCCAAGTAAGAATGCCGACTTACTACTGGAGCTATTAGCCGATGCTCCCAAATTCTTAGTATTTCCGACTAAGTGGATATCATAACTATCTAACACATATTTACCGTCTTTTTGCAATCCATTCAAATTGACTTGGTTGTAGATACCGTCAGCAGATACATAGACTTTTTTACCAGCAGAAAGGACTTGAACCAGTGGTGACCAGTATTGATCAAAACTGTACTCATCAGTAATCTTTTGTTTAATGGCATTATTGTAATACTTGAAATAACGGGACTCTAATTGACTACCATTTAAGGCTACATTATGCTTGAAAGACTGATCGGGCTGCACAGCGACAATAGCGTATTTCACATCATCACTCAGTTTGTTTGTAAATGTTCTATACCTAATTATCTCAACGGCCACTTCATTAGTCTTCAGCTTACCAGCTACATCATTAAAGGTTTTTTGCTTGAGTTGAAACCCATCACTAAATACCTCAGACTTCTGCGATAGCCAACGTTCGGTAGTGTTTGCAGCATTTTCTAAGGAATCCAGGTTCACTTTCTGCTCTTCCAACTCTTCTTTAGAATAGCCATAAAAACGCGCTAAGGTTTCTTTCTGATCAACCCAAACCAAATATTGTTCTTTCAGTTCTTCATTGCCGCTATCCAAAATCTGGCGTTTTATTTTGTTAGAGGTATTTAGCAGAAGGCCCTTGGTTGCAATGTGATAATTAAATGCTTCTTTAATAATTGGGTCAGACTTATCTCCATCAAAAGCAAACGAGAAGTAAGTTTCAAATCGCGGCCTCAACTTATCCCAATACTTCGTTTTTTCCGCTTCACTCATGGGTGGGAAATAGTCATTGATAAAATTCATGGTAGCCTTCAAAGATTCGCTAAACCAATCTTGAGCTTCTACTGTATTTCCCATTTTCCAATAAAGAATTCCAATATCCTCCTGATTATCTACATATTCAGGGTGATTTTCCCCGAGTACTGTTCGACTGATTTCCAGTGATTCCTTCAGAGACTTTTCTGCCTCATCGAAATTTTCAGTATACCTATAAAAATTACCTAGGTCCTTTAGAGCAGAAGCATAAAGCTTGTGTTCCTTATCAAATTTATCTTCATAGATCTTTAGAGACTGTTTCAGTAAAGGCTCAACTTCTTCCGGTTGATCTAATTGCAAATAAAGTGAAGCGAGGTTATTAAGCATATGCGCATAGTCGGGATGCTTAGTACCAAACCTTCGCTCTTTAATTTTTATTAGCTGCTTGAAAAGTGCTAACGACTCATCCAGTTTACCCATCTCCCGATACAACATCGCCTGATTAGATAAGAATTTTTGATGGTTTGCGGATTTTTCACCTTGCAGATCAGACGAAATGTCGATCACTTTGGTCATGAGTTCTGCTGCCTGGTCATACCTGCCCATGGCCTGATAAAGCATAGCCTGATTATTCAACGCAATAGCCACTGGCATGCTCGTTTGAGTCTCAGCAGTTTCCAATACCTTTATAGCCTTCTTAATATTTATTTCAGCTTCATTATAGTCCCCTGTCTCTTTCTGCAATACTGATAAATTATTAAGCGAAGCACCATAGCCAGGATTATCTTCCCCGAGATTTTCTAGTCGTAACTCCAACGCCTGTTCTGTAAAGTCATTCGCTTTCCCATATCGGCCCATGGTGCTATAAAGTAAGCCTAGGTCAGCGATAGTAGTATAATAGTTAACATCTGAACTGTCACTCGTCTCAAATAGCAGTTTGGCATCTATTAATAAAGCCTCAGCTTGTTTATAGTACCCTTTGGCATAGGCCAGTTCCCCGGCATCTTTAAGACTCCTGGCCTTCTCTTGTTGTGTTGCTTCCTCATCACCTTTATAATTAGTGATGAGTTTGAGCATTTTATCCTTATTCGTATCTGTGTTTACCAAATCAGAATTATCATTAACTGATATGGCAAAGTTGAAAGCCGTGGAATCGAGTCCGGCACGAGCATCATCTAACTTATCACCGGCAAGCCCTTTAAGCTTATTCAGACTTTCTTTGGAAGCCAGGTTCTTCGCTTTTTCTTTCAACAGCTTTCCAAACTGAGCTGAACTTGGAAGACTAAAAGCAACTATTAAGACAAGAGTTAAAAGTAACTTCATACAACTTTAAATTTACTACCAAGGTATAAATTTGATTTGGCTACTAAAAACCTTGTAATCAAATAATTAATCTGTTCAGCATTTTGTAATTTGGCGAGTTATGAGCTTTTTGAAAACCGTCTTTCTTAAACTTTACATGATATGGGTATTACTGGTGTTCAGTGTATTCATGATCATCCTCTTACCTCTTATTGTGTTGCCAATTCTAATTCATGTGAGAATAGGTATGGGCACCTTCTATGGGCTGAAAATATGGTCTATTATTTTCAGTGTTTTAAATTTCATTCACTACACCATTATTGGCAAAGATTATGTCGATAAGCGAAAGTCCTACATCTATACCTGTAACCATACCTCATTCCTTGATGCTCCCGGAATTGCATTAGCAATACCAAATCAATTTCGGCCACTCGCAAAAAAAGAATTACTTAAGATTCCCGTGTTTGGACTCATTATAAGGGTAGTTACTGTTGTAGTTGACCGCTCCAGTACAGAGAGTAGAAAGGCCAGTCTAAAAACACTTAAAGATATTTTAGCGAAGCAAGTCTCTATTCTGATCTTTCCAGAAGGCACTCAAAACAGGACTGAGGAGTTGCTACAACCTTTTTACAGTGGTGCTTTTCGAACAGCCATAGAAACCAAAACTCCAATTATGCCCATGGTGGTTATCAATGCAGGAAAACTTATGCCTCCAGGCACTATGAGCATAAAGCCTGGTAAAATAAAAGTAGTTTTCGGAGAGGCCATAGATACCAGCAGCTATACCATGGAAACGGTGAATGGATTAAAGGATAAGACTTTTAAAGTCATGGAGAAGTTGTTGGTTGATAATGGGGCTAATTCTTCTTAGTTAAATTTTCTATTTTTATTAAATAAAACATTTGGAAACGCTTACAAATATTTACAAACGTTTAATAACAGAAAGGTGCTGTTAGCGATATGTTACCTGCCATGACTGCATCATGAGAATACTTCTGCTAATTGCTCTTTCAACCTTCCTACTCTCTTGTAACTTAGACAGAGTAACAACTGAATACACAACTTTCGAACAGGCGGATAAAGACAACTTCTTTGAAAAGGGCTGGATTCCAATCGAACTAGTGAACGAGGAAATAACAGACATTTACTTGCAGAACGATATTGACATCAACACTTTCATTTTCAGCTTCCGAACTTCTGAAATGCCAATTTCATTTGATAATGAAACCGACCTGCAAAACGAATCGATCGAACTGCATCGAATCGACATTCCAGACTGGTGGAACTCCGAAATCATCGGGCAACCTCGAACAAACATCCAAACAGAGAACGGGCTGGTGAACATCGTGGTGAACGAACGACTGAACAAAGTCTATGGTTGGGGTAAATACGGCAGGTAACAGACGCTGATCGGGCATATGTCTTAGTGCTTCTAACCTATCTTTTCTGCGACCAAACCGTAAAGCTGCGCCTTCTAAAAGTTTAGTTCTTTGAGCATCTTCTGTACTTCTGGATTTTTACTTCTAAACGCAGCTTTCCATAAGAAACAGTTGTGCGAGTGGCGCAGCTTTACTAGCTTAGTTTTCCATCAGCTAAGTTCGGGACATACGCCCGATAGCTGGTCGTTAGCGAGAACTACCCAACAACGAATAATCAGTATGTACACTAAGGAACAACGCAACAAGCACCTTTGGATAATAGTCATTTTAAGTGTGATAACATTTGCAATAACATCTATTTTCAATCGAGGTGCAGTAAATTTAGCAGGTGAATACGTAGACCAAAAAGGAGTAAATACCGCTGCTTTGACCACAATAATTTTCACAATTCCAATCGTAGGATTTTTTCTTGGAACCTTAGTAACATTGATCCCTTATAAGGGATTGGCGTATAAGCAGAAGTATTTACGATCATCTCTATTGACAATTATCGTAATTGACGCAATTATGCTGGCTAATACGGTTTTGAGAAATTTTTTGTATTAACAATCCAGCAGAATGTATTTATTCGATTACTTGGGAGCAGTCTACTATTGGTTGTACTTAACAATTCTTCGGAAAGTCCAGAACAAGGAATCTCCAAGTTTTGCAGATATCAGAGAGGGCAAGGGCAGATATAACGAAGGTGATGTTGTTGACCAATCGGCATATGGAATGAAACTGAAAATTATTGGAGTAATAGTCACAATGATAATCCTCCATCTAATTGTTAGACCGGGCATCTGAACTAAGAATCTCGCTAACAAAAGATAAAAAACATAGGGCTTACCTGCAATCCGAAAGTTCAGCGGATTCTAGTAAGTCCACCAAGTAAAATATAAATTTAGAAATTGGTCTTGGCTCGTAGGTCAGGGAAACCAAGGTGCTTTTCAATCCCTACGTTTTTTATCAAAGCGTTGCGCTTTATTATGTCAAACCGCTAACCAATCATAAAATTCTTTAGAAAAATCAGGCAAAACTTACTTTCAGAATGAAAAACAGGTATGACGAACTGAATAAGCAGGTTCTTTCAGCGAATTTTGTTGTTTTCGCAGCTACTTGCAAAGGATATTTGAATCAGATACTTTTAAAGAAATTAACAGCATACGGGTTTGGACGTTAGACAATATAGCAGCCATTGACATTTGAAACACATATTTTAGAAAACCCTTTAGCCCATTATATTGAATCAATATTTTATTATAAAGGTTTCAAGCCCGACCATTCAATTGAACGTGTTATACCGACTGGACATCTTTTCATCATATTTGAATTAGATGGTTTTGAAAGAAATACTTTTGACAATGACAGCTTAAAACCAAATGGGAATTATACAAATGTTTGGATTTCTGGAATGCATAAAAACTATCTTTCCATTTCGGCACATCAGGATTCTGAAATGTTGGTCGTTCAATTCAAAACCAATGGTGCTTATCCTTTTTTAAAGGTTAACATTAGTGAACTAAGTAACAGGGTGATTTCAGCTCAAAAATTCTTTGGAAATGAGGTTTTAGAATTAAGAAGTCAGCTTTTAAATTCAAAAAACAGTTCAGGAAAATTTCAACTCGTAGAAGAATGGCTTTCAAAAAAGTTTGATGAAAGTAAATCAGCACCCAAAGCAATCTTATCTGTTCTTAAACAAATACAGTCGAAACCAATTTCAGATAGTCGAGAAATAATGACTGCATACTCATACTCTCAAAAGCATCTAATAAATCAGTTTAAAAAATACTTCGGTTTAACTCCAAAAGTGTTTCATAGGATTTTTAGATTTAATGAAATCCTAAAACAAATTCAGAACAAAAAACAGTTAAAGTGGGCAGACATAGCCTACGAGTTTGAGTATGCAGACCAATCTCACTTCATAAAGGAGTTCAAAGAATTTTCAGGCTTTAACCCACAAGAGTTCATAAATGCAGACTACCATAAAAATGAACCCAATTTCTTTCCATTAGATAGAGAAGGTTAATTTTTTACTATCAGGTCAACGCCAAACTTTTTACTTTGTCATTTGCTAATATTATAAATATGAAAAAAATAGTATTTCAAACTTTAGTTGTTTTCATTCCATTTTTGTCAATCGCACAAACGCCTAAGGACCCCAAAGAAAATAAAGTCATTTCGGTTGTTGATTCTACACACGTTAACAATATGGTTCTAAAGCAATCATTTGTAGTCAATGTAGCGTTAGATTCCGTTTGGAATGCCTACACAACCAAAAAAGGCTTCGAAAGTTGGGCTACTTCAATTGCGGATATTGATTTTAAAATAAATGGAGTTATAAAAACCAATTACAACAAGGATGGTAACATTGGCGATGAATCAACTATTACATTGCATATAATAAATTATATCCCAAAACGAATGCTAACGCTTCAAGCAGAACTCACCAAAAATTTTCCGGAATTTATGAAAGAAGATGAGAAAGACTTATTTAATATGATTCTTTTTGAAGAAATAAGTACATCGAAAACAAAAGTAATTTCTTATGGAATAGGCTATAAAAAAAATGAGGAATACATGTCGTTGATGAAATTTTTTATTCAAGGGAATGAAAAGTCATATCTTAATCTCATTTCATATTTAGAAACGGGAGAACCATCAGTAAAATATTAAATTATGGACAAAGCACTACAAACAATGATTAACAATATGCCCGAAAAAACAGGCAAATCATTGGATGAATGGAAAGCAATTCTTAAAGAAAAATCCTTTGACAAACATTCCGAAGGAGTCAAGTACTTAAAGACTGAGCATAACGTTACTCATGGGTTTGCGAATACCATTGTAACGCTATCGAAAGGAGAAAATAATGCTTCAGAAGACCTAGTAGCGTCTCAGTACAATGGGAAAGAAGATTTAATTCCCATCTACAAAGAACTCATTAAACATCTTAAGACGTTAGGTTCTGACGTTACAATAACTCCAAAAAAAGGAAGTGTCAGCATTATCCGTAAGCGACAATTTGTTTTAATTAAACCCGCGACCAAAACAAGAATTGATTTAGGATTAAAATTTAAGGACAAACCCACAACTGATAGACTTGAAAATTCAGGTCCTTTTGGAACAATGTGTACTCATAGAGTGAAATTATTGGAAACCAACCAAGTTGATAGTGAATTGAAAAAATGGCTGAAAGAAGCCTATGAAAATGCGGAATAAAAACTGTAGGCAACATTGTATATAAAAAATAGCACAAGTTGTTCCTAAGACAAAGGTTTGGGCATTATTGGAAAGTCGCCAAATTCAGGTAAAGTCATTAAAGAACTCTAGCCTTACTATAAAGTTCAGGGCAGAATTTGAAGCCTTAACGAGATAAAGTGCCACTTATCTACTATTTTTTGCTTGATACTGTTTTTCTTTTTCCTTTAACCCAGGACAACGATTAAATAAGATTTTCATCATTATTTATTGGAAGCTTCAAAAATCATAACTATGAATACTGTATACAGGCTTATTACATTTTCGCTTTTTGTCTTTTTACATTTTTCATGTTCGGATGATGGGATTGATGGATTGGACGGACAATCCGCATTGGTTAATGCTTTGGATGAACCACCAGGAGAAAACTGTAAAACGGGTGGTATTCGGATAGAAATCGGAATTGATCTCAATTCTAATAGCATCTTAGATTCTGACGAAGTGCAAAATGTGTCATTCGTATGCGATGGTGAATCACTGGCTGATGAAGGGCAAACCTTTTTAGTCATAACCGGTGATATTACCAATGAAGAGGCTCAGGCCAAGGTAGATGCCGAAGTAGGAGCAAATACCCAACTAATAATTATTAAAAATACAAATCAACTCACACGACTGATGCTACCTCAAGTGGAACATCTGGCAGAAGTTCAGATTGACGGTAATAGAGCATTAGGAACGTTAGATTTTCCCAATCTGTTAAAGGTTGATGACAGAATTACTTTCAACAACAACCGTTCAGACTCACTGAAGGTCAAAATGAATAGTTTAAATGAGGTGACTGGAAACATCGAATTTTCTAACAATACTTCATTGGATGCTGAATTAAACATGCTAGAAAAAGCCTTTTGGGTTCAAATCCAAAACGAGAACCAGACAGATTTTGAGTTAAACTTGCCTCTATTGCGTGAGGTCCTTGTGATTGAAATTAGCGATAATACCGGAGGTTTTAATTTTAGGTTTCCAGAGCTTGTTGAATTGGGAGATTTATATGTCAACGATAATCTGATTTTTGATTTCTTTTTTGAGGCTCCCAAGCTGGAGCAATTGATGTTATTGGAAGTAATTGGAAATGAGGCAATTGGTGCCAGCCTTGCTTTTAGTGAAGTTTTTGACCTTAGCGGAGTTACTGAAATTAATACTTTGTTATTGCAGGGAGATAATTGGTTCACAATTTTTGATTTGCCAAACATTCAAAGTTTTTTTAGCTCAAATATTTCATCCAATGACGATTTAGTATCTATCGATATGGAAAACCTTAGCTCGGTAGATAATCTTATAATATCATCTAACGATGCACTCACAAGTGTGAATCTTGAAAGTCTTGAAGGTTTCGGAGATAATTTCAATGTTTCCTCAAACCCTTTTCTCACAGGCCTTAACATTGATGCCTTTACTTCAACAAATGATTTTTTTATTTCATTAGACCGAAATGCCTTTAGCAGTGCCACCGTAAATTATGTGTTGGCAAGATTCGTCAGTATTACCCCGCCTGTTTCGGGAGTGACTTTAAATCTACAGCAAACACCGGCAGCTCCTCCTACCGGGCAGGGGCTAACTGATAAGGCTACCTTGGAGAGTAACGGAAATACAATAAATACAGATTAACTGCATTGGACAACTGGACTATTAGCAAAACGGGTATGACAAGATACTTTTATAAAAATTTGAGCAGACCAGCGTATAGATGAATAGCCAGATATTCTGTAATTGCTTCAAGTGCGTATGGTCAGGTTATCCGCATAGAAGAGCTTATGCAATTCTTGGTAAGTACTGAGTGCGTTGGAGTAAGAATGAATAATGGCTAGGAAATAAGTCTATTATAGACAATAAGTTCAGTATATGCAGCTACTTGAAAGTGAAGTTGTCATACATCTACCAAGTACATTTCAACTATCAATTCTAAGTTCTCGATAAATATTTAGTATACATTTGTATAGTTATTGATTTACTTTACATTTGTAGAGAAATTATTCAAATATAGTATGAACAATTTACCCAAATGGCAAAGTAAATTCATAAGGTATTTCTGTCCTATTGAGATGATTGAAGAATTAGAAGGGGATATAATTGACGATTATAACTGGAGAGTTACGAAAAAAGGGAGATTTAAAGCTGATCTTTTTCTTTTTCTAAATACACTATCATCATTGCGTTTTCTTACTGCCAAGCTATTTTCTCTCCCCTCTTTTAATGTAATTCATAACTACGCAAAGGTCTATTTCAGATCAAACAAAAAACAACTACCTACCTATTTTTTTCATATTATAAGCTTGGCTGTTGGTCTAGCTAGCTTTATTGCGACCTTGTCCTTTTATCAATTCGAATATTCTTATGACACCTATCATCCAGAGTATGAAAATACATATCGTCTGGAACGTATTATCAATGACACTAACATTGAAAAAAGGAAGAATGGTTGTTCATTGGTTCTTGAGCAATATTTAAGAGAATATGCCCCTGAAATTAAAAATCATACAACACTTCTAAACACACGTCACAGTACTCATAATATTCAATACCCTGCTGGTACACCAAAAAATAACCTGACCTACTTAGTTAGCGATAGCCAATTTTTCAATGTCTTCGGAATTGAGCTCACGGAAGGAAATGACAAAACTGCACTTTCAGGCAAAAATTCACTCATAATTACCGAAGAAACACGAAAAAATTTATTTGGGGATGAAAATGGATTAGGAAAAGCAGTACTTATTAACGGACAAGAGCATATTGTGAGTGGGGTAACTGAAAATGTTCCTAAAAACACTCATTTCTATTTCGACTATTTAATTCACAGAGATTTATACTTTAGCTCAGGCTTTTGGCATCAAGATGAGCTGACAACGGTTTGGAACGAAGCTGACTTCATTTTATACTATTTTCAATTAGATGAAAGTGCCTCAATCTCTAGTGTAGAATCAAAACTTAATAGAGTATATGATGAATATGCTAACCTCGGAGAGATTACCCAAAAATATTCTTTAAAACCTATATCTGACATTCACTTTCAAGGAGATACAGAATGGGAGTTAGACGAGCTTGGAAACAAGTACTTTGTTGATTTAATTAATATCCTTGGTATATTAATCCTCATATTCACAGCCATCAATTTTACCATTATTGGCATAGCTAAAATTACGAGTAGAGCAAAAGAATTATCAGTGAGAAGTATAATAGGCTCAACAAAATCTGCAGTTGTATATCAGGTTATTATCGAAAATATTTTCACTTTACTTTTCTCCTATTTTATTGCAATTACTCTTATTGTCTTGCTCCACCGCACAGTAAACTCCAGTCTTCCTATCCATATAGATATGGCAACAGTTTTTAGTCTTGGATCTTTGTATATTCAAGGAACAACCATTCTATGTATTGCAATTACATCTTCATTCTACCCCCTTTATATTCTTTTTAGAAGTAAAGCTTTAAATGCTTTAAAAGACGGGGTGAAAGTATTTGGAGGTAAATTCAATTTATTGAGAAGTTTAATTATACTTCAGATTTTCTTTTCTATTGGCTTAACGGTGGCCACACTTCACTTTAATCAACAGCTAAACCATCTCTTAAATCTAGACCCCGGTTTTGAAAAGGACAATGTGGTGTACATGAAACGTATTATACGTGGGCTAGATGCTCCTTCTTATGAATCATTTAAAACAGATTTGCTTGGAATTGCCGGGGTAAATTCCGTCACTAATACAGGGCAATTGCCAATGAAATGGCCAGCAGGAAATTCTTATAAACTTATTGAGCAAGGTAAGGAAGTGGGGATTTCATCAAGTCGCGCATGGATTGGCTATGACTACTTTAAAACATTAGACATTGAAATAGTTAAAGGTCGTGAATTTTCTCCCGGGTTTCTCTCAGATTCTACAGCCATAATTATTAATGAGGCCGCAGCTAAAGAACTTGGCTTGAAAAATCCTGTTGGAATGCAATTAAAAGTATTCTTTAGGAGTGGGCAAGTACAAGTAAATATGACTGTTATTGGTGTTGTCAAAGATTTCAATTATCGCTCTTTACATACTCCAACGCTACCTTCCTATTTTATTTTAACACCTAATGCACCATTAATTACATTAAATTTAGATTCAAAATCTAGTGTGAAAATCATAGAAAGTATGAAAAAATCCTGGGCTAAATTTTCACCTGAGGAGGCTTTTAATATTAATTACCTTAAAGATGTGGTGAATAGCCAGTATGAGGAAGACAAATCTTACAAAAATGCCATACAAATGTTATCAATTATCGCTTTGTTACTGGCTAGCTTTGGAATTTTTGGTGTTTCTAGTTTTGCCGCCAAAAGAAGAGAAAAAGAGTTTGGTATAAAGAAAACACTTGGTGCTAAACCGTATCAGTTATTTACTAATAATATAATGGGTTACCTGTCCATAGTAATTATTGGCTTTATATTATCTATAGTTCCTAGCTTCTTAATAATCGAAAATTGGCTAGAGACATACGCTTATCACATTAATATTAACTATTTAAATTATGGAATAGCTCTTATTTCCGTCTGCCTAATAATTGCTTTGGTTACATTTAAAAGCGCCTATAAACTATCACATATTGACCCTATTAAAGTTTTAAGAAATGAATGAAAAGGGAACCATTGGCTTACTTGAAGAAATGATTTTACTTTTAGTGCTAAAGAATGAGATCATACATGGTGCAGAAGTGGCCAGACAATATACAAATGAATTTAAAAAGAGTATTACACTACCAGCTATAATTGCTGTTCTTAAAAGACTAGAAAACAAAGGTTTCCTTTCTTCAAAAATGGGCGAACCAGGCAATAATAGAGGTGGTAAGAGAAAAAGACTATATCAGGCTACATCAGAAGGGTATCAGGTAGCTTCTAATATTCAACTAATGAGAAACCAACTTTGGAAAAGTATACCTAACTGATAAATTAGTTGGAACTGACCTACAAACCCAATGTATTCATCAGTATTAAAACCTACATATTTTAGCTTGCATCACAAGAACTGGCCTATTCCCACCACACCACAAACATCTTTTCCATTCTTCCGCCTGGTGATTGCATCCAACAAAGTGGTGATTGATGAGCCTCTAGCGCTTTAGAAATATGCTCTTTAAAAGTTTCAAAAGTCATCCAGGTCACACCTGAATGTGGTGCTACCAACCAGTCGAGTTTAGCCGGAATGTAAAAACTATAATCTCTAAAATGACCTAAATCTTGGGGACGAATATAATATCCTTGAATGCAATCATTATTGACAAAGGGAAACGCTGATTCAATCTTCTCAAAAGGTACAAATAGCTGTGCTTTGAAATAAAGCTGTTGTATAAAATCATCCGATGTTAGATTCAAAGCTGTCAATGCATGGGCTGTCTGGGAATGATATAGTAGCGGCAATTGCTTTTCTTTTAATTTCTTAATCTTATGAACCAGATTATCATTACGATTAGGACCTATCCAACGATGTAACTCAGTAGGAATAGATGGATCATACAGATAAAATTTATAAACGATCTCCAAATGAATATTTTTGGCTAACTGTGTAAGTAAGCAATCCAGTTCTCCAATTTCCTCAAAGACTTGAACATTTGATTTCAATACCTCGATTGAATCGTCTTGAGCCAATTCAAATAGCACAAACTGCTCGATTAATTTACCTAACCTAATATGTGAATCAGCATCAATACTTGGATAGTTCTCAATTTTAAGATCATCTTTCTTAAACATCTCTAACCCCTCCATTGATCCCTCCCATAGAAATGGAGTATTAAGAAAACCATCAAATTTCCTGTTAATGTGAGGTATAATCATAGAAGACCGTAGCTTTAAAATTAATCAAACATAAGCGAAGACTTTCTTACTGACACTGTGCTGACAATAGGAAAGGTTTTAGTTCTTTGAATATACTTTCTTGTCACTCTTTCAATTAATATTCGTAATACAGAAAATACTACCTTTGGAGTATCAGGATATTCAGGATTTCAAACTCATAAAATTTAATAAAATTGATGATATCAGCCGATAATAAGGTTCTAACTACGAAAGCCTCTCAAGCGCTAAACTACGTCAAACAAGTACTAGATAACATGCCATCAGATTGGCTGGGTCTAACCACCCATAGGCTGGATATCTATAATGAGAAGCTGGCCAAGACTCAATTCTTGCAAGAATTTGATCGTTTGGCTAGAGATCATAACGCTGAAGAATCAGCATTAAGTCAATTGCCCACCGCGTACGACTATATACGATTAGGCCATCCTTTATCCTCTATTTTAGAATGGACTGTTGCCCGATTACTAGATATAGATGCTGAAAGTGTCGTTAGTTTTTCATCTAAGGTGACTCCAATTCTAGCTGTTTTAAGAAAAAACTTATTTGTAAATAGAAACACTCAAATCATCCATACTGGTGTACTGCCCGATTCTTTTGATGCTGAATTAGTAAAGCGAGTATATGGTTATCAATTTGAGGTAAGGCAAGTTGAGAGCATCAAAGAGGTCACCGACTTTGTCGGCACAACTATTTTTTTATCAGAAGAAGAAGTAAATGAGTCCTTTGAGCTTCCTACTACTGTTGATTTCTTTATTAGCATTCATGAAAAATTTGGAAGTATACTCATTGTTAATGGCAGTCAAAATAAGAGTTATGTCTCCGAAATACAACACGTAAGACGAAGGGAGACCATTGCTATGACTCCACAAGATTGCCTCATCACTTTACAAAATATGACAGAGGCTGGTGTCAATGATAATAAAATTAAAAATCGGAATACTGATCAAGACATAGCTGAGGAATGTATTAAAGAGATAACTAACACCAAGACCCAGCCTCTAATTGGTTCCAGTGGATTATCAGTTCAATACGCCATTATGATGGGGTTGATTGACCATGCGCTTGAAGCACATCCGAAGAAAGATATCAAATTCATTGTTCCTCCTAATTGCTATGGCGGAACTAATGACCAGGCGAGACGGGTAGCCGCCTGCCTCGATAGAGTTGAAATCATAGACTTATTGGTGGATCGTGAACATGATATGGTGCAAAGTATTGACTCTGTTTTGGATGAGGTGGCTGAGCAAGATGCTGTTCCTTACATCATTGTAGAAATACCTACCAACCCAAGAGTAGAGGTTCCCAATCTTGAAAAATTAAAAGCTGTACTCTGTAAAAAACGCACTACTTGTAATGGTGATAACATCACAGATCCTGTTTTTATTGTGGATCAAACGTTTTGTCCTAATGTGCGCTTCTTGGGCTCAGAGGACATACTCTCATGTGTCAATGCCATATCATACGTAAGCGGATCAAAATTCCCAAGTGGTGGCAAGTGTACAGCGGGCTACTGTGTTACCAACCTTGAGGCTGCTCCGCTCATGGAAAAAATAAATAAGCATCTTATTCTTTGTGATAATGAGGCAACGGATCTTCAAATGGAGATACTTGCACATCAATTACCTTCTATGAACAAAAGGATTGAAGAGGCATATCAATACACTCGCGAGTTTGTGAATTTTGTTAAAAAGGTATTGCCCCAAGCCAAAATTAACTTTGTCTCTGAAGAACTGGCTGGAAAGGGGTTTACTCCTTCTGTTTTTTCGCTGGATCTTCCTACCAAAGGCGATACAGACGAAGAACGGGAAGCTTATAAGCGCAAATTGAATCTTAAATTAATCAACTTAATGATTACGGAAATACCCGAAGAGAGTAAGTATTGTGTAAGCTATGGCCAGTTAAAAGGATGTTACTGGACCATACCAGCCACCTCTACTCAGGGTACGACTAAAGAAGGGGATAAAGATTATATTGCTCGTGTAGCATTATCGGCAAATATGGATTTAGAACGCCACAAAGAAGTATTTTCTGAATTTGTTGAGAGTATGTGATTTTGACTAAACTTCATTGATATGATAAAACCATTCCAGCAATGAAAAAAGTTGTAATCCTTGGAAGTTCAAGAAATGATGGTGACGCCCAGATGCTGGCAGATGAGCTCATCAAACACTCCGATTGGGATTTGATAAATCTTAATGACTATGATTTTAGCTATTTCGATTACGAACATCAAAACAAGGATGACGACTATCTAAAGTTAATGCAGCTGGTTATTGAAAAGTATGATACCCTGATTTTCGTCACCCCTGTCTATTGGTATTCAATGAGTGGAATTATGAAGGTGTTTTTTGATAGAATTACTGACTTGTTAACTATTGAAAAAGACCTTGGACGAAAATTACGAGGAAAGAATATGGCTGCGGTTAGTTGTTCAAATGGTAATCATTTAGGAAATTCATTTTGGCTTCCATTCTCAGAAACTGCGAATTATTTAGGAATGAACTATACAGGAAACATACATACCGTAACCGGGGGAAACAATCAATCCAAAATAGTAGAGTTTATCAAGCAAGTTGATAGTCAGGTCCATTAGAAGAAAATAAAAGAGACTTTTCACACTAGCTAGGTTTAAATTCAATAAGATATTACTTTTATAACTCATAAAACAAAGGTCTGGTCTTGGTAAATTGAATATGAAAAGAATAAGTCTGGTAATAGTTTATTTGTCTACAATTATTTTCGTTCATGCACAACAAATAGCAGTGACACAAACCGGAGAAGAGGTAATTCTATATGATAACGGCACGTGGGCATATCAGAATGAGGATGACTTGGAGGAAAAGGAAATACCAACTAACTCAAAACTCTTCAAAAAAGATAAAAACTCAACTTTTTTGCTTAAAAGTAATAAACTGAATACTGGTTTTTGGTTGAACCCAAAAGTATGGTCCTTCAAAAAAGCTACAGATAATCCTGAAGCTGAATATGAACTTCAGCTGAAAGGTGGGGATTTGTATGGCATGATTATCTCAGAAAAAGTAGAAATACCGCTTGAAAATTTGAAGTCAATTGCTGTGGAAAATGGTAAAGCAGTAGCACCCGATTTAAGAATTACGCATGAAGAATATAGAACTGTCAATGACTTGAAGGTACTATTGCTTCAAATGGATGGAACTACCCAAGGAATTAAATTTTCCTTTTACGGATATTACTATTCTAATAGTAATGGGACAGTCCAATTCGTGACCTATACTGCACAAAATTTACTCAACGAATATAAAAGTGAAAGTGAAAAACTACTTAATGGTTTAGTTGAAATAAATTAAGGTAAAGTGGGTATACACAACTAGCTCATCTCAACGACCAAATCATCCTGCTCCACCATATCACCATCAGTTAAATAAACTTTAGCCACTTCACCATCAGCAGTGGCACTAATAGTGGTTTCCATTTTCATAGCTTCAATTACAAATAGTGGTTGATTCTCCTTCACTTTATCTCCTGCTTTTACTTTAACCTCAGCTATACGACCCTGAAGGGGTGCCCCTACATGCTTTTCAGTCGTTGCTTTAACATTCGTGATTTTAGTGGACTTATAACTTTCATCTTTTACCTGTATCACCCGTGCCTGACCGTTCATTTCAAAATAGACATTGCACATGCCGTCTTCATCAGGTTTTGAGGAATACAGTTTCTTGATAATAATTGATTTTCCAGGTCCGATTTCAACGAAAATCTCTTCATTGTTCTTCATCCCATAAAAGAATGTGCAAGTGGGTAGCTTCCACAGACCTCCATACTCCTGCCATTTATTATAGAAATCAGTGAATACCTTCGGGTACAGTTTATAAGATAAAAAATCCAGCTCATCACAATATTCATCAAACTCCTCATGGAAGTCAGCAAACTCTTTTTTGAAATCAATCGGTTCGAGATGTGCATTAGGTCGATCGGTGAAAGGTTTTTCTCCTTTCAGAACAATTTTTGAAACCTCTTCAGGAAACCCCTTGTAAGGTTGGCCCAACTCCCCTTTAAATAAACTTACTACTGACTCAGGGAATGAAAGGGTGTTGCCACGTTCTAATACATCTTGAGTAGTCAAATCATTGGAGGTAAGAAAAAGGGCCATATCCCCTACTACTTTAGAAGAAGGCGTAACTTTCACTAAATCACCGAACAACTTATTGACAGCAGTATAATTTTCTTTGATCTTATCGAACTTGTCTTCCAAGCCAAGAGCTCTGGCTTGTGGCCGAAGATTAGAATATTGTCCTCCTGGTATTTCGTGCTCATAGACCTCAGCAGTACTTGCCTTTAATCCGGATTCAAAAGGATAATACCATTCACGTACCGCTTCCCAATAATTAGCATACTGGTTCAAGGACTTCAGGTCAAATTCATTTTCACGCTCATGACCCTGTAGTCCCGCTAAAATAGAATTGAAATTTGGTTGAGATGTGAGCCCAGACATAGAACTCAAAGCTACATCAATTACATCGACTCCGGCATCAATTGCATTTTGGTAAGTAAGACACTGAATTCCACCTGTATCGTGGGTATGTAGATGAATTGGTAGATCAATAGCTTTCTTTAATTCTGACACCAATAAAGAAGCACTAGCCGGTTTTAGAAGTCCAGCCATATCCTTAATTGCAATAATATGTGCTCCTTCATCTTCCAACTGACGAGCCATATCCAAATAGTAATTCAGATCATATTTTGTGCCTTTTTTGGTCAGATCTCCGGTATAGCAAATACACGCTTCAGCAAGTGCTTCCGTCTGTTCTCTCACGGTCTTAATACTGACCTTCATTGCCTCGACCCAATTGAGAGAATCGAAAATCCGAAAAACATCAATTCCTGTTTCCCAGGATTTTACTACAAATCTTTCAATAAGATTATCAGGATAAGCCTTATAACCTACTCCATTTGAACCACGAAGTAGCATTTGCAATAATACATTTGGCATAGCTTCTCTTAACAGCTTCAGTCGTTCCCATGGATTTTCGTTTAAAAACCTCATGCAAACATCAAATGTCGCTCCACCCCAAACTTCCATACTAAACAGGTTAGGATGACTCTTAGAAAAACCTTCTGCTACTTTAAGCATGTCAATGGTTCTTACCCTTGTTGCTAACAACGATTGATGAGCATCCCTAAAAGTGGTATCAGTAAACTGAATGGACTTCTCATTTTTCAACCAGTTGACAAAGCCTTCTCTTCCAAGCTCATTTAATTTGTCCTTAGAGCCTTTTGGGTGAGATCCTAACCGATCAAAATTAGGAACATTAGCTGGAGGAAAGACTTTATATTTATCAATGCGTTTCACGTCTGGATTACCATTGACGGCCACGTTGGCAATATAATTTAAGAGTCTAGTGCCTCTATCAAAACGTCTTGGTGATTTAAAGAGGTCAGGGTGGTCTGCTATAAAGTTTACTGTGGCCTCACCTTTGAAAAAGGTTGGATTGTTGATTACGTTTTCCAGAAAAGCAATATTCGTTTCTACTCCTCTTATCCTAAATTCGCTAAGTGCCCTTGATAATCTTTCTGATGCCCCTTTTAGCGTACGGCCCCATGCGGAAACTTTCACTAAAAGAGAATCAAAAAAGGGTGAAATAGTAACACCAGAATAACAGTTACCAGCATCCAGACGAATACCAAAACCACTCGCACTTCTATAGGCTATAATTGTTCCGTAGTCTGGCTTGAAGTTTTCTGCAGGGTTTTCGGTTGTTACCCTGCATTGGATCGCAAAGCCATTGCATTTTACATCATCCTGACTCTTGATGAATATTCGAGGGTCCGCCAGTTCATGGCCCTTCGCTATTAAAATTTGAGAACGAACAATATCAATTCCCGTCACTTCTTCGGTGATTGTATGCTCTACCTGAACTCTGGGGTTGACCTCAATGAAATAAATATTTTCATCATTATCGACCAAAAACTCAACTGTTCCAACATTATTGTAATTGACTAACCTTGTGATGGCCAAAGCATATTGATACAGCTTATTTTTTGTTTCTTGCTGTATGGTCACACAAGGAGCTATCTCAACAACTTTTTGAAACCTTCTTTGCACCGAGCAATCTCTTTCAAATAAATGAATAAGGTTACCGTAATTATCCCCCATGATTTGCACTTCAATGTGCTTGGGGTTGTCTATATACTTTTCGAGGAATACCGTTGAATCACCAAATGCTTTCTCCGCTTCGCTGCGCGCTTCATTATACCCTTTCTTTAAATCTTTGTCGTTTCGAATCACGCGCATTCCTCTTCCCCCTCCTCCTGAAGCAGCTTTTAACATTATGGGATAGCCAATCCTTTGAGCTTCTTCCAGCGCTATAGCCTCAGTATCTAAGGTCTGCTTGCTGTCTTCTATTATAGGAACCTTTGCTTCAATTGCCGCCCGTTTTGCCGCAACTTTATCTCCTAGTCGCTCCATAACCTCTGGTTCCGGACCAACGAATATTATTCCTTCTTCTCTACACCTGCGAGCAAAGTTTACATTCTCTGATAAGAAGCCATAACCTGGGTGAATGGCATCTACTTTATTACGCTTAGCCACAGCAATGATTTCTTCAATATCCAGGTATGGTTTAAGAGGATCATTATCTGCTCCAACCTGGTACGCTTCATCAGCTTTATATCTATGCAGAGAGTACCTGTCTTCAAACGTATAAATAGCTACTGTTCTGACTTTTAATTCAGACCCTGCACGAAAAATTCGTATTGCGATTTCTCCCCTATTTGCTACTAATAACTTCTTAATTTCTCTCAATTTTTGACCCATCTGTGGTTACTCTATAAAGTTTTAGAAAAGATAAGTCATAACTTTCGGCATAGCAAAAATGAAGCCTTGAGGAAGTGATTTTATTATCTATATTTATCATTTCAACAATGAAAAAGATTAAATATTAATGTCTGAAGATAATACAGGTATAGACATACCTTCTGAATTTCACTCGTTTGATTCCAAAAAACAATTCGATCATTGCATTGAATGTGATAAATATCTGCTTGATGAGTCAACGGAATATTTCATTGAGAAAGCTGTGAAGAAGTATGATGGGTTTTCTGCGCATGATGTCATTTTTGAATATGCCATCTGCATGGGATGTGCCGAGCGGATGCGCAACTCAATGTCACGAGAATCTATGAAAAGTCTTGAGCAGTATTTCATGCAAAATCTTAACCTGGAAAAACGTATGGACTTGATGAATTCAAGCCCATTTGATCCAAATGAATGGTTGAATGAATGTATGATTACGGGCAAAGAAAAAAGTGAATTGAACGAATATCAAATTTTTGCTCATTGCAAAGGTACCAAAATGGTAATGGGGCAAATGCCATACTTAGTAAGTGGTGAGACTCTTGAAGCTGTAGCTGAACTACTGTCGGCCGAAACTCTCGATGAGCTTGATGATTTTTCCAAAAGACACTTTGGACCACCGCCAGAGCTTGCCGAGGATTTACCTTTTAGAAGAGTTGTAATGATTTAGCTCCCTTCCTCTTTGGAGGCGATGTTACGAATGACTTTATCAAGCTCTTCTGTAGCTGTGTAAAGGTGATCGACCATTTCACGATCCTTCTCATTCAGATCCGTATGCTTCAACAATTGAACAAGTCCTAAAATATTAGCTACAGGAGCTCTGAGTTCGTGCGCATGAATAAAGGCATATTCTGCAAGGTCTTTGTTACGAGCTTCAAGCAACTCCGTTCTCTCATTGATTTTGCCTTCTAAACTTTGGTTCAGATTTTCAAGATTTTGGTTCAGGTTCTTTAATTGGCTGGCTTGAGATTGTATTTCAAGATTTTGTCGCTCAATCTGATCATTTTTAGATAATAAGGTATTATTTATTTTTTTCTGACTGGTTCTTTGTTGATAGAATGCACGGGTTAGTGCAGCAAGTAGTATGAACATCATAATTACCGCTATAATGAGAGTATTACGTTCTCTTAATTCAGCTTCTTTGGTTTCATTAGCCTGAATAAGAATTTCGTTTTGGTATTCCGCTTCCATTCGAGCTATTTGAGATGCTTTCTCAATATTAAAAAGGCTATCCTTTAATACTGCATGTTTTCGAAAGTTGTAATAGGCATTGTCAAAGTCACCTCGCAAAGAGTCAAGTTTCGACATGTATTGATACAGACGAACTCTCACATCAATCGCCTTTACCTGACTTGCTACATATAGTCCCTCTTGAAAATAATACCTTGAAGAATCCAATTCATTAAGCATGAAGTAAGTCTCCCCAAGATCAGTATATGAATAAGCGATGCCTCTTATATCATTCGTCTCCTTCCTCAATTGTATAGCTTCAAGGAAATAGGGAATAGCCTTTTTATATTTTTTTTGAGCTGAGTATAGAGAGCCCAGTCCATTTTTAACATATGAATGTCCTCTGGCGTCATTAGTTTCTATAGCTGCTCTTAATGCGATTTTATAATACTCCTCAGCTTTACTAAAATCATTCATCAAAGTATATAGCTCGCCCAAATTACTGTATGACAAGGTGGATTTACCCACACCATATATTTGCTCCCTAAGTGTCAAGGCATGTTTTAGATAGTCGAGAGCATTCTTATATTCTCCTAGCTTTTTGTATACCTCTCCTATATTATTTAGACAATCTGAACGGCCCTTAATATCATCAAGCTTCTGATATTCCTTGAGTGCATCAAGATAATGCGAGAGAGCTTCTTCATAATTACCTAAACCCCAATAAACACTACCCATTACTACTAAAGATCTGGCCTGCCCTTTCTCAAAACCAATTTCCTTGGCCTTGTTATAAGCGACAATTACATCATCCTTTGCCAACAAAGGGTCAATACCGATTGATCTATAAGCTATCTCGTTGAGAGTTATTACACGAAGACTGTCTTCCTCCACATTTCTCAAACGATAGCGAAGACTATCAAGAGTGAAATTTTGAGCATACCCCGATAAGAGAGACACTGATATGAGCAAAAATGTAGAGGCAATTCTTGTCATGGCTACAAAGGTAGCAATTGAATAAATGCTTTATTCAGAATGTAAGATTATTACTAAAAAAGATTACTATTCAAATGATTTAGCTACTCATAGCCTGCAAAATATCATGATGAGTGATGATATGTACTTTATGTGCATTATCTCTAACCAAAATAGCTTTGTTATCTTTATTGATCATAGACGAAAGAACATCCAACGTATTATCCATAGCTACAAAAGGCATGGGACTATCCATTATTTCTTCTACAGAATAGCTTTTAATTGCTGGATCATCTATTAATTGCTCAAGCAATCTCGAAGTGCTAATACTGCCAATAAAATTATTACCCTTAACAACAGGAATTTGATCAATTCCTTCTTTAGTTAACATCTTAATTGACTCACCCACGGTCAAATCATGTTGAACGACATGGAGTTTGTCGGAACCATTCCTCCTGTCAATTATATCTTTTGCAGTATCATATTCGCGAGCTTCAATAAAACCGTGATCTTTCATCCAATTGTCATTGTATAGCTTGGCTAAATACCTGGTTCCATGGTCAGGAAGTATGATAACCATTGTATCATCTTCATTAAGGTGTTCTTTGGCATATTCCAGCGCTCCATAAACAGCAGAACCACATGACCAACCTATAAAAAGACCCTCTTCCCTAGCTAACCTACGGGTCATGATGGCAGCATCTTTATCAGTAACCTTAACGAAAGTATCAATAAGATCGAAGTCAACGTTCTTAGGTAGAATATCTTCACCTATCCCCTCGGTCATATAAGGGTAGATCTCATTTTCATCAAAGATTCCAGTTTCTTTGAATTTTTTGAATACCGAACCATAGCTATCAATTCCTACTGAAACAATATCGGGATTTTGCTCCTTTAGAAACTTGGCAGTACCACACATAGAACCTCCGGTTCCAACACCTGCCGCCCAGTGCGTTATTTTTCCTTCTGTTTGCTCCCAAATTTCAGGTCCGGTAGTTTCATAGTGAGCCTGAGCATTTGAGGTATTATCATATTGATTCGGATAAAATGAATTAGGGATTTCTGCATTCATCTTTTTCGCTACAGAATAATACGATCTAGGATCATCAGGTGCAACATTGGTAGGACAAACGATTACTTCGGCACCCATAGCCCGAAGAATGTCAATCTTTTCCTGAGACTGTTTGTCTGATAAAGTAAAAACACACTTATACCCTTTAGCAATAGCTACAAGAGCCAAACCCATACCTGTATTGCCTGAAGTTCCTTCTATGATGGTTCCCCCAGGTTTTAAAACACCTGATTTTTCAGCATCTTCAATCATCTTAAGCGCCATCCTATCTTTCATAGAATTTCCAGGATTGAAGTATTCCACTTTAACTAAAATAGTACCTTTAATACCTTTATTGACACTATTCAATTTGACAAGCGGTGTATTGCCTATGGCTTCGATGATTGAATTATAATACATAATCTCTTTAATTTTTTGCAAAGCTAAGAATCCCTCATGTCTTATGACAGCAGAAACGAGATTAATCCTTCTATGATGGAGGCATAAAAAAAGGGTTACTAAAACAGTAACCCTTTTAAATCAATTATGAGAAATGTAAGACTATTCTTCTGTCTTTTCTTCCTCTTTTTTCTCTGCTTTTTTAGCAGGAGCCTTTTTCACAGGCTTCTTAGCATCTTCCATTTTATCTTTCAATGCACTAAGAGCTTCTAAGTCACCAAGTGTTGATTTCTCAGCATCTTTGTTTGCCTTAGGGGCAGATTTTTTAGCTGCTTTCTTAGGTGCTTCAACCTTCTCTTCTTCCTGAGAATACATTGCTTTGTGAGAAAGTACAATTCTCTTATCATCTTTAGAGAACTCTAGAACTTTAAAGTCCAAAGTTTCACCCACTTCTGATTTAGAACCATCTTCTTTCACCAAGTTTCTCGTTGAACTAAAACCTTCGATACCATAAGGTAATTCTAGAACAGCACCTTTTTCTGTAACACTCATAATAGTACATTTATGTACAGAACCTGTATTGAATACTGTTTCAAAAGTATCCCATGGATTCTCTTCCAAATGCTTATGACTTAATGCCAATCTTCTATTGTCTACGTCAAGTTCAAGAACCATTACTTCAAGATCCTCTCCAACTTTAACAAATTCAGAAGGGTGCTTGATTTTCTTGGTCCATGAAAGGTCAGAAACGTGTACAAGACCATCTATACCTTCTTCTAGTTCAATGAATAAACCGAAGTTAGTTAAGTTTCTTACCACACCTTTGTGAGTAGTACCCACTGCATATTTAGTAAGAACATCTTGCTTAGTCCATGGATCTTCAGTCAACTGCTTAATACCCAATGACATTTTTCTTTCCTCTCTATCTAAGGTAAGTACAACAGCCTCTAATTCATCTCCAATATTGATAAAGTCCTGAGGGTTTCTCAAGTGTTGAGACCATGACATTTCAGAAACGTGAATCAACCCTTCAACACCTGGCTGGAGTTCAAGGAACGCACCATAATCAGCTACATTAACAATCTTGCCTTTAACTTTTGATCCAACATCAATTGTTTTTTCAAGAGAATCCCAAGGATGCTCAGTCAATTGCTTCATACCAAGAGAAATTCTCTTCTTGTCCTCATCAAAATCAAGAACAACGATCTTCACAGTCTCATCAAGTTTCAGCACCTCTTCAGGGTGGTTAATTCTTCCCCATGAGATATCGGTAATATGAAGAAGTCCGTCAACACCACCAAGATCGATGAATACACCGAAATTAGTCATGTTTTTGATCGTTCCTTCAAGTACCTGACCTTTCTCGAGATTATTCAATATCTCAGCTTTTTGCTTCTCGATGTCTTTCTCGATCAACACTTTGTGAGATACTACTACGTTATCATTAGTGTAGTTAATCTTAACTACTTTAACTTCCATCGCTTTACCTACAAATACATCAAAGTCTCTGATAGGTTTCACGTCAATTTGAGAACCAGGTAAGAACGCCTCAACACCATAAATATCTACGATAAGGCCTCCTTTAGTTCTTCTTTTTACAAATCCTTCGATTACAGAATCATTGTCAAGGGCAGATGTAATATTTTCCCATGCCTGAACGATTTTCGCTTTTCTTCTTGAAAGAACTAACTGACCGTTGGCATTTTCCTGCTCTTCAATAAATACTTCTACTGTATCACCAACTTTTAGATCAGGCTGATCTCTGAATTCAGTCGCAGATACTAAACCATCTGATTTGAAACCTATGTTCAAGATGACGTCTCTTGAGTTAATTCCTACAATTGTAGCCTCAACAACTTTCTTTTCCTCAACTGTAGTTAATGTATCTTCATATACTGAAGACATTTCTTCTAACTCTTTCTTTGAGTAACCTTCACCGAAACCTTTTGTCTCAAAAGCATCCCAATCAAACTCCCCTGGAGTTTCCATTTCTTTCTTTTCAGCTGGTTTTTGCGTTTCTTTTTTAGCAACTGGCTTCTCCACTTTTTCAGGAGCTGCTTCCTTAGTCGCTTCTTCTTTAGCCTCTACTTTTTCAGCTTTTGGAGTTTCTTCTTTTTTAGCCTTTGGTTCCTCAGCTTTTTCAGCTTTGGGTTCGGTTTTCTTAGTAGTCTTTTTGGCTTCTGCTTTAGGCTCAGCCTTTTTTGCTGTAGTCTTCTTTACAGTTTCTTTTTTTACAGGTTCGTCTTTGACTTCTTCTGTAGTAGCTTTTTCTTTTGCCATGATATGAATTGCTGCTCTTAGATTACATGCCACCGTAGAGCAATAAGGTGCCATTTTTAGTTTTAATCTCAATCTGCTCGTTAAAGGCACATTGCCCACTTACTCAAATGGGAGTGCAAATTTAGTTGATAAATATGAAAAATGAAATACCTCTAACTAAACAAATAAGGGATCGCTTCCAGCGATCCCTTATTACGTGTTGTTACTAGGTGGTATTAAGGAATGTCTTCAAAATTCAAGATTCCCAAGTTGAAGTCTAATATTATCTTTTGAAACAATAGAGTATAGACTGACTGGGCTCTTGCTGCTGCTCCATTCACAAAAGTATTATTGGCTTGTGATAATTCCACAAGATTACCTATGCCTAAATCAAATCGTTCCTGTTGCACTTCCAAAGCTTTTTTCGCTGCTTCATACTGCTTTGTAGTTGCAGTATAGTCCTCTTTAGCAGCTTGGAAATCAAGATATGCATTTTGTACATCCAGGTAGATAGTTCTAGATAAGTTTTCTACATTAAGTTTGGCATTATCTCTCTGGATTTTTGAAGTGACACGATTTGTTCTTGTTTGAAACCGATCAAATATCGGAATGTTAACTCTCACACCATAAAAAAATACAGGGTTATCATCAAAAAATTGCTGATTAAAGCCTACTTCAGAGGTCTCTCTTATTGCTATAGGACTAACATCCGTGACTGGTTGATTTACATCACCGTTCAAGTAGCCAATAGTTTCAAACTCATTTGTCGGGATAAAATTGCTTTCTGCCACCAGGCTGGAAAAATTGGATGCATAACTAAAAAAGGCAGTCAAATTTGGGTAATAACCCGATGATGCATTGGCTACAGCTTTTTCGCTGGATTTTACCAGAAACTCACTCTGCCTTAAATCTGGCCTGTTTTTCAGTGCTATAGAATACAGTTCTTCCAAATCATACTCCTGTGCAAAAATCTCATTAATATCCCACGAAGGTGTAGCAGGGTCAAGATCCACGCCAGGATCAAGTAATAATGTTTGCATTAAAACAGATTTGCTCCTGCGATAACCGTTTTCTGATCTTAATTTAAGTACTTCCAATTGCTGCACTTGTGCCTCCTGAGTATATAAATCAGGCCTGGCTCTTGTCCCTGCTTCTACAAAACCATCTATCTGTTTTAATGTTGTTCTCTGTACTTCTAGGTTATCTGTAGCTATATTCAGTAATTCATCATTGAGTAGAATTTGCAAGTACTGTTGCGATACGTCAAATATCAATTGTTGGCGACTTCTCTTCACCGCATTCTCTTGTGCCTTAAAATTATAGGTTGCTTGTTTGATTGAGCTTGCCCTATTAAAGCCATCAAATAATGTAAGAGATGCATCCAAACTTCCATTAATTCTATCAGATTCAGTGAAGGCCAATATTCCCTGTACCTGATCAAACTGTTGTCCATCTACCCTAGTGTAGGAACCATTTAGCGAAACATTAGGAAGATACTGAAACCTTGCCCCAAGTCTATCAGCCTCACGGGCTTCCAATAAATTTTTCTGTTGCCTTAAGTTTACATTTTCCTTCAATGCTACTTCTACCGCTTCTTTATAAGATATTTTTAGCACCTTAGGTCCCTCATTTTGAGCTAAAGTATTTCCAGCTACAAAATATATCAGAATACATACAACATATACCTTACTCATAAATCAACTTTTTACTTGTTCTTTTCTTTCGTCTGATACAACAGCACCATCAACTAAGCGAATTGTTCTATTGCCATATTCAGCATTTTTTTCTGAATGAGTAACCTGTATGATGGTCATTCCCTCCTCATTTAATTTCTTAAATATGTCCATGATCTCCTCTCCTTGTTCAGAATGTAAATTTCCTGTAGGTTCATCAGCCAGAAGTAATTTTGGTTGTCCAATAATTGCTCTTGCTACACCAACCAACTGCTGCTGTCCTCCAGAAAGCTGCTCCGGGAATAAATCCTTTTTGGCAACCATTTGAAAGCGATCTAAAATTTCAGCTACCATACTCTTACGTTCAGAACCCTTAACACCTTTGTATAGTAGTGGCGTCTCGATGTTTTCATAAACTGTTAGTTCATCAATCAAATGATAGGCTTGAAATATAAAACCGATGTAGTGTTTGTGCATCTCTGACTTCTTACGTTCTTTCATTTTATGAACAGGTTCATCAAAGAAATAGTACTCACCTTGAGAAGGCTCATCAAGCATCCCAATGATGTTCATGATAGAAGATTTGCCCGCACCACTAGGGCCCATGATTGTTACAAACTCACCTTGCTGTACTTCAAGATCAATACCTTTTAAAATAAAGGTTCGTTGAAATCTAGAGTCAACATATTTGTCGACATTTTTAAGTTTTATCATTTAATCAATTTTAATTGTGAAACAGAAGCCAATAAATATGCCAAGAATTGAATGACTATTTAAAGGCAGCATTAGGGTGAAAATACGGAATTACAACCAACTAGTTGTCCGTTTATGGAATGAGGTGTCTGAAATCGAACATATTTGTTTCATTCTGGTCGATATCGGTCTTATTTTATTGAGATTTCTCAAGATTAAATACAGGGCTAATTATCAGAGACCCATTTCATGAAGTTTGTAAAAGTCTGGGCCCAGAGTCTTTTGGGTTGTCCATTAATACTCTTAGTGTAAGAGTGGTCACAATCAATACAAACCTCGAATGTCAAGTTAGTTTTCCTTTTTTGCATAAATTGAATAGGCAATAAATAAGCTGTTTCGATTGGTGTACTTTCATCTTTAGTAGCGAAGTAAGCATATATTGGAATATCAAGTTCCAGTAAGTATTCAATAGGAGGTTTTTCATAAGAAGACCATCTTTTATTAGTGTAGCCAAAATGATCAAGCTCAGTTGAATTAGGGTTGTCAATTACTGACTGATACCAGGCCATAATACCAGCGATATTATTGTGTGCTGAAGAATCAGATAAATCTCCTCTTAGGGCTTCAATCCTGTTGAATAAAGAAAACTCATAAAAGTTATTCAAGACATTGCCAGACCAAAAGCCCAGATGAGTAATGCTCTTGTTCTTAACCGCCAAGGGAGCTCCAATTGTAGCACCTTCAGAATGCCCGTATACTATGATTTTTTCTGGTTCATTCAGATGATTCTTAATAATATCGTTTATCGAATGGTTAACCTGTTTTACTCTGTAGTCTAAATAATTCTTTTCATAATATTCCTTTGGAATGGTTATCTGATTTTCATCATAAATCCCCGCCATACCAGGTTTAGGAATGATCGCATAAGTAAAGGTAGAATCCAATTGTTTATACTCACTACCGAACCACCTTGATATTTTTACTTCATCATTTTTCTGGGAATATGAAAAAATTGGATTGGCATCAGTACCTTGTATGTAGACTACTAGGTTTCGAGGTTTTGAAGTATAGTTTTTGACATAATACATTATTGTATCTCTGTCAGCTATGACCTTTCCTTGCAAGAAATCATATTTAATTAAGGCATCCTCAATTGAAAGGACTGTTTTTGACTGGCCATTTGGGTGGTGAAAATAACAAGACAAATGAGCACTATGAAAATTTGAAAGTAGTTAACATTATTCATTCTAATGTATATTTATTGATTTGAATCAAGATTTTAAGCTGACAAGCAGTATGTACGTTGCTTGGTAGTTTGTATGAGAATGAATACTTTTCTAAATAAATTATTCGTCTCTCAAACTTTTCACGGGATCTGTAATAGCTGCTTTCAATGAGTGGTATCCCGCCACCAGCCAAGTGAATATTAAGGCTATTACTACACAAGAAAATATGGTAGTCGGCTGCATATCAATATGGTATCTGAAATTCTGAAGCCATTGAGTCATTAACCACCAAGCAATTGGGGCTGCTATTAGGCAAGCCAGAAAGATTAGCTTTGAAAAGCTGGTGTTGACCATAATTACTAATTGACCAACAGTGGCCCCAAGCACTTTTCTAACCCCTAATTCCTTAGCTCTTCGAGAGGCTACGAATGCAGATAATCCGAATAACCCAATGCCTCCTATTAGGAGAGCCAAACCTGTAAATACAATAAATAATCTACTCAATTGACTCTCATTATCATAGTGACTTGCCAAGCGTTCATCTAAAAAGAAGTAATTGAATGGCAATTCGGAGTTCACGCTTTTCCAGTTATTCTCTAAGTATTGGATCAAATCCTGAGTGCTTTCATTGTCGACAGCTATCATCAAGTGTTTTGAAGTATTGAAGATAGGGGCCTGCTCATCAAAAAGAGCAATAGGGGCAATTTCAAAGTAAAGAGGAGAGCTATGATAGTTCTTTACAACACCAATGATAGTGAATACAGGCTCATAATATTGGAGCTGTTTTCCAATCGCCTCCTCTGGAGTCCAACCAAAAGCCTGGGCGGCTAGTTCATTAATTAAAATACTATAGGGTTCGCTAATCCCTTCTCTTAAGTTTCTCCCCGCTACAATGTCAATGTCTAACCCTGGCAAATAACTTGCGTTGATCTTAATCGTACCTAAAGAAACTTTTCTATCAGCATTACCACTCTCTGCAAAAAGATCTTCAGGACTTCCGAACCCTGGTACTGTACTGGAAATCATGGTTTGTTGAACACTAGATAATTGGTTAACGCTATTTACAAAAGATTCGGTCTGCTCATTTAGCCGCTCTATTTGCTCTACGACAACTACATTATCTCTCTTAAAGCCCATATTGCTTTCTTGAAAGAATGTAAGCTGCTTGTAAACAACCATAGTGCATATCATCAATGAAATGGCAATAACGAATTGAAAAACTACTAGTCCATTTCTGAAAAAATTACCTCCTTTTCCAGAAGCGAGTTGACCCTTCAAAACATCTACAGGTCGGTAGCTGGTCAGATATAAAGCAGGATAACTTCCTGCAACTAACCCAATAATTAATGGGAAAACTAAAAAGAACCAAATCAACGTTTGAGTATTAAAGCTTTGCGGAATAAATATTCCTAACATGCTTTCCATACCAATCTTAAGCAGCTCCGTAAAGCCCATACCGAATGCAGTTGCAATTACACTAATAATTAAGCTTTCCATTAATAATTGCCCGATAAGCAACTGTTTTGAAGAGCCTAGAACTTTCTTAACTCCAATTTCCTTTGCCCTAAAAACCGCTCTGGCAGTAGATAAATTAATAAAGTTAATACACGCCAAGGCCAGAATTACAATCGCAACGATACTGAATATTCTTACATATAAGATATCACCATCAGTACCTATTCTGTTCTCTATTTCACGACTGTATAAATGGATATCCTTAACAGGCTGTAAGCTAAAAGTAATCTCTCCTTTCTCTTTTTCAAATGCATTAATATCAATACCTAATCTGTCAAAGGCTGAAACAGCGTACTTATCAGCTATCTCATGAAGGCTGCTTTGAATAGGTTTAATATCCCCCTCCACTTTGACATAAGTAACTACCTGGGTCCAAATCCAACTCCATTCAAAATATTTGCAATCTTCATTGGTATAAATTGAAAAGAGAATATTGTAGTCAAAATGAGTATTCTTCTGTTCCTTTTTCAGAACACCAGTTATCTGCACTGCTCTTTCTTCTTCACCAATTAATAAAGTTTTGCCTAGTGCTGTTTCATCTCCAAAATACTTATTAGCTATATCATGGCTTATAACAACGGTGTTAATCTTATCTAATGCTGTATTGGAGTCACCATACTCCAATTCATAGCCAAAGAAATCGAAAAAGGTACTATCAGCTGCTAAAAGACCATTTTCAGAAAAAGACTCTGCGCTACCTTCCGCTTTTATAACCCTCGTGCCCATAGTATTAATTCTTAGCGAAGATTTTATCTGAGAATATTCTGATTTTAAAGCCTCTGCCAATGGCAGAACTGTAGACCCCATCATACCTCCCTCCGGAGACCAGATGTTTGTTTGATTTACCCTGTAGGTAGATTCCACATCAGGATGGTGATCGTCATAACTCAATTCGTTATTAACATATTGCGCGATCATAAACGCTGAAGCAACTCCTAGTGCAAGCCCCATTACATTAATAGTGGAGTAGAATCTTTCTTTTAAGAAAAATCGAATAGATGATTTAAATAATATTTTGAACATAGTTATGGTGTTTTAATTCTTATCAACTACTCGTCTCTTAAACTTTTAACAGGATTAGCCGTGGCAGCCTTGATAGATTTGAATCCAACTGTAACACTAGCTATCAAAATGGTCGCGAATAAACCAGCAGCAAAAAGTTGGGGCGCCAGTTCTACTCTATATTCAAAACTTTGAAGCCATTCATCCATGGCAAAACCTATAACCGGTACAGCGAAAACAAAAGCCAGCCCTATGAGCTTTAGAAATGACATGGAAAACATACCTACAATACTAGACACACTTGCACCTAAAGTCTTTCTAACTCCAATCTCTTTAGTTCTTTGATTTATCATAAATGATGACAAACCAAACAATCCAAGACAACCTACCACAATAGCAATAGTTGAGAAAAAGCTAAAAATTGTTGCCATTTGCTGTTCTCCTTCATAGAATTCATGAAGTCTATCATCATAGAACTTGTAATCGTACTCATATTCCGGGTAAAGTGATTTCCAAATTCGCTTGATCTCTTTATTAGTTGCTGCAAAAGAATTCAAGTTGACTTTAATTGATGCTGTACGGTAAGTAGAAGCTCTGCTGAAAAGGGCCACAACCATAATATCATTTCTTAGTGAAGTAGTATTAAAATCTTTGACTACACCAACGATTGGCACCCATCTACCACCAAGATTAATCTGCTTTCCAATGACTTCTTCATAAGTTCCCTGATGGCCGATATATCGTAGTAATTTTTCATTGACCACAACCTCATTGAGAGTATCTGACTCACTTATATTTTTACCTGCCAGCAGTTCCATATCATATAGTGGAATGTAGTCATCGTCTATATACTTCATAGAAGTGTAAAAATCTTCCTCCATATCTTCTACTTTAAAATTACTTATAGCCACAGAGCCTGAAGTAGGCGCACTAAACGATAGTGAGATGTTCTCAACTCCTGATAGTCGAGCTATCTCATTTTTTAAAGTATTTTTTTTGGAGCTATCTTCCTCTGGGATTCTTATGTTAACAATAGCTTCACTATTAAAACCCAAATCTATTTCTCTTATAAATTTAAGCTGTGCTAATGTGACAATTGTTCCTATAATAAATACCTGTGAAATAAAGATCTGAAATACGACAAGTCCTTTGCGTAATGACATTCCACCACTATTCCTTGTTGTAATTTTACCTTTAAGGGCTAATGCGGGTTTAAATCCAGATAAAACAAGTGCCGGATAAAATCCAGCCAGAAGTGTTATAGTTAAGACCCCTGCAAGTAAAGAACCCATGAATTCAAGACTCAACAATTCAATGTCCAACGCAACTTCTAAAAATGGATTGATATAGATTATCAGCGCTTCTGCTAATCCAAGCGCCAAGATTACTGAAATCAAAATAAGACCAAATGACTCCGCCAAAAATTGAAAAACAAGTTGCCACCTAGTTCCTCCCAATACTTTTCTAACTCCCACTTCTTTTGATCTTTTGATGGCGATGGCTGTGGAGAGATTTACAAAATTGATGCAGGCCGTTAAAAGTAAAAACACAGCAATCAAGATCATTACTAATATCTCATTTTCACTCGTTGTACTATACGAGTAGTTGTCATGATTTTCACTGAAATGTAATTCACTCATTGGTTGGAGCTCATATACTTCTTCATCTTCCTCCTCAAAATGCTTATCTACGAAATCTGGCAACCTGTCTTCATATTTGGAAATTTTATCACCTTTCGCCAACAAAATATAGCATTGGTCATTACTACTAACACTGTTCCAGCGCGCCTCTTTTAACTCATCCGCAAAAACACCTATGGAAATAAATATTTCAAAGGGCATATCAGTATTTGAGGGAGGATCACCTACTACACCTGTGACCTGTAACTCATACATTTTATTAAATACTAAAACTTTACCAAGTGCATCTCCTGCAGGAAAAAATCTTTTCGCAATCGACTTTGATAAAACAATACCATTTTGATTAGCAAGTGCGTTTGCCCTATTTCCTTCTAACCATTCAACCGAAAAGATATTGAAGTAATCATTTTCAGTGAAAACTATTCTTTCATCTTGAAGTTCGTGATAGACCGGAGATTCTGATGACGCATTGATCGTAAACATCTTCTCCTGATAATGATCTCTTGTTAGGACTACTTTTTCAAATTCCGGAAAATCCTCCTTAACAACTGTTGGAAAAGGAACGGCCACACCAGGGGTATAATCCATATCTCCTCCTTGTCCTGGGGAGCTATTAATAAATCGATATATACGGTCATAGTTCTCTTCAAATTTATTAAAGCCACTTTCGTAGTTTGCTAATAAAAAGAGTACAATGGCACAAGCGATACCCATGGATAAACCAACTACATTAATGATGGCATTGATCCTATTTCTAAAAAGACTTCTAAGTGTTGTTATGAGATAATTTCTGAGCATGTTAGTAATATTTATTTTATAATACCAAACCAAATGCCATTACATAGAAACAGTCCTAGCATTGAACAAAAGAGGTTTACAGTATACCTCTAAGTATGAGTGTATCAAAAACACTACATAAAAGTGTAACGAAAACGATACATGATCAAACCTCATTACTCAGTGATTACTTTATAAAAAGGTCGATTTATCGAATGATGAGTTCTTTAAAGTGTTACTCTTCTTTTAACGCCTTAACAGGATTGGCTGAAGCAGATTTTAAAGCATGATAGCTTACTGTACCAAGCACCACTAACAATGCCAAAATACATACAATAAAGAATGCAAATGGACTTAGTTCAGTTTTATAAACATAATTATCCAACCAGACTTTGATAGCATAATAGGATATGGGAACAGCAAGCACCATTGAAATCAAAATCAGTGGTATAAATTGGCCAGAAAACAAGGTTACTATTTGTTCAATACTGGCACCTAAGGCTTTTCTAATTCCTATTTCCTTTGTCTTACGCTCGGATAAATATCCTGCTAGTCCCAAAAGTCCCAAGCAAGCTACAAAAAAAGCTAAGAAAGTAAATACAGATATGATTTTGCTTAATCGTTGTTCTTTTTCAAATAATCTTGCAAGATTCTGATCTAAAAAACGATAGTCAAAAGGCTGTAATGTATATTGTTTCCATATTTGCTCTAAAGTTCCGAGTTTATCCGAAATATTACCTGCAGTGAACCTTACAGCCATAGTTTCTTCCACTCCAAATGAATACACAAAGGCTGTTGGCGGTATTTTTTTGTTAAATGACTGATGATGAAAATCTTGAACGACTCCTATAATTTCAAAATTACCGGGGGAACCACCAAATTCAATTCTCTTACCAATAGGTTCTGAAAAGCCCAGTTGCTTCACCGCTGTTTCATTCAAGATGATAACTGAAGTATCACTCTGTGAAAGTTCATTGAAGGCTGTTCCTTCAATCAGGTTAAATCCTAGGGTAGACATGTAGCTCGAATCAGTCCATTGATAATAGATTCTAAATGGATCTCCCTCATACTCATTTTTTTCAGGAGCCATAAATGTTGAGCTCATAGAGACCATATTAAAGTTAAAATATCCGGCTGAAACAAATCTGGAATCCTCCTGAACATGGATCTTGAACTTTTGTGCATTTTGACCTAATTGTTCCAATGAATTATCAATAACTACTACATTTTCTTTCAGAAAGCCCACATTCTTTTGAAGGCTATATTTCAATTGATCTTGGACTGCATAAACAAAAATACCAAGCGCAATAGAAATTGTAAATTGAAAAACTACCAATGCATTTCTCAAAAAGGCACCTCCCTCTCCCACTAATAACCTTCCCTTAATCACAGCAGCTGGTTTAAATGAGGTAATATAAAAAGCTGGATAAAGTCCACCCAAAACCCCCACTACTACTGCGAGAATAAATAGAACTATAAGTGAAATAGGGTTAGAAATGATACTGAATGAGAATTCAAAGTTTAAAAAAGATTTCATCAAGGGAATTAAAAACTCAACTAATCCAAGTGCTAATAGTGCAGCTATCAAACATAAAAAAATTGACTCAGATAGAAATTGAGCTACCAATCGTGATCTGGAAGAACCTAAGGTTTTTCTGACGCCTACTTCCTTGGCTTTTTTGGCAGACTGTGCTGTAGCGAGGTTAACAAAATTGGTAACTGCTAAGAGTAAAATAAATAATGCTGTTGCTCCAAATATCCAAAGATTGTCAATATTCCCACTGAGTTTTAGATCAGAATCAAGATTGGAATTGATATATATATCATCCAAACGAAGTGATAAAGGTGTTTCAAATTTGGTTTGAGTTAGGATTTCTTCAATAGTTTTCTTTCCCGGGAACCAATTGTTCGCTAATGCTCTTTCAGCAAAAATTCTGTCGACTTTCCTTTGAAATTGTTGAGTTGTATAGACCTCTTTATTCTTTACATACCCATGATAGATCGTGTACCCCCAACTATCTTGATTAGTTTCAAAAATGGCATTAGGCATATGTGCCAACATATTAAATGACAGATGGGTATTGGTGGGTAAATCTTTGAGTATTGCTATAATTTCAAATATATTTTCTTCATCACCCTGGTAAATAGTTATTACCTTATTAAGTCCGGAATCATCACCGAAAAGCTTATTTTCCATAGCTTCCGTGATGACAATGGCATTAGGTAGTGTTGAAAATCTACTTAAAGAACCCTTAGCTACCGAATAATCAAATACATTGAAAAAATCTCCTGTAACATAATACCCTTTTGGTTCAACCATTCTTAAACCATCAAAACCTATTAAGAAATTGCCACTATTTAATAAATAAGTTTTAGCTTCTATTTCATCTAGATTCTCGGTCAGATAACCTAAGTGTGCAGGAGATGTGAGTGCATAACTTTTATCACTTACTCTAAAGATCGACTCGTGTGACGGAATAAATTCATCATAGGTAAGTTCATGGTTAATAAACAAGCTAATATAAATGACTACAGAAAAGCCAACTGCCAAGCCTGAAACATTAAACAAAGTATAAGTGCTATCCTTTTGAAGTCTTCTAATGATAAGTGTAATATTTTTCCAGAACATACTATTCATCTCTCAAAGCATTTACAGGACTTGATAATGCCGCTCTTAACGACTGGTAACTTATAGTTAGAAAGGTGATGAAAACAGAAATGAGTATAGCTAATAGAAAATACCATATAGTCATATCGATTTTATAGACAAATTCTGAAAGCCAGTTATTCATAAAGTACCATGCTATCGGCCAGGCCATGATATTGGCCAATACTACTAAGAGTAAATACTCCTTTACAACCAGTTTTAGAATGACAGAAACATTAGCTCCTAATATTTTTCTAATGCCAATTTCTTTGGTCCGTTTCTGAACCGTATAAGTTGCCAATCCAAATATTCCAAGACATGATATTAAAATCGAAAGTGTAGCAAACGAGCTAAAAAGCTTACTACGTGTTACTTCAGCAACATACTGCTTGTCTAGTTCCTGATCAAGAAAGTAAATTTCCATAGGCTTATTCTGATCAAAATCAATCCAATTCTTGTTTAGTATATCAATACTGTTTGAGAGATGATCTGTTGAAAATTTCACAGACAAATAATCACTATAATAAGCATGCTTATTGATGTAGATTATTAGTGGTTCAATGGTTTTATATAATGACTCGAAGTGGAAATTTTCGACTAATCCAATAACCTTACTCTTTCGCAGTACTTCCTGCTGAAGATGTATTGTAAGATCCACCTCTTTTCCTATCGGCTCATCCCAACCAAAAAATTCTGCGGCTGCCCTATTGATGATGACGGCTGAATATTGATCTGAAGGCACTTCTTTAGAAAAATCACGCCCTTCAACTAAGGGGACACCATAGGTGAATAGGAAGTCTTCATCAACTCCAAGAGTTTTAATTGAATATTCTTTATCAGTTTTTCCATCTGCTTTTACTTGAAATCCATAAAAACCCTGACCACCAGGTAGTGTTGATGAAAGTGCAACTGCCTTTATCGATGATTCTCTAAGAAGTTTTTGCTTGAGCTGGTCATAATTAGTTTGAGCATGCCTATCTACCAATTTAAGAGCAATGATGAATTCTTTCTCAAAACCAAGGTTTTTATTTCTCAAAAAATCAGTTTGCTTGACTACAGTTAAAGTCCCGATAATCAAAAGCGTGGTTATAAAAAATTGAAATACAACCAGCCCTCTTCTTAACGAAACTGCCCCTTTACTTGCCTTGCGACCACCTAAAATGCGTCCGGGCATCAGACTTGATAAATATAGAGCTGGATAAAGGCCTGATAGAAAACCTATAATTAGAAATATAATCGATGTATATAACCAAAATGTCCCTTCTAAAATGAAATTCAATGAAAGTTTAACACTAACCATTTCATTGAAGACTTTTAAAAGTACCCACTCAGCCAAAACGAAGCTCAGCGCTGTGGCTATAAAAGTGATGATAATTGATTCTCCTAAGAATTGAACTATGAGTTGTCTGCGGGCAGCACCCAACACTTTACGCATACCTATTTCCTTCACTCTCTCGGTTGCCCTAGCCGTTGCTAAATTCATATAATTTATTGAAGCCACCACCAAAATGAAAAAAGCGATAATTGCAAACAGCCTGACATAGACAATATCTGAATTGGCCTTCCATTCATTCGATAAACTTGAATATAGATGTATATCAGAGACCGACTGAAGGTTAAACTCTCGCTTCTCTTCCAATACGCGATCAGGCAAATGATCATTAATTGACCTTGTTAAATTTGCTTGAAGTAATTTTGGTTCGGCTGCGGATTTGGCTTCAAGATACAGATAAACAGGTGGGTGATACCAGTTATTATACCATGGCATTAGTTGTTCTAGAGAGCTAAATGATGTCAGCATTTCAAAATCGAAATGTGTGTTTTGCGGTAAATTTTCAATCACTGCGGTTACAGTCAGCGAAGTGCTTTGCCGCTCATCTTCATAAAACAACTCTTTTCCAACAATATCAGTTGAACCAAAATACTTAATGGCTAGATCTTCAGTAAGTACTGTAGACATAGGAATATTCAGGGCTGAGGTAAGATCGCCACTAATTACCTCAAAATTGAATACACTAAAGAAAGTAGAGTCTGCAAAACAAAAACGAGTCTCTTTACTTTTATTGATTTTATCTACAGAAATGAACACAGGGTATGGAAATACTCTAGCCGTATGTAAGACTTCAGTTACTTGCTGATCTATAAGAATAGCTAAAGGTGAATGATTCTTAGCTGACTCCACCCATTCACCATCATCTTCCCAATTTACAGTAACCCTGTAAAGGCCTTCATTATTCTCATAAAAACTATCATATGATAACTCAAGCTGTAAGTAACTCATGATTACTAAAACACAAGCTAATCCAACGGCCAAGCCAATAATATTAACCGCAGCATACAGCTTACTCTTAGTTATATTTCTTATGGCCAGTTTAATATAGTTTTTGAGCATTTAGATGTGGCTTTTAGTTGTTTCAAAATCATTCATCCCTCAAAGCATTTACAGGACTTGATAATGCCGCTCTTAGCGATTGGTAGCTTATAGTTAGAAAGGTGATAGCACCTGATATAGCGATAGCAATCAAAAAGTAGGCAACTGTAATATCAACACGATAGGCAAACTCAGCCAGCCATTGATCCATGAAATACCATGCTATAGGAGCGGCCAGAACAAATGCCATGATGACTAATAGCATAAAGTCTTTAGTGAATAAAAGCATAATGGAATTTATACTGGCACCCAACACTTTCCTTACACCTACTTCTTTAGTACGCTGCGCTACCACAAAAGAGATCATGCCGAGTAAACCCAGGCATGATATAAAAATTGATAATCCACTGAAGATCACAAACAGATTGTACGCCTGCTTTTCTTTCACATAAAATTCTCCTAATTCATCTTCTACAAACTGATAATTAAATACTTCATCAGGAAACAGATTAGTGAATACATCTCTCACATGAGTGATAGCATCCTGAGTATTATTGAGTGATATTCTTACACCAGCGTTGTAATAAAATCTCGGATAATTAACGAATAAGACCGGCATGATTTCGTCACGTAATGATGAAAGGTGAAAATCTTTAACCACACCTATAACTTCTCCATCTATACCACCAACGCCTGTGTTAATCACTTTACCAATTACCTGCTCCGGGTTGGTAAATCCAAGTGATCTGGCTCCAGTTTCATTTAATAGGTAGGTCAACTCCTTATCAAGCGTACTATCTTCTTCGAACATATTTATGGATAGTCTCACGTCAGATTCTGTAAACCACCTACCACTAACTAACTCAAGCCCATAGGTATCTAGATAATCAATATCAGACGGCTTCACCTGAATGTCTATACGGCTGTCTTCAGGGTCCTTAGATAGCCTATATCCCGTACCAAAGCTATTTGTAGCCGCAGGTGCTCCCAGACCCAGTGCTACTTTTTGAATAGTGCTACTTTGCAATAACCTCGATTTGAGTAAATCCAGCTTGTTCTTATCGTTATCTGGCAATTCAATATTTAAGACACCATCCTTTTGAAAGCCAAGTGGCTTACTTAGAAAATAATCCATCTGATAAGCTATGACAATGGTAGAAATGATAAGTACTTGCGAAATCACAAATTGAAATATTATCAACCCTTTTCTAAGAAACAATGAGCTATTGGAAGACGAATGAATATTATTTTTCAGTGCCCTGGTTGGGTTGAAATTTGATAATATAAAAGCAGGATATGTACCCGCAAGAAGCGTTACAATAATTATAACTAATAAAGTGAACCCAAGAATGTCATAACTTTCAAATACATTCATAGTAAGAGATGTACTGAAAAAATCATTGAACTTTGGTATTAATCGCTCTGCAATACCGATAGATAAAAAACCGGATACTAGTGTAATACAAAATGTTTCTCCAAGGAACTGAATAAGAAGCTGTTTTCTGTTAGCCCCAAGTGTTTTACGCACACCAACCTCTTTAGATTTTCTAATAGCTAAGGCAGTAGAAAGGTTAATGAAGTTAACACAACCTAGGAATAGAATAAAGGCGCCTATAATTCCAACTGTAAGTAGTGCTGTGTCATTTACCGCTCCTGAATTCCAACGAACATCGTAATGAATATCCTCAACATTTTGTAGCGTGTAAGCCCTACGAGAATAATCCTGTTCAGAAAAATACTTTTTCATTGCCTCTGCCATCTGCCCGTTCACTGATTCTATAGTAGCCGACTCCTTAATTTTTACCAATGCTGTGCCCTCGACCGTCATATCCCAGACATCGATATCTAAGCCTCCAATAACATCTTTACTGAAAGAAGGATAAGAAATAACGATGTCAAATATTATTGAAGAATTTGAAGGTATATCTCTGAATACCCCAGCCACCTCAAGATCTAATTGGTTTTCAAAATTCAACTCCTGGCCAACCGGATCGTCATTACCAAAAATACTTTTAGCCGTACTTTCTGAAAGAAATATAAAGTTGGGCTGAGCTAAAGACTTTTTGGGATCACCACTTATGATAGGAAAATTCAGTATTTCAAAAAAATTGCTATCTGCAAAGATCCCTTTATCGGCTATGTACCTTTCTCCATTCCTAGTCAAGGCATAATCATCATCAGAGTGATATAAAGTGGCCTTTTCAAGCTCTGTGAAGTCACTGTTCAATGACTTAATCATAGGGTAAGGCACATTATGATCATAATCTACTCCTTGATTGTCAGTAGATGTCCTTACTACTCTAAAAATACGTTCCGAATCTTCGTAGAAGTTATCGAAGCTTAGCTCATGAGAAATGTGCAGGTAGATAAGCAAGCTACCCGTAATTCCGATCGTTAGTCCAATTACATTGATCAGAGAATACCACTTATCTTTTCTTATATTTCGAAGAGTGATTTTAAGATAATTTTTGAACATAGTCTTAGAATTTGATAAACAGACGCCAAAGCAAGTGCCAATTAATAGAATATACGCTCATTCATCTGAAATGTGATTTTTAATGGTTATATAACCAAAAGCTGTATCAAAATCATTACGCTTTATTGTATCAAAAACGTACGCTATTTCATAAACTCACTATTGAATTGGATTTATAATTTGACTTAAACTTCAAACTTTTTGACGTGTAAGAGCCTTAGTTTATAATTCAATATCTATATTCCCATGATTATTTTAAATCTTAATTCATATATATGTCACACGAAATTATTTTAATTAGTAAACAAGCGGATAGTAATGGTTTGTACCTTACAGATAATGAAGGTCATGCAGGAGATAACTCCATTACAACATTAGTAAACCCTGGAGATACAGTTACTTGGAAGCTTAAATCAGGTGGTGGAATAGACGCTATCACAAGTATTGCAGCAAAGGCAGGAAGTCAAGATGTTTTTAGTACAGACCCCGCACAACAGCCTGATGGTTCTTGGGTAGGAGTAGTTAATAACAGTGCTACTGGCAGTGAATCGTACTCGATTGGATACAGAATAGGGACTACAGATTATACTGACGATCCTGAAATAAAAGTGAGGGAAATTTAAAAAAATGTTAAGAACATTGATGAGTAACAAAACCTATTTCTTAATAGGTTTTGTTTTTATTACAACCCAATGCTTCTGTCAAAACCAACCAAAAGCAGATAGTCTAATCAATGTACTGGAATCAGGCCAGAAACTGTCAGATTCGGTCAAAATAGAACTACTAAGAGAGGTCATGGTGAATCACACCGACCAAGACGCCATTATTACCTATGGAGCACAGGCATATGAACTCGCAAAGAAATTAGATGATCCATTATGGTGCTACAAAATATTAATAGAAATTGGATATGCGTATAAACTAAAAGGTGATTTAGAACACGGTTTAGATGCTTTTCTCGAAGCCCTCACATACGTTAAAGAGAGTGGCAATAGTAAGCAGGAAGCAATTTTGTATAATGCCATTGCCGGTATATATCGGGTACAACAGGATTACTCCAAAACACTCAAATTTTATAATCAAGCCATTTCTGGATTAAGGCAGGCTAATGATTCAATTACGTTAGCAGGCACTTTAATGAATACTGGCGAGTTCTACCGAGTTAATCATGAATTGGATACAGCTATCTTTTACTTTAAGGAATCAGGTGAAATATATAAAAACATCAATTACCTATTAGGAACAGCTTACAACTTGGGAAACATTGGATTAGTTTATGCTGAACAAGGTAAACATGAATTAGCGGAAAAAAACATTAATGCTGCCACTGAAATACTCACAGAGCTTGGAGATCTATACCCTATCGCAGTGTACGATACCTATATGGCAGACATCTATAAAGAAAAAGGAGATATGCCAAGGGCGCTTGCTTACGCCTCTAATAGTTTAAGCATTGCCATTAAAAATGGACTAAAAGAACAAATTCGAGATGCCAATATGAAGCTTTCAGAACTATATGAATTGAATAAGGATTTCGAAAATGCCTATATACATCAAAGTCAATATCTGATCTATCGCGACAGCATAAATAACGAAGAGACCATTCGTAAAATGGCAGATCTACGAACTGCATTTGAAGTGTCTCAGAAACAAATAGAAGTTGATCTTTTGAATAAAGAAAAGCAGCGGCAGCGAATAATTGCTATAGCACTTATTGTAGTTTTAATATTGATTGGCACGCTTACGCTCGTTTTGTATCGTACTAATCAAATTAGAAAAAGAGTCAACCATACAGTTTCCTCTCAGCGGTTAGAAATGCAAAAACAAAGAGATCAACTCAATTCTCTGAATGCAACTAAAGACCGTTTTTTTTCAATTATTTCCCATGATCTAAGAGGACCTGTAAATTCCATAATGGGCATTTCCGAAGTTATCAAAATGTTGGTTATGGAGGGAAATAAAAATGAGCTCATAGAAATGGGTGATCATATCGAAAAGTCAGCAAAGCATTTGTACTCCTTACTTGATAATCTCCTAAAGTGGGCAATCAGCCAACAAGGGCAGTTTCCCTATAAACCTGAAAAACTACAATTAAAAGAGTTGGCAGACGAAACGTTGCAAGTACTTGCCAATATAGCTGCCTCCAAAAAAATTAACCTACTTCATGATATAGATTCCAATTTACTTATTTGGGCAGACAAGAACAGTTTTCAAACTATAATAAGAAACCTTCTAAGTAATGCCCTGAAATTTACAGAAGAGGGTGGTGAGGTAAAATTGTCTGCAAAAGCAGCTAATGATTTTGTCGTTGTTAATGTGATAGACAATGGCGTGGGTATTACCGAGCAAAAAATGAAGAATCTATTCCATTTGGACAACAAAAAAAGTACCTGGGGCACTAGTGGAGAAAAAGGAGTAGGTCTGGGGCTTTCACTGGCCGCTGAATTTGCTCAGCTCAACCACGGAAGTATAAGTGCTGAAAGTGAAGAAGGTATGGGTAGTATTTTTACCATTCAAATACCCCTCTTCACTGATAATCGGACAGCCTAGAGTAATCAATAAGAGTATAACAATAGTGATATCTAAAACTTTGTGTAGTTCTTGCCGTTTTTCAATTTACTTGTATCAAAAACGTTACACACTTCTAGTGTATTTTCTCATTTACGTGTAATTTGACCATTGATGAAAACAAAGGGTAATATTCTTATCATAGATGACGACAGAGACGTACTAGAAACAGCACGGATGTTTCTTAAGCAAGAATTTTCTAGTGTTGATATTGAGGAAGATCCTGAAAAAATATCTGGTTATTTTGAAATAAAAGACTATGATGTCATTCTACTAGATATGAACTTCAAAAAAGGGGTTAATGATGGCGAAGAGGGATTTCACTATTTATCTAAAATCCTTGAAATTGACCCTCAAGCCATAGTTATTTTGATCACTGCCTATGGGGAGGTAGACCTTGCGGTTAAAGCCATGAAAATGGGAGCGAGTGATTTTATTCTTAAACCATGGAAAAATCAGAAATTGCTGGGGACTATTCTAGCCGCAATTCAACAGCGTCAATCTAAAAAAGAAATTGTAAGGCTAAAAGCTACTCAACAACAGCAACAGCTTGATAGCAATCAAAAATTTGAAAACTTTATTGGCAAATCTGCAGCCATAGAAAAAGTAAAAGAACTAATAAAAAAGGTAGGCAAGACTGATGCCAATATCCTGATACTAGGTGAGAATGGTACAGGAAAAGAGTTAGTAGCACGAGCTATACACCAGCACTCGTCTAGGGTAGATGAAACGTTTGTCAATGTTGATTTGGGTGCTATTACGGAAACACTCTTCGAGTCCGAGTTATTTGGGCATGTAAAAGGAGCTTTTACTGATGCTAAAACTGACAAAGTAGGACGATTTGAAATGGCACAAAATGGCACCTTGTTTTTAGATGAAATTGGCAATCTATCTCTCGCTTTACAAGCGAAGCTATTGACAGCTTTGCAAGCTCAGAAGATTAACCGTGTGGGGTCTTCAAAAGAGATTGGTGTCGATTTCAGACTTGTAAGTGCCACTAATAGCAGAATTAATGAAATGGTAGCAAATAGTGATTTCAGGCAAGATTTACTATACCGATTGAATACTGTTGAAATTCACCTGCCTCCGCTAAGAGAAAGAACTCATGACATTCCTTTGCTGTTAAATCACTTCATTGATATTTATTCGAAAAAATACCAGAAGCCATTGATCACTGTCACAGAGTCAGTAATTAATAAACTAAAAAAATATCCATGGCCAGGCAATATTCGTGAGCTGCAACATGCTACGGAACGGGCTATAATTTTGGCAGAGACCAGAACTATTGATAAAGTAGAGTTATTCGTTAATGAACCTGAAACCAGAATGAGCATTAATGATAGTCCTGCCCAAACATTGGACGAAATGGAAAAGGTATTTATACAAAAATCATTACGAGAAAATGATGGAAATGTAACTGGTACAGCAAAACAGCTAGGTTTAACACGTACTGCACTCTATCGCAGGTTGAATAAGTATGGGATTGTCTAGTTGAAGCTAACGGATGACTTAATTCTCCAAATCCCCAACTTCTTGTCTCAACATATCATCAGCGATGTATCTTTTTTCAAGTTGAACCCAAATGATAATTGAGGAGAATCCTATGTTGGTAATATTCAACAAAACCATTAGCATATCCATACCTGAAAGATGAGTATATAATGCACCTGCCATTATTAATATTTGTATCAGACTAGACTTAACTCTGTAAGCGGTAAAAAATAACCCAATCACTGAAAGACTTTCCAGAAAACCAATGAAATACATGAACTCAATTGACATACCATTGGAAAGGAAATGATCACACATTCCTCCTGCCAATTTTGTTATTGCCGCTCCAACAAACTGAAATGATAATATCATTATCAGAAGCCATTGAATCCATATCTTACTTTTCGTAGTCATGCCAATCCTAGTTTATTAGTGTTGAAACGGTCAGCTAGACGACATGTATAAAAAATGTGTTGAGCGGTTAAAAGCTTATTTCAATAAGGGATTCCAGTTAAGCTTGTAATCAGAAGGTGTCATTCCTGTTTCTTTTAAAAAAGCCTTATTAAAGGTAACCTTATTATTAAAGCCAGATTCTAGAGCAATAGCTTCCATTTTATAATGATTAAAAGAAGGGTTTTGTAAAATTTTAACAGCCTGCTGTATTCTAAACCCATTCACATATTCATTGAAGTTTTTATCAAGTTCAGTAGATAGCGTTTGAGATACATGATGTGGCTTCTCATTGATTTGCTCTGAAAATGATGCTAGATTGATTTGACCATCTAAACAAGTCTGATCATTTTGAAAGGCTTCTTTAATTTTAGTTAGTATTCGCTTCATATCACTATTTTTTAAGCCAGATCTGAGGTATTTCTGACTTATCTCTGATAAAAATTTTGGATCGGAATACAACAAATATGCGATTAGAGAAATTAAAGTATAAGTAGTGAAATAATAGTATATAAAATCACGCCAACCACTTGCATATTCTGTGAGCCAGCTGATGACTAACGTGCTCAAAAAGTAGATTAAGCAAATTGAGAGTTCATATAACTTTTCCTTTGGTTTAAGAAATAAGCGCTGACGATAGATAAGGTAAAGTAAGATTGTTCCATAAATGAATAAATGAGCAGCCCTCGCATAATTCATATTCATGGTCCAGCTTATAAAGTTCTCAGAGAGAAAATTAATTCTCTCAATGCCATCCATCAACCATAACTCGCTCATAATAGCCAGAATTATTATAAATGGAATAAAATGAAGCAGATACACCTTGCTTATCTTGGTTCCGGAAATAGAAAGCAAATGAATCAATAAAAAAGGCCCATATAGATAACCGGCTGGAAAAAAGAAAATGCCCCTTAATTCTGGGTATTCGAAAATGATATTACTCGTAGATAGTAAGAACTCAAACATTTCAATTCCTAGCAACAGTACAAAACCGGCTAATGAAATATTAGAAATTTTGCTACTCTTAAAAAAAATACCTCCGGCTGTAAATATTGCACCGAAGGCATAAACTAGTAATATGTATCTTAGAATAGTCAATTGAAGTGAACTACTCCCTCTCCAATTTAAAAAGTATTTTTAATTTCCCATACCACTCAGGCTTTTTACCGTCAGGATAAGTTTCATCAAACATGACAAGATCTAGCAAATTGGAGTTTTTTTGATATTTATAATACTGTTTTCCTCCCTCAAAACCCGCCACTTTTGCAATATTAGCTGTCGTAATAAATAAGGAATCCGTCATTACATAGCTACCTGTATTAAATGCAAGTGTCTTAAATGCATAAATCATCTCATGATCAGAAAGTTTCGAAATATTAGCAGCAGCCTTTCTTTGTTGCCCATAAGGGTTGTACATGATTGAGTAGGTGCTATCTGAAATAATCAGTCGCCCCGGATATTTCATATCCAAAATGACCGTTGTATCCGAGTAGATATAGTGAATTTCTTTCATTAACCAGCTTCCGAATAAAGCATTTTTACTTCGTTCTTTTGCCATCGTTTCTTTAGGAGAAGTAGCAATTGCCAGGGAGCCCGTGGTAATTAATAATAAAATCATTGATATTTTCATGAAACTAAACTAGGGGCTACAATTTCATTATTGCATTAATTAACGCATTATGGGTAAGTAATAATTATTCTTTACTCTTTTGCTATTGACTAATGAATGTCTACGAATTTGAAATCATCAATATCATTCATACTTTCAACTGAAAACAAGCACCACTTGTAATGTATAAAAGGTTTGATTTTAAAGTAATAATAAGAGTAGTTTTTATCATGCTGAATTTGTTGGCTTTCAGCTACATTTTTGGAGACGAGAGACTATTCTTTAATCAAATCATTCTCTTCATTATTTTAATCATCCAGGTGTATGAGCTAATCCGTTTTTTGAACTATACCAATAAGGAGCTCGCTAAGTTTATACTTTCAATTCGACACAACGACTTTTCTATAAACTTCAGAAGATCAAAAATTGGAAGGTCTTTTGAAGAGTTGCATGACGCTTTCGATGATGTAATCCAGGCTTACGAAGAAACCAAAATAGAAAAGCAAGCACAATTTGAATATTTAAGATTAGTAGTGAGCAGTATAAATGTTGGCATCATTTCTCTTGAGAATGACCAAAACATTGTACTTATGAATAAACCAGCTGAGAGAGTACTGCATGTTAAGGGAATCAAAAACTGGAAAATCCTTAAAGAAAAAGCCAAGAGCTTTACAGACCAGATAGAATCGTTGGGTAAATCAGGAAGAAAGTTAATTGAACTAGCGATTGATGGTGAAAATCAGACGCTGTCAGTTGATGTGGTGTCGATGAAAATGCTCGACAAAAATTATAAGTTAATTACCTTTCAGGATATACGAGGTGAAATTGAGCAAAAGGAAATTGAGGCCTGGCATAAACTCATAAGAATTCTCACTCATGAAATTATGAACTCTGCCACACCTATATCCTCACTTACGGAGACTATGCAAACCGTTTTTGAGAAAGAAGGAAAATCAAAAACCATTGATGAGCTGGGTAATGAAGATATCGAAGACCTTCTTTTTTCTTTGAAGACTATTCAACGAAGAAGTAATGGCATGCTCACCTTTATTGATGATTACCGTAAGCTCACAAAAGTTGCTAAACCAAAACTGAAACAGGAATCCGTAGCTGCTCTGTTTGGCACCACTAAAGACTTACTCAAAGCTGAATTGGATAAACAGGGGATTGAGTTATATAGCTATATCGACAATATAGAAAGCTTAGACATTGATACTTCACTCATAGAACAAGTTCTAATTAATCTAATAAAAAATAGTTCTTATGCAGTAGCAAAAGTTGACAATCCTAAAATAGATCTCTTAGCCTATCATGAAAATGGACGAGTGATTATAGAGGTGAAAGATAACGGCTCAGGAATACAAGAAAAGGAACTAAAAGAAATTTTCGTACCCTTCTTCTCGACTAAAAAAGAAGGATCAGGCATTGGACTTAGTTTGTCAAAACAAATAATGCATCTTCATGAAGGCACTATTAGGGTTAAATCAGAAGTTGGGAAAGGAACAAGCTTTTATTTAGTGTTTAAAAACATTTAGAAATGGATTATCAAACTTTTCCAGTTAGTGAAAGCTTAGATGATTTTATAGAGTGTTTTTGGACTCTCAAAGGGTCTGACAGTATTGGGAAAGAGCAAGTGATTGTACCTGATGGAAAAATGGAAATGATATTTCATTTTGGCGATCACTATAAACAACATTTACCTGATGGGCGAAGTCTGATTCAACCAAAGTGTTTTGTAATTGGCCAACTCACTGAACCTCTTAAAATTGAACCTACGGGTAAAACAGATATTCTTTCAGCGAGATTCCATCCACACGGTTTTACACCATTTACCACACTGCCACTCAAAGAATTTGAAAATAGTGCCATATCCCTTGATAAGGTCTTTGGAAAAAGTGGGATGGAGTTAGAGAAACAAATTCTTAAAATTTCAAATACTGAAACGTGCATTGGTATCATTGAAAGTTTTCTGCTAGATAAATTAAAAAGTCGCTGTAACACGGAAGATTTAATCAATTCAACGATTGAATTAATACTAGAGGTAAAAGGGAAATACTCGGTTGAAGAACTTTCAAAAATCACCCAGGTAAACCGAAGACAAATAGAACGTAAGTTTAGAAATGAAGTAGGCCTTTCCCCTAAGTATCTGTCTAGAATAATCCGCTTGCAATCAACTCTAAAAGAACTATTGACTAATAATCATGATAGTCTTACCAGCCTGGCTTATGATGAAGGTTACTATGATCAAGCCCATTTCATCAAGGATTTTAAGGCGTTTACCGGACAAACACCAAAACAGTTTTATGGGGACAGTTTATTAATATCCTCTCTGTTCTATAGTAAAGAGTAGTCATGTCGCAGATTTACAATTAGATGCTCAGCAGATTTACTTTATTTGACTTAAAAACTAGTCATGAAGAAATATCTTAATTCATTAAACATCATTGCAATTTTCATCAGCTGTATTTGTATGGTAGGTTTAGCAAGCCTTAAAACTAAACCGAAAAGTCTGATAGATAAGGCGGTCTGGCTTATAGGTACTTGGGAAAACAATACAAATCGAGGGAGTATTTATGAATCATGGGAAATTATAAATGAGTTGGAGCTGGCTGGTAAAAGTTATATGGTTAAAGATAAAGACACCGTTGTTTTTGAAACCATTAAAATTGTTGAGGAACAAAATACACTCTTTTACATACCAACAGTCATGGATCAAAATGACCAAAAACCAGTGAGGTTCAAACTAAAATCACATACAGATAATGAGTTTATTTTTGAGAATAAGCAACATGACTTTCCTCAAGTAATTACCTACAGAAAAATAAACTCAGATTCACTTGTGGCAGAAATTTCAGGAGTAAAAAATGGTCTACAAAAAGGTTCCAGATTTGCAATGAGTAGATTTAAATGACTTCCCCTTAAAGCAAAAAATTAACCCCAGTGAGTGTTTTCACTGGGGCATAATATAAAATTATGTGACTCTTAATTTAAACCTGACTTAATCCACCATCAACTTCCAGCTCAATCCCGTTGATATAAGAGGCATCGCTAGAAGCTAGAAATAGCACTGTTTTCGCAACTTCTTCAGAAGCTCCGAAACGTCCTAATGGAACCTGCTGTGCAAAACCCGCGCCCATCTCCTGAAGCTCTTCCTCCGTCATTGGCATTTTACCATAAATAGGCGTTTCTATCGGACCCGGGGCAACGCTTACGGTTCTAATATTTTTTGCTGCCAACTCATTAGCCAATACTCTTGTCAATGTTCTCAAAGCACCCTTGGTTGAAGAATATACTCCTGATCCGGGAAATCCTTTTTGATGAACAATAGAGGTGTTACTTATAACAACTCCACCTTCATTTAAATACGGTATGGCCTCTTTAATAGTAAAGAATGGATTCTTAACATTCGTATTAAAATGATCGTCAAAATGTTCTTCAGTAATGTCTGAAACAGGAGCGAATTGTGCTATCCCGGCATTCAAGAATAGTATATCAATACTACCGTGTTTTGCCACCACGGCATCCACAGATTTCTTAGCTGAACCAAATTCAGTAGCGTTGGCTACAACATAATCGGCACCTGAGCCTATTTCACTCACAGCTTCTTTCAAAGCATCTTCTCTCCTACCGGTGATTACTACTTTTGCTCCTTCTTGAGCAAATAATTTGGCTGTTGCCAGTCCTATCCCACTATTACCTCCGGTGATTAGCGCTACCTTGCTTTCTAATTTTCCCATTATAAATTTTTATTTATGTTTTATTTGAAACGATTGGTTTAGATAACGACAGTATTGAAACGATTGTTTCAAATAAGAAAAATAAAGTTGTACCTAATTTTTAACTAACTGATTATTAGTTTTTTAAAGTGCCAATAAAACCTGATCTGCAATGGCTTTTATTGTCTTCCTATCGGTAGCTACCATGGAAGTTACCCTTAAGCCGTGCAAGCTTGAGAAAAGATAATTGGCAAGTACCTCTGGGTTCTTATCTTGAGAAATCTCTCCTTCCAACTGAGATTGTTTTATAAGATCTGTAAACATCTGTACCATCTTAAGATGGTTAGCGGCTAAGAAATCATGAACGCGCTCATCACTATTAGCCAGCTCAGTGGTGCAATTAGACAGAAAACAACCCTTGTTATTCTCACTATTTAAATCGCTCCAAATCCCATTGAATAACAAGTGAATCATCTCTTTAGGAGATTTCGCTTTCTGTTGAAGCTCATCCAGCATATCATGTTGAGATTTATGATAGTAATTCAATGCTTCGTTAAAAAGGTTAAACTTATCTCCATAGGTATTATAAATGCTAGATCGATTGAGACCGGTAGCATCAACCAGATCCTGCATAGAAGTACCATTATAGCCTTTTCTCCAAAAAAGTTCAGTCACTTTCTTGATCGTGTCTTCCTTATCAAATAAAACAGATTTAGGCATACTGAAACAAACGTTTCAAAGGTAAAAAAGTTCTTGTACACCTCGTCCTAGCTTAAAATTAAATTATATTAGATCATGGCTTCCTTCGTTCAGGCTATACTCAGAAATGTATCACAAGGTTACTTGTTTTCAAGAGTCACTCATTATGTCAATCCTGAGCTGCTTTCTTCTGTTATGTTCTTCGGTATTCTACTGGCATCAGATTACTTCAGCTATGAGTTTATTGAAGGTTTTAGCAACTATGTTATTATAGAATTTCTCATGATTCATTCCAATGTTGGAATGGCTGTGGCAATATTTTTTGCCACGACAGAAGCCAAAAAGAAGCTTTATACTATACTTACAGGATCTTTTTATTTTCTGTTTATTTTGGCTATGGCCTTTGGCATGGGCGCCTGGTGGACGGCATTGGTGTTCATACTTCTAACTTATTCGAGAATTGTAGAGCCACTTAAAAATCATACTAAAGATCACCTCATAGGAGAGATCGTCATTACTTTTATTCGTTTTGCAATTTATATGCTATCTGCTGTAGCTGCTTTTCTCATCGGTGACTGGTTACTCGAGGTCGATGATACGTTTAGTATGATGATTTGGGGTGGTGTATATTATCTCGTATTGTTTTTCATGCGTAATGTGATTAGCGGAGTAAAAGGGAAATTATTTAACAGGAAAAAATGATTGGAACTATTGAAACGGAACGCCTGGTACTAAGAGATCTATCGCAAGAAGATGCGAACGGAATTTATCAACTAGTGAACTCAGCAGGATGGCTTAAAAACATAGGCGATAGAAATGTCCATACTATGAAAGATGCCGAAAGATACATTCAGACCTGGGCTTTGGATAGCTATTCAAAACACGGTTTTGGGCCTTATGCGGTACTTTCTAAATCTGGAAAATTCATTGGTATTTGTGGCCTATTTCAAAGGGACTACCTGAACATACCAGATTTGGGATTTGCTTTTATTCCTGAATATCTTGGAAAGGGTTATGGGTTCGAATCGTCAAAAGCCATTATGCAACATGCTAATAGCTCAGGTTTTGAAAAATTAGCTGGAATCACCTCAAAGGAAAATATCGCTTCTCAAAACTTACTTAAGAAATTAGGTTTTACCGAAATGTCAAACCCCAAAATAGAAGATGGTATCTATTTTGAGATAGAGTTGAACCAGTAACGTCACTCAGAGATGTAATTTTTTGTAATTCAAAACAGATCAAACAGGATGACATCCATAGATTAAAGGATTGCCTCGTCATACTTCCTCGCAATGTCCAGATAATGGTTATTGCGAGGCACGAAGCAATCTTTTAACTTAGAAAACTTTTATATCATAAGCAGGCTTTGAAAAAGCCGAAGAATCTATTTTACTCAAAAAGCACTTCTTAAAATTAACTAGAATCTTCGCTCCATTACATTACGATCTGATCCGATAGCTATCAGATGACGATAGATTGTAGTTTAAGTTTTCTAAAAGGTGGCAATTAGGTAGTTTTACTTTCTTAAAATCTGAATAAATATGACCAAGGCCAACTGGATAACAGCCAAAGAATACACGGACATTACGTACAAAAAATCAGGGGCTACAGCTCGAATAGCTTTTAATCGTCCTGATGTTCGAAACGCCTTTAGGCCCAAGACGACAGCTGAATTATATGATGCTTTTTTAGACGCTCGTGAAGATCCCGAAATAGGTGTTGTTCTGCTTTCTGCGGAAGGCCCTTCATCAAAAGATGGCATCTATTCTTTCTGCTCTGGTGGTGACCAAAAAGCTCGGGGAGATTCCGGTTATATTGATGAAGAAGGCGTGGGAAGACTCAACATTCTTGAAGTTCAGCGGTTGATTCGTTTCATGCCCAAGGCAGTCATTGCTGTGGTTCCCGGTTGGGCTGTAGGTGGCGGCCATAGTTTGCATGTGGTCTGTGACTTGACTTTAGCAAGTAAGGAACATGCTATTTTTAAACAGACTGACGCTGATGTAACCAGCTTTGATGGTGGCTATGGTTCTGCCTACCTGGCTAAAATGGTAGGCCAGAAAAAAGCCCGGGAAATATTTTTCTTGGGGAGAAACTACAGTGCACAAGAAGCTTTTGAAATGGGAATGGTTAATGCGGTTATTCCCCATGATGAATTAGAAGATACGGCCTACCAGTGGGCGCAAGAGATTTTAGAGAAATCCCCTACATCTATAAGAATGTTAAAGTTCGCGATGAATTTAACTGATGATGGCATGGTGGGACAGCAGGTATTTGCAGGGGAAGCCACACGACTAGCCTACATGACGGAAGAAGCCAAAGAGGGTCGTGATGCCTTTTTAGAAAAGCGTAAGCCCGACTTTAGTAAGTTTCCAAGGGTTTCTAGTTAATTTCAGCAAAGATATATTGCGAATATAAGCTATAGTTTATATTCGGATGTTGGGCGTAATAAGAAATAAACCAAAATGAGAGTATTAGAAGTAGAAATAAACAATTACCGTTCTTGTGTCCAAACAAGATTTGAGTTGCCGCATACATTAATGGCTTTGATAGGGGCTAATGGTGTCGGTAAGAGTAACATTCTATACGGCCTCCAATTATTCTCCAAAAGCGAGCGCAACAGACGATTCTATTCAGAAGAAACCAAAGAAGACCTGTTAAGTACGAGTATAAATCTTGTAATTGAATTTGAAAAACAAATAATCTTCCTTCGAACTAAATTCTTCTATCAGACAGATGAACGTAATTATGATGATATATACTTCACAGAGCTAAGATATAGGATACAAGGTCAAAACACTCGAAAATGGAATAACGTAAATCCAGAAATATTTGAATTCGTTGAATTCCTGAAAAGAAGCAGAATAAAAGAGTTTCCAAAGGAATTTCAATCTGAAAAAGCAAAGTTTTCAATCAGACTTGTTCAGAGCCTTTCAAATATAAGTTATTATAGTGCTACACAGTTTTCAGATCCAAGCAAGTGTCCAATTTCAATAGAATTAGATGACTTTCAGATGAGTTTTCGTTCTAGGGCAAATCGTACTCATCAACAATTTATATATGACCTGTATAGAGCATTTAAAAGCAATGAACCTTCATTTACTCTGTTTCTAAATACAGTAGGAGGTTTTGGGTTAGGTCTAATTGATAATATAGAATTCCGAGACCACGTTATCCCAAGCAGTTCATATAAGGTTCGAGCGGGTGGGAAGATTCAACAAATTGAGAATAGTAAGACTATTGTTGTTCCATCGGTAATTATTGATGGTTTGACTCTCTCTCCAAATCAACTTTCAGAAGGAACTTTTAAAACTCTTGCCTTGGTATTTTATATACTGAATGACAAGAATGAATTCTTATTGATTGAAGAACCAGAAGTTTGTGTTCATCATGGCCTTTTAAATAGCATTCTTCAGCTTATCAAACAGCAATCTAGACACAAACAGATTATAATCAGTACACACTCTGATTATGTTTTAGATATGTTGGAGCCTGAAAACATTCTTCTAGTTCATAAAGAGATAGAGTCAGGAACAAAAGCTAACTCTATTTCAAAAATTATGTCGGCTAACGATTACAGGGTGTTGAAGGACTATTTAGAGCAGGAAGGAAATTTGGGTGAATATTGGAAAGAAGGTGGATTTGATTATGAGTAAGAAAAAGCCCAAGATTAAATCAATCGGTTTGATTGTTGAAGACAATAGTGATTTCACTTCTTTTAAAAAGTTGATTTCAAGAATTGTTGAAAAGGATAACTTAACCTTCAAAAAAGCAATCGGTGGTGGTTGTGGTAAAATGAAAAGAAAAGCTGCAAGCTATGCGTCTAATCTGAGTAAAAAAGGTTGTGACTTAGTGATTCTTGCACATGACTTGGACAGAAATGATTTAAATGTTCTTCAAGGAGAATTGGAGAATATTATGACCAAAAGCCCTGCTAAGTATAATTTTGTTTGCGTACCAATTGAGGAAATAGAAGGTTGGTTTCTAAGCGACCCTGAAGGAATCAAAACAGTTTTCAATTTAACCCGAAAGCCAAAGATTAAGGGAAATCCTGAGTCAATACCTTCACCTAAGGAAAAGCTTGAAGAATACATATACCAGTGCTCAGAGAAATCCAAGATTTACATCAACACTAAACACAATGATATGCTAGCTGAAAAGCTTTGTTTAGACCAAATGAAGGCAAAATGTATTTCATTCGCTCTACTTTATAATCACGTCCAGAGCTATGAATATTAAAAAATACTACGCCCAACAACGGGTATAGTGCATGCCCTTCGGGACACGCTCCATACCCAAAACGTTGTACACCATGCGAATTAACCTTCAAAATATCACTTATGGCATCCTGGGTTCTTTAATACTAATAGGGATAATTATAATGTATGGAGTGGCAAGAGCATCTGTGTTCAATTTACTATACTTCTTAATCGGTCTTAGTCTAACAGGAATACCACTATTGATTTTCTGGATGAGGAATAAAAAGGATGAGGAAAATCTTCAGAATAACACTTTAAAATTAAAGAAGCATTTGAGAGATACTGGTGATCAAATAACCGTAGATCTAACCAAAACCAGTCTCAAATCAAATAGTTGGAAGACAACCGAACAGCGATATTCTTATCGGATTTCAATGTTAAATGCCATAGGGGGCGATTCGGAACTCAACATTAAAGAGACAAATAATAATGTCACCAGAATAACTTTTGCGACAGACTACAAGGGTCAGTCTAGAATATTTGACGGAGAAACAATTTCTAAAGATCGACATACTATTCAAATGTTACTTGAGCACCATGGTAGGACAAAAATTTACGTGGACCGAACTGACCCAAACCACTACTTCTTTGATTTAGACTTTCTTAGGAACTAGAAACAGTGTACAACATTGCCTAGCAGCGAGCATAACTAAATGCTTTTCTCGTTATGGCTGCTCCCCGCCCATTCATTCTGTTTTTACATTCTTGTTAGTAAAACAGGTTTCTAAGGCCGCTCACCATCCATAAACTCCTCTGGAATCATGATGATCATTGTAGGTGTAATTGCACGGTACTTTCATAGGCCATTTTTGATATATTTAATCAATCAAAATTCCACACCCATGATAAAATCAATAAAAATAAAGCAGCTATTAATGCTTCAATTATCAGCAATAGTTGTTTTTGCCAGTTGCACACCAGAAACTAAAGAATCAAAAGAACCTGAATTCAATAACGTATTGTTAAAAGAGTGGACAGGTCCATATGAGGGCGTTCCTGCTTTTGATCAAATGAAAGTAGGAGATGTAAAAGCAGCTATGCTTAAGGGTATGGAATTGAACCTGGAAGAAATTGAAGCCATTGCCAGCAATCCGGATGATCCGACATTTGCAAATACTATTGAGGAAATGGAACGTTCTGGTAAGGCATTAAACAGGGTTTCTACCTATTACGGCATTTTTAGTAGTAACGTCTCCTCACCGGAGTTTAGAGAAATTCGATCAGAATTAGCTCCATTGCTATCGGAGTTCAATTCGAAAATAACGCAAAACGAACAACTTTTTCAACGCATAAAGACGGTATATGAAGCGTCACAGGAAACACCACTTCCGGCAGATCAGCAACGCGTGGTGGATCTGATCTATAATCGCTTCGCTATGAATGGTGCTGACCTCGACCCAAAGAAAAAGGAGCGCTATGCAGCCATTAATAAAGAATTGGCAAGTCTTTACACTAAGTTCTCCAACAATGTTCTGCATGATGAAGAAAACTATGTAACGTACCTCAGTGAAGATCAATTAGGTGGTTTGTCAGAAGGGTATATTAAATCGGCAGCTAAAATAGCATCGGATAAGGGGCAGGAAGGTAAATATGCGGTGACGAATACCCGTTCTTCTATGGATCCATTTTTAACATATTCTACGGAAAGGGATTTGCGCGAGAAAGTTTGGACCAATTACTATGCAAGAGGTGACAATGGCGATGAGCACGATAACAACGGCATTATCGCAGACATCCTAAAGCTACGTAGAGAGCGTGTAGGGCTACTAGGTCATAAAAATTATGCAGAATGGCGCTTGCAAGACCGTATGGCCAAAACACCTGAAAATGCCATGGCACTAATGGAAGCCGTTTGGCCAGCAGCAATAGCCCGTGTAGCAGAAGAAGTTGCTGACATGCAAGTGGTTGCCGACAAGAATGGAGATAACATCACGATCGAACCGTGGGACTATCGTTATTATGCTGAAAAAGTTCGGAAAGAAAAGTATGACCTTAATTCAGACGAGGTTAAACAATACCTACAGTTAGACAAGTTAACAGATGCCATGCACTATGTGGCTGGAAGGTTATTTAACTATTCTTTCGCTCCCGTACCGGAAGGATCTGTCCCCGTATTTCATGAGGATGTGAAAGTATGGGAAGTGACTGACAAAGACTCGGGTGAACACATTGGACTATGGTACCTCGATCCGTATGCCAGGGAGGGTAAACGCTCAGGTGCCTGGGCCACAACTTACAGAAGTCACACTACCTTCGATGGCAAGACCAATGTATTGGGATCCAACAACTCCAATTTTGTAGAGCCTGCACCGGGAGAAGCACTACTCGTTTCCTGGGACGATGCTACTACTTTCTTTCATGAATTTGGTCACGCGCTCCACTTCTTCTCTTCCAATGTTAAATACCCAACCTTAAATGGAGGTGTAAGAGATTATACAGAGTTTCAATCACAACTACTTGAGCGCTGGTTGTCGACTGATGAGGTGATTAATAACTATTTAGTTCATAATGAAACAGGTGAACCAATGCCATCAGCGCTGGTAGAAAAGATTAAAAATGCAGCTACTTTTAATCAAGGGTTCGGAACTACGGAATATTTAGCCTCAGCAATTATGGATATGAAGTTGCACCTTGCAGATCCGGCCAATATTGACGTTGACAAATTTGAACGGGAAACACTAGCTGAATTAAAAATGCCGAAAGAATTGCCAATGCGTCATAGGACACCTCAGTTTGGACATGTGTTCTCAGGCGAAGGTTATGCAACCGCCTACTACGGTTATATGTGGGCAGATGTATTGACATCGGACGCAGCTGAAGCGTTTGCTGAAGCTCCGGGAGGTTTTTATGATGAAGAAATGGCGGCAAAACTTGTGAAATATTTGTTTGCTCCCAGAAACTCCATTGATCCTGCGGAAGCATATAGATTATTCAGAGGGCGTGATGCAAAAATTGAAGCTCTAATGAAGGATAGGGGATTTCCAGTTACTACCGAATAGAGCCTTCCAAATAAACAGTGGTCTCTAATAAAAGGTATTATATCTGAAAAACCACAGGTCATATTCGGACGGCAAATCAATCGTAGTCCTTATGGCTTGCGGTTTTGAACATGCCTGAACAGTAATTAAGCTTGACTATCTACCATAATACTATTAGCTTATAAGTTCAAACCACTTATCAAGCATGGCTGAAGAAAGAAAATTTCACAAACAGAGCATCTCTGGTACTCCTACTATTAAATCATTTTTAAAAGGTTTTAATGCCTACACCATCTCTTGGTTTTTACTATCAAGTTTAGCAACTGCCATCTATGGTTACTATTTTCAGAACGCTACCCTGGAAACTGTCGGTGTTATCCGGTGGGCCGCAACACTTACCGGAGAGTTTGTACTTTTCGGTTTAGTCATTGGTGCCATTGTCTTATTTATTCATGATAAAAAGCAAACCGAGAGTCCAATTCAACGGTTATTTCCTGTAGTTATATGGGGAAGAAAGCTGTTGGTGACCATGGGTCCATTGTTACGGCAGTACCTTTTCTTAAATGATCAGGAAGAAACACCCTACAATAGAATTACTCGAAATTGGGTTTACGATACGTCTAATGGAGTCCGAAATACTATCGGCTTTGGAAGTCAAATTGATATGGATAAGGTGGGAACTACTCTAATCATGCCCGCAACATTTACCAACACCACAATAAAAACTGGCGAAGAAACAGGAAAGACCTATAAGAAAATTATAGGAGCGCATACTGGTGTTACGCCAGTAGAGTTAAGTCATTTTGTCCATATAAGTGCCATGTCTTATGGAGCACTTTCTTTTAGAGCACATGCTGCACTTAATAAGGGGGCTAAGATGGCAGGAATATTTCATAATACAGGAGAGGGATCATTAGCGCCCTGTCATGAATATGGAGGTGGTGATTTAATCTTTCAAATAGGTACCGCCAAGTATGGCATTAGAGATGAAGAAGGTAATATGGATGACGACTTATTAAAGAAGATGTCAGAACATCCGCAGGTAAAAATGTTTGAGATCAAACTGGCCCAGGGAGCCAAACCGGGAAAGGGAGGAATGCTTCTTAAAGAAAAAATCACTGAGGAGATCTCTGAAATCAGGAAAATTCCGATGGGTAAAGATGCCTACGCCCCTGCAAGGCATAAGGAATTCACTGATGTTAATGGTCTTTTTGACTTCATCGATCACGTCAGAAATATTACCCAGAAACCCACAGGTATTAAAATGGTCATTGGTCATACCGCTGAAATTGAGGCTGTGGCTGAAAAAATGAAAAATGAACCTGGCCGAGGTCCAGATTACATTGTCATCGATGGTGGTGATGGTGGCACCGGAGCAGCTCCTTATGTTTTAAGTAGTTATTCCGGACTACCAATGAAACAAGCATTAGCCGTTGCCGATTGGGCATTTAAACGACATGGCGTCAGAGACAAGGTCGTCATTTTTGCCAGTGGTAAAATTGCCACGCCTATAGAAATTGCTGTGGCCATGGCATTGGGTGCTGATGCTGTCTATATGGCTCGTGGTTTTATGCTCTCACTAGGATGTATTCAGGCGTTGGAATGTCATACTAATCACTGCCCTACCGGCATCGCCACACAAAACAAACGACTGGAAAAAGCATTAGATATTGAGGCCGCAGCAAAAAGAGTGGCCACTTATGCAGACACCTTATACAAAGAGACTCAGATGTTGGCAGAATCTTGTGGCTATCAGAGTCCAAGTGACATTACGCCTGATGACATCATGGTGGTCACCTCTCCGGGGCACCTTGACTACTTATCGGAGTTACATGGTATTTCTGCCTATGAGGCTAGCCTGGAGCGTAAGAAAGCCCGAGAGAAAGGATTGACCGTAGGCGAAATGAAAATGCAAGAAGGTGAAAGGCTAATGTGATAAATATGTTGAAGCCAGAACGCATCTTCTCGTAGCTCGATTGCGTAAATTAGAGCGTGAATAGAAAACTTAAAATACAGCTTTCTAAATGGGCTATAATTGTTATCTCATGGGTGATTATTGGCATATTTTTGGCGCTCTATGATCACTTAGCCTTACTTTCAGATTTTTCGGCAGGCCCAACCCAACACTATAGCTTTACCACTTCATTACTTTTTCATGTTTCAGCTGCTCTAATTGGCTCAATCTTAGGAGGTGCATGGTTGATTTTCTATGTCAATGAAAAACTTAGAGATAAACCTTATTCGCACAGTATTTTTGCAGTTATTCTTTCTTTTATAGTTATCGTACTTCTAATCACCATTTTGTTGGGTTTACTGTTCGTACCGCTGGTAATTGGTGTAGAATTAGGCACTCCTTATGGACTCTCTGCTTTTTATTCTTATATAATCGATTATAATCATATCAAGAATATAATGTTCTGGTTTTTTATTACCTCTCTAACTCAATTTATGCTGAGCATAAATGACAAATTCGGTCATGGATTGCTCTGGAATTTTATAAAAGGTAAGTACCACTCGGCAAGGCAAGAAGAGCGCATATTTACGTTTGTTGACATTCGTTCCTCAACTACAATAGCTGAAAGTCTGGGTAATGAAAAATACTATGAGTTATTAAGAGATTTCTTTTCCGACATTACAGACGACATAATTCGTAACAACGGAGATATATACCAATATGTAGGAGATGAAATAGTGATCTCCTGGCCGGTAAAAAGAGGGCTTGAGCATAACAGTTGTATCAATTGTTACTTCGATATGCAACAAACTATTACCTCCAAAGGTGAAAAATACAAAAGCAAATATGGTCTTATTCCTGAATTTAAGGCGGGAATGCACTTTGGAAATGTAACGGCTGGAGAAATTGGCATCATCAAACGCGATATCACTTTCTCAGGAGATGTATTAAATACTGCTTCGCGTATACAGGAAATGTGTAATGAACTAAAAGTAGATCTTTTAATTTCAAATGACTTACTCGACCTCATGCAACTAAAGAGCAAATTTCAATCTACTGAAATGGGCTTTTTAGAATTAAGAGGACGACATGAGAAAGTGTCACTTAGCACCATCACTCTTTAGATGTGAATAGTACTAATTGACACTCAACTTCAAGTATGGACAAATTAGAATGGCTTCAAAAGCCTAACTTCTCGACCACGTCTATTTTGGGTAATTCTTTGCTTAAAGTACTTTCTATCCAAATCCCAGATTTGTAAGTACCATCCTTCAAATAGACAATCCCATATCCATGCCATTTGTTGTCTTTATATTCTCCGAAGTACTTGACAATTCCAGCAAATCCGTTTGCATCTAGTGGACTGTAAGATGGCCACATTTTGATAGCCAGGCCATTCTGCTTATCATCATCATACATTCCAATATAGATGGATTTTTCCTTCATATAGACACCAAAACCATGAAAGTTATCACGTTTCCACCCGCCAAAGTAACGTGCTTTGTTTTCAGAAAAGTAGTACACACCTATTCCATCACGATAACCTCTTCCATTTCTACCATGATACCATCCATTATTATACTCCCATTCTACCAACACTGGTTCTGAGAAGTTGGCATAGTCTTGATTAAACATTTTATTCCAAAACTTAGTGAATTGTTTAGAAATCTCTGATGCTCTGTCTTCATTATTGTAATAAGATTCAGCTTGTTTTTGGTACTCTGTTGATTGTGCATTTAATCCGAAACTAGTTGCCAAAACAGCCATTGCCGCAAATATATTTTTAGTCATTATATTGATATTTGAGTTTAGAAATTATTTAATAAATGATATTGGTGCGGTGCAAAACATTTATGCACCTTCGCCAAACATGATAAGTATGATCTCTACCGGTTCATCCTTCTCATTCCACCATTTATGATTGACGTTAGCGGGTAAAAAAACCGTATTACCTTCTGAAATACTCACTCTTTCACCATTCACTTCACCTTCTGCAGATCCCTTAATGGTAACTGCCATCATAGGAAACGGAGCCGCTTGCTCCCTGGCATCATCTCGTACACGCTCTCCTGGAAGAATCCGATACCAAGCCGCCCGAAGGCCTTTTTCATAATAGAAAACTACAAAATTGGAGCCGTGAGCTACCCGAGTCATACCTTCTCGAAAAGGAATGGTTTCTGGAAAGCCCTTAGTCCAGAAGTGAAAAGAAAAAGGATTGATTTTATCTTGCTCTACAAATGACGGTTCATAGCCGCTCATTTCTTCTACACTCATAGGTGTAAAGTCTCCCACAAATGCTTTACCTTGAGCTGTTAAAGCATTGAGTTTACCTGAATAAATAGCTTTAAGAGTTTCTAAACCTATTTTGTAAATAAATGTGGGCTGTGAAGGCTTACCTTCAGAGATTTTCACCTCCCAATTATCATATTTTTTTCCAGTTACATCTACCGTCCATGTACCGATATCCGGAACTTCTATTCCAAAGTACATCGGCTCTGATGCAAAGCGATCTTTCTTAAAATCATCTACATAGGATGAGATGATGTTTGATACTTCCTTATGTAGGTTTGAATTGTTTTGAGCTTTAATCATAGAATTGATCATCATAGCTACAGCCAACAATGTTAATTTGAATTGCATAATCTAAATTTTATGTATTGTGATATTTCACCGAGTCCTTCTCGGTTTTTCAAATAACTTGTGGGTAATACTTCAGGATTTACTTTTAAGCGGTTTTGTGGAGAGTAAGCAGGTATTTGGGGCTAGTGAACAACTCGCTTGATGGTATCTACAAATTTAGAGGAGACAGGGATCTTGTCTGAGTGTTTTTTTAGCACAAGAGTAATACTTCTCGAACTTGCTTTCTCTATTCTAAATTGGCCTGCATTAATAAGAAATTGTCGGTGACACCTAAATATCGGAGAGATCGGATTCACTATCTGAGCTTCAATGTTTTTTAAGCTTGATCTTAGAATTAACTTTGTTCTGGATTCATTATCGAGATAATGAATATCTACATAATTGTCATCACTGGTGACGTAGAGAATATCTTTTAGATTAATAGCAATAGACTTTCCGTCTGCCGTTTGAATTTGAAAATCTTCTCCAGAAATAAGGGTGGAAATTCTCTTCTGATTGAACAGTCGAGAAATACCTACCACAGCCACTGCCACTGTAAAACTAATGACGATGACTCTACCAAAAACATAGAGAAAGTCTAAAAAGCTGAATTCACTAAACCCACCAAGAAAACTCTTATACAGAAATATGATCGTTCCAGTAAAAAGCATTACAAATGTATACCAGGTTAGCGCTTTACCAATATTCCAATTTTCAAATAATTTCGGGAATGCTTTTGGAAATACCCACTCCATAAATAGAACGGAGGCTGAAAAGAGTACACCTAAGCTAAAAATAAGTGCTTTAAAGTATAACTCTCCGGCCTGACCAGCTATCTTAAATGGGTTATAAAGTAAAATGAAAAGGCTACATCCCAATCCAACAATAACTATCCAAATAAGTTTTTTTCTTGATTTTTTAGGTTTCGGAAAAGGGGTTTTTAAGAGTTGAAAATTCACCTATTTACCAACGTTTTTTCTAATAATACACTGTAATCACCAAACTTCTACTCCCACCATTAACTCTGTGCTCTCCCAGATAAATTCCCTGCCAAGTACCAAGGTTTAATTTTCCGTTGGTAATTGGAATTGAAACCGAATTTCCAAGTGTACTTGCCTTAAGGTGAGCAGGCATATCATCAGCACCTTCGAAAGTGTGTTTATAATAAGACGCTTTTTCGGGGATGTACTTATTGAAGTGCTGTTCAAAATCAGCTCTTACCGTAGGATCTGCATTTTCATTAATGGTAAGGCTCGCTGAAGTATGTTTGATAAAAACATGAAGTAATCCATGTTCCACATCAGTGAAGTCAACTTTACTAACTACCTCGGAAGTAATAAGATGAAAACCTCTTGAATAAGGGTGAAGCTGGATTTCTATTTGTCTAATCATTTCAAAAACTCCTATGCTTTGGAAAAAAGCTTCTTTTTCCTTCTCTCTCTCAATGTATGAAAAAGTGGCATGGCTACGCCAAAAAGCCAATATGCCATACCAGCCCAGAAGAATCCTCCAAATGCTGCTATCACCACGGAAATAAGTGGTATTCCTGCCGATATCAAATTATCGTATATGCTGGTTTTTGTATGAAAAATTTCAACTTCATCAAGTTCAATTTCCTTTCTACGCCTGTAAGCCAGCAAATACATCCATGAAATAACAAGGAAAACGGCTGCAGCTCCAAGTCCATAAATAATCATTAGTGTAGGGGCTTGTTCTGCGGGGATCACGACCTGAAATAGATTGTCGAAGAGTTCCCTGTCCTGGGTTATCCAGGCTACATTCAAATTGTATAATATGGTAAACAAAAATTTGAGTGGGTACACATAGATGAGTAGCAAAAACAGTAATACCGCATTGATTGCTACAATGTATATATCTTTAAAACCGTATCGAATAAAAAATATATAATGCTGATACCATATAATCATCAAGAGTGTGATGCAAATACCGAATGGAATAATATTAGCGAATGAATCAATTAGTTGAGCGAATGTTTCAGGCACTGTATTCGATAGCACCAGTAAAGTCACGGCCAAGGCAAATACTGCGTCACTAAATGTTTCGATACGAGTTTGCTCTTCCCCCCTATTTCTGAAGTCAGGGTTCATACCGTAGTTTCTACCTTTTAAATTCTGTCTCATCTGATTGATTTAGAATGAGCAAAATATGGAATAAATGGTATGAAAACAACTAAAATAAAATCGGCCAATTTATACAAATTGGCCGATCAAAATGAATTTTCATTTGGGCTAATGCTTCATAGAGAAGGTTAAAACTGGTCTTTTAGAATGATTCACCACTTCCTCTGCAATACTTCCTGCAATAAGATGAGCTAGCCCTTTACGCCCATGAGTGGCCATGACTATTAAGTCTGCATCTATCTCATGAGCAAAATGCATAATACCTTCTTCTTCGGTAATATCATTATATATACGTATTTCGTAATTTTTCAAACCACTCTCTTCCGCATACTCATTAAGCTCTCTAACAGAATCTATATCTGTCTGGAAGTTATTCGGTGTATTCACACGTACTATATGAGTTTTTATATCAAAATATTGCTCAATGGTTTTGACAATTTGAATATGTTGACCTTGAGAATCTTTCAACCCGGTAGCAAAAGCTATTGTTTTAAACTCATCAATGTCAGCCTCACCATGAACAGTTAGTACAGGGCACTTTGAGTGCCTTACAACTTTCTCCGCATTAGAGCCTACAAAAAATTCCTTCGCTCCGCTGGCTCCGGTTGTTCCCATAACAATTAGGTCAATGTCATACTCTCCAACCATATCTTGCACACTATAGTAAGGGTTACCAACTCTTATCTCTTCTTTGACAGTAAGATTTTGATACTTCTCTCTTACTCCGTTAAATTCGCTTTTTGCTTTCTCGATCAACTTGTATATAAACAATCTGTCTTCTATGTTGGGCATAGCAAGTTCGCCAGTATATTGTACAGAAGAAACTGAAGAATCTTCAACAACATGGAGTAGAACAATTTCGGCACCAATTTTTTGTGCCAAACCGGCAGCCAAGTCAGTAGCGTTTTTTGCTAATTCAGAAAAGTCAGTAGGAACAAGTATCGTTTTCATGATCAAATATTTTTGTTACATCACAAAGTATGGTAATTACTATCGAAGATACGCTGTTACAAATCAGAGGTTATTCTGACTTAGGTCAATCATTTCAATAATTGGCCTAAGCCAAAGGCTAACACAAACAAAAGTGTAGATAAAGCCATTTGTTTGAGATACGGATCAATTTCTGATGCCGTCATTTTTGTTCTAACGGCTTTAATGTTCACACCAAATAATGGTAGCATCAAAACAAAAAGGAATTGTAGATATGACTCAAAATTTAGTAAGCTATAGACCATAGCTGATATCACACCGGTCGCGATAAGAATAGTATGGTAAGTGGTTGCAGCAGGTCGTCCGATACGCACTGGAACTGAATGCTTTCCGGCTATTTTATCTGACTCTATATCACGAATATTATTAATATTTAAGACTGCAACTGAGAACAGTCCGCAACTTATTGATGGAAGTAAAAGGCTCCAATGAACAGCCTTAGCATATAAAAAGTAAGATCCAATCACACCTACAAGGCCAAAAAAAATGAATACAGAAAGATCTCCTAACCCCACATATCCATAAGGTTTCTTCCCGGCAGTATAGGCGATAGCGGCAATGATAGCTCCAACTCCAATGACAAAGAAAAATAAGAACATCTGCCAGTTTAGCCCGAAAGAAAAGTAGAGTAACGAAATACCACTTATCAATGAAAAAACAACAAAAAGGATTATGGCTTTCTTCATTTGAGATAAACTGATAGCACCGGACTGAACCATTCGACTTGGTCCCGAGCGGTCAGCATGATCAGCACCGTTCACAGAATCACCATAATCATTAGCCAAATTGGAAAGTACCTGAAGAAAAATAGTAGTAAGAGCACAAAGAGCAAATATTCTCCAATCGAAAGTATTATTAGCCGCTGCTAAAAAACTTCCCATACCAATACTTGACAACGCAAGGGGCAATGTTCTGAGTCTAAATGCCGCTAACCATTTTTTCATTGTAATTGCGGTTATAACTATTTATATTCAACATAGAATCAATGACAAACTTACAACGCTATGAAAAAGAAACTGTTATTGCTCATACTTTTTATACCAATGGCTGTCGGACTATGTTTTAGTCAAATTAATGCTGACTTTCTAAAAAAGGAGAAACCGATGGCGCTTGTCAATTATGCCAAGGAACTACCGGATTTTTCATCAGCGAGCTACAATGTGCAATTGCAGTCATTAACCTTTAGTCCCAGAAATAACGTTGTAAGCATGGATAACATGACCAATCCCAGTCGCGATGCATGGATAGGCCAATCACAACAAACTACTTTTGATTTTTACAATATACCTGTAAAAACCAATTATCAATTTGATATTAAAGGACAATTGCGCAGTTCATCAATGAGTATCAAGTTGAATAAGTAACAACTGATTCAAATGAAAAGGCTAACAGTAACATTTCTTTTTTTTCTTAGTGCCTATATTGGATATGGACAAGTAAATAGTAATCTCCCAAGGGGTAGAGAGTTACAAGCCACTACAAGTCTTTCTCTGAACAAACTAAAATCAGTGGATTTATCAGGTGTTTCGGTTTTAGAGAGACACTTGAACTTCTATCCATCCAATTTAAAAACAGCTTTTAAATTAAAAGAACTTCCTAAACTCTCGAATTATGACTATGCAAACAATGATTCTGGAGTACCTGCGATTACTTTAAGAACAAAGTCCAAAGGCATTGGGGTGATCAAAATCCCATTTTCTTATTTGCGATGACAGTTTACTTAGAAAAGTGACTCTCTATTTTGATTAGATAAGAACGTACCTGTTTTGTAAACACTCATTTTATACAAACATGTGTAATACCTGTAGAATAATTTTCACATGATTATCCAGAAAACGCTCTAATAATCTTAAAAAAGCGTCCATTCCTCTGATGGCATAACTTTAGTGGATTAATGTGTAAAAGATGTGAAATATATCACCAGTCCATAGCGAACACAGCGCTAACGATTGGGATTAAAAACAAAAATTATGAATAACGAAATAAACGATAAGTTAAATCATTTAATAGCGAGAAACTATGACGCGGAAAAAGGTTTCAAAGAAGCTATGACCAATGTAGATAATATTTTAATTAAAGATTACTTAGAAGTACATGCCGCACAACGTTACGATTTTGGTCACGAGTTAAAAGAAGAGATCAAGAAAGAAAATGGTGATATTGAAAAAGGTACAACACTATTAGGCGATGCGCACAGAGTATGGATGGATATTAAATCCACTGTAGTACCAAATGATAATATAGCCATTTTAGAAGAGTGCAAGAGAGGTGAAAAGAAGGCTATGGAAGATTACGAAGACGTACTGAAAAATGAGTCTTTATCACCATCTACTAAGAAAGTATTGCAGAAACATAGAGAGTCAATCACCAATAACATTGCGAAGATTGATGATATTTTAAACAGGATTAACTAAGCAGTAAACTAGTTATATACTCAATAGCCGCTAACTTTTAGTTAGTGGCTATTTTTTTACATCCTATCTGGCACATTGATTCCTAACAAGCCCATTCCTTTTTTAATAGTATCAGCCACTACTGAAGAGAAAGCCACTCTATATCTCAGTATATTCTCGTCATCCTCATTGAATATTGATATCTCCTGATAGAAGCGATTATACTCCTTTGCAAGATCATACACATATTGAGCAATCGTGTCAGGTGAGTAATTGTCTGCCGCTTCTTTCACCTTGCCTGGGTATTGACTCAGTAAATAAATGACACTTTGCTCGGCCCCATGAAGTTCGTTTACTGACTCAAAAGTTGCATCATCAGCTACCAGATCCAGTTGTTTTGCCTTTCTCAGTATTGCGCATATTCTTGCATGGGTATATTGAATAAAAGGAGCAGTATTGCCATGAAACTGAATGGATTCTTGCGGATCAAATAGCATTCGTTTTCTCGGATCTACCTTCAGCAGAAAGTATTTTAATGCCCCTAAACCAAGTGTTTTGTAAAGTTCTGCGGCTTGCTCAGTAGTAAAATCATCAACCTTGCCTAGTTCAGCAGTATGTTCTTCAGCAGTCTTAATCATTTCCTGCATCAAATCATCGGCATCCACAACTGTTCCCTCACGAGATTTCATTTTACCACTTGGTAAATCAACCATCCCATAGGACAAATGATAGCATTCTTTAGCCCAGTTGTATCCTAGCTTTTGAAGGATGAGAAACAACACTTTAAAGTGATACTCCTGCTCATTACCCACTGTATAAATTTGACGAGTAATTTTAGGGTAGTCTTTAAAACGAAGAATAGCGGTACCGATATCTTGAGTCATGTAGACGGACGTTCCATCAGCTCTCAAAAGCAGTTTCTCGTCTAATCCATCCTCTTTCAAGTCAACCCAGACGGAACCATCTTCTTTTTGGAAGAAAAAGCCTTTCGCCACTCCTTCCAGAGCCTGATCTTTCCCTAATAGATAAGTATTGGATTCGTAATAAAGCTTATCGAAATCAACACCCATTTGAGCATATGTTGTGGAGAAACCTTCATATACCCAGCCATTCATGGTTTCCCATAAATCATAGACTTCTGGGTTTTTGCTTTCCCATTTTAATAACAGCTCTTGAGCTTTTTTAAATATTGGAGCCTCTTTTTCTGCCTCCTCCTGAGACGTGCCATTATCTACAAGCTCTTTTATTTCCTTCTTGTATTCTTGGTCGAATTTGACGTAATAATCTCCTACCAGCTTATCACCTTTTTTTCCGGAAGATTCAGGAGTTGCTCCATTTCCGAAAAGCTTCCAGGCAACCATTGACTTACATATGTGTATACCACGATCATTGATGATTTGCACTTTGTGAACTTCATATCCATCAGCCTTTAAAATTTCAGCAACTGACCAACCGAGGAAGTTGTTTCTCAAATGTCCAAGGTGCAATGGTTTATTGGTATTTGGTGATGAATATTCCACCATCACTTCTTTTCCATTCTTAGGCTGAAAACCAAAATTATCGTCACTCCAGATACCTTTGAATACACCAATCCAACTTTTATCTGTAAGTACTATGTTTAAAAACCCTTTGACCACATTGTAGTCGGAAACTAGGTCACTGTTTTCTTTTAGGTATTCTCCAACAGACTTTGCAGTCTCTTCAGGACTTTTCTTCGAAATACGAGCATAAGGAAAGCATACGAAGGTGTGTGACCCTTCAAATTCTTTTCTTGTAGGTTGAAGTTGTATTTCTGTGGATACAAGTTCCGTTTCAAATTTTGCCTTAAATGCATCACTAATCGCTTCGGCTAATTGTTGATCTATTTTCATTTAGTTTTTATGCTTGGATAATATTAACCGGATATTTTTCAAATATCTTATCAGAAGTAATAATTGTAAGTTTTTCAGAAATGGCTTGCGCTATTATAATTCGATCAAATGGGTCTCTGTGTAGCATTTCTAGCTTTTCTAGTGAGTTAAAATGCTGCAAATCTAAATTCAATACATTAAAAGCTCCATCTTCCAACCCTTCTTTAAGTGTCATTTCCATCTTTAGCTTTTTTACTTGCGTCTTAATGATAACCTCCCAGCAAGAAACAATACTTACAAAAACTTCACTATCCTGAATTGCTTTTATAATATCTGGTGTTAAACGTTTGTCCGCATTAAACCACCAGATTAAAATGTTAGTATCAATCAGTATTCTCCTCACTATCTAAAGCCCCATCGTAAAACATATCCTCAATCATTTTATTGGTTTCAGGAGAGTCCCAATCATCAGTATACCATATTTTGCCTTTCATAAGACCAGGCTGGCGCTTCTTCTTTTTCTCCACTGCGGGTACTAGTTTCACTTTGGGCTCACCAGCTTTGGCTATGACCACCTCTTCTCCATTTAGAACTGCCTCTATCAACTTAGATAGATGGGTTTTCGCGTAGTGTATGTTGACCGTTTCCATAATTATTGTATTTACTTAGCTAAGTTAGCTAACCTTAATTACTTTCAAAAGGTTCAATTTCATGGTTAACATAATAAGATCATTGTTTTAATCATTTTGTTACCAGCCTAATACGTAAGCAAAAATAAGTGGTGCCACTATAGTGGCATCAGACTCTACAATAAATTTAGGGGTATTGATATCCAATTTACCCCAGGTGATTTTTTCATTAGGCACTGCACCAGAATAACTACCATAACTTGTAGTCGAGTCTGATATTTGGCAGAAGTAACTCCAGAACGGAGTATCTGTTCTTTCTAAATCCTGATATAACATAGGCACGACACAGATTGGAAAATCACCAGCAATACCTCCCCCTATTTGAAAAAAGCCAATGCCCTTGTCTTCAGCATTCTCTGCATACCAATCTGCAAGAAAGGTCATGTATTCAATACCAGACTTCATAGTAGAAGCCTTAAGTTCTCCTTTGATGCAGTAAGAAGCGAAGATGTTACCTAGTGTAGAATCCTCCCACCCCGGAACTATCATTGGTAAGTTTTTCCTTGCAGCCTCCAACATCCAACTGTCCTTTGGATCAATCTCATAGTATTGCTCCATCACGCCAGAATTCAACAGCCTGAAAAGAAACTCATGCGGAAACAGTCTTTCTCCATTATCTTCAGCCTCTTTCCATACTTCAAAAATGTGTTGTTGGATTCTTCTAAAAGCTTCCTCTTCAGGAATACAGGTATCAGTTACTCTATTTAAACCTCGCTCCAGCAAATCCCACTCCTGTTGCGGAGTTAAATCCCTATAATGTGGTACACGCTCATAATGCGAATGGGCTACGAGGTTCATCACATCCTCCTCCAAATTGGCTCCGGTACAGGAGATGATATGTACCTTGTTCTGCCTGATCATTTCTGCGAAGGACTTGCCTAACTCAGCAGTACTCATTGCGCCAGCTAGGGACACCAACATTCTCTTATCCTCAGCTAGATGTTTGTTGTATCCTTTAGCAGCATCTACCAAGGCAGCGGCATTAAAGTGTTTATAATGCTTCTCAATAAAGTCAGAAATAGGAGAATTAACCATAGATCACTTTTTTGGTAAAAAAACTTCAGCCATCATACATCTTGCACTTCCACCACCAAGTGTTTCAATGGTATCTAAAGGGCTATTTATGATCGGATTATATTTTTCGATAGTCTTTATCTGTTCATCTGTAAGCGATCGATATGCCGACCCTGACATCACAAGATATGGTTCTCCTTCGCAGGAAAGAACCTGAAGCATATTCCCCGCAAATTGTTCGTTTTGTTCTTCAGTGATAAGTATGATTTCTTTGTCTGTGCCCTCCAACTTATCTATCACACATTTCCTCTCTTCCGGATCATTAATACTATCTGCGCATATGATTGCATATTGATCAGCCACACACATCATTACATTGGTATGGTAGATGGGCAGCCTTTCTTCACCTACCGTTTGATATGCAATGAATTTGACTGGTTCGTAATCAAATTTTTCACAGAATTCATTCAGCACCGATTCCTGGGTACGTATGGAAAGTGCAGCATACACCAGCTTGTTAGGACGATCCAGGATCATGCTTCCTGTACCCTCCAAAAACCTTCCTTCGAACTCAGCTTCAGAAAAATCTATAATTTCATTAACCTCAAAATCCTCTTTCAGTCTTTCCAGGATATCTATTCTACGCTCCAGCCTTCTGTTCTCAGCAAACATAGGGTATAGCCCAATACTACCTTCTTGATGAAAGCTCACCCAATTATTAGGAAATATGGAATCAGGGGTACTTGGCTCTAGCTGGTCTTCAATTACCAAAACATTAACCTTATGAGCACGAAGCTTTTTTACAAAATTGTCAAACTCCTGCTGTGCTTTTTGCTGAATTTGATTCGAATTCAGCTCATCAGCCTCGGTCTGATAGTAATTATTAACTGCCGTCTGCTCATTCATCCTAAACTTTACAGGACGGATCATCAGAATAGTATCTGTATTTTGCTTTATATCTTCCACTACGCTCTTATCAATGGCAAAGTTGAACATCTTAATAGGCCCTCCATTTTAGCTGTTTCCGAGTAAGGAATTTCTTCCACGACAAAGCCCCAGTCTCTAAGGTGATTATTGAGTCTCGTAAAACTCTGTTCAGAAACTACCACTTCAGGTGATATAGAAAACACATTGCTATTCATAGCATACATTTCTTTACTATCAATGTCGAATACATTATCTTTTCCGAAATAGTCCACCAGAAAGTGATAGTCTTCCTCGTTTTTAAATCCGTCTTTATGAATTATGGCTTTATCTTTTCCTACAGGCTGAAATATACAGTCAAGGTGTAGGGCGTTGATATATGGATTGTCATCAGACTTGTTCAATTCAAAACCTTTGACTGTTCTATTAGGAAATTGATCTATTAGAAAATCCAATCCTTCTTCATTGGTTCTAGACACTATGTACTTATCAAAATCAGGCTGCTTAGAATAACCTACAAAAAGCTGATCATTCCATGGCATAACATCACCACCCTCCATACGGGTACCTTCTGGGGCTTGCAACTGGTTTTCCTTAGGTATTTGGTCTACAACATGCGTAATGCCCTTTATTTCCTCTCGCCTGTGTTTTAGAATTCTTGGTTTGATAAAGGTATTATCTACAACAAAACCAATATCTCTTGAAAAAACCTGATTGTAGTTTAAGATGGTTTCAGGCCTGTAAACGGTCACACCATGTTTTTTCAGCACAGCCTCAAAGCCTTGCATTTCTTTTTTTACATCTTCTTCCAAAGGAAAGGTGCCTGACTCAATATGCAATTTACTTTTAGGATCATATGCGTCTTCCAGTTTTGGAACCCCCCCCATGCCATTGGCAGTACCTAAAATGACTGCTTTAAGTGTAGAGGTTTCATCTGTAATTCGAACGTTTATCATAGAGTGATTTTTCAACTTGCAAAAATAGCCAGAACGATGATGAAACCATAGCTTCGTAAATTTTTTGAAAATTGAAATGTGAATTATATGAATTTGTATTTGACATATTGGCCGATTGATTAAAATTGCATTTCATTCTAATAGCTGACTGTTGAAAAAATATATCGACTTAATTGAGCAGACCTTTGAATTCCCCCAGCCAGAGTTCGAAGTAATCAATAATGAACTGCACTTTCACAATGTTCCGTTGATGGATATTATTAATCAGTATGGGACCCCTTTGAAATTAAGCTATCTACCAAAGATTGGACAGAATATCAATTATGCTAAAAAGCTATTTCAGGACGCTTTTGCGAAATACAAATACGAAGGATCATATACCTATTGTTATTGCACCAAGTCATCGCATTTTAGTTATGTATTAAACGAAGCGCTCAATCATGACATTCACATCGAGACATCCTCCTCTTATGATATTCCAATCGTAAGAAAGCTATATGAGAGTGGTAAGCTAACAAAAGATACCTACATCATCTGCAATGGTTTCAAACGTCCACTCTATAGACAATATATCAGTGAACTATTAAACGATGGTTTTAAAAATTGTCTTCCAATATTAGATAATCTCTCCGAATTAAGTCATTATGAAGAACACGTAGAAGGAGAGTATAATGTAGGTATTCGCATAGCCTCTGACGAGGAACCCAATTTTGAATTTTATACTTCCAGATTAGGTATTCGCTACAGCGATATAAATCACCTTTATAAAGATCAGATCAAGCCTAGCAAAAAGGCAAAGCTTAAGATGCTTCACTTTTTTATCAATACCGGGATCAAAGATACTGCTTACTATTGGAGTGAATTGAGTCGATTTGTTTTTAAGTATTGTGAACTTAAAAAGGATTGTCCCGAGCTTGATACCATAGATATTGGTGGTGGATTTCCGATTAAAACCTCCATGCAGTTTGAGTTCGATTATAAATACATGATTGAGCAGATTGTAGAAAACATCAAATGGATTTGTGGTAAGAACAACGTACCCGTTCCTAACATCTTTACAGAGTTCGGAAGTTTTACAGTAGGGGAAAGTGGAGCTACACTATATTCAATCATGAGTGAAAAGCTTCAAAACGACAAGGAGCTTTGGTATATGATTGACGGGTCTTTTATAACGCACATTCCTGATGCATGGGGCATGAACCAAAAATATGTTATGCTGCCTGTAAATAAATGGGATAATATGTACCACAAGGTTAATATTGGTGGCCTTACCTGTGATAGTATGGATTACTACAACTCCGAGGCACACTCAAGTGAAGTATTCTTGCCAATGCGCGATTCTGAAGAAAGTCAGCCGTTATATATAGGCTTCTTTAATACGGGTGCTTACCAGGAATCGCTTGGTGGATATGGTGGCATTCAGCATTGTTTAATACCCGCACCCAAACATGTTTTGATCAATAGAGATGAGAATGGTAAAATAACCACAGAGCTTTTCGGTGAAGAGCAGACAAGTGAGTCTATGTTAAAAACGTTGGGGTACTGATAATTCAACTGTTTGTGATATGGAAGAGTTTTTTGCTGTCTTAGTGTAAGATTTCATTCGAAAAGATTTAATCACACTAAATAATTGATACCCAATTAAAATATATTTGATGATATGGAAACTAGCAAATCAAGAATAGTTGTAGACTATGAAAAACTGGATGCTGAATTAGTTGAGCAGATAAAGTTGGTATACCCTTCAGGATTTAGCCAACACCTTGTATCATTCGTCAATAGCAAAGGCGAAAAAGTAAGTGCTTTGCGTTTTGAGACCTTTGAAAAGATCTATTTAATCAGAATGACAACAAAAATGGCCGAACAGATCATTATCGATGATTCGGATTATGATGACGAAGGTAAGCTAAAAGAGGGTGTAAGAGAGCAATATGAAGAGGACCACTCAGATGTAGATTATTTATCTGAAAACGAAAACTATGACGAGAATTGGTAAAATAAACGAACTAAGATGTAAGTGTAAATGTTTGTGATATCTAACACACACAGACTATAGATTGATTACTTATTCCTTATCCAAAATTTGACCGATGAATCTAAGATTTAAGATCTAGGATAATCTTTTTACCCTTAGTTATTTTGCAATATAATATCCAAAGCCTCTGGTAAATTCTTTACTTTAAAATCAGCGTTCGTGCTATCGCTGTGATCCACTTGAATCGTTTTTAAATTCATTTTCTTTGCAGGTATTAAATCTCGGTCCTTATCCCCTATCATCCAAGACTTGCTGACATCAATATTATATTTAGCAATAGCTCGCTCAAACATCAAAGAGCCCGGTTTACGTGAAAGACTCTCAGATACTGAAGGGTGTCCTGGAGCAAAATAAAACTCGTCAATGGCATTACCCCAGCTATCCTGCATTAGGCGGTGAACTTCATGCATATCCTCCTCTTTGTAAATACCCTGTGCTATACCGGATTGATTGGTAATAACTACTAATAAATAACCATGATCTTTTAATTTATGCAGTGCCTCTTCCACTCCTGGGAGGATAAATAACTTCTCTTTTGAGTACACATAGTCAACATAATCTTTATTTAAAACCCCGTCACGATCCAGGAATATGCATTTATTCAAAATTGTACAATTTAGTGAAAACCTTAAAGGTCAAAATTAGTTTAATGATTATAAAATCAAACGTTCCCATTAAAAGATTGCGTTTGATTCATTACATTTGAAGCTTACCAAAATCAGTTTGAGCGACAGTTTAGTCATAATCCCTACCTACAATGAGAAAGACAATATACGTCTTATCATTGATGCTGTCGTAGCACTACCAAAAACGTTTGATATTCTTATTGTGGATGACGGATCTCCAGATGGTACAGGAGAAATAGTCAAAGAAATTCAACAAAAAGGTCTTGGCGAAACCAAATTACACCTGATTGAAAGAGAAGGTAAACTGGGGCTGGGTACAGCCTATATCACTGGTTTTAAATTCGCCATTGAGAAAGGCTACGATTTCATTTTTGAAATGGATGCAGATTTTTCTCATAACCCTAAGGACTTGGTTCGACTCTATGAAGCATGCTCAAAGAATGGGAATGATTTAGCAGTTGGCTCACGTTATATCTCAGGTGTAAATGTTGTGAACTGGCCAATGGGACGTGTGATCATGTCATACTTTGCCAGTATCTACGTGCGTTTTATAACAGGTATGCCTGTCAATGATACTACAGCCGGTTTTGTATGCTTCAGGCGAAAAGTACTGGAGACTATTGATCTTGACCATATCAAATTCATAGGTTATGCCTTTCAGATTGAAATGAAGTTTACGGCTTTGAAATTTGGTTTTAAAATATGTGAAGTCCCTATAGTCTTTACGGACAGAACCCGTGGAAAATCTAAAATGTCTGGATCAATCTTTAAAGAGGCCTTTTTCGGAGTAATAAAGATGAAAGTAGATAGCTTTTTCAAGAAGTATATTCCTGCTTCCGCCTCTGCATAAAAAAAATTAAATTTTTCTCCCGCTTCACTATTATAAGTTGAGAAGTTCCCTAATTCATTGGAATCACACTATTTCTATTATGTCATTAGGTGTTTTTACCTAACAATTAGGCTATAATCCCCTAACCATATTCGCTATATCACACACAACTCATTTTCAATAAATCATTGTATTTATTACCATTGAGGCTAGTTATTGATTAAAACCTATCTTTTTGACAAGTTTAGTAACATTCAAAGCTGAAGAAATTGCGCTGGGTAATTATGAATCTAAGCTGCAATACATCTTAGATCAGGAAAAAAATTTGATTGACCAAATGATAGAGAATGATAAAATGGACTACATTTTAAATCATTTTATCATGTCAGATTTTGATGCAAAGCAGTTGAGGCTCTTTATTTTTAAGAATGGCGAACCTGCATTTTTTGAGTTATTATCAAGCGTTTAATCTGAATCACCCCACAAATCCTTCTTTTTTGTGTGCTCCGTCACAAAACGGTTTATTTGAAGAATGACCACATCTACAATAAGCTGCTTTATCTTTTACTTCAGTAGTTCCATCTTTGTGTGTGATTTCGCAACTTCCGGTAACCATTAAAGGTCCGTTTTCTATTACAGCTACTTTTATATTGTCCATAGTACTTTCTTTTTTGGATTCATTGTTCATGAAATAATCTAATGCCCCAGATGGGCACTTTTTTATTTGATTTATAAGGTTCTGCGTACTCGCACCTTCTGTGTCTATCCACGGTTTATCTTTAGGTTTAAATACTTTAGGCAGTCCCCGCCAACATTTCTCAGAGTGTATACATTGACGTGGTTTCCAAACCACAATCACCTCTCCGTTAGTATATTCTTTAACTACTTCCATGACTATATTTTAACTAATGAATATAATCATTGAAACTAGCTTTAACTAGCTTAATCGAATTTAATACTCTTAATAGGCTTGATTCTGGCGATAAAAAAGGTAGGTAAGATAATGATAACTGCCACGACAAAGAATGTTAACAAATTGAGCGCTATAACAATTTCCCAATTCCATCCGATGGGTACATAGCTCATATAGTAGTCTGCCGGATTAAGCCGAAATAACTGAAAGTAATATTGAATAGCACAAACCCCTAAGCCTAATAAATTACCTAAGAATAGACCTTTTAGAATAAGTTGCATCCCGTTCAAACTAAAAATACGCTGCACAAGACTATTCGAACCACCCAAAGCTTTTAATAATCCTATCATCTGTGTTCTTTCCATGATGAGAATAAGAATGATAGAAATCATGTTAACACAAACCACGAATAGAATAATACCAAGGAAAATATTTACCTGACGGCTAATAAGGTAAAGCCAATCAAAAACCTGAATGTATTTATCACTCACTTTTTCGACATATAAGTCATAGGGTATTGTTTCATTCAAAGCTTCTTCAGCTTGATCTATTTGATCTACATTTTTCACAAAAACTTCAAGTCCTCCGGCCAATGAATCGGGCCAGTCATTAAGTCTTTGAATCAATTTCATATCCCCAATCATAAATTTGTCATCGTAATATTCTGCAAGGTTGGTTTCGTAGAAACCAACTACTTTCAGTTTTCTAAATCTGGGTGGGTTTTGAAAAAAATGAATGATAATATCATCCTCCAATTCAATGTCTAATTTATTAGCTATTGATCTGCTCACCACTACTTCTTTCGAATATGTGGAATCAGAAAAGTTTAAAAATCTCCCTTCGATTAGGTTGGTAGAAAACCGTTCCAAGTCAAACCTCTTGCTTACTCCCTTAATGACAATTCCAGTAACTTCTTCTTTGGTCTTTACCAAACCCGCTTTATGACTATACTCCTGAACATGATCAACATAAGGGAAATTTTCTGTATCACTAAATAGTTCTGTATTCAATGAAATGGGAGACTCTTCAAAAGAGTTGTCGAGCGTATATTTGGTAATCTGTAAATGAGAACTAAAACTGTATATCTTATCTCTGACAGTGTTCTGAAAGCCTCTTAAAATGAGAAAAGAAACAATCATCACCGCGAGACCTACGGAAATACTTGCAACCGCAATTTTATGAACCGTTACCGAAAAGCTCTTTTCTTTATTTTGAGCTATTCTGCGAGCAATGAAATACGAAAGGTTCAACGGATTTAGTTAAATTTAGCTTTAAGGATGACCACAAATGTAATTAAAACAAAACTACAGAATGGTTAATACTAAAGAGAAAGGCTTTGAAGCATTGGGCTTAGTATGGTTTAAGAAAATGCTCATATTGATATTCGTTTTTGCACTCACTTCTTGTAAAAGCCAATCTGTAAAAGAGAAAGGCATTGAAGTTGGAGCAAAACAGCTTGCTGAATTTCTCCCACTACTAAAGAATAAACGAGTTGCAGTTTTGGCGAATCACTCCTCCCTAATTGGAAACACTCATCTTGTAGACACCCTTATTTCGCATCAAGTTAATATTGTAAAAGTCTTCGCTCCTGAGCACGGTTTTAGGGGAGATAGACCTGACGGTGCTTATATTGATAATTCAAAAGATGTAGCTACAGGCTTGCCCATAGTTTCTCTTTATGGAAAAAATAAAACACTTCCAGCTGAGCTTTTAGAAGATATAGACATACTCATATTTGATATTCAGGATGTTGGTGTAAGATTTTTTACATATATCAGTGCCATGCACTATGCGATGGAATCATGTGCAAAAAGCGGCAAGAAGTTCATTGTACTTGACAGGCCTAATCCAAACGGTATGTTTGTGGATGGGCCTATTTTAGATTCTGCATTGCAATCCTATGTGGGCATGCACCCCATACCCGTAGTTCACGGCCTAACAGTGGGTGAACTCGCTAAAATGATCAACGGAGAAAACTGGTTAAAAGATGGTCAATGTGATCTAACGGTTGTTCCTGTTAAAAATTATGATCACAACATGAGTTATGCCATGCCAGTAAAGCCATCTCCTAACCTTCCTAATGATAAGGCCATAACGTTATACCCCAGTCTGGGTCTTTTCGAAGGTACTGACATCAGTGTAGGGCGAGGAACTCATGAGGCATTTTTACAAATAGGTCACCCTTCCTTTTTCGATATGCCTCATAAATTTAAACCTGTCTCTATTGAAGGAATGTCAAAGTATCCTCCTCATGAAAATAAAGAGTGTTTTGGCCATGATCTGGCCGAGGTTGAATTTGGTCCTCAATTTACTTTAAGTTATGTTATTGATTGTTACCAACTCTTTGAGGACAAAGAGAATTACTTCAAAGATTACTTCAATACGCTAATTGGCACCACGGAAACCATGAAACAAATTCAAAAAGGTTGGAGTGAAAAGGAGATTAAAAGTACATGGCAAGTTGATCTCGATAATTATAAATTAATGAGAAAGAAGTACTTGCTTTATCCTGATTTTGAATAGGGCTTTTCTAATTTTGGAGCTTCCATAATAATCAGATGCAAGACCTCAGAATCATATATATGGGAACACCAGATTTTGCTGTTCCTAGTTTAGAAACACTTATCAAAAATGACTTCAATGTAGTGGCTGTATTAACAGCTCCTGACCGTCCTAAAGGAAGAGGACAGCAGTTAGCTACTTCACCTGTTAAAGATTGTGCTGTGAAATACAACATCCCAGTTTTACAGCCTACAAATCTTAAATCACCTGAATTTATCGAAGAGCTAAAAGGTTATAATGCCAATCTGCAAATTGTGGTTGCTTTTAGAATGCTACCTGAGGTAGTTTGGGATATGCCTGAAATTGGCACGTTCAATTTACACGCTTCTCTTTTACCTCAATACCGAGGTGCTGCACCTATTAATTGGGCGATTATAAACGGTGAAAAAGAAACCGGAGTATCCACCTTTTTTCTCAAACATGAGATCGATACAGGCAAAATCATATTTCAAGAAAAAGAAGAAATCAAACATGATGATACCATAGGAGACCTATATGTACGCCTTATGAATAAAGGTGCTAAGCTAGTACTCAAAACTGTACAAGCAATACAAAAAGGTGATTATCCTCAGGTCGACCAGAATGAAGATCAGGAACTGAAAAATGCTCCTAAAATATTCAGAGAGACCTGTGAAATAGATTGGAATCAGCCTACTAATAAGGTTTATGATTTTGTAAGAGGACTTTCTCCCTACCCTGCTGCCTGGACAAAGCTAGATGGGAAGAATTTAAAAATCTATATCTCAGAACCTGTCATAAAAGAGGTAAAGAGTAAAAACCCTGGTGACTTTTACAGCGATGGAAAAACGAATCTGCACTTTTTTACAGCTGATGGTTATTTAGATATAAAGGAGCTTCAAATAGAGGGGAAAAAGAGAATGGGAATTGAAGAGTTTTTGAGAGGAAATAAATTGTAATAGTCAGTCTGGGCCTGTCGAAGACTGACAAAGCATTTCGATAAGCTCAATGTGACGATCATCAAAGAATTATGAAAATATCAATTATAGCTGCAGTAGCCGAAAACAGAGTAATAGGAAAAGACAATGATCTTATCTGGCGATTACCAGATGACATGAAGTTTTTTATGCAAAAAACCAGCGGTCATCATGTAATCATGGGTCGGAAGAATTTTGAATCACTGCCACCAAAATATAGTCCTCTGCCCAACCGAACCAATATAGTGATCACACGTCAGGAAGACTTATTCATTGATGGTGCCCACGTAGTACATTCATTGGATGATGCTCTAAAAATTGCCAAAGATAATCGCGAAGAAGAGGCCTTTGTTATTGGTGGTGGTGAGATTTATAAAATGGGACTAGCAGTGGCTGATATCATGTATTTGACAGAAATCAAGTCATCGTTTGACGGGGATGCCTATTTCCCGGAATTTGATAGATCTCAGTGGAAAGAATTGGAACGACTTAATCACCCCAAAGATGACAGACATGACTATGAATTTGACTTTGTAACCTATAAGCATAGATAACTACATGGATAAACCTTTCAGAAAAGAATTTGAAGTAAAATGGGCTGATCTTGATCCCAATAGACATATGCGACATTCTGCCTATAACGACTATGCAGCTCATATGAGATTGAAGATTATAGAAGAAGCAGGGCTTACCATTGAGGTTTTAGAAAAGTTAAAGATGGGCCCTATTTTATTCAAAGAAGAAACAACCTTCTATCGTGAAGTGGGAATGCAGGGCAACATAACTATGACAGCAGCATTATTAAAAGCACGATCTGATGGCTCTCGCTGGTCATTCATTCACGACATGTACCGTCATGATGGAATTAAAGCAGCAACAGTAATTGTACATGGCGCCTGGCTTGATTTAGAAAAAAGGAAACTAGCGATTCCTCCTGCTGAAATAGCAGAGCATTTTCTAAATATGCCTAAGGCTGAAGAGTTTGAACTAGAGCAATTATGAAATTGAATGGAAAGGTGATTTGGATAACGGGTGCCTCCTCCGGCATTGGTGAATCTTTGGCCATACAGCTGGCTAAATCAGAGAATAAACTGATTCTTTCAGCAAGAATGGAAGAAGAGCTTAACCGTGTAAAAAATGAATGTGGCGTTGACTTGTCTAACATTCAAATACTTGCTTTAGACCTTGCGGATAGTGAACCTCTCAAAGCTAAAACAGAAGCTGCTATTGCCTTTTTTGGCACTATTGATTTGATAATACACAATGGTGGTATCAGCCAGCGATCCCTGGCAGCTGACACCAAAGTTAGTGTAGATCGTAAGATTATGGAAGTCAATTATTTTGGAACTATAGCATTGACCAAACATTTACTACCACAGTTTAAAAAGCAGGGTTATGGACACATTACTGTAGTCTCCAGTCTTGTAGGCAAATTCGGCACTCCGTACCGATCTGGTTACGCAGCATCAAAGCACGCCTTACATGGCTTTTTTGATGCTCTAAGAGCGGAAGTATACCAAGATAGTATCAAAATCACGATGGTGTGTCCTGGATTCATTCGTACAAATGTATCCATTAACGCACTAACTGCAACAGGTGAGAAGTTGAATGTCATGGATGAAGCTCAAGCTAACGGAATGCCAGTCGATAAGTTTACCCGAAAAATGATCGCAGCGATCGAAAAAGAAAAGACTGAAGTCAATATTGGTGGTAGAGAGGTTTATGCGGTATACTTAAAGCGCTTCATGCCAAGTTTATTCAATATGATAGTCAGGAAAGCTAAAGTGAGATAGGTTGAAGGAATATTTTTAATTTCGAAAAAAAATAGTACATTTGACCTATAAAAAAAGACATATGTCTAAAATAGGTTATACTTCTACCCAAAACCCTGCTCCCAGTACAGTAAACGAGGCAGCCGTTGCCTATAATACCCCTTTTCAAAAGGTACATTTAACAAGAGCAGGAGTGTCTACAGAATTTGTTCTAGATTTAATGAGATCATACAAGTTCAGTAAACAAACCATTGCTCAGCTCGCTGGCATTTCACCGAAAACACTAGATAGACACCTGCAATCAGAGCGAAAGTTCATTGGTTTGCAAGCTGATAGGCTATTACAATTGGGCGAGCTTTATTCTGAAGGTCTGGACTTGTTTGAAGATCGTGAGAAGTTTTTGAAATGGTTAAGTGCTAAGCTACCCGCGCTTAACAACACATCACCCAGCGAATGGTTAGATACCCATCATGGTATTTCGATGATATCTGATGAAATTGGCAGGATAAAACATGGAATATTTGCGTGATTGTATTTCGAATATGCAAAACGTATCCTCCAAATCATGATCCAATGGATGGGGTTGGTGCATTTAAAAGAGGTGGCCGCTGGAATTCCAAAGGCACCTATGCTGTGTACACTTCATCTTCTATAGCATTGGCTAGAGCTGAACTCGCCAGACATATTAATCTGGAAAGTATTCCCGATGGTTTTAGAATATACGAAATTGAGCTACCCGATAAAACTTATACAGAAATTAATCCGCTACCCGCAGATTGGAATAATGACCCTGAAAACCCTGATTCACAGCAAATTGGTGATCAATACTTACAAAATACTGAAACACTAGCCATAAAAGTGCCTTCTGTTTGCGATCATGATAGTTTTAATTTTATACTAAATCCATTATATAAAAATTACAAGCAGGTCAGGATCATAAAAGACTATCCGTTCATACCTTAAAAATGATGTTTAAGAAAATTGTTCAATAAGGGCTAAAGTCAGATAAAGTAATGCAAGACTATCTCTCTCAAGCTGAAAAAAATGGAGTAACGCTTTATGACGATGGGGCTTGCCAATTTTGTGGAGCCAAAACAACTGGGGGAGTACATGAATGTGTCGAGATATTTAGTTTAGGATTTGAACTTATAGATTATTCAAAAACAGAAAATCACCTTTATCGATTTCTAAGTGTAGATGCGCATACGCTACAGCATCCCGAAATTCATGGGAGATGGAACAATCATTTCCACCTGTCCAGACTGCATTTAATTTTCAACTATAATGTTGCTTGGAATTATAGTTTGTCCACAAAACTCAGTGAACTTTTAAATAGGTATAAAGCAAACAATACAGGAGAGCATTTAAAACCACCTGAGGTATTACAAAGAGGATCAATTACGACAACAGATGTATTGGCTAATTCAACTAACGCTGAAGAGTGTCAACAGATGATTAAAAGGTGGGCTAGAGAAGTCTATAACGCTTGGAATAGTCATCATCTACTAGTTGATAAGATTACAGAACCATTTTTAGATTGAATTTCTTTCTTCATTTTAAATAACAAAGTTTTAAGAACCACAGCAGATAACTTATATTAGTCAATACACCACACACACTAGGCTTTAGTAATATGCGATTTGTTCTTTTGCTGCCATTCATTTGTCTGTCCTTTTCAAGTTGGAGTCAAGAGAATAATGCCAGTAATTCTAAAGTGGCTGAGGCACTTAAAGTATCATTCGAATCGCAAGACCCACAGACAAGTCTACTTGTATTAAATCAGGTTACTCAGCTGGTGGATGATACCTCTGACACTTTGAAAATTCAATATTATCTGGCGCTAGGTACCGCCTATGGGCAAATGGGTAAATCCGATTCTGCATTATTTTTTCTTGACAAAAGTGATGCTTTGAGTGCTTCATCTCCTGAAAAAAGATGGTTGGTAAAAAGCCTTAATGCTAAAGGAAATGTCTACATGATGCTTGGCGAGTATGAAAATTCTTTAGCCGAATTTCAAAAAGCATTGAAAGCCGTTGAGCTTATGGATCAAGATAAAATTGGAGATCAAAAAGAAAGAATAATAGGTAATATGGCAGGTATATTTTTTCAAATAGAGGATTACGAAGCTGCTAAAAATTACTTGAATGATATTCTTAAGGACGCCACAGTAGAAACACCTGTTTCCACTTATGCTTTCACCTACTTAAGGATGGGGCTTGTTTATCAAGCCATGCAGCAACCTTATGATGTGATCATCAACTATCTGGATAGTGCCACCTCCTATTTTCTTCAAATGAATGATACCACTATGCTGATTTACAACAGTATGCTAATTGGTGATATCTATAAAGATGAAGGAAATGCTTACAAAGCTTTGGAGGCTTATCAAAAAGGGTATGACCTGTCCTTACTGATCAAAGATCAGGAAACAATTATCAACTCCCATTTATCTATGGCCGATATCTACCTCAAAAGAGATCAATGGACAGCAGCAGAACAAAAAGCTAAGACCGGTTTGGAAATTGCCAGAATAAATGACTTCCCCTATTACCAAAAAAGAGCCTATGATATCTTGCATTCTATTGCTTCAGCTAAAGGTAATTTCAAAGCTGCCCTGGAGTTTAAAAATAAATACTATGCAATTAGTGATTCCCTGAGTAGTGCTGATGTAAAGGAGCGCGTAGCTGAACTACAGACAAAATATGAAACAGAAAAAAAGGAGCTTGAGATAGAAAGTCTGATACTGGAAAACAATTTAAAAGAAGCCAATCTTGAAAAGGCCGAAAACGAACTCATTGGGTTCATAATAGTTGGTTTATTAACCCTTTCTCTACTGGCAGTGTATTACACTCAAAGAAATAAGAAATTGCGAGCTGAAAAAATCCAGCAGGAATTTCAACTTGATGCTTTGAGAAAGAGAATAGTAGAGATCCAGTCTGGGGGTGCTGTTTATGATGATTTAGAATTAGATACCATCAACGAAAAGATGAATACTCCATTAACGGAGAGAGAATTGGAAGCTTTAAAATTAATAATGAAGGGTAAAGCCAATAAGGAGATTGCCGATGCCCTATTCGTGTCCATAAACACTGTGAAATTTCACCTAACCAACATCTATCAAAAATTAGGTGTTACAAACAAAAAAGAAGCCTTAGAATATGTGGTCAAAACTTCTTAAAAAAACTCTACTTATTACCTTATGCTTGGTGTGCAAGTTAGGTTTTGCTCAAACTCAAAATACCGATACGCTAAATGCTTTACTTGAACAGCAGCGTTATGATAAAGTAATCAACATTGCCGACTCATTAATTGCCCAGGAGCTATCTCCAGCAGAAACGTTAAAAATCTATACGCTTCAGGCTGATGCATATTTTGCATTAGGTGATATCGAGAATACACTCAAGTGCTATCTGAATGGATTAGAGTTAATAGATGAAGAAAATCATGATGATCACGAAACACTTCTATTAGTCTACAGCTATACAGGGTATTGCTATGCCGAATTCGACCTGCATCAAGAGGCGCTACACTATTATAATAAATCTCTTACCATAGCAACTGTCCTTCAGGACTCCATAGAAATTGCTTCTGCCTACTATAACTTATCAAGTTCTCAATTAAAAGTTGGTCAGTTGAATGAGGCAGTTGATAACCTAGAAAGAGCATATTCTATTGATCTGGCAAGAAAAGATACCTCTGCTATAAGTTTCGATTTAAATGCCATGGGTTTTGCTAAACTTATTGAAGAGCAATATGATGAAGCCATTATATTTTACAAACGTTCCATTGATTTCTTAAGTGTAAGTTCAAGTAACCATAATTCGCTGGGTTCACGTTACAACAATATAGGAGTGGCCTATAAGTTGTTACAACAGTGGGACAGCGCGCGTTTTTACATAAATGAATCTATAAAACAACATGAAAAGCTTAAGGACAGTCTTAATCTAGCGGAACGATGGATTAACATGTCTGAATTATTAATTGCCCAGGGTAATTATAATGAAGCGATTGATTGGTCAAACAAAGCAAAAAAATACTTGAGTAAAGTACGTAGAAATAATCAGGTGTCTTCCCTTAATTTTTCGTTGATAAAGGCAAATATGGGTCTCAAAAAGTATAATGATGCATTATTATTGGCTAACGAAAATATTACAATAAATCAAAATTTAAGTTCATTGGCCAATATGGTTTTTTCAATAGAATTAAGAGCCAAAATCAATGAAGGTTTAAATAGAAACTTAGAGGCGCTTGCTGATTACAAATTACTGCAGCAATTGAAAGACTCCCTGCTTAATAGGCAGAATAGCGAACGAATTAGCGAACTGGAAGTAAAGTACAGAGTAGACGACATCACTCAGGCAAACAAAATTCTGAACCTGGAAAATGAAGTAGCTATTGCGAAGAATGAGCAGCAGTCATCTCAATTGAAACTACTTTTCTACAGTCTAATTCTTATTCTAATTGCAGCAATAGCCATCACCTATGCCCTATTTACCCGGCATAAACTAAAGCAAAACCTTCTTACTACAGAGATCAATGATCTGAGAAATCAGATTAAAGTAGCCTTGGAAGGGGATACTTCAAGTCTCCAGATAGAAAGTATCAATGAGTCTATTGCTACACCACTGACCGAGCGTGAAACTGAAATACTTAATTATGCACTAAGTGACATGAGTAATAGTGAAATAGCAGAAAAAACTTTCGTTTCCGTGAATACAGTAAAGTATCATCTCAAAAAGATTTACGAAAAGATTGGGGTGACCAGCCGTAAGGAAGCACTTCAGTTTGCGCTTAAGTCTGGGAAATAAATAGCACAGCAACGCAACATATCGTCACTCTGAGGTATAGCTGAAGAGTCTCACTTTTTTGTGTTTATGTTTTAGGACTCTTCGGTTTTCAAACCTCAGAGTGACGTTCGAATCTCATTCCGTGCGTCACTCTGAGGACACAGTCCGAAGAGTCTTAAAGAATCCACTGTATTATCCCTTACAACCATATAACTATACCCACAAATCAAAAAAACTACCCAGGTGGGTAGTACCAATACTACCCCTGATGTATAGGTAAATGAGCTCTTTTTAATCGGTATTTCATGGCTTCACTAATTAAATAATGTAATGAAAAAATTTACACACACACTTTTACTATTTCTGTTGACGAGTACCTTGCTCTACGGGCAGGCGTTCATTACCACCTGGAAGACGGATAATCCCGGTTCTTCCAGTGATAATCAAATAACAATACCCACCAATGGTACGGGTTACAACTACGATATTGACTGGGGCGATGGAGAAAATGATACAGGAGTTACCGGGGATATTACTCACACTTATGACTCGCCAGGAACTTATACTGTTATGATTACAGGAGACTTCCCTGAAATTTACTTTGATGGTCAAGGAGATAATCAGAAGATTTTGACCGTGCAGCAATGGGGAAATATAGCCTGGAGGAGTATGTCTAGGGCTTTTCGTAGTTGCTTTAACTTAGATATTACAGCCACTGATGCTCCTAATTTATCTGGTGCTGCCAGAATGACTTCAATGTTTAGTAGATGCACAAGTCTTACGGCCGATCTTGACAACTGGGATGTAAGTAATATTACACACATGAATGGGTTGTTCTCTGCTACTGACTACAGCGGGGATATCTCTACATGGGACACAGGTAGTGTTACCACTATGCTACAGATGTTCTCAGGAGCATCGTTCAATGGAGATATTTCTGGGTGGGATGTAAGTAACGTTACATCCATGAATTCGATGTTTGCCAATAATGAATTTTTTAATCAGGATATATCTGGTTGGAACTCCGAATCACTCACCAATTCTGGTGCAATGTTTATAAGAGCCTCCGCTTTTAATCAAGATCTATCAGGTTGGGATATGAGTAATGTAACCGTCTTAGATTTTATGTTTTCAGAGGCTTCTTCCTTTGACCAAGACCTTAGTGATTGGGATGTTTCTAATGTTGGCTTTATGCGAAACATGTTTGATGACAGTGGTATGTCTACTTACAATTACGATCAAACTATAAAAGGATGGGCTAAACTTTCTTTACAAAATGATGTAGAACTCGGTGCAGCAAATATTGAATACTGTCAATCAGGTGCTCGGCAGTTACTTATTGATGACTTCAATTGGACAATTATCGGAGATATTCCATCCTCTGATTGCCCGTTTATCACCATGTGGAAAACAGATAACCCAGGCTCTTCAAACGACAATCAGATAACCATTCCTACAACTGGGACTGGCTACAATTACACTGTTGATTGGGGTGATGGGACATCAGACATCGGAGTTACTGGAGATATTACACATACATATTCCACTACTGGCACTTATATGATTTCTATTAGTAGTGATTTTCCTCGAATTTACTTCAACAACTTAGGTGATAAGGAGAAGATTCTCACTATTGAACAATGGGGTGATATAGAATGGACTTCCATGATCAATGCTTTTTTTGGTTGTTCTAATCTTGAAGTTACTGCTTCAGATGCACCTGATTTATCGGGAGTATCATCGTTGCAAAACATGTTTCAACAAGCTACTTCCATGAATGCCGATTTAAACCATTGGGATGTAAGTACAATCACAGCTATGACGCAAACTTTTGCTCAAATGGATGAGTTCAATGGAAATATAACCAGTTGGGATGTGAGTAATGTGACAAACATGCAAGGCATGTTTGCTGAAGCTATAAGCTTCAATCAACCTATCGGAAACTGGAATGTAAGCAACGTTACGAACATGCTGGCAATGTTCAAAGAATCTAATTTCAACCAGGATATTTCTGGTTGGGATGTGAATAAGGTAGAAGATTTTTCCCAAATGTTTAACGATAATCCTGAATTTAATCAAAACATTAATTCATGGAGCGTTAGCAGTGGTACGGACATGTCAAGAATGTTCCGTAATGCCGCATCGTTCAATCAACCATTAAACAACTGGAATACAGGCAATGTAACGAACATGAGCTATATGTTCGATGGAGCCAGCGTATTCAATCAAGATCTTAACACTTGGAATACTTCTAAAGTGACAACGATGAGAAATACGTTTGCCAATGCAAGTTCTTTTAACGGAGAAATTAGCTTTTGGGACGTCAGCAAGGTGGAAAACATGAGTTCTATGTTTTATGAAGCAGACTCATTTAATCAGCCGATTGGGGATTGGAACACCTCATCAGTAACAACAATGTTACAAATGTTTCGGTTGGCAGAGTCATTTAACCAAAATCTTGACCATTGGGATGTAAGTAAAGTAGAGACATTCGCCTATATGTTCGCCAATACTTTAGTCTTCAATGGGCAAATTGCCTCTTGGGATGTATCAAGTGCAGAAGCAATGAATTTTATGTTCTTCAACGCCATTATATTCAATCAAGATATTGGTTCGTGGAATACTGAGAATGTGCTTACAATGGCAGATATGTTCAATAGAGCTCGAGGGTTTAATCATGATATTGGAAGTTGGGATGTTAGTGCTGTCACTAATATGTCAGGAATGTTCTTCGATGCCGATGACTTTGATCGTGACTTATCGAGTTGGAACATTAGCTTAGTTTCCAATATGTCTGATATGTTTTCAGAGTCAGGGTTATCCACCACTAACTACGACTACATTTTGGAAGCATGGTCTGCCCTCTCCGTTCAAGGCGGAGTAACCTTTGGAGCAGCAAATACTAACTATTGTAATGCTAGTGCGGCAAGGGGTATACTAACGAATGCACCTAATAACTGGGTAATAACAGATGCAGGTGAAAACTGCGTAGTGAACATCCCAGATGCCAATTTTAAAGCAGCATTACTTGCCAATGCAAGTATTAATACTACCGATGATGGAGAGATTACATTTCAAGAGGCAGAAGTAGTAAATAATCTTCAGCTAGCTGGTCAAGACATAACTGATTTTACCGGATTAGAAGCATTCACTGCATTAAATGTTTTAGCTGCAAATGGCAACAATTTGACATCCATTGATCTGTCAAATAATGAGTCGCTGGATTTTCTCTCTTTAAGTGGAAATGACTTAACTGAAATAGATTTGAGCAGCAACCCCACCCTCCTTGAGGTTATACTGAGTAATAATCAATTGACAGAAATTAATCTTAGCAATAATTTGCAAATAACTACTCTTTGGATTGATCGAAATGATATTTCAAGTATCGATGTATCAAATAATCTGTTATTAGAAGATTTAAGAGTGGACAGAAATCCTAATCTATCGGTATTGAACATTTCAAATAATGATCAATTAACAGTATTGCATGCCTATAGCTGTAACTATTCAGATTTGGATGTATCTAATAATACATTGCTAGAAGGCCTTTTTATCTATGACAACCCAATCACCGCTCTTGATTTATCAGGGCTTACTAATCTTGATGACCTAAGAGTGGGAGGTTTGAGCATTTCAAGTTTGGATTTATCAGACAGTCCAAATCTCCGGTTTTTGTTCGCAACAGGAATGGGTCTGAATTCACTGACGCTGGCTTCACCTAGTCTTGTTCAATTGTTCATTCAAGACAACAATTTGACAGGAGCTCTTGACTTAAGTACCTCTCCAAACTTGACGACCGTAAGAATTGAGCAAAATGATTTTAGCCAATTGGACTTAAGAAATGGGAATAACGCGGCAATTACAAACTTCAACACTACTGACAATCCAAATCTGACCTGTATTTTAGTTGATGATGTAGAATATTTCACCACCAATTTCACTGATAATATTGATACCAACGCAAGTTTTAATACAGTATGTCTAGATCCACAAACCCTCACCTTCGAAGCCATTGGCGATCAGTTTTTCGAAGCAGGTTCTCTAACGCTTTCAGCAACGACTTCGTCTGAACTTGAAGTGAATTATGAGGTTGTGTCAGGTCCGGCCACTCTTGATGGTAATATAGTATCATTCGCTGATTTGGGAATGATAACTATTAGAGCTACTCAAGCTGGTAATGAACAGTTTCTTCCTGCTGATCCCGTTGAGCAGTCTTTTGAAGTAATCACGGTCACTAATGTTGAAGATGAATTATCAGCTTTACAGTTCTATCCCAATCCTGTAGAGAGTTATTTGGAAGTGAATATTCCATCAGTTGAAAATATACAGATGAGTATTCTCGCCATTAATGGAGTTGAACTAATTCAGCGAAAGGGTCAGTCTCAGACATTAGACCTATCTTCTCTAAAGAGTGGCATCTATTTCTTAAGAGTCACTTCACCGAGCAGTTCTTCTATTCACAAAATTGTTAAAAGATAATTATTATGAAAAATATAACATATATACTTTCCATTCTGCTATTAAGTTCATTCATTACACTTATAGGTTGTAAAGATGACTCAGACCCCGCTCCTACTGAGCTTGATCTTCAGTTGACTGCCTTACAGAATGGAGGTAGCAATTGGGTACTTGGTGTTGATGGTGTACTCAAAGACGGCTTTGATGTATCCAACCAGTTCAGCGGATTCAAGCTTACCATTGGTGCATTCACTTTTACTACCAAAAATAGTCTCTCCGGTGCCTGGCCAGCTTCAGGCACCTGGGAGTTTCAGGATGATAATCCTAACCAAGTGCTGAGAAGTGATGGCGTACTAATGGCTGTCAATCTTTCAGGAGATAATTTAACACTCACTTTTCAAGGATCAGCTACCGGAGGTAGAATAAATTCTGTTGACGGGGAATACCAATTTCGCTTAGTAAGCGAATAGTGTGTGTGGTCAGTAGCCCCGACTACGGTCGGGGTACTGATTTACGTATCCAGAAAAGGGGCCTCTTCGGGCTTTGCCCTCTGAGTGACGGATGAATTTTAGTTAGCACGTCATTCAGAATTCCAATTTTATTGGAATGAAGAATCTGTATGACCTATTAAGTGGAATGTGTATGAGAAAGAGACTCTTCGGGTTACACCCTCAGAGTGACGCTCGAAGTAAGTTCCCCACCATTACCTCTTAAAATTTAATTTGCGCTTTCTACTTGCAACTAGTTTGCTAAATTGGTAGGATGAAATTTTTTGTATCTATGTTGGCACTGGTGCTAAGCCTTCATGCTTACGCTCAAGATTCTACCACTTATATTATTGAGCAGGCCTATAATGAACCAAACCCCAACAAATCTTTAGAGCTCCTAAAGCAGGTTAAACAACCAGAGTCATTAGCCGACAATCTGAACAATAAATATCTTCTATCTAAAGGCGTGGCTTTTGGAAAACTGGGCAATACAGATTCCTCATTATATTATCTTGAGCGTTGCATTGAAAATGCTCAATCCACATCAAACAATTACTTTTTAGCTCGAGCTTATAATTCTAAGGGAGTTCTATTTCGTATACAAGGGCGACATGAAGAATCATTAGAGGCATTTCAACAAGCTTTGTCAATTGCCGAGGGAAATTCCTCTGAAGTGTTTGAGGTGATCGAAACTGAAGTTTTAGGAAATATTGGAGGCATCTTTTATCAATTGAAAAATTACATTAGTGCCCTTGATTATGCCAAGCGTAATCTTCATAAAGCTTATGCCATTTCAGATACTAGTGAAATGGCCTATGGTAATCTCCGATTAGCCATTGTTTATCAGGCATTAGATAGTCTTGATAAAAGTCTTGAGTATAATAGGAAGGCGAGTGATTTTTTAGAAATATTATATGACTACACTACTTTAGTCTATGTAGAAAATACGTTGGGAGCAATTCAAAAAAAACAAGGACGATTAGATTCCTCATTATTTCATCAACAACAAGCACTACAATATTCCAAAATATCAGGAGACAATACCTCAATCGCACATACAACATTGTCAGTGGCGGAAACTTACTTTGAGCTTAATCAACTTGCTCAAGCTTTATCAACAGCGAAGGAAGGATTGAAAATAGCGGAAGAGGGTAATTTTCCAATACATTCAAGAAATGGGCATGACTTACTGTACCGTATCGCACTGAAAGTCAAGGATTACAAAAATGCTTTACAGGAAAGAAATGCGTATCTCATCGTTAATGATTCCCTAGTTAATGCAGATGCACAGGAACGCCTGGCAGAAATAGAAACTAAATATGAAACCGAGAAAAAAGAAGCTGAAATCACTCGCCTATCTCTCGAGAATGAGCTTCAGGAAGCTAACCTGGCTCGATCAAGAAACATTCAAATAGGTTTAGTGGTCATTGGGCTACTGATTATTATTTTACTGGTTGTATTTTTCACCCTCAGACATAAGAAACAGCAAGTTGAAAGAGAAGCGCAAGAACTTCAATTGGAAGCATTGAAGAAGCGGTTTATTGAGCTTCAAACTAACCCTGATGAAAAACTGCTTGACATTTCTAATGAGGAGCTTAATAAGAAGTTACATACCGCACTTTCCGAGCGTGAATTTGAAACATTAATCTTAGCACTAAAAGGCAGAGTAAACCGGGAGATAGCCGAAGAATTATTTATCTCCATAAGTACGGTGAAATTTCACCTTAGCAACGTGTATACCAAGTTGGGTGTAAGCAATAAAAAGGAAGCTATGTTTCAAGTTGTAAAGTCTTAACTGGCGTCATGCCGGAAAATAAAGGGTTACATTTTAAAACTCTTTATTTATCCGGTATCTCAATAGCCTTAAGCAGAGATTATGGACATTCAGATGATGTCAATTATTAATCGAGTTCCGATTTATATTTTTTTTTCAAGGGTTCACTTCAGCAATCTGCACCCCAAAAAAGACATCGGTAAAACAAGAAATTCCAAACAGTCATAAATTTTTATTTTAGGTAATTATATAAAACATACCTCAGGAGCCAATCAAGCCATATTTGTAAAACACTACCCACCCGGGTAGGTTAAAAAACCAGCCTAATAGTCTAGGCTGTCTGACTATATTTTTAGTGTCATTCGTGTCATAATCAAAATATAACACGATGAAAAACTTTACACACACACTATTACTACTACTGCTATCGAGCACCCTGATTTATGGGCAGGCTTTTATTACCACCTGGAAGACGGATAACCCCGGCACTTCTAATGACAATCAAATTACAATTCCTACAGCCAGTGGCACTTATAATTACTCTGTCGATTGGGGAGATGGGAATTCTGACACAGGAGTTACAGGAAGCATCACACATACTTATGCTTCAGTGGGTACTTATACAGTTTCTATTGCTGGTAATTTTCCAAGGATCTACTTTAATAATAGCGGTGATGCACAAAAGCTAGTATCCATTGACCAATGGGGAGACATTGCATGGACTAGTATGGCAAGTGCATTCTCAGGTTGTACCAATATGGTCGGTAATGCCACAGATATTCCTGATCTGTCTAATGTAACCAATCTCAGCTCTATGTTCAGGCGTGCTTTCAAATTCAATCAGGATATTAATAATTGGAATGTGAGTAATATCACAAACATGATGAGTATGTTTTTAGCTGCTTCTACTTTTAATAATAGCCTAAGTAGTTGGGATATGAGCAATGTAACTAATACATCAGAGATGTTTGCTAGCACAGATGATTTTAATCAAGACCTTACTTCTTGGGATGTAAGTAACGTACTGGACATGCGGGCGATGTTTGAAGATGCCGTCTCTTTTAATGGCAATATAAGCGACTGGAATGTAGGCAAAGTAACAGACATGAGTAGTATGTTTTATAATGTATCTGGGTTCAATCAGAATATCAATAACTGGGATGTAAGTAGCGTGACCGATATGAGCAGTATGTTCGAAGATGCCAATGCTTTCAATTCAGATATTGGTAGCTGGGATATAAACAATGTTACGAATATGAGTTTCATGTTTTTTCAAGCTACTGCTTTCAATCAAGATATTAGCGGTTGGGATGTAAGTAGTGTTACCGAAATGACCAACCTATTTCGCTTTGCATCTTCCTTTAACCAGTCATTAGATAGCTGGGATGTAAGTAATGTAACTACAATGAGTTATATGTTTGGTGGTGCCAGTTCTTTTAATGGAGAAATCGCTAGCTGGGATGTGAGTAATGTTACCAATATGGAAGGCATGTTTAATAATGCGAGAGCATTTAATAAGGATATTGGAGCGTGGGATGTTAGCAGTGTAACTAACATGCTAGGCATGTTCAATTTTGCTCCTGGCCCCAACCCCTCGTTTAATCAAGATATCGGAGATTGGGATGTACACAATGTGACAAGTATGGGATTTATGTTTACTAATTGCAACAGCTTTAATCAGGACTTAAGTGATTGGGATGTGAGTAATGTAACCAACATGACGGATATGTTGAGTAATATATTTCTATCCACTTTTAATTATGATAAGCTGTTGACGAGTTGGTCAACACTTACCCTCCAAAATAATGTATCTCTTGGAGCATTAGGTGCTAACTTCTGTAATGGCTCTGCTGGAAGAGATATTTTAACTAATACATTCAACTGGACCATAACAGATGCCGGGGAGAATTGTCAACCGTTTATTACTACCTGGAAGACTGATAATACTGGAACTTCCAATGACAATCAGATAACTATTCCTACCGAAGGAACAGGGTATAATTACTCCGTTGACTGGGGAGATGGAAACTCCGACACTGGTGTTACAGGAGGTATTACTCATACTTATGCTTCCGCTGGAACATACGAAATTTCCATAACGGGAGATTTTCCGAGAATTCATTTTGACAGCTTCTTCGATATGTTAGCAGACGCAGAAAAAATACTATCCATTGAGCAGTGGGGAGATATTGAATGGGCTTCAATGGAGCATGCTTTTAGTGGATGTACTAATCTGGTAATCAACGCCACGGATGCTCCAAATTTGTCTGGAGTTACCAGTACTAAATTCATGTTTGGTAATGCTAGTTCTATAAATTCAGATTTGAATAATTGGGATGTGAGTAACGTTACCGATATGACGGCAATGTTTACTGGTGCGACTACTTTTAATGGAGACATAACTAATTGGGATGTGAGTAATGTAACCACATTCGCCTCCATGTTTTCCAGTACGGATGCATTTAATCAGGATATCAGCAATTGGAATGTATTTGGTGGTGAAAACTTCAATGCAATGTTTTCTTCTGCAGATGCTTTCAATATTAATATCAATAGTTGGAATATGAGTAATGCTCGCATTTTAGAAGCCATGTTTGCAAATACTGACCTTTTTAACCAACCATTGAACAATTGGGATGTGGGTAATGCTACTACCATGAATCTAATGTTTGTGGGTGCCCAGGCATTCAATCAACCTTTAGGTAGTTGGGATGTGTCCAAAGTGACAAATATGAGCTCCATGTTTCAATCTACACCATTCAACCAAAATATATCTGATTGGGATGTGAGTAGTGTAACTAGAATGAATGTCATGTTCCGAAATAACAGTGTATTCAACGGTGACATATCATCGTGGAATGTAGAAAACGTTACTAGTATGATTAGCATGTTTAGAGATGCTATCTCTTTTAATGGAGATATCAGCAACTGGAATGTCTCTAGTGTTACTGATATGACAAATATTTTCTTTGGAGCAACAAGCTTCAATCAGGATATTGGAAACTGGGATGTGAGTAACGTAACAGTTATGCCATTAATGTTTGAATCAGCAGAAGCTTTTAATCAAGACTTGAGTTCTTGGGATGTTTCTTCAGTCACCAACATGACTCAAATGTTTAACAATACATCTCTTTCCAGGGCAAATTATGATGCATTACTAGAAGCCTGGTCACAATTGACTTTACAGTCTGACGTAGTATTTGATGCTGAAGGCATTAATTATTGTGATGGGGCAGCAGCCAGACAGTCCATCATAGACGACTTCAATTGGACCATTACAGATGGTGGAGAGCAGTGTATAAATACAGAAACCGATATTCTAACCTTTGGCTTTCCTGATTTCGAAGATTCGGAAACTATTGATCCTGTAAACCATACTATTGATGTGTTGGTATCATTTCTTGCTGATCCTAGCAGCCTAGTAGCTGAATTCACCTTATCTCCTGGAGCCACCTCAAATCCAGTTTCGGGAACTGCTCAAGATTTTAGTACTCCATTTGTATATACGATCACTGCTGAAGATGGTACAACTACTCAAGAGTGGACGGTTACTGTAGAAGTACAGAATGCCGAGCCTGAAGACATTACATTGGACAATAGCACAATTAATGAGAATAATGAAATTGGCGATGTAATAGGAACATTCTCCACGGTGGATGGCAATTTATCAGACTCACATACTTATACCTTAGTAGAAGGTGAAGGGGATACTTTCAATCAATCCTTCAATATTTCAGGAAATGAACTGATAGCCGATGAAGTTTTTGACTTTGAAACTGAATCAAATTATTCCGTACGAGTGAGAACAACAGATGAAGGTGGGCTATTCTTTGAAAAAGCTTTTATCATCACTATTACAGATGTAACAGCAGTAGCTCAAACTATAAGCTTCGAAGCCATTGAAGACCAGTTTTTCGAAGAAGGCTCATTGACCCTTTCAGCAACAGCCTCATCTGAATTAGAAGTAAGCTTTGAATTGGTATCAGGCCTAGCCACACTTAACGGGAATGCGGTTTCTTTTACTGATTTAGGAATGATAACGATAAGAGCTACTCAAGCGGGCAGCGAGGCCTTTCTTCCTGCTGATCCTGTAGAGCAGTCTTTTGAAGTAATCACGGTCACTAATGTTGAAGATGAATTATCAGCTTTACAGTTCTATCCCAATCCTGTAGAGAGTTATTTGGAAGTTAATATTCCATCAGTAGAAAATGTGCAGATGAGTATATTGGCGATTAACGGAGCTGAGTTAATTCAGAGAAAGGGTCAATCGCAGACAATAGATTTGTCCTCTCTCAAGAGTGGCATCTATTTCTTACGTGTAACGTCACCCACCAATTCTTCTATTCACAAAATCGTTAAAAGATAATCATCATGAAAAATATAACATATATAATTTCCATTCTGCTATTAAGTTCATTCATTACACTTATAGGTTGTAAAGATGATTCAGACCCCGCTCCTACTGAGCTAGATCTTCAGTTGACTGCCTTACAGAATGGAGGTAGCAATTGGGTACTCGGTAGCGATGGTGTGCTAAAAGATGGGTTTGATGTTACCAGTCAGTTTACAGAATTTAAACTTACTATTGGAGCGTTTACATTCACCACTGAAAATAGTCTGTCAGGTGCATGGCCTGCTTCAGGAACATGGGAATTTGTCAATGACAACCCCAATCAAATTTTAAGGAGTGATGGCGTGCAAATGACGGTATCGCTGTCTGATAATAATCTTACACTAACCTTTACGGGAGCTGGTTCTTCTGGCGGTAGAACCGAATCTGTTGACGGAGAATACCAATTTCGCCTAGTGAGCGAATAGTGTGTGTGGTCAGTGCCCCCGGCCTATGGTCGGGGTACTGATTTACTCTTCTTATTTCCAATTTTTCATTGTTCAAGTTCTACTCATTATTGATCTGATTAGTCTGTATACCAGTCAATATAAAAGGTATTGATTAGTACAAAATCCTACCTAGGTAAAGTCGGGTTTATGAAAAATTATCTTCACAGAGATAATCATTAGTAATCAGTCACTTAGGTTCAACTAAGTTCTGGCATATCTCACTCTTGATCATCTGTTACGTTAAGCAACAGGTCAAAAATGTATTATTATAATTAAATATTACATCTTATTCGGCTGACACATTTTCAAGATCCAGTTACCTAACACTATTCAGCATATTAACTATTATTTTTCCTTTCAAAGTTAATATTTACCAAATCGTGTCATGAAAAAATTTAGTCTAAACCACATAGCTACAGCTATCTTATTTTTGTTTCTAACTTCATCGAATCACTTCTGTTTTGGTCAATCTTCCAGCAGTTGGAAACAAGAATTAGAAAACGAGTTAACAAATTTTATAGGATGTATGACTGATAATGCAGATAATGCTTGTAAATCAGTTGCCGGAAAATCTGTAAAAATAGTTTATAATTCAGATGATTTCTTAAACAATGCAAATGGGCAATATGCATCAGCATATGTCATGGCTTCAAAAATAGAAAGTGATGGGAAATGGGAAAAACTTGGTTATGCCTACAATCAAGAGACACTCAGTAAGAGTCAAGAATTAGCCAATAACAACAGACCTGTTGTTGCCCTTTACAAAAACGAAGCAGGTCAAAATGCTCATGCCGTTCTAATTTTACCGGGTGAACTTAAGAGTTCAGGTTCCTGGGGGATGTCTGTGCCAAATGCTGCATCATTTTTCAGCCATGATCCACAAAAATCATTTGTAGATAAAAGTATGGCTTATGCCTTCACAAAAAAGATGCTTTTGAGGGTAGAGCTTTATGCTAAAGGGATTTAAGGCAAAAATTGTATAGATTTCTGCTCCTACAAGCTTGCAGTACACTTAGTCAATTGATTATCATAGCTAATCAAAATATTTTCAGCGAGTTGATCAACATTAAGTTGCAGTACCTTCCAATCATCTACTGACTCTGCACTACCTACCACAGTAACCGTTTCTCCAATATGTTGTAATATTTGCTCATTTATTTTTCCTCCAGACTCATCGGTCAGAAAATAATAGTCCGTAAACTCTTCCCCCTCTCTAATAGCTAATAGCGGAGGAATACCTCCAGAGATACACCTTATCGCACAGCTTTTGTGAATCTTGCCATGAGCTGGATTCATTACTCCGAAAAAACATTTTGGATCTACTATCTCTCCTATTACCATTCTTTGTCCTAACGAGGCTATACTTTGATTAACCAAAGTTGATTTCGCAAATGAAACAATACTCTCAGCTCCTTCAGTCAGTTCCATCCAACTTTTACCGTTGTATTGAATCAGTGTTCCTCTAAGAGTTACTTTATAGTCATTTATACTTTCACCATTCAATTGCGATTTAAGTTCCTCTAATACCGGGTCTGCATCAAACTTGCCAAAGCCCACCAATGGAACAGTTACTTGTTCATTATCGATAGTGGTCTTAAGTCCAAAAACAGGATATTCTACTACAGTTCCTGTTAATTCAGTCAAATTTCCATAATCAAAATAACTACTGACAAAAGATTTCTCTACAAATAGGTAGCCTGCAGAAAATAATGCTAATACCAGTAATGCTATCAAATAAAATCCTTTTCTTCCTTTAGTATACTTAGGCGAAGAACCATCTTGCCAACCTATATAAAACTGATCTTCTTGTTCCATTATTGATTGATTTTAACAGGTTCTACATGGGTGCCTTCTGGAAAAGGCTGCGGATTGATCCACACCTCCTCGTTCTCTAACTTCAATTGGTAGGTCTCTACTTTCTCGGTAAATGGTGGTGGTGATTGCCCATCTTCAGGACGGTATTGATAGCCATGCCATGGACAGGTTATGCATCCATCTACAATTTTACCTTCACCCAAAGGCCCTCCCTGGTGTCGGCAAAAATTATTGACTGCACTTAGCTTACCCTCATACTTAAATATAGCTACCCGCTCCCCACTCACCATAACCATTTTTGCCCTATTCTCTTTAATATCTGCCACTTTGCATGCAAATACAAAGTCAATATCATTGCCAAGTGGTTTGTCGGCTCTTATCTCTTTCATACCAGTATAAATATGCAATCCAGCTACTAGAAGGAATCCCATAAATACTACTCCATACAATATTGGTGAAGTTTCATTTTGCAATGCCCCTAATACCACATGAGCTATTATCAGCGCGTAAGCCAGATATACCATCATATGTAATCCTTTCCAAATTTTTGGGCCTAGGTTTTTCAACCAAAAATCATGGCTGGTAGTAGCCATTAGCGCCAATATGATCAACGCCAGAAACCCTAAGGTTTGAAATGGGAACTGGATTATTGAGTCATATTTTAGATTAGATAGAAATACAGATTTGATCGGATTGGTATTACTTAGAGAGTGAAAGTTAAGAATGCTAAATATACCATGGATAGCTGCCATAATAAACATAGAAACTCCAAAATGCCTTCTATTGTAAAGTATAATCAAATACTTGGTATTCAGTCTTGCCAACGGGCCTATAATCAAAATTATATGTAGCATGACAAAGGCCAGCAACCCAAAATTTCTAATGAATATAGTTTCAAAGGTAGCATCGGGATGGAGTACTGTATGACCAATGAAGAAGATCAATGTAAAAGATAGAACTCCTATGATAATACCTATGTCATAGGTCTTCTTTTGCTTGTTCCAGAGTATGGAGGTGTAGGAAACACTCATAAGTTAATAAGTTGGAGCGTTAAGAAATGCATATACTATTAGCGGCAATAGCAATACTGCTATTACAATCCATATTATCAGGTGTCTTTTTCTTAACAGTCGATTCATTTCTTCAAAATTTTAATCAACATAACCGGCCACATCAAAACGCTGCCTGGAATTAAAATCAATTTAAAATGAAACGGAGTATCTTCCATTCCATTATCAATCTTCTTAGCACCAACTAATACAAACCAAATAGAAAATAACAGTCCTATTCCAAGGTAAATGAAAAAGGCATCAATGGTCAATGATATTAATTCAATCATGTTGTTCGTGTGATTTACTCGGTGTGTAAAAAATGCCGAATACAAAAGTCTCCTCGGACAAATCACCAGTCAGGTGAATGACCTCACTAAAGAAAGTCCATTTCTTTTTACTGTAGTGTAAGCCTGCCCCGATATTAAATCCAAAGGCTGTTTCCTCCTCCTCTCCTACTTTTTCAATACTATAATTGAATCCTCCCAATGGATAAATACCTAAGTGCTCTAGTCCAAAATACAGGTGGTGATGACCGTTAAAATTGTATTCAGTCAATGACACATCTACCGCTTCTCCGGCAATAGTATGTGTAGTCTCCGGAAAATAAGTAAACTCCGGACCAAAGCAGGTCTTGTGATCAACATTATAATAAGCCCTTATCTGATAACCCAACGTTTCTATATCATTACCATATGCTGTTGCCAGTCCAATGCTGTAGCGTTGAGCAGAAAGTGACCCCGATAGTAGCAAAAAGCTAAGGATTAACGCCCGCATATTGAATACCTGTTAAATGATATAGATCCCTATTAAAAGTCGATAAATCAGTCGCATTAAATTTTGTAAAATCATCATGTCCACAGGCACGCGCCAACACTTTCATCAGATCAACACTTGCTGAAAAGAAGTTATTCAGTTGCTTAGCAGAATTTTGAATGATCAGTCTACTTCTCAAATTTTCCTTTTGTGTCGCAATGCCTACAGGGCAATTATTGGTATGGCATGCACGCATACCCAAACAACCAATGGCCTGTAAAGCTGAATTTGAAACAGCAATTGCATCAGCTCCCATTGCCAGCGCTTTTGCAAAATCAGAAGCGACTCTTAAGCCTCCTGTAATGACTAATGACACTCCCTCAGCATTTCTTTTGTCCAGATGCTTTCTGGCTCTTGCCAATGCAGGAATGGTGGGTACATTTATATGATTTCTCAATATGATGGGAGCAGCACCTGTTCCGCCTCCTCTTCCATCAAGTATGATGTAATCTGCTCCTGCGTCAAGAGCAAAATCAATGTCATCTTCAATACGACTTGCGGCTAGCTTATAACCTACTGGAATTCCCCCTGTCACTTCTCTCACCTTATCACCAAAGTTTTTGAAGTCTTCAAGTGACGACATATCAGTAAAAGTCGGTGGACTAATGGCGGATTCCCCTTCATTTAGCCCACGAACTTTTGCAATTTCGCCTATTACTTTATTACCTGGCAGATGGCCTCCTGTACCAGTTTTTGCACCCTGACCTCCTTTAAAATGAAAAGCCTGTACTTTTTTTAACTTATCCCATTCAAAGCCGAATTTGGCTGAGGCCAGCTCATAAAAGTATTTTGAATTTGCTTCCTGTTCATCGGGAAGCATGCCTCCTTCTCCGGAACAGATACCTGTACCAGCCATTTCAGCTCCCTTTGATAGTGCTATTTTAGCTTCTCTCGAGAGTGCTCCAAAAGACATGTCAGAAACAAAAATTGGGATATCCAGTTTCAATGGCTTTTTTGCATTAGGGCCAATCACTACCTCAGTCTTGACCTCATGATCATCCATCAAAGGTTTCTTCGCCATCTGTGCTGGTAGCACCTGGATATTCTCCCATTTGGGTAGTGTATTTCTATCCACACCCATTGCTTCAGTAGCCCCATGATGTCCTACTTTAGATAGGCCGTCCTGAGCCAATGACTTTATGTAGCGCGTATACGGTTCAGTATCTTCCGGATGGGTATCAGCAAATTTTCCTAAATACTGGTCTTCATCGAATTGAGGTGGGTATTCCTTCTCGTATTCCAGTACTTCAGTCTTATCAACATATACTTTGCCCTCATGAACATACTCTTGAAATTTATAAAGCACTTCACTGTTGTTATAGGCGCTGATGCCCGTATCAATCCTATAATCCCAATTATGAAGCCCGCAGATAAGGTTATCTCCATCTACAAAGCCATCAGATAAAAGAGCTCCTCTGTGCAAACATCGTCCGTAAAGCACCGACACATTATCTTCATAGCGAATAACTACCAGATCAATTTTTGAAACCTGAGCGTGTGTGGGTGTTCTGTTTTCTAATTGATCAAATACTGCTACTTCTACTGCGTCAATATCATTTAGTACATCGCTCATAATAGGGATTTTAATTTTTCTAGTCCTGTTTCAAAAAAGGAAGTTAATGAATCTTCCAAAGTATTGGAAGTAAGTTCGTTAGCCTTTAAAACAGCACCCACCCATCCTTCTGTATTCCAAATGGCTGGTGCATCTAATTCATAAAGTTTTTTCACCTCTGGATAAGGCCATGGTGTCAGGTAAAAATAGGGTTCTTCATAGCCACCATCTCCGGGAGAAAAACCAAAACCAATAGATTTAGCCTCTTCAGGGTCTTCATGTTTTTCAACCGTCACTAAAGTCGCCAGATCAAAGTGATGAGGCCAACACCTAATCTCAGAGGCACTGTCATTAGAAGAAAAAACCCTATTCAATACTTTATAAGTAACACCATACAAATCTTCTAAGGATTGAAGAGCTTCCTTATCTACTTCCTTAAAAGGCTGCCCCAATTTTGTGACAGATTCAGGTAATTCATAAGGCAACTCAGTCTTTAACTCACTACCTTCCAAACCAAGGTTTGTCAATGTATTTTTCAACTCATCTAAAACATCATCTGTTGATTTATCAATTGCAGGTATTTCCAGGGAGTTCTCATGTTTTACCACAAGCAATCTTTGATTATGAATCGAAAGTCCAACGGTTACTCCCTCTACTTCCTGCGACATCAGAGCTTTATACTTGTCATCCCATATTAGGCTCGCATTACTATCTGACGGATCATGCTTCAAAAGTGAGCGAGGAACCATACCAACAAATTGAACAAGCTTATGCAGCTCTTCTCTGGCTTCTTTTATTTTGATCAAATCCATGGTCTAATTCAGCTTAGCTACACTCCATAGTACTCCATACTGCTCACAATGTATTAAAAGTGTCTTGTAATCCGAGAGTTTTATTCCAGCCGGTATGGTAAACTGTTGTGCTCCTTCATATTCCTTCAATTCAGCTATTTTCTCTGTTCCAGAAGTAGCATTCTTTTTAGTGACATCATCATACGATAGTTTCGATAAGAATATCTTTAAATCCGGAGCCTTTTTAGTGTCAAAGTCCTTATCAAAACGCAATATATTTACCTCTCCATTTTTTACTATTTCCCACTTGCCTTCCACTTCGTAAGACTTTTCTATCCATGAACCAGAGTGAGAAACTTGTGCAACGGTAGCTGAAGTTGCAGCCATCAATAATACTATAAGTAGTTTTTTCATATAATTAAGATTGTGATAATTTAAGTTTTTTAACGATAGTACCTACGGTAAGTCCTTGTACAATTATTGAGAATACAACCACCATGTAGGTTATGAATACCAAAAATTCGCGGTACTCAGCATTCTCAATAGACAAAGCCAGCGCAATAGAAATTGCTCCCCGAAGACCGCCCCAGGTAAGCACAAGAATTGTCTTTTTAGGATGATTATCATCCTTATGTCTTATCATACCATAGGTACTAAAGACACTTACATATCTTGTAAGTAATGTAATTACAATCGCCAAACCTCCGGCTAAAAGATAATACCATTGAAAACCTATTGTCAATATCTCAAGGCCGAGAAGAACAAAAAGTAGCGCATTCAACACTTCGTCTAATATCTCCCAAAACAAGCGTAAATGTTCTTGAGAATCTATGTCAAACTCATCTCCGTGAAGTTTATTTCCAATAAATAGTCCGGCTACCACCATGGCAAGAGGTCCGGAAACATGAATGATAGAAGCAAGAGAATATCCACCTAATACCAATGCTAAACTAATAAGCACCTCAATCTTAGGTTCTTCAGTGATTGATTTCAATAATTTGTAGCCAAGAAAGCCTAGAGCAAAACCAAAAGCAATACCTCCTAGGGCTTCTTCTGCAAATAGTGTAGCAACTTCTGCCACCCCTAAAGTACCCATGCCTGTAAAACCCATTACAGTGATAAAGACCACCACACCAACACCATCATTAAACAGTGACTCCCCTGCAATCTTAGTTTCTAAAGATTTAGCAACATTCGACTCTTTTAATATCGCCAGTACTGCAATCGGATCTGTCGGAGAGATGAGTGCGCCAAACAAAAAACAATAAATGAGTGGAATGGAATAACCAATTAAAATCAAAGCATAGTAGAATAAAAACCCAACTATGAACGTAGAGATCAACACTCCAATTGTCGCGAAAATTAGCACTGAAGCTCTCTCCTTTTTCAGGTCCTTTATTTGGATATGGAGGGCGCCAGCAAATAATAAAATGCTCAAAATAACATCGAGTAAAAAGGTCTTGAAATTTATCTGTAGGACCACCTGACATGCTTGATGAAATACATCTGGTTTATAAACCTCTAAAAGACCCATTGGAATTGAAAGGATCAGCGCCAGAATCATTAATCCTATGGTAGAAGGTAACTTCAGCCATTTATGATTTATGTAGCTAAATAGAGCCGATAATGAAAGTAAGATGGTAAATGATTGGAACATACTAAATCAAGTTAACGTCAGCCATCACTTCTAACATGGCTGGCCCGTCATGTGCTAATACCTTATTCAAAGCATCATCCAACTGATCTCGGGTTTCTACTCTTATACCCAGGGCTCCACAACTGGTCGCAAATTCAGCATAATTTGGATTAGATAAAGAGGTCTGCCAAACATCCAGCTGATCCGCTCTTTGTTCTTTAGAAATTTTACCTAACTCACCGTTATTGATGAGTATATGCTTAATTGGCATTTTATATTTTACAGCCGTTGTCACTTCAGCAAGGTATTGTGCAAAACCACCATCACCAGTCACAGTAATTACCGGTCTGTTACCTTTAACAGCCATTACAGCTCCCATAGCAGCCGGATAACCAAAACCTATAGAACCTAAGTACCCTGACATGATGAAAGAATGATCTTTGGTCTCAAAGTATCGCCCAAAAGAGTAGGCATTATTACCTACATCAACGCACATGACTGCATTATCCGGAGCAAGCTTGTTCATAGCCTCGAATACTGCCACGGAACTAATACCATTGCCACGATCATCTTTCAATCTGTTCTCTTTCTCAGCTTTCCAAAGTTTCCAGCGTTCGGCTATATCAGATCGCTGATCAATAGCCTTTGGATGATCTATGCCATCTAAAAATAGTTTAGCAGAAGTGCCTATCTCCCCCCAAACTGGTACTTCTATATCATGAAACTTGGCAATGACTAGTCGATCAAAGTCTACCTGGATAGTAGGAATCTTCGAAACAATTCCTGTATGGTTTGAAAATGATGCGCCAAAAACACAAAGTAAGTCTGCTTCATTCATGACCCAACTGGCAATTGGCGTTCCGCTTCTGCCGAGTACTCCACATCCCAATGGATGACTATCAGATATAAGACCTTTTCCCTTAAATGTGGTTAGCACAGGTGCATTTAGTTTTTCAGCTAATGCTATGACCTCACTCATATTAAATCTGGCACCGTGCCCGACTATGATCACAGGCCGCTTAGCCTCATTCAATCTTTTTACCGCATCATCAACTATGCCTTTTGGAGGTTTAATCTCGGCAGATGCTATTCGTTTATCCAGTTTCTTTATAGGCACATTGTCTCCAACAGGAGTCTTCTGCATATCATCAGGAAAAGTTAAATGCGATACTTCTCTATTGATTATGGCATGTTTAATAGCCAAGAGCATGAGCTCACTGTGTTTGCTATTTGGTAGCACTCTATGGTTGAAATCAGCTACGGAATCGAACGCACTGACCAAATCCACTTCCTGAAATGCTCCTGTACCAATCACCTGACTTTGTACCTGACCTGATAAAACCAGCATCGGTGCTCTATCATTTTTAGCATCCCACATGCCTGTGAAGAGGTTGGTAGCGCCAGGTCCTGCAATGCCAAAACATGCAGCCGGTCCTCCTGTTAATTTACCATATGCCGAAGCTGCAAATGCAGCAGCTCCTTCATGTCGTATGCCAATAAATTTCAATTTTCCTTTCTCCTCCAACCTTCGCATAGCATCTGCAACTCCTAAATTGGAATGACCTACCATGCCAAATACAGTATCTACTCCTGCTTCCACCATGGTCTCCATCATCACATCAGAGATGGTTGTCTCATGTTTATCCTCTTCTTCAACACCTACATAGACGCCATCATCTCGTACTTCCACTGGGTAAGTAATTATACTGTCATCATGCCCTCCGGGTGATTGGCCGGTACAAGGGTTAAAATCCCAGCCATGCCATGGACATCTGAGCAAACCATTTTCAATAGATCCTTCTCCCAATGGCCCTCCCTGGTGAGGACAACGATTATCCAGACCTGAGAACTTACCTTCAAAATGTGTAAGGCAAATGCCTTGGTGATTGGCTATTACTGTGGTCACCCGACCTTCTGGAAGTTCTTCAGGTGATTCAAGAACTTTATGCCATTGGATTTTTTTGTTCATATTAGCTCAGTTAAGTCTTTCAAGGTACTAAAAATACGTATGATGTAAGGTAATGTTTGTACTCTCTCATCAATTGTAAGGTGGTTGACAAACAACCCATTTCAAATTGTCAACCACTACCTTTGGCCTTACTATAAAGTTTGGCAGGAGGAACAAGAAAAATCGAAAAATCAAAATATGCCGCACTTCTTGCATCAACCATTATAATGGCATCATCTCTTCTATTTCGTGGTTCTGAGATAAAGATGTTAATTGGAATTCTGTACCCTGTTGCCATACCAAACCACAACCAATCATAGATTTCTCGTTCGTAAGTAAGAGAAAGCCTTACAGAAGATCGCCTGAATTCTAAGGCACTAAAATTGGCCAGTACACTATCTTGTAAATGATAGCTGGCGCCTTGAAGCTCAAATGTGGCAAAAAAGTGATTTGATATATTTGGTGAAAAGCGGAGCTTGGCACTTTTAGGCAATATGAGTTCATACCCCCAATTGGTAGCGAAATCATTGTTTAATAAGAATACTGGAAAAGCGGCAGGCTCTCCAAAATCATAACCAAAAGAAGCTCCAAAGCCAATCTGTTTATGTGGACCTTTCTTCTTTCCATATATGGAAGTTACTGATAGTTTAAGTTGATTGCCAAGATTATCAAACCCACGCCTGTCACTATTCAATGAGCTATTGAAGTACATAAACAGAAATTTTTCGTTTTTCAAATCCCGTTTTAAATAAAGTTGGAATGACAATCTGTTTAAAGACTTATCATCAAAACGTGTGAATAAAGGATAATCAGGATCTGTTTGATCAGAAAACTTAAATTGTTCATGTCTATAACCTAACCCTCCTACAACATTAGTATTCTTTTTGAGTACAATGGGGAATTTGAGTTTAAGTTCTCGAATCAAATTTTGTGATACGGTGGCACTCTCATCACCTACTATATCTGATGAGGGTCTTACTACAAAATTAGCGAAGGTTTCAACGTTGAATTCTAAAAACTTTGGCCTTGGTTTGAAACGGTTAGCAATTATATCCACCACAGGCTCATCAGCCACTACAGCCACATACTCTTCGTTCTCCTGGCCATATCCCTCACAGGTAATGGATAAAATTAATAAGATGAGACTACAATATCTACTTACCACACATTGACAACAATTAAGACAAAATAATCTTAAAAGATAAGAAAATGGTTCTAATAAAACAGAACGTTGCAATGTGATAATCAGCAACGGTACAAATTACACCAACCTATTCTTTCATCAGTCGAATAATCTGTTTTAAACCTTTATGATCTATGAAACTAAAAAAGTAAACACCACAATCAAGGTAACTCAAATCAATAGTTACCTTTTTCTGATCCATTTCACCAACCCATACAGCGCTGCCTTTGACATCCAAAAGTTTCATAGTCTTTAATTTCGTACTACTATCTATAGTCAATCGATCAGTTATAGGATTCGGATATACTGATAGAACAGTCTTATTCTGATCTTCAATATCAGTTATATCATCCGGTGGATAAAGACCTTTAGAATTGAGTAATGATTTTCTGCGAGGACTATTCTCCAATACCACACGCATACGTGACACCTGATCCTTCGTAAATATATTCATGCAGGCATCATCAGTATAATCCATATAGTTTTCGATCATGGCCTTAGAGCCATCACAAGCCTTATTGTCTACAGGACATCCACTTGTTCTGGAGGCTACATTAGGTGTATCTTCACAAAAGTCATCTATATCGCAACTTCCTACGAAACCATCATTACCCCAGGTATGGTAAAGCCCCAGGAAGTGTCCTATTTCATGAGTCCCCGTCCTTCCTAGATTATAAGGTGAGTTAATATCAGATTGACCAAAGTGTATTGTATTAATAGCGACCCCATCAATATCCTTTACGGGTACACCATGAAATTGATCAAAACCAGGTACTTTAAAGTCATCTAGCCCTTCCAAACCTGGCAATTCAGCTTTTGGAAATCGTGCTTCACCTAACCCGGTATCCTGAAAACCAGGGATGACCCAAATGTTCAAATATTGGTAGGGGTCCCAAATACTATGATAGGCACCAAATGCAAGCATACTGCCTTGAAAAGGTGGTTGTTCTTGTTGGGTTATATCTACCCTGACAATACCATTGGTCAGATTACCATTTGGATCAGTTTGTGCCAACCGGAACTCGACTCCCGCACTGGCTCCATTGGGATGACTATTGAAGCCATTGGTTCCTTCTAAACGATTAAAATCTTCATTTAAAATGCGAAGTTGCGATTGTACTCGTTCATCAGCAATATTAAAACCCTCACCCAGCTGATCACCTGGATGAAGAATATGTACTACAACCGGAACCTTGAGGAGCTCATCTTCTTTTCTTACCGAAGAGAATCTCATATTCCTGATCCACTTTTCAAAGCGTTCCGTTGACGAAGGCTGTATAACAGAGCATTTACCATTTAAGCTAGTTTGGCCGAACGACTCTACGCCAATTAATAGAAAAATGATAAACATAAACTGATGCGTTTTCATAGTACTAAATTACGTCTTTAAGGTAGGGTGGATAATGAAAATGACCCTGAATTAATGGATTGTACACTTAATGTATACGTCCAATCAATAGTTAGATATCACATTTAACAACTCATCTTGACTTGCAAGAATTCAAAATTGTAACTGGTTTGTGAATTATCAAATTACAACTATAAAAATAATTTTATAATTATAAATATAATTATATATTTGAGCTATGAAAGAATTGACTAAAGCAGAAGAACAAGTCATGCAAGTGCTTTGGAGCATAGAAAAAGGCTTCCTGAAAGATATTGTAGATGGTATGCCAGACCCCAAACCTGCGTATCCTACCGTATCCACAGTGATAAGGGTACTAGTAAAAAAAGAATTTATAGGTCATAACACCTATGGTAAAGTCAATGAATATTTTCCCTTGATTAAAAAGGAAGTTTATTTCCAGAAACATTTTAAGCGAGTAGTGTCCACTTTTTTTGAAAATTCCTATCAAGGTTTTGCCAACTTCTTTGCTAAATCTGACGTCAGTATCGAAGAGCTGGAGGCCATCAGAAAAGAAATAGATGATCAACTTAAGAAAAGAAAAAAAGCATGATTACTTACTTATTACTTGCAAGCGTAGGTGTTTTCATATTTTGGGCTTATTACAAGTTAGCTTTAAGGAATGTAACTCATTTCAATCTGATACGAGTCTATTTCGTATGTGCAATACTACTCTCTCTTTTGGTGCCTTTGATGGATGAAATAACGCTTGAAAACAAAAGTTCTGAAAGCTTAGAGCAAAACCTCAATGAAGTTTCATTTGATACCATTTTGTTAAATGAAGTAGCCAGTTTAAAACAAAAGTTAGGTTCGGTTAATAGTGATAAAAAAGAAGCTACAAATTGGTTGTTCCTTATCTATATTGGTGGTTGCTCACTTTTGTTTATTAAAATCTTATATTCTCTTTTGACCCTTTACAAAGTGCAAAGATCAAGTGAAAAATCATTAGAGCATTCAGTCCCTTTTTATTATAATGAACGCATAAGACAGCCTTTTTCTCTTTTTAGGAGTATATATCTTCCTAAACTTTGGAAAGATGCAGTACCTCCTGAAGTAATAGACCACGAGTTAGTTCATATTAGACAACAGCACTTCATTGATCTACTATTTAGCGAGTTTCTACTGATCATATTATGGTTCAATCCTTTTGCCTATTTATTAAAAAAGGAGCTCAGAGCCAATCTGGAATTTATTGCTGATGAAGCTGTAATCAACAAAGGAAGGAATGTATGCCATTACCAGTCATTGCTGCTATCTGTAGCTACCAATGGAGACTATCAAGCTCCACTCAAATTATACTTTAATGTCCCACTCAAAAATAGAATTGTCATGATGTCAAAAAAGAAAACCAGTTCAATCGGAAAAATGACCCTTTTAGGAATACTTCCTATTACCATCATTTTATTCGCACTAACAACAAGTAAAGAAATAAAAGCCCCTGTAAATGAATTTGTTCAGCCTATAGTTGCAGTAGCTCAAGACAATAAACCTTCTATTTTACCATTAGATAAAAATGCAGAATTAAAGGTCACTTCTCATTTCGGTACGACTATGCACCCTACATTAAAATTTGAAAAACTTCATACCGGCATCGACTTACGAGCTGCAATGGGTACTCCCGTTTATGCTACTTCAGATGGCTTGGTCGAAGCAGCGGAATTTAATGAGCATCATGGTTATTTTATTAAGATTAAACATTCAGAAAAATATCAAACAAAATACTCTCATCTTAAGAGTTTCATTGTTGTTCCTAACACATTCGTAACTAAAGGCCAGGTGATAGGCTATACAGGTTCTTCAGGAAGATCAACAGGACCACATTTACATTTTGAAGTGCATGAAAATGGTTTGCCCGTTGATCCTCGACTAGTCCTTAAAGAGCTAGACGACTGTTAAAAGTATTTTTACTCCTCTATTTTAAAGGCACTGGGTAATTAGCCCAGTGCTTTTTTATTATATATTTAGATCTTGAAAATATAATTTGTTCAGCTCTTATGTCATTATCTGAAATTGTCCTGCTTTTAGCTACTGGAATGTTTGCTAGTTTCTTAAATGTAACTTCAGGTGGTGGTTCCCTTGTCTCACTACCAGTTCTCATTTTTATGGGCCTGCCGGCTACAATAGCAAATGCATCTAATCGATTAGGAATTATAGGACAAAATATTTTTGCTGTGGCAGGCTTTCGCTCGAAAGGGGTCCATGCCTGGCCCTACAGTCTGTATATAGCTCTTTCAGCTTTTGTAGGTGCCATAATAGGAGCTAAAATTTCGACAAACCTTGACGATCAGCTTTTCAATAGAGTAATTGCTGTAATTATGCTGGTGGTCGTTTTAATCACCATTTTTAAGCCTATAAAAACTGGTGAGGCCATTACTGAGAAAACTGACTTTAAAAGTAATCTAGTTGGCATTATAGTCTTTTTCTTTATCGGTATCTATGGTGGGTTTATCCAGGCAGGTGTTGGGTTTTTGATGATAGCTGCGTTGACAACAATTAATGGCTTTAGTCTCGTTAAGACAAATAGTGCTAAGGTCTTCGTAGCATTGATTTATACCCTATCAGCCGTAGCCGTTTTTATTTACGAGGATGTTATTAACTGGGAATATGGACTTACACTAGCTGCAGGTAATGCAATTGGTGGATGGGTTACAAGCAGATGGTCAGTTAAAAAAGGTGATAAGTGGATCAAACGAATTCTGGTAGTTACTGTTTCTGCGCTTGCTATTAAACTTTGGTTTTTTTAAAGAATTATTATTGATGTCTCCATTAGATAAATTAGAACAGCTTAACCTAAAGCTTCCAAACATCTCAACACCTGGTGGTAATTATGTTTCTGTTAACGTTCGGGAAAACATAGCGTACTTAGCAATCCAATTTCCAATATTAAATGAGGAATATCTCCACCAGGGAAGGTTAGGTGATGAAGTATCTACCAAAGAGGGTTATGAAGCAATGAAACTCTGTGCTTTAAATGTCCTCGCTCAACTCGAAAACAAAGTGGGCTTCGAACGATTAGTTGGCCTAAATCATATTGATGCCTACTTCCAAGCGGCCGATGGCTGGGATGACGCTCCAGAAGTAGTCAACGGAGCTTCAGATCTTTTTGTAAGTGTACTTGAAGATAAAGGGCAACATTCCAGGGCAATTTTTGGAGTTCATAAGTTACCCGGAAACTTTTCAGTAGGTCTTACATCATCATTTACTATCATATAGTTTAAAGCGTTAGTAATTATTCACTCTCAATTATATTGATTCTTACCTCATCTACATTAAATAAAGGCTGACCTACATACACCTGATCTTAATCATAACCTGAACTGCATTAGATCAAAAAAAAGTAGACCTGTCGCTCCTATTTTTAAAAGAAAACAAAGAGCCATGCAAGTAGAAATAGAGTTCGTAGAAATGGATAGAAGCGAGACACTTGAAACTAGAATAAAACAAGAGCTTAATAAGCTGGAAGCCCGATATTCTTGGTTGACACACGCTATTGTCTACCTAAAGTCAGGAGATAGAGCTAAAAGGACGTGTATTGTCGAGCTTGAAATGAGAATGCCAGGTAATCCAATATTCGTGAGAGAAGAAAATGAAAAATTCTCTCTCGCAATTAACAAGGTGTTTGATGTAATGAGGCGCCAGTTAGAGAAAAAGAAAGATAAGATGTACAGTCATGGAGACTGAAAACCTGCTATTTATGGATAAGTAAGTTGATTTTATCTCCTTTTCTATAAGAATTAACCGAAGCCAGTACTGTTACTTTGGTATTTTGAATTTGAATCATTAATTCATCATAACTTCCTTGGAAAAGTACTTTTTCAACTATACCTGGCATACCATTTTCATTGGTTGAAATTTGAAATTGTTCTGGTCGTACGATTATTTTTTCTCCTGTCTTCCTGCTAGAGGATTCTATATTCCAATAACTTGGATCAACTAAATTATAACTACCAAACAATCCGGCTACATACTCATTTTTAGGATCATCATAAGTTTTTTGAGCCGAAGTCATTTGAACTACTTCACCATTTTTTAATACTAAAACCTGCTCCGCCCAACCCAAAATATCTCTCGGGTCATGAGCCACCATTATTACAGTAGTTCCAAGTTCTTTCTCAATAGATTCAATAACTCCTTTTATAACTCTTTTATGAATAAAGTCAAGGTTGGAAAATGGCTCATCCAAGAGCAGCGCTGTAGGCGATTGAGTTAACGATTTAGCGAATGAAACTCGCTGCTTCTCTCCTCCTGAAAGCTCTTGTGTATCCTTCTGTAGTAAATGTTCTATTTGACATGCTTGGTTGATCCTATCAGACTCCTCATCAGATAATTCATAGGCATTATCGAGGTATTGAGCTACTGTAATAAACTTTGGAAGATTAAAGTATTGGGATAAATAGGCTATTTCTTTATGTCCTGAAACTAACTTTTCTTGTGGACCAAGTACCCTTTCACTATTAAATATCACTGCACCTGTATCAGGTTGCTCCAGACCTGCAATCAAACGTAGTAAAGTGGATTTTCCTGATCCTGTCTCTCCTACTATTCCAAGCCTGGATAACCGATTAACTGTGAGATTAATATCGATTAAAGCTGCTTGATCTTCAGTATAGCCCTTCGATATGTTTTTGAGTTCAATCAAATTCTGAAGATAAGATGACTAATAAAGTCTAATTGATCAATTTCCCAAATTAGCAATTCCAGCAGCCCAATAGAGGGTAGCCACATCTTTTTGGTAAGATGACTGCAGCTTCAAAAGCTTACTTTGAGATTCAATAAGCTTATCCATTTGAATGTTCAATTTGAATAAATCACTTTCTCCATTGACAAGATTCAAGCGCTCGGCAATCAAAATCAACTGGTAGTTATTGACCATCTCTTGTTGCTGACCTAATATATTAGCAGTAGTTACTGCCGAATTATATTGACCGTTAATCTCATTAATAACAGTACGCTCCGTGAAATTTAATTGAAAGTTATTATCAGCAATTTTGATATTGGTTTGAGCTACTTTGGCACGCTCTTTCCTTAAAAAAATTGGGAATGCAAAGTCCACTCCTACTTTGTAATTTTCATCAAAGGCCACAAAGTTTTGATCTCCATTTGTATCTATAGGCTGATCTAACAGAAAATAGTTTATATCCAGCCTGGGCTTCATATTTTCGCGGGCAAGGCGCAAGTCAATTGCCAGCGATTCATTTTTCAATTCAAGCTTCCTGATTTCCGGATGATTTTCTCTGGCTAGCTCAACCAATTGTGTCAAAAGGTCATCCTCCAAAAAATTTACCTCCGGGTCTTGAGGCCTTACATTATCTTCCAATTCCAGAGGGGCTCCCTGCGGTGTCCAGAGGTGATTAGCTAAGTTAAAAGCAGCCCTAATTCTTGCAATGTTAGCCTGCTGCATAGCAGTCACCCTGTTCAGTAGGTTGATCTTAGCTTGCACAGTGTCTATTGGAGCAGCTTCCCCATAGTCGTGAGCTATCTTAGTACGATCGAATATATCTTGAGCCAGTAAGATACTCTGCCGCATTAAAACATAATTATTATAAGCAAAAAACCATTCCCAATAGTCCTTTGTAGCCGTCAGTAATATCTTATTTATCTCTTTAATTTGCTCTGCTTCAGCCATATCCTGAAGTACTTGAGCCTTTCTAACGGTAGCTCTGCGCTTATCAATAAATAGCCCTTGGCCAATAGGTACCGATACGCCTGCATAAATCTGTTGATTATTGGTAGAGCTTGATATAAAATCTTCGTCATTTAAAAACTCATCTCCACGATTACGCTCTACACCCACCTTAGGATCCACTGGAAACCAAACAGGAATTTTTAACGATACATCGAGCTTATTATAATATTCAGTATCCTTGAAGTTCTTAAAATCAAAGGCGCCTTCTAACTTAGGGTCGAAAGAACCTCGAGCCAGCCTCAATTGCTGAGCTGCATCCCTCGTCAATAAATTAGCTTGTTTTACAACCGGATGATTCTCTATAACCAACCCATAGAATTCATCAAAAGCGAGAATGACAGTATCCATCTCTGCCGACTCCTCGCTTATTGAGCCTTGAGCGAGTACAGGAGTATAAAAAGAAAACAGCGCAACTATTACGAATCCTCTTATCACTTCTTTCCTTCTTTTTTTGTGGATTTATTGTCTTTTGCTTTCTCTTCAGTGGGTGCCTCATATAAGCTAGGAGGGAAACCATTCAACTGTCGCCAAATTTCATACCAGACAGGCACATCATCCAACATCACCCATCCTTTGGTACCAGACCCCATTCTTAATCGATCGGGCCAGGGTTCATCATCAGGATCAGGTGTCACTAGAATACGAAATTCTCCAGGCCTACTACTCACCCGGTCTTTAACAGTTACAATTCCACCGAAAGTACCAACTGAAACGCTGGGCCATCCTGAAAATTGCAATGCAGGCCATCCGTCAAATTCAATTCTCACCGGTCTACCTATACCTATAAGGGGTACATCCATCGCCTTGACATACATTTCTACGGCCAAATCAGGATTTGAAGGGACAATAGTTACTACGGCTTCACCTTCTTTAATAGTTTCACCAATACCAGCTTGCATTGCTTTCACAATAAAACCAGACTGTGGAGTAATAATCTGATATTGATCATTTCTAATGGTCATGTTTGCCAATTCATTCCTTAATTTGGCTAAAGAAGCCTCCGCATCAAATAGACTTGCCAAAGTCGAGTTTAAATCTGATTCTGCTTTACTAATCTTATCCTGATATTCAGCCTCAACTCCCGAAAGGTTTATTTGAGCATTGATGAGTTCAGCTTTTGTTTGTAGGAACTTATTATAAGCGGATACATTCTTCATCTTGGCTTCCTGATATTTGGACTCAATATCCTGGAACTTTGTTAAAGCAATGTTGCCAGCCTCATACAGTGTTTTATTCCTTACATACTGATTTTCAAAGTTGCTAAACCTTACTTTTTGTGCTTCATAATCAACACTATCACTTACTAACTTTAATTGGGTTTGTACTACTTTGTTCTCTGCCTGCTCATACTTAACACCTAACGCTCTCCTCAACGCCTTGATCTGGTTTCGTAGCGCATTTGCTTTCAATCCTTTAGACTCAATACTACCTTCCTTAGCTTCTACCTGCTCAGAAAGCCTTGTTAATAATTGAGGATCAAAAAACTTATCCTTAATCTCACTTAGGGTTAGAATAGTATCGCCCTTATTGACGTACTGACCTTCACGAATATTCCAGCTGGCAATTCGTCCTGGTATGGCAGATTCTACAGACTGAGGACGATTGCCAGGAGTAAACGCTGTTAACTTACCCGTACCTCTAATGTTCTGCTGCCAGGGCACAAAAAGCATGATAAAAAACACTCCACCTAAACCCATAAGCCACTTAGCCAAATTTTTACCGGCACTAGGTGTCTTGAGAATCTTCAGGGTGTATAACTGATTGTCAGTTAACTCTTCTTTAAGGTTCATGTCTTTTAATTAATGATTTTACTAAGTTCTTCAGACTTTACAAGAGTCTCAAAAGGCCCTTCTGATTTAATCTTTCCATCTTCCATCAAGATAACTCTGTCACAAGCGGCCATAATCACTGGGTCATTGGATACAGCTAATAGTGTCCATGGATTAGAATCATCTGTAAGCATACTTATCATTTTTAGCCTCTCTGACTTTAAGAAGTCAGTAAAAAAGTCATTTAGAATTAATAATCCCGGATGTTTTGCCAGACACCTTGCCAGAATTATTTTATTGACCAGGCCATTGGGCAAACCTTTACCCCCGCTCAACATTTGGGTGTCCAAACCATCAGGCATCACATTTATTTCGTCTCTTATACCTGCCATTTCAATTGCCCACAATGCATCCTCAGATTTAGCATGTGGCTTAGCCAATAGAATATTTTCTATGATCGTACCTTCGAATATATCTTCCTGACTTACATTTTTACCTATCCTATCTCGAAGGTTAGTAAGATCTAAATCTCTCAAAGAGTAACCATCCACAGTGACAATACCTTCGTAATTAATATTGAGACCTGCTATAGCATTACTCAAAACTGTCTTACCTGAGCCTCCCGCTCCAGATAGGCATATACTCTCCCCACTCTTTATATTTAGATCGACCCCTTTTAAAGCATAACCTTGAGCATCCGGAAACTTGTATTTTAGATCTTTAGCTCTTATTGAAAAACCAGCTGTCTGGGTTTTAGGAAGGTCTAAACCTCCACTTTTCTCCAAAGGCAAGTCTGTAACCTGTGATATCTTATCTACGGCAGTAAGCATATCATAAACTACATCCATGTACATTATGATTTTTTCTACTGAACTCAACGTCAGAATAATAATAACTTCTGAAGCTACAAACTGTCCCAATGTAATCTCTCGCTGGATGACAAGTACAGTTCCAATAATCAATAGACCACCTGTAACTAATGCCTTGAATAACAGTATAAAAGCATATTGGCTAATCAGTATACCAAAGTGTGCTTTCCTATTTCTTAGATAATTATTTACGTTATAATCCGTTTTTCTAATCGGTAAAGGAGTGTTTCCTGATAACTTAAATGAGTTTATTGTTCTGGCTAACTCTTCCAGCCAGTACACCACCTTATATTTAAACTTTGATTCTTTTATAGAAGATTGCAACCCTTTTGGGCCTGTATAGTAGAAGATAAAAACCAACATACCTACCAATATCAAACTAAAGAATACGAAGAATGGATGATAGAATGATAGCAGAAGCAAACCGAAAGCTATCTGAATAACGCCAGCAGACAAGTCAATCAATAACTTTGGCAATCCTTTTTGAATTGTTAATACATCAAAGAAACGATTCATCAACTCGGGAGGATAGTATTTGAGCAGTGCTTCAGCCTTAATTCTAGGTACGCGAAATGCGAATTCAAAAGCTGCTTTTGTAAATACTCTTCGTTGTAGGTATTCCACCAGTGTTATCTGCATGACCTGCAAGCCTCCAGTTGCTAACACTCCTATGATCACCAAGCCTATCAATACATACACAGAAGAGAATACTACCCCGCCAGAAATAAGTGAAACGGTAGCCTGAATACCAAGAGGTAAAGTCAAACTTATAAATCCTACTAAGACAGCATATACATAGATATAAAATATGTCTTTGCGTTCCTCCGACAAAAGTCTAATAAGGCGTTGAACAGGGTTAAGCTTCTTGGTATCTTCACCATCTTCTGGGTCATCACTAACCAGGCTTTTATAAGAAAAGACACCCATGAAAATGATTTTACCATCTTCACGATACATTTTATTGCAATAGTCAGCTTCAAAATCAAACGTATGAGCAGCTTCCTCTCCCAAACGCAGTACTTGGAGCTCTCTATTCTGCTTATAGATGATCAACGGAACAAGGTCTTTGCCCGAATCTTCAAAGGCTATGATCGGAATTTCTACATCTGATAAAAAATCTGCAAAACCATCACTCTCCTGCTGATTTTCCAAATAAATAATCCGCTGCTTAGTAGCCGCTTCAATCAGATCGCGCTTAAACTCGGCAAGTTCATCATGCTCATAGCTCCTTGGACTTGAGTCGATTTCCTGTAATGCCAAACCATCAAAATCCTGATTCAGGATATTGGCAGAATCTCGAATAATCTGAATTATTTGATTGCTATTCATAGGTATGACAGAAGTTAAGCGCTAATCGTTTTAAATACCATTTCCTTTAAGAAGTTCTCTGTCTGTTGGTGCAAACTAGCATTATTATCCAAGTCAGTCAATGCTGGTAAATGTTGAGCATAAAATAACTGATGGTGAGCGGCTTGCAAGGTAGTGCTAACCAGAGAATGAGGGTGACTAAATTCAGGATTTATTTCTGAAATGTAAGAAGCTATTTTTTTACATAGTGATTTAAACCCTCTAAACAGACCTTCTTTATTATCAGAGTCTACCTGTTTGGTTAAATAGGTCTTATCAGATTCAACTATCACTATTCTATACAATGCTTCTTCATCTATTTGAGGAAATGAAGCATCTTTAACTTTCTTTTCACTAATAATCCGCAAGGCCACCTCCAAACGTTTTGATGGATCACTTATATTCTGTGTGCCATAATCAATTTTATACTCTATCCAATTCCAGTACCATGCAATGAGATAGACGAGTAGCTTATGCTTATTTTCGAAGTAGCGGTATATAGAGGCCTCAGTCGAATCTATTTTGAGAGCTAACTTTTTGAAAGTAAATTTTTCAAAACCTAGCTCATCAATCATTGAAATACTTTCTTGAATAATCTTCCGCCCCAATTCAGTATCTTGTGGATCTCGAAGAAAAAGGTTCTCATTCATTAAAAGCTGAAGAAAGGCCATTACTTCTGATTTTTAGTTATTACTAGCTTATTAAATAGTATTACTATTATTAATGATACGAATGTAACGAAACCTTTATAAAAAGGTTATAATAGTTCAAAAATATAGCTCTAAGTCTTTCTTTAAAACTACTATCTTCCTAATAATGCTTTTAAAAACTTCTTGTTCTCCCCTTTTTTCTTCACCAGAAGAACTATTTGATCATGTAACTCTGTGTAGACTTCTTCAGTAACACTGCCAAGTAGTACTGCTTTAGCGATAGACTCTCCTTTAGCTCCCATCACCACCATATCAACATTGTTATTTACTATCCATTCTTGTAAAGGCTGGCTTTTTCTGCGTATGGAAGGAACGGCAATAGTATGCTGATTAATATCAAGCCCGTTATTGACAGCCTTTACATGATCCGCCAGCTTATGTTCGGAGTATACTTTTAACTTCTTATTGATTTGAGCTCTTTTTGAAATTACCTCATTGACATCATAAGCAGTCTCAATGCTTTCATTTAAATATTTGGAAGCATCTTTATAAACGTGCAAAGCACTAATTTTATTAATATTGAGGTTTTCCGCTAATTGCAGCCCACTTTTCATAGCCATGGTAGAGTGATCAGAGAAGTCGGTGGATATTGCTATATGCTCAACATCTAAACTTGCGCCTTCCGGAACGACAATTACAGACCCACTACTCTTACGTGCGACTTTTTTAACAAGCGCTCCGCTATTTACTTTTTCACAACCAATGAATATCAAATCAACTTTATTATCAATATTGTATCGCAACAGCTCAGTGACAATATCACCTTCAATAACAGCCACGTTGACATTTACATCTGCACCAAAATAATGAGTCCCAAACCCTTCCAAATTAGACTGAATATTTGCTAGTTCAGGATGATGTAAGTCAGGGAATTCGTTGAGTACTTCATCAGGAAGATCTGAGGTTTCCATAATGTGCAGAAGATTGATCCTTTCCGGTTTAAATTTCTGTGCTAATCTGGCGGCTACTTTCAAGACGGCCTCATCCTTAGCGGACATTTCAAGGCATAAAGTCCAATTTTTAAAATCTATCATCAGTCGGTTTTAATGTTGATATAACGACCGATAGCCCGGCAATTACCGAGCTACCTGATCTATTGTTTAAATTTTTATTATTCTCCTTGTCCAAGCGAAAAACCTCTTTTGCCGTCAAATTCATAAAGGTTTTCAGTTTTTATAACATCAAATCCCTTCATATTCAATTTGGCCAAAAGATCTACAATTTGCTCAAAGTTTATTGCCTGATAAACAGGTTCTGCCGATTTGGCATCTGCATCAAGCGCTACAAACCTACATCTCCAATGATCAGTGCAGTAGGTCTCCTTCATTCCCTCAGGAAATACCTTCACTCCTCTGTTGGTGATCATCTTAAGTTTCAATTTGTAGGCGTCAATGTGCATCAATCCATTGCCAATTTCATTTGGATCTGTTCCTTGCCAATCGAGAAATACATCTACTCCTACCAATTCTTTCTTCTGAGGAGTACGCTTATACTCAGGGATATTAATTTCTCCCGAACCTTTGGACAACTCACTTACAGGAAGTTTTTCAGGTGTTAATCCTAATCTTGCAATCACTTCATCAGCAAAATCATCCGTACCGACTTTCATCTTGCTGATATCATCCTGATAGATATCTGCTGTGTGTATGCCATCTTCCAAAGTTCTCAACCAGGCATTTCTAATTTTGTCAGCAACTTTTGTTTGACCAACATGCGAAAGCATCATTACTGCAGCATTGATTAAACCTGATGGGTTCGCCATGTTCTTTCCTGCAATATCAGGTGCAGAACCATGAATAGCTTCGAACATTGACACTTTAGTACCAACATTGGCAGAGCCGGCCATACCCACTGAACCTGCTATTTCTGCTGCTATATCTGAAATGATATCACCATAAAGGTTAGAAGTGACTACCACATCATAATCTTCAGGCCTGGCAGCTAATCTTGCAGATCCAATATCTATAATTTGAGTTTCGCTCTTAATATCAGGGTATTCTACAGCTATCTCATCAAATACTTTATGAAAAAGACCATCCGTCAATTTCATGATATTATCTTTCACCATACAAGTTACTTTCTTTCTATTATATGCCTTCGCATATTCAAAAGCATATCTAACAATCTTCTCGCAACCAGGTCTCGTAATCAATTTCAGGCATTGAACTACATCTTCTGTTTGCTGATGCTCAATACCAGCATAAAGGTCTTCTTCGTTCTCTCTTATGATCACTACATCCATCTCAGGGAAGTTAGTCTTGATGTAAGGATGCATGGCAGCCACAGGACGCACATTAGCAAATAAACCTAAGGATTTACGCATGGTCACATTTAGACTTTTGTATCCTTTACCTTGCGGTGTAGTAATTGGTGCTTTTAAAATGATTTTGTTATTATGAATCGTCTCCCAAGACTCTTTGGTGATACCTGCCGTGTTTCCTGACAAATACACTTTTTCTCCTACCTCGATAAACTCAGGCTCGATACGTGCTCCAGCAGCTTCAAGTATCTTAAGGGTAGCATCCATGATTTCAGGACCTATCCCATCTCCTTTGGCTACAGCTATTTTTAAAGCCTTCTGAATTCCATTAGAGTTATTTGGTTGTTTGACTAATTGGTTATCCATGTTTTTCTATTTTTATTAAATTATATTCCTAACTAACACTCGTTCTGATTTGATAACACAAAGGTGAAGAATCTGTTTTATAAATTTTTATTTAATATATTTATGATATACATAAGCAATAATTAATGCATTATACTCTACACCAGCTAAAAGTATTTTCCAAGGTTTGTGAACTCAAAAGCATAACGAAAGCTGCAGAAGAGCTTCATTTAACACAACCGGCTGTTTCTATTCAACTAAAAAAGTTGCAAGAACAATTTGATATTCCCCTAACAGAAGTCATAGGTAGACAACTTTATGTGACTGACTTCGGGAATCAAATAATGACGGTAAGTAACCGACTTTTAAAAGAAGCTGAACTTATAGACGCCACTACAAGCCAATATAAAGGCCTTCTGACAGGTAGAATTCATATCTCCTCCGTGTCTACGGGAAAATATGTAATACCTTATTTTCTTACAGAGTTTGCCAAAGATCACCCCGATGTGGAGCTAACAATAGACGTGACTAATAAGAATCTGGTGGTAGATAGTCTAGCAAAGAACAAGACTGATTTTGCTTTAGTATCTGTGCTGCCAGACCTTGCCCTAGAGACCATTTCCTTAATGGAAAACCGTCTCAATCTCTTTGCCGGACAGGACTATTTTCACTTAGTTGATAGTTTCAAGCTTAACCAATTAGAGGAAGTACCACTGATTTTTAGAGAGCAGGGTTCAGCTACAAGAAAGGCGATGGAAGAGTTTTTAAATAAATACAAAATACGACCAAAACGAACGATGGAACTCGCTTCTAACGAAGCAGTAAAACAGGCAGTATCTGCCGGACTAGGTTTATCCATCATGCCATTGATTGGTTTAAGAAATGAGTTAAACCTGGGAATCATTAAAGAAATTCCACTGAAGGGATTACCCATTATTACGAACTGGAACCTAGTCTATGCAAAAGGAAAGATGCTAACTCCTGCTGGGCAGGCTTTGTTGCAATACATCAAAACACATAAGGAACAGATCATTGAAATGAATTTTAAATAACTTTAAATTAGAATGAAAAAAATACTCGTATTTCTTACAATATCAGTTTTATTCATTGGTTGTAATTTGAATCCAAATAAGGAAGCTAGAATTCAAAAAATTGAAGCCGAAATTCTTCAATCCAATGAAAAGATTAATCAACTTGAAAACAGAATAGAAAGCCTTGAAAGTATTAATGAACAACTTAAATCAAGGATTTTAGAAATTGAAAACAACTGATAAACCCAGTAGAAAATTAAATATTGACTAATATAATTACCCCAAATTAAACTCTTGAATAATTAAAATTATACCATGAAAAAACTACTCCTTATCGCACTACTATTTGCTGCGTGCCAGCCAAAAGAAGTTGAACAACAAGAACAACCTATTACACCAGAAGAAGAACAAATTGCTAAAGACCTTATTCAAGGAGTCTTTGACGATATTTGGGCAGGTGCTGATTCCACTAAACTATTGGATTATCATACTGATGACTTCATACTTTTAGAGCATGGTGAAGTGTGGACAAATGATACTATCTATCAATATGTACGCAGGCAGAACGCTCGAGAAAATAAAGTAATTCGAACAAACCGAATGGATTTCTTATGGGTTGAAAAGTACGGTCAATCTATTCAAATGGGTTATCATAACTATGCTGATTTCACTCGAGGCGATAGCATAATCTTTAAAGGTCAATGGTTAGAAAGTGCGCTTGCTGTACCTACCGAAAATGGCTGGAGATTAAAAATGATGCATTCTACCCGAGTTCCTAGACGAAATTGATCTGCACAAATTAAACCATTATAAGCAGTTTGTATATGAAGCCAGGTGGTTAATCGAAAAGCTTGCGCTTTCTAACCGCTCATAATTATTCTCCTCTTGATTTTGGTTAATTTTTCTTACCTTTTAACTCTGGTTACCGAGGTTAAGTACTATAGTAACTAGATACTATCGACAACATTAACAACTGCATTATGCCTTCATACTCCTTAAAAATTAACGGCAAATCCGAACAAGTAGAAGCGGATGCTGACACCCCTTTATTATGGGCCTTAAGAGATCATCTCGATATGGTCGGAACGAAATTCGGTTGCGGAGTTGCTCAATGCGGTGCCTGCACAGTTCATGTCAATGGAAGTGCTGTAAGAAGCTGCCAACTTCCCGTCTCAAGCCTTGACGGAATGGAAATAACAACTATTGAAGGACTGTCTGAAGATGGTTCGCATCCAGTACAACAGGCATGGAAAGAAATTGATGTACCACAATGTGGCTATTGCCAGGCTGGTCAGATTATGACGGCTGCAGCTTTTCTGGAAAGCAATCCAAATCCTACGATGGATGAGATCAAGAATAACATGCATGGAAATATCTGCCGATGTGGTGCTTATAACCGCATTCAGAAAGCAGTAGCCCTTGCCGCAAAGAAAATGAGTTAACCACCTAAAAAGAAAAGAAATGTCAACCTCATCAATGAAATTTAGTAGAAGAGGATTCCTCAAAACATCAGCTCTATCGGGTGGCGGAATACTCATAGGATTCAATATGTTTACTGCTTGTAGTCCTAATGCGGAAGTGCCGAAAGAAGTAGTCGATATCTCGCAGTTAAACTTCAACGACTTTAATGCCTTCATAAAAATTGCTGATAATGGCGTAGTGACGATATTCTCCCCTAACCCTGAAATTGGTCAAGGAGTGAAAACGGCTATGCCTATGATTATTGCTGAAGAGTTGGATGTGGCTTGGGACAATGTGCATGTGGTACAAGCTCCATTAGATAATGTAAATTATCAGCGACAAGTAGCAGGTGGCAGCCAGTCGATACGTTTTGGTTGGGAGCCACTAAGACAAACGGGTGCTACTACCAGACAGATGTTAGTCATGGCTGCTGCAGCCAAATGGGGAGTCGATCCTTCTGAGTGCTCAACAAGTGAAGGGGTAATAACTAACGCTAAGGGCGAGACTTTAGGTTATGGTGAAGTTGTAAAAAAAGCCGCTGCGCTTGAGGTTCCTGAAAACGTGCCTTTGAAAGAACCCAAAGATTTTAAAATCATAGGAACTGACGCAGGCAATGTAGATATCGATAAAATTATTACCGGAAAGCCTTTATATGGACTGGATTATAAGACTGAAGGTATGGTCTATGCTTCTGTACTACGTCCGCCTTCATTTGGTAAAAAATTAGACTCATTTGACGATACTGCTACCAAAGAAGTATCGGGTGTAATTGATGTCATCAAGTTCGATGATAAAGTAGCTGTCCTAGCCAATAGCACATGGCAGGCCATGAAGGGGAAAAAAGCGCTAAAAGCTACCTGGTCTAACGGCAGTCCTATGGAAAGCACGGAAGCCCATGACAAGACATTAATTGGGTTGTTGAATGGGAATAAGTTTGAAACCCTTCGCAAAGATGGTGATGTAAAAAAAGCCTTTTCTGAGGCGGATGAGGTGGTTGAAAGAACTTATGAATCTCCTTTTCTTCCGCACAACTGCATGGAACCCATGAACTTCTATGCAAATGTCACAGATGATAAGATTCATTTAGTGGGCCCTATTCAAACTCCTGCTCGTACCGCTAATCAAATAGCACAGAAACTTGGAAGAAACCCTGAAGAAGTGGCCCTGGAAATGACACGTATGGGTGGTGGTTTTGGAAGAAGACTATATGGTGATTTTGCTTTAGAAGCTGCTGAAATATCCAATTTGGCTAAGAAACCTGTAAAAGTAGTTTTCTCACGAGAAGACGACATGACAGCAGGTATTTACAGACCCTCCATAAAATACAGGATTGCCGCTTCGTTGAAAGATGGGCAGATTACCGGATATCATTTAAAAGAAGCTTCAATAAACAGTAATATGTACGGGCTAATCCCGAATTTCTTTCCTGCCGGGGCCATTGCAAATTATCAGGTTGATGTGGCCAAATATGATAGCAATATTACCACTGGGGCATGGCGGGCACCTTATACCAATTTCTTGTCATTTGCTGAGCAAAGCTTCTTTGATGAGATTGCTGAAAAACTTGAATTGGATCCCATTCAGATGAGATTAGATCTTTTGCAAAAGGTAAAAGGCACCACGGATGATAGAATCCAATACTCTGCTGAAAGGATGGAAGAAGTAATCAATCTGGCTGTTGATAAATCAGGTTATTACAACGAAGAAGCTGGTGTTTATAAAGGTTTTGTAGCTTATTACTGCCATAATACCCATGTGGCAGAAGTGGCAGAGGTAGTATTAGAAAACAACCAACCAGTGGTAAGGAAAGTGACCTGTGCTGTAGATTGCGGTATTGTGGTAAATCCACTTGGTGCCCTTAACCAAATAGAGGGTGGTATTGTAGATGGCGTAGGCCATACGCTCTATGGTGATTTCATTTTTAATGATGGTGCTCCTCACGTCAATAACTTTGATAAGTATCGTTTGATAAGAATGAAAGAAGCTCCTGAGGTAGAAACCCATTTTGTTAAAAATAACCTGTCACCTACAGGTCTTGGAGAACCTACTTTACCCCCAGCAGGGGCGGCTATTGCCATAGCTATTAAAAATGCCACCGGCAAGCGCACTTACAAACAACCATTAGTCAAAAATATGGCTAATGCAGTTGAACTGGGGTAATGACACACGAGTTCAAGAGAATAGTAGCTGACGCTGTTGAGGCTCAGAAAATGGGTCTAAAGACTGTAATAGCAACAGTAGTGGCTTTAGACGGTTCGTCTTATCGCAAGCCAGGAGTCCGTATGCTCATCCGAGAAGATGGTCAGATGACGGGTGCCGTAAGTGGAGGGTGCGTTGAAAAAGAAGTTCTGCGACAAGCCCAAGAGGTTTTTAAGAATGGAAAAGCCAAGGCCATGTGTTATGATGGTCGCTATCGTTTAGGGTGCGAAGGAAGTTTATATATTCTTTTGGAGCAGTTTAATCCATCAGAACAGTTCATTTCTACTTTTAATGATAGCCTTCAGCAAAGAACTTCGTTTTCAATTTCTTCCTACTTTCTGAAGGAAGAAGGAGTATTGCCACAAGGCGGGTCCATCATCTCTTTTGAGGATAGTATAAAATTTCCTTTTTCAGCATACTTCGCTGATACTAATGATTTGACATGTTTTGAAGAGGAAATGAAGCCCTGTTTTAAGTTGGTAATTGTTGGCGCAGAGCATGATGCTGTACAATTATGTACTTATGCATCAATTACAGGTTGGGAAGTGACGATTATTGCCTCATTAAATGACCCCAAGACCATTGAACATTTTCCAGGGGCAGTGAAATTGCTCCATCTTTTGCCTGAAGAAATTGACAGTGTCAACATTGATGGGCAAACTGCTGTAGTGTTGATGTCTCATAATTATGCCACTGATTTTCAGTACCTGATGAGGCTAAAAAACGCCTCTACCATGTACATCGGTATCCTCGGACCTACTAAGCGAAGGAATAAGCTTTTAGATGAATTGATTACTCATTGCTCGGACATAGATCATGATTGGCTAGATCGCATTCATGGTCCTGCAGGTCTTAACATTGGTTCAGTGACTCCCCAGGAAATTGCTATATCGATCATATCGGAAATTCTTACCGTTATGCGAAATGAAGAGCCTATGCTATTAAGGGATAAGACTGGCGGCATTCACAGCACAGCTTCCATCTAGTATGACCAATAAACCAGATGTCAGTCTCCTTATTCTGGCAGCAGGAGCTGCTTCACGAATGGGTAAAGTTAAACAGCTACTTCCGTGGGAAAATACCACTTTACTAGGTCACGCTATCGATCAGGGTCTGGGTTCAAAAGTGACTCAAACGAATGTAGTGCTTGGGGCAAACAGCAAACAAATTCTAGCTTCAGAGGACTTTTCTAACGTTGATGTCTTTATTAATCCAGCATGGGAAAATGGACTTGGCAGCTCCATAGCTTATGGAATGCAACAACTTCTTAAAAACTCTGAACCCAATGCAGTGATTATTACACTCGCAGATCAGCCTTTAGTATCAACTGAATATATTAATCAATTGATTGACAAGCATTATGAAAGCCAAAAAGGTATCATGGCTACTGCCTACAATAGCAACCCCGGAGTACCCGCATTATTTGCCAAGAAGTATTTTGACTTTCTTTTTAACCTCACTGGTGACTCAGGTGCTAAAAAGCTTATGCTTCAAAATAAGGATGATCTTTGTACGTTAGACGGCTCTAAGATAATTCAAGACCTGGATACCAGGGAAGACTATTTGACTGCACTCAAAGCTATGTCATAAGCCAGGTGGCTTGAATCTCTAAGCTCATTTATCTTATATTTAGATTTCATCCATCAATTGATCTATGAGACCAAATCCTGCATTGAAAAAATTTCTCGCACCTTACTCTAAAGAAATACAGCAACTCACCTTACAGCTGAGAGATTTTTTGACTGACTTGGTTCCAGAAGCGAATGAACTTATTTGGGATAACTATAATGCAGTTGCAATGGCTTATTCGAAATCTGAAAAGTTGAGTGATGGCTTTTGCCATATAGCGGTATATGCGAAACATGTTAATTTCGGCTTTAATAAAGGGTCGCAGCTTCCTCCTCATAGTATTAAATTAGAAGGAAAAGGAAAACTTATTAGACACATTAAAGTCAAAAGTATCCACGAATTTCCTAAAGAAGCTATAACAAAATTGATCTGGGAGGCTGTTACTATTTCTGAAAAGAATAACTCTGAGTTGCTAGATAAAACTACTCCTTCAAAAAGTTTGGTCATGTCAATCTCTGAAAAGAAGCTAAGACCTACCTCCTAATAGTGGATGAGAAGGACTACATAGTACAAATTATAAAGGGTAATGAGGAAGCCTTCCAAAAACTATATGAGCTTTATTCCTCTAAAGTGTACAATACAATCATCAGTTATACCAAGAATGAAGAAGATGCTGAGGAAGTTTTGCAAGATGTATTCGTAACTATTTACAATTCGGCCAGTACTTTTCGATTGGAGTCTTCGGTAAGTACCTGGATTTACAGAATAGCAGTAAATAAGTCGCTAGACTTTCTGAGGAAAAAGAACAGCACAAAACGCTTCGGCATTTTTACTTCGCTCTACAAAAAGGATTCTGGTGAAATTATCCACGAATCAGTAGATTTCATTCATCCTGGAATTAAGCTGGAGAATAAAGAGGATAGTCAATTGCTTTTTAAAGCCATGGATAGCTTACCGGAAAATCAAAAAACAGCTTTTATTCTAACCCAAATAGAAGGCTTGTCACAACAAGACGCGGCAGACATAATGAAGGTATCACGTAAAGCAGTAGAGTCGCTATTACAACGCTCAAAGGCCAACTTAAAAAAAGACCTTGAAAAATATTATCCTAACCGAGGGAAATCATCACAAAAATCGTCAAACTAATTATGGAAAACTGGAAGAATCAAATACTGAACAGTTTAGAAGGATTAGAAAGAGCTAATCCACCAGCAGATGTATTACAAAAAATTCAACAAAAGATAAAGGAGCAAAACGAAGCTAATAAGCGACAATGGCTGGCCGTAGCCGCTGCTGTTATTATCGTTGCTTGTGCCAACATACTTTTAATAACCAATTACGATGCTAACCACAGTTATGAAGAACCACAGAAAGATTATTCTGAATTAGTATCTGACTATAGCCTTTATTGATTATGAAACGAAATAGCTTTAAAATCGGATTTATTATTATGTTGCTGATCAACGGAGCATTAATTTTCTTTCTTGTACAAGGACCAAAAAGAGGCCCGCACAGAGATAGACAAAATGCAGATTTGAAAGAGCGCATCAGCCATAAGCTTAACTTTAATAAAGATCAAAAATCGGCCTATATTAAATTAGCTCAGGAACACCGTAAAAATATGCAGGCGGTTCGTAAGGAACAAAAAGAGCTTGTGAAAGCCTATTTTGAGTTATTAGCATCATCTGCCCCTGATTTAAGTAAAAAAGAAAGCTTAACTGAAGAAATTAAGTCTTTGGAAGCGCGAAAACTATCGATTACCTACCAACACTTTGAAGACCTTAAAGCCATTTGCGTTGAGGATCAGTTGCTCGACTTTGAAAGTGTGATCAAAGATATTCTTCCTGTTTTCACGGGTTCAGAGGGTAGATCGGGTAGACCTGCCAGACCACCGGGGCGATGAGAAATATCAGTTGAAGTGCCTCAATTGATAAGTGAAAGTAAGCATAAAATACCTCTGCAGTACCTGTGTTTGTGTTTCCTGTACATATTGTGCGGTTACCGTTTGATCGAAACTTTGATTTTCACCCAACAGGTCAAATACTGAAAGCTCAATTTCTCCACTATCATTCTTCAAGAACTTCTTGGCAATACCGATATTCCATAAAGTATAATCCGTATCGAAAAAATCGTTAATGCCGTTATACTTTTGAAAAAGAGTCTCATTTCTAAAGACAAAACCTTTTGGGAAGATCAGATTTAGTTTAGTGCCCAATGTTTGTGAATAATATTCACTATTTGTTTCAGACTGAATGCTATTGTTAACCCTTGCCGCGCTGATTTGATAATATAGGTTGTAGTCTACCTTCTCACTGATATTACTTACAAGCCCTACTTTAAGATTGGCGGAGTAGGTATTGGAAATATTTAAAATGTTATTAGTTAAACCAGGTTGACGTACATAACTAATGCCCAAAGAAGTATTGAGATTGTTTTTTATCTGAGCTATCAAAAAACTGTAGGTAGTATTGTTGTTGATTGACCAATATCCGTCAAGGTTAACAGGCAGGCTGACTTGTGCCCCTTCAGCCAGAATAAGTCCGTCATTAGCTATGGAATCCGATTCAATAATAGAGGTACTCGTACTAATATAATCCTGACTCGCTACCAACCTCGTAGAATTAGACAGGATAATATTCTTGTCAATGATATTATGCCTAAACCGTACATTAAACGAATGTGAATAAGTTTGATTCAGCCCAGGGTTTCCAATAGATAAGAAAAGAGGATCGCTGTTATTGAGGACATTTTGAAGCTGGCTTATTGTTGGCTCCGTGGTAGAAGTAGCGTATCTCATAAATAAATTAGAGTTCTCTCCCATATCAAAACGAACCAGAAAAGACGGTAATATATTGCTAAAACTCCTGTCAGATGAGTTTTGAACAGGGCTTATTTGATTATTGTCCAATGTGGCATATTGGTAAGCCAAGGCTACATCTAAATGGTTACCGAACTTATTGTTCGAATAGCGTATAGATGAAAGGTTCTTGGTGTATCCACTTTCAAAATTATTTGACAAGGTCTCATTAAACGTTTTCAGTTCACTTGCTTCTCCCTGTGTAAACGTTTCGGTATCGGATGCTCTACCTGTATGATTTATTTCATAACGTAATGCTAATTGTGCCGATACGCCCAACGGTTCTGTATAGGTTATTCCATAACCAATAACATATTCATTCTCTTCCGTGCCATATGCTATCAAGGAGTCCCTTTCAATATCTACGAACGTATTTTCCCTTATTGTCGGGTTAAAAAGAGTCGTCAAATCAGAAGATATTGTCCTTCCTATTTTTTTAAACTTATGCTGATAGGCGAGGTTGTTATTGAAATTTATGGATCGATTAAGGCTTATATAATTATTAAATGTTTGATTTAACACCTGTCCGTCATCATTGACAGTTACCCCATTTGTCAATTCATTCCCTTCATTATTTTGATAGCTTATTGAAGAACGAATCAGTAAATTGTCATTAGAATTTAGCTTGTGATTAATCCTGACATTCAATCGATGGTTCAGGTTTTCAGTATTCTTTTGCTGATCTTCTGTATACAACTGGCTACCATCATTCAAAAATGATTCCCTGTTAAGTAATTGATCATTATCATTATGAGACTGATTAAAGAAATAGCTGCCTTCAAAAGTAGTATTCTCACCCCAATCATCTGTAAAGTTTAGTCCTCCAGCGTTAGTTCTTGTAATACCATCCTGAGTACCTGTGATGAAATTTTGATTACCACCACGTCTAAATCCGCCACGTCCACCTCCTCCACTTACGCCCACTAGATCTTCACTACCAAAATTTTGCTGATTAATATTATTGCTCATCCCCAAAATGGTAATCCTCTTGTCTTTTGCAAATGAGTTGATAGTCACCCCTGCCTTGTAAAGTTCGCTTTCACCACCGCCAGCATATAACTTCCCAAACTGGCCGTTACGCTTATCCTCTTTTGTAACCACATTCATGGTCTTGGTGGTATTGCCATCATCAAAACCTGTCAATTGGGATTGATCGCTCAGCTCATCATACACCTGAACTTTATCTACCACATCAGCAGGAATGGTATTGAGAGAAAGTAATGGATCTTGTCCAAAAAAACGTTTCCCATCTAAAAGCACCTGCTCTATACTCTCTCCGTTAGCGGTAACGCCTTCACTATCCACTACAATTCCAGGCATTTTACTTACCAAGTCGCTAGCCGAAGCATCAGGATTGGTTTTAAAGGCATCTGCATTATACTGTGTGGTGTCACCAATTTGCTGGACAGCAACTACCTGACCTTCAATTAAAATCTCATCTAACACCTTCAGGTCGGGTTTAATTCTCACTACGCCTAAATCTATGATGGGAGTAGTTACCCTCAATACTTTCGTATAATCCTCATATCCGGTACTGGAAATTCTTAGTTTATAGAAGGCTTTCTCCAAATCCGTAATGATAAATTTCCCTTCAATATCAGATACCGAAAATCGGGAACGAGTAGAGTCTTTGATATTTACCATTAAAACAGTAGCTCCTACCATTGGCTCACCATTGGATTCATCCACCAGGGAGCCATCTATTCGGTATTCTATTATCTGCGCAAAAGCATGTGCAGATAGTAAAAGTAGAAAAAATAAGGTTGGGTATTTGACCATAATAATATCCCTTAGCTAGGATCATCCGGTTTAGGCTCTTCTCTTCTACTCCTCCTCGAAGCACTAATGCTTTCATACACCTTATACTGCCCGTCATTTAATACATCTTTGATCAAGTCATCTTTTTCTCGGCTAAGCGCCTGCATTTTCTCTCTTCTTTTCTCCCTGTCAGGTGTTTGGCGCATTTCTTCGAAGGTCTCTTTTAGTGTTACTTCAAATTCATTATATATCCCTTCTAGCAATAATTTTTGATCGTCAGACAAGTCTTCCACCTTAGTAAATAGAGCTTGTTTTTCCCTGGCTATCATCTCCTCTGGTCCACTCCCAGCTCTTCTACCACCACCGGGAGGCTGCGCTAAAGATTGAAATGATAGCATAAATAAGGTTGTCCCGAGAATAATTCTAATTAGAGTATCCATGATATATTTATTTAATCCTTCTCTTTAGACTCTAATGGTTATTCAATCCCTCGTTTAACAAAAGAATTTTTTCTGCGAGGGATTTCTAAAAAGACAACGTCTATAGAGGACATTCAAAAACTACATACATGAAGATTCTAAAACTGATGTCCCTTTTTTTACTCGTTGCGGTGTTATTTGCGTGCGGTGATGATGATTCTGAAGACACAACTAACACAGGTGGTACCATTACAGAGTTACCAGAAGCCTTTGGCGTATTTGATGTGAATAACACCAGCATAATTTTAGATGGTAATGAAATCATCATTGAAACAAATGGATTACCTAATCATGTTTCTCCCTACTGGTCTAGTACCAATGCAAGAATGGGCACACCAGCGGCCTCCATTGATCATCCTTTATTTGTTGCACCCACTGTTACCTCATTCGATCAAATGGCTCCTGGAAATATTGATGATTTTAATGGGTCTTATACACTCACCATTCCAGCCGTTCCAGAATTAGCCTCATCAAGTTCAGCTACAGGGCTTGGAGCCATTGGTATTGCAGTTAGTGGTTCAGTAATTTATAATGACCAGGAAGGTCCCAATGTTCCACTGGATAATGCGGCAGGTTCTCTTGATTTTAACGGTGCGCATACTGGCCCACAAAGTTTTCACTATCATCTGGAACCTGTCACTTTCTCTGATGATGATGACAATTTGATTGGTATAATCGCTGATGGCTTCTTCCTATATGGCAGAAAATGTACCAGCACTAATGACTATCCAACCGATTTAGATGCCTCAGGCGGACATATAAGTTCAACTAAATACAATGAAGAAGAGGAATATCATTATCATGTTGAAAATGAACTCTATCTGAATCAATACTACATTCTATTTCCAGGAAACTATCAAGGAATTGCCAATGTCATTAATTAATACCATAACCTTCACCGTACTTCTGCTATTCATAAATACAAGTGAAGAGTTCAAGGTTGTTCCTAAAACAAGTGAGTTTTTCATGACTAACGAGAGCATCATGGCACATAAAAAAGATCTAGAGCTTCAACCAAATGAAGGTAGGGTTTACTATCAATCTGAGCCCTTTTCAGGTACTGCAATAGCCTACTATAATAATGGGCAACTCGCAGAACAAATAAGCTATGAAAAAGGTAAGAAAAGTGGGTTGACAGTACGTTGGTTTGAGAATGGACAATTGAGCTATAAGGCCAACTACCAAAGTAATAGGCTTCATGGCAAAGTAAAATCTTGGTGGTCAAATGGACTGATACGTTCTGAGTCTACCTACAACCATGGTAAGTCACATGGTGTCCAAAAACAATGGTACTCCTCAGGGCAGCTTTTCAAAGAGCTGAATATCAAGAATGGTAAAGAAAACGGCTTACAACGTGCATGGAGAGAAAACGGTAAACTCTATGTGAATTACGAAGCGAAAAACGGACGCATTTTTGGTCTAAAACGATCTGTTCTGTGCTATGAATTATCTGAAGAAGAATTGAAAGCTTATGAAAACTAAAATACTGATAGGGTTAAGCATACTTGTTATGAGCTGCAACTGCAGCACTGAGATGAACAGCCGAGTAGAAGTACTTCCTTACTATCAAGAAGCTACCTTTACTCCTCAGTGGTTTGATGAAAACAATCCTAAACCTTCAGGGTTTCATAAGATTCCAGCATTTGAATTGACTAATCAAATTGGGGAAACGGTATCGGAAAAATCATTAAATGGAAAAGTGGTAGTTGTCGACTTTTTCTTCACCTCATGTCCGGGCATTTGTCCCAAAATGACGGCAAATATGACCTTGGTACAAGAGGAGTTTTTAGAAGATGATGATATACTTATTTTGTCGCACTCTGTTACTCCTGAATACGACAGCGCGGCTGTTTTAATGGAATATGCCAATCGTAATGGTGTAAATAGCGACAGGTGGCAACTGCTCACCGGGCCAAGAGAAGAGATCTATGACTTGGGAAGGAATCAGTATTTTGTGGAAGAAGACTTAGGGCTGGAAAAGAATCCTACGGATTTTATTCACACTGAAAACTTCGTGCTTATAGACCAAGAAAGACACATAAGAGGCATCTATAACGGTCTAAACAAAACGGCTATTGCTCAGTTAATCGCAGATATTAAAACCCTCAAAAATGAGCTTTGAGCAGTAATTAGAGATGAATTATAAATGAACATCTATTAATAACTTAAAATAAATAACAATGAAAAAACTATTGATGATTATCAGTTTTATGGTCTTGGCAAGTACAGTATTTGCGCAAGGATCAAATCGGCAACGACCCTCTAAAGAAGACCAATTAGAGAAAGTAACTAAAGAACTCAGCTTAACGGCAGATCAGGTCGAACAATGGACAGCTGTTCACGAAAAGTATGAATCAGCCCTGCAAGATCGTGAAGAAGCTCGCGAAACCAGAAAAAAGATGGGCGAAGAGTTGGAAGCTATTCTCAATGAAGAACAGCTCGTTAAGTTTAAGGAAATGCGAGAGAAACATAAGGGAAGACGGCCTAATTAGGAATAGTTTGATTTTTTGATCTAAAAGGTTGAGTAGTAAAACTCAACCTTTTTTAGTTATAAATCTGTGATTGGAAATTAAGCGATGTCCGAAAATGGAACTACTAAAATGACTGAGTTTTTCATACCTTATTATTGCTAGATAATTGAAAATATTGAGTGAATCAAATTATGCAATTTGCCAAAAGGACGGGAGAGCTTTACTTATCCGGCATAATGAGTCTCTATCCACTTACGGCTATTTTGCGGTTAGATTTCACTTTTAAGGTTCGCTTACGGTAAGCGTACCTATCACTCCTCTTTTTTCTCGATACTTTTTCTGTCTACCCGTTGTGACATCCATTAACCTAACATTAAATCACAATGGGAATGAAATCAAGACAGAATACTAACAATTTACATGACGATGAAAAACTACATTACTTTTTACTCTGTGCTAAGTGCTGCTTAGTCTTCCTACTCACTTTTAGTTTTACAGTTCTCAAAGCACAATCTGATGCCGATCCCAAAGTATCAATTACCGGTCAGGTGATTGAAATGGGAACTGAGCAGCCGGTTAGTTATGCAACAGTAATAGTGAAGTCACAAGCTGATGAAAATATTACCGGAGGTATTACTGATGATAAGGGAAGGTTTCTCATAAAGGGGATTCCACAAGGAAATTACAGACTCGAAGTCCAGTTTATAGGTTACGATACTTTTACACAGGATCTAGATGTCGCAGGTTCTAACACTATAGATCTGGGCACCATACAAATTCAGGAAGCAGCGTCACAATTAGACGAAGTGACGGTCACTGCTGAACGATCGACAGTAGAGCAAAAACTGGATAGAAAGGTAATCAACATTGGTAAGGATCTATCTACTACAGGAGCAACCGCTTCTGATATTATGGTCAATCTTCCTTCAGTGGATGTAGATCAGAACGGTAATGTCTCACTTCGTGGCAATACCAACGTGCAGGTAATGGTAGATGGCAGAATAACCAATATTGCTGCTAATCAACTATTACAACAAATTCCATCTTCATCCATTAAGACCATTGAATTAATCACCAACCCCTCGGCTAAATACAATCCGGAAGGGATGAGTGGAATTATCAATATTGTGCTAAAAAAGAACAGTAATATTGGTTTTAATGGCAATGTGACCACGGGACTTACTATTGGCAGAGAAGAAAGACTGAATAGCGCGATAGATCTCAACTATAGAGCTGGAAAGCTCAATTTCTATGGCAATTATGGTAATTACTTCGGGAAATCTCCTGTGCGTGGAAATATCACTCGTGTAGAGGACTTATCCAATGAGATATGGCGGTCTGAAGGTGATAGGACTTCTCATTTAACCAAGATTGGTTTTGACTACTATGCCAATGATAAAAACACATTTTCGCTATATACGAATCAGAGTAGTCTGACTAATGATGTGATAGGTTCAACAGATATCACCTTTGGCGGGAGCGATAATATTATAAACCAGCGATATCTAAGCGACAGAAAAAACAGCTCGTCAGTCTATAATATTGATTATAAGCGTGAGCTCTCGAAAAAAGGTCATTTTATTGAGTTGGAGTTGGATCACAACATTTATGATGGAGCGGAATTAACTGATTTCTCTTTTACAAACGAAGGAATAACAAATACGTACCTGGATGACATTAAAGATGACAGGACCAATACTACCTTCAATTTGGATTTTGCAAAACCCATTTCTGAGAAAACCACAATAGAGCTGGGTGCTGAGGCACGCCTACAGCGCATAGAAAATTCATATAATTCTACTAACGTCAATTTCAATAATTCTGAATACTCTTATGATCGGGATATCTATTCTGTTTATGGAACTTTTAAACAAAATTTCGAGAGGTGGAGCTACCAGCTAGGGGTACGACTGGAAAACTATGAGGTAATTGGAGATTTTAGGCCATCAGGTGAGGTCAATAACATTTTTGAAGACGAAATATTTAGTGTTTACCCTTCAGCGTTTATAGCCTACACTCCAGATGAAAATAAAAAGAACACTTACCAGTTAAGCTATAGTAGAAGAGTTGATAGACCAGCGCTCAATCAGATAAATCCTATCCGAGTATGGAGCTCCGCACGGGTTACTGATGTTGGAAACCCTGAGTTAGTACCACAATTCACTAACTCACTAGAAGCCAATTATATACGGTCGTTAAAAAAGGGCAGTATCACCACCTCCCTATTTTATAGAAGCATTAATGATGAAATTACCAGGTTTGCTTTTACTGACCCTACCGATCCTACCACCATTCTGTTTTCATATAATAACTATGACGACAACTCTGCCTATGGGTTTGAGCTTACCGGAAATTATGAAGTGAACAAATGGTGGAGCTTCAATACAAGCTTTGATTTGTATTCCCAGACCCAAAGAGGAGTAGCCGAAGGGGAGCTTATTGAAGCAGATAATATAATCTATAATGCAAGAATGAATCACAGTTTTAAAGCCTCAAAGAAGCTTACTTTTCAACTGATAGGTTTGTACAGAGGGGCGAATGAAAACATACAATACACCACACTAGCTTACTATTTTTTAAACACAGGAGTGCGGTACTCCATAGCAGAAGGGAAAGGAACCGTTAGCCTTAGTTACAATGACATATTGGGCTCGCAGCAGTTTGCTTTTGATGCAACAAGACCTGTAATACAAGAGGGTAAATTTATCCGAGATACACAGACACTATTCGTAGGATTTTCTTACCGTTTTGGTGGTGCAAAAAATAGCGCACTCAAGAGAAAGAAGCGTGATAAAAACGAAAAGAGAAGTGGAAGCTTGATCTAGCTAGTAGCCTTGGTCGTCATGCCTGGAAAATAAAGGTTTATATTTTTGAACCTTTATTTATCCGGTATCTGAAAAGAGTACGCATACAGTATCTGCACCTCTGAGGCCTGTTTTTTCTTCCTCAAGCCATTTTGAGCCAATACATTTGGACTATCAAATTTTATTATTCATTTAACAAAAACTCATGATCAAATTCAAAATTTCATTATTAGCAGTGTTGCTTTCTATTGGTTGCTATTCAGTAAATGCCCAGTCGGAGGTAAAAGAATATTCCATTTCAAAAGGGCAGGTTTTTGATATTATTTTCTTGAATAACCGATCTGAACCGGAAGTGAAAGGATTACTCCAGGATTATTTCAAAAGAGCTTTTCCTATTGCGGAAGCTCACGGGTATCATAGTTTAGGAGGCTTTGCAGTCACCGAAAACACCTTAGGTAATTACTTGCCCTCTACTATGGTTTTCGGCTATTGGGACACCTTAGATGGTAGAGAAAAGTTTCTTGAAGCGGTAGATACCGAAATGCCAGATTTTCATGAAATGCGAAGAAAGATATGGTCAACTTTTGGTTTAACCTATTATGAATTCAACAAAGACCTAACCTTTGATATCGATCGTGCTAAATTTAACACAGTGACGGCCTATTGGGAGAAGGATTCAAAGGATTTTGAGAAGTTCAAGCAATCATGGCTTGCACAAGCTAAAAAAGCCGGAGGACAAACAAAGATAGAATTCGCTAATGGACAATCACCTTTTGGCTACCAGTACAATCCCGATTTTCTAGTAATTACAGAATGGGAGAGTGAAGAGTCTTTTAAAAAGTTCCATAAGCAGAATACACGTATGGATCACAGCGCTGTTGAGCATGTGAATCAATTTGTTCTTAAGTAAGTATCAAATCAAAATCCGTCATTCAGAGGCTTTCATAGTGGGTTAAGGGTTGCAAAGCCGTGGAATCTCCGATATTTTAAGACTCCACGCCCTTTTTCTTACGCTCTTTCCAATGAAAAGGGCTCTGAGTGACGTTAATAAGGATTTTGATAAACTTATCTCTCACAAGCATTATCTTACAGATCAATTTCAACTATGCAATCATTTCTCAATCAGGTAATTTATTTCGGATTCTTCCAGAGCATCCTTTTAGTTCTCGTTTACCTATTTTCAAAAAGCAATCGTAAACACATCAATGGCTACCTGGCATTCTTAGTAGTCGTGTTGATGATTGGCCTGATAGGCCGAATACTCAATATCTCTGAGATTTTTGGTAGGAGCTTTCGTTTTACAGCTTTATCTGAGTTTTCAGTATTGCTATTTGGCGCTACTATTTACTCATTCACTCGGTCATCGTTACTGAATAAGTCCTTTAGCTACCGCGATTTGCTGCACTACATTCCAGCACTTATTTACAGCGTGATCATTGTTTTTTATATAATGCTTCCCAGCGATGAAGTCTACAGAACAAGAGCGGTAAATGGCGAACTACTTTTGTTTGTATATATTTTAATGGGCTCAGGCCTTGTGGTGAACATTACTTATTGGGTGATGAGTTTACGCATCTTTGTACAGTTTAAAAAAGAGCTGCAAAATGAGTTGAGCTATACGGTTAAAACGCAGTTCTTTCGTAATTTCTTAGTTGCTGTAGGCATTTGCCTCACCTACTGGGTGTCTATGTATGTTGCCAGTCTGGTCAATCAAGAGTTTATTAATAACACCAACCGCCAGATTATTTGGTTGAGCGTTGCTATGGTTATTCTCTTCATTGCCTATTATGGACTGAAGGCTCCTGAATTGTTCAAAGTGGCTCCAACAGCAAGCAAAAAGAAATATGCCAATTCTAAACTGACAACTTCAGATTTGGATAGACTAAAAAAGAAACTAGATGAACTCATGGAACAAAAAAAACCCTACCTCAATGGCAACCTCATGAAAGCTGAGTTGGCTGAAATGCTTGGAGTAAGCAATCCTGAGATAGCGCGACTGCTTAATGAAAATATTGGAATGAATTTCTTTGAGTACGTGAATTACTACAGGATTAGAGAGTTCATTGAGTTGGCCAAAACAGATCAAGCTAAGAACCTTACCTTTTTCGGCCTGGCCCAGGAAGCAGGGTTCAATTCTAAAACGACTTTTAATAAATCTTTCAAGAAGTTGATGGGTACCTCACCTAAGGAATATTTGGCAGGTGTGGGTGTTTGAGATTCCTATCTGCGTTCTGTGTTAATGAGTATTTATGTAGGAATACTCAATTTCCGTAGATTCCGTCATTCCTGCGCAGGCAGGAATCTCCGTCACCCGATAGCTATCGGGTCTGAATCCAGACTCTAGTATGGCATGAAGAGTCTCTCCGGATAATGAGACTCTTCGGATTACATCCTCAGAGTGACGCCAGAGGTTAGTAAGGAGTTTGTGGTAAGTGTTACACTCTTAGTTCGGAGTCATTCCGCTAGGAATCTTAGCCATAATGAAAGTAAACATTTGCAGAATGGTTAAGATTTCTCCTCCGCTAACTGACGGATACGAAATGACGATCGAGGTTAGTGAGTGAGCTGTGAATATCATTCATTTTTCAGCAGTACTCTCATCCCTACTTGTCTGACTTCTTGTGGACGGAGGCCGAAATTTTCTTATTACTGTCACTCTGAATCCAGACGTTAGTCTGGCATGAAGAGTCTATTTGTAATCATGAGACTCTTCGGATTACACCCTCAGGGTGACGCATGATTATAGAAAGTAGGCAAAGATTACTTCGTTTCAAGTTTAGCAAATCCTACTGTTTTTCTATAGATGTCAGGTGAAACCCCAACCTTCTTCTTAAACAATCGGCTGAAGTAGAATTCGTCATCATAACCGAGTGCAGCGCCTACTTGCTTTACTGACTTAGAGGTGAGGTAAAGTTCTCTTTTGGCCTCTATAATAATCCTATTGGTAATGAGAGTTGTAGGTGTTTGATTTAGATATTTTTTGACAATACCTGCCAATGTCTTTGTATTAACACACAACATATCGGCATAATCCTGTGGTGAATGTAATTTGTAAAAGTTATTCTCAATTGAATCAACTAGATGCTGAACCATTTCTGACTGTCTATTTGTAGACTTTGGAGCATTGGTTTCATCAAATTGCTTTTTTTGTCTGACCGCTTCTATCAATAAAACTTTCAGATAGGAAACCAATACTTCATGTTGGGCAATGCTCTTTCTTCTCATTTCATTCGAAATTTGGTCAAAAAGGTTTAGAAAGATCTCTGCCTGGGTCGTTTCAAAAAAAGGAGGTTGATTGAAGTTGTTAAAAAGGACTCCTTCTGTTTCAATTTCATTCTGATGTCTATAAGTACAGAAAAAATCTGGATGGAAATTCAACAAAATTCCTGAGCATGCTTCTTTCGAAACAAGCATATGTGGTTGATAAGGTGATAGGCAGATTAAATGAGTTCCATTAAGTTGGTATTCAGAGAAATCTACCACTAGTGTTGCATCAGCTTCAGATAATAAAATGAGCGTATGGTAATTCTTTCTTTGCAAATGATCAAATTGAGAGAGGTCATCGAAATGATCAAGCCTAAATGCCAATTCTCCATTTTGCTGGTCAATGATCGTTTGTGCCATTTTTGATTAGTAGGCTATTACTCTGTTAACAATTACGAATGAAAAAGAGGCTGCCTCAAAAGGGTTGACTCATGTCAGACTGAGCTTGTCGAAGTCAATTTCATTCGAATAGAACAACATTTCGACAGGCTCAATGTGACAACAATCCTTTTCGAAGACTTTTGAGACAGCCTCTTTTAAATATAGGTATTATTTTGAAGCTAAAATATCTATGGTTTGGATGGCTTGTGTTTCGAAGCCTTCCAAAATCAAAGGAGCATTTTTCATTAGTGCAGATGCCACCTGTCCGTTTAGATGAGCATCTCTACCAGAATCATCTGCGAAAGTGTCGAATATAGCATAAGTGGCGCTGTCGATTTTAATAGCGTACCACGATACTGTCTTCGGCTCATCGCTAACCAACTGCTTGCCAGCATGGAGAAAATTCTCTACCTCAGTGGACATATCTTCTTTGGCCTTCATAATTACCAATAAGCCTTTATGCTCATCTCCATTAGTCAGCCTTGAGGCGATCAGATCAACGGGCTGTATACTAACTTTCATATCAAAACTCTCCAATAAATGATCTGCATTGGCTAAAAGTGCTTTGGCTACCTCACCTGATAAATGTGCCTGCCGCCCTTCTTCATTTTTGAAAGTATCAAATATTCCAAATGTTCTATCATCTACCTGAAATGCATACCAGGCTGCCGTTTCAGGCTCTTGATTTACTAATGCTAAACCGCCAAGCAGGAAATCCTTTACATCTTTTTCTTTTCCAGGCTTAGCCTTCATAATTACTAATAATCCGATTTTTTGATCTGTTTCTTTTTGCATGGTGTTTTTGTTTGGTTTTGAGAATGTGTGAATGGATAGTCCCATAATGGCTATCAGTGTAATTACTTTTAGTCGAACTTTACTTTTTGTCATCCTTTTTATTTTTGTTACTGTGCAAAACTCAAAAAACGGGAGGGGTTATAGAATGGATATTAGTTAGTAAGGCATGGACAATTTTCTTTTTACCAGGCCGGTGAGGGAAGGATGCAGGGTGTTTAAGTATACTGCTTATTGAAACCAGAGATTCCTTGCTCGCTCTGCTCCAAGGAATGACGATCGAGGTTAGTGAGTATTTCAGTGAATATCATTCACTTTTAATTAGTACCGTCACCCCTGCGTAGGCAGGGGTCTCCAACATTTAATCCTTCCTACACTCGTTTTTATCAGGCTGACACACTATATTCAACTCTTAGAACAGTAAGTGCATAACTACTATACATATGAATCAAAAAGAACTATCAGAATTAACAGACGAGGAACTGCTGGCAGAAGCGAAAAAAACGAAGCTATCTCCGATCGCAAGTGCACTGTTTATTGGATTCATGTTTGGAATCATCATTTACAGTGTGGTTCAAAGCACCTGGGGATTTCTTACTCTAATTCCTCTCTTCCTGATCTATAAATTAATCAATGAATCGAAGCGTAATAAAGAACTCGAAAAGCTTTTAAAGGAACGGAATTTAAAATAAGCCTACTTTGCCGTCATTCCTGCGCAGGCAGGAATCTCCGTCACCCGATAGCTATCGGGTCTGAATCCAGACGATAGTCTGGCATGAAGAGTCTCTCTGGATAATAAGACTCTTCGGATTACATCCTCAGAGTGACGATACGTTTTTAGATTGTCACCCGTGCTTGTCCGCCTATGGCGGACGCAGTCAGGGTCACCTATCGTTTCTCGTCACCTCTGCACAGGCAGGGGTCTCCCAATGGCGTTCGAGTACTTTTATCATAAAACCCAACAACACTCCATTTTAGACTAGTACATTTTACTCAATGTATTGAGTAAAAATACTCAATACAGGCTAAATAAGCGGTTTTTTACTATTTATTGAGGCTGCAGTGCACTATATTCAACTAATTTTAAAGATATAGAGACTAACTATTTCCAATTCTTAAGCTTCACTCAAAATTTGTTCAATGAAAATTAAATCATTAAGAATTAACAATTATAAGCCAATAAAGAATATTGAAATTGATAATCTAGGAGATGTTGTAATTATTGCTGGTGCAAATGGTGCCGGAAAAACCAGACTAAAAGATGCAATTGTTGCATCTATACAGAATAACCCTTTAATGGAAATTGAAATTGAGGCAACAAGAAAAGAAGAAGCTGACCCTAAATATTTTGGAGGAGACACCATAATACTCCCAAAAAACACTCAAAATGCAAAATTCGTCAACTACATAAATACTAGAAAATATGGTCAGGGCAAATATGTCGGCTCCCTCGTCCAAATAGATTCAAAAAGAAACCTAGAAACAATCAAGTTTAACCCCGTAAGTTTTCAAGTTGCAGATCCAGATGACGCTGATACACCACCTACCTGGGGCTATGGCAAATTTATTGATAGATGGCGTGACTTTATGAATTATATTCATTTAAAGGTAGCTGCCCACACTAATAAATTGGCGCAAGAGGTACTGTCCAATTCAAATTTAAAAGGTGATGACATTTTAAAGAAACACCCTAGACCTTTAGAAAAGTATAAAAAAATATTTAGGGAAACCCTTCCCGGTAAAGAACTATTGGATATTAACCCTGCACAAGCTCGAGAGTTTCAATATAAAGATTCAGCTGGACAACCTCTTCCTTTTAACACTTTAAGCTCTGGAGAACAAGAAGTAATTAAAATACTGTTCGATGTAGCACGAAAAGACATTCGACATTCTGTTTTTATTATAGATGAACCGGAATTACATCTACATCCAACCTTAACCTTTAAACTAATTGAATCTCTTAAGTCCATAGGAGAACATACGAATCAATTCATTTTCTTAACACACTCTGCTGATTTAATTTCTACATATTATGCCACTGGAAATGTATTTTTTATTGATGCAAACCAATCAGGAGCAAATCAAGCTCATCGATTGAGCGAGTTAAATACTAGCCATCACGAATTGGTACAGCTAATCGGAGAAAATCTGGGGCTATTCGCGGTTGGAAAGAAAATTGTTTTTGTTGAAGGTGAGAGTTCAAGTATAGATCGTTTGACCTATCACAAAATAGCACAAACCATTGATTCGGAAATAAAAGTTAGCCCAATTGGCTCTGTAATCAATATTGGTACGCTAAAGACTGTCGAAGAACAAATAAGACAATCAATTTTTGGTGTAAATATGTTTATGATAAGGGACAGAGACGGATTACGCCAAGATCAAATTACCCCGCTAGAAGCTAATGGTCATATATTTTGCCTCAAAAGGAGGCACATAGAAAACTATTTTTTGGATGAAGATATTCTTAGAAAAGTAGTTGTACATCTCTATCTGGATAAAAATGGAAACTTGACAAAAGACTTTATCAAAACTGAAATAAAGAGAGTGGCACAAGAAACTTTGTCGTTTAACTTAATCAAAAATTTCAAAGATCATCTTTCAGCGAACTATTCAATTAAAGCCCCAAAATTAAATTTAGAAAGCTCAAAAACAACAGAAACTATTATTGAAGAGATTGTAACTGGATTCGAAACAGAAATCAATAAATTATCAATTGAACTCAACAAGAGCGCAGTCGAATCTTGGTTGAAAAACGAAACAGTAAGACTAAAGAAACTCTTATTGACTGAAAATTGGAAAACTGAGTACCAAGGAAAAATAATTTTTTCTCATTTATGCGGGAAAGTTTTAAAAGCTGATTCTGTGAGGATAAGAGAGTGTTATATCGACATTGCACTAAAAGAAAATCCAAGCATACTTGAAGATATTATTGAAATTTTTAAAAAAATGTAAGACTCTACGAAAACGTAATAGTTTCTAAAGTGGATAATAACACTTCTAGAGATGACAATTCATAATAAAATCGTTATCAAATCAATTCACAATTTCTAAAACCAAAAAAACCTCCAAGGCGCACCAAGGAGGTTTTGAGATTAAAAAATATTGACAGGGCAGCACCGGCCAAAAAATTACAACCAACAACCACTACGAATTGGAAAGTAAGCCGGTTTTAGTGCTGCGATGTCAATCAACTATCTTTAATATTATCTTGCCGGACTTGTTCCGGCATCCCGTCCCTAACAGGAGACCCCGGAATAAATCCGGGGAGGTTGTTCCTAGGAGGTTCGAGTTTAGTCCACATTATCATGCAAGAACTTGTTGTTACCCAAGATCTGGTTATCGTCATTTAGGTTATACTTACTCACATGCGGCTCCGAGGAGTGAGGTACATTAGACAGCTTCACATCTTTGCGCAAAAATGCGGGCACATCTAATTTCTCTTTAAACTCATGCGTATTCATTTCCGCTTTATTCAAACCTTTCAGTCTGTTCAGTCGCTCTGCCGCTTGTGTTTTTAATCGCTCCTTGGTACTTCGCACATCCATCATCCCATCATCATTAATCTGCTGGTCAGAATGGTTGTCTTCTACAATTTCGAACTCGTCATCCAGCTCATCAAATAAGCCTTCATCACCATCCTCTTCCTGGGGAGCTTTGTTCTCAGGCATAGCAAAGGAGTAGCGAGAGGATAAACTGTCATCTTCCGAATCTTCTACCGTTCTGGTTGTCATCTCAGAGCTATCATCCTCATTAATGGAGTTATCAGCTTTGAACATGTCAATCTGCTGCGGCTTTTCAAGGTCAAATACCTTTCGGCCTTCGTCTGTTCTCGAAACGAATCCATTCTCACTGGGAGCATAGGAGTTTACCGTTTTATCAAAACCTGTGGCAATGACTGTCACACGAATGCTTTCTTCCAGGCTAGGATCAACACCATGGCCGAAGATCACTTCAGCATCGTCACCGGCCTGTTCCTGGATGTATTCTGTAATTTCTGTCAGCTCGTCCATTTGAAGTTCGGCCTGATCACCGGAGATGATTGACAGTAAGATTTTCTGAGCTCCGTGAATGTCTCTGTTGTCCAGTAGAGGAGAGGCCAACGCAGCTTCAGCAGCTCTTAAGGCTCTATTCTCACCTTTTGTTTCTGACGAACCCATGACCGCAGCACCTGCATTGTGCATTACAGTACGTACATCCTGAAAATCCACATTCACATAACCGGCAACAGTGATGATTTCTGCAATACCTTTGGCAGCAGTCGTCAATACATTATCAGCCTGACCAAAAGCATTGCCTATAGAAAGATTGCCGTGAATCTCTCTCAGTTTATCATTCAGGATCACCAAAACAGTATCACAACTGTCTTTTAATGCTTGAATTCCCTGAGCCGCTTGGGCTGTTTTTTTCTTACCTTCAAAAGCGAAAGGGGAGGTCACAATACCTACCGTAAGGATATCCATTTCCTTAGCTATTTTGGCAATGACAGGAGCAGCTCCTGTTCCGGTACCTCCGCCCATTCCGGCAGTGATAAATACCATTTTAGTATCCGTGCCCAAGAGGTCACGAATATCTTCTTTGCTTTCTAAAGCGGCATTCTTGCCTACATCAGGATTGGCTCCAGCACCAAGACCTTCCGTAAGATTTACGCCTATTTGAATTTTTGCAGGCACGGTGCTGGACTTCAATGCTTGCGAGTCGGTGTTACATACCACGAACTCCACATCTTTAATGCCCTGACTATGCATGAAGTTGACAGCGTTGCTGCCACCTCCACCAACACCTATGACCTTAATGATCGATTTATGGTGTTTTGGAATTTCGAATTTATATCCATTGTCTTCCATGATAATTTAATTTATAGTGGTTCCTTATTTTTTAATGTTAGTAGTCTTTACTACCGTCTAAGTCGTCAATCAAAAGGCCTTTGGTTTTATTTAAGATTTTCGCGAAAAAATCACCGCTGGCTTCACGTTTTTTTACACTTAACTTTCCTCCGCCCTGAGCTTCTTTGTATCGGTCTTCTCTATTGTCCAATGCTCTAAATCCGGAAAGTACAAGTCCTACTGATGTAGCATACATCGGACTTTTTACACTATCGACTTTGCTTTTGCCCAGATGCTCATTCGGATAACCGATTCGTGCATCCATGCCAGTCATGTATTCTACGAGTTGCTTCAAGCTGTTCAATTGAGAGCCACCACCCGTGATCACAATGCCACCTGCCAGTCTGTTCTCAAAACCTGAAGTAATAATTTCTGTATGTGCCAATTCTACAATCTCTTCCATTCTCGCCTCTATGATATTGGCCAGGTTACGAATAGAAATTTCTTTGGCAGGTCTGTTACGAATACCAGGTATAGCTACGATCTCGTTAGGGCTAGCCTCTTCGCCAATCGCTTTGCCAAATTTCGTTTTCAGCAATTCTGCCTGATGTTGCATCACCATGCAACCCTGCTTGATATCAGAAGTAATGATGTTACCTCCGAATGGAATAACTGCCGTATGTCTGATGATATTGTCATGGAAAATGGCGATATCCGTAGTACCACCCCCTATATCGATCAGGCAAATGCCTGCTTCTTTTTCTTCGTCACTCAACACCGCCAGACTGGATGCTAATGGCTCAAGAATGAGGTTTTCAATTTCTAACCCTGCGCGTTTCACGCATTTGTTAATGTTGTTGATCGCATTGGTCTGAGCCGTGATCACATGGAAATCAGCTTCCAACTTCACCCCAGACATACCTACAGGATCTTTGATGCCTGCTTCATAGTCTACAGTGTAGTCTTGTGGCATCACGTGAATGATCTCACTCCCAGGAGGAATGACGATACGGTACATATCGTTGGTCAGTCTGTTGATGTCTTCAATAGTGATCTCATCATCATTGGAAGAGCGAGTGATGCTTCCATGATGGATAGAGCTTTTGATGTGTTGGCCTGCGATACCAACGTTTACCACACGGATATCAATACCCGCCTGATCTTCAGCCTCTTTTACGGCCTTTTCAATTGCATTCACCGTTTTGTCAATGTTGGTAACGATGCCTCGAATCACTCCATCCGATTCAGCTTTACCCATGCCCAAAACTTCAAGTTTGCCGAACTCATTCTTGCGACCCACAATTGCGCAAATCTTTGTGGTTCCAATGTCGAGTCCAACTACGATTTTGTCATTTTCCATGGTTGTTAATTTATTTATAGTGGTTGTTTATTTTTATTAGTCTTTAGTCGCCAGTCTTTAGTCGTGAGTATAGAGTCACAAGTCTCTTTACCTAATCCTCTTTTTTAATATTATCATTCATCGTTACACACTACTATCTACTTTTTACTTACTACTCAATACTTACTACTATGTACTCAGTACTACTCAGCTACTACTTGATCTTTATATTCCAAATTGATTCTACTGTAGGCATTCCAGCCCTTTTGGGGCAATACCTTTTGATAGAATGCTTTTAGCTTCTTAAACTTTTTGGCTACCTCATCAGGCTGACCAAACTCCACTACCTGCTTCGTCACTTGCGGGTAGAGTGTCACATACAAATCCTTACTAATATCTATTTGAGCAATTTGAGCTTTCCAAAAGCGATCATTATTAATGAAATTCAGCAGCTCATAAATTTTTTGCCCTTCCTCAGTCTCCGTCAGGCTATTCTTCATCATTTCGGTCATATAGCTTCCGCTAAGCACTACCGTTCGTGAAGTGTATTTTGTAGATGTAGGTAGAATAGTACCGTCAAGTGCTACATAACCATTGGCTTTGCCCGGTTCCATAATACGTGCAAAAGGTCGTCTCAATTCTGCATTTACTAATAAATTCCCCTTTAGATCTTTATAGATCTCTGCCGTTTTAATGAAATGCTGTGTTTTAACTCTTTCCTCAATCGCTTTAAGGTTGATGTCTTTATAGTGTTTCCCCAAAAGGACTTCTTCTCCATTGTCTGTCATCAGAGCCATCACATCGTGCTCATCGATAAAGAAGTTATTCTGTTGGTTGCCCAATTTGATAACTATATCAAGACACTTTTCACCTTGTTGCTTTCTGTTAGCAAAACCAATAAGTACCAGTAACAGTACTGAAACCAATACCACCTTGACTCCTTTGCCTATTTTTAGTTTTTTAAGCATGGTATTTTTCGTTTAAAAGTTCTTTAATCGGATTGACCAATTTGTCAATATCACCTGCTCCAATAGTGGCGATCACCTCATAATCTGACGAGCCTAAATGCTCCATCAATCGCTCTTTATTGAGCAATACTTTTTCAGTAGTCATCCGATCATAAATGATCTGCGAGGTCACTCCTTCAATAGGTTCTTCACGAGCAGGGTAGATATCTAATAAGATTACCTCATCCGCCAAATCCAGGCTCTCTGCAAAACCATCAACAAAGTCTCTGGTTCTGGTAAAGAGATGTGGTTGAAAAACTGCTGTGATCTTCTTTTCAGGGTATAAAGCCTTCAAAGACTTAAGGAATGACTCTATCTCCGTTGGGTGATGCGCATAATCATCTACAAATACGATCTGCTCCGATTTGATCACATATTCAAATCTTCGTTTTACGCCTTTATAACTTTCTATGCCAGATCTGATCGCATCTTCGGTCAAACCAAGATCAAGAGCTACGGCTATTGCTACCGTAGCATTTTCAGTGTTATGAAAACCGGGGACGCCTAACTTAAGCTTCTTAATGTGATGCTGTTCATCACAATAGTCAAATTCAAAAAAACCATTATTCATGGTAATGTTGTTGGCAAAAAATTGCCCCCGGTTCAGGCCATAGGTGTAGCTCGACTTATCAAAGTCAGCGTCCACCAATTCTTTGGCTATTTTTTCATTCACGAAGAGCTTACCTGAGGTTTTCACCTGACTGATAAACTCTTTGAAAGACTTTTCTAATTCACTTTTATCGCCATAAATATCCAGATGATCAGCATCGGCTGAAGTGACCACAGCCACATCCGGATGAAGGGTTAAAAATGATCTGTCGAATTCATCGGCTTCTACTACGGCTATCGATTTACCATCTTTTAACTCGTTGGCAATGTAGTTCGACTCATAGTTAGTGGCTATTCCACCAAGAAAAGCCGTTATGTCTCTACCAGCATGTTTAAGCAGATGGGCTATCATAGAAGAAGTAGTCGTTTTGCCGTGCGTACCTGCTACCGCCACAAGGTGGAAGTTGGCCGAGATCATTCCCAATACTTCGGATCGCTTATGAAGCTTGAAACCTCTGTCTTTTAGGAAATTAAGCTCCTTATGAGTTTTAGGAATGGCAGGAGTTACTACCACTAATGATTGCTCCTTGTTATTCTTTACTGCTTCAGGGATATGATCTACAGCATCTTCAAAATGAATTGAAATACCCTCTTCTTCTAATTTAGAAGTTAGTGAAGTAGGGGTGCGGTCATAGCCAGAAACGCTGAACCCGTTATGGTTGAACCAACGAGCCAATGCACTCATGCCGATACCTCCAATACCGATGAAATAGACGTTATGGTAGTTCACTAAATTCAATTCATTATCCTTATTACTTCCGAAACTATATCTGCAGTCGCATTTGGTTTCCCCATCTCTTTGATGGCTTTACTCAAGCTTTCCTGCTTTTCAGTGTCTTTTAAAAGATCAATCACCTGATTCATCAGGCTCTTTTCAGCTTCGCTATCTCTAATCAAAATGGCCGCGCCTGCTGTGCTCAATGACCTTGCATTTTTTGTCTGATGGTCCTCTGCTACATTGGGCGAAGGCACCAAAATGGTGGGCTTGCCTACCAAACACAGTTCAGAAATTGACAACGCCCCCGCTCTGGAAACCACTACGTCTGCGGAGGCATATGCCAAATCCATCCGTTCAATAAACTGATGTACTTTAATATTTTGGCTACCATAGTCAGCGGCCACTTTTTTCATGTCGTTGAAATAGAATTTTCCAGTCTGCCATAATAGCTGATGGCCCTCTTTAATGATCCGGTCCAGATGCCCTGCTATACTGCGGTTTACCGTTCTCGCCCCCAGGCTTCCACCTAAAATCAATACCGTTTTCTTTGAAGGGTCTAACTCAAAGTGATTATATGCTTCCGTTCTTTTATCATCCAACGATAAGATGTCCTTTCTCACAGGATTGCCAGTCAGCTTAATTTTGCTTGCAGGGAAGTATTTATCCATGCCTTCATAGGCCACACAAATGCTTTTAGCTTTTTTGGCGAATTTTTTATTGGTCAATCCGGCATAGGAGTTCTGCTCCTGTATGAGTGTAGGTACCTTTCGAGAATTGGCAGCAAACATCATAGGTCCGCTGGCATAACCTCCAAAACCTAAAATGGCATCAGGCTTATACTTCTTCACTATTTTGATCGCATTGAAAAAACTCGTGATCACCTTGATAGGGAACATAACATTGGCAATGGTCAGTCTACGTTGTAAACCACTAATCCAAAGACCAAGAATCTCATAACCTGCCTGTGGTACTTTAGTCATTTCCATTTTTCCCTGAGCACCCACAAAGAGAATTTTAGAATCAGGATACTGATCTCGAATCTCATTAGCTACAGCTAAAGCAGGGTAGATATGGCCACCGGTGCCGCCTCCGCTTATAATGAATCGATATGGTTGTTTCGTTGTCACTTATGCTGCTCTAGCTACGTTTTTAATTTCTCCTCCTGCACTTTCCCATGAAGTATCAGTTTCTCCTCTGCTTACACTCAAAATAATTCCTATTGATAATCCTGTGAATAATAGTGATGTACCTCCCATACTTATCAATGGTAATGGCAATCCCGTGATTGGGCCAAGTCCTACCACTACACCCATATTCACCATGGCTTGTAGTACTAAGGCGAAACTTAGTCCTGCAGAGAGTAGTCCTCCAAAAGCGCGTTCACTATTTGTGACAGCTTTCATACCACGGGCCAGTAAAATGAGATAAAGAATTAATACAGTAACGCCACCTATAATGCCATACTCCTCGATTATGATCGCATAGACGAAATCAGAATAAGGGTGAGGCAAAATATTTCGTTGCTGACTGTTACCAGGTCCTTTTCCCAAAACACCACCGGTGGCAACAGCTATTCGTGCATGTTTAGCCTGAAATGGTAGTTCATCTCCATTGATAAAGCTTTCAATTCTAGTCTTGGCAGTTTCTCCTCTTACTCCGAATGTTAAAGCACTAACACCTGCCAGCATTCCCACAAATACGAGCATGGCTAAATACTTGATTGGTACCCGGCCAATGAACATGATCAACATGCAGGTAGCGAAAAGTAAGATGGCCGATGATAAATTGGTTAAAGCAATTAATCCGCAGATAACGCCACACCAGATAAGGATAGGTATTAATGATTCTTTGAAATCTGCTATATTTTGCTGACGCTTGGATAGCATGCTTGCCAAGCTTGTGATCAAAGCTAAACTAGCCAAATCTGAAGGTTGGAATGAGGCATTTATTACCGGTAACTGAATCCACCGAGAGGCATCATTAAGGGTCACCCCATTGGTAAACGTGTAAATCAGTAATGGTACGCTCAACCAAAGTGCAAATCGTGATATTTTAGAATAGTAGCGATAATCAATCTTATGTGCTACCCACATAGAGCATAATCCAACACCCACAAGCAATGTATGCTTGATTAGGTAGGATTCCGGATTGATCATTCGTTTGAAAGCTAACGTACCGGTGGCACTATACACCACCAAAATACTGATGAGTGATAGCGCAAAAACTACTACCCAGATGACAGGATCGCCCTTTAAATTATTATCTACCCAAGCTTTTATCTTTGTCATTGGTTTAAAGCTTTAGATTGGAATTCTTCTTTTAATTCGAGCACAGCTTGCCTGAATTGCTCACCACGATCTTCATAGTTTTTAAAGAGATCGAAGCTGGCGCAAGCCGGTGATAGAAGCACCACATCGTGCGCTTCCGCATAGTCTAATGCCGACCGAACGGCATCTTTCATATTATCGGTTTCCAGTAGATTGAGTATTTGATTATGGAAAGCCTCTCTGAGTTTTGTATTGTCAGTTCCCAAGCAGACTAACGCTTTAACTTTAGCGTTGACCTTTTCCATAATCAGGTCATACTGGTTTCCTTTATCCACTCCCCCTGCTATCCACACCAAAGGATTTGAGAAACTATCCAATGCATAGCTAACTGCATCGACATTGGTAGCCTTGGAATCATTGATAAATCGCACATCATTGATGGTTTCGATATACTCCATACGATGTGGAGCGTTTTTAAAGGTTTTCAAACCTTCATGAATGGGTTCTTCACCAATACCAACGATAAGAGCAGCATTAATGGCTGCCATCATATTGATGGCATTATGTTTTCCAAGTAGAACCGTCTCCGATTGAGAAATGACTAAGTCATCATTGATTTTCATTAACTCTCCATCGAAGAAACTCTTAGAGATATCCTGAAGAGATAAACCTGTTTTACTTGCTTTAGTAGTAGTTCTTGATAATTTATCAGCGATCAATTCATTGTCAGCATAATAGATGAAGTGATCTTCACTGTCAGCATTTTGAATAATTCTGAATTTGGATGAAACATAATTCTCTAACTTATACTCGTACCGATCCATATGATCGGGAGTGATGTTGAGAAGTATCGAGATATAGGGTTTTAATAAATAGCTACCATCCAACTGGAAGCTGCTCATCTCTACCACGAAATAATCAAATTCATCTTCCAGCACCTGTTTTGCCAAACTGTGCCCTACATTTCCGGCAAGTCCTACATTCAATCCGGCTTCTTTAAGCAAATGATAAGTAAGAAGGGTTGTAGTGGTTTTACCGTTTGTGCCAGTTATGGCGATAATTTTTGCCTTGGTGTATGAGAACGCAAATTCAATCTCATCAATGATTTTTATGTCTGCTTCCTGTAATTTTCTTATTATTTTGACCGTTTCAGGAATACCCGGACTTTTAATGACTAATTGAGATTTTAGAATCTTCTTCTTAGAATGACTTCCTTCTTCATATGTAATCCCAGCTGATTCTAATGCTGATTTATATTGCTGACCAATAGTTCCATTGTCAGATACAAACACATCATACCCTTTCGCTTTCGCTAAAAGTGCTGCGCCTGTTCCGCTTTCGCCTGCTCCTAATATGGTAACTAAGTGTCCGATAATTGGTTGCTAGTTTCTGGTTGCTAGTTTCTGGTTGCTAGTTTCTGGTTGTACATATATATTTTCTCATACCTCATATCTGTCATCTCACATCTATTATCTCAGTGCTCATATCTATTTATCTATCTCAGTTTTAATGTTGCCAAAGTCAATATTGCCAGAAGGATTCCTACCATCCAGAATCTGGTGACAATCTTGGACTCGTGTATTTCTAATTTCTGATAGTGATGATGTAGGGGAGACATCTTGAAGATTCTCCTTCCTTCACCGTATTTCTTCTTTGTGTATTTGAAATAGCTCACCTGCATAATCACCGAGAGGTTTTCAATTAAGAATATGCCACAGAGCAGTGGTAGTAATAGCTCTTTTCGCACGATTAAGGCCAGTACTGCGATTACTCCTCCAATAGTCAGACTTCCTGTATCTCCCATAAATACTTGAGCAGGGTATGAATTGTACCATAAGAAACCGATACATGCACCTACAAAAGCAGCACAGAAAATAACTACCTCGCTCAGATTAGGTATATGAAGAATATTTAGGTAATCACTGAAGTCAAAACGCCCGGATAAATAGGCCAGAATAGCCAATGTGAGACCTATAATTGCCGAAGTCCCGGCCGCCAACCCATCTATTCCATCTGTTAGATTGGCTCCATTAGAAACTGCGGTAACAATGAAAATAACGACCAATACGTATATAATCCAGGTATAATCATGGCCTAAAAATGGAGCTATCGAGTCATAATCAAATTCATTGTCTTTTAAGAAAGGAACGGTTGTTTTGGTAGACTTAACATCCTCATAGGTTCGAACTACTTCATTTTCATCATTAATCGTTGCATCGCTATATTCTCTGACTACCACATTATCACTGAAGTAGAGCGTTAGACCAACGATAAGCCCTATAGATATTTGTCCTACAATTTTGAATTTACCTGCAAGACCCTCTTTATTCTTTTTGAATATTTTAATGTAATCATCCAAAAAGCCGATAGCTCCAAATGCTAATGTCACTCCAATCAATAGAATTACATATACATTCTCCAGCCGAGCAAATAAAAGCACTGGAATAAGTATTGCACTAATAATGATCAAACCACCCATCGTTGGTGTGCCTTTCTTAGCCATTTGCCCTTCCAAACCGAGATCTCTAACACTTTCACCTACTTGCTTTCTTCTGAGGTAGTCGATTAAACTCTTGCCAATGAGAATGGTAATAATCAACGAGACTACGGCAGCCATACCCGCACGGAAAGAAATGTACTGAAATACACTCGCTCCTATGAGGTTATATTGTTTTTCTAAATAGTCAAACAGGTAGTACAGCATCTCTAATTGGCAAAAAGGTTTAACATACGACCTAGTACTTCTTTATCATCAAAAGGGTGTTTCACACCATTTATCTCCTGGTATTTCTCGTGTCCTTTTCCCGCTACCAGTATAATATCTTTGGCTCCGGCTAAAAGGCATGCGGTTTTAATTGCTTCTTCTCTATCAGCCAACACCACTGTTTTCTTATAATCAACAGCACTAACGCCTGCTTTCATATCTTTAATAATGGCATCAGGGTCTTCATCTCGCGGATTATCAGAGGTAAATACTACTTTATCGCTGAGTTTGCAGGCTATTGAAGCCATCAATGGTCTTTTGCTCGCATCTCTATTTCCACCACAGCCCACTACGGTGATCACTTGCTCATTTCCGGTCCTGAATTCTGCAATGGTTTCCAAGACATTTTTAAGTGCATCGGGCGTATGGGCATAATCGACTATTGCTGTGATATCAGCATCGGATTCGACCACTTCAAATCGTCCTTCAGCACCATCTAGTGAAGAAAGCGCTGTGAGGGTATCTTCTTTATCTTCTCCCATCAAAACAGCCGCACCATAAACGGCCATCAGGTTGTAAGCATTGAAGTCTCCAATAAGCTTGAACCATACATTTTTAGTATCTACTTCAAGTTCGATACCCTGGAGCGTATTGGAAACCAGTTTGGCTTTAAAATCTGCCATGCTTTTTAAGGCATAGGTGTTTTTGGCTGCTTTTGTATTCTGCAGCATTATTTTACCACGTTTGTCGTCTGCATTTACTAATGCAAAGGCATCAGAACTTAGTCCGTCAAATAATAGCTTCTTTGCTTTGATATAAGCATCAAATGTTTTGTGGTAGTCGAGGTGATCATGAGAAATATTTGAAAATATTGCTCCTGAAAAGCCAATTCCAGCAACACGAAATTGATCTAGTGCATGCGAGCTTACTTCCATAAAGCAGTATTCACAACCTCGTTCTACCATTGTTGCCAATAATTCATTCAGTTGTAAGGCGTCAGGAGTCGTATGGCTTGATGGAATGATCTCAGCATCAATCTTATTCTCAACTGTTGATAACAGCCCCACGGAATATCCTAGCTTTCTGTAAAGAGTGAATAGTAAGGTGGCTATCGTGGTTTTTCCATTAGTACCAGTAACTCCTACCAGTTTTAAATTGGCTGAAGGATTACCGTAAAAATTAGAAGCAACTATTCCCAATGCTTCAGCACTGTTTTTGACAGCGACATACGTTACATCAGAATTGATCTCTTCAGGTAGTCTTTGACAAACTATGGCAGTTGCGCCAAGATCAATTGCTTTTTGTATAAAATCATGCCCATCAACTTGAGTCCCACCAACAGCAACAAATAGCGCACCCTTGGCTGCTTTTCGCGAGTCAAAACACACCGACCTGATGTCTTTAGTCATGTCACCCGAAGCGGAAACCAGAGATACTTTATACAATATGTCTCTTAACTCTGCCATCAACTCAGTTTGATAGTTATTTCGGCACCTTTTGAAATTCTTACACCAGGTAGTTTAGATTGCTCCATTACACGACCTTTCCCCTGAACACGTACTTGTAGTCCATTGCTTTCTAAAACATATAAGGCATCGCGTAACGTCATGCCTTTTACATTAGGCACAAGGTTTTCAGCCATCTTATTTTCTTTCCACTTTAAAGAGTTGCCATAAACCTGAGTTTGAACCCAGTCTTTGTCTGTTTCAGCATGATTGGATATACCTAATTGGTTACATAAGTATTTTAGATCTTCTAGATTACCCGAGCGAATAACAGGGAAAACACCGGCTTCAGCCACAAATTCATCAGCGATAGGATCATGCATATCGACATCTCTTGAATAGATGTTGTCGGCAATTTCTTTGAATACCGGAGCTGCTACATTGCTACCATACTGTCTCCAGCCTTTTGGATTTTTGATTAGTACAATGGCACTGTATTTCGGATTATCCGCAGGGAAGTACCCGGCAAAGGAGGTCATGTATTTTCTCGTATAGCGACCATTTTCGAGAATCTGAGCGGTGCCTGTTTTTCCAGCTATTTTATAATGTGCATTATTGATGTTTTCAGCTGTGCCTCTTTCTACTACACCCTCTAGCATCAAGCGTAGCTTAATAAGTGTTTCTTCAGAGCAGATTTGATTATTTAAGACAATAGGCTCATAGGTTTCAATGGTCTTATCTGCCTGCTTGATGTTTTTGACGAAGATTGGCCGGATCATTTTTCCTCCATTGGCTACCGCATTATATAGCGCTAAAGTCTGCATTGGCGTAATTTCCAATCCATAGCCATACGCCATCCAGGGTAGTGTTATACCACTCCAGTCTTTATCTGTAGGTCGTTTGATTTTCGGAATACCTTCACCTTTGATTTGTAGCCCTAATGGTTGAGATAAACCTATTCTGTCTATCTGCTCAACAAATTTTGATGGTGTTTTTCCAAAATACCTGTCAACTAGTTTGGCCATGGCCACATTAGAGGATACTTCAAAGGCTTCTTTTACTGTGATGATGCCATAACCGTCTTTTTCGTGATCACGAACGGTATTTTTATAAAACTTGAGACTGCCATTACCTGTGTTTATGGTGTCTTGCATTCTTATGTTGGTATTTTCCAGCAAGGCAATCATTGTAGCCAACTTAAAGGTAGAGCCCGGCTCTCTCAATCCACCTACAGCATAGTTGTATCGCTCATAGTAATAACCTTTATCATTTCGACTAAGATTGGCAATAGCTTTTACCTCACCGGTAGCTACTTCCATGACAGCCACTACACCGTAATCTGCTTCATGATATTCTAATGCTCGTAAAAGAGCGGTTTCACTTACATCCTGTAGGTTTATATCAATAGTAGTTTCAATATCATATCCTTCTTCAGATTTAATTTCAGTACCGTCAAAAACAGGTTTCCAACTACCACCGGCTATTCTTTGGTATAAAGCTTCACCATCCTGACCCGCTAGCTGGTCATTGAAACTGTATTCTAATCCTGCTCCTCTGTTATTTTCATTGATAAAGCCCACTGTTCGTAAACTCAGGTTGGAAAATGGTCGAAAGCGTTTATCTACTTTCTCGAAGATCACTCCACCTCTCAGACGACCATTTCGGAAAATAGGCCATTGTTCAAGTTCTTTTTTATCCTGGTATCCAATTGTTTTGGAGCTTAGGGCCAGATATTGACGATTAGATTCACGAGCATTTTTTAATTGACGTGTATAGGCTTCAGCGCTTTTATCTTTAAAAAATCTTGAAAGTCGATAAGAAAGTGAATCGAGTCCTTCATTGAAAACTTTGTCAGAAGCAATTGTCGCATCAAAAGCTACTTTATAAAATGGTAGAGAAGTAGCTAGCAGACTACCATTGTCACTGTAGATGTTTCCACGAGTAGCTTTAACAGGACGGTATTGGAAGCTCATTTGGTTTGATAGCTCTTTCCACTTCTCACCTTCAAAAAACTGGATACGACCTACTTTAACAGCTACCGCAGCTGCAAATAGGAAGACAAGCAAAAATGCTATCCGAACCCGAAGTAGTATGGACTTCTTAATGTTCATCTTTCACAATTACTTTTTCCGGTGGACGTAAACTTTCTTTGATTCCCTGGTCTGCTACGTTTTTAGCTACTTCCGACTGCTTACTGTCAAACATGTAGTCGGATTTCAGGGTGGTATAATCTGCTCGGAGATCTTCTACTTCTTTTTCGAGTCGATCAATCTGGCGAACATTTTTCTCAGCAAAATGACTATTGCCGATATAAAAAAGGGCGATACCAGCTAAAAATAAGACATATGGAATATACCTTACTGGAATACCGCTCTCAAAGGCTGCATCAATTTTCATAAAACCTTCAATACGTGAAAAGATGTTTCTTCCTCGTTCTTGTTGCCCTATTTTGAATGAATTAGATGCCATTACGTTTATATTTTCTCAGCGACTCTCAATTTTGCACTTCGAGCCCGGTTATTTTTCTCTTTTTCTTCTTCAGTAGCCTCAATAGGCTTTCTGTTTATTGCTTCCAGCGGTTTGATGACGTTACCATAAAAGTCTTTTTCCAATTCACCACTTATCTTTCCCTTCATCATCATGTTTTTCACCAACCTGTCTTCCAGCGAATGGTAAGACATCACCACTAGTCTGCCTCCTGTTTTCAATACCTCCGTACTTTGCTCCAACATCTCTTCCAATGCCTGCATCTCCTGGTTCACCTCAATGCGTATAGCTTGAAATACCTGAGCGTAGTACCTGTTTTCTTTGCCTCGTTTGGCAAATTTTGATAAGATCTTTTTCAGCTCTTCCACTGTGATGATCTCCTTATTTATCCTGGCTGAGCAAATAGCTTCAGCCAATGTTTTCGCATTCTTTACCTCACCATACATCCCAAAGATTTTATGCAATTGCTCTTTGGAATAGGAGTTGATCACTTCTTTTGCTGATAAATCAGCTGATTGATCCATTCTCATATCCAACTCGGCATCAAAGCGAGTGGAAAAGCCGCGAGAGGCTTCATCAATCTGATGCGATGAAATGCCTAAATCCGCTAGAATTCCATCCACTTCTTTGATTCCATAGGCTTTCAGATATCTTTTCAGGTATCTGAAATTACCTTCAATCAAAGTGAAAGAACGATCATTAAAACCTTTGGCATTTTTTACAGCATCATCATCCTGATCAAATGCATATAGATGTCCACCATCCAAATGCTTTACTATCTCACGCGAATGACCTCCGCCACCAAATGTCAAATCCACATAAACCCCGTTTGGATTTATTTTTAAGCCCTCAATGCATTCCTGTAGCATGACAGGATTATGATATGCATATTCCTGTTGCTCATTCATCGAGGTATTTTTGTGCTAATTTTGAAAACTCAGATGGGTCGTTTATTAAGTTTTCTTCATATAGGGTAGGATTCCATATCTCTACTTTATTGCCCATACCTACCACAATAGCATCTTTCTCTAATTGTGAATAACCCAGCATTAGCTTGGGAATTAGTAAACGACCAGTGTTATCGAGTTCTACCACAGAACTTCCTCTGAAGAAGTTACGCTGCAGTTTTCTGTACTCTTCATTGAACTCACTGAGTCCGGCAATTTTTGAGTATATCTTTTTATACTCAATCATAGGATATAAAATAAGGCAAGGTTCAAAACCCCTGCGTATAACGAGCTCATTACCAGAGGCTTCTGGTAAGGCTGCTTTGATCTTAGCGGGTAGTACTAGTCTACCTTTTGCATCGATCTTGCATTCGTATTCGCTGGTGAAAAATGCCATTAATGCTTGTATTCAGTGGTTTCAATAAACAAACATATAGAATTATTTGACATTTTCCACCACTTTCTACCACTTTACTCCACTTTTTAACATTTTCTTACATATTTATTACACCTATGACTGTTTATTATAGCAAAGAGAACTATTGCTAAATAATGGCAATGATCCGAAATGCACTAGCGAACAGCTTAAAAATGCATTTAAGAAGCTTTAGGCTAGAATTCTATTAAGAATTTCTGTTGAATGTTCACCCAGATGAGGTGGTGGTAAAATGTGGGAGGATTTTTTTAACTGATCGGAATTGGCAATAAAAGTTCTAATTCCCTTTAAACCGTCTTGCGATTCTAGCTTTATTAACTCTCCATATAGATCAATTGCTTTCGATACTCTGTTAACAATACCCGCTGGTATATTGAAATCAGCGAATGAAGTCATTAACTCCTTTGATTCTAGGCTTGTTATAACTTCCTGAATTGCCTTAGCCAATGACTCACGATTTATTACTCTATCTGAATTATCCTGATAAAGACTAGAAGAGTCAATTTTCAGAATTTGTAGAAGTGATTCAAACTGCTTGTTATTACCAACGGCAAGGACGATTGTTTGACCATCCTTTGTGCTGAATGTTTCGCCATACGGAGCAATGTTTGGGTGAAGTGATCCCTTTGATTCCGGATCATTACCCCCTACAAGATAGTTAGTGGCTTGGTTGGCCAATGATGATAAGCCTGCTTCAACCAATGAAACTTCATAACTGCCACCTTGACCAGTTTTGAGTAATTGAATATATCCTACTAATAAAGCTTCTTTTAATTGATGTCCGGCCAACAAATCCATTAATGCCACGGGCATTTTAAGAGGATCACTATTTAATTCTCCATTAATGTGCATAAAACCGACTTCCGCCTGGATAATAGCATCATAACCAACTCTATCTGCTAATGAACCATAGCCAGTGATTTGGCCATAGATGAGTTTTGAATTAATTGACTTTAGTGTGTTGTAATCTACTTTAAGTTTTTTGTCGTCTCCGGATTTATAGCTTGCTATTACCATATCAGCAGACTTCACTAAGGTGTAGAGTTGCAGCAATTGTTCATGCTTTGTAATATCTAACAGCAAGGATTTCTTACCCCAATTAACACAACTAAAATAAGCTGACACATCATCTGTTTTCTCGTTTGGTCCCTTCCATGACCTCGTTACATCACCATTTGTTTTCGGATTTTCTACCTTAATCACCTCAGCTCCAAGCTCTGCAAAAAATTGCCCAACGCTGGGTCCAGCTAGTACTGATGCCAGTTCTATTACTTTTAGATCAGAAAAAGGAAGTGTTTTCATGCTAAAATTGAAGATCGAAATAATTAAATTAGTATACTAATCACAAAGGCCATGAAAAAATTATTTCTCTCCATCACTTTAGTTTGTATCGGAGCTATCTCAACATTTGCTCAAAAGAATATGTTAGGAATTAATATTAAAGTATATGATCCTGTCTCTGATTTTGATAAAAATGTTTCAAGTTCTGTGCCTGCCGGCATCTCTTTAAACTACATGCGTACCCCAGTTGAAAGCCGCTGGTCTTTTGGTGGGGAATTGGGTGTCGCAATGTATTCATCAAATGATTACACATTGCAACACAATGGAAATAATATAGAAGTGAATGAAGAAGATTGTTTTTGGACTGTTCATGGAGTAGTGAGATATGACGTATACAGAACAGAACGTTTTGTGACTTATGCTGAAGGTAGAATGGGTATGACAACATTTTTTAGTAGTACTACAGCTTTAGAAGACAATAGTGATTTTGATGATGAGTTTAGCTTCCATGGGAGTGCATTCAACACTGGTCTGGGAGGTGGAGTCTTATATCAGTTAGGTGGTAGTGTATGGTTGAATGCTGGTGTAAATGTTCATAGTGGTAGCAGGGCTGATTACCGATATATGCCTGAAAGTGACCAGTCAACATCATTCGATGATGGGCACTACAAGTCGCTTACTCACTATGTAGGCTATCGGCTTGGTGTTTCTATTGGACTATAATTAGAGTAGCCTTTTCTCACTTTTTTATAGTAATAAGGTCAAGGACCTCTCCAAGGTTTTCATTAAGTAGTAATTGAGCTTTATATAAAATAGAAACCATTTTATTATAACTTCGTAATACATTGCTATACAATGTATGTACTCAATAAAAGTCAAGTCAATCAAGTAAAGAAGAGAATAATTGCTTCAGGCGTATCATATGCGCCATTGGTGGATGAACTCACCGATCATATTTGTGAGCAGGTCGAAGAATTAATAAATGAAGGCCATTCTTTTTCTCAGGCACTTGAGAAATCACTGCACAGACGCCAGCAAACCAAATTTCAGCATATTGATAAGTCCATTTTCTACCACATTAGCAAAATATCTATGATTAGAAATTATCTAAAACTCGGCTTACGCTCTTTGATTAAATATAAGCTAGTCTCATCCATAAATCTTATTGGTCTTGTTCTTGGCATGACGATTTTTCTCTTAATTGGGAGCTATGTTTATCATGAACTAAGTTTCGACAGGTTCCATAATTCAAATATTTACAGACTAACTACTCAGCGAACCTCAAAAGAGGGTGATATTCGAAGAACAGCTTTTTCAGGAGCTCCATGGGGGCCACAAATAATTAAGACTGTACCTGATGTAGCGAACATCGTTCGAATAATGAAATACAGGTTACCTGTTTCTGTAAAGTCAGAGGATCAGGAAAAGTCTTTTTATGAGAAAGATCTTATATGGGCGGGTCAGTCTTTCTTTTCAATATTCTCCTTTGATTTGTTGCTTGGAAATCCGACAACAGTACTAAACTCTCCTAACCTGGCCGTTATAACCGAATCTACAGCAAAAAGATATTTTGGTAATGAAGACCCGATTGGAAAGAATATCATTTATGAAAATGATGTAATTCTATCTATTACAGGAGTTGTAAAAGATTTTCCACCTAACTCTCATATACAAGCTGATATCATCGGTTCATTTTCAACTTTGGGTAAGGGCTTTTGGTTTAATATCATCGACAACTGGAATATACTTTATTATCACACCTATCTACAACTTAACAATGGCGTAGACTTAGTCAGTATGAAAGGTAAGGTGTTGTCAGTCTTAGTCAATCATATAAATGAGCGTCTTAGTATTGATCTTCAAAATATTTCTCAAATACACATTACAGAGGGTTATGAAAATGAACTTTTACCTACAGTTGACTATAAAAGTTTGCTAATAGCCGGCCTTATAGCTCTTACCATTCTACTAGTTTCTGTCATCAATTACATTAACTTATCCAATGCCAGAGGGCTGAAAAGAGCTAAAGAAGTGGGGGTTATAAAAGTTATGGGAAGTACAAAATGGCTGGTTTTTCTTCAATTTATGGTAGAGTCGTTTGTCTTATCTGTGGTCAGCATGCTTGCCTCACTCCTTTTAGTATACTTATTATTTCCTTATTTTAATGACTTTCTTGGTGCCAACATCATAGTACCTCCTATCTATATCATAGCTTTCGTTGCAACTACAATAGTCTTTATTGTTACAGTAGTATCAGGTTCATACACTGCCATTCAGATGGCTGACTTACCAATTATTTCGGCCTTAAAAGGAAAATTGAGTATTGGCATTAGCAAGGGCATTACTTTTCGAAAGGGATTGATAACATTCCAATTTTTATCGGGCATTGGTCTGATAAGTGCCACCCTAATCATTTCAGACCAGGTATCTTATCTTGTTTCAGCGGACACCGGGTTCTCAAAAGAGAATGTAATTGAAATGCCTCTTTACACTGATGACCTTCAACAAACAAAGATTTTTCAAAAAGGGCTAATGAAACTAACTGCGGTGAAATATGTATCATTATCCAGTCATAGAATGTCTGGTGATCAGTTATACCGTAGTATCTACTACACAGCTACTTCAGATTCATTAGTCATGGGTAGGTTGCATGTTGATTACGATTTTACACAGACTTTCGGTTTGGAATTATTAGCTGGTAGAGGATTTTCCAGAGATTTTATAAGTGACACTTCTAACTTTATATTAAATGAATCAGCTGCCAACCTTTATGGGTTTAGCAGTTTAGAAGACGCGATTGGAAGCACACTAAGTTACTCAGCACAAAATGACAATGGCAACTACATAAAAACTGGTACTGTAGTGGGTATCGTTAAGGACTTTAACTTTGAATCACTATACAATGATATCGGACCTATGGCAATGGATATTCAACCTGCACGAAATCACTTTTTCAATGTTAAGTTAAACGATAAGGTTAACTATGCTCCAGCTATTAAGCAGATTGAGAGTAACTGGGTGAAGCATTTTCCTAATGAACCTATTAGTTTCACTAGTGCTAAAGATCGATATTTAAGTCAATACAAGTCCGAGACTCAACTAAAAAAAATGGTGCTTACTTTCAGCCTCATTACCGTCCTAATTTCTTCGCTCGGATTATTTGGGCTAACCTATTTTGACACTGTAATTCGCTCAAAAGAAATAGGCCTAAGAAAAGTTCTTGGCTCTTCGACATCAGGTATTCTAAAATTATTCCTTAAAGGCTATTTTGTTCTTATTTTAATCGGAGTAGTTATTATAACACCGACCGTTTTATGGCTTATGAAAAGCTGGTTGAGTAATTTCGCCTACCACATAAGTATCTCATCGTTCAGTTTTATTATTCCTATTATATTGATGGGAACCGTTGTTGTTTTGACAATGAGTTTTACTATCATAAAAGCAGCAAATAACAATCCGATAAACTCTTTGAACAATGAGTAAGTTTGACCCACAGCTTCTAAAAGGCATTTATCCCACGCTCATTTTGAAATTACTATCCAACAATACGGAGTTATATGGTTATGAAATCGAAAAAAAAATCAGAGTTCTTAGCGATTCAGGATTTACCATAACTGAGGGAAGTCTATACCCTATTTTACACAAGCTGGAAGATAAAAAACTAATTACATCCTTAATAAAAAAAGTAAAAAATAGGGATAGAAAGTATTATAAGATCACCTACCTAGGCATAAGCGAATTTAGTGATAAGGAAAAAGAGATTTTAAGCATATATGAACATTTGACTCACTTCTTGTTACATAATGAATTAGCCTAAAGTTAAAATTATACTGTGTTCATATCTTTTAATATTTCACTGCAACTATTTCCAATCGCTTTAGTGTTATATCAATTAATTCTAACTTTGCGATTATGAAAAGAGTAGTGGTCGGTATGTCGGGTGGTGTTGATTCAAGCGTAGCAGCTTACCTGTTGCAAAAGCAGGGCTATGAGGTGATCGGTATGTTTATGAAAAACTGGCATGACGACTCCGTGACTATTAGCAAAGAATGTCCATGGTTAGAAGACTCTAATGATGCCATGATTGTTGCGCAAAATTTGGGTATTCCATTTCAGGCTATAGATCTCAGCAAAGAGTACAAAGAGCGTATTGTTGACTACATGTTCGATGAATACAGTAAAGGAAGAACTCCTAACCCTGATGTTCTCTGCAATCGCGAAATAAAATTCGATATTTTTCTAAAAGCGGCAATGCGCTTAAAGGCAGATTATATCGCCACCGGCCATTATTGTAGGAAAGGAGAAATTGAAATAGCAGGACAAAAGCAGTTCCAATTACTTGCTGGAAAAGATGACAATAAAGATCAAAGCTACTTTCTATGTCAGTTGACTCAAGAGCAACTATCCAAAGCTTTATTCCCTATTGGTGAGCTCACAAAACCAGAGGTTCGTCAGATCGCTAAAGAAATGGATTTGGCCACTGCCGATAAAAAAGACAGCCAGGGACTTTGCTTTATTGGCAAAGTAAGATTACCTGAATTCTTGCAGCAGCAACTTAAACCTAAAAAGGGGAAAGTGATTGAAGTCCCTGCAGACTCCGAGAAATATCTGGTAGCTGAGTTAATAGGTTCTAATGGTAATTCGGAATTAAAAAGACTTACTGAACCTTACTCCTATCATGAGACTGATGGCAAAGTAGTCGGTGAGCATACTGGGGCTCATTATTTTACCATAGGACAAAGGAAAGGCTTAAACATTGGTGGTACACCTGAGCCATTGTTCATCATAGAAACTGATACCGAAAATAATGTTGTTTATACAGGGCAGGGAGAAAATCATCCTGGTCTTTACAGAACTGGTTTATTTATTTCAAACAATGATATCCATTGGTTGAGAAATGATTTGGAATTGGAAATTGGTCAGTCAAGAGTTTATGATGTAAGGATCAGGTATCGACAGCCTTTAGAAAAAGCAACACTTCACAAAGAGGCAAATGGTATGTATATGATTTTTGATAAACCTCAAAAAGCTGTGGCAGCGGGTCAATTCGCTGTGTGGTATGATGGGGAAGAGCTTATTGGCTCAGGAGTTATTAGCTAAATACTATTTAACGTCTTCCAATCCACTCACACCACCAGACACAACAAACTTCATAGCCGCAGTCGCTGACATTTTCAAAGGTTTAATATGATCTTTTTTGACCAAAAACTGATTTCCTGACCAGGCGTATGAATGAGGCATATAGACCGATATATAGTCTTTCTGGTCAAGGTATTTCATACTTTCATTAGTTATAAAACCAACTTTAAGTAAAATGCCATGATCATCCATCTCAACCAGCACAGGTTTATTAAACTTTTTCTGATCACCTACGAATGCGCCCAGTAAATCTTTCATTGACGTATAAATGATATTGACTAACGGGATTTTAATGAAATACTTTTCGAATAAGTCAAATACAGGTCGGGTTATAAAAAATGAAGCCAGGTAACCCAAAAAGGTGACTCCACCAATAATTACTATAAGACCTAAGCCAGGAATATCAATAGGGATAAGGCCATCGACCCAGTCTAAGCTTTGGAATATGACATAAATAGTCAGCGCTAAGGGAACCACAAATAATAGTCCGCGAAAGAAGTAAGAAATGATTCGATTAAAAGTAAAATTGGACATAGTAGTAAGGTTTGACCACAAAAAAAGGGCTTCATTGAAGCCCTAAAATTCAATATTATTTCTAGATAACTATATGGCTATACCAATAAAAGATTTAAAAGCGATTCCCATCAATCCTGTTATCAACATTGTAATTCCCAAACCTTTAAGCCCATTAGGCACATTTGAGTACTTCAATTTTTCTCTAATAGCAGCTAAAGCGACAATAGCAAGTGCAAATCCTACTCCTGAACCAAATCCAAATACGGAAGCTTCAGCTACTGTATAATCTCTTTGCACCATGAATAAAGAACCTCCTAGGATTGAACAGTTTACAGCAATAAGTGGTAAGAAAATACCCAAAGAGCCATAAAGCGCAGGAGAAACCTTCTCTACTACCATCTCTACTAATTGTACCATAGCCGCAATGATGGCTATAAACATTATAAATTGTAAAAACTCTAAGTTAATCTCTGCGAAACCTGCACCCATCCATGTTAAAGCACCTTCCTTCAAAACATACTCTTGGATTAACCAGTTTATAGGCACCGTAATGCTAAGAACAAATACCACTGCTGCTCCAAGTCCAATGGCCGTACTAACTTTTTTGGATACCGCTAAGAAAGAACACATGCCCAGGAAGTAGGCGAAAACCATGTTCTCAATAAATATTGACTTAATTCCTAAACTTAATAATTCCATAATTTTAATGCTCTATGTATCCTGTTTTAGTTCTTTGAATCCAAATGATGATACCTAATATCACAAAAGCACCAATTGAATCAACCATTAATCCATTGGTGGGAAAATTCATAATTCCAACTGCCTCGAATATCTTAAAGTCAAAAACAGATCCTGAACCTAAAAGCTCTCTAAAGAAAGCAACAGCTAAAATAATCCATGCATAACCAAAGCCACTTCCTAAACCATCTAAAATAGAATCATAAGGTTTGTTTCCCATGGCAAATGCCTCAAGGCGACCCATGACAATACAATTCGTGATAATTAGTCCAACAAATGCGCCTAGCACTTTATACATTTCGTAACTGTAAGCCTTCAACACTTCACTTACTAATGTCACCAAAGTAGCTACTACTGCCAATTGTACTATTATTCTCACGCGACTTGGTATAACATTTCTCATAACCGAAATGATAAGGTTAGAGAACACAATTACAAATACCACAGCAATGGACATAATTAGTGTAGGCTCCATCTTGACAGTTACTGCCAGGGCGGAACATATTCCAAGAACCTGAATAGTGATTGGATTGTCCTCATTTAAAGGATCACTGATAAGTCTCTTTCTTCTTTTCGAAAACAACTCTTCCGTTGGAAGTTTAGCTGTTACTTCTGACTTTTCTAAAGTTTCTGTACTCATAGTTAAAAATTATTCTATTGAGTTGATTATAAATTAGCGAGACTACCTGAATTAACTTTTTCAAAGTATGATTTATAATATGAAAGATAGTTTTCTAACATATCATTCACACCCCTACCCGTAATAGTCGCACCGGACATTCCGTCTACCTGATGTTCTGTCAATCCGGCATTCCCTTCACCTTTTACCATATTAACGGAAACCAGATTACCACTTCCATCTAATATTTTCTTACCTACATAACGATTTTGGATTTCAGGTGAGCCAATTCTCGCTCCTAAGCCTGGTGTTTCTGCTTTATGATCAAAAGCAGTTCCAGCTATAGTATTCAAATCTGATTTCAGAGCTACATAACCCCAGATTTTATCCCATAACCCGGCACCGTATAATGGTAAAATGTAAGCATCAATCTTTTGCGGATTATCAGCATTTTTATATTTGAATACAGGATATAATCTATCCTTAGGATCTTTCTTGTAATTCTTCAGAATATTAACTTCTTCTGCCACAAGTGGGCCACCTTTCTTATTTTTCTCAACGATACTTCCGTTAATGTCAACTACCAGCGATTCAATTCTTTCGTTGTACATGGATAAGATTTGATCTTTGGTGAATGTGGCTAATTCTTCCCTATCCATAACTGAAGCCAGTATCTGACTTTTCGTATCAAGTTCTACAGATTTTTTCTGAGCGGGAGCCAGCCCCTGAGAAGCCAGTGAAAGCAGCCCTCCAACCACAATGGTTAAGGCCGCTGTGAATCCTATTATATAAGCGTTAGACTGTTGCACGTTGTAACCTCCTTTTCTTGTTAGCGTTTACGACATAATAATCAATCAATGGGGCAAAAACATTCATAAAAAGTATTGCCAACATTATTCCTTCAGGATATGCCGGGTTGAATACACGTATTACCACTGTAAGCACCCCAATTAAAATTCCATATATCCATTTACCCGTTTCTGTTTGTGATGCTGACACAGGGTCAGTTGCCATATAAACTGCACCAAATGCCAAGCCTCCAATTACCAGATGATATTGAGCTGGCATAAGCATAAATTCATTTAATCCGATAGCGTTCATACCTAATCCCATAAGATACGCTCCACCAAACACTCCAACTATAATCTTCCAGCTACCTACACCTGTTATGATGAGGATAGCCGCACCTATTAAGCACATAAGTGTTGAAGTCTCACCAATACATCCTGGCATAAATCCGAAAAACAAGTTTGAAAAGCTAAAGAGACCATCAGCCCATCCGGCTCCATAACTTCCCATAGATGCAACAACGTTTTCTCCTGTAGTCAATGAGTTGGCACCTATCGATAAAGGTGTAGCGCCAGTGTAACCAGATACAGCAGTGCCATCACCTAAATAGGTCCATACATCGCCAGATATCTGACTTGGATAAGCGAAATATAAGAATGCTCTTGCAGTTAGAGCTACGTTCAATACATTCATTCCAGTTCCTCCAAATGCCTCTTTGGCAATAACAACAGCAAAAATAGTAGCCAGTGCTACCTGCCACAACGGAATATCAGGAGGCATGACCAGTGGAATAAGCATTCCTGTTACCAAATAGCCTTCGTTTATAGGGTGCTGCCTGATTGTTGCTATAGCGAATTCTGTACCCAGACCTACACCATAGGAAACAACCACAATTGGAATAACTTGAATTGCACCTATAAGAAGCATATCTACTAAAGCAGCCTCTTGGCCTAACGCCAAAAAGTGCTGATAGCCCACATTATAAATCCCAAAAAGTAAGCAGGGAATCATAGCAATGATCACAGTCATCATCATACGTTTCATATCAACTGCGTCTCTTATCTGAACACCAGTTGCCTTTGTTGTATGATTTGGTGCAAATAGCAACGTATCGTGTGCTTCGTAAATGAAATAGAATTTCTCCCATTTCCCACCTTTCTCGAAGTGTGGTTTTACCTTATCTAATTGATCTCTTAAAAACTTCATACTTCTTAGTTGTTAGCTATACTGCATTAGATCCAATCCTTCTCGTACTATTTCCTGTACATCGTGCTTGGAAACATCTACGAATTCGCAAAGTGCCATATCTTCTTCTATGATCTCATATATTCCAAGAGCTTCCATTTCATCAAAATCTTCTGCTAAAATAGCTTTCAAAAGAAATGTTGGTAATATATCCATTGGCATTACCTTTTCAAAAGTACCTGTTTGAACAAATGCTCTTGGTTCGCCTTTAGTATTGGTATCTACAACAAATTCTTTATTACCATTTAAGAAAGACAATAAGCCAAAGGCTCTATGGAAGCTAAGGCTTTTTGTAGTTGGTTTAATCCAACCGAACAATTCATAATAATCACCTTCAGGAATAACTGTTACATGGTGGTCAAAATACCCTAAATGACCATCATTTGCAATTTTCTCTCCTGTCAACACATTACCTGAGATATAGCGAACATTATCTGAAGCTATATTATTAGCTACCATCTTCTTAATAGAAGCCCCTGTAAATGTTTTATAATATTGTGGGTTCTTAACCTCAGAACCTGTGAGTGCCACCATCTTGGAAGCATCATAGATACCTTCAATAAATAATTTTCCTATTTGAATAACTCCGTGAGGATTTATTGTCCACACCACATCTCCTTTGTTGATAGGATCGAGATGGTGAATCTGCACTCCTACATTTCCTGCAGGATGAGGTCCTGAAAATTTATTGAGTTGCACATTTTTGGCGTGCGAAAACAACTGGGAAACTTCAGATGCCCCATCAATATTTAAATGGATGACACCGTCCGTAAACTTCTTCAGTATATCGATACCTGCCTGGAAATACTGATCTTGTCCTTTGAACAAAAGATCGTATTCAGGTGCCAAGGGGTGAGAATCAAAAGCAGATATATGGATAGCTTTTGGGCTATCTTCGGGATCAGCTACAACACCATAAGGTCGTTGAACTAAATTTACCCATGTGCCAGACTCAAGTAATTGAGTTTTAGCTTCCTCTGTTGATAAATTATTAATTTCCGAAACAGAAAACTTCTTATGCTCTACGTACTCAATTTTCTTATCCGCCAGAATAACTACCTCAAGTAATTTCCTCTTCTCCCCTCTCCGTATTTCAACTATCTCTCCACTTACCGGAGCTACGTGTTGTACTTTATCATTCTTTTTATCAAATAAAATTGGAGTTCCAGCTTTGACATTGTCACCTTCATCGACCACTACTTTTGGTCTTAAAATTCCCTGGAAACTGGTGGGTTTATAAGCAAAGGTCTCTGGCTGATCTATTTCAGCAATTTTCTTTTCTGCTTTTCCAGCTAAGTTGATATCAAAGCCTTTTTTTAGCTTGATGGATTTAGACATATTTACCTGTTAGATACAAAATCTATCGATCAAAAATCGATGTCAAAATTAATAATTTTTGCTACAATAAAAATTGATTACTTCAATTTAAAATCAAATAAAAATCCACGCTCATCGTCCCTTTATGTTATTTTAGCTTGCTTCTATTATTTTACCCAAAGCTAGCTGGACTACTTCTTCTATCTGTTCCTCAAGGGTAAGAAACGTAGTGTCAAGTAATACGGCATCTTCTGCTTGCTTTAATGGACTCTCTTTTCTCGTGGCATCAAGATAATCTCGATTTTTTAAGTTATCCATGATTTCTTCAAGATCAACAAGCTGTCCTTTTTCAAGAAGTTCCTGTTGCCTTCTTCTACCCCTCACATAAATATCTGCACTCATAAAAACTTTCAGCTTAGCATCTGGAAAAACCACCGTACCAATATCTCTACCATCCATCACCACACCTTTCTTCCTTCCCATTTTCTGCTGTTGACTAACCATAGCTTCTCTAACTTCTTTGATGCTACTTACCTGGCTTACTTTCTGAGAGATATACATCTTTCTTATTTCATCCTCTACGTTAAGTCCATTGAGAAAAGCCTCATTTAGGCTCGTTTTTGGATTAACAACAAATGATATATCTATGTTATCTAGTGCGTGAGATATTTCACTATTATTTGTCAACTTAATATAATTTTGCTGAAAATAAAGGGTTACTGCCCTGTACATAGCACCAGTATCAATATAGGCATAGCCGAGTGCTGCAGCTACTCCTTTTGCAGTAGAACTTTTGCCGCAAGCTGAATACCCGTCAATAGCTACAACAATTTTTTTCATATCAACAATCTTTTTGAGGGCATGGAATAGGCTTTCCGGGTTTCAGTTTACCATTCCTTTTAGTTTGTGATGTACTTGCACAAGCCGATATGCTAACAACGAATAAGACTAACATGCAATAGCGATGAACTAGTTTGATCACATTCATATATTAAAGATCGTTAGAAATATCTTAATTGACGGATGATAGTTACAATTTCCATTAAAAAACCAAGTCACTATTTGATTTCTGATTGATATCCCATCTGAAAGCCAATTTTATGCCCTCCTCCAAGCGCCTGCATCTTTTCGATTTTTTGATTTAATGAAATAACTCTAATCTTAGGAAAAGGAGAAGTAACTAAATCATTATCAATGCATTGACTTATTGCTAGTTGGGTAACAATATTTAAATCCGTTTTGGTGATTGGGTTTCGAGAGACATTCTCAAACATAAAATTTAATTGACGTTCCCCTTCCACCAAGAAGTGATTTTCACCATTAATAAATAACCGCGCTATCAGGTATCCAGGGTCGTTCAGCCTATTATATTTCAATGAATCAGACATAAAATTATATATATTAATTTGTCCGAGGTACTTTAATTCAGGGTTGTTAGCTACTAAATCACTTTGTAAGTATCCGTGTTTTTCATCAAGGACTACAATGTTGGTGTGCATGAGGAATACAAGCAAATCACCTGCTATTTTTACATGAAATTCTCTATCATTAATTTTTGTCACGGAAAGACTTATATCTTTATCTTTATTATCGATATTTTGACTTATTTGCTCAATGACGCTACGAGCTTCTTTTTCTAACTGTTTAAAGTTTTTACCCAGATTTCTATACGTCTGTTGCTTTACCGCTGATTTGGTTTCGATGACATGAGCGATATGTTCAATTGGATTTTGTTGATTAGCCATTTTATGAATTTAGATCAGAGCATGAATTAGTTATGAATTGATCGAACCAAAATTCTACAATTCGTATTACCTTAAAAGTAGCCTTTGTTTTAAAAGTTGAAAAGGCCGTAAAATAAAGATCATTTAAGTAAATAAAAATATGGGAAGAAAACCTGAAGGCAAAGCAGAAAATCTTTTAAAGAATCTTGGCAAAAAATTAGATCAAATTGTTGAAGACTTAAAAGGTGTAGCAGATGATCCTCGATACAAGGATCGAGTGGAAGAACTCAAACGAAATGGTGAAAAACTTAAAAATGAATTCGATGAGTTCAAGGAAAAACATAAAGATGTTTTTGACGGTGTAGAAGAGTCATTTGAAAAGGCAGGTGAAGAAATTAAAAAAACCTTTGACAATACTTTTAAGAAAGGCGAAAAAAAATAGGAGGCCAGGCCTCCTATTTTTTTATTATCACGGTATTATGGCTATTAACCTCCCAACTCTTCTTCGAGGTTTTCTATTTCTTCAAAAGCCGTTTCCAATAAATCCTCCAACTTATCCATTGATCCATCAGCATATTTAATGTATGGTACATCTTCCTCATCACCATCAACTATTTCAGTTACAAATAATATATCTCCAATTTTGCTCCCTTCTTTGAAGACATCAAGATCAACAAATAAATTAGGATCTGGATTTTCAGATATCTCAAAACCATTTACATCAATTGATCCTTGAATTCGAAATTCCTTATATTGGACAAAACCACTTGCGCTACCGACCTCTTCTTTTAAATTATCAAAAAAGTTAACCATTACACTTGTGCCTACAATAGTAACATCACTTTTAGTAAGGTTAGTTAAAAGTGTAGATTGATTTGCGCCCGTATTGTCAAAATTTGCTGATAAAGTATATGGATTTACGAACAAAATTATATTGCCAGATTGCGGTTCACCAATATTGGAATAAACTGCGGATAAAGATAGTTCCACTTGTTTAACTCCATCTACCAACAAATCTGCTACAATAGATGTAGGCATGTAGTAAGACCCAAACTCATCTTCAATTAACTGCTCTGTGTATCCGGCTATTGTAAGGGACACATTATTTTCGACCGAGCCCTCAGAAGGAAAGTTGATAATGATAAACGACTGATCAATGGGTGATTTAACAAATTCATTTTTATCAGGAGACCAGTCATATCGACCTACATTCTGTTCAAACTGGAAACCGTCCTCTTCATATCTCGAAGATCTTAACCTTTTTGGGTTAAAAATGACTTTTAATCTCTGAGCACTCATTTTAAACCAGTTTTTAGATTCTTCCGATTCCATTCTCCCTCCAAAGGGGTCGTTAAGATCAGTTAAAGACACTAAGTCGCCCAGGGCGATTACTCCTTCAGCATTTGCCAATTCTATAATGTCCGTCTGTAGGTTTAAATTGAGTCGTGACATGGCTTGCTTAGCCTCTTCAGTAGAAAACTGAGGATTGGATTCTTCGTCTTTCTCGCATGAGAACAATACTAACACCAATAATAAACACGGGAAATAATTTAATACTTTCATTATTATACTGTTAAAATCTTAATGTGTAGATGCATAAATGCAAAAGTATGTAACCAACTCCATAAAAAAAGATCTTTCTTTCAAAAGACCTTTTTTTCATATTAATATTTACTTCTTATTCTGAACTAGCCAATGGTAACTCTCACAAACTCAGTTACGGTCAAGCCATTGTTAACTGAATCAAGATATTTAGAAACCGTTATAGAGCTATCTTTTACAAACGCCTGGTTTAACAAGGTATTATCTTTGAAGAATTTTTGAAGTTTACCCTGAGCTATTTTATCGACAATTGCCTCCGGCTTACCTTCAGCTATTGCCTGCTCTTTCCCAATTTCTATTTCTTTTTCTATGATAGATTGATCAACTCCATCCTGATCAACCGCTACAGGATTCATGGCTGCGATTTGCATACCCACATCTTTACCAGCATCTGTTACATCAGTACCATTTACATTTTTTAATGCTACCAATACACCTAGCTTATTGCCCGCATGGATGTAAGGAACAACTGCTTCACCTTTCAGATTAACAAATTCGCTTATTTCAATCTTCTCACCAATCTTACCCACCATTTCAGTGATTTTCTCTTCTACAGAGTGCTCACCCAATTTGAGTTTAAGAAGATCATCTTTTGATGAAACACTGTTTTCAAAAGCAGCTGCTATAATAGCATTACCTAATGCTAAAAATTCTTCATTTTTACCCACAAAGTCAGTTTCACAGTTTAAAGCAATTAATATGCCTTCTGTGTTATCATTGTTTGTTTTAACGAAAACAGACCCTTCAGTAGTTTCTCTGTCAGCTCTTGAAGCAGATACTTTTTGACCTTTTTTTCTTAGAATATCTATTGCCTTATCAAAATCTCCTTCAGCTTCTGTCAACGCCTTCTTGCAGTCCATCATTCCTGCTCCGGTCATTTTTCTTAGCTCGTTTACTTCTTTTGCTGTGATAGCCATGATTTATTTAATTAAGATTTTAAAATTTATGTGTTAAAAAAAATTGAATCCTGATAGCTATCGGGATTCAATTTTCATGCGTTTATATTTCAAACGAAATTATTTTGCTTCTTCCTTTTCAGGTGTAGCAGCATCTACCGCTTTTTTAGCTTCTTCTTCTTTTTGCTGATTTGCCTCGTCTTTATCTTTCTTTCTTTCAGCTAGACCTTCCTCTATTACTTTTCCTATGAAACCAGTAATCAAAGATATTGATTTGAAAGCATCATCATTTGCAGGTACTACAAAATCGACTCCATTAGGATCTGAGTTTGTATCTACCATTGCAAAGACAGGAATATTCAGCTTTTGAGCTTCCTTCACTGCTATATGCTCTCTCTTTACATCAATTACAAAAAGAGCAGCAGGTAATCTGTTAAGATCAGCAATACCACCAAGAACTCTTTCTAACTTCTCTTTATCACGAGTAATCATCAAACGCTCACGTTTTGCAAGGTTGGTGTAAGACTCATCCTTCATCATTTTTTCCATTGAAGACATTTTCTTCAAGGATTTTCTGATCGTTGAGAAATTAGTAAGCATACCACCTAACCATCTCTCTGTAACGAAAGGCATGTTAAGTCTTTTTGCTTCTTCAGTAACGATGTCCTGTGCTTGCTTTTTCGTAGCTACGAAAAGCACTTTTCTTCCTGATCTAACGATGTTCTTAAGTGCATAAGATGCTTTGTCGAGGCACTCAAGAGTCTTATTTAGATCGATAATGTGGATGCCGTTCTTTTCCATAAAAATATATGGAGCCATACGGGGATCCCACTTTCTCGTTAAGTGTCCAAAATGAACACCAGCATCTAGTAAGTCTTTGTATTCTAATTTATTAGCCATTAATATTAATTGTTTTCTCTTCTATGAGCAGTTAACGATTAACGTTTACTGAACTGGAATCTTCTTCTCGCTTTTCTTCTACCGTATTTCTTACGCTCCACCATTCTTGGATCACGAGTTAAGAAACCTTCTTTCTTCAAAGGAGGTCTGAATTCAGGATCAATGTCAACCAATGCTCTTGATATTGCCAAACGAATAGCTTCAGCCTGACCCGCAGGTCCGCCACCGTCAACATTTACCTTAATATCGTAGTGACTATTTTGTTCTACAATATTCAAGGGCTGTCTTACAATAGTTTGTAAGATACCAGCAGGGAAGTACTCTTCAACGTCTCTGTTGTTTACAGTGATTGTACCCTTACCCGCAGTAACATAAATTCGTGCTACCGAAGTTTTTCTTCTACCGATTGAACTTATTACTTCCATTATTATAATTTAATTTCTTTAGGTTGCTGCGCCTCATGCGGATGCTCAGCTCCTTCATATACATATAAGTTTCCAAATAAAGCTCTACCTAATCTATTTTTAGGAAGCATGCCTCTTACAGCTCTTTCTACCAATAATGTAGAAGATTTTGCTTTCAACTCATTTGGGGTTGTTTCCCTCTGACCACCTGGATATCCAGTGTGAGACACATAAACCTTATCTGTCCACTTTTTACCAGTCATTTTTACTTTGTCTGCATTCACAACGATCACATTATCTCCGCAATCTACATTAGGTGTGAAATCAGGTTTGTTCTTCCCTCTGATGATTTTTGCTACGTCACTTGCCAATCTTCCAAGAATCTTAGAGTCAGCATCAACAATCACCCAGTTCTTTTCAACTGTTGATTTATTAGCAGAAATCGTCTTATAACTTAAATTATCCACGCTTTTAAAGCTTTATATTTTGTCAATATATAGTACTCCCCTCAAAAAGGGATTGCAAAGATAGATTGATTCATTATTATTTGCAACATGCTCCCTTAAATATTTAAAGATTCTTATCGAGCTGTTCTGTTAGTACTCTAAAATCCTTCGGATATTCTGCCTCTACTGTTACTTTCGTGTCTTTCATATCCAAGAAAGTAAGTTTATAAGCATGTAATGCATGTCTCTTTATTAATGGGAGCTCTTCTGAATCTCTTTTCAAATTAAATTTCTTCTTTATTGAAGATAGGTAGAAAGACTTCCCACCATAATTATGATCTCCCGAAATAGAAGCCCCATTATTGGCCAGGTGAATCCTAATCTGATGCATTCGGCCAGTCACTGGTTTACACTCAACTAAAGTATGCATTTTATATGCCTTTAAGGTGTTAAATGTAGTTTTTGCTTCTTTTCCCTTTCGATCAATCTTTACCGTTCCATTGGAAAGTTTTAAAATTCGGTCTTCAATGACCTTATCTTTTAGATCATGAATACCATCAACTACTGCATGGTAGACTTTCTCTATGCTCCTATTTTCAAACTGTATTGACATATGACGATAAGCATCATCATTTTTAGCAATTATCAATATTCCTGAAGTCTCTTTATCAAGTCGATGACAGACATGGGCATTTTCATCTTCGCTACGCGCCAGATTTAAAATATTTACCGGATCGTTTCGATCATCTAGTGTAGAAATAAAAGGAGGCTTATTAATTACCCAATAGTCTTTATCTTCCCAAACAACAATATCCCTGAAGCTTATTTTTTTTGCCATTAGGCAAAGGTATGAACTTTACATTTCTTGAAATAGAGGTTCCTCTTGTCCTTTTGTCAGCCTAAAGCTGAAAGTGGAACCTTTACCATAAACACTCTTAACTTCAATTTTTGATTTATGTTCTTCCAAAATGTGTTTTACTATAGCCAGCCCAAGGCCTGTCCCACCTTTTTCACGCGACCTACTCTTATCCACTCTATAAAACCTTTCAAATATTCGATTTACATCGTCTGAGGGTATTCCTTCACCGGAGTCTTTTACAGAGGTCACCACATCATTTTTAGTTATTTTGAACCCTAGTTCAACAACACTATCCTCAGGTGAATATTTTATTGCATTACTTATAAGGTTGTTCAGAACCTGATTAATACGCTGCCAATCACCATTTACAATAACCTTTTCTTCTGTACCAGATGCAAAACCCAGCTTAATTCCTTTTTTATCAGCTTTATTTTCGAACTGATCTAATACATCTTCTGCCAGACTTTTAATATCAAAATACTCAAAATGCATTTTGATCTCTCCTGTTTCTATTTGTGACAGCGTAAGAAGATCCTGAACTAACATATCCAGCCCGTCTAAACTTTTCGCTGCACGCTTTAAAAATTTAGTTCTTACTGACTTGTCCTTTACTGCTCCATCTAATAAAGTATGTACAAAACCTTGAGCTGCAAAAATTGGTGTTTTAAGCTCATGGCTTACATCAGCGATAAACTCACGTCTAAAAGCTTCCATCTTACGCAATTCATCAATCTCCTGCTGCTTTAATGACGCATAACTAAATATCTCTTCATTAATCTTTTTTAATGGATTGAAAGGGTTGGACTTATATTCATCCGGAACTTTGAATTCCTTTTTTCTGAGTGTATCAAAGAGTTGATAAATTTTGTCGATTTCGCGAAATATTAAAAATTCCAGAATGATAAAACTCAATAGATAGGTAGCAGAAAAACTTATAAGGAAAGTTACTGAGAGTGCGGTAGAAGTAACCCCGTCAAAAAGTGATAAGAAAGCAGTAGTCACAGCGGCTATACATGCTGCCAGCAGCAATGCTATGACTCTGGAATTATTTATCATACTCTTTAGTTAAGGCTGAACTTATAGCCTACTCCTTTAACCGTGGTGATGTAGTCGTCACCAATTTTTTCTCTTACTTTTCTAACGTGTACATCTACAGTTCTGGCTAAAACATAAACATCGGAGCCCCAGATATTTTGAAGCAGTTCATCACGCCCAAAAACTTTGTTGGGGTTTTGAGCAAGAAAATAGAGTAATTCAAATTCCTTTTTAGGCAGATTGATCTCGTCACCATTCAGATTGATTGTGTAACTTGTTCTGTCAATAATCAGGTCACCTATAGTAATTTGATTAGTTACGGACTTCTTCTGAACATCTCTTCTGAAAAAAGCACTGATACGGCTCATCAAGGCCCTTGGTTTAATGGGCTTAGTTATATAGTCATCAGCACCGACATCAAATGCTGCCACTTCAGAATACTCCTCAGAGCGTGCAGTTAAGAAAATAATAAATGCATTTGACAGCTCCGGAATTTCACGTAGTTGCCGACAAGTTTCGACACCATCCTGATGAGGCATCATAATATCGAGAAGGATGACATCAGGAAGAAATTTTTTGGCTATTTCAACTCCTTTAACACCATCCAAAGCGGTCTTTACGCTGTAACCCTCTTTTTCTAAATTGTATTTCAGCAATTCTAGAATTGCCTCTTCGTCATCTACAACAAGCACCTTATACTCTTGCTTGTTTCCCATAGTTCCCTGATTTAAGTAAGATTTTTCAATCCAAAAACACGATAAATGTATTGATAAAATGTCTATTAAAAAATTGGAATTATTTATTTAACAATTACTTAATCTCCTTTTTTATAGGACAGGATATCCACTTCTACAGATCCTACAAACATTTGCGCTTTCACTTTAATAGGCACTTTGTTGGCATCGTCTGATATCCATACCTTAATAGAATTTTCACCATCAAATAAACTGTTCTCTGGCATAATCGGTGAAAGTACCAATGCTCTTATTTTACCAAGTTTTGTTTTAACTTCCTCTCTTCCCAAAAATCTGATATTAAAGTCATAGACATCATCATCGAAAAAAGCTTTTAACTCAATAATTTCATTCTCTTTTAACTTTTTGAAGTCTAATGTGCGTAAATAATAGTAGCCACTAACCATGCCCTGAGAATATTTAGGCATTTCATATTCTTCCAGAGGTTTCCACTCTTTATTTCTATTGTGATAATTATGTACAATGGCTTTACCATTCAAATGATCAAAATCAACAATTTCATGCTTTCGATATTTTCCTTCTTCTATTTTACGATAAGATTTATGAGGAATGATAGACGCTGTATCCAAATAAGTGCCCCAGTTGTCTCTGATGCGTAAAAAAACATCGAACATGCCAATAGACTTTCCATAAACATCAATCTTATAACATGTACGACCGTTAATTTTCTCTAGCTGGTCATGAATAATCATCTTGCCTTCAGCGGCATTTACGAACCCATAATGGACTTTGTAATTTATAACTTCACCTGGAATAAAGCTTGTATTATCAACAACTCTGTAGGAGCTATTATTATCACTGCTCAGCAGAAGCAGGCTTATAAATACCATAAATATAGCTCTAGAATATTTCATGAGGCAGCATGCTTATTCTTTAAGTGAGTTATAAACTGTAGAAGATCTCCACCATATTCATGATTATAAAGAGAATCCAGAACTCCCTGCTTAGACTGATATCTCCTAAACGACATGAAATAGGCATTGTTGGGAACATAGTCTTTAATCTTCGAGAAATAGTTAGGGTTGTTAAGTGAGATTGTGTCCAAAGATTCCATAATGCTGGAAATAGTTTCCAATTTCATCTTCCTCATTTGGATGGTATCTACCTTAACATTAGTGTAGAGGCTATCTAAAGTATCGTATCCTCTTAGCATATGGTCTATAAAGTTCTTTTGATCTCTTTTATTATTAACATAGGTCAATAGCTGCTGACTTTGCTCTCCGTATATTTCAGTCAAGTATTTTAAGGTGCCTTTATCCGCTATGAATGAGGCCAAGTTCTCATTAAATTCTACACTGTCTTTTACAAAGATTGTGGAATGAACCAATTCATGTATGATTAAGTTAGCCAGATCACCATCTTCTCTATTCAGCATTTCACTCAGGATTGGGTCTTTAAACCAGCCTAATGTTGACCACCCACCTACAGTTCTAATGTTTACATCAAGCCCCTTATCTTGCAGTTCTTTGGCTGTATGGTTAGCATAAGCTAACTTAAAAAAACCTTTGTATGGTACACTTCCTAAAACTGGGAAGGTCCATTCATACGGCCTGAATTCGTAAGGTTCACATCCGGTGACAACCCACAGGAGGGGTTCACCTTGCTGATCATACATTTCAGTATAATTCTCTGTATCAGTCAGTAGTAAATTATCGACTGCATAATTCCTGACTTCATCAATAATATTCAACTTGTACTTTACTGAATCTGCTACTGTCTCATCGTTCAAATATTCCTCAACAGGCCTAGCGTTTGACACAATATGCCACTGACCTGATGCCTGCCTCAGACCGTAGCGAATAAGTTCAAAATTGAATATGACTGCCGCCAACAATAGAATGAGTACTAAGAATCCTAGGCGTCTCTTTGTCATCTTCTCTTCACTCTATTTTTTAACAAATAAAAGTCTGCATTATAGTTCAAGTAGAATCCATGCGAGAACTCAAACCTATCATTGAGTAAATCAAAGTAAGGCTCGAAACGTGATGAAAGTGTAAGCTTATCGGATAATTTAAGATTATGAAATAACCTCAAAATTAAAAGCTCCCTTTCTTCTTGTATAACAAATCTATTTTGAACTGAACTTGATTCACTTGGATAAAGCTGACCCCCTTGTATGGTTAAAAACTCATTGCCCCGCCAATAGCTTGCCATAAACTCTAAACCAAATTTACTTTTAACTTCTGCATTGAGATAAATTCCATCGCCATCCAAAAATGGTCTAAGTTGCTGATTAGAGAAGTCGTTATAATGGGTATAGTAGCCATCAAGTCGCACATTGTTAATCAAATTATTATCTGGTCTCAAAAAATCTATCATAAGACCAAATGCCGAATTTGAATACGTCTGTAATGGCAATTCACTAGTATCTATTTGACCACCAAGATGTGTAATCACTATTTGAGCAGGTATAGAAAGCCTTACTGTCTTATCAATGAGCACATACCTTATTGAGAGCCCTCCCGTAACTTCTTCCTGATCATTTTCACCTGGATAAAGTATATTTTGCCAATCGATCCAGGTATCAAAAAACAACCAATCATTTTCTATGTGAAATTGTAGTCCATTTTCTAACCTATCAATTAGGACATTTTCAAAATCATATAACGGTTCTATTAGCTGATGCGAGGTAGCTCCTTCGAGGGTTCCAAATATCAATTTGCTATCTCCGTGGACATAACTAAAAGTAAAGGTGGGAGCCACCTCGTTATATTCATCATTACCGAAATCTTTTTGAGCAAACACACCAATATCAAATCGAGTTTTGGATGTAGGTTGATAAGAAACAGAGGGGTTAACCTGATAGCCAAACAAAGTGTAACCATCAGCAATTTTTTCGAAGTATTCGTTATTCTTATTAAACCCCAAGATCTTCATATTGAATAATAGGGCATTTGAGTCCGATTCAAGTACTTGCATGCGTTGATCAAACATCGAATTATTAAGTTGACCACTAGCCGAGAGCGACACAAAAAGTAATATAAAAGCTGAGATGATTCTCATCGAATTCAATTTTTACGCAATATAGCAAGTGACTATACTAAAGGCGATGAAACACAGGAAATTTTACGACCACCTATCACAAATAATGGTCAACTATTATTAACTTCACCGCTTATAATAGGATCAAAAAATAAGAGGAAAATGAGTGAGCAAGACCAGAAATTAAAAGCCCTTCAATTAACGATTGATAAACTAGAAAAGACCTATGGTAAAGGAACTGTCATGAAGTTAAGTGACGAAAAAGTTCTTGATGTACCATCAATTTCTACAGGGTCTTTAGGTCTTGATATTGCATTAGGAATAGGAGGAATACCTCGTGGTAGAGTTATTGAGATTTATGGGCCAGAGTCTTCAGGAAAAACCACCTTATCAATGCATTGTATTGCTGAAGCACAAAAAGCTGGTGGACTGGCTGCTTTTATAGATGCTGAGCACGCTTTCGATAAAAGTTATGCTGAAAAGCTGGGGATTGATACGGAGAATCTACTGATTTCTCAACCTGATAATGGTGAGCAGGCGTTAGAAATCGCTGAACATTTAATTCGTTCAGGTGCTATTGACATTATAGTAATTGATTCAGTTGCAGCTTTAGTTCCTAAAGGGGAGTTAGAAGGAGAAATGGGAGATAGCAAGATGGGACTTCAAGCTCGTTTGATGTCTCAGGCTCTTAGAAAGCTTACCGGTACAATTAACAAAACTGGCTGCTCATGTATATTTATTAACCAATTGAGGGAAAAGATTGGTGTTATGTTTGGCAACCCTGAAACGACCACTGGAGGTAATGCACTTAAATTTTACGCTTCTGTTAGGCTCGATATCAGAAGAATAGGCCAAATAAAAGAAAATACTGGAGACATAACTGGTAATAGAACCAGAGTTAAGGTGGTAAAGAACAAAGTAGCTCCTCCATTCAAAGTAGTTGAGTTCGATATAATGTATGGCAAAGGAGTTTCTAAAGTAGGTGAAATTATTGATTTAGGAGTAGAACTGGATGTTGTCAACAAAGCAGGTTCATGGTTCTCTTATGACGGCAACAAATTAGGCCAGGGCCGTGATGCTGTGAAACAGATAATTGAAGATAATCCAGAACTACTGGAAGAACTTGAGACCAAGATCAAAGCAAAGATTAGTGGTGATATTCTTGATGAACCTATACCTGCTCAGGAATAAACTTAATTGAATAAGCATTTGGAAAGGCTTCTGATAAAATCAGAGGCTTTTTTATTAGCTTCTAATCGCAATCACCGGATCTAACCTTGCGGCCAAGGCAGCTGGGATAATCCCTGAAACGGTACCTATAATAGCTGATACACCAAGACCCAGCACAATATTGCTTAAGGTCAATGAAACTTCAAGCGAGCCCATTGGAATAAACGTAATGAGGAAAACCAGAAACAGCCCTCCTAGTCCGCCTATTACACTTAAAAAGACCGCCTCAAAAAGAAATTGAAACAAAATAAAGTAGTTCTGAGCACCTAAAGATTTTTGAACTCCAATGATACTTGTTCTTTCTTTTACTGAAACGAACATAATGTTGGCTATGCCAAAGCCTCCCACCAGAATAGAAAATCCTCCAATAATCCAGCCTGCTATACCAAATACATCGAATACTCCTGATAAAACATTAGCAATAGCTTCCGGCCTATTTAATGCAAAATTATCATCTTCTCGCGGCCTCAAACCTCTTCTGGTTCTCAATATTCCTGTTAGTTCCCCTTCAAGCTCGACCAGTCCTATGTCTTCCTCTTGTCCCTTAATAGCAATAGTAGATCCGCGTTCGTTGTAAGTACCTGTTCCGGTAGAATACATCGTTCTAAATGCATCATAAGGAATAACACAGTAGCTATCCTTACTTTCAAAACCTAAAAAGCTCTCCCCCTCTTTTTTTAAAGTTCCTATTATAAAGTGCTTTTTGTTATTCACTTTTATTTCCTTGCCTAATGGATCCTCTCCGTTCGGAAATAATGCTTTCACAATATCATCACCTATAATGCAGACATTTCTTCCAGAAGCAATTTCTGTTTGGGTGAAATATCTACCTCTTACAATATCAAGCTCAACTATATCTTTGTAGCCATAACTCCCCCCAATGAGCTCTGTCTCATAAAAACTATTATTCTCTCTTTTAGCTACCCTATTTCCGATATCAGCGTAAATAGCCATTGCGGTCTGTCCGCTAAGATTGGCTTCTAAAAATTTAAATTCACGGTAGCTCGGATTTGGCCTTCTCCAAAAATCCCACCACCTATACTCTCCATTCGAGTCAGCGGTAAATGGCCATTTATCAACATAAATCACTCCTGAACCGAGAAAATCGAAGCTCTGCTTTACATTTTTTTCAAGTGAATCGACTATTGTAAATACTGCTATAATAGCAAAAATACCTACTGTCACACCAAGCAGTGAAAGTATCGTTCTTAAGATATTCATCTTAAGTGCATTCCAGGCAAAGCGGAAGCTTTCTAATATGAGTCTTACTACTTTCAATTCTTAACTACTTGGTCTAAAACTATTTATCAATATTCTCCCAAATGTCGGCTTAATAATTATCTTTGCACCCTATTTTTAGAGAATACGCTCTAATTAATTTAATACCGTAATATTAAATATGAAATTATCAGAATTCAAGTTCGACTTGCCAACTGGCTTAATAGCATTACATCCGGCAGAAAATAGAGATGAATCTCGTTTAATGGTTATCAACCGAAAGACCGGAGAGATAGAACACAAAGTTTTTAAGGACGTCATCAACTATTTTGAAGATGGTGATGTAATGGTAAACAACGACACTAAAGTTTTTCCTGCACGCCTTTATGGTAATAAAGAAAAAACTGGTGCTAAAATTGAGGTTTTCCTTTTAAGGGAACTTAACCCCGAAATGCATCTTTGGGATGTTTTGGTTGACCCAGCAAGAAAGATTAGAGTAGGTAATAAATTATACTTTGGTGAAGGGGATTTAGTAGCCGAAGTGATAGATAACACTACCTCAAGAGGCCGGACAATACGCTTCTTATTTGACGGGACAGATGAAGAGTTCTACAAAACGATAGATGATCTTGGAGAAACCCCTCTTCCAAAATATATTAAAAGAGAAGCTGAGCCAGAAGATCGCGAGCGATTCCAAACTATTTACGCTAAGAATAAGGGAGCAGTGGCTGCTCCTACCGCAGGACTACATTTTACACCTCAATTGCTAAAACGTCTTGAAATCCTTGGAGTAACGATGCCGAGTGTAACGTTGCATATTGGCTTAGGCACTTTCAGACCTGTTGATGTAGAAGATTTGACGAAGCATAAAATGGATTCTGAGAATTTTAGAGTAGCACAACCTACAGTGGATATTGTAAACAATGCGATAGACAATAAAAAGAAGGTTTGCGCCATAGGAACTACAACTATGCGATCTTTAGAATCTGCTGTTTCCGCAAGTGATCGCCTGAAGCCTAAGGAAGGTTGGACAGATAAGTTCATCTTCCCTCCCTATGAGTTCAAAATTTGTAGTGCAATGATCACCAACTTCCACATGCCGGAGTCAACGTTATTAATGATGGCTTGCGCTTTTGGTGGGTATGATGTAATTAGAGAAGCTTATGAAGTAGCTAAGAAAGAAAAATACAGATTCCTTACCTACGGAGATGCTATGTTAATCGTTTAACATAGCAACTAATTTTTATATTCGTCATTTCGAAGGAGGTATGACTGAGAAATCCCAAGAGGAGGAGATTTCTCCCTCTGGTCGAAATGACGTTTTATTTATTTTCGATTATCAATGACAGAATTTGCCATAATAGTAGCTGGTGGTAAGGGAACTCGAATGAAGAGTTCTACTTCCAAGCAGTTTATGCTATTAAATGGTCTGCCTGTTCTGATGCATACTATCAATGCATTTTTTGACTATTCACCTGATATTCAAGTCATACTTGTTCTGCCTGCTGATGAAATTGATGTATGGAAAGAGCTATGTATGAAGTACGACTATAATAAATCCATTGACATAGCGACTGGAGGTGAATCAAGGTTTCAATCTGTCAAGAATGGTCTTTCAAAAATTTCTCATGAAAACGGTTTGGTAGCTATTCATGACGGTGTCAGACCATTAGTAGGAAAAGACATAATAGGAGCTTCTTACAGACTTGCTGCAGTTCATCAAAGTGCCGTGGCCGCAGTAAGGCTTAAAGAATCTATTCGCATAACTGATCAAGACACGACTAAGGCAGTTGATAGGTCACACTACCGATTAATTCAAACTCCTCAAACTTTTGAATTGGGGCTAATAAAAAGTGCTTATGAGATAAGGGAGGAGGTCAGTCTGACAGATGATGCCAGTGTTGCGGAAAGAAGTGGACACAAAATATCTCTATTTGAAGGAAGTTACTCAAACATTAAAATAACTACTCCTGAAGATTTAATAATAGCAGAAGCCTTGATGCAATAAAAAAGGCCGCCTCGCAGACAGCCTTTAAATTTCTTTAGTATTCGTCTTCATTAAAGAAGAAGTCTTCCTTTGTCGGATAGTCCGGCCAAATCTCTTCTATATTTTCAAATGGTTGCCCATCATCTTCTAGTTCTTGAAGATTTTCAACAACCTCTAAAGGTGCTCCCGTTCTAATTGAGTAGTCAATTAATTCGTCTTTTGAAGCGGGCCATGGTGCATCTTCCAAATATGATGCTAGTTCTAGTGTCCAGTACATAGTCTAATCCTCCTGATTATGCCTTTTTAATTTTTTGCAAATGTAAAATTTTCAGTGACAATTCAAACTTTATATTCAATTATTTAAAATACGGTAACCATTGTTAATGGGCTGAACGTGATACTTTTTCGAAAAGTTTAAATGATAACTACTTTTTTGATATAAATTAATGAGTCTGTGTGACATGCAATGCCAATCAAAACAATAAATTTGTTCAACGTTCAATAACGAGATTTCAACTTATAAAATAAGTACCACCTATGAGTGATGAAAAAATAATCTTTTCAATGGCAGGGGTTAACAAAATCTACCCTCCAAATAAGCAAGTTCTTAAAAACATTTATCTCTCTTTCTTCTATGGAGCCAAAATTGGTGTGCTGGGGCTTAACGGTTCAGGTAAATCTTCCCTCTTAAGAATCATAGCCGGAATAGATACAGAATATCAGGGTGAAGTTGTTTTTGACGGTTCTTACAGTATTGGGTTATTGGAACAAGAGCCACAGCTTGATAAAACAAAAACCGTGAAAGAGGTGGTTGAAGAAGGTGCTGCTGAGACTGTCGCTCTTCTAAAAGAGTTTGAAGACATTAACCTTAAGTTTGCTGATCCTGAAGTATTGGACAACCCTGATAAGATGGAAAAACTTATTGAAAAGCAGGGTGAAGTTCAGGAAAAACTAGATCAACTAAATGCCTGGGAGCTGGACAGCAAATTGGAACGTGCCATGGATGCATTGCGAACCCCTCCCGGAGATGCCAAGATTGAAAATCTTTCAGGAGGTGAAAAAAGAAGAGTAGCACTCTGCCGCTTATTATTACAAGAACCAGATATACTACTTCTAGATGAGCCCACCAACCACCTGGATGCAGAGTCTGTCCATTGGCTGGAACAACATTTGAGACAGTATGCAGGAACAGTTATAGCTGTCACTCATGATCGATACTTTCTTGACAATGTAGCAGGTTGGATTCTCGAATTAGATCGTGGTGAAGGCATTCCCTGGAAAGGTAATTATTCTTCATGGCTAGATCAGAAGCAGAACAGATTAGCTAAAGAAGAGAAGACAGAATCTAAAAGACAAAAGACCTTGCAACGTGAACTTGAGTGGGCGAAGATGTCTCCAAAAGGTAGGCATGCAAAGTCTAAGGCCAGGTTAAGTGCTTATGATAAGTTACTTTCTGCCGAGTCAAAAGAACGAGAAGAAAAACTGGAACTATATATTCCTCCGGGGCCTCGTTTGGGTGATAAGGTTATTGAAGCACATGGTGTATCCAAAGCCTTTGGAGATAAGTTACTTTATGAGAACCTGGAGTTTAATCTTCCAAAAGCTGGAATAGTTGGAATCATAGGCCCAAATGGAGCTGGTAAAACCACTCTCTTCAAAATGATAACAGGACAACTAGAACCTGATGCCGGAACATTTGATGTTGGCTCAACAGTTGAAGTAGCTTATGTAGACCAGGAGCATGATGACCTGAACCCTGAAGCCTCTGTTTGGGAAGCCATTACTGGGGGAAATGAGATTATTGAAATGGGTGGTAAGCAAATGAATAGCCGAGCCTACGTGAGTAAGTTTAATTTTGGTGGTTCTGACCAACAGAAAAAGGTTAAGGAGCTTTCAGGGGGTATGCGCAACCGTGTTCATTTGGCCATCGCACTTAAGCAGGGAGCCAATCTGCTACTTTTAGATGAGCCTACTAACGACCTTGACGTGAACACTTTGAGGGCACTGGAAGAAGCATTAGAAAATTTCGGTGGCTGTGCAGTAATCATCTCTCACGATAGATGGTTTCTCGATAGAGTTTGCACTCATATATTAGCTTTTGAAGGTGATTCACAAGTGGTGTGGTATGATGGCAACTTCACTGAGTATGAAGAAAACAGAAAACAACGCCTTGGTGATGCAGCTCCAAAGCGGATAAGGTATAAAAAGCTAGGTTAACGCAAATCTATGTGCGGTATAACCGGAATCTACGCTTTCAACATGGTGGGGCGCGTAAGCATGATCAATGCTGCTAACGCTACTGCCAAACTTTCTTCTCGCGGGCCAGATGTTCAGGATATATATAATGACCAAACTGTTGCGTTAGGCCATCGTAGGTTGTCGATTATAGACCCTACTCCTGAGGGCAATCAACCCATGTGGGATTTAAGCGGTCGCTACTGTATCATTTTCAACGGAGAGATATATAACTATAAATCTCTAAAACAGGAATTAACATCGGAAGGTGTCAAGTTCCAATCTGAAACAGATACTGAGGTGCTGCTTAACTTGTACATCAAAGAGGGTAAGGATTGTCTACAAAAAGTTAATGGGTTTTTCGCCTTTGCTATCTATGATTTTCAAGATAAGAGCCTTTTTATAGCCCGAGATCGCATTGGGATAAAGCCTCTCTATTATCTCTTAGATAATGATAGGCTACTATTTGCCTCTGAAATGAAATCCATTTTGGAATATGGTATAGATAAGGAATTAGACTATTCGGCTTTACATACTTATCTACAGTTAAATTATATTCCAGCTCCACAGACTATTTTTAAATCAGTCAAAAAGCTTTTACCGGGCAACTATATTCATATCACCAATGACGGTATTGCGGTTGATTCCTATTATGACATTCCATTCAATAGAGAAAACTATACTTCGAATAGCTATGAAACTCAGAAAAAGCAATTGGAGTCACTGCTCGAGAATTCTGTTCAAAAGCGTTTAGTGGCTGATGTGCCCCTGGGTTCATTTTTAAGTGGAGGTCTCGATTCTTCGGTAGTTGCTGCCCTTGCAAAGAGGCACAAAAACGACTTGCATACCTTTTCTATTGGTTTTAAAGATGAAAAATTCTTTGACGAAACTGATTATGCGCGATCCGTAGCCAAAAAAATTGAAAGTGAGCATACGGTATTCTCATTGACCAACGCAGATCTCTATAAACATGTAAATGATATTCTAGACTACATCGATGAGCCCTTTGCCGATTCTTCAGCTATTGCCGTTTATATACTCTCTCAAGAGACACGTAAGCATGCCACCGTAGCACTAAGTGGAGATGGTGCCGATGAGCTGTTTGCTGGCTATAACAAGCACGCTGCTTTTCAACGAATAATCAACGGAGGTGGTGCTACCAAGGCTGCAAAAGCATTGCAACCTCTTTGGTACCTGCTTCCAAAATCCAGAAGCAATACTTTAACTAATAAGTTTAGGCAACTACATCGCTTTGCTAAAGGTATGCGAATGAATAGTCAGGAGAGGTATTGGATCTGGGCAGGATTTGCCTCCGAAAAGCAGTCATTTAGTTTATTCAGTGCTGCCAGTAAAGAGCAGCTCGACCAGGACAGTTATAATAGCCTAAAGCAGCAGTTATTAAAACATATCCCTGATAAAGAAAATATCAACGATCTTCTATACACTGATAGCAAACTAGTTCTTCCCAATGACATGCTTACCAAAGTGGACCGAATGAGCATGGCTAATTCACTGGAAGTGAGAGTACCATTTTTAGATCATGAAGTGGTAGAGTACGCTTTTAGCCTACCTGCTAATTCAAAAATTAATGGTAACATTCGTAAGCGTATTTTACATGATACTTTCAGAAATTTACTACCTGAAGAGATTTACAACCGACCAAAAAAAGGTTTTGAAGTTCCTTTGCTGAAATGGTTTAGGAATGAAATGCAGCACACCATTAAAAACGAACTCCTCTCCGATTCTTTTGTAAATGAGCAAGGTATTTTTGACGTGAAAGAAGTACGTAAGCTTAAGAAGAAACTTTTCTCTTCTAACTCGGGAGATGTACATGCTCGTATTTGGGGGTTAGTGGTCTTTCAGCATTGGTGGAAGAGGTATTGTAGAAATTAGACAGTTCTTAACTGTTATGATGTCTGTTAAGAATCCATTAGATTCATAACAATAATATATAACAACACCTTTTGTCCTGTTATCTGGGTATAACAAACACTGGGTGTCTGATAGCCGGGTGTTACAAGCAAGCACAACAAAAAATACAAATGGAAATACTAATAATTACTGGACCACCATATTCTGGAAAAGGAACTCAATGTGAAATCTTAAATGAACAATTAGATTTTAAACACATATCAACTGGAGATAGATGCCGATTGGAAAAAGAAAACGGAACGGAGATTGGAAAAATAATGTCTGAATATGAGGAAAAAGGAGATTTGGTTCCTGACTCTATTATGAAAGACCTTTTTAGTGAAATTCTAGACGAAAACAAGTCAAATAACGGAATAATATTAGATGGATACCCAAGAACTAAAGCGCAAGTGGATGACCTACTTGAACTTGTAGAATCAAAGATGATGAAAATAGGGAAAGTGCTAAATATTGACGTTCCAAAATCGGAGCTTTTAATTAGAGCTAAAAAAAGAGCCGAAACATCAGACAGAAAAGATGACAAAGACCCGAAAATCCATACTAAAAGAATTGAGGTTTTCGAAAACTCAACTAGACCTGGAATTGAGTATATGAAATCTAAAATTAAAGTTCTGACTTTTGACGGACTAGGAACAATTGACCAAATAACCGAACGAATAAAAGCCAGCTTGTAACAATGGCTATAATTAATACGGGGTTTGGTGCTTAACCCAAGCTTTAAAGCATTTAACCAAGTCCGCCAAATCTTTTGATTTGGCTTTATAAAGAAAAAGATAAAACAAAATAAAAAGTTTTGGCTAAGTACTTAATCGAAAGTTCACCACTTTTAATTCCCGTACTAACCATAGCCGAGACATTGTAGCAAATTCAGCTAAAGCTGACCAAAGTTGCTCCTTCCGATAAATCGGAATCCCGCCCCTTTGGAAATTTGCCAATGTCGCGCTAAACCAGATTTCTTCTCCATAATAACAGCTTTAACTGCCCCAGAAGGGGGAAACATGCTACAACAAAAAGCTAAAACGAAATCTAGCAACGTGCACTTTGTCTTTTAAAAATCAAATACCTACGGTAATGATTTTTAAAAACCAGCACGTAACTTCGATTAGCACTTCATTAGAGAAAATGAGAATAAGATGAGGATAATAACATTACCAAATGAATTAAATATCAATTCTTCTCTGTCCATAGAGGTTTATGACTATGAAAGCACTCAGGAAATCTCTAAACAGCAAGTCTTCCTGAACAAAAACACTTTTAGTTTTCTTCAAGAAGGAACAAAAGAGGTTTTTTTTGACAATTCATCATATTCAATTGACAACAGTCAATTTCTATTAATGAAATCTGGTCATTGCTTAATGACAGAAAAGCTATCAAATGTTGTGAAATATTATAGAAGTATTCTATTCTTCTTTTCTAGCGAAGATGTTTTAAAATTCATAAGAAAATTTGAGCATACTCAAGCAATTTCAAAAGCACTATATTCTACATATCAATTTAGTTATGATTCATTTATAAAAAGATTCGTGGCTAGCCTTTTAGATATATCCAAACTTTCAAAACCAATCCAAAAAAACATTCTGGATTCAAAGTTTGAAGAAATAATGTTATATCTCATTGAATTTAATGGTACAGACTTTCTCTATTCCTTAGTTGACAATAGTGATAATCAAAGCCAAAAATTTGTACAGACCATCGAGAGTAACCAATTAAATAAACTAACCTTAAAAGAGCTGTCTTTTTTGTCGAATATGAGTTTATCTACATTCAAAAGAGAATTTAAAAAACACTTTCACACCTCTCCTAGTAAATGGTTTCAGGAGAAAAGACTTGAGCATTCCGCTTTCTTATTAAAAAACAAATCGAAAAGACCATCAGATATTTTTGAAGAAATTGGCTATGAAAACCTATCAAATTTCACTCAAGCATTTAAAGTAAAATTTGGGATGACCCCAAAACAGTACCAATCAAATTGACCTTTTATCACTACTTTTTGAGCTAAATTAAATACAACACCCGCTTCATAAACTCATAATCTTGTGCCTATAATTAAATATGTAGATTATGAAAAAATCAAATTTTATTTTTGGAATACTATTAACAGTATCGAGCACAATGTATGCTCAAAACACTTTTACTTTATCAAGTAATGATTTAGGTGGAGAAGCCACGATCAATGAGGAATTCAACGGCTTTGGCTGTGTGGGTGATAACAAATCACCTCAACTTTCATGGGAAAATGCTCCTGAAGGAACAAAGAGTTTTGCTGTCACCATGTATGATCCAGATGCTCCAACGGGGAGTGGCTGGTGGCACTGGGTTATGTTTGACATTCCTTCAAATGTCAACGAATTGGTGAGTAATGCCGGAAGTGTTTCCGCAAAACTTGCTCCCCAAGATGCTATTCAAAGCATAACAAACTACGGAACTCAAGGGTTCGGAGGTCCTTGTCCGCCAGAAGGGCATGGAATCCACCAATACATGATAACAGTCTACGCCTTAAAAACTGATAAGCTGGGACTGGATGAAAACACAAACCCTGCAGTGGTTGGATATTACTTGTGGAATAACACAATTGCTAAAGCTAGCATTGTAACTTATTACCAAAGAGAAACCAAATAGATGTCTCTAACAAATGATATGACGCATGCCTATTCTGCAACTTTGAAACTAACGTGCAAATCCGCTACTTTAGAAGAAATTAACAAAGTTCAGAGGCACAGCGTCATATCTAGACGTTAGGCTCAAGTATTTGTAATACATAACTAAACCCATTCCGTCCTATTATTAGCATCTTTGGTAGTGAATTTTATTGTACTGGATATTATTGTACTATTTGGAGGTGTGCAAGCGCTTTCATTATGTTTCTACCTCTTTTTTCGAAAAAATGAGAATAAATATACTCATCGATTTTTTCTCTTATTTCTACTCTGTATTGCTCTCTATAATATTGGGTACGCTGCACTTTTCATGAACCTGCAAATAGGTTTTTTCAATATGGGTATGCACCCAATCCCTTATAAGTATATTATTGCTCCTGCCCTATTCGGTTATATTGTTTACTCTTTAAGCTCAAAACCAATAGGTAAACTAGTTTGGATATTGATCATACCTAGCGTGCTATATGGCCTTTTGAGGTGCTACTGGCTTTACATGATCATGAGCGGAGAAAATCCATTCGTCATAAAAGAAGCCTATGACGCTGGGTTCTTTACCATCAATGAGATTGTTATTCTACTATTTAATCTGGCTATCGGAGTAGCTGCATTAAGAAAGACTCGTTTTAATCTACTGAATTCAAGTATTTTCTTTGGGACTAAAAAATATTGGACCTGGCTTAGCACACTTTCCCTTGTTTTTATTGCGTTATCAACGATACATCTATTGCTAGTTATTGCCAGTTTCGTGGTAGTTGGAGATTATGATCGCCTCTTTTACTACCCCACGTTGATTATCAATTCCATCTTTGTCTATTGGATTGGATTCGTTGGATATTCCAAGTCTAATCTTTTGTTTTTCAAACCACTAACCAAAGAAAAATCAGCCACCTCAGAAAATCTAGAAATAGAGGAGGCGCTGGAAAAAGTGATGAAAGATGACAAATTATTCAAGAACCCAAAGCTTACTTCACAGCAGTTGGCTACAGAACTGGGACTTCCCATGAATGAACTCACTAAATATATTAACACGCAGCATGAAGTTAATGTCTCACAATACCTTAATAGACACAGAACCCAAGAAGCTATCCAATTGATGACAAGCGACTTTCTCGTTAAGTATAGCCTGGAGGCACTAGCCATGGAAGCAGGATTCAACTCTAAATCTTCTTTTTATAAGGTATTTAAGGATCAAACAGGCAAAACTCCATCGACTTACCTTAAGAGCTTAGGTAAATAAGTCCAACATTTGAAATATGAGACTTTTGGCCCCCTAAAAATGTAGGTTTCGTGCATCTATCCTCATTGCTTTGTTCAAAAAACAATAAGCATGAAAAAAACAATCATACTCCTTTTTATTGTTTCTGGTTTCCAGAGTCAGTCTCAACATTTAACCTCAAAAGACAGTATCAGTCTATTTTACGATAGTCTCACCTATCACCTAAAAACGGATTATCTCTATCGTGATAGTGTAGAATGGAGCAAAGTAGATTCGATCAAAGAGCAAGCTCTTAAAGCAGCTAATTTCGGTGAATCATTAGCATACTGTACTGATGTATTTGATGCAATCAACGGGTCACATCTTAATCTCTTTTCGGATCATGGGTACTACAAATGGAGTAAAGGGAGGCAATATGTTCAAGAGGATTTTAATATCAACTACTTGCTCAAGTATGAAAAAAAACCTGGGTTTGAGGTTCAGGTGATTGAAGACCAATATGGATACATCCTAATGCCGGCCATGCTTATGTTGGACCTTTCCCAAGACTCTATCAACCTGGAAACCCAACGTATGTATGATGAAATCATGAAAATCGACACGGCATATAAAATCAAAGGGTGGATCATAGATTTACGATTTAACTCTGGTGGCAATGTATTTCCGATGCTCACAGCTCTTTACCACTTTTTAGGTGATCAGACGCTTTACAATTGTATGGACATTGAAGGGGAGCTGATAAGTAGAGTTAATCTAAAAAATGGGGTTATTAATGATAGCGAAGATGGCTTAGACAAAGTGATTATAAGACCAACGAGTGAGACCAATATGAAGGTGCCGGTAGCTCTTATAACAGGGATACTCACCGCTAGTGCTGGCGAACTCATCCCAATTTCATTCAGCGGCAGGGAAAATGTGATTACCGTTGGAGAGTCAACTGCTGGTTTTACAACTGCTAACAGTCTCACTGAGCTACCCTTTGATACAAAGATTACTCTCACAACTTCATTTATGATGGATAAAAATTATCGGTACCATCCGGTGATTACTCCTGACATAATCGTAGAAAAAACAGCCGACTTTGAAGACCTTTCCCAAGATATCAATGTCATCGAAGCTATCAAGTTTTTTGAATCACTAGATTAATCTGAGTTCAATAAATAATAAGCTCAATAGGCAAGCTGAGCTATTAGAAAATATCAACTTGACACTATAACTTTAGAATCTATCTAAAAAGATATGCTCACTAAGCTTATCTGGACATTAAAGACAATACCTAATAAAAAAGCCAAATAATGAGAGTAATCAAAGATTTTATCAACATTCGAATATTAACAGCAGTGCTATTGCCTTTTATTTTCTCCGACTCAAATGCGCAGGAAGGAGAAATCGAACAAGCAATTTTACATCATGGCAAAACTATTCGAGATGCCTTTTCAAATGGTGATATTCAGAAAATTAAATCTCTACATCACCCAGAGGTTATAAAAGCCTTAGGCTACAATGATTTAAAAATCGGTAGAGATGAAGTAATTGATGGGTTAATTGGAACTCTACAAGCTTTTGATCTTGAATTCATTGAAAACGTTGTTGAAAGTATTTTAACTCGGGAAAACATTGCAATAGAGCAAACGAGATTTACAATTAAAGGAACACCTAAGAACGGTGGTGATCCATTTATTTTTAAGGGGCGAACAATGGTGACTTACACAAGATATGAAGAGAGCCCGACAGGATGGGCAACTATCAGGGAAATTATTCAACCTGCAACAGAATAGATTTAAAAATGTTTATAAAAAACACTAAATGAATATGCGAACGGAGCAATCTGCATGGACATTGCAAACCAGAAACTATGCGAATTTCCTAGCTACTGGCAATGGTTTTTCTCCTATTTGCTATCTCAGTGCTTATGGCTACAAAACCAAACACGAACACGTTATGTGCAATGTGATAAAATGATAAAATGCTTAATATTCGATTGTGATGGAACATTAGTTGACAGTGAATTTCTCTGTAATCTCGGACTTGAAATTAAATTGAGAGATTACGGAATAGAAACTTCTGCTAAAGCAATGACGGAAAAATATCGGGGCGGAAAATTAGCTGATATTTTAAAAGCCATAGAAGAAGAACATAGCATCTTGCTAAAAGAAAATTTTGTTTCAGATTATCGAGAATTAGTAGAGAAACTTTTTGAAAAAGAATTAACTCCGTGTAAAGGAGTAACTGATTTTTTAGATCATAACATATTCTCTGTCTGTGTTGCTTCAAGCGGACCTATAAGCAAGATAAATAAAGCTCTTGAGATAACTGGTTTAAAGAAATACTTTAACGATAATATTTTCAGTTCATATGAAATAGACTCTTGGAAACCTAACCCTGAAATATTTCTTCATGCAGCCAAAACTATGGGATTCCTCCAACATGAGTGTTTGGTTATTGAAGATAGCATGACGGGGATTGAAGCCGGTTTTGCAGCAGAAATGAAAACCGTATTATTTGACCCAATGAGCTTGCATTATAACATTAAAGAAGTTGATCGCATTGAAGAAATGAACCAATTAAAAGACATAATATCAGCACATAACAACTATCAGTAATAAGTTTATTGAGCCATTTGCGAAGGTCTAAGCTGATTGATAACCTTAGTAGATATTAATAAGTTCAGCTTCAGTATGATAATTGGACGTTGTGTGTAAGTTGAACCAAAATCATTATTCATGAAAAATACTTTTTTTCTAATTCTAGTTTTAACCCTGTCAATAAATACCTATGGGCAACATGAAAGAGTCACAAATAATTGGAAAACTATAAGCATTAAAGACAGTAAACTAGGAGAAATTAATTACCATGTTTTCAGAAACAAAATTGATGAGCGTAAGCCTCTTTTGATTTATTTACAAGGTTCTACAAACTTCCCATTGTTCTGGCCTCACCCGAGAGGAGGTTACTCTAATAGTATTACTTTGAATTGGAATTCTATAAGTGATGATTACCACATCATATTAATAAGCAAACCCCATACTCCTTTAGTAGACAGCTTAGAAATTACGCCTTCTGGTAGGAAACAATATCCTGTACAGGACGGATATAGTGAGAAATACAGCTTAGATTGGAGAGCAAATTCTGGTAATTTAGTGATAAATCATGCTTTAGAAGAACTAAGTGTCGACAGTTCTCAAATTGTAATTTGGGGACATTCAGAAGGTTCACAAGTAGCTCCTGCAGTAGCTCTAAAAAATAAGAAAGTGACTCACGTTATTGCTATGATGGGTAATTCTCTTAATCATCTATATGACTTTATCCTTATGGAAAGATTGTCTGCACTAAATGGCGAAAAATCAAATGACGAGGCTCAAGCAAATATCGACTCTTTGTATATAGAATTTGAAAAAATATATAAGGACCCAAAATCCACCACAAAGGAATGGTTTGGAGAAACTTATTACAAGTGGAGTAGTTTTACCTTGAACGCCCCAATAGAGAATATGCTTAAGCTAGATATTCCTATCCTGTATGTTGCTGGTGGAAATGATCGTCATAGCATCTTAAACATGGATTACGCAAAACTTGAGTTCTTAAGGAAAGGTAAAGACAATTTGACTTACAAGGTATTTCCTAACTGCGATCATTTTTTTATGGAGACCAAGATTGATAAATCAGGTAAGAAAAAATGGATTGACCATTTGGATGAAGTCAATGAGTTTACTTTAGATTGGATTATAAAAAAATTATAAAACCTAGACACAATAAAGTGTATAATTCATTGCTGATTATAGCATACTTGATGTTCTCATTACTCATAAACACATTTTGTTATGGACAAAATAATTATAAGTATTCACAACCAAAAGAACTTGGAGATGGATGGAAAACGAATAACCTAAAATCTCAAGGTGTTGATACTACCTTGATTTACCGTGCATTTAACCAGTTAAAAGAAGAAGAAAATAAATTGCACAGTGCTTTATTGATAAAAGACAATCAACTCATCTTTGAAGAGTACTTTAACGGGCACTCTCCTAGTCAACGACACGATCTTCGCTCAACAACGAAAAGCATCAGGTCCATTTTATTGGGCATAGCTATTGATAAAGGACTGATAGGCAGCGTTGATGACCCAATATCAAAGTACATAAAAAGTAAGGTTCCCAAAAGAAATCTTGACTCTCGAAAAGATAAAATTACGATCCGCCACCTGCTGACCATGTCGAGCGGGCTTGATTGTAATGACTGGGATAAAAAATCTAAAGGTCAGGAAGATAGAGTTTATAAGAAAAACGATTGGATTCAATATACACTTGATCTTCCCATGTTCAATGAACCAGGTACAGTTTCTAATTATTGTTCCATGGGTGTTTTACTTGTAGCAGAAATGATAAGTCAGGCTTCGGGAATGACAATTCAGGAATTTGCTCAAAGCTATTTATTTGATCCTTTGGGCATTACCAATGTTACATGGGGCCATACTTCAGATAAAAATGTCATCCCATCTGGTAAACGATTGTACATGACTTCACGCGATATGGCGAAAATTGGAAAACTAATACTTAACAAAGGAAAGTGGGATGAAAAGCAAATTGTATCGGAGAAGTGGATTGAAGAATCAACTACACCAAAAATAAAAATCACTGGAATAGACTATGGGTTTCTATGGTGGAATATTCCATTTAAAGTAGGTGAACGAGTTATTGTCTCTAAAACCGCAACAGGAAACGGTGGGCAATATATTATGATTTTTCCCGAACTTAAGATGGTTGCAGTATTTACTGGAGGTGCCTACAATTCTCAAGAAGACAAATTGGCTTTTGCGATGATGAATGATATTTTCATACCAACATTTATCAAAAGGGCAAAATGAAAATTTCGGCCTTCGAAGCTTCGGGTGTGGAAACTACAACATTGGGAAATGAGCTGAAAAAGCAGCTCTTTGTTTTGAGTTAGAAAATCAGAAAACTTCTTTTAGAAAAAAATTGGAGAGTTTGAATTAACAACGCAATTTCCACTCTGGATCGAGATTCGTCTATCGGAATAATAGTGTAAATTTCTAAAACTAATCAAATACTCAACCGTAGTAATGAATAAAATTTTCTTAATTCTAATTCTTTGTATTGGGTGTTCTACTCAAAAAGAAAAATCCGTCTTAGATAAGCTTCAGGAGTACGAAGGAAAGTATGAATACCTAGGTGAGAACACGTTAGACATGGTTGCCTCTGAGTTAGATACTACGCTTTATGCCATTATTGATGATGCCAAATATCCATTAAAACATATCAACATGGATACTTTTGCAAATATTCAAAACATCCCGGTGACATTTGGAAGGAATGGTGAAGGTAAAGTCAATCAATACCAGGTAGATAATCAGACTTTCAAATTAATTAAAACTGATTTTGAAAGGATGGAAATGAATCCCAGAAAGGAGTTACTCAATAACCCGGATAAATACCACTATCAACAACCTGAGAAACTTAATGACGGTTTGGAAGTTGGGTCACTTGAAAATATATTTGGTCACCCTGAACCGATCCTTCAAATGGTAAAGAATACTATTCAAGGTGATTATCCTGATGTTCATAGTATTTTGATATATAAGAATAACAAACTGGTACTCGAAGAATATTTTTATGGGTATAATGCCAACAAACCACATCAACTCAGATCTGCTACAAAACCATTTATCGGGGCTATTTTAGGTATCGCCATTGATAAAGGATTTGTAAAGAGCGAAAAGGAAAAGCTACTGCCTTACTTCAATTCTAAATATCCGGAAATAGCTAACATGGATAATCTAAAGAAAGAAATTACTATTGAGAATTTTCTGATGTATCGTCACGGAATGGACTGTGAAAACGACAATCCTGAAAGTGCAGGTAATGAGCAATCTATGATGGAAAGTAGTGATTGGGTAAAGTATACTCTTGATTTACCGATGGTAGCAGAGCCGGGAGAATTTTCTTCTTATTGCACTGGTTGTGCTTTAACTCTAGGCAGTTTGGTTGAAGTAGCCACCAATGAAATGATAGAAGATTTCGCTAACAAAAACCTCTTTCAACCTTTAGGAATTAAAAATTATGATTGGACATTTGAACCTAACCCAGCTAGTCAATCGACTTTTAGTCAACTATACTTAACCCCGAGAGATTTGCTAAAACTGGCCAAAATGTACAGCCAACAGGGCAAGTGGAATAATGAGCAGATCATTTCTAAAAATTGGATTGAGAAAACTTTTGATATGGAGAAGGGTGATTATGGCTATGCATGGGAGCATAAATACTTTGTAGTTGATGGAAAGGAATACAATTCTTATTTAGCAACGGGCAATGGTGGACAAAAAATTAACATTTGGCCAGAACTAGATATGATAACTGTGTTTACTGGAGGTAATTATAATTCTTATGCCATTTATGGAAAAAGTACTCCGCCAAATGAAATGATACCAAGATATATATTGAAAGCGATTGAATAAATTATAAACTATGAAAAATAGCACAAAAAATACCCAAAGGAGAAAGTTTATTAAAGAGTCTGCACTTTTAACTGCGGGACTTATATCCGCACCGCTGGTTAGTTTTTCTCAATCTAAACCAACTCAAAGCTCAGATAGCATATACATAATTGGACCTCAAAACGGTTACTCCCCTCATATTGGCACTCTATTGTCTACCATGACTATGATGCGTGAATGGGTGATTGGAACTGTGAAAGACTTATCGGTAGAAGAATTGGATTTTCAGATAGATGACAAATCAAATTCTATTGGTGCTATGCTTCTACACTTAGCCGCAACTGAAAAGTATTATCAATTAAATACGTTTGACGAAATGGAATGGGGGACTTGGAGTGAAGAGATAAAAAAAGAATGGGATATAGCCAGCGGTCTTGGAGAAAAAGGACGTGAACATATAAAGGGAAATGATATTAGTTATTACCTAGCTAAGCTTGAAGAAGTAAGAGAAGTAACAAAAAAGGAATTTGCCAAAAGAAATGATGAATGGATTATGAAATCTGAACCGTTTTTCGGCAATAAACTTACAAACAATTATTGCAAATGGTTTCATGTTTGTGAACATGAATCAAACCATAGAGGACAAATGAAATTTATAATAAAAAGGCTTCCTGCATAGTCATATAAAATGTGATCTAGTGGAAGTGAGAGCGATAAAACCTACTCCAATTCATTTAGATGTTAGGAGGAATAAGACATGAAAATCATAACCTTACCTGAAGACTTAATATCTGTTGAAAAAACAGATGTGCTGGTATACGATTATAAGGTTCGACAAGAGTCTACTAAGCAGCAAGTTAGCCTCTCTATGAATACGTTTAGCTTCTTGCTCGAAGGACACAAAGAAGTATTCTCTAATGTCAAATCCATGTCTATTTCAAATGGTAAATTTCTTCTGATGAAAGCTGGTAAATGCCTAATGACGGAGAAATTGGCGGATACAAATAATAGCTACAGAAGTATACTCTTCTTTTTTTCTAATGAAGCTGTTTTTCAATTCGCTAGAAAATATTCCATTGCTTTGTCAAAAGATTCCAAAAGCAGGAGCATTCAATCCATTCCATTTGATCGGTATTTGCGTTCTTTTGCCGAAAGTCTGATTAATCTCAATAATTTATCTCAAAACGCTAAGAATAATGTGTTTCAGGTCAAGTTTGAGGAATTAATGCTATACCTAACCGGCACATTAGGTAATGACTTTCTAGAGTCTTTGATGGATGATGTAAATGATTATGATTTTCATTTCAAGGAGGTTGTTGAAAACAATAAGTTGAATAAATTGACTCTAAATGAACTGGCCTTCCTAACTAACATGAGTCTTTCTACATTTAAAAGAAAATTTGAAAGCTATTTTCACACTTCTCCCAGCAAATGGTTTCAGGACAAGAGGCTTGAATACGCAGCGTTCCTCCTTAAGAATGAAAAAAAGAGACCGTCTGATATCCATTTTGACATCGGCTATGATTCTCTGACTAATTTTATCCAAGCTTTTAAAGCTAAATTTGATAAAACACCAAAACAGTATCAGTTAGATTGAGCTTTTAGCAATACTTTTTGATCTGATACAATCCCACATTATTTTGAAAGTGGTTGAGCTTTGTATCATAATTAAAAACATGAAAAATTATGAAACAGGTAATTATGTTATTAGCGGTTAGTGTCGTATCGCACATCACATTAAGTCAAGGTACCTTCACCTTATCCAGTAAGGACATTGGAGGGCAAGCCACGTTAACAGAAGAGTTTAATGGTTTTGGTTGTGTTGGCCAAAATACGTCTCCACAACTTTCATGGGATAATGCTCCCGAGGGAACAAAAAGTTTTGCTGTAACAATGTACGATCCCGATGCACCAACGGGCAGTGGGTGGTGGCATTGGGTAATGTTTGATATCCCTTCCAATATCACTGAATTAGTAAGCAATGCCGGAAACATCTCACTAAATCTAGCTCCTAAAAATGTGATTCAAAGCATAACAAATTATGGTGCTAAAGGATATGGCGGACCTTGTCCACCTGAAGGTCATGGTTTGCATCAGTATATAATTACCGTCTATGCTTTAAAGACTGATAAGCTCGGATTAGACGAAAATACAAACCCAGCGGTTGTTGGATATTATTTATGGAATAACACTTTGGAAAAGGCCAGTATAGTGGCATACTATCAAAGAACTAAAGAATAGCTACATTCTCTTACAAGTACATTAAATGAAGCGGTTTGGCCTTTAGTCAAACCGCTATAATTTTAAAGGGTATTGGTTATAATTGCTGTATGTAAGACAGTATCTTAGGGAAGTTCTTAGAGTCACAAAATCTCAAATGACATGAAAACTTCTTTTCTCTTCCTTCTTTTCTTACTATCTCAGGCCTGTTCTTCTCAAAATTCTATTTTCGAACTGAGCCCAAATCAGAGTATGTCAATTACTGGTAAAGGACCTGGGCAGGATGCCGCATTTAATCCACATTCCAAAACCAAAAGTGTAGGGGTAATAGAAAGCCTTGGCCCAAATGAATTTACGATAAGAATACAGAATAATGGCGAGATAATTGAACAAACTCAAATATATCCTGATGATGTAAAGGAGGTTATTTTAGAAATTGGAAACGAACTTTATTTAGACAGCAAACTGAAATCAAAAGCTAAAGTCACCTTTAAAGAATATGATAATGGAGTCGAGGATTGAGAATTTGAAGGAAAAGAAGCTAATAGGCCAAAGGCTAAAAATGAACCTGATTAGTAATCTAACAGGTCAACTCTGGGGACAATTTATGCCTCGAAGAAAAGAAGTAAGAAATAATCTTACAGAGGAGTTTATCTCAATGCAGGTATATGATCCATTATATTTCAAAAACTTTGATCCTACCAATGAATTTGAAAAATGGGCTTTAGTTGAGGTTTCTGATTTCGAAACTTTACCAAAAGGAATGGAGCCATTTACTTTAGAAGGAGGGCTTTATGCTGTTTTTGATTACAAAGGCACTAGCGCTGACAGGAGCATCTTCCAGTACATTTATACTGAATGGTTACCAAATTCTGAGTATCACCTGGATGACAGGCCTCATTTTGAAGTGTTAGGTGAGAAATACAAAAACAATGATCCTGACTCAGAAGAGGAAATCTGGATACCAATTAAAAACAAATAAACCTATGGAAAGGCCCATTATAGATGCTCATTGCGATTTATTAAGTTATCTGACTCGACCTGGTTCTGATATCATGAAAAAAGAGGATATTGGATGTGCCATTCCATATCTGAAAGAGGGCAATGTCAAACTACAGGTGATGGCAATTTTTGCTCCTACAGAAACTAAAAGTCATGAATTTGGATTGGAGCAAAGTTCGATCTTTAACAAATTGATTTCCCAAGAAAATCCACTATATCTGATTGAGAGACATCATCTGGACAATCTAAGCACTACTCAGGATATTGGTATGGTAGCTTCCATTGAAAGTGCTGCAGCATTTTGTGATGAAGACATACCTCTCAAACAAGGCTTTTCCAATTTAGAAAACATCATTCGAAATGTTTCAAAGCTATTTTACATAAGCCTTACTCATCATACAGAAAACAGATTTGGTGGGGGCAATTATTCGGAAGCGGGCCTTAAAGATGATGGAAAAGCCCTCATTGATTATATTGACAATAGAAACATAGCCATTGACCTTTCTCATACCAGTGACGCCCTGGCTTTAGGAATATTAGATTATGTCGCTAAGCAAAACCTTACTATTCCAATAATTGCAAGTCATTCTAACTATCGAGCTGTTTTTGATCACCCGCGTAATTTAACCGATGAAATTGCTAAGGAAATTATACATCAAAGAGGATTAATTGGTTTCAACTTTTTAAGAGCCTTTACGAATAATGAAGACCCTGAAGTACTGTACGATCATATTGCTCATGGAGTTGATATAGGTGGAGAAAATGCTATATGCTATGGCGCAGATTTTTTCTACACCAAAGGCAGTCCTGATAAATCGAGGATTCCTTTTTATTTTAAGGAGTATGAAAATGCTACTCGCTACAAAACGATAAATAACAGGTTGGAAGAGCATTTCGGTAGTAAATTCTGTGACAAGATCAGTCATTTGAATGCGGCCAGGTTTCTGAAAAACTTATGGCCGAATAAATAAAGTGTCATTTATGAGTGAAATTATAGATCTGAGTCAGGAGATATTTGACGGAATGCCTGTCTATAAAACCTTACCACAGGTAAAAATGACAGTTCATAATACCCATGAAGAATGGGAAGGCATCAAAAATTCAGATGTAGCTACACCGAGTGTTCATAAATTAGAAATGGGTGAACACACAGGTACTCATGTAGATGCCATCAATCATATGGCTAAAGAACATATCTGTCAGTCCATTGATAAAATGCCACTTTCCATGTTTTATACAGAAGGAATATGCCTGGACTTTTCTTACAAAGGACTAAGAGAGCTTATCTCAAGTAAAGAAATAATTGACGTTTGCGAAAAAGCCAATGAAGAGATTAAGCCCAACGATACAGTTCTACTCTATACGGATCATTATCGAAAGTCCTTTGATACAGAAAATTGGAGCAATGGCCCCGGGATCACTGCTGAAGCTTGTCGTTGGCTTGGTGAACAAAAAATAGCTGCTTTTGGAGTTGAAACAATGTCTCCGGGAGTGTCTGGTGTTTCTAATAAGGAGGTACACAAAATATGTGGTGAGCTAAATTTTACACATTATGAAAATTTGGCCAACCTGGATCAGCTTGTAAATAGAGGACGGTTTAGGTTTATCGGATTGCCATTAAAAATAAGAGGTGGTACGGGCTCTCCAGTAAGAGCTGTTGCCATATTCGAATAAACACTACCATTAACTACCCAAGAAACAAGATACGTTTTAGCAATCTATCAATGCTATCAAACAAACATGGAGATTGCCTGCCCTCCGTACAACTTCGGTAGGCGGGCTTCGTACCTCGCAAAAACGAAAACTATACTATGTTCTCTAAAGACTAACATATCAACCTACAAAATCACCAGTCTCTGTCTGGCAGCGTTTTCGCCATTTGTTGAGTTTAAACTTCCAAAAAGGGCCATTTCTAAAAGTGATGCGCAGCTTGGCAAAAAAGTTATGAATATTACGTTGAAACTCATTGTCGTTTAATACCTGCCCTTTTGGCTGAACAAGGTAGACAAAACCCATATCATCAATAACTTCATCCATGCAGGGATTTCCGATCAAAAGACCTTTAGCATTATTCTTCACCCACTGAATTTTATGCTTATTCTTATAGTCCTTCTTTTTGGACTTGTACTTAGGAGATTCAGTAGTCGTACCAGTATCACCAAACTCCAATTTTTCCTGAGCATAAGTACTAAGGCTTAAGAATATGATTACAACACCAACAAGGATCGACCGCATTCGGTAAAAATAGTAAAAGAATTGTAACCACCTTCACGGCAGCTTAAGCATTACTTTTATATTTGCGCCATCTTGAAAAGTCTTATAAGTTTCATATTACGTAACGTTCCAAGAAAGTATATTCAACTGGTGAGCTCACCGGCATTGAAAGTGGCTGGATTATTTTTAAGAGGCAATAATGTCACCTGCCCTATCATCAGTAGAAGTTATCGCAAGTTCTTACCTTATGGACGAATTAACCCAAGGTCAAATGCTTTGTGTCCTGACTCTCAGTCGTTAGAACGGCATCGTTTGTTATGGCTTTACCTCAATCAAAAGACAAATTTCTTTTCCGAGCAACTTCACTTTCTCCATATTGCTCCTGAGCAGTGTTTCATGAAAGCTTTTGAGAAGCAACATGGAGATAATTACATTACGGCAGATATAGAATCACCCCTGGCCAAAGTAAAAATGGACGTTCACCAAATCCCTTTTGATGATAATACTTTCGATGCTGCCATGTGCAATCATGTCATGGAACATGTCGAAGATGACATTAGGGCAATGAGTGAAATATGCAGGGTATTAAAACCTGAAGGATGGGCCATTTTGCAAGTTCCTTTCTTCAGCCCTTTGGCAGATACAACGTTTGAAGATAAGACCATCATTGATCCTATTGACAGAGAAAAAGCTTACGGGCAAGATGATCATGTTCGACTATATGGCAAAGACTACCCTGATCGATTAAGAAAAGCAGGTTTTAAAGTTATAGAAGATAGGTTCATTGATGAATTGGGTTCGGAGCTAATTAAGAAATATGCTCTTCCTGCGAATGAGACCATCTACTTCTGTAAAAAGAAAATCTGATTGATCTAATGCAAATCCTTAGGATCTACTACCCCATTTTCAATTAATTCCCTCATGACTATTTCTGTCATGTCACTTTTGAAAGCAAATTCATTTCGAATGTCAGACACATAAGCCTTAAGTCGCATCTTCAGGTAAGACCTGCGTTCTTTAACTTCATTAAAAAAGAGTACAGCTATAGGTTTATTCAAATATATAAACCGAGATACCTGAGCTGCTTCAATAGCTATTTGCCTCGCTTTTGCAGTATCGGTTGTAATTGGCAAATATATTTCTGCTACCACCTGGCAGTTGGGCTCACCTGTGTTTGAGTTTGATACCGAAGTATTCATAACTTCCGCATTTGGTACGCTTACCAATGAGTCATCAGGGGTAATAACGCGAGTAGATCTTAAGCCTATCTCAACTACCTCACCATAGTATTTTCCTATTTCTATTTTATCACCTACCTGGAAAGGACGATCGAATAAGATCATAATTCCACCAAAAATATTCTTTATTATATCCTGTGCAGCAAAACCGATAGCAATACCAACAGACGCTGTCACTGTGAGCACCGTAGCAATTGGGGGTTGAAAAATTCCCGCTATGATAATAAATAAAGTGAAAGCCCATCCTGAAATTTTAACGATAGGTATTAGGCCTTTTATAGTAATTCGATAATTAGTACTACGCTCTGCAAATGACTCAAGTACAACGCTTAAAAAGCGAATAGTAAAATAACCTATAACCAGAAAGACTATCGACCAGAAAATATTTCCAAAAGAAATGAGATCCGTCACTGAAGGTGGTTGTAAATTTTCTCTTACACCTTCTATCAAAGTTGTAGAAGATTCATTCTTAATCTCTTTAGCAATAGTGTCTGCCTCGGCCTTAAGTTGATCAACCACGGTAGAGTCTTTTTTTGCATTCGCAACCACTGAGGTATCAACAGCATCTTTTTCTTCCTGTCCTACAGCTATAAAGGAAATAAAACTAAATATGATAATTAAGACGCGTATCAATGAAGTATGTTTTTGGTCTTTAACAAATTAATAGTTTGCCTGTACAGCAAGGGATTAATAAGATATAATTTATCTGTTTTGATAATAATACCATCTTCAAACAAAGGATAAAGGATTCTCCTACATTGTGATAATGTCAATTTATTAACTTTAGATACTTCACTCTCAGAAAGTCCATCGTGTAGTAACAACATATGTAAAACATATAGTTTTTCCAATGACAAACCCTTCATAAAAGTGAAATCTAGATCTTTCAATGAACTAATGGTAACCGTATTGGGTGAGGTCTGTTTAGTAGACCGTAGCCAATAAATAAGTGCAATGCTAATATTACTTTTGGCTATTTTATTGAGCTCATTATAGAACCGTTGTTTCAGGTATTGTGATTTAGAAACTTCATCTAAGTTGTTGTACTTCTTACTCATGGCGTCCTCCGTACCCGGCTCAAATTCCAGATTATACCCACTTACTTTATGTCTGCGCTCAATCACTTCTATCACGTTTTCAGGAGATAAATCCTCCAAATGTATGGTATAACCAAAATTTTCCGACAGATTGAGAGTTTTATCAAGATAGATATAACCATAAGTCGTGCAACCCACAATCCAAAATACCTTTTCACTAGTCACAGATACTAATTCTGTAATAGTTTTAATATTTTCAAAGCCTCCTACTTGTTTTAGATAAACTCTTTGAACGTTTTCTAAAGCAATAATCCTTTTAGGACCTGACTTTAATTTGTTAGCCAACTCTGTGATATCTTCAACCTTCCACCCTAGAGCATTATTAAAAATATCACGAAGATTATCCAAGGAGTTAATGTTTGCATCAGGGGCAATTCTCACCTTACTCATCTTTGCTTCAATAGAAGAAAGATAAAGATTAAAAAGTGTAGAGATTCCAGCTCCTTTTTCACCAACAACTATGGTAGCAGCAAATCTTCCCTGCTGCCAAAGATCAAAGGCCTTAGACAGCTTCCCCATCTCAATCCTTCTACCTTCAAAGAAGGTATCATCTTGTAATGGAACTGCTCTGAATAAGCGTTGATAAACAAAAGGAAGATTATCAATCGCCTCCTCAGTTTGAGCCAGAAAATCTGCTAACTCGGTTGTTATGGTTGTTTTCTCAACTCCAATTCCAATTCTCTTCAGATTACTACGCACGCGTGCTTGAACATTGGCGTAATACATTTTACCTTTTCTTAATAGAATAGGTGCCAAATTCTTAACTCCTTCGACAATCTTGTTTCTAATCTCTCTACTTCGCTCTTTTGCCTTCCCCTTCGCTATTCTAACCCGAAGATCAAGGATATTTTCGTTGTCGGTAAACTTTATAACGCTACTATCGAAATCATTCAGACCTTGAAGCATTTTCTCATTAAGATCCGATGTGATTTTTAACAACTCATTTCTAAGGTTTGTAACCTGATCGATGGTACGCTCCAAGCCCGTTAATGCTATCGTTTTTCCTTCTTGCTCATCATTTTCACTTATTGCAGAAATAGCTGATTCCAAATTAAAAGCAGCAATTTCAACTAGTTGAAGCAATATATTTTGCGCTTCATTAATGTACGTAGTTGTATTTCTTTTTACCTCCTCAATTACCTTAAGCAGCCTTGGTGCGTATTCAAAATTTATAAGCTCGTAAGGTGATATATAACTGAGTTGAGAACTCTTTTTGGGTGTTGTATAATTGCTGCCCTTTAATACTGCTCTTTTGGTACTTATCGCACTAACTTGCTTTGTTATATATTCACTAATTTTATCAATCGCCTGTGGTAAATCCTGGTCAAGAATGTTTTCACTATTTCTTTCAACCAAAACGCTCAGTTCACTATTAATTAAGTCTATTTCATCATAGAGCAAAGCCTCAAGCTTTTGATCATTTTTTACTCTTTCTATTTTTGACTTGCATTCATTAATAAACTCATCTATATCATTCAGTTTGTTAAATATATTTTCCTCGACCTTCTTCTTTACATTTTTTTCTAAGGAGTAAAATTCATCAAGTGAAGAATATATTAGATGGTAGATCTCCAAATCTATCTCCCAATCATCTTTTAATGCTTCTATTGTATTATGCCAGCTTTTATTGGTCAACTGATATTTTCTTGCTGACCTATCTCTCAAGCGATTAGTTTTATATTCAGAAACCTTACTATTTGAAAACTCTATAGTTCCCGCTTTTTCATAGGCTGACATAAACTCATCCCAAACCTGCTCATATGTTTTGATAATATAGTCTTCAATTTTACTCTTGGCTTCAGCTAATACCTTATCATCTTCTATATCATTCGGTGTTGATGACGAATCATTTGTTGAACCCAGACCATCATAAACTTTTGCTACCTTCTTGTCTAAGTTCTCATCCTCATTCCAAAGTGATAGACTTGTTATGGTAATAGTCCGGTAGTAGATTTCTAATGCTGGTTCTAATCTCTCCTGCAGCTTATGCTTGAGGTAATAGTTCATCAAATCCCTTAAATGAATTTGCTGATACCATGGTTTGAGTTCTTTAGTCTCCTTACCTCTTATTTTTCGAAAAGCATTACTTGTTTTTTCAGGCCATTTGGAGATGTGATAGCCTGTTTTTTTGAAAATCTTAGAGATTTTTAGAATTAAGCCATCATGTGGCTGACGTTTGAATCTTTCACCGGATTGTGGTTCGCTGACCTTTTTCGGCTGATTTTTCACTAACCTGTCAAAGTCAGTTTCATACCGTTCAAACTCAACATTTAGTTGCTCTAGGCACTCTTTAGGTAGCTGACTAGTGAGTTGTAGTATGGCTTGTTTATAATCTGCAAGACGAGAAAGTGTTTCTACCTTTTCGATTTCACAGTTTTTAATATTGTCTAGTTCTTCACGTCCTTTTACAAGAAAAAGCTTATGCTCATCAATATGACTCCAGAAGGTGTTTATAAGATCGTTTGTAACAATCTTTTTTACCTCATCATATCTGTTCTTATGTGCCTCTGTCATTATAGTTTAAATGGCTGGCTCAAGCTTACCAATATGCATTAATGCATCACCCATATTTACCACAGGATAATTATTAATTCCAATAACTACACCATCCATTGGTGAATTTATTTTCTTTTCGAATTGTCCATAGGGATCTGTTATTAGCCCTAAAAGCTGTCCCTTTTTCACTTCTGTGCCATTTCTTACTTGGGAGTGATGAAGCCCGGCAAACCTCGCTCTCACCCAACTCGATTCATTGACATATTTAGGAGGTGTTGTAATTTCAGGAGCTTCTTTCCTCATGCCTAAATGCTTCATTACTCTTAAGACTCCATCTATTCCAACATCAATAGCACTTTTTCTTAACCGTAGGGTTTCTCCACCTTCAAAAACTAATATGGGTTTACCTAATTTGGCAGCTGTTTTCCTTAAGGATTTTTCCCTAAAGGATGATTTGATAATTAATGGAGCACCAAAAACATCAGCTAATTCTTTTTCAATGGGACTTTCAAAAGCTGCTCGAATTTGAGGATAATTGTTTCTGCTTGCCCCTCCTGTATGAAAATCTAATCCATAATCAATTTGTGGTAGTATTTCAGTAGTGAAAAAATGTGCAACTCTACTAGCCAAAGAACCAGATTTAGAACCTGGGAATGATCGGTTCAGGTCTTTACCATCGGGCAAACCTCTGGAATGATTTATAAATCCATAGACATTGAAAATAGGAATAGCTATTACCGTTCCGGCACTTGGAATATATTGCTTAGTAGAAATAAGTCTTCTTAAAGTTTCCACACCGTTGGTCTCATCACCATGAACACCCGCCATAATAAGAAGAGTAGGGCCGTCTTTTTTAGATCTGGCAACAAAGACCGGGATATCGATAGGCGTTCTAGTGGGTAACTTGGCTATCAACGCATTTATTTGAGTTTGTTGACCCGGGTCAATTTTCTGACCTGCAATTATGATCTCCTTCATTGATTATGCGTTAATCTTATCTTTTTGAATCCTCTTTTTTGGCTTAGAAACATTCCTTTCCAAAAATTCTACAATCTTTCCGGCTATGTTTATACCAGTAGATTTTTCGATTCCCTCCAAACCTGGTGAAGAATTCACTTCCAGGATTAAAGGGCCCCTTGATGATTGTAACATGTCCACTCCTGCCACACTTAGTCCCATCTGTTTTGCAGCGGAGATAGCAGTTGACTTTTCCGATCTTGATAACTTGATAATCGAAGATGATCCTCCGCGATGAAGGTTTGACCTAAACTCTCCTTCTTTTCCTTGTCGTTTCATAGCGCCAACTACTTCACCGTCTACCACGAATGCTCTGATATCAGCTCCACCTGCTTCTTTTACAAATTCTTGTACTATAACTCTTGCCTTCAAACCATGAAAAGCCTCAATTACGGAAGATGCCGCCTTTTGATTTTCTGCCAATACTACACCAAGGCCCTGTGTTCCTTCAAGTAGTTTTATAATTACTGGTGCTCCTCCAACCGCATTAAGAATCGAATCGGTATCCTTTGAGTAATTTGTGAAAACTGTTTTAGGCAATCCTAGCCCCGCTCTGGAAAGAATCTGCATACTCCTCAATTTATCTCGAGAGCGCATCAAAGCCTGAGATTCTACTGCAGTAAATACCTTCATCATTTCAAACTGCCGTACTACTGCCGAACCGTAGAAAGTAACAGAAGCCCCTATACGAGGAATAATCGCATCCACTCCTTCCAAAGTTGTACCGTTATAAATAATTGAGGGCTTATTTTTCTCCATTACAATCGTACATTTTAAATGATCTACCACTTGAACTGAATGACCTCTCTGTTTGCTTGCCTCTACTAGTCGCTTGGTAGAATACAATTCAGCATTTCTCGACAGCACTACTACTTTCATTTCTTCTTACTTTTAAGTGATAATTTCTTTTTTGATGTATCTACTATAAAATACTTATTTAAGAGCTTTCTTCCCAGTAATACCGGAAATTTCAAATTACCACGATCACTTAGTGAAAATTCCGTTTCAATATCAATATCAAACAATCTGATGTTAGTTTTTATGATATATCGTTCTTCAGTTTGACCGAATGAATTCTTAATCTGTTTAGTCTTAAATTCTTCAAAATAAAAACTCTTGTCGTTATATTCCGGGTGAGATGGATCTAAAAGTGTAAAATGAAGAACTTCCTTGCCATTTTTTTCAATGACATCTGCGTTATGATAATGAATGGCCGAGGTATAAGCACCCGTATCTACTTTTGCATTTAAACCAAATAAGTCTAATTGCGGTAAGTCAACTATTTCATTGCGGCCTATGAGATGTTTTTCCAATTTATATTTTAGCGGTATCCAATAAAGATAAAAAAAGCGCCAGTCAAAATTGACTGGCGCTCCCTAATTAATTATTTACTTTACTTACTACTTCGAAATATTGAATTTCACAGCAGTGTTTTCCCATTTCATTTCCACTCCATCATCAACCACATCAATGACGAATGTTTCTACCATATCTGTTTTAGAAGGTTTAACGGAAACACGCAACGCATCATCACTTTCTTTATAATCATAGGCACCCCATTGTTTGTGGGTATTATTAAATACTATAACCCACTCATTTTCATTGGGGATGGTAAAAAGTGCATATTTTCCTGCGGCTAACTCTTTGCCTTCTACTTTTATTGCATCACTTAACTCAATGGTGGTAGCATCGTTTGCACCCGTTCTCCATACCTTTCCATAAGGCACTAATCCACCCATAACACTCCTGCCCTTAGCAGACGGTTGATGATAATCTATTTTTATGTCAACTCCGGCAACTTTGCCTTCCGCTGTGGCGGCAGGACTTGCTTTCTTCTGTGCACAACTCACTGTGACAAACATTATTAAAGCCAATACACTGAATAAAGAATTTCTCACGTTTTTCATAAAGTTTAGGTTTGTTTATTATTTGAATAGGTAACGAGAATTTAGTCGAATCGTTTTACTTATTCGACAGAAAGCAGAAAGGTGTCAACCAAACGACTGACACCTTCCATATTTTCAACCTGTAAACCATGGATATTAACGGTGTTCAAAAGTCAAAGGTTACAAACAAATCAGAATAAAATTATAATCGCTAAAAAGCCTCTGCAAAGGCAAAATAGAATCCGCTGGTTCCATCTCCTATTCCATAATCAATTCGAATATTTGCTCGCTCAGACTTGTTAACCATAAATCGAATTCCCCCACCTGCTGCCCATTTAAAATCTCCAAGATCAAAAGAATTCAATTTAGTTGCCACATCACCGGTAGCTGCAAAAGCAGTAAAGCCTATCCAAGAGTTAAGTTGTCTGCGGTATTCCGTTTGTAAAGCCATCTGCTGATTGTCACGATATCTGCCATTGTAATACCCTCTCATAATCATATCACCCCCGAGTAAAGCCATCTCCCGAAAGGGTGTATTTGAACTATTAAACTCTCCAAAAAATTGTGCAGCTACAACTGTCTTATCATTGAGCGACCAGTATTTTCTTGCATCCAATGTGTACCTGTTATAGGTGAAATCACTGCCAAATTGTTCCTGATGGTAAAAGCTTGACATATTGATAAAGGCCCCCTTTGTCGCATTTAAGACATTGTCACGATTATCATAAATAACCGCCCAGCCTAACCCTGAATTCTTTCCTGTCTGAGATTCTAAAAGTGGCTTATCGTCTACCAAAAACTCAGGGTTAAATGTCAGATCATAGAGATTAGTAAAGCGATACTGCAGACCAACAAACAGATTATTACTAACTTTTCTCACCACCCGCTCCCTAAATTCAACTAATTGATAGGTAAGATCCTCCTCAAAATCATCATTAGTGTCATTTCCTATTCCATAATAAAAGATCGGGAAGTCGAAGTAGTTTAGCTCACCATCGAAAATGAATTTTTCACCTCTTGAAAATATCGTATGGCTAGATTGAAGAATGGTTTGCCGCTCCAGCGTATATGCAGCCAGCAGTTGGACATTGGAATTTCTTGTCGTAGACCCATCTCCCAAATTGAAAACACCGGTTGTTAAAGCACCAAAACCTAGCCTTGTCTCGGGCGTGTAAAACAGCGCAGGCAATGGTATAATCCTCAGTTTCTTTTCAGTTCGTATGGAATCATTTTCCTGACTTATCCCAATTCTTCCAGTGAACATGAAAGCCAATATGACTATTACAACTTTTATTCTCATCGTTGGTAAAGCAATATTTTCCAAGCTTCGTTGATCTTGTCTTGGGCTAGTAATTGTTTTGCCAGCTGATGTAATTCTAAATTCGATGATGGTATCTTATCAAGTTGTGAAACATATTCGTTAACAGCATTAGTATCCGGTAGCTCTTCTACATTCCCTAATCTACCAAGGTCATTGCCAGACAATATTGTACTATTTCTGATAGCGGAAGGAATTTGGTCTATGCCTATTCCTAACGTACTAATAGGCTTGGGTATTTCAAAAATAGCATCGCCCTGAGCTCTACAATACCAGTTTCCACCCATTCTTGCTACAGCATCGAGTTTGTAAGGGTCTACCCGATTATTCTCATCAAGAATTTCTTCTTTGAAATGTGCCAACAGCACCTCACATATAACAAGATTGCCCGCTCCCCCCTGATCACCAAGAGGTTTGACTTCTACCACTTTACATTCAAACGCCACAGGTGCTTCCTTAACTCTGGGTGGTCTTATCATTTCAGAAGGATCTTCTTTGAATCCAGCCTTTTCAAATTCGTTAACTTCTTTAGGATATTCAGCACTTGCTAATGACATCTGTTCAACCATAGCGTAATCAACAATATTGATAACAACTTCCGAAACCTCAAGAACATTCTCATACGTATGCTTGGTCGTATTGTCTCTTCCTCTTCTGGCCGGGGAAAAAACTAAAATAGGTGGGTTAGCACTGAAACAGTTGAAGAAACTAAAAGGACTTAGATTCACATTACCTTCTTCATCGATAGTACTTGCAAATGCAATGGGTCTTGGTGCCACTGCGCCCAGTAAATAACCGTGCATTTGAGGAACAGAAACATCTTTTGGATCAATTCTTAGCATATATATTCAAATCAAAATGTTTATTGCGATTTAACGAAGCAATCTTTTGCTACTTCGCTGGTAAGACCTTACATTTCACTTCTCCAAATCCTATTCTCACCCCTTCATTCTGAGCATAACCGCGCATAATCACGGTATCTCCATCTTCAATAAATTTACGTTCTGAGCCATCACTTAGCTTCAAGGGCTTCGTGCCCTTCCACGCTAACTCCAACATAGACCCATAAGAATCAGGTGTGGGACCACTAATGGTTCCGGATGCATACATATCTCCTACCTGAATATTACATCCATTCACCGAATGGTGAGCCAGTTGCTGATTCACATTCCAATACATATGCTTGAAATTACTCTGGCAGATCAGGTTCTCTTCCCCTCCTTGAGGTTGTAAATAAACCTCCAATTGAACATCAAAGTTTTTATCTCCTTCATATTCCAGATAAGGCAAAACCTCAGGTTTTTGTTCTACACCTGGTACTCTAAAAGGTTCCAATGCATCCATTGTAACTATCCAGGGTGAGATAGAGGAAGCAAAATTCTTGGCCAGAAATGGCCCTAATGGTACATATTCCCAAACCTGCATATCACGAGCAGACCAGTCATTGAAAAGGACAAAACCAAATATATGATCATCAGCCTTTTCAGTTGAAATACTATCTCCTAAGGCATTCTCTTTACAAGTGATAAATGCTGTTTCTAATTCAAAATCTAACCTTTTAGACGGACCAAATGTCGGTAATTCTGCATCTGGAGCCTTTGTCTGGCCTTTCGGTCTGTGAATGTTCACACCAGAGGGTATAATAGAAGAAGCTCTACCATGATAGCCAACAGGGATATGTTTCCAATTAGGAAGTAGGGCATTGTCAGGATCACGAAACATAGTCCCTACATTCGTAGCATGTTCAATACTTGAATAGAAGTCTGTATAATTCTGCACTTTAATCGGCATCAACATTTCAGCCTCTTCCATTGGTATAAGTGCTATGGCACACGCTGCTTTGTTGCTTTGTAGTTCCTTATTATTAATATCCAGAAGTTCAGCAATTCTGTTTCTTACAGCGGAAGTAGTCTTCTTACCGAGGCCAATAAAATCATTTAAATACTGTTGATTAAATACCCCCACCGGTAAACCAAGCTCATCAAAAAATCCATTCTCGTGAAGATAGGTTAAGTCCAGTATGCAATGCCCTATAGCTACACCAGCTCCAGGCTCAAGATATTGCGTTTTAAAAATGCCAAAAGGTAAATTTTGAATGGGGAAATCAGAGTTTTCAGGTACTTCAACCCACGGCTTAAGAGTGGGGTCGTTTGCTTCTATCATATGAAAATTATTTGATCTCAAAGTTAGTGTTTTGACCTCATTATTAAAATGAATAGTTAGCTCAACCTATTACGAATAGATAAGAAGACTATTCATCAGTAGACTTAAATTATCTAGTTTTGCAGACTTCATTTTACACGAGTTAGTACATATGTCATTATCATCAAAGTACGATCCATCAATAGTTGAGGACAAGTGGTATAAACACTGGATGGATAAAGGTTATTTCCATTCGGAACCGAATCCTGATAAAGAGCCCTATTCCATTGTCATTCCTCCTCCGAATGTTACAGGGGTCTTGCATATGGGACATATGCTCAATAATACCATTCAGGATATTTTAATCCGTAAGGCCAGAATGGAGGGTAAAGAGGCATGCTGGATTCCCGGCACTGACCATGCTTCTATCGCTACTGAAGCAAAAGTCGTGAAAATGCTTCGCGAAAAAGGTATCAAGAAAAGTAACTTGACTCGTGAGGAATTTCTTGCTCATGCGTGGGAATGGAAGGAGAAGTATGGAGGAATTATTCTAGAGCAGCTAAAAAAATTAGGAGCCTCTTGCGATTGGGAGCGAACTGCTTTTACTATGAATGACCATTATTATAAAGCAGTTATCAAAGTGTTCGTTGATCTTTATAACAAGGGTTATTTATACAGAGGGTTGAGAATGGTGAACTGGGATGTTGAAGCCCAAACCACCATATCCAATGAAGAAGTGCTTTATCGCGAAGGTGGTGAAGTCTCTAAGCTTTATTCTGTAAAATATCAGATCAAGGATGAGGATGCTCATGTAGTTATTGCTACTCAGCGACCTGAGACAATTATGGGTGACTCTGCGATAGCTGTAAATCCAAATGATGATCGCTTCAAACATCTGATAGGTAAAAAGGCCCTGGTTCCATTTATAAATAGGGAGATTCCCATTATTGGTGATGAATATGTGGAACTGGACTTTGGTACCGGTTGTCTGAAGGTAACTCCTGCTCACGATCCTAATGATTATGAGATTGGACAACGTCATAACCTCGAAGTAATCGATACTATCAACCTTGACGGTACCTTGAATGATAAGTGCGAGATTCCAGCATATGTAGATAGAGACCGTTTTGACATTCGTAAGCAAGTCATCAAAGACCTCAAAGCGGCAGGTTTATTGGTTGATGAAGAGGACTTCACCACCAGAATCGGGCGCTCAGAACGTACAGATAGTGTTGTTGAGCCTAAGCTTTCCTTACAGTGGTTCATTAAGATGAAAGATATTTCTAAGAAAGCACACAAGGCGGTGATGGACGATGAAGTATTATTGCATCCTCCAAAATTTAAGAACACCTATAATCACTGGATGGAAAATGTACGCGACTGGTGTATATCACGTCAGTTGTGGTGGGGGCAGCAGATTCCGGCTTATTACTTTGGAGAAGATGAGAATGATTATGTTGTTGCTGAGACCAAAGATGAAGCACTTAAACTGGCGCAAGAAAAAAGTGGAAACAACTCACTTTCTATTGATGAATTGAGGCAGGATGAAGATGTGCTCGATACCTGGGCTTCTTCATGGTTGTTTCCATTGGAAGTATTCAAAGGTTTCAGTGATGATTCATTTGAGAATGGGCAGATCACTCCCGGAAAAAATAAGGAGTTAGATTACTACTACCCAACTTCAACTTTGGTTACAGCTCCTGAGATTCTGTTCTTCTGGGTAGCTCGAATGATCATAGCAGGATATGAGTACACAGGCAAAAAACCATTTAATGATGTTTATCTGACTGGAATTGTACGTGACAAACAACGTAGGAAGATGTCTAAATCGTTGGGGAATTCACCTGATCCATTAGATCTGATTGCTCAATATGGTGCTGATGCAGTAAGAACCGGTATGCTATTTAGCTCACCCGCAGGTAACGATTTATTATTTGACGAAAAACTCATTGAACAGGGGAGAAATTTCGGTAATAAGATCTGGAATGCTTATCGGTTAGTGGAAGGATGGGAAGTTGATTCATCACTATCAGGTTGGGATAATGAAGCGGCTGTCAAGTGGTTTGAAGCTAAGTTCAACCAAACGCTGGTTGAAGTAGAAGATCATTTCAGCAAATTTCGGATGAGTGATGCATTAATGTCTACTTACAAGTTGATCTGGGGTGACTTCTGCTCATGGTACCTGGAGATGATTAAGCCAGAGTATCAAAAGCCGATAGATGCTCATACTAAAGAAGCTACAATAGGGTTCTTCGAAAAAATCGTGAAGCTACTTCATCCTTTCATGCCCTTTATCACTGAAGAGCTTTTTCATGCTTTGAATGAAAGAACTGAACATGAATGCTTGATTATAGCTGAATGGCCAAAGGCAGAAATTTTTGATAAAACCATTTTGATGAAGGCAGAATTGGCTTTCGATATTGTTGGAAATATTCGTAATACAAGAAATGCCAAGCAGATAGCTCAAAAGGACACCATTGAACTGGAAGTGAAAACTGAGGATTTTAGTAAGTTCAATGCATTTGCCCCTACAATTAAAAAGTTAGGAAACCTATCTGCCTGGAAAGAAACAAATGATAAGGTGGAGAATAGTGTGAGCTTTGTAATCAAAGGGGATGAGTTCTTTATTCCTTTGGTCGGAGCTGTGGATATGGATAAAGAGCGCGAGGAAATGGAAAAAGAATTGGCTTATACCAAAGGATTCCTGAATAGTGTAGAAAAAAAGTTAAGTAACGAGCGATTCGTTAGTGGTGCCCCTGAGCAAGTAGTGGCAATGGAAAAGAAGAAAATGGAAGATGCTAAGACGAAGATTAAGGTACTTGAGGAGAGTCTGGCTGGGATGGTTTAAAACCTCGCAGCCATCAACAACCCCAAATCTTTATGCTTCATTCCAAACTTAAGAGCGATATGCTCGTTGGTTAGACTCCCTTTATAGGTATACACTCCTTTTAAAAACCAGTTGTGAGCGAAGATCATTTCCTCAACACCCCCTTCTTCGGCTGCACGCAAAATTGTTGGAGTGAAAATATTACTTAAAGCGTTAGTAGCTGTATGGGCTACTCTGGAAGCAATGTTTGGCACACAGTAATGAATAACTTCATGTTTTCTAAAGGTTGGGTCTTTGAGTGAAGTCAGCTCTGAAGTAGCTACGCACCCACCTTGATCAATACTTAAATCAATAATTAGAGAATCTGGTTTCATAGCTGCGACCATTTCTTCAGATACTACATGCCTTGCACGACCTTTTTCAGCACGCAATGCACCTATAACCAAATCTGCATTTTTAAGTGATTCACCTAATGTTACCGTATCTATGGTCGATGTGTAAATCTGGTGACTAAGCGTCTGCTTTAGGCGTCTTAATTTATACAGGTGATTATCAAATATTTGAATTTCCGCTCCCAGACCCCTGGCTGCACGAGCAGCATATTCTGCTACTGTGCCCGCACCTATAATAACAACTTTGGTAGGTGGCACGCCTGTGATTCCACCTAAAATAATTCCTTTTCCACCATTTGCACAGCTTAAGTATTCCGAAGCGATTGACATGACAGTAATCCCAGCGATCTCACTCATTGCCCTGATTATTGGCATTCCACCAACTACATCCTGTATAAACTCATAAGCCAGGGCTGTTATATTTTTCTTATTAAGTGCACTTATATAGTCAGGTGATTGATTACCTAATTGAATAGCGGAGATTAAAATCTTACCATTCGTCATTAGATCAATTTCATCTAACGTTGGGGGTTCGATTTTTAATATTACATCTGCTTTGTAAACTTCATCAGCGGAGTATATGATCTTGGCCCCTGCATCAGCATATTGCTTGTCCCTAAACTTTGAGCCTTCACCAGCGTTGGTTTCTACCCATACTTCATGACCATTATTTACCAATAGCTCAACAGAATCAGGGTTTAGAGTAATTCTCTTCTCCTGCATAGAAATTTCATTCGGCAGTCCGATTAAAAATGACTTATTCCCCCGCTTAACCGCAGCCAATTTTTCCTGAGTATATAAACTGGTTTTAGAAGCTAGCTGCGCAAACCCTGATTTAGATTCTTTCTTCATGGCGAGTTAATTCGATATATCGCTCGTTATTATTACCTACAGAAATTTTCAAATTCAAAAACTGAGATTCTGGTAGTAAAGATGGGATTTTTGAAGGCCATTCAACAAAACAATAATTACCTGAGTCAAAGTACTCCTCCACACCTATATCCATAGCTTCTTCTTCTTCATTTATCCTATAGAAATCAAAATGATACAGCTTTTCTCCGAACTTATTCTGATATTCATTAATAATAGAATAGGTAGGACTTGATATTACATCCATCACTCCCATCTGATGACAAATTTCTTTGATTAAGGTTGTTTTTCCTGCTCCCATATCCCCGTCAAATAACCAAAAAGTAAGCCCATTGGCAAATTCTAAAATTTCGGTACTTACAATTGCCAATTCATCTAAATCACGACAGGTCAGTTCTAGTCGCGATAAAGCACTATTTACCATATTTCGAATTTAGCGAAATTATCGGAATTATCATTTCTTCCATTGACACTCCACCATGCTGAAATGTGTCCTTATAATAGTTAACATAGTAATTATAATTATTAGGATAAGCGAAGAATTGATCCTCTGTGGCAAACACATAACTGGAAGATACATTTAATTTGGGCAAGAAAAATCGTTCTGGTTTAGGCGCTTCCATGATATCATTACTATCAGAATAGCCAAGGTTTCGGCCCTGCTTATAGCGAAGGTTTGTATTTGTATTTCTGTCCCCGACTATTTTAAAGGGTTTTTGAACCCTTATGGTACCATGATCAGTTGTTATTATAAGCTTTGATCCACTTTCCGCAATTAGACGCAAAGCATCCAACAATGGGGAATGGTCTATCCATGATTTTGTGATCGACCGATAAGCCGACTCATCAGGAGCTAACTCACGAATCATAGCAGTATCAGTCCTGGCATGTGACAGCATATCTACAAAATTGTAAACCACAACATTCAGATCGTTAGTGATCAGTGTGTTGATGTTATCCACTAACTGTTTGCCTTGAGATGTTTTAGTTATTTTGTGATAACTGAATTTCAGATCTGCATTAATCCTACGAAGGTGCCTTTCCAAAAATTGATCCTCAAAATTATTTTTTCCTTCCTCTACATCCTCTCCTACCCATATATCAGGATGTTTTTGGGCCATTTCAGATGAGAGCATTCCTGAGAAAATCGAATTTCGAGCATAGGCAGTAGTAGTAGGAAGTATGGAGTAATAGCTTTCTTCTTCCTCAGTGGTAAAGTATTCACTTACAGCAGGCTCAATGATCTTCCATTGATCATAGCGAAGATTATCAATGACGAGGAAGAAAACCGATCTCTCTCCTTTTCTAACATGAGGAAGAACCTTTTGCTTCAGCAATTGATGCGAAAGCATGGGTTTATCTACATCTGGGTCATTTAACCATGACTCATAATTATCTTTAATAAATCTAGTAAATCGGTTATTAGCTTCATTTTTTTGCATGTTGAGTACTTCATACATGCTTTTGTCTTCCGTATTGTCAATTTCCAACTCCCAATAAATCAGTTTTTTATAAATCTCTGCCCACTCCTCATGATCCAAGTCATCACCAAAAGACATACTTATATTTCTGAATTCCTGCTGGTAACTGAGATTCGTTTTTTCAGTAATTAAACGCTTATTATCCAGTATTTTTTTCACTGATAGAAGAATCTGGCTTGGGTTAATGGGTTTAATGAGGTAGTCAGCTATTTTGGCTCCAATAGCATCCTCCATAATAGATTCTTCTTCATTCTTAGTAATCATCACTACGGGGGTGTTGGGTTTTGATGATTTAATCTGAGATAATGCCTCCAATCCGGACATTCCAGGCATATTTTCATCTAAGAAAACAACATCATAGTGATTATCCTCACATTGCTCAACGGCATCCGAGCCACTGTTGACAGGGGTAATGTCATAACCTTTATTTTCTAAAAAGAGTATATGAGGTTTGAGCAAGTCAATCTCGTCATCGGCCCATAAAATATTATATCTTTGCATGAAGCGGCTTTTGGTATAAAGTTTAAAATTCTACCTGAATAACGGAAAAAGAATACAATAGATTGAATAAAAAGAAGATTATTAATGATCCGGTTTACGGTTTCATCACTATTAAGAGCGATCTGATATTCGATATTATTCAACACCCTGTATTTCAGCGACTTAGAAGAATAAAGCAATTAGGACTGACCGACTTAATTTATCCTGGTGCTCATCATACCAGGTTCCATCATGCCATTGGGGCAATGCACCTCATGTCTCAGGCACTTGACTCTCTTAGAAGTAAAGGCATAGAAATTTCTAATACCGAGTATGAACAAGCTCAAATAGCTGTTCTTCTACATGATATAGGGCACGGACCGTTCTCCCATGCTCTGGAATTTAGCCTTCTCAATGGCATCAAGCATGAAAGTTTGTCTTATCTATTAATGAAAAAACTAAACAGTGATTTCAATAATGAATTGGACCTGGCCATAAAAATATTTCAAAACACTTACAAAAGAGGCTTTTTACATCAACTAGTCTCTAGTCAACTAGATGTCGATAGACTTGACTATCTAAAACGGGATAGCTTCTTTACAGGAGTTTCTGAAGGAAGCATAGGCCTGGAAAGGATCATCTCTATGCTTAATGTTCATGATGACAGAATTGTAGTAGAAGAAAAGGGAATTTATAGCATAGAAAATTTCCTAAATGCTCGAAGACTTATGTACTGGCAAGTGTATTTACATAAAACATCTGTTAGTGCTGAAAAAATGCTAATTAATATCATTTTAAGAGCCAAAGAGCTATCAAGCAATGGCAATAAGGTAGAAGCGCCACAGGCATTGAGTGAATTTCTATCTAGTGATTACACTTTAGATGACTTTCAGGCAAATTCCAGATTGTTATCACTCTTTGGAGAGATTGATGATCATGATATTTGGGGTTCTATTAAATTCTGGAAAGATTCGGATGACAAAATACTTAGCAGATTGAGCAACATGCTACTTAACAGAGAACTTTTTAAGATTAAACTATCAAATGATCCTTTAAGCAAGGAAGACCTGGAGCAAATCAGATTTGAAGTAGCTGATGATTATAATTTACAAAAATCTGAGTCACGTTATTTTTTCGCTTATGGAGATGTTACCAACAAAGCATACATATCTGATAGCAGTTCCATAGATATACTTACGAAAAAGGGAAACGTATTAAACATTGCTGATGCGGCTGATTTACCGAATATCAAGGCAATAAGCAAAATTGTCAAAAAATTCTACCTATGCTACCCCAAAAATGTATATTTACGGCCGAGCTAATAGCCAGCATATATAAATTTAAATGGAGTTTACTGTAAGTCAGATCGCACAATTACTTGGGGGGGAAGTTGAAGGTAATGGTGATGATAAAATTAAGATGCTGGCTAAAATTCAGGAAGCCAAATCTGGTGAGCTCTCTTTTCTTTCTAATTTAAAATACGAGGCTCATATTTATGAGACTGCTGCTACGGCAGTTATTGTTGGCAAAGATTTTACACCAAAAAAGAATCTCGATACTTCGCTAATTAAAGTTGAAGATCCTTATTCGAGTTTTACAGTCCTTTTAGAAGAATATCACAAATTTATTACCTTCCAAAAAAGTGGCATAGAAGAACCAAGTTTTATAGGGAAAAATTCTACTACAGGCAGTGATATATATAGAGGCGCTTTCTCTTATATAGGTGAGAATGCAAAAATTGGTGATAACGTTAAAATATACCCCCATGCTTATATAGGTGACAATGTGACAATAGGTGACAATACCATAATAAATGCCGGGGTAAAGCTTTATGCCAATACTGTTGTAGGACACCATTGCGTGATACATTCAGGCTGTGTGCTAGGAAGTGATGGTTTTGGTTTTGCCCCTCAACCTGATGGAACCTATAAGACAATCCCTCAGATGGGAAACGTAGTTTTAGGTAATCATGTTGACATAGGTGCTAATACAGTTATTGATTGCGCTACCTTCCATGGTGATCATACTAAAGTTGGCAATGGTGTCAAACTTGATAACCTGGTTCAAATTGGACATAATGTTAAAATTGATGATAACACCGTAATTGCGGCACAAACTGGAGTTAGCGGGTCTACAGAAATTGGTAAAAATTGCATTATTGGTGGACAAGTTGGCGTTGCTGGACATATCAAAATTGCAGACAATACCGGGGTCGGTGCCCAATCAGGTGTTTCAAAGTCCACTAAATCGGGAATGAAACTTTGGGGTACTCCGGCAATCGATGTGATGAAGTACCAACGATCTTATGCAGTATTCAAAAATCTCCCCGATTTAAATCACAGATTGAAGCAACTTGAAGAAAAAATGCTAAATTTGCCCGCATTTCGAGAGAGTGAATGAATATCAAACAACATACTATTAAAAAATCAGTAACCCTGTCTGGTGTAGGGTTACATACAGGTGTAGAGTCTAATATGACTTTTGTGCCTGCCAAACCAGGCCATGGAATAAAATTCCAACGTATTGATTTGGAAGGAAAGCCAACAGTTGATGCTGACGCAGATTTGGTTGTCGATCTATCAAGAGGGACGACTATAGAACAGAGTGGTGCCAGAATAAATACCGTAGAGCATACTCTTGCAGCACTTGTGGGCTTAGAGATTGACAATGTGTTGATTCAGCTTGATGGGCCAGAACCTCCTATCATGGACGGTAGTTCTATCCAGTTTGTTAATATATTAAAAGAAGCGGGCACTGAGGAGCAAAATGCACTTAGAGACTTCTTTGAAGTACCGGATGGCATATTTTACAGAGAGCCCGAGCGTGATGTGGAAATTGCTGCTTTACCCTTAGATGATTATAGACTTACCGTTATGGTAGACTATAACTCTCCAGTTTTAGGCAGTCAACATGCTTCTTTAACTAATATCAGCCAGTTTGAAAAGGAAATAGCTTCATGTAGAACCTTCTGTTTTTTGCATGAGCTTGAAATGCTTCATAAGAACAACTTAATCAAAGGTGGTGATCTAAACAATGCCATTGTGGTAGTTGATAGAGTTGTTAAGGATAATGAGTTGGATAGTTTAGCTGAACTTTTCAACAAACCAAAAGTGGAGGTTCAAAAGGAGGGTATCCTAAATAATGTAGAGTTGCGCTATAAAAATGAGCCTGCAAGACATAAGTTATTGGATGTTATAGGAGACTTAGCCTTGGCAGGTAGACCTTTGAAGGCACAAATATTAGCAGCCAGACCCGGTCATGCAGCGAACGTAGCATTTGCTAAGAAACTTAAAAAAGCAATGCAAAAATCATCTAAGTTTAATGTCCCTAAGTATAATCCGAATTTACCCCCGGTATACGACATTAATCAGATTACTAATATTCTCCCTCATCGTTATCCATTTTTGTTAATTGATAAAATTATTCATCTGGATGATGAAACAGTATCTGGAGTGAAGAATGTTACACTAAACGAGCCTTTTTTTCAAGGCCATTTCCCAGGAAACCCTGTAATGCCTGGCGTACTGCAAATTGAAGCAATGGCTCAAATAGGTGGGATTTTAGTTATGAACACAGTTCCAGACCCCGAAAACTATTGGGCTTATTTCTTAGGAATAGAAGGATTTAGGTTCAGAAAGATGGTATTGCCTGGTGATACATTGGTGATTAAGTGTGATCTTCTTGCCCCAATCAAAAGGGGCATTGCAAAGATGACTGGGAAGGCATATGTAGGAAATACCTTAGTATGCGAAGGAACTATGACTGCCACTATAGTAAGGAAAGATTCATGAATCAACCATTAGCATATATTGACCCTCAGGCAAAAATAGCACGAAACGTAGTTATTGAACCATTTACCACTATTCATAAAAATGTGGTTATCGAGGAAGGTACGTGGATAGGACCAAATGTTACTATTTTCGAAGGCGCCAGAATAGGAAAAAATGTGAAGATTTATCCTGGATCTGTTATTTCAGCTGTTCCACAAGATTTAAAATTTGCAGGTGAGGATACAGTAGCCATTATTGGAGATGGTAGTACTATAAGAGAATGTGTTACGATTAATCGTGGTACGGTAGATAAAGACAAAACTGAGATTGGCAAAAATTGTCTAATCATGGCTTATGTTCACTTGGGTCATGATTGCATCGTTGGAGATAATTGCATCATAGGTAACGCCACTCAATTAGCAGGTCATGTAGTAGTAGATGATCATGTAATATTTGGTGGATCTTGCGCGGTCCAACAATTCACAAAAATAGGAGCCCATTCCTATATAGGTGGTGGCTCGTTAGTAAGAAAAGATGTCCCTCCATTTACCAAAGCTGCCAGAGAACCTCTTACTTATTGCGGGATCAACTCTGTCGGATTGAGACGTAGGGGGTATAAGCCGGAGAAAATCAGTGAGATACAGGAAATATATCGATATGTATTTCTTAAAGGCTTAAACAACTCAAAAGCATTAGATTTAATTGAATTAGAGTTATCTCCTTCCAAGGAGCGTGATGAGATCACAAACTTTATCAGAAATTCTGATAGAGGTGTGATGAAAGGCTATTCCTACTAATTCAAAATGAAAATTGAGGCTAAAAATCTTTCTAAACGATTTAATCGTGAAAAGATTTTTACCAACTTTTCATATGAATTCACCCAAGGTAATAAATACGCTATCACCGGGCCTAATGGCAGTGGAAAATCAACATTGCTTAGAATATTAGCTGGAAATACTCTTCCTTCTACTGGGGAAGTTACTTATGCCAGCGAAAATCATCTAATTGAACCAGAAGAAATTTATAAGTATCTCTCTATTGCAACACCTTATATGGAGTTAATTGAAGAATTTACCTTATTAGAGCAAGTTGATTTTCATTATAAGTACAAGAAATTAAAAGTAGGAGAGACATTTAGTTCAATTGTTAAGAAATCATACTTTAACGGTCATGAGCATAAATTGATAAAAAACTTTTCTTCTGGCATGAAACAGCGGTTAAAACTTATGCTAGCCCTTTTTTCAGATACTCCAATTTTGTTTCTAGATGAGCCGACATCAAACCTTGATACTACGGGTATTACATGGTTCTTGTCCTTCTTAAATACTCCTTCAGATCGGCTGATACTATTAGCCTCTAATCAAGAATTAGAATATAAAAACTGTAACTATTTTATCAATTTAGAAGAGATCAAATCCAATTAGTAGGGTTACCACTAACAAAAAGAATATATTCAACAATGAAAAGTGCGCATCTAACCAGATTTAGTGTGTTAAAAACAAAAATATCATTACTTTAGTAAATCGAATACAGTTTTCGATCTGCAAATATTAAATTTCAAACTGAACCCAATGAAAAAAATTAATTATTTCTTAAGCATAGCAGTTTTAGCTTTCCTTTTTACAAGTGTTGGTTGTGATAGTGGTGATGATGGCGTTCCTGCCGTTGATCAAGTCGGTAATACTTTTCAGGGAACATGGAGTGCTACAAGTGTTTTTTTCGGTTCCCCAGCCCAAGATAGAACTACAGATTATAGTGGGTTTACTTTAACAGCTACCTATACTGTTGGACAAAACGGAGGTACGATGTCTATAAGTGGTGGACCTACTGGATTAAGGCCATTTGCATCAACAGATAACTGGTCTTTCGTTGGGGAAATAACAGATCCTAATACTAGTCAATTTAACATTACTAGAACTAGTGATAATTTGGGAATTACAGTGTCTAATTTTTCAACTACTGGAATGACTTTAACATTTCAGCTTGCTGACGGTGGATCAACTTCAAGAACAGAAGCAGTAGTAGGGACTTGGACATTTGTAATGTTGAAGAATCCTTAGAATATAATAGCATTTAATAATCAAAATAGAAAAGGCCTCAATTGAGGCCTTTTCTATTTTAGACCTATAACAGTTATTCCACTCCCACCTCTTTCCATATGCTCATCTGTAGCGGATGCTACGAAAGATTGGCTTCTTGCATAATTCCTAACTACCTCACGAAGTACTCCATTTCCTTTGCCATGAAGAATTTTTACTTCATTAAGACCGAATAAGATCGCATCATCCAGATATCGATCCAGCTCAGACATTACTTCTTCAGCGCGCTTACCACGAACATCGAGAGTTGTACTAAATTCAGAAAGCTTGCTGGTTAGGTTCATTCCATGAGAAGTAGCAGCCTTTTGCTTCTTAATTGCTTTTGTTACCCCCTTAGAAATCTTTTCTACGCGCTCCTTCTTGAGTTTAGTTTTCAGTAATCCTATTTGCACTTCAAGGTCATTGCCTTTGATTGACATGACTGTTCCTGTCACATCCTGATCTATCAACTTCACATTATCTCCTACTTCAATTATGGAGTTGTCCTTTTTTAGGGGTTTTACCCGGAGCTTGGGTTCATCAACTTTCTCCTTTAAGGTCTTCAGCCGATCTCTGACTTTTCGAGTTTCTGACTTTTGAGCATTATTAGATTTTATATGTCGAATGGTTTTTTCTATTTCTTTATTGGTATCACTCAAAAGTTTAGCAGCCTCATCTTTTGCTTTTTTAATGATTCCTTTCTTATCACTCTCTAGTTCCTCGTACAACTTTTTATAATCGCCTTCTAGTTTTTGCACTTCAGTTTCTCTCTGCTTCAAGCGTTCATCCCGAGATTTTATTTCTTGTTTTTGGCGTTCAAGCCTATTAAGTAAATCATCAACATCAATACTTTTATCTCCAATTTTTTCTTTTGCATATTTTATTATGTCATCAGACAAGCCTGTTTTTCGAGCAATTTCCAAAGAAAAAGAACTACCAGGCTTACCAATCTCCAATTGAAAAAGTGGTTCCAGCTTCTCCATATCAAATCGCATGGCTCCATTTACTATCCCATCGGTTGACTCTGCAAAGTTTTTAATATTGCTGTAATGTGTGGTGATGATACCATATGACTTTTGTTCATTCAATTTTTTTAGAACTGCTTCAGCTATAGCGCCACCAAATTGTGGATCCGTTCCTGTACCAAACTCATCAATGAGACAGAGTGTTTCTTTGTCAGCATTTTGAAGAAAGAATTTCATACTCTTCAAATGAGAGCTATACGTACTTAAGTCATTTTCAAGAGACTGCTCATCCCCAATATCTATAAAAACCTTTGTAAAGATGCCAGCGGTTGAAGACTCTTCTAACGGGATCGGCAAGCCACATTGAAGCATGTATTGCAATAATCCCACCGTCTTCAGACTCACAGATTTACCTCCAGCATTGGGGCCTGAAATGATAACCAATCGTGAATTAGCATCTAATTTGACACTCAATGGAATAATAGATTTACCTTCTTTTTCTAATGCTCTCAATAAGAGTGGGTGCCTGGCCGTTTTCCAGTCTATATAAGCTTTGTTATTAATTTCAGGAACAATAGCATCAATATCATTTGAAAATTTTGCCTTAGCTCTGATGAAATCGAGCTTAGAAAGATAAGACAAGCCACTTTCTAACAGTGGTAAATTTACACGTACCAAATCAGTTAATTTCGTAAGAATTTTAATAACCTCACGTTTTTCGGCATATTCTAATTCTCTGATCTCATTATTGCCTTCCAAAACAGCTGTAGGCTCCAGAAAAATAGTGCTACCTGTAGATGATTCATCATGAACAAATCCTGGTACCCTTCGTTTATATTCTGTCAATACCGGAATCACCATACGTCCATCGCGTACGGTGATTGAAGCTCCCTCTGGAACATAACCCTGTGCTATAGAATTTTTATAAATACTCTGTAATGACTTCCTGACCTGGTTGTATTTCGAGCGCAGAGAAACTCTAATTTCACTTAAATGAGTGCTTGCATTATCCTTTACTCTACCTTCTTTATCAATTTTGTCAGATATATCATCTCCTATACTAATATCGCCAACTATGTATTTTCCCAATTCATGTAAGTGTGGATATTCTTCCTTCCTCCTATCAATAAAGGTAAGACAGTTGATTAATGTAGTGGTGGATTTTGCTATATCAAGCAATTCTAGTTCCGTACAAAAAGCACCAATAGTACTGCTCTTCTTTAAAGAAGATGAAACATCAACAAACTCCCCAACAGAAAATGAGTCGCCAGAATTGATGATTTGCATAAATTCTTTTGTCTGCTTAAGTAATTTGCTTACTAATTCAAACTTAGATGTAAAGCGAATTTTATCTATAAGTGATTGCCCTAAGGAAGAGGTGCATTTCGAATGAATTTGCTCTTTGATTTTATCAAAGCCAAGTTTGATTTCAATATCTTGAGGGTAAAACACTTATTCTGTTACTTCTATTTCATTCACTTTTAATGTATCAGTCGCTAGTTTTACAGAATCTTTTCGTAGTCTTTCAGATTCCATTCTAGCTTTAATTTTGGACTCCCTGAGTGTAAGAGAATCTAGAACAATATCATATATTTTCTCAAGCATATCAGGATGATCATAGTAGTAAGTCAAACTTTTTCTGTACTTCTCTTCGTCAATATTATTTCGTTCAAAGATAAGTTTTTCATACTTTTTGAATATCTCAACTGTGGTATCTCTATTCATACCCAAATTCGATAATTCATTCTCAGAAATGTAGATATCCAAAAGAATTAATGACATTCCCTCCTCAGAAATCACTTCATCGGATGACCTGTCTCTGCTGCAAGAAAATGTAATTGCACCACTGATAATAAGTAATAATGATAGCCTGATCATTTCTTTAACAATTTAGCAATTTTTAACCGTTAATATATTTTCTATTCCTTTGGGTTGCTTATTTTTCCAAACAAGTATTATTCCACATTTTTGCGCTACCAATACGTTAAAATTGCACGTATGAAGGATATTCTAAAGAAGCTTCGAAAATACGAAATACAGATTAGAAAGGCTATTAATAGTCAGATGCAGGGTGATTTCCATTCGATCTTCAAAGGATCCGGACTCGAATTCGATGATGTAAGAATGTATCAGTATGGCGATGACATTCGAACCATAGACTGGAATGTCAGTGCTAAGGGCCATGGGACTTTCGTAAAGACGTTCAAAGAAGAAAAAGAACAAACCGTTTTCTTTATTCTTGATGTGAGTGGGTCTCAGGAAATAGGAGCTGATGGGAAGCAAAAACTGGATATAGGAAAAGAAATTTGCGGAGTGCTAGCTCTAGCTGCTACGAAGGAAGGAAGTCAGGTCGGACTGGTATGCTTTTCAGATCAAAAAGAGAAATACGTTAAGCCTGCTAAGGGTATTAAACAGGCATATGAAATAATCCATAATCTGATAGATCTAAAGCCCGCATCAAGTCGTACTGACTTGAGTAAAGCGGCATTATTTTCTTTAAATACCTTAAGGAGAAGAAGTGTTATGATATTCATCTCCGACTTTATAGACGAGGGTTATTTTCATAATCTAAAAGGAATGGCTAAAAAGCATGATATGGTAGCCATAAGAGTGACTGACAAGAGAGAAACAAAACTCCCAAAGTTGGGTATAGTACCCGTCTTAGATAAGGAAAGTAAAAAAACAGTTTGGGTCAATACTTCATTTGGGAGCTTTAGATCTACATTGCAGAAAAATTATACTGCTAATGAAGAGGAGCTAAATACATTCGCAAAAAAACATCAAATCAATTTCATATCTGTAGATACAGATGATGACTATGTTCCTAAATTATTGAAGCTATTTAGAGTGAGAAACAAATCGTTGAAGAGTGTATAGAAAGGTATTTTTAAGTTGTATAATTTCTCTTTTTTCAGTTTTGTGTCTCGGCCAGGAGATCTCTGTTCAAGGTTATTTCATTGAAGATAGTATTAAGATTGGAGTAGGGACACCATACGTTCTTACTGCCTCTTATCCTATTGAATTAGATGTTGTATTTCCAGACTCTCTGTATGATTATAGTCCCTATGAGCTGGGTGAAAAGGTGTTTTATCCTACAGCTTCAACTTCAGATACCAGCTATGATAGTGCATTATACTATATCACTAGTTTTGAGATTGATAGTGTGCAACTATTTAGCCTTCCAATTTTTCAAATAGTGGGTGGTGATAGTATAAAAATACTAGCTCAACAAGACTCCATAATACTTGAACACCTCGTTGCTGAAATACCAGACTCCGTTGCTGTTGAAGCCATGCCACTCATTGAAAATACCACTTATCGATATGTTAATCTTGCTCTGAACTATCCGTACTTGATAATCGGTGTGCTGATTTTTATCGTCTTGCTCGTAGCTGGGTATCTGATCTTCGGAAAGCCAATAAGAAAATGGTTTATGATAAGAAAGCTAACCAGCAAACATCAAAAATATAAAGTGCAATTTGAGTCTTTTAAAAGTAATTCATCGAATGAAAAATTAACTGAGAATATTTCTAAGCTCTGGAAGCTCTATCACGAAAAGTTAGAAAGACGTCCTTATACCAAAATGACGACTAGAGAACTTTTAACATTTGATCATCTTCAGTCTATTGAAAAAGAACTTAGATCCATAGATCGATCATTATACGGAGGCAAAGAGCAGGTAGATGCTGACGTATTTAATGAGCTATTGAGGTTCTCCGAAAACACATTTTTAGATAAAGTAAATGAAGTAAAGCATGGCTGAACAAACTACTTCATTACCCTGGTATTCTTTCGACAATTTTTCTCCCTCAATTTTACAAGGTTACACCTGGGAGTTTAGCATTGCGTTATTTGGATTAGCGTTAATTCCTCTTTTCTTTATTTTCAGATGGATTATTCGATACTACTTCAATCAAAAATTGCCTATTGCCATCACTAAAAGTCAGGTGGTTTCAAACCCTCTTACTTTGATAAGACTTTTACCTGATCTATTGATGATCTTAATTTTCACTTTTTTGGTTGTAGCTCTTGCCAGACCTCAAAAAACTAATGAAAAAGTTGAACAGTACACCGAAGGTATTGATATCATGCTGGTGGTAGATATCTCTCAATCAATGCAAATCGAAGATTTTACGCCTAACAGATTAGAGGCGGCCAAGCAAGTGGCGAAAGACTTTATTGACGGGCGTTTGCAAGACCGAATTGGTATAGTCATTTTTTCAGGTGACGCCTATTCTCTATCTCCATTAACTACTGATTATGACTTGCTCAAAACTTACATTGATGACATAAATTTTGAAATGATCGAAAACCGAGGGACAGCGATAGGTAGTGCCTTGGCTGTAGCTACAAATAGGATGACAGAAACCGACTCCAAATCAAAAGTTTGTATTCTTTTGAGTGATGGTGATAATACAGCAGGAAACATAGACCCAATTACTGCCGCTAAGTTGGCTTCCGCCTATGATATAAAAACGTATACTATTGCCATTGGAAAGGAAGGCAAAGTTCCTTTCGGAAAAGATTTCTTTGGTAGACCAAGAATGGTAGAAAACACAATGGATGAAACTACCTTACGAGAAATTGCCAAAATAGGTAAAGGACAGTTTTTCAGAGCATCGGATAATGAGGCCCTGCAAAATGTATTTAACCTTATTGACCAATACGAAAAGGCTGAAATAAAAGAGACCAGATACAAAGACACAGCTGATTTTTATAGAAATTATCTCACCTGGGCATTAGTTTTGTTACTGTTCTGGCTTTTCCTTAAATCTACATTCATCAGTAACGTTCTTCAGGATTAGCAAATTCCAGATTGATTTAGAAGATAATTAGGTATAATCAGCACATTTAACCCGTCTATTTTTTTGAAAATTTTTTTCATAGTGCTATGTGATATGTCAATTCTACTCAACCTGAATTGCTTATCGTTGGGAAACAAATACTCCCTAACTATATGCCCTCTACATAAAATAGCATCGAGATAATCCTCGATGCTATTTAATCCTTTATCCTTCTTAAACTGTTACGTCATTCAGGATTAATCACAAATGTCCATTAGTTGGTAAAATCAATATCCATTAATAATTGAAAGGCAAACCCGTCACCATCACAGGCTGCAACCGAACTAACATCCAAATCTAAAGCTATGGCAGTAGTACATGGACTTAACTGACCTGTACCTTCAATAAACCAGTCAGTTATAGGCGCTCCACATGATAATGCGGAAAAGGGTCCCTGAGAACTAATGGACAAAGTATTGTCAGCCGGATTTAACACGGCAAGTACCTCCCACCCAAAGTCAAAAACATTTCCTATGGACAGTGTGGTGGCTTCAATTATCGTAACATTAGCATCATACGGGCCATTTTCACCGAACAGGCCTACAGAATTTTCATTTGTTTCGTTCGCACCTGTAAAGTCATCTTCCAGGATAAACTCACAATCATCATCAAGTATAATAAGATTCAATGCTTGCTTTCTTGGATATCCTATGGCGTAATCCATTGAGTTAGAAACTATTTCCAAGGCAACAGATCTGTCGGACTCTAATTCAACATTTGTGATTGTCTGAACCTGAAAAGAAGTAACCAGCGTATCTGCAGGTATAGTCACAGTCATACCTTTTGTAGATACATTTGACACATTCGAAGCATCTACGATAACAAAATCTTCTCCAAATGTCGCTTCACCACTAAATTCGATAGCAACATCAATATTGTTATCATTGGTAAGTGCCCCTCCTGTTGATACAGTTATTGTAACGAAACCAGGTACACTACCATTTCCCTCGAAAATACTGGCAACCGATGTGTTGGAAGACTCTGGTGAGGTTAAACCAACCCACTTATAGTCGGCTGATGCTAAATCATCGAAATCTTCCCGATCAGCACAGGAGGTAGCTACCACCAATACTGCCAAGAATAGTATAAATAATTTTATATTTTTCATGTTAGTTGTATTTAATAATTAATAACCAGGGTTTTGTTGCGCTGCCAGTGTTGGGTTAATCGCAACCTCAGTCGCAGGTAACGGCCATAAGAACCTAAAGTCGGCATATGGAATAAATCCAACGTTCTTTGTTAAATCCGTAGTTCCAATCTCGTAAGTACTGCCACTAACGTCCGCTGATAGCATCTTGGCAGGAATACCTCCGGTGCTGAAATTCGGATCCAGTGCCAGACGATGAATATCTTTCCAGCGTTGCCCTTCGGCCAGATATTCAATCCTGCGTTCTTGTAAAATACGTTGGGTCAACGTGTTCGCATCTGCAATAGTACCATAGGAGGTCATCCCTCCTGAAATGTAACGGTCACGTACCGCATTCAGTAAATCTGAACCTCGGCCTGTATTACCCCTACGAGCCTCAGCTTCTGCCAAGTTCAACAACACTTCTGCATAACGTAAAATAGGTGAAAAATCAGCATTGTTTACATAATCGTTGTACTTGGTAGTAAACAATCGACCATTAGCTCCTGCAGCCACAAACGTTGCTGATCTGCGAATGTCATCCGCATCCCAAAACGTCTCATTCCAGATAATAGGACTGATCGCTACTTCTCCCCTGGCACCCAGGGACGAGGAACCATACATGTTCGCCAAGGCGGAATTCACATTCAGGTTATCATTCGCACTCATGTTCATCGAGAAGATACTCTCATCACTGGTGTTGTCCTCAAATGGACCGAAAGCAGCCTCCAAAGCATAACCACTACCGGTAAAGGGAGCACCCGCAGAAACAATCTTGTTCCCCTCGGTAATTACATTCGCATAATCCCCCATGTGAAGATAGACACGGGTCTTCAACGCAATCGCTGCCCCACTGGTCGCTCTGGTGGTGGTCAATATAGCACTGGCTCTGCTCTCCGGAAGATTAGCCTCTGCAAAATCAAGGTCTGCCAATATCTGGGCATACGTCTCCGCTACTGTCGATCGACCTAACCCCTCATTCTCCTCCACCGCAGCCGGACCGTTATTCGCACTCAGTACGATCGGTAAACCCGGATTAGACCCATTGCCATCAGTGTAAGGACGAGCAAAATGAAGCACCATCTCATGGTAGGTCAACGCTCGTAAAAACCTCGCCTCAGCAATATAGGCCAAACCCGTGGGCTCATCAATCACTTCGCCCTCGATCGCCTGCTCTGCACCTACGATAAACAGGTTCGCCAAATTGTTCACCCGATACCCATTCTCCCAGAAATAACGGTTGTTCTCAGATGTGGTATTGTAGGTCGCCTGGTAGGTGATTCCATAGAACGTGTTGATCAACAACATGTCCTCCCCACGCATATCAGCCTGCTGAATGTGGGCGGCACCAAAGATATACCCACGGTTACCAGCAACCCCTTCACTCCCACGATAAAATCCGGACTGGGCCGCATCATACACCCCATTGATTGCCAACTCGATCGTAGAAGCACTCACAAAGGCCGTATTCTCCGCCAACGCATCCTTTGGAACTACTTCCAACACATCGTCTTCACAACTCATTAAAAACAAGCCACAAAAACCTAGTACTAAATATTTTAAATTTCTCATCGTTCTCTTCTTTTTAGAATGTAACATTTACTCCAAACGCATACGTCCTGTTCAAAGGATTTGTATTCAAATCAACACCCCCCAGAACATCGGAGGTTCGGCTCACATTCAATTCAGGATCCAAGCCCTGGTAACCGGTGAACACATGAAGGTTCTGACCCTGAACGAATACACGCGCATTCGACATGCCCAACTTCGATATGATTGACTGTGGAAGCGTATACCCCAACGTTACATTTTGTATACGGACATAATCCGCATCTTCCACAAAGCGGGTCTCCGCACTACCCGCATTCAGACTGGAGTTAAAGAAATAAAAGTTGTCATTGTCCAGTGACAAGCGGGGAATGTCCGTGTTCGGATTGGAAGGAGTCCAGCGGTTCAAAATCTCTTTCGTGTTGTTCTGGAAAAAGTTCGTTAGCCCGTTTTCACGTGTTCCGTTGTACACCTGGTGACCAAACGCATAGGTCAACGCTACCGATAAATCAATCCCTTTGTAACTGAACGTATTTGTCAGCCCGCCATACACATCCGGCTGAATCTGACCTATAATGGTCTTGTCGTTCTCTCCCAAAGCAGTCGTGGGGGTAAGTTCCGTAGGATTAGCAGGATCATACAAATAATAACTGTTGTCATCAGGATTTCCTTGAATGATGCCGCGGTCAGGGGTATTATACATTGGGTTACCATTCGCTGGATTCACACCAGCACTCTCCCAACCAAACAACGCTCCGATAGGCTCTCCTACTCGCACAATATTGAAAGGTGATAAGTTCACAATGTCTGCATTGTTATTAGAAAGCGTGGTCACTTCATTCTGCTGGAAGGTCGCATTGAACGAAGTCGTCCATGTAAACCCGTTCGCCTCAATATTGGTCGAAGAAATCGCCAACTCTAACCCACTGTTCTCCATCTCTCCTACATTCAGGTTGATGCTGTTTTGAGGAATACCCAATAAAGGTGGAGTTGGTGCAGCCAATACCAGATCTTCGGTCTTACTTACAAAATAATCCACCGATCCCGAAATACGGTTGCTCAGTATCGCAAAGTCTAACCCAATGTTCGTCTTGGTAGTCGTCTCCCATAACAAATCAGGATTACCCACATTCTCGAATCTAATAGCAGTCGCATCTCCATACAATTCAGGACCATACGTGCCTAATGCAGGGAAAAGTGTCGAGAAGACAGTATTTCCCGTCTGGGCCCAGCCCCCTCTTAATTTTAAGTCATTGATCACTGTGACATTAAAGAAGTTTTCCTGCGCAATATTCCAGCCCACAGAGCCGCCAAAGAACGTGTCTTCACGGGTAGCCTCGGGTAACTGGGAAATAGCATCACGCCTCGCACTCACCGTAATCAGGTAACGGTTGTCATAATCATAATTCAACCGGCCAAACAATGAAGCAAACCCGCTCTGACCATAAAAACCTGCTGAACTCTGGGTGTTAAATGACCCGGAAATTAAACCGCTCTGGATAAAGAAAGCATCAGAAAAATCCTGACCTGAAGCATCAAACGAATCAAAAGTACTCTGCTGGTATTCGGTACCGACTACAGCAAAGAAATTGTGGTTATCAGCAATCGTTCTGCGCCACGATAACGTGTTCTGCCAGTTCCACTGAATAGAGTTAGTTAGTCTTCGAAATACTAACCCTGTAGGGTTGCCATCGCCATGCCTCGGATCCAGTGACTGGAAATCACGGGTATCCGCATTGTCAATACCGATCTGGGTACGTAAACTAAACCCTAACGGCAACTTCACCTGCGCATACGCATTCCCTAAAAAGCGTAAGTTGATCGTCTCCTGCTGGTTGTTATCTAATACAAAACGAATATTGGTCAGGTTAAAGGCAATGTTCTGTAGGTTATTGCCTGCTCCCAATGCATTGTTGTCTGCAGTCAAATTATAACCTGTCGGATGATCCGCATCAAATACCGGAACATTGGGAAACAACCTCGTTCCACCAGCCACATTACCCGATAACCCACTTGAGCCCACATTCAACCCGTTACTGCGCTGACGAGATACCTGCATCTTAACACCTGCCGACAACCAGTCATTGGCCGTATAATCCATATTAGCCCTTGCGGAATAACGTTGCAGTGAATTCTGATCAATCGCTCCTTCCTGATCCGACATTCCTACCGAGAAGAAGTAACTTAAATTCTCGTTACCTCCAGTAATATTTAAATTATGCTGCTGAACAATACCTGTCCGGTAAATCTCATCCTGCCAATCGGTATCCTCATTGTTATCTCCAGGAAATGCCTGCGGTGGTAAACCCGCACTCGCAAACTTCTCGTTACTGATCGTAATAAATTCCTCTGCATTCAATAAATCAAAACGGTTAGCCACCTGGTTGGCACCTATGGTCATTGAATAGTTGATTTGAGGTTTACCTGATTTTGAGCCTGACTTGGTGGTAATCAAAATCACCCCGTTCGAAGCTCTTGAACCATAAATGGCCGTAGCTGCTCCATCTTTCAATACCTCATAAGATTCAATGTCATTTGGATTTATATCCGCCAGACCATTCAGCTGACCTGCCGCAAAAGCACTGAATTCGCCTGATTGTATCGGCACTCCATCTATCACATACAAGGGACTACGGCCACCTGAAATGGAATTCACCCCGCGAATACGAATCTTAGGAGAAGATCCCAAGACCCCGGAGGTAGTCGTCACCTGAACTCCCGCAGCTTTCCCCTGTAACGCCTGATCAAAACTTACCACCGGCATCGCTGCCAACTCTTTGCCATCAACAGAGGCCACTGAACTGATCAACTTTCGCTTATCCACTTCACCATAACCAATCACCACCACTTCACTCAGCTGGGTCACATCGGGGGACATCTGAAGATCAATCAAGGATCTAGCACCCACCACTACTTCTTCAGAAGCCAGGCCTATAAATGAAAAAACTAAAATACCACCATCTGAGGGAACAGACAGATTAAAATTACCGTCAATATCGGTGACGGTACCGGTAGTTGTACCTTTGAGTACAACGTTAACACCTGGAAGGGAAGAACCATCCTCAATAGAGGTGACCTTGCCCGAAACGGTACGTTCCTGAGCCCACGAATCGCTAAAAGCGAATGCGAACATTAGCATGAAACTAAGCAGTAAAAACTTCTTCATATAAAATTGTTTAGATTAAATATTCAACTCTAATTTTTAGAGTATTTCCAATATTCGATCAAATCAAACATCCTCATGTAATCCAATTTGGAGTGTTTTAGATTTTCTTAGGTCTGATCAGGCAGGGAGTGACCGGTTAAACCCATGATTTACCTCTTGCAACCTCAATTGCTTCGCTTTTATTTGATACATGAAGCTTCTCATATATGTTCCTCATGTGGGTTTTTACAGTCTCGGGGCTTATTTCAAGCGAAGATCCAATTTGGGTGTAAGACATACCCAAAGACATCTCTTTTAAAACCTGATCTTCGCGCACTGTCAAGGGGGAATTATAATTTTTATGAAATTTCTCTACCAAAATTCGGGAGGCTCTTCTGCTTAAGGGGACCCTTCCTTCGTGAAGGTCTTTTATGGCCTTTTCCAGATATTTGTGTCCATTTAAACGTTCTTTTTTAATAAATCCACTAATCCCAACCGCAAATGATTGAGTAACTAATAAATCATCCTCTATATTAGATTGAAATAAAACTGATAGATATGGATAATTACTGATAACATTTGAAATAAAAGCCCGCTCTTGGGGAGTAATGCTTGTACAATCAAAGACAAGTATGTCGGTCGAAGAAAAATTAATGTCTAACTCTATATCTTCAAGCCTCCCAAATGTGGCTGTCAATTGAAACATCGAATGCTCCTGAAATAACAATTTCATAGCAAGCCTGTAATTACCGTCAGTATCAATTAAAATAATTTTAGTACGCTTATCAATCATAATATTTTTACTATTTTGAAATTCAAAAAAGTATATTATGAACTACATAAAAGTACAAGTTCCTAAAGTTGAACCCTTTTAAGTTCAGTTGAGAGAAGTAGCTAGTTTTTGTACATGAAGAATTTATCTACCATTTTGTTAATCATCACAGGGATAACATGCTGTTCGTACTCATATCTTTTAATCACTCAAAGACATCTTCGATTCAAATCCTCATTTATCTTTTCTCTTATTATACTATTGATGGGGTTAACACAAATAAACCTTGCTTTTAATAATATTTTTGGTATTTATTCAAGAGAATTCTTACTCGTCTCATTTTATAGCTTTGGGCCCTTATTCTTTCTGTTTACAAAAAGAACTCTATCTGTAAAACCGAGTCGTTATGAAAAAATTATAACTACACTACCGCTCATACACTTATTTATTTGGTATTTTTTTATTAAAGAGCATTACGATGCCAACTCATACTTTACAGATTTAAACGACTTCCCCAGCTCTCTGTATAATCTTCTCTTTGGTCTTTATAGTTTGATAACTGTCAGAAAACATATGAGCGTGCATAATCACATAAACAATTGGTTATTATTAGTCAATGGATCATTTGTTCTAATTATTGCTTCATACATAGCTTCGGAAACTTTCTCATACTTCCAATTTAATACTATGGCAAGTGCATCAATTATTATTTGTTATTGCCTGGTTATGATATTTATATACATTCAGGTATTTTTAGCATTGAGGTATCCTGATCTATTTTTATCTAATAAGTATTTAAGAGATCGAATAGGAGAATATAAAGAGGATAAATACAAATCCTCACCACTAGATCATTCTTATAGCAACCATGTAATCGTTGAATTAGAAAGATTTGTTAAAGAAAATCTTGAATTTCAAAATTCTGAACTCTCTCTTAATGATGTGTCACAAAAAATTGGATTCCCCTCAAGGGATATCTCTCAGGTTATAAATACTATTTTAAACCAGTCTTTTAAAGAGTATATTAATGATTTTAGAATAAAATATGCAGCCGAACTTCTTAAAAAAGAACCTACGCTTAGAATTCAGGAAGTAATGTTTCATTCCGGTTTCAACTCAAAATCTATCTTTAACAAGTATTTCAAAATGAAGTTTAAAATGACGCCTAAAGAGTATCGGAAAGGGTTTTACTAAGCTTTTGATTGCACTTAATTATATAAGATCAGAGGTAATAAGTACTCATACGAATCGAGAACAGAATAAGAATCACGCCAACTACAATATTCATTAACCTGATGACGCGAGAATTTATAAGTGAACTCAGCTTATAAGCAAGAAATGCCTTTAGCAAGTCTGTGATAAAAACTACTACTACGATAGTGGTAAAAAAAACGATGAGGGTAGCGCCTGTATAGTTATATTCTACGGTAGCCAAACTCATAGTGCCAATCCAGAAAAGTGGGACAAAGGGGCTTATTGCATTTATAGCGAGACCTTTAAAAAGAAACCTATAAAACCCTTTTATTTCTTCAGTACCCCTGCTAATTGGCACAATAGACCTTCGAGATTTGATAATGCTAATCAAACCAAAAACAAAAAGAATAACAGCCCCTACATAACCAATGAACTCTTTATTTTCTTCAAAAGACAGTAATTTTGATAAACCGAAGTAGGCCAACAAGATCATAATAATGTCACCTACACTAACTCCAATTGCAACTAAAGAAGCCTTACCAAAGCCTTTTTCTAGGCTTGTCTGGATCAGAGCGAAGAAAATTGGTCCTATCATAACAGATAGAGTCAGCCCAAAAAGTAGCCCATTAACTAACGCCATTATTTTTGATTGATAAAAGAATTCCAATCCTCCAACAAAGCTCCTTTGAGAACTCTAGGAAATTTATTTTGCCCGCCAACCTTTCCTTTCGATTCCATCCAGCTATAAAATGATTTTAGTGGTAAAATATCAACTATCACATCCTTAAGTGCTGCCGTACGCTCAACTGCATAATCATCATTGAGCTCTTTTAGATTAGAATCAATCAATTGTTTTACAGCATCTGAATCCACTTTATCATCCGTGCCGATAAACCAATGATGAGCGAATAATGATTGATGAGGTATACCTGCAACAGCAAACTCAGGAATTTCAATATTTAATTGATCGGATACCATTTCAATTGCTTTATTCATATTATCAACAGATAAATGTTCACCACAAAGGCTTAAGAAGTGCTTGGTGCGACCTGTAATAACTATTTCAGCTTCCTCTTTAGAAACCACTTTAATCACATCGCCAATCAAGTACCTCCACGCACCCGCACATGTAGATAAAAGCAAAGCGTACTCTTTACCATCTTCAATTTCATCTATCATCAAGGTTTTAGCTTCTGAATTAACCTCTCCACTCTCGTCAAAATTTGCATCTACAAATGGAATAAATTCATAGAAGATACCATTATTCAAAACCAGGCGCATTGATTTTCGCCCGGGTTTATATTGAAAGGCGACAAAACCCTCAGAAGCAAGATAAGTTTCAATGTAGTGGATAGGTCTTCCAAGAAGCTTGGCAAACCCCTTTCTATAAGGATCAAAAGACACTCCGCCATGAACATAGACATTCAGATTAGGCCATATATCATGAATATTGTTCACATGATAATGGTCTAAAATTTTCTCCATTAGAATCTGTATCCAGGCGGGCACCCCAACAATAATATTGATATTCCAATCTCTTGCATTTTGAGCAATTTCATTCAATTTTTCATCCCAATCCCGAGTCTGAGAAATTCTCTTTCCTGGTTTGTAAAAGTGTTGAAACCAAAATGGCAATTGAGCTGCCTGAATCCCACTCAAATCCCCCTCAAAGTAACTTCCTCTATTATTCAATTGGGTACTGCCCCCTAACATGAGAATTCCTCCCTGAAAACTTTCAGAAGGTAGATCGTATCTTGACAATGTTAATATCTGGCGTATACTAGTCTTCTGTATAGCCTTCTTCATATCCTTTGTAATAGGAATATATTTGGATGTCGATTCTGATGTCCCTGAACTGAGAGCAAAATATTTGACTTTACCTGGCCATGTTATGTTACTCTGCCCATCCTTTAACTTATGCCACCACTCAGCATACATTTTATTGTAATTATGAATGGGGACTACTTGCTTGAACTTCTCATAAAACCCTTTCTTTTCAAAAGACTTGAACTTATTTAGTACTTCCTTGAAAAAATAGTGTTTACCAAATTGTGTCTGAGAAGCGGATATTAGCAGTTCCTTTAAAACTGTCTTTTGAAGATCGTAAGGGTTAGCATATTCTTGTTCAAGACTCTCTCTTATCCTTATTCCTCTTTTCAACAAAGTACCTAAAATAGGCATATCGTGTCGTTTTAAATTTCGTTCTTTGCTACTATCAACATCAAGCACTAAAGTTATTAAATGGATATTAAAAATAACATTTTAGAATTTACAGAAAAGCTAAACGGTACCAATTGTAAATTGGTTGCAGTATCCAAAACTAAACCTAACACGGCCATCAGTGAAGCCTATGAAGCCGGACAAAGAATATTTGGAGAAAATAAGGTTCAAGAAATGACTGAAAAGTATCCCAATCTACCTGAAGATATTGAATGGCATATGATTGGACATTTACAGCGAAATAAAGTAAAATACATTGCTCCTTTTGTAAGCTTAATACACTCTGTTGATAGCTTAAAACTTCTTAAAGAAATTAACAAGCAGGCGGCTAAAAATGAACGTATCATCAAAATATTGCTTCAAATACACATCGCTGAGGAAGATTCTAAATTTGGGCTAGATAGAAATGAATTGTTTGAACTACTACACAATATTGAACTTCCTGAACTGAACAATATAGAAATTGTAGGTTTGATGGGTATGGCCACATTTACTGATGATAAAGAGCAGATTAGAAGAGAATTTAAATCTTTGAAAAGTATGTTTGATGAAATGGAGAAAACAAACCTATCAGACAATGTTAATGTCAGCGAGATTTCCATGGGTATGAGTGGTGATTATCAAATAGCTATTGAAGAAGGAAGTACTTTAGTACGCATTGGAAGTTCAATTTTCGGATCTAGAAATACTCATTAATGAATACAATTAAGATAGCAGCAGTCATTGGTGCATTAGCCGTTTGCATAGGCGCATTTGGAGCACATGCTTTAAAACCATATTTATTAGAAACAGGTAGATTAGATACATTTGAAACAGCTGTAAAATATCAGTTCTATCATACCCTTGCATTATTGGCAATTGGCATAATACAACTTAATCATAACAATAAATGGCTAAAATATGCAACAAGAGCTATGCTGGCTGGTATTTTAGTATTCAGTGGTAGCCTTTATCTTTTATGTGCAACCCAATTATCATTTTTAGGTGCAATTACTCCAATTGGCGGGGTAGCTCTTATAGTAGGGTGGTTGTTACTAATATTGGGCACAAAAAAAGCCTGATAATCAGGCTTTACTTCCGGTTTAATTATAGAGGTAGATTATCTACTTTCTTTAGGTAAAATATTGGTCACAATAGCCACCTTATTAACAGCTGTAGTTGCATTTGAAATCACCGTAATCACCTTATGTTGTCTTCCCATTTTTCCAGTACTATTAAAAACAACTTTGATCTCACTTGATTGACCAGGTGCAATAGGATCTCTTGGCCATGCCGGAGCAGTACAACCACAAGTCGTTTGGACATTGGTAATGATTAGAGGCTCATTTCCAGTATTTTCAAATGTAAAAATGTGCTCTACCTTATCTCCTTGATGTATGTCTCCAAAATCATGTTGTTCTTCGGCAAATGCCATCACCGGACCCGATTGAGTTTCAGTAGCTTCTTGCGCAAAAGCACCATAAATCATAAATACTCCAAATATAAATACCACTAATGTTTTCATCTTAGATTAATAATTTTCAATTTTCATTACAAATATAAGTTTTCTCATCTACAAAATAGTGACTTACATCTGTCTTAACAATTCATTTAGAACTAACGAAAAACTTCTTATTGAAGTTCATCAAAAATAGTTGTTTGGTAGCTCTTGTAACTGCGGTATACAACCACCTCACAAAATCTTTATCCACAATATCTTCCTTTAGGTAACCCTGATCAACAAAGACTATAGGCCACTGTCCTCCTTGCGCTTTATGACAAGTTATAGCATAAGCAAACTTAATTTGTAATGCGTTCAGGTAAGGGTCAGTCTTTATGGCCTCTCTGCGTTCCTTGCCTTTTAGGTCAACATAATCTGCCAATACCGAAGCATATAATGATTCATTTTGCTGCTGACTTAAGGCTGGGGTTTCACTATGGAGTGTATCTAGAATAACCTTTGCTTCAAATGGCTCAAGGTTAGGGTAATCCGTAAGTCTGAGTGAGAGCGTAGCAAACCGAAATCCATGCATATCTTCAAATGACACTATTTTCATAACTTCCACAAAGTCACCATTGGCCAGGAATCCTCCACCTATCTCATCAGGTCCGAATAAATAATTATTACGGACTATCATCAAAAACTCTCCTGCCTCTATTTCCGAATCATAGAAGAATATACTATTTCTTATATATCGATTGTAAGCAATCGCGCTCTTGTTTGATCTACAAATAATAGCTGTATTTTCTATACCATAATTGTCATATGCATACCGAATCCCATCTTCCAATCTTTCACCAGTCATTTTAAAGATGTCTTCAAATGAAGTTTGAATTTCAATTTTAGGTTGTTCATTCAATAATTCATTTCTGAAATTAGTTGCATTAAATAAAATACCTGATTCCAATTCTTGGCGCATTACCTCGGTTAGCAATGCAGATTCCACTTCCAGATTAAAGTCATTGGACAGGCGAATTTCATCAAAAGCCGGGCTGATTTCCTGACCTACAGGAGGTAACTGAGCCTCATCTCCTATCAAAATCAGTTTGTTCGAACTATCTGTAAATACAAAATCGACTAAATCAGTTAAAAGGCCGGATTTACCAAAGCCACTGTCTTCATTGATCATTGAAGCCTCGTCAACTATAAAAACCGTATTCTTTGCATAGTTTTTTTGTTTTTTAAACACAGGCCCTGATTCATCAGTTTTTGATTGCTTATATATCTTCTTATGAATAGTAAATGCCATTCGATTCGCATAAGAAGACATCACCTTAGCCGCCCTGCCTGTTGGGGCTATTAAAACAAATTTTAAATTGAAAAGAGGAAATACCTGGACAAGGGAAGTCACTAAAGTAGTTTTACCAGTACCTGCATAACCCCTTATGACAAGTACATCTTTATTTTCAATCAGCTTATCAATCTTATGAAATGATTTACGTTGTCCCTGAGTAGGCTCAAAAGGAAATTTCTGCAGAAGTATTTCAGAAGGTTTTGGCACTATCTATTTTATCTCTTCTGGAAATATGGTGACCATAGTTGCAGAAGCTTTAGCTATCAATATTTCTTTCCCATCATTTATCGCCCAAACCTCAGCTTCACAAAAATTCATTTTTCGACCTTGTTTCAATACCCATCCTTTTGCTTTTAATTGCTGTCCAACACCAGGATTGAGGTAAGAAATCTTAATTTCACCAGTCACCACGTGATGATCTGCCGGAACAAGGGTTACAGCGGCAAAACCAGCAACTATATCGGCTAATGTGGCGACTAACCCTCCATGTGCGAAGCCTACTTGCTGTTTATGAATTTGTTCCAAATTCAATATGCCTTCCGTTCTTCCTGGTTCGATAATATCGAGATTAAACCCAATATGTTTCATGAAGAATTGTCTCTCAAGATTGGACTTTACTCTTTCTTTATAGTTCGGATTGTAAACCTTCATAAATTGGACAATTAAAGATTCAAAGATACATGAACAGTAATCTTTAACTATTCAATAAATATGTTTATCATTCTGAAATGAATTCTGAAGCAAAAGAACTATTTGAAAATAAACTTAGAGTTAGAGCCTGCGGCATTTGTTTTCAGGACAACAGTCTTTTACTGGTTAGACACAATGGTATCGGATCTAATGGCCAACTCTGGTCCCCGCCTGGTGGTGGATTGAAGTTTCAAGAAAGTGCTGAGGATGCGTTAATAAGAGAAATATTGGAAGAGACTGGCCTTCATGTACAAGTTCGTTCTTTACTTTTTGTGAATGAATATTTTGACAGAAAATTGCATGCTATTGAATTATTCTTTGAAGTTACTGTCACCGGAGGTGAATTGATTAAAGGAGTTGACCCTGAGTTATTAAAACAGCATCAAATGATTGAAGAAGTACGGTTTGTGACTTTTGAAGAATTGAATCTATTATCTGATGAAATAAAGCATAATTTACTTCGAGGAAGATTGTCAAAAAAAGAGCTCCTAAATATGAGAGGCTATTTTAAATTATGGCAATAATTCCATTAATTAGCATCTTAAATCATATGTTTTGCTTTTCAAAAGACTTATTATTGCATTTTAAAAATATTAACTAATGAACACTACTGGCATTTTATCAAAAGTATTTTTAGTTCTCAGCATTTGTTTGGGGGTTTATCTAGTTTTCAGTGTAAAATCGACCATAGATGATAGAGCTATGATTGCCACTAGAGAGGCTGCCGTCATTGAGAAGTTGCAATTTATAAGAGAAGCTCAAATCGTTTATCAGGAGGTTAACGGCAACTATACCAGCGACTGGGATAAATTGATTGATTTTATCGAGAACGGAGAGTATCCAATTATTCAAAAAACTGAAACTATTGTCACTCTAAGTTATGGTGCCGATAGTTCAATTATTTCTTATGATACATTAGATATTATTCCGGCTAAAAACAGAATATTCAAGACTACACATAATGTAAATGCTGCTAATAATGGTTCTTTCGTCTCTTATCAAGTTGATCAAGGAGGCAGTGCTATTCAAGGAGCTCCTGCATATACTTTGAATCAAGGGGGTAAAAAAGTAACACATAAGTTCAAAAACTCAGGAAATGTAGTTAACCAAATCACTTTTTCTGCGGGACAAGCTATTTCAAAGGGAGACCTTATGATGTCGTTAGAAGAAGTTAAGTTTGATCTAAACATGGACATTAGCCGCATTGCTTATGTTCCTGGTAAAGAAGGTGTGAAGTTCGAGATTTATGCCAACGAAATAGAACGAAGCAACCTCTTGGTCGATGTTATAGAAGTTAAAAACCCTAAGCCATTTGACCCGACAAGGTCAGAAGATAATGAAGCGAAGAATAAAAAACCATTAAGGTTTGGTTCTAAAACTGACGTGACAACTTCTGGAAACTGGGAATAATCAATTGAATACTACAACTGCAGGTTATAAGCTCATAAAGAAAATAAAGGATGGTAAGTTCGATGTTGAGAACTTGCATCAATACAATTTGTTAATCCAGATTGGAGTTCGTGACTTTCAGGTTTCTGTTGTAGATTCTGCAAGCAATCAAGTCTTACTGCTTGAGGATTACGTATTAGCTAGTGTTAAAACGTATAGAGAGCTACAAACTATGCTTGCGAGCCTATTTGAAGATCATCATCTTCTTATGGCCGGCTTTTGGAAGACAGTAAGAATAAGTATAAAAAATAATAAATTTTCCTTAGTTCCTTCTTCTCTATTTGTCAAAGAGGCTGCTTTAGATTATCTCAAACTAAACTCGAAGGTAAATCCCGAAACAGAAGAGATTCTCTATTATCAGCATATCAAGTCAGATGCTATTTGTGTATTTGCTATGAGTAAAGTGTTGGTAGAATGGCTGCGCGCTCTATACCCAAATACTTCAGTTGGTTTTATACATCAATCCAGTGCCTTAATTGATGGAGCAATCAACTTCGCGAAAAGTAATAAAAAGGATTCCCTATACTTATACATAGATCGTTTCAAACTTCATATCATAACCCTGAAAAAGGGAAAATTGGAGTACTATAACCAGTTTACAATCAAGCAATTTAACGAGTACATCCGCTACATCATGCTGGTAATCAAAGGACTCAACAGAACACAGAAAAATAGTGATGTAGTGATGTGGGGGTATATTGGAAAGCAGTCTCCACATTATAATGAATTCTATAAATTCATAAAAAATATCTCTTTTGGTGATCGTCCAGATTACCTAAAATTTGGATTTGTATTCGATGAGGTACAAGAGCATCATTTCTTTGATTTGTATAGCATGCATCTTTGTTCTTAGTCTGTCTGATGAAAAAGATAGCCATTTTTCCAGGTTCATTTGACCCCTTTACTAAAGGCCATGAAGATATTGTTTTACGAGGTCTTGAATTGTTTGATGAGATTATCATTGGCATTGGTCATAACAGCAAAAAGAACAATCGCTACTTCAATGTTGATAAAATGGTAGGGTATATAGAAAATGCTTTCGATGAACACCCAAATGTGCGAGTACTGGTATATAATGAGCTGACTGCCGAATTGGCAAAAAAATATGATGCTAAATTCTTATTACGAGGTCTCAGAAATACAACCGATTTTGAGTATGAAAACAGTATCTCGCAGGTAAATCGATTTCTAAACGATGAATTGGAATCCGTATTTCTAATCACCTCTCCAAAACTGGCAGCAATTAGTTCTTCTATTATAAGAGAAGTGCATCGTTATAATGGAGATATAAGTGAATTCCTTCCTTATAGTCTAGACTAACTTTCCTGTTGGTTCTGATGAAAAATCTTAATTGATTTTAATATTAGACCTGAGCGGCCTTTTCCTTCTCTTTCTTAAAGTATCTGTCAAATACAAAGCGAATAGACTTATATGAATCATCCAGGGCATGAAATACTTCTTTGGGTGTCATCCATCTCACCTCTTCTATATCTTCCTCTACTTGAGGCTTCATGTCTTTATCCCTGACAATGTCCATGGCATACCAAGTCGTCTTTTTGAGGATACGATTTTTCTTCATTGTATAGGTGTGCCAGGTAGTACAGATTTTCTTCTTAAGCTTAACCTGAATATTACATTCTTCCTCCACCTCACGTAACGCAGCTTCCTTTGATTTTTCTTCCTTTTCGAATTTTCCCTTAGGTAAGTCCCATTTTTTCAGGCGATAAATCATCAAAATTTTATCCTTTTTCCTCACAAGCCCACCAGCAGCTCTTATGATTTTGAACTTATTCTTAACAAATGATTTGACCTCTTCATAATTGCTGACTGTGAGTGTGAGCGACACCAACCCATGAAAAGTAGTAGTATCAAGAACATCAAGAATTTCCTCTAGCTCACTGATTTTTGCATTTTTTATCCAAACACGATGTAAAAGCTTAGCTCTTGTAATCGGTTCTACTTCAGCGTTAATAACAGTATTAAACTCCCTTTTATCAGGTTTTTGCAGAGCATCTACAATTTGAACAGGAATGTCATTGATGAAAAGATTCATCCAAAGATTTTAATGATTGCGACTAACAAATGAATGCAAAATTTATTAGCAAGCCAATAGAAATTGCGTTTTTTAATCAATAATTTCGCGTCCATGACTCAGCATTCAAAAGATATAACCGTAGCGGAAACAGTAGCTTCAAAACTACTGGATATTGAAGCCATTAGGCTCAATCTGGAGAACCCTTTTATATGGAGTTCAGGATGGAGCTCACCTATTTACTGTGATAACAGACTTTCGCTATCGTACCCTGAAGCAAGAACTTACATCAAAAATGCTCTTTCTGAAGCAATTAAGGTGAAGTTTCCTGACGTAGAAAGTATTGGTGGTGTAGCTACCGCAGGCATTCCACAAGGGGCACTAGTGGCTGAAGCGCTAAATATTCCTTTTGTCTATGTCCGATCAAAACCTAAAGGGCATGGCATGGAAAATATGATCGAGGGGAAAGTGGTAAAAGGCCAGAAAGTAGTCGTATTGGAAGATTTGGTATCAACCGGAGGCAGTTCCCTGAAAGCAGCGGCTGATTTAAAGAATGCAGGGTTTGAGGTACTTGGGATGATCGCAATATTCACTTACGGTTTTGATCTAGCGGACAAAAATTTCAAAGATGCTGGAATTGAACTGGTTTGCTTGAGTAACTACAGTGTACTTATTAAAGAAGCTCAAAAACGGGGTTACGTAAAACAAGAACAATTGGCAACTTTAGAAAGTTGGAGAAAAGATCCTGAGATCTGGGGAAAATAAATTAGAACTTCTCTTCAATACCTAAACCAAACAGTGCAAAATCATATTTCACCGGGTCATTTGGGTCAAGTTGCTTTAAATTATTGGTCAACTCAGTAGCCGTTTGCCAATCAGTTTGCTTTCTCTTAATTAGCCCTAGCTTTCTAGCCACTCTATCAACATGCAAATCACAGGGGCAAACCAACTGACTAGGTTTTATCACTTTCCAAAGGCCGAAATCAACCCCATTATCATCATCACGTACCATCCAGCGAAGAAACATATTGATTCGCTTACAAGCAGAATTCCGCTCTGGAGTGGCAATATGTTTTTTAGTTCTGTCAGGAGCAAAAGGTAGTGTAAAAAACTGCCTTCTAAAGTTGATTAACCCTATCTCCACATTTTCGTGACTTGACTTGAGCCCAATAGTAAAAGCATTTTCCAGAGAACCATATTGTTGATAATAGGTTTTCAGGTACTCGATAAAATACAAAGTATCCGTGGTGTTAAACGTTCGATGCTTGAAATTGTCAAAACGCTTGAGGTCACTGTCCTTATGATTTAGAATAAAATCATAAGGTGAGTTATCCATCAAACCAAAAAGTTCGTTGCATTTATTGATAATTGTTATTCGCTGACCCCAAGCCAATATAGCTGCCCAAAATGCTACTATTTCAATGTCTTGTTTTAGCGAATATTGATGTGGGATAACAATAGGATCATTGTCAATAAATCTTGGCCGATTATATTGATCTACTTTAGCATCAAGAAAGTCTTTGAGATCTTCTGTTATCACGGAATGTAAGAAACCGTTACTCTAAATTTAGGGTCAATAGCACCTAAACGGTCATAAGCAGCCTTTGAGATCTTAACCACTAAATTTTTATTGACACTTGTGTCAGGAAGAGGCCCTATAACCCTGACAAAAACTTCCTGATCATTCATTTCATTCTTAACTTTCATTATGGTACCGGCTTTAGCAGAACGATGTAATGCCAAATACTTTCGGTTACCGGATGTTCCTTCAATTTCCGTTGCCAGGCCAGATTCATAAACCTCCTCGAAATTGGTTCTCTTTTCTGGTTTTACATTGTATTTAGCTGTATCAATTCTCACAACAGTCGGCACAGTCTCCTCAGTTGGTATTTTAACTTCTGGTTTTTCAATAATAACAGTAGCTTTTTGCACCTCTCCCTCCTCAGCTACAATCAACAATTGGCCAATACTTAATTCATTACTTACCAAGTCGTTCCATTCCCTGAGCTTTGCTACAGTAACGTCATATAGTTTAGAAATAGAGTAAAGTGTTTCAGATTGTTTTACCTCATGAGTTTGCCGACTATTACCTTGACTTAACATTTGGTCAGGTTCTTTTTTAGCAGCTGGTTTAACAATCAGTTCCTGACCAATGGAAAGGTTATTTGAAACCAACTCATTCCATACTTTCAAGTCTTCGATACTTACTTCATAAAGCCTTGAGATTGAAAACATGGTTTCACTCTGTTTTACAATATGAAAAACTTTTTCTTGTTTGACCTGAGGCTTTCCTGTTGCTTCTTTAGTCTCTGTATTAGTTAAGTTCGTTTCGGTTGCGTTGATCACTTGAGGCACAACAACTTCTTGCTTTGGCTTTTCTACTCTATCAGGAAGAGGAATTCGAATAACTTGCCCTTGATCCAGTCCATATTCGGTTGGAGGATTATATTTAATGATTTCGTAAATCGGGACATCATATTTTCTAGACACAGAATAAAGGGTTTCATTATTGCCCACTTCGTGCAAAATGAAAGTCTTGCCGTCTTTCGTCTCAGAGCCTATTGAGTCTAAACTAAAAGTACTCGCTGATGTAACACCAGCAAATGCGCAAAAAAATAGGATTAGAAAACCACGCATATTAATGTATTTGATAAATGTTGAGTTCATTCTTCTGTTTTGCAAATATAAGCTTGTTATCAACAAGTGAGAATGTATTTTGACCTATTCCATCCAAATTGTCATCAAGCAATTGATGGAACAAAACTTTCTTATTCAAATCGCTTATCAGCAAATAATTAGCCAACTTTTCACTTTTTATATAGTAGGAAACAGAAAGTATATCCTCTCGCTCCAAATACTCAGCTCCTACATCCAAGATCTCAACTCCTGACACTTCCAAAACAAACTCTTTTATTAAATTGAAATGGTCATTATTTCCGGAATAAAACGATGGGTCAGTCGTGCTAGTATCTTCTATATCAGAAACGTATGAATCAACAGTCTTGTGCCAACTTTCCTGCTTTTGATTAATGCTCCACCCTATATATTCTACCACCTCCGGATTCGCATCTGCAACATATCTTTTAATAATCACGTCCTCGTTGGTCAATTTATCCAATGACATCCACCATTCTATTCCTTGAATTTCAATTGGATTTAGACCATATTCAATTAGGTCCAAAAGATAAAACTCAAGTTTCATATCAGTTTCGTTTCTAACCTCTATAGCTATGAAGTCAATATCTTTAGAAAACAGTACTTTCCAGATTGCTCCATTGAAAGTATGGGAGTATTGTAATTGGGGTTTTGGAGTCAAAAGTATTTATATTTGATTCAGGCAAAAATACATGGTATGCAACGCTTCAAAAGTATTGGACTACTTATTTCTTTATTATTAAGCATTTCAGCTTTCAGCCAGAATAAGCCCACTGTCATGGTGATGGAAATAAAGTCTGAGATAGACCCGCGCTCTAATCGTTATGTAGAGTTAGCTATAGAGCATGCTGAAGAAATTGAGGCTGATTATGTGATTATAGAAATGGACACTTATGGTGGTGTAGTCACTGATGCTAAAGATATCGTAGAAAATATTATGGATTTCGACAAGCCGATTTGGGTTTTCATTAATAAGGATGCTGCCTCTGCTGGTGCTCTAATTTCTATAGCATGTGATAGTATATATATGGCTCCAGGGGCAAATATTGGAGCAGCTACGGTAGTATTTCAAGATGGTTCTGCCGCACCAGATAAGTATCAATCTTATATGCGTAGCACTATGCGGTCAATAGCTGAAGAAAATGGACGCGACCCACAAATAGCAGAAGGGATGGTCGATCAAACCATTGAAATTGACAGTGTAACAAAGGAAGGGCAGGTTATTACTTTCTCTACATCAGAAGCTATTAAACATGGTTTTTGTGAAGCAAAAGTATCCAGCATTGAAGAAATTCTGGAACGCAATGGCGTGGAAGACTATGAACGAGTTGATTATGAACTAGGCACTTCAGAAAAAATTATGGCATTTGTTCTCAACCCATTTATCAGTGGCGTTTTGATTATGGTGATCGTTGGTGGAATTTGGTTTGAATTGCAAACTCCTGGAGTGGGGTTTCCCATAGCTGCTTCGCTAATAGCACTAGTACTATACTTCGTCCCTTATTATATGAATGGCCTTGCCGAGAACTGGGAAATTATAGCATTCTTTGTTGGTCTGGTACTCATTGCGTTAGAGGTTTTTGTAATTCCGGGATTTGGTATAGCAGGGATTTTGGGTATTGCTTTCACTTTAGGGTCACTAATATTAGTGATGCTAAATAATGATGCATTTGATTTCACATTCGTTGCGATGGATGAAATTCTAATTGCCACAATTGTGGCAACCATTGGAATATTTGGGGGGATGGCTTTACTTTTTTTAGTTGGTGTAAAATTTACGGATTCTAAGCTTTTTGCACGTGTAGCACTAACGGATACCATGAGTAGAAGCGATGGTTATACTAGCAGTTTTCATGAAGAATCTATGATTGGTAAAATCGGTAAAGCTCATACCATATTGCGCCCCAGCGGTAAAGTGATGATTAATGATGAGTTATATGATGCTTATACCAGAGGAGATTATATTGAAAAGGACTCTGAGATAATTGTAACCAGTGAGGAAGGAACTTCTTTGAAAGTAAAACTCAATAGTTAATGAAAATACTTGGCGTAATTCCTGCTAGATATGCCTCTACCCGATTTCCTGCAAAGGCCCTTGCTGATATAGGCGGTAAACCAATGGTGCAAAGAGTGTATGAGCAAGCCTCTAAATCATCTTTTCTTGACAAGGTAGTGATAGCAACAGATCATAAGGCTATAATGGATGCAGCTAACAGTTTTGGAGGAAACGTCTGTATGACAAACGAAAATCATCAGAGCGGTACTGATAGGTGCAATGAGGTAGTAAAAAAGGAGTCTGGATTTGATTACATTATTAATATTCAGGGAGACGAGCCCTTTATAGACCCTCAGCAAATAGATTCACTGGCAGCACTGCTTGATGGAGAGACTCAACTTGCTACACTTGTAAAGCGCATTGATGACGACCGTGAAATATTTGATAGCAATGTTGTGAAATGTGTTTTTGGAACTGATGGTAATGCGTTGTACTTCTCTCGCTCACCTATTCCATTCAACAGAAACAAAGAACAGAAATATTGGTCTAAAAATCATAACTATTATAAACATATAGGCATCTACGCATACAGAGTCGATATTCTTGATCAAGTCACGCGCCTAAGCCAATCAATACTCGAAAAAACTGAATCATTAGAGCAACTGCGATGGTTAGAAAATGGGTTTAACATCAAAGTAGCCGAGACCAACATTCAGTCTGTTGGTATTGATACTCCAGCTGATCTGGAGAAGATAAAATCATTTTTATAAGCCCATTTTTCAATGTAATTTCGCCACCTAATTTCATAAGCGTGCGAGGTAAAATCACTCTTCTATTTTTGTTAGTCTGCTATTACCAAGGTTGGTCACAGACATCAGAAAGTCCTAATAAATCGTTGGGTCTTGAAGTCTTTAGAGGGTTTATTTATGAGCACAAACCTCAAATCAGTCACCTGATAGTTGACCATCCAGTAGGTTTTAGAGTGGTATATAATCGAAAAACGCATGGTGATAGGCCTTGGCAACAACGCTATAATTTCCCTGATCGCGGAGTCACTTTTGTCTACATGGATTACAAAAATGACAAGCTCGGTAAAACACTTGCATTAATACCTCATTTCAATTTTTACCTGAGAGGAAAACGCGAAGCCAGAAGTCAACTCCAATTTAAAATGGGGTTCGGGGCCGGATATACCACTGAAAAATATGATAGAGTAACTAACAACCAAAATAATGTAATCAGTACTGATTTAACAGGTGCTGTGCTTCTTCAGTTTGGTTATGAATATGCTTTAACTGAACGACTATCATTTAACGCCTCCACTTCAATTACTCATTTCTCCAATGGAGCGATAAAAAAACCAAACTCCGGTATAAATATTATGGCAGCCAATTTTGGGTTACAATATATGTTTAACTACAAAAAACGTGAGTACAAATACATAGATGAACCAAAGCTTGAGACGAAGCCAATAGGTTACTCCATAATTCTCATTGGTGGAGCACATGAGAGTCTTAAAATTGGAGCTGGAGCCAAGCCGTTCTTTGTCTTATCAGGTATAGTAGATAAAAAAGTAAATCACAAAAGTCGATTTGGAGTTGGCCTGGAATGGTTTCATTCAAGATCGTTGAGAGAAGAAGTAAAATTTGATGATGAGGTAAATGAAGGAACCGACTTTAATAGAATAGGACTGGTTTTAGCACATGAGATGCTTTTCAACGAATACTCCGTCATTATGCATGCCGGATATTATTTGTATGATCCTCATAGTGCTTTTCAGCCCTTTTACTTAAGGCTTAAACTAAGACGATATTTTGGAGATCATTTATTTAGCTCCATTGGAGTTAAATCACATGCAGCAAAAGCCGAGGCTATGGAATTTGCTATTGGGTATAGAATAAAATGAGAGGACTAGCAATCATCATATTGTCTTTTATAATACTTTCATGCGATAGTGAAAATGCACCTGATTGCCTGAAATCTGCGGGAAGCAGCATCACAAAAATTGTTGATGTTGGTGAGTTCAATCAATTGATTATTAATAATGAATTTAATGTCATATTCACTGAGGGGCCTGACCAAAGCGTCAGTTTAACCACGGGTGAAAATATGATAGATGACATTGATTTCTCACTTAACAGTAATGTTCTAGAAATAAAGAATACTATTAGTTGCAAGTGGGTACGTGACTACGACTTTCCCATTCTCGAGATCACGCATCCAAATCTTGAATTTATAGAAATTATAGGTGGAAGTACTATCACTTCAAACGGTCTACTCACCTACTCAAATTTATCTTTAAAATCGAAGGACAGTAATGGTGTCATCCGTTTAGAATTAGACACTGAGAGCTTAAATATTGATAATAACGAGATCACCAACTACTTTATAAAAGGCAATGTGACCGATCTTAAAGTCCTTTTTTCTTCTGGTGACAGCAGGTTTGAAGGGGCAAATCTGAATGTGATAAATGCAGATATATCACATAAAAGTTCCAACGATATTATTATCAATGTCAATAATCGACTTACAGGCACAATAGGATCTACTGGAGATTTAATCTATGTGGGTGAACCTCCTGCCGAAATAAATGTTACTACTGATAATAGAGGTAGACTAATTGACGGCACAAACTAAATGGATAAAATAATCATCATTTGCGGCACAAATCGCACGGACTCGGTAAGTTATCAGATAGCACAACTTTATCAGCAATTATTAAATGATAAAGATTGTCCTAATCAACTTATTGACTTATCAGATTTACCCAACGATTTTGCGTTCTCGGCATTGTATGAACAAGCTGGAAAAAATGAAGATTTTAATCAGTTTAGGGAGTTGATGGCTGAGACCAAAAAATTTGCTTTTATAGTGCCTGAATATAATGGGTCGTTCCCAGGAGTATTAAAAACTTTCATTGATGGACTCAAATTTCCGCACAGCTTCAAAGGTAAAAAGAGTGCACTAGTAGGAATCTCCTCAGGAATACAGGGAGCAGGTTTAGCACTTAGCCATCTTACCGATATTTTTCATTATTGTGGCATGGAAGTGCTGTCCTTAAAGCCGAAGTTTTCTCATATCGAGCAAAACTTTGATGGTAACAAAATAACAAATCCCTTGTACCAACAACTCTTGGAGGAGCAGGTAGAAAAGCTGATACGTTTTTAGTTATTAAAAACTATTTGATTAATTATGTTGATATAAGGCGTCTGAACAATGTCCCTGCTATCATTAGTTTCATTCAGTATATCATTAATAGCTATATCTTTAGCTTATTCGGCTTCTAAATCAAAGCAGTCCATTCCGCTAAGGAATATTTTTATTCTAGTTGGAATAAATTTTTTCAACCTATTTCTAATTCAAATTGGTCATTTGACTAACACGCTCAATTTTTTTGGCTGCTATGCTCTACTTTATGGTCATTTTCTTAATTCCATTCGCTTGAATATCAATAAAAAGCCGTCAATGACTTTTTACATTATAATCTCCTCAATATTAGCAGTGATTCTTTATCAACATCTTGTAGAAAGAATATATATCTATGGCTTCGATGATATAGAAACACTACCTGGACTTGTCTATTTAATTTTCAACTCTTTATTAGGCATCAAACAAAATTCCAATTGGAACAACACCAAATTTTTATACTTGGGTGCTTTAATACTTGGGTTTTTGGCGTTAGCTGAATTTACATCTTCAGGATTACGATTAAACTACATAACCATTTCAATTGTAGCTATAATCTGTCTTGTCTCTTTTGTGTGGGTCTACACGTTGCTTTTAAATAGATTATCATCTAAAGATTGGATAAACAACACTAAAAAATACTCAACTTCCACTTTAAGTGATTCTGATAAATTTGATATATGGAATTCGATAAAATGTCATCTAGAAAAAAATAAGCCGTATCTAAATCCTAATTATTCTCTCGAGTTTCTTTCTAGAGATTTACAACTGAAGGCTAGACATTTGTCTGAAGTTATGAACACCGTTGATCAAAAGAACTTTCTAGAATTGATTAATACTTATAGAGTGAAAGAAGCAATAAGGATAATGCATAATGATGGTAAAAACTTACTAAGTATTAAGCACATAATGTATGAATGTGGATTTAAAAGTAAATCATCGTTTTATAGATATTTTAGACAAAGTCAGAAAATGACTCCAGAAGAATATCGAAAAGGTCGGAAATGAGTTTTCCTACATGTAGGGGGACTCATTTTTAATACAAATCAAAAACCTCATACTTAATGTTTCGTCTTTTAGCACAAAAGATATTGACATGAGAAAATATAAAACTTTATTACTCTTATCCTTATTCATCCGATGTTCGTCCAGTGCTGAAAAAATTGATGGTAACATTGAAAAAACTTTACCAATACGAGTTGCAGAAGTAATAGCAGGCAACTATTTCAACAAAGAGCTTAGTATAAAAATAAGTGAAGATATACTCGAAAATTACAAAAAAGGAACCTACAACCAGTTGAGTGAAGACTCTCTTATTTCGCAATTGAATGTACACCTTTACAAATTAAGTAATGATAAGCATCTGCGTGTCATTAAGAATAAAAAAGCCAACCAGTTACCCAAGAGCCCTCCAATATCTCAAATTGCTGTTTTAGAAGGAAACATAGGTTACTTGAAAGTTAATTATTTTCCTGATTTGGATGATGCGTTCAAGGAACTGATATCAGATTCATTCAATTTTTTAAAAAACAGTAACGGAATCATACTGGACTTGCGGGATAATGGTGGTGGGTATCAATCAAGTGCGGCATTCATACTTAGTTATTTTATTGATGAACAAACAACTTTTGACAGCTTTTATATTCCAAGAGAAAATAAAACAATAAGCTATAAAACCTTTAAAAAGGTAATCGGTGAAAAACTGACAGAAATCCCGGTCAAATTATTGGTTGGTCATCAAACTTCTTCTAGTGCCGAAATTATGGCCTATGCATTTCAAAATTTGGAAGTTGGTGATGTAATTGGGGAGCCAACACAAGGTATGGTGAATTTAGCGGATTACTATTCATTATCTGACGGTACTTTTCTTCTCTATTCCAAAGGTTATCAAAAAAATCCTTTTACTAATCAGACAATAGATGGTATTGGCGTAACACCAGATATAGTTGTTAACGAGATTAATGCACTTTCGCATGCCCATAAAGATTTCTTAGAAGAGAGTCCTTTCTTAAAGCTTTCCAATTGGTTTGTTGAAAAGGGCTCACAACTAACTTTGCCTGATGTTAATGAGGAAATCATTGGTGACTACGGGTTCACTTCCATTGAAGCTTCAAATTATGGCCTTATTTATAATTCAGAAAATGGAGTAAGCTATAAATTAAGAACTATTTCAGATAGTGTTTTAGGAGTCTATCATAACAGTAATTTAGTGTTTAAGTTACTAATTGAGGATAATAATGATAAAGAAAACATACTCTATAAGATTTATCCAGACGGAAAAACAATTTCAATGAATAAGGTGAATTAGCTACTTTATCTCCTCCCTCCCATCCGCATGAATCGCAAAACGGCCTTTTTCACGATCGTGAACATGCTCATTTGTAGGCCAGGGCCAACCACCAAATTGAGTTTGTTGATAATCCTGCATAGCCTGTTGAATGCCTTCCTGAGTATTCATTACAAATGGACCATATTGAACAACAGGTTCGTTAATGGGGCGACCTTGTAGTAAAAGCAATCTCGTCTTTTGGTCTCCATTTTTCAAGATAATCTCTTGACTGGAATCAAGCTCCACTCCGTGATAGCCTGGTATTGCCTCTTCCGCTAATGTTAATCCTTCGCCTTCAATGTAGTATATTGTTCTATTAAGGCCTTCACTCGCTTCAGGCAGTGTCCATTCTGCATTTGCCTCCATATCAATAGTCATAATAGTTACCTCATTACGGTCTTCTGCCGCCCATGATTTGGGAGGAGTAGCAGGTGCAATATTATCATCCAACTTTCCGGCAATTAGTGCTACGGTAGTCACTTTTCCACGTTCATCCTTATACTCCAGCCTGGGAATAGCCTCATACCACAACATTCCAAAATGAGGCTCGACCATCTTACTTTTCTCCGGAAGATTAAGCCAGATTTGAAATAGCTCTAATGGATTAGGCTCATCTCTTTTGAGTAGAGGAAACATCTCAGCATGTTGAAGTCCTTTGCCAGCCGTCATCCATTGAACATCACCATTACCAAATCGTGCCGTTGCACCCAATGAATCAGAATGATCAATAAAGCCTTCCGTAACAACTGTAACCGTTTCAAACCCCCGGTGTGGGTGTGGTGGAAACCCTGGAACTTTAGTGCCGTGATACATTCTCCATCCTTCTTTGATAGTAAAATCTTGACCAATGTTCCTGCCTTCTAATGAAGCATCAGGCCCCATTTCTTCGTTTCCCTTTGGGTATGCATCGGCATGATGCACACAAAATAAGAACGGATCGCTGGTTTCCCAAGGAAAGTTAAGCGGCTTTATTTTTTTTATTGGTGATGCCATAATTAGTTTTTTATTTCCTCTAGAAATAGCGATCCTACATCGATAGTTACTCTATTGTGATTATTCATAATCTCTTTATCGGATTCCATTACAAACAGTTTTAAACTTTCATTCTTGCCGTTCGAGCGCAAGATTAATCTTGTCATCGGCTCTGGTACCCAAGTGGACGATGAGGATAACCTTCCAAACTCATCTGTAATTACCCTTTTGAGTATTTTTTCATCTTGAACCAATTTCAAAGGAGGTGGAATGAATAAAAGGGTATTAGTGTTTTCATCTAAAGATGCCATTTTTTTATTAACAGCATTGTATTCTGCTACCTGTATATCAATGAACCCTCTATTGATATTAAAAAATGCCATAGCGAATGAAAAAAATAAAAATAACGCGTAAATCACTTTTTTCGATAAATCGCTTACTCTTGATTTCTTGATGCTAAACCATATAGATAGTATTGGTATGAGTAAAAGAGTATCCATAGTGCGATAGGACATCCAGCTATCAGAAGACAATATATTAGGAATGTACGATCCTAAAAGAAATAAGAATAGAATAATACTATTTATCAAAAAATACTTGAAGCTAAGTTTTGAATAGCTCATAACTGACCATATGAGACCTATTATAATAATTGCGCGAATGGCCCAGCGAAAACCACTAGAGACAAAGAATAAACTCCATGTAAACCCCTTGATTAGAGGGCCAGTTATAAACCATTGCATTCGTTCAAAGATATTGGTAGAAATACCAGCTCTTTCAAGTGACGGAATGTCTAAAAACCTTAAATAGAATTTGAATATTAGAAAGTAGATTAGGTATAAGGAAAGGTGTATTAACCCTAATTTCACCAACTCTTTGAAGTCTTTGGTTTTAATCCAATTCAAGAAAAGTGGAATAATTGAAAAAGTAAATAGAGGTTGATAAGTAAGTAACACCACCAAACCTCCAATAATGGCTACAACTAAGTCTAGTACTTTTCCGTGGCGTTGATAATTCACAAGAGATACCCCTGAGTAAAAGGATATCCACAATACAAGTGGCAATATCCATATTACAGACCACAAGATTTTTATAGAAAGTGATGGTGAAAGCAATACTATAAGCGCTACAAAGAGGCTTTCATAAACATTATTTCCTTCTCGTCTCATATATGAAAAGAAGTAACCACTAAAGCTAATCGCAAATATTAGTGCCAATATTCTTAGAATGTATAACTCTTCTATGCCATTAATAGCTAAATAACTCCATTTCATGATGAATCCATAAATAGGACGTCCTCCTTGAAAAAAGACTTTGATAAAATCTGGATGGTCAGCAGAATAGACAAAATCATACGCATCTGTAAAGGCATATGTTTTGGTAATTCCTGAATAAAGAAGAAGGCCTGTAAGTGTTATTAGTAAAAACGGAGACCATTTCCGAATCATCATTCGCATCAGTCAAAAATAGAACAAAAACTTATTAAACTGATATCTGATGTTTAGCCTTTGTGAATGAAACTTTAGAAATTATTTTTCAGAGAGTAAATCACTACAATAAACGTTTGCAGCTTGCTCTAATTCAAATTAAGGAAATATTTAAGCCAATTTTTTAGCTTATAGGAAGCTTTATTCTTGACATTTATCAACCCCGATACTGACTAGTATCACAAAGATTTTTGATGTTGACCTATACATTTGAAGTGATTAGAAAAGTAATCTGAGCATTTCAGATCACCTTAAATACCACTATCATGATAAAGCGAATATTAGTACCTATAGATTTTTCCGAGTGTTCCACTAACGCGCTGAAATATGCTGCTAAACTTGCAAAGAAGATGCAAGCTGAAGAATTGCAAATTATGCATGCATATACATCGCCTGTGGCTTACAGTGATGTAGGGGTTTACTATAACATGGAAGCTCTGGATGTTCAATCTGATAAAGAGCTTAATGAAAGATTTGAAGAAGTAAAATCTGAAGTTCCAGAATTAAGGGATGTAACTTATGAGTTTACCATTCAGAACGCATTTGTTATCGAAGCCCTACAAACATTATGTGCTTCAAAAAGCATAGATCTTGTTGTGATGGGCACCAAAGGGGCGAGTGGACTAGAAGAAGTGTTCTTTGGCTCAACTACTTATGCGGCTATTAAGAACTGCAAGTTTCCTGTTTTGGTCATTCCTTCAGGGGCAGATTACAAACAAGTACATAACGTAGCCTTAGCTAGTGATTATAAAGAAATAGATACACACATCCTTGAGCCATTAAAGCATTTAAATAGGGCTTTTATGACTAATATACACATAGTACACATTAGCAAGGATGAAGGGCTTACACATGATGAAATACATGAGGCTAAAAAATATGAGCAGTTTTTACACAATGTCCCTCATCAGTTTCACTACATAATTAACGATGATGTCGAAAAAGGACTCACTGAATATGTAAAAACACACAATATAGATATGGTAACTGTAGTACCAAGAAAACACAGTTTTTACGAGATGATTTTCGGATTGGGAAAAAGCAAACCGATTATTTTCCATACCGAGCTGCCCTTACTGGTACTGCCTGAATAGAGATAATAAATAAAACTAAACTATTAATTAACATCATGAACACATCACAAGAACCATTGACACGTGATTTGGAGAAGTATGGCATTACCAATGCCACCGTAAACTGGAATTTGACTCCGGAAGACTTGCAAAAAAGGACTGTTGAAGCAGGAATGGGTACTGAGACTGAAAATGGCACTCTGGCCGTCAATACAGGAAAGTTCACAGGAAGATCCCCTCAAGATAGGTTTTTAGTTGAAGATGATTATACCAAAGACAAAGTATGGTGGGGTAGAATTAACAAACCCATAAGTCCTGATAATTTTGATAAGCTTCAAGACAGAGTGGTTGACTACCTATCAGGCAAAGAGATTTATGCTAGAGATGGTTATGTATGTGCTGATCCAAAGTACAGGATGAACGTCAGAACTATTACTGAATACCCATGGTCAAATTTCTTCGTAAACAGTATGTTTCTTCGCCTGACAGAAGAAGAAAAAGAAAACTTTGAGGAAGAATGGCTAGTGTTATGTGCACCTGGTTATGTGGAGCCAAACCCTGATTCTGTTGGTCTTAGGCAAGGAAATTTCTCAATCTTGAACTTCACCAAAAAAGTAGCGTTAGTAGGTGGATCTGCTTACACAGGAGAAATGAAAAAAGGAATTTTTTCTGCCTTAAACCTTATTTTACCTGTAGAGAAAAATGTGCTTCCTATGCACTGTTCTGCCAACGTAGGAGAAAAAGATGATACAGCTGTTTTCTTCGGTCTATCTGGTACAGGCAAAACAACACTTTCTGCTGATCCCGAGCGAAAGCTAATTGGAGATGACGAACATGGTTGGACTTCTGAAAATACCATATTCAATTTTGAAGGTGGCTGTTATGCAAAAGTGATTGATCTCACGGAAGAAAAAGAGCCGGACATTTTCAGAGCCATCAAGCCCGGGGCGTTACTGGAAAACATTGTTTATAAGGAAGGCACAAGAGAGGTGGATTATGAAAACAGCTCTATAACCCAGAATACGAGGGTAAGCTATCCTATAGAGCATATTGAGAATATTCAACAGCCCTCTTACGCTGATAACCCAACGAATATATTCTTTTTGACCTGTGACGCTTTTGGAGTTCTACCTCCAGTATCTAAGCTTACTCCGGGGCAAGCTGCCTATCACTTTATCTCTGGCTACACAGCAAAAGTAGCTGGAACCGAAGCTGGAATTAACGAACCAGTTCCATCTTTCTCTGCTTGTTTTGGTGAGCCATTTATGCCACTACACCCTACAGTATATGCTGAAATGCTGAGCAAGAAAATGACAGAAGCAGGTGTAAATGTTTGGTTGCTAAATACTGGCTGGAGTGGTGGTGCTTATGGGGTAGGTTCTCGCATTAAGCTTAAATATACCAGGGCTATGATCACAGCCATATTGGAAGGCAAGCTTGATGGCGTGAGCTATAAAGAGCATCCAATCTTTGGCTTGAGTATGCCTGAAGAGTGTCCTAATGTTCCAGATGAAATACTTGATCCGATGAATACCTGGGACGATAAAGGGGCTTACGTGAGTAAGGCCATTCATCTGGCTCACTCTTTCCATCTCAACTTCGACAAGTTTGCAAGTCAGGCTTCCGAAGAGATTTTGAATGGCGGGCCTCTAATCGATACTCACCATACGTTAGAAGAGCATATATAGGCCATTTTTTAAACTATCGACTCTTGTGTGGAAATCAGTTGGTTCTCACCAAGAGTGGATTTAAGTTTATAGCTTTTTCCATCAGATACTTAACCTTTGGCCATAGATGAAATTCTTCAAGCTTGTTGCCTGCGTTCTCCTTCCTTTACTTATTCTTTTAATTCCAACTGAAATTATTCCTTTATCGGGAATCACAGAAATCGAAAAAAGGGTTATTGCCATTTTCATTTTCGCTGCTCTGAGTTGGGTACTTGAACCTATCCCAATATATACCACTTCCCTTACCATCATTTTATTAGAACTCGTATTACTTTCCAATAAAGCCTTGACTTTCCTAAAATTCGAAGGCGAAGATTATGGTAAATCAATCCCTTATATTGACATTCTACACACATTTGCATCACCCATAATCATTTTATTTTTAGGTGGTTTCTTTTTGGCTATGGCAGCCACAAAATATCGGCTCGACCAAAACCTTGCAAGGGTTCTATTATCACCTTTCGGCAGCTCACCAAAAGCCGTTATGTTCGGAGTAATGTTGATAACAGCTATATTTTCCATGTTTATGAGCAATACTGCTACCACAGCTATGATGCTATCAATCCTTACACCTGTACTAGCGCTTTGTAAACCAGACGATAAAGGAAAAATAGGCCTACTCCTATCCGTACCGGTGGCTGCTAACATTGGCGGCATAGGCACCCCAATTGGTACCCCTCCTAATGCAGTAGCACTTAAATACCTTACTGGTGATGATGTGATAAGCTTCGGACAATGGATGAGTTTTGCTGTGCCCTATGTGGCAGTTTTATTGATTATAGGTTGGTTTATACTGATATTTCTATATCCCATCCGAACAGAACAAATTAAGCTGGATATCAAAGGGCAATTTTTAAAAAATACAAAAGCATATGTAGTTTATGCAACTTTTATCGTCACCATATTGCTGTGGCTCACAGATTTTATTCATGGTATGAATGCCTATATCGTAGCAATGATACCCGTAACGGTATTTTCTATTTCAGGTATCATCAATAAAAAAGATTTACAAAATATTAGTTGGGATGTTTTATGGCTCGTGTCGGGAGGTATAGCGTTGGGGTTGGCACTGGATGTAACAGGTTTGGCAGATCGATTGATTAGTAGCATTTCCTTCGAGAATTTTCCGCCACTTGTAATTATAACGGCAGCAGCATTAATTGCAGCACTCATGGCCAACTTTATGTCAAATACGGCTACTGCTAATTTACTGCTGCCACTTATTGCTGTGGTAGGTACCACAGTGGCATCGCTCACTGATTTAGGTGGTAGCCAAATGGTCATAATTGTAACTACAATAGCTTGCTCTATGGGTATGGCACTACCTATAAGCACACCGCCCAATGCACTGGCATTTGGTACGGGAATTATCACCACGAAAGATATGGCCAAACCCGGTATCGTCATCGCGACCATTGGTTTACTCTTAAGCTTTGCCCTTGTAGCCATTATGTTTCTAACCGGTTTTTTCAAATGAGTTTATTCGACTTAAATATCGACCAAGAGGCAATTGTTAGCAAGTACTTCTCCAAACCTGAGCATGAGATTGCCCTCAAAAAGGGTGATATTCTATTGAATCAAAATGAGATTAACGAAAAGCTGTTTTATATAAAAAAAGGCAAACTGAGTGGTTATCTGCCTGATAAAAAAATCTCTGAGCCGGTATTCGAAGCCTCCTCGAATTCGTTTGTGGGAGTGTATAGCTTCTTTTCAAAAGACAATAAAAGCTATTCAAGAGTGGTAGCAGACGAAGATTCTATGGTCAATTACTTTGATGGTAACCCTTTTGCCTTACCTGATAAAGATTCGAACGAGCTTTTGGCATTTCTATTTAAGATCGTGATAATGGAGTTACGATCTCGCCAGCATTTTGCAGGACAGATGGCTTATGAGCACGAGGCTACTTTGCATAAATTAATTCAAACAGAGAAGCTGGCGACATTGGGACAAATGTCTGCAGGATTAGCGCATGAACTTAATAATACCATTGGATCATTAGATGGAAATTTGCGGCAATTCGAAGAAGATATTAGCAATCATATCAATAACGATGAAATAGAGATTGTAAAGAAATACTATCGAATAGGCCTTGCTGAAGGACTAAAGACAACAAGTGCAGAAGCGAGAAAAGCCCGAAACCAATGGGAGAAGGTTAAAGGTCTTGATAAAAGATTGATTAAGCGTCTGGCAAAATCCGGAATTGATCCTAAAGATTTACCAAAAGATGTAGAACAGCTGGAGAAGATAGCCTCATTCTGGAATGTAGGACACCTGTTGCACGATATGAAGGTAGCCACAGAACAATCAGCTCATGTAATTAGCTCCATCAAACAAATGGGTATCTCGACCCAGAGTTGGTCTAAAGATGTAGATATTAATAAGACACTAAAAGATGCTCTGGCTATAGTAAGAAGTCTCACTAATAAGGTGGATTTAAAGGTAAATTATCATGAAGGCATCACTTCCATTGAAGCCTGCAGTGGGGAGCTAGTTCAAGTATGGATAAACTTGATTAAAAATGCGGTGGAAAGTCTCATTAATCATAAAGTGGATAGACCAACGGTGGTAGTTTCTACCCGAGAGACTGAAGATTCAGTTTTAATGGTAGTAGAAGATAACGGCATAGGTATACCTGTGGATATTATTGAAAAAATCTACGAGCCGAGCTTTACCACTAAAGTTCGGGGGCTGTCTCTTGGTTTAGGTCTGGGGCTTACAATTGTTCAACGAATTGTAGATGAACATCAGGGCACTATTAACCTTACGAGCAAACCTGGCAAAACAAAGTTTGTAATAGCATTAAGAAAATAACCATTGATCATAATCGTATGAACAGCCTATTTATAATTTGTGTAGATGATCAACCAGAGGTATTAAATGCACTGGAACAAGATCTTAAACTATTTGACGAGAAATTTAATGTTGAGGTTTGTGACTCTGCTGCCGAGGCAATTGAGTTAATGGACGAGATAGACCAGCATGGTGACTATGCTGCGGTAGTGATAACCGATCAGGTAATGCCCGAACTCACTGGTGTTGATCTGCTTTCTAAAATTACCGGAGACGAACGATTTCATGACACGCAAAAAATTCTACTTACAGGACTTGCCACTCATGAGGATACCATCCAGGCTATCAATACAGGTGGCATAGATCATTACATAGAAAAACCCTGGAGTAAAGAGGAGATCACTAACATCATTAAAAAATGTCTCACACAATTTATATTAACCAAAGGGATTGAATACCAGTCTTACATGGAATATTTAGATCAGGACACATTGTACAAATCTCTTAAAACCAACACCTGATTTAGATCATGTTTTAACCTATTGAAATAGTGTTTTATTCTAGTGAAGCTCATCGAAATTCGTAGTGATTAACAAGTCAACCCATGCTTCGAATCACCTTATTTCTCCTAGCACTTTTCATAAGTACCCAGCTCTTAAGCCAGGAGAATACCGAGAAAATTATTAATGAGAAGAACCAGTTTTGGTGGAGTATAAATACTACCACGAGGCTTACAGATAATTTCGGTGTAGTTGGTGATTTCCATATAAGAAGAGATGATTTTATACAGGAACCTAACTTTTATTTTGCCAGAATAGGTGCCGCCTTTTGGATGACTGATCGGCTCACGCTTGTGGCGGGATATGCCCACCTATGGTTATCAAAATCTTTTGAGAATTTAGACAATATTTATCAGGGCGAAAATCGCATTTATCAGCAGGTTCAATGGCGACAAAAAGTAGGACGAGTAACCTTCGTGCAGCGCATAAGAAATGAGCAACGTTGGCATGAAGTATTAAGAAATGATGGTTCAGTAGATACAATCAGGTTCTCTAACCGTGTTAGGTTTCTGTCTTCTTTCAACATTAAGGTATTCGAGAATCCAAAGCTACCGAGCATATCAATAGCTGACGAAGTACATATGCATTTTGGAAAAGAGATTATCTATAACACTTTTGATCAGAACCGAATATTTACCGGACTTAAGGTGCCATTGGCTAAAAATCTGAAATTCGATATTGGTTATATGATGGTCTATCAGCAGCGTTACGCTGGCAATGAATATGATATGAATCACACTTTTCGTTGGTTTTTCTATTACACTCCTGATTTTAGAAGTAAGAAAGACGGACCTCACTATGCTTTGCCTGGAGATGAGTAATTAGCAATGAACAATAAACAAATGACAAATAACAAAGAACCAGAACCCAGCAACCAGCTTCTGGCGCCTAAACAATCAGCTGCTTCAAATCATCCAACGAGTTGGCTTCCTTTATTTTCTTATCGTACCTCCATCGATGAATTCTTGGAAACCGAACAGCTACACCACTTTTATGCCTACTGGAAAGAGCAATGCCTTCAAAGGCAATTTCAAAAACCAATTGTGGTTCAACGCTCCTTACCGGACCAAAACGCTCCAGTGTTGTTTTCTTAATAATCGAGTCGACTTGGTTAAACTCTTTATCGGTAAGCCCGGAGTAAGCCTTGGCAAAAGTCACCAACTCTTTCTCTCCTTTTTCATTCTCATTCCACAATCCAAACGTGTAATCGGTAAATAAATTAGATCGCCTTCCGTGCCCACGCATGGCATAGGTTAGTACTGCGTCTATCGTCAACGGATCAACTTTCCATTTCCACCAGTCACCCTTTTTTCTGCCAACCTGATAGATAGCATCTTTGCGTTTTAGCATAAGTCCTTCACTACGCTTTTCTCGTGACAAGTCTCGTTCATGAGCCACTTCTTCCCATGAATCAAACTGCATGGTATCGGAAATATGCAATGCATCTGATTTCGAACTTTCTATGACTGAACTGAGAATCGCTCTACGCTCTTCAAAAATCTTACTTCGGATATCCATGCCCTCAAACTCAAGTACATCATATGCTTTGAAAATAACCGGTACTTTTTGCAAAATACTTTTCGAGACATTCTTTCTACCTATCCTCGTTTGTAGGTCGTTGAACAAGCCAATTTCACCATCAATAAAAGGTAGTATTTCACCATCCAGCACTGTTCCGTCTGGTAAACTATCCTTAAAATTCTCAAACTCAGGGTATTTATCTGTAACCAGCTCCTCTCCTCTCGACCAGACGTATATTTCTCCAGATCGGCAAATAACCTGTCCGCGAATACCATCCCACTTGTGCTCTACAGACCATTTGCTAACATCTCCTAATTCACTGGCTTCTCCTTCAATCGCATAAGCCAGATAAAAAGGATAGGGCTTTGAAAGATTTGCTTCTTTATTCTCCTCAAACACTAATTCCTGAAAAGTAGTATTTGTTGGGCTCCAATCTCCCATGAGTCGATATGCTAATTCATCTTCATCGACACCTGTAGTTTTAGAAAGCGCACGAGTCATTAATTTCTGACTTAGTCCTATACGAAATGAACCCGTGAGCAATTTGGTAAAAACGAACCGGGCATGATAGTCTAATGATTTCCAGTTGTGTTGCAGATAGCTCTTTTTAGCTTCATCATCCTGAGCCTTCAACTCAATAATCTCCTCTAAAAATGTACTGAGCGTTTTGCTAGTTTGCTGCTTCTCGTCTGGAATTACCAACGCAATGGTTTCAGCTAAGTCACCTACTATATGATAACTGTCTTCAAAGAGCCAGAGCGGAATATTGGCTAACTCTGCGGCATACTCACGAAGTAAGGTCGTATTTACTGGCCTTGGCGGCCGCCTATGAGAGAGAATAGCAATCGTCCAGAGTTTATCTTCATCAGATGCCTGCTCAAAATAGTGAGCCAACGCAGCAACTTTTTGATTGGTTTTGTTGGTGGCATCCAACTTTTCGATCAGCTGAGCAAACGTCTGTAAACTCATGACACCGTTTCTGCTGTTGGTGTAACTTCCTCTCTTTCACCTTCGTAATCTGTATTTTCAATGGACGCATCATACCCAATTTCTCGTAAATACTTACTAAAAATATCAGTATAACCGTGCGTACAAATAACCCGTTCAGCTTCTGTTGCTTTGATACTTGCCAATAAACCGCCCCAATCACAGTGGTCGGAGAGTACAAAGCCACGGTCTATCGCACGCCTTCTTCTGGCGCCTCTAAAAGCCATCCACCCGCTAGAAGTAGCGGTTACATAAGGTACCATTTTTTTTATCCATGGCGAACCATGCGTACTAGGTGGGGCAACTACCATATTACCAAGCAATTCTTCTTTTTTGGTTTCTCTAGTGATTAATTCAGTAGGTGGCAAATCCACTAAAGGTCTCACAACTTCCGTCATATTTTCTACTGCTCCATGTGTATATATTTTACCAATAGACGTATCCAAATGTTTGAGTAATCGCTGTGCCTTGCCAAGTGAATAACCAAAAATAACGGACGTCTTTCCTTCACTTTGATTCTCTTTCCACCATGTGTTGATTTCTTCAAAAACCTGCTGCTGCGGTTTCCATTTAAAAGCAGGCAGACCGAAGGTACATTCTGTGATAAACGTATGACACTTTACTACTTCATAAGGTGTGCAAAGGCCATCGTCCTCGGTTTTATAGTCACCGGTAAATACCCATACCTCGCCTTTATATTCTACCCTTACCTGACTGGAGCCGATAATATGACCTGCAGGATGTAAACTGAAAGTAACCCCATTGATCGTAAATGGCTGATTCCATTCCACACCTTCCACAGAAATATCTCCCAGACGGTGTTTGATAATGGGTACGTTTTTATGGTGTGTTAAGTAATGCTTATGACCGTATCTGGAATGATCTGCATGGCCATGAGTAATAATTGCCTTATTCACAGGCTTCCAAGGGTCAATGTATATATTGGCCTGCTTGCAATAAATGCCTTTGGAGTTAAATACTAAGAGTTGGTTTTTGCTCACAAAATAGCTTTAGTGAAAAGGAGGCTGTCTAAGCCATTACTCCTTTAGTAACGTCAATAGAAACAAGATGTTAAAAACCCTTAACGATAATTTATTTGCGTAACCGAATAGTTACACGTATACTTGTAACCAATCAGTTACATTTATGAGAAGAGACGTTTTTCAAGCTATTGCAGATCCCATTAGAAGAGATATCATTGAGTTACTATCACATGAGTCATTATCCATTAATGCCGTGGCGGAAAAATTTGACATTAGCCGGCCTGCTATTTCTAAGCATATCAAGATTTTGAATGAATGCGGGATAGTAAGCATCAATCAACAAGGCAGGGAGCGCTATTGCCAAATCCGTCCTCAACAGCTCTTTGAGGTAGCTGATTGGGTCGAGCAACATAGAAAACTATGGGAAATGAAACTCGACTCTTTCGATAATTATTTAAATCAATTACAAACCAAAAACTCAAAAAAATGAGCACATCTGATGCATCAAACCGCACCCTGACAATCAAAAGAACTCTGAAAGCTCCGATTCAACTTGTATGGGGCGCCTGGACACAGCCAGAGCATATCGTCAATTGGTGGGGCCCGAAAGGAATGGAAACGAAAGTCATTGAACATGACTTTTCTGTTGGTGGAAGTTGGAAATACAGCATGGAAATGCCTGATGGCAATGAGTTCATCGCTGAAGGAGTGTACTCTGAAATTGTTGAGCTACAAAAGATCATCACTTCTGCTGACTTTAAGCCAATGACTGAAGGGGTAGAATTACAAATTCTACTTCAAGCAGAAGGTGATCAAACCATTTTTACTTTCAATGTGGTCCACCCCACAGAGGAATATTGCAAACAACAATTGGATATGGGCTTTCTGAATGGTTGGGGTTCTGTATTTGACCGATTGGAAGAGCTACTGGCTGAAAAGGTTTAAAACCTATATGAATAAATGAATGAAAATGTTAAAAGCAGTTTCTGGGATCAACGCATTTGATGATTTCTTCCTTTGAATTGCTAGCTTTATATGAGCGCTATGACAATGAAATCAGAGGTATAGAGAGCGAAGACTGAAATAATTTCAAATTAAAATATGATATCAATCTATCTCGAAAGCATCAAAAAACAGTTTGAGTACTACAAGTCTGTTGGAGAAAAGACTTTTGATCAGCTAGAGGATCAAGACCTCTTTTGGCAGTACAACGAGCAAAGTAATTCCATTGCCATAACAGTAAACCATATGTGGGGAAATATGTTGTCCCGCTGGACGGACTTCCTCAGCACAGATGGAGAAAAAGAATGGCGTCAACGTGATCTTGAATTTGAATCTGTTATAAAAACGAGGACAAAGATGATGGAAAAATGGCATGCCGGATGGGCTTGTTTATTTGATGCCTTAAACACCATCGATGAAGGGAACTTCTCGACTAAAGTTTACATAAGAAATCAAGAACATTCTATCATGGATGCTATCAATCGACAGCTGGCGCATTACAGTTATCATATTGGGCAAATTGCTTACATAGGACGAATGAAAAAAGGTGAAAGCTGGATTAGCATGACCATTCCCAAAGGAAAGTCATCAGAATTTAACCAGGAAAAATTTTCTAAAGGAAAGCATGGTGGTCATTTTTCAGATGATTTGAAGTAATCAGGCTATTGGAATAGCTCTTTTCTTTGGCTTAAATAGTATTTCACTATATTGTCGCAGCCTTATCAACAGAAATGCTCTTAAAAGCTGTTATCAATGGATAAATACAAAAAACTATACCTATGGATGATCATTCCTTTCATCGTTATCCAAATTGGTATCTTTCGCTATTACTGGCCAAATTTCATTGATGTTACCTGGGAAATTCATTTACACTACTGGCTGGTCACTGCCTGGTATTTACTGGTCATTATTCAGCCCTACCTGGTGGCAAAGGGAAGAATAGCCCACCATCGCACACTCGGAATCATTGGTTTCTTGCTTGCTGGTGGAGTTATATTTACAGGCTTCAGCCTTTTGGACATCCCATTGAAAATAATTGATGCAGCCGATCCTAACAGGCCGGGCCCACCTGTGGCCTTTTTCTATGGCACAATCGTAATTGAATTCGTTTTGATGGTAGCCTTTATTTATGCCATTATCAAAAGTATTATCCATAGGTCTGACTTATTTGAACATGCCTGGTGGCTCATTTGCAGTGTCTTTTTCATGATGCCTCCCGCCCTTGGAAGGGGTATGATTGTTTTTTTAAGGGCTGTTTTATCGCCTGAAAATTTTAAACCTATCTTTATTTTTATTGGTACCGAGCTTGTTTACCTTCCGCTCTTCCTTCTGTTTGCTTCTAAATTTGGAAAAATGAAACATGAGGCGACCGTACTCATTGTGCTATTGACCTTATTCAGGTTTCTTAGAGTGCCAATAGGCTCATCAGAAGTTGTTCAGGGATTTCTTGAAGCGGTGATCAAGTGGTAACTAATAATGAAATACATATCCATCAATCTTTACCGCAAAATGATAGCCCACGCATTCACCGAGGGGCTAACAAGAGATGATTTCAAAAACTTACCTACATCAATAGGAATAATTGATCAAATCCAAGCAGTACCAGCTGACCATTTCTTCGAATTGCACGAACTATTGGATGAGAAATTAGGGCCCGGGTTTTCCGTAAGAGTTGGTCAGCAAATGAAAATCGAAGACTATGGGGTACTTGGTCTTTCGTGGCGGACCTGCTCATGGGCAGGCGAAATTTTCGATAGAAGTGAACGTTACTTCAAGCTGCTATCCAATACCTATGTTTTTAAAGTAGAGAAAAGAGAAGAATTCTCAGACATCTTTTTATATAGAGAACCGCACAGAAGGGGTCTGGAATTATCCAATGAAGCCACTTTATCTGCCACAGTTGTGGTGTTACAAGCCATGACAGAAACACATATCACTCCTACTCAAGTGACATTCAAGCACAGCCCTCCTGAAAATCTCAATAGTTATCACGATGCCTTTAAATGCCCTGTTCTGTTTAATAAATCGCATTATTCAATTACCTACAAAACGGTTGATTTAGAAACTCGTACCGCCAAGGCTGATGCCAGCATCAATCAGTTTCTTGTAGAACGAGTAGAAGAAGAAACAAAAGGGCTGCAGGTAAGTGCCAATAAGATAATCACAGATATTGAAGCGCTCATTAAAGATGCCCTGCCAAGTGGTATACCAAGTATTGCCCAAATTTGTGATCATATAGGAATGAGTAACCGCACGCTCACCAGAAGACTTGCCGAAAATGGGGCAAGTTTTCGTGACCTGATTAAAAAAAATCAGGAAGAGGTTTCCAAAGGCCTCCTCAAAAATTCTGACAGAAGCATTGCGGAAATAGCCTTTGAAACCGGCTTCTCTGAGCAAAGTGCATTTAACCGGGCATTCAAGCGCTGGACCGGTCTTTCTCCGGTTGAATTCAGAAAGAGCTAGTCCGAAAAGGCCAAATGGCCTAAAGTGTCAAAACAATGGCCTGAAAGGTCAAGAATAAGGTAGGGTCATCATTCACTTTTGCTTCATCATTAAACATGAAGTGAAATGGAAATTTCAATTAAATCACTTATCCTATTTGGCGCTGTTGTCCTAACTGGATTATCTGCCGGGTTATTTTATGCCTGGTCGGTCTCAGTCATTCCGGGAACTCAGAGAATAACTGCTACCACCTATTTGGAAACAATGCAAGCCATTAACAGGGCGATACTCAACCCCGCATTTTTCCTGATCTTCTTTGGCAGTGCAGTATTACTGGGCTTGAGCTGCATCGGGCAATTCAATACCAGCAGGATGGCCTTTTGGCTCTTACTACTTTCTTCCATTTTCTACCTGGCTGGCACAGTGGGTGTGACCGGATTGGGCAACGTTCCCCTGAACAACGAACTGGATAATCTGAATTTGACAGAATTAACCTCAAACAAACTTGAGGAGTTCCGGCAGTATTATGAAACCAACTGGAACAGGCTTCACCTCATCAGGACAGTATTCGCAGTGATGGCCTTTATTCTTACTGTCATCGCAGCTATGACCCATTTACAGAATCAATTTTAACTAAAATCAATATCACCATGAAACACAACATCTTAGTAATCGGAGGCACCGGTAAGACCGGTCACCGGGTAGCAGAAACACTAACAAAACAAGGCCATTCCGTAAGAATTGGGTCACGAAAAAACAACCCTGCCTTTGACTGGGAAGACCCTTCTACCTTTTCTCAGGCCTTGAAGGGAATGGACAGGGCATACATCGTGTACTATCCTGACCTTGCCGTACCGGGAGCCAAAGAGGCTATAACCAAATTAACCGAAGTCGCGCTGAAAGAGGGATTAGAAAAGGTTGTCCTTCTTTCAGGAAAAGGAGAAAGGGAGGCAGAAGTATGTGAAGAAATTGTAGCAAACTCAGGCCTCAACTACTCTATCGTGAGAGCTTCCTGGTTCAATCAAAATTTCAGTGAAGGAGCTTTTCTTGACTTCATACTAGCTGGTCATGTAGCGCTCCCCATGCCTGAGGCAGAAATCCCTTTTGTAGATGCTGACGACATTGCGGATGTAGTTTCCAAGGTATTGGTTGATGACAAATACAATGGTCAAACGATCACCGTTACCGGTCCAAGAAAAATGACGTTCGAGGAAGTAGTGAAAGCCATGGCTGAGGGCATTGGAAAAGAGGTCCGGTACCAGCCCATTTCTATTGAAGAATTTAAGGAAGGTATGAAAGCAGCAGGCCTTCCGGGCTCTTACGTGTGGCTGTTTGGGTACCTGTTCAAAGAAGTTCTCGGTAATGCCGACAACCAGGTAGTTTCTCATGATATAGAAGAAGTGTTAGGGAGAAAAGCCACTGACTTTAAAGAATACGTTGCTAAAACAGTTGACACTGGTGTATGGAACCAGGCCGTTGCTACATCACTTTAAGATACCATGATGAAAACTATAAATATTAAAAGTGTCATCATTTCAGCAGTGATTGTGTGGATATTAGGTGTGATGGCATTCGTGGCCTCATATTTCGTCCCGGTGATGCCTGATCCGGATGTGCAGGCCAATTGGGTGCTATCCATAGCGCTTGTGCCAGGCGCCTTAATTGGCGCTCATTTATACTACCGCAAAGGGCATAAAACCAATGGTTTTGTTTTAGGCACTGCGATGTTCCTGATGGCGATGCTACTCGATGCACTAATTACCGTTCCGTTGTTAATTATACCCAATGGAGGCAGTTACCTGACCTTCTTTACCGATCCGGCTTTTTGGCTGATTGCGATAGAGTATGTGAGTGTGGTAGCCGGGTACTGGCAAATCGAAAAAGCCTTAAAGACCGCTAGACTGGTTAGTGTTAAACAGAAGCAACTCTGAGAACTTAAAGTCGAATCTTAAAATAAGAAGGCTATTCAAATGAAGGACTGTCCTTAATGGGCAGTCCTCTTATTCTGCTCCTACTGGTTTGATTCAAGCAGTCTATTATTTATTGAATTATTACTACTTTTATAATTAGTAATAAAATATAACGACACCTTTTGTCCTGTTATCCGTGGCTAACAAACACTGGTGTGTGTTAGCCGGATGTTGTAGCCCATACCTAAGACTCATATGTCGATAATTTTAGAGAAGCAAATCTGGTCACTAGACGACCTCAACGAGATGGGGTGGCATGATAGCACTTTATATGCCATAGCAACTTTATATGACCAAGAAAAAGTTACTCAGCAACTTTCATTTGACATTGACTACATTTTCAAATGGGTAGACCCAGTAGCTCCTTCTAAATTCTTTACTTTTTATGTTGCGCCTTGTACACTGACTTTTGATGATGTGGAAGATTTAAAAAATTAACATCGATTGTGGTGACTTAGTAATTGAATCTCAAATTGAGGAAATCGAATCGACAGCAGTTAAAAATAAAAGACCCGGATTCTCAACAAGACATTGGGAGATATTAACCATTAATGGAATTATCTCATTTGATTCTCCAAGCTTCCAACAATTTGTAAAAAAGGAGCCTCAGCATATCGCATCTCAGCAATTGACAAAAGAAGAACGAGGTGGAGTAAACTTTGATATGGAATTGAAATAACGGGCTACAACAAGCTGTATGAGAGCATACGCTTTCGTGCTTTCTAATCAGCAACTGCAAATCTCCCGCTCTTTCTGTGTTTGTGTTATCTATTCATTTTACAAGGTCTTCCTTGTGCTTCTTGTTTCACTGGCCTACATGCAGGTTTCGGCTCGTAATGTGTAGCATTGTATCTGCTATGTTTTATGTGACTTGGCCGGAAACACAGAAATCACTACTTTCAACTTTATTTGCTACTGGTGGCGCACGCTCCATACAGTGGCGTTAGCAAGCACTACATGAGAAAAACACTCACCTATTCATTTCTAAGTTTATTATTCTTCTCTGCCTGTTCTAATGAATCAACAAGCATAGAGCAACGAATTTATGAAGACGTTATTAATGAAGTATATTCAGAAATAACCAATGATTTTAAAAATCTGAATGATACCAACGAAGTTCTAATTAATCCAGTCGATGACCATTTAGATTCAATGACGATAACTCGTTTGATTAAGGACACAACAATGAACATTGCTGACCACAGATATGAGTTGTTGTTAGAATTGAATGAGGTTCTTAACGACAGTTTGCCCGCCAGTCTTAAAAAAATTAGTGAAGGCCATAAGTTTCTACTCATTGATAACAAAAATGAAATTGAGAACTACGATTTCAATAAATCAAATTATGTAGGTTCATCAACACTTTCAAAAGTTGTACTATCCGAAACAATGGACAATGGAATGTTCTATGTTGATGTTCAATTTGGCAAAAACAGAGGCTTTGGAGGATTTATAGTTGAAGTCAAAAAGGAGTCCAACGTGTGGGTTTTATCTCAAGTCTTGCCACTTTGGAATTAATAAAACCTAGCTAACACAAGAAAGCCAGAAAAGCAGAACATATCAATTTTGAATGTAACGGACAAAAATCACTATAATCCCTGTTTTTGGACAGCCTATTGGAATCCTGAATACCTCGACAAAAAAAGGTCACATATAAAAGCGACTGATGCAAGAAACCAGGTTGTTTCGAGCCTTAATTTAAAATCAAATAAAATTCTTAGACTTAAGACTAAAAATGTTTTTTACGATAAAGGTGCCGGAATTGCTACAATTACTCAGGAGAATGTACTTGACTACTGTAAAAGAGAAATTCCTGACGAGCACGACCAACTGGAAAAATATTATCTTGAAAATCCATCTGAATTAACTTTAGATTTTGAGAATCATTTCACTCTTTTTGAAGGGCATTACAAGCCTTCATTAGAGTATGCAATACACAATCAAAACATTGATAGTATTCAACATAAAACTATACTATCCTTTTTTATTTTTATTCAGTTAATCAGAAACCATAATCACCTTTCAGATGCAGTTAGGGTATTTAATCTGAATAACAAGGCTAAGTTTGAATTATTCATAAGCCTTAAACATACATTATCATCAACTGAAGGTTTGATGAACCTACTCCTGCCATTTATCTTCTCGAAGTGGACTTTATATAAGTCAACCGAAGGAAAATTTCCGCTTTCAGATAATCCTGTATTGGTACGAACTTTTAATATTCAATTACCTCTTGCCCCTGATTTATTGTTGGAAGTAAATTTAAATAAGAAGGTCTCTGAAAATGATATTTGCACTTTAAAAGACACTATCTCATTTTTAAAATATCGGGAGTTCAAGAAACGGTCAATTAAGAATTCAAGTAGAGAAATTGTATTTGCGAGAGACGATTTGCTTGAAAAATGGCAGAATTCAAGAACATACAAAAACCATCTTAAAGAAATATAATCGCTTGCTAACATGGTATATGAAATCATAGCGGGATAGCAGTTTATCGTAATTCTTCACTACTTGCGAGTGCGCCAATCCTGCGGATTACCTTTTCATAAAGACAAAAATAAAAGCCAATCCACAGGATTGGCTAAGTGCTAAATAGCAAGTATATTGCTTCTCAAACGCTACAATTCATATACAGGCGTTAACTCAGTCAACGTTTTCAAATAGAGTAATGGACATTTTAACTACTCCTTCAACACCATATCTATGCACATCACCGCTGCCATAATCAGCATGCGTAAGCGGTTATTCTCAGGCACCGTTTCATTGATATTGAGCATGTAGTTGTCAGCGGAGGTAAATAATTCTTTACCCAATCCAGACCACTTCTTACTTACATGGGCAAACTCATGATCATCTTTCATAAACTTAAAATCCCAGCTTGTCCACTTCCCTTTTAGTGTACAAACTACCTTATCATTTTGGTCGAGCACATTGAACTTCCCACCAATAGAAAAGAACTGTTGCTTAAATTTTCCGATAAGGTTATCCTTTTCATCAAATACCTCCACGGTGGAAAGCCATATCGATACTCCTCTTTTGACAGTAATTAATCGCTCACCCTGAGGAGTTGAAATTACCACTTCAAAAGGAGTCATCCGCTTATAGTCAGTAAAGCGCAACATTTTGGTAAAGAATCCTAGGTTAGGTTCCCTGCATTCCAAAATCATCTCCTGACTTTGAGGATCATAGATATCATAGTTGTTGGATGCTTTGAACATACCAACATGCTCTTTTACGAAGAACAGATTACGGTTGAAAATTGGATGCATGGTGTCTAAAAGAAAGGTTTACGTTTTGCGAATGTAATAAAAGGATTGCTTCACCCGAAAAAACACCAGGTTCGCAAACTCCATATAATTTTATTTTCGTGTAGACATGCTTAAGCTTTTACCGGCTCCCTGTGCCCTACCCAGGTAAATCGCTTAATCACATACTCCGGATTGGTAAATGAGGCATTACCAGCAGGATTACCACCAGTCACGTGGAAATCACTAAATCCAGCATTTTGGTTCATATAAATTCCTCCTACCAGGTTGAAAGAAACTGGCGTGGCAGCTAAAGACATTTCATCAGCTATCATCTCCCTGGTGGTTGCGTCAGTAGTATAGGCACCACACGAAATAGCCCCATGACTGATGGCCATTTCTTTGGCTAAGGCTACAGATTCGGCTGTATCTCTTGTTTTAATCAATAAGGCAATAGGTCCAAATAGCTCCTCGCTATATTTTTCTTTATCGCTCGCAGAAAGTGCTAAAACTGCCGGAGTTGCTATTCTGGCATCTTTAAACATAGGATTTTCAATGGTTCGTGATTCCAATAACACCTCTGCGCCAAGACTGCCTATTTTTTCTACACGTTCGCAGGTCATTTTATTTTGAACCGCACCCAACACAAATGGCCCAGCTTTAGGATTGTCAACCAGTCCATTGATGTTTTCAACAAACTTGGCAGCAAAATCATCGAATGACACCTTTCCATCTGGTGTATCGATTCCTCCTTCCGGAATGTAAAAATTTTGAGGGGCAGTACACATTTGCCCGCTGTAAAGGGTTACAGAAAAGGCCAGATTGGCAGCTACTTTATCAATATTATCGGTAGAATCCAGGATGACAGAGTTCACTCCGGTTTTCTCTGTAAATACAGCTTTATCCAATCCTTCCAAATAACTGCCAAACTTAGAGTTACCAGTAAAGTCGATCACTTTAACATCAGCATGTTCAGCTAAATCTTTAGTGATAGTTTTATCAAATGTGTCCACGGCCAACTGGCATATGTTAGGATCAAGATCATTTTCTGCAAGCACATTCTGAATTTCAGCAACAAAAATGGCCATTGGAAGGATCGCTCCAGGATGCGGCTTGACCAATACAGAATTTCCAGTCACTAAACTCGCATAAACGCCAGTTACACTATTCCAGGTAGGAAATGTAGAACAACCTATCACAAGTCCAATGCCTTTAGGTACCGCTCGCCATTCTTTATCCAAAGTTATGTTGTATTTCCCCATTGGCTTGTCCCACACAGCTGATGAAGGAAATCTGTTCAATTCTTCGTAGCCGGCCGCTATTGCTTCTAATGCTCTGTCCGCAGCATGAGGCCCTGAAGCCTGAAAAGCCATCATATACCCCTGACCAGTCGTATGCATGGTGGCATAAGCTATTTCAAAAAATCTTCCCTTCAATCTTTCCAAAGACTCCACCAAAATTCCGGCCCGCTCATCAGCAGATACTTTCCTCCACTGGTGAAAGGCCGTATTTCCTCGTTCAATAAGAGTATCTATTTCAAAAGCCGGATATTGAATATTCAAAGGAGTTTGCATGTAAGGAGATTCCTCCACCCCAATCCATGAAGAAGGATTGTCCTGCTTCAATTCTTCGAACTTCTTACCCACTCCACTTTGGAATTTTTTTCTTCCATCAGCATCGGCTGTTTCGCCATATACTTTAGGGGACGGGTGTTCCGGGTATGCTGCAAAAAATGTACGCTCATGTAGCGCTTTTACTGCTTTATCAAGGGTATCTTTATGCTTTTTATATAAACTCATTGCCTTTGTTTTTGTATTACTAATATGGAAAGCGAAGATAAGGTATCTTCCACTAAAATTTCAATCGGTTGCAAAGAGCAAATAATTAAGTCTTAGGGCTTACCATTACTCATTTAGATATATTTATGGCCGTAATTAAATACAATTGAAAAGACTTCTATTTTTTTTACTAATCCTAAGCTATTCTATTGGAGTGCAAGCTCAAAAAAGAGTTTACACTATGCCAAAAGGAGTGAGCTCAGATCAGTATAGTCCTACCACCATTATAGTCAAGATGAGGCCTGGTTCATCACAACAATTATCAGGAAAATCTTCCAGTGAACAGGTAATGAAATCCGTGAATCGTGCTATCCCTCAAATAAATAGACGAAGTCACCCATTAGCAAACATATATAAAGTTGAAATTGAACAAGGTCAGGACCTACAAAAGAAAATTAACGAACTACTGGCTGATCCTGATGTGGTCTATGCGGAGCCATATTTTAATCACAGACCTTTACTTATACCTAACGACCCAAATGCGAATCCAACTACTGGTGGACAAACCTATCTGAGTATCATTAATGCTTATGATGCATGGACTGTTGAAAGAGGAGATTCCACCATCGTTATTGGTATTCTAGATTCAGGAGTTCAACCTGACCATGGAGATTTAGAAAGCCAGATCGCCTATAATTTTAATGATCCCATCAACGGTATAGATGATGATGGAGATGGGCTAATAGACAATTTTGCTGGTTGGGATATTGCGGACAATGACAACAACCCTACAGCAGATAATGATGAGCACGGAACAGAGGTTACCGGGGTTTCATCGGCTAGAGTTAACAATAATTTAGGAATAGCTGGAACAGGGTTTAACAGTAAATTTTTACCCATTAAAATATTTACCAGCTCATCCAATAATTTCAATTTTGGTTATGAGGCTATTGCACTAGCTGCTGATTTAGGATGTAAAGTGATCAATCTTTCTTGGGGATCAACGAATTCCTTTTCTCAATTTGGACAAGACGTGATAAATTATGCTGTATTAGAAAAAGATGCTGTCGTTATTGCTGCAGCTGGAAATACCGATGAATTACTAGATTTTTATCCGGCATCATTTGATAATGTACTATCAGTCAGTGCTACCAATATTCAGGACGAAAAAGCATTTTTCGCAACCTTTAGTTATAAAATAGATATGGTAGCCCCAGGTGAAAATATTTTCGTGGCTACTAACGGAAATACTTATGGAACTGGCAAGGTCGGTACTTCCTACTCTGCTCCGATGGTGGCAGGCGCTGCCGCTCTCGTAAGGGCACGTTTTCCAAATCTTTCGGCTGTGCAGGTAATGGAAAAAATGCGAGTCACAAGTGATGACATTTATAACGTGCCTGCCAATGGACCTTATATTGGCCAGCTTGGTAAAGGAAGGTTAAATATGCTTGAAGCTTTGACTAACAACTCCACTCCTTCCGTTCGTATAAAGTCAATGAATTATTCCAACGGCCTTGGTGAATATATCTACGCCAATGATACTATCAGCATTACTACTGAGGTGATCAATTATCTTACTTCATTAAGTTCCGGTACCACGACTCTGAGTACTTCCTCACCTTATGTAACTGTAGTTAATGATTCATATGCTATAAGTAGCCTAAATACTTTAGAGTCTAAAAGTAATAGTACTGATCCGTTCTTGATTGTGACAAGTAATGATTTGCCGCCTGATGAAGAGTTAGTTTTTAGGGTGGATTTTGAAAGTAGTCTTTACTCTGATTTTGAATATTTCATTATTGATTCTTCTCCATCCAATACTATCGCACAAAGTGGTGACCTAGCTCTTACTGTTACATCAGATGGTGACTTGGGCTATGATAATGAATTTTTTGATCAGGGAATCGGAGTTACATATGAAAGTAACAAGGTACTCGACAATATTGGGGTCATGATTTCATTCAGTCAGGATCAAGTAGCTGATAACAGTCCCACTAATCTTGTTATAGGCTCACAAGATGCTGATTTCGGCCCAGCAAGCAATCTAAAAAGGTTTTCAAATGGACATCTTCCAACTGATATACGGTCTTCTTTTACTGTTGCCGATAGTATTTTGATTGAGCAAAAAACGTTGGCTAACCAATCGTCTAATGTCATTATTCAAGAATACCGATTAACAAATACTGGAATAGTAGATCTGTCAAATTTCCAATTGGGAATTTTTGCTGATTGGAATATTGGCATTAAAGATTTCAATCAGGCCAACTGGATTGGTGATCAAAAGTTAGGTTATATCAATAATGGAAGCACGTATTTAGGAATTGCTCTTCTCACAAATCAGGATTCTATTTACTCAGCCATTAATAATAAAAACTTCAATGGTAACTCAGCAGATATCCCTAATGTGCTTAATGACAGTGTCAAATACAGCCACAGTTCACAAGGTATTCTAAAATCCACCGCTGGAATGGTTAATGGTGGTAATGATGTATCTCATGTTGTAGGTGCTGAAATTCCACTTCTTGAAGTGAATAAAAGTGAAAAAGTTGCATTCGCCATAGTTGCAGGTCATTCCGTTCAGGACTTGATAGATGAATTGAACATTGCAAAAACTGATTACCAAGAAAATCTAAACAACCCTCCAACTATTTCAATAAGTGAAACTTGTCCTGGAGATCCGGCAATTATAAACCCTCAAATAGGAGTATTTTTTGACTTTTATTCAGACGTGGAGCTTAGTAATTTGTTGTTTTCGGGAGAATCGTTTAATACACCACCTGTATCTACTTCCACATCTTACTATGCCATTAATAAAGATCAACCCTTCGATAGTGATGTTTACAGAGTTATCGCCAAGCCAAAACCTGTCAACGCCTCCTTTTTAGCTAATCCGAATCCTTTGTTATTAGATGAAACAGGCAACTCAACAGTCACCTTTATCGATCAATCAAATGATGCTGTCTCATGGAATTGGGATTTTGACAATGGTTTTACATCCACTGTAAAGCAACCTATCATGAATTTCACACAAACCGGAACTTATGATATATCATTGACTGCCACTAATGACATAGGTTGTACAGAAATTATTATTGACCCCATAACTGTTAGCAATCGCAGCAACCTTCCTGACCTCGTTGATCAAGAGGTTTGTAAAGGCGAAGAATTTAGTTTACAAGCCACCAACGCCACCAACTTAGAGTTCTATTCGGATCTTGAACTTAATGAAATGCTTTTTAGTGGAATCTCTTTTACAGGTTCATTCAATCAAGATACCACACTTTATGTAATCAGCACTGACTCTACATTCAATAGTAATATCAAAGAAGTGAAAATTGATGTAGATGATGTGACTTCGAATTTTATATTTAATACAGATACCACAGATTTAAGTAGTTCAAGCCTGCTAAAGTTTCGGTCATTATCAAAGTCAAGTGCATTGGATATATGGTATATTAATGATAATCTGACATCAACTTTACAAGACTTTACTTTCGATTATACAGATAATTCTGTGCTCAATATCCTACTTATTGCGGAGAGCATCACTGGTTGTAGAGACAGTTTAAATCAAACATTAAATATTCAAAAGAGTCCAACTCCATCATTTGAAGATGTATTTATATGTGAAAATGAAGATGTACTTATAGATCCACCTGGGCAGTTCTTAAACTTTTATGCCGATCAAAACCTTACTGAGTTGATCAGTAAAGGCTCAAGTGCAACCCTCCCTACTGTGGTTGATGACACAATAATTTATGTCACCAATAGCGAACTTATTGGTGAGAGTGATGCTTTAGAAATTGCAATTAGTGTTAGTGAAATTACGGCTGATTTTGAGCCCGAGATTACACCTCTCAATTTATATAATAACTCAGCTGTTCAATTCAATGATTTAAGTACCTCAGCCGTATCGTGGCTTTGGAAGTTATCTAATGATACAATCAGTGTAGAACAAAACCCTATTATTTCTTTCAATAACATAGGTGAATTTGAAATCAAACAAACTGTAACAGACGAAATTGGATGTATAGACTCTACCACTATACTATATGAAGTGGTTAACATTACTTCTCTTCAGGAGACCTCAGAATTCTTGTTTTACCCAAACCCAAGTAGTGATTTTATCTATATTTCTAGCCCGGTTGAGATCAATGCAACACTAATTAGTCCTGCCGGAAAAATTATAGGATTTGCCAGAGGGATTAATCCTACTATTGATGTTAGAAACTTTGAGTCAGGACAATACTATTTGAAAGTTGAAACTAATACTGAAAGTCTAACCTATAAAATAATTATTCGCTAGTCCTGAGCTGCGAATACCTTTTTTAGCAAATCAGTAGTTCGTGCAACAGGATCTTCTCTAATTTTTTTCTCCTCTTTAGAAATTAATAAGAAAAGACCTTCTATTGCTTTATCAGTTGCATACCCTTCTAAATCATCATTGACCTTGTCAACAAATGGAACTTTATTATAGGTAGTAATAATACTGCTGTAATATTTTGTTGCATTGGTTTTATCCAATGCACGTTTCATTACGGGTTGAAATTTACCTTTTAATTGAGTCGATGTAGCTTTTATTAAATATTCAGTGGCAGCATTATCTTCTCCTTTCAATATGCCCCATGCATCTTGAATGGTCATTGATTTTATGGCAGCCACAAAAATTGGTTTAGCTTCCTTAGCAGCCTCCTCTGCACCACGATTGAGAGTCAAAATAAATTTATCTACTTCTTTGTCAAGACCTATTTGTCTCAGCTTAGTTTCCACCTTTTGTACATCTGGAGGAAAAGGCAATTTGATTTGAGAATTCTTGAAGTATCCATCCAATTTGGAAGCTTGAGAAGATCCATTACTGATACCTTTTATTAAGGCTTCTTTTAAACCTGAAGCCACTTGATCACCAGTAAGTTGATCTTCATTTAAAACATCCCCAATAGTATTTAAAGTCTGATTTATTTGAGTGCTTGTACAGGCCATCATTAAAATGAAAGCCGCTACGCATATATTATTTTTCATTTTGAATATCATTTATTTCACTTAGGTGTTATAGCTTCGGGACTTAAGATAGCGAATTTGCATAATAATTATGCTTTAAAGTAAAACCTCAGTATATGGCCAACACAAAAGCAGAGTTACTAACAATCGGTGATGAAATTTTATTCGGACAGATAAATGATACCAACTCCCAATGGATGAGTCAAGAGTTAGATCAGGTAGGGATAAGGGTCGTAAGAAAAACTACAGTTGGTGATATCCGCGAGGATATGATGAATGCTTTTGCTGAAGCCGAAAAAAGAGCTGAAATAGTTTTGATTACCGGTGGTTTAGGTCCCACAAATGACGATTTGACTAAGCCACTGCTGGCTGAATATTTTGATTGTGAGTTGGCAATGGATAGCGAAGCTCTCAAAGAAGTGACAGACTTTTTTAAAAGTAAAGGAAGAGAGATCACACCAATAAACGAGAAACAGGCAGAACTACCCATATGCGCTGAAAGAATTACTAATAAGTTAGGTACAGCACCCGGAATGTGGTTAGAAAGAAATGGGACTGTTTTTGTCTCTATGCCTGGAGTACCTCATGAAATGAAGCGCATGATGAAGGACACGGTGATTCCTAAACTTCAAAAGTGTTTTAAAACAGATGTCATCTTTCATAAGGTTATCAAAACTATAGGCATTGGTGAATCCTGGTTGGCTGATGAAATCAAAGATTGGGAAGAAGCTTTGCCAGAGCACATAAAGCTTGCCTATTTACCAAGCTTGGGACAGGTGAAATTAAGACTTACGGCTGTCGGAGCAGATATGAGCGAATTAAAGAAGCAAGTGGAAGATCAGATTACCTCACTAAAATCCTATGCCGAAAAATACATCTATGGGTATGACCGTGATGAAATTCAGACCAAGGTTGGTGATATGTTGAAGCATAATAATAAAACAATATCATTTGCCGAAAGCTGCACCGGTGGATACGTATCTCACCTCATTACTTCAATACCGGGGAGCTCAGCATATTATCAAGGTTCTATTGTTCCATATCATAATGACCTGAAAATTAAAGCGCTCAATGTCAATGAGGAGACTTTAAAACAGCATGGCGCTGTAAGTGAACAAACGGTTACTGAAATGTCTAACAATGTCAGAAAACTCTTTAAATCAGATATTGGAGTTGCGACTAGTGGCATAGCAGGCCCGGATGGAGGCACAGTAGAAAAGCCTGTTGGTACTGTTTGGATAGCCTTTGCAGATGGAGATCAGACGGTAACCAGAAAGCTCCAATTATGGAAAGACAGAGAAGTCAATATAAAAGCAGCCACTATTGCGGTCATGAATCTAATACGGATAACTTTATCGAAATCGATTGAGATAAAAAACTAAAGTGTTATTTTTGCGGTCGATTTAGGATTAAGAAATTTCAATACATGGCACTAGTAGAATTATTAATGCCCAAAATGGGCGAAAGTATTATGGAAGCCACCGTGCTTACCTGGTTAAAAAGTGAAGGGGATACTATTGAGCAAGATGAGTCAGTGCTGGAAGTAGCTACAGATAAAGTAGACACGGAAGTACCCTCTACCCATGCAGGTGTATTGAAGGAAATATTAGCAAAGGATGGAGAAGTAGTAGAAGTAGGCAAGCCAATTGCTGTGATTGCTACGGATGGTGAGGACAATGCTACCTCTTCAACTCCAAAGCAAGAAGCTAAGGCAGAACCAGCCAAAGTTGAGGCTGTCACCGTTGAGGCTACTCCTTCATCGAATGGATCCTTTGCAATCGAATCAGACAGATTTTATTCTCCTTTAGTTAAAAATATTGCCAAAAAGGAAGGTATTCCTATGGCTGAATTGGAAACTGTTCCTGGAACCGGAAAAGAGGGTAGAGTAACAAAAAATGATATTCTAAATTACCTTGACTCTCGAGGTAGTCAAGAAGCTAGTACCCCGACATCCGCTCCTACCCAATCCACTAGTCAGGCTGTAACTGTATCCAAGTCAGCTCCATTAGTTCCTGCATCTATTGATGCTGGTGACGAAATCATTGAAATGGATCGTATGCGTAAGATGATTGCAGAGCGCATGGTTGATTCTAAACGTATCTCTCCTCATGTCACTTCATTTGTAGAGGCTGACGTAACCAATATAGTTTTCTGGAGAAATAGGAATAAAAACGAATTCAAACAGCGTGAAGGTGGTAATTTAACATTTACTCCTATATTTATTGAGGCGGTTGCAAAGGCCATCAAAGACTATCCCATGATCAATATCCAGGTGGATGGTGACAAGATCATTAAGAAAAAAGATATCAATATCGGAATGGCAGTAGCCTTACCTTCTGGCAACCTAATCGTTCCTGTTATTAAAAATGCTGATCAGTTGAACCTAACTGGTTTAGCTAATAAGGTAAATGACCTTGCTATTAGAGCGAGAGATAATAAATTAAGTCCAGATGAACTGTCAGGTGGTACTTTTACCATTTCTAATGTAGGCTCTTTCGGAAATGTCATGGGTACACCGATTATCATGCAGCCGCAAGTAGGTATTCTGGCTTTGGGTGCAATCGTCAAGAAACCTGCAGTGATTGAAACGCCTCAAGGGGATGCTATTGCTATCAGACATAAGATGTTCTTATCACATAGTTACGATCATAGAGTGGTGGATGGATCATTAGGTGGTATGGTAGTACGAAGAGTAGCTGACCATTTAGAGCGATTTGAAATGAATCGCGAGATCTAAGAACTTACCGAAAAGAAAAAATGCAAAGGCAGTCTAAACAGGCTGCCTTTTTTATTTCTATTCCAAGCGTTCATATTTGGTAAACCCCTACCACTGCAAAATTCAAGTACCAGCCGTATCTGGTAATGATACCAACCGTTAATTTTTGCCGCTGAAACATACTGTTCCTATACGCGACAACCTATGATTGCCTAAAAAACTATGGATTTAAGAAAAGGGCGTCTTCCAGGAATCAAATTTTATTTAATCACTATTATATGGTTTGCATGTGTCATGCATCTGAGTTATCAAGATATATTCAAACAGAAAAATGGGCTACCCGTCAGCAATTTACAATTGGCGATTATTCTGCCTATGATTGTATTTTGGATTATTTATTACTTGTATAAGCCATTTAAGAAAAATATATTGGCCATTGATTTTTTATTTCTTAATGCTATCCAACTTTTTAGAGTTTTAGGGCTGGGAATACTTATTGTCTGGGGTTTTGGAATGTTACCCGGAGGTTTTGCACTCCCAATGTCAATTTTAGATGCTTCCGTAGGAATTCTAGCTCTTTTTGTGATAATGGATATTTACCACGAAAAGAAAGCATGGTTTCAAAAAGCAAAGTGGATGAATATCTGGGGATTCTCGGACTTTTTCCTCACAATACTCTTAGTTTTTATAGGTAAACCGCTAAGCATTGATCCAGAACCTATGATATTTTATGAAGCTTCCATATTAGAGTTACCCCTTAGCATGTTTCCAGGATTTGCCATCGGATACTTTTCTTGTATTCATTTCATGGTCTTTATACATCTTTCAGAAATAAAAAGTCAATAGCGATATTAGTTTTAAGTTGGTCAAAGGGTTTTAAAAATTTAATTTAGACCAAATGAAATTCCTATCCCGGGAAACATTTGTTCGAAATTCATATTAAAAGTTAATTCTCCTTTCAATTCTACAAAACTCAGGGATTTAATAAACGCCAAGCGAAAAGTTTCTTTGGTATAGAAGTTACCATGACTATCTAACAAATAGGCAATACCTATTCCAAAATAATCCTCATTTCGATGGTGTTTCAAATATTCCGTTTGCACAAAAACATTTCGATACATTTTACTCTCATCATTATTCTCACTAAAAAAATAGTTTATGGTTGTACCCAGCCTAAGCTTATATTTTTTTGGTTGTAAAATTCGGGCATCCACTTTGATAAAAGGAGTCAGAGTTTCTTTGAAAGTCGAAACGCCTAAAGCACCTGTAATACCATACCATTTGGAAGATTCTTTATTATTGTGTTCTGTCTGAGAATAACACAAAGAATTCGATATTATAACTAGAAGCACTGTCAGACATAATCTAACGGTGCTTCTTGATATTAATTTAATCGTTCTTTCAGGGTTAGACAACCTGCTTAGCTGTTAATCTCTGACAGAACTTCCTGAATCTGTGCAGTATGTCGCATACTGTGGGCTGCCATAACTATCAATAGTTGATAAGCATCTGCAGGTCCGTAAGGAGATTTGCCATAATGATTTCTTAATTGTAAAGATTCATTTTCTAGGTAATCATAAACCTGCTTTCTTGATGCCTTCAATTTATCAATGAGAATAGTCTTTGCTATTTTCCCATCAACAGGTGGTACAGGTGTCTGTACTTTATTCCCGCGGTCATTAATTTTACCAATTAACCAAGCATCGTTGCCACTTAAATCTTCGTTACCAGCAGGTGCTGACATGGCTTTGTTTATACCTGACCAAATAGCACTCTCCGCTATTATTACATGCTCCATACATTCTGCAATTGACCAACCTCCATTCGCTGGTTTGTATGTCCATTGCTCATCATTGATAGAGGCCATAATTTCAAGCAAATCACTCTCAGTTCTCATGAGATAGTCTTTGATGAATTTTCTTTCCTGATTGGTAATTGTACTTTTTTGCGCTGAGGCTCCAATAGTCAAAAATAATGCAGTGATCAATAAAAATGATTTCATAATTTATTTGTTTTATGTTCAATCCCAATGACGAAAAAAAACCTTTTTATGGGTACACTTTAAAAGATAGTATTCTTGAATGGTAGCCAATTCAAAGAGGACTGGTACGAATATTTGCAATTAAATCTTATTATTACATTTAATACATCTTGATCATTGTAAAATCACGTCAAAATATTAAGTAAATTCCCCTAAAAAGCATGAATAAAGTTCTATTGGAAGATTCTACCTTGGTCTTGCAGTAAAACTCTTCATATTGATTAGTCAATATGATAAAAAAGGCCATTCTTATGAATGGCCTTTTGCTATTATGGGCAAATATTTTCTACCCTTAATTTCACTTAGAATTTAAATTCATCAGACATTCTGATAAAGCATAATGAAGATAGGGCTGCCTTTTCAACAACGGTTCAGACTGAAGCCTGATAGTTATATTCGACTCATGATAGAGGTCATACGCTCTGCATAGCCTCAAGACAAATCTGTTTTTAATGATGAGTAACCTTTGTTGAGTAATAAACAAATCAAGAGTTGGTATTACAAATGTAAAATATTTCCTATTACTAGATAAATCTAATTAATTATTGATATGATGATGCTGTAAATTAAAAAGCAGAGCTTAAAGTTCTGCTTTTTAATTGCATTGAAGATTATTAACTTCTTATAACTTGGTAAATTGAAATGAAAACGATTCTGTTAACCCACAGTCATTGTCGACATCATCGATAAAATTAAGTGTAAATTGACTATCATCCTGAATATCAAAAGTTCCCAGATCAGATGTATCCATAATCCAATTAATACCATTTGCACAGGCTAAACCTATTCCTTGTTTAAATAGTAAGTTAACATTGCAAGCTAATTCAAATCTTAAATTAGATAATACAAAATTCACACAATATGTAAAACCAAACTCTCTAGCTGTATTCGAAACAGCGGTCAATGTAACATTTTCAGAATAACCAGCTGACAAACACCCATGGGCACCACTTAATACATCAAGCCTGTAAGTACCTGTTGCAAACCCTTCATCCAAAGGACATACCAAAGGAAACTCTAATAACGGGGAAAATGCTGTTGTAGACGATGCAGCCACAATAGCATCTGAGGTATTTATACGCTCATATTCAGTATCTTCCAAGATCAGGCTTGGAAATACAGTGCCATCTGTTAAATGGGCGATATGGTAAAATCTGAAGGAATCTCCACCATTGAGTTCATCAACACCTGATACTTCGGGAACAAGCGCTGCTAATTCAGTCAGTCCAAAACTCCGTTGTGTGCTTCCTGTGTTCGTTACCTCAGTTCCAGCAATCGTCCCAGCGGCTACTCTTTCACCCTCCACGCCCAGCGCCAGTTGAACAACCTGAACTTCAATTTCTACAAAATCAATATTGGTTTGTTCACTGAAGTAGGTAAACGTAATTTCTCCTGCCGCATCAAATGGATCGTAAGAAGTAGCATCAGTTTGAATTCTCAAGTTAATAGCCTTTGGTGCATCTTTGTCTTGATCAAACCTAACCTTATCATCATCACATGACCATATCAATGGCGCTAGTGCAAGTGTTAATATATATATTCTTTTCATAATTTTATTTTTTAATTTTTAATTATCCCAAAACACCTTAGCTTCCTCGGTATCGGTTCTCTTTTGAGCAGGTGCAGAAGAGTTTAAGTCCAAATTGTTTTGTGGCCATGATACTGAATTCGGATAACCAACTGGACTATTGGTAACTGCAAGGTTATCAGTTTCAGCATCGTGTAAAACAGGGTATCCTGTTCTTCTATGATCCGTATAAATGTCTGCACCAAAACCAAAGGCCGCGATCCATTTCTGGGTTATCACATGTTCGAGCTGCCTTTCATTATTGGCTGCATTAAACCTTGTTGTTACATCACCCACATATGAAGCTATATCAGCGTCACTTATAGATGGAGCACCTACCATATCAGCCATTCTATTAACCTCAGCAAATGAAGCTTCAACACCTTCTTGAAAAGCTGCTGCCGCATCACCTGAAATAATGCCTGATAAGATCAATTCAGCTTCGATGAATTTCAGGTCAAAATAAGTTAACAATCTTTGCGGAGCATTTGGTGCGCCATCCGTAGGACTTACAGAACCTCCGGCTCCATCATCGTATTTACCGCCAATAGGATAGGCACCCATTAAAGTCTGCGAGTTCGACTGATCAAAGCCTTCATTTGGATCAATGTTGAATGAGTTGAAAAAGATCGATAAGAATCCAGTGCCTGACCTTGAAGGGCAATAGGCACATGGGTTCTCTGCATCTGAGTCAGAAGCTCCGTCCCCAAGTTGATTATAGAAATAATATGGTATTCTAGGATCTGATATCCCAGAGTAAATATCATTTCCATGATTGAAGGTATCAATACCGGATAAAACCTCGAAAAAATAAGGGCTAACATACCAAGCCGGTGCCCCTGTATACTCCTGAGCATACCCGAGGTTTCTATTTTCAGGAGCTGCCGAAGTACCATGCATCATTTCAAAATTATCGCCAGGCCCCAAAAGGTCACCCTCAGTTAATAACTGGTTTACTTCTGCAGATACATTTTGTACCAACCTAACATTGTTATACAACTTAAGCTTTACACTCTTTGCGGTTTTTCTCCAGGAATCAATGTTGCCTCCATACATCAAATCCTCCCCACCAACAGGCTTTTCAGTACTCTTAGAAAGATTGACAATGGCCTCATCAAGCATTGTTTGCAACAAACCGTATACAACTGCACCGTCTTCATATTCAGGATTAGAAAATTCGGCACCTTGCCCAGCAGTTTCAAAAGGTAAATCACCAAAATAATCAACCATAATACCAAAGGTGTAAGCTTTGAGTACTTGAGCAATCGCTACATGATGCCAGGCCTCCTCATCTGTTCCTTTAGTAATCATAATATCCCAATCAGGTAGAGCCCGAGTATAAACAGTATTCCATGCCTGGCCCAACTCAAATATGGTTCCATCATTAATATAAAATCCTGTTTGCGGGCTTCTTTGAACCACATGATGTGTATAATATGCACCTAAAGCAGATATTCCACTAGTTGAAAAACTTAAAGCTGAAATCATATCAACCTGCGTACTTGGTAATAGTAACTCAATATTTACATCCAGGGGTGAATTTGGGTCATCATTTATATCTAAATATGTATCACAGGAAAGTAAAATACTAACCATGGATAGTGATAATAATATTTTCTTAATCATAGCTTTTCTTTTATAATGTTACTCTTAGATTCACGCCATACCGTTTGGTAGAAGGGATTCCAAAAAAGTTAATCCCCGTGGCATTACTTTGTCCACCAAATTGTGATCTCTCAAAATCCCAATTTGAATCTTCTGGAGCGTTTGGCGTATAATACCATAAATTTCTGCCTGTAAATGATATCATTGCAGAACCAAACGGTGTTTTTTCAAGAAGATTTTTAGGAAAGGTATAACTTAATGCCACTTCTCTTAGACGATAAGTGGTGGCATCCCAAACAGCAAATTCTGCCATTCCATTGGCCGCAAAAGTGTTTCCAAAATACAAATCGTTTACCTCTATGGCTATTCCATTCTGAATAGTTTGTCCATTTTCATCTAATATCGGCTCAAGTGTTTGTGGGTCTCCATAAACACCATTGATAACTCTAAGAGATTCTCTATCCCCTTGATGTTCTAATACTCCTCTACCCAATAGATCACTCAGATTATTGTCGAATACATCACCACCTCTTCTATAATCAAATACAGCAGATAATGATATCCCTTTGAAAGAAAAGGTTGAGGTTATACCCATAAGAAAATCAGGATTTGGATCGCCTATTGTTTTCAGAACTGGATCCGTAATCAATTGACCATTGTTAGGATCAATAAGCAGATTACCAACTTCATCTCTCATAGCAACATTTCCAAACAATAATCCGTAAGGTTGTCCTGCAACATGTCTAGGTCGTACATTGCCAGAAAATGAGCTTCCAAATTCTAGGAAATCAACATTGTTCAATTCTTCAATTTTATTTCTATTTCGCGTGAACGTAACTAGTACATCCCACTTAAAACCATTTTCAAGTAGTAATGGAGTTGTATTCAATGTAAGTTCTATTCCTTTATTAGATATTTCACCAACATTTGTATTGATAGCGCTAAAGCCCGTTTCCTCAGGAGTTGCTATTTGTGCTATCTGATCTTTTGAGACTTTGTCATAGTACGTAAAATCTATTCCGACTCTATCTTTCAACAGTCCAATTTGGGCTCCCAACTCGATTTCTGTAGTTATTTCAGGTTTTAGGTTTGGGTCTCTACCTATATTAGAAAGAGTTGCTGATGAAGTGCCATTGAATGGCTTAGCCAAATTATTGGGATTTGAATTATTCAAAACAAAAACCGGAGCAAGTTGATATGGACCGGTATCATTTCCAACTTGTGACCATGCACCTCTCAGTTTTATTAATGAAACAGCACTTGATTGAATCCCCAAAGCATCGGAAAGTATTACCGATCCTGTCACCGATGGATAGAAAAAACTTCTATTATCTTCGGGCAAAGTAGAAGAATAATCATTTCTAGCGGTTATTCCCAAAGTAGCCCAATCACGAAATGTTAAGGAAGCGTCCCCATAGAAACCAACTATACGCCTTCTAGAAAAATCTCCACCTGACGCTATAACATTCGATAGGTTATCCGCATCGTCAATATCAAAAATAGCATAACCTGTTCCTTGATATTGCTGCAAATTTGCCTTTCTGTCATTAATATTGTTTCCAACAAGAGCCCTTAAACTAAAATCCTCATTCAATTCTTTGTTATATGATATAAAGAAATCAGTATTGATCTCAGTGTTTGTAGCAAATGTTTCTATAAATAGACCTTCATTAGCTCCAGCTCCAGCTCCATTTGGACGCTGAAATTCAGTAGTTCTATTGGAGTAAGTATTTAATCCCATTCGACCGTTTATAGTAAAGTTTTCACCAATGTCATAGCTTGCATCAAAAGATGCGGCCCAACGATCTGTCTCTGCAGTAACTCCTGTATTTGCAACTGACCAATAAGGATTGTTTGCATTACCCCTTCCAACCATAAACTCACTACCATTGTCGACTGGGCTTTGAAAAGGCTGTCCATGTAAATCCCAATTCCTACCTAACAATAAAAGTCTAGCAAACAAAGATGGGTTACTAGCACCTAATGTTCCTGCTCCAGTTATTGGTCCAGTTTGAGAAGATTGAGTAAGAGCAATGTTACCGCCAATATTTAAGCCATTATCTAGTTGGGTTCGACCTCCTACAGATATATTATATCTAGTAAATTCAGCATTTGGTATATAACCCTCGTTCTTAAGGTGTGATAACGTTACTCCAAGGTTGGATTTTGCATTACCGCCAGAAACCGTTACAGAATTATCATATACTTTTCCTGTCTCAAAGAAATCCTCAACATTATCCGGATAAGCTTGGTAAGGAACGGTAACTCCGTCAAAAGTTCCAGGCCATGTGCCACTTCCATTGTACCAATGGTCTATCTCATCAATGGTTTGATAAGGAACTGTGCCAGGAAAAGGTGCCCCCCAAGAGCCATTCGCTTGTTGGTACGCAAATCTAGTGCCTGTTCCGTATTTGTTTTGGTAGTCTGGAAGTTTAGCTATTTGCTCAATTGAGAAAGAGCTATTTAATGCAACTTCCAAACCTTTATTAGAGGATTTAGTACTTCCTGTTTTTGTTGTAATCAGAATAACTCCGTTACCTGCCCTACTACCGTATAGTGCAGCAGCTGCTGCACCTTTTAATACAGTTAACGACTCTATATTATTGGGATCTAAATCGGCTATTCTACTACCAAAAGCACCTCCCCCTGAAAGACCGCCAATCTGAGAATTCACTCCATTAGAGCCAATGTAATCGTTATTATAAGGCACTCCATCTACCACAAAAAGTGGTTGATTATTTCCTAAAAGAGATGAATTGCCTCGAATAGTGATTCTTGTTGAAGCTCCAGGTGTTCCAGAAGACCCTACAATATTCACCCCAGCCACTTTTCCTTGCATTGCACGTAAAGCATCTGGCTCAGAAACTCCTTGTACTTTTGATGCATCAAGTTTTTCTACTGAATATCCAAGCCTACGACTATCTTGTTCAATACCTATTGCTGTCACCACAACTTCAGATAATTGCTGTACATCTGGTGACATTTGAAGATCAATGACCGATCTGGATCCAATTGTAATCTCTTCAGAGGCTAGACCAATGAAGGAAAAAACCAGAATCCCTCCGTCTGATGGTACTGATACTCTGTAATTTCCATCAATATCAGTTACGGTACCTGCTGTAGTACCTTTAAGTACTACATTCACACCTGGTAATGGATCACCATTTTCAATGGAAGTCACCTTACCAGATACTGTTCTTTCTTGTGCCCACGAGTTGGATATACCAACTGCAAACAGCAACGTAAAACATAAGAGTAAAATCTTTCTCATAAAGAAATGTTTAGGTTATAAATAATTAATTGTTTGCCACCTTTAGCAGCAACTTTAAAGGTGGGTTTTAATCAAATGTTAAAAACCATGCAGAATAGAGGAAAAATATGATTGGTTTTGGGGGATGCTTAATGTTAAGACGCTGTCTTCTCGAACGCCTCGGCTCTATTGTTAACATTAAGTTTGCCGTAAATATTGGTTATATGGGATCGTATCGTATTTGTGGCTAGATTTAAGCTATTTGCAACTTCAGTAGAGGATTTTCCCTTTTTCAGCTCATTCAAAACCTCAAGTTCCTTTTTGGTAAGTGGTAAATCCATTCTTCTTTGCAGTTTTTTTACTAAAATTTTAGCTAGATCACCTGAGAGTGCAGGTTCTCCTGCGTGTATCTTGTTTAATGCTTGAGATAATCTCTTATAATTTGATTTCACACTGCTAATAAAGCCACACGACCCTCGCTCTATACATTTTATCACCAATTCTTCAGATGGCTCCTCGGCATAGGGTAATATCTGAATTGAAGGAGATTGGAGCTTAACCTCCTTAATAAGGCCTACATCATCCAAGTTAAGTTTGTCGGCATTTAAAAGTACGATGTGGGGCATAAGTGCTAATATTTTATCAACATTTGAAGGCATAGATTCTAACCTTCCTACTACAGAATAAGCATTATCATTAGAGATTAATATTGAAAATGCTTTAACCCATTTATCATCGGCATCGATGAATAATAATTTGGTTGATTTATCAATGGTAAAAGATGTCATTTATGTAAAATTTGGTATTATAACAAATAACGTTCTCCTACCACCCTTAGAGAATGAGTAACACCATTGAAGTCATCAAAGGTTACATGAATTCATCTAAATGGTATCATAATCAGTAAAATTCTCGTAACCAAAAATTAAACAGTAACGTATTTCCATATCAAATGACCATGCCTCATAACATATCAAATTTTAAAAGTTTGGCTTTCTTCCAATTTCATTTTATTAGAGTAATACTAATAGCTCTAATATCACTTATTTTTGTACATCTATTAGTCTACAATAAATTACCTGGTGACGAAAACTATACTTTCCCTATAGATCAACTAGCAATAGTTTTTCTTTTTGGCTTCACTGTTTGTACATTTAATTGGGTTGTATACTACTTTTTTAAAATATCTTCAGATCACAGTGTTAAAAGGCAAATTGTATATAAAACACTTCTACATACGGTAAGCTCATTAATAGCTTACAGTTCTTTATATTTTTTCTTACTATATGCCGTTTTCAGTACTACGCATTTTAGTTGGGCAAATTTTTTAAAAGGTTTTCAAATGTGTTTTATGGTTGTTCTTATTGAATTTCTTTTAATTGAATTACTCAACCTGTCCAATAAACCCTTAATCTCAAAAAGCAAACTTTCCAAGTTGATTGTCAAAAGTGGAAGTAAGTTATTTCAAGTGACAAATGAAGAAATAGCCTTATTTCATTCACAATCAGGCATTGTTACTATGCAATTAAAGAATAAAAGTAAGTTCATAACAGATTTTAATTCATTAGAAGAGCTCGAAGAAAAGCTCCCTGAACAGAATTTTTTCAGAGTTAGTCGCCAATTTTTATTATCAAAAGATGCAGTTAAAAGCGTTTCGAAAGATAGAAATAGAAAGCTGCTGATTCATCTCAACTCAGAAGTATGCAATGGTATGACTACAAATATCACTGTGAGTAGATATAAGTCTACGAATTTTAAAAATTGGTTTAAACATGAATAACTTATTCGCTTAACTAAGCTTTATCAAGCCAGTTCTTTGTACTAGTCGCCTTATATCTGCTTACTTTTAAAAATTTGTTTTCAGAGAATTGAGGTTGCACTTCAATAAGCAACTTTCTGTTTTTATCAGGAATAATCTGTTTTACACTTTGGCGACTTATTAATGTTTGTCTGTTAACTCTAAAAAAATTATCATTCAATTTGTCTTCTAAATAATTCAGAGTGAAGTGAGTTACCAGCCTTTTAGAATCAAATTGCATGGCATACACCACATTATCAGAGAAATGGAAATAGGCGATTCTGTCAATTTCAATATAAAATGTTCTACTCCCAGAAATAATTTTTAGCTGATTTTTTTTAACATGTATACTTTTAGTAGATAATATCCTTATACCATACAATATCATAAAACCGATCGTAAAAACAGAGATGTTGATAAGAAAAAAAACAAAAATCCTGTACCAGTTGAATGTTCCATTTTGCGTAAGATGAAGTATTATAGAAACAGTCAAATACATGGTCGAAAAGGCCAATAAGCATGTAATGAAAAAGGTGCTTATACGTTTTACATTTAACCCATTTGAAACGCTAGTTTTGAAAAAAAAAGAATAAATATACTCTGATAAAATGAGAGTAGATAAGCCCAATATAACACTGGCAAACACCCTGATAAATGGAAACTGAAAGCTCGAACTGAAAGGGAGATTAGTTCTCCGAGATATGGTATTTAATAATACGGATAAAGCGATAAGAACAAAGACAGCTATTAAGCTGTCTTTTTTAATCTTGAACCTTTTCAATTCTATCAATTTACTTATTGAATCAATCCTTTTGTAAGCTTATTCTTTAGACTTCCAAGCTTTCTCTGCTGCTAAGGACAATGATTGTTCGTCCATATTCCACAACTCTTTTGTATCCGTCATTTTACCTTGCACTGGACCAACGAAAAAAAGATATAACTCATCATCAATGATTTTATAACTAGTTGGGTCTACTGGAAAAGTTTTACCAGTTTTTGCCAACCCGAAAGCACAAAATCCGCCATACTTAGGCAAATATTTATTCTTATCTTCTTCAAAAAGGTTTTTATTTTCCACTGATGAGAAATGGTATTGTACTCCGTCATGAGTTAGTGAAAATTGATCGGAACCCTTCATTGGTCCGTTAGCTTGAAAGTATGAAACCACATCGTAGCCATTTATAGCCACATTGTTTTCATTTTTGTTCACTTGGCCTTGAGCAAATGATTGAGCACTAAAAACAAAAAGTAAGCAAATCGTTAAAAGTATTTTCCCTTCCATAATTCTTAGATATTTAGTTTACACTAAGCAACGTGCTGAAACATCGAAAAATATTGAATTTAAAATAGTTAGTATGTCACTGGTACATAAAACTAAATTGAATGGTCGATTACATTCTCAAAGTTGCAGTCGAAATTACAGATTCATTCTTATGCCTTCTACCACCTTTTTACTATTCCCAACAAAAATCTGATCATTAATTATGAAAACAGGTCTCTTCAAAAAAGTATATTCTTGCAATATCAATACTTTATAGTCATCCTCTAAGAGTATCTTATTTTTTAAACCTTGCTCTTTGTACTTACGAGCCACTCTACTAAATAGTGCTTCATAATTACCTGCCAGTTCCTTCATTTGATCCAACTGCTCGTCAGTTATTTTCTCAGTTTTTATATCCTGATATTCAAACTCATCACCTATTCCAAGTTCCTTTATTATTCTTTTGCATGTGTTACATGTGGATAGGTAGTATACTTTTTTCATATTGATTTAGAATTTAGTTTTACTGAAAACGATTTTATAATTTTAATCAACTCTAACTCTATGACAAAAGTTATTTCGTTTATAAGCCGAAAAGGTGGTACTGGTAAAACTACCAATGCAATTAATCTTGCCTCCATGCTCAATAACTTAGGTCATCAGGTTGCTCTCATAGAGACAGATACCAACTATACACTGAATACCCTTAGAAAAATGGAGGTGTATAAGTCAGGTGCTAAGGAGGAAGCTCTTTTTCAAATTCTTGGCTCTGATGATGATCGTATCGCAGAGGAGTTAATCAAAATGAAAGACCAAAATAAATATGATTATATCATTGTCGACAGCGCAGGAAAAACAACCGATGAAGGTATCAAAAAACTGTGTTTGCAAAGTGATGGAGTAATTGTTCCTACAAGTCTTACACAAAATGACCTTCTGGTTTCTTATCAAACAGTTGAAGATCTTTCTCCTGCAACAGAACTTAATGAAAAACTCAAGATAATGGTTCTCCCCAACCGAATACATAGTCTTACAGGATCTAAAACAATTATGGATGCCTTGAGTAACCTCAATGCCCATATTTTGGAAGTGATGGTACCACAGCGAAATACCTTCGTGAATTTTAGCACTATTATGGCGGAAAAGCAGTATTTAGAAATAGCCAAAGAAATAATAAAACAGCTTAACTGATGGCTAAAAGAAAAAATCCTTTAAAAGATTTAGATGCCTTTCTCAAACAAGAGGCCAAAAACTTTGTGCAACCAAACAAGGTAGAAGAGACAACAAAAGAAGAGAGTGCCACCACATACAGCATTGATAGAGAGTCCAACGCATCGTTAGACCAAAAAGAGGTCATCAAATTCCTTAGTGAACTCAAAATCAAAGACAGTGATTCTTTCTATCAAGTGTTAAAATCAGCTACTGAAAAATCAGGGTTGGAATCATCAGAAAACAAAATGTTGGTAAATACCATTCTTTACTTACAAAATAAAGAAGGTTGGAAAGAAGCTATCAAGGATTACTGGTCGTAATTCTGATATAACTTAGAAAGTTATTTATAGTTTGTTTCGATATTCTTTATACTGCCCTAACTACTGTATTATATGAAATTTGGTACTAAAACTATTCATGCTGGCATAGAGCCCGATCCTTCAACAGGAGCGATCATGACACCGATTTTTCAAACTTCAACTTATGTTCAAGCGTCTCCTGGCGACCACAAAGGTTTTGAATACGCAAGGTCACAAAACCCAACAAGAGCTGTTTTGCAGAAAAGTATTGCCGCCTTGGAAAATGGGAATCATGGACTTGCTTTTTCTTCCGGCATGGCGGCTGTTGATGCCGTAATAAAACTACTGTCTCCGGGCGATGAAGTAATTGCCGCCAATGACTTATATGGTGGCACGTATAGGTTGTTTACAAAGATTTATGCCAAATTTGGATTGAAATTTCACTTCGTAGACATGAGTAACATTTCTAACATAGAGAGCTATATCAACGACAACACAAAGTTGGTTTGGTTAGAAACGCCTACCAATCCTATGATGAGTATTATTGATGTTGTAGGAGCTGCCGACATAACAAAAAAACACAAGCTTCTACTTGCTGTAGACAATACTTTTGCTACTCCGTATTTGCAACAACCACTTGATTTAGGAGCAGACATCGTTATGCACTCGGTAACTAAATATCTCGGTGGACATTCGGACGTAGTTATGGGTGCGCTGATCGTAAATGATGATCGACTTAGCAAAGACCTCGCTTTCATACAGAATAGCAGTGGCGCAACACCAGGGCCACAAGATAGCTTCCTGGTATTGAGAGGTATAAAAACTCTGCATTTACGGGTCCAAAGGCATTGTGACAATGGAAAAATAATTGCTAACTATCTCAAAGATCACTACAAGGTTGAAAAAGTATATTGGCCTGGTTTTGAAAATCATCCTAACCATGAAATCGCGAAAGAGCAAATGAGAGATTTTGGAGGTATGATATCATTTACGCTGAAAGGAGATAGCAAAGAGGAAGCCTTTAGGGTTATGGAAAAGTTTAAACTTTTTTCTTTAGCAGAATCTCTTGGTGGTGTAGAGTCTATGGTTAATCATCCTGCAACTATGACACATGCAAGTATTCCATATGGCGATAGACAAAAAATAGGATTGCTAGACTCCTTGATTAGATTAAGTGTAGGAATAGAAGATGTAGATGATTTATTAGATGACCTAAAACAGGCTCTCAACTAATTTATATGATCAAAGCAAGGTGGGAGCTTCTTTCTTCAATCCACTCTCTAAGCTTATTGGGAAAAGCAAGGTGAATTTACTTCCTTTTCCAGGACTTGAATCTAAAATAATCTCTCCTTCCAATCTATCCACTAAAGTTTTTACAATTGCTAAACCCAGGCCATTAGAGCTTTCACCAGCTGTAGGTTTAGCACTCAGCCTTGTAAATTTTTTATAAATATGCTTTTTATCTTCAATACTAAAACCTAATCCAGAGTCCTCAACAACTATTTTTATCTTGTCATTTTCTTTTGTAGCACCAATTACAACTTGAGAGTCACGGTTGGAAAACTTGATAGAATTAGAGATTAAATTATCAAGTATCCTTGAAAGATAAACCCTATCAGTCATAAGGTGGGCATGTGAATCCTGTACATGAGTGATTACCTCAATATTTTTAGCTTTGGCATCAGCATAAAAATATTTGGCCTTTTCTAGTAGCATATCTCCAGCATCTACCTCAGAAATGTCCTTTCTTTGATTACCATCCTCAAAAGAATTTACATCTAACAAATCCCTAATTAGGTTTATTCCACTTTGTGAAACATCTTGTAACAGTGCATTATAATTCTTTTGTTCGTCACTGAGTCCAGACAACTTCATGAGTTCAGAAATACCTTGTATTCTATTGAAAGGTGATTTTAAATCATGGGCAACAATATTCATCAACGTGTCCTTCTCTTGATTAATCTGTGCCAGATCTGTATTTCTTTTTTGTAACTTATCATTTTGATTATTGATATAATCATTTTGACGTCCAATCTCTTCACGCTGTGCATCTATTTCTTCATTCTTTTCTCTCAATTTTAAGTTGGCTGCCTTTCTTTTATTATTCATCACCCAAATGAATATAAGTAATGTACTGACAACAACAACTGTGGCTAGAAGGGCAATATTTTGAATTTTTTGCCGACTTATAACCGCTTCATCCCTGGCCTGTTGTACCAATAATAATTCATACTCTCTATCTTTCTTTTCTATTTCGAACTTAGCCTCTAGTCTTTCAATATTTCTCGCCACCTCGGCACTGTTCAATGCTTGATCAAGCTCTGAATACCTCAAAAAATAATCGTAACTCTCTGCAATATTCTGCTCCTTCTTAGCTATTTCTGACAAGTAATAATATGCATCTCGCTGTAAAGAAATTTCTTTTCCAAGTTCAGTGTTTTTAATTACTTGATTAAGAAATAGTTCCGATTTTGGAAGCTTATTTTGTTCGAAATAAACCTTACCTAGTTGTAATTGTATTTTACCCAAGAGGTCAAGATTTGAGGTTCTTCCGGCTTCATCCTGAGCCTTTAATCCAAATATTAAAGATTCATCATATTTATCTTTTTCAAAATATAGCTTTGAAATTCCCAAATCAATACTTGCAATACTTATCCTATCATCAATTGATTCAGCCTTTACCTTAGCCTGGAGATAATGATCAAAAGCCTTATCAAAATTTTGCTTCTGCTGATATATTCCTGCAATTTCAATCAAAATAGATATTTGTCCTCGTAAATTATTCGTCTCCACTCTAATATGAAATGCCTTTTCACTCATCTCTAGAGCCTTTTCAAAGTTATTTTGAGTTTGGTATAATTCAGCTAAGCTCTTGTAACAATATCCTATTCCCCCCTGGTCATTCATCCTTTGAAATATTTTTAGCGCTTCAAAATAGGAATCATATGATTTAATGAAGTCGCCCTGGCTCATATAAAGCCTACCCAAACTATTAAGTGCATGACCATATTGTAAAGTGTCCTTATATTCCTTAGCTTGATTTAACGCCTCACTAAAAAATTCAAATGACTTGACATTATCACCTTTATAGTGGTATCCAATTCCCAAGTTATTATAGGCATTTGCTATTCCATTAGTAGCATTTAATCTTTCTATTAATTCCAATGCTTTTTGCGAGTACAAAATCGTACTATCTGGAGAAGATTTACGATATTCCCAGCCAAGTTGAAGATATAAATCAACAATAGAGGTATCTCTCTTCCCTACACTTTCTAAAACCTCAGCGAGACTATCTATTCGCACAGTATTTTGAGAAAATGACAGTAAAGGTGCTATTGATAATACAGCAATAATTACTTTCTTCGAAACCATCTTTGGCATATGAACTGCCGCAAAAATAATGATCTTACCAATCAAAACCTTATCTGGCGCTTACAATCAATATGCAGACATTAAATGCCCATAAATTATATAACTTTAGTTAAACTATTAATATTTCAAAAATGACTATCAGAACAATATTGCCCTTACTCCTTCTATTTTGTTTCTATAATTTAAGTGATGCTCAGAGAAAAAAAAGGAACTCCTCCAGTGTCACTGAATCATACAATGACAACCTTTATAAAGGCTTGGAATGGCGCCATATTGGCCCATTTAGAGGTGGACGTTCTGCAGCTGTGACCGGAGTACCCGGCAAAGCTAACCTGTTCTACATGGGAGCTACAGGTGGCGGTGTTTGGCGAACAAAAGATGCAGGTAATTCATGGGAGAACATTAGTGATGGGTTTTTTGGAGGTTCTATAGGTGCAATTGCGGTTAGTGATTGGGATAACAATGTCATCTATGCCGGTGGTGGAGAAGTTACAGTACGGGGCAATGTATCTTCAGGAACTGGCATGTATAAGTCTGTTGACGCTGGAAAGACCTGGCAGTCAATTGGATTAAAAAATTCAAGACATATTCCCAGAATTAGGATCCATCCAAAAAATCCGGATTTAGTATATGCTGCTGTTCTGGGAGACTTGTATAAGTCAAGTGCAGATAGAGGTGTTTACAAAAGTACTGATGGTGGTAATAGTTGGAAGAAAGTCTTATTTGCTAATGCAGATGCCGGAGCAGTGGATTTAGTTATGGATCCAAATAATCCAAGAATACTGTATGCTTCAACCTGGAAAATACGAAGAACACCCTACAGTTTGGAAAGTGGTGGTGAAGGATCTGCATTATGGAAAAGTACCGATGGTGGAGATACCTGGGAAAATATCAGCTCCAATAAAGGACTTCCTAAAGGGTTATGGGGCATTTCTGGAGTCACCGTATCTCCTCTAAACTCTGATCGTGTATGGGCTATTATTGAAAACAAAGTTGGTGGGGTATACCGATCAGATGATGCTGGCAAAACATGGAAAATAGTTAATGATGAAAGAAAGCTTCGCCAGAGAGCCTGGTATTACACTCGCATTTATGCTGATACCCAAGATGAAGATATCGTATATGTTGTCAATGTAGCCTATCACAAGTCTAAGGATGGCGGTAAGACTTTTGAATCTGCTTATGCACCCCATGGTGATCATCATGATATGTGGATAGCTCCAGAGGATAATCAAAGAATGATCATGGGTGATGATGGTGGTGCCCAAGTCAGTTTTGATGGTGGTGCCAATTGGACGACTTATCATAATCAGCCAACAGCCCAGTTCTACAGAGTAACTACCGATAACCACTTTCCCTATAGAATATATGGTGCTCAGCAAGATAATTCGACCATACGAATAGCTCACAGAACAACTGGGAACTCTATTGGGGCAAGAGACTGGGAGCCTACAGCCGGAGGGGAAAGTGCTCACATAGCGGTAAAACCAGATAACAACGAGATAGTGTATGGTGGTAGTTACGGTGGATTTTTAACACGTGTTAATCATGAAACAGGCGAAATAAGAGCTATAAATGTTTGGCCAGATGATCCTATGGGGCATGGCGCAGAAGATTTTAAATATCGCTTCCAATGGAATTTTCCAATATTTTTCTCTCCACATGATCCTAACAAACTTTATACTGCTTCCAATCACTTACATGTAACAACCAATGAAGGACATTCATGGCAATTAATAAGCCCGGATCTAACCAGGAATGATTCTACCAAGCTCGGATCTTCAGGAGGACCTATTACAAAAGATAATACAGGTGTTGAATATTATTGTACCATATTCGCAGCGGTTGAGTCTCCTTTGGAAAAAGACTTAATATGGACAGGTTCTGATGATGGGTTGATTCATTTGACTAAAGATGCAGGTAAAAATTGGACTAATGTCACACCTCCTAATATGCCTGAGTGGACTATGATCAATAGCATTGAGGTAGATCCTTTCGTAAAAGGGGGGGCTTATATTGCTGGAACAAGATACAAACTAGGTGATTTTAGGCCATATCTGTACAAAACACAAGATTATGGCAAGACCTGGACACAAATCAACTCAGGTATAGAAGCGGAGCATTTTACAAGAGTCTTACGTGCTGACCCTAAACGGAAAGGTTTATTATATGCAGGAACAGAAAATGGCATGTATATTTCCTTCGATGATGGTGCAAGCTGGAAAGGGTTTCAACAAAATCTACCTCTTGTTCCGATCACTGATCTAACCGTAAAAAACGATAACCTTATAGCCGCAACTCAGGGTAGAAGCTTTTGGATCATTGATGATCTGACACCATTACATCAACTTACAAAAGATGTAGAGAGTCAAAGTAACCACTTATTCAAACCTGTTGATAGCTACAGAATTGGTGGTAGCAGTGATCCTACTGATAAAACTACAGGCACAAATCACCCGGGTGGGGTAATGATTCATTTTTATTTAAAAGACACATCAGCTATAGATACACTGAACCTATCTATTTATGATAGTAAAGGCATAAAAATCAGAACATTCAGCAATCATCCAGACAAAGAGAAAAAAGAGGGTGAGCTAACTCTAGAACCTGGTTTAAACAGATTCGTTTGGGACATGAGATACACAGGAGCAGACAGTTTTGATGGGATGATTCTTTGGTGGTCCTCATTAAATGGCCCTAAGGCTCTTCCTGGTCAATATAAAGCTGAACTTATGGTGAATGGCAATACACAGAATCAATCTTTTACCATTCTTAAGGATCCCAGATCTTCCTCTTCCGATGCAGATTTAAAAAGTCAGTTCGATTTTCTCAATGAAGTTATTGCTAAACTCTCAGAGACAAATAATGCTATCAAAAAAATACGTGCGGCACGTGAACAAATTAACGGTGTTACTTCTCGTTTAGAAGGAGATCAGCATAAAGACGTAAAAGAAAAGTCCGAAGATATCTTAAGCAAAATGAAAAAGATTGAAGAGACATTATATCAAACTAAAAATAGGAGTAATCAAGATCCCCTAAACTTTCCCATAAAGCTAAATAACAAATTAGGTCACTTAAACTCCTTACTGGCTATGGGAGATTTCAAACCTACTGATCAGGCTGTGGCATTTAAAGATGAGATTTCGGCAGAAATTGATAAGGAATTGACTCAACTTAACACTATATTTAGTACTTATATTCCTGAATTTAACAGTCTAATAAAGTCAAAATCAATAGATGCGATTATTCTCAAAGATTAGCAAATTATTTAATGCTTTGATATTTATTTACATGCTCTCAGGTATACTTGGAGCATGTAAATCCTTAGATAACGGTGACACTGAAGGATACTGGCATGACTCAAAAATTACGACTGATGTCGCTCGACTTCCTTCAGAATACAGAGGCCTAACCCTCGATTTTCAAAAATTAAAAAATGATATTGAAAAGAGTAACACGGTTACTATTCCACTGGTTAACGGTAATAATGTAACTGTAGGGCTTGAAAACTCGAAAACAATGTCGGAGGAGTTAGCGAAGAAATTTCCTGACATAAAATCCTACCAAATTATAAATACAGCTAACGTAAGTGGTAGAATTGACATCAACCCTAGCGGATTTTATGCAATGATAATTACAACAGGAAATACTTATTTCATTAATCCTTTGGTAAAAAAGGGATTGGAGTATGTGAGTTATGATAAGCAAAATGTAATGCATGATCCCAATAATCCATTTATAGAAAAGCCCCTTAAACCTTGAGCTCCACCAAACCGATCATTTTATTCTTTTTATTAAGTCTGAACATTCACTTAAATGCCCAAACAAACTTTTGGACATCTTCAAAAGCTGATAAAAGTGCCAGAGTAGACATCCAAACAAAGGTTTCATCCCGATATAACCTTGATGTAAAAAATCTGAAACAGGCTCTGGGTTCAAAGCTGTACTCGAAAGCTGGCTTATCTTTGGATGTCCCCATGCCAGATGGCTCTTTTGAGACATTTCAAGTCAAACCTTCTAAGGTTATGTCTTCACAATTGGCTGCTAAATATCCTGAAATTTTAACTTTTGCCGGACATGGCCCCGATGGCATGGAAGCTAGATTTGATTTAACACCCAAAGGTTTTCACGCAATGATATTTGGCCCTGATGGCACTATATTTATTGACCCTATAAGTCAGGTATCTATTGATTCTTATCAATCTTATTATAAAAAGGATTACATTCAGAAAGAGGTCACATTACTAAAAGATGATATTTTCAAGACCGAAGGAACAAAAATAAATACTAAGCAAAATCGAGCTACAAGTGCAAGAACATCTGGCACTGAATTAAGAGAGTATCGTTTGGCAGTTACAACCACGGGTGAATACGCACAATTTCATGGAGGCACCATAGCTGATGCCTTGTCGGCTATTGTTACTACTATGAATCGTGTCAACGGTATCTATGAACGAGAGGTAGCCATAAGAATGATCCTTATAGCGAATAATGATCAGATCATCTACACTGATCCGGTCATTGATCCTTATACTAATGATGACACAGAAGACTTTATTAATGAGGTTCAAGAAAACATAGATTTGGTTATTGGCGCTGCCGACTATGACATTGGCCATGGTTTCTCTACTGGGGCAGGTGGCCTGGCAGGGACAGGGCCATGTAGTAGTTCAAAAGCAACAGGTGTGACAGGTATTTCCAATCCCATTGGAGATCCATTTGATGTTGATTTTGTGGCTCATGAAATTGGGCATCAATTTAGCGCTAGTCATACATTCAATGGTTCAAGTAGCAATTGCAGCGGAGCAAATAGGAATGCATCAACTGCTTATGAGCCTGGTAGCGGCACCACAATCTTAGCTTATGCTGGAATTTGCTCTCCACAAAATATTCAAAATAACAGTGACCCTTATTTCCATACAGCTAGTTATGATGAAATTTTGAATTATAGTGTCAATGGTACTGGTAATTCATGTGCCACAATAACCAACACTGGTAATAACCCCCCAAGTGTTGATGCAGGAGAAGACAATTTCATCATTCCGGTAGACACTCCTTTCACATTAACAGGTAGTGGGTCCGATCCTGATGGAGACGATTTAACTTTTTCTTGGGAACAATTTGATTTAGGTCCAACTGGAGCTCCTGAAAACCCTAGTGGTAATGCTCCGTTATTTAGGTCCTTTTCACCTAAAGACACTCCATCAAGGACTTTCCCAGACGTATCCGATATTGTTAGCAATTCTCAAACTATGGGTGAATTATTGCCCACTTATTCGCGTGATCTTACTTTTCGACTGACGGCAAGAGATAACAAAAATGGGGGCGGTGGAGTAAATTATGATGAAATGTCATTTGAAGCTACGGATAAGGCAGGGCCGTTTTTAGTTTCTTCATTCAATACATCAACTACCATAGAAGCTTTAAATAACGTAACAATAGATTGGGATGTCGCAAATACAAATGGAAGTGAGGTTGATTGTCAGATGGTAAATATTCTGTTATCAGAAGATGGAGGGGTTACATATTCTCACACTCTAAAATCATCTACATCCAATGATGGAAGCGAAACAATTTTAATACCAAATATTAGTACTGCTCAAGGTCGAATAAAAGTCGAAGCAGTCGGTAATGTCTTTTTTGACATTAATAACTCGGACATAAATATACAACAACCAGTGGACCCTAATTTCAATCTGAATCTCACCGAAACTAAATTTTCAGTATGTGCTCCTCAGTCAGTTCAGATAGAGGTGAGTATAAGCAGTATACTTGGGTTTTCAGAAGATGTAACCTTAAGCTTAGACGGATTAGAAGATGACTTAGAAGCGAACTTTAACGTTAACCCCGTTACTCCAGGTAATAGTTCTATTCTTACAATATCAAATACAGATAATGGAGCCAATGGCAACTATTCTCTCATAATTAATGGTTCATCTGCATCTAAAACTAAATCACAATTAATATCTGTAGATGTATTTGATCAGTCGACCAATAATTTGAATTTACTAAGTCCCGAAAATATGGAAGAAGACGTATCTCTATTTCCAACTATTGTCTGGGAGTTATTAGATGGAAGACATGAATATGAACTTGATATTGATACTGATCAAAATTTTAGCAACCCGATAATATCAGTCGATGGCATAACGGCAAACAGTTATGCTGCTGAAAATCTAGAGAGTAATTCAACTTATTTTTTACGAGTAAGAGGTACTAATGTTTGTGAACAAACTCCTTACAATGTAGTTGAGTTTTCCACACAAGTTTGCTTAACCGACAACAGTCAAGATATACCTATTTTAATAAGTGAGAATGGCACTCCAACTGTAACTTCAGAAATTGATATAGCTACCTCTGGAATTATTTCTGATATTAATGTTTTAAATCTTTCCGGCAGCCATAGCTATGTCAGTGATTTAATATTCACGCTGATATCACCCATAGGTACTGAAGTAGTTCTTTTAAACGGAATCTGTGATTCAGATAATGATTTTAATCTAGGCTTGGATGATCAAGCTAATACCTCTAGCATAAGTTGTCCACCAACAGATGGCGAGATATATAAACCATCAGAAAGTTTAGCTTCATTTATTGGAGAACAATCCTCAGGTACATGGATATTGAGAATTGAAGATACTTTTAATGTGGATGGAGGACAATTGGATAGTTGGTCGCTGGAAATATGTACTGCTATTCCAAAACCTCCAGTAACTCCTTCCGGCCTGTCATTAGAACCTATTTCAGTGGACCAAATTGATCTCAATTGGACTGACAATTCGAATAACGAAGAGTTTTTTATAATTGAACGCAGTATTGGTGACAATTCTGCATTTGTTCAAATTGCCACAGTTAACTCAAACATCAGCAACTATGAGGATAATAACCTTCTTGAACCAAATATCTATTTCTATAGAGTAAAAGCTAGAAATTCAGGTGGTGACTCAGATTATACCAATGAAGAAAGTGAGTCTACATTAGTTCTAGGAACATACTCAGAAAAAAATCAGTTAATCAAGGTTTATCCCAATCCAAGTTCTGGTTTGTTTAACCTTGTTATACCTAAAGAAGAGCTTAAGTCAGAAATTACTGTCTACAATTTAGTTGGAAGTAGGGTTAACGCAACTATCACCAATGAAAGTGGTAATCTGTCTATTGACCTAAATAACTATCCCAATGGCACCTATTTTATTAAACTTCAGAGTATCTCTTCAAACCACATCATAAGGTTAGTAAAAAAATGAATTTTTAATTATCTGATAATCATTTAGTTACATTTAATTTTTCGTTTTGGCACTATCGTTGTTTAATTCCTAGTGAATCAAATAATGAGAGCCATGAAAAAGATACTATTGTCATTCGGTCTAGTTGCTCTTCTTTCGTTAGCAGTGAAAGCACAGCATTTTGTTACATCCTTCGGTGTGGAATTGGGTTGGAATATACCTAATAGAGTCACCACTGTCATACACCATGATTTCTATGATTATCACATGGTACATGTTACCAGGTCAAGAAGGTTTGGTGCTAGCTTTTTTGATATAATCTTACAACGTGGGAATGTATTTGTAGAGGTATCAGTAAGAAATGATGGTTTTATATACAGTAGTGCTACCAGGTTTGATTATCCTTTGGTAAATCACGTATGTGGACATGGTTGCGGTTATCACAGTGGATATTATGCGGCTTACTATAATACTTGCTCAAGCCATCATCATCATGGGCATAATCACATAATGTATAATTACGACAGACCCTACTATGGTTATGGAAACAGATACTATGGTCATAAAAGATATGTGAACAGGAATGTACATATCGAACAGAGAAATAATGTTAGTAACAGAAAAGATCGTACAGTAAATCAGAGACGAAAAGATAACGATCAATATACAAGAAGAGATCGATACCATGATGAACAGGTTAACGACTCAAGAAATCGTAAAAGCCGGGTTGTTCATCAAAACACAAGGAGAAGAACTAGAAGCGGAGAATAAAAATAAGGCCTCAAATGAGGCCTTATTTTTTTAATTAACTTTTAAAATCTCAAACAACTCATCCAAATTAGGGGTAATAATGATCTCTGTCCTTCTGTTTTTTTGACGCCCCTCTTTTGTATCATTAGTTGCTACTGGAATAAACTCTCCCCTACCTGCAGCCATTACATTATCAGTAGAAACACCAGTCTTAGTTAAAATTCTAATAATCGAAGTAGCTCTTAAAACTGACAGATCCCAATTATCATTCATAAATTGTGAGGTTCTGGAAATAGGGACATCGTCCGTATGACCTTCCACCATAATATTTAAATCTTTTTGATCCTTTATGGCCTTAGCTAATTGTTGAAGTGCATTCACTCCTTTCGGATCAACCGAAGTGCTACCAGACTTAAATAGAAGCTGCTCTGAGAGTGAAACGTAGACCTTGCCATTCTTTACCGAGACAGAGAGGTCACTTTCCTTAAAGTTTAATAGAGCCTCCGTAATTCTCTTTTTAAGTGCTTGAACTGCTTCATCTTTTTTAGCTAAGATTTCCTCAAGGTCTTTTACCTTTTGTTCTCTGATAGCCAGGTCAGCACTTAACTGTTCATTTTGTCTCTTAGTTTGGTCAAGATTTTCCTTTAAAGTCATTAACCGTTCTTGCTGAGCAGCCAGATCACTTGTGAGCTTACCGCTATTACTTGCCAAATTATTGTAATTGTTTTGTAGCTGCTCGTGATCCTGACTTAGCTTACTTAAATCAGAAGTAAGGCTTCTCATTTTATCACCTAATTTGGACGTATCAGATTTAAGGTCGCGAATCTCTTGCTCTAAACCACTAATAGTAGTTAAGGCTGTTTCAAGACTATCTCTGCTATTTGCCAGGTTCGTCTCCAGGCCTATTTTACTTTCAAGTAGTTCATCGTATTTCTTTTGGGTAACACAAGAAGCTGCGATAATTATCAGGACAACAAGCAAAGAAAACTGTTTCATATCAAAATGATTTACTGCGAATATCAGCAATCAGCAAACAAATAAAAAAGCCGATGTCTCAAATACTCTTAAAGATTAAATATATTTAGTAATAAACTAATTTGGGATATGACTGGAATGCTTAAAGATGATGCTCTAAAAGGAAAAACTATAATTGTAACAGGAGGAGGTACTGGACTTGGCAAGTCTATGGGTAGGTATTTTCTTGAATTGGGAGCCAACTTAGTTATTGCAAGTAGAAAAATGAACATTTTGGAAGAAGTTGCCAAAGAACTTTCTGATCAAACAGGCGGAGAGGTACTTCCAGTGAGCTGTGACATACGTAAGTACGATGAAGTTGAGAATGTAATAAAGCAAACTGAAGCACAGTTTGGCAAAATTGATGGAGTTCTCAATAATGCTGCCGGCAATTTTATTAGTCCTACCGAACGACTATCCAATCGTGCGTTTGATATTGTTGTGGATATTGTTCTAAGAGGTACTTACAACTTCACACTAGCCAATGGTAAAAATTGGATTGATAAGAAGCAGTCGGGAGTATTTCTAAATATTGTGACTACTTATGCGTGGACCGGTTCAGGTTATGTTGTACCATCAGCTTGCGCTAAAGCTGGTGTCTTAGCCCTTACCAGATCCTTAGCTGCTGAGTGGGCTAAATATAATATTAGAAGTAATGCCATTGCTCCAGGTCCTTTTCCTACAGAAGGTGCCTGGAAAAGGCTGTTTCCAGGAGAGGTCGCGAAAAAGATCGATCCCCTAAATAGAATTCCTTTAAAACGGTTTGGTGAGCATCAAGAGTTGGCCAATCTTGCAGCCTACTTAATGTCTGACTATTCTGCTTATGTAAACGGTGAAGTAGTCACCATTGACGGTGGAGAATGGGTAAACGGAGCTGGTGAATTTAACAGCTTAGAGGCTGTGCCACCCGAAATGTGGGACACGATAGAAAAAATGAGATCTAAGAAAAAATGAGTTAAAATCTGAGCCCTAATTCTATACTTACATATCGATGAATCCGACCACCAACCACCTCTGAACTTAATCGATAAAATATTATTTTGAATGTGGTATAGTAATTTGAGTATATGCCTCCCCATGAATGTTGAATCAAGTAATTCTCTATTTCTTCAACATGAGGGCTATTTTCATTAAACCTACTTCCTTCAATAAAAATATTATGATTGACATATTCAGCTTTTAGCGCATAGAAAAAAAATGCTTCTTCTTGTTTTAAATCTATGGAACCAAGGTCAGGAACTTTGTTAGATAATCTACTACCCGCATAACCGGAGTTATTAATAGGATTTAACTGACCCAAACGCATAAGTAATTGCTGGCTGGCACTAGTATTCCCATTACCAAAGATAATCTTTGATTCGCTTATAAAGTCTAATGGTTTTAAAACTTTTAAAGCTTGAAGGCGTGTATAGCTAAAGTTAGTGACAAACTCATTTGCAATTTGTTCATTCCAGCCAAGTGGAGCTGTAATTCCGGCTTTATCGTGCCACCATGTCTGAAAGTTTCCTATTCCTGACACACGGCCCACAAGACCTATTCGCAAACCATATATATTTGCTGAGTTTGCGGTAGGAAAATTACTTATGAATAAACCTGCATAGTGCCACCCTGCATAGGGACGATCTCTTTTTGATACATCTGGTTCTCTAATTTTTTCTGAAGTGAAAATTTTATGACCGTAATCCATTCTCCAAATCAGCTTTGTGCTATCATTTTTATTAGATCCAAACACTCTTGAAATAAAAGCATTCTTTCTTGGTAGCCTGGCAAAGGATATATCAACTCCTGAAGTATAATATTGGTCTGTAATAAATACAACGTCATTATCATATCTAAAGGTTAACTCACGATCATGACGATGACTTTTAGTGACTTCCTGAGACAAGGATACCGAAGTTGAAAAAATACTTATCAACAACAAAAAACTCTTCATTCTAGGGTAAGTAATTATCAGTATTTTAGGATCAAAATTAGAACTTTATCTATGGAATTTCCCCAAAGGCTATCAAATCAATTAGAAAAGCGCGAGCTAAGCAAAAATTATCGATCGCTGAAAACTATAGATGGACTGATCGATTTTTCATCTAATGATTATTTGGGTTTAGCCAACAACCCTGAATTGATAAGCCTGGTGGAAACTAAGACTAAGAACATTTCCTTAGGAGCGACAGGATCAAGATTACTTACAGGAAATAGTAAACATGCAGAAGAGGTAGAAACGTTTCTTGCAGAATTATTTAAAAGTGAAAAGTCGCTTATATTCAACTCCGGATACAATGCCAACCTAGCCGTTTTATCTTCTATTCCTCAGCGTGGTGATCATGTTTTTTACGATGAACTCTCCCATACTTGTATCAAAGATGGAATAAGATTGAGTAGTGCAAAAAAAGTCATGTTCAGACATAATGACTTGGAGGATTTAAAAAACAAAATTAGCGGGGTAGATGGTCAAAAGTATGTGGTTGTCGAATCAGTATACTCCATGGATGGAGACCGCTGTCCACTTACTAAATTGGTAGATTTATGTCAGGAGTTTAAGGCTCTATTAATAATCGATGAGGCGCATAGCACAGGAGTTTTAGGAAATAACGGTGGTGGCCTATCAGAGTTATATAATTTGGAAGATAAAATATTCTGCCGAATATACACTTTTGGAAAAGCTATAGGTTGCCATGGCGCAACGGTGTCAGGCTCCAAATTGCTTGTGGATTATCTAATCAATTATGCTCGCCCATTTATTTACACCACTGCTTTACCACCTCACTCCTATATTACCATTAAAAGCTCCTTCAAATTCTTAAATGAACATACATACTTAAAAGAGCAACTAGCTAATAACATCACCTATTACCAGCAATTATTCGAAGAGATGTTGCAAGATAAATACGAGTCATCAAAAAGTAATTCAGCAATACAAACTTTGTTAATACCAGGAAATAATGAAGCAAAAAGATTGGCTGAAGAATTACAAAGTAAAGGATTTAATATTCGACCAATTCTTTCGCCAACAGTTAAGGAAGGACAAGAACGTTTGAGGGTTTGTTTGCATTCCTTTAACACCGATAATGAAATTTCATCCCTGATAACTAGCTTAGCAGCCTTATGAATTATTTTGTTACAGCCATTGGTACAGACAGTGGAAAAACAGTTATTTCTGCCGCTCTGGCGTTGGCTTTAGATGCTGATTATTGGAAACCCATACAAGCTGGATTCCCTACAGACAGCGATGCAATAAAAGAGTTTAGCAACGATAGCATACATACGCATGAAGAGACTTATCTACTTCAAACTCCGGCTTCTCCACACATAGCCGCAGAAATAGACAATGTACAAATAAGTCTTAGTGATTTTGAGCTTCCTTCATCTTTGAAGACATTAGTAATAGAAGGTGCTGGTGGGTGTTTAGTGCCCATTAACAATAATGACTTTGTCATTGATCTGGCCAAGAAATTTGAATCAGAAGTTTTACTTGTTTCTAACAATTACCTGGGAAGTATAAATCATACATTGCTAACTCTCCGATATCTAAAATCAAATAGCATTTCACTGAAAGGAATAATTTTTAACGGGCCGGAAAATAAATCGACTGAAGATATAATTATGCATCATGCTAATACAACCTGCTTTTATAAAGTTGGCAACTTAGATAAAGTTGATCATTTGAGTATCAAAAAAATAGCAGCAAACTTCAAAAGCAGATGGAATGAATTGGGTTGGTAGAGATAAAGTGAGTATTTGGCATCCTTTCACTCCTTTGGAAGGAGTCGATGAACCATTACATGTTACAAAGGCAGAAGGTGTATATCTGCATACAGAAAATGGACAAAAAATTATTGATGCGGTATCCTCCTGGTGGGTTAACCTTCACGGGCATTCAAATCCTGCAATTGCCGAGGCTATCTCAAAACAGGCTTCATCATTGGAGCATGTGATTTTTGCCGGATTCACACATCAACCTGCCATTGAACTTGCTGAAGGGCTATTGGAAGTTCTACCAAAAAATCAGAGCAAGATTTTCTATTCCGACAATGGTAGTACTGCCGTTGAAGTAGCATTAAAAATGTCCTTCCAATATTGGTTTAATAAAGATCAAGAAAAAAGAAAAATCATAGCCATCGATGGCGCGTACCATGGGGACACATTTGGCTCTATGTCAGTAGGAGAGCGTAGTGATTTCACCAAACCATTTGTTAAACAATTATTTGATGTAGATTTCATAGACTTTCCTACTCAACATAATGAATCGGATGTACTCCGCCAATTCGAAGAATATCTAAACTCAAATGACATAGCTGCTTTCATTTATGAGCCAATAATACAAGGTGCATCAGGAATGAGAATCTATAATCATAAACTCCTGGACAAGCTCATAACCTTGGCTCAAAATCATGGTGTTATTTGCATTGCAGATGAGGTGATGACTGGGTTTGGAAGAACTGGAAAATTATTTGCATCTGATCATTTAGAAACTGAACCCGATATAGTTTGTCTATCAAAAGGGCTTACAGGTGGAGCGATAGCGTTGGGAGCAACTTCTTGTTCTGCTCAAATAATAAAAGAATTTCAGTCCAAAGATTTGAAGAAAGCATTTCTACATGGTCATTCATACACGGCTAACCCTATGGCTTGCGCGGCTGGCATAGCCAGTTTGAAGCTTTTGTTAGACTGTGAATGTCAACAAAACATTCAAAGAATTACCAAAAAGCATGTGGAGTTTATTGATAGTATTAAGACCAAAGAAATCGTCAAAGAAGTGAGAAGTTTGGGGACCATCCTTGCATTAGAATTCAAAACTGACGAGGACTCATCATACTTTAGCGAAATGCGTAATACATTGTATCCTTTCTTTATAGAACGCAATGTCCTCCTACGTCCTTTAGGTAACTTAATTTATATTATTCCTCCATACATAATTACAAATGACGAGCTTGAAGTTATTTATTCTGCAATTACAGAATTCTTAAAACTCAGTCCTTCTTAGAAATAAATTCTTCTAATTTCTTTCTAAGTTCGGGAGAGGTATTGGTATATTCTGGTGAGTTACCTTTCTTTTCTGGAAATGTTTCAACATGCAAAGTCTGAGTAGGAAATGCAAAATTAACACCTAGTCTGTCCGCCAGCTTAACAATTTCAAGCAGTATTTCATGCCTAGATTGCAGTTCTTCAGTCCAGCTCGGAACCTCAAAAAAGATATAGAAAAGCACATCTAGAGACGATGATGCCATATTATTGAAATGAATTTCATAATAGTCCTTTCTTGTTTTTGGATGAGCTTTTACAATTTCTTTCAGTCCGTCAACAAAGAAATCTATCAATTCAGGTGGTGTATCATAGGTCATCGAGATTGTCGTCATAAATCTGCGATACACACGCAATCCATGATTATCAATCATCTGATTAGTAATTACACCATTGGGTATATACATCACGGAATTACGAAACGTCCTTATTCTTGTAGAACGGAAACCAACTTCCTCTACTGTTCCGTCAACATCACCGGAAGTGATCCAATCACCCACCTGAAATGGTCTGTCTATAAAAATCATCAACGAGCCAAAAAAGTTTTTGATTGTATCTTGAGCAGCTAATGCAAACGCCAATCCTCCTATTGATATACCCGCAATTAACCCAGTAATGTCGAACTCAAGATTGTCTAAAATAAATAGCCCACCTACTATGACTACGAATGTTTTAAGCACCTTTCTTAACAAAGGCACAAGTTGATCATCCAATGTACTCTCGGTCTTTTCGGCCATCTTGAAAAGATATAATGAGAATATATCAACGAGTCTATAGAAAAAGACAATAGCAAAAATTGGCCATATTGCTTTAAGTGCAAGAATAACATACCGGCTCATCCCTATAGGAAGTTGAAGCACGGGCACCAAAACAATTAAAAGTGGAAAGATGATTAAAAAACTTATTGGTTTAGCCACTGGCACAACTACTTCATCAGCAAGTTTCTTATACCCCAATCTTAGGAGAACTTGGATAATTAATTTTTCAATCACAAGTGTAAACACCTTATGCAGCACTACACAGATGATAATAAGAATAAGAATCCCTAGTAGCTGCCAACCCCACAGACCAAACAATTTAAAACTGCCAGAATTAGGTGGAAGAAGTTCGAGCAACTTCCCTGTACCAAAAGGGTATATATCGGAATGAAGCCCTTCTATTTTATTTACAGATTTCTTAGAATATAACCACCTATTGCCATACTTTTCAACATAGATCTCAGGGTATTTTTTTGATAATTGAAATCTTGATTTATTCGAAATAGAGTCCTTATAATTAGTTTCCCTTGGGATATCGTCTAATTCAATGTAGAGTCCGCTACCATCAAAAACTTGTTTCAATTTGGTCGATAACTCCACGATATCAGTTTTACCATTTCTTTTATCATGAAGAGATTTAGCGGCTATTTCAGGGTAATAACTATCTGGCTGTAAGTACTTTAAATGATTTAAAACAGCATCGTAGGGCGTACTTAAGTTATAGGTTATAGTATCAACATTTTGGCCCTGTGCAATCAAGTTGAAAAAAGAAAATGCACACAGACTAACAATTAACAGTTTTCTCATCATTTAAAAAGTTAACATTCTATAAGTATCATCACTGATCGTGTAAACAGTATATTCATTTTTTGATTCAGAATATAATATACCAACCTCCTGTGTACTATTTATAGGTTGTGAATTAATCAAAGTACCGTAAGAATCATAAAGATAAGTGAATCCTTGCTCGGAATCTGTAACCGCGTAGATTTGATTCTGTGGTGAGAAATAGTAATACTGTATTTTCAATTCGCTGACTCCTAAATAATCTTTAGCAAGGATTTCCTGCTTGTCACTATTAAGAATTACTAACCTATTCTTTTCCATCCTTGCAACTACATAAGTCTTACCCAAGGCATCTGGAATAATTCTAAAACTAGCCTCTTTAGTCTGTTTGTATAACTCTTCGGTTACTCTTATTTCACCGTTTAGATCAATTTTTGTCAGCTGACCATCCTTGTTTAGAATATGCAAAATACTAGATTTAAGATCTGACCCTTGTTCTACGAACAACTTTGAGCTGAATTTACCTTCAAGGTTTATTGGGAAATTATCCAGATTCTGACCTCTCCTGTTTACTACATTCAATGTCCCATCAGTCGTTAAGATTATGAAACAGTCTTTTCCTCTAATTCTTAAATGAAAAGGTTGAAATGCATGTTTTTTACCCACTTTTAAAGGATCCCAACCGTTTAATAATTGACCGTGCTTGTTAGACAAATATAGATTACCTAATTCATCAGTTATCAAAAATCTATAGTTTTTACTATTGTCGTAGTCGACTACTGATACATCAGAAATTTTGAAGTCAAATGATTTAGGGTAGTCTTCAACCAAATTCCCAAGTCTATCAACTATGAAGATTTTATTTTTGGTAGAGAAAAAGAATTGAAGCTTTTTGTTATTATAATAATCAATCTGCTCTACTGTACTTATGATTTTATCATCAATTGGAATATCCCATAGTTTTCTACCTTCATTAGACAACAAGTTTAAATTACCCAATGAATCTTGAAAAATCACCTCTCGCAGATTGGTGCTATGATTTCGTACCACAAACGGTTTAGATATTATTTTATGAGTTAATGCTAGGCTCTGAGATGCATTAAAGTATTGTCTGTCAGTGGCAGTGTTCTGTTCTTGCTTTTTCAAAGCCACATTCGTATAAAAACTATCATCAATTCTGCTAAATTGCATCATCCCAAGTTTATAAGACTTTAGTAAGTTTTGGTGATTCAAGGCAAAAACTTTGCTTTCCTCATTTAAACTACTAATCAACTTTGGCCATAAGCGTTGTAAGTTATATGTATAGCTATAATTTATCTCTTCCAAGCCACTAGAATAAAACTTGTTATAGGCAACACTGCGTCCCCAAGTCTCTTCGTTCTCAATACTTCCTATAAGATTTTTAAGTATTTCAATAGTGCTACCTATAACAATCATATCATTAAGTGCGATATAGTAAGAAGTCTTGAAACCATAGAAATGTGGTCCATACACCATTTCAGGGAATCTTCCTGCTCCTATTTCTGCTATTGTATAGTCACCATACTGTTCTGTGTATACAGAATCACCTTGTAATGTAGCGTATGATTCACTAAAACTATTAAGCCGATTCAAGGCCTCATTTATATCATTAGTAGATATAAAAAGCAATTGCTCCGCTTCTGGCCCTTCCATGAAATTTACATAGCAAAATCCATTATCAACCCAATTGATCATTTCATTTGGTTCCAAACTGAATTTGGTCAAAAAATCGATTCTTTGTCTATGGAATTCAGGCCTGGATTTACTCCAATATTGCCCCAATTGATCATACCACCCCGCTACATCACTGACCAGAAATTTATATGCTTGTGTAGCTTCCGTAGGAATATAGTAATTAAACCGATCGACAACAGGGTTTTGTTGATCAAAAGTCTGCAAAAATTCTCCTCGTTCAGACGTTGAAAAACCATTTAGCAGAATAGAATTATCTGTGCCACTAACATCCATAAATGCTCCTTTTCCAAAATTGGCTAAGTCAGTATTTCTATCAGCTAAAAAAGTATTAATCAATCCAGGTATTCCCTTCAGGTTTATATAAATGTTACCATCATCATTAGATAATTTCGGCATATTCATTATTCCACTGTTTGAGAAATTGAAAGGCTCTACCTGTTCATTCAAAATTAGTCGTACAGCATCTTCAATGAGAAAAGGATCAAAACTTAAAACAGCAATATTCTCTTCTACTAAATATGACAAAAGCCTCTTCCCGGCAAGCATTTCATAGATTTTGATTCCGTTGTAGTTTCGAGAGTTTAACTCAGATTTATAAGTTACTCTTAGACTATCAAGCAGTTGATAAAAGGTCTTTTGACTTTGATTGTTGTCTAGATGTAAGTAAAAAGTGTAACCCAAACGAGTATTAGAGGCGGTATGAATGGAAATGAGTACTTTGTTGTTAGAGGTTGACTCAGATTCGGCCACTCTTTTAACCAAACTACTAATAAGAGAGTCATTTTTTATTTCTATAAAATCATGAAATAATGTTTTTTTATGATTTATTTTGGTTGAGAGCTCCTTAATATCCTGAAACTCTAAAACAACAGCTGCATCATCAGAAACAAAATCCCAAGCTGTCTTTTCTGATGATTTTAAATAATCACCATAATAGAGATATACACCGCAAATTGCTATTAACAATATTGTAAAAAAGATCGCTGGTTTATTCAATTGATACTATGTTTAATGACAAATAAACGAATTAGTGAAGTATTTCTAATGAATAGGATACTAAATGTGATTACAGAATATGCTTTGACTCGACCGCGTCTATTCATCAGGCTATAAAACGAAAAAACCCTCAGTGATTTACTGAGGGTTTAGAGCTAGCTTTGATAGCTAAATAAAAACTGGCAACGAC
>CANMSE010000003.1 GCA_947500555.1 uncultured Fulvivirga sp. | reverse complement strand
AGTATTGATGGGTCCAATGTATTTGATGCTTCCGGCTTGAGTTCAGCCGATAATCCTGTGACGGTAGATGTGACCTATAATGTATCAGGCTGTACTCCAGTAGTGGAGACGGTGATACTGAATATTTTAGATTCTTCGGACCCTTCATGTAGTGTAGGCGGAATCGATTGCTTTGCGTTCTCTACTAACACGACATCTATCGTAAGACCGGACTGTGGCGATAATAATGGAGCTTTTCAACTGCAAGTAACGAGTAATACTAATGCGGGTATTCAGGTTGTCTTTGATACTTCTACAGGCTTAGGCTCATTTAGTGTTGCCTCTCCGCAGAACTCAATCGTAATTGACCAATCTGGTTTGAGTGCAGGTATATACAATTATGAAATAAGAGATGGCTTAGGGAATATTTGCCCTTCTACTGATTCATTTATTGAACTTAGAACATTAACTTCAGTGGAAGCAGATACATTGTCAACTGAAGATGCGGTTTGTTTTGGCGGGACAGGTGCTGTCACTCTAACTAATATTACGCCTCCGTTAGGAACCTACTTTTTTTCGATTGATGGTGGGATTAATTGGAGTCCATTGCCAACTAGTAATAGAATAGAAGGTCTTACTTCTGGAGTTAATTCAGTAAGACTAGGTAGTTTTGATGGTGACCCTTGTCCCTCAATTATCGAAGTTAATATTGATGTTGTTAATACTGAAATCACAGCTGACTTTACCAATTTAGCAGATGCTACTTGTGATGGAAATGATGGCTCTGTTAGCTTTACTAATATTCAAGGTGGAGATACAAGTGCTCCCTATACATTCACTTTAGATGGTAGTACATTTGACTTACCAGGTGATGGTGTTATAACCGGATTATCAGGTGGTAGTCATGAGTTTGTTATTATGGACGCTAGTGGTTGTAGCGTTTCGAATACTTTCTCTGTAATACAACCAGGATTAGTGACTTTGGATAATCTTGATCCAATTGACCCTAACTGTGTTGATCCTACCGGAACTAATGGTCGAATAGAGGGCCAAATTTCAGCCTCTTTTCTCCCAGGTACATATGAAATAAATATTAGTGATGGGTTAGATTATGATACTACCTTCAATTCCTTACCTAGTGGTTTCTTTGCTACAAGAGATGAATTGTCACAAGGATTATATACCGTTACTATAAGTTCTACTGTTGAGGGCTCCTGTCCTAATGTGTTTGCAGGTATAAATATATCTGGCGGTCCTATAGCAGTGGGCTTTGAAAGTGCGAGACTTGCTTGTTTGGATAATCTCAATCCAAATGCCAAGACTATAATAATTGAAGGATTGGAGATTAACTATAATGAATCCTTTGAGTTAAAAGCTATTAATGAACAGACCCTTGAAGAACAAATATTAAACCTAGAAGCACCACCAAGTCAAGCGACAAGACAAGCCAGACTAATTGGCTCGATCTTAAATGTACCTGGCATATACACATTACTTCTAACTCAAAATCAATCTATTTGTGGAGAAGATATAGTATTCAGTCGACCTAATTTTGTGATTTCTCAACCATTTAGTTCTGTAAACATTGACACATTGTCAAACTCGTTCCCTTCAAGACCTAATGGGTCTTTTAGAATTGATCAGTTTGTAGGAGGATTGGCTCCATATAGCAGTTCTTTAATCCTTATTGAGCCAGTTGACTTTTCTCAAACCTTTAGTTCATTGAATGATAATATTGAAGTCAATAGCTTAGGGCAATTTGAAATCATCTACGATCTTTTACCTGCGGGTACTTATGATTTAACAATCACAGATTCGTTGGGTTGCTCGCCTTTTAATTTAAATGTGGGAATACCAATTAACACTGAAGTTGTTATTCCTAATGTATTTACTCCAAATGGTGATGAAACGAATGATACATTTGAAATGATCAATATTGATGATGGTGCGACATCTGTTATTGTTAATAGCCGTTGGGGTAAAACGGTATTTGAATCTGACAACTATGGTAAAGATAACTTCTGGAATGGAGGAAATGCTCCTGATGGCCTGTATTTCTATAAAGTTGAAAGTGGTGGAGAAGTATATACTGGTTGGGTTGAAATCATCAGAGGTGGGGCACCATAAAATGGTGCTATAATTCACATAGAAATTTCATGGTATCTACACGATCAGCATAGTCATCAACTGATGGGTTTTGTGCTTCACCAAATTCAAAACTATCTGGCCACCAACGTTGGGCCGATACAATACACTGGATCATTTTTTCTTCCGCTGTGATTTTTGATTTCAGTTCTTTTTGACTACTGTATTCCTCATAGAATAATACAGATATAGGAGATACTAGATTATCACTTTCCTTCAAAAGCATAAATCCATTATCTAAATGCTTGTCTCCATTTACTAAATAAATGGATTTATTATAGTCATAGTTATTGTTGTATTTATGATGGTCTTTTGTGTAATTATATTTTTCTATTGACTCAAAAAAAGTAGAAAAGTTATATCCTTCTGGTACATACAATTTCGATACATTTCTACAACCGAGCCCAAAGTATTGGAAGATGTCTTGTCCAAGATTGGAAAGCTGATCACTTGACTCATTTCCATTTAGTATACCAATGGAAGTTCTGTTTTTTCGAATGATGTTAGGGTATTTAGAAAAGTAATATTCAAAATAGCGAGCCGTGTTATTACTTCCAGTTGCTATAATGGCCTCTATGTTATCCAACTTATCTACTAGGTCAATTCTATTCTTGAATTCGCTGTTGATTTTAATTAACTCATCACATACAAATTTTATCAGGTAAGAGTCCTGAGAGCTAGGCTTGGCAGTTAGTTGATGACCACTTATAAGTACACAGAGTAAATCATGAAAACCTACTAATGGGATGTTTCCAGCCATTACTACACCTACTTTCTTTTGGCTTACGGGTAACGTGTACTCATCAATCCATTGTAGAATCGTGTCTTTGTTTAGAAACTTACTTATGCCATCAATTGCAGATTTTATACTTTCCTTTGTAAACCATGTATTTTGATTTCTGGCGTGGGATGATAAGGTATCTAAATCCTCTTTTGTTAATTTTTTGAGAATTATCCCTAGATCGCTGAAAGCGCTAATTCGTTGTTCTAAATTCATGATGATTATTTAAACCAAACCAGACTGATTGTTGTTTGTTACAACAGCATATAGTTTATACTTTTGCAAAGTTCTAAAAATAAGTGAAGATAAAAACCTGCTATTGATATGGCGATAATGATAACAGATGAATGTATAAATTGTGGTGCTTGTGAGCCAGAATGCCCAAATACTGCAATTTATGAAGGAGGAATCGAATGGGATTGGAGTGGTGGAACTGACCTTTCAGAGGTTGAAATGGAAGATGGGACTGTTATTGATGGTAAAGAAGTTCAGGAACCAGTCTCTGATGAGTTCTATTATATAGTATCTGGGAAGTGTACCGAGTGTATGGGTTTTCATGAAGAACCCCAATGTGCTGCTGTGTGCCCTGTGGATTGCTGTGTTCCTGATCCTGATTATGTAGAATCTGAAGAAGAATTATTAGACAAAAAAGCGTGGATGCACAATGAGTAACTTATCGCATCTTAGATCTTTTGATTAGATAAGCCCTCAATATCTCATTATAATCACTACTAATATCGGCCTCAATGAGGTCGATTTTTAATTGGAGACATTTTACTTTAAGATTTTGATAAAACATTTTGGCTTGCGCCAGATAATGATTCTTAACTTCGGAAGGTTGTAATTTTATTCGCTCGTCAGTTTCAAGATCAATAAACTCATGAGGACGGTCTTCAAAATTGAAGTTATACTCGGTTTCCCTGTCCGTGACATGAAAAATCAACACCTCATGCTTATTATGCTTTAAATGTTGTAGGCTGGTAAATATTTCATCCAAATCAGTGCTATTGTCAAACATATCGCTAAAAAGAATAACTAATGATCTGCGATGGATTTTGTTAGCGACCTCGTGAAGTATCCTTGCTACATCGGTGGTTTTAGATTGTTTGGGTCTTTCATATAGTTCTTGCAGACTGCCTAGCAATTTATTTAGGTGAGTAGATGTAGACTTGATTTCTGTTAACAGTTCAATCTTATCAGAAAAAGTACAGAGACCTACAGCATCGCGTTGGTGCTGTAAAAGATAAGAGAGTGCTGCCGCAGCCAATATGCTAAAACTTATCTTCCCCTTAGTATCAGAAGGATAGTACATTGAAGAGCTATTGTCAATTATTATCTGGCACCTGAGGTTCGTCTCTTCCTCATATCTTTTTGTGTACAGTCGGTCTGTTTTAGCATAAACCTTCCAATCGATATGCCTTGTGCTCTGACCTTCATTATAAAGTTGATGCTCTGAAAACTCAACACTAAAGCCATGGTAGGGAGACTTGTGAAGTCCGGTAATAAATCCCTCTACCAGCTGCTTAGCTAAAATATCAATGCTACCAATACTTTTGACTTGATCGAGGTCTATCTTCATAATCTATCTTTGCAAATGCAACCGCTAACGTAAAACAGATAAAATTGTTTGGCAATTAATTTATTGCTGTTGCTTTAAATATAAATATTATACTATATTTAGATTCTGTTTAATAAGAAAAGAGAGCAGAGTATAGAACTAAACACTTGGAACGTGGAAGAGAATAATAACGAAAGAGAAGAAATTTATTCAGAAAGAGTGAGGGCCGGTAAACGAACCTATTTCTTTGATGTCAAAGCTACCAGATCTAATGACTACTATCTCACAATAACAGAAAGTAAAAGAAGGTACAAGGATGACGGTTATACTTATGAAAAGCATAAGATATTCTTGTACAAAGAGGATTTTAATAAATTCGTTCTTGCTTTGAATAATACAGTTAATCATGTCAAAGAGGAATTGCTTCCCGATGTAGACTTTGAGGAGTTTAATAGGGATAATGAGGAAACTGCCAATGTTGATACTGAATTAAAATGGGACTAAGCCTTTACAGGTACTTTTAATAAATGTTTAACCGTCTTTATAATAGGGCGGTTTTTTTTATGCCTTAGCATTGAGTGAAAACTAACAAACAAATCACCTTTGATTTATTAAGTTTGTGAGATCGGGAGAATGAGAAATACGCTATTATATATATCGCTAGGGATTACTATTTTTATTCTGGCAGCTTGGCAGTTTTCTGATATATTTCTGTACATAGCATTTGCTATAGTTCTTAGTGCAATCCTGCGTCCTTTAATGCGCTATTTGAGTTCTGCTCAATTATTCAGTTTAAGACTACCGAAGCTAGTCGCTGTTATAATGTCTTTTGGTATTTTAATTCTCCTCTTAGTAGCTTTCTTTATTCTCTTTATTCCACTCATTTCTGAACAGGTTGAAGTTTTGTCATCTCTTGACTACGAAAATATTTACACTAAAATCACCGTTCCACTCAGCAATTTTGAGCGATATCTAATTTCTAATGGCTTAGCAAGCCAAGAGCCAGGATTCATTGTTGATAGCCTTAAGGAAAATGTATTAAACTTTTTCTCAAGTGTTCAGGTCAGTAATATATTAAACACTATAATATCTGTTACTGGTCAGTTTTTTATAGGGATTCTTGCTGTCAGTTTCATTTCATTTTTCTTTTTATATGAAATGGGGTCAATGCGAAAAAAGCTTATTTCATTGGTTCCAAATAGGTATTTTGAAGTGACAATAACCGCATATAATAAGATAGAAAAACTTCTTTCAAATTATCTTACCGGACTTCTAATCCAGATGTTTTCCATATTTAGCATAGCTGCTTTGGGACTCAGCATCGTTGGTATTAAATATAGTCTGACAATAGCTCTTTTTGCAGCTGTGGCCAACCTGATACCATATTTGGGACCTATCCTTGGCGCAAGCTTCGGTATTATCGTTGGTATTTCCACAGGAATTGAATTGACAGATATGCAGTCGATGATCATCCTCTTTGCCAAAATTATTTCCGTATTTGGCGTGGTTCAGGTAACAGATAATGTTTTGCTTCAACCTCTTATTTTTTCCAAAAGTGTAAAGGCCCATCCTTTGGAAATATTTATAATTATATTTGCGGGCGCTTCGCTGGCCGGCATCCCTGGTATGGTGGCAGCCATTCCATTTTATACAGTTTTGAGGGTATCATTCTCAGGATTGTATGAAGGATACAGAAGCTACAATATTTTTAAAGTTCAGAAAATTAAAATTTAATGGCGCTTAAATGTGGTATAGTAGGGCTTCCTAACGTTGGAAAGTCCACATTATTCAACGCAATCTCAAATAATAAAGCTGAGGCTGCTAATTTTCCATTTTGTACTATAGAACCTAATGTTGGAGTTATCACCGTTCCAGATGAAAGGTTACATATTCTTGAAGAACTTGTTAACCCTCAAAAAGTGCTGCCTACCACTATTGAATTTGTTGACATTGCAGGACTGGTAAAAGGAGCTAGCAAGGGAGAGGGTCTAGGAAATCAGTTTTTGGCTAATATTAGAGAAGTCGATGCTATTGCTCATGTTGTCAGATGTTTTAATGACGATAATATTGTCCATGTTGACGGGCGTGTGGATCCTATTTCTGATAAAGAAGTAATTGACGTTGAATTACAGCTAAAAGATTTAGAGTCAATTGATAAGAAGATAAGCCGAATTGAGAAACAAGCGAAGTCAGGTGACGCCAAATCCAAAAAGGAGCTCAGTATTTTGCAGAAGTATAAATCTCATCTGGAGTCCGGTCATAATGCTCGTACTATTGAACTCGATCAAGAGGATAAATCTAGTGTGGCTGACTTGCAACTACTTACTGCTAAACCAGTTATTTATGTTGCTAATGTTGAGGAAACTGCACTTCCTGATGGAAATGAACATTCTGAGGCATTAAGAGAGTTCGTTAAGAATGAAAACGCGGAAGTTGTTGTTGTTTCCGCTTCAATAGAAGCTCAAATAGCTGAATTAGAGGATTCAGAGGAGCGTCAGATGTTTTTAGGCGAATACGGCTTGTCTGAGTCTGGGCTTAACAAGTTAATAAAGGCTGCATATGCAATACTGGATCTTATTACCTATTTCACCGCAGGTGAGAAAGAGGTGAGGGCATGGACCATTAAAAAAGGCTGGAAAGCACCACAGGCCGCAGGAGTAATTCATACTGATTTTGAGAAAGGGTTCATTAGAGCGGAGGTAATAAAACTGGATAATTATCAGCAATATAAAACCGAAGTAGCGTGTAAAGAGGCTGGTAAAATAGCTGTGGAAGGAAAAGAATATATTGTGGCTGATGGTGATATCATGCATTTTAGGTTCAATGTGTAAGTAGTATTAATCTATTTACAACTTTCAGAATTCATATTTTAAACTTATTTTTATTAGCTATTTGAAAATGATGGTGTAGTAAAATTACTGTCATTTCTTATTTTTTGTAAGGAGTACTTTTTTTATCACTCCAAACATAAGCCGGGACGTATTTTTTAAACGGTAATTTTTTATTGAAGTGAGAGTCCGTATAGTTTTTTTACTTAAGAATAGAGGGAGTCATGTTCCTTTTCACCATCAATTTATGCTTGCTCAAATGATCAAGGGTATTTTAATGAAAGGTGAATCGAAGACTATGCTGGACTATAAGTTTTATAACTTTTCAGGACTCAAAGGTCAAACCAAAGTGAGCAGGAAAGGACTTCATTTTTATTCAAGTCGGGTTACGCTAGTTCTGTCGAGTACTAATAAGGAATTTATAGATTATTTTTTAACTAACCTTTTCACTTTTGATCAAGTTGAAATAGGCTCTTTATTCCTAAAACCTGAATCGGTAGAACTGGAAGAAAGTGTAGACTTTGGCGATTCTTCTAAGTTCATCTGTATTTCACCTCTAGTACTTTTAAGTTCATCTTTTAATGATAGTACAGCAAAGAGGTTTATACAGCCGGAGACAGATACTTTTTCTGATATTTTATATGAAGCTACTATTCAGAGAATGCAGGAGGCAGGGCAGTTTAGTGAAGAACAAATCAAAAGCTTTTATAAATTTCAACTGGTGCCAGACAAAAGCTATTTGGCTCGCTTGACAGCGGCACAGAAAAAATTTGCTCGAATTTATCCGGTTTTTGACCAGGATGTCAAATACGAGGTTAGAGGTTATACATTCCCGTTTACTCTATATGCGGCTCCTGAAGTGCAAGAGTTTGTATTTCATTGTGGGATGGGCCAATTCACTCATAAAGGCTTCGGAATGTTAGATGTAGCCAATGCCAATCCGAGTAAGAGAGTTCTTCAATATGAATTTAATTATGCCTAGTTGATTCTAGGGTTGATAGTGAGCTGTTTATAACCAAGTAATAATTCAGTCCTTAATTCAGGGGGGTCGTAATAAACAAATATTTCATAGTCATTTTCAGTCTCAAAGTGATCTCCTTCTAGATAATTTGTGTTTAACGTATCACCTTGAATAACGTACTTATAATTATAGAAACCTTGTTTTAAAAGTTGTGTGTTGGTATACAACTTGGTTTTTGGGTTGTAAGACATTTTACTGACATCGTCTAAAGAATTATTGTTCATTTTACCTACTACATGAATATCTCCACCTATCGGTTCTTTTACTGCCAGAGAAAATGTTGTGTAAAGATAATCAGACTCTGAGCTGCCCCCTGTGTCTTGATTTTGAATAAAAAAGTCTCCATTGATATCATCATACTGAGCATAGGCCTGATATATTCTTGACCCATCAGTCATAAGATAGACCTCTGATGGACGTTTTAGGAGATCAACACGCTGAACATTTTGTCCTGGATAACGGAGAGAACGCATGTCAAAAAAGCGGTATTCGTTACCACCACCAAAGTTGTTTTCGAAGTTAAAATATTGATAATCCATTACACCCTCTTTAAAGAAAGACGGTTTTAAATTAGATATTGTATTGTACCATTGCTGGTTTTGTCTTAGCACTACCTTTATACGCTCCAGAGGGTTGATAAGCTCAATGTCTTCATAATTGATGCGAAAGTCTATTTGTTGATTTTTGCGATTGATTGATGTTAATCCGGATATATTACTCATTATTTCAATATCAACTTTTTGACTTACAATCATAAAACGCTTACTTAAAATGATATCCTTTTCGTTAGTACCTCTGTAGGCTACCAGTAAGTAATTCCCTGGAAGCTTGATATTAGGTAAGTTAAAGGTATAGTGTATATACCCAATTTTGGTATCTGTCGAATACTCATAATTCGTGATATTAAATTCATTGAAATCATACAGGTAATCAAGAGTTTTGAGCCCTGTAGGTTTCCAGTCATTGGAACAGTTCAGTATTTTTACTCGATACTGCTCATGACTTTCAACCAAATCATCAAACTCTAATACCAGGCTATTCCGTCCTACTTGGTCGACAGGAGGAGAAAAAATATCTGCCGCTGCCCTTTTATTTGGATACAAAATGACTGTTCTAATCTCTTCTTCATAGGATAGGTCTTTGTATTGTAATTTTTTGCCTGATTGTTGTGGGATATTTTTGAACGCAAAAATTGCAATGATAGAAATCACTAAAAGAGCAATAAATTTATAGTTCATAGTTATGATTAAGTATTGACTTTACTTGCAATGACGGTTAACAATAAAAACTAAGATACTGATTCCAACCAATTATGACGGACTTGTGTCTTTAAAACAATTCTAGAAGATAAATAGTATAAATGCACTCCGAAAAAGCACTGGTAGAAAGTTGCATAAAGGGTGAGCGATCCGCTCAGAAGGAGCTGTACACACAGTATTCTTCTGGTATGCTTGTAGTAGCAATGCGTTATACTAAATCTGATCAGGAAGCAGAAGATGTTCTTCAGGAGGCATTTATAAAGGTTTTTCAAAGAATTAAAGATTTCAGAGGGGAATCATCACTGGGGTCATGGATTAAGCGAATTGTTGTCAATACGGCACTCAATAGCCAACGGAGTAAACTCTATATGTTTCCTATGGTAGATGTTGAGGTTATGCACAACGATTTAGAAACGGAGTTTTCCTTATCGGAATATCATTTTAAAGAACTGTTGGGTTTTATTCAGGAACTACCGGCAGGTTGTAACGCGATTTTTAATCTATATGCTATAGAGGGATACAGTCATAAGGAGATTGCTTCAATGCTAGATATTAGCATCGGCACCTCCAAATCACAGTATTCACGAGCGCGACAATTATTGCAACAAAGAATCAACAAAGAATCAATAAGTAGATATGAAAAAGCAAAGTAGGGACAAGTTTGAGGAAGCCTGGGCTGAAGCTTTTGAAGGGGCTGCTTTGAAGCCTACAGAACATGTTTGGGATAAAGTAGAGTTATCTATTGCTAACTCTGCAAATAATGCCAGTAGAAAAAGGTTGTTAGTTTTTAAATTGTTAGCTGCTGCTTCAATTTCATTTGCTCTGTCTATAGGAGGGTGGCAACTGTATAACTCATACTATATTAATACTTCAGAATCACTAGAAGCTCTCAATATGCCAAAAGAAGTTAATGGAAATGATGATGCTGAATTAAAGACAAACGATGGAACTAAGTCCAAAGCTAATTCCCTGACTAAAGAAGCGATAAAAAGAGAAATACTTTCAGAGGATGAAGAAAGTATTTTAAATCAAACGAGTGAACTCATTGTCTCTAATGAAACAAATCAGGCTACTGAATTATCTGGTAATGAATCTTACTCCGAAGCCCGTCAAAATCTTCTAAAACAAACTGATAATGAGCTATTGATTGTTAATAGTACTAGTCTAAATGCTGATAATGGACTTTTCTTAGAACAGTTAGAGTCACTCAAAGGCTTATTGGATCTAAGGGAGCCGAAAGCAGTTGATTTGCACATGGTGCCTTGGTTATCAAATACGAGTACAAATAAGGTTACTTCCAACTATAGAAAGCTCTGGACCGGGCTTGGCATGTCTGCTGGTAATTTTAATCCTAATTCATCTACCAGCTCTGTATCTAATGGGTCAAATGCTTTTGCAGATGAAGCTGTTGCTGATTTTTCATCTAGTAGATCAAGTGTTCAAGAGACTCTTTTAGAAGAGGAAAGCAGTGGCAACTCATTTGGTATTGGACTAAATATTGGGGCAAGATTATCGAGAAAAGTGGTATTAATTTCTGGTTTGAGTTACTTACAGCAAAACACTAAAAGTCAATCAAATTTGATTGATGTAGGAGCAAGCTCTACTCTGTTAAGTAATAAGTCTGAACTAAGCCAGGCCAACGCTTTGGCTTTTACCGATCCATATGAAATTACCAATACTTACCGTTCATTATCGATCCCATTACAAGCAGGTTATTATGTACTAGATCGTAGATTTGATATCCTCTTGTTAGCGGGTTTTTCAAATGATTTCTTTATTCAAAGGAACGCTGTTGATGAGACAGGCAGAGCTAGAGGGGAGGAATTTAGTTATCAGGATGAGGGTTATTCTTTATACTCCGTTGGCGGTCTTGTTGGGTCTCAACTTAGTTATGAGCTTGGCAGTCATTATTCCCTGGCCATACAACCCCAATTACGCCAGTCCTTTAATTCTTACACTCCTAATGGCAATAAACCATCGAGTTTTGAAGTAAGCTTTAAGCTAAATTATATAATCAAGTAAGAGCTTTAATTTAGTTGATAAAATTGATTGTAAATATCTGATTATTAATATTCTATAATATTATTATTACACTAAAACTTTAATTTATAAATCATTGATTTTCATCTGTCATATTGACACATATATGTGTTTTGACTAATTCCAACCTTTTGTTTTTAACGTGTGTCTTTTGATCGAATAAAAATCAAAAAACCATGAAAATCAACATCAAAGTTTCTGACGGCCCGGCAATAGCGATCTATTTGTTCGTTTATATTTCTCTATTATTAATTCTGTCTCTGGGACTTTCTTCATGCTCTAGTGAGTGTGAGACGGAAAATACTTATACTTATTTTGAACCAGTGTATACCTCTATGGAAGATATTAGGTCTTCAATAGGAAATGATACTCCTCAGGAAATTCAACAAATGGGTAAACTTTATTTCAAGGATAACCATCTGTTCATAAACGAACCAAATGAAGGTGTGCATGTGATAGATAATCGAGATCCTTCTAATCCATTGAATGTAGCATTTATTACCATACCCGGTGCATTTGATTTGTCAATTCAGGGTAACATTCTATTCTCTGATAGTTATATGGATTTAGTTGCTGTTGATATTTCCGATTATAATCAAGTAAAAGAGGTAGGTAGAATAGAGGATTTATTTTCGGGTTATAATTCCTATGGTTTTTATGCAGACCCTCAATTAGGAGTCGTTACTGACTGGGTAGAATCAAACGAGGTCAATGTGACTGAATCTTCCTGTGAAGGCAGGTTTCAGGACTGGGGAATATATTACAATGAAGGTATTGCATTGGCTGACGCAAGTGCATTTAGTAGAACATCTGCTGCGGCGCCAACAAATCCTGGGATTGGTGGTTCAATGGCTAGATTTACCATCGCAAATCGACACCTGTTTGCACTTGATGGGTCTGAAGTTATACCTGTCGATATAGGATCAGCATCTGCTATGGGTCAGGGAACGCGATTAAACTTAGATTGGGGCATTGAAACTATATTTCCCAGAGATTTAAATCTGTTTATAGGGGCCAATGATGGTATGTATATTCTTGATATAGAGAGTCCACTTGACCCAAGGTTGATATCAAAGTATGAACATGTACGGAGCTGTGATCCAGTTGTGGTTGACGGAGATCTGGCATTTGTGACACTTCGTTCAGGCACGCAATGTCAAGGTTTCACCAACCAACTTGAGGTTTTAGATATTACAGATTTATCTGATCCACAATTATTATATACTTATGAAATGACCAATCCACACGGTTTGGGTAAAGATGGTGATGCCCTGTTTGTTTGTGATGGTGGCGATGGACTTAAAGCTTTTGATGCGTCAGATATTTCAAAAATTGGAAATCGAATGACAGCCCATTACGCTGATATTTTTGCTTATGACATTATTCCTTTCAACAATATAGCAATGATGATAGGGAAAGACGGGTTGTATCAGTATGATTATAATGATATCAACAATATTCAGTTTTTAAGCAAAATAGAGTTAAATAATGAAGATTAAAACCATTGTTCTCTATGCTTTATTAGTCATTACTACTACTGGTTTTTCTCAAGAGGATTCTGCCAAGGCCGAATCCCCTAAATTCAAGGATAAAATATTTTATCAAATATCAGCTGGTATGATGGTTTCGGATAATGAAACTGATGGCAGGTCTTATCACCCTTCTGTGGATGCTGTAGTAGGATACCGTTTTGCAAGACTATTACAGCCAGGTATTTCAATAGGTTATGATGAGTACGATTATTTCACAGCTATGCCTATATCTCTCTACCTGGCTGGTGATATATTAAAATCAGATAATACACCTTTTTATTATTTAAGAGGAGGGCAAAGTAAGTTCTTCAAGGATGATTCACATAGATTTGAAAGTATAGAATCAGGTGAAATGTTTGAAGCTGGAGTAGGCTATAATTGGAAATTTTCAAATGTAAGACTTCGATTGAGCGTGGGATGGAAACACCAAACACTGAAAACAGAAGATAGAAATATTTACTGGTATTGGGAAGATTTTGCAGCAAGCTCTGTTTTGCCAGCTTCTATCCAAAAAACAAACTGGGAAATGGAAAGAGTTATTTTCAAGTTTGGATTATTGTTTTAAAGGCGACTCAGAAAATTATATAAAACTTTCTAAAAAAAACCGTTTTCTTCTAAGCTCTTAGTTTCGAAGCGTTCAGCGGATTTTTTAGCCATGACCTGTTGACCGATAAACTTGCTGTAAGTAACTGTAAAACATGCTCCGTAATACATTATCAACGAAGAGTAGAATATAAATAACATAATCAGCACCACAGAAGTAGAAGCTTCAAAAATATCATTGATATTACTATTTATCAGAAACCGCTCCAGTATAACCTTACCAAGTATGAAAAATATTGAAGTAACAAATGCACCTACAATAATAGGATGCCATTTCAATCGACCACTAGGTAAAAATCTATAGATCACGATAAACCAAAGTGTTACGAAAAAGATGGATACAGCTTTACTAATGATAATAATAATTACCGTATCAAGATTAAATATCTCTACAGGAATGTGCTTATCAATGAATGAAATTAAACTATCACTTAATGTTGATAGAAGGAAGAATACGCCAGAAAGCAGAATAATAGCTAAAGCGATGGATCTATTTTTAAGTTTAAAAAAGATATTTGAGTTTTGTTTTAAGCGAATCTCCCATATTTGATTTATTGATAACCTAATCACTTTAAATAAGTTGGTGGCAATAAATACTAGAAATGCCGAACCTGCCAAAGTAATCCAGGTGTTGCTGCCCATGGATCTAAAGTTGGAAACAATAACTTGTACTTGTTCTGAAGATGCTGAACCAAAAATATCTTCTATTTGACCATAAAAAGTAACAGTTAGTTCCTCAGCTTTAAAGTATAAGCTCAGTGTGTTAACCACTATGATCAACATGGGTGGTAGCGAAAAAAGCGTAAAAAAAGCAGTACTCGAGGCTAAAATCAGCGGTTGATTCTGTCCAAGTAATTTACCCGAAGTCAAAAAAAGGCCAGTGAAATCAAGAATTTTATTCCACATGTATTCAAAATTCTAAAGTTAAGTTAATCAACTAACTATCATTATCAATTTTCTCTGCTAGTTTCTCCCATTCTTGATTTAGGATCAACAATTCATTTTTAGCTTTATCGTACTTAGTATTCGAAGTGAGTAGCTTGTCTGGGTTGCCATACACTTCCGGATTGGCTAATTCATTCTCCAATTGCTTAATTGATTGTTCAAGTTTCTCGATTTGAGATTCAATTTGATTCAACTCTTTCTCAGCAATTGCTGATGTTGAAGGTTTGGTTTTTTCCTTTTTAACTTTCTCTTTTTTTGGAACAACTGCTGGTTCTGGCGCCTTAGCGATAGTATCAGCCTGACTTTCCTTCCAATACAAATACTCCTCATAAGTGCCCGGATACTCTTTAATTTGATGATTTTCTATGTACCAAATTTTGTTTGCAATCTGACTAATGAAATGTCTATTATGAGAAACAGTAATGAATGTTCCCTGATACTGTTGAAGTGCCTGGATAAGAATATTTTCTGATTGAAAATCCAAGTGGTTTGTTGGTTCATCCAAAAGAAGAAAGTTTGATTCTTCAATCAACGTTTTTGCGAGTGCTACTCTTGACTTTTCACCACCGGAAAGTACTTTTATTTTCTTAAATACATCATCTCCACCAAATAAGAAGCAGCCAAGAACTTGCCTTAACTCAAGTTCAGTCTTTTTCGTTCCTGCCTGCTTTAGCTCATCTATAATCTCATTATCAATATGTAAAGACTCTAATTGATGCTGAGCATAAAACCCCATATTCACATTATGCCCTTGTTCTCGTTTCCCAACTAGCTTTTCAGTACCAGCTATTATTCGAAGTAGTGTAGATTTTCCCTTACCGTTGGCGCCTATCAAGGCAATTTTATCTCCGCGTTCTATACCGGCCGTGGTATCAGAAAGGATAGTCAGATCACCATAACTTTTACTTACGTCTTCCAGTCTGATTACATGTCTTCCCGATTTCTGGTTAAACTCAAACTTGAAATTAACAACAGCGTTTTCATCAATTACATCCTCAATTACATCCATTCTTTCTAAGGATTTTACCCTTGATTGAACCTGCCTTGCTTTGGTAGCCTTGGCCCTGAATCGTTCGATGAAACGTTCAGTCTGTTTTATTTTCTGTTGTTGATTTTCAAAGGCATTTTTTTGTATCTCACTGCGCAACTCTTTTTCTTCTAGATAAAAGTCATAATTACCTTCGTATGTAGTCAATTGAGAGTTAGATACCTCAACGGTTTTATTTATTGTATTGTTAAGAAACTCTCTATCATGAGAGACGACAATGACCGCACCTTCATAAGTCCTTAAGTAGTTTTCTATCCATTCAATTGAAGGTAAATCAAGATGGTTAGTAGGTTCATCCAACATTAATAGGGAAGGACGCTCAAGTAAAAGCTTAGCGAGCATTACTCTCATTCGCCAACCTCCAGAAAACTCTCTTAAAGGACGGGTAAGATCCGCAGTCTTGAAGCCAATTCCCTCGAGAATTTCTTCTGCTTTGGCTTGCATGGAATAACCTTCTAATCGCTCGAATTTTTCCTGAGCTTTTGTCAGCTTATCAATTAGATCATCTGAATAATCAGTTTCTAATTTCTTTAGAATGCTCTCTATCTTTTTATGAGTTTCTACAGCCTCTTCAAAAGCCATCATGGCAACATTTAAAATACTGTCATCGGTTTGATAGGAGAGTAGGTCTTGATTTAAAAAACCAAGAGTACATTCTTTGCTCATACTAATATCACCACCATCAATAGTCAGTTCTTTATTGATCAATTTTAGTAAAGTAGACTTGCCTTTACCATTGAGTCCAATAAGCCCTATTTTGTCTTTTGGCTTGATGTGCAGTGAGGCATTTTCGTACAAAGCTCGCCCACCGATGTAGTATGATAAATTATTGATCGCTAACATAGGTGCAAAGTTAACTTTGCACCTACACTTTACAATGGGTTAGGTAACTTTTAGATTAGAAGGCAGCCAAAGCTTTTTCTAATGCTTCCCTGTGATCAGGATGAGCTAGTTCTACCAACATCTTTCTTCTTTGCTTAAGTGTCTTACCATATAGATGAGCTATACCCCATTCCGTTACAACATAATGAACGTGTGCTCGTGTGGTGACTACACCTGCGCCTTCTTTTAGAAAAGGTACAATCCGGGTTTCTCCACGCTTGGTAACTGATGGTAGAGCGATGATTGCTTTTCCACCTTCAGATAATGATGCACCACGAATGAAGTCCATTTGTCCTCCAACACCTGAGTACATAAACTTACCAATCGAATCGGCACAAACTTGTCCTGTAAGGTCAATTTCAATAGCACTATTAATAGCTGTTACCTTGGGGTTCTTACGAATTACGGCTGTATCATTGACGTAACCACAGTCTAGCATAGCCACCTCAGGGTTATCATCCATAAAATCATAGAGTTTTCTAGAGCCTATAGCGAAAGAGGAAACAATTTTCCCTGGATGTTTTTTCTTCTTCATGCCATTGATAATTCCCTTCTCGACCAGAGGTAATATTCCATCAGAAAACATTTCAGTATGAATACCAAGATCCTTATGTCCATCTAAACAGCTGAGTACAGCATTTGGGATGGCTCCGATCCCCATTTGTAATGTAGCCCCATCCTCAATAAGTTCTACCACATTTTTCCCAATGGCAAGCTCTGTTTGACTAATTTCTTTTGCATGAGCTTCTGGTATAGAATCATCTTGCTCTATAAAAGCATGAATTTTACTTATATGAACAAGACCATCACCATGGGTTCTGGGCATATTTCTATTTATTTGAGCAATAACGATTTTAGCCTTTTCTACAGCTGCATGTGAAGCGTCAATCGAGACACCAATAGAACAAAACCCATGTTTATCGGGTGGTGATACACTCACTAGAGCAACATCTAGTTTAATGACTTCATTTCTAAATAAAGCAGGAATCTCACTTAAGAAAATAGGAATATAACTAGCACGATTTTCGCGTATTGCTTTACGAATATTTGGACCAATAAAGAAGGCATTAGTACTAAACGAGTCGCTATACTCAACATTTGAGTATGATGCATCCCCTTCAGTGTGTAAATGATATATGTTTACACCCTTGAGCTCAGATGCTCTTTCTACTAAACCTTTAATCAGAGCTTGAGGAGCGGCAGCAGCTGTATGAATGAAAACATTATCACCACTTTTAATTTGTTTTACGGTCTCACTGTACTTTGACATTGTTCTTACTTTAGTTTCACAGCAAGGTTAATTAAATAGAAGAATCAGAATTATGATTATTGTCAGGTGGTAAAATGATGATAACAACTAACTAATTCGGACTTATATATTCAGCCAGGAGACTTTATGCAGTAAGTTTTTCTTCCTTAAGAGAATAATAATATTCTGAAGGCGAGCAACCTAGAATTTTTTTAAAGGCGTTATTGAATGAGGTTTTATTGTTAAATCCTGAATCAAGAGCAATACCTATAAATTTGGGCTTATCAGTTGATTCAACAATCAGTTTTTTTGCTTCTTCGATACGATACTCATTGATAAAGTCTGAAAAATTTTTCTGCTCATATTCATTGATAACCTGAGAGAGGTGATTAGATGAAAAGCCAAGCTGATGCGCAAGAATGCTCAGCTTTAATTCACTGTCTAAATAGGGCTTAGCGTCATCCATGTAGTTTTTGAGGCTAGATAATATTGATATTCCGGCAGTATGTGATAAGGCTGAATTCTTATATTTTTTTGATGCCTTTATAGCATCAGGATTCAGAAAGGTAAGATATCCCGTACCGTAAATAAGTATGGATGAGGCAAATGAAATCATATAGTCATAGTCTGTCGTGAGTTGTCCAGTCCAGACTAGAATATAATAGACTAAAAGAGTTAAGGCATACCCATCAAAAGATAGAGCTATAAACTTCTTTAGACTATTGATACTACCTGTATTTGTAGCTTTGAACATCAAATAACCGTAGCAGAGAACATGAAAACATTGAATCAGGTTAGCTATAAAAGATGCCTCCACTTGAATATCAGAACTGGCAAATGGCCTGGTAAAATAGAAGACCGCATAAGCTAAAAAAGGAACAAAGTGGAGATAATTAATCTTACCTGAATTTTTGACAATGTATTGATAAAATAAGGGTGAGAATAAATAGGTAAAGCCCATCGATACTCCAGCCCATCTGCCAATTTCTCTGTAATAGCCGGTCCAGAAGGCTACATAGTACAGCAACATCAATGAAAAAAGTGTAATTGCGGCAGCTAAATATTTTGAAGGGTCTTTTCTCTTTAACAAAACAATTGAAAGGAATATGCCTTGAGCGGCTGCTACTGCAAAGATTATCGTCCAGTTGTCTAAAGAGGGCTCCTGCATTATTCTACTTTAAATTTTTGACGACCCAATAATAAGTCAAAGAATAAAATAAAATCTGATGCTAGACTATACCCTGGGTATTGAAATGTAGCAGGTTTATTCTTTTCAAAAAAGAAATGACCGACCCATGCAAAACCATAGCCGATAAAGGGTATCGCTATTAAAGCCAGCCAGCGTTGAGTAATAATGGCATAAAAAAGGGTAAAAAATACCAAACCGGTTCCTATAAAATGAAGCACCCTACAAGTGGTATTGCTATGTTCTGAGAGGTAAAACGGATAGAATTCGTTAAGTGAAGTATATCTTTTTTCCATAACCTAATTTACGAATTTCCATTTAATCCGTTATAAACTCAATAGGTAGTGATACTTTGGAATCATCCCATTGCAAAAGAAGTTCAGCTTTCTCATTTTTCTGTTCAAAAGATATGGTGAATGGTTCATAAACAACATCTTGTAGTTCATTGACTGGAACGATAGCACGCATTACATCTGCCTTTTCAACATAGTTGTAGCTTCCCCATTGCCCTAAATGTTTATTAAAAATAATCGTCCATTTATCAGGGTTAGGAATCGTGAAAATGGAATAGGTCCCGGCTTTTAGAGTGTCTGATGCAATAAGTAGATCCCCTGTTGTAGTGATTTCAGTTGCTTCATTTGCGCCTGTTCGCCATACCTGACCATAAGGTACCAGTTCTCCAAATACTTGCCGTCCTCTTTTGTGAGGTTGTGAGTAGGTTATTTTTACATATGTTTCGTCATACTTCATAGTTACTATCGCCAAGGGGCTCGGGCGAGGGGTAACTGCTTCTTGGGCAGAAGTATAACTCGACACTAGAAGAATCAAACAACAAGAAATTAATAGACGGCTTTTCATAGTTTTGTAAATTGTTATCTCAAATATATTTAAGTTTCTACCAAATACTATACCGCGATGAGTAAACCCCAATATGACGATATCTTCATGGAACTCGCAGTTAATCTAGCCAGGAGGTCGCATTGCATCAAACGTCATGTCGGTGCTGTTTTGACAAAAGAAACTCGAATAATATCCATAGGATATAACGGACCTCCATCTGGAACACACAATTGTGATGATGAATGGCCAGAAAAAGGATGTCCGAGGGATTCAAAAGGAGGCTGTTCATTAGCTATTCATGCCGAACAAAATGCACTCTTGTACGCAGTTAAAAACAAAACTGAAGTGAATGGAGCTACTTTGTATGTTACATTGGCGCCTTGTTTGGCTTGCGCTAGGATTATCTATACTATGGGAGTCAAACAAGTGATTTACATGAATTCTTATGCGGAGTACAAAGGTATCAAGAGTGATGAAGGTGTGGACTTTCTTCAGAAATTTGGTGTGGAGGTAGTAAGGTATAGCGGGCAGTTGGCAAATGTTACCAATATGATTTAGACAATGTTGACCTCCGTGCTTAATTCTATTCCAAATCGGTTTTTGACAGACTGTTGAATTTCTTCAGATAAGGATTTTAATTCAGAACCTTTACCACCTCCATAATTGACAAGAACAAGAGCTTGATTTTTATGCACTCCTATATTTCCCTTAACATAACCTTTCCAACCACATTGTTCTATCAGCCATCCAGCAGGAACTTTGACCTGGGTTGTGCCAACAAGGTATCCAGGAATATTATCAAATTGACTTTTGAGTTGATCATAATCTTCCTTGGAAATTGTTGGGTTTTTGAAGAAACTACCGGCATTGCCAATTTCTCTTGGGTCAGGTAATTTACTTTGTCGGATACTTATCACAGCATCACTTACATCCTTTATTGTTGGAGAATCAATTTCACGTTCTATCAAAGTGTCCTTAATTGCCCCATAGGCAATATTTATGCTATGATTGACTTTAGTCAATTTTAATGTGACGTAGGTTATAATGTATTTCCCTTTGGCTTCATGTTTGAAAATACTTTCACGATATCCGAATTTACATTCTTCAGAGTTAAAAGTTCTCGTTTTTTGAGTGTTGACATTAAGAGCCTCTAAAGAGTGGAATATTGATTTGATCTCTATCCCATACGCTCCAATATTTTGCATAGGCGCGGCACCCATTGTACCGGGGATGAGTGACAAATTTTCAATACCACCCCAGTCATTTTCAATAGCTTTCATCACAACATCATGCCATACTTCTCCAGCGCCAATTTTAAGCCAAACATGTGTGCTATTCTCTTCAATAACGTCAAAGCCTTTAATTGAATTCTTGATAATTAACCCATGATAATCATCGGTCAGTAGGATATTGCTTCCTCCACCAAGAACCATAAAAGGGTCTTCATTATTTCTCAATATTTTTGCCAGTTCAATTGGGTTTTTAATTTCAATGAATGTCGAGCAACAGACATCAATACCAAATGTATTATATGATTTTAGTGAGATATTCGTTTTGGCTTTCACAGTTACGAAATAAAGAAATTCAGACTAAACCTTATTCATTTTGTGGACAAGATGTGCCATTTACCTATTTTAGACTATGCTCAAAAAAGAATGCCCATCTTGTGCAATGGATATAGACAAAAATGCTAGGCAATGTCCCATATGCTCCTATGAGTTTCCAAAGACAGATAATTGGCTAAAAGTAGTGGCCGTACTACTTGTTTTGTGCTTTTTGTATTTAATAATTTTTTGATGGAATTTATCTTCGGAGAATCAGAGCCCGATTTCAATTATCCTTACTTTTATTAGTTATGCTTAAACCTCATTTTTTCTTACTTCTGATTCTTCTTTTCGCCTTTGACTCAATACAAGCTCAGGATGTGTTGCGAAACAATCCTCCATCTGTAAAGTGGAAACAAATAATTACACCCGGATTTAAAGTAATTTTCCCGGCAGAATTTGAGGCCGAGGCGAACAAGGTAGCTAATACGCTAGAACATATTCGAGAGCCAGAATCTCAAACAATGGGTGACGGCTTGCCCAGAAGAATACCAATTGTTATTCAAAATAATAATGCTATTTCTAATGGTTTCGTAGCGCTTGGACCTAGGCGGTCTGAATTTTACACCCAACCGTCACAGAATTACAATTTTACAGGGACTAATAAGTGGCTTGACCTGTTGGCTATTCATGAATATCGTCATATTGCTCAGTTCAACAGAAGTAGATCTGGGTTTACAAAGTTCTTTTATTACCTATTTGGTCAGAACACCCAAGCAGGCTTTGCTTTTGTTGCGGCACCTCGTTGGTTTTGGGAAGGTGATGCCACGCTCATTGAAACAGCCATGTCACCCAGTGGCAGAGGTCGAATTCCAGAGTGGGACCGTGTTTTCAGAGCTAATCTAATGGAAGGGAAGAGGTTTAACTACAACAAGCAACATTTGGGTTCCTTTAAAGATCGAGTTCCTGATCATTATAGATTAGGCTATCATATGACTGCTCATATCAGGAAGCGAACCAATAAGCCGGAGATATGGAATCATATCTCTAAAAGTGCTTTCAGTATTCCTTTTATTCCGTTCACATTCTCTAACTCGATGAAGAAGCATACAGGTGAGTATTTGACTACTAATTATGAAATGATGATGGATGAAATGAAGGAGCTATGGTCAAATCAAGTTAGTGATTTAAATCCAACAGCTTTTGAAATTCGAAACAGGCGAATACGGTCAGAATTTACTGATTATGCTTACCCTCAGACATTAGAAGATGGTAGCATAGTAGCTTTTAAATCAGGACTTTCTGATATGGGGCAACTAGTAAGAATAGATAGCGATGGGAATGAAGTCAAAAGTTTTATAACCGGTGTTATGAATCAGACTGAAATGCTTAGTGCTACACAATTTAAAGTTTACTGGAATGAATACGAATATGATCCGAGGTGGCGAGCAAAAACCTATTCTGTAATCAAAAGTTATGATTTTGCCACAAAAGAATTAAAGAGAATAACTCGCAAATCAAGATATGCCGGTGCTGGAATTTCTTCGGATGGATATAAGTTAGTGACGGTTCTTAATACAACTGAGAATAAGAACTATTTGGTTGTTTTAGATGCCATATCTGGCAATGAAATTAAAAGGTTTGATAATGATATCACTGCGGAGTATGGTATGCCCACCTGGTCATCAGATGGTAAGAGTATTGTAAGTTTAAAAATTACAGATAAGGGCAAGTCAGTTATAAAGGTCGATTTTGACTCTGGTTCAGAAATAGAGTTGATTGAACCGGGTCATGAAAATATTGGAAGTCCTTACTTGTTTGGTAATTACCTGCTTTTTAGTTCTCCTTACAATGGTATTGATAACTTGTATGCATTGGATGTAGACAAAAATATAAGATACCAAATTACTCGAAGTAAGTATGGAGCGTACAGCCCGGCATTATCGTCAGATAAGTCCACATTAGTCTATGCAGAACATACGGTAAACGGCCTTAATGTCGTAAGTACCTCATTTACTCCTTCTACATGGACGCCTTTAAATATGGTTGTGGATAGAAATGTGAACTTAATAGATGAAATTTCTGAGCAAGAAGGACATGAAGATTTATTATCTACAGTTCCGAGTAAGACTTATGAGTCAAAGAAGTATTCAAAGCTCACCCATATGTTTAATTTACACAGTTGGGGGCCGTTTTTAAGTACAGACATTAACACCGCTCAAGTAGGTGTTTTTTCGAGAGATGTACTTAGTACCACTCGAACCTCAGTGGGCTATACCTATGATGCAACTGATGATACAGGCTTCGCTAGTGCAGGGATAAGCTATCAAGCTTGGTATCCTGTGATCGATTTCAACTATGATATAGGAAATAGAAAAACAGGTTCATACCAATGGGAGGAAACCACTGTTAATACAGGCTTGAGCATCCCATTGTTATTGACGCGAAGTAGATTTTTCAGAACACTGACTATTTCCAATTCTGTTGGGATTAGAGATATTTCTAGTTTTAGAAGAAGAGATTCAAATGGTGGACGTGATTTTTTTGACGAAATAAATCTGGTAGATGGTAATGATGTGGTTGTAGATACTATAACTGTTTTTCAGGTAGACGCAACAGACCTGGATAATGGACAACTAATGTTTAACAACTTATCACTATCATTTTCAAATTTACTGAAAGTGGCCCCGAGAAACCTTAGAAGCCGCTGGGGCCAATTTTTTACTTTTGAGCATTATACTACGATAAACGGTGATTTTGATGGAGGCCTCACAGGTGTGAGAGGTGGCTTGTTTTTTCCAAGCCCGTTTGAACTGCTAACAAGAAAAAAGACGTTCATTAACCATTCTTTAAATTTTAGGTTCGGAAGTCAGGAAAGGGAAGTTGTAGGAAAACCAAATGAATATTCATTTAGGAATGTAATCTTTAAGCCAAGAGGGTTTTCATATCCAAACGAAAAATCATTTACGTCTTTACTAACTAATTATGAGTTTCCCTTAATTTATCCAGATTTAGCAATAGGGCCAATATTGTATATTAAAAGAATAAAAATGAATTTATTTTATGACTTTGGAAGGGAAGAGGTGGTTCAGTATCTTTTTACTACAGAACCTTTTAATGATTTTCAGGCTAATGACCTTATCAGAACTTCGTCAAGTACAAATGAGTATGTTTCATTTGGTGCAGAGTTAACTTTTGATTTTAATATTATGAGATTTCCTATAAACATTGAAATGGGGGTTAGGATATTGAATAGGCAGGCTAACAGATTCAATACAGGAGGTACAGCACTCGAATTTATTTTTGCTGGTGTCAACTTATAATATAAAATGTTGTTCCTATTGAATAAACTTATTTTAAGACCTATTTTTGACTGCTTAATTTAGAATTAACAATTATGGCCGAAGTAATAAAAATGCCCAAGATGAGTGATACCATGGAGGAGGGAGTAATAGCCTCTTGGTTGGTAAAGGAAGGAGATACAGTAAAATCTGGGGATATATTAGCTGAAGTGGAGACCGATAAGGCAACTATGGAGTTAGAGTCTTATGAAGATGGGGTCTTATTACATATTGGAGTGAAAGAAAAAGAAGCCGTGGCTGTTGATGGGGTAATTGCTGTGATAGGTGAGAAGGGTGAGGATATTTCTGATCTTCTAAGTGGTGCTACTAAGTCAGATAGTAAAGAAGAAAAAGAAGAAACTGAATCAACTGATGACAGCGGTGAAGGTTCTAATGAAGAAGTGGATGTTTCAGGCATCAATGCATCAGTAGTTACTATGCCTAAAATGAGTGATACCATGGAAGAGGGCACCATTGCTTCATGGCTAAAAAAAGTCGGTGATAGTGTTTCTTCTGGTGATATTCTGGCTGAAGTGGAGACAGATAAGGCTACCATGGAACTTGAAGCCTATGAAGACGGCACGTTACTGTACATTGGAGTGAATGAAGGCGAATCCGTGGTTGTCGATGGAGTTATCGCTATAGTAGGTGAGAAGGGGGCAGACTATGAAATATTGTTGAAGGCCCAAAAGAACAAAGGAAGTAAAGAAGAAAAAAAGGAGGAGTCTAAACCTGAAGCAAAAACAGAGAAGGAGACAGCTTCCGAACCTAAATCAGCACCAACGACCACCCAGTCTAATACATCAGCAAACGGTAGGGTAAAAGCGTCACCGTTAGCTAAAAAAATGGCGCAAGATCTTGGGTATGACTTAGGCCAAATTCAAGGATCTGGAGATAACGGAAGAATTGTTAAGCGAGATGTAGAGCAACATTCACCTTCTGCTGCACCTACTCAGGCGTCAGAGGGAAGTACTCAGGTTGTGTCTATACCTCAGGTAGTTGGAGAGGAGTCTTATGAAGAGGTTAGCGTTTCTCAAATGCGAAAAACTATCGCTAAGAGATTATCTGAAAGTAAGTTCAGTGCTCCTCATTTCTATCTCACGATGGAAATCAATATGGATAAAGCTATGGATGCCAGAAAAGGCATGAATGAGTTTTCTCCGGTAAAGATTAGTTTTAACGACATCGTAATTAAGGCAGTGGCTGCTGCATTGAGACAACACCCTAAGGTGAACTCATCCTGGTTGGGAGATAAAATTAGGTATAATAAACACATTCATATCGGAGTGGCAGTAGCCGTAGATGAAGGATTATTGGTGCCTGTAGTTAGGTTTGCTGATAATAAGTCTCTGTCTCACATATCCTCTGAAGTAAAGGATTTAGCTTCAAAAGCACAGAATAAACAACTGCAACCTAGTGACTGGGAGGGTAATACATTCACCATTTCTAATTTAGGAATGTTTGGCATTGAAGAATTTACGGCAATTGTTAATCCACCAGATGCTTGTATTTTGGCTGTTGGTGGTATTAAGCAAACCGCTGTTGTCAAAGATGGTCAACTAGTGCCCGGTAACGTTATGAAAGTAACCATGTCATGTGACCATAGAGTAGTTGATGGCGCGTTGGGAGCAGCGTTCTTGAAAACACTAAAAGGACTTTTAGAAGATCCTGTAAGGATATTAGTATAGAAAGTTATATGGCCTTGGTTGTTGCTGAGGCCTTTTTGTTTACAGCTTCTATTCATGATTTCAATGGCACGTAAAATCAAATTTAAAAAGCTCAAAATTTCGCAAAACCTAGCACAACTAATTATAGTCATGGCAGGGGTATTTCTCGGAATGCTTCTTACTGAATGGAATACTAGCAGGAAGTCGTCAAGAAAAAAAGAAGTAGTCATTGAGCAAATTCAAATTGAGTTAATTAGCAACCAGAAAATTCTTGAATCTAGTATTGAACATAAAAAACCATTTTTTGAGTCTTTGGATAGTTTAGAGCGATCAGTTTCTGACGAATTGGGTGATGAATTGTTTTTTAATCGACCATTTTTAGAGCGATTTCCGGGCTGGCAAGGCGTGGGTGGTGGACTTTTAGATAATTCGATGTACGAAACAGCAAAATATAGTGACGTAATACCTGAAATGGATATAGAGTTAGTGAGAGAAATATCTAAGGTTTACAATACTCAAAATATATACAATGGTTTGAGAGAGTCATTTATCAATCAGTTTTTCATGATGAATTCGACCACTACTTATGATGATGCTCTCAGACTAATAAGACAAATTGGTCAAGAGTTAGGAGGTTATGAATGGAAACTACAACAGGAATACAAGGTGGTTTTAGAAAAATTAGAAAATAGAAATGACTAAAATAAAATCGACAACCGTATTGGCGGTGGTGCATAACGGAGAAGTAGCTATTGGTGCAGACGGACAGGCAACCATGGGTAATTATGTGGCCAAGAGCAATGTGAAAAAGATTAGGAAATTGCAGGATGGCAAGATAGTTACTGGCTTTGCTGGTTCTACTGCCGATGCATTTACCCTTTTAGAGCGCTTTGATGAAAAACTGAATGCTTATGGTGGTAACATGAAAAGAGCCGCCATTGAGTTGGCCAAAGATTGGCGTATGGATCGATACTTAAGAAAACTGGAAGCTATGCTTATAACAGCCGATAAAGATGAAGTTTTGGTAATTTCAGGAACTGGTGATGTATTGGAGCCTGATAATCAAATTGCGGCTATTGGCAGCGGATCAATGTATGCTCAATCAGCCGCTTTGGCACTAAAAAAACATGCACCTAATCTTTCTGCCGAGGAGATGGTGAAAGAAGGTCTTCATATAGCCGCAGATATTTGTATTTATACCAATCATAATCTCATCATAGAAAAAATATAGATGACTAAAGCTGCTATCTATCATAATAATCGATGTGGAAAGAGTAGAAATACACTGGCTATTCTCAAAGAAAAAGGAGTTGAAATTAACGTAGTAGAATACCTTAATAATCCTCTATCGGCCACTGAGCTCAAACGTATTATTGACCTACTCGGTATTAAGCCTATTGATTTGATCAGGAAAGGGGAAGCCGTCTTCAAAGAGAATTATAAAGGCAAAGAACTCAACGATGATGAATGGATTCAGGCCATGGTTGAGCATCCCATATTGATTGAGCGACCTATAGTTGAGGTTAATGGTAAAGCTGTTATCGGTAGGCCTCCTGAGAATGTACTTGATATCCTTTAATTAAGGCTTTCTATTGCTTCTAAAATAACATTACAACTCTCTCTTATCTCTTTTTCGTTGATGGTGAGTGGAGGAGCTATTCTAAAACTATTGGGACAGGACAAAAACCAAAAACAGATTACACCCTTGTCAAGGCAATAACTCACGATTTTTGCTACTTCTTCTTCTGAAGTAAATTCAAAAGCGAACATGAGCCCTTTTCGTCTAGTTTCCACTATTCTCGGATGCTGGAGAAGTTCTTCAAAAAGCTGTCCCTTTTCCTCAACTTTACTCAAAAGGTTCTCTTCTTCAAGCACCTCTAATGTGGCTTGTGCCGCAGCACAGCAGACAGGGTTACCACCAAATGTCGTGATATGCCCTAGCATGGGGTCATGAGTCAAAGATTTCATCATTTTGCGAGAAGAAATAAAGGCACCTAATGGAAGGCCTCCTCCTAATGCTTTGGCAGATGTAAGAATATCTGGTACAACATCATAATGCTCAAAGGCAAATAGTTTGCCCGTTCTGCCTATACCGGTTTGTATTTCATCGAATATGAGAAGTGCACCAGTTTCATTGCACTTTTCTCTGAGAGCAATTAGATATTCAAGTGTTGCAATTCTTACTCCAGCGTCACCTTGAATAGGCTCTATAATAACACAGGCTGTTTTTTCAGAAATTCGATTCAGATCATCCAGACTATTAAATTCCAGAAAGGTAACATCGGGAAGAAGAGGTCTGAAGGCATTTTTTTTAACTTCATTACCTGATACACTAAGCGATCCATGTGTGCTTCCATGATATGCTCCTCTGAATGATATGATCTCACTTCGCCCGGTATGTCTTTTTGCTAGCTTTAAGGCTCCTTCATTAGCTTCAGTTCCACTATTGGTGAAGTAGCAGCAGTCAAGTGTTTCAGGCAAAAGACTGACTAGTGTTTCGGCCAATATATTTGGTGCAGACTGAACGTATTCACCGTACACCATCACATGCATATGCTTATCAAGTTGCTCTTTAATGGCGTGGATTACTTTAGGATGTCTGTGCCCAATATTGCTGACTGCTATACCGGAGATAAGATCGATGTACTTTTTGCCATCTGGTGCATATAGATATACACCTTCCGCTTTTTCAATATCGATAAGAAAAGGAGAGGGAGTGGTTTGGGCAATGTGGTTAAGAAAAGTCTTATGACTAAAATTCATTACGTAAAACTAATAGAACCCGATCAATTAGAATACAGTAAAATCGACTCTTCGTTCATTTTGTTTTTCATTTGCAGCAACGGAAGCTTGTGAATGTTCCTCTCCATAACCTACGACTGATATATGATCATCATGAACACCCATTTGGATCATGAGTTCTCTGATTTTTTCTACTCTTTTAATGGATAAGGCTACGTTAGCTTTAAAATCTCCTACATGATCCGTATGACCTTCAATGAGCACAATCTTTCCCTGTAGTGCATATTCAACAGCAACTAAAAATGGATCCATATCGACAAAGGCAAACTCATCTTGACCTGTTACAAAGTAAAGAGGGTCCAACTTGAGTGGTTTCTCGTTTTCGAAGTTGTCTAGGTGCGACTCTACCTCTTTGCGTATTTGTTCGTGCTTTGCAGAAGTAGGTGCCGGCAGGTTATTCTTTTTGAGTACCTCATCTTCAATTTGATGCTTTTCATCAATATCCATCTTATCTATATCTGGTTTGCTCTCAGGCGTTGATTGGGGAGTCGGTTTCGGAGCAGGTTTAGGAGGAGGAGTATCGTTGTAGTCTACTTCAGCCAAGGGCCTCTGCTTTGGCTTTTTCGATGAAACTTTAGCCACCTGTCTATTCTTCTTTCGGAGCTTCTTTTCTCTAAGTCGATCACATTGCTTGTCAGCCTTTACATAGTTTTTAGAATAACGTTTAGTGTAAAAGTTTTTACTGTTTTTCTTGTAATTTTTGTGGTTCTTTTTGCTATGCTGACTATACAAATTAGCAGACGCTAAAAAAGTCGTAATTACTGCTAACAGTATGTAGAGAATTTGCTTACTGATGTTCATTGGATCTAATAAGGAGAATATCCACCTTCTTTGCAATAATATTTTTTCTTTAGCATACAGCCAAATCAATTTGGAAAGGAGGCCTTAATATAGAAGGCAAACTATATAAATACATCATTCGTTCAAGATGGTATGCGAAATGCTTAAATTTTGTTAGTTTCATAAATTGATTTAATTGGAACTATAGCTTTAATAAATATGTCTTCAAAAAAATTGACACGATCTAAAAATGATGCCTTGGTGGCAGGAGTTTGCTCTGGGTTGGCAAAATATTTTGGTTGGGACCCTGTGTTGGTAAGGGTAATGTACATCATTCTCTCAGTAATCAGTGCTGCATTTCCAGGACTGTTAGTTTATCTTGTTTTGTGGGTGATAATGCCGTCTGAATGAATGGTTTATCAGATATTATGAAGTTTTAAGAAATCTTCAACATTGCTTCGAACCTCTGAAGTTGATGATCCATCAAAAGGGGCAGTAGCTATGGCTTTAAATAGCTCCCCAACAACAGAGGGCTGAAAACCCAACTTCTCAGCGTATAAAGAGGCAACTTCCAATTCTATATCCTCTACTATATTATCTAAGTAAATCATATGTACGAGGTGATAGATGGCTTCCATTCTTTCTATCTTACCTTCTATCTCATTGAAATCAATTTGGTCAAACTCCCCTTCAATTTTGTGCAAATCTTCCTGAGAAAGATTAAGTTGAGCGCTCCACTTCATAAGACAGGCTACATACTTACTTTCAATTTTATCATGACTTAGAAATAGCGCCAAAATATTAAAGAAGCTATTTTTAATAGATTGTAATTCCTCTTGAGCTAAATCCATCTAATTTGATCTACTTGATGATTCTACAATTAACACAATTATTATTCTATTTCGCCACACTGAATAGAAAATTTTAGATCACGAAGATTGTAACCACGTTCTTTGGCTCGTTTAAGATCATTGCAGGCTCTATTAATCTGATTTAACTGATATCGAGCTTCTGCTCTCAATACATACAATTCTGATCTTTCAGGTCTTAAAAATATTCCCCAATTACAATCTTTTATGGTCTCCATGAAGTCTTTGTCTTCCATCATTAGCACAGCACGACTTTTAAACATGTTATAATAGGATTCCGGTACTTCTTTTGGATCAATGACAAATTCATAGGCCGATCCATAAGAATACTCTTGAAGTTTTTTAAAAGTATAACGAGCCTCATTATAATAATCCTTCACTTTTTCCTTATCGCCCAGCTCCTCATAAAGCTCTGCCACCCGAAGCATGAGTTCTATATTTTGATCATCTCGCTCTAATAAAAACTCGTAAGTACGAGCCGCCTTCTGATAATCATGAAGTTTTAAATAACAATCAGCCATCAACTTCCAATTAGAAATACGTACTGGTTTTTGAAAATCCTTTAATATTTCCAGATTTCCTACAGCACTGCTATATGCCTTCTGCTGGTATTCGGTAATGGCCTTTTTGTTCAATTTTTTAACTAAATGATCTTTCTTTTCTCCAAACCTATATTCCATTGGATATTGATCAATAAGAGCTTGTACTTGGAGTAGCGCAATTTTAAATTCACCACGATCATAAGTCTCTTGGGTAATGGTGAGTAGACGATTAAATTCAGCTTCCCTTCGCTGCTCTTCCTGCTTATTTAAGTGTTCGTTAAACTTTGAAATCCCTAAAGCCAGAGCTGAAAAAATAATAATTACAATGAATGAAATTGATACATTTCGATAATAGTTCTTATCTATCTTATAGACTGGAGCAGTCTTATATTGAGGAGCATTTTTCCAGTTATACCTTCCATAGCGATCATAAACGGACTTCTCTTGATGCTTAGGTTTGGGAGATGAGTAATAGATTTGAGATTTACGTGATGCATAGTCAAGGTGTAAGTCATGCCTTCTTCGCTGTTCGTTATCGCTTAATACCTGATAGGCCTCGTTTATAAGCTTAAATGCTTCTTCACTATTCTTATTTCCTGCATTTTTATCTGGATGATATTGTAATGCTAGTGATTTATATGCCTTTTTTATATCATTTGATGTAGCCTGACTACTTACATTTAATATGTCGTAATAATTGAGCATATACTAACTGCTTCTTCTTTTGTACGCTCTGATATAAAAGTATAATGTAGTTGTAATAACGATAATCGAGATGAATTGTGAATTAGAAAGAATGCCATCAATAACAAAACCTCTGCTGATATCCCCCCTAAAAATTTCAATTATGGATCGTCCACCGGCATATAAAATCAGGTATGACAGAAAAAGCTGGCCTTCAAAAGACTGAAATTTTTTTATTAGGATCAGCAGTATCAGGATGATCAAAATCATACCTGCACTATACAGTTGTGTTGGATGCAGAGGAGTATCAAGTGGTGCCAGACATTTTTCATCTGTGAAAATGACTGCTAATGGTCCGTGCCACTCAATACCATGACAACACCCAGCCATAAAGCAACCTATTCTACCAAAAAAATGAACTATGCATGTGGTGATTGCCATTATGTCTAGCATAGGCCAGGTGGGAAGCTTAAACTTTTTAAAGAAGTAAAGCATCGTAGGTATGCAGAATAGGAGAGACCCATAAAACACGAAACCTCTTCCTGTAAAAAGAGCACTAAAATTATCAATATAGTAACCCGGTTTCTCAAAAAACAGGAATGCCTTACCACCAACTATTGCTGCTAATAATAAAACTAGAAAAAGCGTATTGACCGAGTCGAAAGGAAGTTGATATTTTTTACGTGTTTGCCATGAGACGTAGATAATGCCAATTACGGCACCTATTACTATAAAAAAGCCATATGAATAAATAGTAAAAGAATCTCCTATCTTAAATAGTACCGGGTGCATAGTGAATGTTAATAGATAAATTTTTCCTTACACCAAAATAAGAGTTATTTGCGACATGTTTACTCAGGGAATTCGATACATGCTTCTGGCAGTTTTCTTTTTTGCACTTATGAATGTATTTGTCAAAATGTTACCAAATATTCCAGCTGTTGAAATCGTGTTTTTTAGATCTGTAGTATCTCTCGTACTAAGCTATTTTTTTCTGAAAATGCAGAAAGTAAGTGTTTGGGGTAACAATAAGAAGGTTTTATTGGCAAGAGGTACTTGTGGCGCCATTGCTTTGATAATGTATTTTAAAACCCTTCAGGTAATGCCACTTGCCAGTGCAACAACAATTCAATACCTATCTCCAATGTTTTCTTCAATACTCGGGATATATATTGTAAAAGAAAAGGTTCATCCAAAGCAGTGGATTTTCTTTGCATTAGCTTTCCTGGGTGTTTTGATGGTTAAGGGTTTTGATCCCAGAATAACACCGCTTTTATTTACAGTTGGAATCGTTGCAGCTTTATTTTCAGGATTAGCCTATAACTTTATTAGGATGCTTAAAACCACGGAACACCCTTTGGTTATAGTGTTCTATTTCCCCTTGGTCACCATTCCTATTACCGGATTTATTTGCTTCTTTGATTGGGTTAACCCTATCGGAATGGAGTGGCTTTTTCTCCTGTTGGTTGGAGTCTTTACTCAATTTGCTCAATACTTTATGACAAAGGCTTATCAGGCCGAAGAATTGTCAAAAATTTCAAGTCTGCAGTATTTGGGCTTGATATATGCATTGGGATTTGGGTATGTATTTTTCGAAGAGACTTTCAAAATAATGACGTATTTGGGAATGACAATAATGGTAGTGGGGGTTATTTTAAATGTATGGTACAAAAACTCCCTGATCAAAAAGGAAATAAAAAAGGCTACCATTTTATAATGATAGCCTAATTCATAAAATTCCTTTGATTTACTAGCCAATCTTAGAGATTAGATCAGCCACTCTATTGGCATAACCTGCTTCATTATCATACCATGAAACCACCTTAACCAGATTTCCATTAACTGATGTCATTTGAGAATCAAAAATGGAAGAGTGTGGGTTTCCAACTATATCAGATGACACAATTGGGTCTTCAGTATATTCCAAAATACCTTTCATAGCCCCATTAGCGGCCTCTTTCATAGCAGCATTAATCTCTTCAGCTGTAGTTTCAGTTTTTAGATTGCAAACTAAATCAGTCAATGAACCAGTAGGAGTAGGAACCCGAACCGCGTTTCCATCAAGTTTTCCTTTCAAATCAGGTAAAACAAGACCTACGGCTTTTGCAGCGCCTGTTGTAGTAGGTACTATATTGATAGCCGCAGCTCTAGCTCTTCTCAAATCCTTATGAGGAGAATCTTGTAATCTTTGGTCAGACGTATAGGCGTGAATAGTGGTGATAAAGCCTTTATCGATACCAAACTTGTCATTCAGTACCTTTGCTACTGGAGCTAGACAGTTAGTCGTACAGGACGCGTTAGATAAGATAGTCTCTGCACCAGTAAGAATATCGTCATTCACACCTAAAACTACAGTAGGGATGTCGCCTTTAGCGGGTGCTGAGATTACAACTCTTTTAGCTCCGGCTGATAAGTGCTTTGAAGCACCTTCTTTATCCACGAAAAAACCAGTAGATTCTAGTACAGTGTCTATTCCCAAGTTTGCCCATGGCAAGTTAGCTGGATCTCTCTCAGCAGTAACCTTAATAGCTTTTCCATTTACATTAAATCCGTCTTCAGTCACTTCAATTGAACCATTGAATCTTCCATGAACTGAATCATATTTTAATAGGTGTGCCAGTGTCTTAGTGTCTGTCAAATCATTGATCGCAATAACGTCAACATTACCTTTTTCTAATAAGACTTTGAAAGCGAGTCTACCTATTCTACCAAAACCATTAATTGCTACTTTAGTCATTTTTTACTGCGGTTTTAAGTTATTCATTTATTGAGGAGGCAAAACTACAAGATGGGTCTACTAAAACCAATAGTTTATTGGTTAATCGAAAGTGAGAAAAATCATTTTTTTTTGATCAAGGTTTTGCAATATTGATTTGTGATAATATATTTGCACTTCCTTAATCAAAGGGCCCGTTCGTCTAGGGGTTAGGACGCCAGGTTTTCATCCTGGTAACAGGGGTTCGATTCCCCTACGGGCTACTCAAAAACCCTCTCAGTGAAAGCTGTGAGGGTTTTTATTTTATTGGTCAGGGTGTAGCAGAAAATATTTTGTTAATTGCCTGGGGCGTTTGTTTTTTTCATAGTACCAGAAGACGGATTTAGGAAACCCGTTCATATAGTATTCTATTTCCTTTACGCTCGACTTTTGATTAGTTGATGAAATTTCACTTTTGATTAGCTGACCGTTCTTATTAAAGGAATTTACATAACTAGTTACTTCATTTCCGTTGGTTTCTTCTAGCCAAATTGGATTACCTGTTTCGTTATATTTTGTAACCCATGTTTGAACCCAATGAGAACCGTTAAGGCTATACTTTTTATCTTTCTCAACAAGCTTGTCTCTTTTATATTTGTAATTAATCAAAGACAGCTTTCTTGGTTGATCCAGGTATGCGTATCCTGTAAATGACTCTTCACTAATTAACCTGTCATTTTCATATTTATAGAACGTGTTGGATAGCACTTCCAAATTGTTGTTGACGACTCTTGATTCTGTAAGTCTCCATTTATTATCATAAATGAACTGATGCGTAGGTATTTTACCCTTGCCAGATACTTTGTATTTAACTATTTCATGATCTGTTGTGTCGTATTGATAGGTGGCAGCTGACTCAGAATTGTTTGCTATAGAGATTTTGGAAATTAAGGTACTATCTTTTATCGTCTGCTTACCTTTCATCTTGTAATCATAAATCAAGACTTGTTTGCCATAGAGGTTGCTTTTATCACTCAGCAATTCATAGAGCTCAGCAATTCTATTACCTTCTAAATTGCTCTGTGCAAAAAGCGATAAACACGGAAAGATGAGTGAAAGAATGAAAAGCCGTAAAAACATCAAGGTTTAAATTAAGTCATTTTTTGGTGAATTCGAATTCTTGCTATTTCATTATTGGATTATACAAAATCAGCTACAATAACATCAATTTTTCACCGTTAAAAAAACGCTGCATGCATAATTTTTTAACAATTTGATAACCTTGCACGAATATTTTTGTTTACTTTGAGAACTTTAAAACGATTGAAAAACCTAAAAAACGAACTTTATGAAAAAATTAAGCTTAACAGCATTATTTGGCAGATTGCTATCTATAATGCTTATAGGATCAATGCTTGGCTTTATGGCATGTAGCGATGATGATGATCCAGCTCCTCCAGCAGCCACTTTAGACATTGTAGCACTTGCCTCGGCTGATATGGGAGGAAGTAATGGTTTGGACTCTTTGGTGAAATATTTATCAAATTATCCAGATTTAATAACTCTATTGCAGTCTGATGGGCCCTACACGGTATTTGCCCCAACAAATGCAGCATTTATCAGCTTGCTTCAGACTCCTGGATTCCCACAGGATATACGACAGATTGATCCAGATATAATAAAAGGAGTATTAAGTTATCATATTGTTGCTGGTGAGAACACTTCGGCAGAGGTAGTTGCTGGCGCAAGTTTCAATACTTTGTTCACAGATCCAGCATCTAGTACTGTCCAGACTATTTCGGTTAATAATGACGGAACACTATTAACTGGCTCTACAAACCAAGAAATTGAAATTGTAACAGCAGATTTGGCGGCTACTAATGGAGTTGTGCATAAAGTAGAATCGGTAATGATTCCACCGTCAGTTGGAGCAACATTGACTCCTATTTTAGGAACTTTAGCAGGTACAGTATTGCTAGGTTCAGATTTCACTTACTTAGCTGATCTCATTGCTATTGCTGATAGTGATGTTCCTACGGGAGAAACAGCGATAAGTGCAATCTTGGCTTCTCCGGCCCCTGGAGGAACTCCTACAATTACTGCTTTTGTACCTCCAAATGATGTATTCGCTGGAGCGGTAGCAGCAAACCCTGATTTAGATAGTGTAGAAGATTTATTGGCAACTTTTACAGCTTCTTCAGCACGATCAACATTACTGACTCATGTAACTACTGCGGGTGCTGTAGCTTCTGCAGACCTTACAGATGGTGATGTTTTTCCTTCTGCTCTGACGGGTGTAGACCTTACTATTACCGTAGAGGCAACTCCAACTAACTCACCAACTGGTGTTTTAGTAGCAGCTCCTGGAAATGCAACGGCAGTTCCTGTTGTTATTGCTGATGTTAATACAAGTAACGGTATTGCACATGTAATTGGTGGGTTGTTAGCACCGCAATAACATTACAATTTATATAGTTTTAAAGGCTGAGATTTTTATCTCAGCCTTTTTTATTCAATAAGGGTTAATTCCCTACGGAATTAGATGACTGACCTAAATAATAATTATGTATAGCAAATCTAGATTACCCAATGTTAATATCGTCCAAGATGATGTTAAAAACATATCATGGATTCTATAAACTATTGTTATAATAGCCTTCAATGAATAGAAGTTGCCAGAATATCTTTTTTAATGTACGAATCTGATGGAATAAGTTTGCTGCGCTATTGGTTAGTATCATAAAAAAGCTTCTTTAAAGAGGCTTTTTTATTTTATGTAGTCTAATATTTATCTCATTAACTGATCAAATGTCACCGAAAGGTAGTACAATGATCCAATGTTAGGACCTCCTAAACTTTGTATATACTTGTCGCCTAGTATATTAGAACCTCCTAATTTGACTACTGATTTTATATCTGGAACTCTGTAGCTAACCTGTGCGTCAAAAGTGTTGTATGATGGCACATCGCCTTGAGCAAATGAAGATTCCCATAAGAAGGCTTCTTGCCATCTCCAAGTTAATTTAAACCCTAATTTATCTGTTAATTTTCTATTGCTAAAACTCAAATTAACTTTGTGTTCAGGGGTATTGAACTCAGTTAAAACACCTTCCAATTCGTTATTGAGTTTGCTCCATGTATAATTCCCCTCAACATTATATCCGCGAGGTAGGCTGTACGTTAAACCCAAAACAGCGCCTTGAGAGGATACATCTTGATCACTGATATTTGTATAATATTGAAATGTGTTGTCAGCATCACCACTTAATAAGGAAGCTCTTGCAGAAAAAGCAGCACCAGGATCTGTTACATCAATATCACCATCCGCAGTTCTTACACGAACTTGAGTAATAAAATCAGTGTAATTGCTGTAGTAGTAAGCAGCGTCAATTAGAAGCTTATTATTTATTACACTTTTGTAACCTATTTCAAATGATTGGACCTGCTCAGGTTTAACGGGCTCAATGTTAGTAACAGGAACAAGCAGGTCTCTTGCAGAGCCCTCACCATTTGCTAAAATTGAAGCTTGAGTAGACCCTTGACTAAATATAGCATTAGAATAAGCAGCAACAGAAGGTCCAGTGAATCCATTTGTAGTTAAATTGTATCTATTTGTGCTTTCAGGTAGGCCTCCCAGTAGCCTTGCTGAAATAATATTCAAGTCAATAAATTGGCCTTGAGTAGTTGGGTTACGAAATCCTGTTTGAACTGATGCTCTAATATTATTGTTAGGTGCAACAGTCCATACTGCAGAAATTCTGGGGTTCAATTGTCCATCAAAGTTTTCATTTTTATCATACCTCAATGATCCCGTAAGTTTTACTTTATCATCTATAATTCTTTTAGAAGCTTGTACATAAGCGCCATATTCAGAGATTTGGATTCCACCATCTTGATCAGGAAATATAGTTCCATTGGATCTCAGGTCAAAAACTCTGTAGCTGGCACCAACCTGCAGTCCCATAAAGTCTATTTGATTCTTAAAATCATATTGCCCTTCGGCATGATAGAGTTTTGATTCGTCAGCAAAACTAGGTCCATCCGGAATGGTTCCGCTGCTTAAGGCATTTTCCTTATCTTCTTCAAAATTTCTTGAACCTCGAAGATTGTCGGCTCTCAAACGAGCATATAAGTGTGCCTGTTGCTCTATTTGAACTCTCTGATTCTGAGGAAGTGCTGCAAACTGTTCAGGAGTAAGTCCTGCTCCTCCAAAGTCTGCTCCGTTCAAATTTTGATCTGTTTTGCCGCCTATATAAGACAGGAAATTCGCAGTATATGTAGCAAACCATGTGTTATTTTGGGAATATGATTCGTTAACAATATTTCCTAAAAATTCAGTTATATAAGAGTCTCCTGAATTTTCTATGGTAGTATATCCTCTAAGGAAAAAGTTATCACCTCTTAATTGTAACCTATGTTGAGTTATACTAAAATTTTGAAGTGAGTAGCGTTGGGCTCCTGTATAAATACTTGTTCCAAACCCATAGTTAAGAAGGTAGCTTAATTCAAGATCATCATTAATCCTGTAATAAAGACCTGTATTTAACTTAAGATTTTCAGCACCATAATCAATCAAACTTTCTTCTGTATAAGGAGTTCGGGCAACGGTTTGGCTTGGAACTATACTTAAATAACTGACAGGAGTTTGACCAGGAATATAATTACTGGAAGTTCCGTTAAACGCTGCTCTGATACTTGCAAAAGTTGGGTTATCATTAGGAGTACCTTGTGATGCAAAAGCGCTTTGAGCTGCAAAACCTAAGAAACCAATATTGGTAGATGCTTCATCTCCCATGAAATGTAATCTATCAGCTCCAGGGTTAAAGTCATAACCAGCGGGTGTTAGACCAGCATTTCTGTCAAAATCACTTGTTCCATGCCAATCATCTGCTGTCATATAGGAAGCATTTACTTTAAAGGCAAACTTGTTGTTAAACGCTTTGGCATATCTTATTGAAGCTTCATACATTGGAGCTGCGTCTTGATCAGCATCAGAACCTACATGATTAACACCTAATTTCGCAAAAGCACTTAATCCTTGATAATCAAAAGCATTTTTACTGTTTACCAGTAATATGCCGTTAAACGCATTTGGCCCGTAAAGTGCCGAGGCTGCACCTGGGATTAATTCAACACTTTCTACATCTAGTTCTGACGGACCATTTAAGTTTCCGATAGGGAAGTTTAGTGCAGGAGCTTGAGTGTCCATTCCATCTGTTAATTGAACAAATCGAGTATTACCGGTGGATGCAAAACCTCTGGCGTTTATGATTTGAAAATTAATGCTACTAGTTGCTACATCTACGCCTTTCAAATTGGCAATACCCTTGTAGTAATTATCAGCTGCGGTACTCTGAACTGCAAGTATGTCCATTTTTTCAATGGACACAGGAGACTCTAAAATGCTTTCCTCTACTCTGGAAGCAGAAATAACTATTTCTTGGCCAAGAATAGACTGTTCCTCCATTTGAATATTAAGCCCATTCGTGTTAGGGTCTGTGATTTCAATTTCTTGCGAGCTATAGCCAATAAAGGAAAATACAAGGGTCAATGGTGGTGCGTCAGATACTGAAAGATTAAAATTCCCATCAAAATCAGTAATAGTACCAATTACTTTTCCTTTGACTATAATGTTAACACCTGCTAAGGCCTCACCGTTGCCTGCGTCAAGAACTTGCCCTGAGATCGATGTTTGAGCCTGAGAAAAACAAAAACCGCCAAAAATAAATATTGCGGTTAAAAGCATTTTTGTAAAAATCTTATTCATACGTTGTCTTTTTAATAGCACTTAATTAGTTGATTGATTCTACTAGTATCAAATGACACTTAGCAACTAAATAAATGTACAATTTTTTAATTTAAATTGTAAGCATGCATACGATTTAAATGCATGGACTATAACAAACACATGGCCTGTAAGAGTGATGAATATGAATTCAGTTATTTCTTATATTCTTTTTTTACATGTTCAACCAGCTTTTCGCAGAGGTCATTCATTTGTTGTGACATGAATTCGTCACCAGTACTATTAAGTACGCTTTGAGCTAAACCACCAAGGCAGTCAATGTAAAATCGCTTCATTTCATCCACAGGCATTTCCTTAGTCCATAAGTCCATACGCATAGTATTTTGTTGTGCTTGGTCCCAGAGTGAAATACTAATTGATTTTGTTTCATCTGGATCATCGCTTCCTTTTTCTGAAGCATTCCAGGTTATCTTTTCTGGAATGTTTTCATCATCCAGTTCTATAGAGAAATTTATTTCTGACTTACGCATATTGTCTAGTAATAGGTATTAATTGGTAAGTATTATTTTTTCAATACTTGGCAATTGATTATTAAATAGTGAGTGATAAAGATTATATTTTCATTTCAGGAATATCTCCATCTACAATCAGTTTACCTGCTGTAGCATTTTCAATTTCCTCAACTGAGACACCAGGCGCTCTTTCAATAAGTTGAAAACCACCTTGCGGTAAAATATCTAAAACAGCTAAATCTGTAACAATTTTCTTTACACACTTTATGCCTGTGATAGGTAATGTACATTCTTTTAAAAGTTTGGAATCACCGGAACGACTTCTATGCTGCATGGCTACTATAATATTATCGGCAGAAGCAACAAGATCCATTGCACCCCCCATACCCTTCACCATTTTCCCGGGTATTTTCCAATTGGAGATATCTCCATTTTCAGATACTTCCATAGCACCTAAAATAGTAAGGTCTACATGACCGCCTCTAATCATCCCAAAACTTTCCGAAGAATCAAAAAGCACAGAGCCTGGCATCATACTAACTGTCTGCTTACCTGCATTGATCAGGTCAGCGTCCACTTTTTCTTCGGTAGGGAAGGGGCCTATACCTAGCAGTCCATTTTCTGATTGTAAGACTACATTTATATTATCCGGAATATAGTTGGCCACAAGAGTGGGTATGCCTATTCCAAGATTGATGTACCATCCATCTCTTACTTCCTGAGCTATTCTTTTGGCTATGCCTACTTTATCTAACATATCAATGAATTTGGTGATGAGTTAATTGGAAACAGTTCTTTGTTCAATGCGTTTCTCGTAATCGCTGCCCTTGAAAATTCTTTGAACGTAAATGCCAGGTGTATGAATTTCATTGGGGTCTAATTCTCCTAGAGGAACTAATTCTTCAACTTCGGCAATGGTCACTTTACCAGCCGCAGCCATCATAGGATTAAAATTTCTTGCTGTTCCTTTAAATATTAGATTTCCGGCAGTATCACCTTTCCAGGCTTTGACAATAGAAAAATCTGATCTTAACCATGACTCCATTAGGTATTGCTTACCATGAAACTCTCGAACCTCTTTACCTTCTGCCACTTCTGTTCCATATCCAGCAGGGGTGAAAAACGCTGGAATTCCAGCTCCTCCCGCTCTTATTCGTTCAGCTAATGTACCTTGAGGTATGAGATCTACTTCTAGCTCACCAGCAAGAAGTTGTCTTTCGAATTCTGCATTTTCACCTACATAAGATGAGATCATTTTTTTAACCTGACGTGTTTTTAGCATGAGCCCAATTCCAAAATCATCAACACCTGCATTATTTGAAATGCAAGTGAGCCCAGTGACACCCGTTTTAAGAAGTGCTGATATACAATTTTCAGGGATACCACATAGCCCGAAACCTCCGAGCATCAATACTGCATTGTTAGGAATATCTATCACAGCTTCATCAGCGTCATTTACTACTTTACTAATCATAGTTTAAGTATTTAGTATTTTTTGAGCATTCTTTCTATCCTCAGTAAGTTGTTCTTTCAGAGCTTCCACATCAGGAAACTTTTTTTCTGCTCTAAGCCTTTTTCTGAAAGACACTTTAACATTCTCTCCATAGAGATCATCATTAAAGTCAAAGATATGAACTTCTATTGTTTTAGACGTTCCACCTACGGTAGGGCGAATACCAATATTTAGCATAGCCTTATATTCCTTACTCTGAATTTGCGCTGTAACAGCATAGGCACCATCGGCAGGAATAAGTTTGTGTTCGGCATCTACTTCAAGGTTGGCAGTTGGAAAACCAATCATTCGCCCAATCTTTTCGCCTTTTACAACTCTACCACTTACGGTATATTCTTTGCCAAGCAAATCACAAGCTTTGTCCACTTCACCGGCAAATAGCGCCTGGCGTATTTTTGTGGAACTTACTCCAACATGCTCAATTTCCTGTTTCGGTATTTCTTCTACTTCAAACCCATATTTGGCTGAGTTTGCTTTAAGCTGTTCAAAGCGACCCTCTCTGTTATTTCCAAATCTGTGATCGTAACCAATGACAAGCTTCTTTGTAGAAATGGAATGGACTAAAATATTTTGGATAAACTCTTCGGAGCTAAGCTTTGAAAACTCTTTAGTAAAGGGAATCCTCAGTAAGTGATCAATGCCCTGTTCTCGAATGAGCTCAGCCTTTTCTTCGAAAGTATTTAAAAGTTTTAAGTCGGTATCATCAGGGTATAAAACTAACCTGGGATGAGGCCAGTATGTAATAAGCACACTTTCACCATTATTTTTTTTGGCTATTTGAGTAACTCTTTTCAGAATTGTTTGGTGTCCAAAGTGGACACCATCAAATGTACCGCTTGTGACTACGGCAAAATCTAAGGGTTTAAAATCTTCTATACCGTGATAGATTTTCATTCCGATGTTAGTTCTTCAATGGTTTTTGCCGAATCGATCGAAAAGTTACCAATTCTGGTACGTCTAAGCTCAGCTAAATAGGCACCAACTCCAAGTGACTGGCCTAGGTCATGAGCTATACTTCTTATATAAGTACCTTTGGAGCAAACTATTTTAAATTCTATTTCTGGAAGGTTTAGATTAGTTATGCTGAAATCCCTCACATTGACTGTTCTTGGTTTGATCTCTACGTTTATCCCCTTACGAGCCTCTTTATACGCTCTCTTGCCATCAACCTTGACTGCAGAGTATATAGGAGGTGTCTGTTCAATTTCTCCAGTCAGTAATTCTACCGCCTTTAATATATTCGATTCAGATATGTGATCAACATTTACTTTGTTTTCAATCTCGGTTTCAAGATCATACGAAGGAGTAGTTGCACCTATTACAAATTTTCCAATATACTCCTTCTCCTGAGCTTGAAAGGATTCTATTTGTTTGGTCATTTTACCAGTGCAAAGAACTAGTAGTCCGGTTGCCAGTGGGTCAAGAGTACCGGCATGACCAATTTTTTTGACCTTCAAACAGTAACGAAGCTTTTTAACAACGTCAAAGGAGGTCCAGGTTCTTGGCTTATCAACCAAAATTACAGTTCCAGGATCTTGCGGTTTAGCATTTGGATCCATTAGATAACGATCGAGATTAACACAATTCCTGAAATTAGAAAACAGTAAAAGGCGAAATATATGAGCTTTCCTTTTTTTACAATATTTATCATCCATTTGCATGCAACTAGGCCTGAGACGAATGCGGCAATAAATCCAACTGCTAGTACAGAAAGGTCAATACTACTGACGATAGTTGGTGCTTCAATAAAACTTATAAACTTCAAAAAGGCAGCACCTAGAATAGGGGGTAACACCATTAAGAATGAAAATCTGGCGGCCTCAGACTTGTTGACACCAACAAGAAGAGCCGTAGAAATAGTAGCACCTGATCTTGATATTCCAGGCATTATAGCAACAGCTTGTGCAATTCCAACAATAATTGACTTGCCAAAAGTTACTTCTCCAGTTTTACTTTTTGCATAGTTAGTCAGAAGAAGTAAAAGTCCGGTTAAAGCTAACATTGTGGCCACCAGCATCATATTTCCCGAGAAGAAAGACTCTATCTGTTGCTCAAAAAAAAGACCAATAAACCCTACCGGGAGCATTGATAATAGGATCTTTAAAATAAATTTCATTTCCTTATTCCATGTAAACTTAAACAAGCCTTTTATTAACTCCAGAATAGTTTTTCTAAATACTACTATGGTACTCAGGGCGGTTGCACCATGAACAATAATTGCAAAGAGTAGGTTGTTTTCAGTATCTATATTTAAAAAATAAGAACCGAGTTCTAAATGTCCACTACTACTGACGGGAAGAAATTCAGTTAAACCTTGAATGATGCCAAGTAATAAGGCCTCAAATAGTGTCATGCTATTTTTTAGGATTATATAGAATTGCTGCTATTTCTACTATAAATCCAGTCATTACAATTATTGGCCCTAGGGTAAGGCCTAGAAAACCAAATCCAAATGGTTCAGAATCCAAGCTCATTATTACGAAACCAGAAACCAACAGGGTTATTCCTAGCAACATAATTTTATAATTCTTTTTCCCAAAAGGCATATTTTTATTTTTTTCCATACTATGCTTAATATAACTCGTCAAGTGATAGTCTTAAATACTTTTTGACTGCTCTATATGTGCTTGCTAAACCTATAAACCCGCCAAGGGCAATCAGAATAATGTAAAGAATCACAATTTTATTCATTTCCTGGAGGGTTGATAAATCCTGAACTTTGGTATTTGCATATTGCATTACACTATATAAAATACCTGAAGCTATAATTCCTCCAATCAAGCCATAAAGCAGGGCTCTGGTAATAAATGGGCGTTGGATAAAAGATGATTTAGCACCTACCAGCTGCATGCTTCTGATCAAGAATCGTTGTGAAAAAAGAGCTAGTTTAATGGTATTATTGATCAGAACAACTACCACCAGCAAAAGGATGCTTGCAAAGCTCAGCAACAATAGGCCAATTTTAGTCATATTTTTATTGATAGAGTCAACTAAATTTTCGGAGTATGCCACTTCAAATACAGCACTCATTTCCTCCAAGTCCTGCTTTATTACACCTAGTTTCTCAGCATTTTGAAAGTCTGACGCAATTTTGACAGTATAAGCATCTCGTAAGGGGTTTTCGCCTAGAAAATCCTTAAAGTCTTCACCTGTTTCCTCTATAAATTTTTTTTCAGCAGTTTCTTTTGAAACAAAACTTATTTGAGCCTCTTCATCTGATTTCAGAACATAGTCTTTGGACGACAATGTTTTCAACACTTGAATACGCTGGTTCTGAGTAATATCTTTATTAAGATATACCTGTATTTCAATATTGTCTTTTATGATTTCAGATAGCTTATTGGTATGAAGGAGTAGTAATCCAAAAAGACCAATAATGAAAAGCGAAAGAGTAATGCTGAAAATCACACTAACCGATGGATAACTCCCTAATTTCTTCTTTTTTCTTACTCTTACTTCTTTTTCAGCCATCGCTATCAAAATTAGTAATTTATTTTCTGTACTAACCAGAAGCTGAATAAAAAAAGACCCCTGAGCAAAAGGCGGTACGCTCAAGGGTCAAACACTAAATGTATAGGGATTTATTATTTTCTTGCTTCTTTTAGCTTAGCCAATAAGGAACTCTCAGTTACTTCTTGTAAAGCTGTAATATCATTTTGATTCTTATTAATACCATAATATTTTTCTTTATAATATAGAAACAGAATTTTGCCTTCTACACTATTGAATTCAAGTATCTCATACAGGCCTTTATCAAAAGTTCCAAACAAATAAAGTCTACCACCTTTCATTTGATAGTGGAAGGAATATTTTTTTCGTGAATCATCTATTTCGATATCTATAGAAGAAGATGTAGGAATAGAATTTGAAGAAATACCACTACCGGGGATTACTTCATTTTCATCTTCATTCGTAATCTCTAAAGGTTCAACTGCTTCTGGTTTGTGAATATTAGGAGCTGTAACAATAGGTTGACTGACTTCATCTTGGTCATCATTGATTTCGCTTATTTCCTTTTCAAATATAGCTTCTTCCATAGCTGGGTCAACTGCAAGTTCCTCTACTTTTTCTGTTTCATCTTCAATGTCTTCTGTTGGAATGTATTCTTCATACGATTCTGAAATTGCTTTCGGTTCAACAGTTTCAACGCTCATATCTGTGTCATTAGAAAAGTATAGGTAAGAAAGACCTGCAATAACAATAATGCCTCCCAAAGTTGCGAACTTACCAACGCTGAACCCTTCAGCTGCACTGCCACCTACAACTACGTTATTTAGACGTGCCTTCAATTCCGCTTTCCGAACACTTTGAATTACTTCAACTATTTCCTTTTGGAAATTGAATTCTTGCTTTAAGACGTTATTATCCTCAACTTGATTCAGAAAATCAAGTGATTCAGCTTCGTTCATTTCGCCATTAAAATAGGCATCCAACAATTCTTTATTGCTCATAGGCTTTAATCAAGAAAGTCTTGCTCACTATACTGAGCTTTAACTAATTCATCCAACTTTTGTTTGCATTTGTATTTTTTGGTCTTTGCAGTATTTGTATTAGCAAAGCCTAACTTATCAGCAATGTCCTGCATAGACAGTCCATCGAAATAATAATACATTAGCACTTTTCTACATGTATCACCCATTTGGTTAATACACTCATTAATTAATTTCGCACGCTCCTCTTTATCGTGAGTAGGGTATTCCGCTGAATCACGCTGTTCAGAAGAGTGCCTTTTTTTTCTATCGAGCTCTTTTCTCCATAAATTTTGACAAATACTGTAAATGTATGTACTGATTTTTGATGTCAACACTAATTTACCACTCACTGCCTTCTGCCAGAATACTACCAATGCTTCTTGGTAAATATCTTTGGCTTCCTGCTCTGTACCGCTATTTTTGATAACCATTTTGGTCATCATTCGGTAATATTTCTGATACAGTAACTCAAGAGCTTTTTCATCTCCCTTGCAGACTCTCTCAAAAATCTCTTTTTCGTTCATCGAGCTCTTCGTTTTATACAACTGAATTCTTATTGGTAACCAATTTGTCTAGGCGTATATATGAAATGTCAGTTGTAATGCAGTTTTGATATTTAAATGGTCGTAAAAACGTGTCTAGTTGTATGGTAGCCATGTCTGAGTCCGGTAGAAAAATCCCCAATATCCTCTTATATGAAGCTTGTCATCTTCCAGCCAGATTTTACACTTATAAATTTTACCCTCATCGGGTTTTAATACTGAGCCTCCGGTATATTCAGAACCATCTTTTTTCAAACCTCTAAGTATTTCCATACCTATAACCTTCTTATTGAACCTTGGATCATCTTCAGGGCATTTATCGCAAACAGGATCTGGGTTTTTAATATCTTTATCCAGTAATTTGACTATTTTACCACGATATTCATCATCTATTTTAAAGATCTCTACCACAGATTTTTCCTTACCTGTTTCATCATCAATTGTTTTCCATTTACCTAATACTTCCTCTTGAGCTAAGCCAGCAAGGGAAATAAATAAGGAAACTACAGTAAATAGTATTTTCAATTTTTCCATAAACCTTTTCTAAAAGAGTTAAATATATTCAATTAAGAATAAACTAAAAAAGCCCTGATTCTATAAGCGTAGAATCAGGGCTTTCAGTGTTTTTAGAGATGAGTTAATTGGCCTTCTCAGTAAAAACTTCTAAATCTTTATTCAGATTTATTACTTCAGCCTGTTCTACTTGATCCTTATGAGCACCATGTGATGCTCCACCATATATTTCTCCTAAAATAGGAGCGATTACCAACCCAACCAAGCACGTGAGTTTAATCAGAATGTTCATAGAAGGGCCAGATGTATCTTTGAATGGATCACCTACAGTGTCTCCTGTGACAGCCGCTTTATGAGCGTCAGACCCTTTGTAAGTCATTTCACCGTTGATGAGAACACCAGCTTCAAAAGACTTTTTAGCGTTATCCCAGGCGCCTCCGGCATTGTTTTGAAAAATAGCCCACATAACACCAGAAACAGCAACCCCCGCCATATAAGCACCAAGCGCTTCTGGGCCCATGGCAAAACCTATAATTATTGGGGTTATTATTGTCAGTGCTCCAGGCAACATCATTTCTTTCAATGCTGCTTTAGTCGAAATTTCAACACAACGAGCATAGTCAGGTTTTCCTGTACCTTCTAAGATACCAGGTATTTCTTTGAATTGACGTCTTACTTCCATTACCATTTCCATGGCTGCTTTACCAACAGATTTCATTGCAAGCGCAGAAAATACCACTGGGATCATACCCCCAATAAAAAGGGCGGCTAATACATCAGCTTTAAAAATATTAATACCATCTATACCGGTGAAGGTTACGTAAGCAGCAAATAATGCAAGTGCTGTTAAGGCAGCTGAAGCTATAGCGAAACCTTTACCAACTGCAGCAGTAGTGTTTCCAACAGAATCTAAAATATCGGTTCTTTCTCTTACTTCTTCAGGAAGCTCGCTCATTTCAGCAACACCTCCGGCATTATCGGCAATAGGTCCAAAGGCATCAATGGCCAATTGCATTGCAGTTGTTGCCATCATAGCAGACGCAGCAATAGCAACACCATAAAAACCTGCTAATTCATATGACCCCCAAATAGCTACGGCAAATAAGATAACTGAAGAAAATGTCGAAATCATACCAGTAGCCAAACCGGCAATAATATTAGTAGCGGCACCTGTTGATGAGTTTTTTACGATATCTAAAACAGGTTTTTTGCCAAGGGCTGTGTAGTACTCTGTGAAATATGAAATCAAATATCCAACACTTAGCCCTACAAGAGTAGCATAAAATACGTGTCTGCTAGGAATGTTTTTCGGAGCTTCACCAAAGAATTTCATGCCCATAATGGTTTCAGGCAGTAACCAATCAACTAAGAACCATCCTGCTATTGCTGAGATTAAGATTGATGATATATTCCCTATATTAAGCGCTTTTTGCACTTGAGCTTCTTTAGCTTGATTATCTTTTATATTAATTAAAAATGTGCCCAAAATTGAAGCTATTATTCCTACACCGGCAATCATAATTGGAAGTAGGATAGGCCCCATTCCGTTAAAGGCTTCTAATACAACACCAGCATCAGCCATATCTTTAATGATGTAATTACCCAATACCATAGAGGCGAGTACTGTGGCTACATAAGATCCAAACAAGTCAGCACCCATGCCAGCAACATCTCCCACGTTATCTCCTACGTTATCAGCGATAGTAGCCGGGTTTCTTGGATCGTCTTCAGGAATACCTGCTTCAACCTTACCCACAAGATCAGCACCAACATCAGCAGCTTTAGTATAAATACCTCCTCCAACACGTGCAAAAAGTGCAATTGACTCAGCGCCCAAAGAAAATCCTGCCAGAGCTTCCAATACGATGGTCATATTAGTATAAAATGTTCCTTCAGCTCCCATAAATGTGCTGACGAATATTAAGAAGAATAAACTGAGACCTAAGACAGCAAGACCTGCAACACCTAATCCCATAACCGTACCACCACCAAAAGATACTTTAAGAGCCTGCGGTAAGCTGGTTCTAGCGGCTTCAGTTGTTCTTGAATTAGCTTCAGTAGCTATTCTCATTCCTATGTTTCCGGCTACCGCTGAAAAAATTGCCCCGACTATAAAAGCGGGAACTATCATCCAACTAGTAGTTTCAACGATAGAAGATATTCCAAAAAGGGCTACTGATGCAATGACCACGAATACGGCTAGCAACCGATACTCAGCGCTCAAAAAAGCCAGAGCACCCTCCTTTATGTTTTTCGAAATTTCCTGCATTTTTTCATTACCGGCACTTTGTTTTTTAACCCAAGCCATTTTTACTAACATAAAGGCCAGGCCTACAAGTGCTAAACCGATTGGTATGAAAATCAAATTATCCATTGATCAAATATTTATTTTAAAGTCAATTGTATGAAAATGAAAAAGGGCACAAAGCCCTTTTGCTAAAAGCAGCGCAAAGATAAAATAACCACGCTTATTTTAAAATTTATTAGTGTAAATCGGGAGTATTATATAAATACTTTTTTGAGTGTCTCCCAAAGAAGTTTTTTCTCATTAACATCTTTAGCAATTTCTCTAAGAGAACTAGCTTTAAAGAATACTCCTTCTTCAGTCATAAGACTATATTTATCAGAATTTAACAGTGTGGTCGAACTATCGAAAATAATACCTTTTGTACAGGGTAAACTCAAAATCTTATTAAGGTCAGTATTATTTTGCTTGGCTATATTAATTATTGCAACATCTTTAATTGATAAATTAACTGCTGAAAGAATTTTCAACAATAATGTCTCATCTTCTAAATTTATTGATTCCGTTTCTGGATCATTTATTACAACAGCAATACCTTTATCATTACCCCCACTAAAAACCAACTTTGTTGGCTCATAGTTTGATTCTGGTTCTTCTACAAAACTATTTTCTCGCTCAGGGATAATGATTTCCTTTTCTTCTTGTTTCTGTTCCGGAACTTCATCATCATTTATCAGATAAATGTCACTATCAATAAACCCTCTTAAAAATTCTTTATCTGGCATGGCTCTAAGTCAAATTGAAAATTGACTTCAACTCATTAGCATCAGCAGGATCCATTCTACCCGCTAAAACTAGCCTTAATTGTCTTCTTCTTAATGCACCATCGTAGTATTCCTGATCTTGCTTTGTCTCAGGAATTGCTTCAGGTACGTCAATGGGTCTTCCAGACTGATCAACAGCAACAAAGGTAAAATATGCACTATTACTTTCGAACTTTTTTCCACTAGGAATATCTTCTGCCTCAACTTCGATACGAACTTCCATAGATGAATTGAAAGCTCTAGTAACTTGGGCTTTTAGTGTTACTACATTCCCGAGTTGAATGGGCTCACCAAATGACACATTATCAACAGAGGCTGTAACTACTATTCTATTAGAATGTTTCTGAGCGGCTATGGCTGATACTATATCCATCCAATGCATCAGTCTTCCACCCATCAGGTTATTCAAGGTATTAGTATCGTTTGGAAGAACAAGCTCGGTCATTGTTACATATGACTCACTTACTTTTTTAGGTTTTTTTGCCATTTCGTTTTTTATCTGACGGAATTATTTATCCCACCCTTGTTTGCCAAGCAAAGGTACAAAGCTGAAATAATCGAAAGTTTCTTTTTTAATTTTTTTATCACCCTGTTTAGTGATTTTGAGCATCTTCTGTTTCTTATTATTACCAACTGGGATAATCAATATACCACCGATCTTTAGCTGATTGATCAACGAAGATGGAACAGAGGGAGCGCCAGCTGTAACAATTATTTTATCAAATGGTGCATGAGCAATTAGACCTTGGGAGCCATCACCATAAAAAAATCTGGGAGCATATCCCATTTTTGGCAGAAACGATTTTGTTCTTGTATAAAGACTTTTATTATATTCAATGGTGTAGACATTTGCACCCATCTCAACCAGTACACATGCTTGGTAGCCGGAACCAGTTCCAACTTCCAGAATTTTATCGCCTTTGGATATTTCAAGTTTTTCCGTTTGAAAGGCGACAGTATACGGCTGTGAAATGGTTTGTCCCTCACCAATTGGAAATGCCTTATCCTGATAAGCATGCTGTTCCAATGCATTATCAAAAAAATAATGTCTTGGAATTTTACCTATTGCGTTGATCACCCCTTGATTATTGATGCCTTTTTCAATGAGTATTTTGACCAAGGACTTACGCATTCCTCGATGTTTATAATTATCCTCCATGTTAGTTTACGAAGATATGACAACGATTTTAATTACAAAGAGTAAACTTTTACTAAAATTATTAGTTTAAATAATTGTCAATTAAAACATAATTCATCATATTGCTAATAAAATTAGTTATGAGTGATTATAAATTGAGTATTTTGAGCAAGCGACTTCAATCAGGCAAGTGCCAAATTAAGTTTGAAGTTTCTCAAATAGATAACAAACTAATGTATGGATATCTTTTATCTGAGGCAGGAGCTACTTTAAAAGAGGTTGTGAATAAAATTGAACAACAAGTTAAAGTTACTATGTCTGGTGATAGGTTATCTCACTCTCATTTATATAACTTGCATTGCAGGCAACAGGAAAATGAAATCATCATTTTTAAACATTGATTATGACTTTAGTAAGTGAAAATATTAAATACTTGCGTAAGAGGCTTGGCTTGACCCAGGAGCAATTTGCTGAACGAATTGGTATCAAACGATCACTGGTAGGTGCCTATGAAGAAGGTAGGGCAGATCCGCGGATTAGTAACTTGATTAATATGGCAGAGGTTTTCGGAACGTCAGTTGATATTATGATCAATAAAGAAGTAGCCAAACTGAGTGAATCTGAATTGAATATTAGTGAATTTAAGAGGGGAAAAGAAGTGCTGGCGATCACTGTAGATGCTGACCAAAAAGAGAATATTGAGTTAGTTCCTCAAAAGGCGGCAGCGGGTTACTTAAATGGCTATGCTGATCGTGAGTTTATTGAGGAGTTACCAAAGTTCAAGCTTCCAATTTTACCCGATAATGCCACTTATAGAGCTTTTGAAATTTCAGGAGATTCAATGTTACCTATTTTGCCGGGTACGGTAATCATAGGGGAGTATGTTGACGATGTTAGAGATATTAAAAATGGGAAGACTTATATATTGGTAACTAAGTCTGAAGGTATTGTTTACAAGCGTGTATTCAATTATATTAATGATACAGGTAAGTTATTTTTAGTAAGTGATAATACGACTTATGCACCTTACCAATTAGATATAGATGATGTCATGGAGGTATGGTCTAGCAAAGCGTATATTAGTATTCAATTTCCAGATCAGAATAGCAAGAATGAAGTATCTACTGAGCAGCTTGCTTCAATAGTGTTGGATTTGCAAAAAGAGATTGTTAATCTAAAAGAAAAGGCAAAGTAATTAGATTAGATTCTGAACGGTTTTTGAACGCTGGATTTTTCCATTTTGAGTCTCAATGAATTTTTCACTAAAAAGTATTTCTTTAGGTACCTCATATTTATCTAGTGAGGCTTTTAATAATTCTTGAGCTAAAGATTCAGTTATTTGACTACCCTCTAATACCAGAACCAATTTTTGTCCAAGGAGATTATCATCTTTACCAAATACAAACAGTCGTTTGTTAAATCCATGTTTAGCCAATAGACCAGAAATTTTTCCTTCTAGTTTTTCAGGATGAATTTTTATTCCGCCTGAGTTAATAACATTGTCATACCTCCCCAACCACTTGAACTTTTTAAAGTCAATTATTTCAACTACGTCATTGGTGACTATGTCAATATTATTTGTCATTGGAGCATTAACTACTAGACAATTACGATTATCAATTGAGATACTAACGCCATCAAGTGCTGTGAAGTAGTTTTCACTTCCTGAATAATCAAGCTTTTTCAAGGCTATATGAGATACTGTTTCAGTCATACCATAAGTTGAGTAGGCCTGGATATTCAAAGCTTTCAACTGTTTTTGTAATGTACTATCTACAGAACCTCCACCTATTAGTACATTATTGATTTGACTAAGTTTTTTAGTTGATTCGCTGTCTTCCAATATTGTTTTCACTTGTAATGGTACCATTGCTGTAAAATCAATACTTTCTGTGAGCACCTTCAAAGGGTCAGAGCTAGGGGCTACGGCTACAATGTTCATGTCGCGTAACAATGATCTGACTATCATCATTTTGCCCCCAATAAACTTAGGGGCCATGCATAAAAGTGAAGTTTGACCGGGCATCAATTTGAGAGCCTTTATTGTAGCCTTAGCGCTCTCCACCATTTGTTGACGAGATACTATGATGATTTTTGGTTTTCCGGTAGAACCTGATGTTTGTATACTGAATGAATTACCGCCATTACTCCAATCATTTATGAATTGTAAGGTACTTCTTTCGAAATCATTTTTAGGTAAGTAGGTTGAGAGTTGATCAATACTAATTGGGTGAACTCCAAATGAGATCCAGCTCATTAAAGTTGTTTTAAGTCTTTCTCGAGCCTGTCAATAATGAAATCTTTGATTTCTGAGGGATGATAGGCATTAGCTATTCTCTTCATTACTTTTAATGTAATGGCTTTCAATTCAGGGGTAAGTTTATCCTTATGAATTTTAAATTCATGAATTGCCTCATTATAGGCATGTTCAATCGTAGGATGTACTTTCTCATCCAATATTTCAAAGCGGCTTTCGGCCGACCAGGCATCAAAATTTAATTCCTTCTCAATGATGTCATAGAATGCCTTTTTTTCCTCCAGTTGTAATCTATCGCTGACTTTTGCAATAACGTAGGCAAGTTCTCCAATTGCTCTATAGATTTCACGTTCTTCTATCATGGCATCGAAATTTTAACACAATTTATCATTTTATTGTATCAAAAGCCGCTCTAAATTCTTCTAATATTTTTTTATTCTCTTCACTTTTAGTTTCTATTTCCAGGATTTTTGGTCGGTCACTTTCTTCAAACAAATTCTTCAGGTAGTTCTTTATTTTGCTGCGTTTGTCACATTTTAAGTATTCCATACCATATTCTTCGGCAACATATTTTGCACTTTGTTTTTGTTCGATTTCAAAGTATTCATTTAACTCGGGTAGGGAAGAAGGTCCTTTGATCATACGGAATATACCTCCGCCATGATTGTTTAACACAACGATTCTTAAATTAGAAAAAGAGTAATTATGCCAAAAGGCATTTCTATCATATAGAAAAGCAAGATCGCCAGTTATAAGAATATTAAGCTTTTCCGAAGCTAATGAGTGCCCTAATGCGGTACTATTGCATCCGTCAATACCACTGGTACCTCTATTCGAATAGACTTTAACAGATTGACTATTTTTTAAACCCACAAAGTTTGCATAACGTACACTCATGCTGTTTGCCAGGTGCAGATTGCTTGGTGGTAGAGCATTAATTAGAGAGTAAACAAACTCAAATTCACCTAAAGGTTCCTTTGGAAAGAATTGTTCAAACAACCGCTCAACTTTTCTTTCTTCGATTTGCCAAATGTGGTAATAGTTTTCTTGTTTTTGGTGGTCAAAATCCCCTTCTCTCTCAATTTCATTGAGAAGAGAGAGAAAGTCACCATTACTTGTTTTTAGATGTCTGGTAAGAGCCTTATAGGTATCTGCTACTTGTCCGCCCATCTGGATATGCCAGTGTTCTTTTGGTGAATTTAGTCTAAGAATGTGTTTTAGGCTCTTTGAAAGAACAGACTTTCCAAAGGTGATGAGCAGATCGGGCTTGAGGCTTATTGGAAGTCCTGATTTCTTCGAACTAAGGAATACATCATGATGTACTACTGATTCTTCAATATCATGAATATTAGAAATAACATCACCCACAACCGGTATTTTGAGGCGGTGACTTAATTCACTCAAAAGAGTTAATTCTTCCTTTGAGTAATCTGCCTGTCCACATATGATCAACTTCCGATCAAACTTGTTTAAGTCAATTTTTAGTTGTGCCCTTTCTGTCTCGGATAATTTGGTATGCGAATTCGTTTGTTGAGACACTTTATAAGGACTAGTCTCAAACTCTTCAGAGGGGTAAAACGGTTCTCTGAAGGGTATGTTAACATGAACTGGTCCCATAGGTTCACTTTGGCAGGCACTGAATGATTCAGATATAATTCTCTGCATATGCCATACAGCGTCAATATGAGAAAGATCAACTGGTGTTCTAAAGCTTCTTTTAACATGCTTTCCGTAGACATCTTCTTGCCTTATGGTTTGACCATCGTATTGATCTATCCATTCTGGTGGTCGGTCAGCAGTGAGTATTAATAATGGTGTTTGCGAAAAATAAGCTTCGGCTACGGCAGGGGCGTAATTCAATGAAGCCGAACCTGAAGTGCATATAAGTACGACTGGTTCTTTGAGTTGTTGTGCTATTCCTACAGCTATAAAAGCAGCTGAACGCTCATCAGGAATTACCTTACAGTTGATTTTTGAATGTCTTGCGAATGCTATTGTTAGTGGTGCATTTCTTGATCCTGGTGAGATGATAGCATTGTTTACTCCTAAGTCATGATAGATATTAGGAACATTAGAGATTTCTGAATAGCTCACAGGATAACGTTAAGTAAAGTATTCATTTTCATTTGAGTTTCTTCCCATTCTTTCAAGGGGTTAGAGTCTTCAGTAACTCCGGCACCAGCATAAAGCCTGAGTTGTTTATTATCAATTTTCATGCACCTCAAATTAACATAAAGGCTAGTTTGATTATTGATACCTACCGGCCCCAAATACCCACTAAAAAAAGATCTTTTATAGTCTTCATTTTCATGAATAAAATTCAATGATTCATTTAATGGCATTCCACAAATGGCTGATGTAGGGTGAAGTAATTTCAACATTGTACTCCCTAATTCATGGAAGTTGGTTTCCTTCATATCTACCATAAATTCAGTTTTCAAGTGAATTAGATTACCAGCCCTCACCGTTTTGGGACCATGTTCATAAAATTCTCTTAAACGAATCTTTTTAAAACAATTGATAATGTATCGACTGACCAGCGCTTGTTCTTCAATTTCCTTTTGTGTCCAGGCAATGTCTGATAGTGAAGTACTTTCATCATATAGTTGCGTGCCGGCCAATGCTACAGTTTTGAAAGTGTTTCCGTATGTACTCAATAATAATTCTGGTGTGGCTCCGACCCAAAGTCCAGATTTTGAAGTATACACTAAGGATACAAAGGCTTTTGGGTAGGTTTCGATCAGTTTATTAAAGACTTGGCCTACTTGTAATGTCTCATTCAAATTAATGACACGTTGCCTTGAAGGAACAACTTTTGAAAACTGCCCTTGCTTTATTGCAGCTATTGATTTTTGTACTAAGTGGATAAATGAATTTTTAAATTCACTTTCAAACTCATTTTCAATATTAATTTCTGTCGGCTTTTTAGGCTCAAAATTTTTAATGTGTTCAACTAATTCTTCAGTAGAGCGATTACTTTCTATAGCCTTTGAATCCCCAAGAGTAATAAGAGCATCCTTATGAAGGAAAGTATGATTCTTAGTTGTATCAAAAGGGGCAAACAGAAAGCCCGGAGGAGTTTGCTCTAAATTTGGGCTGGAAGGAGAAAAATCATTGTGTCCAAAATCAATTAACAGTTGAACATCATTGGAATCGGGTTGCCTCCAACAAGCAAACGAATACTTATTGTTTAAAGCATAATCATTGATGGCCTCAATAATGTGCTCTAATGACTTGGTGTTTAAAATATCCTCTGCGATTTCTTTCACACCTTCCTTTCTAAGACTGACATCGTTAATCTACTAATACAAACAAGTTGTTCCTGCTGGTTCACAATTGTAATTTCCCATACATGTGTTGTTTTACCCAAATGAATAGGTCTGGCAGTACCCACAACAAATCCTGACTTCACAGATTTAATGTGATTTGCATTGACCTCAAGCCCTACACATATTTGTTTTTCCATATCTACAGAACAATGAGCCGCAACACTGCCCAACGTTTCTGCAAGAACTACACTGGCTCCACCGTGGAGTATGCCATAGGGTTGATGGTGCCGATGATCTACCGGCATTTTAGCGCTAACATGATTTTCGCTTACAGAGGTAAATTCAATGCTCAAATGCTCCATAAGGGTATTTTTATTCATTGAATTAAGTTGTTCTACAGTTATTGAAGGGTTGATCATCTTAATTGCGTAAAAACTCTAAATTTGCGAGCCAAAAATAACTACTAATTGAAGACCAAAAAAATATATCTTATCAGGCACGGACAAACAGATTTTAATCTTAAAGGCATAGTGCAGGGAAGTGGAGTTGATTCATCTTTAAATGACTTGGGGCGAACTCAAGCCGATGCTTTTTATACGTATTACAAACACATTCCGTTTGATAAGGTTTATACATCGGTATTGAAACGCAGTATTGAGTCAGTTCAAAATTTTTTAGATGATGGTCTGAAACATGAAGCTCTTTCAGGATTAAATGAAATTAACTGGGGTACTCGTGAAGGAATAGAAATTACCCCTGAAGAAGATGCTTATTACCATCAGGTAATTAGAAATTGGCAGCAAGGACAAACGGATTTACCTATAGAAGGAGGAGAATCTCCTATTCAGGTTAAGAAAAGGCAGCAAATCGCATTAGATCATATATTGAAAGGTAATGAGGAAACAATCCTGATATGTATGCACGGACGTGCAATGAGAGTCTTATTATGTCTGGTACTTAATTACCCCTTGAGTTCAATGGACTTGTTTGAACACCAAAATTTGGGGTTATATAAGTTAGCATTTACGGGCAGTATGTTCAGCTTGGAAGAATTTAATAATAGCGATCACCTTACCGGCCTTTAATTCGATTGATCGCAGCTTCGGCTTTGCTATCAATACTGTTTTTATACTCGTGGTGTCTAAAACTTTTAGATTTATTGAAGTATAGTAGAGCACTATCAGTCTTATTTTCAGATTCGTAGATATAACCTAGTTGTAAAGCTGCATTAGGTTGAAAGTACCAGCTATTACTTTGATCAAAAGATAAAGTTTGGTGATATGCTCGCTTAGCAATTAAATAGTTGTTTTGTTTATGTTGAAGCCTGGCTTTTCTGTAAGTGAACTCCATAGTGTCTCTAACAGATTTACATGTGACCAGATTACCTAGACTATCCGCTCGCTCATAAAAGCCACCATCCGTTGCCAGCCTCATCTTCATAATTGCTTGATTTAAGTGAACGTCTGATTCAATCATTTTACTTGCATATTTATCCGCAGCTGTTGATTCAATATCAATCATTTTAGCCGAATCTATATATTGCCGAGCCTGTTCATGATGACTTTTAAAACTAGCCGCTAAATACAATTTATAATAACTGTCTTTATGATTTGAATAGCCTTTGTGTAGCTTAAGATATTTGGTGTAAAACTTAATTGCTTTATCATAATTGCCCTGTTGCATGTAGCCCTCTGCTGCCATATAGTAAATAAGGTTAAATTTTGCTTCTTCATCTTTTTCAAATATTTTAAGAGCTTCTTTGGTCTTACTTTTTTTTGAATAAATACTCATCTGTATAAGCCTATCTAAATCATTTTGGGTATTCATTGTTAAGTTAGAAAACTGAAGTGAGAAGTTTTGACCAAGAATGTAGGCCTCGATTATGGCTTTGAGATAAGAAGTTTCTTGCTTTAAATAACTATTAGATTTTATAACAACACTGAGATTTCCCAAACCCTCATTGATTGAGGTTTTCATGCCGGCCAGTGACAGAAGCCATTGATATTTTTCTGGAACCGAACCCAAAACGACTTGCATGAGCCCAAGTGTTTTATAACTAGGTATAAAACCTGGGAATAGGGTTACATTTTTCTTTGCGAGTTTGTAAGCCTGACGCAATTGCCATGCAGATTCAATCTCTTTTTTACTTTTTAGATAAAAAAGTGCTCCCTGCAATCTTACTTCTGATAGGAAATAGTCTTTGAGAGGCGAAGATAGGTCGCTATTTTTAATTATCTCCAGACTATTTTCAAAGCCACTCTCATATAGTTCATATGATATATCTTCATTTAAATATAACCGGAGGGTATTTGAGAAATTAGTCAGGTAGTAATATTCAGGATCGGTTAAGGCAGCCTTGTCTACTAATAAATCTCCCTCAATTATTTTCTGATATTGGAGCTGGAAATCGCTACTCTGAGAAAAAATGGGAGTATACAAAAAAAGGCAAACCGTAAAGGCTGCCTTTTTTAAATAGCTTATTCTGAATGTAGTCAAACTCAGACTTTCTTTTTTCTTGTAGTTCTTTTTGGTTTTTCTTCTACCACTTCTATCACTTCCACATCGGCCAAAATTCGTCCAGAGTGCTCATCAATTACAATCTTTTTCTTTTCTTTGATTTCAGCGATTTTCTGTGGAGGAATAACAATATTACATCCTTCTGCAGCACCTCTTTTGACAGTAACAACAGCAAGGCCGTTAGAAAGATTACCTCTAAGCTTGTTGTAGTAAGTCAGCAGTTTAGCTTCAATTTTTTTAGTGGCTTTTTCTCTATCTGTATTTAGTTTAGCCTCTTCATCTTTACTGTCCGATAGTATCTCTTCCAGTTCTTGCTTTTTGCTATCAAGATCAGCGTTTCTTTCTTTGATTTGCTCTTCCAGAGATGCGATTTCTTCTTTTTTCTTCTCTATATTCTCACCAGAAGAAGTGATTTTCTTTTCAAGAATTTGAATTTCTAGTTCTTGCAATTCAACCTCTTTTGTTATCGCATCAAATTCACGATTGTTACGAACATTTTTTTGCTGATCGTTATACTTTGTGATTAACTTTTCAGCATCTTTTATTCCGGTTTTGCTAGCTTTTATGCTTTCTTCAAACTCAGCAAGTTCATTATTGAATCTCTCTAGTCGAGTGTTATAACCTTCAAGTTCATCTTCTAGATCCTGAACTTCTTCAGGTAGATCACCTCTTAATTTCTTAAGCTGGTCTAATTTTGTGTCAATGGATTGTAATTTTACGAGTGCTTCTAGTTTTTGTGCTACGGTGTTATTTTCCATGTAATTTATAGATAGCTAATAGGGTTTGTAACGGTCTTTGACAAATTGAGTGCAAAAGTATTAAATTTTTCACTTAAAAACTCATAAATTAATTCTTTTGTATAGACCTCACTTTCGTAATGTCCAATGTCTGCAATGATGATTTTATCTTCGGCATCAAAGAACTCATGATACTTAAAATCTGAGCTTACAAATAAGTCGGCTCCTGCATTGATAGCATCCTTTAGTAAAAAACTTCCGGCTCCTCCGCAGACTGCTATCTTTTTTATCTTTTTCTTAACGATATGAGTATGCCGTATAACATTAAGGTTCATATCTGATTTTAACTGCTCTAGATACTCCTTAGAACTGATCGATTCTGTCAGCTCGCCCATCATCCCTGAACCAACATCTTGTTGAGCATTATCCAAAGTATTGAGGTAATATGCTACTTCTTCATAAGGGTGAGCCTCTCTTAGGGCTTTCAGTACTTTATTTTTCAAATAGGAGGGTACTAATACCTCTAATCGTATTTCGTTAACTTTTTCTAATTCTTCAGCACTGCCTATGTTTGGGTTGGCTTTTTTGTTGGGTTTAAATTGGCCTTCTCCATTTATAGAAAAACTGCAATCTGAGTAGTTTCCTATGTTACCAGCTCCAGCGTTGAATAAAGCATCCTTAACTTTTTCTAAGTTTTCGCTGGGTACAAAAGTTACAAGCTTACTCAGCACGCTTGATTTAGGAGAAAGGATTTGTGTATTGATTAATCCAAGCTTGTCACAAATCTTTTTGTTGACACCCTCTTGAACGTTATCTAGGTTAGTATGTATGGCATAGATAGCAATATCCCTTTTTATAGCTTGTATGACCGTTCGTTCTACATATGTTTTACCAGTAAATGATTTTAACCCTTTGAAAACTATGGGGTGGTGTGAGATGATTAAATTGCAGTCCATATTTATAGCCTCATCAACTACTGCCTCTGTTGTGTCTAGGGTTATCAATACACCTGTGACTTCTGTTTCAAGATTGCCAGTAATCAACTGACTGTTATCGTAACTTTCCTGAAGAGAAGGAGGGGCTATTGTTTCTAAATATTGAATTATATCTTTTATTCTGGTCATAAATACCCAATTTTGCAATCTTTCAAAGTTATAGAAATTTAAACAGGTCGGACATTCACTGATGGGAATTTTAAAGCTCTTTCTTTATCCATTTGCAGGTATCTACAATACAGTGACTTCCGTTCGTAACTATCTTTTTGATATAGATTATAAAAAATCATTCGAATTTCAGTCTAACATTATCGGAGTGGGAAACCTCACTGTAGGGGGTACTGGAAAAACACCGATGGTCGAGTATTTGATTCGACTTCTTTCTGATCATAATAAAGTAGCCACGTTGAGTAGAGGTTACGGTAGAAAGAGTAAAGGTTTTCGCGTAGCCTCAGAAAATGATAATGCAGAAACTATTGGCGATGAACCTTTTCAGATTTATAGAAAGTTTGATAACGTAGCCGTCACCGTTGGTGAAGAAAGAGCAGTGGCTATCCCTCATATTTTGGCAGATTCTAACCCTGATGTTATTCTCTTAGATGATGCTTTTCAGCATCGGTATGTTAAACCATCGCTCAATATATTGCTTTGTGACTATAGACGCCCTTTCTACAAAGATTATATAATGCCGCTTGGTATGCTACGTGAATCTCGTAAAGGAGCTAAAAGAGCGGATGCCATAGTCGTCACTAAATGTCCGAAAGAACTTACTGAAAACAGTATTAATGAAGTGAGGAAAGGTATCAATGAATATTCAAGCGCACCTATCTTTTTTGCTAAGCAAGAGTATTCTGCCCCTATGTCTATAAACGGTGATAACGAGTTAGGGGATAATGTTCTCTTGTTTTCTGGTTTGGCGAATAATGCTTCGTTTACTGAATACGTATCTGAAAAGTTTAATCTGGCTGATGACCTATATTTTCCCGATCATCATTCATACACAGCCCAAGATTTAAACCTGATAGAAGAAAGATTCAGACAAATTCAACAAGAAAACAAATGTATTATTACAACTGAGAAGGATTATGTTAAACTTTTGAACTCCAAACTCTTTGGCATTGTCGAGCATTGGCCATTATTTTACATACCTATCAAAACAAGTTTTATAAAAGATGGCAATGTCTTTGATAATATGATTTTGAATTCCATTAAAACCTATACCGACTAATCAGCTAGTTATTGTGAGGATGCGTTTGATACTCTTTTCTTTATTCTTTTTTACTGGCTTTTTACAGCTTAGTGCACAGATCTCAAGAGAATTGTTGAAAAAAGATGATCAGAAGAAGCCAAAAGGATCGTCAGTCCTTGATGACTCTACTAAGCAAATTTATGGTCCTACAACAGTTCTGTTAGCATCGGAGGAATCAATTAAATTAAATAAACCCAAGTGGAATGTATTAGATACATCGATTATCAATTTTCACAGGTATCAATTCATAGCCTCAAGAAATAATACTTTTCAAAATTTAGGAAATATTGGAACGGCAATTACCTCTATTTACCCTCAAACACCTGATATTATTGGGGCACGACTTGGATTCACTCTTTATGATGAATATTTCTTAAATCCTAGCGACATACCTATTGTCAATACTAAATCTCCTTACTCCAAATTTGGAATTGTATGGGGTGGACAGGGTAGATCAATGACAGAAGCTATCTACACAAGAAATATAGACGAACGCTCCAATGTTGGGTTTAGCTATAAGGGATTGTTTATAGACAAACAAATAGAGCGTGAGAGGCGCGGGGACAGAAATGCTTTAGGTACTTATTACAATTTTTATGGAAACTACTCTACAAAGAATGGCAAATACTTTATCACCGGTAATTTTTCCAGAAACAGGCATACTGTAGACGAAAGTGGAGGAGTACTGTTAAATGGTCAAGGTACGTTTCAGGAATTTTTTGAGGAGAATAGACAAATTAATCTATCAGCAACTGAAACAAGCGAGTTGAGAACTAACTACCATGTTTATCAACAATATAAGGTAAATGAACAGGTTCAACTCTATCATGTTTACGACAGGTATAAGCAATGGAACGATTTTACCAATACCATCACAGATGGGCTTGAGACAGACTCAGTCTTTTTTAGTCCTGTGGTTGTTGATAGTGTACCAATCAGAGATTTCACAAAGATCATCTACCGTCAACATGAGGTGGGTATAAAAGGAGATATAGGTAAGACTTTTTATAGTTTTTACTATCGTGGTCGAGAGGTCAACCTTGATTACAAATATATTGAAGAGGATTCATTGGCTTTTGATACTTACTATTTGGAAAATTATGCAGGATTCAACCTAAGGTTTGGCAATGATTCACTGAGTTATATCACGGTTTCCGGGGAGTACCTGTCAGGCGAAAACTACAGGCTAAATGCCGAGCTTAGAAATACCTGGTTTTTTGCAAGAGGTTCGAGTGCTCGCTATTTGCCTTCTTATACTCAAAGAGCCTACTTGGGTAGACATAATGGATGGTCTAATAACTTTGAATCAACCATCAGCACCAAAGTTGAAGCCGGGTTAGACGTCAATCTGGTTGGAATTAGTATTCAACCTACTATTAGTTACAACCTTATTACTGACTATGTATATTTTAAAGAAGCAAGTTCTGGCATTCCTACTTTGGAAACTCTACAACCTGTGCAAGAATCAGGAGATATAAGTGTGTCAATGTTGGATTTAAAACTAAACTATAGATTTTTAAAAAAGTTGATGTTGACTGGTCAGGTGATTTATTCCAATGTATCTGGTGGAAGTGCTGATGCAATCCAATTACCTGAATTTCTTGTGAATACTCAATTAAGCTATAATAACATACTTTTTGATGGAAATTTGCAGCTTCAAACTGGTATTGATTTTCATCAGAGATCAGCTTACTTCGCTAATGCTTATGACCCTTCGGCAATGCAATTTTATGTTCAGGAAGAGTTTCAAGTCAATTCATTTCCAGTCATAGATATTTTTGCCAACCTTAAGATAAATAGGGGGCGAGTGTTTTTAAAATTTAATAACGTTTATGAATTAATTAAGGGAACTGGTTATTTCATGACTCCTTTCTACCCGGCACAGGAAACTATTTTGGATTTTGGAATTGACTGGATGCTATTTGACTAAGATGGAAAAACATGTACTTGGATTAGAACTTCCAACGGATCCACGGTGGGTCAATATTGCTGAAAAAAATATCGAAGACATTTTGATTGATCATGCCTACTGCGAGCAAAAGGCAGCATCGTCTTGTATTTCACTAATTGTCAAGTACCCTGATAAGGATGAATTAGTCACCACATTGACACCTGTTGTAGCCGAAGAATGGAGTCATTTTGAAAGAGTAATAGAAGAGCTGACCAAACGTGGCTTTAAGCTTGGGCGTCAGCGAAAGGATGAATATGTTGCTGCCTTGGGTAAAATAGAAAAAAAAGGAGGAAGCAGAGAAGAGCAACTTGTTGAAAAACTTTTGTTGAACGCTCTTATTGAAGCAAGGAGTTGTGAACGTTTTCGCCTACTTTGGAAACATATCCCAGACGAAGACTTGCAAAAGTTTTATTACGAGCTGATGGTGTCAGAAGCTGGTCATTACAAGAACTTTCTTCAATTAGCCAAAACTTACAAATCTGAAGATTATGTCATGAAGCGTTGGAAAGAAATTTTGGAACTGGAAGCTCAGATTATATCTACTCTTGAAGTAAGAGGAGACCGTATGCATTAAGTTTTCTGCTTCTTCTTTTTGGCCGCGGGAAATAGTATGTTATTAAGAATCAATCGATAACCAGGTGAATTTGGGTGAAGATTTAAATCCGTGGGTTCTTCATTTACTAGATGCTGGTAGTCTTCCGGGTCATGTCCGCCATAGAAAGTCCAAAACCCTTTCCCATAAACGCCATGTAGATATTTAGCTTCCTTTATTGACCTGTTTTCGCCCATTATAACTACATCAGGCTTGATTAAATTCTTTTTGTATCCGGTAGTTTGACCATAAAATCCTTTGATTACTCTGGTGTGATTTTGTGTTAGCATGGTTGGTATTGGATCCCATTTGGCAGAGAATTCAAACAAATTGAAATAGTCATTTTCTTCCCTCAATCCTCTATCCGCAAAATTATTGTCCAGACTGGAGTACTCATACTCGTAAGGATTTTTTTCTAATTTGAAATTTTCAAAGGCAAATGTATTACTGAAATTCAACTTTTGTTGTGCTTGTGGGTCCGGTGGATCTCCATCATACATTCTGTCAATCATATCAACACCCTCACCCGCTAAAGCAATGTCATAAGTATCTGTTGCAGAACACATGGCAAAAAGAAAACCCCCACCCAATACAAATTCCTTTATTTTTTTTGCGGAGGCTAGTTTTAGATGCGAGACTTTACTGAAACCATGTTTCCTTGCCGACTCTTCAAATTCACGTTGTTGCTCAATATACCAGGGCATATTCTTGAACGATCGATAAAACTTACCATATTGTCCTGTAAAGTCTTCGTGGTGAAGATGCAACCAATCATAGGTGGGCAATTCACCCGTTAATACTTCATCATCAAAGATTACTTCATAAGGTATTTCAGCGTACGTCAAAACCAGAGTAACGGCATCATCCCAGGGTAGTTTACTCTTAGGCGAATAAACAGCAATCTTTGGAAATTTATCCAATCTCATCACATCTGAGTTATTGGATGGACTGGCAATGTCCTTGACGATTTGATTGGATTGAGCATCTGAAATTACCTCATAACTCACTCCCCTTATAATCAATTCATTTTCAAATTTCTGATAATACTTGACCATAAAACTACCCCCTCTATAGTTAAGCAACCAGTCTATCTCAATATCATTTTGAAGTACCCAATAGGCCAGGCCATAAGCCTTTAGATGATTTGATTGCTTTTCATCCATGGGTATCAGAAGATAACTACCGAAAGAATTGGAGGCTACTAGAATTACTAAAACAAACGAGAGAATTAATCGCATATCAAAAATTTCAACTTACTAAATTACCGATAAAACATAATTTATGTCTAATCACACAATTATCAACTTATTCAACGAGATTATTGATTACTTTAGTTTCATAATAATGCAGTAGTAATGAATTTAGTTGAAAATATTAAGGAGGGGTTACGGTCTATTCAGGCCAATCTGTTAAGAACAGTGCTTACCGCATTAATAGTTACGCTTGGTATCACTTCGTTGGTTGGTATTTTAACTGCTATCGATGGAATTCAATATTCCGTTACAGATTCATTGTCTGAATTAGGAGTCAATACATTTGATATTTATTCAAAAAGAAATAGAGGTGGACGAAGTGGTGGAGTTCAAGAGAAACGACAACCGCCAATGACTTTGAAAGAGTCAATCAGATTTATAGAGAATTACCGCTACCCGGCTAGCGTTAGCTTGTCGACATTTGTAACCAGTGTAGCTGAAGTCAAATACAAATCAAAAAAGACTAATCCGAACGTTCAAATAAGAGGAGTGAACGAAGAATATATAGCACTGGAAGGGCTAAATATAGAAAAAGGTCGAAATTTCTCCTCAATTGAAATTCAATATGGAACCAATGTCGCAATAATAGGAGTGGATGTGGTTGAATCGCTATTTGAGGATAATGAAGAACCACTAAATCAAGAAATATCTTTACTTGGCAATAAGTATCTAATTATTGGTGTCCTTGAAGAAAGAGGTCAGATAGGAGGTGGTGGCGGCCCCGATAACTCGGTTATGATTCCAGTAATCAATGCAAGCCGATTAAGCTCTTCAAGAATATTACGCTACAGCATGACAGTCGGAATTGATGACCCTACACAAATGGAAATGGCTATGGGTGAGGCTACGGCTATCATGAGAAAGATACGTCAAGATAAATTAGGAGAAGCCAATAGCTTTGAGTTGGCGAAAAGTGAATCATTGGCAGATAGACTGGAAAGTATAACGAGCGTTATGAGACTAGGAGGCTTTGGTATAGGTTTTATCACTTTATTAGGAGCGTCAATAGCGCTTATGAACATCATGCTGGTTTCTGTTACAGAGCGTACAAGAGAAGTAGGCGTTAGAAAGGCCCTGGGTGCCACTCCTTTAAGAATAAGACAGCAATTCATAATAGAAGCTATTGTAGTTTGTCTATTGGGTGGAATAGCAGGAGTCATTTTAGGAATTGCTATTGGCAACCTCATTTCAAGTGTTGTAGGCATTGATGGATTCGTTGTTCCCTGGGCATGGGTATTAGTTGGTCTCATAGTATGTATAGTAGTAGGCCTTATATCAGGTTATTATCCTGCTAACAAAGCCGCTAAACTTGATCCAATAGAGTCATTAAGATTCGAATAAAAGCATACCACTTTTTTTAACATTGATTTATTCCGTATTTAGTTGATATGAATCAATTAGGCCGTACTTGTTTATTAGTGCTGTTGTGCTTTTTCAACACAAAAGTATTTGCTAGTGAAATTGTTCTTTCAGGAAATTATCAAGGCCGAGATCTTTTTGTCCAAAATCCTTTTAATAAGACTTCCAAAAAGTTCTGTACAGAAGCTGTTTATGTGAATGATCGTAAGGTATTTGATAATCCCACGATAAGCGCTTACAAAGTTGATCTGTCCTATTTGAAAATTGGTGATTTAGTAGTGGTAAGGATAGAGTATAGCGAAGGTTGTGAACCATCTATTGTCAATCCACAAGCATTGAAAGCACCACAAAACTTTCAATTTCTCATGGCTCAGGCGGATCATCATTCTATTGTTTGGTCGACTAAAGGAGAACTACCAAATGGACAGTATTTTATTGAACATAAATGGAAGAATAAAGATTGGGCTGTTATCGATACATTACAAGGTAAAGGAAACTTTGATATTAATCGGTATTCCGCAGTTCCTAATCACAAAATCGGTTTAAATAAATATAGGGTAAGATACTCCAGTTTTGATGCAAGAAGTTTTTATTCTTTGGAGTTTGAGCATGAGTCATCTGAAAACTATATAACCTTTTACCCCAAGATAGCCACAACGTCTCTAAGACTCTCTGACAGTACTAAATATACAATACAGGACTATTTTGGTAAAGTGATTAAGGAAGGTTCAGGAAAAGAAATACTGCTTTTGAATATAAAGCAAGGTAAGTATTACCTGATTATCCAGAATCGGAAAGAGCAGTTTATAAAAAGGTAAAACTTAGAGATTGCGGGGACTCTTCAGGCTACACGTTCAGAGTGACGAGATTAAATTAGTTCGTCACTCTGAATCCAGACCATCTGGTATGAAGAGTCTAAGAAAATAATTACTATACCAGATTCACCGTGTGACTTAGAGTCATACGGTGAATAGTTACTTGTCCGAATGACTAATGATCAGTCTTTTTCTCAATATGTTGTCGTCATTAGACAGTTCAATGTGATACATCCCCGAAGCATAGTCTCTAATGCCTATATCAAAAGTGCTTTCTTCAATAGTTCTTTGATAGACAACTTTTCCGAAGTTATCGTACATTCTTAGGGTAGAATTAACTAATTCATCACTTAATAAGACATTTAGTCTATCATTGGCCGGGTTAGGGTAGAAGTTAAATAGGTTCACAGCAATATCGCTATCCATTCCTGTTACTGGGCCTGGGTCTGGAATATCAAGCAGTAACTCGGATTGATAAACTTCTTTCGTGTTTTGGTCTTGTACAACAACGACCACTGCCAGGTTCGATGGACTAACAACGTTACTCGGTGTCCAGGAGAAAGAAACCAGATCCATAGGAATCGTAGAACTTGCACCTTCCGTGTTTAATAACACACCGGCTGCGTTTGGCAGTAATTTTCTTAAAACAAATTCAAAATCTGTTTCGCCACTAGGCACTGAGGGAACACCTAAATCGTTCAACAATACCTCCTTTTCTAGAACCGCAGCCATTATGATCAGTTCCTGGTTTAAAACACTGTTGTTTTGAGGGGTAGGAATTGCCTCGATATTTATGGTGCCATCTGTACTCGTTACCGTTACATCTATTTCAAACTCTGCGAGTATGAGCGAACGAAGATCAAAACTTGTTTGTCCCCACTGTGAAAAAGGGCGACCTTCAGAGTCAGTTATAGTTCCATCAATTACAGCTGTTGGTGTTTCAGTGATGTCATAAAATAATGCCCTGGCACTAGGGTCTATCTTATTAGCTTCATTTAATGGGTCTTCTCCCGGGAAATCAGTATGATAATTTATTTTGACCAAAACGGTACCAAGATCATCCTCAACATCAAAGGTTTTTAGAAAGTCACTTTCTGCTCTTGTAGCAGCACTTCCGGAAGTATTGGTAAAGTTTTCTAATAGAACCGTTCTTGTTCTTTCCCCTATAACAAAATTATCAAAAGCAAAGCCAGGTCGCTGAGGGTCTGCATCTTGAGAAAGGAAGGCAAAGCGGAAGTTAACGTTGTCTCTATTGGATTCGTCAATGCTTTGATCAAGTACGTGACGTGGCTCTGCCAGGCCTACACTATCAGACCAGGCAATACCCGTGGTGACGGTAGGTAGCGAAAGTTCAGTGCGATTGTACCAGTCTTCACCTGATTCCAAAGTGCCTAATATCAACCATTCTTTTGCAGGGTCGGCAATGTTCAAATTATCAACCGAATATTGAAGAAGTACCCCTCCATTGACCATGTCCCAATAGGCGTCAAAAGATACTAAAGGTCTGTCCACGCTAGAGAAATCAAATGTAGGACTATAAAGAAAAGAGATCTCGTTTGGTAGGTATGAGTCGTTGGGGTTGGTCACCCAAAGTGTGTTACCATCTTGATCAATATCTGCATTATTATCAGATAGCCTCCAGGAGTTGTTGATTTGGGAAAGTGTCAGCCAACCTTCGGTGCCATTTTCAAATGCTTCACTTGGTGTCGTAATGGGGTCGAACTTATCCAGTACTGCGATAGGCTTTGCCAAAGTCGATTCACAATCCAGAGTGGTTGTGACTGTTAATCTCACAGAGTCGACAAATGTGTTACTATATATTTTATTGTTTACCGTTTCACTTACAGTATTTCGAGTATCACCGTCTCCAAAGTCCCAGAAATAGTTATCAATATTATCTGTACCAGATGCGCTTGGATCTGGTGTTGTGCTTGTAAACTCGAAAGAATCAGAAGTGTTTACTCCTGTATAATTGAATTCAGTTTGAGGGATAGCACCAACTTCAACAGTCTGAGTTGCTATGTCGAAACAGCCGACATTAGTGGAAACACGAAGGTTTACATCAAAATTACCTGAACTTGAAAAAGCATGAGTCGGATTTTCTAAGTTTGAAGTAGGGCTGATAACATCATCGAATTCCCATTGACTATTAACTACTGTTCCAATTGATTCATTGGTAAATTGGACGTCCTCACCAAAACACGCATTGGATAAAGAGAAATTTGCCGTAGGTTTTGGATTAATATTTATAACAAGAGTAGTGGAATCTGAACATGTCGTTACATTATTTCTAATTTTGTAGAGGTAGGTATAGGTACCATCTCCCAAATTTGGCTCATCGCTTACAGCTTGAGGATCTACTGTGCCCCTTCCAGCTCCATCATCAATAAGTGTTCCAAAATCTGATATTGTTGAAAAAAGTGAATTATCAACAAGATTAATGTTTTCGGTTCTATTACTATGAAATGAAGTATTAATTGATCCAGATAAAGTAATTTCTGCATCATCTTCACAATAGTCAGTAGAATTGCCGGATGATACACTTGCCAGCGCACTAAAATCAGTAATTAGAGGATTTTCAGAAATATTTACTGATTGTTCAAATTCTTGAAATGAAGCATCGAAGATGCTTTGATAAGTTCCTATGAAATTCAATCTTACCGTACCTTCTCTATTTATGATGGTGCCTGCGTCAGTTCTGGCAGCTTTATGGAAATAAAATTCCCAGTCGTTACCATTTTGTATCAAAATACTGGAGATATCATTTAGATTAGCTTGTTCAGATGGGTCGATTTCATCAATATTTATTGATAATGAACGAAGAATAAAATTAGGTTTGTGAGTTTGATTTATAACAATAAAGTCATTATCAATATCAGCGGCTTCAAATGTGCAATAATTGTCTAAAAGTGCTTCGATCGCATTTTCCGAATCAAAAACAGTAATAGTCTGTACATCGGTTACAGAACAACCTTCTGCAGTGATGTGAGTCAAGTTGACATCGTAACTTCCCACATTGGCAACATTAGGGTAGAAATAGAAGGCTCCGTCAGAATTATCCTGAAATACTGCATTTCCTTCATAAATGTTCGAACCTAAAGTAAGTGAAGCGTCTTCTAACAATAGAACTCTCTCAGCTGCTGTACCAATTGAGTTGTTATCAATCAATACTAACTGAACAGATTCATTTCCTCCACCATCAATGGTTGTAATTTGCTCATAAAACTCAAAATCCACTGGTGTGCTTACTGTAAAACTAGTAAATGTGGCAATTGGTAAGTCAAAAGGGTCATTTCCAACTTCGGCAGAGGAAGTATTACTTCCTATTAATTCCAATATACCCGTAGCACCAGTCGATTTAACTTTAACTTCCAGTCCATCAAAAAGTAAAAATTCACGTTCACTGTTGCTTGTTGCAGAATATTCGATTGTAAACGATTGATTAGAGTTGTAATTAAAAGATTCTATTGTTAGCCCACCTTCCGAATCATCATATGGGGTTAGTATATCAGTATTAAATTCGAACTGAGTAGCATTAGCACCTACAAAACCTATTGTGAGTGTGCCATTAGACAGCTGATTATCGTCAGTCTCTTTGATGATTATAGGCGTAATAAGTGATTGGTACTCACCTACACAAATTGCTTGGTTTAACGGACCCACCGTGCTCAATGATGATCCAGGTGATCCTGTGTTATCATTAAGTGAATTAGCGATATTGTTGGATGGTAAAAGACCATCATCTAAAGCATAGGCAAATACCACAAAATCCTGACCACTGCTAAGACCACTTTGAAATCCTATATGTGGAACACCTCCCGCAGAAATATTGATTTCCCCATCATTGAGATAGTAGGAGGAAAATGCCGATGGATTATCAATTATCGATTGTATATCAGCGGGTGTTACAGGAGTAACATAAGCTCCATCATCATGGTCTAATACCACGTAGCGGATAACGCCCGTTTCGTTCATTTCAACTTCAAAAGTGAATGATTCATCGTCCTTGTTTCCTACCGGAATTGAAGAAACTATTACTGGAGGAGTTACATCTGCAGTTTGAAATAACCATTGTGAATTATCAATAATTCCTGCGAAAGACCTGCCAGATTCATCTACAAATCCAGCGTCAGGCTCTGCACCCGGCTGTATTGTTATATAGTATTGAACTTCTGGGTCAAGTTCCAGGTCGAATGCATCGTTTAATCCATTACCATCGGTATCCCAAAAGAAAGTAAAACTTTTAGAATTACTCGGAGAGTTTCCAGGGTCCAATGTTAATGGTTCAATAAAAGACGGATTATCTATTCTTCTAAGTACCACGGCTCCTGGGTTTAGGAGGCTTACCCCCTCTGTAAATTCGATTGTGAAATCGGTAGTAGTCGGTGTAGATAAATTAAGATTTGCAGGAGTTAATCCATTTTGAGCAATTTCAGGATCAGATGCATCTATAAATGAATAAGGATCACCGACTAGCGGTGTATTAAAAAAAACATTATCATTCGAAAAGGGTGAAATAACAATATCTGCCGGATCAATGAAGGCAACTATCTGACCATTATCAATATCGGCATCAGAGCTTATATCTGCGACAATAAAAAAGTTTTGATCCACAACATCATTATCGAGTAATTCACTTATTCCAGTAATATTAACAAAATCCTGACCTACTGTTGCGTTGGTCTGATTTGTTAGACTAAATGCTCCAACAAAATTAGGGTTGGAATTTCTAAACAGTCTAATGTTCGTATAAATGGAATCGAGATTGATATCGGTAACGAGAGGGTCGGTACTTCTGAACCTTACAGTAACACCTTCAAAGTTTGGAAGAGAACCATTTGATGAAAGTGCACTCATTTGAAACCCTAAAAGAACTTTATTTAAACCGTTAGACGGAAATGGTACAACACCGTCATCTACTCCATCTGTAATCTCAATAACCTCAGTATCTATGACGTTAATTGATGTACTTGATGACGGTGTAATGCCAGTATTTTCGATTGTAATAGTACCATTTGTTTCATTTAACGTGTTTCCTGAGGGTTGGCCAAACTCCGAAGCTGATAGATCCAAAATACCATTGATGAAACTATTATTGATAGTAATTGGGGGACCAGAAACTCCATTTCCAGCAAATACATTTAAAGTACTGGGCAGAAAGGTTAAATCCAAGTTGCCATTAGCATCTCTAGCCTCAAATGCGGGAAAGGGGGCAGTTCCATTTGTGAAATTCAATAATTCCCTACCACCTTGATTAGGCAGTATTGGATTACCATTGTCATTGTAAACAAACTGGATTGCCTGAACTTCAATTACAGACCTTGTCTCTCCTGAGTTTACTCGTACACTTGGTGCAAATTGTGACGTAGGTAAGGCACTTTCAAGTGTCACATCGGAATCGGCATCTATGTCAAATACAATATTAAGACCATCAATTATCTCAGATAGTCCATTTAAAAGTGGGTTTTTCAGCCATATCCTTAATGTATAACTTTTTGAACCTTCAGATGAAACAAAACCAAGATCAGTATTACTAACATTTGGAATACTCGAAAAGACAATGTTGTTTGGGCTTATAGAACCAGTAGCGAAAGTGCCACTTCCGGAATGATAAAGTTCAGCACCTTCAAGTGCATCAGTCCAATCACCCAGATCATCAAACCCATTGACTAATTCCCTGCTGACTGTTAAATCGGTAAATCTAGTTGGAATATTATCTAATGCACTAAATGAAGGGTCATCTGTTATTGTAAAAGATAGAGCGACAAATCCCTCTGGTTGAGTATCTGCTATGGATGGTATGGCTATAGCAGATCCGTTAAAACTAGTAATACTAGCCGTGGTAGCCGTAGTAGTTACAGCTGTAGTATTTCCAGGGGAATTATCCTGATATAAGACATTAGTGCCGTCATTGGTATAAGGATATATTCTAAACTGATAACTAGTTCCAGATGTAAGCCCAACAATTTCCTTTGAGGATTCTCCAACGAGCGTATTTACTGAACGAATTCCGGCAGTTGTAAAAGTGGTTCCGGAGAAATCTTCATCGGCAATAAAAACGCCATCGTTTAGTGAAGGAGGAAATGACCCTCCAGGTTCTTGAATTAAGATAAGGTGTCTGTGAGCGACTTGATCGTTAGTTGAATTTGTCCAATTGAGTGTAATGGATGTTGAACTCTGAATCGGGCTGGACAAATTGGTTATATCATCAGTGGGAGTAGGATTAATAATTTGAAATCCCTGATCAGTAGAAGGTGTACCATTAATTAGTACATTACCTACATCATCAGCAATGCCATTTGTATTTAATACTACCAGACCTAGCGATCCCAGAGCAAATGCAGGATTTAGGTCAATACCAGTGACTTCTACATCAAACACTGTACCCGAAGCAGCACTTACACTAGCTATGGAGGGTGAGCCTATGAGATTATTATTAATAGTGGAGAAATCATTGGTGGTAATACCATTAACGTTTTCACTAAAAGTAACTTCAAAAATTACATTATTAACATCTATGGACGGATTGCTTACGGATTTTCTTGTAATTGAAGTTACCGTAGGTAATCTACCATCAGCGGTGAACTTCCAATCCAAAAGATCTGAACCCCCATCTCCAGTAATTGCAAAATTATGATTACCATCAGCATTTTTTACAACCCATCGAGAAAGATCTACTTCATAGATTACATCATTTTGTGCACTAGTAGCTAAACTACCAACACTACTTATATCAATCGATATTGAGTTTGTACCATTTATTGATGCACTTGTAATATCGAAAGCGCCTATTATGGATCCGTCATCAAGCTTCAGAAGTAGATCATCTCCTCCGCCTGATAAATCACCAAGCTGGGTGATGTTATCATCAAATGTGATATTTAAAATATTAGTTGAAGCAATTACTCGACCGCCATTTACAGGGTTAAGGCTAGTAATATCTGGTGGAATTGAATAATTCAGGTCGTTATGATCTGTTACATTAGTGTCTCCTGTAGGAAAAGTAACATTTGATTCTGATTCATCATCGTTCCAATTGTTATTGTTATTTAATGCTGCTCTAAGTGCTGTGACAGACCCACTAGTAATATTGCTACCGAATATGTAAGCAGCATTGTCTTGGTCACTATTAGTCATATGCAATGCATTAACTCCGTCAGTAAGCCCTATTGGAACAACCGATCTAGACCAGGAAGCAGATGTTAGCGTAACAAACCAATCGGAATCATTCCAGTTAATAGCAGCAAGAAATGTCGGATTTGATTCATTACCTTGATAGGCAAGGACCTGGTCACCTTCAAAATTATTACTAAAAATCAGAGCATTTCCCGTTACAGAGCCAGCCGAGGCGCTCAGTCCACTTATACTGATTTCTGTACCTGCAAATAAGTCTTGAGTGGCAGTCCAAGTTAATGTAGTTTCATTCGTAGAAAATGCATTGTCTGACCTCCACCCATTATCGGTAAATTTAATAGCAGAATTAGCAGCTATGTCTTTTAATAGAACAAAAGAAAATGTTTGAGTACCATCTTCACTGTAGCTACTGAAGGCTATATCACCTGCGGTTAAAGTAACTTCAACCGCAGGGACGGTGGTCTTATTTGTTATGGTTGCTAAGTTTAACCCAGCAAGATTTTGCACTCCTGTTCCTGCTGTATATGAGACCGTTGTTACTCCGGCTGTCCAAATACCGTTTGAAGTACTTGTGAGCGTAATGGTATTGCTTGAGCCCTTTCCTGTGTAGATAGCTGTTGCTACGGAACCAGTATTAACAGTAAAAACTGTAGAGCCAAAGTCAAAGCCTTCTGGAACATTTAGTTCTTCATTTATTGAGAACTGAATTGTTTCAGGCGCTCCCGCATTGAGTGAAAGGCTCATTTCATCAGGCGCCAAAACTGGTGGTGTAGTATCTACTATTATTCCATCGAAGTTAGTGGCGGAACTGATTGGATTCCCCGCTATATCCATAACTACTCCGTTAACGAAGTTAATGCGCACGATTTGTCCAGATACAAAATCTGAAGCTGGAATTGTTATCGTTGCGACAGGGGAGGTGGATGTAGATAAATCCCAGACAACAGAGCCCGGCACTGAAGATACGTCAATTGCATCATTGCTACCACCAAAGTCATTTACTGCAGAAGACAATAAGTTTGAAACATTGGTAATGGCCGTTGTTGTAGAAGAAAGCTCTTCGTTGAAAGTAATTTCAAATGAAGATTGGGTACCATTTTCTAGATTAGTAAAACTCAAATTGGGAATAACATTATCTATTAGGAAACTGGTTTGTCCCGATTGTGTTCCAAGGTTATTACCAGCTGCATCTGCTGCACTAATTGATACAGGTACATTACCATCATTGCCCGCTGGTACATTCCAATTATATGTCCATATAAGATTAGAACTAAGTGTCATTGGAGCATTAACCACCAATGTGCCAATAGTTATAGAAGGAGGTGAGACTTCATCAATGTCATTTGCTTCTGTAAAAGTCGCGGTAATCAAAACATTATTAGCATTTCTAACTATTGCATCTGGATCATTACTTGAAATGTTAACAGTAGGAGAAGTGTTATCTACAACGACATTTGCACCCGTAATATCAGAAGCGGTTACCGTAGAAGCTACTGCATTACCTGCCTCATCATTAAATGTGAGATTAAAGGAGAAAGTACCATTATTATCTGTTCCATCAATCCCAAAAGTGGTGGCGTACTCATTGGTGCCAGTGGTGGAAAATGTATGTGTTTGATCACCTATGAGTGTTCCACCACTTCTTAAGTTAGAAAGGCTTATAGAACCTACATTGAGACCATCATCTGTCGTAAATGTCAGTGTAACCTGATCACCTCCATTGGCTAAGTTATTTGGCGTATTGTTAGACACAAGTGTAAGTGTCACTAATGCAGGAGGATCAGTTTCATAAATCAGATCATTCACATCGTCACTGGTAGCAGTGCTGTTGATGGTTATTGAAGCTAACTCATTAGCGGCACCATCTTCCACGTTACCTGTTCCGTTGGTGTAAGTTACTACATCAGTTAAATCCCAAACACCGTTAGCGTTACTTGTCAGAAGAACTGTATTTGTAGCTGAAACATAGGTAACTGTACTTAAATCGGCAATTGAAAAACCTGTAACGCTTGCACCATTTGTTAGATTTATAATCTCATTGAAAGTGATTTCAATTGTTTCGGGACTGGTTCCGTTAGGAAATAACACTATGTCTCCACTTATTTCGGGAGGATCGGAGTCTCCACTTACAGATAAGTTATCTAATGTAGTTGCCATTTGATTCCCTGCTAAATCAACTATTCCGCCATTGATAACATAGGATAACCTAGGAGATTCTGTGCCATCCCATTCGCCACTATTAGAGCCTTCAAACCGTAGCAATCGAGTTGAGGTGATTGTAGAAGCGGCAGGGTCACCAACCGATCGAGTGACATTATCATTTTGATAATGATTAAAAGCAGTAGCATATATTCCACTACCAGATCCGGTCACAAAATTTCTTCTCACACCATCTATTTCTATATGGAACCCAGGATCTGTCGTATTGGAATTGTTAATAGTGACCGCTGGAAATGGTGAGGAAGATCCATTTAGAGTAATTTCTTCACTTACTTGGACTATCACAACATCACGGTTATCATTGGAGGCACCTGCATTTGGAAAATATTGAGGGGTTCCTAAAGTAGGTCGTTGAGTATCTACCACAAATGAAGGAGAATCATCTCCCAAATCACTATTTCCAGCTAGATCAGTTGCTCCACTACCGTCCGCAACAACTGCTATCACCGCACTGATTTCTTGAGGAGCTCCAGTCTTATTAAATGTTTCAGTCCAGGTATCGGAGTCAGTCCAGGAGCCATCTCCTGCACTGGTGAAAGCAGCACCTCCCGAAAAAGTAATAGTGGGGCCACTACCTAAAGTGTTCATATCTTCACCGTAATCCACTGTTATAACTTGAACTAGGTTACCAGTGAATATTGGATTTGAACCTGGGTTTACTGTAGCTTGTGGAGCAGTATTATCTACTACAAACGTATCATTTGAGGGACTTGTATCAATAGAGTTTCCAGCTGCATCGGTAGCGGTTGAAACAGTAATCGTATAGGTTTCTTCAACTGCCCAGGTTGAGCCCGCGTTATAAGTCCATATTTGTGCTCCACCTGACATTGGTTGAGAATTAACTATATTTCCGCTTGTACTACCATTTATTGAAATCTGCGGTGTACCCGTTAAAGACTCACCGAAATCAAGGGTAATAGTCTGAACAGAGCCGTTTGCAATTCTGTTAAAACTGTAGGTAGCAGTTGATGCCGGCCCGTTATTATCTATTACAAAAGTCCTTTCGTCTGTTGCACTTGGTGTAATGTTTGGTAATACATTACCTGCTGCGTCCTGAATATCTGTTGTTGCCAATTGCAACGTAATAGTGGCATTTAATCCCGCTAAATTTCCTCCGGAAGCCCTTAATCTATATACATTACCACCTTGATCGATAGCCTGATCAATGTCTGCTGTGGTGCCCGAGACATTAAAGTCATCCGCAGTAACATTCGATACTACGCCATCAAATGTAATATCCCAAAATACCTGATCTGCGTTAGTTGGGCTGCTGGTAGGGCTTTGTCTTTCTATATTAGTTACTCCAGGAGGTGTAAAGTCATAAGTCACGTTTGTACTGGTTATTGTGGTTGCAGTATTACCAGCGGGATCTGTTCCATCAAATTCAATGGTGTATATAGCCCCATCAACCAGGGTGGGATCATTGGTTAACGTGATATCCGTCTTTGTTCCAGAAGTCAACTCGCTTCCTGTTAAAATTACAGTGTGCGGAGAACTACCATCTGCTGTACCTCCGGTTCTGGTAAAGATTATTGTCCCAGAGGCTAAATTCTCATCTAGCGTATAGGTTACTTCTGTAGAATTTACGGTAGAGCTGGAAGCCGGAGCGACAGAAGAAATAGTTGGATCTGTAACGTCATAAGTAACACCTGTTGATGTAACTGTAGTGGCTGTATTGCCAGCGGCATCTTCACCATCAAATTCAATGGTGTAAATGGTTCCATCAACAAGAGCCGGATCATTGGTTAAAGTTATGTCCGTTTTTGTTCCGGAGGTTAACTCACTTCCTGTCAAACTTACAATGTGTGGAGAACTACCATCTGCAGTACCACCTGTTCTAGTAAATGTTATTGTCCCCGATACTAAATTCTCATCTAGCGTATAGGATACTTCTGTACCATTTATGAAGGAGCCGGTAGTAGGAGCAACAGCAGAAATAGTAGGGTCGCTAAAGTCATAAGTAACGCCAGTTGAGGCAACTGTAGTGGCAGTATTGCCAGCGGCATCTTCACCATCAAATTCAACGGTATAAATGGTTCCATCAACCAGAGTAGGGTTATTGGTTAATGTGATATCTGTTTTCGTTCCGGAAGTTAATTCGCCACCAGTCAAATTGACAACGTGAGGTGAACTTCCATCTGCTGTACCTCCGGTTCTGGTAAATGTTATTGTCCCTGATGCTAAATTCTCATCCAGGGTATAGGATACCTGGGTGCTATTTACTTCGGAACTTGTAGTAGGAGCAACAGCTGAAAAAACCGGAGCAACACCATCAATACTAAAGCTCCAATCTGTAGAGCCGACTATTGCAGCAGTAGGGGAGCCCCCAGCACTTTCAAAAATACCCGCATCTAAATCTACTTCAAACACATCACCATCAGCAATTGTGATACCGTCATTAGATAAATCCAATGTAATTGTACCCGTACCAAACCCACTAAAATCTCCAGCATTCCCAACGCCTGCTACGGCTATGTCCCATGCTTTTGAAGCCGCGCCACCAGTTGTTCTTGTCAAGGTAAGTGTACCGGCAGACCCTGCTACCACATTTTCTGGATAGGTAATGGACAGGTTAGATAATGTAGGGCCAATAATTGAACCGTCCGTTGGGGTAAAAGAAGACTCATTTAATGTTCCATTTAGACGAATATTATCAAAAACAATCTGTTCTTGTGTTTGACTATTTAAAACACGTATTCTAATATCCAGTAAAGTGCCTGTACCAGCAATTGTAAAATTCTTGTTGGTTAACATTTCTGAAAGGTTGAATGAAATATTATCATTAGCACTAGCTCCGGATAAGTCCGCATCTTGTCTAAATCGAGTATCAGGATTCCCTACTCCATAAAACGCTCCTACTATGGTATAGCTCCCGGAATTATCAAAATCAACTTCTAATATCAAATAATCTGCAATTTCAAAGACGGAAGCTTCATTGGCAGCAATGAGCATATCAATGTTTAGCGAACTGTAGCCGGATATATTAATATCGTCTATGGTTAAGGATGATTCTGTCGAACCTAGTCCTCCAACTGCCCATAGCGAAGTTCCTTCTACACCGTCCACAGGGTTAGCTATTTGATCTATTTCAGCATCATTGGCCGCTTTTCTTTGAAAAAAATTATCAGCATCGGCATCAATTTCAACTGCTGTATACCCTACTCCATCTTCAAAATCTTCAACATGAATCTGAGCCTGAATACAAAAACCTCTAAATAGAAAAAAAACTAAGGGTATAAATGTAAATCTTTGAAAAAAGCCTTTCATATCGTTAACGATAAAATCTTAAACTATAGAATAATATATTTTCAGGGGAAACTAGTTGACGTTTCCTGTTCTGTCTGTTTTTATCAATATGAGGGTGTTGATCCCTCCAAATTCTGTTGTACCTAATACTAAGAAGCCACCATTAGGGGCCTGCAATAAAACATTAGCTTCCTCATCATTTTGGTCTCCATAAAACCGACTCCATTGAACATTTCCGTTAAAATCGGTTTTGATCAAGAAGATGTCACTACCACCATCATCACTATTGGATTCTGATGAACCACCTATTAAAAAGCCTCCATCTGCTGTCTGTGTAACACTAAAACCTTCGTCATCGGAGTCTAAAACGAATGGTATTCCATCAACTTCTAATTCTCTATATAGAATAGGAGCGTCATCCTGTAGCACTCCATTATCATCCACTCTGGCCAAAAATATATCTGTATCACTTTCTGGATTCGTTGTGCCTACCAATACAAAACCCGAAAGTGCCTTGGCAATGAAACTTGTTGTAAAGTCAGTGGAGTTTGATGCAGCAGAAGTAGCAATAAACGGACTCGAAAGAGGTATAGGCTGACATGAAGGCACTTTGGCCAATCTTCCATTTTGTCTATTTCCTTCAGTTTGAAAACCACTAATACCAAAGACTATTTCATCATTGGCAGTAATATAAGTCGATTTTAATACTTCTGGATTAGAAGAAGCTGCAGCATAAAAGAATGAACAATCTTCCTGATAAGTTAAATCACTACTGAATGTACCTACCCAAATGTTATTACCAACGGAATCAGCGCGACCAGTTGCTTTTATCTCATTATTTGAATTAAAAGCTAAATCAATACCTCTAATAGCTGTATTGCCATTGTTAATTGCAAATTCAGTTGAATTAGTAAGTTCTCCTAGTTGATTTAATTGTAAGATGATGACGCTGCTTTGGTTGTCCGCATTTATACTTTCTCCGATTATTAAGTAACCATCAGGGGAGGAAATTACAGAACCCGCTTTATAACTTATACTAATATCTTCTGATCCCCCTTGCGGGTATGCCGTTTCCCATATTGTATTACCAAGTTCATCAGTATGAATCACTTTAATTTTAAAGATTGTCTCTTCTAATATTATTTCTTGGGTAGCAAGAAGTATAAGGCTACCATCCGCATTGACGAGCATATCCGCTGCCTCTTCACCATTTTGACTACCAAACAACTTGATAAACGAATCGGACTCACCAGGACCCGCATCTGTTTCATCATTACAACTGACAAAAAATGTGGGTATTAGAATTGTCAAAAAAGCAACTACAGATAAGAGTTTCTTCATTTAATCAATTTTTTAGGAGAGTATTTAGGAATTAGAATCCCAGCAGAAATGCTGAATGCATGGACATTTATATCGTTAGCGGCCCATCCGTAAAAAGTAGAAAGACGACCGAAGTCATAATTTCTATCTGTAATATTTAGAAGCCCATAGCTATATCTTGCACTCAATAAAAAATAACTGAGTCCAATTTTTCTCTTGAATCCAATTTCCAAGTCTATGGTAGGATTTAGATTTCTTCTAAATTCCAAATCGATTAAATCTTCGTTGGCACCGTCTGCTGAAGCTCCACCAGTTCTTTTAGTATCTGCGGCAAGCTCACTCCCTAGAAGATATCTTAGCGTGGCACCTAGCCCAACGTAGGGATTCCATTTTTCAAATTTCGACTTTCTCTGCTCTTCTTCGACTTTAAAAAGCCGATATTGAGCCATAAGTGATAGTCCCAGAGATGTCTGTGTTTCTGTAGATAAATGATCTATCAAAGCACTTCCATCTGCTGCAATGAAAAATGTGTTATTATAATCAAAAGAATTAATGTAGTAACCAATATCAGAATGAGCAGTAAGTCTACCAAAGGTTTTTTCGGCCATAAGAGCTCCTTCAAATCCGACTTTATTCGAGTAACTGCTGCTGCTGCCATTAACGTTGTGTACGCCAAAAGCTTTTTGAACATTCACGAACGTGGTATTAGGACCTACTTTAAAGCCCCAAAAGAAAATGGGGTCATGCCTGAAAGTGTTATACAGGTTAATTAACTCGGCAGGGTCTGCATCTGGATTTACAGCATATCCATGATTATCTTTTAGCAGTGCCAGCATCGCAGCATCTGCTTTTGCAGTTTCATCCAGGTATATGAATGAAAGTATTAGTAGACGATAAGCCTCTGTTCTCTCTTCATCGTTAAAACCACTTTCTATACAGTCCGAAAGTCTTTTTTCTAGTTCATGAATCCTACCCTCATCAAATACAGTTCTTGCCTGTCTGAGCGTTTGTGCACAGGCTGTTTGAGCTTGTGAATCAATAGCGAAAAACCAGCTGCCTAGGGCTACTAATAAGAAAGTAAAAAATAACTTATTGTCCTTCAGCATATTGCTCGCATGTTTTCTCATAATCAATATCTTCGGCAACATAAGTGTCCCATTCGTCTTGACTCATATTTGCATCAATTTTTCCACATATCTTATCTGCCATGACTTCAATATCTGTAGGCCAGGCTCTTACTATTTCTTCTTTTGTGCCAGCAAGAATTTGTGAATTGTCAGGACTGAAAGCCAAGGTAAAAACCCAATCAGGGTGATCATCCAAAGTTATTGGCTGAGCAGTCAGATTTTCCCGATTCCATAATCTGACTGTTTTATCTCTGGCGGCAGAAGCTAAGAACCTTCCGTCAGTACTGAATTTCAAATCTTCAATAGGAGAACTATGCCCTACTAATCGTGTAGTCGAAGTGTTACCAAATAGTTTAAAGACTTTGATCAACCCCTTCTCATCACCTAAGGCCACAGTATTATTTTTGCTAATAGCAATATTCAGGATTTTGGTTTTGTTATCATGGATGACTGACTCAGCGTATCCATTTTTGATATCGTATAGATAGACTTTACCGTTGTTGCCTGCACCTACTATATAATCACCATTCTCAGACAGTGCAATATCATTGATACGAACCGATGTGCTAACCACTTTATTCACTGTCTTGAAATCAGATTTTTTAATTGATCGTCCAGCATTATCTAACGCTATAAATGATTTGTCATCAGGAGAAATAATCAAATTCCACACATCCTCGTCAAAACCAGACAATTGATTCATTTGTAGAGTAGAAACGTCAAAAACTTCTACATAAGACTTTTTATTGACTTTTGGATATTCACCCCCAGCAATAATTTTGGAGTTGTCAGAAGTAACGTCCATACTACGTATAAGATGATATGGTCTAGCTTCAATGATAGGATTTGATACTCTATTTATGCCTTGAATAGACCATTTTAAAATTTTTCCTTGAGTATCTGAAGTAAATATAAGATTGCCTGTTGTGGAAGAAGTAACAGCTCGAATTCCCTTACTGTGTCCTCCTAAGCTATCAACAAGTGGGTCTTTCAAAACTTTGATTGCTTTATAAAGTCCATTAAATATGTCGTTGTCATATTTATCACCCTTATTGTCTCTATTGAAGACATAGGCTTGTTGAGCAAGAAGTCCCTTGAGTTCTTTTTGCTCTTTGCGCAATTGAGTTGACTTAATTGCCATAGATTTACCAATGGCTAACATTCTCAACTGGTCAGCGGCTTCTTTTTGTCGTTGAGCTTCAGTCTTTTGCTCCGTAGCTATTTGTCTCTGTTCTTCTGCTCGTTTTTGTGCTATTCGTGCCTCTTCTGCACTTTGCGTGGCAGCAGCTTCACCTCTAATAGCACGCTGTTTTTGAATCTCCGCTTCGTTTAGGGCGTCTACAGCTTTTTTCTCAGCAGCTTTAGCCAAAGCCTCTGCCTCCACTGCATCAGCTTCTCTTTGCTCCGCAATGAGCCTTTGCTCATTGGCTTCATCGGCATTTTTTTGTGCTGTTATAGCATTTTCTTCCGCCAAATTAGCATTTACTATGGCTTGCTGAGTTGCTTCATCCGCCACAGCTTTTTGAATAAATGCATAAATTAAGAAACCTAATGAAATTACAGTTGCTGCGCCTAATACTAATGCTACAATACGTGCATTTCTAAGCCTTCGCTTAGCCTGGAGTTCTTTAATACGCTGTTCGGTCTCAAACTCCTTTTTGGAATACTCCAAAAATATCATCGTGCGCTCAAAAGCCGGATGATACCGTTGACCCCAAACCAGCGTAGGGCGATGCTTAGCTTGCCAGTTCAATGCTAACTGCAAATCCGGTGGTCGCCATAATCCGGCTTTTCCTACCTGATACATCGCGGCTGCCTCTGAGAGTCTCAGATACATTTGTACAGCATCGGCTTCATCGTCCACCCAGTTCTTTAACCGAACCCAAATTCGCATCAAACTCTCATGAGAGATATCAATCATTGATTTTGAATGCAGACTGACTGTATGTGCAGGTGTTAACAACGATCTGCTTGGATCTCTAAATTTGTCAATAACCTCAATGACTTCTTCTTCCGATACATCCGCGATAGCTGCAATTTCACCTAATCGTGTGGGACGTCTGATGCCAAAATTTTCACCTCTTTTCTCTGTAATTGCTTTGAATAGAGATTCGCAAATGAGCTTCTGGTCATCGGTCAATTCATCATAAGCCTCATTAGCATGCATAGATAAGGCTTCAGACATCGTACCAATAGCCTCATAATGCTTAATATCTAGCGGTTCCTCTTCATGGTCTCGATATCGGGACCAGTAGGACCATGTACGCATGAGAGCATGCTGTAAAATGGGTAATTGATCACTGCTATCCCCTAAGTCATTCAATAATTGTTGTGTCAATCGTTGAGCAATTTTAGATTGTCCAACAGCAACAGGCCCTTCAATGGCTCGTCTTTTCTGATCACGAGTCATTTGAGGAATCAAATAATGACTGTCATTAATTTTTTTGGTCAGGTCAGGGAACTGTGCACAATCACCAATAAAATCGGAACGCATTGTGATGGCCACATAAATTGGAACATCAGAATAATTTACTGCTTCAATTAGCAAATTAACGAAAGCTAGTGTTTCATCCACAGCTGAGGCTTCATCACTATCCTTGAATCGGAAGAGCTCTTCAAACTGATCGACTAGTATTAGATAATTTTTATCCTCAGATCTTCGCGACTGCAGTACAGCCTCGACTAAACCTAAAGAACTACTTCGAAGCAAAGTGGTGATGATGGTACGTTTAATCTTTTTCTCCTCATCATCAGCGGCCTGGTAGGAGGGGTCTTTTGATACGATAGATTCCGCAAGATTATCTATCGGACCAGCTCCAGGTCTAGTTACTACGACTTCCCAGTTAGGACTTGTGTCGGTTAGAAAGCCACCATATAGAATGGGCAGTACCCCACAATATATAAATGAAGATTTACCACTACCAGAAGGACCTATAACACCAACAAACCGATGCTTGGATAATTTCAGGAGTACCTCATCACTCTGGCCCTCTCGACCAAAGAAAAGATGACTCTCTTCAATTTTGAAAGGGCGTAACCCTGGAAATGGATTATCTACCTTTTTTTTGATTTCTGGTGAATCGGAATTCATCTCGTCTAGTACTTCATTCATGACTCTACTAGTTTAATTCTTCTAAGAAGCCCTTTAATGAATCCATGGTAGCTTTTTCGTTACCATCAATTAGGGCTACATTGTAATTTTTATAAGCACTTATATCAAGCTTATCTTCTCTGTTGCTGATTATAGCTTTACCTTTTATTGGCTTTCTTCTTCCAAAACCTGGTGCTTTTAATAAATCTAAAAGCTTCATTCTCACCCATTGATTGTTTACATCTCCTTGGTAAATAACAGCTGCATCAAATTGTCGGAGGTTATTAATATGCTGCTGTCTTAATTCTAACAGTTCTCCTTCAAATACAGGTGTGAGAACGGAATATCCAGCCTTTTCAATGGCTTTTTTAATAGGCTCTATCTTTTTAGCATCTAGTTTATCATGTAAAAGATAAATTGAAGACTTGCCATTCTTTCCCTCTGAACCGTGGCCAAATTTCTTATCAATACCAACTTCTATCAGTTCCTCTCTAATGATGTTTTTAAAATCTTCAAGTGCTGTTTGTAATATTTCTGTTCCTTCAGAAGATGCTAAATCCCGCTTGATATTTTCAATGAATGATAATTGTTTTTCGCTAGCTTGATTTAACTGGTTGGATATCCATATAAGTCGTGAAAATTTATTTTTATCTTTTAAACTACTACTACGTTCTGCTGCAAGCTGATTTTGAATATCAACAATTGAATGATCAGAACCAGCTGGAATTTCTCCATAAGAACTTCCTATGAGATGAATCGATAAACTACACTCTTCTAATTCCTTATTTACTTCACTCTTGAGTGCATTAACCTCCTGTGGTAAGGTATGGTCGGGCAACACCTTATAGCCATGTCGCTGTAGCTCTCTTTTGATAATATTTCGCTGTATAGTCAAGTCATATCCTGTTTCAGCTAAATAAATTGAACGTTTCTCGAGAATATGCTTTACTTCAGCATTAGTTTCTAATTGCTTTAATACAATAAGCGATTCATGAATGTCGTAAGCCAGATCAACCAGCTTCATCCAATAGTTTCGTTCGGCTTCCTGACTGAAAAAATCTATAACATCTACTATTTCTCCTGAGTCCTCATCTATTTCATATAAATCATAACCAATCAGCTCCTTCAACTTTTGAGGCTGCTCTTCAAATGGTATCGGTTTTTTTGATATTTTGAAGACTCTCGAAATGTCGTCTTTCTTGGTTGTAGTCAGAAACGATTCTAGTGTATCAAGACTTTCTCCGGATTGTATGAAGGCAGGGGAGAGAATTGGTGCTACAACTGCTACCTTTTTAAGGTTTGCACCCGTTATACTATCATGCTCAGATTTGAGCATAACATTGGGTGTTTCTCCCAATACTTGAACTAACATTAGCTCTAGGAATTTTTTAAAATTGGTTACCCAACCCTGATCACCTTCGTTTTGAAGGTCGTCTTCCTTGGAATAGATTACCAGTACATCAATATCAAAAGCCATAAAATAAACAATTTAGCCAGTCACTTTCGTGCCTTGCGTTCTGCTAATATTTTTAATAAAACCTTGTGCCAATTCGTGATGATCGGCCATAACATTATAGAAATCGTAAACAGAGATATGAAAGACTACAGCATCACCAAATGCTTCAATATGAGTTGCTTCAATTTTATCTTCTAGATTAAATAAGTTACCAAACACTTCACCTTTCTTCAACCGCTTAACTTCTTTACCATTATTTTTTATAAATGCTTCTCCCTCTGCTACCACATAAATTCTTTCTTCATCTTCGGATTGTGGTACCTTAAGTAACTCCTTAGAGGATAAATTGCTATTAACCATTTTATCTACTACATCGCACAGCAATAGTCCTTTAATATTTTTAAAGTAAGGCACATTTTTTAAAAACATTATCATTTCCACGCCCATATAATATCCGTCATTCAAACCTTCTTGAAGTCTGTTTTTCGAAATAGTATCATAAAGGTATTTGCGTTGATCAGGTCTGAGCCTTTCACTTATTCTATCCAGTGCTTCTCTATCTTTATAGTACATAACCCATGCGGCTATTTCTTGCAATAACTGATCATCATTAAATAACTGTGCAATCAAACCGCGACTAGCTCTAAACTCGTCTACAAAAGCCAGACAATGGATGGTACATGCTTTGGTCCACCTGTTTACCTCATTATAATTCTTATTTAAGAGGTAATTCAATACCTGTATAAGGTTATAGTTTTCACGAGGGAAGAAGCCCTGTAGTTGGATGATTTTCTCACTAATAGGAATATCATCAATCAATGGAAAGAGTTTTGGTTTCAATTCCTGAGATACAAATAAGTCACAAAGCTCAATTGCAAAAGCTATCCCTTCTGATGTATTAGATTCGATATTTTCTCTTACCAGCTGTACTGATTGAGGATCATAGAGAATGGACATATACATATATATGGTGTCGTAATTCTCTCTTATCTCTTCTTTAATAGCACCTCTTAAATATTTAAAATGATCCAGCTTTGGAATTTCGGTCAATGCAGCAAGGTTCCACAAAACCTTACCCATTTCATTTTCCAACAAATTAGTCAGTACGGTAACTTGTCTTTCCGTTGCCTGATAATTGAAATATCTAAAAGAGAGTAATATTTGACGTACAATTCTTCTGTCAGGATGTTCTATTTTGCTCCACAAAAGTTCTACCGCTCTTGGTCCTCCAATTCTGCCTATAATTTGAACGATCTTTAGCTTAGCATGATCTGACTGTCCAGATTTGTGAAAGGCAGTTTCTAATGTAAATAGTGCCGCCTCACCGGCCTCTACAAGTGCAGAAGTTGCAGCATTACTATAGGTAGATGAGTTAAGCATCTCAACAAGTACTCCCCAGGTCTCTGGCCGCTTAACTTTTCTGGCAGTTATAACAGCCTCCATTTTGACCTTAGGGTCAATATCTCGCAATAATTCAAGTAGAATGAAGATATTCTGCTGATTAATAAGCTTTCGTAATAGTTTAGCAGCCAAGGCTCTGTCTTGGCTTTTTATTGACTTGCTAAGCTTTCCGAGTTTGTTTGCTGGAACAGATATCAGATCACTATCTTCATTATCTAAAGCCGCCTGTTTTGCGAGTCGACTTAACTCTGTATTTTTTTCAAATTCCAAATCGAGTTCTTTGATCCGTTCTTTAGCATAGTTTTTTACTTTCGCTGAATCGCTATCTAATAAGTCGACAATAGACGACTCGAATAGTGCAGGCTCTATTTTCTCCATTAGCTTAAGCCCGTAGATCACCTTGTCGTCAGTATCACTATTAATTTCTTCCTCTAACACTTTGTTAACAGCGTATTGCTGAACAATCACATTTTCAGATTTTTCCTTATTCTTTATCAATGTCGTCTGTAATGTACTCCTGTAATTATTGTGCATTTTCTGAGTCACAAAGTACCACAGAAGAATTACAGGGAGGGTAAATATAGATATATGTATTAAGGTAAATACTTGTACATTATTAATTAGAATTATTAAGGCACCAGCAATTAATCCGGCAAAAGCAGTAATGACACCTTCAATTTTAGTTTGCACATCAAAACGAATAGAACTATCAACTGGCAAGAAGTAAAGTTTGAAGGCAGGTCCATCAAGAGCGTCTTTTAGAGAAGAAATGAATAACTTACTCATTGCTATAATGATGAAGAAGAATATTATCGCTTCACCGGCTTCTTTCGAAATGCCGAAAGAATAACCAATAGGAATAGCAATTACCGTGAATATGCCAAGGAGTATAGGGTTAATTAATAAGGACACTTTAAGTCCGTAGAGGGCTATGATCTTATCTGTTATAAAGGTCTGAAATAGAAAACTAAAAATAACTACGGTACCTTCGAATAAACTTAAAAACTTCGCAAGTTCATTTTCCTCAAATCGTGCTGTTGTGACATTCAAAAATGAATAGTCAATAAAGTTAATAGCAACGGCAGATATAATCACAAAGAGACCCATTAAAGCGATATAAGGATTCCTCAACATCTTGGTATAAGAAATATGATAAGTTGCGGTTTCCGTATGTACTCGTAATAGATTTGATCTGGTGATGTATAAAAAGACCAACATATTACCAGTAATAGCTAAAAGACTAATGAACAATAAATCCTGTTCTGCAATATAGTTGATCAATATAGGTATGGAAAAAAGAGCAATAATCGAAGCTAATAACTGTCCGGTATCTATACCACCTATGATTCTTTTGGCTTGCCTTAAACTAAACATACGGCCAAAAGATCCCCAAAAAACTAGGAGCACTATGAAATTTGCTGGAACGATGAAGGCGAAGGCGAAGAAATAGATAGGAATAGGATCACTAAGATTTCTGAAGGCCAATTCTATCCCAAGAAGCACAAGTGAAGTAATGAATAGAGATCCTAACCCTAGTGCTTTAAATGATATTCTATTTTGAAAGAAATTATATATCGCAGTAAAAATGATGCCTAATATACCTGAGAAAAGAATCGCTAAAGGCAGCTGTTCTTTTACTTGAGCGTCACCCAGATTATTAAGAAATAGTGCTGATGCCCCCACATCCAGTGTAGCAAGAAACACACCCATAAAAAACCCCATTCCAAGCAAGGCATATACTTGCGAAGATTCGCCTTTATTCACATTCAGTGCACTGAGTAAGGTCTGTTCGATTTTCATGGGTGACTATAATCGAGTCAAGTTATGTAATATTTAAACAAATAGTAAGCTATTTTTTCAAAAGTTGAGGCTATTTCTCTGCAAAAATCTAAACCAATTACCCATCAGAAATTGGTTTGAAATTACTTTTAAGATGTAAGTCACGTTGCGGAAATGGGATCTCAATTCCGTTTTTCTTGAATTTCTCAAAAATAGAGTAGTAAAGTTCACTTTTAAGGATATTCGGTCTACTCGTGTATTCTGAAGTCCATACACGAAGAAAGAAGTTTAGAGAACTATCTCCAAACTCATCAAACAAAACTTGTGATTCAGGATGAGATAAGATGCCTTCATGTTCTTTGGCCACTTCCAGCAGTAGTTTCTTGATCACAACGGGGTCTTCTTTATAAGCGACACCTACAGGAAATCGAAAGCTTACATTTCTATCATTATGACTCCAATTGATTACTGTTGAACTAATGAATTCTGAGTTGGGAACAATAACAGAAATATTATCATTGGTCAGTACCGTAGTTGCTCTGGCAGATATTCTGGTCACATCACCAGTAACATTGGCTACGTCTATTCTATCTCCAACTTTAATAGGTTGTTCAAAGAGTATTATGACACCGGAGATAAAATTATTGGTGATGTTTTGTAAGCCGAAACCAATACCTACTCCCAAGGCACCAGCCAAAATACTTAATGTGCTCAGATCAATACCTGCTGTTTGTATAATAATGATAAGTCCAACACTTATAATGATATACTTTACAATGGTTGAAATGGTATTAGCCGTGGAGGCAGTGGTTGCATACCTCTTTAGAACTGAAGTACTAATAAAGCGGCTTAGCCTGTTAGATATATAAATAAGCGCAACTATAGAAAATACTAAATAAGTCAGGTTGCCCAGTGTAATGTCTGAAGCACCGAGTGAAAATAGTTTTGTAGAAAAGAAATAACCAAAATCCTTCAGAAAATTGGTAATAGTGGTTAAGACTTCTTTAGCAGTTTCCATTTGAGATAATATTCGAAGACATGAAGATATTAAAAATTAAAGCAACCATTCATTGGAAATCATTAATTTAGAGGCTGAAAAAAATGAAAACAAGCACTTTTTGATTCTTTAGACAAGTAATTTAAAGTGACTCTTACTCAAATTTTGTAATGAACAATCGAATTTATCCTTACCTTTTTTTGGTATTAATCATAGTACTATGCAGCTCAAATTTAGTTGCACAAAATACTACTAAAATCGTTTACAATGCTGACAAGTATTTTAAAATTAAAAATTATGAAGAAGCATTGCCATTGTATTTAAAGGCTATTGAAGATGGCTTGACAGATGATGCTTTGGTACATTATAACACAGCCATTTGCTATAGTGAATCAAGGAATATTGATGAACAGGTTAAGGCGATTCCTTATTTTGAAAATGCATTGAAATTGGATAAAGGTCAACTCCCTCCCAATTCCTTGAACAAAGTAGCAGAAGTTTATCATAAAGACGAGCAAATAGAAAAGGCAATTGAATATTTCGAGAAATATAAAGCCTCTCTAAATAAGAATAATGCCTCTGCACTACGTGAAGTAAACAGGTCATTGGAGATCGCCAATAACGCATTGCTATTAATAAGTAGTCCAAGAGATATTAACATCCATAATTTTGGGCAAGTAATCAACTCTGAGTTCACAGAATACAATCCGGTTGTATCTGCCGATGAGAGTGTTATGGCTTACACAGCCTTAAGACCTAATGATGGTAAGTCACGTTCCAATGAAGACTTTATTGAAGATGTATTCATATCGTATAACACTTCTGGAGTATGGAGTGAACCAAAAAAGATAGAAATAACTTCGAATTATAATGTTGGTACGGCAGGACTTTCTGCAGATGGGCAACGAATGTTGCTTTTTATAGGAGGGCCTAATGGGGCGGGTAATTTATATTCTATGGATAAATCTGGTAAGGAATGGTCATTACCAGCAACATTGGGTAATAAGGTAAATTCTAGGTTCTTAGAAAGTACAGCTAGTATCACACCAGATGGAAAGACTTTATATTTTGCCAGTAACCGGTCAGGAGGTTATGGAGGTATGGATATCTACTCAGTATCGAAACTAGAATCTGGTGAATGGTCAGAAGCTGTAAATCTTGGTCCTACAGTCAATACTAAGTATAATGAAGATGCTCCATTTATCCACCCAGATCAATGGACATTATTCTTTACTTCCGATGGGCACAATACCATTGGAGGGAGAGATATTTTTGTGACTCGCCTTTTTAATGAAGAATGGACTACTCCTGAAAATATGGGGTATCCAATTAATACCACTGCAGACGACAACTATTTCACTCTTACTGCTGATGGAAGAAAGGGCTATTTTTCCTCGAGTAGAAAGGGAGGAAATGGGGGACAGGATATCTACACTATAGATATGCCCGAAGAGGAAGCAAATGTACCACTAACCATGGTTAAGGGCAGGATTCTTGATGGTGAGAATGGAAAAGCCCTTCCAACCAAAATTTATATGATAGATAATGAGTCCGGTAAAAAATTAGATTTTGTCTACCAACCTGACCCTAAGACTGGAAATTACCTGATTATTCTTCCACCGGCCAAAAACTATGATATGGTGATTGAATCTGAAGGGTTTCTTCCATATACACTTAATATCAACATTCCTGGGCAGACTTATTTTTATGAACTTTATCAGGAAATATATTTGAAGACTATCAAGCAGTTCGATGTTGTCGTAGGTCAATCAGTGGAAGTTAAAAACGCTTTCTATGACACTCATGAAGAGGCTGTTACTGATATGCGTAAGGCGCATGAAGCCACTTTAATTAAAAACGATAGTATTGATGTTTTCGACCTGATGAATGATTTGATTGCAGCAAATGATGAAGAGGCGATAGACTACTTGACAGAATTGATTTATGAAACTAATTCAATTGATGATATCATTTTCGAGAATAGTGAAGCATTGGAGCAGGCAACCAGGGTATACTATTATGATGAGAGTGATGAGAGCAAGTTTGAAAAGAAAGTAATTGACGGGAACACTATTCTCTCTCTACCAACAATGTATGTAACTGAAGAAGCTGAGAAGCAAAAGAATATGCCTAAAGAAGTAACCAAAAGTTATGATGATGAGCTTTTGACCAACGTCTTAAAGTTTTATTTTAATGCAGGCCAAAGCTCTTTAAAAGCTGAATACAATACTTCTTTGGATAACATCATAAGAACACTTTCGAAACATCCTGAATTAGGCGTTCAAATATCTGGATATGCTTCAGCAGAGGGTGATGACGAGTTAAATAAACGTCTATCCAACGAAAGAGCCATATCAGTATTAGATTATATTAATCAGAAAGGTGTTGTAAGGCGAAGAATTATTGCGAAAGCGTACGGAGCTACAGAAGGCCAGGGAAATCCAGAGGAGGCAAGGAGAGTAGAGGTTCAGATTGTAGACCTAAGGACAACTGGAAGAAGATCAAATTAAGGAATTAATAAAGAAGAATCGCCATAGCTAAGAAAACGGTAATCTTTTTGTAAAGCCTGGTTATATACTTTTCTCCAGTCCTCACCTATAAAGGCCGCAACTAGTAAAATAAGGGTAGAACCCGGCAGATGATAGTTTGTGATAAGGCCGTTGCAAAGTCTGAATTTATAGCCAGGGAATATGAATATCTCAGTGTTTCCGGTTATAACTTCTGTTTTTATCTCGGTCATATAATCAAGAATAGCTTTAAGCGATTGATGTCTTGTTACTGGTTTATGGTTCTCATAAGGATACAGCTTTTCTATTTCGAAATTCGAAATACCACTTAACAGCTTCACCCCATACCAGTATAGGCTTTCTAAGGTTCTCATCGAAGTTGTACCTACTGCAATGGTTGAGTCATGCTCCAGCAAATTCTCTATAACTTGCCTGGTAATAACTACTTGTTCAGAGTGCATATCATGTTCAATCGCATTTTCCACTTTGATAGGCTGAAAAGTTCCCGCACTCACATGGAGTGTTACATAATCAATATTGATGTCCTTATTTTGAATGTCCTTAATGACTAGGTTGTCAAAATGTAGGCCAGCTGTGGGTGCTGCAACAGCTCCCTGAGATTTTGAATATATAGTTTGGTAGCGTTCAACATCTTCAAAAGTCACTTCTCTATTGATGTAAGGAGGTAAAGGGATTTTTCCAGCCAATTCGACCACTTTAACAAACTCTATATCCTTATTCCAATCCAATTCTACTATCTGAAGTTGGCGATCCAAGATTTTTACATTCAAAACAAGATCAGGTGCAAGCTCTTTTGTCAAAATCAGATCATCCTTCCATTTTTTAAGATTTCCAATCATACATCGCCATTGGCATTTTTCTTTAACTATCATCGCTCTGGCAACTTCACTTACGGGCTTTAAAGGTTCAAGAAGGAAAATCTCTATTAATGCACCAGTGTTTTTGGTGAAATGAAGTCTTGCAGGAATAACTCTGGTGTCATTGAAAATCAAGTGAGTTTTTGTGGGCAGAAGGCTTGCTATATCGCTGAAAGAGGTGTGTTCTATTTTGCCTTTTTCATAATGAAGTAATTTAGAATCTGAGCGATTTTCTAGTGGCTTCTTAGCTATTCTGTTCTCAGGTAGTTGATAAGTGTAATCTTTAAGATTAATTGATTCTCTTGATTTGTTCATGGTCGGCAAATATAGGTTTGGATATTTGATTAACTCGATTAAAACATTCAATTTGTAATTTAAAAAGAGGATGTCACTCTCCGCAGAAATATATCCATACACATTAGATTTTAAATTCCCAGCAGGTACATCCAGAGGGGTTTTACGAGACAAGACCACTTATCTTATCAAAGTATTTGACTCTGGATCACCTGAAGTGATTGGATGGGGAGAGTGTGGTCCATTGAATAAGCTAAGCATAGATGATGTTGAAGATATTGAAGAGCAGATTATTCCTATTGTCACTCAAATCAATGACAAGAAGCTGCCATCTACATATGAAGAAGTGTATGAATTGGCTTTTGAGTTAGCCGGGTATAAATACCCATCTCTTCGCTTTGGTATAGAAACAGCATTACTTGATCTTATGAATGGAGGTGAAAGAAGAGTTTTTAATAATTCTTTTTTTAATGATCAAGAATCTATTCCAATCAATGGATTGATTTGGATGGGACATATGGAGGCCATGCTTTTACAAATATCGGATAAGGTTGTGGAGGGATTTGATTGCATAAAAATGAAAGTTGGTTCCCTTGATTTTGAAAAGGAGGTCGATATTCTCAATTACATAAGACGCAAATACTATGATCAGGAAATACTGCTGAGGGTGGATGCAAACGGAGCTTTTAAACCAGAAGAGGCTCTGTACAAAATGAACGCCATGGCGAAGTATCATATACATTCAATTGAGCAGCCAATTAAGGCAGGTCAACATGAACTCATGGCTTCATTATGTAAAAAACCACCGATTGATATTGCTTTGGATGAAGAGTTGATTGGAATAGAAAGCCTTAAAGAGAAACGGAGTCTTTTGGAATACATTAAACCGCAGTATATCATCATCAAGCCAACATTACTCGGTGGTTTCCAATCTTCAATGGAATGGATAAATCTGGCCAATGAATTAGGTATTGGCTGGTGGATCACTTCTGCATTGGAATCCAATATTGGACTTAATGCCATCTGCCAATTTTCATTAGAAGTGGGGGCAAAGAGTTATCAAGGGTTGGGTACGGGGCAATTGTATCATAATAACTTTGAGTCACCATTGACTATTGAAAGAGGTAAAATTTTCTATGATAAAAGGCTGAAATGGAACTTATCGGTAATTAGAAAATGAAACCGACAGAGAGTAATTTACATGCAACAACTAAGGTCTGGATTTTTAATAAGGACTATATATCCGAATTTGTTTATGGAGGCATTGACGGTGCAATAACCACTTTTGCGGTGGTTGCTGGTGCTGCAGGCGCCAGTGCTGACCTTTACTGGGTTATTATTTTTGGTTTTGCCAATCTAATTGCTGACGGGTTCTCAATGTCTGTTGGTAACTATTTTTCAGTAAAAGCGGAACGAGATAATTTTGAAAAACATAAGGCCGTTGAATATTGGGAAATAGAAAACCTTCGTGAAAAAGAGATTGAGGAAATCCGGGAAATATATAAGTCAAAAGGCTTCAAAGGAGAATTACTAGAACAGGTTGTTGAAGTCATCACATCTGATAATGATGTTTGGGTCGATACAATGATGAAAGAAGAGCTGGAAATGACCAAGGATGACAAAACACCTATTATGACAGCTTTTGCTACGTTCTTATCTTTTAATATCATTGGAATTATACCATTACTGGCCTATTTGCTGTCACTTATTTTTGATCTCCCCACTGATAATTTATTTTTAATATCTTGTTTTTCTACGGCTTTGGCGCTCATGTTTGTAGGCTACCTTAAAAGTAAAGTGACCAATAAACCATGGATTAAAGGAGTTATGGAGACCCTAGTTTTAGGAGGATTAGCGGCTTTTCTGGCCTATTATGTTGGCGAAGTTCTGGCTGCTTACTTTTTGTAATTATAAGCCAATTAGAATAAAAGGAGCCCAATAATATGGTTCAGCATATTTTTTAGACTCTATCAACTCGAGTTTTGATATTTGCAATGGCTTGGAATAAACATTGCCCGTAGAGTTTTTATAAAATGATGTCATCAAGTCAGCGGTTGAAGCATCAGAAACACTCCAAAGAGAAACAACTATATTATTAGCACCCGCATATAACAATGCTCTTGATAAACCTATAACACCTTCACCTTTTGATAGTTTTCCGAGGCCTGTTTCGCATGCTGAAAGCGTAACAAGTTCAGCATTAAAATTCAAATTATAAATTTCACCAGTAAAGAGATTTCCATCCTCACTATCATTAGATTTTAGAAAAATCCTTGACAGTGATGGATTATCCTCATCAACCACACCGTGAGTTGCTAAATGAACATAACGATATCCATTAAAATCCCATCCTTTCACTAATTCCTCCGATGCCTGCTCATTAAGCTTTATTTCAGTAGAAACTCCGTTCTCAGTTAAGATTGATTGCAATGCATTTAATTCCTTTTCAGTTCCTGGTAGGGAAGGTAAGTCTTCAAAATTTACAGGAGCACAAAGGAGTGCGCGTTGATTTCCAGAAGGCTCTACAGCGCCTTCAATAAGTGCTGATGAATAGGCATAACTTACCTTAAACTTCTTTATTAAAAAAGGCATTTCCTGGAATGGAGCATTTTTTGCCTTTTCTGTTAAAAGAGCCTCAAAGGGTAATGTCCCTAATCTTCCTGCAGGAATAATGATCAAATGCTCTGTGTTCTTACCTAATTTTTTAGGGATGAGAATTTGATATAAGTCATATGCCGTTTGTTCATAAACATCTTTAACCTTAAAGTAAATACTGTTTCTAAATCCACTGATATAATGGTTGAAGTCTTCAGTTTGTGGATTATTATGAATTTTCAGTTTGTCTTTGCTAGTTTCAAAGATGTATACGCGCTTGGTAACGTCCGTGATAAAATAACTTAATACTACTTGTCCTTCAGCTAATTTAGACTGAACCTGCTCTACTGTTGGGAGTGAGGTATTGTATTTTAAGTCATAGTAATCAGGGTATTTCTGTTCAAGGGTTCTTACGAAATTTTCATAATCAGATCGTTTTGATAATAGGCTTGAACGTAATACTGACCTTTTATTGTCGTCACTTTCTTGAATCAGTTGATTTTCGAAATAAGCAATATCGTTTTTCAATTGGTCCTCCTTACTCAGGTCTTCAGCATCAATACCAGCAAATGATTTTGCATTCGCATCGGAAATTGCTTCAAGAAGAACAGCAGATTTACTTTTCTCAGCGAAATAAAATGACAGTTCGTAATATTCATCTTTTTTTACTACAACATCACCCATAGCTTTGCAAAGCTCAACTCCAGTTTCGTATACTGTAGATGCTAACTGGCCCAATGCAAGTTTATCCTCTTCATTTGTTCGAATTTGGCGAATATTGTCTATTAGGGTATCACAAGATTGTAGCGTAGTTAAGCTCAATTTTAAATCACTAAATTTTAGAGTTCTGTTATAATGTAAATCTGCAAAAGCCTTGGACTTATAAAATAAAGAGTTCAATAAAGTATTAGCATTGAAATAGTCGTCAGCTGAAGGGTTTTTCTCTAAGTCATCGGAGTTGAAAGAGTTGCTGTTAGAGACTAATGCCTGTTGATAATAAGACAAGGCCTGATCAAACTCACCTTTAATATTATAGATATTACCAATTAGATTATGGGTACTGGCAACTTCCGGATGTTGCTTCCCATAAAATTGAATATATTTTATTAAGGCTTTTTCATACATTGCTAATGCACCATCAAGGTCATTTGTTAATTGTTTTGTCTGACCTATATTGTTTATAATAAATGCTTCATTGGGATGACCTTCAGGGTATAAATTTTGCCATGAACCCAATGCACTTTCGAAAGAATTAATGGCATCTCCATAAAACTCCAATTGTCTGTAAGCTATGCCCTCATTAATGAGAGCCTGTACAGTTTTCTCATTCTCTACACCATAAATTTTGGTATATATCAATCGAGCATCTTCATAGTAGTCTAGAGCTTTTTCAGGGTCATTATTACTTAGAATTAAACCAAGATCATTGTATGAGGCAGCGGTCAATTCATGATTATTTCCAAATATGGTTGTTCTAATTTCTAGTGCTCTCTGAACATATTCTACGGCCTTGATGCTATTGCCGGTGTTCCAGTAAATAATTCCTAAACCATTAAGTGCTTCAGCTTCCTCTTTACTGCCTTTGGAAGATGATTTTAGATAATCATTGAAGTATTTCTCAGCTAATTGATTATTCCCTTTTCTCAGGAAAAGCTGGCCAACAAGGTTAGGACACTCTGAGGTGCTACTAACCAAACCACTAATGTTTAATAGGTTACCTGATTTTAACCTTTCTTCTAATTCAATACAGGCATTTTGACTATAAGAACTGCTAAAACAAAAACAGAGTATTATAAGAAGAAGTTTGCGCTTAGAATCTAATAACATACCCTAAAGAAAATACATTTTCTCTTGTTAGCCCATCAGGATTCAATTTTCTATCGGTAATCTTTTGTCCATATAGAATATTAATACTGTTGTTAGTATTAAAGTGATAGGCTACATTTAGAATACCCGTTAAAGCCAGGCCTGTAGTATTGTCTAATTTAATACGCTGACCTTCAGTTGGTGAGCCCGGGATGATATCCAAAATCTCATCTTTTGTGATTCTGAAGATAGGTAACATGCCTACACGGATATCCCATTTTGAAAAATGAAACGCTCTTTCAACTCTAAACATAATATCAGTACCTCTTTTCAGATCATTAGCCAATGCATTATCCTTCAAGTAACTGACAGTATCTACATAATTATTCCATTGCCCCCATCGAAAATCATTTTCGTTTTCAGTCAAAGCTATCTGAATGCCTGTAGCAAACATCCACTTCTGACTGATAAAAGAAGCTCCAGCTACTAAATCATAACTACCCAGACTAGTCTGGTAATACATGGGAAGATCGACTGATGTTCCTTCAGGCATCCCCGTGGTCAAAAATTGAGATTCCACTTCTCTGTCCAGATCAGATTTATTGGTAGGAATCTTCCCACCTAGCGTAGCATTGATATGAAATTTTTCTGTTGAATAGACATTCTTGGTGAAACTATAAGATATGTCAGATAGACCTGATGTTTCTCCCAAATTACCTGATACCCAATAGTATGGTAGTTTGATTTGAAAAGAGGTCTTCTCATTAATTCCGAAAGTGAAGTCTACAGTAGCAGCAGTAATCACAGGGCTTAAAGTTGTCTTTGCTCTCCCATAACTTATTTCTGCTGACCGTAATTTAAAGTTGATTTTCTTTGTGTAAATCTGGCTAGGTTTCATTGCTCCCATGGTACAAAACCCAGCATCACTACAACCCTGACCATAAGAGTATTCACTAGAAACAAAGATTAGTAAATATAATATAACGAGTGGTTTAAAGAATTTCATCATTAATGGTATGAGTGATTTAAGTTATAAATCTTCGTAAACATAAAAAAGTAACTTCTTAATTGGTCTTTAGCTTGCCAAAATATTTTGTTGCTTCAGCCTTCACTTTTGGAGCAAGTAAAATAGCGGAAACCATTGTTGGAATAGCCATGATAGCAAAGGCACTATCAATTAAGCTAAATATAGTACTTAACGAAGCAAGAGATCCAAAAATTATAGTGGCTACGTAAATTACATTGTAAATATATTTTTTCTTTTCCCCAACGATGAAGGCCATACATCTTGACCCATACCAGGAATAACTAAAGAGAGAAGAAGAAGCAAAAAAGAAAATACAAATAAGCAAAAGATAATTACCAAAACCTGGAAAGGCTGATTCAAATGCAGTTGATGTTAATGTAACTCCGTCAGCAGATGTTGTTTGCCATACGTTTGTGATCATAATTACGAGGGCTGTAAGTGTGCAAACTACTAGAGTATCAATTGCCGGACCTAACATTGCAACCAATCCTTCTCTAATTGGCTCATCAGTTTTTGCCGCACCGTGGGCTATCGGTGCGGTGCCCAAACCTGCTTCATTTGAGAAAGCAGCTCTTCTTGCTCCCGTAATTATAACTGCACCTAACACTCCGCCTGCTACCGCATTTCCAGTAAAAGCATCGCTCACGATGAGTCCTAGCATGGCAGGCACCTGTCCAATATTTACAATAATTATGGTCAGAACTGATAGAAAATAAATAACGATCATAGCGGGAACCATTTTACTGGCGACATTTGCAATTCTTTGAAGTCCACCAAAAATGACAATTCCGACTAAAACGGTCAGAATGAGACCAGTATATAAATCTGAGTATCGGAATTCTTGGCCCATAATATTAAACATTTCGGTCCCCATTCCATTTGGCAAAACCAGAACATCTCGAATTACCTGTGTTAGTTGATTAGCTTGAAAAATTGGTAAACAACCAATCATACCAGCAAAACAGAAAAGATAGGCTAGCGGCAACCAGCTTTTCCCCAAACCTTCTCTTATAACGTACATGGGCCCTCCATGAACCTGTCCATTTTCATCTTTTCCTCGGTACATAATAGACAAGGTACAAGTAAAGAATTTTGTAGCAATACCCACAAATGCGCTCACCCACATCCAAAAAATTGCCCCAGGTCCACCTGTTACAATAGCTATCGCAACTCCTGCTATGTTGCCCATTCCTACTGTAGAAGCTAGGTGTGTGGAAAGAGCTTGATAATGATTTATTTCACCTTTTTCAGAAGGGTCATCGTACTTCCCTGTTAAAACCATTATAGCATGGCCGAAGTACTTAAACGGAATGAGTTGAGAAAAGAAAAGAAAGAATCCGCCACCTCCGAGCAATAAAATCAATAGAGGAATACCCCATATCCAATTGGCAAAATCAACAATGTACTGCCCCATAAACCCTGACTTCTTTTGATAAAGTTGCTAATATAGAAATTATTAAAAGCTATGTCTGATTATTACGACTAAATGCTTATCTTATCGTTTTTAATGCAAGTATTAACTAAGATAAATGATCTCAAAGCTCTTTGTTTCCGCGATCTTACTTATTCAAACACCTGTCACTACCCCGACAATTGATAGCCTGCAAGTTGAGCTGGAAAAGAGTCAGGGAAAGGAAAAAGTAATTGTTCTCAATGATCTTTATAAGCAATATGTTAATAACGATCCTATTAAAGCTTTAGAATATACTACACAGGCTTTAGAGTTGGCTAGTGAGATCAATGATCCTAGCGGTATGGCATCCAGCTATAACAATATTGGCGTTCTTAATAAAAACCAGGGAGATCTGGATAATGCCCTGGAAAGCTATCTAAAGTCGGTTAGGATACAGGAAGAAAACAAGTTTGTAGATGCTTTAGCATACACCTATAATAACATAGGGACCATATATTCTCTGAAATCAGAATTCGAAAAAGCATTGGTCTATTTCAATAAGGCGTTGGTTCAATTTGAGAGTATTGATCATAAGTTACGAGTTATTGGTACGCTTAATAATATAGGTAATGTGTATACAGAACTTGAAGAGTATGATTACGCCTTACAGAACTATTTGAAATCACTTACAATTTATGAGGAGCTGGAAGATAACTCACAGGCCTTTGTTCCATTCAATAATATTGGAAATATATATTTTCAAAAGGGAGAATGGGAGAGTGCCATGGCCTTTTATGAAAGTGCCCTGGATTTAGAAAAATTCAAAAATGATAAGAATGGTCAGGCCAATGCTACCCACAATATAGGACTAGTTTATAAAAACAAAAGGCAATTTGATGAGGCCATTGATACATTTAACGAGGCGTTGTCTATTGCTCAGGAAACTGATAATAAACGTCTAATTGAAATTATTTATGAGTCACTGGCCGAGACCTACTTTTCTAGCGGAGATAACTTCATGGCATACAGCTTTTTACAGTTACACATAGGAGCTAAGGAGCAGGTCTTTAATGAATTGAGTGATAGACGTATTGCTGAATTAGAAAGTGCTTTTGAAGTAGAAAAAAAGCAAGCTGAAATAGAAGCTTTGAAAGTACAGAGTGAACTTCAACAGTTACAAATACAAAATGATAAAATCATTATTGTCTCAGTAGTCATAGTGTCATTTTTGGTCGTTGGGCTAAGCTTAGTCATTTTTCGGGAGTTACGTATTATCAAGAAAAATAAGATTCAATTAGAAGCTCAGAATGTAGCATTAGAAGAGCAAAAGCTAATTATACAGGAAAAGAACGATAGTATTACTGAAAGCATTGACTATGCCAAAAGCGTTCAGGGTTCTATGCTACAGTTTGATGTACCACAAAGGTTTAAAGATGACTTTTTTGTATTGTTCAAACCCAAGGATATTGTTTCCGGAGATTTTTTCTGGTTTTCAGAAATTGGAGAAAACCACCTAGTAGCTGCAGCCGATTGTACAGGTCATGGAGTAGCGGGGGCTTTCATGACAGTAATAGGTCATTCATCATTGGATGAGATTATTAATAGGTCACAAGAAATATCTCCAGATAAAATTCTTGGAAAATTGGATGATCAGGTAAGAAATTCTATCAATCAAACCAATAGAACTACTTCTAACCATGGCATGGATGTAGCTTTATGTTCTATCGATAGAAAAAAGAAAAAACTGCATTTCAGTGGTGCAAATAGACCACTATACTTTTTTAGAAATGGAGAATTAAATGTTATAAAAGGTACAAAACGAACTATTGGGGATTTAAACTCTGAAATGAGCCAGTTTGAATTACATACCGTGAATATTGAGCAAGGAGATACTTTCTATATGTTCTCGGATGGTTTCCCTGATCAATTCGGGGGGGATAAAAACAAAAAATTTATGATTGGTAGTTTTAAGAAACTATTGACGGAAGTTCATACCCTCGATATGAATGAGCAGCGTGCAAGACTTAAAAAAAGGCTAGAAGACTGGAAAAGTGGAACCGAGCAAACTGATGATATTGTAGTTATGGGTTTTAAAGTGTAAAGTTTAGTTTGCCTTGAGATACTCCCATTAAACAAGATAATTGATACAACAGCCTTGCACCCACATTGGCATCCCACTCATGTTCACCAGGACTTACTTCATTTAAATCGAAGGATATAATTTTCTTCCCAGCAATAACGATTTTTTGTATTAAATAAATAGCCTCTTGAAATTGTAAACCTCCTGGTACTGGTGTACCAGTATTTGGACATAGCTTTGGGTCAAGTCCATCAATATCAAAACTTATATAAACTAATTCTGGAAGCTGAGATACAATTTCATCGCATATATTGTCCCATGTTGCCCCTGTATATAAACTGAATTTTATATCCTCATCAAAAAACGTCTTTACTCGATCTTTGGCTTCATTTATAAACTCTATTTCCTCGTCACAATAATCTCTAACACCTACTTGTACTAATTTTGAAACATGCTCTGATTGTAAAGCATTATACATAATAGAAGCATGCGAGTAGTTGAAATTTTCATATGCTTTTCTCAGATCTGCATGAGCATCTATTTGAAGAATACCAAAAGACTGGTGTAACTGGCCCATAGCTTTTATTAAACCCAATGGAGTACTATGATCCCCTCCTAAAAGGGCTACCATTTTCCCCTGATTATGGAGCTTTACCGCTTGCGACTTAATATAAATCTGAAGCTTCTGAGAGATTTCATCAACGGCTTTTGGTATTACCTTTAAGTCATCAGAAATCCATTCTTCCTCACCACTCTCGAGCCATGTAATATATTTCTCTGCCAGATTTCTGTATTTTTCATTTTCCCGGATCAGCTTCTCATCAATAGGCAACATATGTATTCCCATTTGCCAGGCGTTTTCTATATTCTTTAGACAAAGATCTACCTGTTTAGAAGCTTCAAATATTGCTTTTGGAGCATTCGCGGTACCTGAATTATAAGAAACCGTCACTTCCCATGGAACGGGAATGACAATCAAATCACTAGTGTTCTGATCAAACGGCAAACCAAATAGCGTATTATTTATACCTGGACTATTAGGATCGAATGCCGAAATGATTTCTTCCTTTTTATTCATTGTGTAAAATGTAAAGAATAACAAAGCAAGAGATTAAAATTGAATTTTCTAGGGTGCAATAATTAAAATTCTATTATCTTAATTTTTTAAAATCAAATAATCTAATTCATGCTTAACGCAAAAGTCGAACATTTTAGAAACCTGATTTCATTGGCAGCCGCTGACGGCAAAGTGGCGGATGTTGAAATGGTGGCACTATCAAAAATCGCTTATGATAATGGAATACCACTAGATAGATTAAATGTAATGATAGCTCGTGCAGAAGAGTATGTTTATCTTATTCCTCAAAATAAAGAAGACAGAGATAAGCAAATGGAAGATATGATAAGCTTAGCAATGCTCGATGGTGACTTCGCAAAGGCTGAGCATGAGTTGATTAAGATGGTAGGCGAAAGATTAGGATTTACCGAAGAAGAAATACAGAATAAAATTGATGACCAGGTAGGGAAAAGCTAGAAATTTAAGAAATCTGGATGTTCATAGCTTACCATTTGTCCAATTCCCTCTGAAACCTCTTCCCATTTAAGTTTGGCAAATTTAATATGTACAACCCCGCATGTAGTCATATTGCCAATTTCTGATTTAGTGATATACTCTGATAAGTAGGTTATTGATGGATTATGTCCGACTATTAAGACAGAATCCCATTCTTCCTTTAGTTGATTAACAACCTGAAGTAATGTACGAACTGAAGCTTCGTAAATTTCAGGGTTTTGATGTATTCTTTTTGTATCGTACTTAATTTGTTCGGCAATGAGTGAGGCAGTTGTTAAAGCTCTATTGGCAGAACTAGATATGATTATATCAAATTGAACAGGTTTACGAGAAAAGTTCATTCCCATTCGAGTAGCATTCTGTAATCCAGTGGCATTTAATTCACGTTCAATATCTTGTTGGTCCGATTGTTTTTCATCAGAACGAGCATGCCTCAGTAAGTATAAATTCTTTTCCATAGTTCTACAACATAAAACATATGTCCGCTTAGTTGGTTGAATCTACTAAATGTCTATTGATATATAAAAAGGCTGAGATTATTTTATATTTAAAAATATTCATCATCTTTGAAATTTTTGAGCAAGATGCCAACTAACTGATTTTATGTCAAAGAACTTAGTCATAGTAGAGTCGCCTGCAAAAGCGAAGACAATTGAAGGATATTTAGGGAAGGATTATACAGTGACTTCTAGTTATGGTCATGTCAGAGATCTACCCAAGGGAGATAAGGCCATTGACAAGGAAAATGGCTTTACACCCACCTATGAAGTGAGCCCTGATAAGAAATCAGTGATAAAAGAACTTAAGAAGTTATCCAAAGATTCTGAAGTTGTATACCTGGCGAGTGATGATGACCGCGAGGGAGAAGCTATATCATGGCACTTGAAAGAGGCTTTGGCACTGGATGATTCTAAAATCAGACGTATCGTATTTAGAGAGATTACTAAAAATGCAATACAAAATGCTATTCAAACACCAAGGGGCATTGACATCGATTTGGTAAATGCTCAGCAGGCCAGAAGAGTCTTAGACCGATTGGTTGGGTTTGAATTATCACCTATTCTTTGGAAGAAGATAAAGACAGGCTTGTCGGCAGGTCGTGTTCAGTCAGTTGCTGTGAGGCTTGTTGTTGAGCGCGAACGTGAGATAGAAAAATTCAAAGCAGAGTCTTTTTATAAGATAACTGCTTCTTTCGATGTAGGAAATAATAAAGTATTACAGGCGGAGCTATCCAAAAGATTTAAAACCGAAGAGGAAGCCAAGTCTTTCTTGGAATCTTGTGCAAGTGCAGATTTCTCCATTAAAGATCTTCAGAAGAAACCTACTAAGAAATCTCCAGCAGCGCCTTTTACAACTTCTACCTTACAACAGGAGGCAAGTAGAAAATTGGGATTTTCAGTATCTCAAACGATGAGTGTTGCTCAGAAACTATATGAGGCTGGTATTATCTCTTATATGAGAACTGACTCTGTGAACTTATCCGAAGATGCAATTAACAGTGCTGTAACCCAAATAAAAAGTGGCTATGGAGAAGACTTCGTGAAAGTAAGGCATTATAAAACTAAGTCTAATTCGGCACAGGAAGCTCATGAAGCCATTCGTCCTACCAACTTTGCAGTGACCAGCCCGTCTGCTGATAGAAATGGTGTAAGACTATATGAGTTGATTTGGAAGCGAGCTATAGCTTCTCAAATGGCTGATGCTCAAATAGAAAAAACTACTGCTACTATTGAGATTTCAACGCTGCCCGATACACTCACTGCTACCGGTGAAGTAGTTAAGTTCGAAGGGTTCTTATCAGTATATCTTGAGTCTACTGATGATGAAGATGATAATGAAGAGCAAAAAGGTATGCTACCGCCTTTATCGGTGGGTCAGGAACTTGGACTTAATGAGATGAACGCTCGCCAGGGTTTCACAAGACATCCCGCACGTTACACAGAGGCAAGTCTGGTAAAGAAATTGGAAGAAATGGGTATCGGGAGACCATCTACTTATGCCCCCACTATTTCCACCATTCAGAAAAGGAATTATGTAGAGAAGGAAGTAAGAGAAGGAAAGGAAAGAGAGTACAAAATACTCACTTTGAAGAGCGGAGCGATTAAAGATGTAACCCAAACAGAAATTACAGGAGCTGAAAAAAATAAACTCTTTCCTACCAATGTAGCCATGGTGGTTACGGACTTTTTAGTAGAGCATTTTCCTAATGTTACTAACTATAGCTTTACTGCTGATGTAGAGCAGAAGTTCGATGAAATTGCCCAGGGCCTTAAAGAGTGGGACAAAATGATTGGAGAATTTTACTCTGAATTCCATGCCAAGGTGGAGGTGACTGAAAATATTGAAAGATCGGAAGTTGGAAGCTCACGTGAATTGGGAGTGCACCCGAAATCTGGTAAAAAGATAATTGCTCGACTTGGAAGGTTCGGACCATTAGTTCAAGTAGGTGAAGAGACAGAAGATGAAAAACCGCAATTCGCAAGTTTGAGGACGGGACAATTTATAGAAAGTATAACACTAGAAGAAGCTTTGGAATTGTTTAAGCTTCCACGAGAACTAGGCGAGTTTGATGGCAAACCGATGATGGTTGGATTGGGGCGTTTTGGACCTTATGTCAAGTACGATGGCAAGTTTGTTTCTATCCCAAAAACAGATGATCCATATACTATTGAAGATGCGAGAGCGATTGAATTGATTGAAGCGAAGATAGAGGCAGACAAAAATAAATACATCAAAACTTGGGATGAAAATCCTGATATACAGGTTTTGAACGGCCGCTATGGACCCTACATCAAAGCAGGCAAGAAGAATGTCAAAATTCCAAAAGATAAAGAACCCGCTGAACTCACGTTAGAAGAATGTATCGAGTTGGCAGAGAAAGCCCCGGAGAAGAAGGGGCGTTATGCGAAGAAGAAGTAGAATAGGAATTTTTAGCACCTTCTTTTTAGCTATCGTAATTTCGAACCGAAGTGCTAGGGAGAAATCTTAAACTTGGTTCGTTAGCAAGGTGCTAATTATCAGTCAATTACAACTGAACCTGGCTTAAATCTATTACACTTTAAAAAAAACTGATAAAAATCAGGAGACATGTAAGTTTTTTATGTGGTTAGAACTTTTTTTACTCTTTATTTTCGTTATTCAATTTCATTAAATAGCATGTTTTTTTTAAGCATCTTAGAATACTACAATGTGCTTTTTGTATTAAACTAGGTTTTTAATTGACGTATTATAGAAGGAACTTTAAGTAAGTTTTATATTTCAACTATGCGTCAATTTCTATTTATTTCTATTCTATCTCTTTTTTCTTTAAGTCTCAGTGCTCAGCATATTGCTACCTCCGGTGTTGGTACTAGTGGTGATATTTATCATTTATCTGGCAAAATTGGTATTGGTACTTCCACTCCACTGCAAAAGCTCCATGTAGAAGGAGGGGATATTCTTCTAATGAACTCTTCGAGTAAAAGTTTGCATTTCAGAGTTGATGGTCAGACCAGCTTCATCAATAACATGGATAATTTTGTAGGAAATGGCTCCACAGGAAATGGAAATTTAGTTTTTACTGGACAAACTGGAATTAGTCTCAAAACAGGTAGTGTTGGAAGCAGTGGGACCATGAGGATGTTTGTTACTAACGATGGAAAAGTAGGAATTGGAACAAGTAATCCGACATTTGGTCATTTTCAAGTGAATCAGCAGTCTGATGCTTCAGACGAAGGAATAGCAATAGTTAACTCGACTGGCCAACGTGCTATGCGACTGTGGACGAATAGTAACAATTCGTTTATCTATTCAAGTGGAGAAGGAGCCGCAGATCTGATTTTAAATAAAACTGGAAATGTTGGGATTGGTACGGAAGGGGACCCGCAAGCATCTCTGCATGTGAGACAAGATAATCAATTGGGGTCAAGTTTAAATGATACCCAATTAATATTTCGGCTACAGGGAGAATCTTCAAATAATTTTCATCAAAGTGTTTGGCTCAGAAGGGATGCCGCTGGTACAAGTTGGTATACAGCAAGATTGCATAATGGCATTTCAATAGATGGCTCTTTTTTGACTCCAGGAGTAAATACTAAAACATGGTGGGAGCGCGACCCTAAAGGAAACATTCAATCATGGGGAAGTGGTAGCAGTGCTTATATGACACTAAAAGCTGCAGGACTTGGTATAGGTACAACTAGTCCCTCTCACAAACTAGACGTCAACGGAACCGTCCATGCCAAAGAAGTATTAGTCGACCTCAACTTCCCTGGCCCAGACTATGTCTTTGACGAAGACTATAACCTAACTAGCCTTTCTGAACTCGATCAATACTTAAAAGAAAACAAACACCTGCCTGAGGTGCCTTCAGCTGCCGAGATGCAAGTTGAGGGCGTCAACATGGTTGAGATGGATATGTTGCTTTTGAAAAAGGTGGAGGAGTTGACACTCCATATTATAGAATTAGAAAAGTCTAAAAGTGAAGAAATATCCAAGCTTTTAGATAGAATAGAAAAACTAGAGAATAAATAGATGAAAAAAATCACGATCTTATTGTTCAGCGTTCTGTCTGTAACCTGCCTAATAGCACAACAACAGCCAGCACAAAATGAAAATGCTCCAATTTCCACCTATCCAACTGGCATGTATTATCAACATGGTCCAGGATCTAATAACACGGTTAATTGGAATTATGCTTACGGAACAAAACTAACTATTAATGGTAGTCAGTATCGTAATTTTGAGTTAACTACTACAAGTAGTGATGGAAAAATGGCGTTTAGGCAGTGGCAGCCAAGCGAGAATAGTTGGACTGACTGGAAGGTACTTCTAGATTTAACCCATCCCATTCCTGATTTTATTTTAAAAAACGGCTCCACCAAATCACTACACTTTAGAGTAGATGGAAATGGCAATTCATATATATCTAATAAAAATGACTTTGTAGGAAATGGCTCTTCAGCAAATGGAATAATGACTCTTGTTGGACAAAGTGCATTAAGGTTGAATACAGGTAGCTCAGGTAGCTCAGGAAATGCAGGTGTAGAAAGAATTAGAATTACAGACAATGGCAGAATAGGAATAGGAACAAGTACGCCCAACGCAACACTGGATGTAAATGGAAATGTTATTAGTAGAGTTGGATATTTTGGTGCCCTTAATCCAACAAATACTAATTCTGTTGTAAGCCTGTCCTGGTTGAATTCGGTAGCCAGAATAAGAGTGGGCGGAAATGGAGCTGGTGCTGGAAATGGACTTGATATTCAAGGTGGAGCAGACGTATCACTTCTAAGAGTAAAAGGGAATGGAAGAGTAGGTATTGGTACTGTCAACCCCTCCCACAAACTGGACGTTAATGGAACCATCCATGCCAGAGAAGTACTGGTCGACCTTGACTTTCCCGGCCCGGACTATGTCTTTGAAGAAGACTATAACCTCACCAGCCTTTCTGAGCTTGATCAATATTTAAAAGATAATAAACACCTTCCTGAAGTGCCTTCCGCTGCTGAAATGAAGAAGGAGGGAGTCAATATGGTGGAGATGGATATGCTGCTTTTGAAGAAGGTGGAGGAGTTGACTTTACATTTAATTGAACAAAATGATTTGTTACTAAAGCAACAAGTAATTATAACCAATCAGCAAATACGTATTGAAAAATTGGAATCATATGGTCTTAATAAATAAACTTATGAAAAAATTAATACTCATTACATCATTCTTATTCGCTGGAATCAGTGCTTTTTCACAATTTATCAGCTCTGAAAGCCCAGATCCAAATATTGGAGACGTTTATCACCTATCTGGTAAAATTGGTATAGGAACATCGAGTCCTTCTGCTCTATTGAATTTGGAATCGACTAGTAGTTCAACCCCGCAATTTCATATTAGTTCAAGTTCTGATGATGGTAGAGCTAGAGTTGGCCTTAATTCTAAAGGTGGTTATTTAGGAGCTTCCAATGCTTCCGGTGAAGAGACAATGCTCATAAGAGGTTATGCGGCTGAAGGAGTTCAAGCTCATTTTACTGCAGGTAATGTTGGTATTGGAACAGCTTCACCTCAATCAAAATTGGAAATTGCGAGTCCTGCAGTTTTTAATGCACATGAAGCTAATGTTTTGACACTAAGGTCATGGAATTCATCAAGCCCCAATGACAATAGAATGTTAGGAATGACTATATCTTTGGATGACCCGGATAATGTTCATTCGGCATCTCAAAAATCCGTTGGAATTTTTGCTAACTCAGCAAGCGATTATTCCAATAACGTTGATATGTTGTTTTATACACGAGGTTCTAGTCAAGCCCCGTATTTCTCAGAAAAAATGCGAATCAAGAGTAATGGCAATGTTGGAATAGGAACAACAAGCCCTTCTGCTCTATTGAATTTAGAATCGACTAGTAGTTCAACCCCGCAATTTCATATCAGCTCAAGTTCTGATGATGGTAGGGCTAGAGTTGGCCTTAATTCTAATGGTGGTTATTTAGGAGCTTCCAATGCTTCCGGTGAAGAGACAATGCTCATAAGAGGTTATGCGGTAGGAGGAGTTCAAGCTCATTTTACTTCAGGTAATGTTGGTATCGGTACTACCAGCCCATCTTATGAATTAGATGTCAACGGCACCATCCATGCCAAAGAAGTATTGGTCGACCTCAATTTTCCTGGCCCCGACTATGTCTTTGAAGAAGACTATGACTTAACCCGCCTTTCTGAGCTTGATCAATATTTAAAAGAAAACAAACACCTGCCTGAGGTGCCTTCTGCTAAGGAGATGCAAGAGGAGGGAGTAAATATGGTGGAGATGGATATGCTGCTTTTGAAGAAAGTAGAGGAGTTGACGTTGCATTTGATTGAGCAAAATAATAGTATTCTTCATCAGCAGGAAATAATTGAAAATCAGAATAAAAAAATTAAAGAATTGGAAAATAAAATAAGTAAAACATGGAGGGATTAAAATGAGGCACATTTTTTACTATAAACTGTATTGTATATTATCATTGTGCTTATTGGCTTCATTCAATTCAATTGCTCAGGTTAATGAAAATTTACCCAATAACAATATTGGAATTGGAACAGCCACGGCATTAGACAATGCGAAGCTTACAGTTAAGGGCAATGATGGTAGCAGGTGGCAAATGTTAGCACTTGATGGAAAAACCGATGATTGGTTCATGGGTAGTTTCGGAGGAGGAGGATTCTTCATTTCACAAAACTCCTTCGCTAGTAGTAATACTCGATTAGCAATTATAGATGACAAGATTGGTATAGGCACAAACAGTCCTGCTTATCGATTGACCGTTAATACGGCCGATGAAAATCACTTTAGATTAGAAAATGGAAATGAAATTGGCTTCATGAAACTCTTGGATAATGGTGATCTTAACATGTGGGTTCATGGAGATGATGCTATGATCTTTTCACGGGGAAACGGTGCTGGATTAGAGTCCATGAGAATATCTTCTGTGGGAAGTGTAGGTATAGGAACTACCAATCCATCCCACAAACTAGACGTCAACGGCACCATCCATGCCAAAGAAGTATTAGTCGACCTTAATTTCCCTGGTCCCGACTATGTCTTTGAAGAAGACTATGAGCTCACGAGCCTTTCGGAGGTAGACCAATACCTAAAAGAGAACAAACATCTGCCTGAAGTTCCTTCTGCTGCCGAGATGGAAAAGGAGGGAGTAAACATGGTGGAGATGGACATGTTGCTACTAAAGAAGGTGGAGGAGTTGACATTGCACTTAATTGACCTGAAAAATGAAAATAACAGCCAACAAAAAGAAATTGAATTATTAAAATCACTATTAAAATAATATGAAATACTTTATCTCAGGCATTATGCTTTTTTTATCTCATGCTTCGCAATCTCAGATTGTAGATGCAAGTTACCTCAATCCAACAAATATCAACTCTGGTTATAAGTTTGTTAGATTGGGTAATACATCTTCCTACTTTGGCGGTATTATGCACAATATAAATAGTGACTCATTTGGTAACACAGATGATTTTACCATATTTTCATATAGTAATAGAGATATCGTATTGCGAAGTGGTGATGGTCATATCTTTTTATCAAAAAACGACCCTTCCTCTCTTGTATTAGGCTCATTTACTAATCCAAAAGCTATATCCTCTTCCAGCCCTCTATTTAGTGGAAGTATTCCGAAGATAGAAGTTAATACAGGAAAGGCTACTGAATCTTATGAAGAGTTGATGGTATTACGACATAGTAATAGTAGTTCAAGTGCCACAACAAGAAGACTTGGTTTTTTGTTCAAAATGGGCAGTGAATCGTTTTCTCAAAAATCTGGAGGAATGATTGTGGAGTCTATTAGTCCATGGGCCAATGTACCTAACATGCACTTAGTAACTGCAAATGAGAAAAGGCTAACTATTGAGTATTACGGCAATGTAGGTATTGGTATCACCAATCCCTCCCACAAACTAGACGTCAACGGCACTATCCACGCCAAAGAAGTATTAGTCGACCTTAACTTCCCCGGTCCCGATTATGTCTTTGAAGAAGACTATAACCTCACCAGCCTTTCTGAGCTGGATCAATACCTAAAAGAAAACAAACACCTACCTGAAGTACCTTCTGCCAAGGAGATGGAAAAAGAGGGAGTAAACATGGTAGAGATGGACATGCTGCTTTTGAAGAAGGTGGAAGAACTCACCCTGCACCTCATCAACCAGCAGAATGAAATCACTGCACTTAAAAATGAAATTCAACAATTGAAAAAATAGAATTGTCTTGTACACAATTGAACAACCTGAAATTAACTAAGATGAATTTAAACAAAGAAAACATTGTCTTTTTAGATATAAAAAGATTGAAATATTCAATATGTATTTTTCTGTTTTTGTGTATTTTTCACAAAAGTAACTTATATGGGCAACCACAGGATATTGTAAGCCTTCCCCCTTCTCCAAATGCAGCTTCTTTAATGGAGTATTCAAGTGTACCGGTGGACTATTTTACAGGAATTCCTAAAATTGATGTGCCAATATATAATTTGCCTACAAAGTATTTTAATATTCCCATAAGCCTGATGTATCACGCATCAGGAATAAAGGTGCAAGACGTAGCTAGCCAAGTTGGGTTAGGTTGGGCATTAAATGCTGGAGGAGCTATCTCAAGAGTGGTTAAAGGCTTGCCTGACCAGCCAGATGGCTATGGTACATGTGTTGACAATGTTTCGTTATACAATTTGGCCAACAATTCCTGTAATTCAGAACCTGACATATTTAGCTTTAATTTTTTAGGAAGAACCGGAAAGTTTTTCCTAGGAAAAGACGGAACACCTTACAGTATGCCTCATAGTGCTTTGAAGATTGAATATGACGATAAGGGACCAGATGCTGTAAGCGGACCGATATTATTCTTTAAAGATTTTGATAAATGGACCATTCAAGATGAAGAAGGCTTCATATATGTATTTGGAAGTAGCAATGATTCTAAGGAGAAAGTGGTTGCCAATACAGAAACGGAAGTGAGGAACGCCTATGATATTACTCCAAAAATTGGCTATATCTCTACATGGTATTTAGATGAAATCAGGTCACCTTATACAGGAAATACTATAGTCAGCTTTGATTATGAATCCGGAAGTCAAATAGAAATAGACTATTATTTTGAAGAACTATTCCTTAAAGAAGGATCAACACTTGGAGGTTGTAATGGTGACATAGAGCAATACAGTGATGTTACCAGTCATGTTGTCATTCCTGATCCAAAGTATATTAGTAAGGTCACTACTGATTTAGGTACTGTAACATTTGACTATGACAAAATCAATCGAAAAGATCTGGCAAATGGGTGGTACATGGAAGGTATTAACGTAAGAGATTTTAACACTAGTACTATAGAAAGGTATGAGTTGACATACGACTATTTTAATGGCTATAACAGTGTGATAATTAATGAAATGCCATCTTTTTTTGAAACACTAACGGAGTGGAAAACAGACTTAGATGATAAGTACCGAAGATTAAAGCTGGCTCAAATTCAAAAAATTTCAAACGCTGAAGTGCCAACACTATTTAGAGAGTTTATTTACAATACCACAATTGATTTACCTCCCCGCGACAATAAAAAAGAAGATCATTGGGGGTTTTATAATGGAAGGACTGGTATGTATCCTCCGGGCGATGAGCGTTTTTTGCACAAAACTCCAACTGTTAATATTAATGGTAGTGTTGTATCTAATGGAGCTAAAAAAGACACTTATGAAAGCTCCACATTGGCTAATATACTTGAACAAATAAACTATCCTTTAGGTGGATCAGACGTATTTGAATATGAAACTGTAGCTAGTAACATAGGAGGGGTGAGGATTAAAAGTATTACTACTTACGAGGATAACTCAAAACAGGTATTGGTAGATAAAAAACAATATACATATGCTAGTCAAATCACACATGGTACTCCTGTTTATCACTACGAGATTAACAGTAGTTATATAGGAGATACTTATTATTTAGGTCCAGTAACAATCTCAACCAGTTGTACAGACAGGGTATTAAGAATTTACTCGAGCTCTTACAAAGATTTATTTGATTTGAATGGGTCTAATATCAGTTATGGCTTGGTAACTGAATCTTATTTAGATGGGAGTAAAATTGAAAGAACATATTCTAATGCTGGATATGCGGATGAAAAACCAATAAATATTTCGCTAGTTGATCAGACTAGTGTAAACGCTTCATTGACTATTTCAACTCCATTTGGCTCTAGTACTCCATTTTTGAATAGTGTTAGTTCTTATTCTGTAGGAGGTAGTCTTAGTTCTGACGGAGTTCCCTTTGCTTCTAATACTTCTAATGCTTGGAAAAGAGGTAAGTTAATTGAAGAAAAAATTTATAATTCTGAAAACAAACTACTCTCCAAAACAGAGTTTCTTTATGATTACAATCTAAGCGCAGTATACACATTCCCTGCCTTTCAGGTCCAGGCAAATGGTTCGAGTTATTTCAAGGCCAATGGAAGTGTTACTGATTACCGTTTTTATGCTGCAGGTCATTACAGTGTTATTTCTGCTCCTATTCAATTGGATCGTCAGGAAAAAACAATTTACGACCAATCTGACCCTGGCCTAGAGTCAAAGAAGGTGACCTATATCACTGAGTATGATTACAATACCGACCACCTTCAATTAAGTGATGTTACCGAGTACAACAGTATAGAGGTTGACAAGTATGTAACGTCTTACAGATATGCGTATGATCTTACTGACGGACTTTCATTGCCAATAAATCCCACTCCCAACGCTACTGCTATATGGCTTTTGAAATTTAATAATGTATTTACGCCATTGGAAATTTCAAGAAAAATTGTTGACGGAACTCAGGAAAAAATTATTCAAGCCGAACTGAATATTTTTAAAAAAGGGTTTAACTCTGCTCCAGACTTGTATAAACCGTATCAAATATATTCACTAAAAATAGATGGCGCAAACCTTCCTTTATCACATGATTTAGTGTGGTTAGCCAACAATGGATTCTCAGTAGGCAAAGATTCTAATTTTGAATTAGTTCATACCTTCAATGACTACGACACAGATGGAAACGTATTAGAACAAACCTCAAAGGATGGAAGTATAAATTCTTTTAATTGGGGTTACAATAACAGCCTGATAACATCTACTACACTCAATTCGGGGATTTCAGGTTCGCAGACAATAGATTACAATCATAAACCATTGGTTGGTCTCACTGCTATGACCGACCCCAATGGCATAAATACATCCTATGAATATGATTCTAAAAATAGGTTGAAGCTTATTAAAGATCAGGGTAATAATATTTTAGATCGATTTACATACCATCAATTCAATGAAGTTAAGTCATTGAATGGATCAATGGCAATTGAAGGAACACCCTTGATAGGAGTATCCATTCAATTCAACGCTTTAAATACCTCTACCAATGAAGGAAAGTCCAAGTATATATGGGATTTTGGAGACGGAACGATTCAATCGACTTTTTCGACATCAATTACTCATGTGTACAGTAGTGAAGATTTATATAGTGTAAAGCTAGTTATAGAGAACCCTGATTATAATGAAGTAAAGGAGCTTTCATCGATATTCAAAGTATGGGAGAACATGGCTACATTAAATGTTTGTACAGGTATAAGCCAAATTGATTTATGTACCGGAGATCAAACAACGGTCACATGTTCAGGCTCTGGTTCGGGTTCAGGCCCGACACCAACAAATCCCGGAGGAGGTTCAGGTACAATATCTGCCATTGCTTTTCTTAATCCAGGAGCTTCTTGTAACAATTATAATTATAGTTGGAGATGGCGTAAAGTGGGAGGTAGTTGGAGTTATGTAACAGGTAGTTCGGCTACTATGAGTATTACTCAACCTTCTGTAAAAGGTACTTATCAGTTTGAATGTACGCTTACTGATGATTGCAGTTTTTCATATACGTCATCAACCTATTTCTCATTAGTAGAATCTATACCGGACTGTGCTCCAGTTATTGGAGACGAGGACCCTTAAAATTCATCCAAATTTTAGCTTATAACTATTTGATGAAACCGAAAATAATTTATTAACATGAAAATATCTATACCCTTACTAATTCTCACCTTTAGTTGGTCTTTTGCCAACGCGCAAAATGAAAAATTGGTTGTTAACGAACAGATTGATGCCTATCAGAATACTTCCTATTTAATTATGGAGAAATTAACTATCAAGCCTCCGATAGGGGGTGGTTCATTCTCAGTATCAGCTGCTACTGATGGTGACTTCCATGCGCGTATGTATGATCGAAAAACCAATTATAATGGTTCACAGAACAAAAATTTCATCCGTACCGAAGCTATACAAGTAACCGGCCTCACCGATGAATATGAACTTGGTCGAGCGGCAATAGACTCAAAACTCACTTCCTTTCAGTACATGGACGGACTAGCCAGAGATGAACAGATAGTTAATGTACAGATTACTGCATCTTTAAATGATCTGGTCCAGCCTATGGCTTATGATCAGTATGGCAGAGAGTCACTCCAGTATTTACCCTACAAAGCGACAACCTCCAACGGTACATTTAGGGCGAGTGGTACGTCAGAGGCAGTATCTTATTACAGCAGTCTTAAAGGTGATGCTCGCCCCTTTATAGAGCTTGACTATGAGCTGTCCCCCCTAAATCGGGTAAAGGCACAATTTGGGCCTGGCGATGCCTGGAAAAATGATGATAAAAAACGGCAGTCGTTAGTTATAGTCAATGCCGCTAATGAAATCAAAAAGTGGACGATATCTGGTAATATCATCAGCCATAGTAACTATGCAGCAAACACATTGTTGGGCGTAAAATCAATTGATGAAGATGATCGTGAGGTTGTGGAGTTCGAAAATGCCAGAAATCAACTTGTTGTAAAAAGAGTGAAAAGTGGTACTTCCAGCTGGTTTGATACCTACTATGTTTATGACGAAATAGGTAATCTCCGCTTTGTACTTCCACCTGAGGCGGTAGGAAGATTGGCTTCAGAGTATGATAATGCAACTACTGCTTCAAAAGAGGCTTTCCTTAATGAATGGGCTTTTCAATATAAATATGATAATCAGCAACGATTAATAGAAAAGAGGCTGCCCGGCTGGAGCGATTGGTATTATCTGGTATATGACAAATGGGATCGATTAGTACTGACTAAAGATCCTACGCAAGGAAATCAATGGGAATACCGTAAGTATGATGCCTTCAATAGGGTAATTATGACAGGTTTTCATACACAATCCGGAGATCAGCAAACGTTGGCTACAGCTGTTATGGCTTCAACCAATAGATACGAAAATGAAAATTCGTCTGCAGAAGGATATACACGCAATCGTACTTTTCCTACCAGTGCTACTACAGGTAATTTACTGACGATTAACTATTACGACAACTACAATTTCAAGGATAATACGAATTGGGACGTTGGGAGTAAAAATTTCAACTTTCGTTCCATCAGCGGGTTTGCGAGTAGTTCATTTAATACGGTAAAGGGTTATAGCACAGGAGGTAAAATAAAAATAGTTGATGGCACTACCTGGTTGAATTTCACCAACTATTATGATACTGAATATCGCCTCATTCAGACAGTCGTTGAAAATCAACTAGGCGGATTGGATGTCATTTCTAATGACTATGACTTTGTAGGTCGTGTCGTAAAAACACAGCGTGATCATACGGCCGGAGCGTCTTCCGTGACTATTGTCGAGCGATTTGAATATGACCATGCAGGAAGGTTACTTAGGAACTACCACAAGGTAGATGCTGAAAACGAAGTGCTGATAGCCGAGAATTCATACAATGAATTGGGAGAGTTGATTGAGACGAATCACCATTCACCCTCAGGGAACGAGATCCAGTCTACGGATTTTGATTATAATATCAGGGGGTGGCTTACTGCTATAAATGATGATAACCTGGGTGGTAGTGATGGCGACTTGTTTGGGATGAACTTAAATTATCACCAGACACAAACTATAGGTACTCCAACGGTTGCTCGCTACAATGGAAACATTAATTCGATCAGTTGGAAAACCGATAACCTCGAAGAAAGCTCGGATCAACAAATCTATGGTTTTACCTATGATTGGACGGATAGATTTGAAAAGGCGAAGTATGCCACTAAATCTGGGGGTACATGGAGTGGTAATGTCGGGGCTTTTGATGAAGAGGTCTTAGTCTATGATAAAAATGGAAATATTAAAGAGCTGGATAGGTGGGGCGAGGGCTCAAAAATTGATGATTTAACTTACACTTATAATTATAATGGCAATCAACTTAGAAATGTAAAAGATGACGCTCTAAATGATCTAGGTTTTGATGACTTATATGATTCGGATGTCAATGTGCCAGAATATACTTACGATGAGTTGGGTAACATGATTGAAGATATGAATAAGGGTATTGATGTGGATTATAATCATCTCAACTTACCGACCCAGGTCGATTTTTCGGCTGGTCGGACAATCGATTTTACTTACGATGCTTCTGGAATGAAATTAAACATGGCGGTCATGCAAGGCGGAAGTACGAAAGAAACGGATTATATCAGTGGTATAGTCTACAGCGACAATCAACTTGATTTTATTCAAATGCCTCAGGGGCGAGTAGTTAACCGTGATGGTGATTGGGACTATGAGTACTTCCTTAAAGATCATTTAGGGAATACACGAGTGACTTATGGGGTGACGAACGAAGTTAACACGATACTAGCTACTATAGAGACCGAAAGGCAGACAGAGGAAGATGCAGAGTTTTTAGCGATGTCTTCCAAATCGTCCCTGGAAAACCATACGGCTGCCAGCCTCGAGATCCAAAACCCTTCCAGATCACTTGTTTTGAGGTACGGGCAAATGGGAGCAGGTAAATACTATGACGTGGCTGCAGGTGATAAGGTGAAGCTTAAGGCACATGCTACCTATGAGGCAAGTGGAGGTGACCCTTCAGTTATTCTTGATAATATAGCCGGAATAGTGAGCGGTTCATTTAGTGTAATTGGTGGTACAGAGGGAGGCCTGATCCAGTCTAACCTTAATACTGATGTAAACGGTATAGCAACGGGCGTCAATAGTTCTTCAACTGTACCTAAAGCCTATTTGATCTACATTTTCTATAACGATAATTTTTCAGGACCGCTAGTGTTTGGCTATCAGACAGTTTTACTTAATGCGGCTACCAGTTGGCAAAAGCTCGAAACGGAGTATACAGCCCCTTCCAACGGTCACCTGATGGCCTACGTAGTCAATCAGAGTGATGTCAATGTGTTTTTTGATGATATGGAATATACCCACATCAAAAACAATGATGTACTACAGGTTACACAGACGCAGGATTACTACCCTTTTGGACTCACTTTCAACGAGTACAATTTATATGCTGAAAATACAAACGAATGGAAATTCCAGGAACAGGAAAACATTGATGACTTAGGTCTGAATTGGGATTCATTTAAATGGCGTAATCACCAGCCGGATTTGGGAAGGTTTTTTAATGTTGATCCTTTGGCAGAAGATTATTTACACAATAGTACTTATGCATTTAGTGAGAATAAGTTGATTTCCTATCGCGAATTAGAGGGCCTTGAGGCAGTATTGTCAATAGCTGGCACAGGTGGTCTTGGAGGCAGAGATGATGCTACATTCCGGCATAGAGCCAATCGTCATGCTTCTACTACAGGTGGAACCCCTGTCAGTGCAAATAATGGCAAGGAGTTTGTTAGTGTTCTACAAAGAGCAACATCTACTGAAGGTAGTATTCAGAGTGTAACAGTATTTAGCCATGGTGGGCCGGATGCGATTTATTTGGAGCATACCAATAGTTTTTATTCTGAAACAGATGGTTTTAAAGGTTCGAATGCAGCAGATATTCAAGATTTAAATAATGCTATTTTAGATGGTTCTGTGAAGTTTGAATCGGGAGCAACTATAGTCATAGGAGGGTGTAATTGTGGGAATGTCTTAGGTCCTCAATTGACTAAGGAAACAGGTGTTACAACTATATCTTCAACATCAAATGTCTCTCCTGAGGTAATTAATGGTAGGGAAACAGGAAATTTAATAAGTGATAAATCGTTTATAAAAACAGAATTTGTAAAAACAATTTCTGTGGTTCCTGTTCCTGGAAAGATTGGAATAGATGGAACAAAAGCTGCAACAACTAAAATAGAAGAAGTAGATTACGAATTGAGAACTACTGATTTGGGTAACAAGATAAACCCTTCACAATATTAATTTTGTCAAATGAAACTAATACTTTCAACAATCATTTTTTTTTCATATTTGCTTTCAGCTCAATCTCAAGATTTTAGAGCATTCGCAACGCAGTATAAACCAAGTAAGATTAGTTTTGATTTACCTTCTGATGTAGTGGATCAAATTGATCAGAATAATCCGTCTGATATTGACATAGTTGCGTTTAATATTATATACTTGAAGCAGTACTTACATCATTTAAAATGCTGCAATCAATCATACAATCTTGAAGGACTGTTTAATGATAAAACACGTGTTTTTTTAGATGCTTATGTTAGGCATAATAATCTTGTAAGTCAAGAGGGTATAAGCTCAAGAGCTCCTTATGAGATAGTAATAAATGACCCGAGCCTAATGAAGAGTAGAGATCTAAAAAAATTGGTTAACTGTATTCAGAAAGAAGAAAAGAGAATTAAAAAAAATTAAGTAGCTCAGCCTTGTTTCGTACCCTCATGAAACAAGTATAATAACAAGGAGTAAGTGAAGGAGTTGAATATGATATAGAAGTAATAGTTATTAGTGACATGAGTCAAGTAAGAGATGGTAAGTGAAGCACTTACCATGGCAATGGAAAAATGAAAAATGAATTATTCACTCATCCTTAGCCTTGGTTTGCGTCCTCACGAAACAAGCATAACAACAAGTGGTAAGTGATGGAGTTGAATATGATAAAGAAGGAATGGTTATTAATGACATGAGTCAAAGTAAGAGATGGTAAGTGAAGCACTTACCATGGCAATGGGAAAATGAAAAATGAATTATTCACATATCGCAGGAAGTCATACATGGAGCTTGGGCAGATTTACTTTTGGACAGCAACCACAAACAAATGGCAACATCTTTTGTATGATGATACTTTCAAAGATGTGATTATAGACTCTTTAAGACATTTGTCCAATCAAGGAAAGTTAGAAGTGTTTGCCTTTGTCATTATGCCAAATCATATTCACCTGATATGGAGAGTAAATGAACAGAATGGCAAAGAGACAACAACCGGGTCTTTTCTAAAATACACCGCTCACGAGTTTAAGAGGCTCTTAAAAGCAAAGAATAACACTGAGTTAGAGGATTACAAAGTAGAAGCAAGCAATAAGCGATATGAATTTTGGCAACGAGATTCGTTGGCTGTTCACCTATATACTCCGGAAGTCATGTATCAAAAGCTTGATTATATTCATGCCAATCCGGTAGCGAAGCGTTGGCAATTAGTCAATGACCCTTGTGATTATAAATACTCAACAGCACGGTTTTATGAAAAGGATATTGCAGATTATTCATTTATTAAAGATTTAAGAAATGAGGTTTGATGTTTGGTTCGTGAGGACACGAACCAAGGCATAGAACAACTAGGGAAATAACATTTGAAAAAGTATTACATCACATTATTATTTGTCATCACATGCAGTGTTGCATTTGGTCAACGCTTTAATGCGAGCCTTTCAGGTAAGCACTTAAAAAAGGTAGAACGGGGCAAGTCGGCAAAGCAGAAGCTTAAGAGGTATCATAAGTTTTATACCAAAGACAGCCTTAAGCAGGTAAGAAAAGATAAGAAGTACTGGAAGCATAAATCGGATAGCCTCACCAAAGCCATTGCTAAGGGCGAGCATCTCCAACTACCAGATACACTTAATATCGACTCGTTATCTTCAGCACTAGCAGAGAATGCGCCTCTCGATATTCAAAATGAGGAGTTAGAAAGATTGTCTTCACTTAACGGGGAAGCGGGTAATTATCGAGATGCCTTAAAAGATCAGGAGTCCACCCAGGAGTTTGTGGAGAGTGAAGCTACAAAATCATTAGGTCAAAATAATGAACTTAGCCAACTCGGTCAGCAGAAAGAGGAAGTGCAGCAACTGACCACTATGCCGGATACCTATAAGCAAGAACTAGAAGGCTATAAAGAGGAGGCGAGTTCACTTTCAGATAAAGAGAAACAGCAGGAAATAGCCAAGGCCAGAGCGGAAGCTTTTCTCACTGAAAATGCAACTCAACTGAAGCTGTTGGATAATGCTATAAGTGTTTTACAGAACAAGTACAGCAAAGTGCTCAATTCCGGTGATATGAGTAGTGCAGTAAAGCGTAGCTCGTTGAAAGGTAAACCGTTGAGAGAACGGCTTTTTATCGGAGGTAACTTCAACATCACCAGTACCGATCCGTTTGCGCTAGACCTCACCCCGCAGCTGGGCTATAAATTCAACAGGAAGTTTATCATAGGCGCAGGGTTTGTCTACCGAAAAACCTTTAGCTCAGACTCTATAGACCTTGCCGGTGTACCTGAGAACGCTACAGGCTATAACATCTTCACCAGCTATGATGTGCTCAACGGGTTCTTTGCTTATTCAGAATTCAACCAGTTGAGTATTTCCAAAAGTGAGAATGATATGAATTCAACCACCTCAGTCACTGGTATATTGGCAGGCATAGGTCGTAGGTTTACAGTTCATAAAATGATAGACATGAACATCATGCTATTGTATAATTTCTTGCATGAACCTGGTACAAATGCACTTAATAGCAGTCCCTGGTCCTTTAAATTTGGATTTAGTGTAAGTGAACTAGGCTTACTGAAATGAAAAGAATCAGCATTGTCATGCTGAGCCTGTCGAAGCATGATGCCAGTTTCTACATGAGAAGAATTATGACATGCAACATGAACAACTAATGTGATCATCAAAAAATTAGCTTTTAAAGTTTACAGTAATTAAAAACTACAACTAAATGAAAAAGATTATACTAACACTGTTACCGATTATAATAGTAACAACAGCCTGGAGTCAAAATAGCTTTCCAACCACTGGTAATGCTGGCATCGGAACAACAAACCCTTCTTCGAAACTAAGTATTAGAAATGTTGGGGGAGTAGATGGAGTAAAACTCCTTGATTTTTCAGAAAATCTCACGGAAGAATTTTTATTTAAAGGGAATTTTTTAGGAAGTGGAGGAGAAGGGAATAAACTAATTCTCGGAACAGGTATTGGCACGACCGGGTGGGAACCAAATATTATGACTTGGAGAGGTAATGGAAATGTAGGTGTAGGTTCAATAAGTCCGGAGGCTAAACTAGATATCACATCTTCTGGAGCACACTATAACTCGACACCTTCATTAAGAATTAGAGATGTGTCATACAGAGGAACTGTAGTGATAGAGTCGGTGGCTGACGAACCGACAGACTTCATATTTAAGAACAACGATCGACTTTCTTGGGATATATCAGCGCGAGGGTCAACAGATAATTACTCACTTAAATTTTACCCTTCTCAGAACGGTACAACCTGGTTTGTACCAACCATGACTTTGTTAACCAGCGGTCGTGTAGGTGTGGGTACTGGTAACCCAGAAGCGAAGCTGGAGGTGAGCTCTTCAGGAGCCCATTATACTGGTACTCCATCTCTTGCAATCAAAGACGACTCTAACAGAGGAACTTTGGTTTTAGAATCAGCAGCAGATCACCCCACTGATTTTGTATTTAAGAATAATGATAGACTTTCCTGGGATATATCTGCGCGTGGTTCAGCGGATAATTATTCGCTGAATTTTTATCCTTCAACAAATGGTTCGGCATGGTTTACTTCTACACTTACCTTATTAACCAATGGATATGTTGGTATTGGCACTAATGATCCTAAAAACAAACTATCTGTAAATGGAACAATATGGGCCAAAGAAGTAAAAGTTTCTCTTACCGATGGTGCTGATTGGGTGTTTGAAGACGACTATCAACTGAGAACTTTGGAGGAAGTGGAAGAATTTGTAAAAGAGAATAAACACTTACCGGAAATTCCTTCTGCAGAAGAATTTAGGCAAAATGACCTTAACGTAGCGGAAATGGATAATATGCTCCTTCAGAAGATTGAGGAATTAACATTGTATATGATAGAACAGAATAAACGAATGAATAGACTCGAAGCCAGAAACTCTGAACTTGAGAATGAACTATTTATCCTGAAAAAGGAATAAGAATTGCAGGCTAAACCTCAGCATTTTGTTGAAGTAAACTACATTTATAAAGTTTTCCTTAATTATGCTCAACCTCGTAGTCCTTTCCGGAGCTGGTATTAGTGCGGAGAGTGGCATCCCCACCTTTCGCGATGCTGATGGACTGTGGGAAGGCCATGATGTTATGGAAGTAGCTTCCCCTGAAGGGTGGCATAACAATCCTGAATTGGTCTTAGACTTTTACAACCAAAGGAGAAAAGCTGCTGCCGCTGCCGAACCTAATCAGGGTCATAAAATACTTGCAGAGCTGGAAGAGAATTTCAAGGTCACGGTTATTACTCAAAATGTAGATGACCTGCATGAACGAGCAGGTTCGTCTGAGGTAGTTCATTTGCATGGCAAGCTTTCGGAAGTACGTAGCACCGCTGACGAATCACTGATCTATGACATAGGAGGTAAGGCCATTCAGCTGGGAGATCTATGTGATAAAGGATCACAACTTAGACCCAACATTGTTTGGTTTGGAGAGATGGTTCCCATGATTGATGTAGCCTCTCAAATTACTGAAAGAGCTGATATTTTTTTGATAGTAGGTACTTCCATGGCGGTTTATCCTGCGGCAGGACTTATTGACTTTGTGCCTGCTCAAAACCCAATTTATGTGGTAGACCCAAAAACACCAATGATGAGGGAGCAATCTAATGTTCAGTTTATACAGGATAAAGCTACAACCGGATTGGAAAAGCTGGCTCAGATACTTAGGAAAAAGCACTTATAAACTTTGAGGTCATTCCGTCAGGAATCTGTGCCAATAAGTAGGTCAACTATAGATGTTTGTGGCTAAGATTTCTCCGCGTTGCTGCGAAATGACGACTTAGGATTAATTCGTGGTTGTAAGACCCTCCAAATAACTCTTAAACTTCTTTTTATCATAATTGGCCATACCCACTTTTTTGGAGACTATTTTACCTTCAGGAGAGATAACAAAAGTAGTAGGAATAGAAGGTACGTTGAATACATCAGGTACTTTGCTGGCTGCTACATAGGTAGGGAATGTGAATCCCTTCTTTTTGATAAATTTTCTGGCCTTTTCCTCAGAACGATCCATGGAGAGCATCACAAAAACAACATCATCGTTATTCTCTTCTTTTAGCTTGTCATGCAAGCTTTGGATATTGGGCATCTCAGCAATACATGGAGCACACCAGGTAGCCCAAATATTCATAAAGACCACTTTTCCCTTGAAGTCATTTAAATTGACCACTTCATCACCATCAAGGTTTTTGATTTCGAAGTCCATGTCAGCATCAATGAATTCACTTTCATCAAGATCAGTCTCTGGTGCCAGGATACCTGTGTAGAGAATCATTCGCTGGGCGAACGCGGCTACATCAGTGTGAAGACCTGTAAGGTACAAGGTCAAGAATACAACAGCTATTATTCCCCAGTCACGCATTTCTTTTTTGAATTTAGTTTTCATCGCATCTACTAACAGATAATATGCCAAAGTAATTCATTTTAGCTTAAATGACAGGTCAACGCCTTGACAAAAGGTGCACGTCATCACGAAATTTCATCTTCAAAATTTTTAAATGTAGAACCAAAAATACCCTCAGTCTTCCATTGTGATCAAGTGAGATACCGGATAAATAAAGGTTTTGAAAAGGTAAACCTTTTATTTTCCGGCATGACACCTTTTTTTTGTGCTTATAAAAATGTGAATGGCTCTGCTTTATCAGGTTTGTAATCTATAAAAGGACATGTCAGATTGAGCTTGTCGAAATCGGCCTCTGATCATACGTTTCAAGAACCTCAACGTGACATACTAGTTAAGACGATAAAGCAGCGATAGAAAAATCACATAACCACTCATCATTTTGCCTTGACCCACTTCATATTTTTTATAGATTTGCCGATTAATACGTAGGTAGAATATAGTATGATTGATTTTATTTCAAAAATAGCAAGCGAGCTAACGATTAGCACCAAACAGATTGATGCTGTGGTGAAACTGTTAGATGAAGGAGCGACCATTCCATTTATTTCGCGTTACAGAAAAGAGGCAACAGGCAGCCTTGATGAAGTGCAAATAATGGCCATCAGAGATCGAATAGAACAGCTTAGAGAACTGGAAAAAAGGAGAGAAGCTATTCTTAAATCCATTGAAAGCCAGGAAAAACTAACCCCGGAGTTAGAAAAGGCTATAAAGAAAGCGATCACACTATCCGAACTCGAGGACATCTATCTGCCTTATAAGCCAAAAAGAAAAACACGTGCCAGCATGGCGAAAGAGAAAGGATTGGAACCTTTGGCAAAAACTATCATTGAACAAAGACAGAGTGACATTTCTTCAGAAGCAGCTAAGTACATTGATGAGGATAAAAAAGTGTTAACTGAGGAAGACGCATTACAAGGGGCAAGAGATATTATAGCCGAGTGGGTCAACGAAGATCAGGAAGCGCGTAAGAAGGTACGCCAGCTCTATGAAAAGCAAGCAGTGATCACGTCAAAGCTGATCAAAGGAAAAGAAGAGGAAGGGCAGAAGTATAAGGACTATTTTGATTGGAGTGAGCCATTGACCAAAGTGCCATCACATAGGCTTCTTGCCATGAGAAGAGGAGAGAAAGAGATGATATTGTCGTTAGACATAGCACCTGATCAAACCAAGGCTTTAGAGTTACTTAATAACCAGTTTGTAGCCTCACCCAATGAAGCCGGCCAGCAAGTGGAAGAGGCAGTGAAAGACTGTTATTCCAGACTTTTAAAACCTTCTATGGAAACGGAGATGCGGGTAGCCACTAAGCAAGCCGCTGATGAGGAAGCGATCAATGTTTTTGCTGATAATTTAAGAAAGCTATTACTTGCCTCACCTCTAGGTCAAAAGAATGTATTGGCGCTGGATCCGGGATTTAGAACAGGCTGTAAGTTGGTGGTATTAGATAAACAGGGTAAACTACTGTATAACGATGCTATTTATCCCAATGAACCTCAAAAGCGAGTTGTTGAGGCTGGAGCAATAGTAAAACAGCTCTGTGAAAAGTTTAATGTCGAGGCAGTAGCTATTGGCAATGGCACGGCCAGTCGCGAAACAGAAAAATTTGTAAAAGAAATAGGGCTTCCTACTTCTATTTTAATCTTAATGGTCAATGAGAGCGGAGCTTCCATTTACTCAGCGTCTGAAACTGCAAGAGAGGAATTTCCCGATTATGATCTTACTGTAAGAGGGGCAGTATCCATAGGGCGCAGACTCATGGACCCTTTGGCAGAATTGGTCAAGATAGATGCAAAATCTATAGGTGTTGGACAGTACCAGCATGATGTAGATCAAAATGCTTTGAAAAGAGGCCTTGATGATGTGGTGGTAAGTTGTGTAAACTCTGTCGGTGTTGAACTCAATACAGCCAGTAAGGAATTACTATCTTATGTATCTGGGCTGGGGCCTCAGTTAGCCAAAGGGATTGTTGACTACAGAAATGAAAATGGTCCGTTTAAAAATAGAAAAGCATTAACTAAAGTGCCTCGATTGGGAGATAAGGCTTTTGAACAGGCGGCAGGTTTCTTAAGAATAAGAGAGGCCAGTAATCCACTGGATGCTAGCGCGGTTCACCCAGAAAGCTATCATTTGGTAGACAGAATGACCAAAGACCTGAATTGCAGTATTGCAGATTTGATGAACAATGCTGAACTGCGAAGAAAGGTTGATCTAAAAGCTTATATCACAGATGAAGTAGGCCTTCCCACATTGACTGATATCATGGAAGAACTGACGAAACCAGGTCGTGATCCTCGAGAAAAGTTCGAAGTATTTAGTTTTCAGGAGGGAATTAACCATATGGAGGACCTAAAGACCGGTTTAGTGTTACCAGGTATAGTCACTAATGTAACCAACTTCGGAGCCTTTGTTGATATTGGGGTTCATCAGGACGGTTTAGTACATATCAGTCATCTGGCTGATGGTTTTGTTAAAAACCCGGCAGATCATGTTTCCGTTCAGCAAAAGGTGTCTGTTACTGTATTAGAGGTAGATATTCCAAGGAAGCGAATAAGCCTATCAATGAAGTCTGATCCTTTTGGTAAGAGGCCGGTGAATAAGACCGTGAAACCCAAAAAAAAGGATAGAAACACTGGTAATGGAGACCTTCAGGATAAACTCAATCAGCTCAAAGGAATGTTTAATGGATAATGGTTACATTTTTATTTAATTTGGCATTAAATCGCGTCTATATGAGAGTTGCAGCAATACTTTTCTTCTTTTTTATTTCAACTACCGGGTCATTTGCTCAGAAGATAAAGTATAAAGATCTTTTTTTTATTCTGGATACTAAAAAGTATGATCAAGCTGAACCTATTCTTCGTAGGTTTCTTCAGGACGCAAAGAATGTGTCACATCCCAACGCAAATTTACAAATGGCTTTTATCTATCATGATAAAGCCAGTGCTAATGACATACTTAAAGAGACAGACCAATTTGTGATAAATGCTGATTCAGCTCTCATTTACTATGATTTGGCAAGTCAATACATTACTGAAAAAGAGATTAAAAAGAACGATGAGTTCTACCAGGCCTACCAACGAAGAGATTTGCGAACAGGTAAATTTGGGATTAAGCTTGCTGATGTGTTATTCGATTTGGAGAATAAATCCAAAGGCCTAAAAGAAAGAAAAGAAAATGTTCAGGAGCTTAAAATCTACTATGATAAAACTCTAAGTAACTATGCTGCTGCTCTGGAAGAATTTAAGAAGATTAAAGAAGATTATCCAACAGTTAAAATCTTGTATCTACGATCTGACGACCAACTATTAGATCGAGTAACACAAGTGGAAGAAAAATCTGTTTTAGCACTGGAAAATTATAGAGCGTTTGAATCCGTTTTAAGCAAAATTAGTCAATCAGGTTATGGTCCTGCCCTTCATATTAAAGAAATCAAAGACTATGAAAAAGAGGGATTGACAATGATCGATCTTACAGAAGATAACATTGACTTTTGGGATTATAAAATGTGGGCTGAGTCAGTAAGAACAGGTGTCAAAGAAGTGGTAACCCCAATGAGAACCGAGTTGGTTGAATATGATCAAATGCTCAATCAGCTCACTGATAGAGTAAGAGTAGATTCCATGGCTATGGATAATAGAATTACTCCTATAGAAGGTATTCTTAAAAAAATAAGAGAATATGATGCCGATCCATTGCCAGAATACATTTTCAAGTATAAGATTGCTGATATAGAGAGCGAATCATATAAGATGAATCACTTGTTTTATCGTGACAGTAGTGATATTGTTTACCAACTGGAAGTAGCTGATAAGCGCTACAGTTATGTCAAGGAGATGGATAGTCTGGTCAACTTGTTGATTAGTAGAGATCTTGCTGAAGATGAACGGAACTATGCAAGTTACATTAAGACCCAGTATGAAGGTGTTGAAGGGCTGCAATCGTACATTAAAGAACAACTTGATGCATCTATATACGCCAAGAAGAACGCTGAGGCTGAGATTGAATCTTTAGTGGAGCGCTCAAGGTGGTTGATAGGTGATAGTGATTCTATTCCATTATTCAAAGAGGTGAATGTAGGTCTTTCCAAATATGTTCCACTTGTTTTGGAAGGCGAGTATACGGTTGGTCTTTATTTCTCTGGGAAAGCATCAGCGCAAGGTTATTTTGCTTCAATAAATCATACCCGTAATCAGACATTAAAGGTCAATTTTAAGATTGATACTAGAAATATCAATAAACAAAATCTTGATGAAACTAGTGTGATGGTATCATCAGAGGACGAAGGTCATTACTATATACTCATGTATTATGTTCAGTTGCCTGAGCAAGAAGAGTATGCCGCTAGTATAGCTAAAATTTATACTTCAGATGGCTTAGCTTGGGAAAAGGATGTAACGCTTGATACAACTCCCAAGACCCTGCTAATCAATAATAATACGGGTGATGTGGTTATCGAATATGATATGGAGAATTACCTTGGTGATAAAGAAATAAAGGATAGGCTTTTGCTTGATAAAAAAGGTTCTGTTAAATAAAAAAGCTCCTAGTCAAGGAGCTTTTATCACATTCTTTAAGTAACCTTATTGGTTTACCTGCCTACAAGTTTTTTCCAATCGTTAAATCTTACATCGATTCTTGATTTGATTTCTTCGTAATTATCCCAGCTATCTTTCACATGGTAGATGGAAGGAAGCTTTTTAACCAGAGCCTCATCATAATCGCCTTTATAGAGACCACCTCCATAGTAGTAATAGGTAAACATGTTTCCTTCCTTATTGAAAAGCTCAAAACCCAGGTAGCCATCCCAAATTTCGCTTAAGATAGTACAAGAGATTTCTCTTCTTTTAAATCTAAAGATTTGCATGTCTGCTTCATCTTCAAAATATTCTGAATAAAGATCATTATCGATTATCCACCCAAGGTACATTCCTATATGAACATAGGCCTGTTCTATAGGAAGCGAATCTGGGAAGTTTCCCAAAAAATGGCTCTTTGCATTATCATAAATAGTCTTTTGAATCTCTGCTTTCTTATCTATCATATCTTCTCTTTATATCAAAAATGAAATATAGGCATTTGCACTTTAATGGAAAAACATATACCCAAAGAATATTGCAGCTATAATACCAGCCAGGTCTGCTATAAGGCCAGCGGTAATAGCATACCTAATATTTTTTATGTTTACTGATCCGAAATAGACCGCTACAATATAGAAAGTAGTTTCAGTAGCTCCTCTAAATACGCTGGCCATTTGACCTACAAAAGTGTCAACACCATTGGTTTTTATAGTCTCAATCATCATACCTCTGGCTGCCCCACCACTAAGTGGCTTCATCAATGCTACCGGTAGCGCATCAACAAAGTCTGTATCGAGTCCTACTGCGGCTATGGCTAGTCTCAATCCTTCTAATATATAATCAAAAGCACCAGAAGCTCTGAATACTCCAATGGCCACTAGAATGGCTATGAGATATGGGATAATTTTTATGGCTATCTGGAAGCCCTCCTTAGCTCCTTCCACAAAAGTAGAATAGAGATTAATTTTTTTGCGAAACCCTAGAATTAGAAAGCTAATTATGAGAGAGAAAATTATGAAGTTGCTGGCAAACGTTGAAAATGTATTTAGATCTTGTTGGCTAAGGGTTGTGAGATAATAGACTAATAGGCCAATAAATAACGTCAACCCACCTAAGTAGGCCATAATTACTTTGTCAAATAAATTAATTTTCTGACAAATGGAAACCGTAATAAGACCGACTATGGTAGAACAAAATGTTGCTAAAAGAATTGGCAAGAAAACATCTGTGGGATTAGTAGCTCCTAATACTGACCTGTCTACTAATATCGTCAATGGGATGATGGACAGACCTGAAGTATTTAGGACAAGGAACATAATCTGGGAATTGGAAGCAGTATCTTTAGTCACGTTAAGACTTTGCATTTCATTCATTGCTTTTAAGCCTAGAGGTGTGGCCGCATTATCCAACCCTAGAATATTAGCTGAGAAATTCATGATTATTGAGCCTGTTGCAGGATGATCTTTAGGGATGTCAGGAAACAACTTGCTAAAAAAAGGACCAACCAACCGCGATAGAATTTTAACCATTCCACCTTCTTCACCGATTTTCATTAAGCCGAGCCATAAAGCCATAACACCGGTCAAACCAATAGAAATTTCAAACCCTGTTTTTGACATTTCGAAAGTGGCATTGACCATTTCGGTGAAGACCTGAGTGTCACCAAAAAATAGTACTTTGATTAGTGCTACGATAAACGCTATCATGAAGAAACCAAACCAGATGTAGTTTAAAACCATAGTTATCCCATTTTGCTTGAAGATAAATATATAGGACCAAAAACAATATACACTGTTGACATTTGACAAATTACTAATCTGCAGTTATTATCAAACTGGGCAAATAAATATTGCTAAAACGATGCCCTAGGGGAAACCCTGAGTTTTCAGAATCAGGATATTACGGATTCAACAAGTGGAATGATTGTCTATTCTTGTATCATGAGATTAACACGTTACAACAACAATACAGACATCCTTAGAAAAGTAATTACTATAGGTATCAATATTTGCAGCAAGACTGCAGGTCTACTTATAGAGTCATGGTATTATCAACGTGTGAAATTCTTTGAACACATGAAAATCCATTAATTATTTAATAATCCATCTAATATCTTACATCATTATTTATGGTTAATAGTTTAAATCTTATGAAGTGTTGTTACCATTTAAGTCTTTTTCGCATTTATTACTTTATTAAAAAGTACATTTGCGTAATTTTACCCTTTATGGTAAACATTAGGTTGACTAAACTAGAGGTTAGAGTCAGACTTTTTTCCCAAATCGGGAATAATGATGATAACTATAATTTAGTAACTATTTGATTATAAGCGTATTAACAATTTTTAGTTTTGTAGCATGGTATTAGCTATCAAATGAGCGTTATGAAAAAAACTTATCTATTACTTTCGGCTTTACTTTTTTTATCACTAGTTTCTTACGGTCAGACCGGTCCTGCGGGGGTAGGAAATGCTACAGGAGCAAGTGGACAACCTGAAAATATCATCTGGCTGGATGCTGGAACAATTGGGGTTGGAGATGGTGTTGATGTAGCGACCTGGACAGATATCTCTGGTAACGGAGAGGTTTTTTCAGCGTCTTCGTCTGGTAACCTACCTAGTTTTTCGCTTAATCAAGTGAATAGCTTGCCCTCTGTCGTTTTTGATGATTCCAATGCAGAAAGGTTGAAATTAAACCCATTTGCAAATATGGGTACAACTGAAGTAACGACTATGGTTGTATTTGCCACGGCTAACAATTCTGAAGGTATTATATCTTATTCCGTTGGTACGGGGAATAGTAGTAATGAGTATTTGTTGTTTGACGCAAGCGGTATGCGTACTTATGCTAAAGCTGCTAACTCTGCAGGTGGGTCTCTCAATGATGGAATAAATACTTTTAACATATTTACTTCAGTATGGCAGTCTTCAGGAGGCCAACTTAATCACTATAAAAATGGTAGTAATGTTAACTCTACTTCATTATCGAGTGGTGCTTCTCTTACAACTGGAGGATCATTAGCTATTGGCGGAGAGCAAGATAATGTAGATGGAGGTTATGCAACTAACCAGGATTTTGATGGTGAAATTGCTGAAATTATTATGTTCAAGAACGCCATAAATGATGCTCAACGAATAATTATTGAAAACTACCTTTCTGAAAAATATAATATTGCTATTACCAATGATTTCTTTTCAATGGCAGATGCTGCCTTCAATAATGATTTGGTTGGAATAGGTACTAGCGATGGAAGTAACACAAGCAGCCTCTCAGGATTTTCAGATGCGCTTCAAATTGAAGAGGCGGGTGGTACCTTAAATGCTTCTAATGAATTTGTACTGCTTGCACATGATAATACTGCTCATAGTCAGACAATATTAACTGATTTTACTGATCCAGATATAACGGATAGATGGGCAAGAAGTTGGTTTTTAGAAGCTTCAGGAGGAGTTTCTGCAGAGTTAAGATTTGATTTTGGGGTAGCAGGTCTTGGAGCCGTAGGAGCTGCCAGTGATTATGTACTATTGTACAGAGCTACTACGGGTAATGATTATACAAGAGTTTTAGCTAATTCAATTAGCATTGAAAATGGAGATCAAGTTGTAGTGAATTTGTCTAACCAAGATATACCTACTGGTTACTACACGCTGGGGAGGGGCGCACAACTTGTTAATACTACTTATTATTCATTTCAATCAGGTAATTGGGAAGATGCCTTAACTTGGACTACAGACCCCTCTGGAGATCAAAGATTCCCTCCGACTGGGAATTTACCAACGGCTGGAGATAATATGGTCATTTTGACTGGAAGAACGGTAAGAATGGCCACTGATGATAATGATGGGGTTAGTTTGACGGTAGACGGTCGTTTAGACATTGAAAATACAACAGGACATAATTACTTTTCCATTGCCGGTAACGGAATTATTTCTGTAGAAGGTTCTGCTGGCATTGATAATTTCCCTTCAGGCTCCACCTCAGATTTTGCAGACCCAATAGTGGGGGGCACGGTTATGATAGAGGCTGGTAATTTTGATTTAGATACAGATAGGGTTTATAATAATGTGATCATTAATCTTGCTTCACCAACTAACATTGTTACACTGCTATCAGATTATACTATTAATGGAAACCTTACTATTCAAACAGGTATCCTGCAAATAAATGACGATACAGAGACAACGGCCTTAAATATTAATGCTTTTGGCAATGTTCAAATTGATGCTTCTGGAGAGATACATGTTGGTACGGCCAATGCGAGACATCAGTTTAATTTTTATGGAGATTTTACTAACAATGGTAGAGTTGAATTCACTAACAGAACCATGGCAATTGTCAATGCTGAAGATGCTAATGGAATAGTAGATGCCAATTTCTTAAATGACGATGCTGACCAAACTATAAACTGTAATGGAGTAACAAATTTTTACCGAATAGAAATTGATAAAGGTGTAGATGAGACCTATATTTTAGATATTAATGCATCATCCATAGCAAACTTTAATTTATTCGGGTTTGCTAGTGAAGCACACGCTGCTACTGCACAGTTAACTGATAATGCCAATGCTTTAGGGTTGATACGAGGTACGGTTAGGTTAAATGCCAATGTTGATATTGATGAATTAAATGATGGTGGTAACTACAATTTATCCGAAGGCTCAAGGCTTTGGGTTAATGGGGGCAGTGTCACAACTGCCGGTAACTCCATTGTACCTTACGGTACTATTCGAGTATCTGATGGATTTGTTGTTGCTCCGGGAACAGCTGGAATTACTACACGAGATAATGGAACTATCATAGTAGAAGGTGGAACAGTAACTACAAATCAAATACGTACTTCAGTTCTCGGGGCCGCAAATATTGGAGGTTACTTCCAATCTGGAGGGACGGTTAATGTGACTGGGGGTTCAATTAACAATGACTACTATACTTTCAGTTTGACTTACACTGGTAATACTTTTAATATGTCAGGCGGTGTTTTGAATGTTTCTGGAAGTCAACCGCTAACAGGAGGTGGAGCTGGCGGAGGTATTTTTATTAATAGTGATCCTGGAAATATTTCTGTTACTGGTGGAACTGTCATCATGGAAAACTCGACAAATACTAATTTCAAAGTCACTTCTAAGGCACCTTTTTGGAATGTTATTATGCGAAGTTCAGGAGGTACAGCAACCGAGGTTGAGTTAGATGAAGGTCTTTCTGGTCCTGGTGGTTCACCGGAGGCAATTCTAAACCCTGAACTGTTGGTATCAAACGACTTGACCATCGAAGGTGGGGTGCTATTTGATCATAATGGTTTTGATGTAGAAATAGGTAGTGACTTCACTATTCAGACTTCTGGTGATTACCTGTTTGATGCGGGCAAGCCGAATACAACCACCATTAATGGTGTTGACGATGCTACTCTTGACTTTCAAAACCGAGTTGATGGCAATGGTGAACAACGCTTTTGGAATTTAATGATCAATAAGCCTACTGGCAGAGTGGTTTCATTAGGTTCGGGCAAGACTGATGTATCGGGTAGTAACAATAATTTAATAAGAATAGATGGTGATGCGTTTAAAGTGTTAAGCGGAATTTTTGATAATGGATTATATAGTGTTAGAATATTTTCAGATTCATTGGTTAATTATGACATACTGGGTGTTTATGACCCGGCTGCCGCTGCTGGAGACGCTTCACCTAATGGAAATAATGACTTTATAAAATTCACCAATGGTCCTATCCAAGTGGTAACAGCAGACACCAGTAGATTCGGTAACGTTCGATTTAATAATAGTACCGATATAATAGACTTGACTAGTGATGTCTACATAGAACGATTGCAATATCGTTTTGGTAGAATGAATTTAGGTGAGCATAACTTAAAGATTGATGCATTAGACATTAACCTGAGTGGTGCTCAGGCTGATTGGAATGGGTGTGGAGGCTGTTTTTCAGTGGAAGATATGTTTATTACTGATGGAAATGCTTCTGATGGCGGTTTAAGCATTTATGTCCCCGCAGATGGTCTGGATCCGGAAGATGGGAATGCCACATTTGATTTACCTTTTGGTATTGGTACTGATGGCTTAGATGCATTTACAGATGCTGGTTCTGGCACCGGTAACTCTAAATATACTCCAGCATCAGCCACACTATCAGGAGTTACCGATGATGGTTATATCACTATTCGACCTGTCGATAAGGAGTTAGCGACTACAGACCCTAGTGGGGGTGATATACTCTCTTATTATTGGACAGTTGATTTTGAGGATTTCTCTACTTTACCAACCGTTGAATATACGTTTACTTATTATGACAATGATTTAGATGGTTCTGCTAATGAAGCGACATTTGCGGCTGGAAAAGTCCTAACCGTAGATCCTTTTACAAGGAATTATGAAGATGATCCTACACCAGAAGGGGTAGATGATACAAACAATACAATCACTTTTAATGGCGCTGGAGATGTTGGTTTTACACTGGAAGAAGCAAATTATACGGCAGGTGAATTTGGAAGGTTTGTTGGAGCGCCTGAGATTTATTATTCAAGGAGTGCTACTGGTAACTGGACAAATAATAATATCTGGTCTACCATAGGTTATGGTGGTGCTGCCGCCTCCTCTTCTCCTGGGGCGGGTGATGTAGTTCATATAGGGTTTTCTGGTAGTCCGGGATCTTATCAAAGACATCGTGTGACACTTAATACTGGGACAATTGCTAGTCCTTTAGAAATCGCAGAACTAATTTTAGAGCAAAACCCTGAAGCAAATGGTGTAGAAGGTGAGAATTCAAGACTTATCATTACACCTACACGAGGATTAAGAGTCGGTGGAAGTGTGACTGGAAATGGCGAAATACAGTATCAAATGACAGATGTTGATCAACCTACCTTAGATGCCGATCTTGGTGAGTTCGCAGATACTGAAGGGGCTAGTTTCATAATGAGATCCAATGATGGTGATGCAGTTGCACCTACAAACCTTACGCAATTCCCTAGACTTAGCATCCCAGGACGAACATCCAATTATCAGGATGGAAGATCGGTGTCGTTTGCTGTGGACATTACTTGTCAAAATTTAAATGTAAGGTTTGGCGGAACTTTGTTAATGAATACAGGTGCTGCTGGAGATATTGTTGTTACTGATTCTTTAAGAATTGGAGGTATAGGTTCTAATAATGAAGGTCGTATTATTTTTCAAAATAGTGGTAATGCAAGATCTATTTCCGTGGGAGGAGACTTCATTTTAGATACTGATGGTAATACAGACTCAAATCAATTATTTGTTCAAACTGGTGGAACAGATAACTTAAACCATCAGCTAAACATTTCAGGCGATATACAAATCAGAGATGCAGATGCTCTTTTAGACTTGTTTACGGCTGATGATGGTTTTCAAAGCAATATAACTTTGAACATTGAGGGGAATGAAGATAAAGTGTTTAATAGTGCGGCAAGTGTTGACCCAGACTTAAGTCGATTGGTGTTAACAAAAGATTCGAAAACCAATTCTTTCACAATAAACACCAACTTTACCCTTGGTAGCAGTACTAATGGTACAACAAAGGCAATTACCTTAACAAGTGGAATACTTGCCCTAAATGACCCTGCTATCGACATCAATTTAACTACTGGTGGAGACAGTTTTTCAATTCCTGCCGATGCAGGCTTACAACTGACCCAAGGAACTGCAAACGTAAATGGTAGTGATTCAGGAATAGAACTCGATGGTTGTATTATTATTGATGGTGGAACCCTTGATATGGATGATGCCGTGGGGAATGGTAACAACTTCATAGAATATTCAGCTTCTGGCAATGCATTGTTGGAAATATCCAGTGGTACATTAGATGTAGGTTCTCAAATCAGAGGAATTACTTCGGCTGAGACTGGCGTATTAAGGTATCGCCAAACAGGTGGAGATGTACGTATTGGTACTCAAGCAGGTCCGGAGAATACCAGAGGTATGCTTCAGATTTATAACACTGGAAGTGAATTTACTTATACTGGGGGTACATTAACAATTGAAAGACATCAAGATACACCTACAGTGGCTGCGTTATTCTTGGACCCCGATATCTCTGACGTAACTGGTTCTACGATTACTATTTTCAATGCGAACACGCCAGCTGGACAAAATGATTTTAGAATTAATTCAGTGATCGATTTAGAAAACCTAACCATCAATGGCACAAACACTCCTTCTGCTGAGATAGATATTAATCCTTTAACAGTATCGGGTTTATTGACCATTGAAACTGGTGCCGCATTGAATGGTAATGCGAGGACACTCACTGTAGGCGGAGATTTTGACAATGACGGCACCTATGATGCGCAAGGAAACGAAACCATATTCAACTCCACAGGTTCACAACAAATTACAGGGAGTGGTACAAATACCTTTTTCAGGTTCACAAAATCTGAGGTTGGTACGCTTGATTTGACAAATACACTGGATGTAGCAGATCTCTTTACTATATCCGATGGGACTTTGTCAGACAACGGTTTTTCAATAAACCTTGCTGCTGATGCTGTCATAGATGGAATACACTCAAGTACAGCAGGTAATGGATTAGTTTTTGCAGGTGGTTCGGCTCAAGAATTGAGAAGGTCTGCAGCAGGTTCAGGAACACTTGGGGTACTTACTATAAATAATGCCAATGGAGTAACTATTCCTGATGGCAATGGCTATGACTTTAATGTTGATGGAGGGTTGAGATTAGAGAACGGAGTGTTTAATGTAGGAGGTAGTGTGATAGCATTAGGCTTAAATGCTTTAATAACTCCTGTAAATTCGTTTGGAGTTACCAATATGATACGAACCAACAGTTCTTTTACTGATGGAGGTGTTTCTAAGACTTTCCCTGCCAGCTTTAGCCAGGACTTTACATTCCCTGTAGGTCAGTCTTTTTATACTCCCGTAATTTTTGACTTAACATCAGGGTCCAACACATCAGGCTCAAGTATAGGCACCATTACCATCTTACCTGCCAATGAGTTTCACCCGACAATAAATGACGGGTCAAATTTCTTTGGAACTGGTGATGTTAATAACGTATTACAATATTACTGGACTGTTCAGTCTAGCGGAATAACTGGCTTAACCACAGATATGACTATGGGATATGATGATTCCCAGGTTCTAACGGCCGATCCGGGTTCCAGTGAGGCAGATTACATTGCAGCCAGGATATTGGCGTTTGATAACCCTACGGATGTAATCAATAAGTTTACTACTACAGAAGTGAATGAGACGACTAATCTTATCTCTTTCAATTTTAGTGGTGCATCTGATAACGGTATTACAGGGGACTACTTTGCAGGAATTGACGAAGCTATTCCGAATAATGTAGCTACATACACGGTGGATGTTAGTGGTAATTTTGGAGATGATGTTTATGATAACCCTGTTCCTGGTGGAGGTGCTCCAACTGGAGCAGTTATTATAGTGCCTAATACTTTTACATTGACACTAGATTCTGATAATGCCAGTTTTTATAGAACTGAAATACAAGATGGAGGTATTTTGGAAGTTGACAACTCTACCAACCATAGGTTAGGTCAATTATCTGGAACAGGTACATTGAGAATTTTAAGTGATGGAATCAATGCGAATTTACCTGCTTTCTCAGGTAACTTCTTGAGTTGTTCGGGAGGTGGACTTGAGTATGGAGGCACTGGTAGTTATAGTGTGTTAAGTGGAATTACTTCATTACGAAACTTGTCATTTATTGGTACGGGTGATCGCGAGTTTCCAAATAATAATGTGACTGTATGCGAAGATTTGGTAATAAATGGATCTGGTTTAGTTGTGGATAATGCAAATAATCGAGATATAACTGTAGAGAATAATTTTCTCATTACTGAGGGTACTTTTAATACAGGAACCGGAGATATTGAGGTTGACAATAATTTTACCATCAATGGGGGAATTTTTAATGGTGAAAATAATGGTGATGTGACTTTTAATGGTGATGTAACTATTAATGGAGGGACGTTCAATACAGGAACCGGTGGAAGGTTGTTTGTTAAGTCTGATTTTAATTTTATTTCTGGAAGCCATACTTCAGGAAGCGGGACACATAGAACTATTTTTAATGGAACATCTGAACAAGATTTGAATGGTGATTTTACTGGTTCTGGTGCATTCTATAGATTCCTGATCGCTAATGCTAATGGGATTAATATTTCTTCTGGCCAGGTCGAAATCAGCAGTATATTATTTTTGAATAATGGACTAATAAGAACCAATGATAATGATTTTAGCCTTTTGTCCAATGCTTCGGTGAGTCCAGCTATAGGTAGTGAAAATTCATACATAAATGGAAGGCTTTCGAAAACTATTGCCTCAGCAAATGGAAACTTTCAATTCCCAATTGGTAGCGGCACTGAGTGGCGTCCAGCTTCAGTAAATGATGTTTCTGCTGGTGGACTGACTTGGGAAGCTCAATATTTCCAATCGAATGCTATGGATAATGAAGCATCTGTGACCAGCATGGACTTAACTAATGCTGGGGATGTTGCTACCATTAGTAATGGAGAGTATTGGAAAATTTCGGATGGTAACGTTGGTTCTATTGGCACAACTGCCACTGTGGGATTGAGTTGGGGACTTATTAGTGATGTCTCATCAGAACCTGCTGAACGTCAGGAATTAGAAGTAATGATTTGGAATAGTGGACTGGGTACTTGGGATAACTTAGATGGTGCCGGTTTTTCTGCAGGAAATACTGATGCTGAGGGAAGATTCACTGCAGTTAGTTCAAATACTTTTAGTGAACGTATATTCACTCTAGGATCAGCTTCAGCTGCTAATCCGCTGCCTATAACGTTGACTTCATTCACAGGGCGTGAATTGGATGGTGATGTAGAGTTAAAGTGGGTTACTTCCTCTGAGATCAATAATGATTACTTTGAGCTTCAAAGATCATCTGATGGTTTGACTTATGAAGTCATAGCTACAGTTGAGGGAAATGGTACTACAAACGATACTCAAGAATATACCTTTATTGACACGCGACCTTCAATAGGAAAGAACTACTACAGGTTAAAACAAGTAGACTTTGATGGTCAGTTTTCTATTGCTGATCAGATTGTCGTTGTCGATATGATTCCTGAAAATAGTACTCTATCATTCAAAGTTTATCCTAATCCAACGGATGATAGTAATATTAACTTAAGAATTGAGGCTGATCAACGAGATGAAGTTCATGTGACTATGTTTGATATGTTCGGTAGAGTAGTGGTAGATCAAATGTATGAGCCAGGTGACTTTAGTGAGGATTTAAGACTTGTTCCTAATGAATCTTTGAATCAGGGAATATATATAATTACTATTGAGCAGTTTGGTAGAAAATCAAACCTGAGACTCATGATTAATGAATAGTAAATTGTGTTAGAATGGTTCAGTGCTGATTTAAAATAGTGCAAGCAACAATACCAGCCGTCTCCGTTCGGAGACGGCTTTTTCCTAAACTTACATTTTCAAAATTATTGGCTTGAGCTAATTCAAGTTCGGCTTGAGTAAAATCTCCTTCCGGTCCTATTAGAACTAAGTGGTGGTCATTTGATTGAGCTACAGACCACAAGCCATGAGGATTTGAAAAATCTACAAAAGCTATATATCCACCTTCATTAGGTGAGTGTTTGATAAAGTCTACATAAGGTGTTAGAGGATTTATTTTAGGTATTGAAGCTTTTAGTGACTGCTTCATCGCACTTACTGCCTTTTTAATGATCCGTTCTTCATTCAGCTGTTTACGCTCTGAGTTACTGCACAGTATGAATGAGATTTCATCTATACCTATTTCTACACATTTTTCAACAAACCATTCTGTTCGATCTATATTTTTGGTAGGAGCAATTGCTACATGAATAAAATTTGATCTTTCTAATTCATTTTGAGTTGAAAGTACTTTTAACTCGCAATTTTTTATGTTGTCATGAGTAATAGAACATTCGTAAAACATACCATTACCATCTACAATTGTAATAATATCACCTCTCTTTTTCCGAAGGGCTTTAAGACAGTGTTGAGCTTCAGTTTTGTTTAGAATAAAGGAATCCTTACTTGCGGCTGGCTCATAAAAGATTTGCACTTATGAGTACTTTTGGTGAAGATCGTCAACTAATTCAATGTATTCCTCCTGTGCTTTTTCTTTACTTTTACCGGCTAATTCAGCCCACGCATCATGTTTGGCGATAGCTTTAAAATCGAACCCTCCTGGTCGTTCTCCAGTATTATCACCATCAGAGGCCTGTTTGTATAATGCGTATAATCTTAATAATTCATCGTTTGCAGGGCGTTGAGTCAGTTCTTTAGATCGGGCTACGGCTTTTTCAAATTCTTCCATGCTGTAAAAGTAAAAAGGCCGGATGATATGTCCGGCCTGATATTAAGAAAATTCTATTTTATCTTTTTTTCAAATCGACATAAGGTCTTAAATTCTCCCCAACATATATTTGGCGAGGTCTGCCGATAGGCTCATTGTTTTCTCTCATTTCTTTCCACTGAGCAATCCACCCGGGCAGTCTTCCTAGTGCAAACATCACTGTAAACATGTCTACTGGAATTCCTAAGGCGCGATAAATTATACCGCTGTAGAAATCTACATTGGGATAAAGTTTTCTTTCAACGAAATATTCATCGTTAAGAGCTACTTGTTCAAGGCCTTTGGCAATATCCAATACTGGATCATCAACTCCTAATTTATCTAATACATCGTCAGCCGCTTTTTTAATAATTCTAGCTCGAGGGTCGAAATTTTTATAGACTCTATGACCAAAACCCATAAGTCTGAAAGGATCATTTTTGTCCTTGGCTTTGGCCATCCATTTCTTGGTATCTCCACCATCTTTTTTGATGTTCTCCAACATTTCTATTACTGCAGAATTAGCACCTCCATGTAAGGGCCCCCATAAGGCATTAATACCGGCAGAAATGGACGCATACAAACTTGCTTGAGAAGAACCTACAACTCTCACAGTGGACGTAGAGCAATTCTGCTCATGGTCTGCGTGAAGAATTAAAAGTTTATTAAGAGCACTTGAAATAACTGGGTCTACATCATATTTTTCTGCTGGGAGAGCGAACATCATCTTCAAGAAGTTGCTACAATAATCCAGATTATTATCCGGGTAGTTCACTGGGTGACCTACTTCATTTTTGTATGCCCAAGCAGCAAAAGTTGGCATTTTAGCTAAAATTCTGATAATGCTCAGGTTAACCCTTTCACTGGATCTATTTGGATCCAGAGATTCAGGGTAAAAAGCAGTTAGAGAAGTAACTAGCGAGGATAATACACCCATAGGATGAGAATTGGAAGGAAAGCCTTCAAGAATTTTTTTGATGTCCTCATGGACAAGTGTATGGACTTTTATCTGATTTTGAAAATCACTCAGCTCAGATTCAGACGGCAAATGACCAAAAATCAATAGATAAGAAACTTCCAAAAAAGTGGACTTATCTGCAAGTTCTTCAATTGAATACCCTCTATACCTAAGAATACCTTTTTCTCCATCGAGATAGGTAATAGCACTCTTTGTAGAACCTGTATTTTTAAAACCCGGATCTAAAGTAATTAACCCTGATTCGCTCCTTAAGCTTCCAATATTGATACCTATTTCTTTTTCTGTTCCTTCTATTACTGGAAGTTCATACGATTTTCCTTCAAATTTTACTTCAGCCGTTTTAGACATATTAATTGATCTTTTTAGGGTTTTTCAAATGATTGTGAAATTAGCCAAAATTGGCTTGAAAAGAAAACGCGTTATGCATACTAATTGTTTCCTAATATCAATGGCATGCCGTCTTTTCCACTACCAACCACCACAACCTTACTATTAGGAGATTTTGCTAATTCTAGAGTAGCTTCTATACCTCTCATTTTTAGTAGTTCTGGTGTCAAACTACTATTAATGATTTTATTAGCCACAGCTTCTCCATCTGCCGCAATTCTTTTCCTTTCAGCTTCACTTTTTTCTTTATCTAATCTGAACTGATAGGCTAATGCTTCTTGTTCTTGCTTAAGCTTGTTCTCAATGGCAGACTTAATTTGTTCAGGTAGGTTTATTGATCTAATCAAAAGCTCTTGCATATCAATGCTATTTTGTTTTAAGGTTGTTTCAGTTTCAGTCTTTATTGCAGTTTCAACCTCTGCTCTTTTTGTGGAGTAGATTTCTTCTGCTGTAAACCTGCCCATGACTTGTCTTACAGCTGATCTTACCTCTGGAATGACTAATTTGTTAACATAATTTGTTCCGAAATCCTCATGCAAGACACCTATTTCATCATATATCGGGTTAAATCTTACTGTTACGTCAACATTGATAGAAAGGCCATTCTTGTCCAATACATCCATCTTTTCTTCGGCATTGTTTTCCTGTACATCATATACATACAAATCATTCCATGGAGCTTTGAAGCCGAATCCCTGTTGTATAACATTTTCCTTATCAAGCCCCCCTTGAAACTTCTTAAATATGACAGCTCTTTCTCCGGCATTAATTGTATAGAAAATGCTTGAAGACAAGCCGAATAGAATAAATAAGGCTACAAAACCGACAATAATAATTGGTAAATATTTTCTGTTATCCATGATTTTTTGTTTAAGCCGTAAAAATCAATAACAAATACTTAGAAAGCAAGGTTATTCACAAACCCTCTTTACTTTATCGAAGTCTTCATAATAACCTAATTCACCAGCCTCTGTCCAGTCTGCACAGGCTCCATCTTTATTTCCCATAAGGTGTCGGCAATTACCACGTTTAGAAAAGAATGAACCATCATTTTTATTCAAAGCAATGGCTGTGTTATAATCTTCGAGAGCTTTCTCAAGTTTTGATAACTTTTCATAAGATTGGGCTCGGTAAAAGTAGCTATCAGGGTTTTGATAATTCTTTATAATCGCAACATTGTACATGAAGATGGCAGAATCATAAAACTCCATTTCTTGATATACTTGTCCCTTGTAGAAATAATACCCATAAAAATCTGGATTGACTTTAATTAGATTAGAGACGCATTTAATGGCTGAACGATATTGCTTAGCCTCTTTGAAAGCGATAAATTTATAGTAGTTATACTTTTCTTCAAATGGTTTTAATTTCGTTGCCATGTCGTAATCGGATATGGCCCCATCAAAGTCTCCCAATTCATACTTCATTTTACCTCTAAGAATATATGAATAAGCCGTAGTGTCTTGAGGGTACAATGATATGTAGTTAGAAAATGAGGCCAAAGCTTCATTAATTTCACCTTTATTCCGGTAAGCAAACCCCTTGTACATCCATAGAACTGAAAGGTCTGGATTGAGGTCATATGCTTTTTTAAAGTCAAACAGTGCACTATCAAACTGGTCTAGTTTAAAATAGGTGATACCTCTATGAAAATATGCATCCGTATAAGTAGAATCTAATTCAATACATTTTCCAAGTAGGCTGATAGCTTTTTCTTTATCTACAGTAAGATATCTGTATCCTCTGTTGTAAAGTTCTTCTGCAGTTTCCTGACCAATGGCGTTGGAATAAATAAATAGAATTAGAAATAAGAAATTTACTTTTTGTAAAACTTTATTCGAAATTTTCATGTTGTCAACAAGTAAGCCGTATTACTTTTTAATAATATTAAATATTTCTTATTCATTTCAGTATTTTTTTGTATCATGCGAAATTCGGCTAAAATCAATAAGATCGATCAAATAATAAAGGGATTCGGGAAGCGTTAGATAAAATCTTTCCAAAAATATTTATAAAAATTAAATGTAGGGAACAAAAAACGTTTTTTATTGTTCTATAAGGTTGAATGTCAAATAATTATTAGGTAAAAAGCAAGAATGAGACAACTTAAGATTACACAGTCTATCACCAATCGTGATAGTAGAACACTTGAAAAGTACTTTAATGAAATTTCGAAAGATGAGTTATTGACTCCGGAAGAGGAAGTTGATTTGGCTCAAAGAATAAGAGAGGGGGATGATGCAGCATTAGAAAAATTGGTAAAAGCCAACTTGAGATTTGTTGTTTCGGTTGCTAAGCAATATCACTACTCTAACAAAATTCCTTTAAATGACTTAATCAATGAAGGTAACTTAGGACTGGTAAAGGCAGCTAAGAGGTTTGATGAAAAAAGAGGATTTAAATTTATATCTTATGCTGTATGGTGGATTCGTCAGTCTATCATTCAAGCATTGGCTGAGCATTCCAGAATAGTAAGAATTCCTTCAAACAAAATTGGAGCCCTGTCAAAAATTGATCAGGCTTCATCAACACTTGAACAAAAATTTGAAAGAGAGCCAACTGATGAAGAGTTAGCTGAGCTCCTTGATATGACTGTAGATGAGGTAAGAACAACGGTTAGGTCTCAAACTAAGCAGGTTTCAATTGACAAGCCTTTCTCAGAAGATGAAGGAAGTTCATTGCTTGATGTAATGGAAGATGAAGACAGTAATGAAGTAGATAATATTGTATATAAAGATTCTCTTAGAAGAGAAGTTGGTAGATTATTATCTACACTTACGGAAAGAGAACGAGTAGTGATTAATCAATACTTTGGTTTAAGTGAGGAGCCTAGTCTTTCTCTAGAAGATATAGGGGAGAATCTTGGCTTAACAAGAGAAAGAGTAAGACAGATAAAAGAGAAAGCACTTAGAAAGTTATCTAAAAACCCTAAGAACGAGCTTTTGATACCTTATTTAGCTAGCTAAATAAATAAAATTACCTGTTAATAAATTAAGGGAGCATCTATTTAGATGCTCCTTATTTCGTTAAGGCGGTTTCGTTCTGTTTGAAGCTCTCTTCTCAGTTTCCGTTCTTTTTCTAGGGATAATTTTTTATAAGTATCGAATTCTTCTTCCACATTAGTAAGCTCTTGTTTACTTGAATTGGCAACTTGTAGTTTTCTTTTTAATTGAATGAATAGAAATCCAATAACCAAAATCAGAAAAACTACAATGATTGAAAAGGTAACTTTGAAAACAGTTTTGCTGAAATCAATACCTAAGAAATCAATATTGGTTGAAGCATACTTCAGTGTCTCTGAATGTTGAGTTAACTCTTCTTCTTTGAGTTCTAAGTCCTTAATACTAGTTTCTAAAACTTGTTCTTTCTGCTTATAATCTGCCAGCACAGCTTGTTTTATCTCAATACTATCTTGAACAGTTGCCCAAAAATTGTTTAAAGTAATTATTTTGATCACTTTATAATCTTTAAAAGTCTCCGAATTATTCTTCAGACTATCGAATTGACTATTCAAATCTTGTCCAATTGTGAGTAAGGGGAGAAATAGTAGGGTTGTAAATAATAAGGATTTCATAATAACATTTATATAAGACGACTGTTCAATGTAAAAGTAGCTAGTTGTAACATATTAAGTATGCTATGAATGACTATTTTCGGTTAAATACTTTTTTTGCCGATAATCTTCTGTTCGAGAAGCCTATTGACAAATATTTAAAGTATCTTTAATAAGAGATCAATGAATCATATTAGAACTATGTATAGATCAGGCTTCAAACTAAATAAATTCAGTATTTTAACTTTCCCAATAGCATTTATTATTATTCCCATGTTACTTTTAACCTCAATCGTTGTCGGCTTGTTCTCGATCACTTTGAAAGTTGTGGTAGATGTTATGAGTTAATTACTAATTTAAAGCATGATTAAAAATCGTGTCAATTCTCACATGTCACATCCTTGGCATGGAATAGAAACAGGAGTAGATTCTCCTTATAATGTTAACGCTTTTATAGAAATGACACCGGCTGATTCGGTCAAGTATGAGATTGACAAAGTAACAGGTTTTATTAAGGTAGACAGACCACAGAAGTTTTCAAATATCGTACCGGCACTTTACGGTTTTATACCTAAAACTTATGCGGCAGAAAAGGTAGCAGAATACTGTCAAGAGAGAACTGGACGAAGTGATATCGAAGGTGATCAAGATCCGATAGATATATGTGTTTTGACCGAAAGAAATATTAATCAAGGAAATATCGTTGTTCCAGCCCTACCAATAGGAGGGTTTAGAATGATCGATGGAGGAGAGGCTGATGATAAAATTATAGCGATATTAAAAGGTGATGAAGTTTTTGGTCATTGGTCTAATATCGAAGATTGTCCTGATTCACTTGTAAATAGGTTAAAACATTATTTCTTGACCTATAAACAAATGCCTGATGAGTCAGGGTCAAAAAAAACGGAGATAACTCATGTGTATGGGAGGGAAGAGGCTTTTGAGGTTATTAAAAGAAGCACTGAAGACTATAAAAATCATTATATCGTTGAGGACTAGTTGCGATTAATACAAAATATGTTGTACTTCAATCAGAACAAAAAAAAATAGAGATGAGAAGTTTAAATAAATTATTAGCAGGTATATTGTTTTTTACAATAGTATCCTGCGGTGGAGAAAAGAAAGCATCCGAAGAAACTGTAGCAACGGAAGAAGTAGCCGTTGAAGATATTCCTAAAGTTACGGCATCCGCTGCTATTTCGAGTGCTAGTGGTAGCACTCTTGAAGGGGAAGCTCTGTTTTCAGAAAACGAGGATGGTTCAGTAGCTTTTGAACTTAAAGTAATAAGTGCGGTTCCAGGTTCACATGCTATTCATTTACATGCTAACGGTGATTGTTCAGCTTCTGATGCTACATCAGCAGGAGGTCACTGGAATCCAGCAGAAACTGAACATGGTAAAAGAGGGGAGTCTGTTATGTTTCACGCAGGAGATATTGATAATTTGATGGTGGGTGAAGATAGTACAGGTTCACTTGTGATGAATGTTAAAGGCTGGTCAATAGGTGGTGCTGATAGTACTAATGTGATCGGTAAGGCAATTATTATTCATGCAGCAGCAGATGACTTTGTCTCTCAACCTTCTGGTGCAGCAGGGCCGCGAGTAGGTTGTGGCGTGGTAATCGCTAATGATTAAAAGGCGATTAAAATCAGTAAAGGTAGGCCACTTTTCAAGTGGCTTTTTTTATACCCCTCTCTTATCTCCATAAAGATGAATATGCATTCGGTCGGTGAAATTATACCCAGAAGATTTACACATTTCAACCAACCATTTTTGCTTTTTCTTTATGGTATCAGAGTCCGTGCCTTGAGGCATAAGATATACTTTTTGTGGATCAATATTGAATTGTGAGATTAAATCTTGTATCTCGAGACAATCTTCTTCGGTATCTACAACAAATTTAAAAAAGGCCTTAGCATGGGAACTGAAATGTGCTAGGGTCTTATTTTTAATTCTTAACTTAAGTTCATTATTAGAATTTGAAAGCTTTGGAGATATATTGTATTGATCAATCAGCTCGTCCAATTTTGTTGATGGCAGTAGTGTACCATTAGTTTCTATTTCAATAAAGTATCCCTTTCTTTTTAAATACGAGGATAATTCTTCAAGCTCCTTTTGTTGCATCAGTGGCTCACCGCCAGTAAGTATTACTCGTTTGCAAGGGTATTTTTTTACTAATTGAAATATTTCCTCTGATGGGAGTTCCAATATCCAATCACTTTTATCGTATTTATTGTACTCTTTTTTGCTATCATTTACATGTTCAAATGGGGTGTTGACCCAATTCCACGTATAGTCTGTATCACACCAAATACAATGTAGGTTACACTGTGAAAGCCTTACGAAAATTGCTGGTTTTCCCATACTTATTCCTTCTCCTTGAATAGAGTAAAAAATTTCAGGGGCACCACCTAATTTTGCTAATTTCATAGCACAAAGTTATGTAATTGTAGGCATGATCACGATGTTACCTTGAGAGGAATCAAAAGATAATATGACTTACATCAGGTTTTAAACTTCGTGCATACTACATTTTTGTAATGATGTTAGAAACTATTGCTACAGAAGAGGAAGTCAAATGCTACCACTGTGGAGATTTATGCTCCATCGAACCAGTGGTCTACGAAACTAAATCCTTCTGCTGCAATGGTTGTAAAGTTATCTATGAGCTTTTTCAAGACAGTGAACTTCAAGACTTTTACTTGAATCGTACTATTGTAGAAACTGGTAAATTTGATTACCTAAATAATGGAGATATTTCAAAATCCTTCATCCAATTTAGAGACGAAAACTTCTATAAGGTTGAATTAAGCCTACCCGCTATTCATTGTAGTTCATGTTTATATATTCTTGAAAACTTGCCTAAGATCAATGCTGGCGTATTAAAAGTAACGGTAAACTTTAGCAGGAAAACTGCCGAAATTCTTTATAATCCAAAGGAGATAACACTATCTAAAGTCTGTGACTTGTTAGCATCTATTGGTTATGTGCCTGACTTAAGTAAGAAAGAGGAGAAAAAGAAAATTCTAGATAGCAATCTTGCCATTAAAATTGGCGTAGCTGGATTCTGCTTTGGGAACATAATGCTCATCTCTTTTCCTGAGTACCTGGGAATTGATCTTAACGAAGATGCTGCGTTCACTCAATTTTTTGGTTGGATTAGTATAGCCTTGTCTTTACCTATTCTTTTTTATTCAGGAATAGATTACATTAAATCAGCAATTGCTGGAATACAAAATAAATTTATAAATATAGATGTACCTATCGCTTTAGGTATGATTGTTTTGTTTACTAGAAGTTTTTATGAAATCTATCATGGCTCAGGTTCCGGGTATCTTGATTCTTTAGCCGGTTTAATCTTTTTTCTATTGATAGGTCGTTGGTTTCAAAGTAAGACTTATGAAGAGTTATCCTTTGATAGAGATTATAAATCTTATTTTCCTCTTTCGGTGATTAAAATAAGCAATGGAACTGAATCTTCAACTCCAATCAATGAGCTGCAGATATCTGACCAAATCTTAATTCGAAATATGGAAATTATTCCTGCAGATTCGATTCTTTTGGAGAGTTCAGCATCTATTGATTACAGTTTTGTGACAGGAGAAAGTGATCCGGTAAAAGTGAATAAAGAGGAAGTAGTTTATGCAGGAGGGAGACTTATTGGATCGAAAATAAAGTTACAAGTTGAAAAAAGAAGTTCTCAAAGCTATCTAACAAACCTATGGAATAATCAGGCTTTCAAAAAAGAGAAGCATTCTGTATCCGAAGAATTGACCAATAGAATTAGTAAACACTTTACTGTAGTTATACTAACTATAGCATTTTTTGGGGGAGTCTATTGGTATCTGGTTGATCCGTCAGAAATATGGAAGGTAGTGACAGCAGTTTTAATTGTAGCTTGTCCCTGTGCGCTTGCCCTTTCTGCTCCTTTTACTAATGGAAATACAATAAGGATACTTGGTAGAGGAGGTTTCTATTTAAAGAAATCTTCAGTGTCGGAAAAATTGCCAGAAATAGACACAATTATTTTTGATAAAACAGGAACTATCACCAATCAAGATAGTAAAAAATCCATATTTGTTGGAGAAGAATTGAACGATGAATTGTTATCGGTGATTAAATCTATGACTTCCAATTCTACTCACCCATTAAGTCAAATTTTATCAAACTCTATTAAGCAAACTGAATCACAACTTGATTACTTCAATGAAATTTCTGGCAAAGGGATTCAGTCTAAAATTGGCTCGACTAATTACAAGCTAGGGTCTGGTGATTGGGTAGGTTTACAACCTAAGCAGAACACGATAAATAAGACCAGAGTGTATTTCAGTGTAAATGAGAATTGCTTGGGATATTTTGAAGTCACCCAAACCTATAGAACAGGCATGAGCGATCTTATGTATAAATTAGCTTCAAGGTGGAAACTTATGGTCGTTTCAGGGGATAACAATGGAGAATTGGAGGTCCTGAAAAATATATTCCCAGAGGGTACGGAGTATTACTTCGATCAAAAACCCTCTGAGAAATTAGAGAGAATAAAAGAGTTGCAGGTAAAGGGACATAAAGTTCTAATGTTAGGCGATGGTCTAAATGACGCTGGGGCGTTAAAACAGAGTGATGTAGGTTTAGCAGTAACAGATGATATTTCATCGTTCTCACCAGCCTGTGATGGTATTATTGAAGGTCAAAAGTTAGTCAGACTAACTTCATATCTTGATTTTTCTCGAGATAGTAAAAAAATCATTTATAAAAGCTTTGGTCTATCTTTTCTCTATAACATAGGTGGAATATCTTTAGCCTTAGCAGGATTGATGACTCCAATAGCTGCAGCTATATTGATGCCATTAAGCAGTATTTCAGTAGTATTGTTTACCACACTTAGTGGTAATTACATAGCCAGAAAACGAAAAGTATAAAATCCATGTCGGTAATATTTGTTTTGATAATTATAAGTCTAATTGTAGCAGGAGCTTTTCTTGGACTATTTATTTGGGCAAACAAATCAGGCCAATATGATGATACTGTTTCTCCAGCCATTAGGATGCTTTTTGATGATAAGAAAAAAGAAGAGAGTGAAAATTAGCTTTTAACTTAAAAGTAGTGTTCGTGACATTTTCGTGATATCTATTCTATTGTTTTGTTGTTAGCAGACTATACAAACGAGAGTAGTTATGAAAAGAATAGCCTTTTTTATTGCAATAACACTATCTTTTTCATCTTGCGAGCTCGCTGAATTAAACGAGCCTCCTTCCGATGATGCTGATATGGATATGGTTAATCTACCCACCACAATACCTGCATCTATTGAAGAATTTGAACAGGCCTTTCATGGAGGCTCGGAAAGAATGTGGGAAACCGCGTCTTTTCAACTAGCGGGTTTTGATGGGTTACAATCATGCAGACTCGATGATACCATGATAATCAATTCTAATGGTATGTACCAATATGATGGAGGCGATATATTGTGCATGGCAGAAGATGATACCAGACTTAAATCAGGCACATGGGAGGTTGTCAATGGAGGTAGAGGACTGTTGTTCGATAGAGATACTGAGAATGAATATGTAGCTGATGTAAATGGGTTCGAAGATGGTGTTATCGCGCTGGAGGGCCAGTATTTGGGTTTAAGTATCACTGGTGTGTATCGAATAGGTCAATGAAGATGAATAGATTTTATCAGTTCCTTGCTGTCTTACTCTGCTATTCAATAACTGGTTTCGCCCAGGATGAGGAGGAGTCTAATATCTTAAAGTATACGCCTTCTGTATTGCTTGAAAAAGGAAAATGGGAGACTATTTCTTTTTATAATCTATATACTCAAAACCAGGGTAGAAATGAGAATGGTGACAATTTCAAATTTAATGAGCGTCAGACATTCCTTAACGTCATGTACCAGTTCACAATAGGTGTTTCTGATAATTCTAGATTTAATATCGGTATAGATGTAAACGCAAACAAATCTTTGTACGATGGAGATAGAACAGGTAACCCGTTTAAGGTTCTATTGTTTGACGATGAAAATTTTAGTCGTACTGTTATATCAGCAATCGGGCCAAGGATCAAATTTGTTCCGTTTGAGCGGATAGGCAACTTTAGTATTCAAACTACATTCTTATTTCCTGTTGCAAGAGATATGGAGACTCCAAGATTTACGGCTCATGATCGGTATACTTCTTTTACACAATTTTTTTATGATCATAAAATCAATCAAAAATGGAGGTTGTTCTTAGAAGCTGATATTCTTTACAGAATTAAAAGAAATTCTGATCAGGTAAACTTCTTACGTCTCCCAGTGAGTGCATTCTTAAGCTACTTTCCTAATTCGAAGATCACAGTGTTTGGTTTCAGTCAGTACTCGCCAAGGTATGAAAGTATAAGTAATGAGGTAGACGAAACGTACGGACTATCAGAGTACTTTGTCCAGCTGGGTTTTGGAGCCAAATACCAATGGAGTAAGAGGTTAGGAGTTGAATTATCTTATGGGAATTTTATTGCTTCCAGAGGTGTATTCGGAGCTGGAGCAGGATATTCTATGAACTTAGGCTTCCGTTATATTCGTTAGCAGTACTGTTTACTCGTTAAGGGTAAAACTATTATTTTCCCATGCCTAATTAGTCAGTCCAGGATTCCAATGTGAATATCAATGAAACAAATTTCCACCCATCCTTTGTTTTGATAGCCGAATAGAGTTCATCCCCTTTATGCGACTTTTGACCATCTATTGTCACGTAATAGTATGTGGTAACGATTGCTCTACCTTCAGACACCTTCTCGGCTTTTACAAATTCAAAAGTCTGCTTGACTTCTTTATCACTATTTTTGATGAAGTCAGATAGCCCTAGAGCTGTATTCAAGCTTTCTGAATATGCACCGTTAAAACTTCCTTTAAAGGTGGAGTAAATAAGAGCTGAAGGATGGATGAAGGCATCAAGTACTAAATTGTGATTTTTTGTATTTACCCCAATGGAAATGGAGTTAGCCAAATCTTCCAGTAATTTTGCATCATTTTTTTCTTGAGAACTAACGGTCTTTGTAAGTAAGAGAAAAAAGAAAAGAAGTATTAGACTGATTTGCTTTTTCATATTCATATTGAATATAATTCATCTCTAAATAACTCGTACTAATCAAGTTATTTAATGGTGTATTAGCTACATTGAGCGGTATTTTCAGTGGTTAATAGGAGACTTCTATTTCTCTCTTTCAGGAAAATCTTTAAGCGCTTTTTTGATTCCTTTTTTTACTTCAGTATGACTCATATCTGGGTGTGTGGGGAGGTATTTTTCTGTAATTGATTGCCAAATTATTTGCCCTTTCTTACGGTCTGCAATATTTATAATTAACGTACCAACAAGGTAATGATAGTACAGGTCGGTTTCATCATACTGCTCCCACATGGTTAGCATTTCTTCATGAACTACAGCACTTAGAGTAGAGTCTTGTTTGACTACCACATGAAAATCGACCAGCAGATCAGACTCATTGTCTAGTTGATCATACCCTTTATTATACATTTCCTCCGCAATGGCATTAACCATATTCTCCAGAATACTTCTTTCATAGAGATAACCTGGGCCTTCAAAAGAGGGGTTACATTCATTCATCCAGCACCAACTTTTGTAATCACTGAAATTTGCATCCGGGTCAACGCTACTTTTTATCTTGTAGTCCGCACAGGAAATTATGGTAAGTGAACTTAATAGTATTAGTAAGTACCTCATTGTATTGAATCTTTTAGTCAAATCTATTTGTAATGCCTGTTGCTAGGAGTGAGTACTATCAATCTGCTTAATGATATTCATCAGGTTTTCCATAACCAACCCATATCATATTTGTAACATGGAAATACCTGAATCGCTGATTACCAAATATAATGTACCTGCACCACGATACACAAGCTATCCGACAGTTCCCTATTGGGCGGAGGAAAGTATGAAACAAAAGGACTGGTTATCAATTGTTAAAAAGACTTTTGATGAAACTAATAAGACTCAGGGTATCAGTCTCTATATCCATTTGCCATACTGCGAGAGCCTATGTACGTATTGTGCATGTAATACCAGAATTACAAAAAATCATACAGTTGAAGAAAGTTATATTGATTCGGTTTTGGCTGAATGGGAGATCTATTGCAATACTTTTGAAGAGCGTCCTATTTTAAGAGAAGTACACCTGGGAGGAGGAACACCTACATTTTTCAATCCTCAAAATCTTAGCAGGTTGATGAATGGCCTTTACGCTAATGCCATTTTACACCCAATGTTCTTGTGTTCTTTTGAGGGTCACCCTAATAATACAAGCTATGAGCATTTACAAGCGCTTTACAATGCAGGCTCAAGAAGAGTGAGCTTTGGTGTTCAGGATTTAGATTTTACAGTTCAGAAAACAATCAATAGAGTACAACCATTTGAAAATGTGGTACGAGCAACTGAAGATGCTAGAAAGATAGGCTTTGATTCAGTCAATTTCGACCTCATTTATGGACTCCCATTTCAAACCATAGAAAGTGTAAAAAATACCATTAAGTCTGTAGCTACTCTCAAACCTGAGCGAATCGCCTTTTACAGTTATGCGCATGTGCCTTGGAAAAGACCTGGGCAGCGTGCCTATACTGAGTCTGATTTGCCCGATAATGCTTATAAACGCCAGCTGTATGAAGAAGGTAAAAAGCTATTGAGTGATTTTGGTTATACCGATGTAGGTATGGATCATTTTGCTTTGCCGAATGATGAACTATATAAAGCATACCAGGTGAAAAATATGCATCGTAACTTCATGGGCTATACCCATGCTACTACAGACTTGCTTATTGGCCTGGGCGCCTCATCAGTCAGCGATGCAAAATACGCTTATGCTCAGAATGAAAAACATGTAGAGGATTATAAGGTAGCCGTTAATAATAGAAAGCTTGCTCTGCAAAAAGGGCACTACTTGACAGATGAGGACTTAACTATCAGAAGGATAATTTTAGATATTACCTGCAATGGGGAGCTGTGTTGGACATCGACTCCTGAATGGCTAAACCTCAATATGCTCATTCAACTAAACACTATGGAGCAGGAAGGTTTGCTAAAGCTTTATCCTAATGGCTTCAGAATTACAGAGCTGGGAATGGCTTTCTTAAGAAACATTTGTATGATTTTCGATAAACGATTGAATGATTATCAGAATCAAAAACAGATGTTTAGTAAAGCAATTTAAGCTGCAAGTTACAAGTGAAAAGTTTCAAGCTAATCGCTATTATCTATCATAATTCAGCAGTCAGCTTGGGGCTTGAAACTTGAGGCTTGCAACTTATGACATAAGTCAGTTTTTCCACTAATCTCAATCATTAGCCACGCTAAAAACCATCCTTACCTTCGGGATAATCATTTTAAACCTAAGGTAAACTATGGAACTAGAGAAATTCAGCTATGATAATAAAATCGTCAAGTATTTTATCATAGCTACCGTCATCTTCGGTGTGGTAGGAATGCTCGTGGGATTAACTGCTGCTATTCAGCTGTTCTATCCCATTTTTAATTTTGACCTACAGTACACCACTTTTGGTCGTATCAGACCTCTTCATACCAATGCTATCATTTTCGCTTTTGTGGGTAATGCCATGTTCGCAGGAGTGTATTATTCGATGCAGCGGTTACTTAAAACCAGGATGTTTAGTGATGCACTCAGTTGGATCAACTTCTGGGGTTGGCAACTCATCATATTGGCAGCAGCTATATCATTACCGTTAGGGTATACCACTTCTAAGGAGTATGCCGAATTAGAGTGGCCAATTGATATTGCTATAGCACTCATATGGGTAGTGTTCGGCATCAATATGATTGGAACAATCATAAAGCGGAGAGAAAAACATATGTATGTTGCTATCTGGTTTTACATTGCCACCTTCGTTACTGTAGCGGTACTACATATCGTCAACTCTTTTGAGGTGCCTGTGCATTTCATGAAAAGTTACAGCTGGTATGCTGGAGTACAAGATGCATTGGTACAATGGTGGTACGGTCATAATGCAGTAGCATTTTTCCTTACTACACCATTCTTAGGTTTGATGTACTACTTTTTGCCTAAGGCGGCCAACCGACCGGTTTATTCTTATAAGCTATCGATCATACATTTCTGGTCACTCATTTTTATCTATATCTGGGCAGGGCCACACCATTTGCTTTATACTTCTCTACCTGATTGGGCTCAGTCACTAGGGGTAGTATTTTCTATTATGCTTATCGCTCCTAGTTGGGGAGGTATGCTTAATGGACTTTTAACATTAAGAGGTGCCTGGGACAGAGTACGTGAAGATCCGGTGTTGAAATTCATGGTTGTTGCTGTGACTTGTTACGGTATGTCCACTTTCGAAGGTCCTATGCTTTCATTAAAAAATGTGAATGCCATTGCTCATTATACGGATTGGATTGTTGCTCATGTACACATTGGCGGACTAGGATGGAACGGCTTTCTGATATTTGGTATTCTTTATTGGATCATCCCAAGGATGTGGGGAACCAAGTTGCATTCAATTTCTTTGGCAAATACACATTTCTGGATTGGAACATTAGGTATCATCTTTTATGCACTTCCACTGTATGTGGCAGGCGTTACTCAAAGCTTAATGTGGAAAGAGTTTAACGCAGAAGGGTTCTTGGAGTATAAAAACTTCCTTGAAACAGTAGTTCAGATACTACCGATGTATATGCTAAGAGCTATTGGTGGGGGGCTTTATTTGATAGGGACTTTCATAATGACCTATAACCTTATAAAAACTGCCAAGAGTGGAAGTTTCATAGCAAATGAAGCGACAGAAGCTCCGGCTATGATGAAAGAAGTGAAGCAAGCGGGAGGCGGTTGGCACCACAATGTATTGGAAAGAAAGCCTGTGCTTTTTACGGTGTTAACGGTGGTGGCCATATTGATAGGAGGAGTAATAGAAATGGTCCCAACATTCCTGATCAAAAGTAATGTACCGACCATTAGTAGTGTTAAACCTTATACACCTCTGGAGTTACATGGTCGTGACCTGTATATCAGGGAAGGGTGTGTTAATTGCCACTCTCAAATGATACGGCCATTTAGGTCTGAGACGGAGCGCTATGGAGAATATTCTAAAGCTGGTGAGTTCGTCTATGATCATCCATTCCTATGGGGATCAAAACGTACCGGGCCTGATTTGCACAGAGTAGGAGCGAAGTATCCTGATAGTTGGCATTTCTATCATATGCTCGATCCAGGGTCGGTATCTGCCGGTTCAATTATGCCAGCTTACCCATGGCTTTATGAGCAGGTGATTGATAAAGGTCTAACTGCTGATATGATTAATGCGCTACGAACGGTAGGTGTGCCTTATGAAGAGGGATATGAAGACATAGCTAACGATGAACTTGATGCGCAGGCATTGGAAATTGTAAAAAATCTTAGGGAACAGGATGGGATTGAGGCTGTACCTGAATCTGAGATTGTAGCACTTATTGCCTATCTCCAACGGTTAGGTACAGATATAAAAGTTAAACCTGAGCAAGCAGCTCAAAATTAAAAAGTCATGTTTAAATACTATTTCGAACAAATACATAATGTGGAGATCTGGCCGATTATCTCGCTATCCATCTTCATGATATTCTTTCTTTGCCTTCTTCTATGGGTGTATACCACTGATAAGTCTTACATAAATAAGATGAAGAATATGCCTGTCGATGAAGACAATTTATCAACTATTAAAGCGACAAATCATGAATAAGCTGTATAAATACTTTGGAGCCTTTGCTCTTCTCATTTTAAGTTTTGGTCAGTCTGCTGCCCAAGATTCGGGATCAATAGGTACGACAGAAGCATTCTATATTGTATCAGCATTTGTATGTATAGTTGCGCTACTGGTTCTAGCCGTAGCGGTAGTAGTTCTGAGGTTGTTGAAGATCATTGTTCGACAAGAATCTATAAAAATGGCTGAAGCCAAAGGTGTGGAGTTTAAGGAGGCTGAAAGCTGGTGGTCCAAATTGATGAAGAAAGCCAATGATGCCGTTCCAATTGAAGAGGAAGATACCGTAATGCTTGATCATAATTATGATGGTATTCGTGAATTGGACAATCATTTACCACCATGGTGGAAATGGATGTTCTACCTCTCAATTGTATTTGCAATCGTTTATATGCTTGGTTATCATGTTATAGGCAATATGCCGCTACAGCTTGCAGAATATGAGGCTCAGATGGAGGTAGCAAATGCAGAAGCACAAGCCAGGTTGGCAAATATGCCTGAGGTTGACATAGATGAAACCAATGTTCCTATAGTCGAAGATCCTACAGCTCTGGCTCAAGGAAAGAAGGTATACCTAAACAACTGTTCGCAGTGTCATAAAGAGTTAGGAGAAGGAGGTATTGGCCCGAATTTAACGGATGACTATTGGATACATGGAGGAGATATTAGCAGTATCTATGTTACCATTAAAAATGGTGTCCCTGAAAAAGGAATGATATCCTGGGAACCTTTGCTATCACCTGTTCAGATGCAAAATGTATCTTCTTATATTTTGACAATGAGAGGGACAAATCCTCCAAATGCCAAAGAGCCTCAAGGTGAATTATATGTTCCTACTGAAAAAGAAGAAGCTGATGAGATTCTTGAGGAAAAAGAGACAGAAATGGATACATTACAAGTGGCCGAGGTAAATTAATCTTCTGAATGCAAGATAATCTATATCAGTTTGACGAGGAGTTTAGAGATACGTTAGGTACAGTTGATGAGACTGGTAAGCGCATCTGGCTTCATCCTAAAAAGCCTAAAGGATATTACCACAACTTAAGGATTGGATTTACATTCCTTTTGTTGGGTTTACTCTTTGCCGGGCCTTTCATTACTATAAGCGGTCGGCCTCTTTTATTACTCAATGTATTCGAAAGGAAGTTTGTAATATTTGGTCAGGCTTTTTGGCCTCAAGACTTCTTCTTACTGGCTCTTTTAGGGATTACGTTTTTTGTGTTTGTTATTCTCTTTACTGTGGTCTTTGGCAGATTATGGTGCGGATGGGCTTGCCCACAAACGCTTTTCATGGAAATGGTGTTTCGAAAAATTGAATACTGGATAGAAGGTGATGCTAATCAGCAACGCAAGTTGAATAGCAAACCTTGGAATTTTGAGAAAATAAGAAAGAAGGGACTAAAGCATTTGATCTTTTTGTCCATTGCCATTTTAATAGCACATACCGTTATGTCATACCTTATCGGTATTGAGCAAGTGAAAGAAATTGTTAGCCAATCACCTGCTACTAATATGGCTGGTTTCACAGGCATGTTATTTTTCACTGGATTGTTCTATTGGGTATTTGCGTATTTAAGAGAACAAGCATGTGTGGCCATCTGCCCTTATGGTAGATTACAAGGGGTGTTGCTGGACAATAAGTCAATAGCAGTTATGTACGACTGGCTCAGAGGTGAGCCTAGAGGCAAAATAAGTAAAAAGACTTCAGATTCTAGTGATAAAGGTGATTGTATTGATTGTAAGTTATGTGTTCACGCTTGTCCAACTGGCATTGATATTCGCAACGGTACCCAGCTTGAATGCGTCAATTGTACAGCTTGTATAGATGCATGTGATGAGGTGATGTTGAAAGTTAATAAGCCGAAAGGCCTTATCAGGTATGCCTCATACGATTCAATAAAAACGGGTGCAAAGACACTATTCAATACCAGAGTCAAGGCATATTCTGTGGTGCTACTTGTTCTAATTGGTATTTTGACTACTGCTCTTATGACCCGGTCTGATATTGAGACTACTATCTTAAAAGTGCCGGGACAGCTGTATCAAAAGACAGATGAGGGTAAAATCAGTAACCTCTATAATATCCAATTTGTCAACAAGACGTTTGATGATCTCGTGATTACATTGAAAGTGATAGACAATGACATGGCTGTTATCTCAAAAGTAGGAGGCGGGGAACAAGAATTAATTGGGAATAGTCATTCCGAAGGAATTTATTTTATTGAAATCCCCAAAGAGGGAATTACCTCTGCAAGGATGAAATTGAAGGTAGGAGTTTTTGTCAATGATGAATTGGTAGAAACGACAAGTACTAAATTTTTAGGACCAATGTCTGGTTCAATGAACAAATAGCAATGCACAATGACTTGCAACGAAAAACTAAAACTATGAACTGGGGAACAAGTATATTTATAACTTTTGTAGTGTTTATGGGCATCATTATTACCATGGTGGTAATAAGTATGCGGCAGGATGTAAGTCTTGTTGCCAGCGATTATTACAAACAGGAAATAGCTTATCAGGATCAAATTGACAAACTACAGAATGCAGTCGAAGCGGGGGATGAGTTAGTATTTAATTACTCTTCTGGCCAAAAGCAATTTGTTATGACTAGTCAAATGACAACCTCAGGGGAAGTACATTTTTACCGCCCTTCAGATGCCACTAAAGACTTGAAAGTACCATTTGAAATCAAGAAGGGAGACCAGGCCATCATCAGTACTAAGGGAATGGATAAAGGGCTGTGGAAGGTGAAATTGACCTGGGGAGAAACTGATAAATTATATTACACCGAAAAAACGATAGTCATTTAATGACAACCCCTTTTATCATAGGATTATCATTAGGGCTGTTGGGCGGACTTCACTGCATTACAATGTGCGGACCAATTGCGGCCTTTTTGCATAAGAATAACTCACTTAAAATGAGCTCAGTCTTATACAATGGTGGTCGGATTATCACTTATATACTTCTTGGTTTGAGCGTAGGTTTTTTAGGAGAAGGCTTAGCAATCTTTGGTTACCAGCAGATTATATCTATTATATCTGGAATTTTGGTTATTTTCTTTGTCTTAATCCCACAATTATCAAAATGGACTTCGGGTTTTGGTACCGCAAATAAGGTCATTGTATTGCTGCGTGATAAATTGCTTTCCATTACTAAAACTAAATCTCCATTTACTTACTTGGGGTTGGGAATTTTAAATGGCGCACTACCATGCGGGTTGGTTTACATGGCACTTGTTTCTTCCTTTAATACAGGAGATTCACTATCAGCCGGAATACTAATGGCGGGATTTGGTTTAGGAACATCCCCTTTAATGACTGTTATTATGATGGGGGGTATGGCATTCATTAATAAGGTAAAAATTAAACGTTTAGTACCTGCTTTAACAGTGGCTATTGGATTGTTTTTAATTGTAAGGGGCATGGCACTCGACATCCCCTATATAAGTCCCTTGATGGCAGATTTAGGGTGGGATTTGGGCATAACAACATGTAGGTAATCAGTCTATTCGGATAACCTGAAAATTAGTATTACCTTTGTATTAAAATAGGAACAGGTTTTAGTTGTTACTGCCTAAACAACTGATTCAATTTTTGCCTGAACCTATCATATCAACAGAAGAAGCTTGCTGTAAGCTGATTCAATTGTCTTAGTGGGTGTAGCCCTTAACTTTAAAATGCAGAAATAATATATGGCGAGATCGCAAAACACATTCAATAAAAAAGAGAGAGAAAAGAAGAAACTCCAGAAAAGAAAAGAGAAGCAAGAGAAGAAAGAAGAAAGAAAAGCTAACTCTCCTGGAGGTGGATTAGATGAAATGATGGTTTACCTTGATGAGAACGGTAATTTTACCGATACTCCTCCAGATCCAAATGCTAAAAAGAAAGAGATCAAAGCCAAGGACATTCAAATAGTAACTCCTAAAACTGCAGCTGAGGATTTAACAGCCGAACGAAGAGGAAAAGTCGCCTTTTTCAATGATGCCAAGGGCTACGGATTTATTGATCAAAATGAAACTCAGGAACGCTATTTTGTTCATATGAATGGACTTACCGAAGCTGTGCGTGAAGGGGACAAAGTCCGGTTTCAATTAGAAAAAGGCCCTAAGGGTCTTAATGCTATTCAGGTACAGATAGTAAAATAACTATCGTGCTACATGCCATTTACGTATCATCTCGAGCTTTTCAAGCTCGTGGATGATAATCTTACCAGATTGTACTTCGATAATTTTCTCGTCCTTTAAGTCTGAAAGAACTCGAATGACTGATTCGGTAGCGGTACCTACCATATTGGAGAGGTCATCCCGAGATATTTTTAAGGGAGTACCCTCATTCGCCCCATTAAATTTTTCATAAATGGTAAGTAATGCACCAGCAGTTCTTTGGCGTACGGAGTTGTAGGCTAAGTCTATCAGTTGTTGCTCCTTTTGTACTACATTATTTGATAAAAGCTGAATGAATCGTTGTGCTACATCACGATTTGAATAAATCAATTCAAAGAACTCATTCTTCGGTATTTGAATGATGGAAGATTCTTCAATTGCTTCAGCAGAATCCTCATGGTTTATTTCCTTGAGAAGTACTTCATACCCAAAATAATCCCCCTCAGTATATATGCCTGTAATTAACTCTTTGCCGTCTTCATTTGCTTTAAGCGTTTTGACTTTGCCTTTTACCATCAGGTATAAGTGGTTAGCATAATCACCTACACGATATATTTCATTTTTCTTTTTGAATATCCTCGGGTTGTAACTAGCAGTAAGAGATTCTAAGTTATGATGCTCTTTTGCGGCTGAAACAAACTTATGAAGTCCATCTTCATTGTTGCTGTAATCTTTTTTTAGTGCCTCTACTTTACGCAGACGAGCTTCAATAGAATCCAATAACTCTGTATCATCAAAGGGCTTTGTTAAATAGTCATCAGCACCTAATCCCATGCCTTTTCGCATATCAGCTTTCTCCGCTTTAGCTGTGAGGAAAATAAATGGTATGGAAGCAGTAGACTCTTTTTTTGATAAAATGTGTAATACCCCATAGCCATCGAGCTCAGGCATCATAATGTCACAAATGATAAGATCAGGATTTTCACGAGTGGCTAACTCTACACCGCGCTTTCCATTTTCGGCCAAGATTGGTTCATAATCAGCCAATTCGAGAATTTCACCAATGTTTTCCCTGATTTCAGTATTATCTTCAACGATTAATATTTTCTTCATTGTTTTGGTAGTCTCACAGTAAATGTAGTTCCATCATTCTCTCTACTTTCAAATGTAATACTGCCACTTAGCATTTCCACATATTTCTTTACAATGTTTAAACCGAGACCTGTTCCTTGTATATTTATGGCATTCTTTGCTCTAAAGAATCTTTCAAATAGATGTTGCTGTTCGGCTTCAGGAATACCGATACCCTGATCTTTTATTCTAATGACCACTTCACTATCCTCCTGATCTATAAAGATGGTGGTTTTGGAATCATCCTTAGAATATTTGAGCGCGTTGGAAATTAAGTTGATAAAGATGTTCTTTAGAATCTTCGGATCGCTTTTTATGGATTCGTGGAATGACGTCTTACATTCAATACTCTGGTTTTCATGTTTAATGGATTCGAATTCTTCAATTACGTCCGTGACTATGGTGCATAGGTCAATTTGAATTATCTCAAGGCCCGTTTTACCTTCTTCAAGCTTAGCCAGTGAAAGAAAGTCATTGAGTATATTATTTAGGTTGCTTATGGCAAGCTTAATTTTATCGATATGCTTCAGTCGTTTTGTTTCTGTACCAGGATCATTATATCTACCTATTAAAGAGGCTGACGATAATATAGTGCTAAGCGGAGTTCTAAACTCATGAGAAGCCATAGAAACAAACCTGGACTTCAGTTCATTCAAATCCTTCTCCTTTTTCAGTGCTTTTTTTGTTTCCTCTTCAGCTTTTTTTCGTTCAATAATCTGTTCTTGCAAGTTATTATTTAACAACTCCAGTTGTTTTACCGTATGATCCAATGCTTGCGTACGTTCACTCACCAGATTTTCAAGCTCAGTAGCATAAACAATCAGTTGTTCCTCACTTTTTCGCAAGGCTTCTTCTATTTTTTTACGTTCCGTAATATCTATGATAAAAGCAACCGTGTGATTTTCGCCATCAAGAATGGTATTGTTCAGACTAATTTCAACAGGAAATTTCTCACCGTCAGAATTAACGCCCAAGAGTTCTCTACCAAATCCCATCTTTCTTGGTTGAGGGTTTTTCGAGTATTGCTTACGATCTGCTACATGTTTTTTCCTTAAGTGAGCAGGAACTAATTGCTCAATAGACATTCCTCGAAAGGTGGATTTATCATATTTGAAAAGCCTACATGCGGAATCATTTGCTACTTGAATCACCCCGCTCTTGTTAACAACAATAATTCCTTCTTCACAAGATTCGAAAATAGCCTGATACGTCTCTGCTGATTGATGCATAAGCCTAAAATATGATAAAAATCATTAAATCCATTGACACAGTAGGATCAAGTCAAATAAGACAACTATTTATCTTGCAATTAAATGTACTAAGTAAATGAAGATAGCCCGGGCCTTATACCCCACTGATTTTTCCACAGATTCTTTGCTGCGTGTAGACGATGCGGTGCAGTATTGTATTGAAAATAGTCAGGAGCTAATAGTACTTTATACTTACAGGCTTATCAATACCAGTAATAATGATGCCGGAAAGTATTCATTAAAGCATGAGCTGGATTCTAATGCGGATCAAATTTTTGAAAAAATCAAATACACTTACCTATCAGAAAGTCCTATCAATTATCAACTTCTATCGGAAGTAGGGTTTGTAGATGACCGTATAGCATACAATATCAAACAGCTAAGCGTCAATAATATTTTGTTATGCAAATCATTACATGATCAATTGGAACATCGTATTTCATGGAAAGAAGGAAGAAAGCGACTATTTGAGTTGCCAATAGTAGAATTATAAATCAAAATAGTTTTTAGTCTCCAAGAGTAAATATTTCATATCTGTATCAAACATGCACTAAAGTCATGTTCAAGAATGATTCTGGTCATTAGATCACCCTTTTTTAGCTACTAATATTGGGTAGCAAATAAAAAGAAGGTTATGAAAACGCTCACTTTAATATTACTAATTACGGGGGCAATTTTTCGATATGCTACCTGTCAAATCTATTCAGTGGATGCCTCGCATTCACAACTTACAATACTAGGAACATCAACCCTCCACGACTGGGAAATTCAAGCTAATAATATTGATGGACAAGCTTCAATTAATAAACAAGGAGACCTGAGCATAACATCATTATCATTTAATGTAACGGTTAAGGGTCTGAAAAGTGGTAAAAGTGCCATGGATAACAATACCTATAAAGCTTTAAATGAGAGTAATTACCCTGAGATCATTTACAGGGTGACAAAGGTGGAGGTGTCAAATCAGGTGGGTGAATCTTACACATTAAAAACAACAGGCGGCTTAACTGTGGCTGGAGTTACCCGGCCGATAACAATGGTGGTAAAGGCCAAATATGGTTTAAATGAAATAAGCTTTGAAGGGCAGATAGCTTTTAAGATGACTCACTTCGGAGTGGATCCACCAACTGCACTTTTAGGTACTGTGAAAACAGGAGACGATATCACTATCAAGTTTAATGTGAACTATAAAAAATAATCAATCAAATTAAAAATTTAATAAAATGAAAACATCAATTAAAACAGCGCTATTGGCCATACTTCTAAGTGTTTCGTACTTGGGTATTGCACAAAATAACAGAGCGCTTCAGTATGACAGACTTCCGGGAAAAGCTGGATTAAACATCTTCGAAACATCAAAAGAAGATACGGTGGCTTACCAGGAAATGAAAGTACGTGTGGGCGGTGATTTCTCTATCATTTTTCAGGGTTTATCTCAGGATAATGATTTAGTGGGAGATACGCTAGTGGACTTGGCGTCTAACTTTGCATTGCCAACCGCAAACCTGAATCTCGATGTACAGATAGCAGATGGTGTCCGTATGCACTTAAGGACATATCTGTCTTCAAGACATCACCCAGAAGCATGGGTTAAAGGCGGATATTTTCAACTAGATAAATTGGATTTTATTAAACCAGGTTTTTTAAGTGGAATTATGAAAGTAGCGACCTTACGATTTGGTATGGATGAAATTAATTATGGAGATACCCATTACAGAAGATCAGATAATGCCAGATCTATGTATAATCCATTTGTAGGCAACTATATTATGGATGCCTTCACCACTGAACCTTTCGGAGAGATTACCATTCAGAAATCAGGGTGGATAGGAGTTTTAGGGATATCTAATGGCCGACTCAATCAGAGTCCAATAAAAGGGGACGATGGTGTGGTTGTTTTTGGTAAGCTTGGATACGATAAACAACTTAACGATGACCTTAGAGTAAGATTGACAGGATCATTCTATAATAGTAGCGATAAAGGAACACGAGACTATCTATACAACGGTGATAGAGCAGGAGCAAGGTATTACAATGCTTTAGAAGGTGTCAATGATAGTAGACCAAGTGATTTTTTACCACGTTTTAATCCAAACTTTGCTTATCAAACAGCTTTTCAAATCAACCCTTTTGTCAAGTATCAGGGGCTAGAATTTTTTGGAGTATATGAAACCGTTGAGAATGGAGCTGATGGAGGTGGTGATTACACGCAATTGGGCACCGAATTGCTATATAGATTTGGCACTGATGATCAGCTTTATGTCGGTGGGCGATATAATATGGTTGATGGAAAAGCTGCTGATACTGCAGGAGACATAGAAATTGCCAGAACAAATCTGGGTTTTGGGTGGTTTTTGACCGACTATGTGATGACAAAAATTGAATATGTGACTTCAAGCTATGATGGTGATGGCTTTGGAGGAAGTAAGTTCCAGGGAGCTGAGTTTCATGGCATTGTAATAGAGGCTGTAATCAGTTTCTAAGTGCACTTGGACTTATAATGAAATAGGGGCATTTGCCCCTATTTTTATTTTAAAAAATATGGAGTGTGTTATGACATAAATCAGTTTTTGGATGGTTCCAGATCATTAGATGTGGCTTTTATAATAGGCATATTTAATATATAAACCATTAAGATCATGGAACTCCCAGAACATAATATCGATAAAGAAACTCATTTGAGAATTAGTGATAAAACTGAGCCTAAAGTCAAGATAAGACGATTCTGGAATGAAGCAAGTTTTGTTGATGATCTAATTACAATTAAAAAGTATAAAAAGGAAAGTCAACACCGTCAAAGCAAGCTTTTTTTGAGTATTGGACTCTTCATTGGATTACTAGCCATTACAGGACTCTTTGAATGGAAAACTTATGATGCGGCCAGTATGGTTGAGTTGGCTAGTGCTAGTGAAACATTTGAAGAGTTACTGGAAATACCACCTACGGAGCAACCGCCTCCACCACCTCCCAAAAAACTAGTTCAACCTAATATAATAGAAGTACCTGAAGTCGAGGAAATAAAAGAAGAAATTCAGGTTGACTTTGATATCGATATTAATGAAGATGATGTTATGGAGCCGGTAGAAATTACAACAGAAGAACCTGAAGAGGAAGTTGCAGAAGAGGTATTCACTATTGTGGAGAATCAGCCGAGTCCAAAAATGGGGATGAAGGGTTTTTTCGAGTATTTGTATAAAAATATCAAATACCCTCGTAAGGCTATTGAGTTAAAAGTGGAAGGTAAAGTGTTCGTCCAATTTATTGTCAATACTGACGGTACACTTACAGACTTTGAAGTAGTGAAGGGCATAGGAAGTGGCTGTGATCTGGAGGCGGTGAGGGTATTAAAAGAAGCCGATCCCTGGAATGCAGGAAAGCAGAGAGGTAAACCAGTACGTGTAAGAATGATCTTACCAATACGATTTATGCTTCAGGACTATTGATAGGTGCTATTTGTTTGAAATAACAAGTTCGATATCTACCTCAATGGTATTGGCTACTTTTATAAGGCCAAGAAGTGCACTAGGTGGTTCTATATCAAAATCCTGCATATAGAATTCAGAGTTAAGATTTAGTCTATATGTATTTTCTTTAATTCTCTCCATACTATATTTGAGATGATAAAAGTTACTTTTACCTGATATTGTTATCAGCATTTCTGCTAACGGATTATCTTCGAGCCTCGAAATGCTCAACAGCTTGAAATTCATGAGTGGAAATGCCTCTTGTTTTAGAGCTTTCTTCATATCACGAGTTATATATCGATTTCTACAATCAAACTCATCTACGCTCACACTGAATTGTGTATTTTCAAATTCTATAATATCTTCATTTTCAACAAAGCAGACATTTAGTTCCTCTCCACAAAACCCTTCTACTATTTCACAACTAAAAGTATTTACGTTTGACACTCCACGTAGACTAAAAGTACTTTGCGGTTCAATAACAAGTGTAGTTGTTACTTGAGCACTTGAAATTATACTGATAAAAATTAAGGATGATAATAGCCTAATTCTCATTTTGAATTATTGAAAAGTAATGCAATAACCCAATATTATATGAACAATTAAATGATATGTATCATGCTTAATTGTGATGTTTTATAATACTCATTTAGTCAAATATGCATTTACCTGTTCTTCTAAAATATCAAGTGGTATAGATCCATTTTTGAGAATAGTGTGATGAAATTCTCTTATATCAAAATCGTCCCCTAATCCTTCTTCAGCTTTTGATCTCAAGGCCTTAATTTTTATTTCTCCTACTTTATAGCTCAGAGCTTGTCCTGGCCAGCCAATGTAGCGATCTATTTCTGTGGTTACTTCATGAATTGATAATGCAGTATTACCGGCCATATAATCCAAGGCCCGCTCTCTGGTCCAGCCCTTGTAGTGGATGCCTGTGTCAACCACTAATCGGCAAGCTCTCCACATCTCATAAGTATATCTGCCAAAAAGCTCATAGGGAGTTTCATACATGCCCATTTCCTCACCAAGGTACTCACTGTAAAGTCCCCAGCCTTCACCAAAAGCACTGATATAATAATTGTTTCTAAATTCAGGGATGTCCTCAATTTCTGCTGCGATAGCATTCTGAAGATGATGTCCGGGTACGGCCTCGTGAAGTGTGAGAGACGGCATAGTATATAATGTTCTACTAGGAAGGTTGTACGTATTTACCCAATAAATCCCGGCTCGCATAGTTTCCCAGGACCCACCAACATATCTCCCAGTAGTGTAAGTAGGAGCGATGCTCATAGGTACAGGTTCTACTGTAAAAGGAAGAGAATATAATTCGTTAAATAGTTTTGGCAATTGGCCTTCAGCTTTTTTACTCAGCCAGGAAGCATAGTTTAAAAGTTCTTGAGGTGTTTTGGCGTAAAAACGTTCATCAGTTCTAAGAAAATCTAAAAACTCAGCAAAAGAACCTTCGAATTCCAGTTCATCTATTATTTTCTGCATAGCATTTTTGATTCTTGCCACTTCACTTAATCCTAAGTTGTGTACCGAATCTGGAGATAGCTCAAGAGTTGTAAAATGCTTAACCCTGTTTTCATAATAACTTTTACCATTTGGAATAAAACTAATACCAGGCTCATTTTTGGCCTTATTCATATATTCATTTCCAAACAATTCCTGAAGTTCTTGATAGGTTGCTAAAATGGCTTTGATTTCAGTTTCACTTTTCGCAATAATATCTGATCGATCGGTTTCATCTATTGTATCAGGTAATTTAGAAAGGGGCTCATAAAAAGCGGATCCTTTCCAATCAGATACAGCCCAGGGTTTTAATAGGTTTAAGGTATTTTGAACAATAATCTTGGGTGCGACTACACCTTTACTTATTCCACGCTGCATTAGCTCAATATTCTCATGTAAATACTTGTTATATTCAGGTAGCCAGCTTATGTAATCGAGGTAATCTTTTGTAGTAGTAAATGAGAGGTTGGGAAGAACATAAGCAATATTATTATAAAAACCTCCTTCTGCATTTATAGGGATCAAATGCATATTATGCTTAAAGGCGGCTAGTTGATTCCTTAATTTAATTAGCATTACTTTTTTGCTGATCACTTCTTGACCTGTCAATTCTGAATCACTAACATTCTCCAGAGAATTGATGTATTCTGATATACTGTCATAATCAATCTTTTGCTGTTCATGAGAACTAGATTTCCATTGGCCGATTGGATGTTTTCCTCTAAATAAGCTGTCCTGAGCTGAGGATTCAAACTCCGTAATTGATTGGAACAACCCTTCAAGTATTTCACTACTTGGACTATTTGCTGTTTCTGGTTTTCTTTTTTCTTGACAGGCAACGATGATCAAAAGAAATAAAATGTATGGTGCCTTTTTCATGGAATTAGAGGTTGGTGATTATTACGATCAATGAAATTAAGAAAACAAGAACTAATAATATCATATTGGGTTACTCAGAGGTCGAATTGATGGTCTTATCCATGAATTATAGATACCATTCGTAGATTCAATTGAACCATTTGACACTCATTAGGCGCCTTATTGTAAATAATTAAACATCCTTGGGAGTAGCTTGGTAAACTGGAGTAAAACCTCACTAATATGTTTAATCGCTTTCTTAAAACTGCTAAAAGAAATATACTTCGCAACAAAGTATACGCCCTCATCAATTTTTCAGGCTTGTCAATAGGTATAGCGCTGACACTTCTCATATTTATATATGTTAGAGAGGAGGTAAGCTATGACAAGTTTCATAAAAAATCAGATAGGATATACCGCCTGAAATATTCTTTGCCAAGTCAGGGTATGGAACTGGCCTCTTCCCCTCCGCCCATTGTACCTAAGCTTGCAGATACTTTTAGTGAAGTTGAGACAGCGGCCAGAGTATTTGGTAGGAATGTAAGTATTAAAAGAGATGACAATGCTCAAGAGGTATTCGAAGAAACCAATGTTTTCTTTGTCGATACCACCTTCAATAAAATTTTTGACTTAGAATTTATTGCAGGAAATCCGGAACAAGCACTTAAGAAGAACAACGTTATTTTGATAGAAGAAATAGCTAAAAAGTATTTTGGTGATGAAAATCCGATAGGTCAATCGTTGAATTTTTCAAATCGAATTAGTTTTTCCGTAGCTGGAGTTGTAAAAGCCATGCCTAGCAATAGCCATATAAGTTTTAATATGCTACTGCCTTATGACAACATGTTTGATTTAGAAGCTCCTAGAGCCGCTCAGATTATGAGAAACAATTTGGCTAATAACTTCATGATTAGCCATTCTTACAGTTATGTTTTATTAAAAGAAGGAGCAGATCCAAAGTCAGTTGATAATGGCATGCAGCAGTTTTTGGAAGATAATGCCAACCCTAATATGCTGCTTGGGCAGGTATTTACATTAATGCCAATTGAAGATATTCACCTAAGTTCGACATTGCTTGCAGAGCCATCTGCAACTAACTCATGGTCCAATATTTACGTTTTTATTGCTGTAGGAATACTCACCTTATTGATTGCTTCAATCAACTATGTGAATTTAGCGACAGCGCAATCATTTTCCAGAATAAAGGAAATAGGAATAAGAAAAGCCTTAGGGTCTGCTAAATCTCAGCTTATAAGACAGTTTTTAACAGAGGCACTATTGTTTGTCTTGATATCAGGTGTTGTTTCCCAATTGATAATTTATCTGGCGTTACCAACTTTAAATGATCTTACCGGCAAAGAATTTCAATTTATACAAGTTGTAGATACTCAACTGCTAAGTATTTGTGTTGTGATTACACTGGTAATTACGCTATTAGCAGGCGCTTATCCAGCCTTTTTCATTTCAGGATTCAATACAGTCAATGCCTTAAAGGGAAAAAAGATTCAGGCTAAAGGTGGTGGGAACCTATTACGCAAGTCTTTGGTAACGTTTCAGTTATTAGTTGCCAGTTTCTTGCTTGTAGGTTCTATAATCATATACAAACAGCTAAGTTTTATAACGAATAAATCTCTTGGCTTTGATAAAGATAAAGTTGTTATGATTCAGCTGTTTAGTCAAAATCTGAATAATATATTTTCAGGCTCAGACTCCACTTTTCAAATGAGACTTAAAACTTTTTCAGACCAGTTAGTTAATCAATCCAGCATAAAATCTACTTCAAGAGTGTCGGCACCGGTAGGATTAGGTGCCATTTACCGAGGTGCCATACCAGAAGGCTTCACATCTGAAGATAATATGATTATGGCTAACTTAAGTGTAGACTATAATTTTTTCGAAACTTTTGGTATTGATGTAATTGCTGGCAGAGCCTTAAGCGAAGAATTTCCTTCTGACGTATCAGGTACTTTTTTGGTGAATGAAACTGCTGTAAGAGATTATAACTGGGAAATGCCTGAAAAAGCTATAGGAAAGGAACTGGCTATTGATGGACAACCCGGAAAAGTTGTTGGAGTTATTAAGGACTTTCATTTTGTTGGATTAACACAACCCCTAAGCCCACTATGTATCAATTTAAACTTAACAAATAGCCCATTATTAGCAGTAAAGATTAGTGGTGGTGAAATCGAACAGGTTGTGGAAACCATTGAGAGTTCCTGGAATAGTCTTTTCCCAGAGAAGTCATTTGAATACACTTTTCTGGAGGATGGTCTGGATAATCAATATGCAGCATTCAACAATTTTGGTGATATAATAAAGCACTTCAGTCTTATTTCAATTATTATTTCGTGCCTTGGTCTTTATGGAATGATTCTTTATTCTACCCAAAGTAAGATTAAAGAAATAGGAATAAGAAAGGTGTTGGGAGCAGGGGTAGGTACTATTTTAATGTCCATTTTTCGTGAGTTTGGACTTTTAATACTTATTGCATTTACTCTTGCCATACCTGTTTCATACTATGCTGCTATAGATTGGCTTGATGCATTTCAGTATAGAATAGATATTGATCCGATTACTTATATTATCGGCTTAGCGGTAATACTGGCTGTAGTAGCGCTAACTGTAGGGTATAATGCTACTAAAGCAGCTTTAGTCAACCCAGTTGATTCTATTCGAAATGAGTAATTTAATTTTCGAATAAGCCAGAACTCAAGTATTGGCTAACGAGGCTAATCAGGTACTAGCCAACGTTTGGCATTCTTTATATTATAAAATACTTTGATAGAAAAGCCTCTTTTCGTAGCAATAGCTTCGTGAAAACTCGCGATTTCTAAATGATTTTTGGTGGTCACCATAGCAAGATTGATTTTCTTAAATGGTTTTAATTTTATTTCATAATGTCGAATAAGATTGAATGCATCAGCCATTTGATTATTAAACAATACTTCTCGGTAATCAGCCAAAATATTATATAGGTTATATTTTTCAGCTATTTCGATCATCCGTTCCGCTCCCTCAATGACTTGAGTTAAGTTATCTCTCTCGCCCTTTACCTTTAAAAAAATATAATCATCGAATTTTTCTATGTTGACAGTATCGGACATGTAATTAAAGATCTGGAATCAGTAATAATGATTTTATTTAAAAGATAATTGATCTTGATTAGAATATACAATTGATTAAATCATGAGAGCATCCATTCCACTCTTTTCATAGTATCTGCAGGGCCATTTCCATTTTCAATATTGCCTTGTATAGTTTTAATGAGCTCTTCATTTCTCTCTTTTGGATAACCAAACTTGGAAGCAAATAGGTTACAAAGCTTCATTTCTTCGGGGTGGATTTCATTATCAACAATCATCATATGGACAAGGTCATACATTTGTTGAAACTTTTCTTGAGAATTTTCAGGAGCTTCAAAGACTATTTTTTCTTTGTCATTCTCTATCGACTTGAGCTTAGAAGAAGATATGCCATTTCTCTTTGCTATTTTTTTTAACAGCTGATATTCGATATCATCAAAATTTCCATCTGCAGCTGCTATTTCGATAAGGTTTTTAACATGACTATTGGCCGAACTTTTTCCTTGTTTGAAGAGATTGAGAATTTCTGTGAAGTTCATGATATAATAGATTGTTATTGGGCTATGAAATATAAGGGTTTTATAAATTATAATAAAGTAGAAATCAGCCAATTAACTTAAAATTTATATACTTTAGAGACCGTATGGTACTAGCCTTTTTTAAATTTTTATTCAATCTGAAGAAATGGAAACTTCATCCTAGTTGCCCGAATGAAGCAAAAAACTGTATCATGATTGCGGCTCCTCATACCAGTAATTGGGACTTTGTATATGCCATGGTGGCATTGAAAAAATTGGGGTTAAATCCGAGATTCACCATAAAAAAGGAGTTTAACAAACCTTTAATTGGCCCTTGGATAAGAAGTCTCGGAGCTTTGTGGATTGATAGGTCTCCAAAAAAGGTTGGCGATCCCAGGAGAAGCATGACTGAAGTTATGGTTGAACTTTTTGAGTTAACAGAGGAACCTCTAACTATTCTAGTAACCCCGGAAGGCACTAGGTCAAAATCTGTAAAATGGAAAACTGGATTTTATCATACTGCACTACAGGCAAAGACACCCATATGTCTGTCTTATATGGACTATGAAAAGCGTATGACCGGGGTTGGGATATGCTTTATGCCATCAGGTAATATTGAAGAAGATATGAAAATTATTATGAATTTTTATAGTGATAAAAAGGGGAAGTTTCCTGAGAATTTCAGCTTGGATAATCGCTATTGTTAAGATATTAGCTCGTGCTCTTCACAATCAAAGCGTAATGTCTTCACTGATAACTTTTTATTAAGCAGTTGACAGCGATGATGGTTCAGCTTATCGCCCTTATAATGCTGGCAAGTGAAGCAATTCCTTTCAGGAATAAGGATATTTTCATCGAGTAGATTGCTTAATAAATTAAGTAATGATAGCAACATATCATTTTGATCATTAGACTTCATTGTTTCAATTGCCTTCAGGAGAGACTGAGGGTAGCTGGTGATTTCTTTGACTAAAGCCACACCAGTTTTGGTAAGGTTTATAAAACTACTTCTGGTATCTTTTATATCTTTTTCTTTCAACACTAATCCCTTTCTGGAAAGTGCATTGATAGTTTCCGTCATTGTTGGCTTGGTAACTAGAAATTCTTTGGCCAGTACTGCTGGTTTGTTGAGATTGGGAGCATGGTTTTTTACGAAAAGGAGAACAGATAATTGCAATGGACTAAGACCATGGTGTTTCGCCATATTCCATTGAGCAGCTTTTACAACATCATGCACTTTTTCTAATGCCGCATATATTTTAGCGGGTACATTTGAATGTTGGAACTCTGAATCGAAAATATCTTCCACTATGTTTTCCTTCTATGAAACAATGAACTTACATGATTTATTGATTTCCATGAAACTACTATAACCAAACTACATAAGTGCAGTCAACCTAATTATGGAATTTTAGGTTAACTGCACCGGATGCTTTTAGTGAATTAATTATCTAGTCATACCTTTAGCAACCTTCCATTTCAATAATATGATAGCCTTTTTTCTCAAATGACCTTTCCATAACTTCTGTGGTTTGTTCGATGTGACAGAATCTACACTCTTTGGAAGAAATGGGCTGACCCGCCTGATCTTTGAGCACCAGGTATTCCTTTCCAAACTCTAATACTTTATTTTCTTTAATTGATACTGGTACTACAATATCAAAGTGCATGATGCCACCATTCTTTTTATGAACATATGTATCATATACTGCTGCTTGCATGACTTTACTTTTGTTGAACTGAATAGGGAAGAGATAAATCACCCGAAGAAATACTATACACCTCGTATACACCTAGCATCGGTAAGTCAGGATTTGAAGTATTCACTTTCATGAAAGCTGCTACACCGTCAAATTTGAAATTCTGAGTAGCCTGAATTCTATAACCAGGCACAATCACCTTTATGGTATTGTTTCTGGTTATTACAGGATAACCGGGAGAGTCCATATACATAGGCATGCCGGGATTAGTGGGAGGTAATATCACACTCTTATCTTCTTTATCAAATTGTTTGACCGCGAGACCTCCCGCAACACGATCATCGTCTATAAGTATGACCCAATGTGGATGCCATATTATTCCATCGTTGTCATATTTAGTATCCTTATTCTCGTCCCACAATGGGGTATCATCAAAGTCCGGATGAGAAGTCAAGGCTAAAGCAACGATACCATCGATTTGATCAAAACCGACATCAGTTGATTTCATAGTGGTGGGAAAGACATACCCTTGAACTGGAGCCCCATCCAACTGGCCTACAGGGGTTGGAGTGGTGTTACCTGCTTTTCCTTCTACAATTATGCTAAATACAAATTGATCAAGAAAAGCATCATAATCAACACTGGTAGATTGAATTTTAAAGTCTGTATTCTGAGCCTGACAACCAAGTATTACTAAGGAAGCCATGGCCATAATGGTTATTACTTTCATGTTAATTGTTTTAGTTAAATATTAAGCTGTGCTGTGATCACATGACAAATATATAATTAGTATTACTAACTAAAAATTGTTTTTCAATAAAATTAGTAATACTAACTAAAATTTTTCCAGTGGATTAATCACTATCAATCATTAAAGATCCATTATAAGTTTCGTATTTTAATATTTCAATGCGCAAACTCCTGTTAATCAAAATGATCCTACTTATTTATTGTGTCTCATACGGCCAATTAAATGTTGATAGCCTTAGGGTCGTGATTGCATCACAAAAGGAGGATACATCAAAAGTACTTACCATGGGTCATTTGATTTATGAACTATCTTACGGTAATAAAGAAGAAGCTCAATCGATAAGTGATGAAGCCATGGCACTTGCTCAAGAATTAAATTTCGAAAAGGGTATCGCTAGTGTCTATGATCTCAAAGGGATCATTCACCTGGATATGGGCGATCTGGATTCAGCTCAATCTTTCTTCATAAAAGCGCTCAGGTACTACGAGGAAGTAAATGACAATCGCAAAATTTTTACTTCCTATCAGAAATTGGGTCAGGTACATGGTTTAAGGAATAGTTTTGACATTGCTAAAGACTATTATGACAAGGCTTTTGATATAGCAGTCAATCTTGGTGATGAGCGTTTGATTGGAAATGCCTATAACTCACTGGGATCATTTTTTATAAACCAAGGGTGGTATTTTGGTGATAATTATAATGATTCGATAAAAGCTGATTCTGCATTTAGGCTCAGCATACCCTATTTAAGTAAGGCTGTTGAGAGTTTCGAAAAAGCGGAGTACATCAAAGGTGTTGCATTAGCTCATGCGAATATGGCAATTATTCATAAACAGACTGGAAATCTGCCAGAGTCTAAAAGAAGTATGAAGAGAGCAGAGGAATACTTTGATAGAATGGGCTTTAAGATTTATCTGGTATCAGCTTACAATCACCTTAATAATATTTTTCTGCAGGAAGAACAATTTGATTCTGCACTGTACTACAATGACAAGAGCCTGAAGTTGGCCAAAGACCTGGATAGCAAATTTGATTTAAGAAATGCATACGCCCAATATTCATACATCTATGAAGCATTGGGAGATTATAAAAAGTCTTTGGAGTATAATAAACTTTATGATGATTTAAATGCTCAAATACTTGACAAGGATAAGCAGGCAACTATAGATGAACTTGAAGTAAAATATAAGTCTGAGAGCCAGGAACAGGAGTTAACTATCCAGAAGGCCGAAAACGAACGCCAAAAGTTGATCTTAATTATAATTGTCGTAGTTGTAGTAAGCTTGATTTTATTGATCTCTTTTTTAATCCGAAAAAATATAAGAGAAAATCACTTAAAGAAGATTCTCATTCAACAAACTGAGGAACTGAAAAGTATTAACGAAGAAATGTCCACGCAGAGAGACCAATTAGCTGAGGCTAATTTAAAACTTCAAGAGGTCAATGCAGAACAGAGTAATATTATGGCAGTTGTTGCACATGACTTGAGGGCTCCATTGAACAAAATCAAAGGGCTGGCTGATGTAATGGAAATGACCGACTTGTCAGCTGAACAAGTTGAAGTAAATGCTAAAACTACTCTTGTAGCTGAAGAGGGTTTAGAGTTAATAGCCGATATTATGAAGCTCAAGGAATATGAAAGTGATTTTAATATGAACCTTGAACTTGTAGGTATCAAGAGTCTTCTGAAAGCCACGGTTAATGAACATCAGTCTTATGCTTCAAGAAAAGGCATAGAACTTAAATTACAAATGAAAGAAGATATTGATCAGATAACAACTGATAAAATCCTGATATCCCGAATAATGGACAACCTTCTTTCCAATGCCATAAAATTCTCTGATGAACAGAGTAAAGTTATTATAAACTGCCTATCTGAGAATGACCTTATCATTGAAATTACAGACGAGGGACCTGGATTTACAGAAGAGGATATGAAACACGTTTTTAAGAGGTTCAAAAAACTTTCAGCTCGTCCTACGGCAGGTGAAAATTCATCTGGGCTTGGTCTATCTATCGTTAAGACATTGGTTGATAAATTGAATGGAAATGTTGAAATTGAAACTGAAATGGGGAAAGGTTCTACTTTCAGACTTACTTTTCCCATAAGTTAAATCAGCTCAACTAAATAAAAGGTTATGCCAAAAATGCATGTTGAAAGGAAAGTAACTATCAATTCCCCTGTTGATAAAGTTTATTCAGTTGTTAGTGACTTCAACCATTGGACTGCATGGTCGCCATGGTTAATTATGGAACCCGAGGCTACAGTCAATGTGGCAGATGATGCCAAATATTATGACTGGGAAGGAAAACGAGTTGGTTTTGGGAACATGAAGATTTTGAAAGAGGATACCAATAGGCGTGTTGATTACGACTTGAATTTTCTAAAGCCCTGGAAGTCTAACGCTAAAGTGAGTTTTATTTTGGACAGCAAAGGTGATAAAACAGATGTAATCTGGACAATGGATTCAAGCCTGCCATTTTTCATGTTTTTCATGAAAAAGATGATGGAAGGGTTCGTAGGAATGGATTACGAACGCGGCCTTAACATGCTCAAGGAATATGTAGAAGATGGTGAAATTAAATCACAGCTTGAATTTGTAGGTACTAATTCTTTTGATGGTTTCAAATATGTTGGAGTAAAAACTGAGACAACAATTGATGAGTTGGGTACACAAATGCCATCTGACTTTGGAAAGATTGAAGAATTCATGAAATCTAATGAGTCGATTGCCACAGGTGCTGCTTTTAGTCAGTATCATAAATGGGATATGGTTAAGAAGAAGGTGATTTATACTTCCGGAGTGGGAGTGAAAGAAATTCCAAATGACCTGCCCTCGGACTTTGTTTCAGGTGAGCTTCCTAAAACTGACATTTATACTCTAAGGCATGTCGGTAGTTATGACCATCTGGGAAATGCCTGGAGCACACTATATTCGATGGAACGAAACAAAGAATTGAAATGCAAAAAAGGTATTCATCCTTTCGAAATTTATGTGAATAACCCACAGGAAGTAGCTCCTAAAGAGCTTATTACAGATATTAATTTTGCTTTGAGATAAAGATTAAGGCTCTCTCTGCCATATCAGGTCGTCTGTTTTAGCATCATCTTCAATAATAGATGCTTCTTTCAATGCGAAAACAACACTCGTAAGAGTCTTATCACTCACCCAACTGTTAGTTGTCCATTCAGTACTATGAAACCAATAATTAGCATCTTTTAGCTCAATATTATAACGATCACTCACCATTTTAGGAGCATCAGGGTTTCTCATGAATGCTTCGCAACTGCGGTGTACAATTCTCAAAAATATATCTACAAGATCAGGATGCTTCTTGATTAGGTTATTAGTAGCAGCTATCATAAAACAGGGCCATGGAGAGATGAATTCACCTATTCGGTTAAGCTTTCCTGCTGTAACATAGGGTTTGGTGGTATACTTCTCCCAATAGAATATAGAAGACTCTTTATTAGCGAGTGACTGAAGGCCACCATCTATGTTTTTAATCTCAACGAATTGATCTTCTTCGATCGACTCACCTTCCATAAGTGCATTGACAATAGGCATAAGATGTGACCCCGAGCCTTTTCTGCTAATAGCAATTTTTTCCTTGAATATAGACTCTTTAGCTATATCCTCACCATTTGCGGCTGTGTGTATACCCCAAATCAAAGGTGACTTTACATAGCCACTGATTATTTTAGAAGGATTGCCGTTGATGATGTCTTTAATTATTCCTTCGGTGAGGAGTATACAAATATCACAAGTATCCTCTCTTAGTGCCTGAGTCATAGCCCCGGTTCCACCACCAAAGTCCTGCCATTCTAAATTTATTTCAGCACGTTCAAAAAAACCTGCCTCTTTTGCCAAATGTATAGGGAGATTGAAGTGTTCTGGAACACCTCCAACGCGAATTGTCTTCATCTAACTTTAATTACACAGCAAAAAAGCAATAAATACTTTTAATAAAGAATTTTGTCAAAATGATTAAGATCATATGTGCTTTAGCTCATGATTTTTGAGTGTACTTTAAAGGTTCGATTTGTATTATTGCTTTTCTAACTTGTAATTACCCAACTAACATTGTGTATTTTGGCTAAATATATATTTTATGACTACGTATCTTATTAGTGTATTTGTTTTCGGTTATTTATTAATAACTCTTGAAGATGTTATTAGAATTAATAAAACTGCCGTAGCGCTTTATACTGGCATCATTTCATGGGTAGTGTATGTGGTAAGTCGTGGCAATGCAGAAGACTTTAATACAGAACTAATTTTTCAACTTGGGAGTATTTCAGAGATACTTTTCTTCTTGATGGGGGCAATGACCATTATTGAACTCATCGACATCCATCGAGGATTTGATGTCATCACTAACAGAATAAAGACAACCAGTAGAAGTAAGTTGATGTGGATGATTGCAATCATCTCATTTTTCCTTTCCGCACTATTAGATAATCTTACAACATCCATAGTAATGATTTCCTTGCTTAGAAAAATGATTGACGACAAGGAAGATGTTAAGCTTTATGCCGGAGTTCTTATTATATCGGCAAATGCCGGTGGTGCATGGTCACCCATAGGAGATATTACCACTACCATGCTCTGGATTGGTGGCCAGGTGAGCTCTAACAATATAATGAAGACTTTATTCATACCTAGTGTTATTAGCGTATTGGTGCCACTGTTCATACTAAATTTTAGTATGAAGGGAGACTTAAAACGTGTGGAGAATGATGAAGTAAATGCTAAAAGAAAAGAAAAAGTAAAAGGAAGTTGGAGGATTCTTATAGGTGGGTTAAGTGCACTAATATTTGTTCCTATTTTCAAAAGTGTTACGCACTTGCCTCCTTATATGGGCATGTTACTGGGCTTATCTATGGTGTGGATTCTTTCAGAACTCATACATTTTAGAAAAGATGAGGAGGCAAAAAAGCCGTTTTCAGCAGTATATGCATTAAGCAAAATTGATTCTTCCAGTGTTTTGTTTTTTCTAGGCATTTTATTGGCTGTTGGAGCCCTTGAACAAGCCAATATACTTCATGGTTTAGCCATATGGATGAACAATACTATAGGCAATTTAGACTTGATTGTTTTTTGCATGGGATTATTTTCTTCTATTGTCGATAATGTTCCTTTAGTAGCTGCTACGATGGGAATGTATTCATTAGAAGACTTTCCAATGGACAGTCAACTTTGGGAGTTTACGGCCTATTGTGCCGGGACAGGTGGAAGCATACTCATTATTGGCTCTGCTGCTGGAGTCGCTGTAATGGGTATGGCTAGAATAAGTTTTTTCTGGTACTTGAAGAAAATTTCCTGGCTGGCTTTAATTGGGTACCTGGCTGGAGCTGTCTATTTTATTATGGTCAATAATTGGCTGTAATTATTGCATTTAAGTTTTAAAGAAGCATAGTTAGTATATGCCAATCACCTCCTCTAGATTTTTAATTTTCTCAGCATATACTGTTATCTCAAGTTTTGGATTTAGATTATCTTGCAAGCTTCAAAAGATTAGAATGATGCCAATAGCGTAAGGATGTTTTATAAAGTTATTTTCGGTTCTTCAATATTGATATTTGCTTCAATAGTAACCTATATGTCTGTAGATCAACCTCTACCAATTGGTAAAGAGGGCCCGCAAGCAGAGCAATTAGCAGATCAAATGCTGAAAGCTTTAAATAAACCAGCTTGGGACTCTTTGAATTTGATTAGTTGGTCATTTCCAAGAGGACACCACTTTAAATGGGATAAAGTCAACAACAAAGTAGAAGTGCGCTGGGATGATTATAGAGTTCTCGTACTACCTGACGAAAAAACAGGAGAGGTGTACAAAGAGGAAGAACTAATGATAGAAGGAAACGATGAAGTAGTTCAAAAAGCCTTGAATTACTTCTATAATGATTCTTTTTGGCTTATCGCTCCTTACAAGGTAAATGACCCAGGTACTGTACGTCAACTTGTGAATTATGACGGACGTGAAGCATTATTGGTGCAATATACTTCAGGAGGAGCTACACCTGGTGATAGTTATCTCTGGATTTTGGATGAAAATTTCCGCCCAGTAGCATGGAAGCTTTGGGTAGATATTATCCCTATTGGAGGGTTGAAGTTTTCCTGGGAAAACTGGCAAAACATTGATGGAGCTTGGATTAGCACTTTTCATGATGGGTTGATAGATATTAAGATAACAAACCTCACTACTAAGGAATAATGATTGTATTAATACTTTAAATTGTAAATAAGTAAAAATATGTTAGAGAGTATTCAAAATAAGGTAGCCTACATAACAGGAGGAAGCAAAGGAATTGGCTTTGGCATTGCGGAAGCTATTTTGAAAAATGGTGGTAAAGTAGCAATAACCTCAAGGAGCTTGTCTTCTGCCGAGGAGGCAGCAGTTTTGTTAAGAGAAAAAACAGATAATGACCAAATAATGGCACTGGAAGCTGATGTCAGAAAGTTAGATTCTCAGCAAATTGCTGTCGATACTATCATTGATAAATGGGGTAAGATAGATGTGGTGGTAGCTAATGCAGGAATAGGTCATTTTGGATCTATAGATGATCTTTCAGTGGAACAATGGCAGGATACTATTGATACTAATCTCACCGGAGTATTTAATACTATAAAGTGTACTGTAGAAGCACTTAAGTCTTCAAAAGGATACTTTATGACCATTGGGAGTCTGGCTGGCACTAACTTTTTTGCTGGTGGCGCTGCTTATAATGCCAGTAAATTTGGTGTCACAGGATTTACTCAAGCTGTGATGCTCGATTTAAGAAAATACGGGATCAGGACGACTACTATCATGCCTGGCTCAGTGGCTACTTACTTCAATAATCATGAGCCCTCAGTAAAAGATTCATGGAAAATACAAATTGAAGATATTGGAGAGATAGTCATAAATTTATTGAGACTTAATTCAAGAACATTACCAAGTAAAATAGAAGTGAGGCCGAGTATGCCCCCTTCTACTTAATTAAAAATTGATATGAACCCATTCCATCTTGCTATACCTGTAACTGATCTGGCTAAATGTAGAAAGTTTTACAATGAAGTTTTACAATGTTCCGAAGGCCGAAGTGCCGAAAAATGGGTGGATTTTAATTTCTTTGGTCATCAACTTGTTATACATGAAAAATCTAATGGGAGCACCTCAGAAAAGGCTGTATCCAATCAGGTAGATGGTCATGATGTTCCAGTACCACATTTTGGTGTTGTGTTAGATTGGGAGGATTGGCACAAGTTGGCTGATCGTCTAAAAGCTCAAGAAATAAAATTTGTCCTTGAACCCTATATCAGGTTTGAAGGTGAGGTAGGTGAGCAAGCAACTATGTTCTTTACAGATCCGGAAAATAATGCCTTAGAGTTTAAGGCTTTTAAAAATATTGGTCAGCTATTTGCGAAATAGAGCCCAGACTATGTTTGACTAAATGATAAGCTATGAAATTTGGAAAAGTTGAAAATCCGGAAGATATAGATTTTACATTGCCACCAGATCATTCTGATACGAAGAAAGTGCTGACTGCCAATAAAAAACCACTTGATACTGTAAGTATCGGCTGTGCCAAATGGAATAAGCAAGATTTAAAAGGATTTTATCCTAGAGGAATAAAAGATGAATTGGGCTATTATTCTAATGAGTTTAACTCCATAGAACTCAATGCTACCTTTTATAATTTGTATGGTGAAGACCAGATATTGAAGTGGAAAGAAAAGACTCCAGTTGATTTCAAGTTCTTTCCAAAACTTCCAAGGTATGTAAGTCACATTAAGCGTCTTTCTGATGGATATCAAGGATATTTGAATGATTACCTGCTGGGAATCCAAGCCTTTGGGGATCAGCTAGGTATGTTGTTCTTACAGATGCATGATAACTTTGGGCCTAAAGAAGAAAATCTAAATAGAGTTAAAGAATTTATAGCACAATTTCCTGAAGATGTACCATTGGCGATAGAGTTTAGACACACGGACTGGTTTAATCAGCAAGAGATTGCAGAAGAGGTCTATACCCTATTTGAAAAGAAAAATATTACTAATGTGCTGGTTGACTCGGCAGGTAGGAGAGACATCATGCATATGCGATTAACAACTACATCAGCTTTCGTTAGGTATGTAGGTGCAAATCATGAAAGTGATTATAGCCGCCTTGATGACTGGATAGAGCGTATAAAGCTTTGGAAGCAACAAGGGTTGAGAAACCTCTATTTCTTCATTCATCAGAACTTGGAAAAAGAATCACCGCTATTGGCCACTTACTTCATAAAGAAGCTTAATGATGCAATAGGAACCTCCATAAAAGTTCCTACATTGCCAGATAGCACGAAGAGCAGTCTAAAGTTTTAGATGGTTTCACACCTTTTGGAGGTTATATTTTTTAACAAAATAGAACGTTCCAAAAGGTATTATAGACGCGATAAGGGCAGCAACAGTCTTGTTCAGATTCCACTTATAGGCCATCTTCATTTCGATGACCGCCAAAACATAAATTACAAATAACACTCCATGAGCCATCCCTACTATTTTGTTTGGCCATCCTATGTAAAGCCAGTATTTGAGTGGCATGGTGATAAATAGTATAAGAAGGAATGAAACCCCTTCGCCCAGTGCCAACAGTCTAAATCTTCCAATTTTTGTTTTGAGTAATTCAGTCATTTAGATCCTAATTGTTAGACATTTACTCTTTTGATATAGTCATCAATTAACTCCTCCAAAACTTCCAACGGCACCGCTCCATTTTTAAGTACTACGTTATGAAATTCTTTCAAATTGAATTTATCACCAAGTTGTGTCTTGGCTTTCTCTCGTAGCTCTAGAATTTTCATCATACCTATTTTGTAAGCACAGGCTTGTCCAGGCATAACAATATATCGTTCTATTTCTGTGACCACTTCACCGGTTGTCATTCCGGTATTAGCAACCATGTAATCAATGGCTTCTTCACGTGTCCATTTTTTATAATGGATACCAGTATCAACCACCAAGCGTACTGCTCGAAACATTTCAGCCTGTAATCGTCCTAAATTTCCAAAAGGGTCATTTTTGTAAAAACCAAGCTCCCAGGCCAGTCTCTCTGTGTACAAAGCCCATCCTTCTATGTAAGCGGTGAACAGTCCAAAGGTTCTGAAAATAGGAACATCTTCAAGCTCACTTTGTATAGCTATTTGGAAATGATGTCCAGGTATACCTTCATGATAAGCCAATGTTTTCATACCAAATTTGACCGTTTCGGTTACATCTCTCAGATTGGCATAAAAGATACCCCCTCTTGATCCATCCATAGGTGGTTGCTCATAATAGGCTCCTGCAGAACCTTCCTGCTTGAACTCAGGCACCCTCTTTACCTCAAGTTCTGCTTTTGGGCGAACATCAAAAGCATCATCTAGGTTGCCGCGTATTTCTTCTAGTATTTCGTTATAACGAGCAATCACTTCTTTCCTTCCTTCATCATTATTCTGAAATAAGAAACGTTCTTCCTTGTTGATCGCCTGAACTATCTCTCCAATGGTTTTGGTGGTATCTGCATATCCTTCACTTTCAAGTATTGCCCACATTTCACCTTTTATTCTTTCTACCTCACTTAAGCCGATCTGATGGACTTCCTCCGGAGTATAGTCAGTAGTTGTATTTTGCGAAAGTTGATATTGATAGTACTCATCACCTTTAGGAAATTTCCATACTCCTGCATCAGTATTGGCTTTATTCTCTAAGGATTCGAAATATTCAATTAATGAACCATAGGCACCAAATACGGTAGTTCGTATTTCGTTTTCAACCTGATCTTTATACTCCTCTCGTTCCTCTTCAGTGAGATCTTCAATCTCGCTAAGCTTAGTTTCAAAAATCGTGAAGAGAATATTATTGCCAACAGGGTCCTCATTTTGTACTTCTACTTCAATTTCATCTTTTTGCACCTGACCGGTGAACCCTCGCATTTCGTTCAACACGCGCTCGATTACAAACTTGGGAGGGATAATGCCTCTCTCTTCTCTAATCTTTAAATTGTCGATCACCTGATCAAATTTGACATTAAACTTTGATAGGCGTGAAATATATGCTTCGATGTCGCTCTCATCTCGTAGCTTATGAGAACTTTCCATCATACTAGGCAGGCTACTTTGTACCCCGAACATTTGATTTACGGGATAATCATAATAGATGAACTCTTCACCTTCCACCTGTTTTCCAAGAAACCAGCTTAGTATTTTGGTATTCAATTGATTTTCCGATGACTGGCTATCAAAATCATAACTCAATAACGTTTCATAGTTTGCTTTGAGCTTCTCAAAGTCTTCTCTATTTTTAGTATCAGAGACATCCGAGAGCTCATCTTTGGTCATGTCATATAATACAGGAATGCCAATTTGAGTCACAGTCTCTGGGTCATCAATGACAAATTCCAGAAAAATGCGATCATAGAAATGACTTATATTAAATGGCTTGAACCAAATAAGATTGACCACCCAAATAATTCCAAATAGCAAAAGGACCAAAAGGGTACGTCCAAACCAAAATTTCCAAGTTCTTTTTTTAGGTTCTGACATGATTGTGTGATTGATTGTTAGCTAATTATTTATTTATCGTGATAGTGGCCATGTTCTTCAGACCAAACCTTCCCTGGAGGTGCCTCTCCACGTTCAGAAGATTGAGAATTGAGAATCATAACAAGAACAGATACGATGATTAGGGCAATAAAGATACCTCCAATCCAGAGGCTTCGACTGCTGCTGGCTTTATTCGTATCAGCCAACTGATGACAGTTTTTATATTTTTTACCACTACCGCAGTGACATGGCTCGTTTCTTCCAAGGTTTTGCATGATCTAATTTAAGATTCTATTGATTGAAAAAGATCATTATAGCTAAATCAAAGTGAGATTTGGTAACTATCACACACCAATAATAAATGTTCCTAGATTATGAATTTGGACATATTATGATTCTTGAATAAATACATTCGAGAATATTAACTCAAGCACACTTGAAGAAAGTTGAAAATAGAGGAATTGGAGAGCTTATGGAACTACTGTTAATGGTTGTATTGACTTTGGGTGAGGATCATGCAAACGTTCAGAACATAATTACATTTGTTTCGAATAATTTAAATAGGGCTGTTTCAACTGTCGTTGTCCATACAACTTTAAAAAGACTTCAGAAAAAAGGATTGATTACTTCTTGGCTTAGTGGAAAAAGACCAGTGCGAGGAGGTAGATGCTGCAGATACTACAAAGTTACTACAACTGGTATTTCGACTGTACATGACTTATTTTATCCTAAATATTTGATCTATAAACGACTTCTTATGAGCTGACTTCTTATGTGCTTCTTAGTTCCCTTGTATACTTTTTCTATACTCTTTTGGAGTAAGCCCAACTTTTTTGGAAAATGTATTGTAGAAGCTCGACTTGGAATTAAATCCAGATTCATAAAGTATTTGACTTATGTTCTTCTCTTTGCTGGTTGTAGTTTCAAGAAGTTTTTTAGCATATTGAATTCTATGTTCATTGATCCAGTCTGAAAAGTTGGTTTTGAGCTGCAAGTTTATGATCTGAGAAACTGTTCTTGGTAATTCTTCAACATAATCAGCAAATTCGGTCAATGTTAACTCTGCCTGCATAAAAAGCTTTTTTTTCAAGAGTATCCCTTCAATCTTAGTTCTAAGATGTTGAACTTCATCTTCAGTCAGTTCCAACTTCTTTAATTTTTGATTCTGATCGATTGACAATTTTCTATCCTCTTCAGTCACTCCCATGAACTTGGATGTGTGATTTAGACTTTTAAATACCACAATGTTAATCATTAAGATTATTAACAACAGTAATACATTAAAGAGCGTGTCATGGGTATTCGCTGATTTAAAATGGTGAATCATATTCCTTAAAAGATCGAACAGAAATAATAGCACTACACCACCTAGGAATTGATTCAACCAGGTAAGTGAAATCCAGTTACTATGAGATTTAGTCTGCTTGATAATACGTTCATACTGTCTTAGTGATCTAAAACTTAAGAATAAATAAATAAGAGTCTGGCCCAGGATAATTGGACCAAAGAAAGAATAATTGAATGTGTATTGAACTACCAATGAAATAATGAAGGGCAGAAAAAGAAACCAATGGCGTTGTGTGCTAAGGCGATCTAAGTTGATAATGTTATCTACATAAATCCATATTAGTGGACCATAAAGAAACCCCAGGATGTTATTAAGTTTTATGATAGCAAAGGAGAATCCAGTTTCCAGTAGATTCAAAAACATATGTATAGAAAGAGTTGTAAGTAATAGTCCTAAGATTATGTTCACCTCAGATTTTCCTCTACCTGTTGTATACAAGAATATTGAAAGGCTAAGGCCCTGGAAAATCAATAGAACTAATAGAATACTCGATAAACTAAGGTCCAATTCAGCTAGTTTTTTTTGAACATAAGAATTTCGAAATTGAAAGTGAAGATATTTCAAAAATCTCGGGTACTAAAGATTCCAAGATATTGTTCTTGGACGATTTTTGTGAAAAATGACTGCTCCTTTGAATCAAAAAGATGAAACGAGTTCTCAAGTTTTTCGGGCTATTTATAACAGGTCTCTTCATTACGCTAATACTCTTGATAACAATGGCGATCGTATTGGCTAAAAATGATAAGTCCAGCCTTACAGAAGAGGAGGTAAGGGAAACAAAATTAGGAAAAACTGTTTTTGCGGGTGTTAATATTGTAAAGCCTAACGCTTCTGATCAGGGTTTGCAAAGTGATACTAATGTATTTACAGGTGTCAATATTGTTTCTCTAGATACTTTAGCTATTTATAAGAACTATTCGATTTTTACCGAGAATGGCCTAATTGAACGAATAGTTCATGATTCACTGGCTGATTATTCAGGATTTAAAGTATATGATATGTCCGGGCTTTTTGCATTACCAGGCCTTATTGACATGCACACGCATATATTAGATAAATCTGATTTAACTCAGTATCTGACATATGGGGTGACGACAGTCAGAAATATGATGGGGCTTCCGATGCACCTTCGATGGAAAAAACAACTTAAAGAGGGTAATATCATTGGAAGTGATCTGATTTCAGCAAGTCCTACACTCAATAGTGGTAAAAACAAAGGGCCTTTCCATGTAGGACTTAAAGGAACAGAAAAAATTGAAAAATTGATTTCAAAGTATAACGAGAAGGGATATGATTTTATTAAAATTTATAATGGTCTGACTGAGGCACAATTTGATAGAATTATGGAAGTATCGCGTGATCTAAAAATTCCTGTAGCGGGGCATCCGGTGAATTCTGTTGGAAGAGTAGATTTTCTTAATTCTGAAGTAGTAAGCTTTGAACATATCGAAGAAGTTTTCAATACCTATATGGGAAGAGTAATTGACGATTCATTGGCGGTTGTCATCGCGAAGGAATTTGCTGAAGTCGGAAAGCCAATCTGCATAACACTATCAGCATATCATCATTTGTTTCGAACGGCTATAGGTGGTGATGAGTTTAGAGATTCGATCCCCAAAGAATATATCTCCCCATTAAGCAGGTTTATAGGAAGAAGGCAAACTTCGGGATATCTGAATCTGGAGCAAAAATATGTTGACAACATTAAAAAGAAGGATGCCTATTTGATGAAGCTGACTAGACTGTTTTATGAGCAAAGCGTACCGCTCATATTGGGTACAGACACTGGCCCTAACCTTACTGTTCCTGGCGCTACACTTCATGATGAAATAGCACTGTGGCAACAAGCTGGAATTCCAAATAAACAGATCATAAGAGCCGGAACCATTAATGCTGCAAAAGTGCTCGGTTTAAGTGATTCAACAGGTCAAATAAAGAAAGGATATAAGGCTGAAATTCTGTTTGTTAAAGAGAATCCAATCAAAAACATAAGCACTTTGAGGAATCCAGCTGGTATTATTCATGAAAACCAATATTTCGATCGACAGAGTATTAAAAGCCTCAGGGAATTAGCAAAAAAGAAGAAAACAGGCTGGTTTATTAGTATCGGGAATTTACTGGAACATTTAGTGTTTAATTAGTGGTAAGAATTTGAAAAATAAGGTTTTGAATAGTAGAAAGGTGTAAGCTTTAGATTGCTTAGGTAGTAGTTATTAACTCATATTCCTAGCATGGGTAAATGCTTAACACTATGATAAGACAATGCTAGTGTAATACATCTCTTAAGAGCAGCAGTGGGTACAGGTTCTTTCAGATCTAAAACTATGGCCCTTTTACCTTCAAACTGTAATTCATCACCCAACATGATTCTAAAAGTATTTACCAGCTCAGTATTGCAAATAAAGTAGAGGTAATATTTATTGGGAGTTTTTGGTTTCCAATCCATTCTGATGGTGCTGCCAGTTTTAGTCACATAGCTGGGTTCACCCCATTTGGTTGTTTCCAAAAGTTTAGTGACTCCCTCAGTTTCATTGGCTGTGTCAATGATCAGTTGTTTTAACTTCTTTAGTTTATCCCGTGCATTTTTTGGATAGCTGTTTGTTAACTCACTTACTTTTTCACTATTTACGAATTCCATATGATTTGATCATTCTTTCGAATCTAAAATAACTCTGTCAAGTGACAACCGTATGTCAGCACCAAAATAATTTGTGTGGTTGTTCATGCATTCAGAGTTATTCAATGGTAACAAGTTATTGCTTTGTGACAAGATATTCCCGTGAGTCCTTATCTTTACATTTCATGTTATCCATTTCTTACATATCGACCGAGATAATTGCCCTGTAAACCTCTTGGGGTAATCATTCTTTAATTTTCAAATTTTACTATGATGGTCATCGTGCCATCATTTCAATTCATCTTATAAAACCATTAAGAAATGGAAAAAATAAATCTATATGGCTGGAAAAGCTATAGGACAAATAATCAGTTATCCGAAACTCATAACGCAAATGAAATCGGTCGAGTGCTATCGGTTAAGGGTCATCAATATCATATCATTACTAATGAAGGTGGACTCAGTACTGAATTACTAGGTCGACTACTGGTCGCTTGCGAAAAAGAAGAGCAACCTAAGGTGGGGGACTGGATCAAATTCATAAAGTATGATGAGACCAGTGTATTCATCAGTGAAGTTTTACCAAGAGTCAATCAGTTATATCGTAAAACTGCCGGTAGAGAAAATGCTAAACAGGTATTAGCCACAAACCTTGACACTTCGGTAATTGTTCAAGGATTAGATCATGATTTTAATCTCAATCGATTGGAACGTTATCTGGTACAAATTGCCAGTTGTGGCATCAAGCCAGTGGTAGTTCTTAACAAGAGTGACCTAGTGGACAATATTAATGAGTATATACAGGAGGTTGAGAAGCTCCAGCGTAACGTAGATGTTTATACATGCAGTACTCTGACAGGAGATGGGGTTGAAACTATGATTAAACAAGTATTTAAACCTGACTCCACGAATGTTTTGATTGGTTCCTCTGGCGTTGGCAAAAGCTCACTGATCAATGCCTTGCAAAATGAAGAGGTGCGAGATACAGGTAGTATTAGTAGTGCTACAAGTAAAGGAAAGCATACGACCACTACACGGGACCTTTTATTGATGGACAATGGCGCCATGATTATTGACACACCGGGGATGAGGGAGTTTGGTTTAGGATATGAGGAGGAAGGAGATTTTAGTGAGCAATTTCCAGTGATTAGTCAATATGCAGAAGACTGTAAGTATAATGATTGCACACACATAGACGAGCAAGGCTGTGCAGTACTTGACGCGTATGAAAGTGGGGAAATGGAAGCAATTGTTTATGAAAACTATGTCAAGCTAATCAAAGAACAACACAGGTTTCAGACCAGTACCCATGAGAAGAATAAGGAGGGCAAGCGTTTTGGTAAAATGGTACGTGAAGCGAAAGAAATGAAGAAGAGGTATAAGGGGAGGTAGCTAAGTTTTTGTCTCTGATTTTTATTACAATGTATTTCATAAAGAAAATTTATTTGATCTTTAAGCTCTTTAAAATTGACTGGTTGTGTTCGAAAGTAATCTGCATCAAAAAAGCTTGAACGAATCCACCTTTGAAACGTGGTTGGAGGAGGGTAGGAATAGTAAGCTTGGTTATAAATTCTTGTTAATAATTTGGGATGATTTGGAAGCTGATTTTCTGCCATTCTATGCAAACAACAGAGAGGAAATAAGTAAGTATGATAGTTATGGCACCTCGTATGAACGAGAAACACTAGTTGCCGCTTATGATCTCTATTCTGAGTCAAGAATAGATTGAAAATTCTTTTTCTTATTTATTCGACAATTACGAAAATAATATTAAATTCGTGTTTGTCGATTTAATTTCACTAAAAATGAAAGGAACCAACTTAGGGGAGCTGGAAGAGATTGTATTACTGGTTGTAGCTAATCTCTACGATGAGGCTTATGGAGTGGCCATCAAATTAGAAATTGAGGAAAAATGCAATCGTAAGATTACCATCAGTACGGTGCATAACGTCCTTCAGCGCTTACAAGAGAAGAATTTTCTGGAATCTCGCTACAGTGAACCTACCAAAGAAAGAGGAGGGAAGCGCAAGTTATTATTCAAAGTAACAAAGTCTGGACAAGCGGCTTTAGTCAATTCCAGAACTATGCGAGAGTCCTTATGGAAAGGTGTCACTGAATTAGCTTTTGAATAATGCTCAGGAGACTTACCGATTGGTTATTGCAGAGGTATTGCAACCAGCAACTTTACGAAGCAATTTCAGGAGATCTGGAAGAACTCTATGAATTGGATGTCAATGCGCATGGTCAGCGCAGAGCAGGCAGACATTATCTCTCAAATTCCATTTCATTTTTATGGTATCATCGATTAAGGAAAAAAACAATAACAAAAACTAACAACAACATGTCACTAGTCAAAAACTATTTCAAAGTGTCTGTAAGAGATCTTATCAGACATAAAATGTACACATCTATTAATCTCATAGGTCTTGTCTCGGCCATAACGGTTGCATTAATGATCCTGCAATACGTGGTTTATGAAACTGGCTTTGATCGATTTCATGCCGATTATGACCGCATATATAGAGTGGTTAATGATCGATATCAAAAGGGAGAGCTCATCCAGCATGGCACTATTACTTATCCTACCATTGGACCTACCATGGCTAAGGATTTCCCTGAAGTTGAAGCCTATACGCGCATGACATTCAACTCAAGAAATTATATTGGATTTGAAGATGATCTTCACCTTACTGAGCAGTTCCTATTTGCAGATGAACATTTCTTGGATTTCTTCAGTTTTGATCTGTTACATGGTAATATAAAAACCGCCTTAGATGAACCATATGAAGCGGTATTAACAGAATCATTTGCGCGCAAAATTCTAGAATCTGACCCGGCTGAACTCGTAGGTAAGAGCATTGAAATCTACAGTACTCCAACAAAAGTAACGGGAATTGTTGCCGATCCTCCTGCCCAATCACACCTCCAGTTTGATATGCTTCTAAGCTATAACACATTTGTAGCCATGTCAGGAGATGGTGCTGATACCAGCTGGGATTGGTCGGATTTTTATCATTATGTTAAATTGAAAGAGAATCTAGATCTTGAAGGATTAGCCTCTAAGCTGGAGGAATTTGGAGTCAAGTATTTTAAAGAAGGCGAAGTATCAGGTAGTGTGGAGAAATTCCGTCTGCAATCATTATCAGAGACTCATTTTGATCCAACTATGCAATACGAATTCGGACAGATAGTCAATGGAAGAATCGTCTGGACGCTACTTGTTATTGCAGGATTTATTTTAGTTATCGCCTGGATCAATTATATAAACTTAACGACTAGTAGAGTTTTACAACGGGCAAAAGAAGTCGGAGTAAGAAAATCTGTTGGTGCGAACAAATCACATATTGCTTTTCAATTTGTTGTAGAAACATTGATAGTCAATACTCTGGGATTAGTTGCTTCTATAGCTCTTGTCTGGCTACTTCAACCATACTTCAATCAATTGACAGAATTAGACCTTGACTTAAGTATTCTTTGGACAAGCGAATTGTTTGCTATTCCTTTTCCATTATTATTCCTTCTTCTATTTACTATTAGTCTAATCGTTCTTTCAATTTATCCTGCTACATTATTGGCGGGCTTTAAAGCTAAGGATGTCATCAATGGAAAATATAAAATTAAAGGAAGAGTGGCCTGGTTGCGCAAAGGATTGGTCGCTTTTCAATTTATCACAGCCATAGCCCTTATAAATGGAGCGCTAGCTATTTCTGATCAAGTAGATTATATACTTAACAAAGATCTGGGGCTGGATATTGACAATACTCTGGTGGTGTATGGACCAGCCATGACAGACTGGGATAGTACTTTTTTTTCTAAAATAGATAGGTTTCAAAATGAAATAAAGCGACTTCCAAATGTAAAAAATATAGCAACGTCTAATAGAATAGCAGGCAGTAGAATGGGTAAGCTCTTTCAAGTGAGAAATAATGACAAACCTGATGCCGAAAACCTATCACTGAACTGGATGGGAATAGGCTACAATTTTGAACAATTGTACGATCTTGAAATAATAGAAGGGCGAGCATTGGAGCAGATAGATTATAATTACAGTTTTAATGGTGGTTTGATTTATAACTTGTTAATCAACAGGTCTGCAGTCGAATATCTGGGCTTTGATTCAGTTTCAGAAGCAATAGGTGGAGTACTTACCATTTACAGAAGGCAATGGAGAATTGTGGGAGTGGTAGAAGACTTTCACCAGATGACGTTGCACGAAAAAATTGAACCGCTGGTACTGCAACCCTTTAGAGATACACAGGACAGCTATTCTATTAAATTGGAAGGTAAAGGCAATGACCTTTTATTGGCTGACATTGAACAACTATACAGTTCTGTATTCCCTGGCAACTACTTTGATTATTTCTATTTGACCGATAACTATAGAAGACACTATCAGCCGGAAATAAGACTAAGTGCTATCAGTAAGGTATTTACGGTCTTGTCTATTGTTATGGTCATTTTGGGACTTTATGGTTTGACTACTATGACACTGGAGAAGAAGGTAAAAGAAATAGGCATTAGAAAAGTGCTGGGGGCCAAAGTGGGGCAATTACTCGTTCATCTCACTAAGGACTTTGCACTTTTGATGCTACTGGCACTATTGATAGGTATTCCCTTAAGTATTTATTTCATTGATCTTTGGAAGGCTGATTTTGCCTATGCAGCAGAGTTGGGTGTCAGTTCTGTCGTGTTAGCATGCTTACTTATTTTGGCTTTTACAAGCTTGCCTATTTTACTTCAAACGAGAAGAATAGCCAGTGATAACCCAATTAAGGCGTTGAGAGATGAGTGATTGTATTTGAGCATTAGGTACGACTAATCTGAAGTAAATATTTTCTGAAATCTTAAAGGCCATTCATCCTGTATATACATTGTTTTCTTTGTTGCAGGGTGGATGAACTCTAAGGAATGTGCATGGAGATACAGACCTTTGCCCTTTAAGATTAAAGGATCAATGCCATATTCTTTGTCACCTAAAATCGGATTTCCAATATCTGACAGATGTTTGCGTAACTGGTGAGTTCTACCGGTTAGAGGATTTAATTTTACGAGGTTTAGCACACCAAATCTTTTTGAAGACACTGTTTCAATCACGGTATAGCTGGATTTAGCTTCCTTGCCATCAATTGAGGAATTGATTTCACCTTTAGGATTCATTTTGCCAATGGTGACAGCATAGTAAGCTTTGTGTACTTCTTTAGCCTCAAATAGTTTATTTAGGGCGCGAATGGCACTACTCGTTTTTCCAACTAATAAAACACCTGTAGTGGCGTAATCCAACCGATGAACTGGTTTTGGTGCGGTGGGGTCAGGAAGGTCACTTGGATTGAGGTTTTGTGTGAGAGCGTTAGCAATAGTTTTAAAGCTATTACCACTGACTAAAATGCCGGCAGGTTTATGGACTACTGCCAAATAACTATCCTCAAACAATACCTTTAGTGGAAAGATCAGTTTTCTACTTAGCTCTGTATCTTCTGGTGTTGAGAGTGTTATGCATTCGCCACCTTTAATGTAAGTTGCTGAGGTAGCTATGTCGTTATTGACGGTGATGCGTTGTTGTTTCAGTACTTTCTTCAATGCAGATTTCGTGGGAGCTGCGGTGAAAATTCCTACACCATATTCCTGAATTCGAATCGGAGCGGGTAGGGAGGGAACAATATGAGTTTCAGTTGGATTGATGACTAATCCTCTTTGTCAAAGTAGATTTTGTAATACTTACGACCATGCTCATCAACACCTTTCTCTATTTTGTTCCTATCACCATGGATGTATACATGAAAGTTTTTATCAAGCTTCAATACACTTTTGAAGGAGCGAGACATCTTCTTTACTGCCACACCTGAGATAGGGAAACTTTCAGGGACATTCATTTCCGATAAATGGTCATCTGTAAAAGTTCTGAACGATTGTTTCAGACCGTCATCATGCAGGACTGAATCCAGGAACTCGTTTTTATCATACGTCTCTGTGTTTTTTAAATAATCCATAGAACGATTCAGTAGATCCATTTGGTCTGGCTTGCTAATTTCAAATTCCTCACTCACTGTGTTTTTGATAAACTCCCGAGTTACCTTCATCACCTCCGTAGTTTGGTAAAAATCATTACTGATCAATTCAACTTGAAGAAAGTCATCTATCCAGAATTTTGAATCACTTCTAGCTCCATTCTTATCAAATACAAGGATTTCATAATCCTCATTGGTAGTTTTAATAATGATCGCTCCTTTATCAAGTCCATTCAGCTCATAACCAGCATCGTGGGTCAGCTGATAATTCATAGAGCCTTTTTCCATTTTCAGAAAGGGAACATTAGTTTCAGATTTAAAAATGCCGAGCGCTTCACACTTCATGCCTGCATAGGCCAAGTCTGTAAAAGACACCACATGCAAGGCACCCTCATTGATTTTAGGATGCTCAGAGTGGGAGTAAAGCAGTTTGGTGATATCCTGAGAAGCTTCAATGAATGTCTCGTTATCATCAAAAATTCGCTCTGTAATATTGAAGATCTCATTCATTGCGACATCTGTGGGGTGTGTAAAACGAAATTTTTCTTCCGTTTTAAATGCTTCTAGAAAATACTTTAAGTAGTAATCTGTAGATTCATTATCAAGGTTACTTGGTGCTTTTGATAGGTCATACCCTTCATCTCTCAACTTATTACCTACATAGTGGGTAATTATGTTAATGATCTTGCTATCTGAAATGATCATGAATTTCTATTTGTTGAAATGCACAAAGATCGAAGATTAATATGATAGATCTTGATAAACTGATCAGTTATGAGCAATAAATATCTTATTGTTTATAGTGAATATTTTCACCTTGATTATCCGAATAAGCTGTGATCTGATTATTTCCATTTCTTATCATCTTAATTGTATCTATTAGATCAATTTTTATAAATAAATCTTCTTCATATTGCTGGAAAACATCGTAACTAGTTTCACCGCTTTCATTAAAAACGGTAGCATCTATCAACCATCCATCTTTGAAAAATAATTTATCTATATGCAACGAATCATAATAAGTGTACTCTCCAGTATATTGCGCTTGTAATTCATCTACCACTGCCTTTGCTGTGGGATGAGTGAATTCTAAAAAGGGAAGATTTTCATCATTTAGACTATCGAGATTTAGTATGATTTCTATGGCTACCGATTTCATAGCTAAATGATTATTATAAGCGATATTAATTTGAAAATGTATTAACCTTATCTGATTGTTTAATTCCACATTAGCTAAAACATCTTCGTATGCGTTGTCACTTAGTGTAAAATCTGTTAAAAGTTGATTATACCACTTCTCTTTGCTTACAATATTCAGGTACTCGTTTCGATAATTAACCATTTGTTCAAAATCATTCTGGTTTCTTTTTGTAAACCTTCCATGAAGGTCGTTTAGATGAGCTAAAGCATCCCCGTATTCCAAAGGAATATCGAATGTGAATTTTTTCAATTCATTGTAATTACCATCGGTCAACATCAAAGTGCTATAACCAGGCTTGATTAAATGGCCAATAAATGCGTCATCCCGTGCTCCATTAAGTATTTTCTCAAAATCGCGCATGTCATTATAATTAAAAAGCAATCGTTGATTTAAGGCATTGATATCATATAACAAATCATTTCTAACTTCCAGAAAGAGCCTGCTTACTCGCTCTTCATCTTTATAGTTTTCATAGTATCTATCCAGTGCAAATGCACCCAAAATACTTGCTATGATTACTATACTTTCCATTAAATACTTTGGAATCTTTTTTAATGTAGTCATGTGCTTAGTTGTGAGAATTCTCAAATAGATTAATATACGGATAAATAATCAGATTTATCTGGACTAAAAAACACTATGTTCAAATTTGAACGGTTTGATAAACGGGTTGTAGACTATGCCATTGGTGCTATTAATCGTGTATTTAATATTACTTTAACTGAAACTTTTAAAGGAATGAAATACATCTATTTAGCATTAGCCATCTGTCTTTTTTCTTGTAATACCACACTGCCAGAGAAGGAAATCTCAAAAATGTGGTTAGGCAAACCTGTCAATTTCAATCGAATTCAGGAAACCGTCTATAACTACCATATGTTTGACTCCACCGGAGCGGAAGTAGGTTCCATGGCTTTTGGTTGGTCATTTGAAGATGGAATGCTGGTATCCAGAGATACGTCTCAGTTTTATGATGGAAGTGTCTATGAGACCGCCATTTTTGAATTTGATACTTCTGATTTTCGACTGTCCTCTTTGGCTATAGATATGAAAATGGGGCCAACCACTTTGGATATAGATTTATCTTATGAAAATGATAAAATTCAAGGTATGGCTAAGATGAGCAGAGACACGCTTATCCGAGAGTTTCCTGTAGATTCTGTTTTTGGACAGCATGTGTTTCGTGAAGAACTCTATATGCTTATGCACACACTTGATTACAAAGAAGGGGATAGTCTGGCACTGGATGTTTTTGTACCATCTGGGCTCGGCATGTCTAAAGCTTCAATTACTTACGTGGGGCAAGAATCAATACAGGTGCCAGCGGGAAAATTTGATTGTACAGTCATCTTGCTTCAATCAAGTGGAGGAATGCCGACCAACAAGATTTGGATTAGTAATGAAGAGCCTGCAAAAATGGTTAAATTCTACGTACCGGGCGCTGAACTAACTATAGAACTGGCTGACCTATAATTTTTTCTTTTTGTGACATTCTTTAGAACAAAAAAGACTGACTTAAAAAGTCAGTCTCTCAACTTAAAAGATCGAAGTCTAATCAAATTTACTCGGAGCAGATTGATGTCTGTCCTTATGCATCTCTTTATGACGTCTTAGTGCCACCTTTAACGCATCTTGCAATTGCTGAGCAGCCTCATTGAGACTTGGCGCCTGCTTGGCAATAAAAATATCTTTTCCTGGCATGTTCATCCTGATACTCACCTCTTTATTATCTTCAGCGGAATCGGAAAGTGCTTTTAGGTAAAGATCGGCATTTACAGCCACGTCATTGTATTTATCCATTGCTTCAAACATGGACTTAAACTGTGTTACCGTATCAGGACTAACGTTAACATCTTTCTGTTCTACATTTATTGGTATCATATTGTATTGCTTTTTTGATTAAAAATGTGACCTCGTGGGTCTTTCAGAATTACTTGTATAATTACTAACAGGAGAACAATAGGCAAGACTAATTGTTAAGAATTTGTGTTAAATAAATAATAACACTGAAAGCGCATATTGCGATTTATTCACGACAGGATTTAAACTAAAATATGAAAACATTAATTATAGGTGCCAACGGAAAAATAGGAAGTAAATTAGCTTCCAAACTTAAAAATAGTGCGCACCCACCTGTACTGATGGTAAGAGAACAAAAGCAGGTAGAAGAATATAAACAGCAGGGTTATGAAACCGTGTTGGGCGATCTCGAGAAGGATATTAGTCATGCATTTGACGGTGTTGAGGCGGTAGTATTTGCAGCTGGTTCAGGAGCAGATACAGGTCAGGATAAAACACATCTGATAGATCGGCTAGGAGCAAAGAAGGCCATAGATGAAGCGATCAAGCACAAAGCCAATAGATTTATTTTGTTAAGTGTTTTGGGAGCAGATAAAGATCCATAAGAATGGCCGGAAGATATGAGTCACTACTATTCAGCCAAAGCAGATGCAGACAGACATTTACTTCAAGCGGAACTTGACTATGCCATTCTTATGCCTGGTAAGTTGACTGACGAAAACGGAACCGGAAATGTGATGCTTGGCGAAAAGATTAAGGAAAGAGATGGCAGTATCTCCAGAACTGATGTGGCCTCTGTTCTTGAGCATTTGTTAGGCGCTGACAACTCACATAAAAAAGCGATTGAGCTGTTAAATGGTGATACACCTTTAAATAAGGCTGTTGAACAACTGTAAATTGATGAGCCATTAAAAGTATCTATGAAGGGTGTATGAAAAGGTTACTCATCCTGAATTTGTAATGCATGCTAATAGGCATGATTTCTTTAGTCAGCATAAATTTATATGGTGTAGGAACATCCCTAATTCCTGAAAAAATCAATTTACAAACTTTTACTTATACCGATAGACCGAATGAGGACCAAAATCAAGTAGATCAATGGTTGAGTCATACTGCGCACCTAAGCGTAACGCCAATTGTTTGGAGGGCTCATTAGAAGGGTCAATGTAACTGACCAATGATTCTAACTTCAATTCATCCAACGCAAATTTTTTAACGGCAAGACCAGCTTCGATACCATATCCTTTTCCCTGGAATTCTGGTAATAGCCAATATCCTAGTTCAGGCTCTGGCCAAGGGTCAGATTTCCATAGTCCAACGGTTCCTATCAGGTTTTTCGAGCTTTTCTCGGTAATTGCGAGGTAGGAATAACCGTTTAGAACAAAATGGCCAATATAGGTAGCCATTAACCTCCATGATTCTTCGTCATTTTTTACACCTCCAACAAATTTAGCATTTGCCTTATCAGCAAAGAATTTGGATAGTTGGGTATAATCTGAACTTACCCATTGCCTAAATACCAGTCTTTCAGTTTCTAATCCTACCATTATATTTACTAAATTTTCTTTAACCAAGTCCTATCATGAACCCAACAGATAGTCCAATAAAGCTTAAATCTATTGTACCTATTGTTTGACCATTTGGTAATTCAATGTCAGTTTTTGGAGTGAAATTGTATTCCAATCCAATGATGAACTTATCAAATTCAATCCCTCCCCTTAATAGAAGACCTAATTGATTTCTAACTCTCCCTTTAACTTCATCTTCTGCAGCATTCGCTGTGTTTATTTGGGTGACTTCTATGTATGCACCCAATATATAGTATCCTGCACCCAGACCTAAATAAGGACGGAAAAAGTATTTCTCCAAAAGAATGTTTTTATTTAAGTAGTTGTCAAAGGTTGGGACAAATGAAATAATACCATTACCTGATTCTTCATTGATGATATATTTAAAGTCCGCGTTATTTCCAATGGTTTGGGTATTAATAGTACCGATATCGCTTGACCCGGGATATGCCATCAAACCGAACCTTAATCCGATGACAGTATTTTCTGTAGACCTCACTTTGGGCTCAAAATTGAGGAATGCCCCTGGTTTTCCGAGATCAAAGCCAGTTTCTATTTTTAGTTTGATAGTACTCTTTTCTTGAGCTTTTAAATTGAACGACCAGATCAAAAGGGTTGTAAATACTATTATTTTCCTAAGCACAACTTTTTTATTTTAGATGAAACGAAGGAAACACTTTGAAGTATGTTATGAGCTGTGAAATACCAATTATTTCATTTAATTCTGAGGGAAGTACACAAATGATTTAAGAACTATTCTCCATTTGTCATTGATTTTCTGAAGTTGAAGATAGTCTATATAGTAGCTATTCTTAGTTGGTAGAGGTATTCTAACTTTTGCTATTGCAAGCTGATTATTTACAATATCCAAATTTTGAATTTCATAACCTATTCCATAGGCTTCATGAGGCTTAACACTTTCGGCAAGGCTTGACAATTCCATTGATTTGAGCTTTTCAGAATTCTCTTTTTTATCCACCCAAAGTACAACGCCAGCGTCTAAATCAAAGGCTTCTTCAAGCAGGCCGATATTACCTAACCTCCAACCTATGATATAATTGTCAATGACTTTTTCAATATTGACCTTATCAAGGTTTTGTGCTGTAGTGCTATTTGAAAGTGTCAAAAAAATGATGGCAGTAATTATTATTAGTTTAAAGTAAGCTTTCATGTTTTGTTATTTGGGCCTAAGTGTCTCAATGATTTGTGCATTTATCCAGTAGATATCGATGTTGTTATTATTATCATCCATACCTCTGTTAAAGAGGATGAACTTGCCATCAGGAGTTACACTTGCATAGGCATCCCATTTATCTGAGTTAACTTTCTCACCCATATTGATAGCCTCTCCCCATGAGCCATCTGCTTGCCGGAAGCTGATATAGAGATCAGAATCTCCATAGCCACCTTTTCGCTCGCCATCCCATATGATGTAAGATTCATCAGGAGCTATAAATGGATGGGCATTCATTCTACCAGTATTTATCTCCTTACCAAATGCTCTCGGTGCTTCACGTTTCCCATCTATTAATCTCGAATAGCGGATAACACCATCTCCGTCTGGCATACCGATTTCATCTAAGACATAAGTTGCTTTAGATGATGCTGTAAGACGCATGATTAATATCTCTTGGAAAGATGAATCCAGGCTTTTCCGCTCCGACCAGCCATTGCCTATGCGATCCTTATAGCCTCTGCCCATATGCATACGCGTACCATCTGGAGAAAACGCTATTTCACCTCTACGAGGGAATTCCGTATATTTTCTCCAGACATTACCTTGCTGGCGAAAACCTATCACGGTAGGACGAAAGGGCTCATCCTGAGAGGTAGTGAAGTAAAATTCTTTCATACCAGGTGCAAATACACCCTCTACCTCCCAACCTTCTTTGGAGATTAGACCCGGTGCAAATGGTACTGCCACCATGCCTGGCGGCTTTTGTCCCATGTACGGTCCTTCTAAGGGCGGAAAGCTGAAATCGCTTTCTGAATTTTCCTGTGCAAAGGCTGTATGCAATGATAGCGCCCATACTAAGACTAAGTATTTTGTTCTTTTCATAATTCTGATGATCAAAAATTTAATAAATGAATCTTCCTTGAATTGAAAGATGTGATCATCTGCTATAATGCCCAAGACTTAAAAAGGTACACTGACGATAGGCATTTTTTATAAATAAAATATGTTGGGTGCGCTTAAATGCTTGTTATCTGATTAATCTTTCAACGCTATGGTGTATTCTTTGGTATAGGATACAATGGTTGTTACAGTGTCAATCCTGAATCTAATTTATGTAAATATTTCGGGCGCCCAGGCTCAAAGAATCCTGGTCAGTTACTGATCGTTAAATTAGTTTTACGAGGATTAATATATTTGTTCTTGTATTGATAACATCAAAAAAGACACTTTCAACAAAGTACATAATTACCTATCTTCTGATAGCTTTTAACATAGCTATATTCGCTACTTTGGAGCTATCGGGCAGTAGTTCTACAAATACACTTGATCTGCTAAAATGGGGTGCGAATTTTTATCCTTATACATTCAAAAACGAATGGTGGCGTTTAATTACAAGTGCCTTTCTACATATCGGTTTGTTTCACCTGATAGCCAACATGTACAGCCTGTATATTATCGGTCGCGATATTGAAAATCAAATAGGTAGCTTCTTTTTCTTTTCCTTGTATCTGATTTCTGGTATTGCTGCCGGTTTGGCTAGTGGATTCTATAATTTATACATTGTAAGTGCCGGAGCCAGTGGTGCTATCTTTGGTATTTATGGTTTCGATATTGTAAGTGTTATTATTAGTCATAGGCATGATACGGCTAAAATTCGTAATGTCATCATTAATTTTATACTCTATCTGGTATTCATCACGATCATCGGGATTAGTGCTAATTTTGATAATGCTGCTCATTTTGGAGGGCTCATTGCTGGGTTTATAATTGCTCTTGTCTACTTTACCGTCAAAGCAGGAAGAAGCTTTCTTAAACTCATGATTGTTAGCGTTACTGGTGTGTTTTTGTGTTATTATGCTTACACTATTCTACCCAGAGACAAGGTGGCCTATTTTGATGCCTTCCAGTCTTTTTTAGAACTTGACGAATCGACTATTGAGGCTATGAATAAACGCTATGATAATGATTCACTTATGGCTCATCAATTAGAGTCATTTGGTAAAGAATGGTTACGATTTGAATCGACTCTTGATTCTATTGAACACCTCCCAGTAGCACTCGCTTCTGATACCTCTATTCTAAAAGAATTTTCCAGGTTGAAAAGACAGGAGCTGGCATACATTGTGACCAGTATTCGTCAGGAGTCCTACATTTATTTTGATAGTTTGGGAGTAGTTAAATCTATGTTTTCTCAGCTTCCAAAACTTGAGCACTCTTTAAATATTAAACCAACAGCTACTCCAGCAGACTCAAATAAGAATGAAGCTATTAGTCCAATGGAAGTACAATACTATGACAGTCTGTGGCGACCTATAGCGCAGCCTCCCTACGCATATGTAAGAGAAGGAAGAAAAGACTCTTTAGGAAGGTGGGAAGGCTGGGTTTTTGACTATTATAAGGACGGCCAAATACAAATGAAAGGTCAATATGACCGTGACCTCCGAGACGGTATTTTTATTTATTATGATGACAATAACACTTACTCGGCTTCTGGTAGGTACGATAAAGAAAGAAAAGTAGGCAAGTGGCAATATTTTTATAAAAATGGAAGCCTAAATTCTGAAGTCAGGTATGCAGACTGGGCTTATACCATCAATACCTGGGATACGACAGGTAACATCATGGTGAAAAACGGTAACGGTATCGACCTTCATAAATATGGTAATGGTGTTGTTGCTTCCTTTATTGAATTTAGGGAAGGCCAACCCGTTGGTGCGTCATTTGGCAATCATAAAAATGGTGAGCCCTATTTCTATGAAGTTCATGAAAATGGTCGTTTGACCTATGGCAAGTCAATGGACTTAGATGGAAATAAGTCAGAATATGATATTACCGCATATTTTACTATTCCTGAAGGAGGGTGGGAGTCATTCAATAAATATTTAGAAACAAATAAACAATATCCGGAACAAGCAAAAAGTAAAGGAATAGAAGGTGAGTTGGAGGTTGTGCTTACCGTATATGCGCATGGCGAGATAGGAGAGGTGCGTTTTCTTAACGAGTTAGGATATGGATGCGAACAAGAAGCTGAAAGACTTCTACTTAATGGCCCTAAATGGAAACCACCATTACAGTATGGCTTGAAACCAATGACATCAGATGTTAGAGTAGTGATGAGTTTTCCTTAAGGTTTTTATTAGTTGTATTAAATAATAAATCACAAAATACGCCTGGTTATTCTGTTTCATATAACTCGATAATTTTATTACAGTCTACTGATTTATTGATTTCATAAAAATAATTCAGTTGCCATTTTTGTGTTCGTTCTGACTGTTTATTTGTCGTAGTGTCCCACTTTGGATATACTCGAAACGCTCTTTTTCCTTCTTTCTTTTCTGTAGATATTATACCTTTTTTAATCAATATAGATTTTGGAAAAACAAATTGTCCAAACTGGTTTTCAGACCGTACGTTAACAGCATAAAAATCAATTCGGTCAGTTTCGCTGAATGGCTCAATTGGGCCACCTTCATTTCTTTTCCAGAATGTTACAAATTGCCCAATTTTCTTTGGAGTGACTTTGGCACTTCTACTTATGATACTTCGCCCGTTGAGTTCAAATCTGCAGGCATCATATTCTTTACTTTCAGGTTCAGTTATGAAGTTTTGAATTTCAAGAGAACATTTGTCATAAACCTCCGTTTTGATTTGATTCAGATTATTATCCATTAATTTTATTTTGCCAGTTTTCGAATTCCTTAGAGGTCTTGTATTACAATCGCGACCTTCACAAGCTCATTAATTGAGCTCAATTACTACAATTAAAGTACCAGGCTACTCAATTCCCTAATAAGAATTATCCTTTGTCAGTGCTTTCTGTAGCATTCAACTCTTTTGAGATATCGCGCAAGACAAGCTCAACCTTATCACCAGTGACTCTAAGTGCTTGAATAACTTTCTGATTTTCCGTTGAGTCAAAACGCTCATCTTCTATGAGATTAATTAAACCCATGAGCGTAACATATGGTGCTCGGATATTATGCGCCAAGTTATGTTGATATTTGCGAATTTGATAGAGAGATTTTTGAAGCTCCTTTGTACGTTCAGTAACTAACCTTTCGAGGTTGTTATTGAAGTCTGTAATTTCTCGATTCTTCTCTTCTAACAACTGGTTTTGATGACTTATTTTATCACGCTGACTTTCCACTTCTTCCTTTTGATCAGCAATGACTTTGGCAGCCTGCACTTGCCTTCTATTACCCCGGTAGATCACAATAGTCAAGACGATAAGCATGGCCAAAACAACATACAGTAGGAGGTGCTCGGCCTGCTCTGAGTCAAGTAGCGCCTGTTGTTCGGCAATCTTGCTATTTTTGATTTCCTCATTGGTGGCAAAGGCAATACTATCGGCAGCAGCTCGCTTTTCATACTCATATTTGTAACTCTGTCGTATTAATTCTTGCTTACTTAACTCATTTTTAAGACTGTCTCGATGTTGAATGTGTAGTTCATATAGCCTTAACGCTTTTTGGTGATTTCCCAATGACTTATAGCACTCATATAAGATTTCAGCAGCATCGCTGATACCACTATTGAGTTCATCTTTTTCAGCTTTATCTAAAGCTTTTTTAGCGTAAGAGATGGCTTTTTGATAATCACCTTGTTCAAAGTATAAAATGCCTAAATTATTGAGTCCATCAATTATTCCTCCCTGATCACCTATCTTTTCTAGTGTAGTTAACCCTTCCTGATAATAAGCCAATGCATTCTCCTTATCACCACGGTCCGAATAGATATTTCCCATATTGTTGAAAGCATAAGCCTGTTCTCGAACCAGACCTAGCTTGGAAGTTATATTTATCATTTTGATGAAATAAACTAATGCCAATTCGGGATCACTTTCTGTATATAAAGTCCCTAGATTGTTATAAGAAGATACTAAGCTTTCTTCAATATTTGGATCATTACTATTTTTCAGCAGGCTTTTAGCAAACTCCATCGCTTTAGTGTAGTTGTCAATAGCCTCTTTACGCAAACCTTGATCATCATTGATCATACCTATATTATTCAAGGTAGCTGCCATTCCTAATGTGTCATTGATTGCTTCTTTTATTTTCAGGCTGTGGTAATAGTATTCAATGGCTTTGGCATAATTATCCATCATGTAGTGAGCAGTGCCTTGTGAATTTAAGGCAACGGCCATTTCCTTCTTTAAGCCTTTTTCTTTGGCAAAGTCAAAATGTAATTGGGCATAGTAATAGGTGCTGTCTGGTTGGGTAAATATGTGTCCGTCCCATGCCAGTTTGTTAATGGCTTTTAAACGAAGACTATCGGATAGATCAGCATTCTCCCACACGCTGCGGAGACTGTCAATATTTTCCTGTGCACATAATGGTTGGAATAGATAGAAACAAATAACAATAAGAAAGTACCCTCGCATAGTACAAGTTTAGAAACTTACGATGCAATAAGAAATTAAAATGATGTTTAGTGGGAGAGGTGGTGCTTTTAAATAGAAGCCTCTATATCTAAAATTGTTAAAGAATAAAATGTAATATTAAACTAAAAACAAGAATTGCAGCAATTCCCATATAGAATAAGACAAGGTTTTTCTTTTTCTGTTTTCGCTTTTCTCTTTGCCAAAACATTAACCTATCATAGTCAGTAGAATTTTCTTTCGACATTCGCTGATCCTGAAGCTTAGGATCAGCCGAACGTGGTTTTCTGCCTTTGAGTAAACTAAGTGTGTTGTCAGCCAATGCCTTTCCTAATCCTGCAAAACCAACTCCTTTCATAATTTTATATTCTGTTGATTATTAAGAAGTAACTCTGTTTTACTCGTCTATTCTACTAAAGCTGTCAAAAAACGTCAATGAAAACCTACTTCTGGTAGAATCTGTCCACATCAATTGCATAATCCTGTAATGCATCATACGAAAGCTGCATCATGTCATATTTCACAAACTGTCTTCCAACAAGTGGTGAATAGATATTATAATCATCCTCCATCGAGTAGTCCTTAATAATTAGTCTATTAAATGCACTTTGCCATATTTCTTTAAAATCATTTATAGATTTGTAGTCTTCAAAATTATCCAAGACTTTGATGCTTTGTGCTAGTAAATCCGTAATAGCACGAACTTTTTCATCAACTTGTTCTAATTGTTCTTTATTTTGAGCATTTATCATTTTCTTTATCTCAGATTGGATAGCTGATCTTAATCCAATAACTTCTTCATATTTAACCTTGTTTATTGTATCAAGTTTGTTAGCAATATTGATTTGATCTTTTGGCTTGTTACAACTTAAAATCAGTACTGAAATTAGTAACATTGAAAATCTCATTTTTATCATTTTATTGTAATTACTTCCCAATACAAAACTTACTAAAGATATTCGCTAGCAAATCATCTGTAGTAATCTCACCCGTAATCTCACCCAGATAATGTAGCGACTGGCGAATGTCCATCGCCAAAAAATCCCCAGTTACATTCAGGTCTAATCCATTGAGCACATCTTGCAAAGCATCTCTTGTTTTTAGGAGGTTGTCATAGTGGCGGATGTTCGTCACGACCACGTCTCCGGTTTTGAAGTTGTCTAAGTTCACTACTTCTAGCAATCGGTCTTTCAGCACTTCCAGATTCTCTTGGCTCCCAGCAGAGATCAGCACAGAGCCTTTAATTTTTTCGATGGCTTCTTTGAGTGCTGGTTGCGCTTTGTCTAGCTTGTTACCTACCACTACGAATGGAATGCCCAGGTTTTCGAGTTTGTTAATCTCTTTATGTATCTCCACCACACTGTCATTGGCCATATCGACCAAATAGATAATCAATGAGGCCTTTTTCATTTGCTCCTGGGTACGTTTTACCCCCATAGCCTCTATAGTGTCGGTAGTTTCTCGAAGTCCCGCAGTATCAATAAATCGGAAGTTGATGCCGCCAAGATTCATTTCATCTTCAATGAAATCTCGTGTAGTGCCAGCGATATCAGAAACAATGGCTTTTTCTTCATTGAGCAACGCATTGAGTAGGGTAGACTTACCCGCATTAGGTTTTCCGGCAATAACAGTAGGTACGCCATTTTTAATGACATTACCCAGATCAAAACTGGAAATGAGCTTGACAATTACTCTTTGTAAATCAGTAATCAGCTTTTTCAGATCATCACGATCGGCAAACTCCACATCTTCTTCCGCAAAGTCTAGTTCCAATTCTACCATGCTGGCAAAATGAATCAACTCTTCACGTAGTTGTTTGATCTGCTCCGAGAATCCACCACGCATTTGATTCATGGCTGCTTCGTGCGAGGCTTCAGAGTCAGCATTGATCAAATCTGCCACAGCCTCTGCCTGCGCCAAATCAAACTGACCATTGATAAACGCTCGTTGAGTAAACTCACCGGCCTTGGCTAGTCGTGCTCCATTGACTAATAATACTTTAATCACTTGCTTAAGTATGAAAGGAGAACCATGGCAGGAGATTTCTACAACATTCTCCTTGGTAAACGACTTGGGAGCAATAAACAGCGATACTAATACTTCATCGATGATTTTGTCATCATCCCTTATGGTGCCAAAGTGAATGGTATGACTTGCTTGTATGGTGAGGTCTTTACCTTTGAAAACTTTGTTTGTAATGGTGACAGCTTCCGGACCTGAAAGCCTGATCACTCCGATAGCACCTACGCCTGGGGCAGTTGACAAAGCGACAATAGTATCTGATAATGGGTGACTCATTAGAATTATTTATAGACACACAAAATTAGGCATATAAATTCTCGAATCATGCTAAAGTCAACACCAAATGATGCGCTCTAGAAGCATTTCAATTTGAATTAAAAAATTAAGTCTTTATATTAAAGGGTTGATTTTTAAAGTATTAAAGCTTTATTTTTTAAACTATCGTGAAAAAGCTTCTTACAATTTTGTCCATATTCCTGGGCACTTCTATGCATGTATGTGCTCAAGATGATCCGGTTGCTTTGGCCAACATCTACCTTGAACAAGCCGATCAGATTTATAAGCAGCAAAAAGAGGCCATAGAAATAGCCAAAGAACTTTATGTACAGGCAGCTACTTTAGATCCTAGTAACTTACGTGCGAATTGGATGGCGGGGAGTCTTTATCTGGAAACGATTAACAAAGACCAGGCACTACCTTATTTACTCAGAATATTTGAGGTAAGGCCCAAGTACCGATTTGATATATTATACCAAATAGGAAGAGCGTACCACTATGGCTTGGATTTCGATAATGCGATAAGCTATTACGAGCGTTATAAAAAGAAAGTGTTGTCTGATAGAAGTTATAGAGGTAGAGACAGAGTGATGCCTAAAGTGGTTTCCAGGCGTATATTGGAGTGTAAGAATGGAAAAGAGATTATCACTAAGCCTTCACAATATTCAATTGAACCCATTGGAGAAGAAATTAATTCACCATGGCCCGATTACGCTCCGGTGCTTAACCGAAAGGGTGATGTTATGATTTTTACTTCTCGCAGACAGGAAGGTAATACCAGTCCTGATGTAGATAAGGATAACTTCTACTTTGAAGACGTCTTCATATCAAGAAAGCAAGGTGACAGTTGGTCACCAGCAGAAAATATTGGCCCACCCATTAATACCCGCTACCATGATGCAAATATCTATTTATCAGCAGATGGAAACAGACTGTATTTATACAAAGACACTGGTTATGGTGATGTATACTACTCTGATTATGAGGGAGGCAGTTGGTCAGAACCTAAATTCCTCACGAATAAAATCAATTCTACTATTTATAGCGAAAACTCGGTGTCAGAGACGTCCACTTCTGATATGATATTCTATACCAGTAGCCGGCCAGGGGGTGAAGGGGGTATCGATATCTACTATTGCATTAAAGATAATAAGGGGAATTGGTATAAATCTAAAAGCCTAGGTCCTGTGATCAATACTTCTGGAAATGAGGATAGTCCATTCTTAGCATATGATGGTAAAACACTTTATTTCAGCAGCACAGGACATAAAGGCTATGGTGGTTATGACATCTTTAAATCTGTTTATGATAGTCTTAATCAGGAATGGTCAATTCCTGAAAACCTGGGTTACCCTGTAAATACTCCTGATGACGAAATTTCCTTTCAGATTTCTCAAGATCAACGAACAGGCTACTACGCTTCTGTGCGTGAAGGCGGAATAGGTTATACCGATATTTTTAAAGTGAAATACCACGGTAATAGCATTGATAATAGTGATTTGATAGCTGCGGTGAGACAGAGGAATTCAACCGAAAATACGCTAGAAAGCCCAACAGAAGTTGCTCAGACAAATGAGGTTGAAGAAGTAGGGTATAGTGAAGCTGAGCTCAAACTAATGGATCATACACATCCAATATTCTTCAATAGCGATCAGAGCTCCATTCAAGAACAACATCAAGCAGAGCTTGATAGCATCATACAATTGATTCATAAATACAGTTTTCTGAATATTGATATTGCCGGTTTTGCTAGTGCCGATGGTAATCCGAGATACAACCTCGAGTTGTCAAATAAGCGTGCAATTATTGTATTGGATTACCTAGTGGATCATGGATTAGATGAAAGTCGTATTGTGGCACGTGGGTTTGGCTCAATAACTGATGATGAAGATGGCGATCCTGAATCGCATCGTAGAGCAGATGTTAGGATTGTTTCGAGGGTAAAAAAGAATAGAGATGAATAGTTACTTTACTTCACTATTATTTCTTTCAGTGTTTTGGGGTAATATTTACGCCCAGAATGAATTAAAGTTTCAACCTCCAATAAAGAAGCTGAAAGATGATAGTAGGATAAAGGTACTGAAGACCCTTAATGGTGTAAAAAAAGCAAAACTGCTACTACTTGAGAGGTATGATGAACAAGGAAAACTACTCGAAGAAATCAGCTACAAAGGAAAAAGCCCTGAGATTTATGTCAAATATACTTATGAAAACCCCGGTAATGTGGCAGCATATTCTTTGAAAAAAGGAAAATTACAGTGGAAGAAAAAATACATCAATAACTATTTGGCCGAAATAAAAGAGTTCGATAATAAAGGAATAGAGAAGCTATCTAAAAGCTTTAAATATATACAGGATACGATAATTGCCTCTATAGAAGAAGTTAAAGAAAAGCGAACAACCTCTATTCATTTTACTTATAATGAAAATTTTAACCTGATTCGAAAATATAAAATTGAAAATATAGACACTATACAGTTTTCCTATTATGAATATGATGTTAAGGGCAATTTAATAAGAGTTAAAACGGTTGATAAAAGGGATAGAGTTACAGAAGCTGTGGCTCAATATGATGAATTCGGTCTACAGCAAGTTCGGTCTATAAGAAATTCAAAATTTGATGAGTCATCATCATATGCGTATGATCAAGAAGGACGAATAACTAGAATTGATTATTTAGATAAAAAAGGAGAAACTGTTAAGTATAGAGAATATAGCTACAACGGAAATAGGCTAAAGGAAATGAGGTATTATTATGATAATCAGTTGAGAAATGGTATTGAATATTTTTATGACTTTAATGAAAACTTAATTAAACATGAGCGATTTAAGGGAAATAGAAGAATCTTTGAGAAGAAAGAAATCTCTTATAATGAGAAAGAATTAAAAAAGACTGAGTCAGTGATAAATACTGAACCATATTCTGGGTATTGGTATGTCCGATCTTATCAATATGTTTATCATAAACCTTAATAGCAGGCAGGCTATTTTGAGATGGTTTTGACCATAATTCCTTCCTTGGGTGCAAACAAGAACGCCAATCCAAAGAACACTCCTGCCATACTGGCCATTGCCCCTGCAATGGATCCATCAGTTATTGCCGCCAGGTAGTAACCTGATATAGAAACCATCACACCTATAATAGCCGTAATCAAAAGCATTTTAACAAAGTTCTCCGTAAGTAGGTATGCGGTAGCTGGAGGGGCGATTAGTAATGCAACTACCAGAATGGCGCCTACTGATTCAAAAGATGCCACTGTAGTCAATGAAACAGCTCCCATCAATAAATAATGCCATAGTACTGTTGAAATACCTATAGCGCTGGCATATGCAGGATCGAAAGTGGTTAGATAGAGTTCCTTGAATCCAAGGGTTATAAAGATGATAACAACGATTAGTACAAATCCAGCGATATAGATTACTCTAGGTCCCATAATAGCTCCTGAATCGGTGATCCACAAATCTATGGGAACGTAAGCTATCTCACCATAAAGCACGCAGTCCTGATCGAGGTCGACTTTACCTGCAAATACTGATATAAGAATGACGCCTATGGCAAAGAGCCAGGTAAAAGTGACACCGATAGAAGCATCTGTTTGAAGTTTACCCTTTTTATGGAAGTACTCAATAAGGAAAGTGGTCAATATACCTATAAGCCCAGCTCCGATGAGCATGGTCACAGAATCACGTGATCCTGTAAACAAGAAAGCCAGTACTATGCCCGGTAGTACAGCATGTGAGATGGCGTCACCCAGCATGGCCATTTTTCTAAGTATTAGATAGCAGCCTAACAAGCCACAAGAAATGGCGACTAATGAACCAGCTAATATGATTTGGAAGGATTGCATCTATCTGGTCTCTGGTTTCTGGCTACTTGTTTGAGTGGAACTTTCAATGGCACTAATGAATCTATTCAGCTTTTTGCCAAGCAGGTTGGTTTGCTCAGTTAGCCTCTGATATAATTCTTGGTTATTTAAAGACTTTGTTTCGTAAAGGGATTCAATGTGATCTAAGGTTTCATCATTAGAAGCCTGAGCAAAAATCAGAAATCTTATATAGTCATTTTTATATCTTCTTCTACCATAACCTTCTACAATATTGGATCTGACAGATTTACTGGATCTTCTTATTTGGCTACCTGTTTCGTAAAGCTCGAATTTGGGCAATTGCAAACTCATTTCATGAATTAAAGAGGAGTTAGATTTTGCCAACTGATATATTTCTAAATTCTTGTAACTCATAAATTATTGCAACTTATATTTTATTCAAAGTTAAATTCCCAGCACCCAGCACCCAGTCACCTATATGGAATCTCCGACTCATGCGGGTCTAGAGTAGGGTAGTCCAACAATTTCTCTAATCTTGCTTCGAGTTCTGGTGTTAAAATATGCTCTATAGTATCTGCGTCTTCATGTACATGATCTGGTGCAATACGCAAGTAAGTGGTTAAATAAACTTCCCAAAGCCTATGCAGCTTTACTACACGTTGTCCCTTATTCTTACCGGATTTTGAAAAAGACCACTTGCCGTTTTTGAGCTTTAAATAGCCTTCACGTCTAAGTCTCTTCAATCCTTTTATAAGTGATTTGCTATTAAATGGCCTCTTCGAGAGGATGTTTTCAATACTGCGTTCGTCAAAATAATTTCGTTCTTCTTCTCCAAGTTGATAAAGTGCCTTGAGAATGTTTTCATCCCCAATCTGATTTTTGATCTTTCGTTGTCTTATTACTCGGTTGATAATACCTCTTCTAGGAGCAAAGAAAAATGAGAGTATAGCAATGGTGGAAATTACGATGACTATCCATGGACCTGTAGGCATAGAAGGGGCTACAAAAGAAATGTAGGCTCCGGAAATACCACTAAAAGCTCCAAAAATTGCCGCCAACCAAATCATAGTTTGAATCTTTTCCGTCCAAAATCGAGCTGCAGCGGCTGGGGTAATGAGCATAGCTGCCATGAGTACAACACCAACCGCTTGTATACCTACAACCACAGCGAGTACGGTAAGCGTAGTAAGAACAAGCTCTAAACCTCTAATGGGGAGGCCAATAGTATTGGCAAAGTCAGCATCAAACGAAAGCAGGGTAAATTCTTTAAACAAGAATAGAACAGCGCAAACCAGAATAATGGCCACTATGCTGAACGTAATGACATCATTACCTACTAGTGAAGCAGCTTTTCCAAACAAGAACTGATCTAGTCCGCTCTGAGCAGCGTTACCGGACTTTTGAATAATGGTTAAAAGGAAAATACCAATTCCAAAAAATACTGATAGTATGAGTCCAATGGCGGTATCTTCCTTGATTTTTGACTTGGCGCTAATAAAATCGATAAGAACTAATGCTAACCAACCGGTAATAAATGCCCCAATAATTAAGATGAAAGGATTCTTTTCTCCATAAAGTAGAAAGGACAGGCATACACCCGGAAGTACTGCATGAGCAACAGCATCACCAACTAAGGCTTTTTTCTTAAGGAAAGTAAACGAGCCTACTATCGCTGAGCTCGCAGTGATTAAAATTGAGCCTACCAGCACGAATCTGACATTCGGGTCTTGTAGGGAGAAAAAGTCAAAAAAGCTGTCCATCGTTACTCTCTACTAGGAAATCGTTCTTTTTTCAATAGATCACTGACTTCAGAAAGTAAAGTCAACTTTCCACCATATGTCTCTTGCAGCAGCTCTTGGTTAAACACCTCCTGAACCGGGCCACATGCCACCAATCTCAGATTCAAAAGAATGAGCCAATCAAAGTATTCTGTAACTGATTGTAAATCATGATGGACTACCACTATAGTTTTCCCTTGATTGGACATATCCCGAAGTATATTGATGATAGTTTTCTCTGTTGCTGCATCGACTCCTGCAAATGGCTCATCCATAAAATAGAGGTCCGCTTCCTGAGCCAAGGCACGTGCCAAAAACACTCTTTGCTGTTGACCACCGGAGAGCTGAGAGATCTGCCTATCTTTAAACGCATACATATCCACCTTCCTAAGACATTCTTCAGCCACTTCCTTATCGGATTTCCTCGGTCTTTTAAACAGGCCAAGCTTTCCATACCTTCCCATTAAAACTACATCCATAGCAGAAGCGGGGAAGTCCCAGTCCACCGATTCACGCTGAGGGACGTAACTGATTTTATTTCGTACCTCTTCCAGTGGTTGATCAAACAGCTTTACATAGCCACTACTAGCAGGTACTAAATCCATTACGGACTTTATGAGTGTTGATTTGCCTGCCCCATTGGGGCCTACAATACCAATTAATTTTCCTTTGGGTAGGGTAAGATCAATGTCCCACAAAACAGGTTTCTTGTCATAAGAAACTGTCAGGTCATGGATTTCGATAATTGGTTGCTCTACTTGAGTGATCATTCTACCTATTTTAAAGCGCTTACAATAGTTTTAGTGTTGGCTATGACCATACCTATATAAGTTCCTTCTGGAGTTTCTTCTTCTCCCATAGCATCAGAGAAGAGGTTTCCACCGATCTTAACATCAAATCCTTTTGCCCTGCAACCCTCAACTACTGCATTAATGGCTTTTTCAGAGACAGAGGTCTCAACAAACACTGCTTTAATTTGACGATCGATAATGAATTTAACCAGATCAGACACATCTCTGAGACCGTATTCTGAGATAGTAGAAATTCCTTGTAGTCCCTTTACTTCTATAGAATAGGCCTCGCCAAAGTATCCGAATGCATCATGAGCTGTGATGAGTACGCGTTGTTCGGAAGGTATAGTTGCTATTTCTGCTTTTATTCGACTATTCAATGAATCAAGCTCAACTAAATAGGATTTCATATTAATTTCAAATACTTGAGCACTAGGTGAGTCATATTCTATCAGAAATCGGCCGATTTCCATTACTGCATGTTGCCATAACTCAACATCAAACCAAATGTGCGGGTCGTAATTATTATTAAACTGTGGAACCCGATGCAGGAGGGAGGTATCAATCTTTGAGGCTACTGCCACTACCGGTTTTTGTCTTCCAAGTTTTTCCAACACTTCACCCATCTTACCTTCCAGGTGAAGACCATTGTAAAAGATAACATCAGCGGTAGCTAACTTTTGGAGGTCACCTTGAGTTGCTTTGTAGAGATGAGGATCTACTCCTGGGCCCATAAGAGCTACAACATCAGCTTTATCTCCCACAATGTTGACGACCGCATCTTTGATCATCCCGGTTGTGGTGACAATCATTGGTTTGTCACTAGTACTTTCAACCGAACTACAAGATGCACCTAAAAGCAATAAAACAAATAATATTAATCTGTTATCCATATATTTTCTGAAACCTCTTTTGAGATAAATACTGTACGCTTTCCATCGATCATAATTTCCATCGATCCATCAAATTCCACCTGATCCATGACCTTGATTTTTGCTCCTAAATAAACGCCTATTTTATCCAGGTATTGAAGGAAAACATTGTTCGAATCTTTAACAGAAACTATGATACCAGATGACCCAATTTTTACAAGGTTAAGAGCCACTTGAGGCTTCTCCTTAAACTCCCCATTTTCATCAGGAATCGGATCCCCGTGGGGATCAAATTTTGGGTAGGCCAGGAACTCATCCAAGCGCTTGATAAGCAAAGAAGAATTGATGTGTTCTAATTCTTCTGCAACCTCATGAACTTCATCCCAATTGAACTTCAATTTATCCACTAAAAAAGTCTCCCAAAGACGGTGTTTTCGAATGACCTTTAGTGCTGCAATTCTACCCTTTTCAGAAACAGTAACACCATGATATTTCCGATAGGAGAGAACCCCTTTGGCGGAAAGTTTTTTTATCATGTCAGTGACTGAAGCAGCCTTAGTATCGAGTCGATCGGCAATAGAATTTGTTGAGACTTTACCTTCCGATTCTTCAGAAAGGTGATAGATCGTCTTGAGATAATTTTCTTCTGCGTAACTAAGCATTGATGAAATATTTATACAAAAATAGATAATTTAGACTTATCTAAAAATATATTTCAATATAATTTAAAAAAGATATAGAATGTTTGTTTAAAATTGATAGGAGAAGATTATTGGCTATATTGATTTAAACGAAATAGACTTATTATTATACTATATCAGCTGATTATAGGGGAAAAACAAGTTGTAAGTTGAAATTGAGTGGAAAATGAGTGTCATTTATGATTCATTTATAAAATGAATCATAAATATTTAACTATCTGATTCATAATTAATTATATCATAATAATTGCAATAATTTAGCCTCTTCATTTTGCCAAAAAACCTCATTTCCCGGCTTGATTTCATAGAAAGTATTATTTTCCATTTTATGAAGTAGCCGTTCATAATCTGGTGATTGGAAGTCCAGATAAATTGCAGCATTGTAAGGATTGGCAAGTTCCTGATATCTTGATTTAGCAGTGGTAATTATTGGAAGCTCACTGCCTAGGTACTCGTATAATTTAGTTGGAATGGCATTGTCATTCGCACGATTTTTTGGGTAGTAAATTATTCCAAAATCAGCAGCGTCTATTTCTAGATTTATCCTAGTGTGATCGACCAATTTTCCTCCTCCAACCAGGGAAATAAAATCATGATTATGAACCGCATATTTGATGAGTTTTAGTTCTTCTTTTCGAGCACAAAATCCAACGATTTTAAGTGTGATATTTGAATCTAAATCATGTAGTTTTTTAGCTATTTCTATAGCAGTAAAAACACCTGTCGTGCTAGCCAGTGTTCCGCTAAATAAGAGCCTCGTTTCTGTTGTTTTTCTTTCCTTGTCTTTATGTGTTTTAAGGGCTGCTTTTATTGCCTTATTTTCGATAATCGTGAATTTACCTTTTATAAAAGGTAGTTCTAGGGCATAATACCTTTCAGCTAGAAGGTACTGTTCAATGATAGGTTTTGTCAACCATTCTTTAGTTCTTACCCAAAGTGCTAGCAGCTGTTTTATTCCTGTAGGAAAGGCTTTGGTGTATTTTATATTCTTATAATAGTTCTCTCTTATATCATAAATCAAACGAGACCGATTAAAAATAACATAAAAACATGCCGGGATAAGTAGTTCGTGAGTAGTGATGATAATAACACTTGGTTTGATTTGAACTAATCTTCTCATGAAAACCAATGGTGCAAACAGTCTTTTTACGCTTAGCCTTTTAAAGTGAAAAATAGGGTGAAAAAATATATTATCAGCTACAGGGATATTTTTTGTTAAAAACCCTATGATATTAATTTCATATTTGTTTGCTTGGCTTAACGAAAGAGCAAACTTCTCATACATTCTAGTGTCGTTGACAGGCTTCAGAATCGATGCAATTACGAGTTTAGGACGCTCCACAAGTAATTATAAGTATAAATGATTAATCGTAGATGGAATTAAAAGAATTAATAGAGAAGGCATGGGATGATAGGTCATTGCTGAAGGATAAGGAAGTGCAAATAGCCATTAAAACTACTATTGATGAGCTGGATAAAGGGGTGAGACGTGTAGCAGAACCTGATACACTGGGTTGGAAAGTCAATGAATGGATAAAAAAGGCAGTGATTCTCTATTTTCCATTACGTAAAATGAAAACTATAGAACTTGGACCTTTTGAATTTCATGATAAGATTGGCCTTAAAAGTAACTATGCAAAACTTGGTGTTCGTGTGGTTCCTCATGCGATAGCAAGGTATGGATCTTTCCTAAGCAATGGTGTGATTATGATGCCCTCATATGTAAACATTGGAGCTTATGTCGATGAAAATACAATGGTTGATACTTGGGCGACTGTTGGTAGTTGTGCTCAGATTGGTAAAAATGTACATTTAAGTGGAGGAGTTGGAATAGGAGGAGTTTTAGAACCTGTTCAAGCTGCCCCTGTAATAATAGAAGACAATGCGTTTATTGGTTCTAGATGTATTGTTGTAGAAGGGGTTAGAATTGGTAAAGAAGCCGTATTAGGGGCCAATGTTACTTTGACAGCTTCATCTAAAATTATTGACGTTACAGGAGATAAACCAAAAGAAACAAGAGGTTATGTGCCTGAACGTTCTGTAGTTATTCCAGGTTCTTATACTAAAGAATTTGCCGCGGGCAACTATCAAGTACCTTGTGCTTTGATCATAGGAAAGAGGAAAGAGAGTACTGATAAAAAAACCTCTTTAAATGATGCTTTGAGAGAAAATGATGTTGCTGTCTAAAAACTTGGCACTTACTTTGATAATAATTGATAGATAAATAAGTCGGTTATGAAAAAGTTATTTACACTTCCTGTGCTCGTCATTTTGTTAACATCTTTTGTTCTTAAGGACGAACCTAAATACCATTTGATTAAAAATGACAGTTTTCAACGAGGTGAAAAACTGGAATTCAATATAAAATTTGGCATGTTTTCTATAGGAGAGGCTGAAATGATCATTGATGATAAATTTTATAAGGTCAATCATAGAGATTGTTATAAAATAGACATTTATGGTAGAACAAGTGGTATGGTGGACTGGGTAGCCAAAGTAAATGATCATTGGGGTGCTTATGTGGATTCAGTGGCATTGGTTCCACACATTTCATATCGTAATATCCGAGAAGGAAACTATAAAAAGGATGAAGTGGTGCGCTTTGATCATAAGGTTAATTTAATTGAAGCTAAGGTAGTTGATAAGAAAACAGGAAAATTTAAAGAACCAAAGGTATATGTTGCCCCTGATGGAGTTCGGGATATGATGGCTGGTGCCATGTACATAAGAACAGTTGATTTCTCCAAAATGAAGAAGGGTGATAAGTTCACGGTCAATGGTTTCTTTGAAGATGCCTTTTATGACCTTGATTTGATCTACAGAGGGAAGGAACGAATTAAGACAAAGGCAGGAAAGTTTAATGCAATAAAAATAGCCCCAGTTGTTCCAGATAACGATCTTTTCGATGGTGATGATTCAGTTTTGGCCTATATATCAGATGATGAAAATAAACTTCCTCTCAAAATAAAAGCCAAAATGTTCATTGGTAATGTGAGTGTTGAACTCGAGAATTATGAGCAGGTACGGCATAAGGTTACCAGTCGTATAAAATGAATATTAATAAATTAGAAACAGGAAAAGAGATAATCTCCTGTTTTTTTTGTTATATATTCAACCTATGATCAAACCACTAATCATTGCTAGTCTGTGCTTTATTACTTTGGTAGTTACGGCACAGTCGAAGACGACAATTACTTTTAAATCTCAGGATGGTATCATAATAACGGCAGATTCATATATGCCGCATTCGAAAGCAGCTCCTGTTATTGTACTTTTTCATCAAGCTAATTGGAGTCGTGGTGAATATCTTGAAATTGCTCCAGAATTAAATACTCTTGGGTTTAATTGCATAGCAGTTGATTTGAGGTCTGGAGGAGCTATCAATAATGTTACTAATATGACAAAATTGAATGCAGCTAAAGCAATGAAGTCTACTCAGTATATAGATGCCATTCCAGATATGAAGGCTGCTGTAAAGTATGCAAAGAATAATCTTACAGATGGAAAAGTAATTGTCTGGGGTAGTTCGTACTCTTCTGCCTTATCATTGAAATTAGCAGGTCAAATGAATGAGATAGATGCTGTTATGGCATTTTCCCCTGCTGAATATTTTGTTTCACAAGGCAAGGCTAGAGATTTTGTAACATCTGATGCGGGCAATATTTTTAAACCAGTGTTTATTACCTCCGCTAAATCAGAAAAAAGTAGTTGGTGGAGCATTTACGTTGCCATCCCTTCTGAAAATAAGACTTTTTATCTGCCAGAATCTTCTGGGAACCATGGCTCCAGAGCACTATGGTCAAAATTCGCTGATTCTCCTGGATATTGGAACTCGGTAAAAAACTTTCTTAAATCTCTTTAAATATCATTACCTTTGAAGCGTTAAAGCTGTATCTAGTGCCTGGCACATTGATGCAGCTTAATTTTTTTGAAATACTATGAAGAAATTTGGTTTTATAATTCTTGTTTTTGCCGGAATGGCCTGCAAAAATGAAAACTCTAATGAAGGAGATGTTTTTTTTAGTAAAGGGGAGTATGAAAAAGCAATTACTTCATATTCAGCCTATTTGGCTACAGAACCTCGAGATATAAAGACCATCTACAATAGGGGACGTGCTTATGAAGAACTTGGAAAGTATGAATTAGCATTACAGGACTTTAGGAAAGTTATAAAGGAGGATCCGCTCAATGTTAATGCTCATTTGAGTATTACAGTTGACTACTATAATAGGCTCAAGGATTATGAGAATACTATCTTTTTTGCCGAAAAAGTATTAAAACTTGATGAAACAAATTCAAGCGCATTTACCTTGAAGGGTAAGGCACATCAGAAGTTAGGCAATGTGGTGGAAGCGCTCGAAGCTTATAATTCGGCAATAAGTGTTAATAATGAGTATGCGGAAGCTTACTTGTCCAGGGGGTCACTGAGGTTATATCAAAAACAGTTTAGCAAAGCTTGCACAGATATGAATATTGCCAAGTCGTTAGGTTCCAAAGCAGCAGAAAATCTAATAAAGAGATATTGTAAATAAGATCTTGCTTAGAATAAAAAAGAGTGACTACCAGGTCACTCTTTTTTATTTAATAACGCTCCTATTTTTTAAACTGGTCGGCAACAATTAAATCTTTAGTACCATGACCCCAACTGTAGAAGCCACTGCCAGACTTAACTCCTTTATGTCCTGCCTCGACCATATTAACTAACAATGGGCAAGGAGCATATTTAGGGTTGCCAAATCCGTCATAAAGAACGTTTAATATCGAAAGGCAAACGTCAAGTCCAATAAAATCAGCGAGTTGTAAAGGTCCCATTGGATGTGCCATTCCCAATTTCATCACTGTATCAATCTCTTCTACTCCGGCAACACTCTCGTATAATGAATAGATTGCTTCATTTATCATAGGCATCAAGATCCTGTTTGCTATAAAGCCAGGGTAATCATTAACCTCAACTGGCACTTTACCCAGTTGCATTGATAATTCCATTATTTCATTAGTAACCGCGTCACTTGTATTATAACCTCTAATTACCTCAATCAACTTCATGACTGGCACAGGATTCATAAAATGCATCCCAATAACTTTATCAGCCCGACTAGTCACGGCAGCAATCTTGGTTATCGAAATAGATGATGTATTGGTTGCGAGAATAGTACTTTCAGCACAAACAGCGTCAAGGTCCTTGAAGATTTTTAATTTCAGATCAATATTCTCAGTAGCCGCTTCTACCACTAATTCAGCATCTTTTACACCCTCATCCATTTTTGAATAAGTCGTTATGTTATCTAATGTAGCTTTCTTGTCGTCCTCAGTGATAGCTTCCTTTTTGATTTGTCGATCTAGGTTTTTGCCGATCGTAGCTACCGCCTTTTCCAGTGCTTCAGGAGAAACGTCAATAAGCGCTACATTAAAGCCTGTTTGTGCAAAAACATGTGCAATTCCATTGCCCATAGTTCCTGAACCTATAACTGCTATATTTTTCATTTGAGGATAGTTTAGATGTTATATTTTGGGTCGCAAATATATAAATTTTTAACCCTTATAGATATGAAATGTTCTTAAATTGCCCCTATGACAATAGGGGAGTATTATGAATTAAAAATAGCCCGTGAGGTTGATTTTGGTGTATATCTGGAATCTGATTTGGGGGATATCTTGCTACCACAAAAATACATTGATGAAGGCTATAAGGTAGATGACTTAATCAAGGTTTTTCTATACAAAGATTCTGAAGATCGCCTTATTGCTACTACTCTGGAACCATATGGAAAATTAGGTGATATTGTGGCACTTGAAGTCAAAGACTCTTCACCTCATGGTGCTTTTATGGAATGGGGGCTGGAAAAAGACCTTTTCGTTCCTAAAAGCGAGCAGCACGTACCTTTTGAGGTAGGACAAAGATACGTTGTGAGAATTTGTTATGACCATAAAACTGACAGGTTGCTTGGTGTAGGAAAGCTTGACAGTTTCTTGAGCAGTGACATTGATAATTTAAGAGGAGGGCAGCAAGTCAATTTATTGATTCACAGAATCACAGAGCTAGGTTATTTGGCTGTTATTGATGGTGAATATTCTGGATTACTATATGCGAATGAAGTCTTTGAGCCCTTGACAATTGGTGATGAAAGAAAAGGATTTATACAAAAAATAAGGGAGGACGGTAAAATTGACTTAAGACTTTATAACACTGGAGTTGATGCTATTGATGATAATGTAAAATCGGTTTTGATTGCTCTTGAAGAAGGTAATGGCTTTCTGGAATTAACAGATAAGTCTCAGCCTGATGAAGTAAGCAAAATTCTTAACATGAGTAAAAAGTCATTCAAGAAAGCAATAGGAAGCCTTTATAAGCAAAGAAAAATAGCCATTGAAGAAGACGGAATACGTAGAATTGACTAAGCTCTTCTTAAATGTGGTGGTATCTTATGACTAGTTTTACTATTTACTTCTAACCTCAGGATATCCGTTGGTTTTTGACAAAATACTGCTCTATTATGATAAATGGCAATAGGAGCTTTAAGTAACTCAGGGCTGTGAGTCAAAGCTTCGAGCAATCCTGTCATAGTATAATGATTGTCAGCAAACTTTTCTTTAAAGAGCTTCGATGATTTATTCATGATCTCTTCGGGATGTAGCTTAAGTTTATTGACAATCTCTTTCCACAAGGTAGTGGTAAGCTTGACATTTCTCAGATCAACTTCATTAATATTGTTTGATACTGATTTAGCATAAGCTCTTGTTTGTTTTCCAGTAGTCGAGCTTGGATCATTGTACACCAACAATAGTTCGTTAGGATGGAATTGAATACTACTCATGTGTTATTGATTGATGGTTGAATCAATAAGTTACTGAAAAAAATTCAGATGAAAAACTAGATTATTCAGTATAAATAATAATCTCCTTAGCCAGACCTGTAGCATTAAATCTGATGCTCAGGTATTTACGTGATATTTTGTTAACAGATTTATCACAATCATAAGGTGTGATATTATAAATAAAGAACTTTTGATTTCTTTTAAAAAGCTCATTTTGATCAGGTTTGCCTAAAACACCAATGACATCATCTTGGCTAAGACCTTTTAAGAGGTCTTTATCTTGCTCAATACCTTCAATAAGAGTAGCTCTAACTAATTCGCACCCGTTTTTGTCATTCTTCCAGGCAAGTTCGTCAACGTGTGGTAAATCAATGCTCTGATTGCACGCCATAAAACCCAGTGCTATAAATAGTAGTATATTCTTCATTTGGCTATTTGAATTGATCTTGCTGGAAGAGTTATAAAAGTTATTGATACTGCAGCGTAAATGGCGGAAACTACATAAAGCCATATTAAATCGAATCCATATGCAGCAAGCGAGCCAGCAATACCAAAGACTATTAATCTGACATATTCAGATACGTAGGCCCATTGCTTGTTGTCAAGTAAAGCGCCAGAATTTACTATAGTGACAGCGATTCCTGCAATGATCGTTAACTGATAGATCAAACTGAGTTGCTTATAATTAAAAAGAAACAGGGCAGTGGCTATCAGGGTAATTAGATACTGAAAAAGAACATAGTAGCTCAACTTGCTAGTGACTTCGGTATCATATTTTCTATATGCCTTCTTGTCCACAGGTTGAGCAGCTTGATAACCGCCAAATTCTTCAGGTTGCCAGCCAGGTTTATAGAATAAGAATTTCAGCTTATTGGTAAACCCTTCAATAGATATCAACTGCGAAAACATTTGAGAATAGTGTTCAAGGTTGACCCAGATAGGGTTCCAGCTATTTACAGGTTTAGTTATACCATAAGTGGGTTTTTCTTCTTCTTTTTGAAAAGTGCCGAACAGCTTATCCCAAATGATAAATACGCCTGCATGATTCTTATCGATATATTTTGGATCTCTACCATGATGAACTCTATGATGGGAAGGAGTATTGAAAATGTGCTCAAACCATCCCATTTTGTTAATGGTTTCAGTATGTATCCAAAATTGATAAACCGTAACCAAAGCAGAAACAAAAACGAAATCCAGAGGTTTGAAGCCAATTATCGCAAGAGGTAAATAGAAGGCAAAGGTCCATAGTATCTGGAAAGAACCTTGCCTTAAAGCTACAGAAAAGTTGTAATCTTCACTTTGATGATGCACCACGTGCCCTCCCCAAAAAAGGTTGACCTCATGACTCATTCTATGAGCCCAGTAGTAAAAAAAGTCTGCTCCTATAAATAAAATTATAAAAGTGTACCAGGTGGATGATACTTCAAATAATGAGAAGTAATTAAATACTAACGTATAGGCACCAACACCAACGACTTTTAGAAAGATACCTGTTAGCTGTGATGTAATTCCACATGATATGTTAGTTACTGCGTCATTAAGCCTGTAAAGCTTTCTTTTGGAGTACCATTGAATTACTAATTCTACTCCAATTAGAAGGAAGTAAATCGGGATAGAAAGTATAATGGGATTGAAATTCATTTGAATTCAAAATTAACAATTATGACCTAACTTCGCGACAAATTAGAAACATCAAATGAATAGACTGATTAAAGCATTTTGGTTCGTTACATTACTGGCAACAGCAGGACTTTTATTATTTGTATATGCAGGCCTTTACGAGAATCAGCAGGTGCTGCTTAATGAACTTGCACCTGGCCTCGACAGAGAAGTGTTTTTCTATATTGGATTGGCTGTCATAATGTTGGTCAACTTTACACTTTATATAGGTCAATGGAAAATTCGTAAGCAGGATCATACTCTTGCAGAGTTTTTGAAAGGTTGGTACATGAGCTTAGGATCAGCTCTAAATTTCTTTCTTATTGTGGTGTTGTTTTTTGTTCAGGTTTATAACGGCAGCGAAAAATTTGACTATTCTAATTTTGGATACCTCATCTTCATTTCACTTGGCATTATCATCCTCTGTGCGATTAGCCTTCCGATTTTTATTATTAAACAAAAAATTAAGTCTTAAACCTTTGTTTTATTCAGTTATTACTAACTAGCTAATTATCTGATGATTAAGTGATTAATAGCAAAATAAGGCAGTAATATTAACTCATACATCGCCTTGAATAAATCTTTATTTTAGCGTTTATTCGCTCATTCAGAAACCGTTAAGCAGGCAATAAGTATATGGCAGTTGATCACGTGGAGTACACCGAGGATAGTATCAAATCACTGGACTGGAAAGAGCACATCAGGCTTCGACCAGGTATGTATATTGGCAAATTGGGTGACGGCTCAGCTCAAGATGATGGTATTTATGTTTTAGTAAAGGAGGTAATCGACAATTGCATCGATGAACACATGATGGGCTATGGCAAAACCATAGATGTCAAAATTACCGACCACCGTGTAGAAATTAGAGATTATGGTCGCGGTATACCTTTAGGAAAGGTTGTGGACTGTGTTTCAAAAATTAATACAGGGGGCAAGTATGATTCTGGTGCCTTTCAGAAGTCTGTTGGGTTAAATGGTGTTGGTACTAAGGCAGTGAATGCACTATCCACTTATTTTAAAGTACAATCTTTTAGAGAAGGCGAGACAAAAGTAGCAGAATTTACCAGAGGTGAGGTTTCGAATGATGCAAAGGTGGTTAAGTCAAGTGGCCGTAATGGTACACTTATTACCTTTGAACCCGATGAAACAGTTTTCAAGAATTTCCATTTTATTCCTGACTACTTAAATGATCTCATCTGGAATTATGTTTTTCTTAATGCCGGACTGACTATCAATTTCAACGGTAAGAAGTTTCATTCTGAAAATGGGTTAAGAGATTTGCTGGAGCGTAAAACGGACATTGAAACGTTACGCTATCCTATTATTCATTTGAGGGGTGAGGATATTGAAATGGCATTATCACATAGCAATCAATATGGTGAGGAATACTACTCCTTTGTGAATGGACAATATACTACTCAGGGAGGAACACATCTAGCCGCTTTCAGAGAAGCAGTGGTCAAGACAGTTCGTGATTTTTATAATAAGAATTTTGACGCGGCTGATGTTCGTGCCAGCATAGTGGGAGCTATAGCTGTGAGAGTTCAGGAACCAGTTTTTGAATCACAAACTAAGACAAAACTTGGTTCGCAGAATGTAGGACCGGATGGCCCCACAATGCGAACTTTTATCAATGACTTTCTAAAGACAGAACTTGATAACTATTTGCATAGAAATAGTGAAGTAGCTGATGCAATTTTGAAGCGAATATTACAATCAGAGCGCGAGCGTAAGGAAATTGCTGGAATTAAGAAATTAGCTAATGACAGGGCGAAAAAAGCTAATCTTCACAATAAAAAACTTAGAGATTGCAGGATTCACTTTGATGACAAAAAAGGAGATAAAGTAGATGATACGATGATCTTTATTACCGAGGGAGACTCGGCAAGTGGATCAATTACCAAATCAAGAGATGTGCAAACTCAGGCAGTCTTTAGTCTTCGGGGAAAACCATTGAATTGCTTTAACCTAACAAAAAAGGTTGTTTATGAGAATGAGGAATTCAATTTATTACAACACGCGCTAAATATTGAAGACGGAATTGAAGGTTTGCGATATAGAAAGATAATAATTGCTACCGATGCCGATGTTGATGGTATGCATATAAGGCTTCTTCTTTTGACATTCTTTCTTCAGTTCTTTCCTGATTTGGTAAAACAAGGGCATGTATTTATTCTTGATACGCCACTTTTCAGAGTTAGAAATAAGAAAGAAACCATCTATTGCTATTCTGAGGAGGAAAAACAAGCCGCAGTTCAAAAGTTAGGGAATAAGCCTGAGATAACTCGATTTAAAGGGCTTGGCGAGATTTCACCTGATGAATTTGGAACATTCATAGGTGAGGATATTAGACTTGACCCCATCATTTTAAACAAAGAGACTTCAATAAATCAATTACTCACCTTTTATATGGGTAAGAATACTCCTGACCGACAAGAATTTATTGTGGGCAATTTGAAAGTTGAGAAAGATGTTGTTGAAGAAGTAGCATAAAATCATAATTAATGACGGAAGACCAAGAGCCTCTAGAAGGTAAAAATGAGAATCATGAAGAAGATATCATACATGACGTCACTCCAGTATCGGGCATGTATGAAAACTGGTTTTTGGAATATGCTTCGTATGTAATTCTTGAGCGAGCAGTTCCTGCCATTGGAGATGGATTCAAACCAGTACAAAGGCGTATTATGCATGCGCTGAAAGAGATGGATGATGGTCGCTATAATAAAGTAGCGAATGTTATTGGTCAAACCATGCAGTATCATCCACATGGTGATGCTTCTATTGCTGATGCCATGGTCAATATAGGTCAAAAGGACCTTCTTATAGACACGCAGGGCAATTGGGGTGATGTTAGAACCGGAGATAGTGCTGCGGCTCCAAGATATATAGAGGCTCGTCCTTCAAAGTTTGCATTAGATGTTCTTTATAATCCACAAACTACAGAATGGCAATTGTCCTATGATGGACGGAAGAAAGAACCCGTTACTCTTCCTGTTAAATTTCCATTGCTTCTAGCTCAGGGAGTGGAGGGTATAGCTGTTGGTTTGTCAACTAAGATATTACCACACAACTTTTGTGAGCTTATCAAGGCATCAATTGATATTCTGAAAGGAAAGAAAGTGAAGATCTATCCTGACTTTGCTACCGGTGGTATGGCGGACTTCTCGGAGTATAATCAAGGTATGCGTGGCGGTAAGGTTAAGGTCAGAGCCAAAATTGAAGAGCTTGATAAAAAATCATTAATCATTCGTGATATTCCTTTTGCAACTACCACAACTGGACTTATAGAATCTATCATTAAGGCCAATGATAAAGGAAAAATAAAGATCAAGAAGGTAGTTGACAATACTGCCAAAGACGTAGAAATTATCATTGATCTGGCACCTGGTCAATCACCAGATATTACGATCGATGCATTATATGCTTTTACTGACTGCGAGGTATCCATTTCGCCTAACGCTTGTGTGATCATTGAGGATAAGCCTCATTTTATTCCTGTTAGCGAGATACTGAGAATTAATACGGATCAAACTGTTGACCTATTAACACAGGAACTAGAAATAAGGCGTAATGAGTTGATGGAGAAGATACTGTTTTCTTCTCTGGAACGCATTTTTATAGAAAATAGAATTTACAGAGACATTGAGGAGTGTGAAACATGGGAAGCGGTAATTGAGACCATAGATAAGGGTCTGGGTCCTTATAAACCACAGTTTTATAGAGAAATAACAGAGGAGGATATCGTTCGGTTAACTGAGATAAAGATTAAAAGAATCTCACGCTTTGACTCTTTTAAAGCAGACGAACTACTCAAAAAACTTGAAGAGGAACTAAAAGAAACAGAGTACCATCTAGCTCATATAACGGACTATGCTATAGCATACTTTAGCAAGCTACAAGAAAAGTATGGCGCTGGTAGAGAGCGAAAAACTGAAATAAAGTCTTTTGACTCTATAGATACAACCATCGTAGCTGCCAATAATCAAAAGCTTTATGTTAACCGGAAAGACGGCTTCGTGGGTTATGGCTTGAGAAAAGATGAATTTGTTTGTGAGTGTTCAGACATCGATGACATCATAGCCATTCGCAGAGATGGTAAAATGATGGTATCACGAATTTCTGAAAAGACCTTTATGGGTAAAGACATTCTCTACGCAGGTGTCTGGAAGAAAGGTGATGATCGTATGACCTATAATATGGTCTATTTAGACGGAGGTACCGGGCGATCTATGATAAAAAGATTCAATGTTACTGCCATTACCCGAGACAAAGAGTACGAACTTACAAAAGGAGCCAAGGGATCTAAAACCCTTTATTTGACTTCCAACCCCAATGGCGAGGCAGAAATAATTACTGTAAAATTGACTTCAGGTGCCAAGGCAAGAATCAAAGTGTTCGACTTTGACTTTTCAACATTAGATATCAAAGGAAGAGGCGCAGGGGGTAATATACTAACTAAGTATCCCGTACGAAAAATTGAATTGAAATCGGAAGGAGTTTCGACACTTAGTGGGTTGGATATCTGGTATGATGCAGCTGTAGGAAGGCTCAATAAAGATGAAAGGGGTGATCATATTGGTAAATTTAATGGAGATGATAATATACTGGTCATTTATAAAGATGGTTCTTACGAGCTAACTACCTATGAATTGACCAATCGTTATGAACCGAGCAAAGTGTATCTAATTGAGAAATTTATTCCTCAAAGACCTGTTTCTGTGGTTCATTATGACGGAGAAAGTAAAAACTATCTAGTTAAACGGTTCATTGTAGAAACTACTACTATAGAAAAGAAATTTGGCTTTATAAGCGAATCAAGTGGCTCCAAATTAATTATTGCATCTACTTCAGAGTTTCCTTCTGTTGAAGTAGAGTATACACGAGGTAAGAGTAAGGAAAGAGAGACAGAAGTAATAAGTTTGCAAGACTTAATCGAAGTTAAAGGCTGGAAAGCTCTTGGTAACAGACTATCATCTCATAATGTAAAAAAAGTCAAACTAATTACAGAAGAATTACCAGTTGTAAAAGAGCAACCAGAAGTACTAGAAAAAAATATTGAATCTAAGAATAAAGAGGAATCTATCGACAGTCAGAACGTTGAAAATAAGTTAGAAACAAAAAAAGAGGTAAGTAGTAAAAAAGTAGATGTAAAAGGCAAAGATGATCCAGAGTATAACATAGGAGACACTATAGAGCTAGACTTTTAAGAAAATGTTATTAATCCATTAAAAAATGGAGTTTGATCAGGCTTAATTCAGGCTGATTATTTTACTTTACCTCTCAATCAAAAATCAATCGTGTAAATTGCTGTTGAAACAGGTCATATTTAGTTGTCTGTATTTACTTACTTTTTCCTTATTGGCTCAGAAAACAGTTGTTTCGGGAAGAGTTACAGATGCAAATACAGGAGATCCTATTCCTTTTGCCAACCTTATTTTTACGGGTCACTCAACTGGAACTACCACTGATTTTGAAGGTTTTTACCAAGTAGAAATCGGTCTGAAGGCCGATTCAATTTTATGTAGTTACATCGGTTACAAGCAAAAGACAAAACCTGTTGAACATGGTGCTACTCAGGTAATAAATTTTCAGCTCAGTGAAGATGTAGTGAATTTGCAAGAGATTATATTCATCGCAGGAGAAAATCCAGCTTTTGAAATATTAAGAGGTGTAGTGCAAAACAAAAAGATCAATGATAAAAAAACACTGAAAGCCTACGAGTATGAAACCTATTCTAAAGTTGAAGTTGACGTAGATAATATTACTGATCGCTTTAAAAAGAAAAAGTTTGTAAAGAAGATAACGCAAGTCATGGATAGCGTTGAACAAATAGCAGGGGAAGATGGTAAACCTATTCTACCCGTATTTATTTCTGAAACTATCTCACAGTTCTATTTTAGAAATGACCCCAAACTACAACATGAAGAAATCTTAAAATCTCGAATTTCAGGAGTAGGTGTGACTGATGGTTCATTGGTTTCACAGTTTATCGGGTCCTCATTCCAGGAATATAACTTTTATAATAACTGGTTAAATATTGTGAGCAAAGACTTTATCTCTCCAATTGCTGACGGTTGGAAGTTATATTATGACTACGACCTGACGGATAGTGCTATGGTTGGAGAGGATTTTTGTTATCGTCTTGATTTTTTTCCAAAACGAGAACAGGATTTAGCCTTTTTCGGCACCATGTGGATTACTAAAAGTGAATATGCGCTGCGTCAAATTGACGCTACAGTCAAAAAAAGCGCTAATCTGAATTACATTGAGAAAATCAAAGTTCAACAAGAGCTTGAGAAAACTGCCGCAGGATCATGGATACCCTCAAAAAATAGAATACTACTTGACATTGGCGAGATCACCGAAAATATGGCTGGCGTCCTTGCAAAATTTTATACATCTAATCAAAATATAAAAGTAAATGATGTCAAAGATCCTGAGTTCTATCAACACCCAATTATTGTAGCTGAAGACTTCAGACTAAATAACACTGATGAATTCTGGGAGAATAAGCGACATGAGCCATTATCCCCAACGGAGATGAGTGTCTATCGGATGATTGATACTTTGCGTAATATCCCTATAGTAAAGACTTATACAGAAATCATCAATATTGCTATAAATGGTTACAAGAAAGTCGGAAAAATAGATGTGGGCCCTTATTTGTCGCTTTATGCGAACAATAGTATAGAAGGCAATCGCTTCCAAGCAGGTTTCAGGACTAATGCTGATTTTAGTAACAAATGGATGTTCGGAGCTCGAGTAGCTTATGGTACAAGGGACAATGAGTTCAAGTACAATGGATTTGTTCAGCGCATACTTTCGCGAAATAGGTGGACTACTGTGAGATTGGAACACACTCATGATATTGATCAGGTTGGATTATCAGCTGAGGATTTGATTGGGAGTACCGTGTTCCTAACCGCTACTAAGTTTGGTAACTTAGTCAGACCTTATTATTTCGATCAGTATAAATTCACGGCTCAGCGTGAACTATTTAAAGGTTATAATCAAAAGATCATTTTTAATTACCGCACATTTGACCCATTGTATCCATTTGCGTATCGAACAAATCCGGAACGGACAGATTCCCCAATAGAGAGTGAAATACAGACTGCTGAAGTAACAGTTGAATCGCGGTTCGCAAGGGATGAACTATTTATACAAAATGAGAATGATCGTATTAGTCTGGGAACTACCAAATGGCCTGTGGTTACCTTGAGATATACGAGAGGTATTGCTGGAATTGCAGGAAGTGACTTTACCTATAATAGAATTGGAATTAATGTTAATAAAAGGCTAAGAATGGGTTTACTAGGCACATCTGATTTCAATCTGTCAGCTGAGCATATTTTTGAAACGTTGCCTTACCCGTTATTAAAAGCTCATATTGGTAATGAGTCAGCTTTTTATACCAGAGCAGCTTATAACCTCATGAATTTTTCCGAATTTGCCAGTTCATCATATGTGGCTCTTAGATATAATCACTTTTTTGAAGGATTTCTTTTAAATAGAATTCCATTAATGAAAAAATTAAAATGGAGGCTTGTGGCTACAACCAATATTTTATATGGCAATCTTGATTCAGATAATGTTAACTTATTGCCATTAACAGATCAAAATGGTGATGAAGTGGAACAAATAGGTAGTCTTTCTGATGAGCCATATGTGGAAATTGGATATGGAGTAGAAAATATATTTAAAATTCTTCGAGTTGATTTTCTCCATCGACTTACTTACTTAGACAATCCAGATGTTACTAAATTTGCAGTGAAATTTAGTTTTCAGTTCATTCTATGATTGTTATTCATCGATTTTTAATCATAATAATACTTTTATCGGTTTCGTGCCAACGGTACTCTCGACATGAGATAGTAAGTGCAACTAGTATAGAGGAAGAAACCGAAATGATATCTTTTCTTTCTGAACTCATTGAGAAAGAGCAGAGTAATGCACAAATCTATTCTAAACGATCTCAAGTGTATTTTAAAATGGATGATTATTCCAAAGCTCTTATTGATATTCAAAAAGCTCTTGAATTGGAACCCACAAGTCCTGATTTATATCAATTTCAAAGTAAAATTTATGATGCACAGAATAATCACATTGAAAGCATCAACTCGGCATTACAAGCTGAACAAAGGGGACTAAAAAACTATGAGCTTTATCGAATATTGGCAGTCAATTATTTGGCTATTAATGAGGTGGAAAATGCAAAGCAATCGATTGATCGTTTAATGACACTTAATAGGAGTGCCGAAAATCTCTGCCTAAAGGCTGATATATTTCTTGAATTGAAAGATAGTACGGAAGCAGTAGCAAGTTATCGTCAGGCTATTAAGGAAGATCCAAGTCTTTCGAGACCTTACCGGTCACTTTATGAAATATATAAGTTCAAGGACTTTGAAAGAGCAGAAAATATTATTGATGAATACTTACAAGCAGATGGCAGTAATTCTGATATGTTATTACTGAAAGCTCGATTATTGAAAAATCGTAACTCATATGATAGTTCTTTAAGCTTTTATAAAATGACTGGAGCACTTTTGAGTCAGGAAAATGATATACTCACTGAAATAGGGCAATTGTATTTTGAAAGAAGTGACTATGACTCTGCTTTGCTATTGACAAACAGGGTGCTACTTAATGATAGTCTGTATAGAAATGCTTCATTATTAACAGCTAGATCACTAGATAAAAAAAGAAAATATGATGAAGCAAAGCAAGTATATGAAAAATTGATAATTCAGGATTCTACAGATTTAGTGGTCAAAGAGGAGCTGGATAAATTGAATAGAAAAGTTGCATATTTGTGGCGTTTAAAACAGCAAGAACAAAGCTTTGACAGCTTAAGAAATAATACTGCACCTCCAACAGTGGAACGCAAAGAAGTAAACCAATAAATTATAGTTGAATGATTAATATTACCTTACCCGATGGGTCGGTGAAAGAATTTGAACCGGGAGTAACCGGATTAGATGTAGCCTTGAGTATAAGTGAGGGCTTGGCCCGTAACGTTTTGGCAGCAAAAGTTAATGGTGAAGTATGGGATGCCACGCGGCCTATAGAAAGTGATTCAACTGTTCAATTACTAACATGGAATGACCTGGAAGGTAAATCAACTTTTTGGCACTCGTCTGCCCACTTGTTGGCGGAGGCATTGGAAGATCTTTACCCTGATGTGAAGTTCGGAATAGGCCCACCTATTGACAATGGTTTCTATTATGATGTAGATCTTGGAGAAAGAGAATTTGGAGAAGAGGACTTGTCTGCTGTGGAGAAAAAGATGACCGAGCTGGCAAGAAATAAAAATGAATTTGCTCGCAGTGAAGTGTCGAAAGTCGAAGCATTATCTTATTTTGAAAGCAAAGGTGATGAATACAAACTCGAACTAATCAATGATTTAGAGGACGGTAGTATCACTTTTTATAAGCAAGGAAACTTTACTGATCTCTGCCGTGGTCCTCATATTCCACACACTGGCTTTATAAAGGCTATTAAGTTGATGAGTGTCGCTGGCGCCTATTGGAGAGGAGATGAGAAGAGGAAGCAGCTAACCAGGATATATGGCGTCACCTTTCCTAAGCAAAAAGAGTTAACCGAATATCTTGAAAGATTAGAGGAGGCAAAGAAACGAGATCATCGTAAACTAGGTAAGGAGCTTGAGCTTTTTACATTTTCAGAAAAAGTTGGCTTAGGTCTTCCTTTATGGCTACCTAAGGGAGCCGTTCTCAGGGAGCGCTTAGAGAACTTTATGCGTAAAGCTCAAATTAAGGCTGGCTATGACCCTGTAGTTACTCCACACATAGGAGGGAAGCAACTCTATGTTACTTCTGGTCACTATGAAAAGTATGGTGAGGATTCATTTCAGCCTATAAAAACGCCTAACGAAGACGAAGAGTTTTTGTTGAAACCGATGAACTGCCCTCACCATTGTGAGATATATAACTCCAAACCTCGTTCTTACAAAGAGCTTCCTGTAAGGTTAGCTGAATTCGGTACGGTATATCGGTATGAGCAAAGTGGAGAACTTCATGGCCTTACTAGAGTTAGAGGCTTCACACAAGATGATGCACATATTTTTTGCCGTCCTGATCAGGTAAAAGAAGAGTTTATTAAGGTCATTGACTTAGTGCTTTACACATTCAAAGCATTAGGTTTTGAAAACTACACGGCACAGGTTTCGTTACGTGATCCGGAAAACAAAGCCAAGTACATTGGTAAGGATGAGTTGTGGGATAAAGCTGAACGAGAAATTCAGGAAGCTGCCGATGAAAGAGGCTTAAGCACTGTAGCAGTTGAGGGTGAAGCGGCTTTTTATGGTCCTAAGCTCGACTTTATGGTTAAAGATGCTTTAGGACGCAGCTGGCAATTGGGTACTATTCAGGTGGATTATACCTTGCCTGAACGATTTGAATTGGAATATACCGGAGCTGATAATCAAAAGCATAGGCCTGTTATGATACATAGAGCTCCATTTGGCTCTATGGAGCGATTTGTGGCAGTTTTGATTGAGCATTGTGCCGGTAACTTTCCATTATGGTTAGCGCCAGAGCAAATTGCCATTTTGCCAATTTCTGAAAAATATCAGGATTATGCCAATGAACTAAAGGCACTATTGAATGAAAGGGATATACGAGGCTTTCTTGACAATAGAGATGAAAAGATAGGCAGAAAAATTCGTGATGCTGAAGTAAGTAAGACACCTTACATGCTTATTGTTGGGGAAAAAGAAGCAGAAGAAAGACGTGTGTCCGTGCGTAAACATGGTGAGGGTGATATGGGATCGATGAGCATTGACGAATTTGTAACTCATTTCGATGAAGAAATAAAGGTTTAACACCCATATTGGGCTGTTTTTTATAAAATAAAAAGGTATAACTACTTGTTTGAATTATAAGAAATATATGTTGATATTTGCAGACTGTTTTTTTAAGGTAAATAAAGGAGGTAACGATTAGCAAACAAAGATTTCAGAGAAGGGGCTTTCGAGGGAGAGTAGAAGAGCCCTATAAAATTAACGAACTTATCACTGCACGAAATGTAAGGGTAGTTGGTGAGAACGTAAAAGTGGATGTTTATCCTATTAGCCAGGCATTACAACTAGCTAAAGATCAAAACCTTGATTTGGTTGAAATATCCCCAAAAGCTGATCCTCCTGTTTGCAAAATTATCGATTACTCGAAATTTAAATACGAGCAAAAGAAAAAACAGAAAGAAATAAAAGCTAAAGCTCAGAAGACGGTAATTAAAGAGATCCGTTTTGGGCCTAATACTGAAGAGCATGATTTTAACTTTAAGTTAAAGCACGCGATCAGTTTCCTTGAGGAGGGATCGAAAGTAAAGGCTTACGTTCACTTCGTAGGAAGAACTATTGTGTTTAAAGAGCGTGGAGAAATTTTATTGTTAAAATTTGCTCAAGCACTCGAGGAGTATGGTAAAGTAGAGCAGCTTCCTAAATTGGAAGGAAAGCGAATGATTATGTTCGTAGCTCCAAAACCATCAAAGAAAAAGTAAGAATACAGATCGATTTAATTATATAAAAATGCCAAAAGTAAAAACTAAATCAGGAGCCAAGAAGAGATTTAAGCTCACGGGTACTGGCAAAATTAAGCGTAAACATGCGTTTAAGAGTCACATCCTGACGAAGAAAGAAACAAAGCAAAAGAGAAATCTTACACGAATGACGTTGGTTCACAAAAGTGATGAGAACAACGTTAAAGAGATGTTAAATATCTAATTTAACTTCTCAGGTTTTAAATTTTTAACCCGGTTAGCAGGCACAATAAAAGATCGCGACTTGTCGGGGCGCCACTAACCAAAAACAAACAAAGAAATGCCAAGATCAGTAAATCACGTAGCATCTAGAGCTAGAAGAAAAAAAATCCTTAAGGCCGCAAAAGGTTATTGGGGAAGAAGAAGTAATGTATGGACAGTGGCAAAAAATGCTGTCGAAAAAGGTTGGACTTACGCTTACCGAGATAGAAAAGCCAAAAAGAGAGATTTCAGAAAGTTATGGATCCAAAGGATCAATGCAGGTGCCAGAATGCACGGAATGTCTTACTCTCAATTGATGGGTAATTTAAAGAAAGCAAATATTGATTTGAACAGAAAGGTATTAGCTGACTTAGCGATGAATCACCCAGAAGCTTTTGAAGCGATAGTAAAAAAAGTTAACAAGTAAGTTTCACCTTACGATCTGTATTTAAAACCCTGGCGGAAACGTCAGGGTTTTTTGTTGGCCTCAAAGTGATGGTATTTAGATAAACTTGACCTTTTTTAATTGAAAATAAGCACCTTTTTCTATTATATACGAGATTATGTATTCCACCCACTGAACTTTTAGCTGTAATTTTACAAAACGCTGTTAATTGTTGATACCGATATGAAAATAAGAAGTTTATTGTCACTATTCAGAAGTGTTAGAATCAAGAAATTCGACAAGGGTGAACTTTTGATTAACCAAGGGTCGACTGAAAAAGAAGTTTTTTTTATAAGGAAAGGACTGGTACGAAGCTATTATACCAATAAAAAACTGGAAGATATTACTTTTCAGCTTTACCCTGAATATAATGCACTTGTGAATATACATGCGTTATTATTTGATGAGCCTTCAAAGTTTATTTACGAAGCTTACGAACCGACTAAAGCTTATATTATAAGTTACGAGGCATTAATGGAATTGACCTCAAAGAACTCGGATCTCCTGGAGATGAATAGGAGGTTTATAGGCAGAAAGGCTTTAAAACAGGTATTTCAGAGAGTGGAGTCTTTTGTATGTCAATCTCCGGAAGAGCGCTATGAAAAATATGTAAGAGACTATCCTAATATCATAAATCGAGCACCTGATAAATACATTGCAAATGTGTTAGGGATAACTCCCGTTTCTTTAAGTAGAATTAGAAATCGAATCTCTACTAAGAAATAGCAGACCTGCTGCTTTCTTATCTTTTGTTAATTCCATCCGACTGTTGTTCAATTTAGTTTTGTATCAAACAAAATTTAATGAAAATGATACAGTCTAAAATTAAGTCAATCCTATTTTTGTGTCTGGTTTTTATTTCTATTGCCTGTTCCGATGATGATGATAGTGTTACTCCTGTTGATGAAACAGGGTCTGATGAACTTCCGTTTCAAGAGCTTTTTGAGCAAGGTGTAGATAGATACCTGGGTACAATTACGCCTATATCATCAAGTGATATCGCTCCAGGGGTTACAGAGCATACCTTTAGCAGTACAGATGGACCGGTCTGCTTTACAGGCAACGAATTCTCTATGTTTACGCGAAATGGTAACAGCGATAATTTATTAATTTTTCTTCAAGGAGGTGGCTTTTGTAGCCCGATATCGTGTGAAGCTCTTGAAGAAGGTATTCCACTCACACCTTTTGGAATACTAAGTCCTACTGATTTTCAGAACCCTGCAGCTAGTTATAATGTAGGTTATGTACCTTATTGTGATGGATCTGCCATGATGGGTGATAACGAAGTAGACAGCGATGGAGATGGTGTTAATGATAGATTCTTTAAAGGAATTCAAAACCTATCAGCATCGCTAGATGTCATTGCTAAGGCCTATCCGTCACCGGGAAAAATAGTGCTGGCAGGTAATAGTGCTGGTGGTTTTGCTGTTCATGCCGCATTGCCCTTAGTGAGGAAGCTATATCCTGATGTTAGCATTGACATAATTAACGATTCAGGACAAGGTATTTTAGACACAGGAGGGTTTGAAAGCCTTTTGACATACTGGAATGCTCGATCTTTTATTCCATCAAGCTGTTCTGATTGCATAGGAGCTGATGGCAATCTTACTGACTATCATAATTATCAGTTAACAGAAGATAGTAATGTTCGGCTGGCTTATATAAGTTCAAAGCAAGACTCAACCTTTGCTGTTATAACAGCAGGTGGTGGTGCTGCTTTCGAAAGACAACTACTTGAAGCTGCTGAAGAACTAAAGCGCACACACCCTGAACGTTTTAATAGTTTGATTGACAATGGTAATGATCATACATATCTTCTGAGACGATTTACTGAGGAAATTGGTGGAATTAACGTTAGGCAATGGGTTGCTGATATGTTGGATGAAAGTGAGAACTGGGACTCTATTACTGAATAATTACAACAATGATGAGGTCTCAAGTTAAGTTAATTATGCTAATAGCAACGCTTAGTTTATTCATAGCTTGTTCAGATGATGAAGAAACTAATACAGTAAATATAGTAAATGAAGCAACCACTAGTCGCCCCGGATTTCCTGGTAATTCCTTTTTTGATGGACTATTAGCTGATGCAGATTATTGGTCAGATCAACCTGAAATACTTTCGGCTGGTATGGGATTTTGTGATATAGTCGGTATTGAAGTAGATGAAATTACAGAAGAGTTAGTAGAAAGTATTGGTGGTGCCTGGGCATCAAGCATTAGCTGTAGCGATGATTCCAGAACATTCACAAATACCCGATCTGATATGGAGTTGGCCTTCATTGTACAAAATCCTTACAATGATGAGTTTAAAGACGGTGCTATCGGACTTGATGCATTGCCCATGGTCTTGAGTTGGCCGTGTAAGACGAGTACGATCGATTTAAGCGATTTTAAAATAACGGTGAGCAATGGCGATGAGGTAATACCATCTTCGGTAGGTGTTTTTCCAAATGTTGAAATCAATGAGCGGAATACTATCGTGCTGGTTGGTGAATTTGGCAATAAAAAACCCAGCGCTGATCCAGAATCCAGATATGTATCCAAAGTTGAAATTGTAGGCGAATTGATTCTTATTGATCCAGAAGGAGAAGAGTTTAATGCCCAGGGGTTATTTAAGGATACCTTCTCAAGTCCTTACGATGAAAACAACGGTCCGCGTTTAGTAGGTGCTAAGCTAAACTACTGTGATCCAAATGTCGCTGACGGCCCGTCAATCAATCTTCCTATTGCACAGCCAGGTAACGATGAGTATGCACTGTATGGTGATATACTGGAACAAGCAGAAGCAGACCGGCAGGTGTCGTGCCGATTGCGGGTACTGACTTCCGGGGGATTTTCGCCAAATGGCGTTCAAGGCGTACTACCCACCGATTATGAGAAATTTTTCCGACTACATGCCGAAGCAGCAGATGGTTCAACTGTCCTGATAGCACAGCAGAATATTGATTATGTGGTAAAAGAGGGTTCAGTAAAAGTGATTGGTCTTTCCGATCTCGGAGTGAAGGAGGGTGTAAACGGTATTTCATATGACGACTGCTATAGTGAAGATGGGGACAACTACATTGATATCATTTTAGTTGGTGACGATGCGGCTATGCGAAATATTACATATGTAGAAATTCCGAGTCTGGTTGGTGGTTATTCCGCCTTTTATAATCCTGGTGGCCCAGGTCCAACACCATACTCAGGTGCTAGTTATACTTCGCCAGGGCCGCCTGATTTAGAACCAATAATTATGGCCTTGGATAATCCAATGAGGGTTTCCTCTCAATAAGTAGTTATTATCTATGAGTTTTCAATTTCTTTTAAAAATGAAAAGACTACTTAATTCAGAGAACACGATTTTCGTGGTAGGCCTTTTATTAGTTTTTGGGACCATTATTATCCCTAATAAACGCGAAATCTCATTGTCGTCATCCGTTCCAGAAATAGCCAGTACGCGAGAGGCTAAAATTTTAACTGCTTACTTTGGGTTAGATAATGCTCTTCCACTACAAGCGATATTTATCCATAAGGATGCGGTAGGAAAAGATGGTATGCCAATGGTATTATCTTTAGAGGTCGATCCTTCAACAGTAGATGCTTCGGACTTTGAAATTACGTCTAAGGATGGGACAGTTTATGGAGTAGAAGCGGCCACATTATTTCCTGCTGAGGAGGCTTTTGAACTTAGAACCATTGTGCTCATTGGTGAGTATGGAAATTATCCTGACAACCCACCTGTTTCGGTAAAAATTGTGGGTGATTTGAAGGGTAGAACAGGGAAATCATTCAAAGGCCAATATACGGAAGTAATTCCCTTGGAAGAAGGCCCCATCCTCAGTTATGCTGAATATTTTACATTTACAGAAAATTATCCATACGTTGAAAGAGGCGTTGGTTGTGACTGTCCTAGAGGCGAGACGCAAATGATAGTTAAAGTAGTTTGGTCAGGTGGAGTACGGGCGATAAACGGAGAAGAACTTGGAGAAAACGAACTTAATTACTTTGAGGTAACTATGGTTCGTGGTTTAGACACCCTAGTGGTAAATCCGTTCCTTTTTGCAGATTTAAATGACAATGACAACAATATTGATTTATGCTTAGATGAAGTAGGTATTCCTATATCTGTTCGAGTAAATGAGAGTGCGGTTATTGATCCGAGAGGAGATAAAAATTCGGAAAATGAACTGGAAGTCATGAGTAGGTGGTAACAAAGGAGGCTTTTCAATAAAGCTTAAAGAAGATTGAAAGTTTTGGATAACAAATCATTTAATTATGGTGAGATTTATCTATTGAGAAAAACTACCGATCCTAATCGTATTGCTTTAACAGTTTATTCACCTTATGCTCTTCAATTATCGCTTCTATGTTCTGCAATACGTCATACTAGTTTAAAGTGGAAGTTCTTACTTTCTAGAGGATCAGATGTACCGAAATGCTCGAATTTAGTCAGAATGTAATTCACCGAAAGCTTGGGAAGGTATACATGCTCTTGATGTTGGTCACTGCGTTATGCAGGCAGGTGTTGGGGCCAAGGCTCTTCAATCATTTCGGCTGGATACATAGCTTCAAGTTTTTTGACATTGTACACTGTTCCTACGGCTATCAGCGCAATAAAGAAAATGAATGTAAAGGTGCACCGAAGAAAAATGGTGCTGCTGTATATAGGAGCGATAGTAATTGCTGGTGGATTTACGTTATCTCCTGGGCGCTATCTTCACGATGCATTTTTTAGATAGTAAAAAGAAAGGTGCCCTTAATAAGGCATAACATTACTCTACCATCGAAAACTCCTCCATAAAGTTGGTAATAAAGTTGTTATAGTACTCTAGTTTCTTACGCTCCTCTTTGATTACAAGATAGTGTGTCCTTTTAAGACCATTTTTGCCTATTCTCTTGAACACTAAGTCTTCGGAGAGCTTGAACGGCTTTAGTGTCCATAGAGGTAAACACATGATACCCATATTGGCATTAACCATTTGTAGTGAGACTTCAGTAAAAGGTATGGCTGAAACTTTCCTTGGAACAATTTTATTGGGCTTTAAGAAATGCTCATATACCGATACATTTTCCAAAGGAAAAGAATTGATTAGCAAATGAAGGTCATCAAAATGACTGGCATCAAGAAAAGCATTTTCGTTTAGTATGTTTTCTTTGTGCATCACGACCACAATCTCATCTTCAAATACTTCCTTTACCATTAATGCCTCCGAGGCTGGCTGCGTAGTGACAATGGCAACATCCACTTCATCCGATAGTACCTGAGATATAGTTTGATGTGTTGCCCCTAGATTTAAATCTATTTTAATTTCAGGGTAGAGTAACGCCATTTTTTGAACAAAAGCAGGTAGCCCGTGAAAAAACGATTGACATTCCGCACTTACCTTTAATGTTCCTTTTGCTCCATCTTTTATCTGCTGAATATTGCTCAACCCATCTTCTATGGACTGAATGAGCGTATTTGCTAACTTGTAAAGCTCTTCGCCTTCTGAAGTGAGCTGCCAGTGATTACGACTTCTATGAAATACCTTAAAACCAAGTCGTTCTTCCATTTCACGAAGTTGATGGCTAAGTGCTGACTGTGTAAGAAACAATCGCTCGGAAGAATTGGCAATATTACCTTCTTCCACTATGGTCTTTATGAGACGGAAATATTTCAGTTCCATAATCCAAAACTACAAAATGTAGACCCAAGTTGTAGTTGAAAAAAATTCAACTGAGGGGTTCGTAAGACTTCAATTATAGATATAGGTATTGATTTTTTGTCAATGGTACTTTGTCAGAAATCAAATTCATTCAATATGAACCGGGTAAGAAAACCAATACTCATACTCTTTTTCTTGATGTTCTACTCTCCTTCAAAAAGTCAGGAGAATATGGTAATAGAAAAAAAGTTATATCAAACCATGAGTATTACTGAAGAGCAAATTCCTTCTATAGATGGCTTATTAGATGATCCTATATGGCAAGATAATACCATTGAGTGGGAAAGTAATTTTATTCAGAGATTACCTAATGAAAACGAATCGCCCTCTCAACGAACAGCTTTTAAAATCGCTTACAATGACAAATACTTATTTGTTGGGGTCAAATGCTATGATACTGTGGTTGAAACGATAAATAAGAGAATGTCTCGTAGAGATGGCTTTGATGGAGATTGGGTAGAAGTAATTTTAGATAGTTATCATGATTTAAGAACGGCTTTTTCGTTCACAGTAAGTGCTGCTGGGGTAAAAGGAGATAAGAGCATTTCTTTGAATGGTGCTGAAGAAGATATAGCCTGGAATCCCATTTGGTATGCCAGGAGCCATATTGATAACGAAGGATGGACTGCTGAAATTAAGATTCCGTTAAGTCAACTTCGATTTGGACGAAGACCCAATCAGGTATGGGGTCTTCAGGTTCAGCGCAGGCTTTTCAGGAATGAAGAGCTTTCTACCTGGCAGCGCGTTCCTCAAAATGCACCTGGCTGGATAAGTGAGTTTGGTAAACTTCATGGATTGGTCAACCTTAAACCCCAGAGACAATTGGAACTTCAACCATTTGTTGTAGGGTCACTCAACACTTTTGAAAAAGAACCCTTAAACCCATACAGAAATGAAAACATTAAAGACCTGAACATTGGACTAGACGGTAAGATTGGTGTAACCAATGATCTGACCATCGACTTTACTGTCAACCCCGATTTTGGCCAGGTAGAAGCAGACCCTGCTGCTATAGCACTTGATGGATTTCAGCTCTTTTTTCAAGAGCAGCGACCTTTTTTTATTGGGAATAAGAATATCTTCGATTACAGGTTCTCAGCTCCCATGTATGGCAGCTCTTACAGCAGTGATAATCTATTTTATTCCCGAAGAATAGGCCGGAGTCCTCAGGGTCATGCAAATCCTCTATCAGGTGAGTTTGTTGATGCTAATCAACGATCCACTATTATTGGTGCCGTGAAATTTAGTGGTAAAACTAAGGATGGTTTATCAGTAGGAGTCTTAGAGAGTGTCACAGCAACAGAGTATGCAGAAATATCAGGTGATGATGGTAAAAGGCGTGAATTGATTGAACCACTTACCAATTACTTTGTTGGCCGCGTACAGAAAGATTTTAATAATAAGAACACATTCATCGGTGGTATTATTACTTCCGTAAATAGGGACATTGATGATAACGTTAATTTCCTTCATCAGTCTGCTATTACGGGCGGACTTGATGTGATGCATCAGTGGAATAACAGGACCTGGTACTTAGGAACTAATCTGGTTATGAGCCATGTGACTGGAAGTGAAGAAGCAATAACTCGAACCCAGACATCCATTCCACATCTTTTTCAACGATCTGATGCAAGTCATGTGATTGTAGATACTTCCCGAACTTCTTTGACTGGTACAGGAGGTGATATTAAATTTGGAAAGGCTGGAAAAGGAAACATCAAGTTTGAGTCTGGGCTCACCTGGAGGTCTCCCGAATTAGAACTGAATGATATTGGCTTTATGAGAGAGGCTGATATTATTCAGCACTACTTTGGTGTTACCTATAACTCAATCAGTTCTTTTGGTTCATTCAGAAGTGCCAGTGTCAATTATAAGCATTGGTACAATTGGGATTTTGAAGGTAATCTTAATTATATAGATTGGGATGTGGAGGCTAATGGAACTTTTCAAAATAATTGGTCTACTACAGCCGGATTTTTCTCTCAGCCACACATCTACTCCAAGTCATTGATGCAAGGAGGTCCAAGAATTTATTTAGCTGATCAATATGGCAGTTGGTGGGCATTGAACTCTGATGCTAGAAGGAAACTTGTATTTAGATACAACGGGTGGACCAAGACAGGAGGAACAGGGAGTTATTATCTGATGGAGAATGGTTTGGGAATCTCCTATCAGCCTATCGATCAATTTAATATTTCAGCTACTCCCAGGTACACTGAAATAAGACATAGAGTGCAGTATATTGGAAGTGCTTTGTATAATGGGAATACCAGATATATTGCTGCAATGCTCAATCAGGAGACTTTTAGTGTACCTGTGAGACTCAACTTCACTATCAATGCTAACCTGGCTGTTCAATACTACGGTGAACCCTTCATTACCACGGGAAGGTATGATAGTCATAGTTTTTTAGCACAGCCAACCTCCACCGAAGTAAATAGCCAATTTCACATATATACAACAGATCAGTTATCAAGAGATGCTTCAAATGAGAGATTCTACATTGATGAGAATAGTGATGGAGAAATAGACTATAGCTTTGCTGATCCGGACTTCTCATTTGCCCAGTTTAGATCAAATTTTGTCATTCGCTATGAATATAAGCCTGGTTCAGAGTTGTTTCTCGTGTGGTCTCAGGGTATATCAGATACTTCAGCGCCAAGAAGTAATTTGTTTTCAGGTTTAAGAGAACAGGTCTTTGATAGAACTCCAGAAAATACTTTTCTTATAAAATTTACCTATAGGTTTTACAGATAATGAAGCATATGAAGACTAAAAAAGATATTGCAGAAGTGAAAGAGCTAAAACCTAAGCAGAAGAACTTGAAATGTATAGTAAATAAAGAATCCTATTGGTGGCCCGCTTGGTGGATAGTAAAATAATAATTAGTCCGAGATCGGATATTTTACCTAAACCAGCTTGAGTAATTTATTAACCTTATTTTTTTCAATAATAGATTCTATTTCCTGCAAAACATTGTCTGCTAGTTGAAAATGAGAGGCTTTGCTTTCAAGTGGATCAGATTTACCAAAATGTTCGAATTTAGTCAGTATGTAATTTACAGAAAGTTTATCGGTGTCTACAGCAGGTTGATAGGTCTCAATCGCTTCTTCGTTGATTGTAACTGACAATATTTTAGCACCAACCAATGTTTCCAATACAGAGTGCAACAGTTTGTTTGGTACTTTCATATTTAGTTCTTCAGCGCTCAGCGTATTTGCTCCCTCTTTGAAATTTTTAACTATCAATATACAAGCTGCCAATGCTACTTTCTTTTTAAAGTGTATGCTAAACCCTTTTGATTGCAGATGGTTTTCATACGAATTCACATTTTGGATCGCATAAGATATTTCAGAACCGTAAAGTACGATCATCCAACTGAGTTGTAACCAAATAAGAAATAGTGGAAGAGCGGCAAAACTACCATAAATAGCATTGTAATGAGATACATTCACCTCCAGGTTAAGGAGTAGCAATTGGGTAATTTGATATAGGGAACCGGCCACCACACCTGCAATAATAGCCGGCTTAACTTTTACTGTTGTATTTGGCATTATCATGTAGATAAGCGTAAACAAAAGCCATATAACAGTTAACGGTAGGGCCTTTAGCAAAGGAAAAATAACAATCTTAAAGAGACCCAAAAGCTCAACGGTTTCAGTTAGGTGTTGAATTTGACCTGAAATAAAAACAGTAAGACCATTCGCTAAAATTATCAGTACCGGCCCGAAAAGCATGATGGTGATATAGTCTGTTAGCTTACGAGTTAAATTACGCTGTTTTGTTACGTACCAGATATCATTGAAGGAGGCTTCGATATTGTTTAGCAGCTTCATGACTGTATAGAATAGAAGTACTAATCCGATACCTGCAACCAAACCACCTTTGGTAGTTGCCAACAGATTCTTGGCAAAATTGATACTCTGTTTAAATACTTCTTCTTGTCCCTGAAACTTCTCAAGCAGCTGCTGCTCAAGTATAGTTTCTAACCCAAATCCCTTAGCAAGCCCAAAAGCCAGTGCAATAACGGGTACAATGGATAGCAATGTGAAATAGGTGAGGGCAGAAGCACGAAGAGCTACCTTATCTTCCTGAATACCTTTAAAAGCCAGGATCAATACCTTTATCAGCTGGTAAAAAAAGCGAGAGACTTTTCCTTTCTTATATAAATCGACCTCCCAAATATCATGAGAGAAGAAATGGATGATTTTCTTTACTCGTACGCTCAAATCGTTAGCCATATAAAAGTTGAAGTAAGTAAAATTCACTTACTTCAACTAATAATAGTATCATAAAAAAGAGAAAGTTTTTAAAGGTAGCCTGACTAACAATTTTGATCTATTGATTAATATTATTACATTAAAGTTCCTCTGCAAATGTTATTTCTAGTTTTAACATAACATTCGCAATATGAAAATTTTCTACGTTCTTATAATTTTAATCTCGGCACTAACTTGCGCTCAAGCTCAAAACCCTGATGTTCAATTTATTGAACCATCTAAAAAATGGAAACTTACTTCGGTAAATGCTGGACTAGGCTTTGACTGGGCAAATTATGAAAACATGTCGTTACAAGGAGTCCTGTCATTTGCCAAGAATCCTGATGAGCTTCAACGTAATCTTCAGAATATGGAGGAAGAGGCGACCACATTTACTGCAGGGGTGGCATTATATGCCAGCGCAAGTCTTTCTCCATTTAATTATGAAAAGAACGCTTATAATCAAAATCAAGAAGTAAGAGTTGGTTTGACACTCTATTCACCCAAAGAGGCGATGGTAAGCTTTAAAAATGAGGTGATGGATACTTCTATAGTTTATTGTAACGTACATTCTGAACTTGCCGTAGAGGGAGCGTATATCTTAAAAGGAAAATGGGGTAAGCGGATTAATTGGTCGATTGGCTTGGGAGCCAATGCAGGGTTTACTTTTGGAAACCAAATGATACTTATGTCTGGGAAGTATTTCGAGCCAGGAAGGCATCCATCAGAGCAGGAGAGTATGCAAGAAGATCGATATGATGCTAAGAATGTGTACTATATGAGAGCTTACATTCCGTATGGTTTGTCATATCAGGTGAATGAAAAAGTATCTGCTGGTTTCGAAGCAAGGGGAGGAGTGGGTGTTCAAATGATATCAGGTGAAGACTCTAATTTTATGCAACGGACTGGATCATTTATTCTTGGAATAAAGTACCTGCTTGATTAAAGCTAATGATCTTGCTACTTATTTAATTATATGTCATTCAGTTAACCAATAGCATCATCATTTTCATGCTAAAGTGCCTAACTTTAATGCATGAGATTAGAACAAAATGTAAAGGCACCGGTATTTGATCTGATTGATGTATTTGATAGACAGGTTAACCTGGAAGCATATAAGGGTAAAAAAACTTTAATAGGCTTTTACCGACATGCTGGCTGCCCGTTTTGCAATATGCGTGTTCATGCGTTAACTAAGGTTTATGAACAAGTGAAAGAAATGAATATGGAAATGATCTTCTTCTTTGAATCTGAAAAGAAAATTATTCTTAGAAGCACATTTCATCAGGAAGTTTCTCCAGTACCAATAATTGCAGATCCTGAAAATACATGGTACAAAGCTTATGGCATAGAAAAGTCAGGATTTAAATCTGCTATAAGCCATTTGAGCAGTTTTGTACAAACGGCTATTAAGGCTGGAAAAACCGGTGTTCCGATGCATATGATGGCTGGAGATGAATCTATCAAAACAATGCCGGCTGAATTTCTATTGGATGAAAATCTCATTATTCAAAAGCTTCATTACTCCCAACGACTGAACAGTAGAATGTTAGTTGATGAGATTATTTCATTTGCTAAAGGAGAAGAGTATAACACGATTTTGTGAACTATTTTCTTTTGCACTTATCTATTTTCGTTGCGTTAATTTCCATTATTGTATATCTAGCAGAATAAAACAAGTAGCTGATAGCCATTATCAATCTAGGAATAAAGTGGATAAAATTAACTAAGGGTGTCTATTGGATATTGAGGTAATATTATAACTCAAAACAAATGAAAAATTGGATGGAATTACAGGAGTTGTTAACGACAGACTCAATGCTTATTAGAATTGTGATCAGCATTATCTCACTAGCATTTGCTCTATTACTAAGATCGATTGCCAGAAGAAGATTGAATAATCTGTCAGTATTAAATTCCTACGAACCGCATAGGCTCATTATAATTAGAAAGATCATTACGGCTGGATTCTGGCTCCTGTTGATTATCGTGTTTTTAACAATTTGGGGTGTAAATTTCGAAAACATGATAGTGTATTTCGGTAGTTTCATTACGTTGGTAGCTATAGGATTTTTTGCAGTTTGGAGTATTTTAAGTAATGTAATTGCGGGGTTATTAATCTATCTTGTTAACCCTTTTAAGGTAGGTTCCAGGGTTAAGTTGACAGACCCTGAGATTGAGGCTACCGTAAAAAGTATCAACTTAATTTTTACGGAGCTGGAAGACGATGAAGGCGTTATGAGCTTACCTAATAACTGGTTCTTTCAAAAATCTATTAAAGTTTTAAAAACAGATTAGAAAGTAAACGCAGATTGACCTGGCCTAAAACAACTTTTAATCTACGTTGATATTTATTGATTTGTGTAGATATTAAAGCGACTTGCCAATAAGCTCAGGAAATAAGGTTATTTTTATTAACTACCTAGTGTTAAACATGCCAATTTCCGCAACTTTATGAAAAATGACATTCTAAGAATGCTCGATGTGTTAATTGATAATACAGTAGAGCTATTACCTAAATTTTTGATGGCCTTGGTTGTCCTGTTAGGTGGTTATTTCATTGGCAGGATCATCGAAAAAATAATCAGGCGACTCATACTGTATATCGATAGTTCTGTTAATCAGGCTTTGCAGCAGAAAAAGATAGATATTGATCTTAAAGATTCGGGCAAGGTTTATTTCCCGAACGGTCTTCTGGATTATCATCGTGATCTCGGTTTTAATTAGTGTCCAAATACTGGACCTGGATATTTCGGCTGGAATCTGGTTAGGAAAAATTGTTGATTTTATACCCAATATATTAATAGCGGTAATTATTGTTTTCACAGGAATTATTTTAGGCCGTTTGTTAGGAGACCTGATAAAGGTGGCTGCATTACGAACAGGGTTATTAAATGGAGCCTATCTGGGTAGAATTGTTCGGTATCTGGTCTTGTTCGTGTCTATCATTATAGCACTCGACCAGCTTGGCGTAGATATAGCTTTTCTAAAAGAGATCATCGAAATTGTATTAGCGGGACTGTTGTTTGGTGCTTCGCTTGCATTTGGTCTCGGTGCCAGGACTTCAGTAAGTAACATACTTGGGGCATATTACGCACATAAGAACCACAAAGTAGGTAAGAGGATTAAATTGGGTGAGGCCGAAGGAATTATTATAAAAATCACAGATCATGATGTTTCACTTGAAACACCGTCTGGCGTGGTTATAATACCCGCTAAAGAGTTCAATGAAAAGAGCGTAACCATAATTGATGAAAATGGAAAATGACCAATTACTTGTAGATAAATTTCTTGACCATCATCCGGACCATGCGGTAGATGCTATTGAGAGGTTGTCTATCCATGAAATTGTTATACTAATAGAAAGCCTTTCTACAGATAAGTCCAGGATAGTATTTGCCAATATGCCTGCCTTTAAAGCTGCGAAAGTCCTTGAACACGTCCCACTAGATTATAAAATTCAAATTTTCACGACCATTCCTTTAAGTCTGGCAGAAAATATTCTGAGAAGCATGGATAAACCGAAGCAGCAGGAAACTCTTGATCAACTTCCTAACGAACTAGGCTCAAACCTAAAGCGAGCATTGATTTATAATAAAAAACAAATTGGTGCCCATATTAAAACGGATATTCTCGTTCTTTTTGAAGACTACACTGTAGAAAGAGCACTGATAGAAATTAAGAAAGGGATAGCTTCAGCAAAACCAATTATGTTCGTGATAAACAAGGCGAAAGAGCTTGTAGGTTATGTGGAAGTAAACGAACTGGTAGCTAGCGAATCAAACAAGCTTATTCGATCCATTATGAAAGAAGGATCAAGCCCGATAATTGCCAACATGCTCATTAAGGATGCACTGGAAAATTGGGACGACTCTTTTACCGAACTTCCTGTTGTAAAGGTTAATGGTTTGTTTTTGGGTGTTGTTTCAAGGGTTGAACTATCAAAACTAGGAGAAACCAGGGGCACTACAGGTAAACTGGAGATTAAAACCGGAAATGCTTTAGGTGATCTTTATTTAATAGGACTTACTAGTTTACTAGGTAACCCCGAGCAAAATCTTAAGTCTTAAAACACAATAATTATGGAATTAGCAGAGATCAAACATAGCTTAGCCAGGGAATATATTCAACAGTTTACGCACGAGGCAACCACCATCTTAGATTCCTTTTCTGTTGAAGAAATATTGAAATATTTACAAGCGGTAACTCCTGAAGCTGGAGAGGAAATACTTTTAGGTCTTACAACAGGTACAACCGCAAATGTGATTGAGAACATGAGCGATTCGGTTTTTATACCAATTTTCGAATCGTTGGATTCTAACAAGGCGGCCAAACTGCTATCCAGAATTTCGGCCTCCAATCTGAACAATAAGCTAACCCTTCTTTCTAAAGCAAGGTCGAAGAGTATTAAGGAAATGATGGAGTATCCGCCAACCGCTGCTGGTTACCTAATGGATACCCAAATAATCACGTTTAACCCAGACAATAAGGTAGATGAAGTGCTTAGTAAGCTTAGAACCATCGGTGATAGAAAAATATTAAACATCCATGTCACAAGTAATAAAGGAGAATTACTAGGAAAGGTATTCATTCAGAATATAGCCATTTCGTCTGTTGAAACTAAGCTTAAAGACTTGGTGGAGCCATGTGAAAGCATTCAGGCTATGGCACCTGCAGAAGAAGCAGTAGAGCTTTTTGAAAAAGGAAAGATCATCAATTTACCGGTAGTCGATATCAATAACCATCTTTTGGGGATTATCCGTAGTGAGACATTAATAACTGCCACCCAAAAGGATGCGTCAGAGGACGTACTTGCAATGTTTGGTGCAGGCAGAGAAGAAAGAGCATTGTCATCACCTATGTTTGCAGTAAAGAAGAGATTGCCCTGGCTACAAATAAACTTAGCCACAGCTTTTCTGGCTGCTTCCATTGTGGGCATATTTGAAGATACGATTGCCCAGGTCACGGTACTAGCTGTTTTTCTTCCGGTAGTAGCCGGGCAGTCAGGGAATACCGGATCCCAAGCGTTAGCAGTTACTATGCGAGGGCTTGCATTACGCGAAATTCATACTGCACAGTGGTGGAAAGTGGCTAAGAAAGAAGTAGCTGTAGGATTTATCAATGGCGTGGCAGTGGCGCTTACCACTTCCATCATCGCTTACTTTTGGTCATCTTCTTTTGGAATAGCACTGGTTATAGCTGCTTCCATGGTGCTGTCCATGGTCATTGCAGGGTTTTCAGGAGCAGTAGTACCTATCATATTAAAAGCAGTAGGTCAGGATCCTGCACAATCATCATCCATCGTATTAACCACTGTTACTGACATAATGGGCTTTTTAAGTTTCTTAGGTCTGGCTACAGTTCTAGGCTCAGCCCTTGGAATCTTTTAAAAATAAAATCATTATATAAACAATATCACTATGAGAATTGCAGTATTATCAAGAAATCCAAAGCTATATTCTACCAAACGTCTTGTAGAGGCAATAAAGCAAAAAGGCCATGAGGCAATGGTGGTTGATCACTTAAAATGTGATATTATAATGGAGGATTCTGGCCCTGTAATTTACTATAAGGGAGAAAAGCTCGATAGTGTTGATGCCGTAATTCCCAGAATTGGTGCTTCAGTCACATTCTATGGTACTGCCGTGGTGAGACAGTTTGAAATGATGAATGTCTTCACCGCTGTTGAGTCTCAGGCTATTACAAGGTCAAGAGATAAATTGCGCAGTCTTCAAATTCTATCACGTTCAGGAGTCAGAATGCCTAGAACAGCATTCACCAATAGTAGTAAGGAAGAAAATAATATTTTAAAACATATAGGCAAAGCTCCTGTAGTCATTAAACTTCTCGAAGGAACACAGGGGCTGGGTGTTATGCTGGCGGAAACTGAAAAAGCTGCGAAATCTGTTGTTGAAGCATTTGACAGCCTTAAGACTCGTGTGATCCTGCAAGAGTTTATTAAAGAAGCAGGCGGTGCGGATATACGTGTGTTTATTGTTAATGGTGAAGTGGTAGGAGCGATGAAGCGGCAAGGTAAAGAAGGCGAGTTTAGATCAAATCTGCATAGGGGAGGGCATGCCAATATTATAGAGTTAAGTGCAAAAGAGAAAGAAACAGCACTTAAAGCTGCAGAATGCATGGGACTTGCCATTGCCGGGGTAGATCTGCTGCAATCTGAACGCGGGCCATTGGTTTTGGAAGTTAATTCGTCACCTGGTTTGGAAGGAATAGAAACGGCCACCGGTGTCGATATAGCAGGTAAGATAGTTGAGTACATAGAAAGTAATGTGGCTAAGTTATAGTTGATGAAATTAACTTTTGAAGTTAAGGTTCTTGCCTTTAAGGAAATTCATGAGCTACCTGATTCATGGAAAGAGGAAGATTTTAAAGAAATTCTGCAGCAAGCTGATTTTGATGACTGGGATCAAATTGATCCTGGTGAACTCAAGGATTACACTATCATGGCATTGCAAGAACTTGAGGCAGACGAGGCCGCTGAACTGGTATTGAATTATAAATTGGGAAACAAACTGACCAAAGGTCAGATTCAAAACCTTGCCCATGAAATGCTTGATGAAAAACTATGGGAAGAGTACACAGATATTAATCTGCACAAAGAATTATTTGATTGTTCAGTTTTAGTAAAATGGACGTTCCCGCGAATACTTCCTGAGACGGATGCCATAAAATGTGTCATTGAAGTATCATCAAATAACAGGGAGTACTTAACCAATATTAATAAAATCACTTTGACACGACTACTGGCAAAAGGTATGGATGATCACGCAGTAGTCAACAGGCTATTTGAGGATCAGGTAAATGGAGCTGCCTTTCCCGAGGCTGAAGGAATAATCTGGCAATTTGAAATTTCAGAAGCTGCCGATAACGTCTCGATTACCATCTATTCATCTAACTATTGGCTTCATTCTATGGATGAGGTTGATCACTTTACGGCAGAAGTGTTTTCATCTAACTAATTACTAAACTTAATGGAAGAAGCGAACTATACAATGGATACTATCAATATCATACTTACTGTAGTATTCATAATACTAAATGGGTTTTTTGTAGCGGCAGAATTTGCCATGGTCAAACTCACAAAGAGTAAGATCAAAACGATGATGCGGGAAAAACAGCCTTTTGCTTCTACAGCGATGTGGTTGTTTAAAAGACAAAACATGGCTCTATCCGCATGTCAGCTTGGTATAACCATGGCGTCTTTAGCACTCGGATGGATCGGTGAACCTGCCATTGCGCATGTTATCAGTCCATGGATTTTAGATTTGGGAGTTACCTCCGAAAAGGTACTCCATGGAATAGCATTTGCTATTGCATTTACCATAATCACATCACTTCATATTGTAATAGGTGAACAGGTTCCAAAGATTTATGCTATTAGAAGGCCTGGCCCCGTCATGTTAGGGACGGCCTTTTTACTTAAGGTGTTTTACATTTTACTGTTCCCATTTATGTTTGTTCTCAATGCTGTAACTAATGTTTTTCTTCGCGGCTTAGGCATTACCGGATCTGGTGAGCATGATGAGCCTTTGACTGAAGAGGAAATCAGAGCTTCACTAACCATAGCTTATGCTACCGGGGAACTTTCAAAAACCGAGCACAAACTTCTTAATGCCGTGTTTAAATTTGATGATGAAGTGACAAGAAAAGTAATGGTGCCTCGTGGAGAAGTAGAGATACTAAATGACCATCGATCGTTTGAGGAAAATGTTGCCCTGGCTAGAGCCTCAAATCATAGTAGGTTTCCCCTTTGCGAAGACTCACTAGATAGACTCATTGGTGTGGTTCACATAAAAGATTTAATGCGTTCTGAAAAAACCATTTTGAAAGACTTGGCACGATCCCCGCTTTTGATACCTGAGAATGTTCCCCTGGGCAAATTGCTACAAGAATTTAAAATGGCCAAGCAGCACCTGGCCTTTATTCAGGATGAGCATGGAACCATACTTGGTATTGTTACACTAGAAGATGTTCTTGAGGAATTAGTTGGCAGTGTATGGGATGAATTTGATACAGAAGAAACGGATATAGTACCGAAGGATAATGACACCTACATAATAGCTGGGGATACGACCCTGGATGAAATTAATGAAGTGTTGGACACTAATTTGTATTCTGAGCATTCAGATACGCTATCAGGGTTAATTGTTGAAGAAGCAGGCCATAAAATAGAACCCGGATTAAAAGTTAGTCTTGAAGAAGATACTGTTATTACCATTTTAGAAGTCGATGGTATTCGGGTAAAAAAAGCCGAAATAAAAGTGGATAGAACTCCTGAAAAAGATCAGGGCATTCTTTAATGCCTAACTCGAACTTGATACAATAGTCTGCCCAAGGCCTTTAAACACCAATATATTCGATCATTTCCTTTTTCGGAGCTGCTGTGATAATTTGTTGTACAAAAACACAACTAATATATTTATTGTACGTTTGTACAACAAATGATTAGATTATGAAACGAACTACGATAGGAGAGTTGGAAGAGTTGGTTTTACTTGCAGTGGGTTCACTGTACGAAGAAGCTTATGCAGTGACTATACTTGAGGTAATTAAAGAACACACTAGCAGAATACTGGATATAACAGCAATCCACTCCGTTTTGAGAAGGTTAGAAGAGAAAGGGTTCATCACCTCCACCATGGGGGGAGCTACTAAAGAAAGGGGCGGGAGAAGGAAGAAGTTTTTCACATTGTCTCAAGCCGGTAGGAAGGTGCTGGACGAAACGATGGAAGCAAGAACATCCCTGTATAATAAATTGCCTAAACTAGCCTTCTCTGTATAATCATGAACCATCAACCTCCTAAATGGGCTGATCGATTGCTGGAATGGTATTGCAACCCAAATCTTCTGGAAGATTTACAAGGAGACCTTTATGAAGTCTTTGATCATTATATCCAAGAAAAAAAGCCTTTGAAGGCCAAACTGTACTATACATGGTTAGTACTCCGGTCATTTCGCTACTCAGTAATTAAACGGAATTCAAAAAATAAAATGACAACATTTATGATGACCAGAAACAATTTGAAGATAGCACTTAGGCTTTTGAAGCATAACAAATTTTATACTGCGCTAAATATCACGGGACTTGCTATTGGCATTATGTGCTTTTTTCTCACGGGTTTTTATGTAAAACAAGAATTGAGCTATGACCAATTCAATACCAAACGAGACAGGATCTACCGAGTATGGCTAAAGGAAGTATATAGTGAGGATAAGGTATTTTTCAATTCTACTACTCCATTACTTTTTGAAGAATTCCTGGAAGATAACTTTGGTGAGATTGAAACCGCTGTTCAGTTTGATGAAAATAATTATCTGGTCGGCTCGGGTTCTGATCGAATCAATGAAAGGATAGCTATACTAAGTCCGGAAATTTTTTCTGTTTTTGATTTTGACTTAATTGAAGGAGATCTGAGTAATCCTCTTGAAGGTAAACGTTATATAGTACTGTCCAAATCTTACGCAGTTAAGTATTTTGGAAGCACTTCTGCCATAGGTCAAACACTTCCTATAGAAATGCTAGGTAATATTAATGATTTCATAGTAACAGGGATATTTGATGATATTCCTAAAGAGTCTAGTATCAGTTTTGATATGGCTATTTCTAATGAGAATAATATTGATTTATATAGTAAGAACAGGCTCGCTAATTGGTTTTCAATCAGTCCTGAAACCTATGTTTTAATTAAGGAAAATAGCAGTATCAATAGTGTAGAAGCCGCTATTCCAGATGTGGTGATGAGTTACTTAAAAGAGCGAGTGGACGAAGGGGTTTATAACATCGGCTTTCAACCACTTTCTGATATACACTTGAATACTGAGGTGCCGGTGGGAATAGCACCAGTGGGTAATCCGGATTATGTTACTATACTGGGTGTTATTAGCATTCTGGTATTGCTTACTGCATGTATAAATTATACTACTCTTGCTATTGGTCAGTCACTGAAGAGAACTAAAGAAGTTGGTGTAAGAAAGGCTATGGGTGCTGAACGAAAGTCACTTGTCAGTCAGTACTTAAGCGAGAGTTTTTTGATAATCATAATAGCATTTGGTATTGGGTTGGCATTGACATATCTGGTATTACCTATTTTTAATGATCTAACGGCCGCTGATGTACAGCTTAAATTTGAATCCTGGCATCTTGTTCTATATCTATTTTTAATCGTCATAATAGGTTTCGCTTCGGGCATATACCCGGCCATAGTTCTATCCAGAATGAAAGCGACTGATATATTCAGAGGTTCTCGTACCTCTACAGGTAAGCAATACATCCGTAGCGGCATGGTAATATTTCAATTTCTTATCACCGTATTCTTGATAAGTTCCACCCTGATCATGCGTAAGCAGCTGTCTTTCATTCAGAATAATGATAAAGGCTTTTCCTATGATGCTACAGTATCTGTCCCTCTTTATAGAAATCCCACGGCACAATCTCTATCAGAGGCCGTTGGCTCAGCCATGGAGAAAGGAGAGCAACTACGAGAAAAACTAAGTCTATATCCTGAGATAAGTAATATAGGCATGGGCAATCACGTATTTGGTAACTCCGGTTGGACGGCACTTTCATACACAGATGACACTAAAATATTCAGGCAGTTTAGAATGGTAGCTGTAGATCCTGGATACTTCCAGACCTTCCATATTCAAGTGAAGGAAGGTCGGGCGTTTGATCCCTCAAGTGACTCGGATAAACGACAATCGATCATATTAAATCAAGCCGCAGTAGAGCATTTTGAGCTCATTGATCCAATTGGAAAGCAATTACCCGGAAAGGGTTTTGATGATCATGTCATAATTGGTGTCACAGAAAACTTTAACTATTCTTCGCTTCACCATGAAGTAGAACCATTGGTTATGACACAAAATGTTAGTCTCATTATGCAGGGTATCAGTGATATGAACTTTGACGATTCGCCAATCCCTAAATTGGTATTTCAATACAAAGGCAGTCAGTTGTCTGAAGTGAAGGATATTCTGACTAAAGAATGGAAAAGCACATTTCCAGATGAAGAGCTCAATTTTTCATTTGTCGAGGACAATATGAAAGCTCAGTATGCCAGTGAAAGCAGGATGAATCGCTTACTTTCTGTAGCCACTATTCTATCCATTTTAATAGCCAGTTTGGGGCTATTAGGTCTGACTGTTTTGGTAGTTAGAAGCAAGGAGAAGGAAATAGGCATCCGCAAAGTAATTGGTGCATCGGAGTTTTCAATATTCAGGTTATTGCTGAACAACTTTTCGCTACAACTCCTTTTAGGTATTATATTATCTGTACCAATTACCTACTGGATGATGAATAATTGGCTAAAAGATTTTGCTTACAGAATTGACCTTAGTTTTGATCTGTTTCTATTGGGAGGCGGTATATCAATTTTGATTGCTTTGCTTACTATTAGCTTTCATACGTTGAAAGCTGCAATGATCAGTCCAACAGAAACTATCAGATCAGAGTAGTCTAGCTATAAAAGGTAATGCAAAAACATTCATATAATGCAGCTCCTATTTACCTGTTACCATGGTCCAATAGTTGCCTTCCTCAGAACGTGCTACACCAACTTGGGTAGCCTTTCCGTTCATGATATTGTTGCAATGGCCCGTGCTTTCTATCCAGGCTTTCATTACTGCGGCTTCCGTTCCTTGACCTCTGGCTATATTTTCACCTAACGGTTGACCATCAAACCCGGCAGTTTTAGCACGTTGTGAAAACGAAGAACCGTCAGAACCTGTATGTGAAAAGTCATTAGCAAACATATCCACGCAATGTTCCTTTGCAGCTTGTGCTAAAAAATCATTCCAAACAAGCTTATTGGAAGGACCTTTAGCTGATGAACCACAATTAACACCTTGTGTTCTGTAGTCATTAATTATTGATAAAATGAGTTGTTTGTCGAGGTTAACCTCAATTCCTGAGTCATCAGTCTGGGAATTCAAAAATTCAGAAATACTGTCGTCACTGTCACAACTTGCTAAAAAGGCAATAAATAGAAGGCCCAATACTCGGGTAACTATGATCATTTTATTCATACTATTTTTTTTGTGTAAACTCTAAGTTAGATACTATATAAATAGGATTCAAAATTATGCAGATAGGTTGTCAAATCCTTCGCTGACCGGTAGATAATAAGTTTCGTTTGATAATGATAGCTCATTCAGTCAATGAACTTATTCATCAAGAAGCGTAATCTCCACAGACGTATCCAATTTGGAATCTCCACCGCCTCTGTAAGAACCTTGGATAGGCAATGTGTTAACAGGATGATAGCTAGCTGCTACCGGTATGTAATACTCAGTAGTAAATAAGCCTGAAGATGGGTCTAAACCAATCCATCCGGCACCTGCTACCCATACTTCCACCCATGCATGTAATTCATGGCCTGTTATTTCAGGATTATGGCTATAGCCACTTACAAATCGGGCAGGATAGTTTTTGTGACGGAGTATTTGGATCATCATCCAGGCAAGATCTCTGCATGAAGCTGCTTTTGAATCAAAGCAATCGTTAGGGCTCAAAAGATCAGGAACATAGCTCGTTGTGTGTCCCCATTTATTATATATTTCATCGCATAGACTGCCTATATACTGTGTTGGATTTAGTTCTTTTATATCATTAAGCCAGTTTATCAGATCTGATTTCAAATCGATTTTATCACTTAAATAAAGCTCAACAGCTTTGTTATAAGAAGTTTTCGATTGTTCTTCTACTAGAAAATCCAACTGATTGTAAGGCTGAACGTCAAGTACCATCTCCAAATCAATGGTCAGGCTATCGGTCAATTCATTAAACCAACATTGTTGGTATCTATTGCCTTCAATGTCTACTCTAGTGGCATTTCCAGCCGGCTTTGGTGATACCTCCAATTTGAAGTCATTCACGTTAAGATACTTTCTGCTTAGAGGATAAAAATATAGATGTTGAGGTTCCGGAAATATAGGAGTTACATAACTGTATTTAGTATGATGGGAAATTTTAAGAAGCATTAGAACGAACCCGTATGTCCTCTTTATTTGAATTTAACGCATTGTTCAAAGTATCGGCAGGCAGATTATCAATGGCAGATTTAAGTTTTGAATTCCAGAAATCAGCTATATGCCCCAGATCCTTCTCGGCAAATCGATGTTCTATAATGCTGAATTCATCTTTTCGCAGAACAACGGTATCAACAGGATAGTCCACATCATTGGCCGATATGCGCGTGGCATCAAAAGATAGGAAAGCGCTTTTAAGGCCAAATTCCAAACTTGACTGGAAATTAATCGATCTCTTAAGAATTGGTGTTCCAAACCCTGAATTTCCAATAATGACAAAAGGTGTTCCTTCTCCAATTTCAATCCAGTTGCCCTGAGGATAAAGTAAATAGAGTTTGGGTTGAGAATCATTTTCTAATTGACCACCCACGATAGCATGTAGGTTAAAGTTCATTCCTGACTCTTTTAAGTCTTGACCGTCTTCAGCAGCCACACGTTTAACCTGTTCACCAAACTTATTAACTGCCTTGTAAAGCTTGTCAAATTCTTTGTCCTGATCTTCAATAACTTCACTGAAGTAGGTGATAGCTTTATCTCTTACTGATCTAAGACCCGAAGTCATAATAAAGTAGGAGTGTTTCTCTCTTTGAACCGTATAGATCTTTTTTGATGTAGTAGTTTCACTACCTGAGGTAATCCGGGTATCTGCAAGACCAATTATTCCTTCCTTGCTAAAAATACCTAAACAGTATGTCATTCTTGTGTCTGTAATTGTTGGGCAAAGTTAGGTTGAATTTTGAAATATTGATCGTAAATATGATTTGAGATATCATTTAATTTGGTCTGTAAATCATCCAGGTATTCATGTAATCCCATCTTAAAAATATCGTTGACATCTGCAAATTCAATATCTGCTCTCAGGTTACCAATAGCCTTTTCGGCCGCATTGGAATAACCCCTTTTAGATTCAGATATTTCATGTAAACAGTCTTCCACATTCGTAAGACAAAACATAATAGACCTTGGGAAGTACCTGTTTAGAACCAGGTAGTCTACAATCGCAACAGGTTTAATTTTTCCATACATTCTTCTATAAGCATTGAAACCACTGACGGATTTTAACAGAGCTACCCAGTGAAGAAAGTCTAATGGAGATCCCACATCGTCAACCGAGGGTAGAAGAAAATGGTACTTTACATCAAGAATTCTAGATGTCTTGTCGGCACGTTCAAGAAACTGGCCCAGCTTAGAGAAATACCAACCCTGAGTTCTGGGAATATTATCATTAGCGATACCATTCAATAACTGAAGCTGACTTTTAATGTGTTTAAAGCAACCCTTAGGATCTTCTTTCTCCCAAATTTTCTTTTCTTGTGCTCTTTGAACATAGTAATATAAATCGTTCAGAACCTCCCAGGTTTCTCTCGGTATGTTTTCACGAACTATGCGTGCATTTTCACGAGCATATTTAATGGAATTCACAACAGCATTGGGATTTCGCTCATCAAAAGCTAGAAAGAAGATGGCGTCAGGCCTTGTGGTTTCAGTTCCAAACAGTTCTATAAACTGTTCTTTGCCGGCTGTGGCCTGAATCAACGGATCCCACTGCTCTTTTATGCCGGGAGGTAAATCCAGCGATAGATTGAAATTAACATCTATAAAGCGTGCGTAATTTTCAGCACGCTCAGTATATCTTCCTAACCAAAATAAAGAATCAGCAACTCTGCTTAACATAGTGTTTATTTTAAATTTTAATCAAATAATACCCAGGTGTCTTTACTTCCACCACCCTGAGAGGAATTTACCACGAGTGAATCCTTTACCAATGCCACCCTGGTAAGTGCACCGGGAATGATCTCTATAGATTCTCCATAGAGCGCATACGGCCTTAAATCAACATGTCTGGGTGCAAAACCCTCATCTGTTAGTGTTGGTACGGTAGAAAGTGAAAGGGTAGGTTGCGCTATGTAGTTTCTTGGATTCGCTTTTACAAGCTTCTTAAATTTATCATGCTCTTCTTTAGTGGCTTTTGGTCCGATGAGCATGCCGTAACCACCTGCCGCATTAGTTTCTTTAACTACTAAGTCAGCTATATTTTCAATAACATACTTCAAGTCGTCTTCCTGAGAACATTTGTAAGTAGGCACATTTTGAATGATTGGATCCTGATCCAGGTAATACTTTATGATGTCGGGAACATAAGTGTAAACCGCCTTGTCATCAGCTACTCCGGTTCCGGGTGCATTGGCAATGGCCACATTCCCTGCTTTGTATGCTTCAAATAACCCGGGTACTCCCAGCATCGAATCAGGGTTGAATGTTAGAGGATCAATAAACTTATCATCAATCCTGCGATAGATAGAATCTACTTGTTGCAAACCTTTAGTCGTCTGCATATATACTTTTTTGTTTTCAACGATCAGGTCCTGACCTGTGACAAGTTCTGCACCCATTTGTTGAGCTAAATAGGAATGTTCGAAGTACGCAGAGTTGAAAATACCCGGGGTCAAAACAGCGACCGTAGGGTTCTCCTTATCACTCATAAATTGTAACATATTGAGCAACGATCCGGCATAACCACTTACAGGTCTTACACCCAGACTAGCAAATAATTGTGGGAATGCCTGTTTGATAATTTCTCTATTCTCGAGCATGTAGGACACCCCGGACGGACATCGAAGATTGTCTTCCAGAACATAAAATTCACCCTTGGCGTCTCTCACAATGTCGCTACCTGTGATATGACACCAAATACCTTTGGGAGGTTTTAGACCTACACAAGGCTCAAGATAATCACTGCTGGACAAGATCATCTCCTTAGGCACTATCTTGTCCTTTAATATTTTTTGACCATTGTAAATGTCATCAATAAATAGGTTGATAGCTTCAATGCGTTGTTGAAGGCCTTCATCTATCGCTTTCCATTCACTTCCTTTTATGATCCTGGGTATGAGATCAAGGTGTAGTATTTTTTCGATGCCCTGATTATCATGGTAAACATTGAAAGTCATCCCCATGGACTTTTGGGCTTTATCGGTACTGTGTTGTAGTTGGACCAGTTTTTTTTCAGAGTACTTATTAAGCTTTTTTCGTAGCTCTGAATAGTTTGATCTGCAGTTGCCCTGCTCATCAAACATCTCATCAAAATGCTGTTGTGTAGGATAGTTATCGAATAACAAAATTCTTTGTTTTAATAAAACATGTTCACTTATAAACTAAGAAGAAAAGAGCGGAATAGTAAGGGAATAGCCAGGAATATTGAAAACTCTGATTCATTCAATTAACATACGTCTAGTTTTGTGAACCTGTCTTGCCAAAGGCGGGCTTTGTAACCTCGTAAAATGGAAATCACTATGCGAGGCTTTTACTCAGTAATTCATGAATGAACTTCATCTTTTGTATAACCTCTATATTGTGAACAAATGGATATACATCTTTGATTCCCATTGATCGGTTAATACTATTGACTGCAAAGAATAGGGGGGCACTTGATTCTATTAACTGATCGAAGTCCCGGTTTATATAAGGGTCGGATACTATGTGAGTTTTCATATGATCAGCATTTTCCAAAACAGGCTCAATACCTATTCCAAAGTTATAGGCAGTTTCTACCGTGTCGACAATATGAAGATAATGTGCCCAGGTTTCTGCCCAGTCTTCCCATGGGTGTACTGAGGCGTATTTACTAATAAATTTTTCACGCCAATTTTTCGTTGCCCCATGCTGATAATATCCATTCAGTGAATCTTGGTAATTGGCCTGTTCATCTCCAAAAAGGTTTCTATAGCTTTCAAGTATATCAGAATCCTGCCATACCAATCGCTCCCAAAAATAATGACCTACTTCATGCCTGAAATGGCCGATAAGTGTACGATACGGTTCTAATAACTGTTTACGAACCCTTTCCAAATGTACGGAGTCAGCTTCTGCCAAAAGAATTGTAATCACACCGCTGGCGTGGCCAGTCATGATACTGCTATTTCCCCTAACCAGAAAGTCGAAGCATAGGCCTGTATCCTCATATTGCATTTTGCTTTGCAAGGGCAGCTGGAAACGTTGCAGTTGATAGATCAGTCGGTGCTTGGCTGCTTCAAGTCTTCTCCATTTTTCGGAGTTCTCAGTATCACCCAGGTTTGGGATCGTTCTGTTTAATGCACAGGCATTGCAAAATCCGTTGGCTTGAGCATCAGTAACTATCCAGTTGCAAGCTTTATGTTCATAATTTTTGCATAAAACAGGTGCCTCTGAACCAGTTTCAGGGAAAGATACCATACGCTGGTGCAAATCATGGTAAGCCACGAGATTGCCACAGCTGTAGCAGGAGCGATTTTCAAAAAACAGTGGTTGTTGACAGTTATCACATCGGAATATTTTCATGGAGGCTAATCTGTTAGGATAAAAGACAAAGCTATATGATCAGGCCTTACAATCCTTGTAAAGATACAGGTGGAGAATAAATTAAAATGACATTCTAATGCGTGTTTTGGTTTTATAGATTAATAACGTCAATAGGGTATCTTGCCAATAAAATACAACGACACCTTTTGTCCTGTTATCAGATATAACGTAATATTTATGGCGCTTAGCAGCGTGTTGGCAACAATTAAATGGAAAACTTAAATAAAAACATAGAGAGCCACTACCTAAAAGAAGGCCTTTATGAAGACATTGTTTATCGTCTCAAAGAGCAAGATATTGATCTTAATGAGGTAAAGAGATCTGACATTGCTGGTGCTGACGAGTTTCATGTAAGAGGAGCGGCTGTATCGAAAGAGCTTGCTGAAAGTATACATCTTGAAGGAGAAACAGTTTTGGATGTGGGGTGTGGTCTCGGAGGCCCTTGCCGAATGCTTGCTGACGAATATAATTGTCAGGTCACAGGAATAGACCTTAGTAACGAATACGTAAGAACAGCAAAAGAACTTTCGAAACTAGTAAAGTTAGATAGTAAAACATCGTTTATACAAGGAGATGCTATAAGTCTTCCATTTGACGATAACACATTTGATGTAGTCTGGACGCAACATGTTCAAATGAACATCCCTAGCAAAGAAAAGCTTTATTCCGAAATAAGTCGAGTACTTAAAACTGGTGGACACTTTCTTTATTATGAAATTTTAAAAAAAGAAGATGGAGAAGTTAATTATCCTATGCCATGGGCAAGTAAATCAGACATGAGTTTCCTTTTCAAAGAAACAGACATGGGTGCTTATTTAAGGCAATTTGGTTTAACTAAAAAGCAATCTAACGACCAGACTCAAGCTGGGATTGATTTTTTTAATGCACTCTTTGCAAAATTGAAAGAATTTGGATCTCCAAAAATGGGGTTAAATGTTCTTATGGGCGAAACTACTAAACCTAAATTAATGAATCTTCTAGGGCACCTGAAGAGTGGTGAATTAGAACTAAAAAGTGGTGTTTATAAGAAATAAACTGTTGCCAACAATGTGTAATAATTCCCTTACCCACCAAACATTGCTACGCATTTTACACTAAACGTTACCAAACATCCCAAACACCGTTTTTGATATCATCTAAAGCAATCTTATATTTGGTGCGTTATTACACCAAAAAGATTATGGCCAGACAAAGTATTTCTTTTACCGAACCAAATGATAAATGGTTAAAAGCACAGGTTAATAGCAAGGAATATTCAAGTAAAAGTGAGCTTGTTAATGACCTTATAAGGCAAGCAAGACAGCAACAACAGCAAATTGACCTTGTTAGGCTGAAACTTGAAAAAGCTGAAAAAAGTGGCTTCACATCTGACAGTAAGGAGCAAATTTTAGCTGAATCCAAGTCTTTGTTGAATGGCTAAATATCGACTAAGTTATGTAGCTAAGGCTGATTTAATCAGAATTCATCACTACGGAGTAATACGTTTTGGAATTAAACAAGCGGATAAATATTTTGACTCATTTTTCAAGTATTTTGACATTATTGCTCAGCGGCCATATGATTTTGAAGCAGTAGATTTTATTAGGCCTGGATATAGAAGATGTGTTTGCGGGTCAGATAGTATATACTATCGAATCAATGATGAAGTGGTAGAAATCATGACCATCATTGGGCGACAAGACATCGAAAACTCTCTTGATAAGGTCGAAGAATAATAAACGTTTGGCAATATGGAGTAAGAGCACATTTGGACTTCACCGTGCGAAGTCCTAAATGATTTGGTGTCCCGCTTATTCAGTCAGGCAAATGGTACAGCCCACACGTTGCGTTGGTATTTCACATCCACTTTCAAATAAAAACGTCTAAGTATATAGTATTACCTAATAGAAATACCAGCCAAGTATTTAAGCTCTATTTCAGCGATTTTGGCAGCGAATTGGGCGTTTTGCTTTCTGGACTCAGCGGCTATAAGGTTTACTTGAGACTCACGGTATTCCACGGGGTTAGAAAGTCCGATATCATAGCGCTCTTTTGCAATATCATTATTTTCTTTAGCCACAAGCACATTTTGTTCCTCTAGCTTTAGCAACTCTATACTATTCAAATAGCTGAGATACTGTTGTTTAATGCTGGTTTCTATATCCAATAATCGCTGCTGATAGGCATAATCAGCGATGTCCTTGTTGATCTTGTTGTTTTGAATTATTCTATCGATGTTAAATCCATTGAAAAGAGTGAAATTGGCATTAAAACCGTAAGAAAGATCAGTGGTCGTACTTTCAAATGAAAACCCTACTGCGTTTTGTCTATCTGAATAATTATAGCCCGCAAATACCGATAGGGTAGGTAATCTATCAGAACGAGAGACTTGCTCTTGTAACTCGGCTATTTCTTTTGCCCGTTCAAACACATCTAAGTCTTTGTTGTTGGTGATGCTATTCAGCAGGTAGTCAAGCGTGATGTCAGTGTTTAGCTCAAGAATATAGGATAGTGAGAAATCAGATGAATCTCTTATTCCTATTTGTCTTAGCAATTCCAACTTTTGAATCGCCAGTAATTGCTCCTGATTCAGGATATTGGATTGATCAGTATTATAATCGACCTGTGCCTGTAGAAACTCTAGTTTCGAGCCTTTTCCTAACTCATACTTATCCTTCGCAATTTTCAACCGATCATCAGAAAGGCCCAAATTACTTTTTAAGAGCGTTAGTCGTTCCTTTTCAAGAGAAGCCAAAAAGAAGTTGGTTGACACATTATAAATAACGGTTTCAATTGAAAATTCCAATGCTGAAAGCGATTGTAAGTTTTGAGATTCCAACAGATCATAATTGACAAACATTCGTGTCCCATCAAATAATGTCCAATTTAAATTGCCTCCTGCCAATAATGATCTATTAGTTTTATTATTTACCTCTTCAGTTGGATTTGTTCCTCTAGTTTGGTCTCCATTAACCAAAGTGTTATTTTGATTAATATTTAATGTAACCTGAGGTAAAAAACCTGCATTTCCTAATGTGTAATTATTATCGGCAATTTCCTGATTGCTGCGTGCTATTTTAATACCGTAGTTATTATCCAATGCGAGTTCTATCGCTCTGTCCAGGGTGAGAACTTCCTGGGCATTCACTGATAAAGGTAGAATAAGGAGCAAAACCTTGATAAATCTCATCATACTCGGGCCAATCTTTTACGTGAACTGGTGATATAGCTGTAAATAGCCGGGATCACAAAGAGTGTTAGAATGGTTGCGAAAAGCATTCCTCCAATAACCGCAATACCCATGGAGACACGACTTTCAGAACCAGCCCCTAATGCCAATGCTATAGGTAAAATTCCTAATATCGTTGATAAACTAGTCATAAGGATAGGTCTGAAGCGCGCTTTTGCCGCACCTATTATAGCTTCATCGATACTCATGTTTTGCGCTTTACGCTGGTTAGCAAATTCAACAATTAGTATCCCGTTCTTAGTCACCAGACCAATGAGCATAATGATTCCGATTTGGCTAAAGATATTCATCGTTTCTCCAAATAAATAAAGAGAGAGTAGGGTACCGGCTAATGCCAAAGGCACAGTAAACATGATGATCAATGGGTCCCTGAAACTTTCAAACTGTGCTGCTAAAACCAGGTAAATAAGGATAAGGGCGAAGCCAAAGGCGAAATATAAATTGCCTGAACTTTGTTTAAACTCAAGAGAAGTACCAGCTAATGCAGTACTTACGGTGCCGTCTAGTACTTTTTGTGCGACTTCATCCATGGTATCGATGCCATTGCCCAAGCTATATCCAGGATTAAGTGATGCAGAGACTGTAGCGGAAGCAAAGCGGTTATAACGATAGAGTTGAGGAGGTGTAGTACGTTCAGATAATGTCACGAGGTTATCCATTTGAATCAGCTGCCCATTGTCGTTTTGAACATAAATGGATTTCAAGTCTAAAGGGTCATCCCTGTCCTCACGCTCTACCTGACCAATAACCTGGTATTGCTTTCCATTTTTAATGAAATAACCAAAACGAGATCCACTTAATGAGAGCTGTAGTGTTTGAGCTATGTTTCGTACGGATACTCCCAGATCACGCGCTTTTTCTCGATCTATCTCAATACTTATTTCCGGTTTATTAAATTTTAAATCAATTTGCAGGAAGTCAAAAACACCACTATTTCGAGCTTCTTCTAGAAAATTAGGTATAACCTCATTGAGCTTATCTAGTGTTCCCGCCTGCAGAACATACTGTACAGGTAATCCCCCACGTCTGTTACCAATAGTCTGGGGTTGTGTGACAAACGCTCTTGCCCTGGAGTTTTTAGCTACTTCAGATTTGAGCTGTCCTACAATCTCACCCTGACTTCTTTTTCTATCTTCGGCATCAACTAAGTTGATAACTGCAAATCCTGAGTTAACGCTGGATGATGCTCCAAAACCAGGCGAAGTAATAGTTAATACCCCAGTATTCTCAGGTACTTTTTCCTGGACCAATTCTGTTATTTGATCCATATAATAGTCCATGTATTCAAATGTAGCACCTTCCGGACCAGTTGCTATTATTCTAAAATTACCTCTGTCTTCTGTAGGCGTGAGTTCTTCCGGTATTTCTGAATTCAGAAAATAGATACCTATTCCTGACAGAATGATAATAACAAAAGCTATCCATCGGGCCTTCATGAACTTGTTTAATAAATTCCCATAACCCTGATTTAGCCGTAAAAAAAAAGGTTCAGTTTTGCTGTAGATCCACTGCTTTTTTTCTCTACGCTTCAGCATTTTAGAGCTCAGCATAGGAGTAAGTGTTAGCGCGATGAAGCTGGAGATGATTACTGCTGCGGCTACGGTAACACCAAACTCTCTAAAAAGTCTACCTGTTAGCCCGTCCAAGAATACTATAGGGAAGAATACTGAAGTCAATGCAACGGTAGTGCTGATAACTGCAAAGAAGATTTCCTGGGAGCCTTTTTTACCTGCTTCTTCAGGTTCCTGGCCACCCTCTATTTTACTGTAGATATTTTCTAAGACTACAATAGCATCATCCACTACCAATCCAATAGCCAGAACGATGCCTAGCAGTGTTAATACATTGATAGAGAAACCAAAGGCATACATGAAAAGGAAGGAACCAATTAGGCTTATGGGGACTGTTATAATGGGTATGAATGTGGTTCGCCAATCTCGTAGGAAAGCGAATATAATTAGTGCCACTAAACCAAAGGCAATATAGATGGTTTGCTCCACCTCTTTAATGGAGTCTGAAATATAAGTGGTATTGTCAAAAGAAATCTGAGTTTCTATATCGTCTGGCAGATTTTTTCTTACCGCTTCCAGTCGTTTATTAAACTCTTCGGAAATCTCCAGGTTGTTCGAGCCGGGTTGTGGTCTTAGCACAACAATAACCATAGGTATACCATTGTTCTTCAGAATGGAACGATCATTTTCAGGGAAAAACTCGGCACGCCCAACGTCTCTGAATCGTATAACGCCATTATCATCATCGCGAATGATCAAATTATTAAATTCCTCAGGGTTATTGATTCTCCCTTGAGTTCTCACGGAGAGCTCGGTAGACATGCCTTCAATTCTACCTGACGGAAGTTCAAGGTTTTGAGCATTGACTGCATTGAGAATATCCAAAGGAGTAATTCTATAAGCTGCGAGCTTGTCAGGATCCATCCATAAACGAATGGAATAACGCTTGTCTCCCCAAATGTCTACCTGGCTTACTCCGGCAATAGTCTGAAAGTTTTCTTTAAAGAGGTTTTCAGCAATTTCTGAAATTTCCAGAAGATTACGTTGCTCACTAAAAACTCTTACACCAATAATAGGAGAGTTGTCCGCATCAGCTTTGGAAACCACCGGTGGCTCTGCATCGGGAGGTAGATTACGTACTGCACGAGAAGTCTTGTCTCGAACATCATTAGCCGCAGCTTCCAAATCACTGTCTATTCCAAATTCTACCCGAATGGTGCTACGACCGTCCCTCGAAGTAGAAACTAGCGATTTTATACCGGCAATTCCGTTAATGGATTCTTCCAGGGGCTCAGTAATCTGAGTTTCAATAATTTCAGCGTTAGCTCCCGGGTAGGAGGTAGAAACAGTTATTATAGGTGGGTCTACGCTAGGGTACTCTCTAACGCCTAAAAAGTTAAAGCCTACCACACCCATGATGATGATAAGCAAGGACATCACGATAGCCAATACCGGCCGTTCAATACTTATACTTGATAAGCTGCTCATTCTGATGTCAAGTTTAGGTCAACGGCCATACCTGGTCTTATCTGAAGGATACCTGTGGTAATTACCGTGTCACCAGCTTGTAAGCCGTCTGTTACCTGAATAGTGTTTGACATCCTTATTCCGGTTTGTATTTGTCTATTCTCAACTTTACCATTGTTTCGAACAAATACTTTTTTACCATTCAATTCAGGAATAACAGCCTCTGTGGGAATTAATATTGCTTTATCAAATTTGGAAATGGTCAAGGTGATCTTCGCAAACTGTCCGGGCAAAAGCTTCCCTGAGCTATTTTCGCTCACTGCCCTTATTTTTATTGATCGTGTTTCAGGATCAATCTGCGGCTCGATGGCATAAATCTTTCCTTCGAAAAGCTCATCTTCATAGGCGTCAACGGTAAAAGAAATAACATCGTTCTTATTTACTTCTGCAGCATATTTTCCCGGAACAGATAAGTCTAATTTGATCGGATTAATGCTGTAGAGTGTTACCAACTCATCTGAAGAGTTGATATAACTACCACTGCTAACTTTTCGAAGGCCAATTATACCATCAAAAGGAGCTACAATTTTATGTTTCTGTAGTTGTATTTGCCGGACTTTTATTTCAGATAACGTAGTATTAAGTGTTGTTAAGGCTGTTTCATATTCTTCCTGACTAATGGCTTCTTTCGTAAGCAATTGCTTTTGACGAAATTCATTGTCTGTGTTCAGTTTTTTAGTGAAGTTCAGCTTTTCAATTTCAGCTCTGACCTCGTCATCATTTAATTGTACCAGTAGCTGTCCTTTCCTGACCTTTTCACCCTCACTGAAATTGATTCTTTCTACACGTCCTGAGACCTCTGATTTCAATACAACGGATTCATTTGGTATTAATGAACCAGTGACCCTTAGATCGTTATTCAGCACCTCATCTTTAACAACCAAGGCATTTACAGTCAGTTTAGTTGACCGTGATGACGTGGGTATTACTTCTTTATCTTCCTTCTTAAATTTCGGATAAAAAATAAAAGTCAAAGCAAGTAATGCTATGACTGCTACAACTATAATTTTGCCTGTTGTTCCCATTAATTTTAAATATGATGCAAACTTAAGTCAACTATAGTCATTATTGTTTAACCACTTATATAATTATCAATAGAGCTGCCGTTGTAAATGAAAAAGCTCATTCAACAAATGCTAATTATGTTGAACGAGCTTTTCTAAAAAAATAACTTGTGCTTAGTGAATAGTGATTTTTTCTATTTTATCGCCAGCTTTAATATTGTCAATTACTTCTAGGCCTTCAATTACTTTACCGAAGCACGTATGATTCCCGTCTAAATGAGCGGTATTGTCACGGCTATGACAGACAAAAAATTGACTGCCACCTGTATTTCGACCAGCATGTGCCATTGATAATACTCCTTTGTCATGATATTGATTGTCACCGTCCAATTCACAATCAATTGAATAACCTGGTCCTCCTGCACCTGTTCCATCCGGGCAACCACCTTGAATGACGAAATTTGGAATTACCCTATGAAAGGTGAGCCCATCATAAAAACCCTTTTCCGACAGCTTAACGAAATTATCTACCGTATTTGGAGCATCTTTTTCGTAGAACTCTACCTTCATTGTACCTTTTTCTGTTTTTATTTCGGCTGTCTTCATTGATTACTATTTATATTTTTGTTGTTTGCAAACATATCAAAATCGTAGAAATAATTATACACTTATTGATATTCCATAGATGTTGAGTAAAAGAACCAAAATGAAGCTGATAAATTGGTGGCCACCAATGCTGGGCACCGGAATTAGCTTGAAGCATATTAGTGAAGACTATCTACGTTTTGATGTAGAAATGAAGCTGCGTTGGTACAATAAGAACCTGGTGGGTATTCACTATGGAGGTTCTCTATATTCCATGTGCGACCCCTGGTATATGTTTATTCTTACTGCCGGGCTGGGTCGTGATTATATAGTTTTGGATAAGTCCGCAGCCATTCGTTACAAGAAGCCTGGTAAAGGTACTCTCAATTGTGTTTTCCAAATTGCATCTGAACGGGTTAAGGAAATCAAAGAAGAAATAGACAAAGTGGGAAAGAAGGACTACTCATTTCTGTGTGAAGTCAAAAATGCAGAAGGTGAAGTGGTCACTGAAGTTGATAAGGTGGTTTATGTGCGAAAGAAAGATTTTAATTGGGATAGTGATAATATTCTTCAGTGAAACCATTTTTCTTTTCATACCAAGCATTTAAAAATTGTGATGCTTTTAATTTTATTGAATTTGCTTAGCTCAGTGGCAACGCTATTTGCACTTAAAATCATTTGTATACTCTTTGTATACCTCTAAAAATCAGCTTACTATGTAATTGTAAGCATCTTCGTCCTTGTATTTTTTTATGACGGATAAATTTGAAGACATCCTTAATTTACTTCTCAATATTTAAAGTCAATTAATATAGGGAGACTAATCAATTTCATCCTTTATATTTTGTTAAAAACCCTTCATGCTTAAGAGCTATGAAGTAGGGTCAATGATCAATAAAGATTTTAGGACTTATGACTACACTGTTTAAAGAATTCAAATCAAAGTTTAAGCTAACTAATCGAACCCATTTCATAGGGTATAAAAAGGCCTTTCAGCTTTTTCAGCAGATTGACAGGTTAGATAAGCCATGGCTTGAAGATGAAGATTTGGAACCAACAGCTGAATTTATCAATTAAGGAAATTCATGAGTAAGTTTTATCATCCATATTTATTCTGGAAGAAGGTTATTAATACTGGAAACAAGCGAGACTTTTCTGCTGAAGAGAAACGTAATCGCAGGCTTACCAATAGTGTTATTTTATTGACACTCTTGGGCCATTTGGTGATTTTAGGAGTTCATGTCATGGAAGGACTTTATACCCATCTTTGGATTATTTCCGTTTTCATCTTAAGTTTTTCCTTGCTGTTCCCAATATCATGCTATTGGTCAGTTAGATATGCCAAGTATCATATTATCTTCGGAACGGCATTTTTACCGTTGGCCATGGCGATTTATGCTCCGATCGATCCCGGGGTATTTCTTGGATTTTCATATGCTCAGATATATATATTAGTTCTTATCCTCATTTTATTTGATCTCACCAATCATGAGATAGATCTATTTGCATTAGTCACTTTTAGTTTACTTTACACCATATTTTTTGATGAGCTACTATTAGCGTTAGCAGTTGACACTGTCAATATTATTTTCTTGTATGAAGAGTATATTTTTTATAAGGTGCCACTCCTGGCAGTATGGTCTATTATACTTATAATATTTGTATACAGGGATATTGATATCAATAAGAATACAGTTCGGATAAGACACTTGAATGAAGAGTTAAAGAAAGAAAAAAATTTAGTAGAAATAGCTAATAAAGAATTAAGAATTGATATCGAAAAAAGGACTATAAAATTAGCTGAACATAAAGACAAAATGGAAAAGTATTCATATCGAAATGCCCACGATGTAAGAGGTCCTTTGGCGAGAGTTCAGGGTCTTAGTTATCTGCTTAAAAACGGAAGTCTTAATCCTAACGAGATGATAGGTGTTATTGATATGCTGGAAAAAGCGGCAAATGAATTGCATGAGTCTATTAGTAGTATGGATTTGGAAATGGTAAAAGATGTAAATTCATTACAAGGGCTTAATTACAAGGAAGCAACATGAACAAGGTCACCGCCATTTGTAGTGGTGAAATCAAAATTTAAACCTTCAGATGCTTATATTTGCTAATTATGTGTCAATTAGAGGTGAGAATACAAAGTCTCTTTGTTTATGTCATTTTAATTAGCTTATCACCCTTTCACTATTGTTTCAGTCAATATGTAGATGTAGCTAAAGAAATTGGAATTGATCAAAATTATGGACAAAGCTCGTTAGGTGGTGGTGTTTCTTTTTTCGATTTCAATCATGACGGCTGGGACGATCTAACCTTTGCCACAGCCTCCCATCAAGTCAAGTTTTACTTAAATCTTAAAGACGGGAATTTTGATGAGGTATTCTTGTTATCAACCGAGCAAGCTTTTGAGTCTAAACAGGTATTATGGATCGATTATAATAATGATGGAAATACAGATTTATACGTCACAAACTTTAACAGTTATAACCGCCTTTTTAAAAATAATGGTAGTCTTCAATTCCAAGATGTGACTGAAGATGTAGGCTTGCCGTTGGAAGCGTTGACTTCATTAGGTGATAGCTGGGATGATTTTGATAGGGACGGATTTCTAGATTTATATTTGACCGATAAAAAATATGATGGTAAACCCGAAAATTCTAGAAATAGACTTTATAAAAATATCAATGGAGAGTATTTTATAGAGGTTACAGCAGAAGCTGGAGTTTCTGACGATGGTAAACATCCATTTTGTGCGACTTTCTTTGACTATAATAAAGACGGTTGGAGTGATATCTATATCGCTCAGGATTTGAATCCACGATCTACACTTTTGAGAAATAATGGAAACTCAACTTTTACAAATGTTGCAGTCAGAAGCGAGGCAGATCTACCACTTGTTTCAGGTATGGGTATTGCAGTTGGAGATATTGATTTAAATGGTTTTGAGGACTTGTATGTAACCAATACACAGAACGGTGCTAAAATGTTGCTTTATGATTCTTCAGGTATTTATGAAGAAAAGGCAAAATCACTTGGTGTAGAGTTCAAAGGATTTTCGTGGGGAGCTAACTTTTTGGACTTTGACAATGATTCTGATTTAGATCTATATGTGAGTGGGTCTTTGGTTGGCAGTGAAGTTCCATCAAGTACTCTTTATGAATATAACCTAAACGGATTTATTGAGGTAAATACTGGTTTTGTGGGAGATACTGTTGCTAGTTACTCTAATGCCACAGGTGACTTTAATAATGATGGGCTATTGGATATAGCAGTGAATAATATTAATGACTTTCCGATGCAAGTTTGGGAAAATAGACTATCACCTGAGGTTGAAAATAATTGGACTAAAATAGATTTAGTAGGCACATTTAGTAATAAGGATGCTTATGGTGCACTTTGCAATTTTTATGTAAATGGTGTCAATTTTATAAGAAGAAAAATATGTGCTATAGGATTTTTGGGCCAAAACTCTCAGTATATTCATATAGGTACGGGGGAGTACACAGCACCTGACTCACTCATAGTGGAGTGGCCAAGCGGTCATATTGATACGGTTAGAAACCTTCAAGCTAAGAGTATAAATCGTATTGTAGAAGGTGAGTACTCTGAAATAGTTGCGACTATTAGATATGAAGGTAATAGGTTTCTTTGTCCAGACCAAAGTGTTACACTAGGTTCCAACATGTACGGCTCACAATTTCAATATAATTGGTCAACCGGAGAAACCACGCCACAAATTGATGTGATAACAGATGGGTGGATTTATTTAACTATTAATCACGATAATGCATCTTTGATAGATTCACTTTTGATAGAGTTAGAAACAGCTTCGAATCCAATATATAATGCTACAGTAGAGGATATCGTATGCAATGGTGATAAAAACGGCAGAATTACAATAACTGGGAATGATTTAAGCTTTATCGAGTGGGGGATTGAACTCTCAGAAGCAATTATTGACAACCTAGGAGCTGGATCATATCATTTCATTTTAGGAAATAAATATGGCTGTGAAATAGACAGTATAATTCGATTAGATAATCCACCACCACTTGAAATTGAAACAGATTATTTCAAGAATGATAATGAAATATTTGAAGCTAAGGCAATAGTTTCAGGAGGTATAGAACCATTTTCTTTCAATTGGAATGATCAGAATAATCAAAGTTCTAGTACGGCAAACTTCACTCAAGAAGGTTTATATCAACTAGTTGTTACAGATTCCAGAGGATGTGAATCATCTGTTGTCGTTCGCATTAGTGAATTAATAGCATCTGACAGTTTTAATGAGCAACAAGCCATCAAAGTTTACCCCAATCCAGTGCAAAACGGTGAGATATTAAGGATTAATCTTGGCTCCAATAAATATAAATATTGGGAACTAACGAATGCTGCTGGAGCATTAATTTCAAGTGGTTCTATAGGTTCTGCCAATTTTGAAATTTCAAGCAAGCACTTTGGTTCAAACACTTTAAATTTTTTAAAAATTGTGTCTTATTCAGGAGATGTTAAGATTTTTAAATTGATTACGGAATAATGTTTTTGAAAAGTAATTCACTGACTGAATTGGAGTTTTAGAAACTATGGCTCTTGCTCCATTCATAGATTATTTTGTTCATCACGACAGGTTTTTAGATCAGGAAGAGTTAAGAAAAACACGACTCTTCGTGAGGGCTTGTTTGCTTACAAGTATTTTCTCGGCCTCTTATATCGGCTTTAGTATACTCTTTGAATTCCATCTTGGAGTATATCTAATGATATATAATGCTTTAGGTTTTATTGTACTCGCTTTCTTTGGTAAAACAAAAACTCCTATTGGTATACTTGGGAATATATATTCCTTTCTTGGGGCTTCCGCCATTATTGCGCTCACCTATTTTTCAGGTGGAATTTGGTCAGCACTTTATCCATGGATCATTGCTATTCCAGTACTTTCACTATTGGTAGTAGGTAGAAGTTCTGCTATTTTCTGGGGAGCCATATCCTTTTTGGTAATGATTTGGTTTGGAATATTGGCGGAGCAGGGAGTAGAACTTCCGGTCCAGTATAATCAAGAATATAAGACACTTTGGTTTTTATCTGTCGTTCCTGGATTATTACTTATTATTTTGTTTATATCGTTTGTATTTGAACATACGCAGACTAAGGCGTTGAAGGATCTGCAAGATATTAATACACAATTGCAGAACCAGAAAGATACTATAGCTTCCCAGTCAGAACGTTTAGCCAAAATACTTGAAGAAAAAGACTATATAATAAGAATTTTAGCCCACGACCTAAGAAGTCCTTTGAACAATATTTCCAGCCTGGTGAGTCTTATGTCAATTGATAATGAGAAGGAGAGGATAACAGAATATAATCAAATGATTTACAAGGCTTCTGAAAATGCTAAACACTTGGTTGATAGAGTTCTGGAGATGGATGCTTCCGGTCAAGACAAAGTAAAATTGAATCTGGAAGAAATAGACGTTGTTACTTACCTTGAAGGGGTTGTTGAAAGTATTGGTGATACGGCACGGGCAAAAAACATAGAGCTTACTTTCGAGAATAATACATCTGGAGTAAAAGTCTTGGCTGACGATACTTACTTTGGATTAATTTTCGAAAACCTGTTATCAAACGCAATCAAATTCTCTGAGAAAGGTAAAAATGTTATTGTTAGTACTTCGTGCAGTGAGACAGTATTGCAAGTTAGAATCATAGATGAAGGCCCCGGGGTTCCAATAAATGAGCGTGATAAGCTGTTTCAAAAGTTTAGTAAGCTGAGTGCTCGACCGACTGCTGGTGAGAGTAGTACCGGTTTAGGATTATCACTCGTTAAGCGATATACAGAATTAATCGATGGTACTATTTATTATGAAGATGTCGAAGGGAAGGGTGCAGTTTTTGTCGTTGAACTTCCGATAGCAGGATAGGATATGAAGCAAATAGTAAGGTTGGAAGAACTTGGTTTATGTATCTTTTTTACGCTTATCTTTTTTCTTTTTCTTAATGGGATATGGACTACATTTTTGGCTTTATTTTTTGTGCCTGACTTATCCTTTGTTGCTTACCTGATCAATAAAAAAATTGGAGCTATCACTTACAACCTATTGCATCATAGAGGGGGCATTATCTTGGCTTGTATAGCCGGGTATTTTCTTCAGGAAAATTGGTTGATATCAACAGGCATAATTTTTCTTGCCCATTCAAGTTTTGATAGGATGTTGGGATATGGACTGAAGCATTTTGATAGTTTTCAACATACTCACTTGGGTTGGATGGGCAAAAGAGGTAAACATTAATATTTCTAAAATTCAAGAGTAAGCTGGCTGATAGGCGGATCCTCCTTATCTTCTGTTTCTTCCAATTCATGGTTTAAGTTGCTTAATGAAAGACCCAAAAGTCTAAACCCGTTTTCGATTGGCACTTGTTCGAGGAGTTCCTCATATAGTTCCTTTATTTGTGATTTATTTTCTATCCAATAGTCAACAGTCTTACTTCTTGTTACTATTTTAAAATCAGCATACTTAGCCTTAAGTGTCAAAGTTCTCCCTGCGGTTTTTGAGCTTAGCATTCTTCTATTGAGCGTCTCAAGTATTCTCTCCAGTTCGTCTCTTATAGATTCTATGGTTAATAAATCATTCGAAAAAGTATTCTCAGCTCCCAAAGATTTCCTGATTCGATTTGGGTTCACTACTCGCTCGTCAATAGCCCTGGAAATTTTGTAGTAGTAATACCCTGACTTACCGAACCGATCTACCAATGAATGTTCTTCCCAATGTTTAAGGTCTCTTCCATTAAAGATTCCCATCTTGTGCATTTTTTCAGCGGTCACTTTGCCAATTCCAAAAAAGTTTTCAATTGGCATCCGTTCTACATAACCTACTGCCTGATCCGGGGGGATCAAAAAAAGACCGTCAGGTTTTTTAACATCTGAGGCGGTTTTAGCCAAAAACTTGTTCATCGAAATACCTGCTGAAGCAGTCAATTGAGTTTCTTCTTTTATACGATTTTTTATTTCCAGTGCTATCCGAGTAGCCGATTTCATTCCTTTCTTATTAGAAGTAACATCTAAATATGCTTCGTCCAGAGAAAGAGGTTCAACTAGATCTGTATAATCATAAAAAATCTCTCGTATCTGTTGGGAAACTGCTTTGTAAGCATCGAATCTGGCACGAACAAAAATCAGATTTGGGCATCGTGAAGCAGCCATTTTAGAGGGCATGGCAGATTTAACACCATACTTCCTGGCCTCGTAACTGGCAGCGGCAACAACCCCACGTTCTGATGATCCACCGACAGCAACGGGCTTGCCCCGGAGGTCAGGGTTATCCCTTTGCTCAACGGATGCGTAGAAGGCATCCATATCCACATGGATAATCTTTCTATATTCCTGAGTTTCTATAAACTAGTAGGATTAGTTTAATTTGTATTCATAAAGATAAGCCATCAACTGTTCATTCATTGTAATTGCCACTGGGCCTATTCCTTCTTTAGTGTAAGAAATCATGCTGGTACCACCTTGATTAATAGCTACTGCTATACAACCACTATACGTTTTTTTCGGTGTTTCTATCGAGGCGTTCATATCTATCACTTTATTCTCACCCTGGTCAGTCATCCATGTTTGATCAAGTTTTAATTTCGCTGGCATCATCATTTGTTCTTCAGTGGTCTTGTCATTTGTCATCCCCACCAAATTTCCATCAGAGTCTGTTCTGCTGTATGAGGTGCTGCTAAACCCAGTCTCAGCTGCTTTTGTAGTATAAACAGTAGAGGCTATTTGATAATATTTCTTACCATTAATCTCTTTTTTTGAATCTAGTATTTTCGAAATAGTATATGTCTCGCCTGTTTGGTCGAACTGACCAACAAATTTCATTCGCCATTCGTTACCGTGTTCAATAGGGTATATGGATTGGCCAATTGATGGAATAGAAAAAAGAATGATAAATACTAAAATTATAGATTTCATGTTAAGGGTATATTCACGTGGTGAATTTAGCCTGTGAAGATAGACAAATGAAATTTTTACGGGCTTTAATCAATTTGGTTTTATTTATTACCGACATATGAGCAAGAAGTCACTTCTTTCAATAGTATTTCTCTTTTCAGTATGCCTCTCTTCTGCACAAGTAGATTTTTATGAAACTCTTGCGGATTCTGCCGAAACTCTTACAGCCAATCATGTTGTTTACGATCCAAACTATTTTTCAATAGAATATCCAAATGGTGATATTCCGAAAGGAAAAGGTGTTTGTACAGATGTAGTTATTCGTGCCTATCGAAAAGTGGGAATAGACCTGCAAAAAGAAGTGCATATTGATATGAAATATAATTTTAGTGAATATCCCAAAAACTGGGGACTTAACTCAACGGATAAAAATATCGACCATAGAAGAGTACCCAATCTTATGAAGTTTTTTGAACGCCATGGGAAAGTTCTACTTATTTCTAGAAAGGCCAAGGACTATCAAGTAGGTGATATAGTATGTTGGGATTTGGGAGGCGGGATCACACATATTGGAATTTTGGTTACCCCACCTAGTGGTACAAGACCATATGTTATCCACAATATAGGATCAGGTCAGGTAAAAGAAGATGTGCTCTTTGATTACAAAATTATAGGGCATTACAGGTTTGGTCTCTGATATTTTCTTTGTTAAAAAAGGTTTCTTACTATGCTTTAAGGCTTTGCCTACCCTAAAACTGTCTATGTTACCGCTCAAATAAATACCATTTGATCTGATCGTTTTAGTCTACAATTTGAGATTGAGAAAACTCAATTTAAATCAAAGTACAACTAAAAAAGGAGGAAACTTGAAAAGAAGAGATTTTGTTCAGCTGGCCGGATTAGGCGCGGGTGCCATGATGATTCCAGGGTCGATTATGGGACGTTCTATTTCCGCACAGGCACTTTTGGAGCCCGGTATGGATGTAGGAACAAAGAAGATGATGTCTGATGTGGCTCTTAATACGGCCAAATCACTTGGTGCATCTTATGCGGATGCAAGAATCGGGAGGTATTTAAACCAATATGTTTTTACCAGAGAAAATAAGGTTCAGAATGTAGTCAACACTGAATCGTTTGGTATAGGTATTAGGGTAATCACAAACGGTACGTGGGGGTTTGCTTCAACCACCGATGTTTCACCGGATGGAATAAAGAAAGCAACTAATCAAGCAGTAGCTATTGCCAAAGCAAACTCAAAAATTCAAACAGATCCTGTGAAACTGGCCCCTACAAAAGGGCATGGCGAAGTTTCATGGAAGACGCCCATAAAGAAAGATTTTAAAGACGTCCCCGTTTCAGAAAAAGTTGAGCTACTTCTATCAGCCAACGCAGCGGCATTGGAGAACGGAGCTAATTATGTGAATTCAGGACTCTTTATGGTCAACGAGCAGAAATATTTCGCTTCGACTGATGGTTCATATATTGATCAGGATGTTCATCGAATCTGGCCCACATTTACTGTGACGGCAGTTGGGGATGGTAAATTCAAATCTCGACAGGCATTAAGTGCTCCTATGGGTTTGGGCTATGAATATATGGATGGACTTGATTCAGAGAAAATCGCAGGACCAGAAGGTACGGGAATTAACCTTTATAGAAATAGTTATGATATGAAGGAGGATGCCACAGCCGCAGCGAAGCAAGCTAAGGCAATGTTGAATGCAAATTCAGTTGAACCAGGAAAGTATGATTTAGTTCTGGAACCAAACCATTTAGGCCTGACTATTCACGAATCTGTCGGCCATCCTCTTGAACTGGATAGAGTTTTAGGCTATGAGGCCAACTATGCAGGTACCAGTTTTGCTACGCTGGATAAATGGAAAAGCAAAGACTTTAAATATGGTAGCGACATAGTGAACCTGGTAGCTGATAAAACGGAGGTTGGTTCTCTTGGCGCTGTAGGATATGATGACGAAGGTGTCGCTACTAAGAAATGGGACCTGGTACGTAAAGGAATATTAGTTAATTACCAAGCCATAAGAGATCAGGTACACATGATAGACCAAAACGAATCACATGGCTGTTGCTATTCTCAAAGTTGGAATGACGTACAATTCCAGCGTATGCCTAATGTATCGCTGGAAGCAGGGACTGAGAAATACTCTGCTAATGATATGATCAAGGATGTAGAGAAAGGAATTTACATTGCAGGCAGAGGTTCTTATTCTATTGATCAGCAACGCTATAATTTCCAGTTTGGCGGCACGGCTTTCTTTGAGATAAAAGATGGTAAAATTGCGGGCGCTTTGAATGATGTAGCATATCAGTCTAATACTCAAGAATTTTGGAACTCATGTTCCAAAATTTGTGATAAGGACGATTATAGATTGTTTGGATCCTTTTTCGATGGAAAGGGGCAGCCTTCACAAGTAAGTGCCGTTTCACATGGCAGTTCTACAACACGTTTTGATGGGGTTAATGTAATTAATACCGGAAGAAATATCTAAAAATCTATTCTTAAACAAAATTGAAATAATAAAATGGCAATATATACAGAAGAAGAGGCGAAACAGATAATGGAAAAGACCTTGTCTTTTTCCAAGGCTGATACTTGTCAGGTCAACCTTGCGGGAAGTGAAAGTGGAAATATACGCTATGCACGTAATACAGTATCGACTGCAGGTCATCGATCTAACCAGAATTTAGTAGTGCAATCAAGTTTTGGAAATAAAGTAGGGACGGCCACTATTGATGAGTTTGATGATGCTTCATTAGAGAAGGTAGTGCGCAGGGCTGAAGAACTTGCTCAACTTTCTCCTGAAAACCCTGAATTTATGCCTCCTTTAGGCCCTCAGGAATATAGTGAGTCAAAAACGTATAATGAAGGCACTGCTAAGGTAGACCCTGAATTTAGAGCTCAGGTGGCTATCGATAGTATCAATCCGGCAAAGGCCAAAGATGTTACCGCTGCAGGATTCCTTAATGACTCGTTTAGCTTTAGTTCCATTATGAATTCTAATGGTCTTTTTGCTTACAACCAATCCACCAACGCGAACTTCACCGTGACCATGCGAACTAATGATGGTACAGGTTCCGGTTGGGCTACGAGAGATGTCACTGATGTTAGCAAGTTAAAAGCATCTGAAGCTTCTAAACGAGCTATAGACAAAGCCTTGATGTCAAGAGAGGCCAGAGCAATTGAGCCTGGTAAATACACTGTGATACTTGAGCCGTCAGCGTCTTCTCAATTACTACAAAATATGATGTTCTCCTTCAATGCGCGTAATGCAGATGAAGGAAGAAGTTTCATGTCTAAAGAAGGGGGTGGCACAAAACTAGGAGAGAAAATTGTTGATGAAAGAGTCAACCTTTGGACAGATCCTGGAAATCCTGAAGCTCCATCTGCACCTTGGAGTAATGGCGGACAAGCTCTTAAGAAAATGAATTTCATTGAGAATGGGGTGGTTAAAAATCTTTTCTACAGTCGTTATTGGGCTAAGGAAAAAGGCGTTGATCCAGTTCCTTTTCCCAGCAATGGAATAATGGCGGGAGGTGATGCGTCACTAGAAGACATGATCAAGGATACTAAAAGAGGTGTTTTAGTAACTAGACTATGGTATATCCGCACAGTGGATCCACAAACATTACTCTATACGGGATTGACGCGAGACGGCACTTTCTTTATTGAAAATGGTAAGCTTGCTTATCCGATCAAGAACTTCAGATTTAATGAAAGCCCAATAATTATGTTGAACAATCTGGAAACACTTGGCCAACAAGAGAGAGTTAATGGTAATTTGATTCCTTACATGAAGGTGAGAGACTTTACATTTACTAGTCTTTCAGATGCAGTATAAATCAATCTGACATTAATAAAGGGCTTCCGAATTCGGTGGCCCTTTTTAATGATGTATTTTTTTTATTCTATATTAAAGTTGAGGTATATTTATATTTTACTGCGAATGCTATAATTAAGAATATACTAATCTATCTGATTTTACAGATGATTCTATCTGAAAAATTATGCCGATAAAAATAATTGTTTTACAAGTGTTAATTGCTTTAATACTGCATATTTCGGCAATAGCACAATTTGGTGCGGCTAGTACAATTCATTATTTGGGCGGGTCAGACATACCGTTTAATCTTGAAATTGGAGACTTTAATAATGATAATGTTGATGATTTTGTGTCTAATGGCTTTGGGGTGCTGTATTGGGGCATAAATGATGGTTACGGCTCTTTTCTAAAAGTTAATGAAATACCTTTTCAAGGTAGAATACAGGACCTAATTATTATTGATTATAATAATGATAACTATGATGATATAGTATATATTAAAACACCAAGTGATCCAGGAGTAGATCCAAGTAGCCTTCAAATATTGGTTAATAATAAAAATGGCAACTTTTATGGGCCCCATACTCTAACAGATGGATTTTACGATCCATCAGCTTTAGAAACGGCAGACTTTAACAAAGATGGACAATTTGATATTTTGATTGGTTTAAAATATGGGTTTCCTAAAATAGTTATAAATAATGGAAGTAATAATGAGTGGGGAAGCTATGATGCTTATACTGAAGGTTGGTCATATTCGGCTCAAAATCGAATAGTAGATATTGACAATGATGGGCAGCTGGATATTATATCACTAGGAGGTGATAGACTAGCAATTAACGGAGTTGATGTTGAAAATATCAACTATTCTGTTTCTGATGCTTTGGAAGTTTCTGACTTAAATGCAGATGGTTATAAAGATATCATTATTGGATCTCCAAAATTGATATTAAAGAATAATCAAGGCAAAACCTTTGAACCTGTTCCACTCCCTAATAATTGTGATTTATTCAGTGCCATTGAATTATTTGATATGGATCAAGATGGTGATGAAGATATAATTAGTGTGTGTTGGTTTTATTCCAGTAATGGAGGTTATTACGAGAATCTAGGAAATTTCAACTTTCAATATAATTTTTTTTCATTGCCATCCGTGACATCGGATGAGTACTTGAAACTTAGTGATATAGATAATGATGGTCGGAAAGATATTATTCTTACCAATAGTGGTTCTCATCGAGTTTCTTATTATTCTAATGATATTGTTCAATTTGAAGGAATAACCGCAAGCTTTGATTCAAAAAATAAAGGTTGCTTATATGAACCAATTGAGTTTTATCAAACAAGTCAAGGTTTACAGGTTGAAAGTTGGGAGTGGGATTTTGGAGATGGCAATAGTAGCCAAGAACAGAATCCAATTCATATTTATAAAAAGGCAGGTATGTATGAGGTTAATTTAATAGTTACTAATTCACAAGGATATTCTGACGAAGTGATCAAAACGGTTGAAATAATACCTAATCCATATAGTCCTGACATTGTTGCACCATTCTGTAGTAGTTATTCATCTGGCAATGTAAATATTGAATTAGACAGTTTGTATAAGTATGATTGGTATTATTCTATCACATCAACTACTCCTTTTTATTCTGGACATAGTTTTGATAAAAGAATGTCAGATAATAGTTCCTACTATGTGGAAATGATAGATTCTGTTGGGTGCAAGTCTAGTAGTAAATTCAAAGTAACAGCTCGTCAATCAGATATTCCAAATATACCAAGATTCCATGATGGCAATAAATCAAACAGAGGGCCAAATTTATTTCATCTGAAACCTTCTATTGATGAGATTACAACTACGGTTAATTGGTATAATAATTTAGATGATTCAATACCTTTTAAGCAAGGGGTTGAAATTTATGAGTTCGCAGATGCAAAAAGACGACTATTTTTCAAAGCTATTAGTGAGGTGGGTTGTGAGAGTGATTTTAATATGGTTGATCTTTATATATTAAATAAATCTTACCCCAGTCCTAAATTTATAAGAGCTGATGTCTTAAATGCTACGAATTGGTCAGAGGGAATTGAGATTACTAAGGGTAAAGACGGTTCATATTATGTTATAGGAGTTAGCAAAGGAAAGTTGAAAGTAGGAACCTTTGAAATACATCAAGAAGATTTGTATAGGTTCATTATTAAATACGATGCAAATGACAATGCTGTTGATTTAAGGATTTTAGCAAGTTCTGACAAATTTTTAAATTATCGAGATAAGCTTTTTGTTAACTCGGATGGTAGCCTTTATTATATCAATATGTTTGAAGATGGTTCGGTTACAATAGCTGACTCAACATTTTCGCTAGCTAAGAGATCAATGGTTATATCTAAGATCAATAATGATTTTAAGACTAGTTGGATTCGATCTGTCGGTTCGTCTTCTTCGAGGTTCAGTACACATTTTGATGGAATGCAATTGTTAATCGAAATTCCTTATACAGCACCAATTCAAATAGGAGGTAACACCTATAACTCGAAGACAGGGCTACTACTGAGAATTGATGGGAATGGAAATTTTGAAAATGTAATAATACCTCCCGTTGGCATAGATAATTTGGCGGTTAATTCTTTTCAAGACATTGCTACTGTCTTAACAACATATAACCAATCAATAACTATTGGGGATAGCACTTTTAATAGACTTTCTAATGAAAGAACTCAGAAATTATTATGCATTTTTAATGATTCTGGATCAATTAAATTCGTAAAAAAACTAGTTTTTGATTTGGATGCGATTAACAATATAGAGGATATCCAATTCGACCAAAATGATGACTTAATTATGATGGGGGAAGGTAAGTATTTATCGGTTCTAAAACTAAATTCTGATTACGATCTCATTTGGGACAACTATTATGAGCGAGAAGGTCAAGTAGAAGCAGGTGAACTCAAAATAAGTGATAATAATGAAGTATTTTTCAATGGTAAGTTTTACAGTTCAATTAATATAGGAGGTATTTCAGTAAATCATACAATACCTAAATTTGATTACAATTTTTTAGCAAAAATTAATCTTGACGGTCAGACAATATGGGCTAGGAGTGCTGAGTTTGCGACCCTATCTTCTTTTTTCATTGATGATCGTGAGCAGTTGATATTCACTGGATCCTTTAAGGATCAGATTAAATTGGATGACCTTGAATTCAACAGTGCTACACAAAGTACTACTTATATAAATTACAATATAGTTACTTCAAAGCTGGGTTGGGACAATACAGCTCAATACAATTATCTACAATTATGTGATGGTTCAGTGCAATTTCAGAATACCTCTAGTTATAATAATTACAATGAAATACAGAGTATTTTTTGGGACTTTGGGGATGGAAACACTTCTAATTCATTCGACCCTATTCATAAATATGCTGACAAAGGTAGCTATGAAGTAAGTCTGAGCGTAAAAAATACCAGCAATGAACTTTTTACAATTAGCAAGACGGTCAATGTGTCTGATAAAATGAACATTGGTAGACCAACCATTATTACTGAGGGTCTTTTATGTGAAGATCAAGATTTAGTATTGCGGCTAGATATACCGTCAGAGTTTTATGAATGGAGTAATGGAAAAACTACAGAAAGCATTAGAATTACAGAACCAGGTTTTTACCGAGTAAGAGCTGCCAATGCGTTAAATTGTTGGAGTGACTACTCAGATACATTAGAAATACTTCGATCGAAAAACCCTTCTAAACCCATTATTCAAGGTAATAATGAAACATATATATGTGATGGTGATACGTTAGATTTGTTAGCTCCTTCTGGATATCAACGTTATGAGTGGAATAATCATTCTACTTCTCAATTAAATCGAGTTTCGGCTGAGGGTTCTTACAAAGTAAAGGTTTATGATGGTTGTTGGAGTTTGTATTCTGATGAATTAAAAATTGATCTATATGAATCACCAGACCCACCAGTAATCAACCCTTCAAGTGATACTGATATTTGTTACGGAGATAGTATCTTGATTAATGCTATAGAAGACCATTTTAGTTACTATTGGAGCAATGGGGACAAAAGTAAGTCAATTGTTGTCGATTCACCAGGTACTTACTCTTTGATTGTATCTAATGAGTATGGCTGTAAGAGTTCTAAATCTAGGGAAATAGGAGTTTTAGTACACGAAATTCCTGAAACACCAAAAATATATTCCAATGTTGGCTTTTCAATTTGTGAAGGAGAATCAATGGAGTTGTCTACTGACTCTGGTGAAGGTTACCTTTGGAGTAATAATTCTAATGATTCTCGAATTTCTGTTTCTTCAGGAGGAGAATACTACGTTTCAGTTTTTGATATAAACGGTTGTAGTAGTATTTCTGATACAGTATCTATTTCTATTCTACCATTGCCTGAAGCACTTATAATAAAAGTAAGTAAAGATAGTTTGAAAGCATCCCTAGGAACAGAGTATAAATGGTTTTTAAACGGTGATACATTGCATAATAGTAATCAATATATTTATGTAGAAGACTTTGGTATCTATCAAGTTGAGGTTAAAAATGAATATGGTTGTTCCAACTTATCGGAAAAACTAGAAATCGAAGTTGTTTCTGGACTGAAGAATCAATTTCAAAATGATTATTATCTCTTTCCTAACCCAGTTTTAGGAGATCATTTAAGTATAAATTCAACAATAAAGTATAGGGGTTTCGAGATTTATAATTCTTCCGGAGTACTAGTTCAAATTGGTGACTTAATAACTAATCAAATTAATGTTTCCCGATTACCATCTTCAGCATATTATCTAAAGCTTTTTGATGACCAAGAAAGTGTTATTTTAAGGTTTATCAAGAAATAATTTTTATAGATTTGATTTTAATTAGCCATTAACTTGACATGGCTCTTTATTTACATCAACGGCAGTTACTCAACCTGACCTGTCACCGTTTAAATAAAAGCGTATTTGATCTATTTACACAACAAGCAACTTAGTACAGTACTTGATTGTTAAGCTAATTGATTAAAACACTTACAGATATAGCGAATAGAAATAACATCTTTTTCTTTACAAGGCTTCAATATGAATCAGGAGACTGGGATGTTGATCAGCGTATGCCTTCCAATTTACTCAATTCATTGATTGAGTATACAAATTTGAAAGTGGATACCACTGAGAATATTATTCCTTTGAGTAGTGATGAACTCTTTGAATGCCCTTTCTGCTATCTTTCTGGCCATAAGCTGGTTCAGTTTTCGTCAAAAGAAGAAAGCAACTTCAAAAAATATGTTGAAAATGGGGGCTTTGTCTTTGTAGATGATTGCAACCATGATATTGACGGCTTATTTGCGAAGTCGTTTGAAGAGCAGATGACGCTGACATTTGGAAGCAGTGCCCTTAAGAAAATCCCGAATGATCATTCGATATATAGCTCTTTTTTCACCTTCGATGATGGTCCTCCGACCACCTCACAGGAGTTAAATGGTTGGGGTGATGACCTCGTGCATGATTATTTGAAGGCGGTTGAGGTTAATGATAGAATAGGGATGCTTTATAGCAATAAAGATTATGGTTGTGAGTGGGACTACGACTTCAGAAATAAACGGTGGTATAAAATTGATAATACCAAGTTTGCAGTCAATATTGTCATGTATGCTTTAACCTCTTAGCTATGAATATCAGAGAAGCAAAATTGGAAGACTTACAATCAATAGTGGAACTCTTGCATCAGGACGACTTAGGAAGTAAAAGAGAACAATTGGAACAATCGCTCTCGCCTCAATACATTCAGGCATTTAAAGAGATTGAAACGGATGCCAATAATACAGTTTATGTAATAACAGATAATGAAAATGTCATGGGCACTTTTCAATTGACTTTTATAAGAAACTTAACCTATACCGGTGGATTAAGGGCTCAGGTGGAAGGAGTAAGAGTTCATGAACGTTATCGAGGGCAAGGGGTAGGTAAATGGTTGATGGAAGAGGTAATCAATATGTCACGAAAGAAAGGAGCTCATCTAGTTCAGTTAACAACAGATAAGAAGAGACCGGAAGCAATAGAATTCTATAAAGGTTTAGGGTTTACAGCTAGTCATGAAGGAATGAAACTACATTTAAAATGAATCAGGAATTAGAGAAAATAGAGAACGAAGTGAATAGTTTGGTCGAAAAGCTAAATGATCTTAAAAAAGAGATCGGGAAAGTGATCGTTGGTCAGGAAGAAGTGATCGATCAGTTGATTATCACTCTATTGGCAGGGGGTCATGCGCTTTTGGAAGGAGTACCCGGACTGGCCAAAACGCTTATGATACGGACGCTCTCGCAAGCGATGGACTTGAAGTTTAGAAGAATTCAATTTACTCCGGATTTGATGCCGTCAGACATTATTGGTACCGAAATACTCGAAGAAGATCATTCTACCGGGCACAAGTTCTTCAAATTCAATGAAGGCCCCATATTTTCTAATATCGTTTTGGCTGATGAAATAAACAGAACGCCACCAAAAACGCAGTCGGCTTTGCTGGAGGCGATGCAGGAATTTGAAGTGACTTACGCGGGTAAAACATACCAGTTAGACAAACCATTTTTAATCTTAGCTACACAAAACCCAATCGAGCAGGCAGGTACTTTTCCTCTTCCTGAGGCACAGCTTGATCGTTTTCTATTATACATCCAATTGGGTTATCCTGAAGAAAATGAGGAAACAGAGATATTGCGAAGTACTACAGGAACGAACAAGACAGCTATAGAAAATGTGATTTCAGGAGAGGAGATCATGAAATTACAAGGACTGGTACGTGAAGTGCCAATAAGTGACGAGTTAATAAAAATGGTCAGTCGCTTGGTTAGAACCACCAGACCGGATACCACTACCTCTGACTATGTAAAGGAATGGGTAAGTTGGGGAGCAGGGCCCAGGGCGGGACAGGCAATAATTTTGACAGCTAAAGCCAGGGCTCTACAACAAGGTAGATTGGGAGTGACACTGGACGATATTATGAAGGTGGCAAAGCCAGTTTTGAGGCATCGTATCATTGTGAATTTCAAAGCGGAAGCTGAAGGAGTTACTCCGGATGATGTGACCAGCAAACTACTTACAGAGATTAGCCAATAGCAAGCATGCATTATCAGGAGCTACTTACACCGGAAAATCTAAACAGCGTTAAAGGGCTTGAGCTGATAGCAAAAACTATTCTTGATGGTCATCATTCAGGGTTGAATAGAAGTCGTAAGGTAGGTCAGGGGATGGAATTCAGTCAATACCGCAGTTATGAGCCAGGTGATGATTTACGATTGCTGGACTGGAAAATGCTGGCCCGTTCATCGCGCTACTACATCAAACAAGCGGAGATTGATACCAGCATTGCCATCAGGTTTATTATTGATAGCAGCGCATCTATGAAGCATACTGATAACGGATTCAGTAAAATTGACTATTGTCGCTTTCTGTGTGCTACGTTAGGTTATTTAGCTAAGCATCAGGGAGATGCCATAGGCCTTTTTTCATTGAACGATCAGCAACTAACCAGCTTATACCCAAAAGCCAGGGTGCAGCATTTTAACAGGTTTTTGCACCAGTTGGTGGAAGTTGAAAGTAAAGGGCGTTGGCCTGACCATAAAGAAGCTGTAGCCCAACTGCATGATGGCCGGCATAAGGAATTGATCATCTTCTTATCAGATATGTATGAGGAGGATGATGAACTTTCCAGGTTCCTTTCTTCTATTAAAACGAAACGCAATGAAGTGATTTTACTTCATATCATGGGTCAAAATGAATTGCAACTGAGCTATGCCGAAACATCAACCTTTCAGGACCTTGAGAGCAATGAGCGGATTAAAATTGAAAATGCCAGTATTAAGAAGGAATACTTGTCCAACGTTGAAAGTTTTCTTTTCGAGATTAAAAATTCAATGCTTCGATCAGGTATAGATTACTCGTTGTTCTCGATGGAAACCCCCATAAGAGAGGCAATTAATTTGTTTATAAAAAGAAGATCCGCATTGTTATGAGGTCATTAAAGTATCATATTGTAAAGAGCGCTTGCCGGATGATTAAAGAGATTACTTCTCCGCCAAACGGGCGGATCGTAAAACGTACTCATGATATGAGTCGACTTAAGGAATTTGAGATTGCTTCGTTCCTCGCAAAACGGTTAAAATGACTTTGCTGAACACAACATATCTATTTGGTTTATTGGGAGTGATACTTCCAATTATCATTCATTTATGGAGTAGAAAAGAAAGCAAAATCATTAAGATCGGTAGCATCAGGTTTATGCCAAAATCCGATACCAGCCAGTCGAGCAGTATTTGTTTGAATGAAGTACTGCTGCTGTTAATCAGGTCAATGCTCATTGGTCTGCTCTGCTTCTTGTTGGCAGGAGTACTCCTGGAGGATGATAAGGAAGATCGAAGCAGAATAACCTTGATTGATCCTGATTACGCCACAGATGGTCGTGTGATTAGAGCACTCGATACCTTGAAGGGAGAGGTACGTTTTTTAAGCTCCGGATTTCAAGTGTTTAATCAAAACGATGAGCCGGAAGAAGCTGATAAAAGCCTTTGGACTTTAGTGACGGCTGCGAATGAGTTGCCAGCTGATACCTTACTTATTTTTAGTGACTTGAGTAGCAACGAGTTTAAGGGCAGGAGGGCAGCCACCAATAAAGTGATCCAATGGATCAATCTGGAACCGTTAGAGCCATCAAAGTACAAGCACAGGCTTCTAGGTGAGCAATATGAAATAATTGGCCATAGCGATGCGCTATTCACTTCCTATGCAGTAACTGAATCTGCCAATGAGACTAATGGAGAGCCATGGGATACGCTGGCTATTCAACTGGTTTATGACCCTGAATTTGAGCAGGATATGTTATTGATGAAATCAGCATTGCTTGCTATTGAAAAACAGGCCTATCGAACAATGAGGATACATCCAATTAGAATAGATGATTTCGAAATGGAATCATCTGATTGGTTGATTTGGCTTAGCGAAAGTGAGATTCCTTCGTTTGGTAACAAAACCATTTATTATGCGGCTAAGGAATTTAATGGCCTATTGACAGAAACGAGCGAAGGGTTCGTATTAAGCCGAAGACTTACCAGTTCACTCATTTTGGAAGAAGATATGTTAGGTCGGTTGTTTGAGATTCTAATTCCGGAAAAACCGGATAACAAAGACATAAGACAAATGCCTTTGGAATTAGTCAAACCAATTCAATATGCAGAGAAAACTACTGATGTTACCAATAAAGCGGAAGCTCACTGGCTTTGGATTCTCTTCGGACTACTCCTTATTCTTGAACGTTACTTCTCGCTTAAACGAAGCCTATGAGATCAGGAGAAGATATAATAAAGCAGGTGACCACAAAGTGGAGGTTAGTTAGAGTGACGAATGCTTTACTTGTGGTAATGGGACTTTGCTTCCTCATTTCAAACCTTACCAATGAACTGTGGCTGCTACTGGCGCTGGGAGTGGTTGCTGTTCTTATGAGCTTATTCCTATTTCGTCCATGGGCAATTGATCATCGGGATAGTGCCAATTGGATTGATAAAATGCTGGACTCCACGCAAAACAGTACGTATCTGCTTATTTCAGAGGCCACTTCCATGACCGATTTGGCATTGGTACAACGGCAACGTGTTTCGAATTTTTTGGTCTCCAATCAAAAGCGTATTCCGTGGCCCCAATCTGTAAAGGCTGGAGCAATTGCATGTGTATTATTGGTTGGGGCCGGTTTCATAGTTCGGTTAATTCCTCCAGCCAAGTCAAACAATGTAACTCAGAAGGAAGTCAGCTTCATTCCGGTAAGTGATGTGAATAAAGAAAGGCCGCTGGAACTCACCGAAGCGAGTGTACTTATTGACTATCCCAATTATACCCGCAAAAAGACTGTCAGCACCAGTGAACTTAATATTGAGGCGTTAGAAGGGGCTATTATCACATGGGAATTGCTATTCAATGGTGTGCCTATGCAGCTCTATCTTGAAATGCACAATGGGAAACGACTTTCATTTAAAAAATCCCCGGACAAGTTTAACCTAAGCACTGAACTGTTGGAAAACGGGTTTTACAAATTCATTTATACCGATAGCTCCGACCAGGAATTTCAATCGGATTTATATCAATTAGCGGTATTAATTGACGAACCACCTGTGCTGGAAATTACAGGATTGGACCGTTTTACACTGCTTGAAATTGATGCTGATAAGAATGTTCAATTTACCAGTTCCCTAAAAGATGATTTTGGGATTAGTGAAACTGCCATCATTGCTACGGTGAGTAAGGGGTCGGGTGAATCGGTAAAATTTAGAGAACAACGTATGACCTTCGATCAATCGTTGAAACCGAATGCTAAGAGTGCGAGGTTATCCAAAACGATTAATCTCAATGACTTAAAAATGACTCCCGGTGATGAGCTATACTTTTATATAGAAGCCTTTGACAATAAGCAACCGGTAAAGAATAGAAGTAGAACAGAGACCTATTTCGTAAGCATTCGAGATACAACGAAAATAGAATTCTCATTGGAGGGTGCGTTAGGAGTTGATTTGATGCCTGAATATTTTAGAAGTCAACGGCAAATCATAATAGATACGGAGCGATTGATTAAAGAAAAGAGTCAAATTCCAAAAGACACCTTCAATTTCAGAAGTAATGAACTGGGGTTTGATCAAAAGTCACTTCGGCTGAAGTACGGGCAGTTCATGGGCGAAGAGTTTGAGACCGGTATTGCTGAAACTGGTGAGGCTGAAGAAGATCATGATCATGAAGAAGAGGCCGATCCGCTGGCCGAATATACCCATGATCATGATGGGGATAATGAACATAATCTCGTGGAAGGTGAGGAAGAAGATCCGCTGGAAGAGTACAGCCACATTCATGATGATCCGGAGGAAGCTACGTTATACACTGCTTCGATTAAAGGAAAGCTCAGAGCTGCCATGACGGAGATGTGGGATGCAGAACTCAATTTGCGATTATATGAGCCGCATAAATCACTGCCGTACCAGTACCGTGCGCTGAAGCTCATCAAGGAGATAAAGAACCACGCGAGGATTTATGTTCATCGCATTGGATTTGACCCACCCCCCATTAAAGAAGATAAGCGGCTGTCCGGTGATATAGAACAGGTCGAAACGTTGAGCCAAAGTAATGATAAGGAACCTCAGAAGACCTACCCCAATATTTTAACAGCGATTAAATCAATAGACGATTACTTTGTGGAGGGCATTTTAATTGACAATACCATTTTTAAAAACGCTGGTGATGAACTGGCGGCTATTGCCATTGATAATCCTGGTAAACATTTCAAAACGTTACAGACGCTGCAGCGGCTTTATTTAAATGAAGTGGTAGAAGAGCAGTTTGATGAAACCCTCCAGCTCGTGCAATACCAGCTTCATCGAGCACTCCCAGCGAAAGCGGATATTGCAACTTCCGCCAGCGGTGCCAGTGATCAACTCACAGAGGCTTTTGAGAAGGAATTAAATCACCTGAATCAATAATGGATATTGGAGGGCTGGCAAATTTGAACCTTCTGTTTCCAGTGGCCATTGGTGGCCTGATAGTGTGGATTACCAGCGTTTGGTTTGAGTTTAAAAGAGCAGATCAATCAAATATCGCACTAAGGATATCCGCTCTGGTCGTGGTGGTTAGCAGCCTGGTGGCGATGGCACTAAAGCCTTATACCTATCAGGAAGCAAATGTCAACACCACCATTGTGCTCACGGAGGGGCATCAGAAAAGTGACAGCTTAAAGTTGATGCATCCCAATTCAAAAATCATCGATTGGTCTGATGATATTCTTGAGTCGTCATTGAGCAGTCACCTTATCGTCAAAGGATTTGGTATTCCGAAATACGATCATTGGAAGCTGGAGGGGAAACAGGTTGATTTTGTACCTGAAAACCTTTCGAAAGGTATTATTGATGTCAGTTATGACCTTGAAACAGAAGTGGATAGAGAGTGGCAGATTAAGCTGCAAACCAAAGGTTTGTCTGGTCATACGTTGAAACTCGAAGCCTTTGGCGGTATAGTGGATTCAGTCAGTATATTGTCTGATGGAGTGCAAGAATTATCATTTACGCCTTCTAGTGAGGGACGATATGTCTTTCATATTCAACTGATGGATGGGGAAGGAGTGATGACCAAAACATATACTGTTCCGATCATTATTAAAGCTTCCAAGAAACTCAACGTACTTATTCTAAATGATCAGCCAAACTTTGAGACCCGTTTTTTGAAGAACCATTTAAAGTCTAAAGGCCATCAGTTGTTTGTAAGAACTAAAATTACCACCGATAAATACCGGTATGAAAGCATCGGTCTGGACATAGAACGAATGCCTACAATGACAGAAGAGTTATTAGAACAATTTGATCTGATTGTTATGTCTCCCGAAGGGTTGACGAGCTTACCTCGAAGTCAAAAGCGGGTGCTGAACAATACCATCTCCAATCATGGAGTTGGATTGCTTATTTACGGATCCGGGTACACCAAACTACCTTCATGGAGTCAGTTTAAAACAGCAGGCACAGAAAAAGAGGAGATCAGTTTAACGCTGGGGGAACAATCCGAAATGCTACCTATCAATGGTTACTTCGTTGAACCGGGGCTTTTGGAGGAAACTGTACTAGGTGAGGATGATGAAGTGGTGATGGCTGCAAAACGTATTGGAAAGGGAAAGACAGGTATCATCACGTTGGCCAATACGTACCAACTGGCCTTATCGGGTAAAGCGGACTTTTATAGCAAGCTATGGAGCCAGGCAATACAATTCCTATTAAAAAGGGAAGATGATCCCTGGCACATTTCACCCTCATTCACTTACCCCCACGAGCCTTTAGATTTTCAGTTGGTCTCGACTGATGATCGCCCTGAAGTACATTATCAACATATGCAATTGCCACTGCGCCAGCATGAGTTTATTGCTGACCGCTGGTATGGACAACTGTGGCCAATGAAATCGGGCTGGCATCTGCTTCAGGAGAAAACGGAGAAGTGGTTTTATGTTTTTGAGGAGGGCGACTGGCAGGAGGTAAGGCAGGCCGGAACGCTGGCGGCCAATAAACTGGCATTTAGTGATACCTCTTCGACTCTCCGGAAAATAGAAATGGCACCATCGGAAATATCCTTATGGTGGTTTTTCTTGTTGTTTCTCTTAGGGTTGGGATATTTGTGGCTGGAGCCAAAACTGAAATGAAAACCAATAAAAAAATCTTCCTCGTATTTGCGGCCTTGTTTTTAGGAGCCATGCTTTATTTAGGTTATGATATCAGTTCCCGTACCACCTTTCCCGGCTCTAAGCCCCAGCTAAAAGAACGCATCGAGGAGGAGATACTACAGCAACCTGATTCTATGGTGCAGGATAGTGCGGTGGTTGAGTAAACCTCATTGCTAATCGTCACCTCGACCCCGATATTGATCGGGTCCATTGCATTCCGTTTCGAAGTGACGTTCAATTCTTTCTGATTCACCATTTTGCCTAGTACAATTCACCTAAAAATCTAGGTGAAAACTACTAATAAGAGTTAAATAGTACATTTTTCATTCCTTTTTGAAGGAATGATCAGTTATATTCAGGATACAGTACGGATATGTGTCATAGCACATGTTTGTTGTTGTATGCAATTAAAGAAATGAAAAAAATACCTTGGATATATATATCGTTGATTGCAACTGGAATTGCTTTTTTAGTGATGTGGATACTTATTGGCAATTGGAAAGTAGCTTTGTTACTTGGCATATTAAGTGGTGTAATTACCTTAATATATAATCCAGTAAGAAGGTATATGAAGGCCTTCTGGTCCATTCTATCTATTCTTGTTACAACCAATACGTTTTCATTAAAGTTTGTTCTATATTTTTTTAGCCAAGAATCTGCTGGAAATGTTGAAACACAGGTAGGCACGACTTCTGTTGTCTATAGTATTTCATTGTTATTATTATGTGCGCTACTCTTGGTTCTCGATTATTTTGAACGAAATGACAAACCAATTTTTAATTGGACTAAAATGAAGCAAAAAGGTCAAAATAGTTCAAGTAACTTTCAAGCTGCCGGAGACCAAACAATTACTGACAATAAACATATTCAAAATGGAGGCGACAATTCACAGTTAATGCAAGCTGATGCAATGGTTGTTAATGTTGGTATTGACGAAAAGCGTGCAAGAGAAATTTATAAAGAAATGAACTTGCAGTTAACAAAGGATTATACAGAAGAAGCTCTAGAAGTTGCGAATTCTCGTGTATCTGAATTCGAGAAAAGCTTAATGCCAAAAATGGAGGCTGTTGATGGAGCTTTGCAAGCATTTGCAGACCCTAGTTTTCAATTGTTACTAGCAGAAGCTCAAAAAACAGCTGCAGCAACAGAAAGACCAGCTGATTATGACCTTCTATCCGAATTATTAATACATAGATTTCAAAAAGGAGAGAACAGAAATATAAGAACAGGTATTAATCGAGCAGTCGAGATAGTTGATAGTATTTCTGATGAAGCATTACTAGGTCTTACTGTAGCTCATGCAGTTTCTACTTTTACCCCAACAAGTGGAAATGTAAATCAAGGTTTGGATGTCCTAAATGATTTATTTGGAAAATTATTTTATGGAGTTCTTCCGGCAGGGAATGACTGGCTTGACCACCTTGATATACTGGATTCTGCTAGATTGAGTTCATTAGGTAGTATGAAGAAAATACAACAATTTTATCCTGAAGTTTTAAATGGCTACATAGATTCTGGTCTTGAAAAAGAATCAGAAAATTTTAAAAAAGCAATTGAAATACTGAAGGATTCTAAATTGTCACAAAATCTATTATTAGACAATCCGTTTAATGAGAATTATGTTCGGCTAAATGTTCCTAACAGAAATCAAATCAATAATCTCAATTTTGAGTTTCGGGTAAATAACAATGGTAATATTGTGACTTTACCAATACCATTGACTGAAGGCCAAAAAATCGCACTTTATTCTATATATGACCTTTACAAGCAAGATGGAAGTATCAAGAATGAGAACATAAGAAAATTCATGGAAGAATGGGATAAAAGACCAAACTTAAAAATTCTTAAGGAGTGGTGGGATAATATTGGGACTAGGTTTAAAATTACCTCTGTAGGCAAGGTACTAGCGCATTCGAATGCTCAAAGATGTGACAAAACATTACCACCACTAAATTAAAAAAGCATAGAACAAGGGGTATAGTCTATACCCTTCGGGATACGCGCCATACACGGAACGTTATATACAAGCAGGACAGTGCAACTTATGGAAGAATCTAACCTATCACCGGAACAACAAAAGGAACTACAAAATCAGTTAACGCAAACAAAGCATGAACTGGAAACTATGAGGAATCACAAACAGCAGTATATCCAACAGTATAACGCTCAAGATAAGTTCATTGAAACTTTGTTTGATAAGGGTGGTGAAATTCTGATAGAATACACAAAAATGTCATCTTCAACTCAGAAATATCAAATTGACAAGGAAACAGAAATCGAAAAAGAGGAATTAGTTGCAATAAACAAGCTTGATACAAAAGAGAAAATATACAAGGGAATACTTATCGGGATATGCCTTTTCGCTCTGGTATTGATTCCCATTTTTATCAAGGAATCTCAGATGATAATTCCTGTCTTGTCTCTGGTAATAGGATTGCTGTTTAAATCCAATTCGGTTTCAGACTTTATTGCTTTTAGGAAGAAAACTAGTGTAGATCAAGGTGAATAGAATAATTCCACTCTAGCTTAAGTCTGTGACCTAAGCTTTCTCAATAGAATACAAGTTTGTAACTTGTTTTAGTTATGCCCTCCAAGTACACCATTAGTGACCATCAGGCGCCACATTTCATTACTTTCGCCACTGTCCAGTGGGTAGACGCCCTATCGCGTCCGCAGTATAAAGAGGTGATTATAGAAAGTATGAGGTATTGTCAAAAAGAAAAAGAATTGATCCTTTATGCATATGCGATCATGAGCAACCACATTCATCTGATTGCAGCAGCGGAGGAAGATTTTAATCTTTCTGATATTCTCAGAGATTTCAAGAAGCATACTAGTAAAGCTTTACTACGAGAAATAGCCAATAACCCCGGAGAAAGTAGGAGAGATTGGATGATGTGGATATTTAAATCGGCCGGTACGAAGAATAGTAACAATAAGAACTATCAATTCTGGCAGCAAGATAACCATCCTATTCATTTGTCAACCAATGAAATGATGGATCAACGATTAGACTATATTCATAATAATCCGGTGAAGGAGGGGATAGTCTATGAGGCAGAACACTATCGATACAGCAGTGCGCCAGTCTATTCAGGTCAAAAAGGAATGCTGGAAATTAAGTTTCTTATATGAGGAGTAGTTTAAAACTACTTATAATTAGGAAGAGGCTGTCTCAAAAGGGTGGTCATCCTGAATTTATGAAGGATCTCACTTAAGCTGAAAGTGTGTTGTTTCAAAACTGAGTGAGATTCTTCCTACGTCAGAATGACTAGTAAGTTGTAGAACCATCCTTTTTGAGACAGCCTCCGGAAGGGTTTAGGTGCAGGAGTAGGACTACCAACTTTGATATAAGGTTAAAAGGCTCAGCAATAGAGATGTTTCTTCATCGGAAGAATGAATTAAACATTTCGTAACTTTAATATATGGAAAATCAACTGCTAGATAGAATCACTGTTAACCCACAAATTTGTCACGGAAGACCTACCATAAGAAATAAGCGGTACACGGTAGATTTGATTCTGGACCTTTTATCTGCGGGGTCAACCCACGCTGAAATATTGGAGGATTACCCTAATCTGGAAGAAGAAGATATTTTGGCATGTTTAGCCTACGCAACGAAAGTGACAAAGTATTCGAGCTATACTAAAATTTCAGTATGAAGCTGATTGTGGATGCGCAACTTCCCGTAAAGCTTTGTGAAATACTTAATCAACTTGGTCTCGAATCCATCCATGTCGATGAACTCCCGAAAGGGGACGAAACCTCAGATGTAGAAATTGCCGCATTTGCTGATCGTGAAGACCTAGTTGTTGCAACGAAAGACTTTGACTTTTACCACTCACATATGACTTTAAGGAAGCCAAAGAGGCTATTCTTAGTCACCACCGGAAACCTGAAGAACAGGCAATTATTTGACTTATTTAGAAACAATGCTTTGATTATCAAGAATGCGTTGAACAGAAGCAGTTTCGTAGAACTAAGTAACGATGGCATAACTGAACATGACGAAAACGAGCGCTCGAGAAATGGCTAAGATTTTCTAAATAGTGTCGGTAAGAAAACAAAATTAGTTGACGTTTTTGCGAGGTAACGAAGCCCACCTCCCGAAGTTGTACGGAGGACAGGCAATCTATATACTCATTCTCAAAGCGTATTTAGAGATTGCTTCACTTCGTTCGCAAAACGCAGTTGTTTTCTAACAGTCCACTAACTACCATGCGATGACGTTAACCACAAAGTTTGAAATATTTAAAATATTTATGCAGTTAACTGCGTATTTTGTAGTATTGTATAAAATCTCAATGCTATGGAGAACGATTTGGTGAAGGAGCTGGGCTATGCCAACCTCGATACACGGTTAAAACGCATCAGCGATAAAATGTCTCACAGCCTGAGGGCCATGTATCGGGAGCTTGACATGGATACCGAGCCCAATTGGTACCTTGTTTTGTGGATAGTGCGGGAGCAACCCAATGTATCTGTCATGGAAATCGCTACCCGGTTAAAGTTCACCCATCAGTCCGTGATTACGATGACCAATAAGATGATCAGCAAAGGCTACCTGAAAAGTGAAAAAGAAAAGATCGATAAAAGGAAAACGGTATTTCAGCTCACCAAAAAAGCAGAAGACAACCTGCCGTTATTCACCAAAATATGGAAAATGGGGAAGGAGGTTACCCTGGAATTACTTAATCAAAACACGGAGATTATGCAGCACCTGGCGCAACTGGAATCAAACCTGGAGGAGGCTTCCTTTGGCCAACGTATTGCGGATCGCTTAAAAGAATCAAACTAATGAAAACACATCACTACAACGTATCAGTCGAATGGACAGGAAACGAAGGCAAAGGCACACAGAGTTATAAATCTTACAACAGGGGTCATACTATAAAGGCAGCTAGTAAGAATCATGAAATACAGGCATCTTCCGATCCTTCTTTCTTAGGAGATCCGTCAAGATACAACCCTGAAGAGCTTTTTCTTTCTTCATTGTCCTCCTGCCACATGCTTTGGTATTTGCATTTATGTTCGGTACATAAAATCATTGTTACCGAGTACTTGGACAAGGCTACCGGCATCATGCAGGAAGATGAAAACGGCAGTGGACGTTTTACAGAAGTGACGTTGCGCCCACACGTAAAGGTCAAGGACGCTCAAATGATTGCCAAGGCCAATGAGTTGCATGCAGAAGCAAACAAGATGTGTTTTATTGCCAACTCCTGCAATTTTAAGATTGGGCATGAAGCGAAGACAGTTGTTTAGTATGATAGATTAATAATTTAATGGGCAACCGATGACGTATTTATCAAAGGGAGGTATAAGATTGCTTCGTGCCTCGCAATTACCAATACCTGGTTTTTGCGAGGAAGTATGACGAAGCAATCTCTTGTTGTAAGAGGGACGGGATCCCGAGAAGGAGACCCCGGAATACCTGCCTGACGGCTAGGCAGGAATCCGGGGAGACAATGAAATCAAATGACTAGAAGTGGTTTCTCTTGATCTTAGATCAGACTCAGTGTTGTTTAAATAAAACCAAAAAAATTATGGAAATTCAAAAGGTTAATTTAGCATCGAAACTCAACATCTTTAACGACTACTGGTCGCCTAAGATAGTGGGAGCGCTCAATAACCAACTGGTGAAAGTGGCCAAGTTCAAAGGAGAGTTCGTTATGCATCATCATGATCATGAAGATGAGCTGTTTTACGTGATTGAGGGTAAACTATTCATCGAACTAAAGGATAAAACATTGGAACTGGGGGCTGGTGAGTTTGTCATTATTCCGAAAGGTGTGGAGCACAAACCCTATGCCCCAGATGAAGTTCATGTTATGCTTTTTGAACTGGCTTCTACCTTGAATACGGGAAATGTAGACAATGATTTAACCGTTAATGATTTAGACAAAATATGAGGCCCTTTAGTTACATTAAGCCAGTCATCCCGTTAGGGTTCTTAGCCCCAAAGAAAGTTCACCCTTGTGTTAGTGGCTAAGATTCCTTCCCCGCCAACTGGCGGATACGGAATGACTTATACTAGAGAGATAAGGCTTAACCACAGCATTGAATTCAGTTTTAACACCCATAATATGAGATTTGCCCATACCAACATCATAAGCACCAACTGGAAGGAACTTGCAGACTTTTATATAAAAACCTTCCATTGCAAAATCATACCACCTATTAGGAATCAGAAAGGCGAATGGCTGGACAGTGGCACGGGCCTTAAAGGCGCTGAGTTGGAAGGTGCTCACCTATTACTCCCCGGACATGGTGAAGATGGGCCTACCCTTGAAATCTATCAATATAAATTCATAGACAAACGAGATGCGGCACTACCTAACACCAAAGGTTTTGGACATATTGCATTTGAAGTCAAAGATGTGGCCAATGTATTGGAAAATTTGATCAATAATGGTGGATCAGCTTTTGGTGAGATCACCAAAAGAGAAGTGGAAGGCGTTGGCGAGCTCACCTTCATCTACGCCAGAGATCCCGAAGGAAATTTAATCGAGTTACAAGCATGGAATTAACAGCAGAAATTAAAGCAAGTATTGACAAAAGTGTGCTGTGTTGGCTTGCTACGTCATCTTCTAAAAACATACCCAATGTCTCACCAAAGGAAGTGTTTACCTACTTTGGACCAGATAAAATCATCATTGCCAACATTGCGTCACCGCAGAGTGTCAGGAATATAAAAGAGAATGAAACTGTTTGTGTCAGCTTTATCGATATTCTGGTACAGAAAGGGTTTCAGATTAAAGGCAAGGCTGAGATTATAGACCAATCGAATGATGAATTCGCGGCAATGGAGCAACTACTCATTAGAATAACAGAAGGTAAGTTTCCATTTCCTACAATTACACTAATCACAATCGAAAAAGTAAAGCCAATTATTGCGCCTAAATACCTCCTGTATCCTGACACAACAGAAAAGGAGCAAATTGAAAGTGCTAAAAAGGCCTACGGGATGTAACTAGAAAAAGACCAGATCCACTCAACCCTAAATTCTGCGACTTAACCGTAAAAAGAGTATCTGGTCGTTTAAGACTTAGCTAGTTCAAAGAATGATGGTATATTCAAATCAATAAGCCAACTATAGACAACGATTTGCCCTTTGAAGCTAGGTTCTTCAAAGGGCATTTTGTTTTATAGACGATCAATCAGAAGCTTAATTCCATTTACAACTTAAACATTAAAGTAAAGTATGAAGCATTTCTGTATAACCGGACTTATAATCTTGTATTGCCTATCAAACACAATAAGTCAGCCCCTTGAAAAAGACTATATAGCTATTCAATCCAGTCAGGCCAACAGTAGTCTAGAGGATTTAGACTTTTTAGGTCAATATATAGACAATGTAAAATTGGTCGGCATGGGCGAATCGACTCATGGTACTTCCGAGTTTTTTACTATGAGACACAAGGTTTTCAAATACCTTGTATTAAATCATAATTTCAACACCTTCTTTCTTGAAGCCGATTATGCCAGTTGCCTGGATATAGATATCTATATCAAATCAGGTATTGGCGATGCTAAAAGTGCTGTTTCGAAAATTAACCTGTGGCCATGGGAAACTTATGAAATGGTCGAGTTAGTTGAATGGATGAGATCCTATAATCAGAACAACCCTAACCGAATGTTGAGCTTTGTTGGTGTAGATCTACAGAAATTTGAAAGTACTAATACAAAACTTGACAGTCTGATAGGTAAATACGGCTTGGCAAAGATTGATGATGAACTGTGCTTAGCTTTAACTGACAATGATTTTAACGCGCTTCCTAGCACAAAGGACTTCTCATCATTCGATGAATTATTGAAATACAGGCAAGATTTTAAGGATACTGCTGTTTTTAATGATCAGGATAAATTTGTCTACAAAACCTTAGTACGTCACCTGGCTCAAATTATAAGATTAAAAAAAGATGAGGCTTTTTTCAGCTATCGAGATATCAAAATGGGTGAAAACATCATTTATCATTTGGCTAATGATTCTTCAATGAAAGGTTTTTTCTGGGCACACAATGCTCATATATCTGACATCTATAATGCTCATAGAAATACAGAAAAAATACATATACGAGCCGGAGGAATTCTAAAAAAAGAGCTTGGTAGTGCTTATTTTATATTAGGACAAGAGTTTGATGAAGGTAGTTTCAATGCTTATGAGGCTAAGGTGGTGAATGGTACTATAGATGATGCGAAGATTTATCAGTTGAAATCGAATACTGTAGAACAGAGTACAAAAGGTACTTTTGGTTATTTTTTTAAAGAATCAGCAGATTCCATTTTATTCATAAAACCAATGGCACTAAAAGAAAAACCTATTCGATATCTTAAAATGCATGACGTTGGTGCAGTTTACACTGCGTCTTCTAAAAATACTAATCAGGTGCCCCGCTTTTACTATTGTAGCAATTGTTATGACGCCATAATCCTTATAAAGAAATCAACCGCCACACACCTGATTGATTAAAATCCAGTTAGCTGAATTTTGATGCGTCTTATAGACAGAAACGTCAACTGGTCATTAATCCCAGTTTTAATGAAAGGCACTACATTAGAGTCAGTAAAGCCAACTATAGACAACGATTTGCCCTTTGAAGCTAGGTTCTTCAATGGGCATTTTGTTTTTGGATAATCCCCGTGGGTTCAATCAAAAACCCCCTACCTTACTATCTTCTACTTTTTTAAATGCTAGCCGCCACTTTTTAGCATAAATTATTCAAATGGTGGTTTGTGGATCTATTTTACTTTCCAATTTGTTAACTTCAAGTTATGACAGCAGTGACTCTAAAAAAATATCTCATTCAAATAGCCGATAAACTGACGCCCGAATCCACCTTAGAGGATGTCTACGAACAACTTTCTCTACTTTCTGACATAGATGAATCAGAAAAACAGGAAAAGAGTGGTGAGATTTTAACTCAAGCCGAAGTTCAGCAAAAGTCTCGCAATTGGCTCAGGTAATATGGACAAAAAAAGCGTTTGCCCAATTGGAACGCTCGATGAAATATATACGAGATGAGCAAGGACTTACATATGCTGAGACTGTCTTGAATAAAATCCTACAGAGTACGAAACTTCTCGAATCTACCCCTAAAATTGGAACGGTTGAGCCACTATTGACACACAAGAAATCTGAATATCGTTTTCTTGTAGTATGGAGTTATAAAATAATTTATAGAACAGCCAAAGATAAAGTGGTCATTTCAAGAGTTTTTCACACTTCACGAAATCCCAAGCGACTCAAAGGAATTTAAATAACCTAAAACAGTATATAAGAGTTAATAAGTCAACAACTGGCTGAGTGAGTAATGTCTTTACATGTTTATTGCACCGACATTTTAGGATAGTTTATCGATATCAAAGTCAACTGGTCTTCGATGATTAAGAAGTTTTCTTCAAAGGCGCTACATTAGAGTCAATAAGCCAACTATAGACAACGATTTGCCCTTTGAAGCTAGGTTCTTCAAAGGGCATTTTGTTTTAAGTCAGGCTGTCATCATTAGCCTTCACTTGCTATTTGGATTCGTTGAGAGCCTTTTCTATATCTTCCAAAATGTCATTAATATTTTCCAATCCGACAGAGACTCGGATAAGGCCATCGGATATTCCAACCATCTTACGTTCATCAGGGCTGAGTTTAGAATGAGTGGTGGAAGCAGGATGAGTGATAATACTTCGTGTGTCTCCAAGATTGGCCGTAAATGAAATGAGTTTTAAGCTATCAATAAAGGCTGCAGCTCGCTTAGTGCCACCGTTTAATTCGAAAGTAACAATGCCGCCACCTTGTTTCATTTGTCTTTGAGCCAGTTCATACTGCGGATGGGAAGGAAGAAAAGGATATTTTACGCTGGCAAGCTGAGGATGTCCTTCCAGGTGCTGAGCAAGTCCCAGTGCATTTTTGCAGTGTCTATCCATTCTTACCGCCAGCGTTTCCAGACTTTTTGAAAGTATCCAGGCATTAAATGGAGAGAGGCTGGGACCTGTATGTCGTAAGAAAAATCTTATTTTATCGATTAACGTTTTCTTGCCGAGTATAGCACCTCCAATTGTTCGTCCCTGACCATCAATAAACTTGGTGGTAGAGTGGCATGATAAATCGGCACCAAAACCTAAGGGTTGCTGTAGGTATGGAGTGGCGAAACAATTATCTACAATCAAGATGAGGTGTTTTTCTTTCGCCAGTTTCCCCAGCCACTCCAGGTCTACTAAATCTAACCCTGGATTGGAAGGTGTTTCAACGAAAATCATCTTTGTGTTTTTCTGAATGAGTGATTCCCATTTTTCCGGTTGACCTAAATCTGCATAGGTATGAGAAATACCCCACTTAGGAAAAATTTGAGTTAGTATTTGATGTGTAGAACCAAATAATGATCGTGAAGCCAGAATATGATCACCGGACTGGAGTAATGCTGCCATACTGGTGAACATAGCTGCCATACCCGAAGCAGTGGTTAGCCCATCTTCGGCACCTTCCAGTGCGACCAATTTTTCTATCAGCTCACTAGTATTAGGATTCGAGTAACGTGTATAGATATTACCCTCTATCTCATCAGAAAACATTTGCCTGGCCTGCTCTGCAGTATCAAACGTAAAGCTTGAATTCATATAAATGGCATTAGAGTGCTCCCGGTATTGGGACTGATCTAGCCTGGTGCGTATAGCTTTAGTTTCAAAATTCTTGCTCATCGTTTTCTGGTTTCTTTAATTATAACAAATAACCATCTCTATGGACAGTAGTGCAACTATTTAGAAGTGTCATTAGTAACTTCATTTTACTAGACTGACTATTCTAGTGGTTTATCGACTGCAAAGTCAACTGGTCATTAATCCTTACAAAGTTTTAAAGAAAGGCGCTACATTAGAGTCAATAAGCCAACTATAGACAATGATTTGCCCTTTGAAGCTAGGTTCTTCAAAGGGCATTTTGTTTTATAGAACACCCATCCTTCATCAATCCTAGAGAATCCTTCTTACACTCACTCTCATCCATCTTCCTGAATAACTGAACAACCCAAGCTACTATGCGTAGACATTATATGATTAAAATGGTAAGTGATATACCAATGAATCTCAATGGTTCTAAATGAGCCAAAACTAGATTTCACCTCAGTTATAAGATATATGAAGTTTAATTTTCTTGCACTCCTTTTTCTGCTTGCTATAAATATATACAATGCTCAAAGCCAAATTAACCTTTATGGAAACCTCAAGTTTGGGCCTCATGACGTAGGGGTGAAGCAACTGACTTATACTGATACTTCAAAAGAGAATTCCAGAACAATTCAAATTACCCATTGGTATCCTGCAAAAGACAATTTAGAACAATTGAAATTCTCTGAGTATCTAGATTATAAAAAAGAACTCAATGAGACTGAATTGGTGCGAGATATATCAATAGGGATAGGAGGTAAAGAGAACTTATTTTCTATTGATAGTTTAGAATCTGTATTGAATGCCAATATGAGAGCCGGAAAAGATGCAGAAGAAAAAGATGGTAAGTTCCCTTTGCTAATTTGGAGTATTCGTTATGGCACTGTTGAATACCAAAACATTATTTCAGAATATTTGGCTAGTCATGGCTTTGTAGTTGCATTTGCCGAAGATACTCCAAACTCATTGTACCCCTGGCAACTTCAATCTACGGATAAGACCGATGTACTCTACCAGCAGGTAAGTGATATAAACACATCGATAGAGTTTTTAACAACGTACGACTATATAGATAGCACTAAGATTGGCTTGCTTTCATGGAGTTACGCAGGTGAGTCTGCAATCTTGACACAAATGAGCAACCCCGATATAGATTTAGTGGTTGGATTAAGCGCTTTAAGTTTCTCAAGTGGTGTATACCTTGGGGGAGAATTGGCTGAAAAAATTGATGTTGAAAAACTGAGTGTGCCATATTTAATTATGACACAAAGATTCAGAGCAAATGGGGCGGTCATGACCCCTCCGAATGTTTTTGATTCTATGCATTCAAACTCCAGATATGTGGCGTTTCATGAATTAGCTCATGGAAGTTTCAACGCACTTGAGGGGATGATCCCAGGTGTTTTAAAAACCAATAAGGTTCATAGTTGGTCAAGAGGAGGTGAAATTGCTAGAATAGGTTATGAAGCAATTTGTCAAATTACACTGCTCTTTTTGAATGCTGTTTTAAAAGAGACTAATTCTGACTCATTCGATTCTGGAGTGCTGTTGATCAAAGAAAATTTGCCATTGGAGTTGACGTTAGCATCGCCAGTCAAATAATTATTGCAGTCAAAATGCCCTTTGAAGCTAGGTCCTTCAAAGGGCATTTTGTTTTAATCCGAGCCTGTTGATCCGCTTTACTGATCAAGTAATCCGGCTCACTGATTTTTCTTTTCTTTTCTCAACTATTGACGTTTGGCTAAGAAACCAATCGTAATAATTATGAAATCTATAGTTACTATCATTTTACTCGTTGCTGCCATCCAGCTTAGTGCACAGGATAAAGGCGAACTAAAAAATATTATGAAATCTGCATTACATATTCATGATACTGCCAGTGTATATGCGAGTAGTTTGCAAGCGGCCAAGATGTTGGAGAAAGCGGGAGAAACCTACAAAGACGAATGGATGCCAAATTATTGGGCAACTTATGTTTACACTCAACTGGGCCTTTATAAAGATCGACCGAAGAATGCGGGAGATATAATTCCTGTAAAGGCTTTGGAAAACATAGAAAAAGCGAAGAAAAGATATACGGGCTCAGATTCATTAATCCTTTCTGACATTCACTCCTTGAAAACCTTTGTATATTATATTCATACCTGGTATCCAGAGTATGCTGAAAAAAGAGATGAATATGTTAATAAGGTGAGTGCCGAACGCAAAATATCTTTAGCATACAATATGGACAATCCTATGATCTATGTTCTTATTGGGACAGGTATGGTTAGGAGTGATAAGCTGACCGATGTAGTGGCTGGAAGGGCATTATTGTACCAGGCAAGTCATATTTTTAATCAGAAAGAAGCAGCTCATAAAGCCCAAAGCACTTATTGGAATGAAGAGTGGTTGCACTTTTTCTGGCTCGACAATGCTGATAATTTATTATCAAAGGCACTAAGTAATTAAAAATAGATAACTTATAGCTGTGTCAAAGGTCGATATTGTTCTTACGGTAGCTACTCACAAATCGAGTAGGTTGGGTTATCGATCTTTAGGCACAGTTTGTTAATTAGTTTTTCTATTGATTTGAATCAGGTTAAATTATCTTATAAAACCAAATTAACAGCAGCCTCAATATTCTGGCTGCTTTTTCTAAGTGTTGACATATTAAAAAAGTCAGCCTTTTCTTATCAGGACAATTATTACCTAATCTTTTATTACTTACTAGGTTTTATCATTTGGTTTGGGATCACTTTCCCTTACTATCAATTATATACATATACCCAACGATGGAATGTCATAGCCAGAGTTCTTTTTCTGATAGTATTAGCTCCCGTTATAGGAAGCCTTAAAGTAGTTCTGAGTTGGCTTAGTTTTTATTTATCGCTGTATTTAAGAGGTGCAATCGAGGCCTCATTTTTTCAGTTTTTGTCCAGTCAGCGATCTTTTGATTATGTTGAAGCGAGCATAATAGCCTGGGTGCTTTTACTCTTGTTTTTTTTGACGGAGATTTATTTCAAGTATGAATCTAAGAAAACAGAAGCAGCTCAATTGGAAGCGAAGCTCTATCAGGCGCAATTAGAGGCTTTGAAGATGCAGCTACAACCACACTTCTTATTCAATGCTCACAATACGATTTCAATGTTGATTCGCACCAAGAGATATGATCAGGCTATTGAAATGACAAGTAAGCTCAGTGATTTACTTCGGGTAACTTTGGAAAGTAAGTCTACTCAATTCATAAGGATAGAGGAGGAGCTCAGCCTATTAAAAAAGTATATAGAAATAGAGTTGATAAGATTTGAGGACAGATTGAAAGTGACAGTCGATATTGAAGATGAGATTTTGGAATACTCTATACCAAATCTGCTTTTACAACCGATTATCGAAAATGCTTTTAAACACGGTGTGGCTAAACACTTGGGTGAAGTATTTATCGATATTAAAGGTTTTGTGAGTGATGATTTGATTCACTTTACGATCTCCAATTCAGGCCCTCAACTACCGGTTGATTATGACACCGCTTCCAATAAAGGTATTGGCGTGACCAATGTGCTTGATCGACTCGGCAAATGCTTTGGGCAAGATTTTAAATTTGAATATTTAAATGATACTCATGGAGTTACTTGCAAAATATCTATCCCTATAACCCATGACTAACATAGCTACCATAATCGTTGATGATGAAATAAAATCAAGACAGGGACTTGATAAAATGATTAGAGAAATTGAGGGGTTTGATTTGATTGCATCTTGTAAAAATGGAGCAGAAGCCATTGAGGTTATCGACCGTTTGAAGCCTCAGTTGGTACTTCTTGATATTCAGATGCCAGGTATATCAGGGTTTGATGTTTTAAAAAGCATTGTACACAGTCCTTTTATCATTTTCATAACGGCCTATGACCAATATGCTATTAAAGCATTTGAATATCATGCCATTGATTATATTCTCAAGCCTTTTACAGATAAACGCTTTTTTGACGCATTAACTAATGCCAAAACACTTTTGCAAGGTAAAGAGCTGAATAACTCTTTGGCCTCACTTCAACAAATGATTGACAACTTTTCATTATCAGGTAAAGATGAGTCGATTTCATCAAACCTTGATTTGGGTAAGTTTATATTTCGAACGGATGGAAAGGTTTATCTTCTCGAATACGATAGTATCATTCGATTTGAAGCTATGGACTATTATGTAAAAGTGATAGGAGATAAGACCTATATTATTAAAGAAAGCTTAAAAGAACTGTTAAAGCAGCTACCTTCAAAATTTATCAGGGTTCATAAAAGCTCAATAATTAATATGGGTCATCTAAAAAGACTTGAGTCCTTGGGCCATTCCGATCAGTTGGCCATAATGACAAATGGCGATGAGATTAAGGTGTCGAGAAACTATCGTGAGGTATTAGATGATTATCTTAGTCTTTAAATTCCCCGAAATAGCTCGAAGGACTCCAAATAATTAGGTAAGTAAACGTTGTCCCAGCCCTTGGTCATTCTTAAGTGATGAGCAAGTGCCAATGAGTTTGCTGTTTCTCCATGGACAACAAATGTCATCTTTGGCGAATCACTAAAATTATCCAACCACGTATGGAGTTCGCTCATATCAGCATGAGCTGAAAGGCCGTTGATTACATCAACGTGGCATTTGATTTTAACATCTATACCAAAAATTCTGGAAGTAGGTTCTCCGTCTAAAATTCTACGACCTCTCGTGCCTAGGGCCTGATAACCAACAAAGAGTAGGGTGTCGTTTTTACGCCCTAGCCGATGATACAGGTGATGTAAAATTCTACCGCCAGTGCACATCCCGCTTGCTGAAATAATAATGGCATTACTAATTACATCATTGAGATTGATAGATGATTCCTGCGATCTATAATACTTTATAGAAGGGTGGTCAAAAATACCTTTGCCTTCAAATTCATCATGCGATAATGTATGATAGTCCGGATAGCGACTATACAATTCGGTAGTGCTTATCGCCATTGGACTATCTATATAAATGGGTACTTTAGGTATCCTGTCTTCTGACTGAAGTTTTTGCAAATAATAGAGCAGCAATTGAGTCCTGCCAACAGCAAATGACGGAATGAGAATACAACCATTTCTTCCCAGCCCCTGGTTAATCTTAGCTTCAAATGTATCTAAAGCATTGAGACCATTATTGTCTCTGCCACCATAGGTAGATTCTACAAATAAAATATCAGTAGTCGCTATAGCACTTGGAGGGTTGAGTATAGGTTGATTGTATCTGCCTAAGTCTCCTGAAAGGGTAATTTTTTTATTTTGATTTGTGCCTTTTATGAGTAATTCTACTATAGCACTTCCCAATATATGCCCTGCATCTTGAAATTGAATAGATACTTTGGAGTCGATTTGCACATGATGATTGTAATTTTCAGTATGTAATAGGCTGAGAACCTCAAGTGCATTTTCTGTCGTAAATAATGGTTCCGGAGATTTATGTTTTGAGTACCCTTTTTTTCTTGCAAACTCTGCTTCTTCCTCTTGCAACTTAGCCGCATCAAGTAACATGATCTCCAATAGTCCAGCTGTGGCTGAAGTGCAATAAATAGGGCCAGAAAAACCATTTTTCACCAATCTGGGCAAATACCCTGAGTGATCAATATGAGCATGTGTTAAAATAACGGCATCTATACTTGCTATGTCATGAGGAAATTCATCCCAATTTCGCAATCTATATTCTTTAAGTCCCTGAAACAGTCCACAATCGACAAGTAAAGTGAAATTATCTATTTCGAAAAGAAATTTTGAGCCGGTTACAGTCTGAGCGGCACCAAGAAATTTAACTCTGACATTCATGGCTAAGCATGAAATGAAAAGATAGGCACGTCCTTGACACTTTCGATGATAGCCTGACTCAATGTACTGGCCAGCTTTGTGGTCTTGCGAGGCATAATAGCCAATAAATCAGGTTTATTGCTTTTCAAATGAGAATGAATTCCTTTGACAATATCAGTTTCTTCCACCATAAAAAAAGCATGACTTATGTCTTCAAAAACGTCATGTAACTCAATAGCTTCTTCTGCTTCATCTTCATCCAGAGTAGTTTCTGCAGCAATATGTAAAAGATGCAAATCAGAATCATGTTCATTGGCAAGATCTCGTAATAGTTCAAACCTGTCGTCCTTACTTAAATCTTTAAAGTCAGTAGCAAAAGCTATTTTCCTAAAATTGATATCTACCTCTTTGTCCGGAATAAGAAGTACAGGACATTCAGAAGTTTGAATGATCTGAGCCGCATTGCTACCGTAATGGTTTGTCGTGTGGTTGGCTCCACGAAGGCCCATTACCAGTAAATCATGGTTCTCACTTATAGCAGAGACAATATCAGAGACCTTTCCACGCAAATAAGTAATTGGTAAGTCAGGCCCAAACCGTTGTTCCAGTTGATGTGCTCTATTTTCTCGGTCAGAGTTACTTGCCTTGGTATCTGAAGACAAGATATGAACAACTTCAACGTTTGCATTGTGATCTTTAGCGAAGTTCTGAGCAAATATCAAAGCATTTTTTGATGACGATGAATCATCAATAGGGCAGAGGATTGATTCTATATTCATAAGACTAAGGTAGTATCACACAACCATGTAACTTATGTGGTGAATCAATTGTTAAACTGACATATCTCATTAATCCGCTAATAGATTTTTATATTCAGTGTTTAATATGAAGCCAGCTTTTTTAATCCTGTCTATGATTGCCATATCAATATTTACAGGTTGTGATAGTGACCCAGCACCTGTTCTGAACTGTGTTAGCTCGGGACCTATTATTGAGCTAATCTCCTCAAGTAATGTAACAGGTTGTAAAAAAACTGACGGAAATATTGACGTTACATTTTCTGGAGGTAGCGGTGCAGTTACACTCTCTCTTAATGGCATAGGTAGCGAAAATGGATTCTTTAGCAATTTAGCAGAAGGTCTTTATACTATTGAAGTACAAGATGAGAATGGTTGTACTGATGAATTGATGATTACTTTAATTGCAGAAAACACCTCTTTAACGGTTATGGATGTGGAAGTAATTCCTTCTGGTTGCGGTAGCTCCAATGGATCAATTTCTGTTAATGCCACAGGATCGGGTGTTGTTAGTTACAGTTTGGATAATGGAGCCGAACAAGAGAACGCTGACTTTAATAATCTTACAGCTGGGGAATACGTCTTGCACGTTACTGACGAAGAAGGCTGCGAGTTCAACTCTTTAGTAAAAGTTACTACAGGTGTATCCTATGTTTCGCAAGTGCAAAGTATAATAATTACTAACTGTGCCATTTCCAATTGCCATAATGGAGATCGAAGTAGTCTGCCTGATTTTTTAGATGCTTCAATAGTGAGAGACAGATCAATAAGTATAAAAAGTCGTACTCAAAGTGGGAATATGCCACCCAGATCATCAGGCCTCACGCTAACCAATGAGCAGAAAGATCTAATAGTATGCTGGGTCGATGACGGTGCTTTGGATAATTGATTTGTTCAGCTGAACAATCCATTAATCTCAACATCTATACGATTCACAATCTTTGAAAAATCTTCTGTCTTGTTTACAAAGTCAGTATTATTCATATCCACTATCATTAGCTTACTATCCTTGTAGGAACCTATCCAATCATCGTATTTTGAGTTAAGATTTTTTAGATAATCTAACCTTATAGCATTCTCATAACTTCTGCCCCGTTTTTCTATTTGCGCTATCAATTTTGGAATATCAGCTTTTAAATATATGAGTAAATCAGGTGCTTGAACATGTTGGATCATCGATTCAAAAAGAGTGAGATAGCATTTGTGATCTCGATCATTCATTAACTTAGATTCATGCAAGTTGGCAGCGAAAATATAGGCATCTTCAAAAATAGTCCGATCTTGAATAGTTGAATTTTCGCTTTCGCGAATACGTTTAATCTGGTTGAAACGACTATTTAAAAAGTAAACCTGAAGATGAAATGACCATCGTTTCATGTCTTCATAAAAGTCTTCCAAATAAGGGTTGTCCTCTACGGATTCCATTTCAGCTTTCCATCCAAATTGATTAGCCAGCATTCCTGCAAGTGTCGTTTTTCCACAACCTATGTTGCCACAAATGGCTACATGAAGACTCTTTTTCATAGGTACAATAATAGAGGATTCAATTGAATAGAAATGTTATCTGACGTACTAAAGACAGTATTGCCTAACATTTTATTAGGTAGTACTTAACTATAATATGATTGATTTAATTTAGCGTAATGCTAAGTGTATTTAATCAGGAATATCCAGCACCAACAGCTAGTAGAAGGTCAATTTTCATTTCACTATGTTTTGGGGCATTTATTAGCCTATTCCTAATTTTATTTGAACCATTTGATATCAATAAGTCCGTTTATGATAATAAGTTTTTGGTACTCTCATTCTATGGTTTAATTTCTACGTCTGTACTAATTGTCTTTTTGTTTTTACTTCCTTTTCTCATTCCTTCTTTATTTTCTGATAAACATTGGAAGGTGAAGCATCAGATACTATTTTACTTTATTATTCTATTTATTATCGCAACGTTAAATGGCTTCTATATCAATTATATTGACTCTTTAAATTTTAGATGGTCCAACTACTGGTGGATCATTAATAGAACTTTTCTTTTAGGAGGAATACCCATTTCATTTTTAACGCTTCTTGATTACTCTAGAAAACAAAACTTCTATTCAAAGGAGGCCAGGCAGATAACAAACAAAAGAAAAGATAATCTTGATCAGTCAGAATCAATAATCAAAGAGCTCCATACCGAATTGAAATCTGAAATGATATACTTTGATGAAAGTAAATTTCTGTATGCTGAAGCTGTAGGAAACTATATAGATGTTTTTTCTGCAAATGGAGAGGAAGTAGATAAAGCGACCTATAGAACTACACTTTCTTCTTTTGAAAATCAATTAAAGTCACCTCATTTAGTCAGATGCCATAGATCATATCTTGCAAACCTTTCAAAGGTCATTGATGCCTCTGGTAATGCACAAGGGTTGAAATTGAAATTTCCCAATCATAAGGACTTTGTTCCGGTTTCAAGGCAATATGTGCCTCTGGTGAGAAGTGTAATTTGATCCAATTCGTTGTAAAAGTGAATGACTATTATATCAAATAATTATAATTCATAATTCAGACTTGTCACTCAAACCATTTTCTTGTTACTCATCCCAAGTTTTATACACATATAAATTGATGGGAATAGGTTTGAGGAATGAAAAAACAACTATTCTTTTTATTCTTACTGGCAGGAGCTATATCAATGATTGTCATGTCCAGCCACTATTTAAACTCCGACATCTCTGGAATACTAAGGCGAAAAGAGATCGCACTTCAGTGGTGGTATCAGCTTATTTTTAAGAGCCACGTTTTGTTTGGCCTCATTTCTATAACAATAGGTCCATTTCAGTTCATAAAATCACTCAGAAAAAATCACCCGATAACACACCGCTATATTGGTTATCTGTATGTGTTCAGTATTATGACCAGTGGTTTTGCAGGGTTAGTTGTTGCTCCATTTGCAATGGGTGGACTAATTTCTTCTTTAGGGTTTTCACTATTGGCAATGGTATGGTTACTAACAACACTTAAAGCTATACTTGCCGTTAGGAGCGGCAACCTTATGAAACATCAGAAATGGATGTTCATAAGTTATGGGTTTACTTTCTCATCTATTACTCAGCGCACCATGTTGCTCATTCCACTTTTTACTTCGGTGCCCTTTATACCCATTTATCAACTATCAGCCTGGTTACCCTCGGTGATCAATTCAGCCATAGCTTACAAGCTTTACAAAAACAGTTTAAATACTTCTCTTATGTAGTTTTAATTGCCTGATAAATGTGATGTCCGTTAACCTTACTCTTCTAAAAAGATATATTGAGAAACAAAAAAAGGATCACCCCTGATCCTTTTTTCAATTTTAACCTTTGTCTTGATAGCTTGCTTACTTCTGTCAAGACTCAAACATACTTATGAAGAAGTTTTTACTTAGTGCAAAAGTATAGTCTTTACTTATTCATAAGTAACAGCAAACGTTACCAGTTTGTTATTTGTTGAAGCGTGCTCGTAACGCTATGATAAAATTGCGCCCGGGAGCACTAATTCCACTGGAATACGGGCGATAATGGTGATCCATAATATTCTCTAAGCCGCCACTTACCTGAAGGTTTTGAGTGGCATCGTACGTGAATTTTAGATTAAGAGTATACCAGGCCGGACTGCCGTCTTTTGATCTATCGGAGTCGTGCATTGCGTACAGAAAAGGTTTGTCATCAATTTCGGAAGTTGGAATATCATCCCTCAATCGAGCACCATTAAATTCAGTATAGAAGCTTATTCGAGCTTTTGGTCGTTCATAGTTTAAGCTTACTCTTCCAAAAAGCGGAGTTGTGTTTCTCAAAGGTTCATTATTAGTTACATCTTCACCATCAACCCATGTGAGGACTCCTTCCAGTTTTAAATCATCTAGAATATCATATTCTACTTCAGAACTTAATCCATATATTTCAGCTTCGCCTGTATTAGTGAGGGCTACTACTTTACGTAAACTGCCATCATAAACAATGGAATCCTGTCCGTTAAACGTGAAGTCTCTACGGACAATAGCATCTTCCAGAAAGGTATAGAAACCAGTAAGTCCAAACTCTAGCCGTTGACCAATTTTGGTTTCGATACCTGCTTCAATGTTATAAGATAACTCAGGGTTTAGGTCAGCGTTAGGTACTTGCAACTCACCACCACTAAAATCAAATACTTTACCTACGTCATCTACATTTGGTGCACGAAAACCTGTGGCCAGAGCCAGATTGAGTTTTAAGTCTCTGGCTGGAGAGTATACAATACCAAGACTACCGTTGAATGCGTCATTGGACAGGTCTAATTCATCAAAGTCGAAACTTAAATCACTTTGGTCTTCAATGGAAGCATTTAACTCTACAAGACTATATCTAAGTCCGGTATTGAGAGTCCAATGATTGGAAATATTCCATTTGTAGTTGGCGTAAGTAGCGTAAGAAGTGTAATCGCTACCACCATCCGGATAGCGTGGTGTGGTAGGAGTAATTTCTCCTGTATTAATATTTCTTCTGATTCCCTCAGATTCTACGTTGTTATGGAGCAGTTCTATGCCGTAAAAAAGATTTCCGCTTGGCATCTCTTTATCTACATCTACATTGAAGCTGAAGACATCCACTAACTCAGTTCTTGTCCTCAGTCGATCGTCCGCAAAACCTCTGTCATTCCTGCTCTCTTCATAGTCCTGATAGGCCGCAGTAATTTTCAGTTGGTCAAAAAGGAGGGAAGGTCTTACTAGCTTGACCCTGGCATTGTGTAATGTCCACTTTTGAGGGCCGTAGTACCACTCAGCATCATTTGGAACGCCATCGGCATCAGTTTCTACCAATCTATCGTATCGTGGAATATCCGAAGTGGTACTATAGTAGAAACCATAACTGGCTTCAAGTTCATCTGAGATTCTGAACCCAAACTTTTGAATCAAACTTTTAGAGTCAAACCCTGAGCTTATTTGAATGGCAGGGTCGCCATTGACATTGACAATGTCATTACCTGTCGCATCTTGACCAACGAAAAAGGAGCGTTTTCCAAAATTTGAGTAACCATTGGGTCTCCTACTACCGGATTCTAAGTCATCAAAAGAACTAAATGAAAATGAAGTATACGAGGCGATGTTTTTCCATCCGAGCTTTAAATCACCATGAAAGGTATTTTCATTGCCGGCTGAGGAATACCTGGTGAGTCCAGATCCGGATACTTTAATTTTACCGCTCGAAGAGTATTCAAAATTCTTGGTGTGAAAGTCCATAACACCACCCAGTGCGTCACTTCCATAAATAACCGAACCTGGGCCTAATACTACTTCAGCACCTTGGAGGGCATTGGGATCTACACTAATAATATTTTGCAGATTACCACTCCTGTATATGGCGTTATTCATTCTTACACCATCAATGACCATCAATACGGAATTGGCGGAAAAACCTCTCAATTTAGGGCTGCCACCTCCATATTGGCTTTTCTGGACAAATACCTCTCCAGTAGAAGCTAGCATATCTGCTGACGTTTGTGGGTTTGAGTAAGCAATATCTTCAGCATCAATACCGATAATTTTATTGGGTATTTCATAAACGGATTGTTCCCATTTGTTAGCTGATATGACTAATTCATCAATGGCTAGTTTTGAGGGTTCCAGTTTTATGATAAAACGTAATGCCAAAAGTTTAGAATAGCTCGTTTTTAGGTTCTTGTAACTAACATGCCGTATTTCGATTAATGGAGAGCCGGCAAGTCGTGCTATATTGGCCTGACCTAAGCTATCGGTTGTAATGGCTACATTGGGGTTATTACTGGCTACGGTGGCTAATTCTATAGGTTCATTCGTTTCCCGATCAAGTATGGTCAGTTGCTGCCCGCGTGCCAAAGTGATGGCTGCTGAAAAAATTATTAGAGTAAAAAAATGCTTCATCAATGTTTCGTACGCCAGCTTTTTCGAAAGCCGAAATTAGTAGCATTTCTGCTCTTGAACCAATGATTATTATTTATTTGGTAAAATATCATGGTATTAGGGTCAACTATATTTTATTTGCCAAATGCCTTTAGTACCCTCTTCTTACAAATCTCCGTTTTGGATGAGAAACGGTCATATAGCGACCATTATTCCTAGTATATTTCGTAAAGTAGAAGGTGTTGATTACAAGCGGGAGAGAATAGATACGCCCGATGGTGATTTCCTTGACCTGGATTGGATTAAGAATTCTTCTAAAAATTTAGTTATTATTTCTCACGGATTAGAAGGGAGTAGTCAACGACCCTATGCGCTTGGAATGGCGCGACATTTCGATCTACAGGGTTGGGATGTTCTGGCTTGGAATTGCAGGAGTTGCAGTGGTGAAATAAACCGAACAGCTCGTTTTTATCATCATGGAGCAACTGAAGATTTGAAAACGGTTGTTGATCACGTGAATTTTGAAAATGACTACCAGCAGATTTGGCTCATTGGTTTTAGTATGGGCGGGAGCTTGTCTATTAAATACCTGGGAGAGAATGGAACAAAAACGCCTTCCAATGTAAGGGGAGGAGTGGCTTTCTCAATTCCTGTTAGTTTGAGATCAAGTGTTGATATGCTTTCGAACGCAAGGGTAAAGTTTTATGAAAAACGGTTTTTGAAGAAACTTGAACACAAAGTAAAACTAAAAGCTGAAAAATACCCCGACCTTATTTCTTATAATGGGTTCAAGAACATTCAATCATTTCGTGATTTTGATAACGCCTATACTGCACCCTTACATGGCTTTATAGATGCTGAAGACTTTTATAAAACAGTGGCGGCAGGTAACTATATGGAAGATACGGACAGACCAATATTAATTTGCAATGCTATTAATGATCCTTTTTTGGGTGAAGCATGCTACCCATATGAAACTTGCAAAAGGCATAAGCTACTTTATCTTGAAACTCCAAATCATGGCGGGCATGTGGGATTTTCTTTGAAGTCGGGAAGTTATATGGATGCCAGAGCATTGTCTTTTGTTGGCAAAGGCTGATGTTATAATCCAATCTTACCATTTCTTAACACCTATTTAATCTTTAACATTTTTTTATCCAAGGTCTGGCATATATCTTTGAGCCTTAAGTATTTAAATTATAATTATGAAATTAAATTCTTGGATATATAAAGGTCTGTTCTTCGCTTGTTGTTTTTTTCTAACGTCAAGCTTATCTGCTCAATGCAGCCTTTCTATTCCAGATTCTTTGGATTATATTGGAAATACAACACTAATGACCAGTCACCTCTCTCAGGCTGAGATTACTATCGAGAAAATAGACGCATCTCATTATCGGGTGTCTGATTTATCTTGCGGGTTATTCAAAAAGTTTGATAACCAATCAATATTTCCGGTTGTCTTAAGTTTTGATTGCCTTGCCGTTGAATCTCAGATAATTGAATCAGACTATGGGCCTATCGAAATTACTGGTGGCGCCTGGAACTCAGGTAATAACACCCTTGAAATTGATTGGTCTAATGACTTTAATGACATTACGGAAACCAGTGTTATCACTTTAAACTAAGTTCATGACTAAGCATTATACACGATACTTGTTTTTCTTTTGTATTTTTCTTTCAAGTACGATAACAGCACAACATCAGATTGGAGTTAATCCTTTCACAGGTTCAGCTAATATCAATATTCCAGTTTGGAACTTTACTTCTGGAAGCTTGTCTTACCCTATATCCATCACCTACAGTGGAAATGGTTACAGAGAAGATTCTCCGGCTGGCAGAATGGGTAATGGTTGGAGATTAAATGCCGATGGTTTTATCAAAAGATCAATAAAAGGCTTACCAGATGATTATGTGAGTGCGAGGAGACTAGGGTGGCTGTATGATAGCGCAAGTGTGGCCGCAGAAATTGGTTCTTTCACTCCTGCGGCAGATAATGACCTTTCTGACATGAGTGATGAAAGTGATGATTTTGAATTTTTGAACGCGCTTGGAGGCTTTGATAGTACCGCTATCATCAAGGATACTAAGCCCGATATATTTACCATTAATGTTCCTGGGCTTTATGCTTCCTTTGTGTTTGATAATAGTGGTGAAATAAAATTCACATCAAAGAATAATTGGAAAATAGACTACCTAAAAGATACTCTTGGAAGAATTGATGCTTTCATTGTTATTAAAGATGATGGAACAGAATATTATTTTGATGACCCTTCTTTGGCGACTATAAAAACTAATGGTAATAGCCGAGATTACTTATCTGATAATTATTATTTATACAATGGTGGATTCAAATTCAATCAAAAGTGGTACTTAAAAAGTATCAGGTCTTCTAACAATTACAATATTGAATTTGAATACAAGAGTTTTGCTCAAGAATTTGAACTAATGACTCGAAGTGAATTAAATGATCTTTCTAAACAGAAGTATATATTTCCAATAGAAAATGAAATTACTGAACATACCACCTATGTATATGATCCGAGTTTAAATATTCATAGAACAGTCCCTCAATTTGCAATTTCAATTATTCCTCAAAATCCTAAAAAAATAAGTTCAATTAAGAGTTTGAACACCCGAATAGATTTTGTGGATAGTGAGATTCTTTTGCCACAAATAGAGCATTCTTATGTTGGAGGAAGCTTATACGGTCCAAGAAACCTGAAAACGCTGACTCTGGATTTTCTAAACGTAATGAATATTACCGGAGGCAAAAATGAGTTGATAAAATCGTTAAACTTTATTTATAGCCCATTATCAAATTCAGATGGTCAGTCATATGGCTACCTTTTACTTCAATCTATTTCGGAAGCGACTTTATATCACTCAAAACTAAGCTACAGTTTTGAATATTACGGGGTTGATTTTAATAATAAAACGATAGAAATACCAAGAAGAGTAATCACAGATACTTATGGTTTTATCAACCTTGGGGTGAAAAACTATTCCCTTCCACCAAGGATCTATACTTATCCGTTAATCAATGCTGAAAGGTTTCAAATAAATCAAATTTCATCTGCTCAATCTCCTTCAATTGAGATGAGTGGTAGTTATATGGATGAAACTGTACCTCACTTACCAAGTTTGATAGGTGGTAGCATTAAAAGTATTAGAACAGCCAAAGGCAGTAGTTCGATCATAAGATATGAAGCAAATGAATACTATGATAGTTTGATCGATAGATCAGTATATGGCGGAGGTTTGCGAGTAAAAAAAATATTAACTACTAATGGCTTAAGTACTGATAATATTCAAATCAGAATTTTTAGCTATACGAAAGATGGTAAATCTACTGGGAGATTGATAAATGCCCCTTCTTATGGTCTTCGTCTCAATCACCATAAAAATCCTGTTAATGACGAACTGATTTATGCCAAAGACATGGATGAATTTTCTTTAGCTGAAAAAGAGAAGCGCTTAACTGTAAGAATAAAGCGTAATCTAAAATCAGACGATCCGTTTGTAGGTTATGAGTATTTCACTGAAGAGGTTAGTGGGCAGGGAAAGACAATTACCCATTTTTCTATCCCGATAGGAACTCATACGTCTAGTTATGATAACTGGAGAGCATCTGAAACCTTTGTGGCACGAGAAGAACCTGTCGAAAATTTCCAAACATTACCATTCGAGGCTGTTACAGGATCTCATGCATATCCTTATCCGGACAACTACAAATATTGGGGGCAGGGATTGAAAAAATACGTAAAAAGTTATGATATTAATGATAGTCTCATCAGTCAAATTAATTACCAGTATGCTGATGAGAGTGGATCAGAGGTGGTAGAAGGAATAGCATTAGATAAATACAACTACCCGATAAATATACAAAATGGCTCTACCTGGTCTGAAGAAGAAAGGTCATACTTTCTATATGGTAAATATAAAATTCCAGTCAATACTTCAATGAGCTCCACAGTGATCACTAAAAACTATGAACCAGTATCAGGTAATTATAATGAAGCTCACACAAATTATGCTCAAACCAACTCTGATCATAACTATACTAATGAGGTAGTAACTCAAGGTGCTGATGGCGTAGTGTATAGAAGAGTGACGAAATTCTCTGCAGATTTTGATATTACTAATACAAAAAAAGCTCAACAAGATGATAATTGTTGGGCTTTAAATAAACTCAAAAGTAAAAATAGGTTGAATCAGCCTATTGAGGTTATGACTTACAAAACTGAAAATGGAAATACTCAGTTGATTGAATCTACCTTGACTCTTTATGAATATGATGCTTCGAGTAATAACGTCAACCCAAAAACTATTTATTCACTTCACTCACCAATTGATTCCGCATCGTTTACACCAGCTTATGTTACAAACAATGGAAGCCTTGGCCCTATTGGCAATGCCTCTTTATTTGTTTTTGATGAAAACGCCTATGAACGAGTAAGTGATTACGGCAATCATACATATTATGGTACTCCACAATCTCAACTGTACAATACAAAACAGTCTCAATCATTGCATCTTGATTCAAATGAGCAGGTAAAAGCAAAAATTGGCAATGCCAATGCTCTTGAAATACTCTTTGAAGATTTTGAACTTTATTCTTCATTTGGTCTTACCTATTCTGATAGTTTATATTCAGGTTCGGAGTATGTTGATGGAAGAATCGATGGTCGGGCTTTCAATCTGCAATCAGGCAGTTCTTATGTGTTATCTGGAAAATTGCAGAATAGTAATACCTCTAATGTAGTGAGCGTATGGCTCAAGCCTTCGGCAACATCTACAGTAACCCTGACCTTTTCTGATTCAAATAGCACATCAGTTGTGGTTGATTTTACTTTGAACTCATCAGGGAATTGGGAATATTATGAGAAAAGTATTGATTTAAGCTCCTTGTCCTCAGATCTATCTGTAGAAATATCCTCAAATCAGAATATCATTTTGGACGATCTGCTCATAAAACCGGAGCATGCTGTCGTAGAAAGCTACTTATATGGTTGGGGGCAACAACGAATAGCCATTACTAGTGCTGATCAGTCTCAAATTATCGAGTATGATGGGGACGGGAAACCCTGGCAAGTGAAAGATATTGACGGTAATATCATTGAAAAATATATCTATTCTGAAAATAAGATTGATTTTACTCCCAAAGTGTTTTATGAGTATCCAGCTTACGGTATTGGGATCAATGATACAATCGTTTTTAATGCAATACCGGAACAGGTAGGTGGCGTTAGTTTTCAGTGGAAAGTTGAATGGCTTAATGGAACTTCGGCTACAGAAGTATTTGATAATTTTAATTTCAACACCATTTCTGCTGTTAACGATGATTTCTACCAATATGCATTTACAAATTTAGGGTACCATATAGTTATGCTTCAAACGGAGTACTTAGGTGTAAAAAGGAAGACCTATATTAGTGTTTATGTTAATGATGACTTCAAAGCCCATATTCATAGTAATTTGGGATTCACCTACGATGTTTGTTCCCCCAAAATTATTAACGATTGTCAACCCGATCCACAACAGGGAGGCCCGACTCCGGTAAACGGAACATTGTGTAATCTTATATTGACAGCCGTTACAAGTGGAGGTTCAGGTGATTTTGATTATGCTTGGACAGTAAAGAGATGGAAAGATACAAGCTCTAATGAAGCAAGTGGCACTGATTTTCCGATAGGTGGTAATTCTCCGACTCTATCTTTAGAACCCACTTTACAGGATTGGAATACTTATAGTTTGACTATTTACGATAATGGCACAGGTGAGACTTATAATAGTAGCCACCCAGGCGTTGACGCCACAGCCCACATAAGAACTTACCAAAGTGGTGACTGTTATCAACATAATTCCCAATAAGATGGATCTTTTAAAAAAAATAGGCCTGATATTTAGTGCAGTATTATGCTTAACGGTTACGGTGAAAGCTGATGTAACGGGAGATACTAACCCAGCTGTAAATACTACAAGGTGGTATGAATACACTTCTCAATTCGGAATATTAGGTGAACAGTGGGAAGCTCAGGGCGGAACGGTCATTAGTACAACTCAACATTCTGTTTCAGGGGAAATTCTTTACAGAGCGAATATTAGTTGGAATTCCTCCGGTAATACGTCAGTAAAGATCAAAAATTTTCAAGGTACTGTTGTATCATCCATGAATGTAAATGTCTTGCCTCTTTTAACCGGAGGTAGTATTGGTGGAGTAGAATCAGTATGCACCACAAGCTCATCTACCTCAACACTCAGTAATAACTTGACACCCTCTGGTGGGACGGGGAGTTATAGCTACCAGTGGCAACGAAAGCCGCCAGTCGGCAGTTGGTCAAATATTTCTGGAGCTACAAATATTTCTTATAATCCTGGAACCATCGATCAAACTTATGATTATAGAAGAAGAGTAGTCTCTGGTTTACAAACCGAATACTCTAACGTAAGCCGAAAGACTTTACTAACAACTCTCAATCCGGGAGTCATAGGAGCCAACCAAAGTATTTGTAGTGACCAGACTGCTGCTACCATTACGAATAACCAAAGCGCTACTGGGAGTTATGGTTCATTTACCTATTTATGGCAGCAATCTTCTGGGAGTAGTCCATGGTCAGCAGCAGATGGTGACAACGATAATGTAGACTATACCCCACCTTCTTCATTAACACAAACTATGAAGTACAGAAGGCGAGTACTGAGTGGAACCTGTAATCCGGTATATTCTAATGTGGTAAGGATAACTTATTTTCCTGATATTCAAATTGGGTCATTTTCAGGAGCAACAGATTTTTGTCAATCTGGTACTATAGAGCTTGCATATAATGGAATTAATGAAGATACCTACATTATTTCCTGGGAAAGAAGCCATGATTCCGGAATAACATGGAATCCACTGAATAATACGGTTGGTTTGACAGGCCTTGCTTTTCTTGAACCTGCATTAGATGCGGTAAATGGCCATCAATATAGAGTTAAGATGGTAAATGGATGTGAAACTAAATATACGGCTGGTCAGGAAATCCTTGTGAGAGAATCAACTGATGTTGGTAATGTTGCCGCTTCGACAAGTAGTTTTTGGGACTCTGGCACTGGTTATGTAAGTGTGGACAATCATTTAGGTGATGTGGTTGGTTGGGAAATTAAAACTTCGGGAAATTCCTGGCAGCCAATACCTTCTTCTGATAATAAAACTTCCATAGCATTTAATATTTCCCAGACCACTGATTACAGGGTGACTGTTCAAAATGGTCCTTGCCTTCAGGTTCCTTCACCTATTGTGACTGTTGAAGTTGTACCCCTTGGAATGGAAGGTTATATAACCGGTGAGCAAGAAATATATAATAATGTCGATTCGATAGAATTAACACTTAATGATTATCAAGGACAGATCGACTATTGGATGGTTTCGGAAACAGGCAAATTCTATGATACCATTTCTTCCACCCAACCGACTATCAAATACGCTCCTTTTTCATCAGGAGAGCGTTATTTTAAAGCTGCTGTGACCTACTTGGGCGCAACCAGAGAATGCACCCCTTTTGAGGTCATGAGTTTATTGGACGTACAAACTATATCAGGGTCTGAAAACTATGTGATCAAGGAAATAGCTACTGTGGCGGCAGCGGATTTGACCGCATTTGATGCTTTATCAGACTCTAATGGAGATAAACTGAAGTCAATGGCTTATTATGACGGTTTTGGCCGAACCATTCAATCTGTCGTAAAAAATCAGAGTGCTGCCGGTAATGATATCGTTAGTTTCCAGGAATACGACCAATACGGTCGCTCATTAAAACAGTATTTGCCCTACACCGCTACAGGATCAGACTTCTATACGGGAACCAAAACGGCACAAGCCTCTTTTTATAACTCTCCACCTACAGGTGTGGTGTCCGATAGTTTTCCATTTGCGGAAACCAAAGTCGAAGACTCCCCACTTCAGCGGGTACTGGAACAAAGTGCCCCCGGAGCCGACTGGCAGTTGAATGCAAATACCGTAAGCTATGCTTATGATCTCAATGGTGCAAATGAGATAGAACAGCTTGTTTTAGATGTGAATAATCAACCAGCCATAAGTGGCTACTACCCATCAGGAACTGTGTCACTTACTACCATGACCGATGAAAATGGTCATACAGTAAAAACATATACTTACAGAGGTAGAACGATCATAAAAGAGGTAGAAGCGACTACAGGTACTTATAATATCACCCATAATTTTTACGATGACCTCGGTCGATTGCACTATGTCGTTCCCCCGGAAGCTGTAAATCGTTGGAGTGCCGATTATGAAAACGGCAATAAGACGCTCTTCCTTAATAAGTGGTGTTTTCAGTATACCTACGATACTGAAGGCCGACTGGTGGAGAAACGAGTTCCCGGAGCGGAGCCACAATACATCATTTACGATAACCTGGACAGAGTAGCCCTGACCCAGGACGGTAACCAACGTGTTAACAAACAATGGCTCTTTGTCAAGTATGATCGACAACAACGCCCTGTGTATACCGGTGTTTATACCGAAACCTCCTTATCTACACGAGCCGCCATGCAAACCTACTATGACGGACTCGATTACGATGCCACAGACGATTATTATGAAATAACTGAGGTAAACGCCACCTATCACGGGTATAGTAATAACGTATTTCCAACATCCAACACTACCTTGCTCAGTGTAAGCTACTATGACGACTATGACTTTGATAGAAACGGGACTGCTGACTACGATTATCAGAGTAATCAATTGGAAGGACAGGAAGCTGAAGCCTATGCCTATACTCGTGGAATAGCAACCGGAAGTAAAGTCAATATAGTAGGCACTACCGATTGGTTAACCTCAGTACAGTTTTATGATGACCGTGGGCGTGTGACCCAAACACAGAGTGAAAACCATCTGGGTCAGCTGGATATCAGCACCGTAGTTTATGACTATGCGGGGAAAGTACTAACGACTAAAGCTATTCAGCACAATGTGATAACGGAGCAAGATATGGCTTATGACCATGCCGGTCGACTTACCTCAATAGCACATAAGTCAAATAAACTGGTGCAATGGGAATCCTCTACGAATATAAGTTTAACCGATGAGGGGTGGAAGAAAACGTCTGGTGGTAATAGTTACAATGCCGGAGCAGTATCCTCTCAAACTATTGCAGGTCAACATTCAGGGAGTTTAGTATTTACGGTAGCAGTCTCTAATACTAAAAGGTATATAGGACTTAATGATGCAAATACCAGTAGCTCCTGGAATGAAATTGATTATGGATTTTTATTTTTAGAATCAGGATCAGTTCAAATAAGAGAGAATGGTTCTAGTAGTATTGCTTCCTATAGCTATCAACCGGGAGATCAATTTAGAATAGAGCGAGTCGATGGAACAGTAAGTTATTGGCAGAATGGTGTATTGCTTAGAGAAATACTTGGTGCCACTAACTCTTCGTTAACACCAGATATAAGCATACATACTATCGGCCATGTACTAGAAAACCTCTACCTGGTACACGATGAAGTGAACATTGCCAACTACACCTACAACGAACTGGGGCAACTGCTCACCAAAAATATCCATGACCAGGGAGCAGAAGATTATCTGCAGACCTCAGATTATAGTTACAACATCCGAGGGTGGTTGAAAAGCCTTAATGATCCAGACAATATTACCAGCGATCAACTCTTTGGGATGGAGCTATTGTACAATGAAAGTGCTACAGGTTATACTGCCAGCTACAATGGCAACATATCGGGGATGAAATGGAAAAACAACCTAACTTCCACTAGTAAGGTAGAAGCCTATGCCTATACTTATGATGATGCCGACCGGCTGACCGAGGCTAAATATGGAGAAGGCAGTACTTTCTTAGACAAAGGCTTCTTTGCGTTGGAAAACATCGGGTATGATAAAAATGGAAACATCAATGGATTGGATAGGAAGACCACCCAAACAGGACTTACCGCTACCTTAATGGACGATATGACCATGACCTATGATGGCAATGCGATGAGCAAGGCTGATGATAGTGCCATTGCTAGTGGCTTTGAAAACCTAAGCACAGCTACCACCGAGTATACCTACGATGCTAACGGCAATATGATCTCAGATGCTAATAAAGAGATCACCTCGATAGGCTATAACGTGCTCAATAAACCCGATACTATCACCTTTGATGATGGCGCCAAGCTGGTGAACACCTATGCCGCCAATGGTATACGATTGACCCAGGAGTTGTATTTGGCAGATACGGTAAATAAGCGAACAGACTACATAGGAAGTAGCATCTATGAAAATGACACGCTACAGTTCTTTAGTCATCCTGAAGGTAGAGTAGTGGCCAACAGTGATGGATCATTAGAGTACCAATACGCCCATACCGATCATCTCGGAAATGTCAGGATGTTGTATACTTCAGAAACGGACTCTATTGAGTTTGTGGCCACCATGGAAGCAGATGTTGTGGATCAATTGGATGATGCCTTTTTTACAGGTATTGACAATACACGAATGACCGACCCAAGATCAGGACAGGGAAGTAATGAGGTATCCCATTTATATGCAACACAACCTATTGGTCCGGGTTTGACTGTTCCATTTTATCCCGGTGATACCATTGAAATAAGTGTTAAGGCCTTCCATCTTGGAGGTGATTTTAGTACCACAACTACGATGGCGGCATTGGCTTCAGCATTAGCTTCTACTTTTACGGGTATTACTAATGTGGGTACAGAACAGGAGCTCAGTACCGCTTTTGATGATGCTTATGGGAATACGATAATAGGTGACGGTACAAGTACCCGACCTTCTGCTTATCTGAACTTCTTGTTCTTCGATCAGCAGATGAATTACGTACCTTCTCTAAGTGGTTATCAACAAGTAAGTGAATCTGGAAATGAAGAAACATTATCGACCATTAAAGTAGCCACCGAAGCGGGTTACTTATTTACCTACGTAAGTAATGAAAGTGGTTCAACAGGCAATGAAGTCTACTTCGATGATTTTGAAGTAAAGGTGAAAGAAAGTATGGTTGTACAGAATACCGATTACTACCCCTTTGGGTTGCAACACAGTACCTCATGGACAAGGATATCAGACCTGAAAAACAACTTCTTATACAATGCAGGAAGTGAATTGAATGAGAAGACCAAGAACTATGAAACTTACTATAGAGATTATGATCCTGCCTTAGGCAGGTTTAATCAGATTGATCCGTTGAGTTCATCATTCAGTAACTGGACGCCTTATAATTATGCCTTTAATGATCCTGTATACTGGAATGATCCTTATGGAGATTCTGTATTTGAGAATTGGGGGCAAGTGATTGATTTTATTCAATCGGCTTTTCAGGCTTTGGAACATGTTGAACATGGAGGATATGGATGGAATTCAACAGAAGGAACTACTGGTGCATACGGATATCAACAATCTATGGAAGTGGCTCATGACTATGCGATGGAGCATTACGGTCAAAGCCCTTATAAAATGAAACCTGTTGGTCATGTGACAAATTTTAAGTTGCAACCCTTTCCCAATGAGGCAAGGCAATCCAACTTTTCTCAATTTATGGACGGTATATTCAATGGAGCAGAAAACTTGGCAAATGGAATAGGTCAAGCTTTAGACGATCCAGATACTGCCCTTGATGGCTTTGATGCGTTTATGGATCAGGTATTTGAAGACCCTACTGTTGTTCTTGATGCATTGGAGAATGATGTAAAGCGAAAGTTTAATGCTGCTTTAGATGATCCAACTTCAGCGGGTGAGTTAGCCTTTGACATCATTGCTATTATAATGACTGAAGGCACACTTCGAAATATGGGAATACCTGCTAAGAAAGTAGGAAGGGTTTTTACTCAAACCGCAAGAGAAGGTGATTTATTATTTTACTCAACGAAGATTGGTGATGATTTAATTGAATTCGGAGGAAATTTTTCAAAATCTAACGGAACACTAACGATAAGAAATTTTGACATCGATGGTGCTTTGACGAATAAATTAGGGATTCGAGGAATAAAGGATGTTGTTACTGATTTTGGTAGACAACAAGGCGTTAATGAAGTGATTATTCATGGAGCAAAAAGAACAACTGGAGCAAGACCAGGAAGATTCCCCTCCAAATTAGTTTTTAAAATAAATTGACATGGCAAAAATAATATTCGAAGGTTGGGATGTTGGTATGAGAAAAATTCCTTTTACAAAGCTATTAAATGAAAAAGTAGGCATGTCTTTGTCAGAGGCAAAAAGACTAAAAGATAGATTAGTTGATAATAACGAAACTATCGAGATAGAAATTGAAGATGAAAGTTTAGCAAGAGAGGTTTGGGAAGATGCTAAGAAATTAAAAGTAAAAGGAAGATTAGTTATTCATTGAGTTATTGACTTGAGTGTGAGAGAGCTATTTCTAAATGAAATTACAAATGAAACGTTCGAATATTGATAGTTAATAGTGAACCTGTCAAGTCTTCAACCTTTTCAATATATCTGGAAAGAAATCTAATATCTTTCTGAAATGATAAGTTGAGGTAGCTGTATAAGTGAATTTGTGTCCTTCAGAATCTTTAAATGTCAAATGTAATTTAGGTGATACAAACTCTCTTGATGGGTCTATTTGTCTTATTATTTTTATGTATTCGGGGCTATTTCTAAATGGATTTACAAATGAAGCGTTCGAATATTCGAATGATAGAGTTCTTTGAATTATTTTTAAAGTGTGACTACTGATCCCACTTATGAAGCTGTAAGAAGTAAAGAATACACTGTTTCGTAATCAAGAAAAACAGGGGTTAAATCAATTAGGCTGTATTATGATTCAGGCGATATAGGTAAAACTAAAGCCCTATGAATATTCATTGATATTCTATCTTTTGACTGATAGTCACACATAAAATGAAAGACTATCAATTATTCGAAGAACTCTTAGAATCCACAACTTCTGAATCCTTATATGATACAGTATTCGAATTGTACTTTGATTACGTTAATACACACAGGGATTTTCCTTTATCATTCAATGAAATGAGTATTGATGTGTATTTGCTATTGAAAGCTTTAAAATCAATAGGGGAACAAAAGGATAGATGAATAGATGAAGGATTGAGTAAAATTGTTAGGAGGCTAATTGTTACTCATTATTTTTCAAAATACCCATAGCTCTTTAACTTTTTAGTAGCTCTTTCAATTAACTTATCACCAAGGTAGTCATGATAAATTTCATTTTCGTAAATAAGTGCTTCAACAGTAAGATTCAATTTTTGTGCTTCGTATAGTTTTATAAAACCATCAGACAATTTATCAGATTCAATTAATCTAGTAACAGTGTCTTTAGCTCCATATTGAGCCAACATACTTCTGAATAGTCTCGCATTGTAAATCTCCCTCTTTGCCTGTTCATAGATATCAAGGCATTGTTGCATTAGTTGTTCTTCTAAATCGTTCACAATTTATAGTTATTAATGACCACCTTAAAGAAGCAATATTTGTATTGAATTTCATAAGTAAAAACAGGGTCTTATGTGAACGACAAGTTCCTTCATCTATTCATCTATCATATTCAATAGAGGATCATGAGCAATTACAGCTAACTCCTTCAAAAAGAGACAGATAGATAAATAAGAATGTACAAATGTGAGAGAATAGGTAACGCTTTCGATCATTTACGGATTAAAGTATATACTAATTCCTGATTTCCTATTGTCTGATATAAAGTGGAGTCATTTCTTACTCTGAGGATTCTTTTGACACCTTTTGCATCTGTATATTCAATTCGGTCTTTGAATTGTTGACAGTCAACAATCATTTCAGCAGTCATTGATGAAGTGTGCCTCATTCGATTACCCTCAATAGACATTTGCGTTTCAATACCAATATATGATGATTCATATAGGCCATCGTGTAAACCTTCCTTATTCATATTTATGAAGTAGGAGAACGTAACTAAAGCTGTCAGTATGGAGAATATTGTAATGTAGAACTTCATGGGAGATGTTTTTCTATAAAATAAATCAATATGAGGCATACATGCAACATATGAATTAGCTAATGATGGTCATCTTGGTTCTGTGATAAACCACAAGGACGAGCAGTATTTAAAAGCCTTCGGAGAAAACCTCAAACGCATAAGAAATGAAAAGGGAATGACACAATCCGCATTGGCTGATTATGCAGGGATTGAAAGAAGTCAAATAATGCGTATTGAGAAAGGTGACATTAATACTACCATTAATACTGTGAGAGTTCTATCGAAGACCTTAGGTATTGAAGCAAAGGAGTTGTTTGATTTTTAATGACTAAACAGACGATACAGCAGATTCTAGATCGCCATATCGCCTGTATCGCCACTTCACCTTTTAAGCTAGTCATGTATCACATTATCTGTTCTTGGAAATAAAGTCTGTTTAGGAGCAAGAGAGCAAGATTTTGAAAATCAAATTAAAGAAAGTAGCTGCTGGAGATGGTGGCTATTTTTATTTTAATGTCTTACAACTCAATTTTGGCGACTTTTTAAAAGCTAGTGTATCAGATTATCAGATGGAGTGTAAGCATTGTTCTAGTGCATGTATCAAAGTAGGAAAACAAGCAAATGGAAATCAAAAGTACCGTTGTAAATCTTGTTTTAAGTATCAACAAAAGAGGTACAGGTACAATGCTTGTTTAATTCAGGATAGAAGAAGTTACTTTATCAAACTGCATAATGAAGGAAATGGGATAAGAGGACTTTCAAGAATTTTGAATATAAGCTGTAATACAGTCATGAAATGGAAAATCAATTATGCAACCGATATATCATCTCCAGTTTATCATGCACATAATCATACCTATGAGATTGATGAATTATGCAGTTATATCAAGCATAAAAGAAGTCAAATTTGGGTAATGTACATTTTTGATACTACCCTAAAAAAGGTAGTTGACTTTAAAGTAGGTTCTCGAACTAAAGAAAACCTAAAGACTTTAATTGACCAAGTATTGAATAAATCTCCTAAGAGAATAGGAACTGATGGTTTATCAAGCTACAGAACACTTATTCCATCAGAATTGCATAAAGTTGGACTGCGCTATACGAGACATATAGAACGCAATAATCTTAATCTGAGAATCCACTTAAAGTACCTGGCAAGAAAGACGATATGTTATTCCAAAAGCACCAAAATGTTAGAGGCGAGTTTGAAATTATATTTCTGGGGAGGTTGATACATGAAGAATGATATTAGCTAAATAAGGCTTTCCGCGACGCAATTCTTACCTTTGACCTATCCGACTTTTTGTAACCATAGTACTCATTAGTTCCTTCTCACTCATAGGTTATAGTCAAGAGACTGAGTTAAATTCAGACTCATTGAAAGCGACATCTCAAGTGATTGATTCTGTAAACCTTAAGAAAATAACAACTGATACAACAGCTTTGGTATGGTCTATTGAAGATGAGACCACTAACGTATTGCTGGACAGTCTAAATAGTAAGGTACAGTTGCCCATAATAGAAACTGATTCTACCTTAAAAGATCGAGCTAAGAATGAAACAGCCAACAGGTTGGAAGAAGAATTTGATACAACCTTACCAAAGGATTCGAGTGATGTCATCCGAAAAGTAAAGTCAATGGGAAATGAAGAAATTCAGGACCAACTAGATATCAATATTCCTGGTATTCCTACTGATTCGGCAGCGCTAAAGGGTGAGGCCACTTCTTTAGCAAAACAGGAGTTTGCTAATCAAACAGGTATAGAAGCTCCGGATATTAAGTTAGATTCTACCACTTTGGATCAATTAAGAGATCAAGGGGAAAGCAAGGCTGAAGAAGCACTTAAAAATACCGATGAATTTAAGAGTTTAGACGGGTCAGATAGTGAGCTTGGAAAGCTTACTGATGTTAAAAAAGAGATAGAGCTCACCAGGGAACAGTTGCAGCAGGCTAAAGCCAAAAAGGAGGTCAAGAAAAAGATGGCCTCTCATGCCAAAGATTTTATAAGTCAGCATGCCGGGCAATTGCAAGAAGTACAATCTCAAATGAGCGAGTTGAAAAAGAAATACAGTGTAGTACCTAACAGCAATGATCTTAGTACAGCCAAAAAAAGAAGTTCCTTGAAAGGAGAGTCCTTTTGGAAAAGGCTAATCCTTGGAGGCAATCTGAACGTGTCTAAAACCAACCCGATAAACCTGGACATTGCTCCGGTGGTTGGATGGCGATTTAACAAACTCTTTGAAGCAGGGTTTACTGGTACGTATCGCGCCAGGTTGGGTGCCGAGAGTAGTGGCGCAACTTCTTTTGAAAATGATGATGTATATGGGTATAGTATCTTCGCCAATCACATGGCATTTAAGAACTTCTTTGGTTACCTGGAGGGAGAGAATATGAGCAAAGTAACGGGAACGGAAGAAAATAATAAGCGGGAATGGCACCAGACACTACTTGTAGGTATAGGAAGAAAGTTTAAGATTGCACGATTCCTCGAAATGCAAGCCATTATCTCTTATAACTTCCTGCATGATAACACCGATGGAGTTTATCCTAATCCTGTGGTTTTTAAAACAGGTTTTAGGGTATTGAAGTAGCCTACCTTTTTGCCTATAGCGTAGATATCTGCTATCTTAAATACTATGAAAAAGACGAACTTTATACTCTATCTTTTACTAGTTCTTTTTATTGCCATCATTTCGTGTCAGCCAGAAACGAAAAAGACAGCTGATGAAGTTGAGGTGAAAGCTGTAAGTGGCTATGATTCTTTAAAGGCGGCAGCGTACGGTGCTGATGCCTATGGCATGAAAAAGTATGTAATGGCTTTTCTCAAAAGAGGTCCTAATAGAGATAGAGATTCTACCGAAGCCGCTCAGCTTCAATCGGCTCACTTACAAAATATACGGAGGCTGGCTAAAGAAGGTAAGCTCCTCTTAGCGGGCCCATTTTTTGATGATGGAGACCTAAGAGGAATTTATTTGTTCAATGTGGAAACGCTGGAAGAAGCAGAGGCACTTACCAATACCGATCCTGCAATAAAGGCAGGAAGCCTTGTGCTTGAATTGAAAGAGTGGTATGGTTCAGCCGCTTTAATGGCGATTAATGAAATTCATCCTATGATTGCAAAGGAGAAGATTGAGTAATGATTGATAGCTACTCTAAAACCTGCTGCACTCTACCAATCTGACCATCTTCGAGCCTCACTTTGATGCCACGATGGTGCTTTGGTGACTTGGTCAATAAGTCCTTGACAATACCCTCAGTAAGATTTCCACTTCGTTGATCTTTCTTTAAAACAATGGCCACTTTGGTGCCTGGTGTTATATTTTCTCTTATCGTTCCGTCCACAATATTGATTTATTAGTATTTTGCACTAAAATAGATGGAATCAAATTCACATAAAATAGTATGAATAAATCGTATCTGCTTATAGGCATTATATTTTTGTTTCAGGCCTGCGATGAAAGTAAAAAAACGGAAGTCAGTTCAGAAGAAGAAATAAATGGCAAGGTTGAATTGAACGAGGAGATTGTCGGTACCTGGACCAATTTGGCCATGAATGTAACCATGAAAAACGAGGAAGCAGATTCTATAATTGATGTTCCGGAAGGGAGTTGGGAAGAGGTGTTAGGTATAAAACCTATTGTCACTGAAATAAAGGAGGACGGCACATTTATATCCACTTACTATACATTAGAAGATGAAGTTATGATGACAAGTGCTGGCAGCTGGAAGGTGTCTGGAGATACGCTTACAATGACCCAGGATGGCATATCTACCGCCTATCATACATCCATTGAAGATGATGTAGCTACTTTCACCGGCTATTTGGATTGGGATCAGGATGCTGAAGCAGATGATTTGTATACGGGAACTCAACGAAAACAAGAGGTTAACTAAAGGTTATGTTTAAGAAAATATTAGCTGGTATTGTTGTCATTGGATTAATATATGGCCTAAATTATGCCTACCGTGCTATTCCGATCATTAGCGGTTATGGCGCAAAAAATTTGTGTTCTTGTGTTTTCGTCTCAGGTCGTGATGTCGATGATGTGAAGGCCAATGAATTGAAAGTGAATCCTCTATTGTCTGCGGGTACTTTTGAGATTAACTGGGCTGACAGCTCCGCTACCGGTGATGTCTTTGGACTGGTTAAGAAAAAAGCTATTTACCGAAAGGGATTAGGTTGTACATTGCTATCAGAGATTGAAGAAGAAGCATTTAGGTCTCAACCTGCTGACATAATTGAGATTGCTAAACCTGTTGACTCGCTTTATTGGCCAATTGGAAATCAATTGAAAGACACTATTTTCTCGAATGTGAACTACGAACAATTAGATAAGGCAATTGATGCAGCATTTGAAGAAAATATTCCTGATACCAAAGTAAATACGAGAGGACTAGTAGTCGTTTATAAGAACCATATAATAGGGGAGCAGTATGCTGATAATTTCAATGCTTCTACTCCGCAGATGGGCTGGTCGATGACTAAAAGTGTGACAGCTACATTAATTGGCTTGTTGGAGAAAGACAGAAAAATAGATATTGAGATTAATTCAGCTAATGTCAAAGAGTGGAAGACCGATGATAGGAGTCAGATTACAGTTGATCATTTACTGAGAATGAGTAGCGGTTTAGATTGGGAAGAAGTGTACAGCGGACCAAGTACTGCTGTTACCATGCTTTATGAAAAGGCAGATATGGGCAGTTTTGCTGCCAATCAATCTTTGGCTCACGAGCCCAATGAAGTGTGGTATTATTCCAGTGGTACGTCTAATATCCTGGCCAAATTAATCAGAACAACATTGGGAGAAGAGGATTATCTAAATTACGTAAGAAATAGACTCTTTGGCCCATTAGGTATGAGTAGTGCGGTGATGGAAACCGATGCTTCGGGTACCTACGTAGGTTCATCTTATATGTATGCTACACCTCGTGATTGGGCTAAATTTGGGTTATTGTATCTAAATGATGGTGTTTGGAATGGAGAACGTTTATTACCTGAACGTTGGAATGACTATGTCTCAACACCTACTGAAAAAGCACCTAATGGAAATTATGGAGCTCATTTTTGGTTAAATGCAGGAGAAGTAGGTAATCCTGAAAATAGAGTGTACCCAGATGCGCCTACCGACTTGTATAGTGCCAATGGTTTTGAAGGGCAACGTGTATTCATTATTCCTTCCAGGGATTTAGTCATAGTTCGCATGGGCCAAACCAAGGTGCGTGGATCATTTGATTTTAATAAATTCCTTAAAGAGTTACTGGCCTCAGTAGATTGATTATAGACCTTCTATATCTATCATATCGCTATAGTATTTAGCTGCATACTCTAGTGACCTGAATTCAATATGATCTATCATATTTTCGAAGGCATGGTAGGTAATCTCATAAAACTTACCATTGAGAGCATAAAGTAGCTTTTTGCAACCAAAAACTTCTTTGTCTCCAATAAATTCTCCAAAATCAAAGAGATATTGTGCCTGATGAAAAATTGACATAGGCATGAAATTATGAAATAATTCTTTTCTGAAAAAATACATTCTTTGAGGTCTTTTTGATAATCATGTCTTCATTTAGGAAACAAATATTATATCTTGCCGTATCCATTTACGAAACATATAGTGTTTAGCATAATTAAAAACCATGAAGGGTACTTACTTAGGTGAATTTCAGGAGATTGTTTTATTGGCTATTTTGATTTTGGAAGATGATGCCTATGGCGTTCGTATTCAATCTGAAATTCAAACAGAACTAGACAGAAGCATTAGTAGGGGAGCATTGCATACCGCGCTAACACGCCTGGAAGAAAAAGGATTTTTGCAATCTATTATGGGCAGCGCCAGTAAGGAACGAGGTGGTAGAAGAAAACGACTATACACAGTGACTAACATGGGTAAGGTAGCTCTTAAGGAGGCAAAAGCACTTAGAGAGCAATTATGGAGTAAAGTACCCAGGGTAGCATTAAATATTAACTATGCTATATGAGCCATATGATAAAACCACCACAACTATTTGCCAAATGGCTTGAATGGGTTTGTGCTGAAGAATTTTATGAGGAGCTGCAAGGCGATCTCGATGAAGCGTTTCAGGAAAATATTGTGCTTTACGGGGTTGGAAAAGCTCGTAGTATCTATCGTAAGGAAGTCCTTCTGATGATGCGCCCCTCAGTAATTAAGAAATTAAAAGGTCAATTTATATACTCAAACAACACAGACATGATTCGTAACTATTTAAAAATTGCGGTAAGGAATATGCTAAGTCAAAAGCTGTATTCCTTCATAAACATTTTTGGTTTGGCAGTTGGTATGGCGGCTACCATCCTTATTTCACTTTATGTCCAACATGAACTTAGCTATGATAAATATCATGACAAAGCTGATAGAATCTATCGGGTTTCGCGGGAGTGGTTAAATCAGGATGGTGAATCGAGTTTACATTTAGGTCATATAGCTCCACCATTTGCCCCTTTGATGGAAAATGATTTTGAGGGTGTTATTGAGCAGGCAGTCAGGTTGGTAAGTGGTTATGGTCCTATAATGAAGATTGACGATAAGCAATTTGAAGAAGATAACTTCTTCTTTGCCGATGCTGATATCTTCAAAGTTTTTTCATGGAAAATGCTTAAAGGAAATCGAGAGACTGCCTTAGCCGAACCAAACACCATTGTATTGTCAAAATCAGCAGCAAGAAGATATTTTGGTGACCAGGATCCGATAGGGCAGTCTCTAACGTTCAGCAACTTTGGTCTTACACTGGAAATGAAGGTTACCGGAATTATAGAGGATACTCCAAACAACTCTCATTTCAAATATAACATGATTGCTTCTTTCCTAACTTATGAAAATGTAGTAGGTAAGGAGCAATTAATGCAGCAATTTGGAAGTAACAATTTTGCCACTTACATTTTATTTCCAGATCAATCAAAGATTACCAAATTCACGGAAGGTGTTCCTGCCTTTTTAGATAAACACTTAGGTGATAGCAGGCACAATGAACCTGCTTCTAGGACTAATAGGCTACATCTAATGCCACTGACGGATATTCATCTGCACTCACATCTGGATAGTGAAATTGAGGCTAACGGAGATATCAAATACGTCTATACCTACATTGTCATAGCCTTGTTTATACTTGTTATTGCCTGTATCAATTTCATGAATCTTTCTACTGCAAGATCAATGAAAAGAGCCAAGGAAGTAGGTGTGCGAAAGGTTATGGGTGCCTTTCGTTCGTCTCTGATTAGACAATTCATAACGGAATCAATACTATTGGCTCTGGTTTCCGCAATACTTGCCGTTGTTTTTGTAGTTTCAGTACTGCCGTGGTTCAACAATTTTTCCGGCAAGCAATTATCTCTTATGACAGTAGATCCAATCTTTTTTACGGTGTTGATGCTGGCTGTAGTTGTAGTAGTTGGGCTATTGGCAGGAAGTTACCCAGCCTTTTTCTTATCTTCCTTTACTCCGGTAAAAGTTCTTAAGGGATCGAAACTATCAAGTCACAAGAAGATAAATCTAAGGTCGATTTTGGTTGTTTTCCAATTTTTTATCTCCATTTGTCTGATTATAGGAGTGGGGGTTATAGGTGACCAGATTGAGTACATGAAAAATAAAGAGTTAGGCTTTGAAAAGGATAATATGATCGTATTACCATCAAATAATGAGATTCATACCAACTTTCAATTGATAAGAGATCGCTTATTAAAGCAGCCAAGTATTGAAGATGTAACGTTTAGCAGCCGGGTTCCGTCAGGTCGCTTGTTAGACTCTCAGGGTGGCTCTGCTGAAGTCAACGGGGAAATGAAAACCATTGATTTCAGAATAGCCGATATTCATGTAGATCATAGTTATTTGACGACCCTCGATGTAACATTTTTGGCTGGAAGAAACTTTGCTTATGAACTAGCCAGTGATTCAGCCGAGTCTTTTATATTAAATAAGGCAGCGATAGAAGGTTTGGGATACTCTGTGGTTGAAGAGTCCATTGGTATGAAATTTAATTACGGAGGTAGGAAAGGGCATATAATTGGAGTAGTCGATGATTTTCATTTTGAATCCTTGCACCAATCGATAGCTCCAATAGTATTTGTGATTACACAAGGTCGAGCGCGTAATGTCATAGTAAAAGTAAAACCTGGAGCAGAAAAAGAGGCAGCTGATTACTTAAAAACCGAATGGACAAGCCTTCGCCCTGGATCAACATTTAGCTATTATACAATCGGTGAAAGATTTAATGACCAATATGAGGCAGAAGAGAAATTAAGCGAATTAGTATCCTATTTCTCATGGCTTACCATTTTTGTTGCAGTATTAGGTTTATTTGGCCTTTCCTCATTTAGTATAGAGCAGAACTTGAAAGAAATTGGTATCAGAAAAGTGCTGGGGGCCAGTGTCGGTAACGTAATGTATATGTTTACCAGGCGCTTTGTATTGTTAGTACTGGTAGGTATTATAATAGCCATACCTGTAAGTTATTATGGAATGACCGAATGGCTCGAAGAATTCCCATATAAGACAACACTCCAGCCGCTGACCTTTGCTATAGGGGGGATATCTGCATTGTTATTTGCAATAGCCACAGTTAGCTATGAGATCATAAAGGCAGCGTTGTCCAATCCGGTAAATACACTCATGAACGAGTAGAAAGGGTCTATTGAACTGTAGAGGATAGCAAAGGGTTTTACAGGGCCATAATGAGCTAGTCAAAGTCGTTTTTATTTGAAAACGACTTTGACTAGCTCAATGTACACAGGGTGTTTAAGACACCTGCTAATTTTCTAGTATTTAGCCATACTTGGATCGATCTCATCAGCCCAAGCCAGTATTCCACCACGAAGGTTGTAGAGATTATCAAGTCCTAATTTCTTCTCAAGATATTGGATTGCCTGACCACTTCTGGCACCACTTCTACAATGGACTACAACTTTTTTATCTGTAGCTATTTTATCCTCATTATCAGGTACTTGACCTAATGGTATTAAATCTCCATTGAGTGTAGAGATGTCTGCTTCATGAGGCTCTCGTACATCAATTAACTGAAAATCTTCTTTGTTCTCCATCATATCATGGAGCTCTTTAACTGTTACTTCTTTTACCATTTTTTTTGTAGAGTTTGAACAAAATTCTTCGTAGTCAATAAGTTCTGTTATTTGATCCCTTGTTTGTTTCGATCGGTATTTAATAACCTTGGATTGACTCGTCAGTGAATCAAATATAAATAGCTTTTCGACTAGTGGCTCACCAATATTACAAATAATCTTCATTGCTTCATTTGCCTGGATACTTCCTATTATTCCCGCCAGACTTCCAAGTACCCCACCTACTTCGCAGTTAGGTACGCTTGCCGGGTCTGGTGGTAAGGGGAATAAGTCACGATAATTGGCACTTTTGTCAACATTAAAAACTGAAACTTGCCCCTCATATTGATAAATCGAACCGTAAATCAGGGTTTTATCTAATAATACACATGCATCATTTAATAGATATCGTGTCGGAAAGTTATCAGAACAGTCTATAATTAAATCCCAATCACGCAAAATTTCCAGTGCATTATCGGCTGTTAACCTTTTATCAATAGCAGTTATTTCAATTTCACTATTCAGTGCTGAAAGTATTTTTTTGGCGCTATTAGCTTTCCCGTTACCAAGTAGATTCTGATTGTATAGAACCTGCCTCTGTAAATTGCCAATGGCTACTTTATCATTATCGAGTAATCCCAGATGACCAACACCAGCAGCGGAAAGATATTGTGAAACGGGATTTCCGAGTCCTCCGCAACCGACTACTAGTACTCGGACAGATTTAAGCTTTTCCTGTCCTGCCATTCCAAAGTCTGGCAGTGGAAAATGCCTTGCATAGCGTTCTATTTCGTTTTTACTAAGCATTAAAGCCTATTCATGGCTAAAGAAGAGATAGTCGAACCGATGGATAATGAAGACGTAGCTGCAGGTGATGGTGCATTGCAAACGTTAATAGCATGATTATTTTCAAGAATCATAAAATCATCAATTAACCCACCTTTTCTATCACATGCTTGAGCCCTTACACCTGCACCTCCAGGTACTAGATCACTTTCTGTTATTTCGGGAATAAGCTTTTGAAGCGCTTTCGTAAATGCAGCTTTAGAAAAAGATCGATACATCTCTCCAAAACCTGTTTTCCAATATTTTAAGGCTACTTTTTGGAATCCTGGCCAGGCTAGTGTTTCTGCCAGTTCTGAAAGGTTAATATCACTCTTTTTGTAACCTTCGCGTTGAAAGGCAAGTACCGCATTGGGCCCGGCTTCAACACCACCCTTAGCCATTCTTGTAAAGTGAACACCTAAAAACGGGAAATTGGGATCCGGAACAGGATAAATCAAATTTTTAACCAGATGTTCTTTTTCCTGAGCTAACTTATAATACTCTCCTCTAAAAGGTATGATTTTCACATCCAGAGGATTGTTGAAAAATTTTGCCAGTTTGTCGGAATAAAGACCGCCACAATTAATCACTAGCGAAGAATGGTAGGAAGCCTTTGATGTCTCTATCATTGTTTTACCTTCGTTTACAGTCAAATCCACTACCTTTTCCCCCAGTCTTATTTCACCTCCTTTTTCCTGAATCAGTAGCGACATTTTTTGCGCTACCACCTTATAATCTACAATGCCGGTTTGAGGGACAAATAAACCTTTCACACCTTCTACATGTGGTTCATATTCTTTGATTTGCTCAGCATTCAATGTTTTGATATTAGTCAAGCCATTCTGAGCACCTCGTTTTTCAAGATTGTCAAGTAGTGGTATCTGCTTTTCTTCAGTAGCTACTACTACCTTGCCACATAACTCAAATGGTATTTGATGTAATTCGCAGAACTCAACCATCATTTTGTAACCATTGATGCAGTTAGTAGCTTTTAAACTGCCAGGTTTGTAGTAGAGCCCCGAGTGTATAACGCCACTGTTGTTACCAGTCTGATGTTTGGCAGGTTCTTCCTCTTTGTCGAGTACTAATAGTTTTACATCAGGCTTCTTTTCAATAAGCTTCAAAGCCGTTGCAAGCCCTACAATTCCCGCTCCTATAACTATAGTATCGTATTTCACAATTCTCGTCATTTAGAAAGCCTCAAATATACCTATAAAGGGAACATTTACTTACCTTACGTCTCGTTAACATAACCTAAAAAAATGCATACAAGAATATTAAGAAAGGTTCTTTTTCTCTTTACTCTTTTGGTGATGTTTATTACATCAGTTGAAGCTCAAAAGAAAGGCAAAAAGAAAAAAGGACAAGAAGAAGAAAAACCCAAAACTGAAGAAAAAGCAACTATTGAAAGTAAGGTTAAAGGACATAAGAAAATTGAAGGTATTTTCACATTTTACAGAGATACCGTCTCGGGTGACTTGATGATGGAAGTTACTAAAGAGCAATTAAACAAGGAATATATTTATTTCAGCCAAATTGCTGACGGAGTTACTGAAGCATTCTCTTTCAGGGGAGCTTACCGAGGCTCGAGTATTTTCAAAATAGAGAAATTTTATAATAAGATCGAGTTTGTAAGGGTAAATACAAGCTTCTACTTTGATCCTGAAAATCCACTGAGTCGATCAGCTGAAGCAAATATGAGTAACTCTGTGTTGGCAAGTGAAAAACTTGAGGTGGAAGATGGTGACAGATATTTAATAAAGGCCAATAACTTATTTCTAAAGGAAACCTGGTCACAGATTAAACCACCTAATTTTCCAGGGCGTGGTCCAAGAGCATTTAAACTGGGAAGTCTGGCCAGCGATAAGACGAAGGTAAGGGCAATAAGAAACTATCCTGAAAATGCAGATTTTAAGGTAGAGTATGTTTATAGTACATCATCAGTGTTAAACGGTGGTTCTAATGCCATAGCTGATGCAAGAAATGTAACCATCTCTGTTTACCATAGTCTGGTCGCTATGCCGGAGAATGATTTTGAACCTCGTTTTGATGATCCCAGAGTGGGATATTTCACAACTCGTGTTGATGATATGACCTCTACAGCTGCTGTAGCTTATAGAGATATGATTAACCGATGGCACTTAGTCAAAAAAGATCCATCAGCAGCCATCTCTGAGCCAGTGGAACCAATTACCTGGTGGATTGAAAATACTACTCCAATGGAATTCAGAAAGTCCATAGAGCAAGGTGTACTTGAGTGGAATAAAGCATTTGAAAAAGCAGGATTCAGAAATGCCATGGTTGTTAAAACTCAACCTGATGATGCTGAGTGGGATGCTGGTGATATTCGTTATAATGTTTTGAGGTGGACATCTTCTCCGAACCCTCCATTTGGGGGTTATGGACCAAGTTTTCAAAACCCCAGAACAGGTCAAACAATTGGATCGGATATAATGCTCGAATTTGTTCATTATACCAACAGAGTCCGCTATACTAAGCTGTACCATATGAATGCTGCCTCTGAGAATGAGCTTCCAGTATGGCCCAACAGTGAAGAAAACTTTTGTTTTTATAGTGATGAGATGCAGGTGAACAACCTATTTGGTCAGGCAGTATTACTTGCTGATAATGCAGATTTTGATGTGGTGGGAATGAAAGAAGAGGCAATGCTAGAGTTAATTATGCATGAAGTTGGCCACACTTTGGGGTTAAATCATAATATGAAATCATCTCAGCTATATTCACCAGCTCAATTGGCAGATAAAGATTTTATAAATGGAAAAGCACTGACAGGTTCCGTTATGGATTATGCCACCATTAACGTGACCAGAGATAGATCCAGTCAAGGGCATTATTACTCAACTGTTGTTGGACCTTATGATGTATGGGCTATTCAATTTGGGTATACTCCAGATATGTCTGAAGAAGACAGAAAGAAATTATTAGCTCAATCAACAAAACCTGAGCTCATGTTTGGTAATGATGCCGATGATATGCGCTCTTCTACAAGAGGTATTGATCCTAGAGTAAATACTGGTGACCTATCCAATGATCAGATTGCTTATTCTATTGATCGTATTGGTCTGGTCAATGATATGATGAAGAAAATTAAGGAACAATACAATGATGAAGGAGAGTCTTATCAGGAGTTGAGACAGGCATATTATATTCTGTCAAGACAACATACGCAGGCGGGAAGGGTTATATCACGTTTTATTGGAGGTGTTTATGTTGATCGGGCAATGCAAGGACAAGAGGGAGCTACTAAACCTTTTACTCCAGTGAGTAGAACAGATCAGAAAAGAGCTATGGCGGGAATTAGTAAGCATATCTTTTCGCCTACCGCTTATTCAACTTCCAATGATCTGTACAATTATTTAGCTCTTCAACGAAGAGGCTTCTCATTTTTTAGAGGCCCAGAAGACCCTAAAATTCATGAAAGTGTATTAAATTCTCAGAAGAGCGTGTTGAGCCACTTGTTACACCCAAACACGCTGCAGCGAATCTCTGATTCTGAGTTGTATGGTAATTCGTATAGGTTGTCAACCTTTATGGCTGACCTTAACTCGGCTATTTTTGATGCTGATATTAACGGAACAGTAAATTCGTTTAGACAAAATCTTCAGGTGGAGTATACAAAAATGTTAGCTGGGGTTCTGTTGAATGATAAGAATAAAGCTTACAACAACTTAACAAAATCAATGGCATTATATAATTTAAATGCCATTGCACGAAAGGTAGCCAATGGTTCAGGAGATACTGCTACACGTGCGCACAAGAGCCACCTTAGACTACTAGTGACTAATGCTCTCAAAGAATACAAAGGGTAGAAGTCAGCTAAATCATAAAAGGCCATCCGCTAGTTAGCGGATGGCCTTTTATTTTATCAACTATTTTTTAGACTCTTCAAAATCTAAACTGACAGAATTAATGCAGTATCTCAATCCGGTAGGCTCAGGCCCATCATTGAATACATGGCCCAGATGTCCTTCACATCTAGAACAAACCACCTCTTCTCTCACCATGCCGTAGCTCATATCTCTTAAAACTGCTACATTATCACTATTTATTGGCTCATAAAAACTAGGCCAACCTGTACCAGATTTAAATTTTGTTTCTGAACTGAATAATTTAAGATTACAGGCTGCGCAATAGTAATCACCATGCTTTTTGTTGTCCCATAAATCACCAGTAAAAGCTCTTTCAGTACCTTTTTCTCTCAATACATAGTATTCTTCATCTGTTAGTTCTTTCTGCCATTCTTCTTCTGTCTTAGTTATTTTGTTGTCCATATCTTTCTTCACAATGGACATTTTGGCTTCCTGACTTTTGCTGCATCCTGCCAGACCTAATACGAATAGAGTAATGAGGACTGGTATTTTAATCGTTTTCATTTTCAAATAATGTTTGTCACTACTATAAACTTATGATAGGACTAAAGGTTTTATATATCTTGCTTAAAGGATTTCCATGTCAAGCCCCTGACATTGTAGATAACATCCGTTTGTGAGTTCCTTAATGTAATATTAAACATGCTATTTTGTAGTTATTTTTTGAAATTAGGGTAAATGCAGGTTACTTTACCATCGGTATGTGGAAATTACAATTCAGAAGGGTTTTATTGGTTTTAGTAGTACTGCTTTTTGGTTCATCGGTTCGTGCTCAGAACTATCAACTTCATGCTGTATATATTTACAGCTTTATAAAATATGTTCAGTGGCCTGGTGAAAACGAGAGTTTCACAATTGGTGTTTTAGGGGATACGCCACTATTAAGTCATTTGGAGAAAATGGCTGCTTCGAAAAAAGCGGGTAATAGACCAATTGTAATAGTGAAATTTCAATCAGTTGAATCTATTAAGCCCACCAATATTCTTTTTGTTTCAAATACAACAAGCGAAGAGATTGATTCCCTTTTAGAAAAGTCTGAAAAGAACAACTCTTTGCTTATAACTGAAAAAGAGGGCTTGGGAATGGCTGGTAGTGCCATTAACTTTGTGGAAAGAAATGGTAAATTAGCTTTTGAACTGAATAAGTCATCAATTGATAATGCCGGACTTAAAGTATCTTCAGAGCTTTCAAGGTTGGCAATTATAATTTAATTAAAGTCTATAGACACGCTTTAAAATATGCGAAAAATTAAACTTAGTATCGGCAATAGGATTTTTGGAGGATTTCTAATTCTGATCGTTCTTTTTGTAATTAATGCGGCCGTTATATTTATCAATGGCAATCAAATTGATCAAGTGGTTCAAAAGTCATCTGAAATCATTCGGCCTAGCAAGGAAGCTATAAGCGACTTTAAACTACTGGTGACTCAATCCAAGATGCTTATTATCAACTGGGTTTATGTACAAAGCAATGTTGATGATAAGGAAGCCTTAAAGATACTCCACACGCAGGATTATCCTGCTTTAAAGGATCGTATTTTGGAGCTCGAGAAAGCGTGGGAAAATGATAGTCAGCGCTATTTGATGGATACGGTCAGGACTGAGTTTGAAGCCTTACTAGATGTTGAAAAGGAAGTCATGAGTCAATTAGTAACCTTTGAGAATTATGAAGATCCACTTACAAAATTATTAGCAGAAGATGCTATTGAAAGTCAGGTTATACCAATGACCGCTTCCATTATTGAAAAACTGGATGATGTTGCGCAAATGCAACAAAAAACTACAACACTGTCTGATGCTGAACTTACAAATGCAACGAACAGACTAAGGAATGTCACTATAATATTAGGCTTGATAATTATTCTCATAGGCCTATTAAGTGCTTATTTCATGGCTAAATCAATCACCAATCCTATTAACTACATAAAAGAAATAGTAGTCAAACTTGGTAAGGGAGAACTGGTTGATGATCAGGGTAGAAAATTTAATAAAGATGAGATTGGTGAAATGGCTGTTGCTATGGATAATCTGATTCAAGGTTTGCGTTCGACAACAACATTTGCTGAAAATATCGGTAATGGTAAATATGATTCTGAATATAATCCCTTAAGTGATCATGATGTTTTAGGGAACGCACTTATTGAGATGAGAAGTAACTTGTCAAGGGTGGCTGAGGAAGATCAAAAGCGTAACTGGTCTACCGAAGGTTTAGCCAAGTTCGGTGATATACTAAGAAGTAACAATGACAATATAGAGAAGCTTTGCGATGATATAATAAGAAATTTAGTTACTTATATGGGTTGCAATCAAGGAGGTATCTATATCATTGATGATACTGAAGAAGGTGAGCCTTACATGTCTTTAATGGCATGCTATGCATGGGATAAGAAGAAGTACATAGATCAGAAAATTTATCGAGGTGAAGGTTTGGCAGGGCAAGTCTGGCAAGAGATGGATACCATTTATTTGACAGAGGTGCCTGATAATTATATAAAGATCACTTCTGGACTTGGAGACTCAAATCCAAAAAGTGTACTGATTGTACCACTTAAAGTAAATGAGGAGATTTATGGGGTGGTAGAGATAGCTTCTTTCAAGGTATTTGAAGACAACGAAGTGGATTTTGTCAAAAAAATTGCTGAAAGTATTGCTTCAACTGTGTCATCTGTAAAGATCAATGCAAAAACACAGAAACTTCTTGAAGAATCTCAGGAGATGACTGAGCAAATGAGATCACAGGAAGAAGAGATGAGACAGAATATGGAAGAGCTGCAAGCTACCCAGGAAGAAATGCAAAGAGGCCAGGCTGAAGCCGAAGGAACAATGGAAGCTATTAATAGCACTGTAGCGGTCATTGAATTTGATGCTGACGGTATGATAGTCAATGCCAATAAAAACTTCTTAGATATTGTAGGTTATTTTAAAGATGATCTGATGGGTGAACATCACAGAGTACTGGTGAATAAAGATGAAAAGAACTCTGATGAATACAGACAATTTTGGGCAGACCTTTCGGCAGGTCAGGCGAAATCAGGAGAGTTTGAAAGAGTTGGAAAAGGAGGGAAGTCAATCTTTACTTTAGAGAATTATGCGCCTATAAGAAGCCGGGATGGTGGAATAAGTAAGGTTATGATGGTAGCAGCAGATGTTACCAAATATAAGTCAGTTGGCCAGGAAGGCTAGGATTTTACCTAAAAATATTAATTGAGCTTAAGAGTTGGTGAAAACCAGCTCTTTTTTTATAAGCCTATTTAATGTAGATAAAAGCTCCGTTGAGTTGTCAGCGATAAACTGAACCCCAAGTTTTTGAAGCTCTCCTTTATGCATAGGCATAATATGCTTTCCACCACAAAATCCAACTACCCTCATATTAGCTTCAAGTGCTGCCGTGCAACCACTGATACTATCTTCTACTACCAAGCATGACTCTGGTGATATTCCAAGGTTTTCAGCAGCATACAAGTATACATCCGGACTAGGTTTGGGATTTTCAACCATGGAGGAAGAAAACTCCTTCTCAAAAGCATCAGATAAATTTATGGTGCTCACTGCATGACGTATTTGATCCGGGTGACTATTAGAAACGACTGATTTTGGCAATGACAGGCTATTAACCACATGACTGATCCCTTGTACTTCGGCAATATTCAGATAGACTTTTTCCTCCACATTTTTTATAAGCATTTCTACATCGACTCGTTGGTCAATATCGAATTGATCGAAAATTGCCCTGAAGGTCTTTCCCGTATACTGTGTTAGGTAGTGCTTGACAGTTACTGCATGCCCGAAAGTATTTAACACAGGTGTCATAACTTCGGCTGCAATGATTTCACTATCGACTAGCACTCCATCACAATCGAATATGATATGCTCGAAGTTCATCTTAGTCCAGATTGAATTACAATGATAATTTTTTCGAAGGAGCTATTCTACTTATTTTAATTAAATTGCACACTTTGTAATTTAAGATACTGTATTTGTGAAGTTTGTAGATTTTAAACTCGATCCGAAATTATTGGAAGGAATCGAGGCCATGGGGTTTGAAAATGCCACTCCGGTTCAAGAACAAGCCATTCCAACAATCTTATCTGGTAAAGACATTATAGCCTCTGCTCAGACAGGTACAGGAAAGACTGCGGCCTTTCTTTTACCAGTAGTCCATGAAATCATGAGTCTACCTCATGATGACAGTATTAAGGCTTTGGTTATAGTACCTACCCGTGAGCTTGCGATACAAATTGACCAGCAATTGGAAGGTCTTTCCTACTATACTTCTATAAGTTCATTGGCGGTTTATGGTGGTGGTGATGGTTCTGGCTTTGCCCAGGAAAAGGAAGCCTTAACGAGTGGGGCGGATGTGATTATAGGTACTCCAGGAAGACTTATAGCTCATTTGAACATGGGCTATGTTAAAGTCGATAAATTGAACTTCTTGATATTGGATGAAGCAGATCGCATGCTAGACATGGGGTTCAATGAAGATATTATGAAAATTGTGAATGGTCTGCCTCAGAAAAGGCAAAGTCTCATGTTTTCAGCCACTATGCCGTCTAAAATACGTGACCTGGCTCGTAAACTTCTAAAAGACCCAGATGAGATTAATATCGCTATATCAAAACCTGCAGAGCGCATAGTTCAAGCGGCTTTTTCTGTCTTTGAGAATCAAAAAGTTGAATTGACCAAGCACATTCTAACGGCTAAAACGTTACAAAGTGTTATTATTTTCTGTAGCACAAAGTCAAACACAAAAACATTAAATCGAGAGCTCAAAAAGCTTGGTGTTCTATCTGAAGAAATTCACTCGGATCTTGAGCAAAAAGAAAGAGAAAGCGTACTTAGAGAGTTTAAGAATAAGAAATTAAATGTGCTGGTTGCTACCGATATACTTTCAAGAGGTATAGATATTGAGGATATTGAGTTAGTCATTAATTACGATGTTCCTAATGACGGTGAAGATTATATTCATAGAATTGGTAGAACAGCAAGGGCGGCTTCTAAAGGTGTTGCTTTCACTTTTATTAATGAGAAAGAGCAATTTCAATTCGGGCAGATAGAACAACTCTTAGGAGACCCTGTCCCTAAAGCTAAACTGCCTGCTAGTATAGGTGAAGGACCAGTCTACAACCCTAAAGTGAATAAGGGCGGCAATAGGGGCAGAGGTGGTCGAAAGCCAGGAAAGAAATAGTTAATAATTTCTATAGAATCCGTTTACAGCATTTGTTAACTGACTGTAAATCGGTTTGGTGAACTCTATAAACAAGAACTGTGGCTGAGGTGGTGGCACCTCACTAGCTTCACATATTTTCAACTCTTCATCCGTAAGTGCGCGCTCATCTCCATTGAACGAGCCCCACTGCGAGAACCAAACAAACTCACCGGTAAATTTTCTATGGGTGAGTACGGCATTTGAATTAGAATCAAACACACGCATACTGAATAGACCCCTAGAAATGACTTCTTTTCTGTTGATAGTAATTTTGGCGGAGACGGTATTGTAAACATACACTTTTGATCCATCATCTAGTGTGGCTGTTCCAACAACTACACTATCTCTTGTTACTGTTTCTGTATTTCTCTCTATGTGTGTTTCTCCTACCGTGAAATCATCAAATTGAAGCCTCAAATATTGATCTACATATTGCAGTTCTTCGGCATCGGCTTCTTGCTGAGTGTAAAACCGTACGAACTGATTACTGTGATATTGCGTATGGAGATACTCTTCAATTTTATCCTGAAAGAAATTGGCACTTAGGCTGTATAAGGTAGGTACGGGTATCTGTTCCACAATCACTTTAAGTGTGGCAATAAATTTAGCTTCCGCCATTTTTTCTCTTACTTCTTTGTAATCAGGTACGAAGTTGTTAGCATCCTGAAAATTGAAAAAAGCTTGTTTAGCGTCTTCTCTGGTATTATGTGATAAAAGCTCCAAACCGATAGCATAGCTTTCTTCAGCCGCTTTTTGCTTTAACTCCGCCACTTTATCAAAATAATTCTTTGGCTTATGTATTACCTTTCTAGCTCCTGGAGAAGCCTGAATCTCTCTATACAGCCGATTGATGGCTTCATATGACTGTAGTGCAAGTTTGAACTTATATTGCTGATTAGTTGTCAAAGCAGTATTAGCATTTTGCTCCAATGTTTGTAACGCTAAAGGGTAGCTATTTCTAAGTGCCTCTTTTGACTTCTTATGCTTAGGGTTCTTTCTTAACCTATTGACTGATTTCAGAACGGCAGAATAATAGTCACCTTGTTCGTAGGCCTTTTTTCCTGAGCTACAAGACGATAATAAAATAGGAAGTATAAGTGCTAGTGAGAGTAAAGTATTTCGCATATAATTAAGTTATAAAGGCTGAAGTAACAGAATTGATGCCAAAAATCATAACCAGAAGTCTAATTCAATTTATCTTCGAATTTTTTGAGACCTGATTTGGCCTGTGCCCTTATTTTATTTTTGAGAAGAGAAGAGAAACCAAGTACGTACCCAATTGGCCCAAGAGCCATTCCTGACCACTTCCAAAGGTTGAAACAGTCTTTATGTTCGATGATCTTGCCGTCTTTGAATTTAAAGTGAGCAGTAATTTTGTTGTTCACAAGCCTTCCGGTTTTGGAAAACACATAGTCCGCTTCCCATTTAGCACCACCTTCTGTTTCATTAGCCCATACCTCACCATAGCGAATCTTCATATTCTTATCAGCTTGAACTAAAAGCATTCGCCACATATTACCAGCATGAACACCTGCCAAATTTTGAAAGGCAGGATCATGAAAAGTGATATTCATATGATAACAGGAGGCCATTTTCTCAGCATCACGTTCCTGAAAGGCAGTGTAAAATGTGTTGATTAACGTGAGGTTTTCTGGGTGATTCATATTCTAAGTTAGTGAAATTTGATTTGAGCATTTACAGCCAAAAGTTCCTGATTTATGGGTTATTCTTAGAATAATATTCTTCAAATTGAGATTTATTATCTGGATTTACACGCAAGGTTAGATCAGATCAATTGGCTGGATATTTTGATATGTTATAATTTTTAGTACAAAATTAATAGTCCACTACTCAATTTTTTTCCATGCAACTTGTAATTCAGTTTTGTGTCTATTGATTAGTCGACTATTTATACAATAAAAATATGAAAAAAATAAAGCTTTTAGTTTTCATCTTGTTTGCCAGTTTGTCTTTTTGTAAATCTCAAAATAAAAATCCACTTAATATTGAAATTATAACTTCCGACATAGATAATTTCTGGTCAGCATTTGATGCTGCAAGGCCCGACTTCAAACCAGAGAGCTTTCAAAAATTATATCTTGACAAAGGATCAAAAGGAGTCCGGGGATTCATGAAAAATAGAATTCAAAGTGCAGACCATCTAGCTAAAGTGATTAGAAAGCATTCGCTATATTATAGTTCCATAAAAAGAAGTACAGAAAGTATAGCGGGCATGGAGAAAGAGATTAAGAATAGCATGGTTAAAATGAAGAAGATCTATCCAAAAGCAACTTTTCCTCCCGTTTATTTTGTAATTGGCGCTTTAAACTCAGGAGGTACGACCGGTGGTGGTGGTTTGATTATAGGAGCTGAAATGTATGGGATTACTTCTGAAACACCCACGGACAATTTGAGTGATTGGTCAAAAAAAGTACTTAAACCCGTAGAAGATATACCGCATGTTGTAGCTCATGAATTAGTCCACTTTCAACAAAAATATGATGGTGGAAGTTTATTGAAAGCTTGTATAAAAGAAGGAGCAGCAGATTTTATTGCCGAACTGATTTCTGGAAAGCATATCAATAAACATGTACATGAATTTGCGAATCCAATTGAGAAGGAGTTATGGTTGGAGTTTAAAAATCGAATGTTTACAAAGGACTACACTGGTTGGCTTTATAGCAAAATGGAAGGTAGACCTAATGATTTAGGTTATTGGATGGGGTACAAAATAGTAAAATCCTATTATGACAACAGTACCGATAAGTATCAGGCAATTGATAATATTATGCATATTCGAAATTTTGAAAAATTTCTTTTACAAAGCAAGTACCCTGATAGGTTCAATTAACATTTAATCAGAAAAGAACCTAACTTTTTTTTAAAAAAAGTATGCGTTTTGGACAGATTGATAAGTCAATTCTTTTTGAATTTTCAATCCCTACCGTGGTGTTCTTAATTGACTACTGTAACCTTAAAGTTTAACATTATGCCTTAATACAACACCCTGAACTTAATGGTATGATCTATCTGGCGTAGGGCTTTTATCACATCTCGGTCATAAGCTTTGTCGATATCTGTAATCACATAACCAATAGCTTCATTAGTCTTTAGGTATTGACCTACAATATTGATCTCATGCTCAGCCAGGACATTATTTATCCTTGCCAGAATACCCGGCATATTTTCATGAATGTGTATCAACCGGTGTGCGTCTTGTAACTTAGGCAACTGCAGGTTAGGGAAATTTACACTATTCGTGGTTCCACCAGTATTGATGTAATCCATGATCTTATTAGGCACAAATGAAGCAATATTCTCTTGTGCTTCCATGGTACTTCCTCCTATATGAGGAGTGAGGATAGTATTAGGTAAACCTCTAAGCTCAGATACAAATTCTTCATCATTGCTTTTAGGTTCTTTTGGAAATACATCGACTGCAGCCCCAGCTACTTTGCCACTTTCAATATTCTTTTTAAGGGCTGTCAGGTCTACCACATGCCCTCTGCTAAGGTTGATGAAAATGACACCATCCTTCATCAGCTTGAATTCGCTATCGCCTATGATGTTATGGTTATCAGGTCGGCCATCTACATGAAGAGAAACGATATCAGAACGTTGTAGCAGCTCTTCCATCGAGTCGCATTTGCGTGCATTGCCTAGTGCCAGTTTCTCTTCTGAATCATAATAAAGGACGTTAAGCCCTAATGACTCGGCCAATACCGATAGTTGAGCTCCTATATTGCCATACCCTATAATACCCAGGTACTTCCCACGTATTTCATAGCTACCTTTTGCCGACTTATCCCATTTCCCGACATGCATAGCTGCCGATCGATCGGCAAGCTTGCGCATAAGTACAATGATTTCAGCAATGGCCATTTCTACAACTGAACGTGTATTACTGAAAGGGGCATTGAAAACAGCTATTCCCTTTTTAAGGCACTCTTCCAAGTCTATCTGATTGGTGCCTATGCAAAATGCTCCAATGGAAATAAGCCGTTTGGCATTTTCAAGCACTTTCTTAGTGACTTGCGTTTTTGATCGAATACCGAGAATAGAGACATTCTTGATTTTCTTAGCCAGTTCTTCTTCGTCAAGACCAGCAGGATAAATCTCTACGTTGTAGCCCTCGTACTTCATGAGCTCCACAGCCTTAGGATGAACACCCTCAAGTAAAAGGACATTTATCCTATTCTTAGGGTAGGAGATAGCCGTATTCAATTTGTTGAGATATAAAAACTCATCAAGACTAGGTGTAATATGATCAGCATTTTCAGTGACATTACCTCGTTCTACATTTTCAGTGAATGCGTAAAACTTGTTGGCAAGTCCAGCCGCCTTTATTTCATAATCTGTATAACCATCACCAATCACATAGATATCACCTTTAAGCTCAAGTGACTTTAATTGTTCTACTTTCCCATTGTTAGAAGAAAGTACATTATCTCGGTTGAAGTCTACTATATTTCCTGCTTCATCAAATATAAATTCATTGGCAAATACATTCTCAGGCTTAATGTGATAGTCTCCCACGATTGGAACAATAAAGTCTTTAAAACCATTGGAAATAATATATACCTTCTCATGATGTGCTTCAAAAAAGTCAGCATTGCGTTTGAAAGACTTAGAAACCAGTTTTTTCAACTCTTCTACCAATTGAGGTAAGTGACTTTTATTTGCTTTGAGCAAAGCCAATCGTTCTTCAAGTGATTCACGAAAAGAAGAAGAACCGTTCATTCCCTGATTAGTAATATCTGCTACTTTTTTAAGTCGGTCTTTCTTATCAGGGACATTTTTAAGTGATATTTCACCTAATATATCCAAAGCTTCTACTTGAGTGAAAGTGCTGTCAAAATCGATAATGAAGAATTTCTTATTTCCGTTACTCATTGGTTCTCAAACTATAAAGCGAAATAAGCGTATTAAAACATTTTTATAAAGCAGATGAAGAATTATATTATCGTAAGTCTTTATGCAACCGATTGTAATATGAAATTAATAGAAGCCTATACCGATAGAAAAACCTGGTTCTCATTTAGGAGAAGTTTGTATCATGAGTTAGATGAAGCCTTTGATAATGAAGAAATGGACCTGATCGAACAGGATAAACTGAGGGAGTCCTACCTTATTTTAAATAATAGTGATCAACCTATCGGGCTGTTGGAGCTCTCATTAAGAAACTTTGTAGATGGTTGCTTAAGTAGTCCTGTTGCCTATATAGAAGGAATATATCTCATTGATGATGTAAGAGGAGAGGGTTATGGTCGAGGTATAATCAACTGGACAAAAGAATGGGGTAGAAGCAAAGGTTGTACGGAGTTAGCAAGTGATGTAGAACTTGAAAATGAATCTGCACAAAGATTTCATGTTGCTACCGGATTCAAAGAGACTTACAGGGTGGTGGAGTATAAGATGGCTATTTGAATTTTTAGTTTAATCGCGATTTTTTTTAAATAGATACCCAACCTTGGGTATTGCTGATTAATTGTCTATTGGAGTTATTTGAAAAATGAACGATGATCCAAACAAAGAAAGTTTAATAAATAATTATGATAAATATCTAGATGCTACCAGGGCATTTCAGTATAAATTTTATGACGGAGTACAAGTTGACAGTAATAGAATTTCCACAACAATATATAGTAGTTTTTTATCTATTAGTACCCTAGGAATCATTTTTATTACTAAAAATGAAGAGCCAAATGTATTACCCTTGGTCTTATTTATAATAATAATTCTTATGAATATTATATGGGCTGTTATTTGCAAGTATCGACTTCAGAACAAGAAATATGCCTATTTAGTAATGATAAGAGACCTTGAGGCTCCTATGAGTATCAGGTTGAATAAATGCACTTTAAACACTTCTCAGATTACATCAACTTTTGAAAATTTGTCTAAATCGCTGACTGATAAAATAAAGGTTGAAAATACCAAATCAAAAAATAATAATAGAATAGATCTCATTGTAACCATATTGTCAATATTAAGTCTTGTATGGGGATGGTTACAGTTATTATATCCAGAATTAATAAAGGTTTCTTGGCTGACCCAACTCAGCTTAGCTTAGATGTTCAATAGTATTGTTCTAAAATTATTAAACCTTTCTCTAAGCTTCGAGACCTAGGGTTTTATAGATTATTTTACTGACAAAAGTAAACTTTATTAAAGACCTTCCGTATATTACTGACAAAATGAAATTTAATCAGTATGGGAAGAACATATCTCGGTGAATTTGAAGAACTGGTACTGCTCACAGTAGGAGTGTTGTATCAAGACGCTTATGCCGTAGCGATTACCAAAGAGATTATCGAGCAGTCAGGGCGTTCGGTCAACGTCAGTGCTGTCCACAAATCACTTTATAGGCTTGAAGAAAAAGGGATGCTGGAATCTAAACTGAGTGATCCGGAATCTAAAAGAGGAGGAAAGCGAAAGAGAATTTTCAGCATTACGCCTTTTGGAAAGAGAGCTTTAGATGAATCCATGGATCTAAGAACCAGTCTTAGAAAGCAAATTCCGGATATGGCCTTTAAATGGCAGATAGGTTAAGGTATGAAAAACAATAACAACAAGGTACCTAAACTAGCTCATCTCTTTTTTCGATGGTATTGCAAAAAGGAGATGTATGAAGAACTCCATGGCGATTTGGAAGAGTTCTTTTACGAACGAGTAAAAGACAAAGGCCCTTTCAAGGCCAGATTACTTTACATATGGGATGTCATTCGATGTTGCCAGTCCTATGCTGTTAGAAAACCAAAAACTCAAAATACAACAATTATGATGCTTAACAACTACTTCAAGACTTCGACCAGAAGTCTGCTGAAAAACCCACTCACTTCATTCATCAACATTTTTGGATTGGCCGTGGCTATTGGTATTTGCCTTACGGTCTATGCTTTTATGGACTTTGAATATAAAATTGATCAATTCCATGCCAATAAGGGCCAAGTCTATCTTACTACGTTTTATACAAATAGAGATGGGTCCATAGAACGATATGGCATGTCACCTGCTCCGTTGGGTGAACTATTGTCTACTGATTTTCCTCAAATACAAAAAGTCTGTAGAGTGGAAGAGAGCAATGTGGTCGTTAAATATGAAGATGAGGTATTTCATGAAACATTGACTTATGTAGACCCTTCGTTTCTGGAGATGTTTACTTTTCCTCTCGGAAAAGGCGTTAATAAATCATTGAACGATCTCAACAGTATTATTTTAAGCCATGACATGGCGATTAAATACTTTGGTGATGACAATGTGCTGGGGAAAGACTTAGAGGTCATTTTCAGCGACTCAAATAAAAAAGTATTTAAAGTGGCTGGTGTAGCTGAGCCTTTCCCCAAACCTCATGATTTAGGATTTAATTTTTTGATTCACTTTGATAACCTGGATTATGCTAGACCTACTAATGATCTCTCGAATTGGGATCAGTTTATCACTGCCACATTTATTCAGGTCAATGACCCGAATCAGATAGCAGGACTTGAAGAAGGAATGGAAAAATATAAGCTCCTTCAAAATGAAAAAAATAGTGATTGGGCGATAGAATCATTTTCATTAGAACCATTTGTAACGCTTTATGCTAATTCAGCGGAAATTAGAAAAGCAATTGTTTATAACGGTAGTGCTGAAGGAAGAATCGCGCTTCCCATTATCGCAATTTTTATGCTTGGGCTGGCTTGCTTTAACTATATCAACATCTCAATTGTGTCTGCGGCCAAACGTCTTAAGGAAATTGGCGTTCGAAAGGTTATTGGTGCGAGCAAAAATAAGATTGCTTTTCAATTTTTATTCGAAAACATTTTTGTGACGCTGTTTGCCCTGGTGCTTGGTTTACTTTTAGCTGTGTTTATGTTTTTGCCATGGTTTATTGGTATTTCAGAACGTAGTATGGAATTGAATTTTTTCAACCCAGAACTGTGGATTTTCTTATCGATTGTATTGGTGTTTACAGGGGTTGTATCTGGCCTGTATCCCGCTTTTTATATTTCTAAATTCAATGTAATACGGATATTTAGAGGTTCCGTACACTTTGGTAAAAAGAACCCTTTAACCAAACTATTCTTAGGGTTTCAATTGATTATGGCTTCTATACTAATGACGGGAGCTGTAATGCTAACCCAAAATTCGAACTTTCAGGCAAAAAGAACCTGGGGTTATGATCCTAATAATGTGTTATATGTGGAATTGCCTGATTCCAGTGCGTTCAACAGGTTAGAAGCACAACTCATTCAAAACACAAATGTAGTGTCTGTAGCTGGTGCCATTCATCATTTAGGTAATAACCACACTACTACGGTCATTCATCAACCGGATCGAAAGTATGAGGTAGACCGTCTTTCTGTTGGTCCTAAGTATTTTGAAACGATGGGGCTACAACTCAAGGCAGGCCGTTTTTTTAAAGATCATTCTGAAAATGATCATGCTGCTATTGTAGTAAATGAATTGTTTGTGGAGAATCTGAATTTAAGCCAGCCCATAGGGCATGTATTTGAAATAGACAGTATGCGGTATGAAGTAGTAGGAGTTGTGGAGAATTTTCATCTCTACAACTTCTATTATGAGGTACTGCCTACCATTTTTAGCTTGGCTGAAACCACGGACTATAAGTTTATGGCAATTGAAGTAAAGTCAGGTGCTCAGCCCATTACTTACGCTACTTTAAAGAAAGATTGGGCGGTTCTGTTTCCCGAAATTCCATTTCAGGGAGATTTTCAAACAAGGTTATGGGACAACTTTTACAAAGATTTGCAAACTCAAAAAACCTTTAGTACTACCATTGCTACCATAGCCATATTGCTGGCAAGTCTTGGGTTATATGGACTGGTTATGTTAAATGTTTCCGGTAGAGTGAGAGAATTTAGCATCCGGAAGGTATTCGGGGCAGAAACGAAAAATATTATTAAGAGTGTTACGAATCAATATGTCCTTTTAACTGTAATCTCCATGATTATAGGAGCACCTATAAGTTATGTATTAAATAAGGCTCTGATAGGTATGATGTTCCCTGAAACAATGCAAGCTGATTATTTTGGTGCGTTTATCGCTGTTTTTATAATTGTAAGTGTATTACTAACTGTGGTATCTACACAAATTTTTCGCGTTGTTAAATCTAATCCGGTTGATGGTTTGAAAATGGAATAGCCATAATGTTCCATTCTATGCTATGAAAATATCCCTTATTGTCACATTGAGCTTGTCGAAATGTTGTGCTAAGCTTCGACAAGTTCAACCTGACAGAACATGATTTTTGAATGTTTGGGATAATTCGCAACCTTTAATTCTATGCTTCGTTATACTTTGGTATTCTATGTATATAGATTTATCAAAACAATGTTATGATTTCTAAAAACTTAACGGCAGCTTCTACCAAACCCATCATATTGGGTATTCTCAAGCAAGGTAATAGCTATGGCTATTTAATAATTAAAAAAATTAAAGAACTATCAGGAGGTAAAATGAAATACTCCGATGGTATGCTCTATCCTGTGCTTCATAGATTAGAGAAGGAGGGTTTGATAATTTCAACATGGGTGATGGAAGATGATTCTGTCAGACCGAGAAAGTATTATGAAATAACGGAAGCAGGGAAAAAAGAACTTATTCAGGAACAGGCTCAATGGTCAGAGGTTAATGCTGTTCTTAATGCAATTTGGACAACTCAATAAAAACTAACAACAATGGTCTTAAACTTAAAAACGAAATTCATTGTCACAGGTCTTTCAATTACGTATTGTATGATCTTACTGCTCACAGAGCATTTGAATGGTGGGGTAACTGCTCATTACATTTTACAGGATGAATCACTCCCTAAGATTTCTAACTGGTGGGGTTTGTTGTGCGTTCCCCTTGTTACCTGGCTTGTACTGGTTAATAAAAACGAACCAATTTCCAAGGAAGATTGGCAGCTTTTCCTGGGCGGGATTCTGTTTGGCAGTCTATTGACTATCTTGTTCTATAATGCTCCTGAGCTAACGTCCTATCTCATGTTGTTTTCTTTTGGAGCCGCACTGTTTATACCACTTTACAAGGCTGAATTTTATTTAGGCTATGTATTAAGTCTGGTGTATGGTTTTGGTGGTGTAATCCCAACGGTCTTTGGGCTTATTATTATTGCCATATATGCTATAGAGTATAGACTGATTAGACGATTGTTCCTCGTCTTAGTAAACAAAATTTTAATTCGCTAGCATGTTTAATCTTGAAAAATCAATCGACAAGTGGCTTAAGCAGTTCAAGAAGCATCAGGCTTTTGACCATGGGTCTTTGCGAGAAATGGAATTACATCTCAGAGATCATGTTGATGATCTCTTAGCTAAGGGGTACTCCGAAAAATCTGCTTTTGAAGAAGCAGTGAAAGAATTTGGAGAAGTACCCAGCATGGCAGAAGAAGAATTTTCCAATCATCAACCTTCTAGATCACTAGTTTCGACATTAGCGTTTTCTATGTACAGCAACTATTTTAAAGTAGCATTTAGAAGCTTTACCAAGCAGCCTTTTTTCACATTCTTGAACACCTTTGGTTTGGCAATTGGCATGGCTGGAGGTTTATTGATTTCACTATTCATTTATGATGAACTCAATTACGATACTATGTTTCCTGATGCAGATCGTGTCTATAGGTTGAATATCGATAATCAGACTAATGGTGAATACAGTGAGTATGCCACATCCCCAAGCCCCATGGCAGCCGTTCTGTTAGCGGATTGCCCACAAGTTGAGAAACTCACCAGATTTCGACTAGTTGAAAACGTCCTTGTAAGAAGACCTGAGACACAACTCAATGTTAAAGAAAACCATGTCACAGGCGCTGATACTATGGTTTTCGAAATGTTTGGTCTAAAACTTATGCATGGAAACTCCAAGACTGCTTTAAAAGAACCAAATACTATGGTAATGACCGTCTCGTCTGCAGTCAAGCATTTTGGTGTTGAGAATGCCCTTGGACAAAGCCTTCTATTAAATGATGAAGACCTTTATATGGTAACTGGTATTGTCGAGGACATGCCAAAGAATTCTTTTCTAAGAAATCATACCGTATTCCTTTCATTATCAAGCTTTGAAGATGCGGAAAGCCTTGCATGGAACACCTGGCGTTTTCCAACATTTGTCAAACTCAAACCGCAAACTAAGCTTGAGGACTTTCAGGCGTTTTTGGATACCGTAAAGGATCGGTACCTGATTCCATGGGCGATGACTTTTGTGCCAGGCCTTACAGTGGAGAGCTCCAAAGAAGCGGAAAAAGTTAGTGGCAATTTTATGAGGTTTAATACCACAGCATTAACTGATATTCATTTGCATTCATCAGATCGAAGAGGTGAGTTTAGTCCCAATAGCGATATCCAAAATGTTTATATTATGACATTCATTGGTTTTTTTCTTATTCTTTTGGCATGTGTCAATTTTATGAACCTGTCGACAGCCTATTCCCTGAAAAGATCCAAAGAAGTAGGTATCCGAAAAACTCTTGGCTCAAATCGATTTGGTTTGGTGCGACAATTCCTTACAGAGTCTTCACTGATTTCTCTTCTATCCTTAATACTGGCTGTTTTTATTGCTCTAATAGCGCTGCCATATTTTAATGTATTGGCAGACAAGTCAATTGAGATTCCCTATCTCAACATTGGATTCTGGGTGATTTTGCTATTATCAGGTTTAGTATTGGGACTACTTTCTGGTGGGTATCCTGCTTTCTTTTTATCAAGATTTGTCCCTGTTAAGGTGCTTAAAGGTCACTCAGGTAATACCGGTGGAGGAGGTATTAGAAATTCATTAGTAGTTTTTCAGTTCGCAATATCCGTATTCTTGATTGTGAGTACGCTTGTAGTTTATCAACAAGTGAATTACATCCAGAATAAAGAATTAGGATTTCAAAAGGACCAGGTTTTGGTTATAGATAACCTTCGTGCCATGGGAAATCAAACTCAGGCATTTAAGGAAGGGGTGCAACAATTAAGTCAGGTATCTAATGTCTCACTTAGCAGTTATTTACCAACACCTTCAAAACGTGGTAGTATCACTTATTTTATCGAAGGTGCCATGGATGGTGAATCATTTAGCTCTGAAAGTGCGATGATCATCGAACAATGGGACATAGATCAAGACTATATACCTACACTCGACCTGGAAGTTATAGCCGGACGCAATTTTGATAGAGAATATGGCTCTGATTCAAGTGGATTGATTCTTAATGAGGCAACAGTCACCATGCTTGGAACAACTCCGGAAGAAGCAATAGGTATGAGACTTACCACTGATATTCATAGGCCTGACAAAGAGAATATGGAGTACCTGACAGTAATAGGGGTAGTAAAGAACTTCCACTATGAAACCTTAAGAAATGATATTGATGCACTGACTTTTATTTTAAATGGAGGGGCAGATAAAATGATCGTAAGACTTGGTAATGACGATTTCTCAAAGTCAATTAATGATATAGAAGAGTACTGGAATAAATTAGTTCCGGGTCAGCCATTAGACTACTACTTTATGAATGAGTCGTTTAATGATACGTATAAAGCAGAACTACGCCTGGGCAATATCTTTATGGTATTTACTTTTTTGTCTCTTTTTATTGCTTCCCTGGGCTTGTTTGGTTTAGCGGCCTTTAACGCTGAAAAAAGAATAAAAGAAATAGGGATTAAAAAGGTACTTGGCGCAAGTGCCCGGTATATCACTTTCCAGCTATCACTTGATTTTTTAAAGCTGGTCGCCATTGCAATCATAGTTGCATTACCCATAAGCTGGTATGCCATGAACAGATGGTTAGATGACTTTTCTTATCGAATTGATGTAGGATGGGAAGTATTTGCTATATCGGCATTCTTAGCAATCGTTATATCAATTCTGACGGTGAGCTACCAAAGCATTAAGGCTGCCATGGTTAATCCAGTCAAGAACCTCCGATCAGAATAATTAACAACGTATTTTGAAATAACAACACATGGATTCCAATAAATATAAAGGTAGGGTTGTTGGATTATTATTACTTATGGTCATTATTGCCGGAAGTACAAGCTTAAACTTCAGAGGGCTATCATCATCTTTGATAAGTCAAGATAATTTTCTTCAAATAGTGTTTGATAAATCATTTGGAATGAAAATTTCGATTCTACTAAATTTCATTGCTGGTGGCATATGGCTGTTTATTTCAATTTGGCTTTACCCGTTTTTAAGTAAGTACAGCAAACCATTGGCTCTGTGGTTTGTATGCTTTTGGCTGATCAGCTTCTCTGTTAGTTTATATGGAGATATAAGCCACTTATCTTTGATTGATTTAAGTGAAATGTTTATGAAGGGTGATGCTCAGAACATAACCTTTTATGAGTTGATGGTTGAAGTAAAGTTGAGGGATTACTTCTCAGCTCACTTCTTTGGGTTAATTGCCTACGCAATGGCTACATTCAGTTTTTTCTACCTTTTGTTAAGAGAACGTTTAATTCCAAAGTTTCTGGCGGCATGGGGAATGTGTGCGATGGCAGTGGTCTTTTTTACCACCTGGTCACAAATATTTGGATACAAAGTGAGCTTTTATTTCTACGCTCAGAATGGTGTACACATGATAGCATTTACTTTGTGGCTCATAGTAAAAGGATTTAATAGTACTTCCTCGTCCAAATCCGAATTGACTTAGCTCTTCGATAGCTTACTATAGCTGTTTTGAGACCGTTTTCACATAATGTAAAAAATATTTAACATTATGTGAAACTTAATTAACTTTGTGTTCGTAATAGTTTACAATTGTCACTCAAACGCAACTCAAAATGTCTTTTAGAGAAAAACAACTTGTGATCAATATCCTCAGCACACTACTGATATCCTCTTGTTATTATTTCTACGTTTTTTATTCGCATGATGATTCTATGATGAGCACTAATGACCTGCTTGTATTTTGGGCCGAAACCCTACTTATTCTTATGCCTGTTACCATTGCAGCCAAAATAATAATTCATATTATTTTCAGTATTTCAAATACGATAGCGACCCGCGAGAAGATACCACCCATGGATGAACGAGATAAATTGATAGAGCTACGGTCATCACAAATTGGGAAATACGTATTTGGTCTGGGCTTTATAGCTTCAATGGCCACTTTGGTGATGGGGATGTCGGTCAACGCCATGTTCATTGTTATTATAGCTTCTGGTATTTTATCAGAGATTTTAGATAACGGATTCCAGCTTTACTATTTTAGAAAAGGTATATAGCATGGGAAGCCATAAAATAAGTAATAACATAAGAACGCTCAGATTTCATAATGATGAAATGACCCAACAGGATTTGGCCGACAAAGTTGGTGTTACCAGACAAACCATAGCGGCAATAGAAAAGGGGAAATACTCACCAACATTGGAACTAGCTTTTAGAATAGCCAAAGTGTTTAAAACACCGCTGGACAATGTTTTTACTTATGATGTCCCCGAATAGAGGGGTATAATCGTCATTACCAATAAAGAAACAACTCAACAACAACACTCAAAATGAACATCTTACTTTTTAAAACCAACATTAATACTGACAGTAAGGTCAATAGTCTGAAGCCAATTTTAGACAGTCATTATAGGATAACATCATGGTCTGTGGATACCATGGATGTGGATAATGTACTTCGGATAGTTACGAAACAGGATTTGGATGATACAGAAATTATAGAACTCATTGAGAATTTAGGGTACTCATGTTCAACATTAACGGATGAACTCCATGAAAGCGATAGTTAACGAAAGCTACGGATCTCCGGAAGTAATGCAGCTAAAGGAAGTTGAGAAACCTCTACCAGCTTCCGATGAAATCTTGATACGGGTAAGAGCTGCTTCAGTTAACCCACTTGATGGTCATTTACTTAGCGGAATGCCACCTGTACGTTTAACCTTAGGCTTATTTAAACCAAAACACAAAATTCTTGGAGCTGACGTTGCGGGAATTGTGGAATCAATTGGTGAAGAAATAACAAACTTTCAAATTGGAGATGAGGTGTACGGAGATGCTTTCAAGTCAGGACTAGGAGGTTTTGCGGAATATGTGACGTTGAAAGAAGATCAAATCGTAAAAAAACCAGCCAATTTAACATTTGAGCAGGCCGCCTCATTACCAGTAGCCGCTTTGACAGCATTAAATGCTTTAAGATCATTTGGGGAAATTGAAAAAGATTCTAAAGTATTGATTAATGGTGCTTCAGGAGGAGTGGGTACAATGGCGATTCAAATGGCCAAGGCATTTGGAGCTGAAGTTACTGGTGTATGCAGTACCAATAATGTAGAGTTAATCAAATCATTGGGAGCAGATCATGCTATTGATTATACACGCGATGACCTATATAAACATCGGTATGATCTAATTATCGATAATGTAGGTAATCTTTCTCTTGCTAACTATAAAAGTTTAATGAAGCCCCATGGACATAGCGCCATAGTGGGATTTGATAGCTTAAGGCAAATGATCTCTGGGATGTTGTTAGGAGGAAAAAGCATAAAGTCTGTTCATGTTAAAGCAAAAAACGAGGATTTGCTATATATAAATGATCTTATTCATTCCGGTAAAATAAAACCGGTTATAGATAGAGTCTATCCTTTAGCAGAGACAGCCGATGCACTTACTTATGTAAAGACGAGGCACGCCAAAGGTAAAGTGATTATTATAATGAATCAGTCTAACCATGGCACATTATGAGCCTGATCAATAAACGCAGATGGAGAATAATACTGGATTACATTATTGGCTGGACGTTCGCCTTTGTATTTCTTACCATTGTTCGTGGATCTGGAACTATTGAACAGGGCTCTGTTCAATGGGAATTCTCCAATTCACTTATAGTATCTTTTATTTTCGGGCCAATATTCGGAGCAATTTCAGGAGGAGTACAAGTGCTGATGGAAGAGCGTTTTTATAAGCGCACTTCCATTCAACGATTTCTGTTTATCCGGTTTTTATATGCTGTTGCTTTTGTAATAGTGCTTATTCTTACTTCCTACCTCATGGTCACTACGCTATTTGATACAAAGGTTGGACTAGCAACATTCATTATTGAGCCCGGCAGTTTTGCAATTTATTTTTATATTCTATTTGTAGATCTATTCCTAGTTTCTCTCAGGCAAGTAAACCTCATGCTGGGCGACAGCAACCTCTGGAAACTCTTGCGAGGTAAATTTTATACTCCACACGAAGAAGAGCGCATCTTTATGTTCCTGGATCTTCAGTCTTCAACTAAACATGCGGAGCGACTGGGTCATATCCAATATAGCCGTATGATACAAGATTGTTTTGATGATTTGGGTGTGGTCGTTGAAAATGAAGCAGAAATATATCAATATGTTGGTGATGAGGTAATATTAACATGGAGACTTAAAGACGGACTTAAGAAAAATAATTGTGTAAATGCCTATTTCAACTTCAAAGAACGTCTTGTAAAAAGAGAGAAATACTACTTAGCCAATTATGGAGCTTTACCGTTCTTTAAAGCTGGTATGAATGCTGGTGTAGTTACGGTAACTGAAGTGGGCAAATACAAAAAAGAAATTGCCTATCATGGAGACACTATCAATACAGCTGCACGAATTCAGGGGCAGTGTAATGCTTTTGGCGCTGAATTGCTTATCTCAACTACTTTAAAAAATCAACTCATTGAAAATGACTATTCATTCGAAAAATTAGGTATCATTCCTTTGAAAGGAAAAGAGAAAGAAGTAGAAATTTATTCTGTCATGAAATCAACAGGATCTTGACTTTTAGTTTTGACCAAAATCGTAACTTAACAAGAGTATTGACCAACTTTTATGATTATGACAACTTCAGAAATTGCAAATCGATTAGTCGACTTATGCCGAAAACAAGAGTGGGAGCAAATATATTGTGAGCTTTATAGTCAGGATGCTGAAAGCATAGAGCCTGAGGGTACACCATGGCCAAAAGTTAAAGGGCTCGATGAATTCGCAAAAAAGGGAGAACAATGGCAAGCCATGATCGAAGAGCAACATGGAATGGAGGTTAGCGACCCATTGGTTGCCGGAGATTTTTTAACTGTAAAAATAGTATCAGATAATACGATGAAGGGAATGGGAAGAGTAAAATTTGAAGAATTGTGTCTTTATGAAGTGAAAATGACAAAATTGTTAAAGAGCAATTTTTCTACACACCACCACCGCAGTAGATCATTAATCATTTATGAGAAAAGATGTTGAACTGTTAATTCAGGCATTAGACAAGGGGTCAGATGAACGAGTTTATAAAGCTTCTGATTCGTTGGCTGAAATAGGGTCTGATGAGGTTATGAATAGTATGATTCAGCTTTTTACTCATGAGAATTCAGATACTCGCTTCCTTGCAGCCCGAACCTTGGGTTTAATGAAAGAAAATCAAGAGGCACTAGACCCATTGATGAATGCTATTCAGCATAAAGACAATAGTACAATAGCAGGAGATTTATTGATGGCGCTGGAAGGCTTCGATGTAAGTAAATCATATATTGATTTGTTCAAATTATATCTCTTTGGCTCGTATAAAGTATCCAGAACAGCGAAGGAATTATTGGATTATAAAGAATTCGATATCACACCCAGAGTATTAAAGAAGGCAAATAAGCATTGGAACCATTATGTAAATAATGTAAAGCATAATGACGCTTTTGAACTTAGAAGAATTGAGGTAGAGGAGATGTTTGATGACCTGAAGGAGTTTTTGGGAAACTAGATCGCTATTCGACTGCTACATAAATTTAAACAAGCATGGTAGATGCTGGTTAATTATTAGCTACCAGGTAAGCACAGCATATGAAAGTTTTACTGATCATAAGCCTTTTAATTATTGCAGCGGGTAATCCTCTTGATAAGTACAAATGGAAAAACAGGATTCTCTTGATTTTTGGTGAAAAAGTTGAGTTGATCGATAAGCAATTGGAAGAACTGAGACCTAATGAACAAGGCTTAGCTGAGCGCCATATGCTCATCTTTGTAATGGATGAAAAGAGGTTTAGCGAGAAGGAGCTTCAGTTCATTAGAGACAAATATATTCCAGATGACTCATCTTTTTCTGTTGTGTTAATAGGAAAGGATGGGGGAGTCAAACACGTAATTAAAAATGAGATATTCACTTCCAAGAGGTTGTTTGCAATAATTGATGGCATGCCCATGCGTAAAAATGAAATGAAATGAAATCATTGAAATAGCCTATGAAACCCGCTTCACTAGCAGAAATACGAAAGGAATTAAAAACTCGTGATCCAAAGGAACTGGCAGAGCTATGTCTCAGACTGGGTCGTTTTAAAAAAGATAATAAAGAACTGTTATCCTATTTGTTGTTCGAAGCCCAAGATGAAGCAGCCTATATAGAGGCCATTAAGTATGATATTGATGACATGATGGACGAGATCAATACCAGTCATATTTACTACGCTAAAAAAGGCCTTCAGAAAATTTTGAGGCAATTGAATAAAAACATTCGTTATTCAGGAAACAAGCAGACTGAAGTCGAAGTGCTTCTATACTTCTGCCAGGCGGTCAGAGATTCAGGAATACCTATTCATCGCAGTACGGTTATAACTAATATGTACGAGCGCCAAAAGGTGAAAATTCAAAAAGCACTGTCATCACTTCATGAAGACATCCAAGCTGATTATGAAAGTGTAATTGAAGAACTTTAGAGAATGGAGGTTGGTATTATTAAGTAAGAAGCTAGTTACTTCATAATCTCAAATCAATGGTCATTTCGTATTGAAGCGTAGCGAAAAGGAGAAATCTTTTACGATAAAATGAACGTGTATGTCTTTCACTGCGGTGAAGATTCCTCCGTTACACTACGGAATGACTCCAAATTGAGAATTGGTTACCAAATCGTATTGAGAATTACCTTATAAGTACTTAGAAGCAAAGTTTTCTGAATACTCCTTAATCATTTCACGAACCTTCTTAAACTCAGCCTTAATTTCTTCTTCTGTCCCCGTAGCTTTTGCCGGATCAGGGAAATTGTAGTGAAACTTGTCGGCAGAAGTAGGGAAGTAGGGACATCGTTCTTTTGCATTGTCGCACACGGTGATGACATAATCAAAATCAATATCGCGATACTCATCAATATGATTGGACGTATGATTACTGATGTCTAGGCCATCTTCTTTCATGGTTTCAATAGCCTTTGGATTGACTCCATGTGTCTCAACACCAGCACTCCAAACTTCAGCTTTTTCATTTGAAAAGTGTCTTAGATAACCTTCTGCCAGTTGACTCCTACAGGAGTTTCCGGTACATAATACAAGTATTTTTTTCATGTTTGTTCTGTGGTCTTGTTAAGTAATTTATGAGTGACTATGCTAAGTGTCATACCAATAAAGGCAGCTAACATATAATATGTTAGATACTCTGTTTGTCCTGATATGATAGCTGGACCAAATGACCTGGCGGGGTTCATTGAAGCTCCTGTCAGTGGCCCTGCAAAAGCAGCCTCTAACATTACCGTTAGACCAATCACTAAGCCAGCGAATGGTTTGATATTATCAGTCACCGATGAAAACTGAATGATTACAAGCATTAGAATGTAACTAAGCATAATTTCAAACAAAAAGGCGGTCCAAATATCATCAAAAGGAAGTGTGGCGCCTAGCGTATCATGAGTTGGAAAGAATAACCAAAGTGTTGCACTAGCCGCTGTTGCTCCACTAAATTGAGCAAAGAAATAGGGGAGAAGTTTGTTTGAGCCAATCTCTTTTGCCATCCAAAATGCCAGAGTAACTGCCGGATTAATATGGGCTCCTGAAACATGACCAAAACTATAAATCATGGCGGTAACTATAGCACCAAAAGTGAGAGCTATTCCTACATTACTAACCGAACCACCAGTTATATCATTAATTATGATAGCACCAGTTCCACAAAATACCAATGCATATGTGCCTATAAATTCGGCTATAAAAGTTCTGTAGCTCATTAGATACCGATCTTTTTGCTTCTACGCTCAAGCAAGACATTATCTAGCCATTCTCCATGAAGCAGGCCTATTCGTTCACGATAACCAATTATTCTAAATCCGCATTTTTTATGCAATTCAATACTGGCCTTATTCTTCCTAAAAATACCTGACTGTAATGTCCAGATATTATTTTCTTCACTCAGTTTAACTAATTGCTCCATCAGAAATACTCCAACCCCTTTACCTCTTGCATCAGCGCTTACATATACACTGACTTCAGCCACACCTCCATAGACACATCGATCTGAGACGGGGGAGAGAGAAGCCCAACCCAAAATTTTATCACTTTCATAGGCGGCTATTCTTGCGAAATCAAGATGGGAGCTGTTCCATTTATACCAATTAGGAATAGATGTTTCAAAGGTGGCTACACCTGTGGCAATTCCCTCACCATAAATGTCAGCCACCTCTGAATAATTGTTTTTTGTAATTGGTCTTATTTCCATCTACTATGCATTACGACTCTCTTCGGTTTTCAAAACCTCAGAGTGACGTTCTAATCTTGTTCTGTGCGTCACTCTGAGGGCATAGCCCGAAGAGTCTTTTTAGCAACAGCCTGATCCAGGCTCACAACAAGCTTCATTATTAATCTCTACAAGTGAAACTTTCTTCTTTTCTGTTGGTATACCACAGCCATCTTTGGCAAGGCAGTCCGTAAATTTGGAAGTGAGTTGAAAATTCTCTCCATCAAAGTCTAACCCATATTTACCAATCGTTTCTCCCTGATACTCAACTTCTATTTGATTGTCCTTTAGATTTAATTTCGATTCTGATAGTTCAACGATATGCTTAAGTTTTGAAGCACTTAACCGGTGATCATAATCATTGGCAGTATATAATTGAAAGTTGATGACCGATTCATTCCGAAGCTTGCCGCCACAATCAATAAATTGTTTTTCAATACCACCTACTTCTGTGACATGAAAATGGGATGGCACTTTACTTCCATCCGGAAGTATAAAATTGATATCTTCTACTTGATTTAATGCTTGCTTTATTTCTGTAAGGTTCATAAGTGTAAAGTTTAAATATTAATCGTAATTATACGATAGATTTAAATAAATTTTTTTGATAGGTTAAGTGAGCATCAATAATGGATTATTGTGCTTTACTAAACTGAATTTTAAGAGACCTAAGTTTCTCCAATTAATAGCGAGACGTTTGGTCCAACTAGTCCTTTCAGGAATAGCTGTACAACATACCTCATTGTTCTTAGGAGCTTTAAGATGTTTTTCTTTAGATGTTCTCATAAGTTAATTTGTTATTATCGTAATATAACGATTGATTAAGTAATTTTTTGTCCGAACGATTCATTGTCAAAGGAATTGGATGGGTTTAACAGAACAGCAGTTGCTGTCTATTGGTACAGAATCAAAAAAGACGACAAACTTTTCTTTCACCATAGACCACGTCTTGTTGTTTATGCAATAGCATACACTCGGCCCCTCTATAGTTCCTTCGATTAAGCCGGCATTCTTAAGTTCTTTGAGGTGCTGAGATACGGTAGATTGTGAAAGTGGAAGTTCATCAACAATATCACCACATACACAAGAATTTGCCTTAACCAGATATTCAAGAATAGCAATTCGAGCAGGATGGCCCAGAGCTTTAGCATAGACGGCCATTTCATTTTGTGCAGTAGTGAATTTATCATTCTTTGTTTGTCCCATGATCTATTAATCGTTTTATTACGATAAAAGTTTCATCATTTTAATATTCATGTTTGTAGGTACCTATTGGACTTTAGTCGAATTACTTTAAAAAAGTCATTTAAAGCTCGTAGATTGACTTTATGAACTTGAAAATTCTATTTTTCTTTTGCTGGTATTTTTTTCAAATAACTTATTCTTCCAGCCAGTCTCCTAAAAATTTCCAGCGACTATTAGTGGAAGTAAAGGAACTATCTAAAGAAAATCAGGGACAGCTAATTGCTAATTATGTGACCAGAAATTCATTTCCACTTTTAGAAGATGACAGCGTAATCTTTTTGGTAAATAGCACTGTAGAACCTCAAATTCTTGGAGACTTCAATGGGTTTATGAATAAGCGGTACGTCACCGATAGTAGTCTCAGTTATATGACAAAAATTGGGTTAAGTGATTGGTATTATTACAAAAGACAATTTGAGCCACAATCAGTAGTCAATTACAATTTTCTGCTTGGAGAAAAAACTATCCTCGATACTCTAAACAGTTCAAGAAGACAGAGTTTTGGAAGTTTGTATTCATTATTCAAGATGCCTGATGCTAAATCTTACCCGAGCTATAAATCTTATCAATTAGAAGGTAATCTTCTCAAAGATTCGATTTTCAGTGAAATTCAACAACATAGCAGGACACTCCATGTTTATTTGCCACCTGATTATGAGCAGAACCACAGTTTACCTGCGATATACTTTCATGATGGAAGCTTTCATATTTCAGAAATGCAAGCTCATAAAATCATTGACTCCTTAATTGTAAATAATATCATAACACCGGTCATTGCAGTATTTGATGATCCAGTGATAAGAGGGAAAGAATATAGAGAAGATTCTGCGTTCTCTAGCTACGTGGAAAATGAATTGTTCCAGACTCTTGAAAGTAAATATTCTATTTCCCTAGACGCAGATGATAATGCAGCCATTGGTTTTTCCAGAGGAGGCATGTCAGCTCTTTACTTGTCCCGATTAAATCATCGGTTTTCAAAAATTGGAGCGTTTTCGCCTGCCATATATCCTAAATCAATTCCAGCATTCACTAAAGAACTAGAATCGTCATCACAAAAAAGTGCTCATTACTTTATTACAAAATCAGCTTATGATTACATCTGGGCTGATGATGCTTCAAAACTAAAAGATTACTTTTCTCGAATAGATGTCCAACTCTCTTATACCGAGATTCCAATGGGACATAATATACAATCATGGCGGACGCTTTTGGACGATATGCTTATTGGATTTTATTCGATTGATTAATCGACTCTTCCGTTTAAAATATATTCTTACCTTAATCAATTTGTCAAGTATTCTTATCGGAATTCTTGCTATACTTGAAGTAGATATCAATCGAGAACTATAGAGTAGGTTATATCTAAAATTTATAAATGCAGTTTAATTTTATTGATGTAATAACCCTTTTAGGCATTATACAGGGGTTTTTCTTAGCTTTTGTACTATTTCGGTTAAATAAGAGTAATAAGAATGCTAATACTATTTTAGCATGGACTCTTGTAATTGCTTCATCTGTCTTATTGGGCCGGTTGATTATTGCACATAATATTGCTCCCCATATTTTTAGATGGATTTCATTTACAGACGGTATTATTTTTCTTCTCGGCCCTCTCACATACCTCTATGTCAGACGACTTCTTTTAGAAAGTAAGAAACCCTATATACTTCCTTATTATCACTATTTTCCGGCTATCATTTACGCTATCATATTTCTATTCCTAAGGGCACAAGATGAAGCCCAGACAGCTTTACTTTATCAACAAGGCTCTATTTATTGGATTTTTAACAGCTTCGAACTGGTTGGTTTAATAAGTAATTTTTATTATTTATTTAGGTCTTACAAGCTTTTGTTGGTTTATAAGAAACAGGAGGCAAAACTACTTTCGTACAGGCAGGAGTTCTTCCGATTTTTACTTATCTATTTAACAGCAATCGCTCTTTGCATTGTTCTATGGCTTTTTAGCTATATCAATGCATATTATCTCCAGCGGTTTTTTGAATATGTCCACTACAATAATATTTGGTTTGCAGTTCCCTTTTTCATTTATGTTGTTGGATATTTCAGTTTAAAACAGCCGGAGATATTTAGGATGACTCATGTTTCGTCCAAAAACTTATCGACCAGTAGATTAAGTGATGTTGATGTCAAACAATTGAAGAAAAGACTTGAATCGGCTATGAAAGAAAACAAAGTATTCCTACAGCCGGACTTAACCCTTGGTCAAGTAGCAAATCAAATTGACTCATCACCCAACGATTTATCTTGGCTATTAAATAAAATTTACAAATCAAATTTCTACGATTTTGTAAATAAGTATAGAGTCAAGGAATTCATTCATGCTATCGAACGAGAAGAACATTATAACCTTACCATTTTATCAATTGCCTTGGACTCTGGTTTCAAATCAAAATCAACTTTTAATAAGGCCTTTAAATTTCAGATGAATATGACACCGAGTCAATACATCAAAAGCTTGGATACTCAGGTTCAGGTGGCTTAAATAGGTCTTTTTGTACCCATACGGTCGACCTGGATACAAGAGGAGCGTACGTTTGATCAAAATTTAACTTAATACAATTATGATCAAATTATTAATTACTTCGAGTGTGCTGTTTATAACAGGCTTTTCATTTATTGGATGTGATAACGAAGATGATGTTCAAATCGATATAGCTTCTTATCAAGTGGCAAACGTCATTGTCAATGATGTAGATGATTTCGGAGATCCAAGTGATATCGAAGTGTCATTTGATGCTCCAATTAATGAATCGTTAATTTCCGAATATCGAATCGTTTATTCGGATGTTTCAACCAATTCTGAATTATCGCCTGAAACTTTTAATGCTCTGTCCGATAAAAGTTTCAAGAGAGTTACTACAATAGGGGGTGATAATATTGTCAGACTTGACAAAGAACAGTTGAGCTTAGATGGTGAAACAATGGTTGACGGTAAAGACTATCAAATTCATATTTTAAGTATTGGAGAATTTGGTGGTACTGAGGTAGTGGCTTTGTCAGATCCTTCATCAAACTTTCAACTTGCTGACAATGCAATTTTTGATATTCTGGATTTTACCACAAATATTAGATCTGTTTCAGATGAGGATAATGATGGTAATGCCAGCGATATTTTTGTTTCATTCAGTACCGCTCTGTCAAACTTTCGTGTAGAAGAGTACAGACTGTTGATTATCAAAAATGCTTTAGCCGATAATTTTGATGTTGAGAATGCAAAGGCCGTAGAAGAAGGTAATTACTATTCGATTACAAATGTTAGTAATGATTCTACTTCTTATTCTTTTAATCCGAGTGCTGATTTAAAAGATGTCGAAGGTAACGACATTATTCAGAATGAAGCTTATACAGCTTTTATACTAACCATAGGTACTTTCAAAAACGATGATGTTTTTGCCTTATCTGGTCCTTCATCTTTATTCGTACTTATAATACAGCCAGAAACATCTACCTTGGTTGAAGATTTAGATGCTAATGATGCTATTTCGGTAGATAGTGATGGAAATATTTACGTTTCTGAGTATGGAGTGTATAATAATTCTAGTGGCAAGGGTAGTGGTACAAAGGTAATGAAGATAACACCTTCCGGAGATGTGTCGGAGTTTGTATCTGGCTTAAATGGACCAGTGGGTAATGCTATTGATAGTAACGGTAACTTCTATGTTAACGATGACAATAATTTTGATAGTAATGGTGCTGTTTCTGGAACGTTGTTAAAATTTTCACCTAACGGAGACAAATCAATAATAGCCGAAATAGATGGTTACCCAGCCGGAGTTTTACTTGGAACGGATGGAAATTTTTATGTTAGCAATTATTCGAAACCACTCGTTCACAAAGTTACACCGGATGGTACGATTACGGATTTCGCTACAGATAATCGTTTAACTGGAGGTGTTGGCATAGCGTATGATGATGATGGTAATATTATCGTGGGTAATTTTATTACAGGTGATATACTTAGCGTAGACCCTAGCGGTAATGTCTCACTTATTGTAAATCTACCGATCGCTGCAAATAATGCTGCTATTGGATACATTACTTTTTTTGAAGGCTATATTTATGCGACTGGTTTAAATTCGCATATTATTCATAGAGTTTCTCTTGCAGGTGACGTTACCGAATTTGCAGGAAATGGCAATTCTTCTTCGTTGGATGGGGAGCTAAGGAAGGCTTCGTTTACTAGACCGAATGGTATAGCTGTGGATCCCAATAGAAGAGTACTTTATGTATCAGATGCTGAGACTGATGGTTCTGCCGCACTTAGGGTAATACCACTAGATTAAGAAATGAATTGCATTTGGATGAATTATTGATTTAGAATACGAATAAAAAAATGAATAGAATTATAACACTAATACTCTTATTCTTTATAGGATTTATTACAAATGCGCAAAACACTCAAGAACTACTAGATTTTGAATTCGAAGGGGTTCAATTATCTGGTGTTCTTGATCTTCCAAAAAACAAAAATCCGAAGGGTATAGTACTCATTGTACATGGTGATGGAAAAACTAATGCAGTTGCAGGGAATTGGTATAATGACGTCCGGAATGCGATATTGAGTATAGGTTATGCTACATACATGTGGGATAAAATGGGCTGTGGAAGGAGTGGTGGTGAATATAAAAATGGGCAGCCTGTAGAAAATGGGGCGCTAGAAGTAATCGCAGCTATTGAAAATCTAAAAGAAAGCAAAATTAAAGGTGCTGATAAAATTGGTTTATGGGGGATAAGCAGAGCAGGTTGGATAAACCCGATAGTTATAGATCAATATAAAAAAATCGATTTCTGGATTTCTGTAAGCGGTGTGGATGATGACGAAACATTTAAATATTTGTTAGAACAAAACTTTCGAATAGAAGGTCACCCTAAAGATACAGTTGACCTTCTAGTTAAAGAATGGCATAATGGGATACTTTTATCTCGAGGTGGGGCCAGCTATGAGTATGCGCAGGCAGCCTCTCCTAACCTTCGGAAGAATAAGTTTTGGCTCAGATTTACTAATGGAGGCATAACTGAGAAAGGCTATTATGAATATCAGAAGATTTTGCAAGAAACTCCTTTAGACAGCGAATCAGAATTGCCCCTGTACATCGAAAATTTTGAAGAAATGCTCTCCAAAATTAGAATTCCTGTACTGGCTTTATTTGGTGAATCTGATATGCATGTGAATTGGAGACAGACTAAAAATCTGTACGAGCGGGTTTTAAAACCAAATACCAATTTGACGATAAAATCATTCGAAAATTGTAATCACAATATACTGCAATGTAAAACTGGAGGGTTTTATGAATTTCAAGATACAAAACTAGAATATGTTAGATGTGATGGTTTTTTAGAGGCTATCACAAGTTGGCTCAATAGTTTATGAGAGCCAATAAAATTGGTTAGATCATTACTTCATGCTTTTATAAGCAGTAATCAACCCATTCGTAGAACTGTCATGACTTCTCACTTCTTCCTTTCCAGCCAATTCAGGTAAGATCTGCTTTGCCAATTGTTTTCCTAACTCAACACCCCACTGATCAAAGCTATAGACATTCCAAATAATACCCTGAACAAAAATCTTATGCTCATACATGGCGATTAAGCTCCCTAGAGTTCTTGGAGTAAGCTTTTTGAATAGTATTGAATTAGTAGGTCGATTGCCTTCGAAGACTTTAAAGGCTTTCAAACTTTTCATTTCCTCTTCATTAAGACCACTCTTTTTCAATTCAGAAACTACTTCTTCTTCAGTTTTTCCATTCATCAAAGCTTCTGTCTGAGCGAAGAAATTAGCCATCAACTTGTCATGGTGATCACTCAATGGATTATGGCTAATGGCAGGTGCCAGGAAATCAGCTGGAATAAGTTTTGTTCCCTGATGTATTAATTGATAAAAAGCATGTTGTCCATTAGTACCTGGTTCACCCCAAATGATAGGTCCTGTCTCATAGTTGACTGAATTCCCATTTCTATCCACAGACTTACCATTACTTTCCATATCACCTTGCTGTAGATAAGCGGCAAAGCGGTGCATATATTGATCATAAGGAAGAACCGCATGTGATTCAGCTTCAAAAAAATTGTTGTACCACACACCCAGCAGTCCCAAAATGACTGGTATATTTTGATCAAAAGAGGCCGCTTTGAAATGTTCATCCATTGCAAAAGCTCCATCCAACAATTCTTCAAAATTATCATACCCCACAGTACATGCAATGGATAATCCAATAGCGGACCATAGAGAATAACGTCCTCCAACCCAATCCCAAAATTCAAACATATTAGCTGTATCAATTCCAAACTCACTCACGGCTGTTGCATTAGTGGAAATAGCTACAAAATGACTTTTGATACCTTCATCATTACCGCCATTGGCTAAAAACCAATCTCTGGCACTATGAGCATTGGTCATAGTTTCTTGAGTGGTAAAAGTCTTGGAAGCAATCATGAACAAGGTAGTCTCGGCATCTACTTTTTTTAATGTCTCCGCCATGTGAGTTCCATCCACATTAGAGACAAAATACGTGTCGATATTGGGATGCTTATAATGTTTTAATGCCTCTGTAACCATTACCGGTCCTAAGTCAGAGCCACCTATACCAATATTCACTATTGATTTGATTGGTTTACCTGAATAACCTTTCCATTCTCCAGATAGAACTTTCTCCGAAAACTGCTTCATTTGGTCGAGTACCTGGTTGATCTTGGGCATCACATCTTCTCCATCTACCATAACCGGTTCGTTACTTCTATTTCGCAAAGCAGTATGCAATACCGCTCGACCTTCCGTTGTGTTGATTTCATCACCAGTAAACATAGATTTGATCGCTTCATTCAACTCACATTCACTGGTCAAAGAGAATAACAAATCCATAGTATCTTTAGTGACTCGATTTTTTGAGTAATCTAAAAGAATATCTTCAAATTGAACACTAAAATCATTAAACCTGTTAGTGTCAGATTCGAAAAACCCTTTTAAGTGTGTCTCCTTTATATCATCAAAATGAGATATTAATTTAGACCATGATTCTGTTGAGGTAGGATTTATATTTTTAAGCATTGCTATCAATTTTTGAAGTTGGCAAAAGTATAAATTATTGTTTTATGAAATAATGTTTTGATTGCTGAATTCTATTGAATTGATGAGTGTATGAAAAAAGGGTATCTTCATCATTTATGGATGATTCTAGTCCTTCTTTCGAGCGATATTTCAAGCTATTCACTTTAATACTAGCAGGAGAAGTTGTATTTCTTTTACCCTTTGTTGTAACGCGTATTTTTCGACCTGTTTTTTTAGAGGTATTTGATATTACCAATTTTGAACTAGGAAGTGCTTTTTCCTTATATGGCATTGTAGCGATGGTCTCCTACTTCTTTGGTGGCCCTTTAGCAGATAGATATTCTCCCAGAAAGCTGGTTTCTTTTTCATTGTTAGTTACCTCTTTAGGTGGAATAATTATGGCAATGATTCCTTCTATTTTGGTTCTCACTTTACTTTACGGATTTTGGGGCGTGAGTACCATACTTTTATTCTGGGCAGCATTTACCAAAGCTACTCGTGCCTCTGGTGGTGCCAATAGTCAGGGCAATACTTTTGGATTAGTCGATGGTGGACGTGGTTTGGTGGCGGCATTGTTAGCTTCGGCATCAGTTCTAATTATTGGAAGTTTTCTTCCTGAAAATGTAGAAAGTGCAACCGGTGAGCAGTTATCTTTTGCATTGAGTATGGTCATACTGCTTTTCTCTCTTTTTACTTTAATGGTGGCCGGTTTAGTTTGGTTTAGCTTTAAAGATTTGAAGGTCGAAACCAAGAGTAATAAAATTACCTGGGAAGGAGTGAAGGCAGTTGGTAAAAAGTCTATTATTTGGAAACAGGCCATCATCTTGATGTGCGCTTATGTAGGGTATAAATGCACGGATGACTTTTCACTTTTTGCGAGCGATGTATTGAACTATGATAATGTTGATTCGGCACATCTTGCGACTATCGCATTTTGGACGCGACCAATCGCAGCAGTAGGGGCAGGACTACTGGGAGATCGATTTATTCATTCTAAAATCGTTGTGGTATGCTTTGGGGTTATTATAGTTGGAAGCCTTATTATAAGCCTGGGAATACTAAAACCAGGTCGAGAGTTAATGGCAATAATTGTTTTGTCTAGCACTAGTGCTGGTATTTTTGGTTTAAGGGGTCTGTATTATGCGTTGTTGCAAGAAGCCAAAATACCAATGGTCTATACTGGAAGTGCGGTTGGTCTTATCTCAGTTATAGGGTTTACACCTGATATCTTCTTCGGACCTTTAATGGGGTATATTCTAGATGGTAATTCGGGAGCATCGGGGCACGAGATTTTATTTGGTGTGCTGACTTTTTTCGGGACGATTGGTTTACTTATCGCTTTTACATTTAAAACAAAAAGAGCAGCTTAAAAAGCTGCTCTTGAGTGTGTAGCGGGGAGCAGAATCGAACTGCCGACCTCAGGGTTATGAATCCTGCGCTCTAACCATCTGAGCTACCCCGCCATATTTTTCCAATCTTGAATATTAAAGGCAGTTCGTTTAACTGCCGTCCGCTAGCTAGCGGATATGAATCCTGCGCTCTACTCTCGATAACTATTAGGAAACTACCTCGCCATCTAAATGGAGCGCAAACTTAATAAGATTGATAATTATATACCAATGGCTTTATAATTTTTATTTAGTGTTGGCGCTTTAAGAAAAATGGTATATCTTAAGATTCATGAGTAAGTATTTGTTTGAAGGAGATTTCGAGATTAATGCATCTAAACAGATGCTGTACCCATACTTTAATTCTGCAAGTGGCCTCTCACAGTGGTTTGCCGATGATGTAAACATAGATGAGGATAAAGTGTACAACTTTATTTGGGATGGAGAGGATCACAGAGCTAAAATGGTTTCACATCGAACTAATCACTACGTCAAATTTGAATTCGTCCCTGAGACTGATGATGATAAAGAGGATCCAGCACATTTTGAGCTTAGATTAGAAATGAACGAGATTACTGGTTCAGTATATATTAAAATAACAGACTATTCAGAGATGGAAGATGTTGATGAACTCTATGATCTCTGGCAAGGGCTTATTGATAATCTCAAAGAAACTGTAGGCGGTTAGTTTTGCTATTCCTAATTTTGGTCTTCTTTTTGCTTAAAACAGCTGGATGAAGAGGATCGACAAGTTAATTATATCATCATTTTTTGGGCCTTTCTTTTTAACATTTCTGGTAGTGGTATTTATACTGCTTACTCAGCATATGTTAAAATACTTTGATGATATTATAGGTAAAGACCTTGATTGGGCTGTATTAGCACAACTACTTTTTTATTTTGCTGTCTTTCTTACCCCTGTAGCAATGCCACTGGCAGTGCTATTGTCTTCATTGATGACCTTCGGGAATCTAGGCGAACACTTTGAGCTTACTGCCATTAAAAGTGCTGGCATTTCATTGTTAAGAGCCTTATTCCCGATTTTCATATTCGTACTTGGCCTTACTGTTTTTGCGTTTTACTCTAACAATTATTTTGTACCCAAAGCGGCACTTGAGGCATACAGCTTACTCTACGATATAAAGCAAAAGAAACCAGCTTTAGACTTAAAAGAAGGTGCTTTTTATAATGGTATCCCTGATTTCAGTATTAAAGTTGAGAAGAAGCACGATGATGGTATGACGATAGAAGATATCATCATGTACGATCATCGAAAGATTATAGGTAATAAGAAAGTGATTCTAGCAGACTCAGGGTTAATGTATACCGTGAATAATGATCGTTACTTAAAGCTGGAGTTATTTCACGGCAATTTTTATTTTGAAGATTATACCGAAGCGGCTAAATCAAATTCTCGGTCAAAAGAAACTATGTCAAGGAGTAGTTTCGATAGAAGTGAATATGTCCTCGATCTTTCGTCATTCGGAATGGATAGGACAGACAAGAGCCTGTTTGAAGGCAATAGAATAATGCGGAATTTATCACAATTGACGAATGATGTAGATTCTGTTGGGGAGAGTATTCAAGATTTAAAATTGAAAATTTTCAATGAACAGCAATATGCCTTCTTTTATCATTTACGTGGGGATACTATTCCATTAACCAGTGATTTAGAAAAGGTGATGCAGGCAAAATTGACAGAGAAGGCAATACAGGATTCTCTAAATAGTGATACAGTTTCTGTGGTAAGTAATGAGTCTGACACACTCGAAGGTGAAGCCGAGACTAACTTAGAGCTGAAATTGGCGAATAAGAAAATAGTCGATACTAGTCGATCCAAAAAACCAAAAAGGGAAACCTCTCCTTATCAAAAGTCAAAAGTCTCCGATAGAAAGACTATTCCTACCAAAGAAAAATTGGAAACAACAGCGAAAACCGCAGAGTTAAGTATTACAAAAAAGAATAAAAGACCGCAAAGGTTTAATCAGAAAGCGCAGTTGACGCAAAGCAATAAAATTAGCTCCACAAAAAGGCCACAGCGCATTATTCCAAAAAGAGCAATGAAGATCAATGATACTTTGAATCATACTCAGATTATGGCTTACATTGACAGTATCAGAGGGCATGAAATAGAACTATCAAAATTGCAGTCAACATTAAATAATGTGCGTCAGGCTAAAACGAAAGTGCAATCACATAATACACGCTTAGAAAGGTTGGTGGGAGAGCAGAATATTTTTGAAATTCAATATCATAAAATATTAGCAAATTCTGCAGCTTGTATAATCATGTTTTTAATTGGAGCGCCTTTAGGGGCTATTATTAAGCGTGGTGGATTGGGTATGCCTGTTTTACTGTCAATTATTTTCTTTATTATATTCTATGTACTATCTATGACTGGAGAAAAATGGGCCAAACAAGATATTATTGATCCTATGTGGGGAATATGGTCTGCAAACTTAATTCTACTGCCTGTAGGACTATTTTTTTTAAGGCAAGCAAGAAATGATATTCGCTTGTTTGAAGCCGACTTTTACAACGTTATGCTTGAACGTTTCAAAACGTGGTTTAGCGGAAAGAAAGTTATAGAAGAAAACATAGAACAATAATTGTTTATTGCACATCTAATTTCTAATTTTGCAGCTTAATTTTTATAGAACATAAACTTTTGCTAGTCATGTATTTATCAAAAGAGAACAAAGAAAAAGTTTTCGAAAATCATGGTCGGTTAAAGTCTAAGAGTGATACTGGTTCTGCCGAGTCACAAATAGCGCTTTTTACCCACCGTATTGCTCATCTTACCGCTCACATGAAATCAAATAAGAAAGATTACTCTACGCAGCAGGGTCTTCTACGATTGGTGGGGAAAAGAAGAAAATTACTCAACTACCTTCATAAGGTTGATATCGAAAGATACAGAGCTATATTGGCTGAGTTGAAATTGAGAAAATAAGAGCAAGGGAACCTACAAGGTTCCCTTTTCTATTATCTACCACATGAATTTTTTTAACAGATAAACTATATATGCAAGTTATTAACAAAACAATTAACCTACCTGATGGGAGAACCATCACCATTGAAACCGGGAAATTAGCAAAACAAGCTGATGGATCCGTAGTAGTTAGAATGGGTGATACCATGCTACTAGCAACAGTGGTGGCCAACAAAGAGGCCAAAGAAGGTGTCGATTTTTTACCTCTTTCCGTGGATTACCAGGAGAAATTTGCCTCTACAGGTAAAATACCTGGTGGATTCTTGAAAAGAGAAAGTAGATTATCGGATTATGAAATCCTTATTAGCAGATTGGTAGATAGAGCAATACGCCCTATGTTTCCAAGTGATTATCACGCTGATATTCAAATTATGCTATCACTTATTTCTGGTGACGAGGAGTCTTTACCGGATGCATTAGCGGCATTAGCAGCATCATCTGCATTGGCAGTTTCTGATATTCCTTTTAATGGCCCAATATCTGAGGCCAGAGTTGCACGTGTAAATGGAGAGTGGTTAGTTAACCCGACTAAGTCACAGAAGGAAGAGGCAGACATGGATATGATCGTTGCGGCAAGTATCGATAATATCTTAATGGTTGAAGGGGAGATGAAAGAGGCTTCTGAAGATGATATGCTAGAAGCGATTAAAGTCGCTCATGAAGCAATTAAAGAACAGTGTAAGGTTCAGATTGAACTTGAAAAGGAAGCTGGTAAAACAGAGAAAAGAGAGTATTCCCATGAGTCTTCTGATGAAGCACTCAAGTCAAAAATGCATTCAGAACTTTATGACAAAGCCTATGAAATAGCTGCTAAACAAAACGCAGATAAAAGCATAAGATCTGAGTCATTTTCATCTTTAAAGCAAGAATTTATTGATAGTCTACCTGAAGAGCATGAGTTTGATACCACTTTAATTGGACCTTACTTTAAATCTATACAAAAAGAAGCATGTAGAAATCTTGTGTTAAATGAGAATAAGCGGCTTGATGGAAGAAAACTGAATGAAATCAGAAACATTTGGTCAGAAGTAAATTACTTACCCAATGCTCACGGTTCTTCTGTATTTACAAGAGGAGAAACGCAATCATTGAGTACGGTTACTTTAGGTACTAAACTAGATGAGCAATTGATTGATGGAGCAATGTATTCAGGAACGAACAAATTTATGCTCCATTATAACTTCCCAGGCTTTTCTACTGGAGAAGTAAGACCAAATAGAGGCCCAGGTAGAAGAGAAGTTGGTCATGGTAACCTTGCATGGAGAGCATTAAAAGGAATGCTTCCTGAGGAAAATCCCTACACTATCCGAGTAGTATCTGATATTTTGGAGTCAAATGGTTCCTCATCTATGGCGACAGTTTGTGCTGGATCTTTAGCACTTATGGATGCTGGTATTCAAATTAAAACTCCAGTTTCAGGAATTGCCATGGGAATGATATCTGATGGTAAGAATCATGCTATCCTTTCTGATATTCTAGGAGATGAGGATCATTTGGGTGACATGGACTTTAAAGTCACAGGAACTGAAAATGGAATTACTGCTACACAGATGGATATCAAGGTTGATGGACTTTCTTATGATGTACTTAAGCAGGCTTTAGAACAGGCAAAAGAAGGTAGACTTCATATCTTGAATGAAATGAAGAAGACATTGGCACAACCTAATGCTGATCTTAAGCCTAATGCACCTAGATCTGTAAAATTGACTATTGATAAAGAGCTTATCGGAGCAGTTATAGGACCTGGAGGTAAAATTATTCAACAAATTCAAAAAGATACAGGTGCCACTGTAGTTATAGAAGAAGTTGATAATCATGGCGAGGTAAGTATTTTCTCAGCTGATCAGGAGTCTATGGATGGTGCTCTTGCTAAAATTAGAGCTATCGTAGCGCAGCCAGAAGTTGGTGAAGTATATGATGGAGTTGTTAAATCAATTATGCCTTTTGGTGCATTTGTTGAATTTATGCCAGGCAAAGATGGTCTTCTTCACATTTCCGAAATCAAATGGGAGCGTGTTGAGAAGATGGATGGTGTAATGGAAGTAGGAGAGGAAGTGAAAGTGAAACTTACTGAAATCGATAAAAAGACAGGTAAATTCAGACTTTCGAGAAAAGTTCTTCTTCCAAAACCTGAAAAGAAAGAAGAGAGCGCTGGCTAAAAGCTAAGTTCTGACTTTTAAATATTAGATTCCACCTGACTTTGTTGGGTGGAATTCTTTTTTATAAATAGTTCTCAACTCTTGCCATTACGTGGTTAATTATTTAAAATCGTTGTTTATCAGTTAGAACTATTAATTGACTTCTGAATGAGGCAGCTTAAAATAAGCAAGCAAATAACCAACAGAGAGAGCCAATCTCTTGATAAGTATTTGCAGGAAATAGGCAAAGTTGACCTATTGACCCCTGATGAAGAAGTAGAATTAGCTCAAAGAATTAAGGCGGGTGATCAGCTGGCACTTGAAAAATTGACCAAAGCCAATTTAAGATTCGTTGTATCAGTTGCCAAGCAATATCAAAATCAGGGACTATCACTGGGAGATCTTATAAATGAAGGTAATCTGGGTTTAATTAAAGCAGCTCAGCGTTTCGATGAAACAAGAGGATTTAAGTTCATCTCCTATGCGGTCTGGTGGATCAGGCAGTCTATTCTACAAGCTTTAGCAGAACAATCTAGAATTGTAAGATTACCTTTAAACCGAGTGGGGTCTTTAAATAAGATATCGAAAACTTTTTCAGAGTTAGAACAAAAATTTGAGCGCGAACCGTCACCTGATGAGCTTGCAGAGGTATTGGAGGTTACAACAGCAGAGGTTGTAGATACGATGAAAATTTCTGGAAGACATGTATCAATGGATGCGCCTTTTGCTAATGGTGAAGAAAATAGTCTACTGGATGTGCTTGCTAATGAATCAGAACAGACACCCGATTCAGATTTAATGAATGATTCCTTGCGTAGAGAGGTACAACGAGCTTTAGCCACCCTAACACAACGAGAATCTGATGTCATAGCTTTCTATTTTGGTTTAAATGGAGAAAGCTCATTGACACTTGAGGAAATTGGTGAGCAATTTGGTTTAACAAGAGAAAGAGTTCGGCAGATTAAAGAGAAGGCTATCAGAAGATTGCGACATACCTCAAGAAGTAAAGCATTGAAGCCATATTTAGGTTAATTAAGAAGAAATATATTCTTAGCCCTCAACGAAGATTAAGACCTTATTTTTTTAAATTTGTTGCTTAGCTGACAAGCGACAAGTTTTTATGTATTAACACAACTATTTCCATTCACTTTAGGTTAAAGAATCGAAATATTAATGAATAATCATGACTGAAGAGAAAGTAAAAGTACTAATTGTAGGGTCTGGTCCTGCAGGTTACACCGCAGCCATTTATGCATCACGGGCAGGTTTAAAACCAGTAATGATAACTGGTGGTGAACCAGGCGGACAACTTACTACAACAAATGATGTAGAGAATTTTCCGGGCTATCCCGATGGAATAAATGGTCCTCAAATGATGATGGACTTGCAAAAACAAGCCGAGCGATTTGGTACTGACGTACGTTATGGTATGGTGACTTCTGTAGATTTTTCTGGCTATCCACATAAGGCAGTCGTTGATGAAAAACACGAAATTACTGCTGAGGCAATTATTATCTCTACAGGGGCAAGTGCTAAGTATCTAGGATTGGATTCAGAAAAGGAATATGCAAATAAAGGTGTCTCAGCTTGTGCAGTGTGCGATGGTTTCTTTTATAAAGGAAAAAATGTTGCTTTAGTAGGAGGTGGAGACACTGCTGCTGAGGAAGCAACTTACTTGGCAAACCTTTGTCCAAAGGTTTTTATGATTGTAAGGAGAGATGAATTGAGGGCTTCTAAAATCATGCAGGAGCGTGTGCTCAATACTCCAAACATTGAAGTGTTATGGAATACTGAAACAGAAGAGATATTGGGTAACGGTGATGCAGTTACAGGAGCAAGGGTAGTTAACAATAAAACGGGTGAGAAAAGAGAGCTAGAAGTTGAAGGTTTTTTTGTAGCGATTGGGCACAAGCCAAATACTGGTATCTTTAAAGATTATCTGGAAATGGATGATACTGGTTATCTTAAAGTGGAAGCTGGCACTTCCAAAACAAGTATTGAAGGAGTATTTGTTACTGGTGACGCAGCCGACAAAGTATATAGACAGGCAGTAACAGCAGCAGGTACAGGTTGTATGGGGGCATTGGATGCGGAGCGATTTTTGCAATCAAAAGAAATGGAGTTAGCTTAGTTAAATTATGAGAAAGATATATTCAGTTATTTGCATTGCTATTGTTGTTAGCGCCTGTTCGCCCTCACAAAAAGTAACTCGTGTTGATGAAAGTGCTCAAATTGATTTGAGTGGAAGGTGGAATGATACGGATTCGAGGTTAGTAGCCGAAGAAATGGTCAATGATGGACTATCACGAGCATGGTTAACCGATTTTGTAGAGGATAGAGGAAAGAAACCAACAGTTATTGTGGGTATAATAAGAAATAAAAGTAGCGAACATATTTCTACAGAAACCTTTACTAATGATATAGAAAGAGAATTTATTAACTCAGGTAAAGTAAGAGTGGTGCAGGGTGGTGAAGCCAGAGAAGAGTTAAGAAAAGAGCGTGCTGACCAGCAGGACTTTGCTTCTGTTGAAACTGTAAAAAAATGGGGGTTAGAGAGAGGTGCTGATTTAATGATGCAGGGTACAATCAATTCTATAACCGATTCAGATTCTCGAGAAAAGCTTGTTTATTATCAAGTAGACTTATTCTTGACTCACCTGGAGACCAATGAAAAACTCTGGATAGGCAGCAAAAAGATAAAGAAAGTGGTTAGGTAAAATTTCGGTTGATGAAAAAACTGAAAAGTGCCGTAGTACGGTACTCATTTCTTTGGCCTTCACTATTATTGATTGGCTGTGCCACTTATTATCAACAGAATCTAGTCTTTCAGGATTATTTTTCAAAAGGCCAAATAGAAGAAGCAAACTCTACTTTAGACAAGAATAAGAAAGTAGCGAAAAGTAATAACAAGCTTTTGTACTTCTTGCAAAAAGGGACTGTTCAACAGTTAATGGATAACTATGAAGAAAGTAATTCATACTTTGAGCAAGCATATTATTTCACAGAGGATGCACGAAAAAATTATTCGTTAGAGTTACTAAGTTTCTTTGTTAACCCCAATGTCAAACCTTACGTGGGGGAAGATCACGAAAAGGTTATGCTTCATTATTTTAAGGCTATGAACTTTCTTCGAATGGGTTCTTTCGAAGAGGCTCTGGTTGAATGTCGCAGGATCAATATAAAGCTTAATGAATTGAACGACAGATATGGCGATAAAAAAAATCGTTATGCTGTTGATCCTTTTGCTCATAATTTGATGGGCATAGCTTACGAGGCTTCGGGACAAGTTAATGATGCATTTATAGCGTATAGAAATGCCCATAATGCATACTCTCAAACCAAAGACTTTTTTGGTATTTCAACACCTGAACAGCTCAAGATAGACTTACTACGAACTGCTTATTTGAATGGTTTTAATAAAGAATTAGAAGCATATCAAAAGGAATTTGGACGGACGTATACGCACAAACCCTCGAAGGAAGGTGAGTTGCTATTCTTTTGGCATAATGGCCTTGGCCCCGTTAAAAGTGAATGGTCAATTAACTTTTTTGTTATAAGAGGTGAGGGCGGTATTGTTCATTTAGAAAATAAGGAATTGGGCTTATCATTTCCTTTCTCAGTTCCTCGCAATAATGATGGCTCCAGCCAGCTGGGAGATCTCAAAATTGTACGTGTTGCTTTCCCAAAATATATAGATAGAACGCCTTATTTTAAATCTGCTAAGGTGACCAGTCCATTGGGAGAGTTTAATTTAGAAAAAGCAGAAGATATTTCTGCAATAGCATTTACAACTTTAGAAGATAGGATGTTAAGAGAGTTTGCAAACTCATTGATTAGACTAGCGGTAAAGCAGGCTTCAGAGTTAGCAGTAAGAAAAGATAATGAAAATCTAGGAGCGATTCTTTCAATTGTAAATGCTGCTACTGAGAAAGCTGACACAAGAAATTGGCAAACGCTTCCTCATGATATTTCATATTCCCGGATTCCCTTAAATGAAGGCAATAATACTATAAAGCTTAACACCCTAAGTCACGGTAACGAAAAGATCACCAACGAATTCAGCTTTACTGGTGAAAAAGGGAAAACTATTTTTCATATATTTCATAGTTTAGAATCGTCTCCACCGAGTGCTAATTACTAGCTGATCGGTTTAATTTGTTATTGAACTTATAATTATCATCAATGAAATTAGATATACTAGCGTTTGCTGCCCATCCTGATGATACAGAATTGAGTTGTGCAGGTGCTCTAGCTGTTCATATAAAGAATGGCAAAAAGGCTGGCGTTGTCGATTTAACCCGGGGAGAACTTGGCACTAGGGGCACTCCAGAAATAAGAGATAAAGAAGCCAGAGACTCAGCAGATGTCTTAGGTCTATCAGTACGTGATAATTTAGAGTTGAATGATGGGTTTTTCCAGAATTCAAAAGAGAACCAGCTTAAGCTAATTGAATCGATAAGAAAGTATCGTCCCGAAATTGTTCTTCTTAATGCGCCTAGTGATCGACATCCGGACCATGGTCGTGCTGCTCAATTAGAACTGGACGCATGCTTTTTAGCAGGCCTTGCAAAAATTGAAACTAAAGTAGATGGTGTTTCTCAAGAAGCATGGAGACCAAAAGCTACTTACCACTATATTCAAAGTAACTTCTTGATGCCAGATTTTGTAGTTGATGTAACCGAAGGGTGGGAATTGAAGCAAAAGGCCATAGCATGTTTCAAATCACAGTTTTTTGACCCAGAAAGTAATGAGCCACAAACTTATATATCATCACCTGACTTTATGAAGCTTATTGACTCTCGTGCCCAAGATCTCGGACATTCAATAGGGACTAAGTATGGAGAAGGATTTATAAAAGTTAGGAATATTGGTATTTCAGACTTTTTCGATTTGCAGTAGATATTATTTTAGGGGAGTAACGGTGTATCCGTTTAATTTAAGCATATTTATAAGTCCTTGTGTTTCCGATAAATGTGAAGCACCTACAGCAAAGAAAGTAGATCCCTGATTCATATAATCCTTTATTCGCGGTAACCAGCGTTCATTACGGCCAAATACAAAATGCTTTTCATATTCATCATGTATTTCTATTGGGTGCATCGAATACTCCAGCGTCTTATGTAAATCACCACTTTTATACGCTTCTACTAGCTCATTATACTCACTTATTTGAGAATCGAAATCGGAAATAGTTTCTTTCAATGCAGAAACCTGGTCTTCAAGCTTAATTTTTTCTAATGCTTCTACTTCACTCTCTACAGTCTCAAGTGATACAATAGCTTTGTCTTGAGCATTTGCCATTTTCATAAGCTCAAATTCATAATACTTAATATTATCTCCTAAAGACAGTCTTGTCATTGTTGTGGAAAGCATAATTGGCTTGAATTTCTTGTAAACGAGGTTAAATTTTAATTCTGAGATTGAGAGTTTATCATGAAAGATCGATTTTAATTGCTTTATTTCATCCTTGCTTAAATAGTCTTCCAACGATTCATGGTGCTCCAGATGAGCAGCTTTGTTGAGCTCATGACGTGCATGGTGATCCAGGGTTGTTTCAATGGCTAATATTTTACTGCTATTGAACTTATCCGTTACCTCTTTGGGCATGTAATACTCATCTTCTGGTATGAATTTTAATATTCCAAATATGTAAGATGGTTCTGTTAAGTTATTGCCACTGACCTCCCATAATAGGGCATTATCAATAGATTGACTTTTTAAAGAAGTCGATATAATAACTGCTATGAAGAATAAAAGAGCTTTACGGATGTACATGTCAATTTTCAAGTTAAATTCGCATTTGAGAATTATGATACGAATTTATAAAATTTAGTTCAATGCTAATTAGTCTTACAACTCCAGCTTTATTATTTCCTGCTATTTCTCTTCTTTTACTTGCCTATACAAACAGGTTTTTGGCAATTGCTACTTTAATAAGGAATTTGCATCAAAAACATATTAGTACCCCTGAGCACCCAACTCCTATAGTGGGGCAAATTGAAAATTTAAGGACAAGACTTTCCTTGATCAAACTGATGCAAATATTTGGAGTATTTAGCTTCTTTTTATGTGTTCTAAGCATGCTTTTCTTATTTCAAGATTCCGTATCACTCGGAAGTTACATATTTGGAGCAAGCATGATTTTTCTACTAATTTCTCTCGGAGTATCTTTAGTTGAACTCCAAATAAGTACTAAGGCTCTAAATCTTGAGTTAAGTGATATGGAGTTTAAGAAACGGCTCTAATGAACAATTAGACTATCTATTTCTGCTTCTTCAGGAATTTCAAATATAGATTGGTCAACAGGGTCACTTGAAAACTCTACCTCGGAGAATTCTGCAGCATATCGCTTATCTCCAATAACACCATCAGCATATTTATAACCTTCGAATTTGGAAGGCACTCTTAATCCTCCAACATTTTGCCACTCGGGATAATTGAGAGCATTGTAGTTCTCATGTTTCTCACCGCTAAAGTATGTAACGGTATATAGTAACCATTCCATATAATAAGTCTCAGGATTAAAATGAGCAATGTAGTAATCGCCATCTGCGTCACCAACACCTTCATTGTATGTCACCTTTAGTGCCAAGTATTCTTTATCAGCAAATGTTACTGTCCCCATATCTTCGTACTGGATTCCAGGATCAGAAAAAATATGTGGAATGGCGTAAAAGTAAAAGATCAAGTTATGATAGAATCTTGCAGACATATCTCCAAAAGCTTCCTTATTAGGGGCTACCCAAACTTGTTCACCGTCCATACCAAGGACATAACCATTACCTGTAAGTCTTACTTTGCGACTATTTAGATCTATAAATTGACTTTCTTGTTTATTTCCACCTAAAGTAGAGTTCATGTTATACTTAAGAGAAGTGTAACTTCTCCACGTTTCTAATCCTCCATGTGCTTCTAAAACCTTTAGGAGAAGTTCTGGATAATTATTTGAGATTTCATTAGGAGTAGATCCTTCTACTTCAGATTGTTCGACTTGTTCCTGGCTGTTATCCGGGGCTGTAATGCAGCCAGCGCAAAAGGCTAAAAAAAAGGCTAGAGTTAGTATATTTTTCATAAGTCGAAGTTAGTGGAATGCAGTGAAGTTACTATGTCAGTATTTTGACAAAATGAAAAAAGGCATCATGAAAATGATGCCTTTTAATTCTATTAAAGTATAAAACTAATTATCTATAAACTCATCAAATGATTTGTATACAGCTGGCTCCAACTTAGTTTCTTTCATCAACTTATTCATCTTAGCCACTTTCTTCTCCTCAATCTTTTCATATTCTTCTTTGGCGTCATTGAATCTTGTTTTTAAAAGAGTGAAATTTTCCATTTCTGAGGCTGAAGGTTTTTCAAATCCAGAAGCTATCTTACTGAATAAGGCAGTTATTTTTCCCCTTAGTTCAGGTTCAGCAGTCCCTACGTAATTACCTTGACCTGTAGTTACAACAAGAGTAGCTTTTAGTTCGTTTAAATCATCCAGAATAGGTTGAGCAACCTTTTTACCTGATTTTCCAGAAGCAACTACTTTTTCGGCTGTTTCAATCGTTTCATCAATTCTGTAAACCAGGTAAGCAAGCTGTTCTGACATTTCATAAAGCTCCATAGTAGTTTTATGTAATGCTATTCGGTCAGCAGATGTTAAAGGAGATTTAGGATCGTTTATAAGCTCAAGCTCCGTTTCATAAGTCTCTTTGCCTTTCGTCATAACAACTTTGTATTTGCCGGCAGGAACTCTTGGAGCAGTGAACCCTCCAAAAGTTAGAGAATTCCCTTTGGCAATTTTTGGCTGTTTAATACGATAGTTCCATGTCACTACATTAATACCTTTAGACTTGCCTGGAGATAGATCAATCATATGATTTCCTTCGCTATCATAAACATCCATCTTCATCTTACCAAACGTGTGCCGCTTTTTTAAGTAATAGATAATTTTAGCTGATTGATTAGGATTTGGACCTACAAATTCCATCTCAGTGCTTGTGCTACCAAAATTGCTCTCTTCAGATATAATGGTAGACTTTGTATCAAAGAAATGTACATTTTCCTGAAGAACCAGTTGATTTATTTGCCTCAAAGGGCTTATGTCATCAATAATAATTATTCCTCGTCCATGTGTTCCTAGAACCAGATCATGCGATTTTTCACTGAGATCAATGAAATGAACTGCAGTTGCAGGCATGTTATTAGTGAATCTATTCCAATTCTTGCCACCGTTTATAGTAATGTAAAGTCCAAACTCTGTTCCTAAATACAGTAAATCTGGCTGTACGTAATCTTCCTGAATATTTCTTGCAACTCCCTTAATGTTATCTGCACCGATAGATGTCCATGTTGAACCAAAATCAGAAGTTTTATAAACATATGTATTCATATCTCCACTTGTATGTCCATCAAATACTGCATAAGCTGTACCCTTATTGTGTACGCTGGCTTCAATATGATAGCACCAGGTGTTTGCAGGAAGTCCAGATATATTAGCTATTGTATTGGTCCATGATTTACCACCATCTCGAGTAACTTGTACATTGCCATCATCGGTACCTGCCCAAATTACTTTCTCATCTAAAGGTGACTCTGCAATGGTAAAAATGGTTGTATGATTTTCGGCACCAGAGTTATCTACTGAAAGGCCTCCCGATTTTTCGGCATTTTGTTTCTTGGGATCATTTGTAGTCAGATCAGGGGAGATGATTTCCCATGTGTCACCCATGTCTTCAGATTTGTGAACAAACTGACTTCCAATATAAAGCCTATCAGGCTGCACCTTACTTATAGCCATGGGCGCATTCCAGTTGAACCTCAATTTTGGATCACCTGCTTTAGGCAGTGGCTGAATGGTTTTGGTTCTCTTGGTCTCGGTACTTATGCGCCATACATTTTGTGCACCCTGCATTTCAGTATATATAATATCTTTGGTTGGGTGCTTTTCAACTCTAAAACCATCTCCAAAACCTACAACATTCCAATCTCGAGCTTCAATACCACCCGGTGATCGTGAAGGGCCATACCATGATCCATTGTCTTGCAGACCACCATAGATATTATAAGGTTCTTTATCGTCAATACTGATATGATAGAATTGTGAAACCGGAATATTTGCTACTATTTCAAAAGTAGTACCACCATCCCAAGAACGATATACACCTCCGTCTGTGGCAGCATATATTCGATCAGAATCTTTGTTATCAAACAATATGTCATGGATGTCAGGATGCATTTGACCTAGGTTTCTGAAAGTTTTTCCTCCATCTCTACTAATGGAACCCAAAAATCCACCCTTGGCAACTATATCAGGGTTTTTTGGATCAACTACAATTCTGGAGAAATAGAATGGCCTTACTACCAACTCAAAGTCCTTATTCAAGTGTGTCCACGATTGGCCCCCATCATCTGATCTGTATAGCCCTTTATCCGCATTCTTTTCTGCTTCAACCGCAGCGTATAAAATGCTTGTATTAGAAGGAGCTAATGCAACAGCAAATCTTCCTAATTTCCCTTCTGGAAAACCATTATGTATTTTATTCCAACTTTTCCCAGCATCAGTTGACTTGTAAAGTGCACTATTTTCTCCACCTGAGTTGAAGTCCCAGCCGGTACGTCTGAATTCCCACATAGCAGCGTAAAGTGTATTTGGGTCGGTTGGGTCCATCAATAAATCACTGCAACCGGTCTTCAGATCTGTATACAATATTTTCTCCCATGTTGCACCAGCATCTGAGGTTTTGTAGACACCGCGTACATCGCTATCTCCCCATAATGCTCCCAGCACACCTACATACACCTCGTTGGAGTTATTTGGGTTAATTTCTATTGAACTGATACGTTCTGATTTATCAAAAACGTCAATTTTTTTCCAGTTCACGCCTCCATCAATGGACTTATAAAGCCCATCTCCATATGAGGTACTGTTACGTGTCCATACTTCACCCGTACCTACCCAGATAGTTTTATCTGGATCGCTAGGATCAACTGCAACAGCTCCGATAGATTGTGCATGTTGATCGAAGATCGGTGTGAAAGACGCACCTCCATTAGATGACTTCCAGACACCACCACCCGCGGTACCCGCGTATAATACTCTTGAATTTGTGGGGTGAGCTTCCAGATCAGTAATGCGACCACTCATTAAAGCAGGGCCAATTTGTCGGGCTTGAAGGTCTCCAAAGAGTTCTTTACCATTTAATACAATTTCTTCCTGAGCCTCTGATAAGTGGGCACAGAGAAGTGCTAAAGCAATTCCGAATAATTTCTTCATATGATTTAAGCTTTGAATTTTATAGAAAATAAAAAAGCCTGGTATTACCAGGCTTAAAAGAGATGTTATTATTCTCCTGACTCAGGAAAAGCGAAAAGACTTTCATCAATTTCCACATTTGTTTCAATACTTTCAATTAAGAGAGGTTGAGATTGACCATCTTTTACTCCTTGTGTGATTGAAAAAGGGAAATACAAGCCATTCACTTCATCATAATCGCTTAACATGGTTTGTCCGATAACGCCTTTGTTAGGACCTTGAGTTATTTCTTGTTCTGCCATTATGATAGCTCCACTGTCTGTATCGAAAAAGTAAAAAACAACATTATCTACCTTTTCACCATCTACGGTAGTTGGTTCTTTTGTCACTTTAATTTTGTGAGTTTCCGTTCCATCAACTGTTTCTGTTCCCATTAATTCAACTGTATAACCTTTAGATTTATAATCATACAAGTCGCTAGGAAAATCATTTGCTTCTAACTTTTGATTCATTGTAGATTCCTCATCTGCTTTTTCAGCTTGCATACTCATGAAATTGGTATTCCATAGTACTTCGCCATCAAAAACTCCTTGGTACATTGATTGTCCCTGCAATGATATTTTGGTGTATTGTCTACCATCATTCAATTGAACTATTTCTAAAGGGATTTCCATTCCCCCTTGATTGACTTTGGCAACCATTTTCATATTTTCAAGCTTACCCCAGGCATCATAACCGCCTGTAGCTTCGAAATAGTTAGTAATTATTTCATCTGCCGTTTGCGCTGATGCGACTGCAGTGAAACATATGGCCATCAACATTAATAATTTACTTTTCATAGTGTTCTGGTTGGGTTTGTTTATCTAAGAATAATATTAGTCACTAAAAGTTTAAAATAATTACACTTTTTAAATGAGTGGTCAATTTTAACGATGTTTAACCAAATAATGATTTGAACATTCAACATCATTCTTGGTTTTAGATACATGGCAAATTATTTAATCGTTGGAGGGTCTAAAGGTATTGGACAAAGATTGGCTTTAGATTTATCAAAAGATCATTCGGTAGATGTTGTGGCTCGTAATTCATCCAGTGAGCTTCCATCTTCAGTAAATTTTAACTCTTTGGATGTTTCTGAAGATACCTATAGTTATGAGGGAGAGGTCTTAGATGGTTTGGTCTATTGCCCAGGAACTATCAATTTGAAACCTTTTAATAGATTGAAAAACAAAGATTTTCTAGAAGACCTTCAGTTGAATCTCATGGGAGCAATAAATCACATTCAAGCTAATCTGGATAAATTAAAGAAATCGGAAAGTGGGTCAATCATATTATTCAGTACTGTAGCCGTTTCTCAGGGCATGCCTTTTCACACGTCTGTAGCTGCTTCCAAAGGAGCGATAGAAGGCTTAGCAAGATCTCTGGCGGCTGAGCTAGCACCTTCGGTAAGAGTTAATGTCATTGCACCATCTATAACTGACACGCCTTTAGCTTCGAAATTATTGTCTTCTGATGAGAAGAAAGAGAAGTCTGGAGATCGACATCCATTGAAAAGAGTAGGAGAGGTGAGCGATATATCTTCCATGGCAAAGTTTCTTTTGAGCCCGGAATCATCCTGGATTACAGGTCAAATTATGCATGTGGATGGAGGGATGTCTTCCATCAGATCATTGTAAATTAATAAAGATATATTTTCTAAATTTGGATATAATGCGATATTATATCCAACATCATCACCTCATTTTTTATGTTTTCTTCTCCATTGCCATCTGGTCTTGTGATAGTAAAGAGAACAGTCTTTTGGATTATGGTATATCAAAGGAATTGGCTCAGTTTAGAAAGGCCCATATTGATAATATTCACTATGATCTACACTTTAATATCCCGGAGAGTAGGAGTGAGTCTATTGAAGCACAACTAACACTATCTTATAATTATATTACTGAAGTTCAAGATTTAATACTTGACTTCGACCTTCCAAAAAGTAATATTAGATCAGTCAAATTAGCTGGATCAAACGTAGATTTTGAGAAGGTAAATAATCATTTGGTGATTGATAAAAGCCTGCTCTCAAAGAATGTAAAAGTTGATATCGAATTTATTGCTGGCGACCAATCCTTGAATAGGTATGACGAGTACCTTTACACACTGTTTGTTCCAGCTCGTGCATCCACTTGTTTCCCTTTGATGGATCAACCTGATCTTAAAGCAGAGTACTCACTTGAACTAAGACTTCCTAAACCATGGAAAGCACTATTTAATGAAAGCCTGGTAAAAGAAGAAATACATTCTGATTCGAAAACATTGACGTTTGGTAAAACCAAGAAGATCAGTAGTTATCTGTTTGCTTTCGCTGCTGGAAAATTTGATGTAGTTGAACGCACCATAGATGAAAGAAAAATGAAGATGTTTCATAGAGAAACAGACTCAGAAAAATTAAATGGCAATTTGGAAGCTATATTTGATTGGCACCACAAGTCTTTGAAGTGGTTAGAAACATATACTGATATTGAATATCCCTTTTCGAAATTCGATTTTATTTTGATTCCTTCCTTTCAATATGGCGGAATGGAACACCCAGGAGCTATTTTTTATAAAGCCTCTTCTCTATTACTTGATGAGAACAGTACAATCAATCAGAAAATAGGTCGGGGCAGACTCATTGCACATGAGACTGCTCATATGTGGTTTGGTGATCTGGTGACCATGCCTTGGTTTGATGATGTTTGGTTAAAGGAGGTTTTTGCCAATTTCATGGCAGCCAAAATCATCAATCCTGAGTTTGGGGATATTGATCATAACCTTAATTTTTTAATGGCCAATTATCCTTCAGCATACTCAGTAGATCGAACAGAAGGCACACATCCTATAGCACAGAATCTTGATAATTTGCATGAGGCCGGGTCTTTGTACGGTAGTATAATATATCAAAAGGCCCCTATCGTTATGCGGATGCTGGAGGAAAAGGTTGGTGAGGAAGTTTTTCAGCAAGGTATTAGAAGATATTTAGAAGAAAACCAATTTGAAAATGCTAGTTGGGATGATTTAATCAAGATTTTGAGCGAGGTATCAAATGGAAATCTTAAGAATTGGGATAGGGTATGGGTAAAAGGAAAAGGTATGCCTAGAATGATGGTAAGATTAAAAGAGAAGAATAATGTACTTGATAATATAAGGATTATAATCATTAATCAAGATCAATTAGTCAACTCACAAAGGCTGGAATTAGAAATAGGTCAGGATTCTCTCGGCTTGCAAAAGGTACTTGATATTGATCTGGACGAACGTCACTATAAAATCAAGACGGATTCTTTATTCGTACCTAACTATGCTTTTTTGAATAGAGATGGTAAGGGCTACGGGTACTTCATGATGGGTAAACAGAGTATCAATCATTATCTCAATGATATTAATACTATTGAGTCATCTACGACACGAGCTGCGTTATGGATTAACTTATATGAAGCTGTACTGAGAAATGACCTAAGCGTCCTCAAATTTCTTGACACGTTAATCCTAAGTCTATCAGTTGAAAAAGAACCTCTCATTGTTGGATATTTAAATGCCAGATTGCAAACTGTTTTTTGGAAGTTTCTTACAAAAGAAAATAGAAAGTTATACGCTGCTAAGATTGAAGGTTTGCTATTTAATAAGGCTATTAGTGCGACTAGTGAAGGTTTGAGGTCAAGCTATTTCAAGGCTTTCTACCAACTTTCTACCACTGAGGAGAGCACAACTTTATTAAAAGATATTTGGTCAGAAAAGATGGAACTTGACCAAATCAAGCTCTCAGAACAAGATAAAACGAACATAGCTTACCAACTTGCCTTAAGACTACCTCATGAATATGATCAGATAGTTAATAGCCAATTAGTGGCGATAACAAATACTGATCGAAAAGCTCGGTTTACATATGTCTCAGAAGCCTTAAGGCCAAATGAAAATGACAGGGACTCTTTTTTTGAATCTTTAAAAGATCCGGTGAATAGAGAAAATGAAGTATGGGTGTTAGAAGCTTTAAGCTATCTACATCATCCCTTACGTCAAGATGAAGCAGTCAAGTATATAACTCCTACTCTGGAATTGTTAGAAGAGATTAAAAACACTGGAGACATATTTTTTCCAAAACGCTGGCTTGATAATACTTTCGCTGGCCACCAATCTGTTGAAGTTGCCGATAAAGTCAAGGCTTTCTTATATCGTCATCACGATTACCCCTCAGATTTAAAAAATAAAATCCTACAGTCTTCAGACCTTCTTTTTCGTGCTGAAGGGATATTATCAGTTCAGAAATCTGAATTACCGAATGAATAGTAAGTCAAGTAAAGATTTTTATTACGGATTCGTTGTTTACTACAGTAACCTTTTCTTACTTAAGGTAGTCTTTTCTAAAAAAAACAGATTGATTAGATGAGTGAAGAACTGCTGAAGGCCATTATTCAGTTATTTGCCATTGTAGCCAAAGAGCGGGTTACGGAAGATGAGAGAGCAAACATCAAAGAGTTTCTTTCTGTCCATCTAAATCAGGATTCTATTGAATACTACCTACAACAATTTGATAAACACTGCAGTGAAAATGTAAAAAGTGTTGAAGAACTGGATGTTGATGACGATACACTTGCCTTTGTAGAAGATTGGTCGAGAATTATGGCCATTACTAAGCAAGTGAACCAGGCACTTACAGCGCAGCAGAAAGTGGTTATTGTAGCAAAGATTGTTGAATTGCTCTATGCGGATCGCGAAATTTCAGAACGGCAGGAAAATCTGATTTTTTACATAGGTGAAGCCTTAAAAATCACAAGAAAGGATATCGGAGCTCTAAAGTCTTTTGTATTAGGTGAAGATCTGGAAGAATTATCAGCAAAGAACATACTGGTCATTGATGAAGGGTCAGGTGATTATAAAACCAAGGGACCAAGAATTGTAGAAAAAAATCTGACGGGACTTATTGCAATCTTCCGATTTGAAGAGATTGAAACTTACTTTATTAAATACCTTGGCATCAGTACGCTCAACCTGAATGGTATACCTATTAAAAGTAGAAAGATTGATATTTTTCCCACAGGAAGTACGATAAGGGGGGATAAAATAAATACTATTTATTACAGTGATGTAGTTAGTAGGTTCTTACACTCGAGACATAAAACAACCATTACCTTCAGTGCAGAACACCTATTCTATCATTTTAAAACTGGTCGTGCTGGTCTTCAAAATGTTAATTTCAATGTAGAAGGAGGTAAGCTGGTTGGTATAATGGGAGCCAGTGGCTCAGGTAAATCCACCCTATTAAACGTCATTAATGGTAGTGATGCTCCATCCGGAGGTAGGGTGATTATCAATAATATTAATATTCACGATTGCCCTGAATTAGTTGAAGGTGTTATAGGATATATACCTCAGGACGACCTCCTTATGGAGGAGTTATCGGTCTTTGATAACCTGTACTATGCAGCCAGACTATGTTTTAGTTATCATTCAAAAAAAGAAACAGAACAACTTGTTAATAAGGTTCTTATGAATCTTGGGTTGAGTGAAATAAAAGACCTTAAAGTAGGATCCCCTCTGGAAAAAACAATCAGTGGGGGTCAGAGAAAGCGAGTAAATATAGGCTTGGAATTACTTAGAGAGCCTAGTGTCTTATATGTTGATGAACCTACATCCGGTCTTTCATCACAGGATTCTGAAAATATCATGGACTTGTTGAAAGAATTATCTCTTAGGGGGAAGATGGTATTTGTGGTGATACATCAACCGTCTTCAGATATATTCAGAATGTTTGATGATCTGTTGATCTTGGATAGTGGAGGTTTCCAAATCTATTATGGCAACCCAATTGAAGCAATAACTTACTTCAAAGAAGTAATAAATGCTGCTAATAGAAATCAGAATGCATGTCCAGAGTGTGGTAATATCAATCCTGAACAGATCTTTAGCATTATTGAAACTAAGGTTGTTAACGAATTTGGTCGCTTAACAAATACTCGAAAAATATCACCAGGGCAGTGGTATCAATACTTCCGTGATCATATTAAACTGAAGAAACCGGAGCATTCGAAAGAGAGAATAAAGGTTACCCAAGAGATACCCAATTTCTTCAAACAATTAAAGGTATTCTCAGTCCGAGATTTACTATCTAAGATTAGTAACAAGCAATATCTGATAATAAATTTAATTCAAGCACCGTTGCTTGCCCTATTCATGACCTTTTTGGTGCGCTATTATGCCACTATTGAAAAGATCAATCCCTCATACTCTTTTTATGAGAATGATAATATTCCGGTCTATTTCTTCATGAGTATTATAGTGGCCCTCTTTATGGGCCTTACTGTAAGTGCAGAGGAGATTTTCAGGGATAGAAAAATATTAAAAAGAGAGCGGTTCTTAAATCTAAGTAAGGGCAGTTATCTCACTTCTAAAGTTTTAATTCTATTCGCTCTATCGGCCATACAAACGGCTTCATATGTCTTAGTAGGTAATTATGTTTTAAGCCTTTCAGGCATGAGCTTAAGCTTCTGGCTGATTCTGTTTAGCTGCTCTTGCTTTTCCAACATGTTGGGCCTCAATATTTCAGCTTCATTTAACTCAGCAGTAACTATTTACATATTGATTCCTTTACTTCTTATTCCGCAACTTTTGCTAAGTGGTGTAGTCATCAATTTTGATAAGTTTAATCCACAGGTAAGCACCATGGATGGTGTACCATTGGTAGGAGAGATGATGGCCTCCCGATGGGCTTTTGAAGCAGCTCTGGTAACTCAATACAAAGATAATCCTTATGAAAAGCAATTTTATCATTTTGATAAAGCTATAGCAGATGCTGAGTATAAGAAGCTTTATTATGTGCCAAGATTGGAAACTGAACTTTCTAATGCTTTTTTAAATATCAGGCAAAAGCTGAATCCGGAAAAAGGAAATCAAATAAGAAAGTCTCTCGAAATACTGAGAATTGAAATAAACAATGAGCTCAAGTTGATAGGGAATGATAAATTCCAAAAAGTAGATAGACTGGTAATTGAGAGATTTGATTCAGCTACCTATTTAAATACTAAGTCTTTCCTTGAGAAGTTGAAGAAAATGTATATTAATAGATACAATAAGGCTGAAGAAGAAAAGAATAACTATTTGGCAACTCTTACCTCAATCCCAGAAAGTAAGAAAGCACTTGATTCAGTAAAACTCGCATATCAAAATGAAGCGATCGTATCGGCACTTTTAAATAACACAAGTCAATACAGGGTAATAGAAATTGATAACCATTTAATTAGAAAAATCTATCCCATTTACTTCACGGATCATAAACCAGCTCACTTATTTGATTTTAGGTCCAAATTTTTTGTGCCCGTAAAGCATTTTTTAGGGTATTACATTGATACCTTGTTTTTTAACCTTTCAATGATGTGGTTTATGACTGCGGTGCTGTTTATCACACTTTATTTTGATGCTCTCAAAAGACTAATCAAGAGAATCACCTATAAAAAAACACGACTGGGAGCGAAGTAAGTATCATAGATCAAACTTGTTCTGATACCATTCATAGTACTGAGCTGACCGTTCAGATAGACAAATGCAATAGTGTTGCATTAAAATTAATTTAGCTATAAATTAGTGTTGTGAAGTCGGTAATAAAAATAACTTCGAGAATACTAACAGCTTATTTTATAATGCTGCCCGCTCTTTTTGGGTATCATACTGTTCAACATCAACATGGTGAAAATACTGATCACGGTGATGGGTATGAAATTACAAAACCAGCTTCAAACTGTGACCTTTGTGATCTATATCATAGCCAGGTTGGGATCGTAGATTCGGCAACCTCGTACAAGACTAATTCATTTCCTATAACTTCTCAGCATCACTATTACACTCATCTTTTTAAGAGTGTTGAGAACTCTATTCATCTGAGAGGTCCTCCGAACGTTTAAGCGGGTCTAACTAATCTCTATTTTTCTATTTCTGACTGATACCGGCATTATCAGGTTGAAGTCTATTCATTCGAATTTTAGTATTCATATAAATTTCTTTCCAATGTTGGAAGCAATCAACTTATCTAAAAAATATGGTGAGCACAAGGCGCTTATAGGTTTAAACCTGTCCGTAGCACCAGGAGAAGTATTTTGCTTACTGGGCGCGAACGGGGCAGGTAAAACTACCACCATTAATTTATTCATGAGCTTCATTAAGCCAACGGCAGGGTATATAAAAGTGAATGACCTTGAAGTAAACGCTCAACCTCAGGATACCAAAAAACACTTGGCCTATATTCCTGAAAACCTCAATTTATATAGTAACCTAACCGGACTGGAAAACTTGCAGTTTTTTGCCGGATTAGGGGGTGAAAAGCCAGACAAACCCTCGGCTGAGCAGCTCCTTCAGTCTGTTGGACTTCAATCAGATGCTATTCACAAGCGAGTGGCTCAATACTCCAAAGGCATGCGCCAGAAAGTAGGTATCGCTATTGCCAAAGCGAAACAAGCTGACAATTTATTACTGGATGAGCCAACCTCGGGTTTAGATCCACAGGCCAGCAATGACTTCGCACAACTACTCCGGGATATGGGACAGAACAACGTGGCGATACTAATGGCTACTCACGATCTGTTTCGGGCAAAGGAAAGCGGAACACATATCGGCATTATGAAAGCGGGAAGACTAATTCATTCACTAAATAGTGATGAGGTCACCTTGACAGAACTGGAGCATTTGTATTTAGAAACTATGAAAAGCGTAAGCGATGTTGAGATTAGTTATTAAGAAAGAATTCCTGACTGCTCTGCGAGATATTCGTTTGCAGGTTTCAGGAGGCATCCTAATCATTTTGATGCTTACAGCTGTTTTTGTTGGGCGGCAAGGACAAAAGCAGATTCAAGAAGAGCGTGCCAAGGCCCAGTCGGTCATGTACGACAAGTGGCTAAACCAGGGCAACAAACATCCGCATAGTGCAGCACACTATGGTCAGTTTGCCTTCAAGCCAAAACCTGTTCTGAGCTTTTTGGATATAGGCCTCGATAATTACACGGGAATCTCGGTATTTCTTGAAGCACACAAGCAAAATGAGATACTATTCAGTGCAGCGCAAGACAGTAATGGCATGACCCGCTTTGGGGAAATGACTGCTGCACTCATCTTGCAGGTATTGCTACCATTACTCATCATCTTCCTTACTTTCAATATTTTTAGTAAAGAACGTGAGGAAGGAACACTCAAGTTGATCCATGCTCAGGGTTTGTCGATGCGACAACTCTTCATAGGCAAAGTGTGGGGTACCTACCTCATGGTGCTATTGATCTTTTTACCAACCATTCTACTTGCCTATCTTCTATTAGATCAGCAATCAGCTAGTCTTGATTCGGGTGTAACAACTAAGTTTTTATGGCTCACTTCAGGGTATACCATCTACTTTTTAGTGTTTGTTCTACTGTGCGTTTTGATCTCTGCTTTTGCAAAAAACTCAGGGTTCTCCCTTTTGACGCTTCTTGGGATTTGGATAACATCTTGCATCATTTTACCAAAGGCCACCAGCAATCTTGCTGATAAAGTTTATCCAACGCCTTCACAGTTTGAGTTCAAAAAGACAATCAAAAACAAAGTAAAAAAGGGAATTGATGGGCATAATCCATCAGACGTACGTCTGGCATCGCTTAAGAAAGAAGTCTTAGATGAATATAATGTTGAGACCATCGAGGAATTGCCTGTGAACTGGAGTGGAATTGCCATGCAGGCTGGTGAGGAATACACTGATCAGGTGTACGATGCGGAGTTCACCAAGGTGGAGAATATTTTCAATCTGCAAAACAGATTGTCTGAGTGGGTTGGTTTTATCAATCCTTTTTTGGCGGTAAGACATTTATCTATGGCGCTGGCGGGTACAGATTTTCATCATCATGTAGCTTTTGCCAAAGCAGCAGAGAATTACCGAAGAGGCTTTGTAAAGAAGATGAATAAAGATATGGAGGTTAACCACAAACCAGGTATTGCCTACGGAGATTACAATGTTGGTGGAGAAATGTGGTCAAGCATCAAGCCTTTTAATTATACTCTTCCAAGTACAGGCAGTATTCTTTCCAGTCAATGGCGAAGTATTGCTGCGCTGGCGTTCTGGCTGGCTGGTTTACTCATGCTATCTTTTATTTATGCACCAAAGATTTCCAAATTATGAAAACGCTATTTCACATCCTCTCTTTCGAATGGAAAACCCTTTGGCGCAGTAACACGCTGAAGGTGTTGTTACTGGTCGTTTTCGGTGCCGGGATCTACGGCATCTACTTCGGCAAGTTTGAGATTGACAAACAGGAAGCTCGCATTTCTCAAGTACAGCAATATGAGCGACAGCAGTTTGACAGCCTACTCATTTGGGCAAAGTTGGATACGGCTATTGTCGAGAACAAAGAGAAGTATCAACAGGCTGTTTTTCCTACAGGCGTTGGTTGGAACAAACATTTCACCTATTACCTGACACATGAAGCTTCTGATGCTGCCGGCCTTTGCTTAGGGCAAAGGGATCTGTTTCCGGTGTATTATGGCTTTAATGTCACAGACCTGGCTCGTCAGGTAAATACGGGAGAGCTGGCCAATCCAATGAAGCTGTTGACTGGAAACTTTGATTTGTCGTATGTCTTTGTCTTTCTTTTCCCGCTGTTGGTAGTGGCCTTGATTTACAACCTCTACGCAGGAGAAAAGGAAGGAGGCACGCTTTCACTTTTACAATCACAATCCACTTCATTGAGGGTGATCCTTTTTAGCAAAGGATTATTGAGAATGCTGATCATTTGGGGCCTGGCAGCCGCTCTGCTTATATTAGGATTCCTACTTCAGGGCATCTCGCTAGCAGGTAATGAGCAACTGTTCACACAGTGGATGCTTATCATCTTTGGATACTGTTTGTTATGGATAGTCATTATGGGTGTAATTGTCTGGCTTCGTCAGCCATCAGCACTGAGTGCGATGTTAGGTTTAGGAGTTTGGTTGATTTTTACGCTGATCATGCCTGCACTGCTGAACCTTTTTGTGCTGGCCAATGAGCCGTTGCCGAATCGGGCGGAGATGATCCATGCGGTCAGGACATTGAACGATCAGAATTGGGAGCAGTCTAAGTCGTTTGTACTTGATAAGTTCTATAAAGATAACCCTCAATTCAACGATGGTGATACCACCAACTTCAACAAATGGTACTACGCAAGTTTCTCTTTACTCGATAAGGAAGCCAATACTTCGAAAGCTCAGTTTGAAGAACAAGTGAACAAGCGAAATGCATTATTGGAAAAATGGGAGTGGTTAGCACCAGCAGCCATGGTTCATGAAAAGCTATCGGAGCTATCCAATACTGATCGGAACAGTCATCTTGAATTTGTGAAAGAGGTACATGCCTACCATGAAGGCTTAAAAGAGTTGTATTATGCCCGGATTTTTTCCGATGAACAGTTTTCAATTGAAGACCTTCAAACACTTGAAGAAAAATTATGAAAAGTCAAAGTGCTAAAATTGATAGGGTGGGTATATGTTTGTCGATTTGCTGTGGTATACATTGCCTGATTTCTATCAGTCTTCTTACTATCGGAACTCTTGGAGTAGTAGGGCTGGCGGTTAATGAAAGGATCGAAGTAGTGATTTCTCTAGCTATACTCTTTGTTGGAATCACAGCCATCCTACCCAATATGGTAAGAGATAGAAACTACACTTTGATGAGCCTCTTTATTTCTGGTTTTGTGCTCCTAAAAATCAGTGATTCTGTCGAATCATCGTGGATGCAATATGGATTATTGAGTATTGGAATAGTTATGATCATCACTGCACATTACTTGAATTTGCGATCCAAAAAGAGACATTTTGATTACATCAAATCAGCAAAAAGATCAGTTGGATACGAAGGTTTTGAGTCATGAAGCGGTCAAAGGTTCCTATTTACATCCCAATACCAATAATTTTTTTATGCCAATAATATTAACCAATAATTAAATGTCGATAAGAATGAGAATAGGTGGACTTTTAGTCCTTACTGTATTGTTTGAATTGAACCTCAGCCATTATTCAAGCGCTCAAATAGTCAGTAGAAAATCAATACATATTGAAACTCCATACTCAGATTTAAGCCGGCTCGGTAAATATCTTTATGACTCACTGTATTATGATTCTGCAATAAACCAACAGGAGCACGAGTTTGTAACCTTTCAATATAAAAGTGATTCATTAAATGTAGAGAGCTATCTATGTCAATCTAAAAATCTACACGAAAAGAAATGGCCTGTTATATTTTATAATCGAGGAGGTACGGGTAACTACGGCAAATTGACTAACGAGATTTTTCCTTATTTCTATGAGCTGGCAAGAGAAGGGTTTATCGTTTTAGGAACAAACTATCGGTTTGTAAATGAAAATGGCAAATACGATGAGATAGGCGGTGCTGATGTGCAAGACGTTATCAATTTGATTGAACTCGTGAAAAAATGGCCTCAAGTAGATACTACTAACTTATTTATGATGGGCCTATCGAGAGGTGGTTTGATGACCTATAGCACTGCTCGTAAATTGGATTTTAATGCAGTAGCCGTAGTATCTGGCGTTTCTAATTCAATTAAGCAGTATGAATATAGACCTATATTTCTTGAAGGCTGGAATGATCTCTCAGAGGATGAGAATTATCTTGGGCTTTCAAACGTATTACCTGATTTTGAAGAAAAGAAAGAGAAATATCTTCTAGATCGATCACCAACAGAATGGGCAGAGGAGATAAAAAGCCCAGTACTTATACTTCACTCTCGGCAAGATGGCTTCGTACCAGTAAGTCAGGCGTTTTTAATGGCTGAGTCATTAGAAAACTCCAATGCATCTTATCAACTAAAGGTTTATAACAAAAAGAGCCATGCATTACCATCATGGAATTTTGACAGCACAGAAGAAATTATCACTTGGTTTAAACAGCATTTAGCAGAATGAATTTATTAAAAAGAAAAGGCAAAAAACTACCTGTAACAGTTCTAAGTGGATTTCTTGGAGCTGGGAAAACAACCCTTCTAAATCATGTACTCAACAATCGAGAAGGATTGAAAGTAGCTGTGATTGTCAATGACATGAGTGAGGTAAACATCGATGAAAAACTCGTAGCCAATGGAACTAAACTTTCACGAACTGAAGAAAAGTTAGTAGAAATGAGCAATGGTTGTATATGCTGTACGCTACGTGAAGACCTGATGATAGAGGTAGAGAAATTGGCTAAAATGAATAAGTTCGATTACTTACTTATAGAAAGTACAGGTATTTCTGAACCTATTCCCGTAGCCCAAACCTTTTCATTTGTGATGGGAGATGAGTTATATGATCTCACACAATTCAGCAAGTTGGATACTATGGTTACTGTGGTGGATGCTTTTAATTTCTTCAAAGATTTTGGTAGTGCTGATACCATTCAAAGTAGGAAAATGAATGATGATCAGGAGGATCAACGCTCTATTGTTAATTTGTTGACCGATCAAGTGGAGTTTGCCAATGTGATCATTCTAAATAAGTCTGATCTGGTTACAGATGAGCAACTAGGTTTATTAGAGAAAACTCTTGACAAGCTAAATCCTACTGCCAAGATCATTCGAACTGCACACAGTAAAATAGATCCAAAAGAAATCCTGAATACTGGAATGTTCGACTATGATGTGGCGGAGCAATCAGCTGGATGGCAAAAGGAATTAGAATTAGCCCAGAAAGGTATTGTTCATAGTCCTGAAACAGAGGAATATGGCATTAGTTCTTTTGTTTATCAACAGCCAAAACCCTTTCATCCTCAGCGATTTCTCGAGTACGTGGGGCGGAGCTTTCCAACGGGAGTTGTTCGCAGTAAAGGGATATTTTGGCTGGCTTCCCGGCCCAACCATGCTTTATTATGGAGCCAGGCAGGTGGGTCAATAAAAGCTGAAACTTATGGCCAATGGTGGGCGAGTGTACCTATGCGGGAAAGAGCAATGAATCCCAATTACCTTGAAAATCAGGAAGAAATACAGGCTAAATGGGATAAAAAATGGGGCGATAGAATGAGTGAACTAGTGTTCATAGGTATGGAAATGGACAAGGAAGCGATCATAAAAGAACTTGATAAATGTCTGGTTAATGATTTTGAGGTCACTGGAATGGAATCTGGGAACCGATTTATTGATAATTGGCCGATATAAGTTAAGCATTATATAAAAAGATACAGTCATGCATATATTCAGAAGTTTAAAACTGGCCATTCGTTCAATCAGAAAAAGTCCGGCTTTCTCTGCGGTGATTGTTTTTACATTTGCTATAGCAACAGGAGCGAGCATTGTTATTTACAGTTATATCGATGCACTCCTGTTAACACCAATACCGTTTGAGGAGCCCGAAAATTTGGTTCGTATTCATTCCATGAAAGGTGATGAACAAGGTCGTTTATCATATCCGGAGTTTCTTGATATGCAGAAACAGCTTAGTGGCATCGCAAGTTTGGCAGTATATCGAGATGGTGGTCGCTATAACCTAAGTGGGGACGGTAAGCCACCGGAAGATCTGACCACTACGTTTGCTTCGAGTAATCTATTTGAGGTTTTAGCTGTAAAACCGATTATAGGTGATTACTGGCCTCAGACGTTGGATGATAGAGGATCACATACCATTATGCTTACGCATGAATTTTGGCAAAGGCGATTCGATGGAAAGGAAGATATTGATAAACTTCAGGTGACGTTAGACGGTTTTTCTTATACTAATTATGGTGTTCTGCCTCAAGGATTCAGCTTTCCGGGCAGAAATGAAGCCTTTCGTGCCATGGCCTTTGCTGATTTTGTGGTAGATGCCAGGGACTTTAGGCCGTGTATTGGCCTTGCCCGATTGAAACCAGGAGTAACATTAGAGCAATTCAATGAGGAACTGGAGCAGTTTGCGAAGCTGCAACAACAGACCCATTTAAGTTCTAATCTCGGTGTAACATTCTACGCTGAACCTTTAAAAGATCTTTACATGGAAGGTATTTATGGTTACCTCATTTTATTAGGAACAGCCGCTTTGTTTTTGCTGATTATCGCCACTATCAATGTATCTAACCTTATTGTTAATCAATCTATTCTTAAGAGTAAGGAAGCTGTAATTCGTAAGGTGCTTGGATCATCCAATATAGCAATTATCAAGGGTAACATAGTTTATTGTCTTCTACTGGCTTTTTTAGGTGGTTTAGGCGGACTGGCCATAGCCTATGGTATTATGCAGTTTTCGCATGATTTGGTCAGTCCGTTCTTGCCGTATTGGATTGAAGTAGGCCTGAATCAGAGTGTTCTACTGTACACATTGCTTGTTGTTATAGTTATCGGTGTATTAACAGGTGTCCTGCCATGGATTTTTAACTATGCAGGAAAAAATCTGGTAAACAGGCTTAAAGAAGGTCAGCACACTACCGGAAGTAAACGTCAGCGAGGCTTACAAAAAGGATTGGCGACATTACAAATACTAGCCAGTGTGGTATTGATGATTGGAGGGATGCTACTGTATAAAAGCTTTATTTCAGCCAGTACTACTGATCTAGGCTTTAACTATAACAATAAGGCTGTATTTCGTATTGCTCTTTCCTGGTTTAAGTATGGTGGGCCAGAAAAGAAGAGCGCTTTTTTTGAGAATAGTTTGCGAAAGATAGAAGCCATCCCAAGTGTTGAAGGTGTGGCGTTAAACACCATTCTTCCGTTGAGCGATATGGTAAATACTTCCTCGCAAGCGCAAGAGAATTTTATTGTAGAAGGCCAGTCACAAGTACAGCAGTCGGAAAATCCATTTATCAGTGCACAACGGGTTACTCCAAATTACTTTGACATTATGGATATTGAAATTCAAAAAGGTAATTACTTCGATCCCAACGATCAAGCTTCCCATCGCTACCAGGTAATTGTTGATCAACAGCTTGCAGAGAAACTCTGGCCGGAAGGAGATGCTTTAGGCAAACGTCTAAAAATTGGTAACAATGATTCAGATAGCCCATATCTTACCGTAATTGGTATTGCTGATAATGTGAAACAACAAAGTGTGATGGGTGATAATATCCCCAGCATCTATTTATCAATTTTTTCGACCCCGCACACCGATGCGTACTACGTAATTAATACGACCAGACCTTTGTCAGAGTTAGAAACTCAACTCACTGAGGCTATTCTGGCAATCGATGAGAACCAACCCACTTTTGAGTACATGATGATGTCCGACATTGTCGATGAGAAAAACTGGGAGGCAAAAGTTTCAGGTGTCCTTTTCCTTACCATTGCGAGTATTGGCAGCATCATAGCGGCTATCGGGCTGTTCAGTACGATGACGTTCATTCTATTACTAAAAGTTAAGGAATTGGCACTAAGACGTGTACTAGGTGCCACTGATGGCAGTGTACTTGGCTTGGTATTTAAAGATATGTTGAAGATAGCTGGTGTCGGTATACTCTTAGGTCTACTACTATCACCTCTATTGTTAGAGCCTATAAACCCTTACTTATTCGAGGTCGGATTGGTCGATTTTGGAGTGTATCTGCAAGTCGTGCTAGTACTTTTTATCATATCCCTACTCGCCACACTTGTACCTTTTAGAGATGCGCTATTCGTGAATCCGGTGAAAGTCTTAAGAAGAGATTAATTATCCATGAAGGAATTTTTATTTATTCTTCTCTTACTTCTGATTAGTAAAATCTGTCAAGCTCAGGAAGATCAAAACTTTCCACCACCAGAAAATGCTCCCATAGTTACAGCTCAAAAAGCTAATGGTCCAATTAAAATAGATGGCCAACTCAGTGAAAGTGATTGGAAAAAGGCGAAAGCAGTGAAGGACTTCTTCCGAATGGAACCCAGACAAGGAGGAGACTATTTGTATGATACAGAAGTCAAGTTACTTTATGATGAAAAGAACTTGTACGTGGGCGCATTTTGTAAAGACTCACTAGGTAGAAAGGGGATAAGGGTACAAGATTTAAGAAGAGATTTTAGTTGGGGTGAGAATGATATCTTTTTCGTACAACTCGACCCTCAAAATCTCAAACAGTATTGTGTATCATTTCAGACTACCCCTTATGGAAATCAAAGAGATCTTCAAAATTTTAATGACAACAATACCGACAATGATTGGAATGCGCTCTGGTCGGTGCGAACTCAACGAACAGATTCTGGTTATTATGCCGAATTTGCCATTCCTTTCAAGTCAATACGATATGAAGAAACTGAGAAAGGTGTAAAGCCCACCTGGGGTATTACATTTAGCCGACTTGCCAGACGTGACTACGAGCAAACTGTTTTTCCCGCTATTCCTCAATCATTTTCACCCTATCGAATGACGTATGCCGCAAAGTTGGAAGGACTTGATCTTCCTGAACCAAGTGCCAACATTCGAGTAGAGCCTTACACTCTCTTTCAATATGATCGTATAGAAGATGGTGATGTCACCACTTCAGATGCGGACATGAAATTTGGTGGTGATGTCAAATGGGCAATAACTCCAAGATCGGTTTTAGACTTAACTTTTAATACAGATTTTGCTCAGGCTGATGTTGATAGAGCAGTTAATAACCTGGAGCGGTTCAATATCTTCTTCCCTGAAAGAAGGCAATTTTTCTTAGAGAACTCTGGTATCTGGGCAGGAGCCAATAATAGAGCGGTTGTACCCTTTTTTAGTCGAACAATTGGCTTGCAAGGAAACTTCAATGCGCAACCAGCGAGGATCAATGCAGGAGGTAGATATACCATGCGCAATGAGAACAGGTCAATTGCCGGTTTATATATTAACCAGGCTGAGACGGAAAATTCTCCTGGCGCAAGCTTTATGGTAGGCAGGTATCTTCAAAATTATGGTAATGAGAATAATATCGGAGTGATGTTTACTCATCGTCTGGATAATCAATCCGGTGAGCTAGGAGTAAGTCAAAGTAACAATACGACTATTACTTTAGATGGGTTTATAAGGCCAAAAGATACATGGAATATATCCTACATGGTTTCGGGATCAAGAGACAATTCTAATGATACTTTGGGAATTGCCGCACGTATTGCAGTACAAGGTCGAACCAATCAGTACTACCTTGGATACATCACAGATATTGTTTCCGATGAATATAATCCTGATATGGGTTTTGTATTTCAAAAAAATGTAGTTCGGCATAGTCCCGGTGGATACTACATATGGAGACCTAATAACATTCCATGGATAAGGAGATCTGACCCTGGTGTATTTTTTAATCTTAATCATGACTTTAAAAATCCAGATCGATTTCAACAGGCAACTATCTACATTTTTCCTGTATACACCTGGTTTAAAGACAACAGTTTTGTGGAAATTTCACTAACCCCTACATGGCAAAACATCAATTTTGATTTTGCTCCACTAGGCATTCAGATTGAGCAAGATCAGTACTTTTATACTAGATTTTTGGCAAGGTATAATACGGATCAATCAAAAAAAGGATCAATGTCAGCTACCTATAATTTTGGTAATTTTTATAATGGGCAAAGACAGACAATCAGTGCTTTTGGACGTATCGCACCTATACCACATATAGCTATAACGGCTTATTATGAGAGAAATGATCTAAGTAATCTGGGAGAAGATCGTAAAGATTTAACCACACACCTGACTACTATTGGCACACGCCTTGCGTTAAATCCAAGGCTTCAACTATCAGCTTTTTATCAGTATAATACTTTTGATGAGCAGGGGAGGTGGAATGTCCGAGCGAGTTGGGAGTATAGGCCATTATCTTTCATCTACCTTGTCTTTAATGACACTCAGATTGATGGGCTAGATGACCCATTTAGAGAGCAACAGTTTGTAGGAAAAGTGACTTTTTTAAAGCAGTTTTAAATCAATAATTAAACTGTAAACCAATTTAAATATGAAAAGGAAACTATATTCTATCTCTTTATCCGTTTGTACAGCTTTTGTTTTATTTGCCTGTAGCTCTAATCCAGCAGAATCTGAAGAACATAAACAATTAGTTAGCGATCATGAAGCCATGGAAGAAGCTCATGAGAAAATGGAAGAACTTCATGCCGGCATGGAGAAACTGCATGATGAAATGAAGGTAGTACATCAAGCTATAGCTGATAGTGTGCCTGATAGTACGCATATGGCTATGGAGGGTTCTCATGAAGAGATTATTACTAGACATAAGGCACTTATTGAAAGTCATAAAGAATTATTAGATAACCATAAAGACCTAGAAGAAAGCCATGCATTAGGTGAATTAGCCATGGAGGAGATGAAAACCCAACATGAGTCGATGCAAGCGGAACATGACAAAATGAAAGGTGAGCATGAAGCTATGGCAGCAGAACATGATCAAGTGAAGACAGATCATGAAAAAATGATGGCCGAACACAAAACGCAAGAAGAGTAAAGCTTTACTATATCAGTATCCGAAAAGGGAGTTGTTTCAAACTTTTTTAAGTATTTCTATTAAGGTTTTTAAGACAACTTCTTTTGGTTCTATAACCTACTTTGTATTCCAAACATAATTATTACGCTAAACAGAACAAAAAAGGCTCTCTACATGAACAGAGAGCCTAACTATTATAAACCTAAATCTTTGAATTAAAGTACTAGTTGATGTTTATATCAAACTCGATATCAACGTCTGTACCACCCATAGTACTATTTGATGTACCACTTTTAATACCAGGTTGATGTTTTAGTACTACATTGAAAGTACCTGATGTAGCTGCACCAGTTGTCCAAGTGGTAGAAAGACCAACAGGATTTCCTGATCCATCTTGAGCCTCAGAATCTTCATCATTATAATTTAATGGATCATTTCTGTTCCCAGCTCCTATGTTCCCATCACCAGAAGGGCTGGAGAAAATATCCGCAGTGAACCCAAAGAAGAACATATGATCATCGTCTTCACCAGCTATTTCTGCAGTAATATCCTCATCAGGATCTTCCAACGTATTAGCCAACGTTATCGCCATAGTGTATTCCGTAGATGCGTCAAGCTCTATGTCATCAATTGTAGGCATACCAACACCATCACCATCGGCATCAAACCAAACAGCAGTGATGTCAGCCCCACCACCTGTTGGAGTAAACGTTAGTGTAACTTCAGTTATTTGCTCTTCATCAGCATTTGGATCTTCCACAATATTAAGAGGGAAGGTGATATCAATATCAGTACCTCCATCTTCAGATGTAGTAGTTGCAGATTTTAAATCTGGTTGATGTTTAAGAACTACTCTAAATTCTCCAGGAGTTTCAGTGTGCCCACCAGCCGTCCAGCTAGTAGAGAGACCTAATGGGTTGCCATTCTCATCCTGATCATTATAGTTCAAAGCGTCATCTCTACTTCCCACACCTATATTACCATCTCCCATTGGATCTCCGAAAATATTATTTGTAAATGCAAAAAAGAACATATGCTCGTCATCTTCGCTCAGGATTTCTGCCGTAATATCTTCTTCAGGACTGGCTAATGTATTTGTGAGCGTCAAGGTTAGCGTATATTCCTCACCTTCTACCAAAGCAATCTCATCAATGGTTGGGGCTCCGGTACCGTCACCATCAGCATCAAACCAAGTGGCAGTGACGGCATCACCACCTTCTTCTGGAGTAAACGTCAATACTACATGTGAGATAGCCTCTTCTTCTTCAATAATGACAGGGTCATCATCGTCAGAACAACTTGCTAAAAGACCGAGACCCAACAGTAGAAATAAAGAGAATACTGATTTAATCGTTTTCATGTTTTTATATTATTCGTTCGTTTTAAACTTAAACGCAATACTATTGCAACATTTTCTAAATTGCAACAATGATGCAATTAAAAACTGTATTGTACAGAGAAGGATAGATTTCTGCCTGGAGCATCAGCAAAATATCTTAACTTATTAGTATTACTTCGGTATGAAGTATTCAATAAATTGTTCGCTTTAACCTCAACATTCCAACTATTTCTATTATATCCTACTTCAGCACCCACTAGAAAATAGCCATTAGGAACTTCCATAAAATCAAAAATATCGGTATTTCTATCTACCAAATTTTCTTCTCCTAACTCAAGAGGTTCAATTATTAATGGATCATTCCATTGTTCTGCCGTATAGGATAAGTTTAATGCATAATGCCAAGAGCCTATTTCATGTTGAAATGCATACTCAATATTCAATGGTGGAATTTCCAGAAGTGGCTGATCTCTTTCAACACTTTGTCCGTAGACGTATGAAATTTTAACCTCCGAAGTGATCGATTGAGAATGGGAATATCTAATATCCCAATCTGTTCCAATAAAGAGCGCATCCGTCTGATCGAAAAGAAAAAAAGGAAAATTAGGTCCCCTAATATTGGTCGTAAGTCCAAAAGGTCTGAGAAAAATATAATTGTTTATCCGGTTAGCATAAACAATAAGTTCAGCCGTTGTGGCCCCTTTTTTCACTTCTATACCTGATACCCATTTAATTCCTTTCTCAGCTGGCACTTCCCTTAGTTGCTCATCAAATACGCTATCTACCGGAGTAGTTATTTGAGGATCTAAATCATATCTCCAAAACCCAAATTGGAGCCTGGATTGATGCAGCCCAAACGAATACAATTCGGCCACATTGGGTGGTCTCCATGCCGAGCCTATGTTTGTGAACCAAGTCAGGTTATTATTCACTTTTTTTCTAACACCCAGAGTAAAAGTTGGATTAGTGAATTCCAACTCATTTGAATAAATAAATGAATCTCTAATGGTATCTGCCACGCCTAAAGATTGAAAATCGATCCTCGCACCTAATTCAAAAGTGGTTTTGTCAAAATCGAGAGATTGAATGGTAAATGCCCCTAGGTTAAACACATCATAATCCGGCACAAAGTTAGCAGGGTTGGATCCGGGTACATTTACACTGTTGTGAGTAAAAAATTGAATACCCGAGCTACCACTCCAGCGTCCTTTAGTAGGTTGAATCCACTCCGTATCTATGGTGTGTGATAATAATTCTAAATCAATTACGGGACGCTCATTAAGGTCGCCTCTTCTCACATCAAATTCCCGCCTGATATTACGTTGAATTGCGTACTGTACTGTAAAGGTATGCTCTCCAAAGAAAAGGGATAAGTTTGTTTTAAGTAATCCATGCTCAGTTTCCTGCCCTGGGCTACCGATATCATACGTAAATGGGAAAATCGTCTCTGGAGTAACATCATCAATGGCATCTTGGAAATCCTCATTTCCTCCCACAATAGAGGCTCTTAGAATACCTAACTCTTGTTGAAAATAGTTGCCTGAAACCTGTAAATCAAATCGTTTTTGATGTAGCAAGGTGTTAAAACTTGCACCTATTTCTTGTTTGCCTGTATTGGACAGTCTGTAGTCAGGCGCACTTAAATCACCCTGATAAATACCATAAGCTCCAATATTCCAGGCAAAACGATGCGACCCCTGGCCCAAGTTGAGTTTACTGCTAATTGCACGGCCGTTTGTTTGATATGATGTGCCTAAAGACCCATTGAGTTTCTCGTCAAAAGCTGGTCTTTCAGAATTATACAGAATCACACCTCCTAAAGCTTCAGGACCATACTTTACAGTAGCTGCACCTTTTACTACTTCAATTTGATCTACATGCGAAGGATCAATCTCTGGTGCGTGCTCCTCACCCCAAACTTGATAAGCATGTCTTACACCATCGTTAATTACCAATACCCTATTGGAGTGCAGCCCGTGAATGATAGGTTTTAAAATGTTAGTTCCTGTTTTTAATAGGGATACACCTGATAAATCAGCCGTTAACTCTCCAATAGAAGATTGAACTACAGCTAGTCTGTCAAGTTCTTTTCGCTGAACAGCAAGTGTGCGAATTTCTTCGTTACGCTCTCCTTCGATTATTATACTCTCTAAAACAGTTTGATCTGAAGCCATATAAATGATCGGATCACCGTGATGAAAGTCATGATGGTGTACAACGGTTTTGAAACCCAAAAACCGAATTTCTAAATGTATTTCCTCTTCGCAAATATTATCAATTCTGAATTCTCCATTTTCAGAAGCTACAGCTACCAATTTCGTGTCAAGTACAGAAATAGTAGCGAAGGGGAGTGGTTCGTCTGTTTCACGGCTAAGAATTTTACCTTTAACAGATCGATCACAAGAATCAGATTGCCCGAAAGCAGACAACTGAAGCCCTAGTAATAAAGTTAAAATGAAGTATCGCATATGTCAGGCGCACTTAGCGCATACCCCATCTACAATCATGTTAACCGCTTCAATATGATACCCTTCAGGCACCATCACATTGGGTACTGATTTATCATCTAAGCATTGAATTTGACCGCAACTGTTACATTTGAAATGGATATGGTTATGATCATGCTGATTGGGTGAACAAGTTTCGTGACATAATCCGTAAGTAGCAACACCTTCAGAATTAGGTATTTTATGAATAATCCCAGAATCTAGAAAGCTATTAAGTGTTCTATACAAGGTGACTCTATCGTACTGATTAAGCTGATTTTCAAGATCTCCTTGTGATAGCGCTTTTCTTTCTGTCAAAAATAATTGAATGACATGAAGTCTACAGTCAGTAATTCTGAGCTTGTGCGACCCAAGTATCTTTTTTAAACTGTCAACGTTCTCCATTACGCAAATTTATAAATTATATGCAACTGAGTTGCATATAATTTATGAAAAAAATTCAAATATCGTTATTAAAACTGCTTATCAAGCCCACAATTGACATTGGCGTTTAAATTCCTTATACTATTACAATTACATTAAGTTAAATCATCAAAAATTTTATGCTGAAAGAGAGAAGAAAAGACACGTACGAGGAAACATTAGAAAAAGTAATTGACAACATTGAAAAAAGCGGATTCACAGAAATCAAAGCTGACTTTCAGGATTTAGAAAAACCCGCCAGACTGGTTAGTCAGAAAGAGGATGACATATTCATACCCGATGCTACCGCCAAAAACAGACAAGGAGATAGAGCTTACTTCGAAATCAGTAGAAGAACAACTGAACCAAGGAAACTAATCAATAAATGGAAGGTTTTAGATACTGTGGCCAATCTTAAGAGTGGTATTTTCAAAATCTTCGTGTTAAGGGGTTCTATGAAATTCACTAGAGAGTTAGTGAATAGACATAATATAAGTGCAGAGTTAGTTAAAATCTAAACTTGGTATAACACATAAAACTTAAAAAAGCTGATCATGACATGATCAGCTTTTTTATTGCATTCTATCTTATTTTTCGTTTTTGATTCCTCCTAATAAGTTCTAATTTAATTGAGATCAATTATTAGATATTAAATGGCCAAGAAAGGCACTCATGTAGCGGTAGGGAAGCGGACACTAGAACTGACCAATTTAGAAAAGGTCTTATATCCAAATGATGATATAACTAAGGCAGAAATCATTCAGTATTACCTTGGTATAGCTCCAACTATGTTATCTCATATAGCACGATGCCCACTATCCTTAATCAGGTTTCCACATGGTATTGATGGAGAACAGTTCTTTCAAAAAAACAGACCTGATTGGGCGCCCGATTGGGTTGAATATGCTGTTTTGGGTAGTAACAATAAGGAATATGTATTGGCCACGGAAGATGCTTCATTGATCTGGCTCTCTAATTTGGCTTGCTTGGAGCTACATCAGATGCAAGTCAAATCTCCAAAACTGGATAAAGCATATTATATGGTTTTTGATCTTGATCCGCCAGAAGGTTTTAATTTTAGACAATTGATTGAAATCGCTGTAGATCTAAGAGATCATATTTCATCGTATGGGTATCATGTATTTGTCAAAACAACAGGTGGTAAGGGTCTACACCTCACTATACCTGTTAATGCCAAATATTCCGTTGATGATATATTTGAAGCCGCTTCAATTATTGCTAAACCATTTGTTCAAAAGAATTCGCTCACGACTTTAAATATCAAAAAAGATGCTCGCAAAGGCAGAGTCCTAATTGATATTTATAGAAATAGGAACAGTCAGACTGTTATTTGCCCATACAGCTTAAGAGGAAGAGATGGAGCGCCAGTGGCGACTCCTTTGGAATGGACAGACTTGGAAGCTCTAAATGATCCTTTGGAACTGAACTTAAGGAATGTTGTGGGTAAGGTCAATGAAGAAGGGGATCCATGGGAAGGTATATGGTCCTTCAGTACGGATTTGCATACGAAAAGTGATATCAAAGCAGAAGTTAAAAAACTCCCTGTGAATCCAAAACGGAAGACTCCTGCGCAGCTCGATGAATATAGTAAAAAACGTGATTTTGATAAGACCCCTGAACCTAAAGGCTTGTTTGAAGGTGGTGATGGTACCGGTTTTGTTATTCATAGGCATAGTGCCTCTCATTTACACTATGATCTCAGGCTTGAGCAAGATGGAGTTTTAAAATCCTGGGCGGTGCCTAAAGGTATGCCTTCAAAACCTGGAATAAAGAGATTGGCTGTAGCTACAGAAGATCACCCTATGAAGTACATCACCTTCGAAGGAGAAATTCCTAAAGGCCAATATGGCGGTGGCATGATGTGGATTTATGCCAATGGAAAATATGAAATCACCAAAGAGAAGAAAGATGGATTCTATTTTAAGTTAAATAGCAAAGGCTTTATAGGGGAGTTTAGAATGCACTTAATGAAAGAAAAAGAATGGCTTCTAGAACGGGTAGATCATTTACAACAAGATCTACTTGATCAAATACCCTCTCCAATGCTAGCCAAATCTTCAAGTAAAGTTCCAATAGGAGACTACCTCTATGAAATGAAATGGGATGGTATTAGGGCAGTTTTCGTAGTAAATGAGGGGCATGTTTCGATATGGACTCGAAATTTGAATGATATTACAGATAAGTTTCCAGAACTGAGCGACCCAAAACTATTCAGATCTATATCAGGAGTTTTTGATGGGGAAATTGTATGTCTTGGTGCTCAAGGTAAGCCTAGTTTCAAGAAGGTGATTCATCGAATGCATAGAAAGGGTGAAAAAGAAATTGAGAGGGCCATGAAAAAGGATGCAGCTTACGCATACCTGTTTGATTGCCTTTATTTAGATGGAAAGTTGACAATTCATGAACCACTTATAAGAAGAAAAGCATGGCTGCAGGACAGCATTAAGAAAGGAACTAATTATCGTATTAGTGAGACGCTATCGGATGGTAAGGAGTTGTTGGCTGCAACAAAGAAGCTTGGTTTAGAGGGTATTATGGCAAAAGAAATCAACGGTCTCTACACTATTGGAAAACGCACTGAAGCCTGGATAAAAATTAAAAATAAAGTAACTGATAGATTTAGAATTATTGGCTATGTAAAAGGCAAAGGTGATAGGTCTAATGGTTTTGGGGCCTTGCATTTAGCCGATAGAACAGATTCAACTCAGTATAGAGGTAAAGTAGGTACGGGTTATAGCACTAAAAAAATGCTTGAATTGTATGAAATGCTACAAACACTAGGAGTTGGCGAAAAGAAAATTGAAGCTAAATTGGTTGATGACAAGGAATCGGTATGGTTGGATGGAGGACCATTATGTCAAATAAAGTTTACAGAACTAACTGAAAATCAAACATTACGAGATCCTGTATTTGTCAAACTACTACTTTAGCTTAAAGTAACTATATTGACATTTTAACTTAAATTACTGTACTTTAGACTATTATATTTTTTTAGATGTCACTTCTTCTATTGTGAAGAAGCATTTTTTTTCATCACTCAAATTAGCCGCTATGAGAGCTATATGGAAAGGTCACATTAGATTTTCATTGGTAACCATACCTATAAGAATTTATACTGCCATAGATTCTGCACAAACTATATCATTTAATCAGCTATCAAAGAAGACTAACAATCCTGTTAAATACGATAAGCAAGATAGAGTAACTGGTGAGTCGCTAAAAGCAGACGATATCATTAAGGGCTATCAATATGAACCAGGGCAATACGTGATCGTGGAGAAGTCTGATTTTGAAAAAATCAAGCTTAAAAGTACTAAGGTTATAGAAATAGAGGGCTTTGTTGATGAGTCGGAAGTGCATAAAACACTGTTTGATACGCCTTATTTTTTAGGCCCTGATGGTGATGTAGCTGCAAAAACATATGCTCTACTGATGAAGACGTTACGAGAAACCGAAAAGATTGGAGTTGGAAGAATAGTCTTGAGAGAAAAAGAGAATATCGTTTTGCTTACTCCTCATGAAAATGGGTTGATGCTATATAAACTAAGAAACCCCAGGGAGATAAGAGATATAAAATCAGTACCAAACCTAGATGGAGCTGAGGATGTTGAAGCTAATGAAGAACAACTGAAAATGGCAAATACATTGGTGAAAACAATGCTAAAACCATTTATTGAAATAGATACTACTGATAGGTATCATGAGGAATTAATGGAAGTAATTGATGCTAAAATTGAAGGAAAAGAGATCATTAGCATTGTAGAAGAGGAGCTTGAAGTAGTTGATATCATGACTGCTTTAAAACAGAGTATAGAACAAGCTAAAGCTGAAAAGAAGCCTATGAAAAAGGCTACCGGTAAAGCAAAACAGAAGAAACAGTCGAAAAAAGCCGGATAGTTAGACAATGGCCAGAATTATAAAATTTCCACTAGCTGAAAAACCTGCTAAAATAGGTTTAAAGAAGGTTCGCAAACGCAAGCGAATCAACCTGGAAGATTATGGCCAATTGAATATGTTTGCTCAGCAAGTCAAGGTTATTTCGCTACAAGCCCACGGTAGCCTTTTTGAAAAAGCGTTGAAGCTGGACGAAGCTGGTGATGCCACTGCAGAAGTGTATTATGAAAATGCTGTAAAAGTGGGTGATAACAAAGCCGATGCCTATTGTAATTTAGGTGTAATCGCTTCAAGAAGGGATTCTGTAAAAGCTATTGATTGCTTTACAAACTGCTTAAAAGAAGAGCCCAGGCACTACGAGGCTCACTACAACCTTGCCAACATATATTCTGAAGCAGGAAATCTGGATTTGGCTAAAATTCATTATCAAATGGCCATACAAATTGAGCCTGAATTTACTAGTGCCTATTATAATCTAGGCTTGCTTCTAGCTATGAAAGAGGAATTTAAAGAAGCAATCGACATGTTGTTGAGGTATAAGCTTATAGCTGAGCCTGAAGATTCTTCTAATGCCGAAAAACTGATTTATAATTTAAGAAAAACTGTCAACCAATAAATCTCCAATCCAATGAAAAGTTCATCAATGTCCGATTTAATGTTAAAAGCTCATTTTAATGAATTAAAAGAAGAGCTGAATAAATCACTTAAGTATGATGCCAGTAGCAGCGATAATGAGATTGAAAAAGTACTGAAAGACACTTTTAACTATTTTAAGTCAAAGTCGATAGATTCTTCCTTAGATGATCGGGGGCAAAAAATATATAATGAGGTTGCGCGAGTACTTGATGATATGAAAAAAGCAAAAATGGAGTTGCCTGGAAAATTACCCATGCAAAAAGCAAAAGGGTCTGGAACTACTAACTTGAGTCAACGGAAGACGGGATCATAGTATCTATTGAATCAAATAAAGTAATTGTAAAGCTAGTCCCTTCACCAAGTTTTGAATCTACATCAATCTTTCCACCAATCTTATTAATGGTATCTTTTACTATGTAGAGGCCCAAGCCAGATCCTGTTACCTTATTGTTTGAAGCTCTAAAGAACATTTCAAAGATTTGTTCTAAGTGACTTTCATCTATACCAAGTCCATTATCCAGGATTTCAATTTTCGCTATTTTCTCTTCATAATCTAATTGGACATTTACTTCAACTTTAGGATTTTCTTGTCCATAGTTATGATATTTTATACAGTTGGTGATTAGGTTACTCAGGACAATTTTAAGGCGGCTTCCGTCTGTTTTGATTTGTAAGTCTATATCATAATTTTTGATTAACGACACTTTTTCAGCTTGATCAAAATATTTTAAATCCGCCCGTATATCTTCAATTAAGTCATCCAGCCTAACTGTCTTTTTAACGATGTTCTGTTTCGTATTAACTGAATACTCCATAATGCTTTTAATGAAATCCTCCAATTTCACAACACTGGCATTCATGAAATTTAGGTACTCTTCCATATCTCCACCGGAAGAATCTGTTTTTGCCAGACTGATGAGTCCTTTCAATGATTTTAAGGGAGCTACCAAATCATGGGAAGAGCGATAGACGAAATTGTCCAACTCTGTATTTCTCAAGACAAGTTCTTCATTAGTTTTTTTTAATTGCTCTCTTTGGAGAATCAATTCCTGTGTTCTATTATCTATAATTTTTTCTAGCCTCTGATTTAAAGATTTTAGTCGCATTGTTCTTAGTTTGAACAATGTATAGATCAATAAGGATCCTGCTATCAGAAAGATGAGGTAATATAGCGGATTTTTATACCAGGGCAGAGGTACTTCAAACTTATGACTTACAAGTTCAGTTTGTATGTCTCCAGGAAGCTTAGCCTTGACCATAAACTCATAACTTCCACCTGGTAGATTGGTATATTCTTTTTTTACATCATTTTTCCATCCGCTAAATTCATCATCATATCCTTTAAGGATGAACGAGTAGTCTAAATCTGATTTATCATAACCTGGTGTGGCAAAATGAAATTCAATTGATTTTAGTAATTGATTTTCCGTATAGTTTGATATGACATTTGTAATCAGGGTATGAGCTTTGAAAGAAGAATTTGAATTTGGCCATTTAATGTGGATGACCCCACCATTGCAGGTAATCCAAATATTCTCTCTGCTGTCAATTACAAAGTTTAATAGCTCGTTGACCAACAACCCATTGTTAGCATTGTATTCCCTAACTATATCACCATCCTTATTCATAAGAATTAGACCACTATACCAGGTTGTAAAAATATATAGACTGTCATTCCATACATGACCGTCATACAATACTTTACCCTTCAAAGAGGGATTGTTCTTATCGATAAAAAGAGTCATGCTATTGGCTACCGGATCATAATTGAATAGACCATTTTCCGAGGTGTATAACAGGTATAAATTATCAGAATCAAGACTTGGAAGAGCAGAATAAACGTAATCGTCATTAAAATGGAATTGGTCATTGAAAAGAAAAGTAGAATCATTTTTAACTTTATAAATCCCATCATCAATTCTAGAAATGTACAAGCTATTGTCTATTTTAAAAATTCCACTGTTGTTGATTGAGATGAGAGAACTTTGGCCATTATTATATCTTACTATTCCTTCATAAGAAGCAAAATAGACATTATCATTTATATCCTCAATTTGCCAGAAATCCTGTAGATTAATTGACGCAGATATTGTCTCTCTTAGTGAAATGTATTGGTACTTGTTGCTTTGATCTTTTTTTAAGTAGCCAAATTCGTTTCTGCCACCAATAAAAATCTTGTTGTTTTCCGTGATATGGATTTCGAAGACTGCGGCAAAATTTGTTATAGGAATTAGTTCCCATTCGCTTCCATCATATTTTAGAACACCATTCTCATTGGCGAAAAAGAGTACGCCTTCTTTATCTACAGTACCTGCATAGTTAAGATCCGAAGCTCGGTAATCACCGGAGTTAAAGTTATTTATTTTGATGGAGTCTTTCTTTTGTGCAAAAATTTGAGGGCCAAGGAAAACCAAAAAAGCAATTAGTGATAGAGCAGGGAATGCCGACTTTAGAATGACCTTTGTATGTGCAACTATAAAGAACATATTAAACCAATGTACAAAGGTTTAAAAATGTAACAGCATATGCAAACCATTCAGATGATATAATACTGATTTTCAAACTGTTGGATTATTAATTATACAAAAGTGAAACATATGAATTATATTCACGTTTGTATAACAAATCAAAAAATATGAAGGGAAGCTACTTAGGAGAATTGGAAGAGTTAGTCTTACTGACAGTCGGAGCGCTATATCAACAGGCTTACGGTGTCAGTGTAATGGATGAAATAGAAAATCAAACTGGCAGGTCCATTAATATCAGTGCGATCCATTCGGTTCTTAAAAGATTAGAAGCTAAAGGTATGGTTAAATCTGAAATGGGAGGAGCCACCAGCGAGAGGGGTGGACGCAGAAAAAGAATATTTAATTTAACGAGTACGGGTAAAAAGGCGCTGGACCATTCGATGGAAATTAGAAACCAGCTGTATGGTCAAATTCCAAAAGTAGTTTTCAACTTTTCTTAGATGAAGGTAAATCCTCCTAAATGGGCTAATAGGTTTTTAAAATGGTATTGCAACCCCGAATTACTAGAAGAAATTGAAGGAGACATCTATGAGCTTTTTGAGCGAAAAATTCTGAAAGGTCAAATCAGAAGCGCAAAGAGAAGATTCATATGGGATGTTATCAGATTTTTTCGATGGTCAAATATAAAAAGGTCTAATTCTCAAAATAAATACACAAACAACACTGCTATGATTTCAAATTACTTCAAAACAGGAATAAGAAATATTGTCAAAGACAAAGCTACCTCTGCAATAAATATTTTAGGACTAGCTCTCGCTATAGGTTGTGCTATTACCACCTATATTTTTGCTGATTATATGCTTCATCAAGACTCCTATCACAGCAATAAAGAAAATATTTACCAGATTATCAATCATGTAGACAGTAACGGAGACGATGAAATGTGGAGCGATGCTCCAATGCTACTTGGTGACGAGCTAAAGGCCAATATAACCTTTGTTGATAAAATGGCTAGAGTGGAATATGGAAGTGGTAATCTTAGATATGAAGAGTTGGTATTTAATGAAACGCTATGGTTCTCTGATCCGGAGATATTAGAAATGTTTGATTTCCCCATCTCCTCGGGAAACAGGAAAGTGCTTTACAAAAAGAACCAAATATTTCTGAGTCGAACGATTGCACTTAAATACTTTGGACAAGATCCGGCTGTTGGAAAACAGATGTCCATTAAATATGATAATGGTACTATTCAATCCTATTTTGTAGGAGGAGTGTTTGATAAATGGCCATCACGTACAAGCTTCGCGCCCTCTGTTTTAATTCCAATTGATAATTTTTATGACTTAAGAACTAAAGAGTTGAATTGGTCATACCTTACTGATGGTATATTTGTTTCACTAAAACCAGGGCATAGTGGTCATGAACTTAACGAGTTCTTTCCTCAATGGGTTCAAAAACAAAATGACTCTGATCCAGAATTCAAAACTAATAGTTTTGAACCCATTGTCTTTTCAGAACTTCCTTCTATAAATTATAAGATATCCAGTGCTCTAGTCGGTGGTGGCCACCCTGCCGGCATTATTGGACTGAGTGTTATTTCAGCCTTTCTTGTTTTATTAGCATGTTCTAATTACGTGAACATTGCAGTTTCATCGTCAACCAAACGACTTAAGGAGATTGCACTACGCAAAGTGATGGGAGGCACCAGGTCTGGTATTATAAGACAATTTTTAATCGAAAATATTCTTACCTGTCTTTTGGCAGTTTTATTGGGTGTGGTAGTTAGTTATTTTTTCTTCTTACCAGGTTTTAATTCTTTGATCCCAGTAGAAATGCCTTTTGAGTTTTCGTCCTTGGTCCAAGTGACGTTATTTTTTATCGGTTTGCTTTTTTTTATCGGTTTAATCTCTGGGGCTTACCCCGCTTTATATATATCAAAATTTAATCCTGTCAATATATTTAGAGGGAATCAAAAGTTTGGCAGAAAAAGTTTATTCAGCAAAATACTTTTGACATTTCAATTTGTCATTGCTTTTTCAACGGTAGTAGGCAGTTTTATATTCACTGATGCCAGCATACAATTAGTGCAGCGAGATTGGGGTTATAAGGCAGAAAATGTCGTAGCTATTCCAATAAATAACGAGCAACAATATGCTGGAATTATCAATGAGCTAAGTCAGAATTCTAATGTAGTTGATGTCACAGGCTCATTTGGTCACATATGGGCTTACGATAAGCTTACAACTATCAGAATTGGAGAGACCACTATTCAGTCTCATATGTACGAAACTCAAGGAAACTACGATGAAGTCCTTGAACTCAAAATGCTTGAAGGAAGATTTCTTGAAGATAATTCTGATATACAAAAAGCGGTGATCAATGAAAGAATGGTTGTTAATATGAATTGGAATGATCCATTAAGTGAACATTTCTATTACGATTCGATAAGATATGATATAGTTGGAGTAGTAAAAAATTTCATAAACGATGATCCTTATTCAGAAGCTTATCCTGCGTTCTTTGTGTCAGGCAAAGAAGAAGATTTCAATTATGTGGTTGTAAAAGCAAAGGAGGGAAACGAAAAAGAAGTGTTTGAAGCATCTAGGGAAGTATGGAGAAAAGTAGCTCCTGATGATCCTTTCGAAGGCTTTTATCAAGCTGAAGTGATGGATAGTTTTTACCAGGAAAACAACGCTAATATCATAATTATGACATTTGTTTCCGGCCTGGCTCTACTGCTATCTTGCATAGGACTATACGGCCTTGTTTCTTTTAATATCAGTAGAAGAATGAAAGAATTTAGTGTCCGGAAGGTGTTGGGCGCAAGCTTGTTGAGCATAAGTAAGCTCATCAATAATGATTATATATGGCTAATACTGATTGCTTTTTTGATTGGAGCTCCCTTAGGCTATATTCAAGTAATTCAACTACTAAAAAGTATATTTGCAGATCCTCCAGGGGTTTCTTTAAGTCCATATATTTTAGCGATGGCCATAATTTTGATAGCACTGTTTTCTACAATAGCTGCTCAATTAGTGAGAGTGGCCAGAAGTAATCCTGCAGATAAATTGAGAAATGAGTAGTTTACTAGAAAAGCTCGGGCACTACCTTTGAATTAAAAAACTAATTCAAAGGTAGTGCCTATTCCTTCTTTTGAGTGCACCGTTATATTTCCTTTATGAGCACGCATTATTTGACGTGAGAGGCTAAGTCCAATACCTGATCCATCTTTTTTGGTGGTAAAGAAAGGCACGAAGATGTTATCCAATACCGAGGGTTCAATTCCTGATCCATTATCACCTACTGCTATGGTTTTTTGACCATTCTGATTTTTAAAGGTCAAGGTTATTGATGCTGATTCGATATGGGTCAATGCTTCCTTCGCATTTTTGATTAAGTTAATAAGAACCTGTTCAATGAGCTCTCTATCCATCAGTATAGTTCCTTCTTCGAATGACTTTATTAATAGGATGTCATTTCTTTTTAGATCATTACTCAATAAGCTTAAGACATCTGTCATTAGCTCTTCAACGTCAACTTCTTTAAGAGTGGGTTCGGGAACTTTAGCCAATTCTCCATATGCATTGACGAATTTGACTAGTCCTTTACTGCGCTTTTCTACAGTATTAATGCCTATTTTGAGATCCTCCAAATCTTCTTCGTCCAATGTCGAAAGATCTCTTAGTTCTCCAGTTTCGTCAGTGATCAGTTGATTTACAACTTCAGTAAGTGTTGATATTGGTATTGCCGAGTTTTTTATCTCATGCGTCAATACTCTAATGAGCTTTTGCCATGATTCTAATTCTTTTTCATCTAATTCTGCATTTATATTTTGAAAAGTAACAAGTTTGAAAAACCCACTGTCAAGCTTCATCTCCTTAGCACTTACAGATAAGTTAATCAGACCTCTGGATTCTTTAAGTTTTACTAACTTTTTTCCACCACTGGATAAATTTATAATCTCTTCAAAAAGTATTTTGCTTACAGGTTTCAAACCACTCAGATTCTTCATAAATGGTTTGTTAAAAAGGGTTTTGGCAGCCTCGTTCATCAAGGTGACTTTCAAGTCACTCTCCTGATATCCAATCATTGCAATACTCGAATGCTCTACAACAGTTTGTAAAAAATGATAGTTTGATTCACTTTCTTGCCTCAAATGGCGCATGGTATCAGTAATTGTCGTATAGGCCAAATGAAGATCCTGATCTTCAGATGACTTCAATTCCGGGCGATAACTGTTTGAATAGTCATTTTGGCTAATTCCCAATAAAAAATTTGCTAACTCTCTCTTATGGCTTTCAATAGTGCGAATAAGACTATAAAAAGCCAGAGCAGCGAATAGTATGAGCCAAATAGAAACTAGCCAAAAATAGGTCTGGGTCAGTACATAAAATGCAGCAAAAGCCAACACAAAAGTAAGTAGTATTTTGAACAGAATATTTAACCTAAAAGAGTCCAAATGAATATGTTGTATGGTTGACAATTAATAATTAACTATATTAACCAATCAAACAATTAATGAAAAACTAATGAAAACATTCACACTTAAAGTATTTGTAAATTTTGCTTTAACTGGTCTTTTGATATCATGCTCAGGAGAGAAAAAATCTGTAGAAGCGGATGAAAAAGAATTAACCCCAAAATATATTGGAGAAGAGGTTGAATATTCTACTGACTCTACTAAAATGATTGGTTATATCGCGTACGATTCTAATAATGACAATCAACGTCCTGGGGTACTGGTAATCCACGAATGGTGGGGACACAATGAATATACCAGAGAACGAGCTGATATGTTGGCTGAGCTGGGCTATGTAGCTCTAGCTATAGATATGTACGGTGATGGTAAGGCAGCAACCCACCCTGATGATGCTCAGAAATTTATGATGTCCGTATTTTCAAATATGGATGAGGCAACAGCAAGATTTACCAAAGCCTTAGAAGTTCTAAAAGCCAATCCAAAAGTTGATACTTCTAATATAGGTGTTATAGGCTACTGCTTTGGTGGCAGTGTGGCACTCACAATGGCAAATATGGGCATTGATATGGATGCCGTTGCAGCTTTTCATAGTGGTGTTCAACTTCCTGTCATGCCTCAAGAAGGAATAAAGGCGAAGGTTTTAGTTTGCAATGGAGCAGCTGATCCATTTGTTTCTAATCAGTCGGTTAAAGCATACAAAGCTGCTATGGACAGCGTTAATGCGGATTACAAATATATAGCATACGACAGTGCTAAACATGCATTTACTAGCCAAGCTGCTGATAGTATGGGAGCAAAATTTGGGTTACCGCTTGCTTATAATGAAGAGGCCGATAAAAAGTCTTGGGAAGAAATGAAAAATTTGTTTGAAGAGGTTTTTGAGTAAAATGCCAGAAGTTATATCTCCTATCTATTAGGAGACTCACATGGATTACAACTCTTACGTAAAGAAATCTTGTAAGTATTTTTATTGGTAGTTACATCAAGAACTCCATCGGGACTGAGTGCCCATTTCTCGCATGCCTTAGAAATACTATTGGCATGTTTGACATTTACTTTATTAGGAAAGAAAACAAAATAGTGGCCTTCTTTTAGTTCGGCTTTAATAATTCCATCTGAATCAGTTTCAAATTTTAATATATTTTCATCTGTTGGGTCTGACTTAGAAATAAATAGAGTTTCAGATGCAAGCGACTTTTCAATTTTGGATTTAGCGATAATTTCATCTGTAGGAGGTGCGCCACCACAATACGGTTCAGTATAAGAGACGGTAATTTCCAAAACATTGATCTGACTCATCTTGCCAGGGTCGCTACCTTTACAGGCTGTGATCAATATGGCACAAATTAGGACAAAGAAATAAACTGTGTTATTCAAATTAGTTTGATCCATGTTAACGAGTATAAATAAAAAAAATAAAATACACTATTCGAAATAAAATCCTTAAGCTATATTGCAAGTTAGGAAAAAGTTAAAGTACCAAAATCGAATCGAATGAAAAATATTTACCGTAGTCTAGTTGCCTTGATATTTTTGATTACTGTGGGTTTCTATCTGAGTTTAGATGAAAAGTCGTCCAGTGCAAAAGAGGAATATGTGAATTACATCACTAATCACCCATATGCTAATAGGACTAAGTCTTACAAGCAAATTGAAGAATTGCCTAAAAAAGACAGACCGGACTTGGCGGCAGAGCATAATTTCCTGATGATTGTTGATCCTGTCTTAAAAAGAATCCCATCTGAAAGACTATTAAATGGTTATAATGATACCAAAGAAAGGCTCAAAATACTTCCAAAAAGAAAGTATAGTTTTATACAGGAAAAGAGAAAGGATGGGAGCCATTCATCTAAAAAATCCTCACATAGCAAGGCCATTGAAAATGTGAATTGGGTAGAAAGGGGCCCTGATAATGTTGGAGGACGTACATTAAGTTTAATGTGGGATCCAAATGATCCTGATACAAAAAAAGTTTGGGCAGGTAATTCTTCTGGAGGCCTATGGTTTAACAATGATATTACTGATGCCAACTCTTCGTGGTTCAATATTGACGACTTTCTTTCGAGTCTGTCCATTTCTTCTTTGGCTTACGATCCTACTAATACAGATATTTTTTATGCTGGTACAGGAGAAGGGTTCATAGCCACAAGTGGTGGTGGAGGTGTTCCAGGTGTGGGATTGTATCAGAGTTTAGATGGAGGTATATCATGGAATCTACTTTCTAGTACTACAGGCCCTGATTTTAGATTTATTCAAAAAGTCATAGTGACTGCAGCTGGTACAGTTCTTATTTCAACAAGGGAATCAACAAATGAAGGAGGTAGTGGTGGGGTTTTTAGATCCACAAACGATGGAGCATCTTGGGATAGGGTCATAACCGGCAGAAGTGGTGATATGGAAATAGCTGCAAATGGAGATATTTATGCTGCTAGAGGAATAGGATCTGGTAGTGGTCTTTTATTTCGATCTACTGATGATGGAGTGAACTGGGAGGGTATAACTCCTCCTGGTGGTAATCCATTAAGAATTCAAATAGCAGTCGCACCTTCAGCCAGTAGTACTACAGCTAATACAGTACTTTATGCCGTGGCACAAGATGCCAGCGATACTCGAGAAGTAACTTGGTTCCAACGTTCAGATGATGGAGGTGAAACTTGGACTAATTTAACCATTCCTGAGTATAGAGAACAGAGTTGTGTTACAGCAGGTCGCGACTTCACTAGGGGTCAGGCATTTTACAACCTTATATTATCAGTTTATCCTGAAGATTCTGATGTGGTAATTATGGGTGGTATCAATGTATTGAAGTCTTCAGATGGAGGGGTTACTATGTCGGAAGTTTCTTATTGGACAGGAGATGATAATAATACAACTTGTGATGATTTTGTACATGCTGATCAACATGAAATGGTTTTTCGCCCTGGATTTCCAGCAGAAGCCATATTTGGTCATGACGGGGGAGTATCATATTCTAATAATATTGGCATTTCTTCCGACCCGTCATTTGAGACTAGAAATAATAATTATAGTGTTACGCAGTTTTATTCGGTGGCTGCTGATAATATCAGTGGTTCTAATTATTTCTTAGCTGGATCTCAGGATAACGGAACTCAACGATTCTCCGATGGCAATGGAAATTCTACAACTGAAGCAACTGGTGGAGATGGTGGATTCACTCATATTGATCAAGGAGATAGACTTTATCAAATAACCTCTTTCACGGGGAATACAATTAATCACTCATCTAATGGGGGTATTACTTTCCCTTTTTTAACAGGGAGTAATTTGGATGGTTTATTCATTAATCCAACTGATTTAGACAATGACAGTCATATATTATATTCTGCTGGAAATCCCAATGAATTATACAGAATTAAAAATATAAATACCACTAATCCAGATGATCAGGAAATATTAGAACTTACCCTAGGTCAAGTTTCGCATATAAATGCAGATGCCAATGAGCCCAATAGAATTTTTATTGGTTCAAGGCAAGCTGGTGTATTTAGAGTGGACAATGCTGATTCTGAAACCCCTGATGTTGTAGATATATCGTCAAATATTTCGGCAACTGGTAATGTATCATCCATTTCCATAGGATCTTCTGATGATGAATTGCTTGTGACATTTTCTAATTATGGTGTCTCTTCTGTTTGGTACAGTTCAAATGGAGGGTCTTCTTGGGTAAATAAAGATGATGCAAGTCATGGATTACCTGATATACCTGTCAGATGGTCTATTTTTAATCCTAATAATACTTCTGAAGTATTGTTAGCTACAGAATTGGGAGTATGGTCTACCGATAATATTTCGGCATCTAACCCGGAATGGGAGCCAACTGTTAATGATTTAGCAAATGTCAGATGTGATATGTTCCAATATCGTGAAGCGGATGATGTTTTGATTTTGGCTACCTTCGGAAGGGGAGTTTATACCTCAGATGTCTTTTCTAGTACCTCAGACACTACTCCCCCAACAGCTGTTTCCTTTAAGCCAACTGAAGGTAGTGGCAACAACTTTTTTGATCCCGAAATTGAGATTCAGTTTAGTGAGCCAATAAAGAGAGGTACAGGAAATATTACTATTTTTAGATCATCGGATGATTCTACATTTGATGTTATAGATGTTGCAAACACAACTACAACCGGAAACACTGTATTAATTACTGCAGTAACGGATTTTGAGACTTCAACAGAGTATTATGTAAATGTTGAGCCTGGTGCTTTTACTGACAATGCGCTAAATAGTTTTGCAGGAATTGCTGACAATTCTACATGGTCCTTTACTACGTTTGATGGAGATTTTCCACCAACTGTTTTGCTAAGTATTGAAGATGTAAGTTTCGTTCGAAATACGGAAACTACAGTTGATATTGACCTTACCCAACTCTTCACTGATTCTGATAATGATGATGCTACTATAAGTAAAAGTGTTTCGAATAATACTAACCCCAGCTTGATTGGAACCACTGTTGATGCAAACACATTGACGCTGTCCATAACACCTGATTTAGTTGGTGAAGCTATAATCACAGTCCAAGGTAATTCAAATGGTAAGGTAGTTGATGACTCTTTCATTGTTTCCATAGTTGATGGCGCTCTCTTTAGCCAGCTTGATAATAGAATTGGTTCAGGTATATTTTCTCAGCAATTATCTGATAGAGGAGATACTATTGCTCAGGCTGCGGATGATTTTATAGTTACAGATGGTGAAGAGTGGACTATTTCACGGGTAATTACGCAAGGCTTTGCTAATGATAACGTTGGGAATATAAATGAGTTTAGGGTTGAAATATATAGTGACGATAACAACGCACCCGCTGATGATGAGCCGATTTACATGGAAATAATTTCAGCAGTTTTTACTCCTGATGGTGAAGAGACTTTTTTACCTGTGAACGTAGTATTAAATCCAGGTAAGTATTGGCTTTCTGTAATGGCTGTTACAGGTGAAACAACTGATTGGTTTTGGTTTAGACGTGAACCTGAGAGTGATTCGGAATTTTACTTAAATGACCGAGAAGGTCTTTTTGATGACTTTCCGGTAAATACTTGGGTAATTGGCTCAGATCCGGCACTTGACATTCCAGGAGAGGATTTAATATTTTCTTTGGAGGGTACCAATGAAATTATAACCGGTGCTCCTTCAGATATAGTAATTACTATTGAAAGTGGGTTCGCTAGCTTGGAATGGACTGATAACTCTGATAATGAGACCAGTTTTAGTATTGAAAAATCAATTGATGGGGGTGATTACTCTGTTATTGGTAGTACCAATCCGAATGTAACTACCTTTTCTGACCCAGAAGAAACTACTACAAACACGAGTTATTCTTACAGAATTAGAGCTTTAAGTACATTCAATTCTGCTTACGGTGAAAATAGTATTTTGACTATACCAGCTATTCCTATTATTAAAGAAACTAATACAGTTAATTTGATAGAGTGGGAGGTGACTGATGGTGCTAATAGCTTTGAATTCGATTTGTCTCTGGATGATTTTGTAAGTACGGTTGAAGGTTTTGATGCATTACAAGTAAATGATTTATTTATAGATTTGAACGGGTTAGAAGCAAACCCTTACAAGTTTAGAGTTCGATCCGCTAACGCATCAGGAGCTTCTGAAAGTGCCGAGGGATCAATAGATGTAATTACAGGTCTCTTGTCAGATAATGCAGTTAGAGAATTGAGTGTTTTTCCAAACCCAATTCAAAATAAACTTTCGTTTGTTCTACCTTCTACTATCAATGGAGAATATGAAGTTTTAATATATGACCTTTCAGGAAATATAGTTCTTAGAAAGAAGAATGAGTTTGTAGCAGGTTTTGAAACGAACATTGAAACGTCTCAACTGAACAGCGGGTCTTATTTTATAGTAATCAGGTCACTAGACACAGTTGCAAGCGCGCAGTTCGTTAAGTTTAATTAGGGAAATTTATGAATCCAATAAAAAAAGACGCACCTGAAAGTGTGTCTTTTTTTATTATGATAGTTTTGGGACAAAGTATGAACGATTAATTAATCTACAACCCATACTTCTCCATCTTTCGATACAATGTACTTCGACCCATTCCTAATTCTTGTGCAGCCTTTGTAAGATTTCCATGATGTTTTTCAATCGCTTTTTCGATGGCTGTTTGTTCAATATCTGTGACATTCAAAGATTCTAAATTGGGTTTTACAGACTGTTGCTTAATTATGAAGTCTTCTGCTTCAATCTTTCCTGACTTTGCCATGATCACCGCTCGTTCAATAGCGTGCTGAAGTTCCCGAATATTACCAGGCCAGTCGTACCTACCTAGCTTTTTTAAGGCTTCAGGATTGATTTCCAATTCACCTTTATCATATTTGGAGCTATATTGTTTGATAAAGTGGTCAGCCAAAAGAGGAATGTCTTCAACTCTTGATCTAAGAGGTGGTAGTTCAATTTCAATGGTATTTATTCGATATAGCAAATCCTGTCTAAAGTCTTCATTTTTAGCTAGCTCATGTATAGGTTTGTTAGTTGCCGAAACCAGTCTTATATCTATAGCAACAGGTTTATTGGATCCAACGGACGTAACTTCTCTACTTTGTAATACAGAAAGTAATTTGGTCTGCTGATTGGCAGAAGTATTCCCAATTTCATCCAAGAAAAGTGTTCCACCATCAGCTACTTCAAAGCGACCTATTCTATTTTCTTTAGCATCTGTGAAGGCGCCCTTCTTATGTCCAAAAAGCTCAGATTCAAAAAGTGTTTCAGAAAGTGCCCCAAGATCGGCTTTAATGAAAGGCATCTTCTTTCTTTTAGATAATCTATGGATGGCTCTTGCAGCTAATTCTTTACCAGTACCATTTTCACCAAGGATCAAAACGTTAGCATCTGTCGCTGCTACTTGACTAATAGTATCAAATACATCTTGCATTGCCTTGGACTTTCCGATCATTTCACCAAAATCCTTTTCAATATCATTATCTAATACCGCTTGTCGTGCTTCCAATTTGTCAATCTTACGTTCTGACTTACGCAATTGAAATATGTTTTTAACTGTTGTCAGCAGCTTCTCTTTTTCCCATGGTTTGACCATAAAATCTGTTGCGCCTTTTTTCATGCATTCTACTGCTAATTGAATATCACCATAGGCGGTGTTCATAATGACCATGATAGACTCATTTATTTCTTTGATTTTCCTTAACCAAAATAAACCTTCATTGCCACTGGTTGCGCCTGTTTTAAAATTCATGTCGAGGATTACAACGTCAACATCTTTTGATTTAAGAAGAGACTCTAATTTCTTCGGTGAATTCTCAGTAAGAATTTCGGTGAATTCACTTCTTAGAATCATACGTGCTGTTATTAATACGTCTTCATCGTCATCCACTATTAAAATACTTCCTTTACTCTTCATTCATTATGTGTTTATAAAACGCGATGAAGATAGTTGTTGTGTCAGGTTGATACAAATAATTTGTATCATAATGATACGTTTCATTTATGTATACAATATAATTAATTGATAATCAATTAATTATAAAAATGGCATATAGCTGGATATAGATAATTCAAATTACAATAAGATGATAAAGAACTATTTCAAAATCGCATTTAGAAGTCTCATCAAAAAGAAGGCGTTTACCATTATCAATATATTAGGATTGGCGTTGGGCATGGCTGCTTGCTTAAGCATCTTTTATTACGTCAGTTATGAGTTTAGCTACAATACCACATTTTCGGAGAGTGAAAATATTTACAAAAGTTATTTTGTGAAGCATGAAGCGGAATTAGTTAGTGTATTTTCTCGACCTGGCACGGCTTTGAAACTGAAGTTAGATGAATTACCTGAAATAGAATCTTCATTTAGACTGAAAGGTATTGATTACCAAAATAACTCATTGATATATGATAGCGATGCAGAAAGGAAGGTTATTGAGCAGTTTGGAGTTCATTTTACAGATGCGGATATTCAAAAAACACTTGGCCTTGAAGTAGTCTCGGGGTCATTTTCAAAAATGATAGAACCAATGAAAATGGTGCTGTCTCAAAGCGTAGCGGAGAAGTTCTTTAGTGCCGATGAAATTATAGGAAAAACAATCACCTTAAGCGGGAATATAGGAAATCAGGATTATGAAGTAGTAGGGGTGATGAAGGATTTGCCTTCCAATACTGATTTTAATCTTTCAGTACTTCTTTCTATGTCTTCACTAGAGACGGTAGAAAAAGAGGGCGCTACAAATGATTGGAACAGTTGGGATGCCACGACTTATCTCAAGACTGGCATAAGTGAGGAAAAACTAGCCGAAACATTACATCTTAATGTAATTGAACTCGATATTTTTAATAAAGATGAAAATACCTGGGAGCTTAAGGTACTTCCTTTAGAAGATCTGCATTTAAGGGTTTTGGAAAAGAATGATACGATTAATAAATCAGCAGAAAATCTTCTTTATGGCTTAGCCTCTATTGGAATATTTATTTTAGCCATTGCATGGATCAATTTTATCAACTTGTCTACTGCCAGGGCAATGGAACGTGCCCGAGAAGTAGGTGTGCGCAAAGTACTTGGTTCACATCTTAGCCAAATTCGAACACAATTTCTCTTAGAGTCATTTCTCATTAACTGTCTATCAGCAATTTTGGCGTTAACACTGGTTCAATTCGCGCTTCCAAGAATTTTTGATATTACAGATTTGATGGTTGTGGCCTCAGGCAATAAACTGGTTTTCTGGAGTACTTTCATCGGTATTTTAGTTATAGGCTCTTTCTTATCAGGTCTCTATCCTGCTTTTGTACTTTCAAGCTTTAAACCTTTAGTAGTTTTAAAGGGCAAAATAGCTAATCAAAAAAGCGGCACCTTACTTAGGAAGGTCTTAGTAGTTTTTCAGTTTGCCTCCTCATCCTTGATGATCATAGGTACTTATGGAGTCTATCAACAATTGAATTTCATGAAAAATAAAGAGCTGGGGGTGAAGATAGATGATATGCTCGTTATGGATTCTCCACCAAGTGATGTAACAAGCGACAATCAGTTTTATACCATAGTCAACGCATTTAAAGAAGAAGTGGTTAGTCTTAATGCTGTACAAAGCATGACTGCCAGTAGTGACGTGCCCGGGCAGGATACCGGTTGGGGCTCTTCTTTCAGAAAGGTTAGTGAAACAGAAGAAGATCAGAAAAGGATTTCATTATTCACTTGCGATGAAGATTTTGATAAAACCTATGGTTTAGAATTAATTGCTGGTAGGTTTTACAAGCAAGGCGATGGTACTTTTGATAAAGGCGATATAGTGCTGAATGAAATGGCCTTGGAAATACTCGGTTTTGAGTCCGCTGAAGAAGCTATAGGAAAGCAGTTAAAGGAACCTTATATGTTTCCAACGTTAACTATTATTGGAGTTGTTAAGGACTTTCATCAGGAGTCACTTAAGAATAAAATTGATCCTCTGGGGCTTGTTTACAGTAGCTGGAGCAACTATTATTCATTGGCACTTAATGTAGATGAAAATTTACCTCCTGATCAGAGGGTTACGAAACTTAAAGCTGACATTGCTGATATAGAAGTTGTATGGAACAAGTTCTTTCCTGAGTTTCCTTTTGACTATAGTTTCCTCGATGATAGATTCAATGCGGAATATAAAAGCGATCAGGAGTTTAGTTTTATTATTAGCTTATTTACCATTCTATCCATAATAATAGCGGGTTTAGGATTACTTGGACTGGCATCATATTCCGTGGTACAACGTACCAAAGAAATTGGTATTAGAAAAGTATTGGGGGCATCAATAACCAAGATATTCCAACTTTTGACAGTGCAGTATTTTTGGCTCATCCTGATAGCAAGTTTATTGGCACTTCCATTAGCTTTTTATGGACTCATTCAATGGCTTGATTCATATCCTTATCGGATTACACTTTCCTGGACAACGTTTGTCATACCAATTGTTTTGATTGTGATAGTAGCTGTTGTAATCATCGCCTCTCAAGTTTTGAGCGCAACAAGGAAAAACCCTGTAGATAGTTTGAGATACGAATAATAGTTTTTATTAAACATAAATTATCATGCTAAAGAATTATTTTAAAATAGCTTATCGGAATATATTTAAGAATTCCATTTTTTCTTTAATCAATATTCTTGGTTTAGCCATTGGTGTGGCCTCCACAGTCTTAGTGAGTTACTATGTTAAGCATGAGCGTAGCTATGAGGAAATGCATGAAAATGCAGAGAATATATTTAGGCTTTCATTGGATCTTTATAATGGTAGCGAGTTTATCATTAATGATACAGAAACCTATCAGCTACTTGGTGCAGAGTTTACTGAGAAGATGCCCGAAGTAAAAGGTTTTGTTCGAATGGCAGGTATGGACGTTCAGCCAATTAAGGCTAATGACCGCACATTTTATGAGGAGAGAATTTATTGTGCGGATCCATCAGTATTTGATATCTTTTCTTATGAAGTATTGCTAGGAGATCCTAAAAAATCTTTTAGTGACCCTTATAAAGCTGTATTTACCAGAAGTATGGCTTTGAAATATTTTGGCCAATTGAATGTTATTGGAGAGACGTTTCAGCTGGCAAACACCAAAGAACCGGTAGAAATTGTGGCAGTAATGGAGGATGTACCTCAAAATACTCATCTGAAATTTGATGTCATGATTTCTCATACAACATTACCTCTTTATTGGACTTGGTATGAAGAAAACCTCTGGGGTGGAAATAACGAATACACGTATTTGCTCATGAATGAAAATACAGATGTGGCTGCTTTTAACGAAAAGTTAGAAGCCTATTCAAAAGCAAACGAACATCTGAAAGGAGAAATCATTATTTCAGAAAAGATAGGTGATATTCATTTGCACTCTAACAAATCATTTGAACCTGAAGTTAACGGAAGTGCTCAGGTAGTTAATTTTATGTTGGCAGTCGCCATATTTATCATCATCATAGCTTGGGTAAATTATGTGAACCTTAGCACCTCAAGAGCAGTAAACAGGGCGAAAGAAGTTGGGGTAAGAAAGGCAGTTGGTTCGTTACGTTCTCAATTAGTCAAACAATTCTTACTCGAATCCTTTTTGATCAATTTTTTAGCATGTTTAATAGCTTTTACCATCGTACAGATGAGTATGCCTGCCTTCAAATCAATTACTGGCCAGACACTGCCTTCTAATTTGTTTAGTGAGCCATTTATTTGGGGATTATTGTTAATAATACTTGTTGTAGGCACAACATTATCGGGAGTTTATCCAGCCTTTGTTTTGTCTTCATTTAAGCCCTCAGCTGTATTAAAAGGAAAATTCTCAAATTCTTCCTCAGGACTTTTATTGAGAAAAGGATTAGTTGTATTTCAGTTTTTAACTACCGTAGTACTTATTGCCGTATCGATAGCTATCTACTTTCAAATTGATCATTTAAAAAATCAAGATTTAGGAATTGATATTGATAATACCGTGGTATTGCGAAGACCGAATCTTGAAATAGATTCTACCTACTTAGAAAACACGAAAAGCTTTGCAAAAATGCTTACGGAAAACCCATTAGTAGCGAACGTAGCTCAAAATAATGTGTTTCCAGGAGCCAGTATTCATGAATTGAATACAAACGATGCAATAAGACGAGCATCAGATGACCCTAAGTCAGGTAGCTACAATTATTATTCATTTGCCATCAACGAAAATTTCATTCCAACATATGATGTGAAATTGATTAGCGGCCGAAATTTTGTTGAAAAAGATGATCGAAGACGTGTGATTATCAACCAAAGAGCGGTTGAAACGCTAGGATTTAGTAGTCCAGAAGAGGCGATTGGTAAAAAGATTAGGTATGGTACTGGTAATTATTTGGAAGAGATTGTTGGTGTTGTCGAAAGCTATCGTCAAAGATCTCCAAAAGAAGAATTACTTCCAATGATATTTAAGTACTCACAACTAGGTAATTACATTACAGTCAAACTAAGTTCAACTGATACTAAATTGGCCTTGACTAATATACAAAGTATATGGTCTCAGTTCTTTCCAGATTCTAGTATGGACTATCAGTTTTTGTCAGATACATATACACATCAATATAAAACTGATCAGGTGTTTTCATCGGTGGTTGTGATATTCACTGGACTTTCCTTATTTGTGGCATTGCTTGGGTTATTTGGTTTATCAGCTTATACCATTCTGCAACGTAGAAAAGAAATAGGTGTCAGGAAGGTATTAGGAGCTACTTACGGAGGACTTATTGTTTTACTTTCCAGAGATTTTCTGAAACTGGTGATTATTTCTGCTCTACTGTCAATACCCTTGGCCTACTATATTATTGTATTATGGTTAGAAAATTATGATTCACGCATTGAAATTACCTGGTGGTTGTTTGCCATTCCTCTAGTGCTTATCGTCTCAGTAGCCTTCTTATCTGTATTAGGTCAAACACTTAAGTCTGCTCTGGCTAATCCTGCAGACAGTTTACGCTACGAATAGGGGAGATATAATTAGAAGAAATGATTAAAAATTATTTACTAATAGCGTTCAGAGTATTGAAAAAAGAACGCCTTTTTACGGTGATTAATCTTTTAGGATTGGCTGTTGGCCAATGTGCCGCTATCTTAATTATTCTTTTTGTTCTGGATGAGTATAACACCAATAACTGGATAAGGAATATTGATAGACAGTATATGCTTGAGTCGAGTTGGAAAAATGATATGAACCGGCCTGAGATGACCACATTAGCACCATTGGGCAAAGCATTGAAACAAAATTATCCTAACCTGGTAGCTAATTACTTTTCTATTGATGCACTGTCCTGCAATATCTCTGACGGTGTAAGTGAGAGCTTTAGAATGAATATGCAGTTAGGTAATAGTTCGATGCTGCCAATGTTTGGTATTCCATTAATTAGCGGTGATGCTAATTCTGCTTTGATTGATAAATCTGATATTGTCATACAGAAAGAAGTAGCATTAAAGTTCTTTGGAAGTGCTGACGTATTGGGACGGTCACTTTTTTTAGAAACCCAAAATGCGGTCTATCACCCCGGGGGTAAAAAAGAGTTTACGATAGCTGGTGTGATTGATGAACTCCCTATCAATTCGTTAACAGATAATCTTGGCGGACGAGCCGATATCTATATTAACTCTGATAACATTCAATATTTCAGGCCAGATGATATGTTCTCTCAATGGGATAATTACATTATTCAAACACGAATTGAACTACAACCCGGTGTCAACCCTGAAGACCTCAAAGAGCCCATTGATCAACTTATTTCTAAAAATGCCACATCAAAGATGGCTGATGAGATAATCCCTAAATTGACACCGCTCAAAACTTATAACTTAACGGATAATAACAATGCAAAACAACGCTTGATTTACATTCTAGTTTTTATCGCTCTTTTCATTCTTATAATGGCCATAATTAATTTTGTCAACATTTCATTGGGAATGGCCAGAAAAAGACTCCGGGAAATTGGAGTTAGAAAAGCAATGGGCGTTCTGAAGTGGCAATTGAGAGCTCAATTCTTAACAGAGTCTTTGATGCTGTCTTTAACCTCACTATCAATTACACTTTGTTTGGTACAACTTTCTCTCCCAACATTTTTAAACATTGTAGGAAAATCCTCTTTTACCAATGCTAGCTACACAGAAGTACTGGTATGTATTGGTCTAATTGCTTTGATCATTGGAGTTGTTTCTGGAATATATCCTGCCTTAGTACTTTCAAATCACACACCTGTTACCGCACTAAAAGGAAAATTTGTATCCAAATCGAATAAAATAGATGTTAAAAATGTGATGCTTACTATTCAGTATGTCCTCACACTGTTTGTAGTGGTGTCATCTGTTATTGTTTCAAAACAAACTGATTACATAACGACCAAAGAAAAAGGATATGATTCAAATAATGTGCTTGTAGCTTCATCAGTACCTCGTTGGTATAGTCCGGAAGGTGTAGAACGGATGTTACAGCTGACCAAGTCCTTTGAAAGTATTCCTGGTGTTAGTTCAGCTACATTATCCTATGAAATACCTGATGGTAGGCATGGAACCAACATTACTATAACCGAATCACAATCAGGACATAAGCATTATTTTGGAGAAATTACTTCTGATGAAAAATATCTTGAGACGTATGGGTTAGAGATAGTAGAGGGCAGGTTTTTTAACGATAGTGATAGAGAACGAAGTAGAATAGTACTTAATGAATCAGCAGCCAAAACCCTATTTAAAGACAAATCACCAATAGGAGAGTTGGTGTTAGTTAATGATTCTATCTACAAAGAAGTGATTGGAGTAACTAAAGACTTTCATTTCAGTTCTGTTCGAAAACCGATGGAAGGTATTGTATTTAGTCTTACTGATTCAACCAAGGTTTTTAGATACATGAGCTTTAAACTTGATGGTACCATTAACAATAAACAAGTGCTCAGCTCCATTAATGATAGGTGGAATGAGGCATTTCCATTGGTACCCTTCGAGTTCTTTTTTATGGAGGATAAACTAACACAGCTTTATAAGTCAGATAACAGCTTTCGAATAGCATTGATCACAGCTTCAATATTTGCACTAAGTATTGTGCTGATTGGTGTTTTTAGTCTGACCGTACAAAACCTTTCTTATAGAATCAAAGAGATTGGGATTCGAAGGGTATTAGGAGCAACAGTAATTTCCCTTTTGAAAATGTTGATGAAAGAACAGGTTTGGTACTTTCTCGTTGCTGTTATCATAGCAACTCCAATAACTTATATAGTTAGTGATAAGTGGCTTGGAGAATTTTCCTATCGAATAGAGCACCCATTTTTAGCTTATTTCCTAAGCTTTATTACCATATTTTTACTTGCGTTAGTAGTAATGTCTTCTGAATTGTGGAAGACTATTAGAGCTAATCCTGTAGATAGCTTAAGACATGATTAATTAGGAATTAAAAGAAATAGCCATGCTGACGAATTACCTCAAAATAATAGTACGAAACCTGTTTCGATCTCCGTTGTACTTTTTTCTGAATGTCTTTGGGCTCTCAGTTGGAGTGGCTGCTTGCTCTTTGTTGATTCATTATGCGACATTTGAATCGACTTATGATTCTTATATCTCAAATACGGATAATAAGTACAGGGTTATAATTAAAGACAATGAAGGCATTTCTTCACAGGCTCCTTCACCTTTACAAGTATTACTGAAAGAAGAATTTAGCCAGGTAAAACACTCTGTCTCTTTAAGAGTGGCCGTTGGTGTCATGAAATCTAATCTTTCCGGTAGAGAAGATGTCTCTGATGATCAAACAAATGTCTTTAGTGTTACCAGTGATTATTTCAACGTTTTTGATACACAATTCATTAGAGGAAAAAGTGAACAAATTGATGAGCCAACGAAAATCTACATAAGTGAAGATTTGGCCATTAAATATTTCAACTCATTAGATATTCTTGGTGAATCGATGACCTTCTTTGAAAGCAACTTTGGCAATATAGACCTAACCGTTGCAGGAGTTTTCAAGAATCCACGAGCCGATACGCATTTGCCAGTTCATGCTGTATTTTCGATGAAAACACTGGAGAACAGCGGTAACTTTTGGGCAACATTTGATAACTGGGGGTGGAATGAATTTTATACTTATTTAGAACTGCATGATGGTACCACTATCTCACTGGAAGAACGTAATGCATTTATTGATAAATACATTGGCCAGGAAAATCGTGAAAGAGCTGGAATTGAAGCAAGGTTACAGCCCATAGAAGACATTCATTTGACTACCGGAATTCTGAATGAATACACCGTAGCGAGAGACAGTAGAATAATTACGTTTTTAAAGCTCATTGCTCTTTTTATAGTCTTTCTGGCAAGTATTAACTACGTCAATTTATCTACAGCTCGTGGACTTAAAAGAGCAAAGGAAGTAGGAGTACGGAAAAATATGGGTGCGAGCAGGTTGACTTTAGTATTACAATTTGCGTTGGAGTCACTTCTCATAAATGTTTTAAGTTTAGCTCTGGCGTTTACTATTGTTCAATTAGTTCAGCCGATTATGAATGGCGCTATTGGAGGTGCGTTTAATACTTCACCATGGATGAATTCAACAGCCATTATTTGGATTTCGGCTGCTGTATTTATTTCTGTAGCATGGTCATCCTTACAGCCGGCTATGGTCATTTCGTCATTCTCTATGATTAAAATACTTAAAGGCAATCTCACCAACTCGGGTAAAGGAAAGACTTATAGAAAAGTGAGTGTAGTCGTGCAGTTCACAGTTTCACTGCTTTTAATGATATCGAGTTTTGTACTGTACAATCAGGTAGATTATTTCCAAAAAAAGGAATTGGGAATTGACATCAATAAGAAGCTTATCATCCATAGACCAAAAGAGAATATTGAGAACTATACCAACAAAGCGGAGAGCTTTAAAAATGATTTGTTAAAGCTTTCACAAGTCAAGGATGTTAGCATGTCGGGTAATGTGCCTTCTTATGGCTTCAATTGGTCTACAAATAATATGTATAGGGCTGATAAAGGTCCTAACGGACCGGGGGGGCACGGTCTAAATGTTACCTATATTGATAACAGCTACATAGAAATTTTCAAACCAACAGTATTAGCAGGGATGAGTCAGACAGAACTTTCTAAGGACTATAAAAATGTCAGAGTCATAATCAATAAAAAGGCACTGGTTCCCTTGAAAATTGAAACTATTGATGAGGCTATAGGAATGCAACTTATCAATGGAGATATGAATATCGAGATTGTTGGTGTAATTGACGATTATCAGCATACTTCTATTCACAGAGAAAGCAGACCAGCTGTTTTCATATTTCAACAAAATGCTAATAAATTCACCGTTGATTATAGCCATGGTAATAATGAAGACTTTGATGCTCAAGCGTTAGTTACTTCCGTACAGAGTCTTTTCAAGAAACACTTTGATGGGGCTAATTTCAACTACTCATTTCTTGATATGAAATACGCTGAGTCCTATCAGTTTGAGTTGTTTTTCTCCTCTATATTAGCTGTATTTACTGGTCTTGCCTTATTATTGGCGGTTTTAGGCTTGTTTGGATTGTCGTTGTTTAATCTCGAAAGTAAGACTAAAGAAGTCGGCATCCGCAAATCGTTAGGAGCTACAGCCTACTCACTTTTTGTCACCAATACCAAGCCATTTATTATCATGTTACTACTGGCGAGCATTATAGCTATACCAGCCTCATACTTTTTAGGTCAGTATTGGCTAGAAGATTATACATTCAAGATAGAACTGCAGCCTTATCTATTTATACTCCCATTATTTGTGCTGCTGGTAGTGACATTGGCAACAGTGAGTTATCATGTCATTACTTTGAATAAGACTAATCCCATTGACAGCCTTAGGTATGAATAATCTTCGAAATTAACAGGCTATGATTCGACATTATGTTATTAGTATCTATCGGGGCTTGAGGAAAAACGTATTCTTTACCTTCCTCAATCTTCTAGGTTTAACAACGGCATTAACTATATCATTGACAATTGTAGCCTTTGTAGATTACGAAAAGAACTTTGATCACTTCCATAGCAATAGTGACCGTATTTTTCGTGTAGTCCAACAAAATCATACTGCAAATGGAGTTGACTACTGGAGTACCACGGCTTATCCTTTGGCAGAAGCATTAAGAAATGACTTTCCAAATATCAAAGTCACTCAAACTGCTGGTCCGAGCCAAAGATTGCTGACTGGTGGGTTTGCAAGTGACTTAAAAAATATTGAAGTCGAAAATGTGCTGTTTGTTGATAGTTTGTTCTTTTCTTTTTTCGATTTTTCCAATTCAGGGGAACCTCTTTGGATACAGGGCGACATATCTATTTTCGCTAAGCAGGATAATGCTGTGTTGCTTACTAAAAATCTGGCAGAGAAATTCTACGGCCTAAGTCATGGAAATATAATTGGGGAAGAAATAGAGCTTAATAAAAACTCTATTTTAACAGTTGCCGGAGTCATAGATAACCCTCCAAAGAACACAAGTGTTATGTACGAGGCAGTTGTTAATTATCATTTCTTTAAAGAGAACAACCCTTATCCATCGAGCAATTGGTCGGGCAACTATCAAGGTTATACTTATATCATGTTACCAGATCATTCGAGTGCCGAGCTCTTTGAACAAAGTCTGCCTGACTTTGAGTCCAAATACCTATCTGATATTGATAATAAAAGGATAGAATACAAAATGCAACCGCTGATTGACATACATAATGATACCACCTATTCCGATAGTATTGGGAGTTATACGCTTTCCGGATCACTTCTAAATGGATTGATGGTTATGGCACTGATCATTATCATTATTGCCAGTGTCAACTATGTAAACTTAACATCAGCCTTAGCAATTAGAAGGAGTAAGGAAGTGGCTATTTATAAGATATTGGGAGATAGTAAAGGACAATTGCTGCTACGACATCTATTAGAAACTGGATTTTTGATTCTGGTAGCTGCAATACACGCTATATTTTTTGGCCAATGGATACTCAACTTTATCAATGAAGGATTACTGGGACAATCATTTGACATAATACTGACCGAAGCAGTATTATTTTCTTTAGCAGGTATTTGTCTGATTATTATAATTGCTGCAGGAATCTATCCTGCCTTAATAATGGCTAGCTTCAATCCAATAAAAGCAATGAAAGACAACCAAAATATTTCTCAACGAGGCTTTCAGGGTTTTATGAGAAGAACTTTAGTGTTTATTCAATTCTCATTAGTACATATTATTATCATTGGCGTATGTGCAGTTTATTTCCAAATGTCGTTCTTAAAAAACACAGATTTAGGATTTGAAAAAGAGGATATTATAACGATTAACATCCCAAGAGGAGATAGTATAAAAGTGGAAAGATTGAGGCAGGCATTTTCTAAGCACAGTGCCGTAACTCAGGTCTCATTTTCTTCAGGCATTCCATTTGAATCCGATTATCAATATGGTACTAGTTTTCGTTTGAGTAGTGAATCTGAAACCATGCAGCGTGAGGCTGAAATGAAGGTTGTAGATGTTGACTACGCAGGCTTGTTCGCATTCGAATTAGTAGCTGGTAAGTGGTTGACTAATGCTAATGTACTTCCCTGGCAACAGGGATTTAATGGATTTGTGGTAAATGAGACACTGGCTAAAGAATTAGGATTTATCCCTGAAGAATTGATAGGGCAAAAAATCACTATTAATGAAGGAGAAGCAGAAGTCATTGGTGTGATTAAGGATTATCATAATGTTTGGCTTAAGGAAAGTATTAAGCCACTATTATTGTTTTATTGGGGCACTGGCTTTTATTCAAAAGGAGCAGTACAGTTGTCTACCAACTCAAATTATGAAGAGTCTCTGGCCTTCATTAAGAAAGAATGGAAAAAGGAATTTCCCAATCACACCATTAAAACGGAATTAGTTGAGCATAGAGTTGATAATACCTATGCTATTGATGATTTCGTATTTTCAGGGTTGCAGATTTCGTCATTAGTAGCGATTGTTTTGGGTTGCTCGGGATTATTCGCTCTTGTGGCTTTCTTTACTGAATCAAAAACCAAAGAAATGGGGATTCGCAAGACTTTAGGCGCCTCGCTAAATCAACTTATTATGGAGATGTCTTCCGGATTCCTTTGGTTGGTAGGTATATCGATCATAGTAGGTTCAGCTTTAGGTTGGTGGTTCATTTCACAATGGTTAGAAGGTTTTACCTATAGAACAGAACTCACCTACATCAGCTATATACTGGCGGCTCTGGCCACTATAGTTGTTGCTGGCATCTCAATCATCGGAAAAACGACCAAAGCTGCGCTCAACAATCCTATTGAAAGTTTGAGAAGCGAATAAGTACAAAAGTCTGCAACTTTTTTTGCTGGTTTGATGTCTAATAATTGATGCTAAAACAAATCAAATCCATCAGCCTGCTAATAGCTTCAGGCATTGTACTGGCCTTTGTTCTATTTTCAGTCAATCAGATAGCAGCCTTTCATGCCAATCTCACAACCATCAATGTAACACAGGCGTGGCTAGTGACAGGTTTTATTTCAGTGAGTTTGGTTTTGCTGTTCTCCATTCCTTTTGTCCTTATTCTCAGATTGCCCAAAACTTTGGTAGCTGATGACAATATGGACGAACCCGGAGAGTACGAGCGAAAGCTAAAAGCACGATTGTCCAAAAACAAGCGAATTAGAAGAGCAGGAATTGATGTTTATAGTAAAGAGGGCTATCAACTAGCCATTGATTTACTCAATACTGAAGCAACAACCATTATCAAGCAAACCGCTACAAGTGTGTTCTTAACGACCGCTGTTTCTCAAAATGGTAAACTCGATGCCCTCACCGTATTCATTACACAAAGCAGAATGATCTGGCGTATTGCGCACATTTACTGGCAGCGTCCATCAATAAAAGATATGGTTAGGCTTTACGCCAATGTAGGAGCAACGGCACTTATCGCATCGGAATTGGATGACATAGACCTTACCCGACAGATCGAACCGATTATTAATGCGCTCATTAAAAGTCCTGGTAGATCATTGCCTGTAGTAGGGCATGCCGCACATATTATCACAGATAGTATTTTGGAAGGGTCTACGAATGCCTTTCTCACACTTCGTGTAGGAGTAGTATCGCAACGCTATTGTGGCTCTTGGGAAATTGGTAATAAAAAGGAGATTAGAAAAAATTCCTTTGTAGTAGCTTCTAAGATGCTCAAGTCATTAGTCCTTGAATCATCTGGCAAGGTGGTGAAAGGAGTGATGAATGCCATGAAAAATGCAGGTAAGAGTACCATCAAGTCCAGTGTAGATGCCATCTCCAGAACGGGAGGTAATGTGCGAGATAAGGTCAGCAATGTCTTCAAGAAGAAGACTTCTTCAGAAGAGTCATAGTCATTTCGGCCTTGAGCCGGAATCCCTTGATTATATCATAATATTAGTAATGAGACTGCGGATCAAGCCCGCAGTGACGAGTTCTATGGATCACTCAGAGGGCATCGCCTGAATAGTCTCAAGCTCACTAATGAACTTTTTCCGTCTAGTAAGTCATCCCGTCAGGGATCTTAGCCATCAAGAAAATCATTACTACTATGTGGCTAGGATTCCTCCGCTGCACTACGGAAAGACCTAAAATGAATAAGGCCGTCCATACGATACTCAAGGAGGGAAGCCTGAAGATTTAGCGGGCCATGCGTTGGCCTAGAAGAAGTATTAAATCTTCTTAGACCATGCCTACAGCCTCCCCGGACTTGTTCCGGGGTCCCGTACAATGACCATTAATTATTGTAAATTGGAATGAAACAAGTTTACAGCTAACATGTATTTTGTTTATATTCTTACTAATGATCGGCACACAGTATATTATACAGGTTTTACAAACGACCTATATAGAAGAGTTTATGAACACAAGAATAAGTTGATCAAAGGATTTACATATAAGTATAATTGCTCAAAGTTGATCTATTATGAAAAATTCATTTCAGCAGTAGATGCTCTCCATCGAGAAAAACAACTAAAGCGGTATAAGCGGGATTGGAAAAAGAATCTAATCAATGAGAAGAATCCGGAGTGGCTGGATCTATTTGATACCTTTGAACAAGAATAACCCTGAAAACGGGATGCCGGAATAAATCCGGCAAGATCGCATTTGAAAAAGCCTTTTAACATTCCCTTAATACTCTTGACACTCCCATAATCGTCAAACCAACATTAGTAATTCTATCATAATAGGCAGATGATTTTGAAGTAAAAGGAGGAGCATACATTTGTAGTGTATGGTTAATAGATACCCGTTTGATTCACTATTCATTGCAGTAATCAGGCGAGGTATCTTTTTTATTTCCACCCAATGAAGAAAGAAGATAAGCGGCAGGTTGACGTAGCCATCATCTCAGATGTACACCTTGGTACCTACGGATGTCAGGCAGAAGAGCTACTCCGCTATCTTAAAAGCATCAAACCAAAAAAACTAATTCTAAACGGTGATATCATCGATATGTGGCAGTTCAGTAAACGCTATTGGCCTTCCTCACACATGCAGATCGTCAAGCATATCACTGGCCTGTTAAGTAAGAAAACCGAGGTCATCTACATCACGGGGAACCATGACGAGATGCTACGCAGGTTCGTGGGGTTCAAACTCGGATCATTCAAAATAGAAAACAAAGTAGTGCTCCAACTTCAGGGCAAAAAAGTATGGATTTTCCATGGAGATGTTTTCGATGTGACCATGCAATACTCAAAGTGGTTGGCCAAGTTGGGAGCGGTGGGCTATGACAGCCTGATCCTTATCAATACGTTTGTTAATTTTTGCCTAAGAGCTTTTGGTAGAGGAAAAATATCCCTCTCAAAACGAATAAAAGACAGTGTAAAAACCGCTGTTAAATTCATTGATGACTTCGAGACTACAGCTGCTGATATCGCGATAGATAATGAATATGACTATGTGGTTTGCGGGCATATCCACCAACCACAAATGCGAGCTATTGAAAATGGCAAGGGGACAGTGACTTACCTCAATAGCGGGGACTGGGTAGAGAATATGACTGCCCTGGAATATGCAAAAGGGGAGTGGTCATTGTATAACTACCGAGATGATGCAGTAGCCCAATCTCTTGAATTAAAGAGCAAGCAAAAGAAAAAAGAGAAGTATGAATCCAATGACGAGCTATTTAAGAATATGGTAGCAGAGTTCATGACAACAGCGAAGAAATGAAAATACTATACGCGATACAGGGAACTGGAAATGGCCATATGAGCCGCGCGATGGATGTCGCTCCGGCTCTGGAAAAACATGGTAATGTGGACTATATGGTCAGTGGAGCACAAGCGGATATTACCTTACCTTACGAAATCAAATACAAATCCAAAGGCTTGAGTTTTTACTTCGGCAAAAAGGGAGGAATAGATTATCAGAAGACCTTTTCAAAGAACTCATCGAAAAGACTTTTTAAAGAGATTAGGGAATTGCCTATTGAAGATTATGATTTGATCATCAATGACTTTGAGCCGATCTCTGCCTGGTCAGCGAAGCTGAAAGGTAAAAAGATTGTGGCATTGAGCCATCAGAGTGCGTTGTTGTCTGATAAATGTCCTAAACCTAAGTCGACAGATTTGGTGGGTACCACCATTCTTAAGAATTATGCTCCTGCGACCACCCATTATGGTTTTCACTTCGATTCGTTTGATGATAACATCTACACACCTATAGTCAGGCGTTCTATCCGGGAACAACACCAGCTGGATAACGGACATTATACCGTGTATTTGCCGGCTTATTCCAATGAGAAGATCATCAGCGTATTGAGCCAGGTAAAAGGTGTGGACTGGAAAGTGTTTTCCAAGCATACCCAATCAGCTCACTGGCATGAGAACGTAAGTATTGAACCAGTGAACAATGACCGATTCATTCAGTCGATGACTTCAGCAACGGGCATCTTATGCGGAGCAGGTTTCGAAACTCCCTCTGAAGCACTGTTCCTTGGTAAAAAGCTGATGGTCATCCCAATGAAAGCTCAATATGAGCAGCAATGCAATGCCGCTGCGCTTAAGGAGATGGGTGTTCCGGTTGTAAAAAAATTAAAGAATAAAGCAGTAGAAAAAATTAAGAACTGGGTAGAAAGTGATCGTAAGATCCAGCTGGACTATCCGGATGAAACACAGGAAATCGTTGATAAAATAGTGGCCAATGAGCAATGAGAAGGTAGTACCGCCAAAACATAAGATCCTCATCATAGATGACGACCGTGACATCCTCGAACTGTTGCAGTACAACCTCGAAAAGGAGGGGTATGAAGTGCGTGCAGTGAGCAAGAGTACGGAAAGCATAACGGCCGCACAGGACTTTCATCCCGACCTCATTATTCTCGATATTATGATGCCCAAGATCAACGGGATTGAAGTCTGCCGACAGCTTCGCGAAAACCCGGAGTTTCAAAACACTTATATTTTTTTCCTTACAGCCCTGTCTGATCGTGAATTGCAAATGCAGGCACTCGATACTGGAGGAGATGATTTCATTCAAAAGATTACCGGACTACGCGCTTTGACTCATAAGATAGGTACGGTATTGAAAAAGAAACTGGTGATCCGTAGGTGGGTGAAGCAGATAAAGTTGGGAGAATTGATTATTGACCGAGCCAATAGAATGGTAGAATATAAAGGCAAGAAGATAAGCCTTTCGGAATCTGAATTTGAAATCATTTACTTCTTTGCTCAAAACCCAAAGAAGATCATCTCTCGTGATAACCTGCTCAATAATATCTGGGGTTCTGATGTCTACTTGTTAGCAAAAACGCTGGATATCTACCTCAAAAACGTCTCTGATAAACTAGGAGCCGAACTCATTGCACAAGTGCGGGAAGGGAAGTATAGGTTGGAGGGGTTGAAATAAAAAATCATCGTTTCCGGCCCCGTGCCGGGACCCCGACCATGATCTAACAATGTGTCGGAATTCCCTTATCGCTTACGCGTCATCCAGGCCAGGCAGGAATCTCCTTACCAAAATACCTAAGCTGGGTATTTTTCATCAATATAAAGGAATCAACTCCCAATATTCTTGTAGAAATATTTCTATTTAGAAGGTAAAAAGTGATAGACTGGCTATCTTGCTTAAGAGATTTTGGATGCACTATTATTATAAAAGGAGTTTATCACCTCATCAATATTTTGTATCAATGCAGGGTAAGACAGAAAGACTAAATGACCAACGAACAACTCAAGGAATTAGAAGATAAATTATGGGATTCTGCCAATGCGCTGAGGGCTTATGGCGGGCTGAAGGCGTCAGATTATGCGGTGCCGGTGCTAGGGCTTATTTTCCTGAAATTTGCAGAGAATAAATACAGTCAATTTGAATCGGATATTCTCAAAGAATACCAGGAATCAAAAGGCACACGAATGGAACAACCCATTCAGAAAATCGCACTGTCGAAGTGTGGCTTTTACTTGCCTGATAATGCACGATTTAATTACCTACTGGATTTACCCGGTAAGGATAGCATGGCCAAAGCACTGCGTGAGGCCATGGAAGGCATAGAACAACATCAGGACGCTAAGTTTCAGGATGTGCTGCCTAAGGAGGCTTATTTTGATATAGAGAAAAAGAAGAAGGACATCTTACCACAACTGTTAAAAGCCTTCTCGGATATACCGCAAGATGCTTCTGGTGATGTATTTGGAAAAATTTATGAATACTTTCTGGGCAAATTCGCTCTAAGTGAAGGACAAAAAGGAGGGGAGTTCTTTACACCTACTTCTGTAGTACGCTTCATTGTGGAAGTGATAGAGCCTTATAAAGGAAAGATCTTCGATCCTGCCTGTGGTTCCGGGGGTATGTTCGTGCAATCTGCCCACTTCTTACAACATGAAAACCATGACTTGAACGACATTTATGTTTGCGGGCAGGAGTTTATGGGAGAAACTGTGAGACTGGCTAAGATGAACTTGATGGTAAATAACCTTCGCGGAGAGATTACCGAAACCAACTCTTACGAAGATGATCCTTACGATAGTTACGGCAAGTTCGATTTTGTCATGGCCAATCCTCCGTTTAATGTAAAGTCCGTAAAGGAATCCACGGTGAAGGAGGACAAGCGATTTTACAATTACGGCTTACCAAAGAGTAAAGGCAAGAAAGAAGATAAGATATCTGACGCGAACTACCTCTGGATATCACTTTTTGCCACTTCGCTAAATGCTACGGGAAGAGCAGGTTTTGTAATGCCCAACTCAGCCAGTGATGCCAGAAATGCAGAATACGAAATCAGAAAGAAGATTGTGGACAGCGGCATAGTAGACTGTATGGTGAGTATGCCTTCCAATATGTTTTTTACAGTGACACTACCAGCCACCCTTTGGTTTTTTGATAAACAAAAGGTGCAAACAGACCGAAAAGACAAAATCTTGTTCCTGGATGCACGAAATGTATTCAAACAAATTGATCGTGCGCATAGGGAGTGGACTGAGGAGCACCAGCAGAATCTAGCAGCTATTGTACGCTTGTACAGGGGAGAAACCGAACGATTTCTGGAACTAATACAGGAGTATCTTCTGAATGCTGATAAAGCTATTCAGGATGTAGGGCCTACAAAAGAGAATTTAGAGAAGGCCTTATCTAAAGCAGCCAGCGGCTTAAAGACTTATGCAGAAGAAACCAGAGATGAAAAACGAACTCCTGCCAAGCAAAAAGCACTCGCAGAAGCTGATTTTTACAATAAACTAGCTCAGTGGGAGCGTAGCCAAGCAGAGCTAGTGAAACAGAAGGAACTCCAACAGCCACTTGCAGCAACAGCGCTGGAGAATGACGCACAAATTGCCGCTGCTGACTACCTAAAAACGTTGACCGAGCAATACAAAAATGAGCTAGAGGCACTTAAAAAAGACGTAGATGCCCTCAGCGAACTCTGGAAGCTAGCTGACAAGCATGCCAAGCTTAAAAATGACAAAGCATGGGCGACCAATGACTTGAACAGAGTGGATAAAGTATTGGAAGCAGACCTTAAGACAAGTAGTGAAGCTATTGATCAAACTACCTATTGGTACGATAACATCCACAGGCTACAAAAACGATTCCCGGAAGCAACTTACCAAGATGTGATAGGTTTGTGTAAAAAAGTTGATCGATCTGAGTATGCGCATGAACATGATTATTCAATGAATGCAGGCAGATATGTTGGAGTGGAATTAGAAACGGATACTCTTTCTGAAATTGATTTTCGTACCAAGATTGAACAAACAACAGTCAAACTTGAAGAGTTAAATTCTGCAACTAGCAAATTGGAAGAATCGATACTTCAAAATCTAAACGATATTCTTCAATGATAGCAGAATTAAGAATATCAGATCTAGGAGAAATTATTACAGGCAATACACCTCCAACAGCAGATCGATCACTTTATGATGGGAGATACCCTTTAATAATGCCAACCGATATTGTAGAGGGAGAGAAGTATATCGGAGATACAGAGGAGACAGTCTCTGACAAGGGATTTATAAAATACAGAAAATCTATAATACCAAAAGACACTCCCTGTGTGGTTACAATTGGTAGTATAGGTAAGAAAATATGTTTATCAAAAGAGGATTCTTTCACTAATCAAGCCATTAATGCGGTGAAAGTACATAAAGATAAATACGACCCGGTATTTGTATTCTATTTATTGAAATACAATCTGCCCCAAGTCAAAAACTTATCGAGCGGTACTGCTTCTGGAAGAGAAAATGTAAGCAAGTCATCATTTGCAAAAATTAAAGTAAAACTTCTAAAAGACCTCCCCACCCAAAAGAAAATCGCCTCCATACTCTCGGCCTATGACGACCTAATCGAAATTAACAACCAGCGTATCCAACTGCTGAAAGAGATTGCTGAGGAAATCTACAAAGAGTGGTTTGTGCGCATGCGTTTCCCCGGCTATCAGGATTATAAGTTTTATGATAAAGAGGGTAAGGAAGTGGCACATGGTACGCAAGGAGCTTTGCCGGGGGGGTGGGATAGGGTTCAACTTGGTGAAGTCATTGCACCTGTTAAAAGAAAGCCAAAAGTAAAGAAAGATCAATATCTGACTGATGGCTCTATTCCTGTAATTGATCAAGGAGATAACTTAATTGCAGGGTATGTAAATGATGTTGGCTACAAGCAAACTGACCCCTTGCCCGTTTTAATATTTGGTGACCATACGCGAAGAGTCAAATACGTCAATTTTCCTTTTGCATGTGGTGCAGATGGGACGCAATTAATATATCCTAAGAATCAAAATCTCTTACCAACGTATTTCTATTTGGCAGTAAAAGGAATTGACCTCTCTAATTTTCACTATTCTCGTCATTTTAAGTTTTTGAAGAGTGAACACATCACTATTCCCGATGATCAAATTGTAATAAAGTACAATGAATTAACATCCAATTTCTTAGAGGAGATAGATGTTCTCAGGAACAAAAACCAAATACTTAAAGAAACCCGAGACTTGCTCTTACCCCGTCTGATCAGTGGTAAGATGGATGTATCGGAGTTAGCGATTAACGAGGTTACTTCAAGTAACCTCGTTAATGAAAATCATCTCCAAACACACTAGCCTATGGATATTAGGGGAACTCAACTTCATCCAGATACGGTGTTTCATATCTTTAACAGAGGAATCAATGGCGCACCTGTTTTCTATGAGGAAAAAAATTATAACTATTTTTTGCAGCAATACGCTCGGTATGTTTACCCCTTTGTAGAGACTTTCGCTTACTGCTTACTCGGAAATCATTTTCATCTACTGATCAGAGTACTTAGTGAAGATGCAATAGCATCTGCCACAAATAGTAACAAAGAAAAACCATGCTATTGGCACGTAAGCAATGCCTTCAGTAGCTTTCTACAAAGCTATACCCGAGCCATAAATAAAATGTATGAGCGCACAGGTCCGTTATTCGAATCACCGTTTAAAAGAATACCAGTTACAGAAGAGGCCTATTTTTCGAAATTAGTTACCTACATCCATCAAAATCCTTCTAAACACGGTCTAACAGATGATTATAGAGATTATCCGCATTCTTCATATCATGCTTATTTGTTTGAGCAAAGAAATACGAAACTGAACAGAGCGGAAGTTTTGGAGTGGTTTGGAGGCGAAAAAGAGTTTACCCAGTTTCATGATGACCAGTATCGACAAACTAAACTTTCACTCGATGAAAGCTGGCTTTTAGAATAAAGAGATTACTTATGGAAATCAATTCAAGATGACAATGACCGCAAACCATATTGCTTCCTTTTTCCAAGAAGTAAGATCATTTAATGCGCTTTATTGGCGTACCAAAATCGAAAACGAACAGGAGATGTTTCAAAAATTCAAGGTGGATTATGAAAATAGGAAACCTGAATTTGAAGCCTTAAGAAAACAGGAAGCTCCTTTCTTCAACCTGTTTGAAATACTCAATATTCGACATCTGGAAGAGACGCTGCATACACCTATGCTACACCATTTGTTAGACCCTAAAGGGAGCCATGAGCAGGGTGCTTTGTATCTCAATGCTTTCTTGAAAGAAGTATTAGGGTTATCATACACCTATGAGGACATAGAACATTTGGTACTGCATGAAGAGCTTCTAACGCTCTATGGTCGGATAGATCTCATTCTAAGTTATATACATAGGGGCAGGAAAAAGTTGATTATCATAGAAAACAAGATCTATGCTGGAGATCAACTGGATCAACTGCAACGCTATTTTAATTATGCCCGGATGATAGTTACATCAGAACAGGATCTGCTGCTTATCTACCTGACACCCACTGGAAGCCAGGCTTCTACCCAATCGATGAAAATTGCAGAGCAGGAAAGGTTAAGAAGTTTGGGTGTGCTCTCAGAAAAAAGTTATCAGGAGGACGTAATTCCTTGGTTGTCTCAAACCATTGAAATGACTAGCTCAGAAAAAGTAAAGCAGTCTATTTTTCAATATCTAATGACGCTACAAAGCCTATGAAAAGTGAATACGAAGAGAAGATGTACGAATTCTACACTCAAACTGAGAATTTCGAAACTATGCTGCATGTCACAGAGCAGGCTAAATGGGTTACAGAGCAGTTGGTTAGAGATTTTTGGAAAGACGTACATCACGTACTTCAAGAAACATTGCAGAAAAGAGATGATAATTTGAGGGTTGAGTTTTCAAATAACGGGGATTGGAAGGTGCGATGGATTAAACTTTGGGTATATAGAAAAGAGTGGTGTCTAACAGGTCAGGAGCCACTAGTATCGATAACTGCAGAAGCTCTTCAGCCTAATGATTACCCTTACATTGGAATACATATTAATCGTGATAGTTCATTGATCAATGGTGATACTATAAAAGCACAAATTAAGATACTGGAAGAACTCAAATCGTACAAAAGTGATTCTAATAACTATTGGGCTGTATGGAAGTACATGGGCATCAAGCATTATGGCCAAGACCTTACACTATTGCTCCCTGAAAATAGAAAGACATCTATTGGAAACGTGGTTAGTGAATTTAATATACTGCTGGATTTAATGGATACTAATATGTTGGAAATAATAACAGAACATAAGATCCAATAAATGGCCTTTTTAAACGAATCACATATTGAAGAAGCCGATATTCAGTTTTTTGAATTGGCCCTCGGCTATCAGCATATTAATGCCTGGGAGAAAAAGCTTGTAGGGAGAGATCAGCTAAAGGATGTGGTGCTTAGAGATCGTTTAAAAACAAAGCTTACTCAACTGAATAGCCACCTTACTGAAGAAAATATTGATTATGCCGTTCAGGAATTGTGCAAAAGCAGAGCCACGCTCACGCCAGTATTGGCCAATAAAGAGGTATATGAACTGATTAAAGAAGGTGTGCCCATCTCATACCTGAACGAGGAAGGGAGAGAGGAAAATGACTATGTAAAAGTTATAGACGTTGATGAGCCCACTAATAATGAATATCTGGTAGTATCTCAACTCAGCATCGAGTATCTGCAAGCGGATACGATTACACGAAGGCCAGATTTGTTGCTTTATGTTAATGGCCTGCCTTTGGTAATGATCGAACTAAAAAACGCCACTGAAAAGATAAAAGTGGGTTATGATAAAAATCTTAAAGACTACCGCAGGGACATACCCCAATTATTTTGGTATAACTGCTTCGTTTGTATCTCCAATGGCATCCAAACCAGAGTAGGTGCATTCAATGCGTCTTGGGATCATTTCTTTTCATGGGTGAAAATGGCGGATACGGCCGTTACACATGACCAGATGAACCGTGAAGAAGTAGAAGCTGAAAGTAGAACAACGGGAAAACGCTTAAGCTTAGAGTTGTTCGGTCGCGGTTTATGCCATAAAGATCATTTACTGGACTACTTCGAGAACTTTGTACTATATCATAAAAACAAGGCAAAGATCATCGCTAAAAATCATCAGTATCTGGGGGTGAATAATTCTATTGCTTCCTTAAACGATAGAGCAGAAAAAAAAGGTAAACTAGGGGTGTTTTGGCATACACAAGGTTCCGGGAAATCGTATTCCATGATCTTCTTTTCAAGGAAAATTCACAGAAAAGTAGAAGGCAACTGGTCGTTCCTCATCATTACAGATAGAAAAGATTTAGATGACCAGATCTTCAGAAATTTCTTAGAAACAGAGGCTGTACCCGTGGTAGAAAACCCTAAAAAGAATGTCTACCGCCCAAAGGATAGAGATGAGTTAAAAAAGGACTTGCAAAGCAACAAAACACATCTCTTTACGCTCATTCATAAGTTTGGCATCCAGAAAGGTAAAACCTATCCCAAGTTGACAGATCGCGATGATTGGATCGTAATTGTGGATGAGGCCCATCGTACACAATACAAGGGTTACGCGGAGAATATGCGCATTGCCATTCCAAATGCACAATACATTGCATTTACAGGGACTCCTTTACTAAGAAATGAACTAACAGAAGATTGGTTTGGTCAGTACGTCTCAGAATACAATTTTGCTCAAAGTATTGAGGACGGTGCAACGGTACCTTTGTATTACAAGAAAAGTGTACCTCGGGTAGAACAGGTTAACGAAGACCTGGTGGGAGATGCAGCCGAAATCCTTGAGGAAGAAAATTTAAGTGAGGAGCAGCAAGAGAAACTTGATAGGGAGTATTCTACATTACTTCAGGTAGTCAGAAGAGAAGATCGCTTGCAAGAAATAGCACAGCACATCGTACAGCATTATCCCTATCGTCTGGATGTATTAGACGACAATGCTGATCGTAAGCCTATGAAGGCCATGGTGGTCTGCATTGATAAATTCACTGCAGTAAGGATGTTTGAATTTGTTCAGGCAGCCCAGAAAGAAGAAATTAAGTCATTGCGAAAGAAGATCGTTCGAGAAACAAATAGTGAATTGAAAGAGCGGTATAAACGTGCGATTGATTTCATGGAGGAAACCAGAATGTCTGCTGTAATTAGCCAGGAAGGTACCGAAAAAGAGGAGAAGGAGAAATTTGAAGAGAAAGGGCTCAATATTACACCTCATAGAAAACTGATGGACTATCCTGATGAGGATGGAAGAAATATTGAAGATTACTTTAAAGATCCTAATAATACCTATCGTATTGTATTTGTTACCGCTATGTGGCTAACGGGTTTCGATGCACCTTCTGTATCAACTTTATACTTGGACAAACCCCTGCAGAATCATACGTTAATGCAGGCCATTGCCAGAGCTAACCGTGTGTTTGAAGGGAAGAAAAACGGATTGGTTATTGACTATTTTGGCGTATTTAGGAATCTGAAAAAGGCATTGGCAGATTATGCAGAAGGTACAAAGGGAAGTCAAACCAAAGATGACTCAGAGGAGTACCCGGTAAAAGAGTTTGAGGAGCTACTAGATCTGTTGAAGAGTGGCATAACAGAAGCCAAAGTATACTTTAAAGAACTCGGTGCAGATGTTGATGAGATTATCAATCTTGGTGAAAGAGGGTTTAAAGAAATAGAGCTATTTCAGGAGTTTGCGAATATCATTCTTCAAAAAGACGATTATCGCAAGCAGCTGGGGTTATTCGTTAATACCATTGCCGGTTTATATGATTCGGCCAAACCAGAGATCTATGACTACCCGGGGATAAAGAAATCAAGAGATGTTTTTGAGTACCTGAAAAAAGTAGTTGACAGAAATGTAGATCAAGATGAAGCTATTGAAAGAGCAAAGAAAAAGATAGATGATTTGCTGGACTCAAGTGTTCTAAGCAAAGGTGATTTAGCTAATGATCCCAAAGTAAAATACCTAATTGAACAGGGGAAACAGGTTGATTTAAGTAAACTCAATTTCGAACAACTAAGAGCAGAATTTCCACAAAAGAAGCATAAGAATATCCAATTCGCAGATTTACGAGAATTAATGGAAATCAAGCTCAAGCAAATGCTAGCCCAAAATAAAACCAGAGGATCATTTCTGGAGCGATTTGAGAAGGTTATAGAGGATTACAATTCAGGTAGTTTATCAATCGAAGAGGCTTATGAGGAGCTTGTGAAGCAGGCAGAGGACTTATCAGAAGAAGAGGAGAGAGCTGTGAAAAGCGATATGACAGAAGCCGAATTAGAACTTTTCGATCTTCTTAAGAAAGAAAGACTGACAAAGGAGGAAGAAAAGAGTGTAAAACTTGCTGCAAATAATCTACTGGATATACTCTTTGATGCCAAGAATAAAATACTCATTCAGGAGTGGCATAAGGATAAAGCTACACAAGAAATGGTGCGACAGGAAATTAAAAAAATACTGAATGAGACCCTGCCTGAGAGCTATGATAGAAAAGTGTTCTCAGAAAAGACCGATGTGGTTTTTCAGCACTTGTATGAACAAGCTGAATTGGGTCGAGGGTTTGCCTATTAGAATCAATATGATAAATACTATATTAAAATCATATAAGCACAACGGTAGCTTTGTATTTAACAGACAAGATCAATTGGTTGAAGTTTGTAATGCGCCAAGAGATGAAAGTGGCGTCTACCTCATCTATTCCAATGATTCTGATCATATTATTTATATTGGATCATCTGGTAAAATGCACCAAAACGGTAAACTAAAGACACGTCCAAATGGGATATGGGCGAGGCTGGTGAATGGCAAAGAAAGAGAAAAGCCAAGACAAGAAGAATGGCCGAGAAAGATGGGTGAGGCAAACCTCAACAGCATAAGAATTGAATGGTATATCACCTTTAATGAGGAAACAGAACACATTCCACTTTATGTTGAGTCCATGTTATTACAGAAATTTTATGAAGATCATAAGCGCCTGCCGATTTGGAATAAGGTGGTCTAAAAAGTGTTTAATTAAATACTCATACAAGAATAATTATGATTTCCCACTCTCAATCTCCTCAATCAACTGATCTACGGAAGAAACAGCTTCTCCAAAGTTCACGGCCACACGTAAGGCCCGAAGCCCGGTAACCCCTTGCAGGTCTTCTAATTCTACATCTTCAAACTCTTTATTCACATGGCCTCGTTCGCCCAGGTAGTGCAGGTACTCCCGGTACTCTACGGCATCCTGTTCATGGGAGTAAACAATCACAATATGTCCGGGTTGGGTAATGCGCTCTTGTGTTCCGCGAATATGTGCTTTGTCTACACGCTTTTTAATAATCTCATAGCGGGCGTTATAAGCACCCTCTACATCAAAGCGTTTTTCATCCATCCGGAAATGCACCGATAGTGAAGTGTTATACACTAAAATCAAGGAAGCCACCTCTATAGTAGTCGCCAATTCACTTTGCATCGCATGGAACTCATTTTCCAACTCACACATGACCAACAACTGCCAAATTCGAAGGTTTCGCAGGTAAACGGTATTGAAGCTTTCCTCCTTGGTAATGGACTCGCCAATGTACATGTTGTACTCTACACCATCCGTTTTGTAGCGCTCAAAGTAATGCGGATACATTTGCTGTGCTTCTTCCTGCTTTTTATCGAGCAACGAAGCCAGACGCTGATTAATTTTGTTTACACTAGTGTCGTATTTCTTACGCTCCTCATAGACGGTGCGTAAATCAGGGTCCAGGAGGTTGTTGTACTCTTCCACCAATCCCTTGAGATGCGTATCTGTTTCCATAAGATGGTCAAACACCGGATAAACATCATCTCTTAAGTAACGTAAAATTTTATGCTCACTACCTGCCGATAGCTCTACTTTTAAAGCGGCCTTATACTGTTGTAATCGGAAGATCAACGCCTCGTATACCGGCATATTGGTTTTGTCAAACGCTTCCTGAAGGACTTTCTCCACCCCATTGAGTTGTTTAATCAGATCATGACTAACGGCCTTGTTACGCTTGCTGGAAGAGCCTTTTATATCTACCTGGCCGTATAATGGGTACAGGTTGTTGAATATGATATCCTTAAAGACAGGCTGCTCGTTGTTCAGTTCTTTGTTCATGAACTTCTCGGCTTCCTCCTCAAATCGCCACTTTACAGAATCATGAATGGTGGTACATTCCTGCTGTATAATAGCTTCAATACGGTTTTGAGCTTCATCAATGAATCTTTTCTGTGCCATGGCAATGATCGGTACAATCTCATCCAACGACTTAAGTGTACCTCTATTAAGGTCATAGCGATTTTGAGACGCCAGTTCCATAAACCCTAACAACTCGTTTTCATGAATCAGTGGCAGAACGATATAACTTTTTACACCAGCCTCCATCAATCTGGTAGACATATCACTATCAGATCGCTCGTGAAAACGTTCTACATCAGAAATAACCAGTGGCTCCTTTTTCTGTGTCAATATGCCATAGGCATAACTGCACATGTCTTGTTCACAACTCAAGGTTTCGTCAGAGGTTAATAATATGCTTCTCACTTCATGTTGACCCACCGTCACCATCCGGCCATTTTCCATTTTAAGCACACCAATATCAACCTTTGCATTGTTCAGAAGACAGCGAATACCCTTTTGTATGTTATCAAAGGCATCATCGGATTTCACGAGGAGGTTAGAGGTAATCGTCCCAATAGAATGATCAACGGTGACATCGACCAGATTAATCAGGTTTACCCCACGCATAATCCAGCTATTGGGTGGAAATTTCTTCTTCCAGAGGTCAATGTCCCCGAAGTTATCAATCAGCTCTTCGTAATCTTCTCTGGTAATGTCAACAGCCTTTTCCGTAGGAATGAACTCCGACATATCCGCATTAATGAGCATCTTATAAGTACGGATGAGTCCTTGTGCTTTATTGGCAATTTCCAGTTTTAACGAACCACCTGATGCAACAGGAAAGCCATAGTAACTGCCAAGAATGAAATAGCAGCAATAGAGATAATACATATCTTCACCTACATCTTTCATGGTGAAATCAAACTCGTCTCCGGAAGCTTTTACGATGTTATCAAAGCGTGTGGAAGTATATATCGGTTTGAAATAGAATGGGGGAGTGACCGCTTTTATCTCGTTGGTCGTCAGCGCATCAGGAAACATCACTCGCGTAATTTTACGAATAGGCCCTTTGAGTTTATCCAATTGATCTAAGTCGGTGATCCCATCCCTGAGCTCCGGGTGTTTCTCCACTTCTACCAAAAGCTGCTGACCGTAGCTGGCAGTATCTTTATCCTTATCCTTAGCCATCTGCTCCAGGGTTTCTATTACCTTAAAGAAACTGATCTGCATAATAGCAGGGAATTCCACTTCTTTTCCGTTATAAATCATCGTGTGCGATTGAGTGTTGTTGGTCGATACCTGTAGTATACGGTAAAAGTAAGTGTTTTGATGTTGTTTATGAGAACTGTAATAGATTTAAACAACTGAGAGAACAGAGTTTCGCAGAGATAATCATAATCGAAATCACTCTGCGTGCTCAGCGGTTATTAAGAATCAATGTAAGAGCCTGCCAGTTTCTTCATATTGATATTAATTATGTTACCAGAAGGGTAGATATCGGGGCCAGTTAGGGAATAGCTTGGGAGGTTTATTTTGGCTTGATTTTTCTTTACTTCGTTTCTTTTCATCTATGGAGGGATACCGAATTAAGGAGATCCTGAAACAAGTTCAGGATGACTGCAGGGTAGGTCGTCATACTGAGTGTAGCGAAGTATCTTACCAAGTCATATAGCAGAATATAAGTTTAGTAAGTTCCTTCACTTGCGTTCAGGATGACTACAGGGGTGGTTAATGATATAACTTGAGGAATAGCTAGACTCCCAAATGCTGTTTTCAAATACCTAACAAACCAGGCTACATGTCATTTCGTAACGAAGTCGATTGTATAGTGGCTAAGTTTTCTTCTCCGCCAACTAGCGGATACGGAATGACTACAGGGGTGGGTTTCTAGTTGGTTTCAAGCTTTGACCATCCTTATGCATTGAAACGGAAGTCAGGAATCTCAATAGACCGAATATAAATAATGATTGCTTCGTGCATCGCCTGTCTACCGACAGAGGCAGGCAATTATCAATACCTGGATATTGCGAGGAAGTATGACGAGGCAATCCATAAGTTGTGGGTTGCAAATCTTTCTTGTTCACCCTTCGACAAGCTCAAAGTGACTACAGGGGCGGATAGCCTGACTCATACCAAGTTTAATTTTAAGTCATACTGAGCGTGGCGAAGTATCCACCTCTCTCAACCGCAACAACATCTCTTTGGCACTATCTTGCTGGGGTAAACCCAGTCGTTCAAACAACCAATCACATGCTTCTTTAATCGGTAGGTTAGGGTAGAAGTGGTCTCGTGCAAAGTGGACATACTTCAGTACTTTGAAGCCATCAAACCAACGATGGAAGTTGGCCTTGAAAGATTCTAAATCTTTAGAATTCTTTTTTATCCGCTCCATGTTCTCCTGTAAGTCAATGGTTTTACTAAATTCAACTATTGGTTTTGGTATATTATCTAATATATTGATTAATAGTGAGTTATAATCCTCAACCAAATTTAATTTGGTATAGAATTTCATCAAATCTTCAAAGGATTTAGGATTATAAGTCTCTAAACTTCCTTTGTTCAACCAGTCGTTCACAGCTTTGCCCGTACCGAAAGGCACCCTGTCACTTTGCCGTGGTGAGGGAATCATTTTAGTCCTTTTTATTTCCCCGAAACCTCCTAGCGGAATTACCTTATGCAGAAAGTAAAAGTCCTCACCGGCTTTGCGCCTGTTCATACCACCTTGCTTTTGATAGATATGATTACGTACCGCCATGCTCGATCCGATAGTCTGATAAGCATGTGGAAAACCTGCATACCGAAGTGCATGTACATAATAGCGTAAGAAGAGCTCATAATCTATAATGGCCTTATAGATAGCAGGTTCTAACTCACCTTCTAATGGATGCTCGAAGTGAATACTGCACCCGGGAGCATTAGGGTTGGCCTGAAAAAACTGGTCAATAGCTAGTAAATAATTATCCTCACACAAACTATCCCCATCAAAACAGACAATAATCCCTTCGGGTTGGCCAACAGCATCTAAGCGTCTGGCAGCCTCATCCATGGCAATTTTACGTGCTAAACCGACCCCTGCATGCTTAGGAGGCAACTCTTTTAGCAGAATATGAAATTGGATGTGCTCTGTATTATAAACTTTCGCAAAGTCTAATGCACTTTGATAAGTATCCTTATTTTGCTTCTTAATGGCCTCACTGGCGTCTTCACTGTGGTTAATGACTACAATCACTTCCACATCCACTCTACCGGGATGGCAATAGGCCAGGCTGGCTAAGCTTTTCGTCAGTTCAGGCTCATTATAGCAAGGAATAGTAATTACCATCCCTAGATTATCACTGGGAGGTTCTTGGATTAATTGATCAGTGTAGGCGTAGCGCTCGAAATAGACACTCAAGGAGCCAAACGATTGATTTGCCAGTTGCCCTCAATAAGGGTGTAAGCGATTCTATCGTGCAGTCGGCTAGGTCGGCCCTGCCAAAATTCAATGTGAAAGGCGTTTAGACGATAACCACCCCATTGCTTAGGCCTTGGCAGCACTTTGTCATCTTTATACTTGCTGGCAATGCTTTGTTCCCGCTCTTGCAAGATCTCACGGTTTTTAATCACAGAACTCTGTGGGGAGGTCCAGGCGCCTATTTGACTTTCTTTAGGTCTGCTTTGAAAGTATTCGGTCGACATTTCTTCACTTACCTTTTCTACATCCCCTTGAATGCGCACCTGGCGTTCCAGTTCAGGCCAGAAGAATGTAAGTCCCGCCACTGGGTTTTCCTCAAGCTCTCTACCTTTATCACTCTGGTAATTAGTATAGAAAACAAACCCTTTATCTACTTCTTTGAGAAGTACTATGCGGCCAGCAGGAACGTTGTTTTTACCTACCGTTGACAGTGTCATTGCATTGGGTTCAGTTACCTCTGCCTTCATAGCTTCATTGAACCATTGGTTGAATGTTTTTAAGGGATTTTTATCTACATCAGCGATGTCGAGGCTGTGTTTACTATACTCTTTACGGATACTTGCAATGTCTTTGCTCATACATCAAAATTAAGGGCTTCTTCAAGGAAAACCTTAACAATTGGGGTAAAATAATAATATCGTCATCTCGGAAATTTTACTCATTTTTTAATGAGAAGAATTATCCGTGATCTCCTACTTAGTGTCTCTAAGAAAACTAAGAAACTTTACGTTTTGCGAGGTAACGAAGCAATCTTTTGTTTGTTTTTTGATCATATAAGGAGATTGCTTCACCTTGTTCGCAAAACGTTGTCAGTTTTCTTACAGACACTACTTAGATATTAGCTACCGGATAATTAAAGGGCTAAAAAATATAGCTCTTTAATTTCCGGCATGACAACCAGTGTAAATTCTATCTATAATCCTTTTATCCCATCAATCTTTTACGGTTAATTTGAGAGATAAAATAAATAGTCAATGAAGTTAAGCGTAGAATTAGCAAGCGAGAGCAGCAAAGAGTGGGTTGAAGCGGTCATGAATGATTTTGATTCGTTTTTACAAGACCATGCAGATTGTGAGCGAAAGGCATCGGCCATGGCCATGAGCTTTGTGGCTAAATTCCCTGATAGGGTAGAGATTATCCCTGAACTCATTGAAACCGCAGCAGAGGAATTGGAGCACTTCCAGCAGGTATATGAGATCATGGAATCACGGGGTGTTCAATTACCCGCTAAGATGGGGCAGGACATGTACGTGAAAGAGCTGGTAGACCATTGCCGGAGTGATGTAGAGAATAGATTTTTAGATAGATTGTTGTTGGCATCAATTGTTGAATGCCGCGGTGCAGAGCGGTTTCGATTGGTTTATGAAAATTTGGAAGAGGGGGAGTTGAAAAAGTTTTACCATAATCTATGGGCATCAGAAGCCAAGCACGGAAATATATTTGTGAAAATGGCACTCAATTATTTTGATGAAAAAATCGTTTATGATAGATTAAATGAATTAAATGAAATAGAAGCTGTTGTACTTAGTAAGCAGCCAATAAAAGCGGCATTACATTAATGGATTTTTTTAAGTTTAAGAACAATCTTACCCCCGAAAAAGGCAGATTATTGATATCTGAACCTTTCCTGCCAGATCCAAATTTCGAGCGGACGGTCGTGCTTATCTGTGAGCACAACGAGGATGGGTCGTTCGGTTTTATTTTGAATAAACCCAGTGCCGTGACATTAGAGGACATCATCGAAGACATCAATGACTACAAAGAGACGGTTCATATAGGCGGGCCTGTTCAGCAGGATACTCTTCACTTCATTCACAAAGCAGAGTACCTGGAAGATGGCGTAGACCTTGGGAATGGACTTTATTGGGGAGGTAATTTTGAACAGTTGATCTCGCTTATAGACACTAAAGCAATCAAATCAGAGGATTTTAAATTTTTTGTAGGCTATTCAGGTTGGTCAGAAGGCCAGCTCCAGGATGAGCTGGATGCCAATTCATGGATAGTTACTCCCAACGCGACAAAAGAATTAGTATTCGATCAGGACGTAGAAGCATTATGGAAAAGGGTTTTAAAAGGATTAGGAGGGCGTTATAACGTCTATTCAAATTATCCAACCGACCCAAGACTTAATTGAATGATTTTACTAATTTTACATCTTATGATGTTGTAATACGGTATATGATGGATAACGAGAAGGAATTAAATGAAAAGGGGCCGGAATCGAGTGAAATCCCATCTGTTACACCTGAAAATGGTGAAGAACAAATAATCGAAACTACTGATAAAAAGGTAGCAGAAGAGACTACAGATGAAGAGGTTACACCCACCGAAGAACCCAGTAAAGAGGAATCAACTCCAGTAGCAGAAGAGGTTAAAACTGAATCTGATGAACCTACACAAGAAGCTGAAACCGAATCTGTAGAAGAACCTATCAACGCTGAACCGACAGGGGCAGAAATTGAAAGTGCTCTAGGTGAAGAGGTTACACCCTCCAAAGAACCCAGCAAAGAAGAATCAACTCCAGTAGCAGAAGAGGTTAAAACCGAATCTGACGAACCTACTCCAGAAGCGGAAATCAAGTCTACAGAAGAACCAGCCAATACTGAGTCAGAAGCTGTAGAAATTGAAAATACTCCTGTAGTAGACGAAGAGAAACCCGCTGAAGAGGTGACTCCGGAGCCAGTTGAAGATAGTAAACCTATTGAAACTAAAGTTGAAGAGGTTAAGTCTGAACAGGCTGATGATGAGGTGATTAAGGATGTTGATGATAAGAAAGAAGGAGTAGCTGAACCTGTAAAAGTAGAAGCGAAGAAAGAGCTAACTTCAGAAGAAGACCTGGCTGAAAAGGATGATGATCACCATCATGAGCATGAAGAGGAAGAAGTAGTAGACTACAGCACATTTTCTAAAGAAGACTTTGTCACACTCATTCGTGAGTTGTCACAAGATAGTAATGTCATCAAAGCGGAACGCAAAGCACGCGTTGTGAAACCCTTCTTTGATGAAATCAAGAATAAAGAAAGACAGGAAGCTTTAGATAAGTTCATCGCTGATGGGGGTGAAGAAGGCGACTTTTCATTCAAAACGGACGAGCTTACTGATCGATTTGAAGCGAACTATAGACTAATAAGGGATAACAAAATTCAGTATTCCAAGGATCAGGAGAGCAGGAAGGACGCTAATCTTAAGAAGAAGCAAGAGATTCTTGAAAAACTTCGTGAGTTTGTAGACTCAGAGGAAACCAATATCAAGTTTGATGCTTTTAAGGCCATCCAAACCGAATGGAAAGAAGTTGGACCCGTTCCCGGGGCTTATGTTAAAACGCTATGGGCCAATTACAATGCGCTGGTTGATCGTTTCTTTGATAATCGGCACATATATTTTGAGCTTAAAGAACTTGATCGCAAAAAGAACTTAGAGTCAAAGCTAGAACTTTGTGAAAAGGCAGAGAAATTAGTAAAAGTAGAAAACCTGAATGAGGCCATCAAGGATCTCAATGAGCTTCACCACGAATTTAAGCACGTTGGTCCTGTCCCTAATGAAGAACGTGAAGCATTATGGCAGCGATTTAAAGCCGCTTCTGATGCAGTATATGATCGCAGAAAGGAATTTGTAGACGGCCTGAAAGAAGAGCTTGAAGCTAATCTGATTATTAAACAGGAGCTTGTTGAAAAGGCAAAAGAATTCACCACTTTTGATTCAGATCGTATTAAGGAATGGAATCAAAAGACTAAAGAACTCCAGGAGCTGCAAAAGAAATGGGAGTCTATTGGTGGATTGCCGCGAGCTAAAGCGAAAGAAATAAACCGGGCATTCTGGTCAGCTTTCAAAACCTTCTACAGTAATAAAGGGCAGTTCTTTAAAAAACTCGATGGCAAGCGTGAGGAGAACCTTGAAAAGAAAAAGGTGCTACTGGATAAAGCCAATGAATTAAAAGAAAGCACGGATTGGAATAAGACGGCCAATGATCTGAAGAGATTGCAGACGGAGTGGAGAGAGGTAGGTCCGGTCCCTGAGAAGTACAGAGAATCCGTTTATAGAGAGTTTAAAGCCGCTTGTGATCACTTCTTCGAGCAGAAGCGCGAAAGTATGGGTGATGTGGAGAAGGAGTACGTAGAGAACCTTAAAAAGAAGGAAGCCTTTTGTGAGTCGATCGAAAAACTGGCGGAAGAGAAATCAAATGACCTTGAAAAGTTCAGAGAGCTTCAGGCAGAATTTAATAATGCCGGTTTTGTTCCCAAAAATGCGATGTCTAAGATCAAGAGTAAATACTCTGAGGCGGTTGATAAGTATATCAATAGTTTGGAGGATATTACCAATGAGGAACGACAGCAAATAAGATTGGAAAATCAGATAAACAAAATCAAGTCTGGCCCTAATGCTGGTGATAAAATGTTCAGGAAAGAGCAAACGATCAGAAAGCAGATAGGGCAACTGGAGAATGATATAGCCCTGTGGAAAAATAATATTGAATTCTTTGCTAATTCTAAAACAGCTGATAAGTTGAAAGAAGAATTTGATACTAAGATTGACGCAGCAAATAATGAACTGCGTGGTCTAAAGCATCAGCTTAAAATAGTTAGAAATTATTCTTAATTTTTTCTGAATCTATTTGGTTTTATAGAGTGGTAGATTAAATTTGCACTCGCTTCGAGCAAAGAAGCCTCCATAGCTCAGTTGGCCAGAGCAACGCACTTGTAATGCGTGGGTCGTTGGTTCGAATCCGACTGGAGGCTCTAAACAAAAATACCCGGACTATTTGGTCCGGGTATTTTTGTTTTAAATCTATTTAGTTTGAGAACCAACGACCCATCAATGAAAGCATGGGTCGAAATCAGGGTGTAACGAAGAGACTTTCAAAAAACACCTAATTAAGGCACTTCTTTCGTGCTATGCCTTCACATATTTATCGTAATTCTTCAACTAATTATCTCCAGATTGTCTAAATCAGGAGAACTCCTCACTATTTGTGAATTATAATTATCATTTCAAAATCGACTTAAAAATGATAGTTTCAAAATCAAATATTTTCAAGGAGTTAACCATATTAGCCTTTCTGGCTATTAGTATTCCGTTCGCTTTTACCTCATTAATTTATCCATTATTCGGTATCCCTTCCAATGCCCCTATACCAATAAGAATTGTCCTTTTAGGTTTGGCAATTCTCTATTTTTTAAAATCGAATAATGAGTCATGGAGTGGCGTAGGCCTAAAAAAGGTTAATAAGGCTCTTCCTTTCATTCTTTTAACTTTTCTGCTTCTAATTCTACAAGCAGTATTACCATCATTTTTACAAGGTCTTATCGGGGGTTTCTTTCAATTTGAAGCGGCTGATTATTCGTTTTTCAACAATGTTCATGGGAATATTAAAGCCCTCATATTTTGGATCTGCCTTTCTTGGGTAATTGGCGGCTTTTTTGAGGAATTGATCTTTCGTGGTTACTTACTTAATCGTTTGACAGGCCTAATGGGAGATACCAAGCTGTCATTGTTTTTAGCAATAATTATTCAGGCGGTAATCTTTGGTTTGTTTCATTTGTACCAGGGAGCTGGTGGCGTAATGAGCACAACGGTAATTGCTATTTTAACAGGTATTTTTTATGCAGCTTATAGAAATCTTTGGATGACCATCATAGCTCATGGACTCCTTGATACGCTTGGGTTTTTAGCCATCTATTACAATGGCACCACGAACCTATGAGTTAGCATACCTTTTTTTTGTATTATTGGTTGAATGAAAGAAAAGGAGGGCATCAGGGTTTATCATCTTTCAGATGAAGCACATCCAAATCGGTTTTTTAGATTGGAAAAGATGGAAGATCATTATGATGATACCAATGGTACAGCAGATGATCCACATCGACATGACTTCTATGCCGTTATCTGGATCAATAAAGGTAAAGGCAGTCATTTAATTGATTTTAATACTTATGATCTAGCGGATGATCAAGTCTTTTTTCTTTCTCCAGGACAAATACATCAGATCACCACTCGCAATCGTCCAAATGGTTGGGTACTGTCTTTTTCAGCAGATTTTTTGGCCCTCAACAATATCCCATTGAGCTTCATCAATAATATCAATCTATTCCAACCATATAGTGAAACACCGCCATTACATATATCACAGGTGTTGTCTTATAAACTAGAGCAAATTATTAACGATATGATTCCATTCTTTGAACAGCAAGAAAGGTATTATAATGAAGCACTAGGGGCGTTGTTACAGTTATTTCTTATTCAATGCAATACGGAATGCGACCTGCCACAGCCATTAGAAAGTAAACAATCATGCATACTGGTTGATTTCAGAAATGCTGTTGAGAAAAGTTTTAAACATGAACATAAGGTGGGCGGCTATGCAGATATGCTAAATGTTAGTTCTAAATATCTCAATGAGGTTATTAAAGATTCTTTAGGTTATACAGCAAAAGAGTATATTCTGGAACGAATCATAATTGAAGCTAAGCGTTTGTTATTGCATACTGAATTGAATGTTAAGCAAATAGGCTATGAGTTGGGTTTCAAGGAACCAATTCATTTTAGTGCCTTTTTTAAGAAAACTACCGGTTCGACTCCTCTTGATTTCAAATCTGCTGGAAAGTAAGAGGAAATCCCTAAATCAGACTTTTTCATACTCTTATCGGACTTTTTTATAATACCCTTTTAATGATCTTTAACGTTATTTGATGTGTAAACATTGATTGATGTTATGAACAGGAAAGGATTTATTACAAAAGTACTATTAGGTACTGTTGGTGCAGCATTAACCGCACCAACACTCAGAGCAAAAAAAAGATTATCTAAAAATGAATTATTAAAACAGGTAGGTTTTAACCATCTACCCAATAAGGAGAAAAAAACGATGAAGACAGTATTGCATACAGCAGAATCAAGAGGACATGCTAACCATGGTTGGCTAAATTCTCATCACTCATTTAGCTTTGCTAACTATTATAATCCAGAAAGAGTACACTTTGGTGTATTGAGAGTCTTAAATGATGACACAGTAGCCCCTGGAAGAGGTTTTGGTACTCATCCTCATGAGAATATGGAGATTATTTCAATTCCATTGGAGGGTGATTTAAAACACAAAGACTCTATGGGAAACGAAGCAGTCATTAAGGAGGGAGATGTACAAGTATTGAGTGCCGGAACTGGCATTTTCCATAGTGAGTTTAATAAAAATGAAGATAAGGAAGTCAAATTCCTTCAAATATGGGTTTTTCCCAAAGAGAAGGATGTTGAACCTCGTTACGATCAGATATCAATTCGAGAGGTAGAAAAAGAAAATGAATTCTATCAGGTACTATCACCGAACAAAGATGATCAGGGGGTGTGGATTCATCAAGATGCATGGTTTCACATTGGTAAGCTGGATAATGGTGTCTCAGCTGACTACAATATTAAGAAAGAAGGCAATGGAGTATATGCTTTTATTCTTGACGGTGAGGTAGAAATAGAAGGTCAGAAATTGAATACCAGAGACGGTTTTGGTATTAGCGCGGTTAATAGCATTAATGTGAAGGCTAATTCTGACGCACGAGTTTTACTAATGGAGGTACCAATGAATTAGGTTTAAAAGCCTGACCGAAAGGGGTAGGAATCTCTAGTCTACAGATTATAGATTCCTATCTTTATTTTAACTAAATCTGAATTAACATGAAACCAAAAATAGAAAATGAGTATCCAATCGATCCTATTATTACCAATCGTTGGAGTGGGAGAGCTTATAATGATGAAGTCGTGGCAAAAGAAACCTTAATGAGTCTTTTCGAAGCTGCCCGATGGTCAGCAAGTGCCTTCAATGAACAGCCATGGAGATTTATTGTGGGTGTAAAAGGAGATAAAAATTATCGCAAGATATTTGATGTGCTGGGTGAATTCAATCAAAAATGGGCAAAAGATGCACAAGTATTAGTTCAGGTCATTGCCAAGAAACAGTTCTCGCAAAATGATAAAGATAACATTCATTGCTGGTATGACACAGGACAGGCTATGGCTAACTTATCCATTCAGGCCACCAAACTCAATCTAAATGTTCATCAAATGGCTGGTTTTGATAGAATTCGAGCTCAAGACGAGATAGTTAAGGATGAGAATTTTGATCCTGTTTGTGTTGCAGCGATAGGATACCGAGGAAATGCTGACCAGTTACCTGAGGGGTTGAAAGAGCGTGAGTATGCTCAACAAGAAAGAAAGCCATTGGATGAAATAGTAACTATGATTTGAAGTGATTAGATAATCCGTTCTTAAGGGTTTACTTCAAAATAGAATTTGACTGCAATCGGTTGCAGAAAAAACACAAATTTCTTGCATGTTATTTTTAAGTATTATAAATTGGTCGACCAGTTGCTGGTAAACTAATTGTTATGAAAGAGAGCTTATTAAATAACTTCAGTGAAATAGTTGTTGAAAAACCTGCAGACAAGATTATTCAACAGATTAGAGAGCTTATTTCTTCAGGGCAGTTAAATCCTGGTGACAGGTTGCCATCGGAAAGAATGTTAAGTGAAAAATTTGGTGTTGGAAGAACCAGTGTCCGGGACGCCATAAGAAAATTAGAGTTTTACGGTATTCTACGTACACTTCCACAAAGTGGAACAGTTGTAGCAGGTTTAGGAATAGCAGCTTTGGAAGGGTTGATTACGGATGTTCTTGAACTTGAAAGACGCGATTTTCGATCATTAGTAGAAACAAGAGTATTACTAGAAGTAAGCGCTGCGGAAAATGCAGCCGAAAGAAGAACAGAAGATGATCTTCAAAGATTATCAAATGCATTGTTGGCACATAAAAATGCTCTGACCAATAATGTATCGGCTGTAGAAGAGGATCTCCTCTTTCATCTTAAAATAGCAGAAGCCAGCCAAAATTCAGTATTAAATTCATTAATGCTGATTATAACCCCCGAGATCATGCATTATTTTACCAAACATGATGTATGTGGAGAAGGACGGGCAGAATTGGCTGTAGAGCAGCATGAAGAAATCTTACAGTATATAACTGAAAAAAATGTCGATAAAGTAGGAGATACTATGCGAGAGCATTTAAAAGACATTAGTGAGTATGTAAAAACGTTAAAAGAACAGCCCTTTCTAAATGGAAATGGGCACAATAAATAAGGACCAGATATTATGCTAGAATGAACACAGGATAAAAAAATGGACTGGCCAAGGGCCAAGTCCATTTATTATTAAGGAATATTAACACCATCAAATATCAATTTGGCGATCGGTATTGGAAGCGTTAACGGATTTTCCCTTTCATTTTCAAAAATACTCATTTTTTTGAAAATGAATGGTCATTCCGATTGTTCCTACAAATCCTAAAGGAAATTAATCACACAAAATCATTTAAAAATGAAGAACATTTTACCAATGTTTAAAATCCGAAGTAGAGCCGTCAGTTTCTTTATTATACTGTTTGCTTTTACATGCATGGATTTTGATTTAAATGCACAAAGTCGGACGGTCAATGGTACCGTAGTTTCCGACAATGGCGAGGAGTTACCTGGAGTGGCTGTAAGAGTACAAAATACTACTATTGGAACAGTGACAGATGTAAACGGGAAGTTTTCCCTTGAGGTTGAAGATGGTGCTGCATTAGTATTTTCTTATGTAGGTTTCAAATCTCAAATTGTTTTAGTCTCAAATCGAACAAGCTTCGATATAACCTTGGAAACGGATATCACACAGTTGTCAGAAGTGGTAGTTATAGGTTACGGGACACAAAAGAAATCTCATTTAACAGGGGCCATTTCCAAAGTGACAAATGAAAAATTAGAACAACTACCATTCTCCAGAGTCGATGATGCGCTGGTAGGGCAGGTTTCAGGTGTACAGATTTCTGGCACCTCAGAAGAAGGTGTTGGGGGTGATCCTACAATTCTTATTAGGGGAGTAGGTTCTATAAGTGCTGATACAGGACCTCTTTTAGTGATTGATGGGATTCCAGTTGATTCAGAATTTTTCGGAAATATCGATATGAATGATGTCGAATCTTTCGAAATTTTAAAAGATGCAGCATCAGCAGCCATTTTCGGATCGCGGGGGGCAAACGGAGTTATCATGATTACTACTAAAGAAGGGAAAGAAGGAGCAGTAAAATTTTCATATAACGGATTTGCGGGTTATCAAGAGGGATATAAGAGTGAATATTTTAAGACCAGCATTAATGATCATGTGGCATTTGAATTGGCTAACAATGAATCTGTAAGTGATCCAACTCGGATTAAACAACTACTAGGTGATACAAATTGGGAAGATATTGTAATTAATGGCGGTTATGTTAATAGTCATTCCTTGTCGGCTCGTGGTGGTAGCCAACGAACCAAATACAGTATATCTTTAAACTATTTACATGACGAAGGCGTCCTTTTAGTTGATGATTTTAAAAAATATAATTTCAAGGCGAAAGTTGATACGAAGGTTTCAGATAAATTCTCACTAGGTTTTAATATTAATCCATCATATACCAAGAGAAGTAGATATAATGATGCGTTACGCCAAATGGTACGCCAAAGTGCCCCCTGGTTACCTGAAAGGCATACTGCTCGTACATTACAATTTGTCAACTTCGAAGATTTTCCTGATTTACAAGAAGGTGATTACGTATGGCAAAGTCATTTTGATGATGTCACCGTACGTGATGTATTTTTTGATGATAATGGAAATATCGCAGGTTTTAATGAATTTGAAAGTGGGAGTATAAGTAATACCGGTAATGCCGGTCCATTACAACGTATCTTAGAACGTGAAACAATTGATGAGAGGCTTAAAATCTATTCAAATGTTAATGCAAAGTATCAATTCAATGATGAGTTTAGTTTAAAGTCTAACGTAACGGTAACGTTCCAAGATCTTCTGCAAACTGCATATCGTGGAACAGAATCTACTAATAATCCTGCAGATGCTCTTGCCAGAGAGAGAAACCAGTCAAGATTTAGATTTGTTGAAAACCTCTTTCTAAACTATTCCAAAAATTTTATTGATCACGAAATAGACGCCATACTTGGAATTGCAGGTGAACAAGAAATCGACAGACTCACAGAGTTTGAGGGAAATGGTTTTACCAACGATGATATTCCGAGAATAGAAGGTGCTACAAATATCTTTTTAAGAGAAGGTTATACGCGCGAGCGCAGACTTATATCATTTATAGGTCGTGTTAATTACGCATTCCGCGACAGGTATTTGGCCTCCATAAGTGTAAGACGAGACGGAAGCTCTGTCTTTGGTGACAATAATAAGTTCGGTACGTTCCCGGCCTTTTCGATAGGGTGGAGAGTGTCTGAAGAAGGCTTTCTTTCTGGTTCATCGGTCATAAGTAACTTAAAAATACGAGCTAGTTATGGAGTTACAGGTAACGATAATGTGACTAATCTTGGCAGTAATGTTCAAGAGTTTTATCCCTATTTACCCATTCTGGGTGCAGAACCTGTCGCTATTGAAGGAGGTACAGCTCAAACGTTCAACGCTATAAACATTGCAAATAATAACTTAAAATGGGAACGGTCTATTGAAATTAACCCAGGTATTGATTTTGGACTTTTTGATAACAAGATATCCGGTAGCCTTGAATATTACAGAAGAACAAGTGATGACTTGCTACTGAATGTACCTATACCTGGTTCCACCGGATTCACAGAATCATTTTTAAATATAGGAGAGGTGAGGAATGAAGGAGTGGAGGTTAATGTCAAAACCATTAATATAAACACTGGGAAATTCAAATGGAGCACCAATATTATTGCTTCAACCAATAAAAATACATTAACAGACTTTGGTGGCGCAGATGGTAGCGTAATTATACCAACCGATGGATCCGACAGAAATACAGAGTGGGTCATAAGTTTAGGTGATCCCATCTCGAATTTTTATGGATTTGTATATGATTCAGATGTGCCTCTTGAATATCGTGAAAGGCCCTTTGAGATAATTAATTCTAAATCGGAAGAAGTATATGTTAAAGATCTGAATGGAGACGGTATCATTAATGGTGACGATCGTACCATTTTAGGGAATGCTTTTCCCGAGTTTATTTGGAGTGTTACAAATGAGTTTACTGTTGGCAGGTTTGATGTATCCTTCATGTTTCAGGGAAGTCACGGTGCGGAAACACGGAATATTGCAGATTTAGAAGCATATTCTTTATCCCTAGGTGCCAATGCTACAACTGCTGATGCACCTAGGTCTGAATTTCTTCAAAGGAGAGTTTTGACCAGCGATATCATACAAGATGCCTCCTTTGTATCACTTCGTAACTTCAATATAGGGTATACTTTACCAGCCAATATTCTTGACCAGTTCAAAATACAGTCTGCACGAGTATACGTTTCAGGTTCTAATTTGCTCTACTTTCATGCGGATAATTTTACGGGCTGGAATCCCGAGTCGGTAAGGCAAGACACAAACTTCCAGCCAATTTCTTATGGCTACAATCGTGGAGGCTCTCCAATTGTCAGAAAAGTTGTTTTAGGTGTTAACATTAATTTTTAATAAGATGAAAGCTATATATTCTAAAATACTTATCATATTTTCTATTGTGGTTGCTTCGTCTTGTGACGATTACTTAGAGCCAGAACCCATTTCTTTTATAAGTCAGGAGTTTTATTTTGCCAATGATGATCAGTTAGATGTAGGCATTCTGAATATATATGATGGGTTACAAGGTGATAATGACCAACAGATTATAGGCTTCAGGTCTACACAAATAGAATACATGCTCATTGAAATGCGCTCGGATAATGCGAGAGCAAGGGGTGGTGGAGATGCTACATCAGATTTTCAGCAGTTTGAAGTGTACGAAGTGGATACACGTAATACTGTTGTTCAGAATTATTATGAGAGTATGTACAATGTCATCTCAAGAGCAAACCTCATCCTCGATAACCTCACTTCTGCTACTGACGAGCGCAGAGGAGGATTTGAAGGTGAAGCAAAATTTGTTAGAGCATATGTTTACTTTCAACTAGTGAGGCTTTTTGGACCTGTGCCTATGCCGCTAAGGGTAATTTCTCCTGATGATGATGCTGAAATAGCTTTTACCAGAGTCAGTACTGATATCATTTATAATCAGATTGTAGACGATTTAAAGATAGCTTTAGAGAATTTGGATAATACATTTAAAACAAGAGCATCAAAAGCAGCTGCGCAAGCTCTCTTGGCTAAAGTCTACCTAACAATGGCTGCTGATGGTCAAACGGCATTGTATGAAGAAGCCAGACTTCTCTGCGATGAAATTATTATGTCAGGCGAATATGAACTCTTAGATAATTATGAAGACATATATATCAATGAAAGGAATGATGAAATCATTTTCGCGATTGACTACATCGAAAACAATCAACTTACCAGTCAAAATTTCAGCTGGGAAACCAGCGATCTGGGCGATCGTAGGTTGAATTATACTACTGAAAACATTCGCCTTGTTTGGACTGGGAGAGAAGAAACAGTAAGAGATGTTCGATTGGCATCAGTAATTGATGGTCAGTTTATGAACACAAAATACAGTACGAATAATTTGAGTGGGCCTCTGCAGTCTGGCAACGATTGGATCGTGCTTAGATATGCCGATGTTTTATTGATGTATGTAGAGGCCGTACTTGCAGGAAGTGACGTAACAAATAATGCAACAGCTATTTCTTATTACGATCAAGTTAGGAATAGAGCTGGCTTTTTAGAAGCTTCTCTGAGTGTTACCAAAGATGCATTGCTGGAAGAACGTAGAATGGAGTTGTCATTCGAAAATCAACGATTATTTGATCTCATTCGCTTTAATGAAGCAATAAATATATTGTCCGCTCATGCTGAAGCTACGGGCGGTTCTTTTCAGAATACCGATTTATTACTTCCAATACCTCAGAATGAGAGGAATCTTGCTCGTGACATTGACATGCCTCAAAATCCTGGTTACTAATTAAAATATTTAAGAAAATGAAAACGATTAAACTACAAGTTTTGGCTTCCTTACTTATTATGTTGGTAGGGATAGGGTGTGAATATGATCTTCCGGAAGAGGGATCTATAGCCGATGTTACTTTTCCAGAAGCTTCTTTTACAGCGGATGTAGGATCTAATCATCGTCAGATTGTATTTACGAATACTACCAACGATGAAGCTACAGGTTTTATATGGGATTTTGGTGATGGCAATACCGTTGAGGTAGGCTTAAACAATAAAGATACTACTTATCAGTATAGTGAGGATGGTAATTTTGATGTGACACTAAGAGCTTTTGATAACAACGAAGTGACAAGTGATACAACGATCACTTTAAATATATTCGATCAGACGCCACCTCTGGCAAACTTCGATTTTGCTCAGTTAGATGGTGATTTTAGAATAGTTACATTCTCAAATTTATCTCAAAATGTCGATACTACTTTTATATGGGACTTTGGAGATGGCATAGGCACTTCTACAGAGGTGGAACCAGTATATGAGTTTAATGGAGCGAGTAGCGGAGATGAATTTGATGTTACACTTATAGCAATAGATGAACTAGGTGATTCTGCAGATACTACAATTACCATTACTCTTATAGATGACCCTACGCGTCCAATTGCAAATTTCTCATCAGAGACGGTTGGGTTAACGGTATTTTTTACCAATGAATCAGTGAATGCCACATCTTTTGTCTGGGATTTTGGAGACGGTAATACGTCTACTGAAACGAATCCAGCTTATCGATATGAGGAAGCTGGCAGGTATGAGGTCAGTCTTACGGCTATTAGTGATGATACTAGACAAACCACCCTGACCAGAGCTGTAATAGCCGATCGTTTTGTCCCCATCATTGCCAACGGCACCTTCGATGATTACACAGGCATCAATAACGGAGATAACTTAGATATGTGGGATATGACACCAAATTCTACGATTTCTGACTTAAATGGTGGCCCTGACATACCAAGTCCTTTCAGAGAACTATGGAATAATACCCAGTTAAATGAATTTTTAGAAACTAAATTTATTGGCTGTACAAACGAGCAAGCAGCCAATACATCTAATGGAGCGTTCAAGACTAGGGGAGCGAAATTTGATGATGTATGTCGTAGACTATATCAGGTGGTCGAAGTGCTGGCAGGTGAAGAATATACTTTGGGGCTTGAAACACGCTCAGAATTTGAAGGAGTAAATACTGAAGTATTTATCCTGAATACTGAGATTATGACAGAGGATGATATAGATGCTGATCTATCTACCGACAACCCGCTTATCGATGGCTATTTACTCATTGAAAATGATTTTAATTCATCAAGCGGGAGCACTGAAGAGAATACACTTACCACAAATCTTCTGACGTTCACAGCCTCGGAGGATCAAATAGTAATTTATGTTAGATCCTTAGGATCAATTGATGGTACAAAAGAAGTGTTCATTGATAATATAACTATTAACTAAATAATCACAAGGCCTTTCAGGTTATGCTCATAAGGAGAAAGAAATACTTATCCATACTCTATTTTTTTGGCTTTATTCTGCTTTTGTCAATCTTTATATTTTCTTCCGGATGTAATAATGATGCAGATGAGTCACCTTCGACTACAATAGTTGATATGTCAAAAGACACTGAGCCTGATCAACAGGAAGAAAGTTCGGATTTCAATTTGGCTGATATTGATCTTAATAACTGGAAAGTCACATTACCAATACCACGAACGGACGGCAAGGCACTAGAAGTTGAGCCTCCAGATATTCTCGATTATGCCACTAATGAAACACTGATACCTTTTATGTATAATGACTCTACCGATAGCTCGATAGTGTTTTATACTTATCCAGGTGCATCGACTACGAATTCTTCGTACTCACGAACCGAGTTAAGAGAACAAATGGTTCCTGGCAGTAACAATACTAATTGGACATTTTCCAAAGGGGGCTACATGAAAGGAACTTTATCTGTACCGGAAATTTCCACGGAATCTGATGGCGATCCACATAGGGTGATAATAATGCAAATCCATGGGAGATTGACTAATGAACAGCGCGACTTAATAGGTGAAGATGATAACAATGCACCACCTGTTCTTAAAATCTACTGGCAATATGATAAAGTCTATGTACGCACGAAAGAGCTAAAAGACTTGAATGCAACCTATGAAGAAATGCTTCATACAGATGCATGGACAGACGATGATGGGAAGTATTTCTCGAGAGTTGTAGGTGACGAAAAGTTTACTCTTGAAGTCAAAGTTGCTGAGGGACGAATGGAAGTGACATTAGATGATGAGGAAACTCTTGTCTATGAAAACATACATATGGAAAAGTGGAATGTTTTTGAAAACTATTTTAAGGCAGGTAACTATTTAGTTACTAAAGATGAAGGTGCCTTTGCACGAGTTAAATACTATGAACTAGAAGTAAGCCATGATTAAACAATTATATCTTCTAATTTTATTCATACTACCACTGGCTTTTGTAAAGGCTCAGGATATTGATTTGAGCAACTGGAAGGTCACTATTCCTGCAAGTCGTCCGGATGACCCAAGCAAGCCATTAGAAGTGGCTCCTCCTGATATTCTGGATTTTGAAAGTAATGAAGCTCTAAAACCTTATTTCTATAAAGACCCTAAAGATGGTGCACTAGTATTTTATGCTAACCCAGCTAAGACCACAAGAAATACAAAATACTCGAGATCTGAGCTACGTGAGCAGATGGAGCCTGGCAATAATAATGTCAATTGGACTTTCGCTCAAGGTGGAGTAATGCGAGGTACACTATCTGTTCCGGAAGTGTCTAAGGATAAAAAGGGGGAATTTCATAGGGTTATCATCATGCAGATTCACGGTAGACTTACCAATGAGCAGCGAGACCTGATAGGAGAGGACGACAACAATGCACCTCCTATTCTAAAAATATACTGGGACAATGGAAAAGTAAGAGTCAAAACCAAAGTACTGAAAGATGCCAACTCTTCTGATGTTGAGATCTTACATGAACAAGCTTGGGGTGATGACAAGGGGCGAAATTTTGAAGAAGTAGTAGACCACCACAAGTTTACTCTCGAAGTGAAAGTGGCGGACGGAATTATGGCCATCTCCTTAAATGACAAAGAAACTTTCTACTACTACGGTAATGACATTAACAAATGGGGAGTTTTTGAAAACTACTTCAAAGCAGGAAATTACTTCCAGTCGAGAGACCCTGGCTCGTTTGCCAAAGTAAAATATTATCAATTAGAAGTTACTCACCCATAATATGGTATTAAAGAGCTTGAAGTATTTCTTTGTTGGGTTAATGATATTCACCTTTTTCTCCTGTTCTCAGGAGGAAGAGGGGATATTGGTCAATGACTTGCGGGAATTCAAGATCGCTGTAAAAAGTGCAACACCAGGAACAGTGATTACAATGGCAAATGGAGTATGGGAGAACGTAGAACTACGGTTGAAGGGGATTGGAGAAGAGGGAAATCCTATAAAACTACAAGCCGAAACACCCGGTAAGGTAATAATATCAGGACAATCTAATCTCGCTTTTTCCGGAGAGTATATTGAGATTTCTGGGCTGGTTTTTAAGAACGGATACACCCCCACAAGTGAGGTGATATCTTTTAAAACCAGCAAAGAAGAATTAGCTAATAATTCGAGGGTCACCAACTGTGTCATAGACAACTTCACCAACCCTGAGCGATTTGATGGAGATACCTGGATAGCTCTCTATGGTAAAAATAATCGATTCGATCATAATACGATGATCGGCAAAGGCAATCGTGGGGTGACACTGGCGGTGAAGATGCAGACTGAGGAAAGTCGAGAAAACAATCACGTTATCGAGTTCAACTATTTTGGGCCGAGACAGATATTAGGTTCAAATGGTGGAGAGACCCTCAGAGTTGGCACCAGCCATTACTCCCGCATGTATTCTAATACCATTATTAGATCAAACTACTTCGATCGGGTAAATGGTGAACACGAAATAATCTCCAATAAAGCATGTGGGAATGAATTCCGTGATAACGTTTTCTTCGAATGTCAGGGAACATTAACCATGAGACACGGGCATCATACGCTAGTTGAGAACAACTATTTTCTTGGAAATAGAAAGCCTAATACAGGTGGTATTCGAATTATAAACGAAAATCAAACTGTTAAAAAGAATTATCTATTTGGTCTTACCGGGCATCGTTTCCGTGGAGCTTTAGTGATTATGAACGGAGTGCCCAATTCTCCTATTAACCGCTATAATCAGGTAGTTGATTCACATATGGATAATAATATGGTTATTAATAGTGACTATATCCAACTATGTGCCGGAAGTGATGAGGAACGTTCTGCAGTTCCGGTTGGATCCACCTTCAAAAATAACCTGATCCTTGGTAATACTAACCTGGAACCATTCACCATCTATGATGATGTATCTGGAATAGAATTTTCTGGAAACGTAATGAATAGTGATGCAAAACTACCATTTCAGCAAGGGTTTGAGCAAGTCAGCCTAGATCTAACTAAGAATGCTAATAGTCTACTCGTTCCATCCCAAGAGTTAATCGATAAAATTGAATTTGGTGAAGTGAACCTGCCTATATCCAAAGCTGATGTTGGGGCAGATTATTATGCCAAAGATGGCACTGAAAGAACCTTTAATACCGGCACTACTATTCCTGTTCTTCCGGGAGAAGATACAATATTGGAAGCCATAACTAATAGTAGTTCAGGAGATATTCTGGAACTGGAAAATGGAGGAGAGTATTTAATGACAAAGTACGCCTTCGTAAATCATCCTATTTCTATTGTGGTTCCAGCAGGAGAAAAGGCAAAACTTCTTTCTGAAAAGCAGAGCTTTTTCAAAATTGAGAATGGTGGAGCACTACATTTTAAGAATGTGCTTTTTGATGGTGCCGAATCTCCAGATCAGGCAGGTAACAATGTTATAAGTACTAGTAAGTATTCAATGAATCAGAACTATTCGCTGATTATTGAAGGTTGTGAAGTTAAGGATCTCGATAAGAATCATTCATTTGATTTTCTCAAATCCTACAAGCACACATTCGCTGATTCCATCAACATTATTAATACAACAATGACCAATGTTACCGGAGCAGTTATGACGCTTGACATGGAGGTGGAAGACCTCGGTATTTATAATGTAGAGAATGTCAAGATTGTAGGATCAACCTTCAATGGTGTCCTAGGTGCAATAGCAAATGTATATCGAGGAGGAACAGACGAGAGTACATTTGGTCCTATTATGACTGTTTCTGATGTTGAAATTAACAACTCAGGAAAAGGAAAGCGAAATAAGGTTGGAGCTGTATTACGATTCCATGGTGTTCAAAAATTAAAAGTGGATAACGTCAGAGTAAGAGACAGCAAAGGCATTGACCTATTCCTGACCAATGGCGAACCAATCACTAAAATCTCAAATATAACTTTCATCAATTCTACTGGGCTTACTACAAACGATGAGCCTTATGAAGCTGTAAATATTGTGTCAAATCTGAAATGAGAATTGCAACCACCATATGGCTACTTTTCAGCTTTTTGATTCTCAAAGCTCAGGATCATCCGAATTTGATTCTTACGGTAGAGGGAGTGAAGTCAATTCAATCAAGTTTAGGAAAAATCCCTTTGTTCGATCAGTCTCTGGAGACTATACGAAATCAAATAGATGAAGAAATTAAAGCTGGAATTGATGTTCCCATACCTAAAGATTTAGCTGGTGGATATACCCATGAGCGGCATAAAGCCAACTTCTTTACCATGCAAAAAGCTGGCGTTTTATTTCAGATTACGAAGGAAGAGAAGTATGCGGTCTATGTCAGAGACATGCTTTTAGAATATGCCAAAATGTATCCAACTCTTGGGAAACATCCGGCAGAAAGATCTTACGCTCGGGGTAAATTCTTCTGGCAATGCTTAAACGATGCAAATTGGTTGGTATACACCAGTCAGGCTTATGACTGTATTTACGAATGGGTAGATAAAAAGACGCGTAAGAAGCTCAATCAGGAATTATTCAGACCTTATGCGGAATATATTTCTATTGAGAACCCACAGTTCTTTAATCGCATTCACAATCACAGTACCTGGGGCAACGCGGGTGTCGGCATGATCGGACTTGTCATGGACGATGAAGAGCTCGTGACTTGGGCGTTAAATGGCTTAGATGTCAAGATCTCAAGTAATAAGGCTAAGGATAACGATGGCGGGTCTATTCAATTAAAAGGGCAAAAAGAAGCTGGTTTCTTAGCGCAATTAGATCATGCATTCTCTCCAGATGGTTATTATACGGAAGGCCCTTATTACCAGCGCTACGCTATGTACCCCTTTTTAATATTTGCTCAGGCTCTTACCAACAAGAAACCTGAACTTAGCATTCTTAATTACCGTGATGATCTGTTGATCAAGGCAGTTTACGCACTAATTAATCAGACAAATTCGGCTGGTGAGTTCTTTCCTATTAATGATGCTCAGAAAGGTATGTCTCTAGCGTCAAGAGAATTAGTTAATGCCGTCAGTATGGCATATCACTATGGTGAAAAAGACCCGCAATTACTGTCTATAATAGAAGCCCAAGGTAGAGTTCCAATCAATGATTCTGGACTCTCTGCTGCCTCAGGAATTTCTTCTGGAAAGTCACAGCCTTATAAGTTCAAGAGTACTGAGCTATCTGATGGTGCTAATGGTGATGAAGGAGCCTTAGGAATTCTAAGAAAGGATGATCTAACACTAGTGATGAAATATGCAAAGCATGGCATGGGGCATGGTCATTTTGATCGATTGGGATTCATGTTATATGACGGAGCCAATGAGGTCATTCAAGATTATGGATCGGCCAGGTGGGTGAACATTGAGCACAAAGATGGTGGTGGATACCTGAAAGAGAACAACTCTTGGGCCAAACAAACCATTGCTCATAACACGTTGGTGGTAGACAAAGATTCTCACTTTGATGGGAGTGTAGAAGCTGCAGAAAAGTCTTCAGGCACTCCATATTATTTCTCAACCACAGATGATATTCAGATTGTTAGTGCAAAAGAATTGAATGCCTATGAAGGTGTTCAAATGCAACGTACAATGGCAGTTTTAAAGTTGGAGGAATTGGAGAACCCGTTGATCATTGATCTTTTCTCAGTTCAGGCCCCAGAAGGAACCAGGTATGACTTGCCACTTTATTACCTGGGGGAATTGATGTCCACAAACCAAAAAGTTCAGACTAACAATGACCTCATTCCTATGGGCAAAAATGATGGCTATCAGCATTTATGGCTGGAGGCACAGTCAGATTTGATCGGAAATGTTTTTAGGATGACCTGGTTCAACAATAAGAACTTTTATACTATGACTTCAGCAGTTAAAGCTGGAGATCAGTCATTACTGACCAGAATAGGAGCCAATGACCCAAATTTCAACCTGCGCAGAGACCCAGGACTAATACATAGAAGGATAGGTGGCAATACTGTTTTTGCAAGTTTATATGAGCTGCACGGGCGATATAGCTATTCTGATGAGATTCCTGTCAACTCATTCACATCAATTGTTGACCTCGATATTCTACATGAATCAAAGAACTATGTGGCCATTCAATTTCAACTAAAAAGTGGTGATGAATATCGGTTTGCTTTTTCTCTATATGACAATAATGAAACAAGTAATCATACAGTAGACATTTCTTCAGGGCCATTAAATTGGAGTGGAGCTTATTACTTAAATAAAATTGACAAATAAGAAATGAAAAGAAATAGCGAAAAATACATTTTAACTGAAGGAATGGAATGGGAAAAGCTCGGAGGAGGAGTTTCCAGAAAAATGTTGGGGTATGATAATCAGATCATGATGGTGCTGGTGAATTTTGAGCAAGGTGCCGTAGGAACTCCGCACAGTCATTTCCATACTCAAGCTACTTACTGTGTTTCTGGTCGATTCGAATTCGAAATTGATGGTGTTAAGCAAGTGGTTAATGCTGGAGATGGAGTTTACATAGAGCCCAATTTGGTGCATAGTGCAGTATGTCTTGAAGCGGGCCAGCTTATAGATACATTCAGCCCTGTACGCGAAGACTTTATGGATGGAAGTTCGGTATCATATTTTGGAAATAAAGAAAGCAAATAAGATGAAAATAAAGGGATTAAGGTGGTGGATCATTGGGCTTGTAGGTCTTGCTACGGTGATTAATTACATAGATCGCTCAGCACTTGCGATCATGTGGCCTGACATATCTAGTGATTTAGGTATGGATAAGAATGACTACGCATTAATTCTGAATGTATTTTTAGTAGCATATGCGGTAGGTCAATCATTGTCTGGGAAAATGTTTGATAAGATTGGTACTCGAGCAGGTTTTGTGGTATCCATCACGGTGTGGGGTTTGGCAACGGCTGTTCATGCATTAGCCAGAGGCGTCTTATCGTTCAGCGTATTTCGTGTATTGCTTGGCCTGGGAGAGGCTGGTAACTGGCCAGGTGCTGTTAAGAGTAATGCTGAATGGTTTCCCACCAAAGAACGTGCATTAGCTCAAGGTATTTTCAATTCAGGGGCAGCATTGGGTTCGATCGTAGCACCACCACTAATTGCTGTAGTGTGGGTGGCAATAGGTTGGGAATGGACATTTCTTTTATTGGGCCTACTGGGCTTGCTTTGGGTCATTCCGTGGTTACTTATCAATAAAGCAGTTCCTGCTAAGCACCCATGGATTACTGACGAGGAACGAACATTAATATTATCTGGAATGGAGGAGATAGAAAAGGACTCTGATGGTGAGGGTCTGACTATGTCTAAAATACTTTCTCATAAAGAATCTTGGTCAGTATTAATGTCCAGGTTCTTTATCGAACCTATTTGGTGGCTCTTTGTGGGTTGGATGCCTATTTATTTAGCTGAAGTCTATGGATTCAATGTTAAAGAAATTGGTTTTTTCTCATGGGTGCCTTATGTAGGTGCTGCATTGGGCAGTTTGTCTGGAGGTTATTATTCCGGCAGACTTATGATCAATGGTGCTTCAGTCGATAAAGCTAGAAAACAGACAATACTGGTAGGGTGTATTATTATGTTTTTAGGCCTTGTAGCCACCATATTAATCGGAGATACGGCAATAAAGTTTGTGGGTATTGTAGCTTTTGTGCTGTTCGGGTTCCAGTTTGTTATTTCTAATATTCAGACTATACCAAGCGATTTATTTAGTGGAAAGTCTGTTGGCTCGTTGGCAGGCCTTGGAGGTACAGTGGGCATTTTTTCAGTAATCATTATGAACTTTTTAGTGCCAGTGATTACTGACAATTTTTCCTACACTCCCATTTTTATCATGATTGCTGTATTTGTTCCACTTGGGTTTTTATCCATCAAATTTTTCGCAAAAGAAATCAAGCCAATAGGCTAATAATCAATTATTTAATCAAGAATTAAAATCTAAACTATTTATAATATGAATCCAGAAAATAAAGTAGCGGTGGTAACAGGTGCCACTGGAGGTATCGGTTTTGAGGTAGCAAAAAGACTTGGTCAAGATGGATATACTGTTGTTTTAAACGGCATTGAAAACGACATGGGAACTAAGAGAGTAGAAGAGCTTACCAAAGAAGGAATTACCGCAGAATACTATGGTTTCGATGTTACTAAAGAAGAGGAAGTAACTTCGAATATTAAGGCCATCGGAGAGAAATATGGCAGAATCGATGTCCTAGTAAATAACGCTGGAGGATTAGGAGGTAGATCCAGGTTTGAAGAGATGACTACTGAATTTTACAGAAATGTGATGGCGCTAAATCTGGATTCGGTATTTTTTACTTCAAGAGCGGCAATTCCTTTTCTTAAGAAAGGAGAGAACTCAACAATTATCAATTATACGTCAAATGCAGGTTGGAATGCCGGAGGTCCTGGGGCAGGAATTTATGGCACTTCTAAAGCAGGAGTTCATGCCATTACAAGAGCGTTAGCAAAGGACCTTGCTGAATATGGAATCCGAGTAAACGCAGTATCACCAGGTACCATCGATACTCCATTCCATGCTCAGATTAAATCTACTAAACCTGAAGTATTTGCTTCATGGAAGGATAACATCCTATTAGGACGGCTTGGCCAACCCGAAGAGGTAGCTTCTGTAGTTTCTTTCCTGGCAAGCAAAGATGCTTCATTTATAACAGCAGAAACTATTCAAATAGGAGGAGGGCAAGCTCTCGGAATCTAGAGTGTTTACCTACCTATTACCTAAATAATTTTTAAAATAACCCCCATAATTATGTTTAATTCTTATTGTCGAAAAACGATTACTTTAGGATCATATTCGTTGATTATCATGATCTTAAGTACATTCATCGTATCATGTGGTGATGACGATGATGACCCGATTGTCATACCAGTAGCCAAATTCAGCTCTGAGATTAACTTCCTGGATGTAACCTTTACAAATGAATCTAATGATGCTGAGTCTTACAGGTGGGATTTTGGCGTGGAAGGTGAGGAAGATATATCCACGGACGAATCACCGTCATTCTCCTATAGTGAAGCAGGTACTTATACGGTAACTCTTATCGTAGCTAACTCAACTGGAGGGTCAGATGTGCAACAAGAGGAAATAACAGTAAGAGCCGCTGTAATCCCTACAGCCAACTTTACCTTTGTTTCAGCTCCCGGATTGGACGTAGTATTTGCAGATGGTTCTGAAAATGCGGATGCATACCTTTGGGACTTTGGTGTTGATGGTGTAGATACCGATACTTCGACTGTGGAAGATCCAACATTCACTTTCCCAGCTGAAGGTGAATTCGAAGTGTCCCTCACTGTAACAAGTACTGATGGCTTTACAGATGAAGAAATAAAAACTGTTACAGTTTCCAGAGTCGCAGTTGTTCCTGTGGCCGAATTCTCCTTTACTGCCAATGATCTAGCTGTTTCTTTTACAGATGCTTCGTCAAATGCAGCTTCATATCTTTGGGATTTTGGCGTAGATGGTATTGATACAGATATGTCCACAATGGCTTCACCGTCATATACTTATGCGACATTCGGTACTTATGAAGTTTCCTTAACCGTTACAAGTACTACTGGCGATACGGATACCGAAACCATGAGTGTGATGGTTTCACTGCCTGCTCCGGTAGCGGACTTCACTTTTGTGGCTACGGACTTAGAAGTAACATTTACCAACACATCAACAAATGCGGCTACATACTCATGGGACTTTGGTGACGGCAGTCCTGCTAATACTGAAGAATCTCCAATTTACACCTATGCTACAGGAGGTGATTATATGGTTACATTAACCGCTACTACCGCTGATAATCAAATGTCTACTTCTACACAGCAAGTGACAGTTATTGATCCTGCTTCGAATGATCCTGTAGCTGATTTCACGTTCTCCGCAACTGATTTAATGGTTACATTTACCGATGCTTCTGTTAATGCTGTATCATATGTCTGGGATTTTGATGATGGAAATGGTGATGTAATAGCAAGTCCGGTTCATACTTACGCTGTAGCAGGCACTTATAATGTAAGTCTGACTATTACAAACAGTCTTGGTGACATGGATACTGAGGTAATACCAGTTGAGGTGTCTGCACCTGGTGGCCCTGGAACTACAGGAAATCAAGTGGCCGCAATAAGCGATACTAACGCAGGAGGAGTCAGTGATACTGGTGAACTTAGGCTAGACATAAGTGAAACATCTGCTGGCGGAGATGCCGTAGTGATCGGGAGAATGACTGTGAGTGTTTTCAAAGAGCCTGAAACTACTGGCGAAGATGGTTTTGTTTCGATTTGGGGATCCAGCACTTCTTCTAGCAATAATATTGTAGACTTAAGATTTGAAACCAATAATGATGTTTTCCAAATCCGTGATCAAGATGCCATCAATACGAGCATTAGTGATAGGCCTTTTGTCGAGGGCGAGTGGATTGAAGTTGAAATGACATGGGATGCATCAAGCGTTTCAGCATCTCCTCTAGTAACTCCTTTGGTAACAGTTACAATTGACGGGCAGGCGGTAACAATGAATCCTTTCAATTCACAGTCAGGTGCTTCTTTTTCTACATTCGAAAATGGTATCGAAACGATACAATTTAGATTGGCTGGAGGTGGTGCTACAGCTAGCTCACGCTTCCTTGTGGACGAATTGAAAGTTTATTCCTCCGATTCAGGATCTGAGGTAATGGTTTTTGAGGATGATTTTGAAAGCTATACCCTTGGGGAATCCTTAGATCCGGATGGGCCAACTCCTGTAGCGGGCACCCCTTACAGGAATAATTCATTTGAAGTAGTGGTTGCTGCAGAAGATTAAAGTTAAGAGGTTATGAAAGAGGCTGTCTCCACTGAACAGCCTCTTTTTGTTTATATTAATTCAAATATTGGCCATTTCTTAGATGACAAAAATAATGTTCGTATTACTTTTTTTGTACTGCCAAATCGGATTTAGTCAAATTAGGTTTGATGTTGGCTCAGCAGCTGAATTCAATTCGGCTCATGCTAATGCCAATGTCGGTGATTTGATAGTATGGAAGCCAGGTACTTACTCGAATGTATTCATGGATATTACTAAAGATGGTTTGATAGTGACAGCCGAAGTTCCTGGAACAGTAATTTTTGAAGGTGCTTCTAAAGTGGAAATTGAAGGTGATAACGTTGTACTAAGTGAATTACAGTTTATTGGTGGTGTTATCGGAACCGATCATGTCATTCGTATATGGGGGGATGATGTGCTAATCACTCAGATAAATATTGCAGATTATACCTGTTATAAATACCTGATAGTGGATGAAGATTCTCAAAGAACAACTATAAGTTACAGCAATTTTGAAAACAGGCTTAATCTCGATGATCAGAATATCCTTTCCATCTTGGTTGATGCCAATGTGCCAGGCTACCACAAAATTCAGTATTGTTCCTTTAAAAACTTTGAAGGGACAGGCAATGATTTGGGGATAGAACCCATAAGAATAGGAGTGAGTACTCAGGCTGAATTTGACAGCCGTACAATTGTCGAGTATTGCTACTTCACTAATTGCGATGGCGATGGTGAGCTGATCTCTAATAAAGCTTCGCAGAATGTAATTCGATATAACACTTTTGAAAATAACTCTAAAGCAGAACTTGTGCTCAGGCATGGAGATGAAGCAATTGTCTATGGAAATTTCTTTTTAAACAATATGGGCGGAGTACGAGTAAGAGAAGGCTCAAACCACTTCATTTATAATAATTACTTTGAGGGTTTAGACAGGCGTTCTATTTTTCTTCAAAATGAATCTTCTGATCCACTATCAAACATTCATGTATATTTTAATACAATCGTTAATTCTGCCGAAATGATTCTTGGAGGTGATGGGGGTAGTAACCCTCCTGCAAATGTGACAATAGCAAACAATATTTTTGCCGATCCTGATGGACAACTATTTGAAGAGTCCACAGGTAACGAAAATTGGATTGGTAATATCTCCAAGGGGAATTTAGGGATAGATAGACCGAGTGGAATGAATGACTCAGACCCTGGATTAATCGTTAATGGAGATGGGTTTTACCAAATAGAGTCCTCAAGTGTGGCCATTGATAATGCTAATTCAGGATTTCCGGATATTCCAAGTTTCGATGGGTTAGATTTTGATACTGACTTGTCTTTGGACCTCATGAAGCAAACCAGACCTACCTCGATTACTTCTAAAGATATTGGAGCAGTTGAGTTTTCGATCAATTTAAACGTAAATCCATATGCTACTGAAGAAAATACCGGTCCTTTTTATTTAGGTAATCCACAAACAGCCTCAATTAAAATTATTGAAGCTATTGAAGGTGGAATTATTCTAGAACCATCATTACAGGAGTATAGTATAGGCACGGTGATAACAGCAAGTGCTTTTCCAAATGATGGATATCAGTTCAGTAATTGGTTGTTAGATATCACAGGTGTTGATAACCCGAAAGAATTTATAATTTCAGAAGATATGGAGATTAGTGCCGAATTTATACTCAGTGATGTTGTGCTTGGACTTGAAGATGAAAGCCCATTTAATATTTACCCTAATCCTTCTAGTGATATTTTGATTATAGAGTTGGGAAGTGTTAATCAAACTAGAGTTTACTTGGAGGTTTTGTCACTAAATGGAAAATTAATTCTAGAGGAAGAGAGAGAAGTGAACCCTTCAACTGATAGTATCATAATTGAGCTTTTAGGTATTCCAAGGGGTACCTATTTACTCAGGTATACTTTAGGTGTAGATCAAAAGCAAAAAAGAGTAATAAAATTCATAAAAAAATCTTTTAGATAATTAAATATAATCCACTATGAATAATAAAGTTGTCACTTTCGGTGAAATCATGTTGAGGTTAGCACCTCCTGGATTTTTAAGATTCTCTCAAGCGAATTCTTTTGATGTAGTATATGGTGGGGGCGAATCTAATGTAGCCGTTTCTCTGGCTAATTATGGTATACCTGTAGACTTTGTAACTCGTCTACCCAAAAATGATATTGGAGAATGTGCTTTAATGGAAATGCGTAAGAGAGGTGTAAATACTCAAAATATCATTTTTGGTGGCGATCGTCTGGGCATATATTTTCTCGAGACTGGCGCTGTAAGTCGTGGTAGTAAAGTGGTGTATGACAGAGCTCATTCTGCTATGGCTGGCATTGAGCCTGGTATGATAGATTGGAAAAAGGTATTTGAGGAAACTTCCTGGTTTCATTGGACGGGAATAACTCCTGCAATCTCCCAAGGAGCAGCTGATGCTTGTTTAGAGGCAGTTAAAGTTGCTAATGAATTAGGGGTTACAGTTTCGACAGATCTAAACTATCGAGCAAAACTTTGGAAGTATGGAGGTGACAGAGAAAAGATCATGACAGAATTGACATCATATTGTGATGTTATACTTGGAAATGAGGAAGATGCCGAAATGCATTTTGGCATCAAACCAGAAGGGATCAGTGTGCAAACAGAAGGTCACAACGTCAAAGCAGAAGCCTTTCTTTCGGTATGTCAACAAATGATGAAAAAATTTCCAAGAGCTAAAAAGGTCATAACCACATTAAGGGGATCTATCTCAGCATCACACAACACCTGGGCTGGCGTGCTGTACGATGGAGATAAGATGTATGAGACCACTCAATATCAAATTACTGATATCGTGGACCGTGTGGGTGGTGGTGATTCATTTATGGGCGGTTTGATTTATGGTCTTTTGAAATATCCTGAGGATGATCAGAATGCCTTAGATTTTGCTGTAGCTGCTTCCTGTCTGAAACATACCATTAAAGGAGATGCTAATTTAGTTACAGTTTCAGAGGTTGAAAAACTAATGGGCGGAGATGCATCTGGTAGGGTGGCAAGGTGATAGTGTTTTTTCTTTTGAGTCTGAGTTCCTTGCAATGAGGTATACTTTTACAATTTTAATTGAACATGAGCAAAAAGGTTGTAACGTTCGGTGAAGTAATGATGCGATTTTCGCCTCCTGGATTTGCTAAATTTTCGCAGGCAACAACTGTTGAACTGGCGTATGGAGGCGGAGAGGCGAATGTGACGATTTCATTAGCTTATTTTGGAATGGACGCGTTCCACATTACACAATTTCCCGATAACTTAATTGGAAGATCAGCCACACAATATTTAAGGCATCATTGGCTACATACCAAGTATATAAGCTATGGCGATGGCAGAATGGGGAAGTATTTTCTGGAAAAGGGAGCGGTACATCGGCCAAGTGAAGTGGTTTATGAGCGAGACAATTCAGCATTTTCAAAAATTAAACCTGGCATGTTTGACTGGAAGCGTATTCTAAGAAATGCAGATTGGTTTCACTGGACAGGAATCACTCCTGGAATATCGGAGGGGGCAGCTCAAGAATGTCTCACTGCCATAAAAACAGCCAATAAAATTGGTGTTCCCGTTTCTGTAGATGTTCATTCAAGGAAGAGTCTGTGGCAATACGGAAAGTCAAAACTTGAGGTAATGCCTGAGTTGGTAGAGGGCTGTGATGTGATTATTGCTAGCCCATATGATATGCAAGAGAACCTGGGTGTAGCGAAGGAATCAGATGATCTTTTCTCAGCATCTGAAAAACTCAAAAAGGCATTTCCAAGAGTTAAAAAAGTTATAGATAAGAAGCGTGAGGCACTTAGTGCATCACACAATCGTATCAAGGGATTTATATGGAATGGTGTTGAAACACTTGCTTCCCCTTCTCTTGATGTTACTCATATCGTTGATCGTGTGGGCACAGGTGACGCCTATGCTGCGGGTATCATCTATGGTCTTTTAAATTTAGAAGATGATCAGCAGGCAGTAAATTTTGCAGCTGCGGCATGTGCCCTGAAACATACTGTAGAAGGAGATGCCAATGTGGTTACTGTAGAAGATGTAAAAAATTTAGTTGAAGGAAATACTTCAGGAAGAATTAAAAGATAGAATAATGGCAAGATTTTCAAGAATACAGGTGTTTAATGAAATGGAAAGAACAGGGTTCGTACCTCTATTTTATAATGCTGATGTCGAATTAGGCAAAAAAGTACTAAAAGCATGTTACGATGGCGGAGCTCGGATATTGGAGTTTACTAATCGTGGGGACTATGCACATGAAGTTTTTAATGAACTTAACAAGTATGCTCAGCTCGAGCTACCCGAAATGATTTTGGGAGTAGGTTCAGTTACGGATGCCGGAGCCGCTTCTTTATACATGCAAATAGGGGCCAATTTTGTGGTAACCCCAGTTCTGCGAGAGGATATTGCGCTGGTGTGTAATCGTAAAAAGGTACTCTGGTCACCAGGATGTGCTTCCTTAAGTGAAATAGCTCGCGCTGAAGAGCTTGGATGTGAATTAGTGAAGCTATTCCCTGGCGGCACATATGGACCGGGTTTTGTAAAAGCTATCAAGGGACCATGTCCCTGGACTAACATCATGCCAACTGGTGGAGTGTCTCCAACTGAAGAAAACCTGAAAGGATGGTTTGATGCGGGAGTAACCTGTGTAGGTATGGGTTCTAATCTGGTATCGAAAGATGTTCTGGCAAATAAAGACTTTACAGGGTTGACGAAAACGGTTAAAAATGCTTTGGAGTTAATTCAACAAATCCGTTCATCTTAACTCATATAAGAATCTAGCATACTGAAATCTGATAGTATATAAATCACGATACTTACAAAGGTGATTAATTGAAAGATGAGATGAGCCCAGTGATTTTTAGTCTTAGTGATTATAAAAATTAGGTATACCATCAAATACCCTAGTTGTACAAACTGCGCGGTAAGAGGGATATTGGATATCACTACGTTATGTGAAATGCTTAGAACAACTGTTGATAAACCTATGATGAATAGATATCTCCATTGGTCATAATAGTATTGTTTAAAATCCGTCTCATGTCCTCTCAAGCCTGTAGGAAAGATCATTCTTGCCATAATGAATAATGCTATCGGATAAACTAAAATCAAAAGGACGATCTTTAAGGTCCATGATTCGACTTCAGCAGCATATTCATAGTTGATCCACCAATCCTGAATATGTAGAAGAAATATGAATACGACAAAAAGAGTGTGAGGAAGGTAGAATTTGACGTTTTTGATATTTGACAAAACATCAGCCACTCCAGTTAGTATCTGAGCTATTCCTAAACCCAGTATTAAAGAAGTTAATACGACAACATATTCGAACTGGTCCATTAATTGAATATATTTATCCCTTATATTCGCAAGGTACTGATTAAATAAATATGAAACTGCAGCCTTATATTTTATCCTTTTTTCTCTTACTAAGCTTAACTGAATCTAGAGCTCAGTTTTTTGGATATGGATCTATAGAAACTAATGGTTCAGTTTATAATAGTACGATAATAAACTTTGAAGAAGGAGATTCGGATGTATCGATTGTTCATCGTTTTAATTCAGGAACAGGTTTGGGTAAAGGTGATGTTCTTATTAAAGAGGGATATCTATGGGCTATTTTAAAAACTGGTGGATTGTATAATGAAGGTGTAATTGCTAAAATGGCTGCGGATGGTAGTTCGTATCAAAAAATGTATGAATTTAATAGAGCAACTGGTGCTTTTCCCCAAAGTGGATTATTGGAATTCGAAGATCGATTTTATGGTATTACATTAGAAGGAGGTTCTTTTAATTTTGGAGTTCTTTTTAGAATAGATTCAGATGGCAGCAATTATACAGTGCTTCATGAGTTCGAAAGTACATCCGGATCTAATCCTGAAGGAGGTCTTACTGTTGAAAATGAAATCATCTACGGAACAACACTTACAGGAGGATCAAATGATGATGGTGCTATATTTTCTTACGATTTAAATTCTAATATATACAATAATATGTTTGATTTTGATGGTAATTTGAATGGATCTGAACCAACTGGAAAGCTGCTACTTTATGATGGAATTATTTGGGGTTCAACAAAAGATAATAAGCTATTTTCAATAACAACAGGCGGCAATAATTTCACGGTTCAAGCCACTCTGAATTCACCTGGATTTGGTAATTTGATTGTCTTTGAAGATCAGATTTATGGTATTTCGAGTGGATCAGGAACTACAACTCTTTTTGTCATAAATCCTGATGGAACCGGATTTACTAATTTGGATTTTGTCCAAGGAGAGGTTGGCTCTAGTCTGACTGTATTGAATAATGAAATTTTGTTGACAACAACGAGGGATACATATGTGTATGATGCAGCCAACGGGTCATTAAACATGTTTATAGAAGACCTAGGTGCACGAAGTAATCTTGTCATTTCGGGAAATCTCATTTATAATTTAAATGGGACAACTGAGTTTGTAATGAGTACTGATATCAGTGAAAAAGTAGCTAAAAACCTTTACTATATTAATTCATGTCGTTTAGGATGTTTGCCTAAGGGTAAACTTATTCAGATCAAAGATGAGTTATGGGGGGTGATGTCGATTAATAGAGACTTTAGTCCAGAACAAGCTGTGTTCAAGATTAAATTGAACGGTTCAGGATATGAAATAGTAAAGATTTTCGAATCTGATTTTGGTAGAATAAGTTATAATTTAGTTGAACTTAATGGTAATGTTTGGGGTAGAACGAGTGATGGAGGTTTGGATATGTTTTCTGGAACTATTTTTAGTATAGGAATTGACGATATGTCCTTTGAAACAGAATATCAGTTTGGACTAATTGAAGGTTTAGGCCCACTTGATGATGAAGGTGGTTTTATTATACATGATGATAAGTTATGGGGCAAAGGTTTTAACTCTTCCTTTGGTGGAATACTCTATTCATTTGATCCAATTCTTAAGGAATTAGAAACATTCACCTTCAATGATTTTTCCAAAGGAGGAGAAATTGCCTTGATTAATGATAACTTATGGATGACTCTGGGTAGTGGATTTTCTAGAGGTGGTGTAATTATTTTTAATTCTTCAACTAATAAATTTGAGAAAATTCATGGCTTCAAGGTTGGGAGATCCCCACTTGGAGATTTAACACTTCTTAATGGAAGAGTATGGGGAAGCACATATGAAGGTGGACTTGATCAATTTAATTCAAGTACTGGAGGAAGTGGCATAATATATAGTTTTGATGAAGATGGGTCAAATTTCAAGATTGAAGGTCAATTCAGTGCAGATCAAATAGGTCGTGATAAATTAACAAATCCTGTTGGAAATCTGATAAAAAAGAATTGTAAGCTATGGGGAATAACAGACAATGGAAGTGACTTTAGTGATCTAGAGTCTATTTCAGGATGTATTTTCAGTTTCGATATTGAAACTTCAATCCTGAAGAAGGAATATAATTTAAGTCCAGAAACAGGTATAAATCGTAATCCTTCGTTTAATCATTCTTTAATCTACATAGGAGATAAAGGTACTTGTGATATCGATTTTGATCAAGAAAAAATAACTAGTCTACTAAAAGAAAGTAAGCATCAGAGTCTGAAATTATACCCCAACCCAGTAAATGATATCCTCTTTATAGATAGTCCAGATGATCATTACATCCAATCAAAATACAGTATCAATACTTTAAGTGGAGCTCGCCTATCAGATGGTACAATTGAAAATTCTCGGGTTGATGTTTCAACACTTCCTCCCGGGATTTATTTCATAAAAATTGAAGGACCCGATCGAGAAGATTTGATAAAATTCATAAAGCAATAGCAAATAATTACATTACTTGTGACAAAACGAAATCAAACTACACTTCCGATTCTTTTTCTTTAAAGCTCATCACAAGGTTCAAAGCGTCTGGAACAACGTCACTACAAAATACTAGTAATGAACCTTTTGTGGCGTTGGTAATGGCATGGGTGATAGCTTCGTGCTCGGAAGGTATGATAGTTACTTTCTTGTTTGGATCTACACTTTTAATTCCACCGTGAATCATGTTTATCAATTCGTCTTCAGTTTTTCCTCGAAGATGTTTATCCTGTCTTATGATTATTTCATCAAACATTTCGGCAGCAACTGCACCTACCTCATGATTATCTTCAGGCCTACGATCACCTATACCTGCAATCATGCCAATCTTAGGAGCACCGTTCATCTTTTCAATCATTTGCTGTAATGCCCTGAGTCCGGCAGGATTATGTGCATAGTCTAAAAGTACAGTGAAGTTCTTAAACTCGAACATGTTGAGCCTGCCTGGAGTCTGAGAAGGTGAAGGAATAAATGATTCAATAGATACCTTAATATCTTCAATAGAAAAGCCTCTTATATAGCCGGTTAACACAGCGGGTAATACATTTTGAATCATGAAAGTAGCCTTTGCGTCAAATGTTAAAGGCACATTAATGGCTTTAGTAACTCTCATTTTCCATTCTCCCTTGCAAATGGTGATATAACCACTTTCATAGAGTGCATATAAACCGCCTTGTTTAGCATGCTTCTTTATTCTTGGATTATTCTCGTCAAGTGAGAAAAGAGCCAGGTTAGATTTAATCCCTGAACGCATATCATACACTAAATCATCATCAGCATTGAGGATTGCATATCCATCCGGAGCTACAGTTTCCGGTATAACACCTTTTACACGTGCTAATTGCTCAATCGTGTGTATTCCTCTTAGCCCCAAATGATCCGGAGCCACATTAGTCACAATACCAATATCACACTGCTTAAAACCCAGCCCCGCACGCAATAATCCACCACGTGCAGATTCGAGCACCGCAAAGTTCACAGTAGGATCTTTTAATACGAACTCCGCACTGGCCGGTCCCGTACAGTCACCAGTCATCAGAATCCTGTTTTGTATATAAACACCGTCAGAAGTAGTATAACCAACTTTATATCCCTTCATTCGAACCATATGTGCGATCAACCTTGAAGTGGTGGTTTTCCCATTGGTTCCTGTAATGGCTACGATAGGAATTCTTGACGTAGCACCAGGAGGATAAAGCATGTCTATCACGTGTCCGGCTACGTTTCTCGGTAAACCTTCAGTAGGAGCCAAATGCATTCTAAATCCTGGTCCAGCATTCACTTCTAAAACAGCACCTTCCGTATCAGGCAATGGTTGACCGATATCAGTGGTCATAATATCAATCCCGCAAATATCCAAATCAACAATCTTTGCAATACGTTCCGCCATAAAGATGTTGTACGGATGCACAATATCAGTTACATCTTCGGCTGTTCCCCCGGTACTAAGATTAGCCGTATCCTTTAATTTCAGCATTTCACCCTTTTCCAACACTGTATCTAGCGTCTTGCCTTCTTCTTTTAAAATACTCATAGTGAGGTCATTAACATCAATCATTGTCAACACCTCTTCATGACCGTAACCTCTTCGTGGATCTGAGTTAACAATATCGATCAGCTCTTGAACAGTCGACTTTCCATCACCAATAACATGAGCAGCGGTCCGCTTTGCAGCCGCAACCAGCTTGTAATTAATAACAAGTAATCTATAATCTTCACCGGTAATATATTTTTCAATAATCACAGAACGAGATACCTCTTTGGCAGCTTCAAAAGCCACTTTGGCATCTTCCCAATTCTGAACATTGGTTGAAATACCTCTTCCATGATTTCCGCTAATAGGTTTAACCACTAAGGGGTAACCGATATATCTGACAGCATCTTCTAATCCGGCTTCGGTTCTAACTATTTCCCCTTTGGGAACAGGAACCTCTGCTTGTTCTAATAAGTACTTTGTATCTTCTTTATCACAGGCTATATCAACACCTATATTACTGGTCTGACTTGTTACTGTGGCCTGAATTCTTTTCTGATTTACACCATATCCTAATTGGCAAAGGGAGTACTTGTTCAGTCGTATCCATGGAATTCCTCTGCTTTCTGCCTCTTCAATGATAGATCCTGTACTAGGACCAAGGCGATATCGCTCTCGCAGTTCTCTCATTTCCTGAATGTCTTCATCCAGACTATATTCAGTACCTGCGATAAGCGCTTCTGCAATCCTTACAGAGGCTTTAGCCGTGTATTTACCAACTTCTTCCTCCATATAGGCGAAAACAACATTGTAGACGCCTTCTTCGCCATAGTCTCTAGTACGTCCAAAACCTACATCCATACCAGCCAGTGTCTGCAGCTCTAGTGCAATATGTTCAATAACATGTCCCATCCATGTTCCTTCTTTCACACGCTCGAAGAAACCACCGGCAGTACCGACTGAACAACGATGTTCGTACATGGTGGGAAAGAGCGCTTGCAGTCTATCCAAGAAACCATCGATAGTGTTTGTAGGTCGTTGTTCCATGTCCTCAAGGTCTAAAACCATGACAATGAGTTTGTGCCTGTTTACAGACCAGTAGTTCGGACCTCGAAGTGCTCTAATTTCTCTGATATTCATGAATTGAAAAATTTTAAGGGTGGATAGACAATGAATTCTTATAAATATAGATTTTTTAGTCAGAAATAATAGCAATTTTGCAGTTACAAGAATATACTATTGAATATGAGTGAAGTGAAGGGGACATTGATTCCCATAGGAGGCGCAGAAGCAAAAGGCAAAGCGGAAATAAACGGTCTTGATTTTATAACAGAAGGCATTTTGTCTCATGTGGTAAAAGAAAGTGGTGGGAAGAATGCCAAAATTGTGGTGATACCAACAGCCTCCAGTATTCCAATTAAAGTAGGAAAGAATTATTTAGCTGCATTTAAAGAACTTGATTGTGAAAATGTTACAGTACTTAGTCTAAAAGAACCTGCACATTGTGAACTCGAGGAAAGCCTGAAAATGGTAGAAGAAGCTGACTGCCTGATGTTTTCTGGTGGTGATCAATCCAAAATAGCCTCGGTCATTGGTGGTACCAAAATGCATGAATTGATAAAAAAGCGGTATATCAATGAAGATTTTGTAATTGCTGGCACAAGTGCAGGGGCAATGGCTATGGCCACTGAAATGATTGCCGGAGGAAGTAGTACAGAAGCATTGCTAAAGGGAGCTGTTATTATGAGAGAAGGCCTAGGACTTATTCCCGAGCTGATTATTGATACCCATTTTGTACGAAGAGGAAGGTTTGGCAGACTGGCCGAAGCTGTAGCTATCCATCCAGAACTTTTGGGCATCGGTCTGGCGGAAGATACCGGGTTGATCATCAAGAATTGTAATGAATTCAAAGTTATAGGCTCAGGGATGGTTATTATGCTGGATGCGAGTAGACTAACTCACAATACGCATGACGAACTTAGAGACGGCACACCTATGTCTATGTCAAATCTGACGACACATATATTAGCCAACGGTGATCGATTCAAAATAGACAATCGCGTGATTTCTGTATTGCCAATACAGGAAGAGTTTGTTTAAACTTTACTTGTAAATAGAGATTTCATTAAGGCCATTGTTATTTCTCGCACCACGATACATTCCTTCTGTATTGAACTCGAGAACAATGTTTCCATGGGTATCTACTGCAATCAAACCACCATCACCACCGATTTTCATAAGCCTCTTTTGAACAACTTCATGACACGCTTGAGCTAGGGATAAACCTTTATATTCTATTAAACAAGAAACGTCATAGGCCACCACGCCTCTGATAAAAAACTCTCCACTACCTGTGCATGATACAGCACAAGTTTGATTGTTAGCATAATTGCCGGCACCGATCATAGGGCTATCACCAATTCTTCCAAAACGTTTATTAGTCATGCCTCCAGTAGAAGTAGCTGCTGCTATATTACCTCTGGAATCCAAAGCCACAGCACCTACAGTACCAAATTTATGTTCCTTATTGTCAGAATGGTCCAACTGAAATTGATCAGTTCCTTTTACTTCTAACCATTGTTGATGCCTGAATTCATCATAGAAGTAGTCGTCACTTTCAAACTTGCAATTCATTTGCTTGGCGAATTTCTCTGCACCTTCACCAGATAAAAAGACGTGCCCAGATTGTTCCATAACCAGCCTGGAAAGCTGTACGGGGTTTTTTACTCCAGAAATAGCAGAAACTGCGCCTGCCATTAAATTACTCCCATCCATAATAGACGCGTCCATTTCATGACTACCTTCAGAGGTGAAAACTGAACCTTTGCCAGCGTTAAATAGGGTGCAATCTTCTAAAGAGGTTACTGCTGCTTCCACGGCATCAATAGAACTACCTCCATTTGCCAATAAACCATAACCTTCATCAAGCGCGGCTTGCAGTCCTTTTTGATAAGCTAATTCTTTTTCAGAAGTCATAGCACTTTTTAGAATAGTACCCGCTCCACCATGTATTGCTAGTGAGATATTTTCCATAGATATTAAAAGATCAAAACTAGACTTTTATTGAACTTTAAGGAAACAGTGATCTTTGTTCAATTAAAATGGCTCGTCATGACGGAAAATTAAGATCTAACTTTTTAAAAATTTTAATTTATCCGGTATCTCACTAGCCAATGGCAGAGATTACGGATAATTATCTCCGTCTAAAAAAGAAACAGAGAAAATTTTCGTACTGACATTAAGCTTTTTTACAATTGGTTATTAACTGTATATACCTTATGAAGTTTTGTCATTCTCACTTATTTAGATAAACTCAACCTGACATCAATATGATTTAGTATCAATTCTCTACCCAAGGAGCCCCTGCTGCCTGTAAGTCTTTCACTAAACGATCTGCCTGATTTTCTAGTTGTTCCAACTGCGGTTTGATTTCGTTAATCTCCTCTTTCACAATAGCCATGGTCTCCTTGTGAGTATCTGTAGGTCCGTAAGTGGAATTACTTATTCCCCTGTACATGGCAAAGAGCCTTTCACCAAGCGTAGGCTTGGCTTTTTCTCCTACTTGAAGTTTGGCACTATTTCCATTCAGATCGTTACCTAACGAATTAAAGTTTTCTCGAAGATCATGGTATTGCTTGTCAAAATTACCGGGACTTGTCTGAGAGTTTTTAATTGCTTTATCAATAGCATTTAATCTCTTTTCAAGATTATTAAAATTAATATTCACTTGTGATAATTGGCTTGATACCGTCTCATACCCTCTTAAAAAGTTAGAAACTACTTCATGTGAGGCTCCCTTCAATGCACCTTCTCTCAAGGGTACTACATCAAATTTTATTGGTTCTGTTAAGTCCGTAGAAACTCCATCTATCGTTTTCGATAACTGCGCAGTATACTTACCAGGTTGAGCTAAGAACCCTTGAGGTTCTCCAAATGGTGAAGGAGTCTGATCCAAGATTACCGCATCAAGAACAGGGTATCTTAAATCCCATGCCACTCGATGAAATCCTGCTCCCGTTTCACCAGCTATTCGTCTTATAACCTTACCGTCTGTATTCTTTATGGTTACCCAAACTTGTGGCTTTAATTGATTCATTTCAGCATCCATTGCATCATATCCACCAAAGTTTATATTCCTTTTTGAAGTATTCAGAGGTTTCTCAGACTCTTTCCTTTTTTCTTCATCTGTCTTTAACCCTTCTTTTAAGTAGTAAGTAAATACCGCTCCAAATTCAGGGTTAGGCGCCACATAATGTGATGCTCCTTGAGCTCCCTTTTCACTATCGAAACTTAAATGTGACCTTGGAATGTACCACCAGGCCTTTCTGGTAGAAAATAATGCGGCCTCTTGTTTTAATTTTGCTTCCGTTACTTCACGTAAGACTGAATAGTCATCCAGAACAAAAAATCCTCGCCCAAAAGAAGCTCCTACCAGGTCATTTTCTCTTCTTTGAATAGCTAAATCTCGAAATGATATGGTTGGTGAGCCTGCCAATTTCACCCATTTTGAACCGCCATCAATTGTGAAATAGATTCCAAACTCAGTAGCAGCAAAAAGCAAGTTCGCATTGACATGATCCTGAACTACTCTCCATACAAGTGTTCTTGTAGGAATGTTACCTTTTATGGATCTCCAAGTTCTGCCTTTGTCAGTACTTTTAACCAGGTATGGTGTATAGTCACCATACTTATGATTATCTAAAGCAACATAAACCGTGTTTTCATTAAATAGGTCAGCTTTAATATCATTCACAAAAGCTGTAGCAGGTACTCCTGGAATGGATCCGACATCAATTTTTCTCCAGCTTTGGCCACTATCTTCAGTTACCTGTATGAGCCCATCATCTGTTCCAGCGTATATAACACCTTGTTTTACAGGTGATTCAGCCAATGAGGTAATAGTGTTATAGTTTGACATTGCTAAAAAATCCCAGGCATTATCCCAGCTTTGCTTTCTACCCATGATAGGGAGTTCCACTCTATTCTGATTTTTAGTAAGATCACCTGAAATAGCTGTCCATTTATCGCCTCTGTTATCAGATTTCCAAACTCGGTACGAGGCAAAATAAATAGTAGTAGGGGAGTGTGGACTTATGAGAATAGGAGCATCCCAATTAAATCGTTCATGAGGTTCGTCTTTACCCGGTTGGGGCTGTATATCAATGACTTCTCCCGTAGCCAGGTCAATACGAGATAAATTTCCTTCCTGGCGTTCCCCATACATGATATTAGGATTGCCCGGTTCAGTAGCTGGTTGATGTCCATCCCAGTTAAGGACGACACGCCAATCTGAATTTTGTATTCCTTGTACGTTGTCAGTTCTGGAAGGCCCTCCCTGAGTACTATTATCTTGTGTGCCTCCATAAATATTGTAGAAAGGTGCGGCATCATCTACTGCAACTTTATAATATTGAGTCACTGACAAATTGGCCATATACCGCCAATTCTTTTCCATATCAAAACTCTCATAGACTCCACCATCAGTGCCTATAAGGATGTAATTAGGATCACTAGGTTTAAATGCTATCGCATGATTATCGCCATGTTTATGTTCAGGGTTTTGACGTTTAAATGTTTTGCCACCGTCTTCAGAATACTGCATCCAGGCATCAACCAGATAGATTCTATCAAATTGATGAGGTGAGGCATATAACTCCTGATAATAATGTGGACCAGTAGCTCCAGCCACCGCATCGGATTGCTTTTCCCATGTGATGCCCCTATCCAATGATTTATAGACTCCACCAGTACGCCTGTCTAATTCAATTGACGCATAGATGATATCCGGTTTGATAGGAGATACAGCAATGCCAATTTTAGCAAGATTAGAGGTAGGTAGACCATTCGTAAGTTTTTTCCATGTTTCACCACCATCCATACTTCGGTGAATTCCCGAACCTGGGCCACCGCCCATGTAAGCAGCCACAGTACGGTGTCTGTCCCAGGTTGCTGCGTATAGCAAGTTTGGGTTTCTTGGATCAATATCAATATCAGTTACACCAGTCCATTCATTATTGCCTAGCGTTTTTTTCCATGTTTTACCACCATCAATTGATTTGTATAAACCTCTTTCACCTCCTTTACTCCATAAGGGTCCCTGCGCTGCTACCCAAATGATGTTTGAATTCTTAGGATGAATGATTATTTCAGAGATGTGTTCGGATTTTTTAAGGCCCATATTGGTCCATGTCAGTCCACCGTCTTCACTTTTATAAATACCGTCACCATAACCCATGTGACGACCGCCTACATTTTCTCCGGTACCTACCCATACAATGTGAGGATTGAGGGGGTCAACAGTTACACAACCAATAGAATAAGAGCTCTGCTTATCAAATACTGGTGTCCATGTGGTTCCTGCATTCACTGTTTTCCAAACTCCTCCAGAACCCACTGCTACAAACCAAATATTTTCATCATTAGGATGAATTTCAATATCTGCAATTCTGCCCGACATAAAAGCAGGCCCAATGTTTCTAAGTTTTATTCCCGAAAAAACAGAATCAACCATCATCGATGATGTGGCAGTTGAAGGCACACTTTTTCTTCTTCGTTGACTGTAGGATAATGTGAATAGAAATATTAAAACAACAAGTAATGTAGATTTAAGAACGTGCTTAATATTTTGAAAGGTCATGAAAATATAGTTTAGGTATACGCTAAACTAATTCCCATGAGTTTGAAAAGGAAAAGATCTATTCAAATTTTTATAGACGGTTCTAATTCTCCGATTATGCCTTTATGCTTATTACTGGAAAATCTGCACGAAATACCAGTGTTTCTGTCACACCCATCAAGTAATGTGCTGCTACAGCTTTTCTATGATTTACTAAGGCTGTCATATCAACATCATTCGTTTGACAGTAAGTAAGTATTCCCTGGGCCACATCATAATCATTTCTGATGGCTACCTTGGAATTATTATTTATAGATTTTTGGAAAGAAGAAATTACTGTGTCAATCTCCTCAGAGCTTTTGAAATTGTGAGGAGTATTAACATATAGAAGTGCCAGATCAACTGTTAAAGCATTACAGATCGCTTCTAGCTTTTTATAGGGCTCCACAGCATCCGTATCCATATTGGAAGCAAATACTACCTTATTTATTTTATCCAGTTTAAAATCTTCTTTTACTGCTATGACTGGGACATTTGTATTTCTCATAATACGTTGCGTATTTGAGCCTATAAACAAATCGGCTTTATGAGAAGTGCCATGAGAACCAACGACTACTAAGTCAATTGCATTGTTTTTAATAAAAGCACTTATTTTTTCTGTAGGGTTGCCAAATCCAATAGTACTGTCTACTGGGGCTCCTAAAAAACTGGGCTCAGCTATTAATTCTGACATGCTTTTTTCAGCATTTAGAACCTTTTGCTTTGATTCTGGATACTGCTCTTTCATTTCATCAGTCATTTTATCCCAATCAGTTGGAGTAAAAACCACATGAAAAAAGTGAACAGTAGCACCAGAATTAGTGGAAAGAATTCTAGCTAATTTTCCAGCATTTAGGGCATTAGTTGAAAAGTCGGTAGGAACAAGTATAGTTTTCATGATTTCTTTCTTTTTAAGAAAGTTCACGAAATCACACCTATATTAAAATGACGCATATCAACTACAATTGTGATACATGTCAAAAGGATTTTATTCTATTCTCAATGTATTAACCGGATCAATAAAAGCTGAACGGATAGCCTGATAACTGACAGTGACAATAGCTATTGCAAAAGAGATAAACAATGAGAATAATATGATTTGAGGGCCTACACTGATTCTATAAGCAAAATTTTGAAGAAGTAACTCACTGGTAAAGTATCCGCCCAGTAAGCCTATGAACGTGGCTATTAAGACTAAAATCACAAACTCAGAAACTATCAAACCCCAGATTGAAGTTACACTTGCTCCTAGTACTTTTCTAATGCCGATTTCTTTCATTCTTCGTTCTGTTGAAAAGGTAGTTAATCCATACAATCCCATGCAGGCAATGAAAATACCTAAGTATGTCAACTCTTTCATCATAACTTGAACATTGCTAATTGCTGTCAGGTTTTCCTCTAATTCCCTTTCTGAAAAGAATATTTCAAATGGCCAGCCATCATCAAACCTATCCCACGCTGCTCGAATGGTGCTAAGTGTATTTTCAGATTTATCTGACAGCCTCATCATGGTTGTGCCATAAAATTCTGTTGGGCTGGAAATCATACCCATAGGTTCAATTTCTGTCATTAAATCGTTAAAATGGAAGTCTTTGAAAACTCCTAAAACATTGTAAATACTGTCTCCTTCGAATAGCTTAATTTCTTTTCCAATCGCTTCTTTAGGGTTCCAGCCAAATGACTTCGCGGCTGTTTCATTGAATATGATACCTCTCAAGTCTGCTTTATTTTCACGTAGAGGAAAACGCCCAGCCAATAGATTCAATTCCATTGTTTTAGCATAATCTGCACTAGTCGTTAGTATAATGGCACCCTCTCTTTGATTGGGTTTCATACCTTCGAAATCTACACTTTGATATTCCCAGCCACCAATGCCTGCTGCGGATGTCACGGCACCATTATTACGCAGTTCATTAACAAATGATTGGTAGTTTAAAGGGTCTTCCATCATTCCATCAGAACTTCGCACAAATACCAGGTCTTTAGTATTGTATCCTACGTCTATGGAAGCCATATATTTCATTTGAAATTGTAATGCTATAATGGTCACCAGAAGAAGTGAGACAACAACAAATTGTAAAATGACAAGGCCTTTGCGTACCAAAAAGCCTCCAGCTGTTTTTGAATTACCTTTTGCTTCTTTTAGGGCATAGATTGGATTGAAGGACGATAAGATAAATGCCGGATAGGCTCCTGAAACAATACCAAGAGCCAGCGTAATACCAATCATCATAAATATGGTTGACCAATTATTGAAGTATTGAATGTCCAATGTCTGTTGGAGGTAGGCATTAAATCTGGGAAGAAATAGTTCTGCTAACAACATACCCACTATGACTGATATTATGCTAAATATAATGGCCTCGCCAAGAAACTGATAGATAAGCAATTTTTGAGTAGCTCCCATTGCCTTTCTCATGCCTACTTCTTTAGCTCTCCTTGTGGCGCGGGCTGTTGTCAAATTCATGAAATTTATACACGCCAGAATCAATATTAAAGTACCTATGCTGCCTACAACTATGAGAAGGATCATTGGAGTAGTTTCATCAATCATAGTATAGGCTTGAGATTGCAAATGAATATCTGTTAACTTGTAAACAGGCAGATGGGCTTCAGGACCACCGTAAACCGGAGGGAAGTGACGTTCTATAAATGCATCGAGTGTAGCTAGTTGCTGGAATGTTTTGGCTTTTTCTTTATCGGGAATATATACATAAGTATGCACTACTGGATTGTTCCAATTGTCTTCAAATGTTTGAAAGTAAGGTTGACTTATAATCGGAGCAATCATGTTGAAATGAAAGTGAGAATTTTCTGGAAATCCTTCAACCACAGCAGAAACCGTATAACGTACCTGTTCATCACCATCGCCCAGGTCAAAATCCTTTCCAATGGGATCTTCATTTCCGAAAAGAATTTCAGCGTATTCTTTAGTGATTATAGCAAATGAACTATTTGTACCTAACTCTTTCTGGATAGTTTCCTTGTCAGAGCTCAGTAAATTGATATCGAACATATCAAAAAACTCAGGTTCAGCCAGTACAATGTTCTCCCCAACTATCTGTTTCTTGCCTATGAAAAGTTTTATTTGATTGATATACCCAAAACTTGTAGCCAACTGAATTTCAGAGTAATCATTAACTAGTGCATCTTTGATAGGGAAGGAGCTATGAGCAGTTTCTCCACCATCATTGAATTTTTGATGCACTCTATAAATATCATCTGCTTTGCTATGAAATTTATCCCAGCTTCTCTGATAGACGGTAAATTGTAAAGCGATAAAAAAGACTGCCACACCTAAGGCTAGTCCAAAAATATTAATGAATGAATACCCCTTATATTTTAGGAGGTTTCTAAGTGCAATTTTTAAGTAATTCTTGAGCATACCTGATGAGTTTTGGATTTCTAAGCTACTTCTATCAGATTCTTAATATGCCTTAGTTATGTAAAAAGATGTAACAAATTGTCACAGGTATTATATTCTTTTAAACCTTAAATTGAACCAGGTACGATCTACAAATACTTCCATCAACTTACCATTTTCATAAGTATATACATTCTCTTTGCCATTGGGCAAATAGATAATATACTTTCCATTTCCTTTTGACTCTAGTTTGCAGTAAGAAAGAAACCTCTCTGAATATACTTCAGTGATATTCTTTGGTTCTTGAAAATAGAGCATGGCTGCGAGATACTTGATAGGCCTCTTTTCCGTAGTGAAATTTTTATCAGGGAACCGATAAAACTTATAGCTTTCACCTTTAGCTTGTATTGAGGCAGAGTCTTCGAGCACATGGTTCATATAAATACCTGAATAACTCTCAACTATTATATCATTTCCATATACGATAAAGTTTTTAGTTTGCCGGTTGTATTTTTTCCAAAGTACTTTAAAGTTTACTTCAGATAAAATATCGTAAACTTGCTTATTATCAATACTTTGTAGTTTTGCAGTGATACCTCCAATGCTTTTGCCGGCTAAATGAATTTCGAACTCACACTTATGCTGCCCATAGGTAAATGGGAGGCAATTGGTACAAAGGAAAAGAAGAATAGCTAGTTGCTTTTTATAGGGCATAAGTGTTAAATATAAACGATCGCTTTTCAGTATTAGCATAAAGGAAGTTTATATTTATTAATGAAATTAATAATCTGATTTAAGTAGAAAATAAAGCAACGTGAAACGTAGGGTATATCGAATTTCAAAAGCAGGAAATATCAAAAGACTTGCATTATCAGAAGAGGAAATTTCAGCACCTCTTCCCAACGAAGTGCAAATAGCCTTAGAGTGTATAGGTCTTAATTTTGCTGATATTTTTGCCATTCTTGGGCTGTATAGTGCCACGCCACAAGGTAGTTTTATACCTGGATTGGAATATAGCGGTGAAATTATAGCTGTTGGCAGTGATGTAAAGGGTAAGAAAGTTGGTGATAAAGTAATGGGGGTAACCCGCTTCGGTGCTTATTCTGATCACTTAAATATTGACAGCGACTATGTTGTACCCTTGCCACACAACTGGTCATTTGAAAAAGGTGCTTCATACCTTGTGCAAGGACTTACAGCATTTTATGGACTATTCCATCTTGGAAATTTAAAATCGACAGATACCGTTCTTATTCATAGCGCAGCAGGAGGAGTTGGGCTGTTTGCTAATCGTATGGCAAAAAGAGTGGGGGCATATACTATTGGAACTATTGGTAGTCCTATAAAAATTGAGTTATTAAGGAAGGAAGGTTACGATGATTGGATTGTAAGAGACAATAATTTCAAGGATAGTCTGAAGAAGACTTTAGGGAATCGTGAGTTGAACTTGGTAATGGAATGCATTGGCGGGAAAGTATTTGAAGCAGGATTTGAATTTTTAGCTCCTCAAGGAAGATTGATCAACTATGGAGCCGCACATTACGGTAATAATTCAAATATTCCTAACTGGCCTAAACTGGCCTGGAAATACTTGAGAAGGCCCAGAGTTGATCCTCAAAGCATGATAGAAAGTAATAAATCCATTCTTGGATTTAACCTTATTTGGCTTTACAATAAAAAGGAATTAATGAAGCAATTAATTGGCGAAATGAATGAATTAAACCTGCCAGCACCACATATTGGGAATACTTTTCAATTTGATGATATGTACAATGCCCTGAAACTATTTCAATCTGGAAAAACTATGGGAAAAGTAGTTGTTAAAGTATCCTAAATGTACTTTTCTACATCAGCAAAAGCTGAGATTTGTTGTTCTGTAACAACCTTTAACCAATTGGCGACATAATCTAGCAACTCCGCTTCGCCCTTATCTCTGATATATTCCGTCATATATTTAACATGAGCGATGATCCATAGAGATTCTGCCATTTTGAATGTTACTTCATATTGAGCGGAACCTTCCATATTAATATTTAAACAAAGGCCAATACGGGCTAATTCCTTATAAACTTCCTGCAATGTAGCCAGTTCCAATTCTTTTGAACTATACTTTCTTTCGTCCATAAAACTCCTGAACTCATCATATTTAAGTTTTTCACCTTTTCTTTTGAGAAAATTTTCGATTGTTTGGCATGCCTCTGTGCATGTAATTTTCTCCTCGTCAGTAGTTAGAAAAATTGGATACTCCATATTATTAGTCTAGGTTGAGTCTCAAAATTAAATACTTCCTTGTTGATGATACCTAACATCAAGTAGAAAACTAATAAACTAAAGAAATTTAAAATTGTTAAATGCTCAAAACGAATCATTATGCCATTTACCAGACTGCTGTTAAGTTTTTTGCTCACCACATTAGTATTTTTTACCATTGACTTGCTATGGCTAGGCATTCTTGCTAAGGGTATTTACAATAAATACTTATCCGGACTACTTGCAGATCAAGTGAATTGGCCAGCTGCAATTGTATTTTACATTCTCTTCATCATTGGGATCTTTATTTTCGCCATTATGCCGGCTATAGAAAAAGATTCTTTGGCTAAGGCCGTTGTGCTGGGAGCTCTCTTTGGTCTCTTTACTTATGCAACATATGATCTTACCAATTTGGCCACTTTAAAGGGTTGGCCGTTACCCATTGTATTCATTGATATTGCCTGGGGAATGATCCTTACTGCCTCTGTTAGTGCTTCGGGTTTTCAAATTGTTAAATGGCTTACGAAATCATGAGTTTATTTATAGAAGTGATAATAGGGTTGTGGTTCTATGCCACCGTATGGTTCATTTTCGGTATAATAAAGAAAAGAAATGATGTAGCAGATGTAGCTTGGGGGATTGGATTTTGTTTTGTTGTGATCTACCTATTTTTTACTAAAAATCCTGGAATCTATGTGAGTATAATCTATGGTTTGGTTATGATCTGGGGATTACGACTCAGTATACACATTTACAATAGACATAAAGATAAACCAGAAGACTTCCGATATGCGAATTGGCGAAAGGAGTGGGGCAAGGCTTTTTATTTGCGCTCTTATTTGCAGGTCTATCTGCTGCAGGCCTTTTTTCTTTTTATCATTTGCTCGCCCCTTATTTATATAGCCTCATTTAATGATATTTTGTCTCTACCATTTACAGCAATAGGCATAGTAACTTGGCTTTTAGGTTTTGTCTGGGAATCCGTTGGTGATTTTCAACTGAGTCAATTTGTTAAAAATAGAAGAGACAAAAATCAAATAATGACTTCTGGATTATGGAAGTACAGTAGGCACCCTAATTATTTCGGAGAAATTTTAATGTGGTGGGGTATTTTTATTATTATAATTCCCTTACCCAATAGTTTCTATTTTATTATAAGTCCATTGACCATCACAATCTTATTAAGATATGTAAGTGGAGTACCTATGCTTGAAGCCAAATATGATCAAAACGAAGAATTTCAAAAATATAAGCAACGTACACCCGCCGTAATACCAAAGTTTTGGTTGTTGCATTAAGATTTTGAATTAAAAAGAGGGCTTTGCCTAGAAATTTTCTTATCATAGAATTCTAAACCAGAATCACTTATGGAAGCAAAAGAAGCACTCAAACATCTTAAAGAAGGTAATAAAAGATATATAGCAGGTAAATTAAAACATCCACATACAGACGCTTCCTGGCGCGAATCACTTAAGACTGCTCAGCATCCTTTTGCTGTTGTTTTAAGTTGTGCGGACTCTCGAGTAGTTCCTGAACTATTATTTGACCAGGGTCTCGGTGACTTATTTGTTATTCGGGTTGCTGGTAACATAGCAAAAGAGAAAGTTATTGGTAGCATTGAATACGCTGTGAAGTTTTTAGGTTCTAAGCTCGTTGTAGTTATGGGGCATGAGAGCTGTGGAGCAGTAAATGCTAGCCTCGGGGATGCAGATCCCGGTGGTCACATAGGTGCTATAATAGAACGTATAAAACCTGCCGTATACATGGCAAAGCGTCTACCTGGAGATCATTTAACAAACGCTATAAAGGTAAATGCGCAAATTGTGGCTGAAGAATTAAAAGAATCTAAACCCATTCTGGCAGATGCCGTCAAAAGCGCAGGGGTTAAAGTTATATCTGCTTATTATAAATTAAGTACTGGTGAAGTGGAATTTGATTGATGAAGCAATTACACTTTCTTATTCTGCTAATCGCCTTCGTTTCGGCATGCAAGGAGGAAGACGAATTACCTTCTGACCAACTATCTACTAAAATTGGTAAATATGTCTATCAAGTTATTGAAGGTAATAAGCAAGAGGGGGTTCCAGGGCAGTATCTTGAAAAGGAAATTAAAATTGTAGTATTAAATAATGAAGGGAGAATAGTTCGCAGGCCATTTGATTTTATGGTAAATGATCAAACAAGTGAAACCTATTTCGATGAGTTCTATGCTTCTGGTGATACTTTATTTTTGGCTTGGAAACTGGGTTGTGAAATAGTTGAACAAGAGTTAACTATTGTAGATAATTATGTTTGCGATGCGTTTGGAACCAATTGTTCTGAGGAGAACATTTTTACGCTCCAGGCTACCGCAAATAAAAAATTTGAGAGTGGTTGGTTTTCAGTGTGCTATCCTCCAAATATAGATAAATCAACTTCTCATTTTTCAACTGATAATGATAGGGTGATATTCGGTACTTCTGACCAGATTTTAAGCCTAAGTGATGTATCTTCTTCCACTTGGGATTTTGTGAGCACACCTGAAGATTATTTTTACAACTCACTTCAAGTCATGTCTTCCGGAGAAATATTATCAATAGACTCTGATGGTGCTGCAATTATTTCTAAGAACGGAGAGTCATCGTTCAGGCTTGCCATACCTTCTTTTTCATCTAGTACAGTAATTGAAGCTTTAGGAAATGGATACTATTTTTATATAAAAGAGCATCAAAATATTCTATATCGAAGTACTGACGGGAATAATTGGGAAGAATATGTTAATGTTGATATGATCACCAATTATGAAGGAAGAACACTTCAAGGACTTTCATCATATGGATCAAAACTTTTTGTCGTAACTATCAATAATTATGTAGTAGAAATTGACTCTGATACAGATGAAGTAATTGTTCATAAGTTTAATTTAAATGATTGGCCTGAAGATGGTAGTCTCTCTCAGTTTAATATGGTTGCACTTGGTAAGACTATTTTTATGAGGTATTCTAATTTTGGATCAGATCATCGAGCCATTATACTCAGTTTAAATGACGATTCGATTCGAACTTTTGATTTAAGCTTTTGGTATGATTTTCATCGTTCAAATGATGAAGTATACTTGCTTGAGAGTTTGACCAGTGTCTACCGCTGGACAGAAAATGATTCATCCTTTCATTCCTATGATTTACCTAAGTATTACACAAATAATTCTTTGGCAGGAATGTATAATGGTCAGCCCATTGGCCAAGATGACAACGGAAGCGTTGTTTATTTTTTCGAGTAATTAACATGCTTAAGACTCAGTTTAAATTGATTAGATTAGGTGTTTTTAACTAATTTGATAGGTAAAATTCACCAAATGCTTGTCATTGGTCGGACCTAACTAACTGATTATCAATAGAGAATTATAAAAATCATTTTTTCAGATTAAAAACACTTTTCTTATTTGCATAAATTGATAGAGTCTAATTTAATAGTGGCTTAATCATGTACATAACCAATGCTGTGGCTAACGGAAGTGATGGATATTTATCCTTCCGGCACAAACTAAAACGAATTCAGCGTCAGGAGCTTTTTAAAGCTGAAAATCAAGTTCAATTCAATTCACTAACTAATCGGGAAAGGCAAATCTTACGGCTTCTGGTCACTGGTTTAAGTAATCCTGAAGTAGCGAGTGTTTTAAATATCAGCAGACAAACTGTAGAACAACATCGAAAAAATATAAATAGAAAGCTTGGAGTACACTCTTTTACGAAACTATTTGAGTATGCCTTGGCGTTTGATCTGATTTAATTTTTTTTTGGAGGTGCTTCAAGCTTTTTTCACAAACTCTGACTTTAGCGCCATAGAACCAAACCCGTCAATTTTGCAATCGATATTGTGATCACCATCGACTAAACGAATATTTTTCACCTTAGTACCTGCCTTTATGGGTTTAGGAGCTCCCTTAACAGGTAAATCTTTAGCAATAACTACGGAATCTCCATCCTGTAGCGTACTGCCATTGGCATCCTTAACTACTGTTTGCTCGTCTTCATCAACTTCTTCAGGATTCCATTCATGACCACATTCAGGACACATCATTAATCCATCAGAAGGGTAGCCATAAGGGGAATTGCAATTAGGGCAAGATGAGCTGTCATTCATGATATAAGTGAAAATGTTTGTTGATTGTTCAAAGGTATTGAAATATCATATCTCTTAACGGAATATATCCGTGACAACTCACTTGCCCGTGGTTTTATTCATAGAAATGTTTTGCTGTATCGCAATAACTGTATTAATTGAAAGAATTTACTTAGTTCCAGTCGATAAGCGGCCAATAAGCTGTGAACAGCCAGCATCTCATAATCAATAAGCCTATTACTATTTGAAAAGGCTTCAATCCTTCTTTTAGCGGTTTCATAACCTGCTTTATTGTAATCATCTAATATCACTGCGCTGTTCTCTTCTGCAGTGATTAAGCGAGATTTTGGAGTATAGCCTAGCTGAGTGATTATCGACTCTGCCACAGTCCAGGTTGACCATGGGTTTTGTCCTGTTACTAAATTGCCATCGACACTAACGTTATTTAGATAAATGGCCCCTTCACTAAATTTAGCGCCTGCTGTAGTTAGTTTATCTTCCAAAAGAAATGGGAATATATTTTTAGCATCCGGTATTAACAACAATTCCTCTTTGTTGGTAAAACTGCTCACTTGCTTATTCGCTATTAACGGCTGACCGCTGCTAAGTTTGACATTGACCAACGCTGCAGGACCATGACAGACAGCTCCAATTACTTTATTCGATTCAAAAAGCTGTTGTACTATGCCTTGAATATGTTTGTTCTCAGGAAAGTCAAACATAGCACCTTTACCACCTACAAAGTACACTGCCTCATAGTTTGCAGCTTCTATATCTTTGACTGGAATAGTATGAGTTGATTTGTATTGTGCATCCGAGTCATTCAAAAAGGCATAATCGAATTCCTTCATATCGCCTTTATCTATTACTACAGGAGGTGTACCTCCAAGAGGGCTCGCTATATCAACCTCAAAACCATTTGCTTTAAATACATAGTAAGCTCTGGATAACTCCGTCAGCTCATAACCTGTAGATTTATCTGTAGATCCCATTATAGCTGTACTTGTTACAATTGCCAAAATTTTACCTCTGGAGGGTACCGAGTCATTGGTCAAGTAGGGTAATTCTGAAGGAAGAGTATTCTTGAGTTGATCTCGTGATACGGTAGGTTCAGGTAACAGATTGATAAACCAAACTCCAAATAATACCACGCTTATGATAATACTTCCGATTGAAATTAATGACCATTTAATGATTTTTCTTGTTCGTGACATAGTTGTTACTTTTTAGTTTGATGCAAAAGTGATGTCATTCCAAGAAACTATCTTTCAAAATGATCATTTCGAAAGACTAAAAGATCATTTTAACAGTTGGTTGCGATAGGTTAGAGGTGTTACTCCAGTCAATTTTTTAAAGGTGGTATTAAAACTTGATATGCTATTAAAGCCTACATCAAAAGCAATGGCTGATATAGTGTAGTTATTATATTTCTCAAGTGTAAATAGTCTTTTAGCCTCTTCAATCCTGTAATGATTAATGAAGCTATTGAAGTTTTGTTTACTTTCTTTATTGATCACCAATGATAGAATTTGCGGACTTACGTGCAAAGAGTTACTTAACGATTTAAGTGAAAGATCTGAATTTTTATATTGTTCTTGACTAATAATCAAGTCTTTCACCTTTAAGAAGAGGTGTTCACTTTGCTCATCAGAAACCGGTGTCGTTTTATATTTTGCCTGATCAATCTGTTGAACATAGCCCTTCCGAAATACAACAAAACTCACTACATAAGCTATCAGTGAATATAATATTGGGCCTATAATGTAAGGTACCGTCTCGTCAAAAAGATTCAAGACATACACTACCCAAATTGCCAACAAACCAAAGAAGAGTAATCTCAAAAATTCGAAAGAAGATTGTCCAATTCCTGATTTCTTTTCCTTTAAAACAAAGCGATATGTTACTAAAAGATAAAGTAGTAAATGAAGATAATAACCTAGAAAAACACATATAAATATGATTTCAGGAAGTGTTTCCCAATGATGTTCTTTTAAGAACAAGCCGAAACCAAAACCCAGAACAGCTGGAACAAATTGTACAAATTGAACTCGCTTTAAGCGGAATGATTTTCTAACAACAGATTGTGAAAATAAATAGTATAAGGGGCCAATAACCATAATTATACTTAGCCCTGTAAAGATTAATTTAATGTCAATATGGTCAGTGAATTCAAGAAATACCGACTTCCCAATTCTCAATGAAAGCATTATTAGAAGAGCACTGAGCAGTCGGTTTGATAGCTCATTTCCTTTTTTATAAGACCAAAGAAAAATGGCGAGAAAAAGACCATGAATTACTCCAAGTCCACTGATTATAACTAAGACAATGTCATTTGCGCTCATACCTTTTACCTCATTCTGCTAGACTTTAGAAAACAAGTGTAAACGTAGTCAAAATACCCAAGGTTGGGTATTTGAAATATTAATAGTTTCATCGTAATTGTATTCTAAACCATTATTGAAATGTTATGCAAGTAGGTGATCAAATGTTTATTGGATATCCTTATGCCGTTCACTACAAAACGAAAGGAGCCCCTTCAGACAAGAAAGGAAAAACGGCTATAAATCAACTCTTATGGGGAGATTGGGTAAGCGTGAAACAGATTTCTGGAAATTGGGTTCAGATTTGGTCCAGAGGAAGAACGGGTTGGGTAAGAAAAGAACAACTTCAGATTGAACGTATCCTTGAAGTGAATTTTTTGGATATCGGTCAAGGAGATGGTTGCCATATTCAGACTCCCGAAGATAGAGCAATAGTCATTGATGCAGGTGAACAAGATAATATGTACCGATTTCTCAGATGGCGTTTTGGTAGATTTGCCAGGCGTTTCAATTTTGAATCATTCATTATTAGTCATCCTGATAAAGATCATTACTATGGCTTTAAACACTTATTCGAAGATGATAATGTATATGTCGACAAAATATATCACAATTCCATTATAGAGCAGGTCACTGCTGGTAAAAGTACATTAGGATCAGAAGTGAAAGTAGGAAGAAAGAAACACCTCAATGGACTCGTACAAACTCTTGATGAGCTCAAAAAAATTACTGAAAGTTCTACTAAAAGAGGAAGACGTCTATATCCCAATATGCTTCATGATGCTATAACTTCTGGAAGGGTAGGAGATGTAAAAGGTCTTTTAGCAAGTGAGAACTTTAGTGAGAGTTTGTACATAGATCGGTACGCTCCGGAAGATGGGAAGACCTTTACTATGAAACTGTTAGGACCCGTACCAAAAAAACTAGCAAATGGAAAAATGGCCTTACCAACATTCTCTAGTACGGGCTATACAAAAAATGGGCATTCAGTAGTTATTCTATTAGAAATTGGTTCTATTAAAATGTTGTTAGGTGGAGATTTAAATGAACCCTCACAAGAGTACCTCTTAGAACATTATACCGGATTGAATCCTCATCCTAAAACACCTGAAGATGAGCAACTATTAGTAGATGAAGGGAAGAAACATTTCGGAGTAGATGTTGCGAAAGCATGTCATCATGGAAGCGCACACATTTTGCCTGCTTTCCTTAAAGCAACAAATACCTTAGTTACAGTGGTATCCAGTGGTGATAATGAACCTCATTCACACCCGAGGCCGGATACGCTTGGATTAATTGGTAAGTTTAGTCGGTCTGAAAGGCCATTCATTTTCTCAACTGAACTTGCGAGATCAGGCAATGAACACATAAAACATCCCAATAAAGTAAGGCGTGAGTTGCGGAAAGATATCAATAAATATTCGGAAATCATTAACGACCCCAATGCCACTCCTGAACAGAAACAAACAGCTAGTGATAAGTTAGATGATAAACTACAGATTATTCAGCGCTCTGTGGCCAATTACGGCATGATCAATGTTCGTACTGATGGTAGTCGAATGATCATTACACAACGTTTGGAACGGGAACGCTCAAAATCCAAACGTTGGGATATTTATCAGTTTGAGGTAGATAAGTATGGCCGGTTGAATTATGTGTCTTAATGGGCAACCTCAACTCTTCTCATCATATTTGATACACTAACTATTCATACCGCAAGCTTTTCACGGGATTAGTATTGGCAGCTTTGATGGCATGATAGCCAATAGTTACAATTGTTATTAAGAGGGAGGCCAGGCCAGCGATCAGGAAGACAGAAACACCTACTTCCGTGCGATAGGTAAAAGCTCCCAGCCAGTCATCCATAAAGAAGTAACTAAAGGGTATCGCTACCAGAAAGCCAATACCTACTAATAGAAGAAAACCTTTGGCCATCTGTAGAATTATATTTAACACACCTGCACCTAATACTTTTCTTACACCAATCTCTTTTATGCGCTGTTCAGCAGCAAAACTAGCCAAACCAAATAATCCCAATAAAGAGATAAAAATAGCTATTCCCGAAAAGTAATTACCTAATGTACCAATCACTAATTCACTTTGGTATTGTGCTTCATAGCTGTCTTCCAAAAAGTTATATTCAAAGGGATAATTCGGGTTTAATTCTTTCAACACCTTATCCAGATGTGTCAAACTTTCCTGATTGTTCTCGCCAGTTATCCTTGCGTTGAGAACCTGGCTATTTCCAGGTCTTAAGCTAATAACCAAGGGATCAATTCCAGAATGCAGCGAACTGAAATTAAAATCCTTTACAATGCCGATAACCCGTCCTGTTCTACCCCACAATGTAACAGTATGATCCAAAGGATCCTCTACGTTCATGAGTTTAGCCGTTTGCTCGTTAATGATCACATGCATGGAATCTGTAGCCAATAATGGGTCGAAAGACCTGCCTTTCAGTAATTCGATGGTATAGGTTTCCAGAAAGTCATATTCTGCAAAAAGGAGGTTGAAGTTAGCCTCTAGCTCATTTTCTTTCTCTGACCATGAAAAGCCGCTGGCGGAAGATGTCCCTGAGTTGATAAGAGTCGACTCACTGGAATAGGCCACATGTGTAAAGTTCGGATTGGCCAATAGCCTTGATTTTAATTGAGCCCGAACATCTCTGTTCCACAGTGTGCCTTCTAATGGAACCAAAACCACATTTTCTTTAGTGTATCCCAGATCCTTATTTTCCATAAAGTCCAGTTGTTTTTGAACTATCAATGTAGATATAATGAGTGTGGTAGAAATCATAAATTGAAAAACAACCAGGCCTTTCCTCAAGCTATTGGATCCTCTGGAAGATTTGAAGCTGCCCTTCAACACATTAATGGTTTTGAAGTTAGAGAGTACCATGGATGGATAAATGCCTGAAACGAAACCTACACTCAATCCTATAAGCAATAATCTAACAGACTGATCAAAGTCAAGCAATGAAAAGGCCATACTCTTACCTACTAAAGCATTCAAAGGTTCAATGAGTAGCATAATAAAGATGCCAGCCAACAGAGCTGAGAAAGTTGCTAGTAATAGAGACTCGGTCATGAATTGTAACAACAAATGTCCACGCCCGGAGCCCACTACTTTTTTAACGCCTACCTCTTTTGCCCTTTTTGTTGATCGGGCAGTGGCCAAATTTATAAAGTTGATAGACGCGATTAACAAGATAAAAACCGCTACTGCAGTTAACAACCGAATATAGATGATTCTACCGCCCGTTAATTGTCCATTCTCATAATTACTATATAGATAACGATCCTTCAAGGGTTGCACAAAAATACTAGCGGTCGCTTCCTGTTCGCCCAGTTTCTCTTGAACATAGCCTTCAATTTTGGCATTGAACTGATCGATATCAACACCCGGTTGTAACTTTGCAATGCCTCTGATTCCATTATTATCCCAGTAATTCACCCATTCATTCCATCCTGTCCAAACCTGATAAGGCGTAATGAAATCGAAGTCAATGGTGCTTTCATTAGATACATCTTCAAAAACACCAGCCACCTGAAAGCTTCCAAAGCCGTCAATGTCAACTGTTTGCGATAGGGCAGGTTCATCTCCAAAAAGGCGTTCTTTGGTGCTTTTAGATAAATAAAGCTGTGTGGGTGAAGTCAAGGCACTATCAGCATTTCCTTCAATAAAATCCACACTAAAGATCTTAAAGAAGTCTTCACTCGCCCATCGACCACTTCCTTTATGCCTTTGGTCTTCTTTAGTGAAAAGAAGTTCGTATGGCCAGGTATAAGCGGCAACAGCTTCTACTTCCGGAAAGTCCTCTTTAAAAGTGGTAATGAGTGGTCCTGGAGTGGACTCGGTAGTTATGGTAGTCTCTGAAAAGGTTTGATGTTCTAAGACCTGATATACTTGGTCTAAGTCTTTATGAAATCCATTCACTGATTGCTCTGATTCTACATAGAGCAGGAGCAAGACACTAGCTGTAAAACCAACTGTGAGTCCTAATACATTGAGTAGGGCGTATCCGCGTTCTTTCCAAAAGACACGAAAACTTGTTTTAAAAATTGTCTGAATCATTGCTATGTTTATTGAGTTTTGATATAACCATTTGTCACGAAGAAGTGAGAGCCTGAAGAGAAGTAAAACGTCCACTAAGAATTTGGCATTAGCATACGAACTACCTTTTTTGACCAGATTTTGTTGGTAGTATTCATCCAGGTCACCTAGAATATCTTCTTGATAACCCGAATGACAGTAAAGCTTAAATAATCGTGTCCCGAACCTTTTTAGCATGGCTTGAATTGGAATGCTACATTAGGTATTTCTCTTAACAAGTCCAGGCGAGTTTGAATGTTATAGTCCAATGCCTCCTTACCAAATGCGGTGATCTTAAAGTAGCGTTTCCGTTTACCACCTCTAGTTTTGGTCGTTTCTCCAAGTTCAGAAGTAAGAAAGCCTTTGTCTTCCATACGCCTGAGTGCAGACTGCAGAGCACCTACAGAAGCCTTGCGATTTAATCGCTTTTCTATTTCCTCTTTAATTGCCACACCATAAGCATCTCCATGGAGTACTCCCACAGTTAAAAGCACAATTTCTTCAAACTCACCAAGTTGATATCTCTTCATTTTGATTATTTATTTCCTAAAAGTAGTTTTTATATGCGAATGCACAAATTTATTTTTCCTAAATGTAGTTTTAATAGTATAATTACTTGTTGTGACCTTACTTAAGTAGGTCATTATTCAGCTTTTTGTTGGTATTAAACGTTCTTATCAAAGGGAGTTAGTTTCTGTGACGCTATTAAGACGCTTATTCCCATTTTTATCGAGCCGGAGAAATTGGTAAATGAGTGTGACATTATTGATAAATAACGAATTAAGTAAATGAATCTAATAATCTTGAAGATTGAGGTAATTAAAAATTCTGATTTTAATTAACTTTCTAGAATACACGTAGCCATTAAATTAATTAGCAATGAAGCTGACCGTCAAACAAATGTTTATAGTAGCAATAGCAGCAACAAGCTCAATCTCTACAATTGCCTATACTCAAATAAAAACATCGGTTGATAGTGCCTATATCTATCCCTATGAGAAAACGAAATATGTTCCTCCGGTAGACAAGACGCTGCTGATCGTTGGGCAGACATTGAATAAGATTAATGAATATCGAGCTTTTACAAACAACAATAACAATCCAGCTGGTTGGTCGGCTTACTGGGGAGTGACAGAATTTTCTGGCTTTAAAGGCCCCTGGACTACCTCATCCGGGGATATACAAGATCACAACTTTCTGGTGAAGAAATTCGACAACATGGTTTTACATAGCGCCATGTGGATGGTGGGAAAGTGGGGGGTAGCCAAAAAAACATTTGAAGGCAAGTATGATGACGTGATAGAAAAATATGCTCGATGGGCAAAGAAGGCGGATAGACCTATTTACTTGAGACTGGGATACGAATTCGATGGGCCACATAATGAACTAGAGCCTAAGGAATATGTAAAAGCATACCGACATATTGTAGATAATATGCGAAAAGAAGGTGTTGAAAATGTAGCTTTTGTATGGCACTCGTATGCCTCTACTCCATATAAAAACTACGCAATATCCGAATGGTACCCTGGTGATGATTATGTGGACTGGGTAGCAATTTCCGTGTTTTCTCAACCCTATGATGATATACTCAATCATAAAGAAACTAATGATGTTATAAACTTTGCTAAGGAAAAGAAGAAGCCTGTGATGATAGCCGAAGCTAACCCAGTAAGGGGAATTGAAAAAGATAATTCAAAAGTTTGGAATAGCTGGTTTGTTAATTTTTTCACTTTCTGCTACAACAAGAATATCAAGGCTATTGCTTTCATAAATGAAAACTGGCCAAGGATGAATCTCAGTGGTATCGGAGGATGGAAGGATGCCAGTATTTACAATAATTCAGAGGTAGCAGAAAAGTGGTTGCTCGAAACAAAGAAAGATAGGTATCTAAAGCAATCACCAGAATTATATCAAGAATTGGGATATATGAGAAAAAAATAATCTAACAAGTTTCAATACCTGGACATGCAACAAACACACGGCATTATGGGATTTCCTACAGTTGCTATATAATGGACTGTGTTATGTTAAATCGGCTTTGGGTGCGAACGGCTGGTCTTTGCGTAGGTGTTAATAGTGCGAGTTGGCCTTTTTCTTAAGATCTATTTTGGTTATACTACTTCTGATATTCTATTTTAAGAATTTCCCATACAAAGTCACCCATTTTGGTTTTAACTATAGCTTCATCTCCAACAGTTTTATCAAGAAGCGCTTTAGCCATTGGGGAGTCCATAGAGATATAATCTTTGTTGTCTTTTAACTCTTCGTAGCCAACAATACGAAAACGGTTTTGAAGACCTTTCTCCACGTTTTTTATTTCTATCCAAGCACCAAAATTCACTTTTCCTTCTTGGCTGGGGTGATAGGTAATCACTTTAAACCCATCGATGCATTTGCGAAGATATCGCACACGATTATCTATTTCCCGCAATCGCTTTTTATTGTAGTGATAGTCAGCATTCTCAGAGCGATCTCCAAGGCTAGCAGCCCAAGTTACCTTTTTGGTGGTATCTGGTCGCTCCACACGCCATAAATGATCCAACTCATCCCTCAGCTTTTGTAAGCCTTCGGAAGTAATCATTTGCGAGCGATTGAGTTTTGGTAGAGTTGATTCTGGGATTTTTCGCCTCATAATAAATGATCTTGTTTTGAAAACTTGCGCAAGATAATATAATGATGGATAGTTTGTTTGGGCAGAACAATCAATAAATGTTATTTAATGTCCTGTTATAGCCTGCCCCGCACTTGATGCGGGGTTACTTAGCTTCGGTCCCTATAGCTATCAGGAGAGCGTTGGCTTCAATAGTTGTGTGACTGGCCTTCCTTCTTTTCATACCTTTTCCTTTCTTAACGTAGATTGAGTACTCTTTTGACACTCCTACCACTGTACCGCAAGTAGGGCGCTGGCCTTGCGGGTTGGAGACCCGATAGTTATCGGGTGGTAAATGTGTGCGACTTCAAAGGCACAATCTCACCTTTTCTAGTCATGAAAAATACCCAAGGTTGGGTATTTCAGAAACTTCAACAATAAACTAGATTAGAATCATCAAACTGACATAATTATGATTATCAATTTTAGACTGACATTCTTACTAAGTGTGATTACCTTCTTTCTCTCACAACGAATATTCGGTCAGTCCATAGATACTGAACAGTTCGATCAGTTGATAAGGACCGAATTCACCAAAATAGTGAGTCCTAACAACAGCTCTAATCTTGGTAGTTATGCTTCGTTAGATACAAAAGAATCCGAAATTTCCTTTGCTGGAGCTATAGCTCCGAAGCTATCCAAAAGACCTTTTTTGATAGGACTAAAATTCGAGGGGGGCGCCTCAGATGGCATATTATCCATATTTGATGACGAACAGTTCGCCACCAAAGTGGGAGGTGAAATTCAATTTAGTATTTTGACTAATCGACACAAGGAGTACATTATATACAATGTGGACCTGGAAGATAAACAAATAAAGGAGTTGGCCAAGAATGAAAAAGAATATCAACAGCGGTTAATAGAAATTCAATTTTGTAAAGACAGTTTGGATCTGATTAATGCTACAGTTACAAAGGAAAAAGAAATTTTTCAACTTGAAAATGGGATAAAGGATGCCTATCGAAACATTGACTCTTTAATAGCCAGGATTGACAGGGCATCTGATAGTCGAAAAAAAGACTCCATGCAGTTCAAGTTGAGAGAATTAGAACTGGCTGTTCCACTGAATGAAATTGAGATTAAGAAAAAAAGAGATCAGCGAAAGCAACTTAAGGATGACCTGAAGAAGTTAGAGCCTGCTTGGGAGCAGAGATTTGACGCGTTAAACTCAAAGTTAAGCGCGGATATGAAGGCGAAAGAGAAGTTTGAAATTACCGGCTTCAAAGTACAGTGGTTTTCGATCATTGCCGGCTTCTCTAATAAAACCTTTCGACTATTTGATAGTACAGCTATCGATGTTAGCGTTCCTCTGAAAGATCAATTCGATAAATCAGATTTTTTGGCACCCAATTTAGGGCTCAGTTATTCATGGTTCAAGAAGGATAAGAGAATCGAATTTTGGAATCTGGCAGCTATGTATAGGAACAACGACAATAGCAGTTCACTTACGGAACTAACCTTAAAGGATAGAGTAAGTTACCCCACAAATAATACTTCAAGAACAAGTGAAAGTGAGCTAAATGTATTAGACAACACCAGTATGACTTATGAGGAGGATCTTTTAAATGTAGAGTTTTCTCTTGATTACTATCGATTTATGTTTCAAAACAACGGTGCGGTTCACTTGAATATCAATCATTATGTTAATGACAAAAAAAAACCGTTTACTGACGTTGTAGCTGGCATATTCTATTCATTCAAAAAATTAGGCGATGATAAAAAAGGCAGTCTTATTAACGCTGAGTTGTTCTTCACCTTCGAGGATATCTTCGATATCAGAGATAAAGAAGACAACATTTTTGAACGAACCGGAATCGGTTTGAGGACAACATTTCCAATCGTATTTAACTAGAGTGACTAATAAAAACTAAATTATTATGGCAGAGTACAGAGCTAAATGTAAAGTAGGTGGTTACACAGGAGATTGGCAGCCTACTGAGGAACGAGCCGTAGAAGATGCAATCTCACATATGCAATCGTCAAAACATCCGACTGAAATCGAAAAAAGGGTCTCAAGACCTGAAACCGAGGAATCTGACGACAATGTGGATGGACCAGATGCAACTTAGTAGACCTTTTCAAATACCTATTCTTTTAATCGGCTGTTTATGCATTTTCACTAATGCACTGGGTCAAAAAGAAATTACAGCTCAAGAGCTTAAAATTAAGATTGACAAAATTGTTTCAGCCCTTGAGAAAATGGATAGTTGCTATAACTGTCAGGTAATCGTTCGTGATTGTGTTACATGCATTGAGGACCAAAAGGAGTGTTATGAATGCCCAAATTGCCCAAAAAGTGATCTGAAGATTTGGCGTTCAGCCAAATCCGTATTAGTCAAGTATAAGAAGAACTATTCGTTGCTTGCTCAAATTTTAAACCCACCAAAAAAATACAAGCAGAAGCGAAGGGCTTTAGATTGTTATTTAGTCCTTTTAAAGTTTAGAGACCACGAAGGCGATTGGCGGAGAATTCCTTACTGGATAAAATACGTTTAACACATTCTTATGCATATGGTTTTTAAAGAGATATCATTTGCTTTGGCACTTCTAGCCATTAATACATTATCGGCTTTTGCCCAAGATTCAACAGGTGAAGAAGGGCAATCAGAGTCTGAATTTAATGTTCCATCTAATGAATTCTCCGTGAATCACATGATTCAACAATTTGAGGAGGACAACAGGACATTTAGCACATATATTAAGGAAGTTAAGCGTTTACAACCAGTATTGAAAGAGCTTCAAGATGAACTTGACCCGTTAAAATCTGCGAATGACCAAAACACGTTCTCAAAGGCAATCAAAGATTTTAATGGGTATTACCATTATAAGCCAGATTTTGAAGGATATAGCAGCCTTGAACTTAAAAGTATAACGGCAAGATTGGGTAGGAGGTATCGAAATTTAGGAGATAAAGTTGGGGAATTGAACTCTGAAGCCGTGATAAAATATTCTGATAAGTCTAAAATAGATGGTGATGTTCAACTCGTTCTTAATTCAATAGCTGATGCTGTAGACAATATTAATACTTACAGGCAGTCTATTGAAAGAGAAATTGAATCAAACAAAAAGAAGTTGGTTCAGTTGTATGCTAGTGAAGAGGATAGAAATATTCATAGAATAGCTATCCAGTTCGGACTGCCTTCATTCTGTCTCACCATTTTGATTCTGTTTTTATATCCATATTATATTGAGCGCAAATCAGCGAATGACAATGAAAGCGCCACGAGTGAAAGAAAACAGTACTTACTAGATGTTGCTACTGTTTTACTTTTGACTATGACCATTTTGATACTTGGCCTGGCACAGGTAATCGATGGAGAAGTGCTTGGAACACTCTTAGGAGGGATTTCAGGTTATGTACTGAATAGAACAATTGGTAAGTAGTTCAAGAACCCTCGAAACTGTTGTCAATAAAACTTATAGTCAATACCCCATAACAGGATTGAGCGTTGGCTTTAATAGTTGTGTGGTTGGCCTTCCTTCCCTTTATTCTCTACTCTTCTTTTCTTAACGTACACTGAGCACGCTGCCTGACACTCCTAGCTACGAGGAGCCACTGTACCGCAAGTAGGACGTTGGTTTGGCGGGTGGGAGAGTGATAAATGTGTGCGATTTAGAATCTCAATACCTTTCAATTAGACCACTTTTCACTAAAAAATACCCAAGGTTGGGTATTGTGCTTTGTAGAAGAGCATTTTAAATTGAGAGTTAAAAATATTTGCAACTAGTTATTTTATTGAGATTTGAAACGTCATTGGGTGCGAAGCCATAGTCGGAGAAGACCTGCAGAAAATAAATTTAAAGAACACCTTGCTTCGATAGGTGCTTTAATTACTGTGTTAGTTACTGCGTTTGGATTGTTTAATAGCGTCAATAAGTATTTGGAACAACGAAATAAAGCCTATTCAGTAACCTATACAAATCAAATGATTGATTTTCTTGACGATTTGAAAATTGGCGAAAACGAAGAAAGTGATAAGGCAATTTTACTCTTGTCCAGCTATGAACTTGATGCTGTTCCAATACTACTTTTTTATCTGGAGAATGAGAGTTCGAATAGGAAAGAAATCTACTTAAGATCACTCAAAATTATTAGCAGAAAAGAAAGCGTTGATAAAGCTGAACTTTTGAAAATAGTAATTGATTCATCAAAGGAATTCCTTTTAAGCAAGTTCGGTAAAGCTTATTCGGATGAGAAGATTCAAAAGCAAAAGATTTATGCTTTGAGAAATTACATCTTCGTTTTAAGCGAATTGAGTTCATTTGACAAGAAAAAAATAAAGAATCAATTAAATTGGATGCTCCAAAAGATTGAGCAAGATCATTTGCCCGATAATGACAAGAAACTTCTTATGAAGAAGATCGAACCTGCGTTAGAAAAGATGAATTCATGAATTCTGGACTATCTATATTAAGGAAACTTATTCTTCTGGTGATCATTTCATTTAAATCTCATGCGAATTCAATTATGGTTATTGCATTCAATGAGGCTCTGCCAGAATTTGCAGATTTAAAAGAGATACAAGATGGGTTAGAAAATGCATTAAATAATGAAAAGGTTGAAATCATAATAAGAGATTATGACAGCTGGCAGAATGAATCAAGTTACAGTGAAAAGAAGGATTATATTGATTCTTATGAGGTACAATATTCAATTGAATTGATATATAATTCAGTAACTAAGCAGCTCATTATCAAACTAAAAGATTGGAAAGCAAAGGACTGGAACAAACGAGCAAAAGATATCCGTTACGGTAGGTTAAATTCATATAAGACTACAGGGGAAAGAACTGCTTTAGGTATAGAATGGAGCAAAGAAATTAATTATTTCATCAATAAGAATACATTACCCAGACCAGAAATATCTATATATGAATTTATAGATGAAGCAGACGTTCCTAACGAAAATGCCAACAGTCTCATGGAATTTGTTTCCTCTCAGTTAAAATTCAATTATTTAAATTCTGATTTAAGCAATTGTTATCGCCTCAAGTCTGGAAATTTACTTGACAATAATAAACGCCTCCATTGTTTATACTCGTGTGAGGCTGATTTGATCAAAATCAAAATTATTATCGAGGATCAAACGGGAATCATTTATAATGGAGTCATATCACATGAAAGAATACCACCTTCATGGAAATTTCCAGAATTTATAAATAAGTTCTTGGATAAGATGATGACTCAAATAACTCAATTGAAATGCAATGACTAATAAATTTATCTTGTTTGTATTTATTATTCTACGAGCATATTTTTCTTTTGCTCAAGAACCAGTAATTGTAGTTATTAATGATCTAGATAATCCTAGAGCTTCAGAATCTGACAGGGAAATTGGAGTAATAATTGCTAACTTACTCCGTTCAAGATTAGGATTAGAATCTAATATTGATGTAAAAAAATTAAAAGAGGTAAGCAAATCTGATTTAGAACTAGAGAAAGATTCTGAATCTGATGTTGATTTTATTATATCAGGAAATTATCGGATCTTGGATGATAATATTTCTATTTATCTAACGGCCTTTCAGCGTATTGACCGACAGTCCTATTACATAAGCCCAAAACCGTTTAAAATCGATGAAATCTTTAAAACAATTGATCCTATATCCAAAGAACTGATTTCATTTATAAACCGGGCTATGCCAGCAGCGTCAATATCCAAATCTGTCGCTATTAGTTGTTTTTCCCACTCAAGTACGGATAAAGAGCAAAAAGATCTGGATTTCATCGTTAAAGATCTTGAATATTCAGTCTATTACAATATGCCAGATCCATTCAAAGCGGTTACATTAAGCAGGAGTAGTCAATCATGCAACCTACAAGAACTAAGCAATTTAAATGAGATTTCCAAGAAACTAAACGCTGAAATACTTGTTGGGTCAAACATTACCGTTGAAGGAAACAATTTTTCAATCTTACCGACATTTTATATTTCTGAAAAAGATACATCCTTTACAGGTTCACCTTTTAGGACATCATTGTCAGATTCATACCAATTTGCAAATCAGTATTCAAACTATGTTAACAAAATATTAAATTCAATTGTAGACAGTCAAGGAAATTGGACTTTACCTGAATCTGTTGAAAGCGGCTCTGAAAACAGATACAGGAAAATCCTAGTTGAAATTAAAAAACGTGCATCAGACGGTCAAATTGATGATTATGAATTTCAAACACTAGTTGATCAGGCTTTAGAATTAAGACCCGAAAAGCCAGATCCATATCACTATTATGGTCTCATAATGAAAGATATTAATGAATATCGGAAAGCTATTAGCTACTTTGACATGGCTATTTCAAAAGATGAAAAATTTGTCAATGCATATCTTGAAAAGGGAGCTATTCAAATGGACAGTGAGCGGTACGTAGAAGCACTAAATACGTACAAGAAAATTGGAAATTTAGAGAAGAAGAATAATGATGTTAATTTCAATCTGGGGGTAACATATTTCTTTCTTGATTCAATGCAATATTGCATTAATGCTCTTGAAAAAGTAGACCTATCTTTTAGGCGAGAAGAAAAAGAATATTATCTAGGAAATGCTAACTATTACCTTGGATTTGAACTTTACAATAATAAAGATTACAAAAGAGCTCTTCCATATTTAGAAGAAGCGGTTAAGTATGTTCCAGATAATTTTGAGTTTTACGCAGTTTTGATATTTACTGAGTTTTATTTAGGGAATTTTAGTCAAGGAGCAAATCTACTTGAGAATGTAATAAATGAAGGGTGGCTTAGTAATTCGTTTTATTTAGATCTGGCGGAAAATTTGAGATCCTTTAGTGTAGGGGGCGATTATTCTATACCTCACCTAAAACAAGCAGTAAAATATCTACATCGATATATTGAGGTATCCGATAATATTTCAGATAGATCATATCAAATCATGGGCAGTACTTTTTTTCGTTGGGGAATGCTTGATTCGGCCACTTACTATTATAAAAAAGCGCTAAACGAAAATAAGACTTATACTTACCATTATTTAAATTTTGCCGAAGCTGCTCTTATGACAGGAGACTATTCGACTGTTGAAAGTACTATAGAGGCTGTCTTGAATCTCAAACATAAAACTAAAAATGAAAATGGTGCTTTAGTTGTTGCTTATTATCTGCTTTATTGTAGCAATCTGATACAAGGAAAAGATGAGAGTGAATATTTTGAGTTACTGAATAGCTATATTAATAACACGTCCTTTAATCAAATTTGGTCATATACTACTTTCAAAAAGTGGTTAGAGTCTAGTGAGGTCAGGGCTGATATCAAAGAGAAAATAATAGCGATGACCGAACTATTGGAAGGATAGCTTGTAGGGATATACTATGTACATCATGGCAGGAATGTTCTTGCATTATGTTACTTAGCTTAGGGTTGTGGGTTGGCTTTAATAGTTGCGTGATTGGCCTTCCTTCATTTCATACTTTTCCCTTCCTTTCTTAACGTGCACTGAGCACTCTTTTGACACTCCTAGCTACGAGGAGCCACCGTACCGCAAGTAGGACGCTGGTCCCGATTTTTATCGGGATGGGTAGGAGAGTGGTAAATGTGTGCGCCTTATTATCGAAAAACCCTTCACTTAGGCCACTTTTCATTGAAAAATACCCAAGGTTGGGTATTGCTTGTCACCGGTTCAATTATGTAATTTACTCTTGTAATTCAACTTTGAGCTGTCATATAAACTAGAGTAACATGAAAAAGCAGTCTATTATAATTCTGTTCATAGCCCCCATTTTCATAATGGCTAAGTGTAGCACGGCATCTGTGACTTGCACTAATATCGACAAATTTGAGTCAAGGTCTGGTGTGATCAATACCCCATTCTTCACATTAGGCAACGTTGTAATCCTTGACACCACACAAAGAGTTGGAAATATTTTGGGCGTACTAAATGTCTCTGATAATGACTTCACTGTTTCTGAAAAATCAGATACATTTTCAATCTTAACTAAAACAGACTTTAGTATTGAGTTTAGCGGAAAAATTGAGGGTAATACTCAAGCAGAGGCTTCTGCCAAGACAGCTATTAATAATTCCTCTAGTCTGAAACTGAACAATCGTTTTAGGCAAACTTTAAACGATCCATTGAAAATGGTCAACAACGATAATTTAAAAGAATCAATGATTGAAGCTCTAAAAAGCAATCCGGGAACCATAATAATGGTCGTTGGAGCTTTGGTAATTGCAGAAAAAACTAACCTTGTTCTCAGCATGGGTAATCAAACCGCTGTAAGTGCAAATGTTCTGAAGGTTGGCAATTTTGATGTTAAAGTAAATTACAATTGTCAGGCAGCTATTGATGATATTGCCAGTCAAGGTTCAGGTATACTATTTAAAGGATCATTCTATCAGTTATCACAGAATAAGGACAAACTTGAAGTGTTGGTATTTACAGATTCTTTGACTGAGTACAATCTGAATGCAGCAAGATAAATAAGAAGGCTTAATTAGTTTAGCGTTATTTATGCTTATGATAAATACCAAGGTCGCGTAATACAAATAAGTAGCGAACACTCTTTTCGTATTTAACGTGCGTGTATTTCGTTTCACGAATTGAGGCTGAAAATAAAAGGGTATAACAAACTATATATATAGAGGTTTAAATTATTAAAATTTAATTATTTCACAAAAAGATGCTAAATTGGTTTTAACAAATTGATTATCAATTGACGCAAGAATTAAAACCAAATGAAGCATTAGATAGCAACGATACAGGTGATGATACTCTACTAAGATATAGATATCAAATTACCTGTGCCGTGATCGCGGCTCTTCAGATGTTCAATCAGGAGCTATACATAGATGAAATCTATTGTGAACAGTTCGAGGATTATTTACTAAAAGAGGGCAATCAGTTTATTGGAATACAAGTAAAAACAAAAAACTTGAATGACACTCCATTCAGGTTGGGTGATGATACAATTGCTAAGATTATTCAACGGTTTGTCAGACTCGACCATCAGTTTCCAGATGAGTTTAAAGGATTTTCAATTGTCTCGAATCATGGTTTTGCAAAAGATAAAGCCATTTCATTAAAAAGAATGATTTATCTAGCGCAAACAAATGATGCTGCTGAGCTATTAAGAAATCGAACTACTACTAAAAAGGTGATTGCTAATACAGCCAAGAAGCTTGTCTGTTCTGAGAATGATGTTATAAATACAATATGTAAGATTAAATTGAAAGGATCGTTTGCCACTTTGGAGGACATTAAGCAGAAATTGATTTTCGCACTTAGTGATATAGATTTTGTATCAGAAAAATCTCCAACTCTCACTACTCTAGAAGAATTGGCTGATGTTCTCGTGGTTAAGTTCTTTGAAATGTCTTCCCTTGGAAACTATGAAGAGAACTTAAGTGATCTTTTTATTAGCAAAAATCAAAGTGATAAAGAAAAAATTAGTGGCAAAAGAATAGGTAAGGAGCAGTTAAAAGAAGTAATAGCCAATTACCTATCAGACCCAATTACTTTAGCTGTGAATGTACCAGAGTCAATTAGGAATATAAAAAGCACTAATGATCGTTTAGAGGTAAAAATGGATAGAGGTGGTATTGATTTTAACAATGTAAATCTTCATAAGGACCATAAGTATTCCGCTCAAAGTCATTTACTGTCATTATTGTATAAATACGGCTCGAGGCAATCTGATGATATATACAATCAGGTAAGGCTAATAGTACAAACAGAATGTCAAGAATCCTATGATGAGAATTTCAAATCTGATGGAACGTTTGGAATCGACATGCTCAAGGATGTGCGAAAGAGAATAAGATTAAGGTTGAATCAAGAGAAAGAGAAGTTTAAAGGTATGTCATATGAACATGTTATAGGCGTTGCCGCAATACTTACAGAAGAATGCAAAGTATGGTGGAGTGAAAAATTTGAGATAGAATGAATTTGGTTCAAACATTGATCGACCTAGAAAAGAATGAAACTATCCACCTGGGTAGGATGCTCATTCTCATTAATGAATTCTCAAAAAATGGAAAAGCTGAAATTAAGGGCATAACCAAATTAGCCAAACTAGATTTTTTACTGAGATATCCTGTTTATCTGGAAAAAGCTCTTCTTTCCAGAGGAAAGGAGTTGAAAAAAGCAGCGTTAAAGGAATTTGAAAGAACAAGCGTTGAATCCCAAATGGTTAGGTATCGATATGGGCCATGGGATTTTAGGTATAGAAAATTCCTAAATATTCTGATAGCTAAAGGGCTGATATATTATAGGACTGAAGGTAATACTGTTATGATTGGAATAACTTCAATGGGACAAGAAGTATCTGAAAATTTCAGAAAGGATGATTCGTTGGCTGATGTATTTGAAAGAGCCAAGGCCTTAAGAATCAACTTTGATATTAAAGCCACTAGGCTAAAAAACTTCATTTATGAGACTTTTCCAGAAATTGGATCTTTGAATTTTGGACAATCTATCAGTTATGGAAATTAAACTATTGGCTCTTACATTACAATGCAAACAATCTAGAGAGATCATTGATCTTTCCAATCAGATTTCAATATTTCATGGAAAAATTAGTTCTGGTAAATCGTCTCTTGTAAGGTTAATAAATTTCCTATTTGGAGGAGGTCTAGAAAAAACTGCTGCAATTCAGGAAGAACTGGTCTCCGCTTCATTAAGTGCTGTGGTAGGATTATATAATGTTTTATTTGAAAGAGAAATTGAAGCTTCGAAGATTAGAGTCACATGGAGTAATCAAAAAGGAGAATCAGCGACAGTTCTTGCGCCTTTAACGCGTAGCGATTCTGGAGCAATATGGGGAGATAATATTTTCAATTTTTCGGATTTGGTATTTCACTTTATGAATTTGTCAGTCCTTAAAGTAAGGAAAAGCAAGGCACAAGAGGATTCTCAATTAGTCAGATTAAGTATTAGAGATTTTTTTAGGTTTTGTTACTTAGATCAAGACCATCTTGACTCTTCTTTTTTTAGAATCGGTGAACCTATTCGAGGCGAAAAAAGCAAGGACGTCTTGAAGTTTGTTGTTGGGTATTTCTCAGAACAGCTTAGTAAGCTAGAACAATTACTAGAGGCTAAAAGAGATGAACGAATAGGAAAGAAAAATTCTGCGAATGAGCTCGGCAACTTTCTTGAAAAGTTTGGTTTTGAAAGTGAGGATCAAGTTATAGAGGAAATGGAAGAGGCAAATAAAAGAATTGAACAAGCACAACAAGAATTGAGAAGATTACAAGAAGGGTACAAAGCTGAAACTCATTCAAGTGATAAACTAAGGGAAAACATTAGAAAAATTGCCAACCGAATCGACACAACAGAAATAGCAATTAATGACCTTGAGTATAAAATTGAAGATCAAAAAAACTTGAAGTCAGAGCTGTTATCTGCAAAATTCAAATTCGCCAAAACCAGTTCAATTCAAAATGTTTTTGCAAATGTTGTTTTTGAATCTTGTCCGAGTTGTGGTTCTGGAGTTGAAAAAAAACAAAGCTTAAATAGCTGCTATCTATGTAAATCTGATTTGAATGCCAATGATCCTTCTGAGGCTAACCAAGAAGAAGCCTTTAGGCTTGACTTAGATTCCAGAATCGAAGATTTAGAGATTTCAATAAAAGAGCATAAAAAATCATTAAATAGACAAAAGAGCCTAATTATAAAACTTAAGACAACAAAGTATGACTTAGACCTTAGACTTGCTAATGAAACAGAGAAATACGAGTCTTTGAATCTTTCTTCTTATAGAGATATTGAAAGAAGAATCGCAACGTATAAGGAGCGCATGAAAGGATTTGATAGAGCATTACTTATTCCAAAGGAGATTAGACGTTTGGAGGAGGAAACAGCAGTGTTGCTCGGTGAGGAATCAGACGTAAGAAAAAAAATTGAAACAGAAAAGAACAAGCTAGTTTCAGCATCTGAATACATCGATGATATTGCTGATAAGTTTTTGGAAATGATGCTAGAGGTTGGGGTGCCTGGTATTAATGCAGATGATGAAATATATATAAACCGTAAGACTTGGGAGGTCTTGGTGTACCCGCGCGGTAATGAATTTAAAAAATGGGGCTTTAATAATGCTGGTAGCGGAGGCAAGAAAACATTGTTTCAAGTGTGTTTTGCACTTGCTTTACATTTGGTCGCATCAGTTAATAAACTCGACTTGCCGAAAATTTTAATCATTGACACTCCCATGAAGAATATCGGAGAAGATGTTAATGAGGATCTCTTCAAGAGTTTCTATGAGTTATTGTATCGCCTTGCAAATGAGGAGCTATCTGATCGTCAATTCATCATCGTAGATAAGGAGTATTTTAAACCAGAGATTGACATCAATATAAGCGAAAGATATATGACTCCGGACGAAAAAGAGCACCCTCCGTTGATTCCTTATTATCGAGGCGCATGAAAGACAAAGCAGAGCGAAATAATTTTAATGCAATTACCTTGCTAGTGAAATTTTTGTACCTACTAGGTTTTTTTCTCATATGCATGTTCATATTAATTGTCTCCGTCACAATTAATGATAATTCGATTAACGAATTCGGGAATATTGGTGATTCTATTTCTGGGATAACCGCACCTGTAATAGGCTTAATGGCTGTGATTGTTACCTTTCTGGCATTTTGGGTTCAATTTGAAGCCAACCAAGAGTTAAGAAATGATATCAAACTTGATAGATTCGAAACAAAGTTTTATGAATTACTCAGGTTACATCAACACAACGTAAGTGACATTGACATAGCATCTAAGTTTATAGGTAGAAAAGCTTTTGTTAAAATGTATCATGAATTAAGGTTCATATATGCTTTTGTCGAAGAACAACGTCAAAAGTGGAACCTAGCAGAGACCCCTAAAATCAAGAACAACAAAAAAGCGTTTATGGAAGTGGCTTACACTATTTTTTTCTTTGGGCTAAGAGAAGTTGCTAATGGGAAGTTATTCTATCAACATAGCTTACACACCCCTTTGTTTATTAAAATTCAAAAAGAATTAAAAATTCTGAAAAAGAACTCAAAAACCACAAAAGGTAATGAGATCGTCTATGATTTAAAAGCTTACTCGCAAAGCCTCGGAAAAGTAACATGGAAGCCTAGTTATACTCCTTTTCAGGGACATGTATCTAAATTAGGCCATTATTATAGACACCTATATCAATTAATAAAATTCATCTCTACCAACCAATCGCTAAACTTAAAGTTTAAAAAAAAGTATGCCTATATTAAAATTGTTAGAGCCCAACTTTCTAATCATGAACAAGCATTGATTTATTTTAACTCATTTTTTAATGCTGGAAACATTTGGTGGCGAGAAACAAACGAAAACTTTAAGAATGAAAAAAACGAGGTAATAAGCTATTTTCTCGATTATCGAATAATCAAAAACTTACCCTTCAATTTAACTCGTTTTGGGCCTGATCCTGTAAAGGAATTCAGTGATTTTTTAGAACAAAGAGGTAGAGATGACAGAGAAATTAATAAAGAGCTTAAAGAGGCCTTTGAATGGATTGGAGGATGAATAAATGAAATATAATTGGTCACACCCCCGTTAACTTTCAAAGCTAGTCGAGGCTATTATGAAAGGTATATTTGACAATTTTGACATATTGGCTGTTTAATGTGTTCCTCCAATGTAATTTGTTTTTGTTATAATTAATTACCTATATTTGAAAACTTAACTTATAAGTGAAGCGTTATACAATCGAGGAGTATAGAGAATACGACAATGTCAGAATTTACACGGTAAAGTTTGATGATGAGAAAGATAATGAGACTGATCGTTTTATATCCCGGTTTATACATGACAAAAAATACAAAAATGACTTCAGCACGATTATTTATTGGATCAACAAAATTGGCACTTCGGGAGTACTGGAAAGGTATTTTAGAACTGAAGGAAGAGCAGTAGCCATTCCAGTTGAAAGCGGTAAAAAGCTTAGATTATATTGTTACAGGGTTAATGAAAACATACTAATACTAGGTAATGGAGGGATCAAAACCTCAAAAAAAGTTCAAAAATCACCAGATTGTTTACCTCATTTTGAACTCATGAATCATGTGGCCAAGAAAATTTATTGGGGACTACATGATGAGAAAATGAGTATTAAAGACGGACAATTAAATGGACGGCTGAAATATAACTATCAATAAACAGACTATGAGCACTCTATTTGACAAAGCACTACAGCAAGTACCAAAAGAGGTAAAATCATTTGTTGACAACTCGCTTGATATCGTAAATCAAATTCATGAAGTTCTTATCAATCAAGGGAAAACACAGCGTGATTTAGCTGAGTTGTTGGGAAAGAAAGAATCAGAAATAAGTAAATGGATGCGAGGAACCCATAATTTTACCATTAAGAGTATTTCAAATATTGAAGGTGCTTTAGGGGAAAAGATTATTACCACACCGAGCAAATTAAAAAAATCTTTGATCACTAAATTTATTCCAGTCAAAGTGCATTCCTCGATCAGTTCTAAAGAAAATGTTTGGCAGCAAAATTCCACGGAAAATGTTTTTAATGGGGGTTTAAAATCAGCTTAATGAGTGAACCAAAAGTTGTAGCCGAAAAAATACACTTAGAGGGGGTAAGAATATTAAAATCCCATTTTGAGGTATCAGAAATTAACAATCAATCAGAAATTGATAGTTTTTCTATGGGCTTTAAATCTGAAGCCGGATTTAATATTCAAGATAATCAACATAGGTTTAGCCTATTTGTAAAAATTAAAGGACTCGATAAAAAAGAAGAGTACATGGGCGTTTCGGGAGAATATCATATCGATTTTTATTACTACATAGAAAACTTAGAGGACTTTATTCATTGGGAAGAAGGAAAAGAAGGATTGGAGAATGATGAAAATTTTTCGGTTTCCCAAGTATTAGGAGCTACAATTGCTGGTATCTCATATTCAACCAGTAGAGGTATTATCTTAGACAGAACCCAAGCAACTGATTTCAACGGAGTATTATTACCAGTAATAAACCCTAATCTCTTACTTACGGAAGATTCATTCACAGATCTTTAGTTAGACGACTAACAAAACTACAGAGTGCTTAGCAACTGGTCTCAACTCCGTCCACTTTCCAAACTAGATCAACTAGCAGAGACCATCATAAAAACTGCTTTCATCCTCTCAGAAAATCATCATGTTGTTCAAAGCTATCTGAATCATAGAGGGGCTCATTTTAAGGTCGAAAATAGAGTAGGGGATGCCTCCGCTAAAGCTTCGGCATCTGAAAGAGAAGTTGACATCCTATGCCGACAGATCAATATTGAGAAAACAAACTATGCTTTTGTTTCAAAATCTGATCTAGAACAAGGTTTAAGAAATGATCTTTGGATCGGTTTAATAATTTTTATGGATGGTGATAAACCTACTAAATACTTGTTTCCATCCACTGTTTGGAATGAGCCAAACAAGCTGTTTACAGACACAGCCATCAAGCATTCAGAATATGGAATTAGTATAAATGGAGAAACCATTCACATATTAAATGAAGAGTTTGCTTTTCACAAGCAAATGAGGAAAATATAGAGATATGACCAAAAAAAAGCCCCTAATGATAGGGGACTGAACAAACACCGAACTCATAACGAGCTATACGAATGTGATAGCCAAATAAGCCATGATGCCGCCAAAACCGAGCAGAAAAAGACCAACGTGGATGACGAACCACAAAGACCCAACCCCGATGAAACAAATAGCGAAAACGCCTGTGTACTAATAACTGATACTCTTCCATAATAGTAAAAATTAAAAGCCCCTTAAAACGGGAGCTCTGAAATGGAAAACTCTAACCAAAAGACACGACAATAAAAATCTAAGAACCCACAAGAGCGAGAGTAGCGAAACCTAAAAGCACTGTGTGAATGCCACACACCAAGCCACCAAAGGCCAAGAAACCGATAACGAAACAAATACTTATACATAAAAAATAAGATAAAATGACACTCTGACAACCACGCCAGGGAAAGCCGAATTACCCGGTTGTACTGAGGCAAATGCAAGGGGCCGAGCCGGTTTAAGGTGCGCAGGAAGGAGGGAGGCTAAAAAGGCTTGGATTCATTTTACCCTTGTATTTCCCGAACCAACAACCGGAACTTTGCTTCGACCTGTGTGTGCGGGAATAAATTGATAGTTTTACCTCATGTATACACCAAATGGAAATGATATTGTTAAAGAAATCCATGACCTTCCGCAATCATCAATTGGAGCACCTTGTCCATTAGTTATTGCTTCTGAACATCAAGTAGCAATTTGTTACTATCTAGAGAATAAATCTGAAGATTGGGATGGGTCGTATATCAAAATGGTCGATCAGACCACTTCAAGTGAACCATTGGCTATCATTGAGTTTAAGCTATGCTATGCGCACTATTGTGGGCCTCCAAATGATGAAGCTTTCGATGGACACCCATTATCAAATAAAGGTGTATCACCATACAGGAATTATGAAGTATTAGAAAGCTCATGGATTTCTCACATGGAAGAAATGAATGCTGTTCATCCCTACCATAAAAAGGAAAGTTTTTTAGAAGGTAAAAGGCATTTTATACTTGCTTTCCATGATTCAGTATTTGAATGTATAGGACAAGAGTATCAAGTTCATATTGGAACTGGTTCTATAAATGATATGATACCAAAAATGAGCGAATTAGTCATTTCTTAATATTATGTTAAATAGAAGTCCATGAGCACAGGCCTGCCAAAATACCGGGCGTGGGGAGGCTTGCGGGTTGATAGTGATTATTTTGGCTAGATTTTTTGTTTACTTTTTTATCAATGAAAAAAGTGAAAGCCCAGCGGCTTGAGCGTAAAAGCGAACACAGATGTAAGTCAATAGCCTGTGAGCATTCATATTCTGCTATAAGCAATAGGGAGATTCTCACGTCATCATCCAGCTTATCAGCTGCCTGGTTCCTCAGAATGACGTTTAGAATAAAGCGTTGGCCTGCAAGTGTTTTACAGGCAAATTACTAATCGCTGAGAATCGCGTATTTGAAAACGAATCGAACAATTACCCGAATAACGAAATTTTGAACGACAAGCTTTGCCTGGGAATCTCTTGCATGTGGGTTGCAACTTGTGCCTTAGCACAACAGCGCGTGGGTAAAACTATTAATAGCCGTTTGGACAGGGCAAGCCGTGCGGATGGACCAGCGCGCTGGCCGAGCGGCTATTTAATATAACGACTAATTATATAACAGGCTCGCCAGCAGCGAGCTAAGAAACTGACTTAAGTAACGAAAGCGTCAAAGTCCAGCTTTGCTGGTTAACATAATATCGAATTATATTAACAAGTAGCGTTGGCCAGTGGGTGAAATCTCTCTGGATCGATTTGAAGATTTGTCTTAGCGATACGAAATCTCCTTAACATAAGATCTGTACCGATATACAACCCTACAGCGCACAGGCTGCCCACAGTTATATATCTGATCTTATATTAAATACTCGTTCCTCGTATTACAGAGATTTCTGGATGATTGTTATATAATTTATATTATGTTAAACAGATATTTTAGTAACCTATCCTATCTATCGTATGATTCCTAACTCCTCATCAAAACTCGCCACATATACAGACATAAACATTGATCCATCATCTTCTGTGATATTCAGGAATTCATGCCCTTCAATTTTAATCTCCCAAACCCGGCCACCATTATAACTCTCAAGACCTACTTGGTCTATTATGATCGCAGCATCCTTCTTTTTAAAGAAAGTCTGGTCAAACTGTGCTGTTAATCCTTCACGCATCTGATCAGCTGAATACTCATGTGCTGCCGCATAGTCATTAATCTTTAATCTCATTTCACCCACAAAGCCCTTGGCATCACCTTGCTCTTTATACTTCCAGAGTTTGAGCGCATAAGCCTGTACCTCAGATGAGTTTAAAATATCACCTTTCATCAAGGTCTTGGAAAAATCAAACCGTTGGTTGTCAAATACAAGATCTCTTTTCTCTTTATCAGTTGTCTTAATAGATAATTCCGGACCACCTGACTTTAGGTCATTGGTAACTACTACTTCCCCGTTCTGGTACTCCGAAATATGAGCATTGACCTTTCCTTCCTTAGACTTATCAATAGCTTCTGCTTCAATAAGCAATTTGTTATCACTACCTATCAAGTACACATGCACTGGCAGAGATACTGATGACTCATTCTTGTCAGAAGAACTGTAAACAGGAAATCCATTAAGGTAACAGCTGAATTCCACATTATCACTCTCTATCTCAAGATGGTAAAAATCAGGTTGTGCCATAGCTGATGTGGTTATTATTAATACAAATAGTGAAAATCCGCTAATCCCCTTCATAGGCTGTTACTTAACATCATGAACGTAATCTTACTATGATAGATAACAAGATAATAAATTTTGCAAATGATTCAAATGCATATTTATACCAACCAAAGGTATGCAACTGCTTATTCTAGGAAATAACCACTTTATCGATACCAATTTGAAGCTTTTCTTGAATAAACTTCAATTGCTTCATATCACCTTTGGTGAGAAATATCAATGACAATCCTTTATTACCTGCCCTTGCAGTTCTTCCACTTCTATGAATATAAAATTCTACCTGATCGGGTAGCTCGTAGTGAGCCACGAAAGCCAAATCTCGTACATCGATACCACGTGCAGCAATGTCAGTGGCGATGAGAAATTGTAAACTCTCATTTTTGAAGGCTCTCATTATTTTATCGCGCTCCTTTTGCAAAAGATCTCCATGAATGGCATCCGTGGCCATATTTTTTACTTTAAGCTGTTTCGCCAATGTTTTAGCGGCCGCTTTTGTCTTACAAAAGATCATTCCACGCTTCTCTCCCATGTTCTTTAGAAACTTCGCCAGTGTGTCCAGCTTATCCTCATCCATGGTTAAAGTGTATTGGTGAGCGATGTTTTTATTCAACCTATCAGTACCAATCGTCACTCTGAAAGCATCTGCTGCTAAATAATTTTTAATAATAGTCTTGATTTCTGGAGGCATAGTTGCTGAAAAAAGCCACGTGTGGGTCTTGCCAGTAGTATGTTTTAATATCTTAGTCAGTTCATTTTTGAATCCAAGAGTCAACATCTCATCTGCTTCATCCAGCACTACCACTTTAACAAAAGAAAGGTCAACTGCATTTTTCTGAATCAAATCAACCAATCTCCCTGGCGTGGCCACAATGATTTGAGTAGGCCTTTTTAAAGCGGAGATCTGAGTTTCTATCTTCGCTCCTCCGTAAACCGCTTCGGTAAATATCTTTTCAGAATATTTTGTGAATTTGAACAATTGCTTAGCTACCTGTTGTCCTAGTTCTCTTGTAGGTGTCAGGATTAACGCCTGCACTTTAGAAGATTTAGGGTCAATTTTTTCTAATAATGGTAAACCATAGGCAGCGGTTTTTCCGGTACCTGTAGGAGCCTGGGCAATAAAATCTGTTCCTTTTCCTATTAAAAAAGGGATCGACTGCTCTTGTACAGGTGATGGCTTAACAATTTTTAATTCATCTAACGCTTTAATAAAGTGTTTTGAAATCCCTAGTGAGGAAAAAGACATAGCTTGTAGGTTTTATGCAAAGATGGACTTAGTAGAATGTAACACCCCATGTTTTGCTCATAATCTGCAGTCATTTTACACACTATAGTACAAAATCAGCTTTATCATATATCCTACTTTGTAAAGAAAATATGTCTCCATTCATCAAAATGTTGGTGTGAGATTTAATGGTGAAGTAATTAATTCATAGTTTAGTTTTCTAATCCCATAAATCATGAAATACCCAGTATTTTTCTTCGCTTTTGTTTTAGTGGTCGTTGTTGGTTTCGCTATGATGTTTACCAACTATAGTAACCCTGTGACACGTTTGAACGATCTTATGGCCGATCAGCCAATTGACGATTGTTATGATAACACTATGGAGACTTGGTTTATTGAGTTTAACAATACTCAAGATGAAGGCATTACCATGGAAGAAGCCGATCAGCGTGCGGCAGAAAAGGCGATTAACCAATTTGATGAATGTAAATCTGACGACAATTAACATTACTCACGCACTATTGCTCAATTCCTTCATCATTTCAACATAATCCATTTTATGAAAAACCTTATTCTTAGCGCAATATTAATTTATTGTGTTATACCCGTTCGTGCTCAAATGTCCGAGTCTGAGAAGGCAATTATCTCTTCAATAGATACGCATGAATCTGACGCTATTTCCCTCCTGCGGCAAATAGTTAATATCAACAGTGGTACTATGAACTTCGATGGAGTGAAACAAGTGGGTGAAGTTCTGCTCAAGGAATTTGAAGCACTTGATATGGAGGCCAAAATGACCTCCGGAGATGCTTTTGGTAGAGCAGGTCATCTTGTAGCTACTAATAACGGTGGTAAAGGTTTAAAATTATTATTGATTGGTCACTTAGATACTGTTTTCGAACCAAGTAGTCCATTTCAAAAATATACTATGGTCAATGATTCAATTATGAATGGTCCTGGTGTGGCTGATATGAAAGGTGGAGATGTGATCATCCTATTGGCTCTGAAAGGTCTTAAAGAAGCCGGGTTACTTGATAAATTATCCGTCAGAGTTGTAATGACAGGTGATGAAGAAAGTAGCGGATCTCCCCTATCACTATCAAAAAAAGAACTTACCGATGCCGCAGATTGGGCAGATGTAGCATTGGGATTTGAGAATGCAGATGGCAAAAGGGAAACTATTGTCATTTCCAGAAGAGGTGCTACCAATTGGGAGTTGAACGTAAAGGGAAATGCTGCTCATTCTTCGCAAGTATTTACCGATAAAGTGGGAACCGGAGCAGTATACGAAGCATCACGCATCTTAAATAGGTTTTATGAAGAATTATCCAACGAGGAAAATCTGACGTTTAACCCCGGTATAATTCTGGGTGGAACTACTGTTGACTATGACAAACAACAGAATGCTGGTAAAGCATTTGGCAAGACCAACGTGGTTGCTCAGGATGTTTACATCAAAGGCGATATTCGAGCGGTATCTCTGGATCAACTTGAAATGGCTAAGGCCAAAATGGAAGATATTATTGTATCCAATAGTTATCCAGGTACATCAGCAGAATTAACTTTTAATCCTGAAGGTGGCTACCCTCCTTTGGCTCCTGATGAAGGAAATAAGTTATTACTCAAAATTTATAATAGCGTCAGTCTCGACTTAGGTTACGGAGAAGTAACTGCAGTTAATCCTCGTAATGCTGGTGCTGCGGATATTTCTTTTACTGCTGGCAGAGTTGATATGGCTCTTGATGGTTTAGGTTTAAGTGGAGCTGATGACCACACTATTAATGAAACTGGAAACCTTAATATGGTGGCTGTTCAAGCAAAAAGAGCCGCCCTCTTAATGCATCGAATTTCTAGAAATCAAATTAAAAAATAGGACTATTCTGAGTTCTTCAATTTTTTTGAAGATTAATCGTTTCTATAGATCGGAGTTAAATTCATTATTAATATATTGCAGCCTTATTAGCGTTGTCTATGATTGAAAATACTGATCGATTCATTAGTAAGGTTGAACTGATTATGGATTCACCCACTGAACGAAATAAGTTTAAAAAATTAAATTCTTTTGATGATAAAATGGCCTTTCTAAGAGGGCACTTTATTATGGATGAAATGTCAATTCGCCTCCTGGAACGTAAGTATCTGTTATCAGAAAGCACTCGTGCTACGCTTATCAATCATATAGATGATATCGTGCTACGATCTGAAAATTAAGGGCATAAAAAAACCGGATAAAAGCTCCGGCATCATCGAGGAAAGTTCTCTATTGCGATAATCTGCTTTATACTTGGCCATTACCGCTACACTTTGCAATGAGCAATCTCATTGTTTTCTGATCCAAAATTACTTTTTATAACATACCATTCAAAATGAAGTTTTTGTGATCTTAACATTGACCTCATGTTAATAAACTGGTGTGATTGGTGTTATAGTTCCGTTAAATTTTTCCAGCATCTAACTTCAATACTCCTGCCCTATTCTATTGATTGATTATATTAGTGATCTCATGCCTAAAAACGAAGACCAAAAGAGCTTAAAACAACGACTTTACATTATAGTTTTTGAAGCTGATACAGTATCAGGAAAACTTTTTGATGTAGTGCTTCTCTTTGCTATTCTCCTAAGTGTTTTTGCAGTAGTATTAGAAAGCGTAAATGAAATAAAAGCTTCCTATGGAAAACAACTATACATTTTAGAATGGATTTTTACGATCCTATTTTCCATTGAATACATCATACGAATATATATATCAGAGAAGCCTAAAAAATATATATTTAGTTTTTTTGGACTAATTGATCTATTGTCCATTTTACCTACATTCTTAGGCTTAGTAATTTCTGGTGCTCATTCGTTATTGATTATTAGAAGTATAAGACTGCTTAGAGTGTTCCGTGTACTTAAGATGGTTCGCTACCTGGGTGAAGCTTCTTCTCTTATGGCAGCCCTCAGAGCCAGTAGAGCCAAAATTATAGTTTTTATAGGAGCTTTATTTTCTCTTACCGTGATATTGGGTACAGTAATGTACTTGATTGAAGGTGGCGAAAATGGATTCTCCAGTATTCCCAGAAGTATCTACTGGGCTGTGGTCACACTCACAACAGTTGGTTACGGAGATATAGCTCCAGGAACTACAATAGGACAAATAGTGGCTACGGCTATCATGATTTTGGGATACGGCATTATTGCTGTGCCTACTGGAATAGTTTCAGCAGAGATTTCCAGTCAGAGTAAGAAAATCAACGCCAACACTGGTGTCTTTTGTGATGAATGTGGTCAAGAAAAAAAACGTATTGATGCCAAATTCTGTCATAGTTGTGGTCAAGAGCACTAGCTGCAATCTATTGAGCTAACCTCACCCCTTAAGTTTACCAGCAATAAAACCTGTTGTCCAGGCAGACTGAAAATTAAAACCTCCGGTGACCCCATCAATATCTAACACTTCGCCTGCAAAATAAAGATTTTCAACTACTTTACTTTGCATAGATTGTGAGTCTATATCCGAAAGTGACACTCCCCCACAAGTCACAAACTCCTCCTTAAACGTAGTTTTTCCAGATACTCTATAAACGTCATTAAGTAGTATATTAACCAACTTATTCATACCCTTTGAGCCTATCTCACTCCAAATCATATCTTTCCGTATATGGATTTTCTCTAGCAAAAAATCCCACAATCGTGAAGGTATATCAAATGGGTTTTTATTAAGTATTTTCTTCTTTGGATTATCACTCGCCACTTCAGTTATCGCAGATCTAATGTCTGACTCTGTAGCATCATTGAGCCAGTTCACTTGGATACTGAAATCATAATTTACATCATTCAAATATCGAGCTCCCCAGGCGGAAGTTTTCAATATAGCAGGCCCACTCATTCCCCAATGGGTAATTAATAAAGGTCCTGATTGTTTAAGTTTTGTCCCCTGCACTTTGACAGAAGCATTTTTTACTACCAGTCCCATTAGTGATTTGATTGACTCAGAAGGCATATTAAATGTGAATAGTGAGGGCACTGGCAGTTCAATTTTATGGCCTAGCACCTCTAACCATTTTAGGCCTTCCAATTTTGGAGATCCTCCCGTAGCAACGATCACTCTATCAAAGATTAACTGCTCATCATCTACTGTTAAATTTATTTGATCGGCCCCTTCTTCAATCTTTGAAACCATGGACTGAGTCTTAATATTGACATTCAATAGCTTCGTTTCATCCATCAGGCATCTGATTATAGTGTCAGAATCATTAGTTGTCGGGAACATACGCCCATCATCTTCTATTTTAAGTTTAACTCCTCTAGACTCAAACCATTTGACAGTATCGCTAACTGAAAATTGATTAAACGCCTTTTTTAAAAATCGTTCACCTCTGGGATAAGACTTTGAAAGGGTATTAGTATTAAGACAGTCATGAGTTACATTGCATCGACCACCACCAGACACTTTAACCTTGGAAAGAAGTTTACTGCTTTTCTCGAATAAAGTAACGTCAGCATCTGGGTGATGCACCTTACATGATAATGCACTGAAGAAACCGGCAGCTCCCCCACCTAAAACAGCAACGTTCATAATAAAGATAATTTGTCCAAAACTACAGTTTGTTTACAAATGGTAATCATTTATGCTAACTTTGCGCCTTATTCAAAACAACGGTTATGTTATCTGCTCAAAATCTATCATTACAGTTCGGAAAAAGAGTTTTATTCGATGATGTAAATATCAACTTCACAGGTCAGAATTGCTATGGCGTTATAGGCGCCAATGGTGCCGGAAAATCAACTTTTCTTAAAATTTTGGCCGGTGATATAGACCCTTCTTCTGGTCAGGTAAGTATGGAGCCTGGCAAGCGCATGGCCGTTTTGAAGCAAAACCACTTTGAGTTTGATGAAGTGACTGTGTTAAATACAGTTATGATGGGTCATACTAAATTGTGGAAGATCATGCAGGAAAAAGATGCCATCTATATGAAGCCTGACTTCTCTGACGAAGATGGTGTAAAAGCATCTGAATTAGAAGCGGAGTTTGCAGAGATGGACGGCTGGAATGCAGAATCGGATGCAGCAGCACTGCTAAGTGGGTTAGGTATTCATGAATCAGCTCATTATTCGCTAATGAAAGATATTAGTGGTAACCAGAAAGTAAGAGTATTGCTAGCGCAGGCTTTATTTGGCAATCCTGATATTCTTATTCTGGATGAGCCTACTAATGATTTGGATATTCATACTATTTCATGGCTCGAAGATTTTCTATTAGAATTCAAAAATACAGTAATAGTAGTATCACACGACAGACACTTTCTGGATACCGTGTGCACCAATATTGTTGATATCGATTTCTCAGCGATTAAACTATATACTGGTAATTATACTTTCTGGTATGAGTCGAGCCAACTTGCTTTACAACAACGGTCTTCATCCAATAAAAAAGCGGAAGAAAAGAAAAAAGAACTTCAGGAGTTTATCGCTCGATTCAGTGCAAATGCTTCAAAGTCCAAACAAGCTACTAGTAGAAGAAAACTACTAGATAAAATCAATATTGAAGATATCCAGCCTTCAACAAGGAAATATCCGGCAATTATATATACTCAAGCCAGACCTGCCGGAGATCAGATATTGGAAGTTGAAAGACTATCTAAAAGTGTAGACGGAAAAACCTTGTTCAAGAACCTTGATTTCTTTGTAAATAAAGGTGATAAGATAGCTTTCTTAAGTAAAGATAGTTTGGCCACCACTTCTTTATTTCAAATACTGATGGGCGAACAGAAAGCTGATGCTGGTCACTTTAAATTTGGACAGACTATTACTACTTCATACCTACCCAACGAAAACGAAAAATATTTTCAGTCAGATGATAACCTTATAGATTGGTTGAGGCAATTTTCTGATGGAGAAAAAGATGAGGTATATATCAGGGGTTTTTTAGGTAAAATGCTCTTTAGTGGTGAAGAGGTTTTCAAGAAATGTAATGTGCTATCAGGAGGCGAAAAAGTGAGATGTATGATCTCCAAAATGATGCTGGCACAAGGTAATCTCTTAATACTGGATGAACCAACGAATCACCTTGACCTGGAATCGATTACTGCCTTTAATAATGCATTAAAAGACTTCCCAGGCACGATTCTATTTACCTCTCATGACCATGCGTTTACACAAACAGTAGCGAATAGAATCATTGAGATAACTCCAAATGGGCATATGGATAAGCTATGCACTTATGATGAATATATAGCTGATGAAAGATTCGTGCAGCAGCGAGAAGCTTTGTATGCTTAGCTGAAATCATTGGACCGCTCACATTTGGTCCGAGTGTTTTCATACCAAATATTACTAGAACGATTTTCTTGTACTAGCCATCATATCCAATGGCCAGTATTCGAACGACCATTGCGCCAAAAGCAGCAATAAATGCTGCAAAGCAAACAATAGGGGTTAAAAGTATGATTACACCGTAACCAGCTATTTTCGAAAAAAAACTTTTAAAGACTGGTAACTCTCTTCTCATACAATATATTAAATGCAACTAACTTCTCTCAGACACACCTAAGGTCAGTACCTCTTTAGTTAATCCTAGCCCTACTACTCGTTCAATTTAATTAGTAGGAGTTAGAAGACACGTCCCAACTCCTTCTTCAATGATTGAGTTCTCACTACTTAGTAAAAGTAAATACATGCTGACCACTAATAGATTCTGTCCTACCTCCGGTTCCTATCGTGTTTTGAGTCCAAGTTAGTCCTAGCACAAAACTTGCCTCCGTTAATTCTAAAATATCAACTTCCAAATCATTGTCCAGAATAATGGCATCCGCATCCAAAGAAGCAAAAAACCAGGTTCCTGATTCTGAAAAAATAGCTCCACCATTTGTAGAAGTGTAAGTACCATCCCCAAAGGACAAACTTAGGCCTGGATAGGTAGCCGAAAAGTCTAGCTCATCAACCGCAACTGAACTTACATTCCATGTAGATTCAGTAATTAAAGCTTTCGCCATTAACGCTGGTGTTGTAGCCACCGGAGCAGAATCATCATCGTCACAGCCAGTTAGCATTCCAATGGTCAAAAGAGCGAAAATAAATGCCTTGATTTTAATATTAATATATTTCATTTTCATGATCTGTCTTTTATAAAATTAAGAAATATCATTCCAAAGACTTATCAAAAAGCAAGCCTCTGGAATGTTTGGTTAAAAGTTATTTTTTAATAATTCTCATTCGATGATTAATTTCATCCCCTCGAATAATGAGTACATAAACTCCATCAGGTAATTGACTTATGTCAGCCTTAAGGGACTGTTCCTCACTAAAGAATAAAATATTTCTGGATCTACCAGACAAATCATACAATTGGACAGTATTAGTATCAATACCCGACCCCTTTACTTCCAAATAATTACTAGCTGGATTAGGATAGACTGTAACGTCTAGCTTAGTACCAAGTTCATTGCCTGTTACAATAAGCGCAATCTCATCTGACATAGCACTTATACACCCTTCAACTGTTACTTGCACCGTATAGATTCCAATTGATTCCACTTCGATTGCAGATCCAGTCGATCCATCTATGGCTTCTCCATTTAAAAACCACTGATTACCGGTATCACTATCTGAGGTAAGTGTCACCACATCAGTATCATTATCTGACACAGTTATAATGGGAGTAGCAGGATTTATACAAAAGCTTTGTGACACAGTTTCTGCTGCTGCAAAAGTTGCATTACCCGCTTGATTTGCATCAATAGTCACTGACCCCGCTGCTAATAATGTAACCTCGCCTACGCTGGTAACTTCAATTTTATCTGAGGTTGATGAGAAAGTTACATCCAAGTCGGAAGTGGTAGTAGCGGTTAGTGTAAAAGGATCTTCTCCCAGCGTTTTAGCTGAAATGGCATCGAACGTAATAGTTTGAGACATAAGTCCTGTTGAAGCAACAATCACTGTTCTTGTCACTTCAGCCGCTGCATTTCCAGCAGCGTCCATGACATTATAAGTGATGACGTAGGTATCTTCTACACTCGTATCAACAACATCACCACCAACAACAATATCTCCGGTTATATCTCCATCTGTATCATCAGCCGCTGTCGCTCCAGCATCTGTATAAGAATCATTCAAAGCAACATTAACTGTAGCATCGCCAAGTAAAGTAATCACAGGCGGGGTAGTATCAATACCTTCAATCTGAAGGTTATCAAAGAAATAGATTTCATCAACAGTCGGATTAGTAGCGACAGCTCCATCATTGGTTATCCTTGGAGTCACTACCACAACTACAGCTGCACTTGGAACACCATTAATCGCCCCAGTACTCGTGTCAAAGGTCAGTGTCTCCCAACCAGTACCTCCATGTGTGGCTGACATAATCGTTTCGATACCAGGTGTCTGTTCTAACTTGAGCTCAACATAACCGAGAGCAATGCTTGAGTAAACATCCATAGTAAACGTTCCAGTGGTTGCATCAACAGGTACATCCAATGCAACCGTTCCACCGCTCCACCACATAGTGCCGGCTGGACGTGTCATCTGCAACGCATTATTACCTGCGTCATCAGGATCTGCAGCAACTGCAAATACAGCATCGCCAAATGTTGTGAAGGTGTAATCTCCCGATGATAACTCAAAGTCTAAAGGTAACTTGACGCCACCCGTACCTACTACCACAGTTCTTGTCACCTCAACTGCAGCATTTCCTGCCGCATCCATTACGTTATAAGTGATGACATAGGTATCGTCTACACTCGTATCCACAACATCTCCACCAACAACAATATCTGCAGTAATATTTCCATCTGTATCATCCGATGCTGTCGCTCCCGCGTCTGTATATGAATCATTCAATGCCACATTAACCGTAGCATCTCCAAGTAAGGTGATAACCGGAGGTGTAGTATCTCCCCCTCCGCCAACAAGTGAAACACTTACATTATCTATTCTCATGTCAATAATGCAATCAGGATTACCCCCACAGTCTGCCTGGAACTGTAATGTAAGGCCATTGTTGACATCTAATCCATCATTAGTAGTTATTTCGACAGATACTGATTGCCATGCCCCTGTCAAGGTAGGCAGTATAATCTCGTGCCTAAATGCTCCCGATCCCGTAGCAAAATTAGAGAATAAAGCAGCTTTAGGAACTCCTCCAGAACCTGCTATCGACCCTTTAATATCGAAAGATACCACAACGACATCAGAAGGATCTACCTCATTTTGAGCAAACGGTTCTGACTCCAATACAGGAAAAGAAGCTGCGCCACCATTGCCAGCTACATCTGCAACAACTTGAGCAGAGAAAGTACCACCATTGGCATCTACATCATTCACGACTATAGTTCCTCCATTTATTATATCAACCCAACTGGTCAAATCTCCAGTCTCAAATCCACCGTTAGCAATTAATGAAGGGCCTACATCAACACCGCCTGCACCAACATTAACTATTCTTGAAACTTCTATAGCTGCATTTCCTTCAGCATCATTTACATTATACCTGATTTCATAACTTCCCTCAACGTTTTCATCAACAACATCGCCACTAACTACAACGCTACCAGTGATATCACCGTCAATATTATCTGAAGCTGAAAAACCTGGGTCAACAAATGGTGTTCCTGTTTCAAGCTCAAAAGGGTTATCTCCATTCAAGGTAATCACTGGTCTTTCTGTATCTATATCACCAAGTACAAAAGCGCTTACATTATCAATATAAACTTGTGCACTACAATCAGGGTTAGCTCCACAATCAGCTTGAAACTGTATCCCCAGTCCACTTGCTGGATCTAATGCCCCATCAGTAGTAAAATCGGCAGTAATAGTCTGCCACTCACCTGTTATCGCAGGAAAGGTAATTTCGTGCCTAAATGCACCAGAAGGTGTAAAATTAGAGAATAAAGCAGCTTTATATACAGGAGCTGCTGTGCCAGAAACTGCCTTCATATCAAAAGTAACTCTAACCATATCACCTGGCTGGACATTATTTTCACCAAAAGGATTTTGATTCATCACTGGAAAAGATGCTGCACCTCCATTACCTGCTACATCGGCCACAATTAATGCTGAATTAATACCATCTCGTTTCTCAGTATCAGTGATAGATATAGTACCCCCTTGATCTAGAAATTCCCATTCTGCCCCAACAGCTGTTTCAAAACCACCATTAACTACTAATTCAGGCCCATTCGGTGTAGTACCTCCCCCTCCTCCTGCATTACTATACGTAATGTCATCAAACCAAATGGTATATACTCCTTCATCAGCTCCTTCTGCAAAGTGAAATAATCCTGTTTGAGAAGTCAATACCGATGGATCCGTAGGCGTGATTGTAAACTGTTGCCATTCTGTTGTCAATCCTAAATTCGTAACCTCAGTTTGATTCACAGTCGTCACATTATCGTTTCCAACTCCAGCCACATTTAAGGTAGCCGCCTGACTGGCCTTAGCCCAGAAAGTGAGCTGATCATAACTTGAAACATCACGACCCGGATCTACTACTAAAGCTCCTCCAGTGTAGTCCGAGGCAGGTACTACTACTTGAAGTGAAGAAGTACCAGTATTGAACTCAGTAGTCACAACCGAAATGTCATTGATCGATCCTCCAAATGCTACAAAACTTACTCCTGTACCATAGTCGTCATCGAATACCACCGGATCAGGATCTGAGCCTCCTCCTGCATTACCATACGTAATGTCATCAAACCAAATGGTATATACTCCTTCATCAGCTCCTTCTGCAAAGTGAAATAATCCTGTTTGAGAAGTCAATACCGATGGATCCGTAGGCGTGATTGTAAACTGTTGCCATTCTGTTGTCAATCCTAAATTCGTAACCTCAGTTTGATTCACAGTCGTCACATTATCGTTTCCAACTCCAGCCACATTTAAGGTAGCCGCCTGACTGGCCTTAGCCCAGAAAGTGAGCTGATCATAACTTGAAACATCACGACCCGGATCTACTACTAAAGCTCCTCCAGTGTAGTCCGAGGCAGGTACTACTACTTGAAGTGAAGAAGTACCAGTATTGAACTCAGTAGTCACAACCGAAATGTCATTGATCGATCCTCCAAATGCTACAAAACTTACTCCTGTACCATAGTCGTCATCGAATACGACAGGGTCTTGAGCTAATAAATCCATCGACACCAACATAGCGCCAAATAATAGTATAAAATTTTTCATATGGTATTATTTAAATTCACTTAACAATTAGCGAGGCAAACGATTTAAATCGTCTCATTTTAATCTATCAAGTGTAATTATTATTATCTCATAAACAAGATAATACACTACATCATGAGTACATTAAACCGTTTGAGCAATTACATCATAACTACATCAAAACTGTTGTTAATATCCCTATGCAGCCAGTGTAAGGCATTTGGAGTTGCATCTTGACTTTATAGCAATCGTTTGCGGGATATATTATTATTCTGGGAAAATATAAGGTAAATAATAAACCCAGGGTTTATGATGGCAGCATAAGAGTCAACTTAAAAATAAATAAAATATCAAATACAAATTTATTATATATGGAATACTTAATACTCCAAAATAAACTTAGAGAGGTTTTGATGACTCTCGAGCCCAAACTTTTTACGCAATCGATATCGAGCCACTTCCACCCCGCGAACCGAGATGCTCATGAGGTTGGCAATTTCTTTGGTATCCATCTTAAGTCGCAAAAAAGCACATAGTTTCTGTTCACCTGGTGTAAGATCCAGAAATTCATTAGTAAGCCGGTTAAGAAAATCGCCATGGACACGGTCAAAATGATATTCAAACTGTTTCCAGTTTTCTTGCAGCTTTAAATTAGTGTCAATCTCTTTTACTATTTTATTAAGAGCCTTTTGAGTCTCCGCCACACTACCGTTTGATTTTACCTGTTTGATCTCCTGCTTTATATTTTCCATGAACTCAGTCTTCACCATTAGGTTCATAGTTGAAGATGCCAGAAGGTTGTTCACATGACGTAATTCACTGGCAATATGCTCTTCTTTTAATTCTTGTAATTCATACTGTTTTTTAGCAAGCTCTTCTTGTTTTGACTTCTCTAGTACTTTTTGTTTTTCTTTGTAATACTTTCGTTGAATTCTATATCCTTGAAATAACATCAAAACTGCCAATACTACATAAAAAACCTTCGCTACTAAGCTTTTAAAGAAAGGTGGCTTCACTTCCACAGACAAGGGCTCACTAGTTACAATTTCTCCCAGATAATTAAGTGTTTGAACATACAGTTCATACTTACCTGCTTTTAGGTTGGTATACTCCTTAAGAGTAGAACCCGACCATTTACCATAATCTACATCGAAGCCTTTTAAGTAATATCGAAATTGCCTGTTGTTAACATCTCGGAATTTGAAAGATTCTACCGTGAATTCTAAAACTTTCGTTCCTTGAATAATCGTTATTGGTTTCGTGATTTCGGGTCTATCGTCAAAAGGCAACCTAGCGTACAAAACACTGTCTTCCTCCACATTATAAACCCTACTAATCACAGGTTTTTTCTCAACAGTCAACCTATCTTCCAGTCGTGGACTGTAATAGATAAAACCTTCATTTGCATTAATTAAGACTCCCTCTTGAATGTTCTTTGATATATGTAATAAATCGTTGTTAAAAGACTGCCGCAATTGAAACAGTGATGATGGAACATATGCATAATTATTCTTACTTACCTGTTTGAAAAAACCAACCAAATTCTCCGTGAATACATGAACATTCTTTTGGTTATCCTGGACAAGTAAATACACCCAATTTTTCCCTATTGTTCCTGAGAACTCTTCTGCTTCAATTATTTGATCATTTGTTTGATCAATCTTATAAACACCTTCTTCTGTACCCAGGTAAAGTTCATCGTCTATACGACTTAAAATAATATGTTCATTAATGGGAAGATCATAGGAATCAGATACTTTATTAACAAGGGCTGTTGTGAAGTCATCAGTCAAATTTAACTGATATAACCCCTTATAGAATTGCCCAACCCAAATTCTACCTTTTCTATCTTCTTCAAAGAATCGGCTAGATTCGTCAAACCCTTCAATTTTTTTTACTTTTTCAAGTTCCTGATTGGCGTTAATCTTAAATAGCGATAAACCGGAATAAGTACCTCCAATAGCATATTGCGGATTCATTCTTAATTGCTTTATCTGCCATAGACCATCTGTATATGCACGCCTCTTTGCTGAACCATTTTCTAGTAAGAATAATCCTGTGTGGTGCCCGGCATATAACTTATTACCAATTTGTTGAATCGCATAAGCAGGTCCTTCTGTTCCAACTAAAAAAACACTTTCCAATGATTCATTTTTCTGAAAGAATATTCCATTCGATGTGGTATAGTATCTTCCTTCATCTGCGTCATAAGCATCATAACCACTTCCCTGAATATTGATTTCTTGATTTATAAACCGTAACGGTGAATTGATATCAATCAAGGCTATGCCGTTTTGCATACCTACCCAAAGGTTTCCCGTGTAATCTTGAAAGGCTCGAAGACAAGCATTACTCTGCAACCCATACTTTTTATCAATGTTTTCAATTTCATTAGTTCGTATGTCATACAAATATAACCCTGCTCTTTGAGTTGAAATTACCAGTCGTGTATCTGATAATTGAGTCACATGATTGACATATTTACCTTCTAGCACATTAATTAGGTCAGTAAATTCTTCAGTTACTTTAAAAGGAGTCGAGAACTCAATTTTACCCGAGTTATAAAAGATTAGGAATCCTTCATCTTTCGGAATTACTCCAGCTACTATTAAGTCTATTTCACTCTGTGCATATGGCGCGGTTAACTTCGAATCTTCTAATTCAAACAATCGACCCGATGAAGTTTGAGTAAATAATCTATTACCTGCCTGAAAAGACCGATCAAAGCCAATATCTGGTTTTATTACGTCCATACTTTGACCATCAAAAACAAAAATTCCTTGAAAGGTACAGAAATAAACGCCTGTTGGGGAAACGAACACATCCCATACTTCATCAAAGTTTCGAGCCTCCTGCGGAATCTTATCAACCAGTGAAATATAACTCCAATCTCTTTCGAAATACCCAAAATCTCCCTGCGAACCTACATAAAGGCGATTGGTATTTTCATCAAAAGCCAATGATCGCTGTTTCTCCCCGGTTCTGTAGGCATATACTTTCCAATCGTTACCATTAAAGGAAAGGACCCCCAGATTATTGGCAACGAATAGAGTCATATCCCTATTTTGTGCAAAGTCTATATTTTGAATCCCGGCCTTATATTCCTCCGAGGTGAAATTCTTGATAGGATACTTGCCTGGGAAACAGTAAATATTGATCCCAACCAATAAGCCAATGGTAAGGCCAATGATGTATTTATTCATATTGTGAAAATTAGTCATGCTCAAGGCACTGAATAGTAAATATATTCAAATTAAAACGATTTAGGCATATCTGTGACAGCATTGTAGTAGTCATTAGAGAGAATTGACGTAGTACTTTTTTAGGAATGATGTATTCTTAAAAACTAGATTTGGTTCAACTGTTCTTATGTTTAAAACACTTAGACGTCAAAGTTGTTACCGATTTTAGAAAACGTTTGCGAAAAAACTAAATCGATTGCAATGAGCAGTATTGATAATTCAAATCAAATAAACCTAATATGAAAAACATTTACTTAGTATTAGTTCTTCTATTCTTAGCCACCATTGTCAATGCGCAGTCTGATGTAGTGTCAGTTGTACAAGACAATAGCGGTATGAGACTCCAAGTGGATGGCAAGGACTTTATTGTTAATGGTGTGAACTGGGATTATGTTCCTATTGGTTCGACTATTACTGATCCAGGTATATGGAACAGAACTGACGACATAATCATGTCGGCTCTGGATGCTGAAATGTCCCTATTAAAAAATATGGGAGTGAATGCCATCCGTACCTATGACTTAGCACCTAAGTGGATCACGTACATCTATGAGAATTATGGTATTTATACCATGTTGAACATCACCTTTGGTGCCTATGGGCTTACCATCAATGGTGCCTGGACGCCACAAACAGATTATGCAGATCCTGCAACAAGGGAGGTGTTAATGGCTGAGGCTAGAGTCATGGCGGAGACCTATAAAGACACTCCAGGATTATTGCTTTATATGATTGGTAATGAAAACAATTATCATTTATCATGGACGGGTGCTGAAACAGAGGATATTCCAATAGAAGCTGATGAAGGAATTTTAATTGCAGCTCGTGCATTATATAAAGCTTTCAACGATGCCACTCTCGAAGTGAAAAAAGTTGATCGCTCCCACCCTGTCGCAATCTGTAATGGTGACTTATTATACCTTGACCTTGTCAAACAAGAGTGTAGAGATATTGATATCTATGGCACCAATATGTACAGAGGTATTTCATTTGGTGATGCTTTTCAACGAGTTAAGGATGAATTAAATATGCCAATATTGTTTTCTGAGTTTGGTGCTGATGCATTTAATGCAAGAGATAATCAAGAAGATCAGTACTCTCAGGCATACTATGATGTAGGTAACTGGAGAGATATATATGAAAATGCCGCAGGACTGGGAAAAGCAAATAATTCCATAGGAGGATTCACTTTCCAGTTTTCCGATGGATGGTGGAAATACAAGCAAACTGAAAACTTAGAACTTCATGACAATACAGCTTCCTGGTCTAATGGAGGATATTCCAGAGATCAAGCACAACCCTCCGATAATAATATGAATGAAGAGTGGTTTGGTATCTGCGCCAAAGGCCCTACAGATTTTAGAGGTTTATATACCCTGTATCCCAGGGCGGCCTATTATGCTTTGAAGGAGGTTCACAGTCTCAATCCATATGGTCCCAATGTGGATGCTGAATTTATGTCTAATCACTTTGACGGCATTCAACTTATGGACGCTGTATTAAGAGCACGTGGTGATAAGGCGGCACTTGCGGGTGAGGGCGGCCAAAAGTTAGGATTAAGTGAATTACGTGCAGAGATCAGCACATTTAATACCGGTGGAAAATTAATCACTACTCCAGACGATGCCGATCCAAACGGAAACACGTTTCCAAATCAGTTAGGCTTTGATGCAATGGAATCTTATTTTGTTGGTTTTGAGGCAAATCCTTCGTCAAATGTACATGCCAATGTTACTTTTAACATGGTTGGTAATGTAGCATTAAACCCGATTAATGAACTCTTTTATGAGAACAGGGCAAGGCCTCAGCAAATAGTTACCCAAAATGGTGACCCTCTACCAGGAACATTTGATAGACTGCAGTTGTATCAGGCAGAATATTCATGGGATCACAAGTATTTTAACCTTAAAGGGTTCTATCGAACAGGTCATTATCATTGGGGTTATGAGGGTGACTTCTTTGGGTTATATCCAGAAGCCAACTACGGACCAAACCTTGATATTTACAATGGTCTTGCACCCCAAGGACTTGAAATAGAAGGTAAAGATCATTTTAAGGGTTTAAAAGTGGCTTACGGACAAGAATTATGGTGGGGAGCAAACCCAGCAGTTTTGGTGAAATACACTAAAAAAGTAGCTAATGTAGACCTGACAGGTATTTTTCATGAGGATATACAAGCTCCTGGCGCGGCAATAACATCCATTGCTGTTCCACAACCTCGAACAAGAAGAATGACGGTACATGCCAAAAAGGAAATGGGGAAACTAACCGTTGAAGCCGGAGGTATTTGGGGTGGACAACCGTTGGTGGATCGTGAATTTCAATTCACAAGAGGTAGCGAAGGTAACTATCAGGTATTCACAGACCAAGTCCAGAACTCTGATACTTGGGGAGGGAAGGTTAAATTGACCTACCAGGTGGGTAGAATTAACTGGTATGCCCAAGGCTCTTCTATGGGACTTGTTGCTTTTGGTGGTGGTGATCCCACACAGACTTTTACAGGTTGGAGACTTAAAGACACCGGTAGCGGTAATGTAAACAGCATATTTACAGGTGCTACATACCAAATGGGTAAATGGCAGATCGCTCCAAATTTTATGTATCAAAAGCCTTTGGTTGACCCAATGCCAGGCGATTTACCCGAAAATACCCCTGGTAGGTTGAGAAATATCTTAGATGACCCTTTTGTAGTTCGTGCAAATAGAGAGACTGTAGCAGGCGAGCTATTACTCACGTTTGACCCTACACCTGGTACTTGGATGTATGCTTGGGATAACGACAGAAATGAGGATGCTTCCTTGGCAGCTAGTGTTGGTATAGTTTACAGACACCTACCTACTAATATGGATGCTGCTATCATATTTGATGATGCTGGCAGAACACCATTCGGTGCTCCTGGCACTCCTCCGGCTTTGGACTTATGGGAGGTAAATACCCGTATAGTTTCAAAAATTAATCCTGAACTAGGAATTATAGCAAACCTTTATGGTGGTAATGGTCAGGCCAATGGTGATGACGCCAGAACGGTAGAAAGATACGGTGGTGATGTAAGAGTAATTTATAAAAGTGTTAAACTCAATTCTCACTTAAAGTTCAATGATTGGGGACCTTTTGATTACCATCGGGATTTTAACCTGACGTTTCCATTGCAAATAATGGCTGATCTATCAACTACCGTTGGTAAGCAAGATTGGTTCATACTTCCAAGCACTACATTAGGCATAAGATTTATGTGGCGTTCATTGGATGAAAATTCACCAAGGTATTTACCTAATGAAACGGAGGAATTTGCTACCTCTCCTATTGTAAGCCCTGTAGGCTTTCCAGATGGAAATGAGTGGGAATTCAGAACTTACGTACACATCAACCTTGGTAGATAAAAAATAGAGAAATGAAAAATATTAAATCAATGAATTTAAAAACTATAATTCTTGTAGCATTCATTTTTACTGTTTCTACAAGTTGTGAGCGAGATCCATCTGAAGATGTACAGTTTGCTACTTTCAATAATAATGGAGCAATTTTTCTTGATTCACCAGAGGGGCTTACAGATGATTTTTTTAAATCTTTTGACCCAGCAACAGGAGCTAATGTAAATGGTTTTGGGGTAGATGAAAATGAAGCCTACAAAGGAACAAGTTCTATAAGAATTGATGTGCCTAGTTCAACAGATCCTGATGGCACTTATATTGGAGGTATTTTTGTAGACCGTGGTAGTGGTAGAAATTTAACAGGTTATGATGCTTTAACATTTTGGGCAAAAGGCTCAACCACAGCAGTCGTAGATCAATTTGGATTTGGAACCGATTTTGATGAAAACAAATACGCTGTTACTCTTAACGGGACAGAGCTTTCTACGGGTTGGAAAAAATATACTATTCCTATACCAGATCCTTCTAAGTTGATTCAGGAAAAGGGAATGTTTGTTTTTTCTGCTAACACTGCAAGTACTAATGGCATAGGATACACAATCTGGATAGATGAGCTACAGTTTGAAACACTAGGTACTATTGCACAGCCACGGCCTGCTATATATGGTGGAGAAGATCTGGTTGAGGAGACTTTTATAGGATCAGTTTCTACCATAATTGGAACCCAAACCTTCAATTTAGCAGATGGAACGAATCAAACTGTTTTAGCCGCTCCATCTTATTTTAACTTTCAATCATCTAATTTAGAAGTTGCTCAAGTCAGTGAGTTAGGAGTAGTCACTATTGTAGGACAAGGAACCGCAGAAATAACTGCTAGTTTAGCCAATGTCAGAGCGAGTGGATCACTATCTCTCCAATCTCTTGGCGATTTCACACCTGCACCTACACCGACAAGGGATCCTTCTGATGTCGTATCGGTATTTAGTGACCGTTATCAAAGTGCGCCTATTGACTTTTTTAATGGCTTTTTTATTCCTGATGGACAGACGACACAGGGTGCGGCACCTTTTGGAATTAACGGTGACAATATCATGAGGTATACAGAACTGAATTTTGTTGCACTCAAGACTCTTAATACAGTCGATGCATCTGCCATGACACACTATCATATAGACATTCAAGTTGAAAAAGCAGACATCGCTCCTGAAGATTTTATTCGCTTAAGCTTACTTGATATAGGGCCTGATGGCTCTTCTCCAACTGAGGGTGCATATACTATTTCGGCAGCTGACTTAATAGGGAATGATTGGAAAGGTTTTGATATTCCTTTATCTGATTTCAGCAGCTTCAATAGAAGTAATATTTCACTATTCTTTTTTATAACCGATGGAACTAGCCCGAACCCCGGTGCAATAACTGACATTCTTGTTGATAATATTTATTTCTACAGAGAGTAGTAAAGAATTTAAAAATGAAAACAATGAAAATGAATAATATAATGAAAATAGTAAGCTGTTTATTATTGATACTAGTCTGTTTTTCTTCAGGATGTTCTGATGATGAGCAAATAGTAGCCTCAGCAGACAATTTGATCATGCAAGATGAATTTAATGTTGACGGTGCTCCGAATAGTGAAATTTGGGGGTTTGACATCGGTAATGGCTGCCCCAATCTATGCGGCTGGGGCAATAACGAGTTGCAGTACTATACCGACAGACCGGAAAATGTTGTAGTAAATAATGGATTTTTAATTATTACAGCCCAGGAAGAATCATTTGGAGGAGCTTCCTACACTTCGGCCAGATTAACCACAAAAGGCAAGTTCGAACAAGCTTACGGTAGATTCGAAGCACGTATGAGATTGCCTTATGGTCAAGGTATCTGGCCGGCATTCTGGATGCTTGGAGCTGACATTAACACAAGCCCATGGCCTGATGCAGGAGAAATAGACATTATGGAATACCGTGGTCAGGAGCCTACAAAGACACTAGGGAGTTTGCACGGACCCGGCTACTGTGGAGATGAAGAAATATGTGATGAACCTAATTTGACTAAAACATACGAGTTGCGAAATGATCGTTTTGATACTGGATTTCACGTTTTTGGAATTGAATGGGGGCCTGAGGCTATCAACTTCTACGTAGATGATGTCTTATTTAGACAGTTTACACCTGCCGATGCACCAGGCCCTTGGGTATTTAACAAACCATTTTACATGCTCTTAAATCTTGCCGTTGGAGGCTCCTTCGTTGGAGGTCCGCCTAATAGTGAGACTGTTTTTCCTCAGACACTATTAGTGGACTATGTGAGGGTGTATAACTAATAATTGATCTAAACGATAATAAAGATGATGAAACTATTACTTAAAAACGCAAAGATGATTACCATATTCATCCTTGCAATGTCCTTTTTAGGATGTTCAGATGATGATGATAACCTTCCAGCAGTCATTGCTGGGTTTACCTCTACTCTTAACGAGGAAACGGGGACCGTAACTTTTATCAATACCTCTGATAATGCGGATAACTATTCTTGGGATTTTGGTGATGAAACGACTTCTACCGAAATCAATCCTGCGAAAACATATGAAAACGGTACTTATACTGTTGTTCTAACTGCTTCTAACATTGCAGGAGCAACCGCCACAGCATCTGACACTTTGACTATTCTCATTCCAGAAATAGCATCGTTACCAATTACTTTTGATGCAAGCAACACAATATATGAGCCTGAAACATTTAATGGTGCCTCGTTTGATATAGTTGCTAACCCGGATCCATCTGGATCAAATGATAAGGCAGGCAATGTGGGTCAAATTACTAATAGTGGGGTGGCTTTTGAGGGAATAGCCTTCAATCTAGGTTCTGCCATAGATTTAACTGAAGATAAGACTATTGATCTGAATTTCTGGTCGGATGAACCGGTAGATGTATTATTGAAATTGGAGATCACTGAGACAAACGCAATAGAAACTACTGCTAATCATGGAGGTACTGGTTGGGAAATAATTTCTTTTGATTTCACATCTTCCTCCGCATATCCAAAATTAGTGCTTTTCGCTGATCCCGATGGTACTACTCCACAAACATTTTATATTGATGATATTATACAAAGAGGAGTAGTAGGTTCTAAACCTGTTATAACTTTAGGTGGAGCAGCAGTAATAAATCTTACTGTAGGTGATCCATTTACAGATGCAGGAGCGACTGCTAGTGATGTTGAAGATGGTGATCTAACGACTGAGATTGTGGAAGGTGGTGACCTTGTTGTTGATCCAAACACGCCAGGTACTTACATAACTACATATAACGTAACGGACTCTGACGGAAACAAAGCAGACGAAGTGACCCGCACTGTTAACGTTAGTGCAGGAGCTTCCTGTACTCCTGAGACCTCGCAATCACTAGATGCGTCAGACTTCAACTTGACCTTTCAAACTGACCCTGGAGCTGAAATAATCGATGCAGGTGGCGCGTATACTTTCGTGGATAACCCAGACTTTGAAAATATGGTTAATGCTTCATGTAAAGTGGCACAAGTGGATAGAGACCCATCACTTGAATTCGCCAACAACCAGATTATATTTGACTCTAAATTTGACTTTAATAGTAACTCTGGATTTAAATTGAAAGTATTCTCTTCTGAAACAAACTATCAGGTTACACTTAAGCTTGAAGACAAAGATGATGATGGAATTGCCACCGAAGTATCTCAAACAACAAGTGTAGGTGCTGACGAATGGCAAGAATTAACCTTTGATTTTCCCGATTCTGAAAGTAATAAATATAACAAGATTGTCCTATTCTTTAAGATAGGTACCTTTACAGATGATACTTACTTCTTTGACGATCTGGCACTTTATGATAGTGGTTCAGGTGGCGGAGGCGGTGGTTGTACCGGCACTGTCGTTGCTGCGACAACTCTACCGCTTGATTTTGAAGGGTGTGAATCATTTATCAGTGCATTTTCAAGCGCAGGCGATGGTGGAGTTGTACCAAGCTTAGATGCAAACCCTTCCGCATCTGGAATCAATACTTCAGCTAATGTATTAAAGGTTGTAAGAGCTAGTGGAATTAATCGCTGGGGAGGAGTGCAAAATGCATTCCCTGTTGGCACTATTGACATAACTACCAAGGTATTTAAGCTGAAAGTATATTCGAGTATTCCTGATGTTACCTACAGACTTGAATTGTCATTAAGTGACGATGAACAAACTGATCCGGTTACGGGGAATCCTGCTCCTGTATTCAGACAAGTTACCGGTGGTGCAAATACTTGGACAGAAATAGAATTCACTTTTATTAACCTACCTGCTTCACCAACAACTTATAATCAATTAGTTATAAAACCTGATAATCCTGATGGTACTGATGGTGAAACAATAAGTGCTGAGCAAGTATTTTACTTCGATGATTTAATATTAGAATAGAGTTTAGCATCACACTCATTTAGTAAAATAGGTCGAGCAATTTGCTCGGCCTATTCATTGTAAATCACCAAAAACTAAAACCGCTACATTAGTTTAATGCAAGACCTTAAAAAGGATAACGTACAGCTAGAGTTAGTTGAAATCGATCAAGAAGCATACTTCAAAATTTCGAATGTCGATGATATGCGGCCATTCTTTATGAGTATCGTCAGTGATTCAAATCACTGGATGTTCATAGGCAGCAATGGTGGCTTAAGCGCTGGAAGAAAAGATGCTGAAAATGCGCTCTTCCCCTATTCTACAGATGATAAAATAGTAGAGTCTGCAGAGTACACTGGTAGTAAATCGATCTTTCAGGTAAATAAAAAGAGTCAAACTTATATTTGGGAACCATTCTCCATAAGATTTTCAAATCTATATAAGACAAGTCAAAATCTCTACAAGAATGAATACGGTAACAAAATCTTATTCGAAGAGGTAAATCATGATCTTGGTCTCACTTTTCAATACCAATGGAATTCGAGTGATAACTACGGTTTTGTTAAAAAAAGCACACTCATAAATAATGGTGTGGATGAGGTAAGTGTGAGCCTTCTCGATGGTATACAAAATATAATGCCCTATGGAGTAGGTAGTGCATTACAAAGTCAGCGTAGCAATCTTGTTGATGCTTACAAGCGAAATGAGCTTGAGGTAGCAAGTGGTATAGGAATTTTTGCCCTTAGTGCTATCATAGTGGATAAAGCCGAACCTAGCGAAGCGCTGAAAGCAAATATAGCTTGGTCACTTGGTTTGGAAAACGTAAACCACCTTCTCTCTTCATTACAGTTAGATCATTTTAGAAATGGCTTAGATATACAGCAAGAAGAAGATGTCAAAGCGGAAAGAGGAGCGTACTTTATAAACTCAACCATTTCTTTAGCTTCAGAAACTAAAAAGGAATGGCTTATTGTTGCCAATGTAAATCAAAATATGCCTGGTATTGAGTTGATATCTGAAGCCATTAGAAATGATGGCAAGCTAGAGCATAAAATCAAAGAGGATATTGAATTAGGTACTAAACGTCTTATTAAGCTAAATGCTTCTTCTGATGCATTTCAAATGACGGAAGATCGCTTGAGAGATACCAGGCATTTTGCAAATTCACTCTTCAACATTATGCGTGGTGGTATATTTGATAATAATTATCAAATAGAAAGATCAGACTTTATCAACTACTTATCCAGTGCGAACAAACAGGTTTTTAATACAGTAAAGGAGACTATTCAAGGTCTTCCAAAACAATTTTCTCTGACTGTTCTTAAAGAATTAAGTAGCAGCACTGAAAACAAAGACTTCGAAAGGCTCTGTCTGGAGTACTTACCATTGAAATTTAGTCGTAGACATGGAGACCCAAGCAGGCCATGGAATCAGTTCTCCATCAATACCCATGATGAAGTTGACGGATCAAAAATACTGGACTACGAAGGAAACTGGAGAGATATTTTTCAAAACTGGGAAGCACTCGCTCACTCCTACCCTGAATTTATTGAGGGTATGATCTACAAGTTTTTGAATGCTTCAACATTTGATGGATACAATCCTTATCGTATTACTAAGAATGGTATTGACTGGGAACGTATTGAGCCGGATGATCCCTGGTCTTATATAGGCTATTGGGGTGATCATCAGATCATCTATCTGCTTAAGTTCCTTGAGTTTGCAGAAGATCATGATCCTGGTAAATTGGCAGAACTATTCAATAAAGAGCTGTTTGTTTATGCTAATGTGCCTTACAGGATTAAGAGCTATTCAGACATTCTAAAAAATCCGAAAGATACTATTGATTTTGATCAGACAGCAGATGAAAAAATCGAGAAGTTATGGCCATCTCTTGGAGCTGATAGTGCTTTATTAAGAGATAAGAACGAAGATATTGTCCATGTGAATTTCATGGAAAAACTTTTAGCAACGGTATTGGCCAAAGTATCCAATTTCATTCCGGAAGCAGGTATATGGATGAACACTCAACGTCCCGAGTGGAACGATGCTAATAATGCACTAGTAGGTAATGGTGTCTCTATGGTTACCTTATGTTACCTAAGACGCTTTCTTAAATTTATTGGTGATGTATTTGATGAATCAGAAGTAGATAAGATCAGCATATCTTCCGAACTTTTAACCTTTTACAAAGGAGTAGTCCACACACTAGATAAATACCAACATTTATTATCGGATACAATCAATGATAGTGATCGAAAGCTGATTTTAGATGGGCTTGGAACAGCAGGAAGTGATTACCGACTTCAGATTTATGAACATTCTTTTAGTAGTAAAAAAGAGGACTTATCTATTGATGATATTAAGCATTTTACTACTGCATGTTTAGAATATCTTGAGCATACCATAAAAGCCAATAAGCGTGATGACCATATGTATCACGCTTATAACTTGATGACTGTTGAGAATGATCGAGAAGTATCCATTTCATATCTCAGCGAAATGCTTGAAGGGCAGGTTGCTGTTTTGAGTTCTGGCTATCTGTCATCAGAAGAAGCATTAGGTGTATTAGACGGCCTTAAAGGCAGTGCATTGTTTAGGGAGGATCAATACAGTTACTTGCTGTACCCTAATAAAGACTTACCTGGATTTGCAGAGAAGAATAATATTCCAGCTTCTGCGATTTCACAATCAGCATTGTTGAAAGAATTGGTAGATGATGGAAACACTCAAATTGTAACGAAAGATATTAAAGGTGTTCATCATTTTAATGGTAGGTTTAAAAATGCCAGTGATCTCAAACAAGGTCTGGAAGAATTATCAGGCGAATATGAAAGTCTATTGGATTCTAATAAAGATCAGGTGCTACAACTATTTGAAGACGTTTTTAATCATAAGGCATTTACAGGGCGCTCAGGGACTTTCTTTGGGTATGAAGGCTTGGGTTCTATATACTGGCACATGGTTTCTAAATTACAATTGGCCGTTCAGGAATGTTGTCTAAAAGCTATTGAAGAGAAGGAAAGTGAAGAGGTCGTAGGTAGATTGTTGGAGCATTACTACGAAATCAATCAGGGCATTGGAGTCCACAAGTCCCCTACGCTGTATGGAGCCTTTCCAACAGATCCTTACTCACATACGCCAATAGGAAAGGGAGCTCAACAACCGGGTATGACTGGTCAGGTGAAAGAAGATATTATCAGCCGTTTTGGGGAATTAGGTGTTTTCGTAAAAGAAAGTCAGCTCTATTTTAACCCTTGCATGCTAAGAAAAGATGAATTCCTCACAACTCAAGAGACTTTCAATTATGTGGATGTAAAAGGAGAAACTAAGCAGTTGCCTATGGAAATAGGATCGCTATGTTTCACTTATTGTCAGATTCCTGTAGTCTATAAAATTGCAGAAGAAGAAGCCATTGAGGTTGTTCTGAATGATGGAAGTCATATAAATATGGAAAGCTTGACTTTGGACAAAGCTTTGAGTCAAGAAGTGTTTGAAAGAAGTGGATATGTTACACAAATTATTGCTCATGTAAAAGAAACTATGCTTAGATGATGTTTATGAAGTGGAGACATAGCGCTATTATGCTATTGATTAACGCCTGTTGCTTTTCTTCATGTCAACAGCAACTGAAAGAAGAAATTAGTATGAATGAAATTATAGAACAGAAAGTCGACTCATTACTGGCTCAGATGACCTTAGAAGAAAAGGTAGGTCAGATGACGCAGGTAAGACATTTTGATGATATATCAGATAATGATATAGCTTCGAAATTCATTGGCTCTGTTATTCATACTCAAGGGCCACTACCAGGAAAAGGTGCGGCTGAATGGCAATCCAAATTTATAGAGTTACAAAAACAGGCATTATCAACTAGACTCGCTATTCCCTTACTCTTTGGAGTGGATGCTGTCCATGGTCAAAATACCTATGAAGGAGCAACTATTTTCCCACATAATATTGGTTTAGGGGCTGCTGGAAATCCGGACCTGGTAGAAAGAACTGCGGCTATAACAGCTATTGAGGCTCAAGCTACAGGCTTCACCTGGGTATTCTCACCCTGCGTTGCCATTCCTTATAACGAAAAATGGGGCCGTGTTTATGAAGCTTTTTCAGAAAGCACTGAGCTAACTACTAAACTAACCAAAGCTTCGATTAGAGGGCATCAAGGCGAGCTTAGTGAAAGAGAAACGGTGATGGCAACAGCCAAGCATTTTGTGGGAGACGGTTCCACTGATTTCGGTGTAGAAGGTGGCAATACTTCCTTGAGTAGCGAGCACGTTACTCAGCGTTTACTCCCACCCTATCAAGCAGCAGTCAAAGAAGGCGTTGGATCAGTAATGGCCTCTTTCAATACGCTGGATGGCAAATCTATGCATGCGCACAAAGCGCTAATCACAGACACCCTGAAGGGGTCTATGGGCTTCGATGGTATTGTCGTATCAGATTGGAAAGGCTATTCACGATTTGGTGAAACGGGTATTATCAATGCGGGTATTGATATGGTGATGGCAGTTGATGGCGATCTGGAAGACTATCAAAGTGGGTTGAAGGAAGCAGTGGAAAACGGAACTGTCCCACAGGAGAGAATTGACGATGCGGTAAAAAGAATACTTAGACAAAAATATAGACTTGGATTATTTGATCATCCATTTCCTGACACAACGCTGATCGGAAAAATAGGAATCGAAGAACATCGCGCTATAGCACGCCAAGCTGTTCGTGAATCATTGGTGCTGTTAAAAAATGATAATAGTGCTCTCCCATTAAAGAAGAAAGCCAAAATAGTTGTGGTTGGAGAATTTGCTGATAACTCAGGGTTCCAATCAGGTGGATGGACTGTAAACTGGCAAGGGTCAACTGAAAGCTATAAAGGAGCGACTACCATACTCGAAGGCATCAAAGACCTGTCTGAAGCTGAGGTGATTTATGACAAAGACGGTTCAGGAAATCATGAAGGTGCAGAAGCAGCAGTTATTGTTGTTGGTGAAACCCCATACGCTGAATTCTTCGGAGACATTGGAGGAGAAATGGATTTGTTTCAACATACACTTACAGAAGCTCATCAAAACCTAATTGAATCTTATAGAAGCAAAGGTTTAAAAGTTGTGGTCATCTTAATATCAGGAAGGCCCTTAGTCACTACTGAACAAATTGAGCAATCAGATGCGTTTGTAGCGGCTTGGCTACCGGGTTCAGAAGGTGATGGTATAGCACAAGTATTGTTTGGGGATCATGACTTTAAAGGCAAGTTACCCCACTCCTGGCCTAAGTCAGTGGAAGACTATAAAGGAAAATATGGACCCAATTTTTGGGATGATTCGATAGAACCATTATTTCCTTTTGGGTATGGGCTAAGCTATAGATAGTATGACAGAATATGAACAAAATATATTATCATGAAATTGGCATATAAAATATCAACTATTGGGATGATCTTAGCAATAAGCTTTTCCTGTAGTCAAAAGCAGCAAAGTGAAAACGAAACAAATCAAACAAGTAAAAACAAAGAAGTGACAGCAAAAGAAATTTTAGGCAATCCGGATTACCTGGCAATTTCATACGGAGGATATAGACAAACATCAAGGGATGTTCAACCTACTATTGATCAACTCAAAGAAGACATGAAGATATTGTCGGCTATGGGCATCAAAATATTAAGGACCTATAATGTTCAGTTGCCACACGCTCCTAATTTACTCAAAGCCATTTCTCAATTAAAGGAAGAAGATTCTTCCTTCGAAATGTATGTAATGCTTGGTGCATGGATCGACTGCAAAAATGCGTGGACAGATCAAGCCCCTGATCATAATGTTGAAAGTGAGCAAAACGTAGATGAAATTGATAGAGCAGTTGCTCTTGCAAACGAATATCCTGATATCGTTAAAGTATTGGCAGTAGGAAATGAAGCTATGGTTAAATGGGCAGAGAGTTACTATGTGCAGCCATCTGTGATCCTGAAATGGGTCTCCCACCTTCAGAATCTAAAAAAAGAGGGTAGTCTATCTTCAGATTTATGGATTACCAGCTCAGATGATTTTGCCTCATGGGGTGGTGCTGATTCCGCTTACCATACGGAGGATCTTGAAAAATTAGTTAAAACAGTGGATTACATTTCGATGCACACTTATCCCTATCATAACTCACACTATAATCCAGGTTTTTGGAAAGTGCCTGAAACTGACGAACAGTTATCTGATATTGAAAAGATAGATGCAGCTATGCAGCGTGCGAAGGAATTCGCTATGTCACAGTACGACTCTGTAAAAAGCTATATGCAAAGTCTTGGTGTAGATAAGCCTATACACATTGGTGAAACAGGTTGGGCAACCGTTTCCAATGGGCACTACGGGCCTAAAGGTTCAAAAGCAACTGACGAATACAAACAGGGCCTGTATTACAAACATATGCGCGAATGGACCAATACATCAGGCATCTCCTGCTTCTATTTCGAGGCGTTTGATGAGCAATGGAAAGATTCGCACAATCCTAAGGGATCAGAAAATCATTTTGGGCTCTTCACGCTCAATGGTCAGGCTAAGTACCCAGTTTGGAGTGAAGTTGATAAAGGAACTTTTGCAGGACTGACTAGAGACGGAAATCCTATAGTCAAAACCTACGAAGGTAAAAAAGACTCTTTAATGGCTGAAGTAATGGTGCCTCCAGCACACATGGAAGCTACTGTTGAAGATTAGTACTATGAAAAAAAGATTAAAACATATATACTTTCTACTTATTGTGATGATGATTAGTGCATGTGATCCAGAAGTGAATACTTTAGAACTGGAAATTTATGAAACGTCTGCGAGCGGTAATAAGCTTTCAAAAGTTACTGAATTTACTCCTGACAGTGATAAATCTACTATTAAGTTACTTCCTGATCAGGAGTTTCAGAAGATCACAGGTTTTGGAGGTTCATTTACTGAAGCTTCAGCCTACTTATTGAATAAGTTAGGCTCGGAAAATCGTGATAAGGTATTGGAAGCTTATTTCGGGGAAAGTGGTGCCAAATATAGTTTAACCAGAACTCATATGAACTCCTCTGATTTCTCATTAAGCAATTATTCCTATGCGCCTGTTGAAGGTGATACTACTCTGGAACATTTTTCCATTGAAGAAGATCGTGCTGACATTATTCCCATGATCAAAGGAGCAATGGAAAAATCAAAAGAAGGGTTTAAGATACTATCTTCTCCATGGACGGCTCCACCTTGGATGAAGGATAATAACAACTACGTAGGTGGAAAACTACTCCCTAAATACTATGACACCTGGGCACTCTTTTTCTCAAAATATGTAGATGCTTATAAAGCCGAAGGGATTGATATATGGGGTTTCACCGTTGAGAATGAACCTCTTGGCAACGGTAATAACTGGGAAAGTATGCATTTCACTCCTGAAGAAATGACCAAGTTCGTTGCAAACCATTTAGGGCCTAAACTGGAAGCAGATGGTAAAAGTGATATTAAGATTTTAGGTTATGACCAAAATCGAGAGCACCTCAAAGAATGGGTCGATGAAATGTTCAAGAATGACACCACTTCAAAGTATTATGACGGAACTGCAATACACTGGTATGCAAGTACTTACGAGGTATTTCCTGAAGAATTACAATATGCCCATAAAAAAGCTCCTGGTAAGCATTTGATCCAGTCAGAGGCTTGTGTCGATGCAGAAATTCCAAAGTGGCGGGATGATGCCTGGTACTGGTCAAAAGAAGCCACAGATTGGGGCTGGGATTGGGCCAAAGAAGAAAATAAAAAGTTCCATCCAAAATATGTACCAGTATATCGCTATGCAAGAGATATAATTGGCTGTCTAAACAACTGGGTAGACGGCTGGGTAGATTGGAATATGGTATTAGATGGACAAGGCGGTCCAAATTGGTTCAAAAACTGGTGCGTTGCCCCTGTCATCGTTGATCCTGAGGCTGATGAAGTGTACCTCACTCCTCTTTACTATACTATGAGTCACTTCAGTAAATTTATTAGACCAGGTGCAATACGCATTGGAGTAGAGAACACAAACAAGAATTTGCAAGTTACAGCCGCTAAAAATCCAGATGGTTCTTTAGTAGTTGTCTTATTGAATGAGGGCAAAGACCTTCAGAACTTTCGCTTGACACTTGGTGATGAGAGTAAGAACATATCTATTCAAGGACAAGCCATACAAACAATAATTATAACCCAATAACTATGTCAGATCAAATAACAGCGGCAAAGAATAAAGTTCCTTTACTACAAAAAGCGGCTTTCGGCTCAGGCCACCTGGTGAACAACTTAATGCCTGGGGCGCTGGCTATATTCATGTTTTTCCTTCTGACGGCCTTTGGTATGGACCCATTTTTGGCAGGACTACTAGGTGGTTTACCCAGAATAGTCGATGCCCTTTCTGACCCTATCATGGGTTACATTTCGGATAATACCAATACACGCTGGGGAAGACGAAGGCCTTTTATTTTTATTGGTGCCATCCTCACAGGTCTCTTGTTTATCTTACTTTGGCAGATGGATGAGAACAACTCACAGGATTACAATTTTTGGTATTTCTTGACCATATCGGCAGTTTTTATTCTCGCCAACACCTGCTTTTCAACACCGCTTATTGGACTTGGATACGAGATGACTTCAGACTATAATGAACGAACAAGACTCATGGGATTGGCCAATATTGTAGGTCAGGTTGCATGGATGGTTGTTCCATGGTTTTGGGTACTGATTGCAGACGAAGATATATTTGCTACACAAGCCGAAGGGGTTAGGAAGCTCTCCTTTATTGTTGGTGTAATTGCCATTGTCTTTGGTGTCTTGCCGGCCATTTTTTGTAGAGGTATTGACTCTAACAAAATCGATAATCGTCAGGAAATATCGTTAAAAGAAATGGCCAATATTTTTAAGAAATTATTTCAAGGGATTATAGAAGTATTTAGACACAAGCCATTTTTAAAATTGTGCGGTGCTACTTTCTTAGTCTTCAATGGATTTCAAATTGTAGCTTCTTTTAGTTTTTTCATCATTCTGTTTTATCTATTTAATGGTGATTATGCTGCTGCAGGAACCTGGCCTGCATGGTTTTCCACTATTCTTGCTGTCATAACTGCTTTTTTCGTGATTCCTATTGTATCCTGGATGGCCAACAAATGGGGAAAAAAGAACGCTTTTATCATTTCTACTGCTATCTCAATAGTAGGCTACGGACTAAAGTGGTGGGGTTTCAATCCGGAAAATCCTTTTCTTATGTTCTTTCCTCTTCCACTAATGGCCTTTGGTCTGGGGTGCTTATTCACATTGATGATGAGTATGACAGCTGATGTCTGCGATTTGGATGAATTGGAAAATGGAATGCCACGTAAGGAAGGTACCTTTGGAGCAATTTACTGGTGGACTGTAAAATTGGGACAGGCTTTGGCTTTGATAGTTGGTGGAGCAGTACTTCAATGGGTAGGTTTTGATGGTAACGCTGCCTCCCAAACAGAAGAAACGTTAACGCAATTAAGAATTGCAGATATCATTATTCCGGCTTTTACAGCAAGTTTGGCAATTCTAGTTATGTGGAGCTATAGTTTATCAGAAGAAAAAGCACGAGAAATAAAAGCCGAATTGGAATCGAAAAGAGGTGTATTGTAATTAAGTCATACTAAAAAGACAAAAAAATGTCAGCAAAATTATTAATCATAGTGGTGGGGATTGTGCTCATAGTAATGGCAGTCCTTAGTAGTCTCGGTAAAAAAGATTCTAATAAGCTCATTAACCCTAAACTGGGTATACCATTAGGGGTTCTGGGGGTTCTGATGATCATTTTCGGTAGTTATACTTCGGATGTGTTGTATGTGAGCAGTCAAATGGAACAAATTTCAAGAGGAAATAAATTAGAGATTGAAGGGCCTATAAATTCTGTGAAAGTAACCTCTCCCCTTAAATCGGACTCGGTCAATTGCAGAATTCTTACGATGGGTGTCTATCCTGAAGGTCATGAAAAAGATATCTGGGTAGTACTTAAACCCTCTGACAACAAATATTATCCACAGTCAGACCATACCAATACTTCTTATAAGCTAGATGGTGAATGGCAGGTGGTTACCAGGTTTGGTGGAGATTATGGAGAAAAATATGAACTAATTGTGTATGAGACTGATACAGACGCCACCGCATTTTTTAGCTCTACTATTGAAGGCTGGAAAAATAAAGAGTCTTATCCTGGTCTTGAAGATACTGATATACCTGTCGGTGCAGTTGAAGTAGACAGAGTGAGTGTTTATTTAAAGAAAAACTGTAGGGGTATATTCTAGTATACTCAATTCGTTGAAAAGAAAGTACATGATCCAAGAATGAATACTACCATATCCAGTCATAAACTGCCCGTAGGACAAAAAATTGCCTTTGGATTAGGAATGTTGGCGAATCAAATGTTTCCAGCCATACTTTCAATATTTATGGTGGTTCTGGTACAAGATCTTGGGTTTCCAGGATGGATGTGGGGTTTGATTTTCTTTGCACCAAGGATATTCGATGCCATAACGGACCCTATTATGGGTTTCATTTCCGATAACACTAAATCAAAGTGGGGAAGGCGAAGGCAATATGTATTTATAGGAGGTGTTGTAATGGGTATCGCCTATATTTTCATGTGGCAGCTTTACAGTGAGAACTCCCTTCAGTTTAACTTTTGGTATTTCTTTTTATGGTCTCTTGTGTTCTACCTAGGGCTCACAATTTTTAGTGTACCCTATGTTGCCATGGGGTACGAAATGACTGATGACTTTCATGAGCGTACCAATATTATGGCCGTTGCTCAATGGATAGGCCAATGGGCATGGGTCATCGCCCCCTGGTTTTGGGTTATCATGTACGATCCTGAATGGTTTCCATCTGCGGACATCGCAGCGAGGCAGCTTGCAATATGGGTCGCAATTCCCTGTGCAATTTGTGCTATAGTACCTGCCATCTTTATTAAGAGTGAGTCCACCGTTCATAAAGATTATGAACCTTTAAATTTTTCCAATATTGGCAACAGTCTTACAAAGATTCTCAGAAGTTTTGTTGAGGCTTTTAAACTGAAGGAATTTAGAAAATTGTGTATATCTACTTTCCTGATATTTAATGCATTTAACACCGTTGCTACACTTACATTTTTTGTCATCGTTTATAAGTTGTTCAATGGTGATGCAGGAGCAACTGGTTTGTGGGTTTCATTATTTGGCTGTTTGGGCGCATTAGGCACAACATTTATCGTTATTCCTACTGTAACCTGGATGTCTAAGAAAATTGGAAAGAAAAATACCTTTTTGCTCTCACAAGGAGTTTCGGTTATAGGATATATCATGTTATGGTTTCTATTTATCCCGGGCAAACCATGGATGTATATTCTGGCACTTCCATTTTTCTCATTTGGTATAGGTGGCTTATTTACTATCATGATGTCTATGACTGCCGATGTCATTGATATCGATGAATTAAAATCTGGTTTGCGAAGAGAAGGAACATTTGGGGCCATCTATTGGTGGATGGTAAAGGTTGGATTTGCCATAGCCGGGGGATTAAGCGGTGCCATCATTGCGATAGTTGGATTCAATCCGGACCTTGCGACTGTAGATCAACAAGAAGCCGTTGACGGCCTGCATGCTTTCTTCTGTTTTTTTCCTATGGCTGGTACATTGATAGCTATGTGGATTATGTCTGATTATGATTTAGATGAGAAACGTTCGAATGAAGTTCGTTCACAACTTGAAAAGCGTAAGTCTGAAGCTGGTGTAGTACAACGAAGGGAGCTAAGGCATAAAATTGATAAACCAAAATATAAATCAAAAGATAATAAGATAACTGTATAAAATTATGTCATATAGAAGTGAAAAAATGATGGCCCTAGCTGGCCTGGACTATTCAGATAAATCAACACAAGATTTAATAGCCCTCTACAATAAAATATTAAAAGGTGGAATGCATGGCATTGGCTTTTCTCCCTATGTCGAAGGCCAAAATCCTGGTGACCAACTTTCTCAGGAGCAAATAAGAAGAAGACTAGAGATTCTTAAACCTTATACCAAATGGGTTCGCTCTTTTTCATGTACTGATGGAAACGAATTGATACCTAAGATTGCCAAAGAGTTAGGAATGAAAACTATGGTCGGAGCATGGCTTGGCGATAACGATGAAATTAATCAGCGTGAAGTAGAAAACCTGATTAGGGTTACGAATGAAGGCTATGTGGATATAGCTGCTGTCGGTAATGAAGTCATGTATCGAAAAGACTTAACAGAAGATGAGTTACTCTCTTTTATGTACCGTGTAAAAGAAGCTATTCCTAATACTCCAATGGGATATGTAGATGCTTACTATGAATTCGAAAAAAGGCCAAGAATCACAGAAGCCTGTGATGTGATTTTAGCAAACTGCTATCCTTATTGGGAAGGATGTCATATCGACTATTCACTGCTCTATATGAAGAATATGTATGATATTGCCGCTAAAGCCGGTAATGGTAAAAAGGTAATCATATCTGAGACCGGATGGCCAAGCCAGGGTACTCCCTTGCATGGCGCAGAACCATCCGATATTAATTTTATGAAGTATTTTATCAATACACAAAAGTGGTCCGCTGAAGAAGACATCGATATTTTCTACTTCTCTTCATTCGATGAGTCATGGAAAGTAGGTGCTGAAGGTGACGTAGGAGCTTATTGGGGGATTTGGGATAAGGATGAGAAGTTGAAGTACTAATAAATAAATTGACAGGTGACGCTCTAGTTTCTTAGAGCATCACCTTTAAATAGGTCCTAATAAAGTTTAAAAATTATTTCATCACTAGGCTGTCGCTCAGATATGCATGTGCACTACCTTCTACAGAAAAAATCCATTCAAAACGGTCACTATAATAGATGGTAGTATCAGATTCTATGGTATCAAAGCTTAATTCTAAGCCAATTTTAGAGCTCAAATTAGATCGGTCTAAGGCGTTTACAATTTTATCATCCAAGGCGCTGAGTAAATGGCCAATTGGGATTTTACTTTCTTTTTTCAAGTAATGATCCAGTGTGCCGTTTGACATCCATTCTATAGAATTCATTAATGGGTTATCGCTTACAATTTCATAGGCGATATCATTAAAAATTAACTCTTTCTTAGAATTTAGTGCTGGCTTAGCCTTGGCTGATAGTTCCAATTCCACATCACCTATAGTACTAAAGCTCAATCTGAGATGATCATCTTCACTTTGAGTGGTAAAATTAGTGAGCTCTGCCGCAAGGCCCTTATATTCCACCAATTGTCCTTCCAGTTGGTTAGTTAAGATCAAATTGATGTACTCATACGGCATATTGATAGAAACACGCAAGTCGAGCTTATCATCAGTTATTGCTTTCTTATTCTGAGGAAGCATTTGGCTTTGAAGTGCTTTTATACCTTTCAGTGGGCTAATTAAAATACCGGTATTAGTATGTATTACTATCCTCAGTGTGTCGAGAACTTTATGATCAAAATTGGCAGACAAATTATTTGGAACAGTGCTGAGCCATATATCCACAGGTTTTTTTGCTACCTGATGTGTTTCGTTTAATAGATTCCATAGTGCCTGAACCTCCTTCTCAATGGGTACAGACTCTTCTAATGCCTTGCATATGGCATCTGCAATGACCGAACTGTTCTGATTTATTTGTTTATTAATCGTCTTTTGCAGATTTACTTTGATACCAGCTAACTTCATTTTAGGAGTTTCTATCCATCGTATTTTTTGAATAGAACAAGCAGTTTTTAATTCAAAATTTTCGTCAACGCTTAACTCAGTGTGTAAGTCTAGTCGTAGTCTTAGGGCTAGGGGCTTCTTATTTTTGATATTAAAAACAGCTACTTTCTTTTTAATATGCACTATGGCCTCTACCGGTAGGGAAGCGTCTAAATTGTTCTGATAGCTATTGAGCAGTAATTTGCCAATCGGTAATACTTTTAAAATTAGATAGTCTCCTTTATCATTGAGGAATATGCTGTCGCTAATCAATGTGTCCGGCAAGATCCTATTGATCATTTTTTGTAGATCGTTGACTGGATAGTCAAGAGGGAATTGCAAAACAGAACCTTCCAATAGATCATGAGAAACAGCCTCGTATTCACTTATCTCTCCTACCTTATGTTGTATAGTTTCATTACTCCTGCCGCAACCAACAGTAATAGCTAGAACAAGTATAAATACAGGTTTAAAATGAGTTAATGATGATTTTGCTATAGCATCGCTAATCATTTGGTATAAACTTTTTATAGTGTTCATACCTTTCAAAGATTTGGTCAACATAATTTACTGGCTCTGAGCCTCTTACATAGCCATACCTGATCATTGGCTTATTGAAATTTTTAGGAGCACTTAAGGCAAGCAACATAGGTGCAACATTATCGAACCATACATTAGGGTTAAGTCCGTTGTGCTCTGCCAAACGTTGGGCATCTTGCAAATGCCCTATGCCGCAGTTATAAGCAGCAAGCATAAATTTTATTCGCGTTACTGAATCAGGTACATCCGAAAATTGTTTTGAAATCCAACTTAGGTATTCCGTTCCACTACTAACACTTTGTGAAGGATTATTCACATTTTTTACTCCCAGTGACTCAGCTGTATTTGGCATCATTTGCATGAGCCCCTGCGCACCTGCCCATGATTTGGCTTGTGGATCAAATCGTGATTCCTGATAGATTTGAGCAGCTAGTAAACGCCAGTCCCAATTTAGTTCCTGCGCATATTCTCTTATCAAATCATCATATTCGCTTATTTGCCTATTTTCCAGACTATAAAAATCACTTTGAGACCTGGTTTTGAAGTTTCGTTTGTTCTTAAAGTACTTATTATATATAACATTGTAATTGGTCTGGCCCCGTTCAGATAATATCCAATTATTAACCGCTTTTCTAAATTTTGGCGACTTCTTACGGGTAACCCAGGCAATACGTTGGGAGAAAGAAACAGGCACATCAATTTTTAAAACGGGATGGTAGGAGGCATTGATCTTTGCCAGGTTTTCATCTGCAATAGTATACTTCACCTCACCATCAGCTACCATTTTTATGATTTCATCGGTAGACAGATGGCTCTCTAAAGTATCAACATATATTATACCACCAACCTCATTAGAAAGACTCCGCATACGCTCGGAATAAGCCGAATTTCTGCGGATAGAAACAGTATCATTTATTAGCTCTATTGGGTCATGTATCAATTGTCTTTGTAAATTCTTCCAGCTTAGTTCTCGAAAGTTGTCAGGTTTCTTTTGAACCAAAACTTGCCTGGTCAGATAAAGGTATTCTGTAAAATCAACCTCCCATTTCCTTTCGTTGGTTACGGTCATGCCATGTGCAATAAGATCTACATCTCCCCTATTCAGTACTTCAAATTCTGTATCCAAATCAGTAGAAATTACCAATTCTAATTTGAGGCCAAGGTGCTCTGCCAATTGCTCTAACAACTCATACTCAAACCCCATAGGCGCACCACGATAAAGGAAATAACTAGTGCTGCTGTAAATAATTAAAGCTTTTAGCACTCCGTCTTCCCTTATATCTTCGATGTCTCGATCTACAGAGTTTTCAACGATCCAATTGATCTCTGTTTCTGTTTCTTCAGAGTCAGAAAGGTTGGCCAATGACCGCTCTATAAAGCTTCGCTTATCTCCATTGGATGAGTCAGCGCAATCACAAGGAGCATCAGATTGACAAGAAGAAAAAACTAGTATTATTAGAAGGTGAGCGATACTAAAAAATGAGCAACTATTATTTCGCATAGTAATTAAAAATACCCTTAAAGTGATGACAATTCCAAATCATCACAAAATACGGAAGATATTATCAGTTTACTTGAGTGCTCTTTACTGATATTGCTAGCGTATACTCAAATTAAGATTTACAGCAAATTGATTCAAATTATGATCAGACTATAAAATTTGAGAGCATTTTGCTCATGGAACTGGTATACCCACATTACAAAGTAATGTTTAATTTAATGTTTTGAATATGACTGTATAGTTTATTAAAACATTCCCAATGCAACCATTTGTTTCATACTTACAATCCTTTACTTCCATTCCAGAACAATCATTACAGGCTTTGTTAGATCTTTTTAAACCGGTCCATTTAGTAAAGAACGAATATTATGCAACGCATGGAAAAAGAGCGGTAAAACTTGCATTTCTTGACAAAGGCTTGATGCGCGCTTTCTATGAAAATAGCGAAGGTGAAGAGTTCAATAAACTGTTCTTTAGAACGCCTGCAATTGTTGGCGCTTATTCTTCACTTATTACAAAAACACCTATGATCATAAATTTACAATGCCTTACTGATTGCGAAATTCTGGAAGCCACTTTCGAAGATATTGTGGCTTTGTATGATGATCATCCAAGAATAGAAAGGCTTAACCGAAAGATAGCAGAGGACTTTTTTGTAGAGAAAGAAAAACGTGAAATGTCATTAGTGATGAATGACGCAAGTGAACGTTATGAGCTTTTTAAAAAAGAGTTTCCTGGTTTAGAAAATGATATCCCACAATACCATATTGCTTCTTATTTAGGCATTACCCCTACACAGCTTAGCAGAATTAGGGCTAAGCGATAAGTTCATTTCTTAACATATGTAAACGAAATTGGATTTTCGTTGCCGCAACTTTGAATTGTATCAAATACTAATTGTTATGAATAATGAAAAGTTAAATGATGAATCAAACTTCAATTCTGAAAACAGGTTAACAAACAAACCTTCCCATGCATTTATTGCAGTCTCCTGGATGACATTGATCACCGGTATGACAGCGTACCTAATAGGGTTATTTAATGCAGAAATGATGCTTAATGAGAAAGGGTATTATTTCACTATTCTTCTATTTGGATTGTTTTCGGTGGTATCAGTACAAAAGAGTGTGCGAGACAGATTAGAAGGAGTAGCTGTAACGGACATTTACTATGGCCTGAGTTGGTTTGCAACTATAGCTGCAGTTATACTTTTGATCATAGGACTATGGAACGCTGATTTAAGCTTAAGTGAGAAAGGTTTTTATAGTATGTCATATATTTTAAGTATGTTTTCGGCCATTGCGGTTCAAAAAAATACAAGAGATAGTCAAATCTCATCATAGCCTAAAATGCTAGAAGATAGCCCGGTCAAGAGTCGGGCTATTTTTTTATTTGATTCGCATGACCATGTATTAGTAAGTCCTTTTTAAACCCACCTTCTCACCTTTTGTAGATAGGCTTCATACGGTTTGCCAAAATTTCTTTTTAGTATTTGCTCTTCAGGCTTGATCTGGTACTCGGTTAAATACCAGATAAAAAAGAGAAGTGCCAATGACCCAACTAGATTACCATAGTGTATAATGATCCCGATTAGTCCAATAGCCATTCCTAAGTACATCGGGTTTCTTGTAAAACGATACACTCCGGAAGTAACGATTGAGCTTGCTTTCTCCGGATGAGCAGGATCTACAGTCGTCTTATGTCTACTAAATTCAACCACACCTAACAAGCCTATAACAAAGCCCAAACCAATGAAAACATAGGCAGTAAAAGAGTTTAATGGAAAGGTAATTTCTAAATTGAGTGTCAAGTGATGAATCAGCTTTATCAGACCAAAAGAAGTTAGGAAAATGACTACAGGAGGTATTTTAAGTTTCATAATTGTTGGAAAGTTATCTATTTGCCGGTTTCCACTCAAGTAATGCAGCATACTCTCCTGCCCTTAATTCATAATCCATGGGTGAAATGAAGCTTTTTACCTTGCCTAATATACGCTCGAAATCAGAATAGACACTCCCTAATAACTTATAATACTCTGAAAAATCAGGCCGTGTGATCATATTTTCTTTGCACCAAGCAAGGTAATCATCTGTTTCCTTATAGTCTTCCAAACTATTAAGTACCAGGTATAGACAAACTAAATCATTACTTTCTTTCAGATCATGGAACTCATCATAAACCAATACCTCCCATGACAATTCACCAGAAGAAACCTGTACCCAGTTCATCCAATCGAGAGGGCGGTGTTTAATAATAAAACTAAACTGATATTTTTCTCGTATCGCTCTAAGTTTCACTATTGCAGTACCAGCCGTCATATTAGATTGCGCTTTCAAAATTTCTCACAAACAAAAATTGTGTAGGGATTACTTCCTTCCCTGAGCTATCAATAAATCCACTTTGGTATTGGTCCCCATCTGATCTGATAATAGGCAATAAGCCGCAGCTGAACTTTGGGAACAATTCCGCTAAATATACTCCAGAAGCTAAATGCTCTTTATGTGGCGGATAGTCATTATAAATAAAATCAATCAGCACCTCTCCATTCGAATTTATAAATCCCCACTTATCTCCTTTTTTCGCAGCAGCCAGGCCTTCGTTAAACGAAAGCACCTCGTCAAAAGCATATTCTGGCTCTGTGAGTTCCGATCGCTCGCCATTTTTGTCGATAGCATATTTCTTATCATCTAGCATAACTTCAGCATAACCGTTTTCAAAAGGTTCTGCTGAGTCATATACGCAAGGAATTGTAAGTTTCCCTTTTTCATCTAAAAATCCATACTGATCTTCTTCATTGGTCACGATTAGCATGCCTTCAGAATAATTAAATAAGTCAAAGTCATATTCAGATTCAACATAAAATTCAGGATCTGTCAATACATTACCATTAACATCCATGAAACCATAATAGCGAATACCAATTTCTTCACTAGTAGTGCCATATAAGATAATATTCTCGGACTTTATCGACAGCCAAGGGTAGCCATTTGGCGTTTGCATAATGATATCAGCAGTGTAGTTAATGATAAAGTAGCAATCATCTTTTTGCACAACAGCTAATCCAAACTTAAAGCTTTGAACGCTGTCGTAGACAGCCTCAATAACCCAGTGTCTACTTTTATCAATAAATCCCCATTTATTATCATACTTAGTAGCGCTCAGTCCTTCATGAAAACCATAAGTCATTTCAAATAGAAAATCGATGACCACTTCACCTTCCTTGGATATAAAACCCCATTTTCCATCCAGTGATACAGCTGCTAATCCCTCACTAAAATCCTGTCCATAGCCCCAGGGATCTGAATGAATAAATTCACCTTTATGATTTATGAAGTACATTTCGCCATTATAATAATTAGTCCACTTGCCATCCCGTAATTTCACATCACTCTTCTTTTTTACGAGGCATAATATGCCCTCTTTCCATTGATGGATAGTAACATATTCTGGAGAAACTACATACTTGCCGCTTTTGTCGATTAGCCCCCAATACTTCCCATCAGGAGTTGCTTGTGCATACTCATATTTCATCTCTGACATAAAATGTGCCATTTGGGTATAAAAAAGTTGAGTCGAAGTTGAGTCGAATACATTATATTTAAAGTACTGATAATCTTATTGTTATTCAACATTGATTATTAACAATCTAAAGTCAATAGATGAAACATTTTTTTCATAGTACAGCCTGGAATATCCTCTTGTTTTTCATAGCTGGATGCGGGCAACAAAAGCCTGAGTCTGCTGTAACTACTATTGAAGTTGATTCAATTGTTGATTCTGTTATTCCTAAACAAACCCAACTACCAGACCTATTCTATCAAACGGTAGCTAAATTCTCGAAGGATTTTTCAACCTACACACCAGGGAGTGCTCAACTAGTAGATACACTAAAAGACCTTTCCGGGCATTGGTTCTTGGCATCGCTCGAGAGGCACCGGGAACGGTTTGAAAGATTAGATGACAATCGTTCAGTTCGTCAATCAGCAAAACTCCCAACACCTGCTGAAATTGATATGATTAGTTCAATAAGACAAGGTTCATTTTATCTATCCTCTCCGAAAAGTTATGATATTGTTTTCGAGGAGTGGAATTTTGATACTCAAGAGAATGCTGAACGATGGCGAATACTGCTAAGTGATTCACTCACCAGAAATGAATATACAAAGCCTCCAAGGTTTGAATGGGTGGAAGGCACTCAACTTTATATGGTTTCTACCCGGAGTGCAGGTCAGTGGTTTGAATGGAGCGATACTTTAACTATGAGATTATCAGGCAAAACGATTGCCCAACTAAACCGCTTCTATGATCCTTTAGACCTCAAACACTTTAAAAAATGGCAAGGGCCTTCAAATAGTACGGTTATAAATACAGAGTCACATTTATTTAAAGAAAGCGGGCCACACTATTCCTATTTTTACTTTATAAAACAGCGACTGACTGGTGAGGCGAGAGCGAATGCAACGATGGAGTTCCCTACTAAGCAGGCATTCAGCATAATCACAGCATTGCACAAGCCCTTTGCTGGAAATGAGCAATTCAATTCAATACAGGAAACCCTGGTAGCTATTCAGTGTGGCATTAATGAACCTGCGCTGAATAGTTTTGATATCGTAGGAAAGAAAGTTGACGAGTTACATGAGCTATTTGGACCAGTGCTTTATGAAAAAGCAGATGTTAAGATTTTCGGACATGCAAATCGTATAGTCATCATGAAAATGGACGGACAAAAGGTTAGTATTTTTAAATACCTACGCTTGAAAGAGCCTTTTGAGCAACTAAAGACCCAGGAAGCAATGATGGACCGTATTCTTAACTTCAAATGAGAGTCTCTTTAATACTGGTATTCTTCATTTGCAATCTGGCAGGTGCACAAACTCCTCAAGGTATAGCAAAAAGCTTACTCACTGTTAACACAGATAGTGCTTTAATATCAGTTTATAAAGTTGTCACCCGAGAAATGATGAAATCTGAAGGTCGGGAGACAGAAGAATTGTTAAGCCAAAAGAGAATTACCCAAGAAGATGCTGAGGCTATACTAAAGAGAGCTTCAAAGAAATCTTATTATACTAGTGACAGGGCACTTTTGACACATCACAATATTTTAATTGACTTCTTTAGAAATGGTTCTGCATACGGAAATATGACCTTATCATCCAAAACAGGAAACATCACAATCAACAATTTCACTAACAAGCAACAGGCTTTTGGCAATGTCTCCAGGAAATTCGGTGACTATATTATTCAGTTACTCAAAGAGTATGATATTCTCAAACTCATTTATGCAATGGATCTGGAGGGATTGAAAAAGACATCAATTGATTAAAATTACTAGTATGTCGCGATACGTCTTAATAGCATTTCTTTTTTTGATCTCATCAAAATTGAGGGCACAAGATCACAGCTTGAGTTACGGTAAGTACCTGCTCGATAGCATAAAGCAGTTGCCAGCGATAGACACTTCTGGCTATTCTATTGATGAGATATCCAAAGTCAGCGAAAACTTTAAGATTGTGCATGCAACAGTATACTACGATTGCAACGGAGATGAATGTTTTGAGTCTCGAAAAGGGCTTATCACTTCAAAGCAAGACACCTTACCTCCTATTTTTGAGGATATAATTCCGTTGAAAAATGGTGAGCTTGTACTTATAGGGTTGCAAAAATTGATACAGATAAATTCTGGTTTAAACGTCACCAAAATTTATGATCACTTAGGGTCTTTCGTTAAAGAATTAGCGGTCTTCACCAAAAATGATCTTTATGGATTAATGAATGTTTCGGGTGAAATACTTCTTCCGCTAGAGTATACTTATATCGAAAATAATGAGGATAATCATGTTATTCTAGCTCAAAAAGATGGTGAATGGGAAGCTTTTGATAGAAACGTTCTTCTAAAAAAAGAAAAGGAAGATGAGTTTAGTGACTGGGAACTGGTGAATACCCTTCTAAAAGTTCAGCATCCCAAAACATACCTTTGGTCAGTTTTTAGTCGTGAAGCAAAGCAGTTAACACCTTTCAAGTATGAGGACATCAAGTTCACGAATTACGGTGATGCTACAGCAAGTATTGATGGTTATTGGGGAATGATCAACGAGAAAGGAAAGGAAGTCACAGAGATCAAGTATGATGAAATTCGTAGAGGGTATGGTGTCACTTATATAGGTGTTCAGGGTTTACTATCAGAAAAGTATGGCTTAGTAAGTATTGAGGGCGAACTTACACCGATAAAGTACAGTCAGATAACAACTTCTGCTTTGCAAAGTGATGTTTTAAACGGATACTATTGGGTGGCAAAAGAGGTTAAAGGTAACTGGGGGCTCTTAAAGTTGAGGGGTGAGCCATTAACAGCTTTCATTTACGATGAGATCAATTTTGATGATCAGGATAGGCCAAAAGGTTTAATGGGTGATAAATGGATTGAACTGATCAAATAACAAACTTAATATGATGAAGACTTTGATATACATAGGTTTAACAATACTTATCACTCTTAATTCATGTAATAAGCCTGTTGAATTAGATCACAACAATTTAAAAGCGTTAATAGAAACCGACCTTCGTGTACGTGAGAACAATGTTAGATTATTGAATAAAGCTGAAGTGACTATCAATGAAATGGGCAATCGACCGCTGGATGTTGAAAGGCTAGAGAAGACGGTTGCTGCTATTTCTATTCGCAAATCGTATGAGCTTGATTTTGACTTAGGTGAATTAGACAAAGAAGAAACTGTTGATATTAATTCTCAATCGCTAATGGATTTTATAGCTGCATTCAGTAAAAAGTTTGAGCAGCTTAATTACGATCAGAAGAACGATGAAAAAATAAAGGAACTTGAACAAATGGCTCATCAATATATTAAGAACAAATCATTATTGAACTTACTACTGTTGGACCTACAGATACTTGCGTTAGAAAGCGATCTGCTGGATTCTTTGAACTTTTTACTTGGAGATACAGAAACCCTTGGTTTTGATGGTCGAGTTTTTGTTTATCCTCAGGTAGACCTGGCTAAATCAAATGAACCATTTACAGCAATTATTACCATCGGTCATGATAAGATTGGTAAAAACGTAAATCTTAGTCAACCTGAAGTTCTTATCAATAATCAAACTGATACTTCTTATCAATTAGAGTCCTTTGATACTGGTGTATGGCTATTAACTTTTATCCCTGATAAAACAGGAATATATTCGGTTAGCTTCACTACCTATTTTACCTCTGAGCTGTACCCTTCAGAGCAATACGCTTTTAAAGGTGAGTTTGAAGTGCCAGTTAATTAGTTTTCTAAAGCATCTTATTTAGATTAATTCTTAACAGTCTTGACGAGTAGTATTTTCCTACGTACTTTCACGCCTTGAAAATATCATGTTAGTCCCGAATCCATCTTCATCTAATTTCACATTTAAAGTCAATCGTTTGTTGACTTTGACTCTGGTTTTTATGGCTATGGGAACTGTCACAGAATTAGCGCTGATTGGTCACTATGAAGATGCGTGGCAACTGGTACCAATACTATTGATAAGCGCATCTTTATTGACTTTTGTGGTCTTAAAATGGAGCGCGTCTAATGCAATTCATAAGCTTTTCAAAGGCTTAATGATAGGATGCGTTATAAGTGGAGTTATAGGCATTTGGTTCCATTTCAAAGCTAATATGGAGTTTGAAAAAGAGCTTCACCCTTCTGCTTCAGGTATAGACTTACTAATTGAGAGTTTATCAGGAGCACTACCTACCCTGGCCCCCGGAAGTATGATGGTATTTGGTGCAATAGGATTTATATATACACTTTTAATCATAAAACAACCAAAATGAAAACAATCGTAAAATTATGGAGTCTGTTGGCAATCATAGTAGTTGCAGTCTCGTGTCAATCATCCAGCACTGGTGAAAATGCTGAATCTGAAAGTGAGACTACTGCTGAAGAGCAATCTACTGAAGAAGTTCAGGCAGAAGAATCAGCAAGTTTTCTGAACCCTAACCTGGCATCTGAAGAAGAGTTACAAGCAAGTGGTATGAGTACGGATTTAGTAGCACTAGTAGTTGAACAGCGCCCTTTCCTTTCGATGGCCGACCTTGATGCACTTATCAATGAATCAATGGATAGCACCCAGAAGGCTGAATTGTACGCTAAAGTTTTTGTGCCATTTAACTTGAACACCACTCCTGAAGCTGATTTTAAAATTATACCCGGAGTGGGCGATCGCATGGCCCATGAGTTTGAGGAATACAGGCCATATCTTAAAATAGAGCAGTTTAGAAAGGAGATTGGCAAATACGTAGATGAGGATGAAGTAGCTCGTTTTGAGAATTACGTTTTTGTGCCTGTGGAACTAAATACAGCAACTAAAGAAGAAATTCTGGCCATACCTGGAGTTGGTGACCGTATGCTTCATGAGTTTGAAGAATATCGTCCCTACGAAAGCATGGAGCAGTTTAGAAAAGAGATTGGTAAATATGTGGATGAAAAAGAACTTTCTCGATTGGAGAGATTTGTTTATCTACAAGCAGAAAGCAACTAACCAATAAACTTCACTTCAAGAGGGTGTCTCAAAAGTCCATTGAAAAAGTATTATTGTCACATTGAGCCTGTCGAAATGTGGTTCTATCTGAATGAAATCGACTTCGACTAGCTCAGTCTGACATTAGCCAAGACTTTTGAGACACCCCTTTTTTATTCTACTAAAATCAGAGCATTATTTATATAGGTTCAAGAACAGTTTAACGGTTTATTGGTTTTACTAATGTTATCAGCTTAGTAATAGATGCATGAGTGAAATAGAATTAATACACAATCGATTAAGAGAACGATCAAAAAAAATACAAGCACAGCGCCAGATAGTTAAATTATTCATAGTTTCTAGTTGCCTCATCTTCTTGACTCTATTGCTAGTATGGTTTATAAAAGTAAGGCCTCAAGCGGTAATCCCAGGAATATATTCGCTTAGTACACTAGTTATACTACTAAGCAGCTTAAGCTTACTATTTGCACATCGGGCCATTGACGCTAACAGGATCCAACGAGCAGTTTATTTTACAGTGATGTGTATAGGTATGGGGATGATATTTGGAATTACACAATATTCAGGATGGAATACTTTAATGGAATCTACTGAGTTAACTCAGAGCATCTTATTACCCTTTTCCATCATCCATTTCGCTCATATCTTGGTTGGTTTAGCCTTTCTTTTAATTGTATTTATACGCTTAAGGGACTACCAAATTCATTCTAAGGCCATGGATTTTTCATCCAATGTTTTCTATTTCTGGCACTTCTTAGGATTGGTTTGGGTAGTTTTCATTGGTCTGCTAGCTTGATCTGGCACTAAATTTAGGTAGGCTTACCAAATAGATCAGCTCTCTATATGAGCGATAGTTACAATCTCTTCTAATTCTTGACGGAAAGTGCCCCATCTTTTACCTTGCACTATGAGTGCGGGAGGCATGGTTGGGACAGTCAGATTATTATAAACTTTCTTCTCGATAGACTCTGTATCATGGCTGGCCAATACCACTTCAACAATATCACCGTTCTTTTTTAGTAGTTGTAACTTTCCTCCAATAGGAATATTCTGAATGGCTTTTTTCGCTTCTTCTTCTGTCATTTCGCTGTATTTGTAATAAAAACAGCGCTGACTTAAACTTGTTTAACCGATTTCTTCAGCCTACTTGTTCCTATCTACCAGTTCATCATTTTCCCAAAGACCCTTAATGGTTGCCTTAGCCTCTTTATCATAGAAGGTACCATATCCATTTCGCTGATCACCCTTCCACTCACCAGTGAACTTCTCCCCATTAGGCCAGTAATAGCTACCAGTACCCTCCCTCATATCATTGTGATAAAAGCCTTCATAATGGGCTCCATCAGGCCAGTAGAAAGTACCTTCACCTTGACGCATGTTGTTTTTCCATTGCCCCTCATATCTACTCCCAGTACTTAAGAGGGCTACTCCTTCCCCATCAGCTTTACCATTTTTTATTTGGCCAACATAATATACTTCATTTCCTTTAGTGTTAGTAAACTTCAAGTATTCTCCACTCTTGGCATTCTTCAATTGCCTTCGGAGACTTTCTACTTGCACATTGGCTTTTACTAGAGCAAAATTTAGCGAATCATATATAGGACTATCTGATTGTTTTACTGTAGAAACTCTATTTACTATAATCGTTGTATCGTAGGATGAATCAGCTTTTAAAAGTTGTTGATTTTGCTCTCGAATAAGATTTTTAACTAACTGAATGCGCATTGCTATTACCGATTGTAGTGAGCGATCTGACCCCGAAAGAAGCCTTTGGTATTTGTTAAGAGCAGCCTGGTAATCACCTTTGAGTAATAGAGAGTCGATGGCCAGAACCGGATAATAATAGGAATCACTCGTCTCTATCGCTTGTTGATTCTTCTTCTCAGCAATGGTCAACTGTTCATTTACATTCCTTGATTCTATAAAGAAATACACTGCTAAAGCACTTGATAGCCCTAGTAGCACATACAGGATAATTTGATAGTTCGATTTTATCATCTTTTATGAAACATTACATACTAATCAGTGCTATGGATGGTGGGCAGTTTATATTTGACTTTTCTTAAATCTGGAGAGAAGTACACGTGAAAGCGCATGGTCCATTTTTGCTTATAAGTAGCTCCTTCTGATAGTTCCTGTCCTTGTGAATACATCAACCCTGTAGCGACTGTAAGCCTAGGGTTCAGGATATAACCAAAAGAGGTGTGAAGCCTTAAGTCTTCCATTGGGCTATCAATCACAGGCTTTCCACTCTGCATGATGAGTTCCACTTCTGGTGATACATAAAATGTGTTAGAGCCTAGTTTTGGCTTGAAAAGCGGCATTTTAAGCTTAAACATATATCGCCAGCGATTCCTGAAAACGTACTCACTATCTTCCTTGAATGCTTGTGTCCAACGATGTTCGATACGCAATCTATGGTAAACCATAGCTCGGTGAAACGGTATCGCAAATAGATACTGATGCCATATTCTCCACTCAGGCACACTTTTTCTTTCATTTTCCCCACCACTTTTTAAGTTGTAATTCACCCGTAAAACACCACCGACACTCGCATTAAACTTCTTGGAGAAAAGATAGCTTATAGCATGTCTATTATATACCTGAGCTATCTGCCCAACAAATTTCGTACTTTCATCTTCTTGAAATCTAAAATGAGTCTGAGCAATCCAAAACAGACGGTTAGTCAAACGAATATTACCATAAGTATTAATCCATAAACCTGTTATGGGCTCTTTATATACAGCTTCTGTAGGTCGTTCCTGTGCCGATACTTTCTGGCTTACTATAACCGAGAAAACACTTACAAAGAATAGATATAGTAGTTTTTTGCCCTTCACGTCTCATCTGATTTAACAATGGACTTCAATCCAAACAGCACTAAAATAGTTTGAGGATTCTTTTCACGTCTTAATTTTCGTTCTAACCTATCTGTGTCCTCTTCACGCAATTCGATCATACGCTGATACAAACCGTTAAATAATAAAATCTGGTCTTTCACATTCTCACATTCCAGGTTTTCATTCAAATCTTTAAAAAAGTACGGTAACAAAATATCATAATAAGCATCAAGAATGTGCTTCTTGACCATTTCATCCATAAGTGTTGAGGTAAAAGGATTCCAAACTCGGTCAGTATAAAGCTTGTTGATCTCCTGATTCCTTGTTGGTACTTTAGCTAAGGTTAGTGACAGGCTATCCATTTTAGAAAAACAATTGATAAGGGCACGAGCTTCCATCGGTTTCATAGATAAGTCATCCAATTTTGAATAATGAGCCAATTCATTTTTAGCCACTGATTTTACAGTTGTAATCGCTGTTTTGGGCTCACCTATTGCTATTGTTGCCAGCGAATCCGACAATTCATTCAACTGGGTTATTTCAGCTATCAATTCTTCTTCTAAAGCAATCAATTCCTGTTCGAGCTGTTCTCTTGTCAGTTTATTGGTAATAGTTTCTTCTATTTGTCGGACGGTTCCCAGAACATATTCTGTCAACTGATAAACATCGTCTATACCCCCATTTTCAAAACTATAGTTGCCTGCGGTGGAGCCGGTATAGGTATTACTGACCAAAGCACCTTCTATGTCATAATCTACAGTAATATCTGTATAGGAGGCACTATCTCTCCATAGCCTTGAAAGCAACTCTTCGCGAGGCACATAACTCAATATATCATTAGTGTAGTAGTCGGTCACTGTACCAATTAACCCTAAATGGTTATTCTCGATCTTCTCGATTACTGTGGTTAGATACAGCACTTCTTCATCAGAAAGTTTCAACAGACTTATTTGAGTGCTATTCAGAATTCTATTCACTAACTCTTTCGTCTCTTTATATGAAGTTTTGATAAACTTTAACTTGGCTAACTCATTATCATTGAGTGAATTATAATATACTTTTACCTTGAATTCAGGCATAAATGATCCATTACCTAAGTCAGATAAAATAGCATCAATAGTTTGATAATGAGCAGCATTTTCTTCCAATAAATTGGACATATTACTGTGCCAGCTAACAGAATCAGGTTCGGTTAAAAGATGATTTAACTTTAATATTTGCAGGTACTTCCTATCAAGGTTAATGGCCTGCATAGATTCGGGCACTTGATCATAAACAGGAATTTTAATTGATGCATCACCTTTCTTCCATTCTATTTGTTTCAGCCAACCATCGGCAAACCTCCAGCGTTCCGTAGCATCCAATGCTGATATAGAAAACAGTTCCCATACATCATGTGCCAGGCCATCTCTCAAGAATCGACCGGCTAATATCATTTCTTCGTTCTCTATGCGAAAGCTTTTTTGAGGAATACCTCTATTGAAGTCTATAGTACTCTTAAATAAGGTTCTCTCAGGTTGTGATGAATTTATTTTTTGAATGTGTTGAGACCACTTGCCATTAGGCTTTCCTTCCAAAAAATTACCGGATACCGCATGGTGTTGTCCATTGACCTTAACCTGATATTGATGATTGGTAATTAATATATCCTCTTTATCCGCTAATTGATATTTGTCAAAACTAAACTTCCATAAGCTAGCTGCCTTTCCATTCTGGAAGTTCCCCTGAATAACAAAGTGATCATCAACTGAATTTAAGAGCTTATTCAGGCTGGAGTTTTCCATTTTAAACGGCCCGTTTAAAACAGTGTCACCTTCCAAGTATTTATATTCAAAATGAGCTTGACCCTTATAATTTGCCGCTTCATATGGACCAATGTACCTGGCATTAGGCTGAGCTATTCCTTTGAACGCTACTAGCAACAGCAATGAGCATGACAAGCTGGTTTTAAGCTTTGATATCATGCCATAAATAAAGACAAATAAATGGAGACTATACGTTAAAAAAAGCTTAAAGTATTACATGAACGTCAAATCCAATCAATTGGCGTTAAGTCAATCCCCTGAAAGAACATCTTTAGGATTCACTTTTGCAATTTCCATGCTCTTAAAACTAACCGAAAAAAGTGCAGGCACTAGAACAATAAGTATTGAAAATAAAAATATAAGTGGATCAATATCTATTCGATACGCAAAATCAGAGAGCCAGTTTTCCATAAGATAGTATACTAAAGGGGATACTAAAAAAAATGAGATTAAGATTAGCCACACAAACTCTCGAGTAAGCAACAGCCATAGTTGTCCTACTGAGGCCCCCAGTACTTTTCTGACACTTACTTCTTTTTGACGATTTTGCAGTACATATGTAGCCAAACCGAACAAGCCCAGACATGCTATGAATATGGCCAAAAAAGTAAAAATAATTAGTAATTTCATGGCGGTTTGTTCCTTAGTGTATTTGCTTTGGAAATAAGCATCGAGAAAATAGCTTTCAAAAGTGCGATCGGGCTCATAGGAACCCCAGGTTTCTTCAATATAGCTGAGTGTATTGTATAAATCTTTAGTATCAATTCTCACTACCATTTTGGTTTTATTATCGGTTTCAGCACGATTATATATGACCAGAGGCTCAATGATGTTATGTAACGAAGCAAAGTGAAAGTCTTTCACTATTCCTATGACCTTAAGCTCCTTATTCTGAAGATTAGAATACGTATATATTGAAGTTGTATCTAAGTTGGTAATGCCAAGAGCTTTAGCAGCTGTTTCATTGATAAGTACAGCACGAGTAGTATCAGTAGCATAGTCTCTGGAATAGTCACGCCCTTTTACTATTTGTAATCCGAGAGTCTCTATGAAATCATAATCTGAATCAAATATTTTCACTCGAAGCTTATCCTCATCTGTACCGTGTAAGAGGCGTATATCCCCGACCCACATTCGTATCAATTCTCCGGGTAAGCTAGACATTAAAGAAATGCTCTTTATGCCAGAATGCTGTTCTAATTCAGCTTTAAAGCCATGATGATCTTTTTTAATATTTTGAGCATAATCCAATGGAACAACTAACACTTGTTCAGGCTGTATGCCTGTATCCTTTGATTGAAAATATTGAAGTTGTTTATAGACAGTTATTGATCCTGCAATTAAAGCTATAGACATCATAAATTGAATAACCGAAAGTGCTTTTCTAATAAAAGGCCTCCCACCTGAGCTTGCTTTAGCAAAAATATTCACTGGTTTATGAGAAGAAACATATAGAGCAGGATAGGCTCCTGATAGAAAACCTATTAAAAAAACAAACCCAAGAAGAATGGCTATATTATTAAGGGTATATAAATGACTTAAGTCTAGTTGCTTACCAATAAGTGCTTCGGTATAAGGAAAAAGTAAAATGCTTAATACGACAGCGAATCCGATCCCAATCATGGTAATAAGGGCACTTTCTAGCACTAGTTGTTTTAACAAAGAAAAGCGATGAGCTCCAAGCACTTTCTTGATCCCAATTTCTTTTGTACGCTTCGCTCCATAAGCCGTAGATAGGTTGATGAAATTTATACAGGCTATAAAAAGTATAAAAAAACCTACTCCAATGAATATCCGAACAGTAGATTTATTACCCACAGGTTCAAACTCATACATTAATTGAGAATCTAAATAGATGGAAGTAAGTGGTTGCAAATATAGTCTCGGTAGAGTCGCACTATCTATATGCTGGCTGACTAACTTTGGAAATAGTTTATTTAAATGATCAGGTTTCGCTCCATCTTTCAGCACTACATAACTATAGTTCCAAAACTTATCACGTTCTTCTTCTGTGGTACCAGTCATAATAGAAGCAATCATTTGTGCATGAAAATGCGAGGTGCTTGGCATATTTTTGAATACAGCTGTGACAATGTAATCTGTCTCATTATCTCTATTAATAACATTACCAATAGCATTATCAACACCTCCAAAGTATTTCACTGCTATTTCTTCATTAATAATAATTGAATTAGGCTTGGCAATGGGATTTTCACGATCCCCAACCAACCACTCTAAATCAAAAATTGAAGTGAAAGTTGAATCAGCCCACATGAAACCCTCTTCATAAAATCCCGTGTTAATTTGGTTTGTTTTTATAAGTGATTTGCTACCCCAGGTTGGTGTTATCCTAACAAAATTTTCTACTTCTGAATATTGATCAGTGATCATCGGAGCCCATTTGCCTGTAATAATTGCCCAAGGAAGGTTCTCACTTCGATCCGTTAAATCATAGACTAAACGATAGATACGATTTGCCTTTTGATGATGACGATCATAATTTAACTCATTATGAACGTATATGAAGATCATTAATGAGGCAGTCAAACCTAGAGTCAGACCTAAAAGGCTCACCACAGAATAGGAAGGATTCTTGACAAGAACACGCCAAGACATTTTTACATCTGTAGTAAATGGTGTCAATTTAATTTTATTGAAACCGTTGTGATTAAGAATCAGTTTGAAGCATGTAATGAATTCAATCACAAGAAGGACTGTGGCTCCTAGCTTCCCCTTGCTCTCTGAGGCACGTTGATATAGTTCCTCAAGATCCCCCTTTACGTTCTCGGCAATTTCAGGGGCTAGTTTCTCTATGATCCGAAAAAGTAACCTTTTTAACCTTTCCATATTATGCAGGTTTTACAATGAGACTAAACATTTCATTCCGAGTTTCATGCGCCTGAGTCAATGACTTAAGTCCGAATATGGTTAGTTTATAAAATCTCTTTTTTCTGCCGCCACGTTCATTTGTAGCTCCGCCCTCCCATGACTCAACCAACCCTTTATTTTCGAGTCTTTGAAGGGCTGTATGCAATGCACCAATGCTAGGTTTCTTTTTGGTCCTCGTTTGCATTTCATCTTTAATACTTACACCATAAGCATTATCACCAAGTACACCAATGGCCAACATAATTAACTCTTCAAATTCGCCTAAGTAGTTTTTTCCCATAATTCTCTATTTCTTTCCTTAACGTAGATTAAATAAATATGTTTCCTTATCGTAGATCTTATATCTTTTGGCTTCAAATATTTAATCAGTCATCTAGCAAACAAATCAAATTCGACTATTTTTAAGTGGTTTTTAATAGCTTTGCCAAACAATTTTTAGCTCATGACCGAAGGAAATAAATCACTTAATTTTGTTGAAGAAATCATTGAAGAGGATTTGAAAAATGGTTTTTCAAAGGATCAGCTTCGCTTTCGTTTTCCTCCGGAGCCTAACGGCTACTTGCACATTGGCCATGCAGCATCCATTTGCCTGAATTTTGGTTTAGGTGAGCGATATAATGCTCCGGTGAACCTTCGTTTTGATGACACCAATCCTGCTAAAGAAGAACAGGAATATGTAGATGCCATCAAGCATGACATAGAATGGTTAGGGTTCCAATGGGCAACTGAATGCTACTCTTCAGACTATTTTCAGCAACTCTATGATTGGGCAATAGAATTAATCAAAAAAGGCAAGGCCTATGTTGATGGACAATCAGCAGAGGTTATGGCCGAGCAAAAAGGTACTCCAACTACTGTGGGTGTAAATAGCCCTTACAGAGATCAATCTGTTGAAGAAAACCTCGCACTATTTGAGAAAATGAAAGCTGGTGAATTTGAAGCAGGTGCTTATGTTCTTCGCGCTAAAATAGATATGAGCTCTACCAATATGCTGATGCGTGATCCAATTATGTATCGCATACTAAAGAAAGCGCACCATCGGACAGGAAATGATTGGTGCATCTATCCGATGTACGATTGGACACATGGCGAGTCAGATTACATTGAACAGGTCTCCCACTCTCTTTGTACGTTGGAATTCAAATCTCATCGAGAGTTATATAATTGGTTTATAGATCAGGTTTATAATCCAAACAAGCTAAGACCTAAACAGCGTGAGTTTGCAAGGCGCAATTTGAGTTATACCGTTATGAGCAAGCGCAAGTTATTAGAGCTTGTTCAAGGCAAAATAGTTTCTGGCTGGGATGACCCCAGGATGCCTACTATCTCAGGTTTAAGACGAAGGGGCTATACTCCCGAGTCTATTAGAAAGTTTAGTGATCTATCAGGTATTTCAAAAAGGGATAGTGTTACCGATGTCTCATTACTGGAATTCTGTATACGTGAGGATCTAAATAAAACGGCTACACGCGTGATGGGTGTTCTAAATCCGGTAAAATTAGTAATAACCAATTATCCTGAAGATAAAGAGGAAATACTGGAGGCGGAGAATAACCCTGAAGACTCTAATTCAGGAACTCACGAGATGCCTTTCTCAAGAGAACTATTTATAGAACGTGAAGACTTTAAGGAGGAAGCCGGAAATAAGTTCTTCAGACTGACTTTAGGAAAAGAAGTTCGCTTGAAGAATGCTTACATCATAAAAGGTGAGTCTGTCATAAAAGATGAGGACGGAAACATCACTGAAATTCATTGTACGGCAGATTTAGATTCCCGATCAGGTAGCGGCACCGAAGCCAGTGCCCGAAGAGTAAAAGGTACTTTGCACTGGGTCTCTATTGAGCATGCCATAAAAGCTGAAGTGCGTGAATATGATCGATTATTTTTAGATGAAGCCCCTGATAGTCATGAAGATAAGAGCTTCATGGACTTTATAAATCCAAATTCACTCAATATAATCAAAGAAGCATATTTAGAGCCCTTTTTAAAAGAGGCCACTTTGGGTGATAAGTTCCAGTTTCAACGACTAGGGTACTTCACTCCTGACCTTGATTCTTCGACTGACCTGCTTGTATTTAATAAAACAGTTGGCCTGAAGGACTCATGGGCCAAACAGAAGCCCACACAACAGCAGAATACTCAACCTAAAAATAACCCTCAGCAACAACCTCAGCGAAGTGCATTGAGTGAAATCCAAAAGATAAGTAAAAAGTATGCTAACCTTTCAGGAGATAAATTAGAAGCCGCCAGAGCCAACATTATTAAGCTGGCACCTGAAGTATCTTATGATGAATTAGAACCATTATTTAATACTGCCGCTAAAAAAATAGGTACTCGTATTGGCGTGACACTTACATTAGGTGTATTGCTTAAGAATGGACTGAAACGTAATGATGCCATAGACGCATTCATTTCTGCGGGTATCTCAGATAGCAATGAATTGCTGTCAGCGGAAGCAAAAGCGTTATAAAAACAGACCTCAACCCATCTACAATAGTGAGCTGAGGTCTAGCAATCCACAAATCATATTCGCCATGATAAATCTACTTAATAGTTACTCCTATTGATTGCTATGTATAGTGTGGTTATGACGAATTGAACTACTCATCTCACTTATTGATACCTTCAATGGCATATTAATACCCTTCATAGCATATCTTCTATTCAAAACAACGTTTAGTACTGCTGTCTACGTTAGAAAGAAATGAATTTTCAACATTACTATACACTAATATGAAAACAACCGTAACCAATCTAAAAAAGTCTTTTATTTTGGTAATTGTACTATTCTCAGCCTGCTCTCCTACTAATACGGAGATTTCGAAAGATGAAAAGCTAATTAGACAAGTTCATAAAGATTATGTAGAAGGTTGGAAGGAGATGGATGAAGAAAAAGTGATGAACTTACTTCAGGGGAATGCACAAATTCAACCTAACCTATTTGATCCTGTTACCGGAAAGGATAATATCAGAGAATTTTGGTTTCCCGATGACAGTTCGAAAACGGTGATAAACAAATTCATTACAGATATTATAAGCTTTAACCTTATAGATTCTATTGCAATAACTACCCATCGATCCCTTTTAGATTGGGATTATCAAAAAGACACGCTTAGCTTCGGTATGATACAGAAAGGATACAACACTACTATATACAAACGTCAAAAAGATGAGTCATGGAAAATATGGCGTTCCATGTGGACTGACCTTTCATTTGAAGCAAAATAGCTCCGTTCCCAAAGCTAACCTTTGGGTTGATTAATTAATGATATCTGTCGAATACCGTGGGTCATCTATATATCGTTCTTTTTCCATCATAATCACTTCAATTGACTGGAAATCATATTCTTCTACTACTTTGCCTGTAATCGTGTAGACCCCTCTGCCTCTAAAAGGCCATTTTGCTGCTGAAGGAGGAAAATGAACAGTGTCAATGAATTGACCATTTAGGTCAATAAACGTTCCGAAATTCATTCGACTACCTTTAGACGTATTCGTATTTTTAATGGCTATCAAATAGCCCATAATAGTGACTACCTTATCGGTATGACGCTTCAAGTCTTTTACACATAAAGTGCTCTTAAATTCGCCATCAACCAAGCTGAACGGGTTGACCAAAGGGAAGCCTATAAGTTCCATTTCATCAAACGCATCTTCCATTAAACTAAAACTTAATTTTGGCAATTTAAACTGCTTATAATCAACAGAAAATAAAGTCGGGCTTGGACTACTTTTTTTGGAGTTACCTAATAAAAAATGAGCTTTCCACATTAACTCCTTTTTATTAATTCCCATGAAACGAAACCCTCCTACTCGTATTAGGATTGATAACTGTTCCAGTGATATTTCTATTCGATTTACAAAATCATCTAGATCTTTAAAGCCTCCTGATACAGCTCTTTCATGTATTAATCTTTCTACCACTCTATCTTCTAAATCTTTAACCAGGCTAAACCCCAAATAAATATCCTTTCCATAGATTTTTGTATAAGCATCACTCTCATTTACACAAGGAGGTAATATTTCTGCTCCATGCATTCTGGCTTCATGAACATAAAGCTCTACTCTATAAAATCCACCGCCATTATTTATAGTGGCTACCATGTATTCCAATGGGTAATAGGCTTTAAGAAATAGGCTTTGATAGCTCTCTACTGCGTAAGATGCAGAATGCCCTTTAGCAAAGGCGTACCCAGCAAAACTCTCTATCTGACGCCATACGTCAGCAGCCAATGCACTATCATAACCTTTCTTCTGGCAGTTTTCGAAGTATTTCTCTCTTACTTTTTGAAACTCCTCTCGGGATCTGTATTTACCTGACATTCCCCTTCTGAGGACATCTGCCTCGCCCAAATCAAGCCCTGCAAAATAATGAGCTACTTTTATAACATCTTCCTGGTATACCATCACTCCAAATGTGTCAGGCATAATTTTTCTTAGTACTGGATGTGCATCATTAACTCGCTCTGGTTCTCTAAAACGAATAATGTATTGGCGCATCATACCTGATTTTGCTACTCCAGGACGGATAATAGAACTTGCTGCGACCAATCCAAGATATTCATCAGCTCGAAGTTTCCTTAATAACATCCGCATGGCAGGTGACTCCACATAAAAGCACCCAATAGCTTTTGCCTCTCTGAGAAGGTCTTTTATTCGATCGTCCTTTTTTAAGGCTTTAAAATCATGAATATCAATATTAGGGGCCTTTGGGTGATTGGTTTTTATTAGCTGAAGACAATCCTTTATTTTTCCCAAACCACGCTGACCAAGTATATCAAATTTGTACAAACCAACATCTTCGGCTACATGCATATCAAAATGAACTGTAGGAAAGCCTTTAGGTGGAAGACTTGTCGCAGTGAAATAATGTATTGGCTTGTCGGAGATAAGTATACCACCCGCATGAATACTTAAATGACTGGGTAGGTTAGCGATATAGGTAGCATATCTCAACACCATAGCTGATAATTCATCAACAGGTTCTCTTCCGTCAGCAATTTTATCGATTTCATGTGGTGGTACACCAAATACTTTACCCAGTTCTCTAATTGCTGCACGATGTTTAAAAGTGCTATAAGTGGCTAATAATGATACCCCATTTGGAGCTTTCTTACTGAAGTACTCAAAAATAAAACGAGTAACATCTTCCCTATCTCTTGAAGAAAAATCAATATCAAAGTCAGGTGGATTTTGCCTGTAAAGATTTATAAACCGTTCAAAATATAAATCCAGTTCAATTGGGTCAACATCTGTAATCCGGATCAAATAAGCCACAATACTATTGGCACCACTTCCTCTACCCACATAATAATACCCTTTGCTACGTGCATAATTGACAATCTTGCAATTGATCAAAAAATAAGAAACAAACTTCTTCTGTTTAATAATCTGCAACTCTTTGGCTAGCCTCCTGAGAGTTTTAACTCCATAATCCGGATACCGATACGTAATACCCTTTATGCACAATCTTCTTAGCAATCTGAAGTCTGTCTCTTCAGAACCAGTATAGGTCTTTAAATTTTGAGGAATATCCGTTGAAAAATCGAAATAAATAGAGCATTGTTTTAGTAAATAATTAGCTTGTTCCACCAAATAGTAATGTTCTCCATAAAGCTTTAGAAGATCATTGGGAGATAAGAATACATCACTTTGTTTCCCTTCCTCATTTTTAGATAATTTACTCAGTAATGTATTCTTATCAATCGCACGAAGAAGGCGGTGGGTATTAAAATCACGCTTATGCCGAAAGGTTATTGTTGGAAAAGCCACCAGCTTTTTTGGCTTACTATTCCATTTAGAAAATAAAAGTTTGGATAAATCTGACGGTCGTATCCCTATGAATTCATGTTCATGAAGATCAAAGTCCAATTCTTTTTCAAAAGGGTAGATAATAAACACCTGTTCAAAGGCTGGCGCTCTGGAAGGAATAGGCAACTCATTGTGTAGATGGTGTGAAAGGAATTCATTTAATTCCTGAAAACCTTTATTGTTTTTAGCAATTCCCACAAATTGCTGATCAGTTCCATTTCTAAAATCAATTCCTAAAATCGGGTTAATACCTCTTTTTTGAGCAAGTCGAACAAAACTAAGACTACCAGCTGTTGAATTAATATCAGTCAGCGCCAAACTTTGGACCCTATACTTCTGAGCTATATTCAGCAGTTCTTCCGGGCTAATAACTCCGTATTTAAAACTGTAATAGGAATGGATGTTAATATACATAATTAGCTTCAAGTAGCAAGCTACAAGCCTCAAGGTTGGCTCATAACTCATATGAGTTTAGTATAGTAGGTGGCTTGTAGCTTACAGCTTGTAACTTATAACTTTAAGCTCTCCGATTTGCCAATAGTGGTGGTGGCTCTCCAGTAAAGGGATTAAACCTACTAATCGTCCTTGCTTCTATCCCCCCTGCCCGCATTACCTTTCTATCTCCGTGCTTATCACGTATGTAATCCATGGCATGATATAGATTGATCATTTCAGTAGCATCTTCGAATAGATTGATCTGATACCCGCCACTCACTAAGTGGCTAAAACGGACTCCTATAAGCCTTACAAGTAGCCTTTTATTATATAGTCTATCAAATAGCTCTAATACCTTAGGAATAAGCACATGATCTGCTGAAGTATAAGGTATCCGATTCTGTAAAGTATAAGTGTTGAAATCAGAATAACGAACTTTGACTGTAACACAAGAAGTCAACTTTTCGCCTCTGCGAAGCTGGAAAGCTAAATTCTCAGCCATAGCCAGCATTATTCCTTTTAGTTTTTCAATATCAGTAGTATCCCTGTCAAATGTACGCTCTGTGGAAACAGACTTTCGCTCGGAATATGGTTCTACCAGCGAGTTATCAATGCCATTGGCTTTACGCCATATAGATACTCCATTTTTACCCAACGCCTTTTGCATCAGTTCAATAGGCATTTCCTGTATTGTCTCAATACGTTTAATTCCAAGGCCACATAAAGTTTGATAAGTCTTATCACCTATCATTGGTATTTTCTTTACAGATAAAGGGGCGAGAAAAGGTTTTTCATTTCCATAATCTACCTTTATCTGATTATCAGGTTTAGCTTCGCCAGTAGCAATTTTTGATACTGTTTTATTCTCTGATAAGCCGAATGAAATAGGTAAACCTGTCTTTTCAGTAATCTTTTTACGTAGTTCAGATGCTATTTTATAGCTATTGAAGAATTTGTCCATACCGGATAAATCGGCATAAAACTCATCAATAGATGTCTTCTCATATAGTGGAACTTCTTCTTTAATGATATCAGTAACTTCCTCTGATTTTTTGCTATAAATCATGGAGTTCCCTCTAATCTGGATAGCCTCCGGGCATAATTGTTTCGCCATTTTCATAGGCATGGCAGAATGAATACCAAACTTCCTGGCTTCATAGCTGCAGGATGCTACTACACCACGATCTGTTACACCACCAATGAGAATTGGTTTCCCAATCAATCGACTATCTGTTAGTCGTTCACATGATACAAAAAAAGTATCTAAATCGAGATGTAATATAGATCGTAATTCCACGAAACTAAATTACTAATATTTTTAGTAATTAGTATTTTATTGGCATTAAATATATTCGGACTTCGCACTATTACCTTACATTATAAGAGATAGTCTCAATTCTTTTTACCGCTATCGGAATAATTCGGTGCTTTAGCAGTACCTAATTTACCTTCCTGTAAGTTGTAGTAAATACGTTGTGTAGGGTATGCAAAATCGATATCATCATTCTTAGCAAACTCACTTAAGACTTCCTCCCATATATCATGTTCTGTGGTTCTTCGTTTTCGTGGATCTACCAAATATCTGATGGTAAGCATTACTCCACTATCCTTTACCGAAGTGTAAACAATTGGAGTCAGTGAAGTGTAAAAAATCATGAATTTTTTTGAAGCCTCAATAAGCTTTCTTGCTGCTGACTTACTTAACTGCTCAACATGATCTGATACTGTTCTCTCTAGTATTTTTTTAGCTTTTTTCCAATCACTTTCAAAAGTGACCATAACCCCTATTTCATTCCATATATGACTAAATCCTTGTGTATAATTAGCTTGTGGCTCCTTAAATACTTTTCCATTAGGTATGTGCACTATACGCCCAGTACTTTGATCTGCATCTACCCAGTTATGAATTTCGTTAAGTGTAAACTGAAAAAACCGTACATCAATAACATCTCCGGAAATACCCCCTACCTCAATTCTGTCACCTACCTCAAAGGGTTTTCTTATTAGAATGAATAGCCAGCCGGCCAAATTGACAATAGGATCTTGCAAAGCAATAGCCAACCCAGCAGAAAGCAATCCAAAAAAAGTAGCCAGAGACCCCATCTTATCTACCCATATAGCACTGATGATAATGATTAAAAGTACATAGTGAGTATTTTTAATGGCATTTTTCCACAGATATCTCTCCTTTAGATCCTGGATTTTATTGAATGCTATCTTAAAGGCAAGGTGTCTTATTAGCGCTAAAGCAATTATCACAGATATGGATAAGAACAGCTTCCATTGCACAGTTGGGCTTATATGCCAATTTTCAGAAATCCAATCTACTACGTTTGTCAACATTGATATATCTGTATTTATACTTAAGGTAACAAATGTCTTATTATAAGTTTAGGCTTTAATAAAAAAAGCCCTGACCACAATGTGATCAGGGCTTTTAAATAATCAGATATAAATTAAGCTAACTTTACGTTAACTGCATTCAAACCTTTTCTACCTTCTTGCAATTCAAAAGTTACTGAATCGTTTTCACGAACTTCGTCTACTAGACCTGATACGTGTACGAAATACTCTTGACTGTCTTCTGAATCTTTTACGAATCCATATCCTTTTGAATCGTTAAAGAATTTTACTGTTCCTTCTTTCATTATTAATTATTGTGATTAAGGCCACAAAATTAGCCAAATAAAATACAATTCTATCATAGAGAGTACTTTATTTTTAGATTAACCCACTATTACCAAATTTATAATGGCTTCACATTGGTAGTTATCTTCTTCTGCGTCCTTTGCTATTTTTGAAACCTTTCTTATTGTTTGGAGGCCCAAATGAACGTCTGCTTCGACCATGACCTCCCCCTCTGTCTCTTCGCTGTCTGCTCTTCTCTAAGTTTACTCTTATCTCTCTGCCATTAATTTGTAACCCTTCAAACGCAGGTTCAACCAGGTGAGCTTGTTCTTTTTCAACTTCAACATATGCTCGCCTTTCTTCCAATGTGACAGAGCCAATGGCATTTTTAGTTAAACCTGCTGTTTCTTGTACTAAATCCATCAAATCCTTCTTACTGACACCATCTATGAGTCCCATATTAATGAAGTACTTATTGTATTTAGAACCAGAATCATTAGACATACCATTACTGATATTTTGATGTTCTAAATCAAAAGAGTTGTTTTTATTGATACCTAAAGACTGTAACTCTTTGGTCATCAGCTTATCAATCATTTCTTCTTTCGAAAGGTCTTTTAACCTTTCTCTAACATCATTGACATGTTCAGCAATAAGGTCTGTATCAACAGGTAATTCTGCCAGGTTGTTTGCCCAGTCCATAAGACGTTTACTTTCAACATGTTCTGCTTTAGGCAATGTATATGCAGTAAATCCAAGTTTAAGCTTTCGCTCAATATGTTGGATTTTGCGTTTTTCAGAAGCTGTAACAAGAGCGAGTGATATTCCTTTTTTTCCTGCCCTACCTGTTCTCCCACTTCTATGGGTATAATATTCAAGGTCATCCGGCATAGAGTAATGTATAACATGAGTTAGGTCATTTACATCAATCCCCCTAGCTGCAACGTCAGTAGCAACCAAAAACTCTAATGAATGATTTTTGAAACGTTTCATGACTTGATCACGCTGATTTTGCGATAAGTCACCATGTATCGCATCAACAGGCAAGCCTCTATTTTGTAATTGTTGAGCAAGCTCTTGAGTCTCACGTTTAGTGCGACAAAATACAATCCCTCGCATATCAGGCTCCAGCTCAATAATGCGCTTCATTATTTCAATTTTGTCTCTTACTTTAGCTATAAAGTACTGATGGTCAATATTTTGATTAACAACATTTGCAGTATCAATTTTAACCTCCGCAGGATTATTCATGTACTTTTTTACAATGGATTTGATCTCAGGAGCCATAGTAGCTGAGAAAAGCCAGGTAGACTTTTCTCCTTCTGTATAGGAAAGAATGTCATCGATATCTTCTCTAAAACCCATGTTAAGCATCTCATCCGCCTCATCAAACACCACATGTCTGATTCCTGATAAGTTCACAGCTCTTCTTTTAATTAGATCTAGCAAGCGGCCTGGAGTGGCTATTACTATATGAGGTGTATTCTTCAATGCTTTCATTTGTGGTACAATCGAGGCACCACCATATACTACCTGAACTCTTAACCCCTTCATATATTTAGAAAAGGCTTGTATTTGTTGTGCTATTTGTTGGCCTAGCTCGCGAGTTGGAGCCAAAACCAGTGCCTGAGTGCTTTTTATGTCTGCATCTACTGCTTCCAAAAGTGGCAGGCCAAAAGCTGCTGTTTTACCTGTACCTGTCTGAGCCAGTCCCAGGAAGTCACGATTTTTTTCATTTATTAAAATAGGTATTGCTTGTTGTTGAATTTTGGTCGGTTGATCAATATTCAACTCAGGAAGAACTTTTAGCAAAGGTGCCGAAAGCCCTAAATCAGAAAAATTTGTCAATTTGTGCTTTATTAATGATTTGCAAAGGTAGTACTATTAATTTCAGCAAACTATTCTCCAAAATTATTAATATTATGAGGTAAACTATCCAGGTATCTTGAAACAGGTTATTATAAAGTTTGGACTGCTAGCCGGGCTCATGTTGGTCTTACTTGAATTGAGCAAGTACTCACTGACTACTAGTGATTACTTTAAGGAATTTTTATTAATAGTATGTGCTTTTACGCTAATACTATTTGGTATGCTGCTGCGTAACTATATATCATCAAAAAATAGTTTGTTAAAAAGTGATAAGGTTATAGATGAAGAAAAGCTTGCTTTATTGAATATCAGCAAACGTGAATATGAAGTTCTCATAAACGTGGCAGAGGGTTATAGTAACAACGAGATTGCAGAGAAACTCTTTGTATCTGAAAATACAGTAAAAACGCATGTTTCTAATATATTGGCAAAGTTGAATGTGAAAAGAAGAACAGAGGCCGTAAAGCAGGCTAAGGACTATGGAATTATATAGTCATAAAGCATGATTCATTGAAAATCATACTTTAGTATGAGAGGTAAAAAAAGAATTTCATTCTACTTAGCAATCAAAAAGTAATGTCATGAAAAAAATAATAGTTAAAAACGGAATCATCGCTGCATCAATTCTAATGGGTGTGCAATTGGTAGCTTATCTCATCTATGGTACACCCAATGCTTCCAATTTTGATATAGATGAAATTGTAGGATACGCATCTATCGTATTCTGTCTTGCTTTCGTGTTTTTGGGAATAAGAGAATATCAACTAATGGGTAAGGAAGCTTCTTTTATGAAAAATTTAGGCTTAGGTGCAGCTATATCAGTCTTTCCATCAATTGCTTTTGGGGTATATAGTGTTGTTTACTATAAATGGATCAATCCAAATTTTTTAAATGAGTATGGTGCTTATCAATTAGAAAAAATGAAAGCCTCTTTAACCCCCGAAGAGTTTGAGATTACAAAAGTGCAATTTGCCACAGATATGGCTTTATGGGATAGTGTAGGCATGCAATTTGGAATTATGTTCGCCACAGTATTTATCATTGGCCTTATCATAAGCATATTATCATCACTCTATTTTCAACTAAAACCCATAAAACAATGAGCAAGAAAAAAGTAACAGGTATAGGAGGAATATTCTTCAAATCTAAAGAACCAAAAAAACTGACCGAGTGGTATAATAAGAATCTTGGGTTAGCCACTAATGAATATGGCTCAATGTTTGAATTTCGTTTGGCCGATGAACCTAATAAAAAAGGCTATTTGCAATGGAGTGTTTTTAATGAAGACACCAAATATATGGAACCTTCTGAAAAGGGATTTATGATCAATTATCGAGTAGAAAACCTGGAAGAATTATTAGAAGAGCTAAAAGCCAGTGGAGTAGAAGTAGTCGATAAAGTAGAAACTTATGAGTATGGTAAATTTGTACATATAATGGATCCTGAAGGAAATAAGATAGAGTTATGGGAACCCATAGATTCTGGTTTTGGGGAGTATGCCGACCACACTACGAAATAGGGTATTAAAATACTATTGGCACAAGAATTACATCAACCCTCCTATTCATTATCTTACCTCCGGTCGTGGAGTTGGTATATAGTGGGTTGGTTAAACCAAAATCTTTGATTTCTGTGAGCTCTTCTGGTACGCCAATCTCAAGAAGTTCGTAAAGGACCGATTCGCTCCGCATTTGCGAAAGCCACTGATTAAATTCCTTGCCTCCTATGTTATCGGTATGGCTAAATATGACTATTTCATAATTTTCGAGGTTTTCAACACTTTGAATAAACGTTTTTAGTTCTTCCTGCTGTAGTTCGTCTATATAGTAACTACCACCACCGAAAAATATACTCTTTTTTACCAGCTCAGTTTCTGAATCTTCCTGAGCATAAAGTGGCAGGCCGAATGCAAAAACGATAAAGAACAATAACCACCTCATAACGATTTGAACGCTGAAAGGCACATTTGTGTTTTACCCTTTACCCAATTGCAGTAATCATATCTGAAAGGATCACGAGCCCTTCTCGAAGATATTTGTCCTCTACATCTATTTTGTTTGCCTCCCTAACACCTTCTTTCTCAATGATAACTCCAGACAAATCGTTCTTTTCAGCTCTTTTTTTCTCAATCTCTTCCAACTCCATTTTTCGTGTATTTTCATTTAGAGATATTTTAGTTCGAGATATATTGTTTTTTAGCTCTTCGGTATCCGACACGAGCTGCCCTAAATCTTTATCATTTTTTAATCTATCTGAATAATCACTATTAAGAGCCGCTAATAAGTCATCTGATATCTGCTCAACTGGCTCATATTTGGTGCCTTTTATTTGATCCCACGGCAGTGCACTTGGTCTACTACTTTCACCAAATTCTTTTGCCTCAAAGGCTGAAGGAAAATTTACATCGGGATTAACCCCAAGGTGTTGAGTACTACTTCCTGTCACCCTATAAAATTTCTGCAGTGTAAGCTTTAATTGTCCCACTTTTTCATCCGCTGGAACATTCAAGTATCGCCCCAGGTCAATGACACTTTGTACCGTACCTTTTCCAAAAGACGTTTCTCCCAAAACAACCCCACGTGAATAGTCTTGTATAGCTCCGGCAAAAATTTCCGAAGCACTTGCGCTAAACCTATTAATAAGAACTGCCAATGGCCCGTCATACACTATTGCAGGATCTTCATCTTCTCCAACTTCCACCTGATTGGAAGATGTTCTTACCTGCACAACGGGACCATCATTGATAAACAGACCAGTAAGGTCAATAGCTTCCGCAAGCGAGCCACCACCATTATTTCTTAAGTCAATCATCAACCCATCAATACCTTGAGTTTGCAATTCATCGACCAGTCTCTTTACATCTCTTGTAGTACTATTGTAGTTGGGGTCACCATTTTGATAGGCCTCGAAATCCATATAAAAACTAGGCAGTGTAATTACTCCCAGGTCAAATGCCTTACCATTGCGAACGACAGGAATGACCTCAGCCTTCGCTTGCTGATCTTCCAACTTAATTTTCTCTCTCACCAAAGAGATTCTTTTTGAAGGGCCATATATCCCTGATTCAGCAGGCAAAATTTCCAGTTGCACCGTTGTCCCTTTTGGTCCTTTGATTAATGTTACTACATCATCCAATCGCCAGCCGATTACATCAACCATTTCACCATCTTCTCCTTGGCCTACGGCAATTATTCTATCATCAGGATGTATAAGATCACTTTTCATAGCTGGTCCGCCTGGAACAATTTCAATCACCTTAGTAAAATCATTATCGGTTGTTAGGCGTGCGCCAATACCTTCCAAAGAAAGGCTCATGTTTTGTTGAAAACGATCAGAAGTCTTGGGAGAAAAATAATTGGAGTGTGGATCATAGCTTTCAGCTATAGTATTCATATATAATTCAAAAATATCCTCACTATTATACTGACTAATTGATTTCTTAAAACGATCATATCTTTTTTTAACCGTTTCGATTATTTCATCATTATTCTTACCATTAAGTTTCAAACTTAAAAACTGACTTTTTACTGCTTTTCGCCACAGTTCATTTAGCTCAGACACATTGCTCGCATAGGGCAACTCAGACCTATCTGTGTCATAGTACTCATCCTTAGTAAAATCGTATTCAGTATCTAACAACTCATCATAGACATATTCCATACGCTCATCAAATCGTTTTTTAAATACTGAGTAAATTTCATAAGCCGGACTTACCACACCCAATTTTGTCATATCGTCTATCTTATTTCGATATTTATCAAACAGATCGATATCTGATTGGAGAAAATATGATTTATTATTGTCGAGTGTTATAATGTACTCATCAAGGATCACTGAAGAAAGCGAGTCATCCAAACCAATTTTTCGATAGTGATAAGTATCTAAAATTTGAATGGCTAGTTTAGCTTCATTCCCATAGTGAGTTTTAGGTTCAAGACTTAGACTATCAGACCAACTATTTGCAAAAGAATAGTGGACTACGATAAAAAGGAAGGCGAATAAAAAGTATCTTTTCATAATAAATATCTTCTAATGTCTACACTAACGTACGATACGTAGAATTGATGTATGATAAACAAAAATGAGACCGAATTGATGGTCTCATTTTTACATATTTTTATAAACGGCAATTAAGCCGTTTTATCTGCATCAAACTCGGAAAGAAATTTCTCTGCTTGTTCTATATTTTGAAACTCATAATTCTTTTTATGTCCCAAGGACATAATTTCAATTTTCACTAGTTCTACTGAAGCATTCTTCTTAAAGTGAACTTGATCGGGTTTAAAATGAGAATAGTCTTCATCCTTGGCTATATGAAATGAAGTGGCTCTTACAGAACTACAAAACTGACATTTATAATGCTTTATAAGTTCACCTTCCTCCTCAGCTGTTGGTGACTGAATTATCTCTTCTCGTTCTATACGCATCGTATAAAATCCACAATTATTACATTGCAATGCTTCCAGATGCCCTTGATACTTCTCTATTTTGGTATCACCTGTAGCCTCGTCAATCCATACATCATAATCTACACTAAAGACATCTTCTTCTGCCTGCATTCCTTCATCCAAATGAACATCTTCTTCATCTTCACTTAAGAGGCGCATTTTGTTTCCTGTCTTAGGGTTGACGCGTGGCATATAACGCCATTTTTTCAATTTGGTGTTAAGCTTTGTAGGATAGTAATACTGCAGTATAAGCGAACCTATATAACCTACTAATGTTGCACCCGCAACGGAAATAAATATCAGCACGAAAAACCATATGAAGTCAAAGGTTTTGACATCTTTAGCATAGGTATTAATAATCATTCCAATACCTACAGCAATGGAAATGATGGAGGCTTTAAAATACTTAATTTCTTTAATGCTCAGGTAATCATACTTCTCCTTGTAGTCCTTGATGCTTGCCACCTTTATTTGATGGATAAGGTATAAGATTATTGCCAGGGCAAAGCTTACTACAGCACCTATAACCATAACCTGTAACCATATCTCTAGAAATTCATTCGTTTGCATACTTAGAAGTGTTTTTGGTTGAATTAGCTGCTAATATAAAGAATTAATAAGCGGCTCTCTCACCCAATCTATGGGAAAGTAGCAGGTGTAAAAAGGCATATTCTGAATAAATATTCTTAATGAAATTTTATTAAAAAATTATATATAACTGATTGACAATTAGTTATATATCTAAACTTCATCTGATAGTATATATCTGAAATATTCATTTGAATAATTCAAAATGTGTAATTTTGTACAATAATATTTTGGTATTTATTTTAAAATATCTATAATTGATATATAATTGAATATTTAATAGTGCATAAATACACAATATTATGAGCGAATTTGAAAAGAAAAGACTAGACAGAGAGTTCGAAAAATTCACAAAGAACAATTTTGAAACACCCAAAAGGTGTAAGAACTTAGATCAGATTAGATTCTATGTGCAAGAGTTATCCTCTAAAATGGAAGAGTTCAAGCAACGTTTCAATTATGTGCCCAACAATGCTTACTCACTTTTAACGCAATACAATACAATTCAAAACAGGATGGTATTCGCTGATTTCAAAAACAACTATTGAAATAAACGGCTTTTAAGAGCACTTAAATGAGGTATGTCCCCTCCCCCATCAAATTGCACTATAATTTAGTTTATAGTGCAACTGCCAATCCTTCTGGGAGAATGCAGTATCATAAAATAAATCCAGGCCAATCCAAAGAGCGGATTAGTCGCACCGAATTTATCAAGGCTTTCAATAGCCTGGAGATCTTATCCATTAGACCAATTCAAGAAAAAACATCTCCTGTTTTTCAACTTGAGTTTTACGTTTGATCGCCACTCAGTCATAAGCGGTACCCCCTTCGTCATATGCTAGTTGCCGTTTGTCTAATTCTTTACAAACGCTATATCTATTTCAATATCTTTTCGTAAAAATGGAAGACTGTTTTAATTCTATATGACTTCAGTATATCGATTTTTATCATTGAAAGTTTGGGGTAATATTCCCTCCTCCTGGCAGCGCTCTATATCGAAAAGATATGCCAAGATTTATAATCGTTCATTTACAAAATGGGTCATCAGACCTTATTGTAAATTCAATAACCTAAGCGATGAATACCTGAACCAATTCGTATCCTCCACTGGCTCTAATGAATATGCTAGTTTCCAGGATTTCTTTACCAGGGTTTACAAGATAAGACCAAGTATTAACGCACCTTCAATTTGGCCATGCGAAGGCTTACTTTGTGACTATGGGATGGTCAAAGACATGCATCCCATAAATGTAAAAGGGGATCATAAAAATATTGAATCTATTTTTGGTGAGTTAGGCTCTTCAATTCCAAAAGATTACTTCTTTTCAAATGTATTCTTACATAATAACAATTACCATAGAATTCATAGTCCAACCATTGGTCGAATAAAATCTATTGAGCATATACCAGGTGATCTGGTAATTCTAAGACCATGGATTTATAAGCACGATCCTTCTCTCCCTGCAATGCGAAACGAACGGGTCAATATAGTTGTCACAGATAATGATAACCGTGATTGGTTTCTATCCATAGTTGGTGGTCCTGCTGTAGGAACTATTGATATCCCAGAAAACATTGCTATAAACAAGTCAGTAGATATTGGTGATGAGCTTGGAAAATTCTTACTCGGCTCTACGTTATGTATGGCCGCACCTATTGCAACTAATGCGGTCTTAAATGACACTGTTTATGTAGGACAGACCTATTGATCGAGAATAGACTTTAGGTCAGCAGGTGAATAGTTAACACTTTTTAGTGTTTTATCGTCAGATTTACGGTAAACCAGGAATTTACCATCTTTCTCTTTAAAATAACAATCTGTATCGCGTTCCTGCTTATAATACTTTATAGTTGCATTTGCTTCTTCTTCTGTAGCACATGCTTTACTCATATTTGAACGTTGTACCTCATCAAAAAGAGTTTTAAACTTATCTGCCATGCCAAACTCTAAAATAGCTCCCGACAAAACATATTGTATATCACAGAGAGCATCAGCTATCTCCACAAGGTCTTTATCTCTAATGGCTTCCTCAAGCTCTTTTAGTTCTTCAGCAATAAGTTCAACACGTAAATCACTTCTTTTCTGATCGGGAATGGCCGGAGAAGATACTATAGGATGATCAAAGGTTTTATGAAATTCAGCTACTTGATTAAGAGAGTCTGGTTGTTGCATGTTTTGATTTTATAATAAAAATCAAAGGTAAGAAAGCATACTAAATCAATCACAATGAATTGATCAAATAGTCTCTATTCTACATAAGACTCAAGTATCCCTCCGGTCAAACGCATAAGTGCAACTTTAGCATCAATCAAACTGTACAAAGCTTGAAGTTTTTGAATAGCTGCTGAAAGATGATTGTTCTGTACAGTTCTGTAATCAAATGAATTAATGGTTCCTGTTTTAAATTTGTCTTGAGATATGTTCAGATTAGTTAAAGCAGATTCTTCTCTTCTTACATTAATCTCAAAAAGCCTTTTTCTACTATTATAATCATCATAAGCATTATAAAGATCTCGAGTTAGAGAGTTCTTTAATTGACTCACTTGCAGGTTATTAATGTCTTCTTGTATAATGGTATTCTGAATTGCTCTATTAATCCGTCCTCCATTAAAAAGTGAGAATGATAATGTGAAATTCATGAAATAAGTATCCGTTATACTGCTCAAAGATTCATCAGGTCCAGAAGCGAACCCTTCTCCTGTAAAAAAACTTGCGCTGCTTAGATCAAGTCGTTGTCTATTATCATTATAACCAGCACCTACAGAAATCGTTGGATATCTATCAACTTTACTGATGGCTGTATTTTGTCTTGCAATAGATTGCGCAATATAGGCTTTTTTAAGGTCCACATTAGATTCATCAAGTTGACCTAAAAGCAGAGCAAAGTCATAGTTGCCTATAGTAATTGATTTCAATTCATCAGTATACACATACTCTTGGGTTAAGTCATCCTCAGCCAACAAAACATTCAAATCTCTTTTTGATTTTCGATAGACTAATTCTTGATTGATCAAATTAATGGAATCAGAAAGATAATTACCTTCTTCCAACAATAGGTCAGAGCTTACCGCACTCCCCAATTCATTTTTAATGCGCGTATAATCAAATTTATCTCTTGATAGATCAAGTTGTTTCTGCAGCTCATCCAAAGCCTCTTTCTCGACCATCACCTTATAATAACCCAATACGATAGCTTGTATAGTATTACTTACAACAACTGAGGCATTACCTTCCGATTCTGACTGGAGATTTTCCAGTCTTGACTTACTCATATGGGCTTTAAAGCCATTAAAAATGGTCCAATTTAGATTTATACCAGGGCTAAGACTATTGGTTATGACTTGTCCTTGGGTAGCCGTTGGAAAGGCTGTTTCAACATTATCAGTTAAGTTATTATTTTGATTGACATCCAGAGAAACCGAAGGGTAAAGTCCGGCTTCACCCCACTTATTGTTGTTTGTAGCTGTTTCGACATTCTTGTTTTCGATTCGAATGTCATAATTCCGCTCAAGACCAAGTTTAATCGCTTTTGATAACGACAGTTCTTGCTGTGCACATGTACCCGACACTACCAAAAACATCAATAAACAAGTCATTAGTTTTTTACTATTGCTCATCTCTTATACTGTCTCGGCCCATTCAGCCATTCTTTTATCATCAATAACTACTCTTTCTACTTCTTCCCTGCTAGGTTTAATACCGGTCCAAAACCATTTGGCATACCTACGTACATCATTGAAAAACATGATAATCACTGGAAAAAAAAGTAAAATAATAAACGTGCCTACCAGCACTCCATATGCTACTGAAATGGCCATAGGTATTAGAAATTGAGCTTGAAAACTAGTCTCCTTTATAAGAGGATATAGACCTACAACAGTAGTAATGGAAGTCAGCATAATCGCTCTAAACCTTGCTTGACCTGCTTGAAAAGCAGCATCTTGAACTGATAAACCTTCATTTTTGACTAGGGAATTGAACTTTGCCAAAAAGACTACTGCATCATTAATAATCACACCTGATAATGCAATCATTCCCCAAGCACTTAATAACGAAACTGGGTGCCCCTCTATACCATGGCCAAACGAAGCGCCAAGCCAACCTAGCGGAATCATAGAGATGACCATAACAGCTTGGTAAAATGACCTGAAAGTGATCATTATAATAAAGAAAATAAGCAGAAATGCTCCTCCAAAAAACAGACCTATTTCACCCATAGCCCTACTACTCTCCCTTGATTGTCCGCCATAATCAATATCAACAGTTGGGAATTGTGCCTGTAATTGAGGAATAATATCATCCGTTACCTTAGCCATAATGGGCGGCACTTCACCAAACGGATCAACCATATCAGCTTCAACTGTGACTGATCGATCCGCATCATAATGACGAATGCCACTAATACCTCTTTCTACTTTATAAGAAGTCAGCTGTTTCAAAGGGTATTCCTTACCATCAGTCCCTTTGACCTTCATATCTTCAAGCTGACCTACGTTAAGCCTTCCAACTCCTGGGTACCGAACCCATACTCTAACTTCGTCATCACCTTTCTGCAATCGCTGTACTTCCTCTCCAAAGAAGCCTTGCCTTACTTGTTTTGTTATTTCAGTATGATTCAAACCCAAAAAGTACGCCTGAGGGTTAAGATCAAATAACATCTCACGATTACCCACCGCAACATTATCTTGCACATCTTTGAGATCCGTTATTTTATTCAATTCACCTTTCAGAAAGGTAGTGGCATCTTGTAAACTCTCGTAATCATCACCTAACAACCGAACAGATATTGGTTTGCCAAATCTGTTTGCTCCTCCAATATTAAATTTCTCGGCTTCGGGAACCTTACCTATTTTTTTGTAAAGCTTACCAATGATATCATAACTGTTAATTCCGTAATCATCCAGTTCTTTATAAAACACGTTAATATTTCCTGCATGTGAGCCTGACTCGCCATCAGTCGTACTACCTACAGATCCAAACGTATAATTGATAAGATCGTCTTCAGTCACTAACTCCTCCTTAAGTTCATCATTGACTTGCCAAACAATGTTATCAAACCTCTCAAGATATTGTTCCACCTTTGTTTCGCGTTCTCCAGGCTTGAAAGAAACGTTAATATTGAAGCTATTGAATGGAATTTGAGGAAAGAACGTTGCCTTAATAAAGCCCCCACCAAATAACCCCATAGTTATGGGAAACAAGGCAATTAATATACATATGGAAATAGCCCTATATTCCATGGTATAACGAAGCATAGTACCATAAACCTTAATTTTAAAGAAGTCGATGAACCCATTTATCTTTTTCCTGATCTTATAGCTTCTCGTATCTTCTTTCTTTACACTTAGGACAGATTTACTTGCTAAATGAGCAGGTAAAACGAAAAAGGCTTCTAATAATGAGAATGCTAAACTGAAGATGACCACAAAAGCCATATCCTTTAAGAATTCAAATCCTCCAGTTAAAAATAGAAGTGGCAGAAAGGCTACAATTGTGGTAGTAACTGATGTAAAAACTGCAGGAAGAACCTCTATAGTACCCTCCACTGCCGCTTTTACCGGGTTTTTGTGTTTCTCAAAGTGAGTATAAATATTTTCGGCAATTACTATACCATCATCAACCAGTATACCGATGACCAGTATCATTCCGAACAAGGAAATCATGTTGACGGTCAAACCCACAAAACTTCCTAAAATAAACATCCCCAAAAAGGATGAAGGAATTCCCCAGGCTACCCAAAATGAAAGCCTGAGACTGAGAAATGTTCCCAAAGCAATAAGTACTAAGGAAAGTCCTATTAAGCCATTGCTGGTAAGCAAATCTAACCTTTGATCCAGCATGGACATAAAATCCCATGTCAGATCGAGCTTGACGCCTGAGTGAATTGCATTAAATTCTTCAACATAAGGTACAACAAATTCAGAAATTTGCTGGAGATCTTCTTCCTCTAACTTTCTAACCTCAATGAAAACCGCTCGCTTACCATTTAATAAAGCCTTATTTGGCTGGTCGGCAAACTGTTCTTTGACTGTAGCTATATCAGATAAGAGCAAATTAGAGCCGTCAGATTCAGTACGAAGGATAATCTCACCTATATACTGTGTATCTGTGGATTTAGCTTTAGAGCGAATAAGTATCTCTTCATTTTCAGCTTTGATTGAACCTGCGGATATGTCACGATTATTTTGACGCACAGCATTTGCTACATCATCAAAAGAGATACCATATCTGCTTAATGCCTGTTCCGAAACTTCTATAGATATTTCTTTAGCTGTGAGTCCATTAATACCTACCTGAGAGATAACTCCAGAAGCCAATAGATCATCCTTTATCTTATCGGCATACATTTCCAGAGTGCCAATATCAACGTCACCAGTCAATCCAAGCCATTGGGCCGTGGAACGCTGTCTTTGTTTAAAAATAATAGGTTTTTCTGCACTCTCTGGAAATGAGTTTATACCATCAACGGCATTCTTCATCTCAGTATAGATGTCATCTATATCATAGTTTTCTAGTGTAACTACCGTAATATTTGCCGAATTTTCTGATGAGGTACTTAATATTTCATCAACGCCAGCTATACTTCTTAGGGCCTCTTCAACCTTTTGAGTTACCCCTTCTTCCATCTCTTCCGGAGAGGCTCCCGGATAAGCGACCTGAATGATTATATTTTTATCCTGACGTGTAGGAAAAAAGGATTTTTTGGTAGATACCATTGCCACAATTCCCGCAAGCAAAGTGAGTGCAATGATAATATTAGCCAGTATCGGGTACTTAACGAAGTATTCAACTAAATTCTTTACTGCATTCATAGTCTATTAACTTTTGACCAGTTTGACGTCAGATTCTTTGTTCTCTATATCCACATCTATTTTCTCCTTTAATTTGAAGGCTTTCATGTTGTTATGGGCATTTATTAATGGCTCAACAACCAATTCAGAGCCTTCTACAAGACCAGAAAACACAACCGTTTCAGGATTTACTTTATGAATATCTATTTCCTTGACTTTCAAAAGCGAATCTTGTAATACAAAAACTTTGTTGTCGTCAAAAATTGCATTTCTGGGCATCAACATGCTATTATTCACTACTTTTCCAGGGATGGTAGATTGCAAATATTCTCCATCGTATAATTTACTTCCTCCATTTTGTTTCAATGCAATAAATACATCTATTGATTGCGTATTTTGGTTAACGAACTCTCCAATTCTCGCCACCTTTCCAGACCATGTAGTTCCTGTTTCCGTCACCACTTGGGCTTCAGAGCCCATTTCAACCCAATCAATATCAGCGACACCTACATCTACTTTTAATTCCAACTGATCAGACCTTAAAATAGTACCTATCTTATTCCCAGGATTTACAAAAGAGCCCGATTGCAAATCAACATTTGATATCACCCCTGAAAAAGGAGCATGAAAATTGTATTTCCTCAGATTTACCTCAGCACTTTTAATGGTATAGTAAGAGCTGAAAATATTTTTCGTTGCCAGAAATGTTTTCTCTTTGTTGCTATCATATTCTGGAAGCTCAGGAAGTGACTTGTCTAAATCTATTGATGAGAAGTATTTATTCCATTTATCATAGCTGTCAGAAAAATCAATCTTTATATCTGGTAATACTGCTGCTAAGTCTCTCAAAAAGTTACTCTTCTGCGATTGCAGGTTCAATCTAGCTTCAGTATTATCTATTTTGTATAGAAGTGTTCCTTTGCTAAAGCGTTGACCATCCTTCAATGCCACAGTGCCAGAACTCATCCTGCCGGATACCTCTGCAATCAGGTCTAATGATTCTGCAGTTTTTACTCTCCCAAAGGCTAATACTTCAGTTGGAATAGTTCCGTACTTCACCTGCTCCGTTTTTACAAACTTCTTGATTTCTTCAGGGCGTTTTACTTCTGGCACTTCTTTCAGACTACTCAAATATCCATTAAGAGCAAAAGAGCCTATAAGGATTGCCAGACCTACTCCGACAATGATGAACTGACGTTTTTTCATTTGAAAATATGAGGTTATTGGTTACACTTAAGACTGCATCAATCGGTTTTGGTTGTTCAGATTCCATGAACAATTTATTGTGAATTTTAACGGTCAAAAAAGGTGTTGAATGCCAACAGCAATTTTGACATTTTGGGTAGTCAACTAGACTACTTTTCTATATTTGCAGCAAGAAAAGGACAAGAATGAATTTTATTGAAGAATTGAAATGGCGCGGCATGATTCATGACATCATGCCTGGAACAGAAGAACAACTATCTAAAGAGGTTACAAGCGGCTATATAGGGTTTGATCCTACTGCTGACTCACTTCATATTGGAAGCCTCGTACAAATAATGACATTAGTTCACTTCCAAAGAGCAGGTCATAAGCCCGTTGCTTTGGTAGGCGGTGCAACAGGTATGGTCGGTGATCCTTCTGGAAAATCTGCCGAAAGAAACCTTCTTTCTGAAGAGGAAATAAGTAAAAATTTAAATGGAATTAAAGAGCAATTATCCAGATTCCTGGATTTTGAAACTGACACAAACCCTGCCGAAATAGTAAATAACTATGATTGGTTTAAGAATCTTAATTTTCTCGATTTTATCCGAGATGTAGGCAAACATATTACAGTTAACTATATGATGGCCAAAGATTCTGTTAAGAAGAGGTTGGAGGGAGAAACTGGTATGTCGTTTACTGAGTTTTCTTATCAATTAGTCCAAGGGTATGACTACTATTGGTTATTCAAGAATAAGAATTGCAAACTCCAACTGGGAGGCTCTGACCAATGGGGAAATATTGTAACAGGAACTGAGTTAATACGAAGAAAAGACAGAGGTGAAGCATTTGCAGTAACTACTCCATTGATAAAAAAAGCCGATGGAACAAAGTTTGGTAAAACTGAAGCCGGTAATGTCTGGCTCGATCCTGAACGCACTTCTCCTTATGAGTTTTATCAGTACTGGCTCAATTCAAGTGACGTAGACGCTGCTAATTATATTCGTATTTTTACTTTACTCACAAAAGATGAAATTGAAAGTCTTGAAAAAGAGCATCAAGAAGCTCCCCATTTAAGAAAACTTCAAGAGACTTTAGCGAAGGATATAACTATTAGGGTTCATTCCGAAAAAGAATATGAATCGGCTGTTAAAGCTTCTCAAATACTTTTTGGGAAATCGACTACCGAAGATTTGGTAGCTATAGATGAAAAAACCTTATTATCAGTCTTTAAAGGAGTTCCCCAAACCACCATTAGTTCAAATGCTTTAAATGAGTCTCCAGATGTAGCCACCTTACTCTCAGAAACAGTCGATGGCCTTATATTTAAATCTAAAGGCGAAGCTAGAAGAATGATCCAAGGTGGGGGCGTTAGTATAAATAAGGAGAAGTTAACTGATGCTGGTAGTTCTGTTGACTTTAAGTTGCTTCAGGAAAAGTATCTTCTAGCACAGAAGGGAAAAAAGAATTACTATTTGATAAAAGTTGAGTCATAAAAAAAGCTGATCTAGATAGATCAGCTTTTTTTGCATCTCCGCTTGAACTATTTTCCAAACAATTTATAGCCGATATATATTTGAAAAGTCCTGTTTTTAGTTTCTGGAAAACCTACTTCATCTCCTATATCACTTAATCCTAAAACGTATCTTAAACCACCACTTAATCCACCAGGCAAATTAACTCCTGCACCAAAAACGGCACTTAAATCAGCACTCTTTAAATTGTCTTTGATATCCGCGTTAGTCGAACTTCCCGTTATTGGATCAACGAACTCTGATTCAGCTTTTGTTAAGAAACCAAACTGAGGCCCTAGATGAATGTTTAAAACTTTTGCAAAGTTTTTCTGAAGCAGTATTGGAATTTCGATATATGTCAAATCGAAGTCTTCTGCTCCCTTCACAGAGTACAGAATTTCTGGTTGTATAGAAAATCCAGCAAGTCCAGCATTTAAATAAACACCAAAATGATAGCCTGTTTTACCGTCTGCATCAGTATCAGAATCTACATTAGCGAAGTTTAATCCTCCTTTAATACCTCCTTTTAATTGTGCTTGCGTATAACCAAAAGCAAATAATGCAACTACTAATAGAATTGTTTTTTTCATAACACTCATTTTTTTGTTTAAAACATAACAAATATGTACAAATGAAAAAGCCAATCCTAAGATTGGCTTAATTCTATACCTATTAAGTTGAGATAGAGCTAATGACTCAACCACCAAAAAGTTTCCATCCTACATATATTTGAAATACCCTGTTTCTTATTTCAGGACTACTAAAACTAGGATCTTCGGGACCATCATAAATATCTGAAAGACCTAGATTATAACGTAATCCACCTACAAAACCTGCAGGAAGATCAATCTGTCCGCCAAAAGATAGTGCTAAATCGGTACCGCTCACTTCATCATCAAAATCATTACCATCCTGATCTTCAGCAGATAATAAAAAACTTAATTGAGGTCCGGCATGTAAACTAATCATCTCATTTATATTATATCTAAGCAAAATTGGAAGATCGATATAATTAAAGTTTTCTTCTATATTGAAACCACCAGACTCAAATTTAATACCTTTTTGAGAGTATAGTAATTCTGGCTGCAAGCCGATATTATCAGAAAGGTTTAAAACTAAAAATGCACCGAAATGCAGACCCGTTCTACCATCAGGAGAAACGCTAAGGCCGTCAGACTCATAGTCTTGGTTTGCAAAGTTTAGTCCACCTTTAATACCAAGGCCTACTTGAGCCTGCGTTGATAGCATGATCCCAAATACAAATAATGATAATAGAGTAATCTTTTTCATATTGAGTTTTTGTTTAATGAAGCCTTAATTTAATAGAATTAATGAAAATCACATAATTTTTTAAATATGTCTTAAAACTAAGAAAACTCTTTCTTAATCAAAGAACAAATAAACAATGTACTAAATATTTATAAAAAGATTGTAAACCCTACACTAATCGTAAAACTCTTATCAAAATCAAATGTCTCTAAATCTGCATCTTTATCCTCTCTTCTCAATGAGCCATAAGATAACATAGGTTCAATAGATACATTATCATTTAAAAATGCAGCATAACCAGCCCCCACTCTCCATGAAAATATACCAATTTTTGATTCACCTGAAAATCCATCTGAATTAAATTCACTCTTGCCTGAACCAAAGGCCATTGTGGCCATACCAAATAACCCATTGTCTAAATAGTATTTAGCGAAAGGCCCAAAAGTAAATAGACTAGATGTGGATTCTCCATCGCCTTGATCTGGCTTAAATTTTGAACGCTGAAATGAGACTTCAGCACCTAAGACTAAGCCATCTATAACGAAGTAACCAACAGTTGGGCTCAATATTAAAGTAGTAGTGTTACCAAAATCAATAGAATTTCCTGCAACTTCTCGAGAATCTTTATCAAAGTCCAATGCTAAAGAACCACCAACAATCATATTACCCTTATCTGTTTGCGCACTTGAAATATGAACAATAGTTAAGCTCAAAATGAGTACCAAATAGAATCTTATATTTTTCATTATTGTATTTTACTTTAATGGAAATTTAAGTCCGAAAGCAAATACTGCCTGATCAAAATCACCAATTACATACCTGAACTCAGTAAATGGTTCTACTGAACTGTTTATGTCGAAATTGGCTCCAATTCCAATATTAACCCCTAGCTCACTATCAGACCGATCTTCTCCAAAACCATTATCTATAGATATTCTGGCTAAATTTAATCCTGCCAAACCATATACCGAAACAGAACTTGATTCTGAAAAATAGTAATTAATATTAGCGTTTAACTCCCAAAAACTAATGGGATCGTCAGCGAAGTAGTAGTTAAACCCAGGAGCTAATGAAAGATCATTTTTTAAGAAAAACTCTCCTACAATTCCTATCCCTAATTCCTCTATTTCTGTTCCATAAACAAGGTTTCCTCCTATTTTTGATTGAGAATAGGAAGTGAAACTTAAGCAGCCAACCGCGATCAATAATAGTATTTGTTTTTTCATAAGTCTTTTAATATTTAAAAAGTGTTAATTCTAATTGTATACAAATGTATTCTTCAAGATTAATTAATTATACCTTGAATTGATATTTAATTTAGGTTATTAAATTGTCATCAACAAGATTTGGTAGAGTAACAACAAGATTATCATTACTCTCCATCGCTCTTTTTATTGCAAATACAGCTTCCTCATTCCTGGCCCAACTTCTACGAGCAATTCCATTGTTAACATCAAAAAATAACATGTTCTCAAGCCGTTGATCTGCTTCCGCACTCCCATCTAGTAACATACCAAAGCCACCATTCATAACTTCTCCCCAGCCAACACCACCTCCATTATGGATAGAAACCCATGTGGCTCCTCGAAAAGAGTCACCTATAACATTGTGGATAGCCATATCGGCTGTAAATTTTGAGCCATCATAGATATTAGAAGTTTCCCTATATGGACTGTCAGTACCAGAAACATCGTGATGATCCCTACCTAGTACAATTGGTCTTATTTCGTCATTCGCAATGGCTTTGTTAAAAGCTCTTGCTATTTCAATTCTACCAATTGCGTCAGCATAAAGGATTCGCGCTTGTGAACCTACCACCAATTTATTCTCTCCGGCAGCTTTAATCCATTGTATATTATCTGCCATTTGCTGTTGAATCTCAGGTGGAGATTCAGCTTGTAACTTAAGAAGCACATCAGACGCTATTTGATCTGATTTAACCAAATCTTGTGGATTTCCACTTGTGCATACCCAACGAAAAGGACCAAATCCATAATCAAAACACATGGGGCCCATTATATCCTGAACATATGATGGATACCGAAATTCTCCTTTTGTATTCATGACAGGAGCCCCCGCTCGTGAAGCTTCTAATAAAAAGGCGTTGCCATAATCGAAGAAGTAGGTTCCTTTTGCCGTGTGTCTATTAATTGCTTCAGCATGTCTTACCAAAGTTTGCTGTACCTCTCCTTTAAACCGATCAGGATTATCAGTCATTAACTCGTTGGCTTCTTCATAGCTCATATCAACAGGGTAATAACCTCCAGCCCATGGGTTATGAAGTGACGTTTGATCTGAACCCAAATCAATGTAAACACCTTCTTTATCAAACTTTTCCCATACGTCAACAATATTGCCCTGATATGCAATTGAAACTATCTCCTTTGCAGCTTTGGCCTTCTGCACGCGCTCCACAAGATCATCCAGATTATCGAATACCTCATCAACCCATCCTTGACTGTGACGGATTTTGGTAGCTTTAGGGTTAACCTCTGCAATTACTGAGATACAACCTGCAATATTACCAGCCTTAGGTTGAGCACCGCTCATACCACCCAAGCCAGATGAGACGAATAACTTTCCAGCTAGTCCAGCGCTCGGTCCACCAATTTTTCGACCTGCATTTAAAACTGTTATAGTTGTACCATGAACGATACCTTGTGGCCCAATATACATGTAAGATCCTGCTGTCATCTGACCATATTGGGTGACTCCCATAGCGTTATACTTCTCCCAATCGTCTTGAGATGAATAGTTTGGAATCATCATGCCGTTCGTGACTATCACTCGCGGTGCATTCTCAGAGGAAGGAAAAAGTCCCATGGGGTGCCCTGAATACATATGCAAAGTCTGATCATCTCCCATAGTGGCGAGATATTGCATGGTCAACAGATACTGCGCCCAATTTTGAAAAACAGCACCATTACCCCCGTAAGTGATCAATTCATGAGGGTGTTGTGCTACAGCAGGATCCAGATTGTTCTGGATCATGAGCATTATTGCTCCCGCTTGCTGAGATTTAAAAGGGTATTCTTCCAACGGTCTGGCGTACATATCATAGTTAGGCCTAAACCTATGCATATAAATTCTGCCATGAGCAGCAAGCTCTTCTTTGAATTCAGGAATCAGAGTTTCATGATGCTTTGGATCAAAATATCTAAGGGCATTTCTTAACGCTAATTTCTTTTCCTCACTACTTAGAATATCCTTTCGCTTTGGTGCATGATTAACCGAATCATCATAAGGCTGAGGAGTCGGAAGTTCTTTAGGAATTCCTTGCAGGATTTGTTCTTTGAAATTCATTATCCTAAATATTTATTAAGTTTCATTTTTTTGATCTGAAATACCGCTTCTTGATACCCTATCCTAAAGATATCCTTTGCTTTGCCAATATCCATGACCTTGTACTTTTCCAGTCCTTTTGGTTCTATAAGAAAATCACATGACGCAGTGCTCTGATAAACATTCCGTGTGATCGCCAGCATCAACCCTCTTTCAATAGCACTTGAAAAATTTTTGAACTGAAAATTATCATCTACAGGGTTTGAATGACAACCTATTACCCGCTCAGTGTCTTCTCTTATTGCTTCAACGGGAAGATTATTTAATATGCCACCATCAAAATACAATTCATCATTATACTTCACCGGATTAAACAACACCGGTATACAACAAGAAGCACAAATAGCATCAATCAGTTTTCCCTCAGCAAAGTATTCTGTTTTACCCTTCCTTAAATTAGTAGCCGCAACTCTTAAAGGTATTTTTAATGAGTTGAAATCGTTAATAGGTAGATATTTCTCTAAAAATTTTTGAAGTACCTCAATTTTCAAAAGCCCCTTGGTATTCAATGCCGGACTTATTAGACTCCAGGGTTTAATTTCCAATACCATTTTTAAAATTTCGTTGGTTGAATAACCGTACGCATAAAGTGCTCCTACAATAGCCCCTGAGCTTGTACCCGATATAATATCCAATTGGACTTCAGCTTCTTCCAGAGCTTTGATAATACCAATATGAGCTACTCCTCTTGCTCCTCCCCCAGATAATACAAGACCAGTTTTATACTTCATTAAAGAATTTCTGCTAGTGGAAAGGTTTTGTCCAGCCGTACTCCTTTTTCAGTGTGTTTTACTGTACAACATTCGTTTTGAGCATCATGCTCTAAAAATAGAATGTAGTTGTTATCAGCTGCTTCACCTAAAAACCGTTTCTTTTCATCCATTGTGAGCAGGGGTCGGGTATCGTACCCCATCACATAAGGTAATGGAATATGACCTGTAGAAGGTAAAAGATCCGCCATGAAGGCAATGGTCATGCCTTTATATTTGATTTTGGGGATCATCTGTTTGTCGGTATGACCATCCATTGTTTCAATATCAAACTGCGGGAAAGGCTCATTTTGTTGATCTGCAAAATTGAGATGCCCACTTTGCTGCATGGGCAAAATATTCTCCTTCAAAAAAGAGGCTTTTTCTCTGGGATTGGGCTCAGTTGCCCATTTCCAATGACCACTATGCGACCAGTATTGTGCATTCTTAAAAGTAAGCTCTGCCTTACCATTACTATTTATCACACCTCCACCACAATGATCGAAATGTAGGTGAGTAAGGAACATATCTGTAATATCATTTTCGGAAAAGCCAGCCCCCTTAAGTGATTTCAACAAACTATCGTCTCCATGCAAATAATAGTGCCTTAGAAAATTTTCATCCTGTTTATCACCAATACCATTGTCAATTAATATCAGTCGATTTCCATCTTCAATGAGCAGACAGCGCATAGCCCAGGTACACAAATTATTGTCATCGGCTGGATTGGTACGTTGCCAAAGTGACTTTGGAACCACACCAAACATAGCTCCACCATCTAACTTGAAAAAGCCTGTATTGATGACATGCAGCTTCATTATAAACTAGCTTTTAGTTCTTTTTCCAGGTTTAGCGCCAACTGATGCCCATTTTTATAAGCTTGAATTTTCTGAGTGAGAAAGCTGATATGCAAAGCCATAATTGTTCGGAATTTTTCGGAAGTGAATAATGAATACCCTCTTTTATTACCTTCACTATCAAATATATGATCCTCCAGAGATGACTGCAGTATCAGTGGTATAATCTGATTATCGAAGTTATTCTTATAGTAGGACTCTATTTCCTCTATACGCTCATAACCATGGTGATAAAACTCGATGATATTAATTCTCAATTCTAAATCGAGTAATTCGAATTTGCCTGAAGATTTTATTGATTCATAAGTAATATTTCTACTATCAAATGTGGTCATACTCGCAATTCTCGAAAGTGCAAATGCCGATGAATCCTCGCTAAGCGGCTCACTAATAACTCTCATTACACGCTGAAAGATCATTAGATTTTGCTCATCCGCGATGGTTAATGAGTCCAGTTCTGCTATATCAAAATCGAGATCATCCACCATAGATTGTATGTAAGTACCTTGTAGTTCACTCACTTTTCTGGATTCGTTCCAATTGTTTAGAGTATAAGCCACTGATATACCAGCAATTACAACTATAAGATTAATAAAATGATCTAACCAGCTAATTTTTCTCATATTCAAATAGTATTTAATAAAAAAGCCACGAAAATATTCGTGGCTCTAATTTAATGATTCTTTTATCTTTTACTCTGTGAAATGTCCCATAGCACAGAACTTTTGAATTCTTTCATCAATTCGTTTATCAGGCTTCATCTCTGCCAATTCCTGATGAGTAGACTTAATGTATTTTTTTATTTCTCTAGTCATAGCTTTCATATCTGTATGAGCACCACCTAGCGGCTCCTTTATGATGCCATCAATCAGTTTAAGCTCAAGCATATCTTTTCCCGTCAATTTCAACGCCTCAGCTGCTTGTTCCTTATAATCCCAACTACGCCACAGTATAGAAGAACATGACTCTGGTGATATAACTGAGTACCAAGTGTTTTCCAACATGACTACTCGATCGCCAATGGCAATTCCTAAAGCACCACCAGAAGCCCCCTCTCCTATTATAATACAGATAACAGGCACCTTTAACATAAACATCTCCTTGAGGTTTCTGGCTATCGCTTCACCCTGCCCTCTTTCTTCAGCTTCTAAGCCTGGAAAAGCTCCCGGAGTATCAATGAATGTAACTATTGGCTTATTAAATTTCTCAGCCAATTTCATCAAGCGTAAAGCTTTACGATAACCCTCAGGATTAGCCATACCAAAGTTACGCTCCTGACGTTGCTTAGTATTTCTACCTTTTTGTTGGCCAATGACCATATAGGTCTGTTTATCAAGAGTGGCAAAACCACCTACCATAGCTTTATCATCAGATACATTGCGGTCACCATGCAGTTCGACAAAGTCATCGAACATCTCATAGATGTAATCTAGTGTATAAGGCCTCTCAGGATGCCGAGACAACTGGACTCGTTGCCATCGGGTGAGATTATTGAATGTTTCCTTTTTCAGGTTCTTAATCTTAGTTTCAAGTGATTTTACAGCGTCTTTGACATCAACATCACTTTCGGCAGCGATTTTCTTCATGTCTTCAAGCTTCGCTTCTAAATCTGCAATAGGCTTTTCAAAATCCAACAGCATGATCGTTTAGTTAAAGCTACAAAATTATAACTAATCCTGATTTATGACAGGTAAAGTGCAGGTAATTCAAGTTGCCTGTTTTTTTGAAAATAAATTATAAAATTGTTTTGCAAATCATAATTGGTCGCAATACATTTGCACCACCTTAAACGAAAGGGTCCGGTAGTTCAGTTGGTTAGAATGCCTGCCTGTCACGCAGGAGGTCGCGAGTTCGAGTCTCGTCCGGACCGCTTAAGAGTAAAACCCCTTGAAAATCAAGGGGTTTTTTAGTTTTATGCATTTTGTATACATCATAGAAAATTCCCTCGGCCTTTTTTACAAAGGCTATTCTACCCATGTTGAGAAATGGGTTGATGAACCTAACTCTATGCTATTGCATAACAAGCATTCCAATGCTCTGTAATTGAGAAGGTATGAGCATTTAAAAGAAATCAGATATATAACTGTATCAGTCTGCACGCTGTAGAATTATAGATCAGTAATGAACTTCATGTAAGAATACTTCGCTTTGTTTAAGTGATTCTATATTTGATACAAAAAGTTTCATTCACATGCCATAGTAACTTTATAAGCTAAGTTGAGGCTTCAACGATCTTTTTTTCAAGTTAGTTTCTTAGATCAAAGTAGAAAAAGCAGGTTGTATAATTACTAGTAGTTTTAAATAGCCAACCAGTAAGAGTAATTAACCATTTTATATAAAAAATAAACAAAAATATCATTAATAGTCACTAATTTTGTGCCCTCTATGAAATACCAACTTACTAGCATATTCAACCTTATCAAGCTATTAGCATTTTTACAGACAACTCTTTCACCCTATACTATTCAAGCTCAGACCATAGATGTTAATTTTTCGAATCGAGTTAATGGGGAAATAAAAGCAATTGCGGTTGATGAAGAAAACAGCGTTATTTATTTGGGAGGTGAATTTAGTAGAGCTGGGAAATTGGCTAGATATGGTGCATTACTTGACGAGGAAGCGCTGGTTCCAGAGAGTGCGAATTTTCCAAACGGAACAGTCCTTACATCAGTGTCGGATGGAAAAGGGGGATATTATATAGGTGGTGAATTCAGCATGGTTGGTGGTAAGTACAGACATGGTCTCGCACACATCAATTCGGAAGGATCTGTTTCAGATTTTGCGAGTGGTCTGAATCTTAATGACAAGGTACAAAGCCTGGCGTTGGATGAAGACAATTTATACTTTGGTGGATCCTTCACCACTTCAAATGCCTTCAATTCCTATGGAGGAGCACTCAATAAATCAGATGCAAGTATAAACATGAACTTTCCGATAATCGATGGGCAGGTTTACACCTCGGTGAGTGATGGAAATGGAGGATTATTTATTGGAGGTCTCTTTTCTTTTGTTGGAGGAGTTAAGCGAAAAAACCTGGCACATATAAATGATGATGGAGAAGTTACAGATTGGAATCCTGAGGCTAATGAAAGGGTATATGCTCTTGCTCTAAATGAGGATATTTTATATGTTGGGGGTAATTTTCAGCATGTTGGCGGTAAAGACAAACAGTTTATTGCGGCTGTTGAAGTTTCTTCAGGCATAGTCACAGAATGGAATCCAAGTGCCAATTCAAGCATCCGATCGATCATTGTGGATGATGAAAATGGCATAGTATATCTAGGTGGTTTTTTTGTTTCCGTTGGAGGTCAAGCTAGAAATCGAATCGCTGCTATCGATGCCGATACAGGACTAGCTACCGCCTGGAATCCAGGTGCAGATAAAGAAGTCCTAACGCTTACAAAGAATGGAAATTCAATTTATGCAGGAGGAGCATTTGAAAACATCGGTGGAAAATCTAGAAGTCACATTGCAGAAATTGATATTATTACTGCCACCGCGACTGACTGGAGCCCAAATGCAAATCGCGATGTAAGGAAAATTATCATCAACGGTGATGATGTTTTTGTAGGTGGAGACTTCAGGACTATTGGAGGATTTACACGAGAGGGTGTAGCTTCTGTTGATATTGACACGGGCCTGGCCAATTCCTGGAATGCAAATCTTATATATGATGTTTATGACCTACTTATAGACGGCACCAGCCTTTATGTAGGAGGTAATTTCAACACAATTAATGGAGAAACGCGTCAAAAAATAGCAAAATTAGATCTGTCAGATGCATCTCTTCTGCCTCTTTCCTTAACTACAAACGGGACTGTATATACTATTTCAAATTTGAATAGCTCTACCATATTTATAGGAGGATTTTTCTCTAGTCTTGGTGGTGACTCACTTGACCATCTGGGTGCTATAGATACCAATAGTGGAGAACTTACTAACTGGCAACCTAATGTATCGGGAACCATCTCTTCAATAGTTCTAGGTGATGATGTTATTTATATAGGTGGCAATTTTTCAGAAGTAGAGGGATTAGAAAGGAATAACATAGCAGCAATAGATCCTTCTACATCATTACCCCTCACTTGGAATCCCAATACCAATAGCACAGTCAATACGATGGTTTATGCAAACGACATATTATACATAGGTGGATCCTTTACAACAGTTGGTGGTCTATCAAGAAGGAGAGCGGCTGCCATTAACCCATCAACGGGTATTATTATGAGTTGGAATCCAGGGTACAACAGTACAATCTATGCCATGATACATGAACCAATACGAAATGTCATATATGTTGGCGGCACTTTTGGGTCAAACGGCATTGAGGCCGTAGACGCAGAAACTGGCATTACAACAGCATGGAATCCCGCAGGAGCGTATAGAGCTGACGTCAGAAGTATTTCATTTCGTGATGGATATGTTTATGCAGGTGGTTCATATACAGCTAGCAGTTCTACGAGGGGCGATTCTTACGCTAGTTTGTTGGTTTATGATGATTTCACAGGCTCCCAATTGTTCAGTTTTAATCCATCTCCATTTACAAAAAAATATTATGGGAAAGTATACAGTACTTCATTGGATGATAATTCACTTTTTGTAGGAGGCAGTTTTCTTACAATTGGAGGCAGCAATAGAAGTAACCTTGCCTCTTTCGATAGTTTCACAGGCGAATTGAAGTCATGGGATCCAAGTCCTAATAAAGAGGTTACAAGTATTCTACTAGACGGGAATGAGTTAATATATGCTGGGGGAAGATTTAGTTCAATAGGCGGTGTATTAAGAAATCGTATAGCTGCTCTTGACATAGAAACTGGGATACCAAACGAATGGAATCCCGATATTGAAGGAGTAAATAATGGAGCTGGCAACACTGGTGTAGTTTATGACATGTTTTTAAGCGGGAACAATTTATATCTAGGCGGAAATTTTATTGCTGTCGGTGGAGATAGTCGAAGAAGTATTGCAGCAATAGATATAACAACAGGGTTGGCTACAAATTGGAACCCAAATCCCACATCTTCCAATAGTACCATTTATAGCTTAGCATTTAAAAGTGATACAGTATTTGTGGGAGGCAGCTTTACTAATATAGGAGGGCAAAACAGAAACAATATCGCTTCTTTATTCATAACGGATGGAAGTGCCACTACATGGAATCCAAATGCGACTGGACTTGGTGTAAAGAAACTACTGATTAATGAATCTCTCGTATATGCAGCAGGTAACTTTGCATCAATTGGAGGTAAATTTAGAAATAATATTGCTGCGTTAAGCTTAAAAACAGGTTTAGCAACGGATTGGAATCCAAACATGGATAATCAAGTTTTCGATCTAGTATTAGACGGATCTGAAATAATCATTGCCGGTGGATTATTTAATCAAATCGGAACAAATAGGGTAAGTAAAATAGCAGCAATAGATCTCGTGGATGCAAGTGTAAAAGACTGGAGTCCAGATATTGATGGGCTGTATGTAAATAAGATTAAAATATTTAATCGATCCGTATTAATAGGTGGGAACTTCGAGGGTCTCGAAGAGTCATATTCAGAAGGTTTTCTGGCGGTAAATTCCACAAGCGCGAAGTTGCCTCAAAATATCCAGTTTGATGCGATTTTGAATAAAACCTACGGAGATCCTATTTTCTCACTGGGCGCTATATCTGATAGCGAAAATGAAATTTTCTTTACTAGTTCAGACTCTGATGTAATTGAAGTATTAGGTTCTATGGGGAAAATTATAAATGCAGGTATCGTAACGTTAACTGCTTATCAAAATGAAGATGATGATTACCTCGCAGCGTCTGCAAGTCAAGAGGTTACGGTCAAAGCTCTTAGTGTTGTAGTTACAATTGATCCAAAATCTAAAATCTACGGAGAACCTGACCCTATTCTCACCTATCAAGTTACATCAGGTACTCTTATTGGTGATGATATGTTCTCTGGAGCTATTGATCGTGATGGTGGTGAAGATGTTGGAGCCTATCTTATAAATCAAAATACTCTCTCAGCGGGCGCTAATTACGACCTTTCATTACAATCAAATACACTTACCATAAATAAGAAAGACTTAGTAGTATCAGTTGATGATCAGGAAAGAAAATACGGTGATATCAATCCGGAATTTACCTATTCTTATGAAGGGTTTGCCTTTGATGATGACGAGTTGGTTCTTGAAGAATTACCTGTGACTTCTTCGCAAGCGAATGAAGAAAGTGAAGTAGGTACTTATCCAATTATTGCCACAGGGGGAGTTTCAGCAAATTATACAGTTAATCATGAAAATGGTAACCTTACGATTGTTAAAGCTGACCAAACAATTAAGTTTGATCCCCTCCCAACAGGGCTGAATGTATCCTCAAATGATTTTACATTGAATGCAAATGCTACTTCTGGTTTAGAAATCACTTTCAACGCCCATGATGAGTCAATAATCTCAATCAGTGGCTCAACCGTAACAATTCTTGCCAATGGCCAGGTGGAAATCACTGCTTTGCAAGGTGGAAACGGAAATTACAATAAGGCCACACCAATTAGTCAGACATTATCAATTGAGACTATACTTAGTTTGATAACTATTGCAAATAATGAAGTAGACATATACCCAAACCCAAGTGACAATTATTTTCATTTAAACAGTCATTCCATAACTGAATATTCAAAAATAAAACTTTTTGATGTTCAAAGTATAGAGGTCGCTTCATATCCATACAAACGAGACGGATATTATAGAGTAGGTTATCTGAACGATGGTATTTACTTGATAATACTTGAAAAAAATAATCAATATTTTGTAGCTGGAAAAATTCTTGTCAACCACAAGTGAATCGATTTTCAATGATTAACTTAAGTTTTATTACTTGATCACAGCAATTTCAGAAAATAGCGGATTACTTATTGTAATCCTTACTAGATTATGATATTCTGGTTCAATCTATTGATAGCCATAAAGGTTTAATTTTCAGCAGCCAGACACTTAACAAATTCACTTAACACGATTAGGATTTTTAAATAAAAGGAATTGGTTATAATTTAAACTTAGTATAAATCTATCTACGCTTTTTTGCTCTCTTAATCTTCGAGCTGGTCTTATTGTAGAAAAATCCAAATCTTAGGTTATACGGCCTGGCATAAGGGCCTTCTCTATCAAAACCAAGGTTTAGCAGTGCCTGACCTTGACCGTATAAATGACGAGCGATTCTAAATTTTTTGTTTATGCCCACCATGTAGCTGTTATACTCTTTTGAGCTAAACTCATTATTCTGACTTGGCTTATCAATTCTTTCATAAACTGCAATTGCTGAAACCTCTTTAAACAGGAGAAAATCAACACGAGCCCTTATACCGTCTACACTTGTTCGGCCAAAATCGATACTTCCGTCATTGACTAACGTATATTTCCATACGCGTCCTATATACGCACTCCATCGGTCATTAAATCTATAGCCAATAAAAGGGCCGAAGTCTATGGTAGTAGTCGCACTATCTCGCACACTTCCAATTTCAAGATCCACGCCAAATACAAACCTGTCCATACGTGGCTTACTTCTCAACTTGCTTGGTTTCCTTTTTTTAATTTGCTCAATGCTTGGTGCATAATCATATTTCTGTTTTAGCTCACCTATCTTTTCATGCACTTCTATCAGCTCTGTCTGATGGCCTCCAAAGTGTGATGTTGCGAGAGTTTTACCATGCTCTTTCAATTTTGCCTTTAATACATCTTGGTCTTCATAAGACTTGTATTCGTTTAAGGAATTCATATGCTCCACCTTAAAGTCATCCATTGCCTGGCGCTGTTCTTGTAGGTTCTTAAGTTCTCTTGCATTTAAAGCCTCCTGTCCATATTCCGATTGCAAACTCTCTAAATCACCTTGCGCTATAGATTCTAAATCTGAGTTGTAGGTACCTACTTCGGTGCTAATATCATTGACACCCTGCATTTGCTCCTGTATTGCACCAACTTCACTTGAATTTTTTACTTTATCCACTGACTCTGTGGTAAACTCTTTTGCTCCATTAGTGGATTCTTTGATGCCTTCGAGTCCTTCATTTAATTCATCTACTTCTCGCAATTTTTCACCGGCATCAAATTCTGTGATCTCACTTGCCTCTTTTGGAATAACATCCTCTTTTAACCCTTCTAATTCTGGCATATCTACTCCCAGCTCGTCTGTGGAGAGGTCCTCGGGAATTAAATTAGCATTATTCTTTACATCAAGGGGTATTTCCTTATTAAGTTGATCCATATCCGTTATGTCAGTAGCTTTTTCTGTAAGACTCCCTTCATTTATACCAGTTTCTGGTAGCGCATTATTTTTAAGTGGATCATTTAACTTATTACTTAGCTCCTCTCCCTTGCCGCTTAATTTTTGTTTGGTACCACTTATCTTATTAGTGACTTTATCCTCCACAGGGTTAGTGAGCTTGTTAATCTTTTTTTGCGCTTTATTTTGAAGAGAATCAATGATTTTTTGGGGAGTACCCGTCACTTTTTCCTGCCACTCATTCGCCTTATTTTTGATGGCCTTTGGCTTAGCTAGTAGTGAGTCCTGTTTGTTTTGGAGCTTTTGTTTAGTACTACCTAGTAAAACCTCTTCAGGGTTCTCTACTGATTTTCGTAACCTGCCTACTTTCGAGGTGTCCGAAATAGCGAATTGCTCTTTCATGTTTTGTACAGAGTCCTGAACATTACTGATTGTATTAGTTTTACTCTTCAGGGAGTCTGGCAAGTTAAGGGTAGGTACGTTCTTCAAACTATCTGTAAAAGAACCCAGACGAGATGCGTTGGTAACCTGCTTCAAAGAGTCTAGCCTGGTTTTCACCGCCAAACTATCTTGTTCATTTTCTAGTGCTTGTGAAGCCGGATCAGATTGTTGATCGGGGGTTTGAGCGCTGGCTGAGAAATACCCTAAAAGTAAAAAGATTCCTATGAATAAAGATAGTATAATTTTACCCTTATGATAAGCGATGAATTGATTGGGTATAGTAGAGATCAAATGCAAGAAGCAAAAATACATTTTATACCCTTCAAATTTGAGTTACAATAGAGGAAATTATACCATTCACATGTGATAGATAGCCTTGATAGGTGCGTAACTTATGCAGTTTTTATTTACGGATAAAACACTCGTTACAAACGAGCGACAGGTGGACCACAACTAACTCAAGTGAGTTGAATTCTATAAAAATTCTCTTAAATTCCATTCTTTTGGATTTATACCTTCATCAATTTCTTCTCCTAGTATATACTCTTCTACTTTATACCTTATATTTTTAGTAATAAAATACATTAAGATATTCTGTCCAGAATCACTCTTAGATCCATCTAGTCTTAGCGTCTCGCTAAGACTGCTAACCCAGATAATAAATATATATATCAACCCTTGTCTTGTTATGTCTCAGCGAGACGCTAAGACCAGTGGGAAGTGGGGGATATTTTATTGCATTTATTGGTCTCAGCGGACGCTTAGACCAGTTGGGGGCTTGGCTTTCATCTCCAGACTATCTTGCTCATTTTCTAGTACTTGTGAAGTTTGATTATACTGCTGATCATAGTTTTGAGCACTTAATGAAAAATGCACAAACGGTAAAAGAGTTCCTATGAGTAAGGGCAGTCTCATTATATCTTAGACTTAGGTATTATGATTGAGCAAAGTACGAGTTATAATTAAAACAATTGTACATTGAAAAGTCAATAACAAAGTTTTGAGTGACTGATTTCGAAAAGAACAGTTAATAAATTTCAACTAGGCATGTTAAATATTGAATTTGCTTAATTTTTTCAACATAAAGCAAATGAGTTCAATTACTAATTATTATTTTCAATTACAACATTATAATCTTGTAATAAAATAAGCAATTCCTTTAACTCTCTTTCATAAGCACAATGATGTTTCTTAATGCTTCCGTCCATTTTAAATATTTTCATTATTGGAGTTCCATAAGGACTTGGGTCAAATGAAAATTGTATTTTCTTAACTTCATTGAAGTTATATTGCTTTTTTTTTAAGAATAAACTTAAAGGGTACGAAATATGAATTTGATATTTAGTCATCACAATTTCTGTACATTCAAATTGAATAAAAAATAAATAGTTACTAAAAGCTACAGTTAGAAATATCCAGAAGAATATTTCATAATCACCTTCACCTAAAAAGAGAGCAATAGTCGTAATAATAAATATTATCAATAAATAGGGTAATACTAGTTTTCTTAACCAAGAGAATTTAACACTATATATAATTTCATTATCTGTCACTTTACTTATCAAACCTATCTTCAGCCTTATCTTTTAGATCGCTTAGTTCTTTACCACCTTTTACAGCGCCTTCAATTGCTCTAAAAAAGTTACCAGCTGCTTTGGCATCTTTAAACTCTAGAATGTTATTAATTCCTTTTGTTACACCGTTAAGAGCTCCTTTAGTGCTTAAAGTCAATTCACCAGCATCAAATGCTAGACCAACATCTTCTCCAAAATTATCTGTTAAGGCTTGTCTTACTAAATTTCGATCAATATCTTCATTATCAGTTGCGTCTACGACAGCGCTTGTAATATCATTTGTAGCGAGACCTATTTCTAGAGTACCTAAATACCCAAGAGACTGACCACCAGTGGGAATTGCAACTGCAACCGCAATAATTCCTCCGACTATACCTCTTGAAATCCTAGCCCCTTCATCGTCACCAGTTGCAAAATTAACGCCAATATTATAGGCCTCCTTAAAACCTTCACCGATTGGTTCAACATACTTGCGTACATTATCTGTTGCTTTTTGCAAACCAGTAGGAGTGATAATCACTTCCTGAGTAGTTATAAAATTCATAAAGTTTCCATCCTTATCTAAAATTATATTTACTGCCCCTGAAGTAGGAAGTCCAGGATAATCTTTCCTGAGTTGATCACGCGTAAAACCGTAAATATCCTCATCTTCAAATATTCTAAAGGTTTGTTGGTATCCTAAATCCTCTAAATCTTGAGTAATTGTCACTACTGCTTCAAGTCCATCTAAATCAACTGCCCATATCGGCATATTACTTGCAAACTGATAAGGCGTGAGCATCGGATAAGAACTTGTCAGTGGATCAACACTCAAGAACCGTCCAATAGCCGGGTTATAGATTCTAAAACCATAGTCATAATGAGCGAGGCCAGCATTAGCCACCGGCTCTCCAATTATTGGCTCACCATTAGCAATAGCAGAAATACTTTGAGCATCTAATGCTGCATTAAAAATAGCTACTTCATCTATAGACCCATTGAAATAGCGATCTCCCACGCCATTATTTAAGTGATAACCTAGTGTAACATCTGCACTATTTTCATAAATAGAAGGTACAGGATCATCTCGGTATTTCGTCACTCCGGTATCTTCCTGTCCATCAATAAAGATTTTTAATTCATCATTAACAAATGTCATTGCAACATGGTGCCAAGTATTGTCAAAAACAGACAAGGAAGAATGATACACTTTTATACTGCTATTTGCTCCAAATTCACTTACAACAGCTTGTAATTTATTATCGTCCGAAGAGCCGGAAACACTGCCTGAGCTTAACATCCATCCCCGCTGATTATTAGTATTTCCACCTTCGTGCTTGGCAGCAATTACACCCGCACTGCCAGGAGCTGACGCCTTTATCCAGGCTGTAACGGTAAGCTCCTGAGTAGAATTTAACGCTGGTGTATGTGAGATAGTGATTTTATCATTGGTACCGTCAAAAGAATAGGCTGCGTTAACCTCTCCATCTCTGTCAGCGACTAATGCGGGATCATCTGGTATTCCGTCAAAGCCATTACCGGAAGTATCTTCTGCATTCCCATCAAAGTTATAAGAAGCTAATAAATCGGAAGAATTAACAGCACTTGCACCCTCCCTAAGATCACCCCACTCTCCACTCTGGTCTTTCTCCTTCCCATTAAACCCGTACCTGTACGCTATTAAATCAGGGTTATGATCTAAATCCGGTACTAGCTTAGTATGCGTAATTTCAAAGTCATCAAAGTACACCATACTCACCCTATCACTTTCGTTAGACAGGTACATAAAAATATAGCCGTCTTGAGTAATGGGCATATCCAAGTGAAGTTGCTCATGTTCATTACTCACCGGGCTGGTAGGGTCTTGAATTGCAGCATCAGTCAATGGCGTATAGCCGGCATCTATAAACACAAAGTCTTCATCAAACAGCATGTAGTTTAGGTATGCCCGTACTTCATAACTGCCTCCATTGGCCGTAGCTCCAATATTTCCGTTGGCAATCAGGTCTGAAATATTTGTTGAAGTAAGCACTCCCTCACCAACTGTAGGTAGACCAAATGCCGTACTTAACGCAGAACCATATCCTGCCACCAAGTCTGAAAGTGGAGAACCAGTCTCTACTTCTACATATTTACCATAGACATCCATGGCTACATGGTCACCGTTCTGCACTTTCAAACTTTTCGCCAACCCTATGATACCGGAAGGCATGCCATCTAATAGCTGTGACCTGGTACAGCCTGTGCATTCCGTATGATTAAACATCTCAATATTGGCGAAAGGCTGACCTTCTACATAGTTCAAAAATTCACTTGCTTCTTCTACCGCTTCCGAACCTTCATAAGTGGCTTTATAAGATTCATCACCCCACTTAACAGTCGGCATATCCATCCCATAAGGATAATACGCCATAGCAGATGCAATAGAAGGAGTTATATTTTGAGGGGTTCCACCTGAAACATCACCCAACTTTCTATCTGTTACAGTCGTTCGAATATTACCCAGATGGTCTTTCAGTTCATAGAGCTTCTCATCTAAAGTTCGTACTGGTTTTTCATCCAGAACATTGAGGGCAGCCGGCCTGTTAGATCCAATATTGAAAAGATCGGCATCCAAACCAGCTTCAAACTTAAAGCCTGGTGCCAAAGTAATTTCTACTTCGTCATCCAAATCATAAGAAACACCTTCATAGCTAGCTATTGTAGCATCTGCTGTCAAACTTGCATTAAGAGTAGTTCCATTTGAAAAACTTCCCGATGGTTTATACAATCCTATCCTGTCGCTTCCATAAAGTGGTACCTCTTGCAACTCAACAGTCTGTATTCCTTCTTTATCTGCCTCTTTGTAGATGGCCATTACATTACCACTCGCATCACGTACATAATAATCTGTACTCACATTCCCAAAGGGATCAGTTAGCTTTTTAGCCACTCTATTACCGGCAGCATCATATATAAAGTATGTACTGGAACCATTATCATCCTTTTGTACTGCATCTACTTTGCCATATACCGTCCAATCAATCGTGCTTCCATCTTGTTCATTTCTAACCAGATTACCAATAGCATCATACTTATAATTATCTACTTCCTGATCTTCAAGGTCATTATAATGCTTATCTCCAGCTATAATACTGGCATCGTCCACATGAGTTAATTGATTGGTATTTGGTTTCAAAGAATATTGAAATGCATCTATATGATCGGCATCAATATCATTCCTGTTTAGGGTAAGAAGGTTTCCATTTGGATCTAGGGAGTAGTCGGCATAAAATCCTCCTCTCTCTTTAAAACCATCATCTTTTTTTACTGAAAAATTGCTCGTTTTAATCCTATTTAGAAGGTCATATTCGTACTGAAACCCAGTTCGCATCCAAGTGTCATCAGAAGCTCTTGTGGCTATTTGCCAACTGCTGATGTTACCATTATACAAGTTGCGATTTTCTAGTGCGGACAAATTTTCAGCATTAGAAGATGCGCTGTTAAACATTGAACTCTCATTTTCAAAATCTCCCTGATAATATCCTAGTATCATACCGAAAGCATCTTCAGCAGTAGTATCATCCGGTCCAACGATAGGATTGTTAATAGCTTTAATCCAACCATGCAACGTATAAGCATAGTCTATACCTTGTATTTCATCATCACCAATTACCGCTCGTTTAAGCGGTCCATGGTCATAGTATTCATAAGAAGCATCATTTTCCCAAATGATATTGTCTTTTGATGTATGTACTTCTTTTAGTCGAGAGTCTTCGTCATATTCATACCTATGAAAGAATTGGTCTGCTGCACCTTCATTGTATTTCACTTTTAACACGTTACCACTCAGTAGGTCATATTCATAACCAATGCCATTCTGGCCAATACCGGGAATTTCCTGAACAAGCCATTTTACATTTCCATGCGGATCGTAGCTATAATAAGTGGTTACTGTTTCTCCTTGCTTATTGATTAAAGTGGAGTAACTCACCCTGTTTCTTAAATAGGTCTGTCCTTCCCCATTGTAAATAACAGAGGCTGGCTCTGTATACGTTGTCAATGTTTGCTGCGCCTGATTATGTGCGGCTGTTGGGTACCTGGCATCTACTGATAAAGTGGTATAACTTTCTTTATCCAGGTCCAATAGGTCTTCACTTTCTAAGTCGACAAAATCATTTATAACGTAGTTAGTGCCATCAGGTGCCAGGTAATCATTGCCTAATTCTGCTTCACCCACTTCTACTATTCTACTAAGTGCATCATACTTGGTATAAGACAGTGTATTTTTATCAGGTTGTGCCTGATGGGCATTCTGAGAAAAGCGTAGTTGACCAATGTTATTATAAATGAATTCAGTAGCTCCTCCATCAGGACTGGATTGGCTAACTAATTGTCCCAAACTGTTATAATCATAACCTGTAACAAGTGTATGAGACGGTGTGTTCTCCCTTGATAGCTGCCCTTGAGGTAGCGGCATTACACCCTTAGGAGGCACAGTTTTAGTCAGGTTGCCAGCACGATCATAATAATAAAGCGTGTGATGGTAAGTGGCCACATCGTAAGAAACTTCTACCTGGTCATTGAGAAAATATGTGGACAAACAGTATTGATCATAAGCCGCTCCAAAGTCAGCTTCTTGATTCTCAATACATTTTTCTACTTCAGATTGAATCAGGCTGACCATGCTTGAAGAATTAATGGAAGTGGTGCTCACAGTTACAGGCTGAATAATGTCCGTTTGTTCTGGTCGTGCGGGTGTTTTCCATCGGAAGCAAAGGGCATACTCTCTTAAAAACTCGGATTGCACAACATTCATCACTGCGGACTCTATCTCACAACCCTCACTGTCAGTAACGATCACCTTTATATCACCTGCCTGCACCACTTGAGTACTGGTAAATGAGGTAGCTACTCCCCCACTTACAATAACATTCTCATCTGTAAAGGCCGTATTTTGCACAGTAATCACCGAGGCACTTAGTACCCAATTTCCTGTATTAGGGTCAAAAACGCTTTGAGTTTGTTCGAGCTCTTCAAACGTGATCCACTCAAAAGTATAGGGAGCCGTACCCCCCGGGTTATTTAGCACTGCAGACATATTGCAATCACTCACCGGAGGATTGATAGTGATAGAAGAACCCACAGGAGTCGGAGCAACAACATCAAACTCTTCAATATAAGGTAGGGTACAGAATTGACCTAACAGCTCTAATCTGTAAGTGCCAGCAGATAAGTTACTTACTGTAGGCAACGTAGAGAGTAAAGTGGCTCCTTGGTACCAATTGTATGAATAAGGTCCTGAACTGCCAGTTACGGCCACTACCGCACCGCCATCATCTCCAGGTGAATTGCATGTTGGATTAGTTACACTTAACTCTGCATTTAAAAATGTCTCTTCAATAGTAAATGCTGTCATGGCGCTACAGTTACCTTGTTGGCCATAATTACCGGTTACAGTTACTTCATAATTACCAGATTCTTCGAGCGCTAAATTGATTGGGGCGGCTTGATTCGTAATTTGTGAGAATGGTGACCCATCTTTAGAAATATCTACTGTAAAAAATGTATCAAAGACTAAAGCACATGAAGTTGCTGCCAGGTTAGGAGTAATTTGCACATTAACAGTCTCATTTTGGGCACATTTTTTATAGATCCCTTCAGCGTTATCTAAAGCTACCGTCATTATAGATGGAGTTATAACAATTGGCTGTGATGTTTCTTCGCAAGGTTGTCTATTGCCTCTTTCCAATACATGAAAGGTATAATTTTCACCTATATAAGGAAGTTGTGGCTTTGGAGACAGCTCTTCCCCAAATTGGCCGGTTCCATTTAAGATCAGTGCGTTTAGATGATCACGAATCTCAAAGTCGTAGTCATTGAAAAAAGCATTTGGAGGATTTCTTAGGCGATTAACTGTTATGGATACATCACTATCTACTGTACCATCAGGTGCGGCTGTACATGACACACTTGTGGCACAGATGCTCGCTATTGGCCCTCCGTTATGAATTATGATACTTGAAGATGAAGAGCATAATGAAACATTATTTTCTCCAATAATTTGATAAGTTCCAGCAGATAATCCAAGGATAGAAACATTACCTCCATCTCCAATTGTTCCAGATTGAATAAGGTCAAGCGAAGAGGATAGAATTTCGTAATTATAAAGTGCCCCTACGTCACCTGATATAGAAAAATTTAAGCTGCCATCTTCAGAACCAAGACAAGTTGTAGGGACATTGGACATGATTCCTATTAACGGTAATGGCAAAACACTTACATCTACAGTCGACAGTGGTGCATAACAGTCAACCACCAGGCTATAAGAACCACTTTCACCAACATTTAAAAACCTATTAATAGCACCTGGAAGAACTACACCATTTAGCGTCCATTGATATTGTGAATAACCTAAAGGTCCTTCAAGGCGCACAGTGTTACCATCACAAAATTCCGTATCTCCGTTTATGACAATTGGCACACCCAATATTGGTCGATTTATTATGGGTGAAATTGATGTTTCCCCCGTAGTCGCCACCAAGTCACAAGTGGATGCATCTATGACACAGGCAGCTTGACCGTTAATTATCGTTCGTGCATCAAACGGAAAATCAGCTCCCCAAAAAATAGGATCAACCCTAGCGTTAATGGTAAAATTTTCTTGTTCATTCACTTGTAGAAAGCCGCTTGGATAACTCCAAGAAAGAGATGTTGAACCATCAGGGTTCAGAGTTATGTTGACTGATCCTGAAGGTTCACCGACCGATTCTTCGTAAATTATACCTTGAGGAAGGAGCATTTGAAGTTGCATCTGCGAGGTTGCAGTTATACCACTATTAAGAATACTGACATCCACAGTTCCGATATTACTACAATCATCAAAACCTGAAGAACTCAAAGAGACATCAATCTCATCAATTGGAAAACCAAGCAGTCTAATCTTCTTTTGATCATTTAACTGTATCGATTCTCCACAGTTAGTGAAGGCCTCACCTCGAAATACAATAGCCTGTCCAGGATCAAAATTACAATTTCCAAACAAATCAAACCTGAGCTTCAATTCATTTTGATCTGGTAGTCTTGTACCTGGAAGTTCTCCATCTGATTGGAAATTTTTGAGTATTTCTGTTATGTCCCATCCACCATCTGGCATAATAGCTTCAGTCGGTATATCCTGATAAGTTGCACCCTGCGGATACTGATACTGTGGATTAAAAGAGGAGTTGAGTTCAACCCCTTCAGGAAGATCCATATGTACCTTTATGCTATTAATATTCGCATATTTGGAACTTAGTAGAGTTACTTCAAAGGGTAATGGACTACATAAATCGATTGGGTCATCTCCTCCCTGCCGTTCAACTGTCCATTGCAAATTAGAAGTCTTGTATCTAATATACATCTCATCTTTCCAAATCGGAACTTCACAATCTGGCAGGCCTACAACTGTATTAACACTGCTGTCAACAACAGGATATCCGTCACATGACCAACTGGCATAAATGTCAAGGGCTTGCAAAATATCATCTTCACAATTAACGTAACTTGCATTAATATTTAGCTCCGTAAATCCATTTCTTACCAGTTGACCAAGTTTTACAAGTAAGTTTCTGCCTAATGGTCGATTTGCATCAATTGGGCCATAAAAGATAAAATCAAGTTCATTTCCATCATTGTCTGTTGCCCCTTCTAAAATAGTACTATTATCTTCCGGCCTTAATTCAACCGCGACCCAAGTATTCTCAGCGGGAATATTAACAAAATTATCCGTAATGTTTCGAAGCGTAACTGGCCATGATACCGTTCTACTTATACCCTCTTGAATACTATTTGCTTCCAATGATAATGCAATGCTCTTCCAGTTGTTAAAACCAAAAGGTTGATTGGACTTGTTCTCTACAACATGATCAGTATTATTTGGGAGGTAAGAACGAGTATAGTACCCAAAATTTGAGATAGAGGTTTCTTGATCAGCTAAACTGAAGTTACCATCTGCTCTGCCATAGGAAAAACTATTATCTGGATTATTACAATCTGGTACTATAGCCAAAAAAATACCATAACTCCAACCAACATCATACAAAAGCATATCGCCATAATTAGTGAAATCAATAAAAATTTCTCGATGATCTGAGCTGTAAGTTGTAATATCACCAAATGATACACTTGTGGCATTAGGAGCAACTTGATGATTGAACTTGTAACCATAAGGAGCAGTTGCTGAAAAGTTTTTAAGATTAGCGTTTGGACGAAACTCGTTTGGAAAATCATCGGTTTGACCTACATTAGGTTGAGAAGTCGTAATGGCATAAACTAAATCGTCACACCTGTAGGAAGCGGCCGAACTGGTATAGACATTTGTAACGGGTTTTAAAAAAGTGAATTCTCCTGGAAAAGTATTACAGCTCTGTCGGTCACCTGAATTATCATTTGCGAAAACAGAACCTGTTAGTCCCTGCAATTCATATTTTGAATTATTAGAAACATATTGCTCATTAAAAAGTGTAAAAGTGGATTCAAGTTTTACCCTCTGTCCTGGATTGATGGTAGAAGGAAAACCATTAGAACCCATGGGTATATCAAAATCAATATAGAATTTATTATCGACAATAGATACGGTAGGAACAAAATCGGTTGGTAAGTAGTAACGAATATCTGAAATATAAACCTCTCCTTCATTAAAATCCAATACCTGCCTTCTAGTATCAAATTGTGTGTCATAGACTATTTCAAAGTGTAAATTATCAAAACTTGTAGAGGCCAAATTAGTCAATTCGCCATCTATGACAACCTTCACCTTATCCCCAGGATAGCCAGCATCAAGTCTGAGATCATGAACATTTGGATCCACTTTTTCTGCCGTTTGAGATAAAAAAAGCTCATCATAACTATAGTAAGGATTTCGCCAATCCGTAGGTTTCCTCCATCCTAGAGTAATCCGATTAATATCGAAAGAATTGGTTGCGAAATTATCACACTCGATACAATTATTATTCACAGTTTTACTTCCACAAGCAATTCTCCTTTGATCTAAAGGGCATGCTTGATCACATTGATAGTTGAATTCCCAATCAAAATCATCTATATCACCGGGATTAAAATCACAATCCACTTGCAAATCAAATTCATAATTGTGTTTGAAAGAAACACCCGAACTAGATATGGATTGTGTAATGGTCAGTATATTTCCGCTCTGAAAGGCAGATATTGGTAAGTCTGAATTAAATTCATCGGATATTGACCCATTGACATAATAATAACCAGATGGAACTTGTACTGTAGAAATATATTGCCCGTTGGAACAATCGAATAAATACGAAGCAGTTGTATTACCATTCGATTCTAAATTATATGTACCAACCTCACCAGATAGAAGATTATTAGGACCAGAAATGGTATGATCATAACTTCTTTCTTGGTATGAACGTCTACTAATTGACCAGTTAGTACCCGATCCACTTTTATCACACCAGGATGGTGATCTTAAACTTACAATAGCAATTGATCGATTAAATTCAAATTCTTCACAAACTGCTGTATTTGGCAAGTTATAAAAAAATTCTAATACAAGATGAAACGTATGCCCTACTGGCAAGTCATCATAATACCCATCAAGATCCAAATCCTCTAACCCAATGCCAGCGCCATCTGGATCGCTAGTAAAGATATCTTCGAAATCAATACTTAAATTAGAGCCTGAGTTGACAACACGATCAAAAACAGAGCTGAAGTCAATACCGTTTCCAATTAAGATATCAACAACATTGGTATCAAAGAGCCCCGTGATCAACAATTGAACATTATAAGCTCCATCAAAATAGGTTGGCGTATTACCTACACCTTCATTGGTAGCCTCGTATCTCCATTTAACAGTCTGATTTTGACATATATTTTGCGCTTGCATGACTTCATATAAACGACCCTGAATCTCATTTGAACCTCCAGGTGCAGAAATGTAAGCATCAAATTTTGCTTCGTTATCTTGTTCATTACATAACTCAGTTTCACACCCCCATCGCGCATTATAGGTAGAGCTTATTGCAGCATTACATCCAATAGGTATAACCACTTCCTTTAAACGAATTTCTTCATCTCGATCAAAGCTATCATTACCATCACCTACAGAGGTGAAAATTGCAATAGAATATTCCTGAATGCCTTGTGTACTATTTACTGGTGCAAGTAATTGTATGATGTCATCATTCAGATCAACAATAGCAAGTGAATTATGAATCAAGTTCTCTTCATATGATATACTAAAATTCAATTGCCTAGTGCCACCATTCCCTCCATTTTTTATAGTTACATAACGCTCTATAGGTTCGTCTAATTGAAATGCCAATATATCCTGGTTGTCTTCGTCAACGAAGACTTCAATCTCAGGATATTTCACCTGATAAGACTCTGATCCATTTGGTTCAAAAAATATTTTTGGGGTACTCCCACTTGTATAGTGTAATTCAGTTTGATTTTTAATAAAAACAGGAACACTAGTATCAAAATTATCCTCTATATAAGATTTAAGTTCGCATGTAGAGATTATTTCAAAAGAGACATTCAGTGTATTTGTAGCCGCAATAGATGCGATACTGAATTCTAAGTTAGACGCTGTCTCATTTACGGCAAGCATATTAACTGCACTTCCAGATAAGTAGTTTATTCCAGGTGGTAAATTTGGAAAGAGTCTTAGATCAGTAAAATCATTAGAATTTGTCAAATTCCTGATTTCAATATTAAACCTTACTGCATTATTACTACAAACTTCAACGCTCGACTCAGCACTAGTAAATACACTTAATTCATCACCTTGGGCAATGACATCAAGTTGAGAAAAAATAAAAAAGGCAAGGATAATATTAAACTTCATCGACTAATTATTAATATTAAAAATCATCTTTTCTGTGAATAAACCATCTAAATTGATAATCTGAATCTTGAAAAATTTACATTTTTTTATTAAATGATCTGGAATTCTTACAGGAATATTTACAAATCCTTGAAATACATGGAAATTATTACGACCACTTTTAAAATAGTAATTATCTATACTCTTGTTAAATAATTCGAACTGCACTTTATGACTATCACTAAAATCAGGGCTCGTACTTAAACTGATTTCGATAGAAGATATTAGTTCAATATTTTCCAACTTGAATTGCATAAATGCTTCGACAACTCCCTCCTCATGACCTGTTTCAAGAATTTCAACAAACAAATTTTTAACGTCAGGTGATTGGCCTTTTATCACATGGTTAAGCATTATGGAAATGAAAAAAATAAGAATTCGTAAAATCATATTATAAATTGTCTTTGTAGTTAGTACATAAGTGAAAAAGACGTTGTGAACAACGAATCTGATGTATAATTTTTTTTCATGTTTATTATAATTAAAGTAATTTAAATCAATTATTACCTGGTTCCACCTTCACATTGATACCTATAGTAGGAGATTTTACCTGCTCTCCAACATCAGGTTTATTACTATCAAAAGCGTCATTGCTGTTCACCTCGTACAGGTCTTTCGGCACAAATGTGTCACCAATACTAGTATTAGGATCAGCACCACAGCAAGCCAGATCATTATCAGTTGGTATAGGATTGCCTTCTGTATCTAGACATTTTGTAGGCATATCTATATCAAAATCCCATTCTTTAACTTGCTTAAGTTTAGTGTATTCATACCACGAGAGGTCATAAAAATCACCAGTGACTGGGTTTAGCAAATCGCACTCATAAATTCCATCACCATCCGCATCAAGACAATTACTGGCATCGGAATAGGTATAAGAGGTATCATCACAGAATGCAGGGTCATAACCACCCATACCATAATTCATTCTAAACTCGTTTTCATCATGACCAGTGTATATCTGTGGCCTGTCTATACTTCTGCAAGGTGCTGCATCGCAAGAGTAGGTAGTCAAATTACACTGCTGCTTGCATGCCTCTATCATGGCATCCACCATTCTGGCAATATCTTCTTCCGGAATAACATGATGGGTTTCAATCTCTGCTGTACGACATCCTCCAATTTCGTAACATTTACTTATTAGCATAGCTACCAGCCTATTTTCGAAAATCTGTCGTTTTCTATCGCACCCACTGTTGCATTCTGATATTCTACTTTCTATCTCCAGTTCAACATATTTAAAAGTGGACGAACCGTCACCCAAATACAGTTGCCTAAAATCTTCTGAAGGGTAGTTTCCATAGGTAGCTGCGTTAACCAACGTGGGTGAATCATTTGCCGAGGGATCTACATTAACATACCATTGACTATCCGTATCTAAGTCATCACAGGTCAATTCATAAGGATCAAGGTCATTCCAAGCATCATTTTCCGGTATCACATAATGCTTTATCAAATTATAAAAAGTCAGACGCTGCCCTGAACTCCAATCTTCATGAGTGTATGTACATACAACTCTGCCTCTTTCACAAAATTCACTCACTACATATTTAGCAGAGTCACCAGCGGCATTAGTCCCAAACCCAACCATAGCACTATTTAAACCAGGGTAGTTAGTGTCCGCATAGCAGCCTTCAGCATTCCATGAAGCCGTTGAGTTGCAACAGGGGACTTTGATAGGTAAACCTGTTTCTGAATCGACTACAATAAAACCACCATCCAATTGATAACAGTCATTGGGATCTGCGTAACAAACATTCATTTCTAAGTTTTGATAAATCGATTTGTCATTTTGAAACTCATCAACATATTCGAAATACTTAAAGGCGTAAATGGGGTTTTTAATATTAGGGAAAAGGCTTTTATCTGTTAATTCAAAGTTTCCTGTGTTTCGATTTTTAGCCCGTTTTTTAGGATCCCAGTTACTTAAAGGGACATATCCATAATCAAGAGAGGGATCTATATAATTCTTACCGTCAAAATAACTTTCTTCCGTGTAGCTGTGATTAATTTTAAACGGAATGGGAGGCACATCGTTAGCCACCCTGTAACCATTCGTGGAAGCTAAAAATTGACTATCTTCATCATCTTCCAAAGGAGTGGCATCATATGGTGTAATGACTTTGGCAAATTGATAACCTGTGCATTCAAGAAATTCTTTGATCATGTGAAATTGACCTTGCTTGGGAGTGATATTCGAAGATTCTTCTCCACCCGCCTGTAGATTGCGCATCCGTCTCGATATTTTTCTTTTAGCCAGCCATCTGGTTAGAAAAAAACCTCCTTTAAAATTATCATCAAAATGGTCGTCATGATTTTTATCGTATTTCCCGTCCCGATCATCTTCTTCATATTCTTCATCATAGGCACTGGAAACACTCTCCCTACCTTGGTCTTGATAAAAATTGAATTTTGTGCAAATCTCATCTTTCAATCTACTCAATTGTGCGTCCCAGCATGCGAGCAGACGATCACAATCATATTGAGAGTCATTAGACGGCTCCTGGTCAAATGTATTGTTAGTATTATATTTATCATTAAGCATATGGTAAACCATCATATTGAAGGTTCCTTCTCTACCCCACCCTGTCATATAAATGCCGTACATAACATCTTTCAATGCTTGCTCATTAACAAAATCAGGCCCTATACAATCTGACATAAATGCCAATGCATAACCCTCAAAATCTGGTAAAAACTCCGTTTCGACCGTACTTGAAGGATTAAAAAGCTCCAGATAATTGACAACATCTAACTTTCCATTTCCATTGCTATCAACAAGTGCCGATTCAGACTCACAATCAAAAGGTGGTATCCATTTGACCGGAATGCTTATGGTACAACATGGAGTACCCAGTACAAATGAAAGAGGGTTTTCACCTTGATTAGTAGTAAAGGGGTTATAAGTATCCGGTTGGAACGAGAGTATAAACTGGTCCTTTTTATCGTTATAAACCTCTGTAAAAAACTCACTGGATAGTCCCACTGGAAAATTTGGAAAAGATGCGTTTGTGAAAGTCTCTAAAGACTGATTTTCTATAGCTTGAGATAAATTATACAAGCTTTTATTAAACTGGTGCAACTCAGTCGTATTATCAATTGACTCAAGCCAACTAGCAATGAGGTTAGATAAAGGAGATACCTGCGCATCTATACTTTTTGTGTTTTCTGAAATAGCAAGAGAAGCTTCGCCTACTTTAAGTCTTTTTTCAACGATATAGTTGCCAGCACTGAGTGCAATTGGAGTAATCAAATTGACTATTTTGTATTCTTTATCATTGATTGGTTGGCAGGTCAAATCTGCCAAGGATTCAGAAATTAATAACTGCCTATTGTTTACCTCACCATTTGTCCCCAGTTCAATTAAACTAATTTCAAGTTGATAGTCACAGTCCAATGTCGCTACCTGGCATAGTTGCTCAAACTCTAAACATTCTATACTATAGCTTACACTGAAATTAGGATTGTCTTGTAAAAGGCTGATTCTCTTTGAGCTAATAAATCCATTGGAAGATTTAGAGTTCTGGGTTATTTTGTCTGTTACAGGAACTGAACTAACCGGCTCGTCAAGTTCCAAGAGATTAATATCTTCCTGGTATAAGGACAGGCTTGTAGCAATAACATTCCCTTCTTTGGAAGTATAGGTCACTGAAGCCACACCATTTGCATCAACAGTTATTGATTTCATTACACTTTCACTATCCGGTGCCTCATCGCCAAATAATGTAATCAATTCATCTTCTGATGCTGTAGAATACAAGGATCTAGTGGTCTTACCTCCTATCTTATGTATTTCTCCAACTCCGGACTGTTCTCTAACCCTGGAAGATGATTCATTATAATAAATAGCACGAGTAAACCCGAAACCATTGTCATTAGGAATGCCTTTATCTAAATTATTATTATAATAGCCAAAAGGAACAGTTGACATAGGATTGTCAAAGTTGTCATCAGTATCAAAGTTCTTAGCCGTATATAGTTCATTATTGTCACTTGCTTTGACAAGCTGTTCTTGATACTTATTCTTCCTCCCTGCTAATGGAATAGGTATAGTCGAAACTGCAGGTCTTCCAGAATAATCCAAAATACTCTGAGTAACTATGGTAACATCTTGAGAAGGTAAATACGTTTGCGTCTGTCTAGGTTGAAGCAAACCATTAGCGAAAGTCAAACTCTCTTTTACCCTGCTATTTTCAGTAAATACTCTATTATAAATCCAATTCCTATCCTCATCAGGGTCGGTAAAATAAAAATATGGAAGGCTTACGTTATTCATATTAATATTCATGCTTGTACCATTCGCGTCATGAGCACTCCACTGACCAGCATTTTTAGCGCTGCCATTCCCACCGTGGTAATATGAACCAACAGGTCTGACACGAAAAGTATAATAGCCTGACCCCTCAGCCAGTGTAAGGGCAAAAGACTTCATGTCTTCAGTCTGATCATAAGCGCAGGTTCCCTGATAGGTCATTGCCTTTGACCAATCCAGGATTGCAGTAATATCATGCTGCTCAGAACTAGTACTGGAAGATGTGTTTTCCAGCCTCAATATTTGAATTTGATATTTACTTATGGGGTGAGAATCTTGCCATTTAAAATTTACCATCTTTTGGCTTACCAATATTTCATTGTTTAATTCTACACCGCTTACAGTACTACTAAGGTTTTCGACATCAAGTGCCAGTTCTATCTCACTAGATAAATTAAGCCTCATAGATTGACCATAATAGCCAATTGGCGTCTGGGCGTTAGAAATGGTCACTGTCAACTCATCGAAAGGCAGATTATCGTCTCCGTCAGTGTTTTCTACCAGAGACTGTAAATTCATTATGAAATAAGATACAGGCTCTGCTTGATTGATTGTCAAAGACTCGGAGCTTCTATCCAAGACATTTACAATACTTCCATCTTTGGTCGTCTGAAAGTCCATAGTAAGTGATCCCACGAAAGGAATATTGGGATCAGAAATATGATTTTCTCCCATATCAAGCTTATAAATAATTACTCCTCTCTGTATACTCTTTTTAATAGTATACTGATCAAAAGAATAAGTTAATGTTGCTTGCGCATTATTAACTACCTCCAGGCTTTGGTTCTCCGTAATTTTCTCATTTTCATTTTGCTGGGCATAGGATATAACCTGAGCTAAAATAAAGTAGGATAAAATAAAAATGCTTCTCATATCTCTTCAGGCGTCTTAATTATTGAGAATTGCGTAACTTTTCAAGCGAGGACGTAGATTGCCATTAGTATCAAAAACCACAGTTTTCGCAGTGCTGATCTCTACATTTGTAACGCTAAAATCCAGGTTCTCATAATCAGTAATTTGTCTTTTCAGAGAATGATCTTTAGAGAATATTGATTCAACTCTTCGAATCCTATTTTCATCTAAATCAAAAGTGATATTGGTGAAATCAATTTTATACTTTTCCTTAATTTCTTTGCTACATTCTAATTTCAGTTCTAATATGTAGCTACCGTTATCATGGATTTTGTTACAACTCAATACTTTAGCTGAGGTCAAAATACTTTTCTGAATTGAGGCTACCTCAGAAGCGTCCATCGCATTTGCTGTTTTAGAAGGCTTATCAATTATTATTCTTTTGGATGGGTGGACTATCATTACTTTATCTTTTTCATCTTCATAGATCTCAATATCATCCGTTTTAAAAGAGAGTCTTTTTGAAGATTTATAAACCTTTGAATGAACCAAAGATGTTGGCATTTTTGAGCCATCAGCAGGAATAGTTTCAACTGAGTATTCCATGAAATACACTTTCGAACCCGTTGGAGAAGATATACTAGCGGTACGATCAAGGTACTCCTCAATAGGTTTAAGGCACTGACTTTGTCCCGCAATACAGATTAAAAAGGTAATAGCAGTTACCAAGAGAATTTTGATATGTTGAGAATTCATTGTCATTTCAATATCTTACTGCTGTTTGTGTATTATAGTGCGTTTCTTGAATGGTCTTGATTCCACGTTCTGTTTCTATAATCTTTCTAATAAGTTGACCTTCATCATTATATTGATAGTACAATCCAAAATGCTCTGAATCAAACTGTGTGATTAATCTAAAGGTCTCAGGTTCATACACGTAACATGTAGACTCTGCCGTAACCGGTTGAAATCTTATGTCATCAACATATATATTTTGGCTAAAGGAACCAGAACCCGATGTCAATGTAATGTCCAGTTGATTATCTATCCCAATAGAATTAAAAGTTGAATTAGGGATAATGACTTTGTAGAGTAACCAATCGCCAGGTTGTGCGACTTTTTCAAATTGAGCACTTCCACCATTAATATTAACATTAAAATCCTCTTCCTCTTCACCTGATTCAAACTTGATCCAAAGAGACAGCATGGCTCCTTCATTTAGCAATTGATCCGTTACAAATAGATTGTTAGCAATTGACTCGTTTTCTCCTATTAATTTTGCTCCATTTCCGGAATGCGCTTCATTTATGTCTAAGCCCTGATTTTCAAAATCCTGAAAATAAATACTTTCATAATCAGAGTTTTGAGCAATAATAGTGGGTAAGAAATTGCCATACTGACCTCCATAAAATACTGCACTAGGGATATTTAGAGCATTACGTTCTTCAAGTACTGTTCCATCGGGGGAATATTTGGTAATTTCAGAAGTCAAAATCCAATTTCTATCAGCTTCATCGGGTGATTGCCAATTGAACATAGTACTTAAGTCAAAGTACCCGCTGGAATAGATTTTACTTGCTGAAACAGATGTCTTATTATCAGCTTTATAAACAAAAGAAGAATGAGGTCTCCAGATTTGCGAAAGCTCTGATTTATAAGCACTTGAATTATATTCATCATTGATTTTTGGATTATCCCAACTGGTATCCCAATCTGAAGAAAAGGTTTGAACGTTGGCAGCTAATACATTAGTTGGGTTAGAGAACCAGTCAGGACTGGGCTCAATTCCATACGTGCTAAAAGTGGCAGTTTTGGAGTCTAACTGATTCGTATTAGAAGAATTGATTGATTTTTGACCCATGGATGGATAAACCCACTCAGCAGGAAGAGTAAGTGAATAAATAGAACCATCATGAATATCACTTGATCCAGCTAGCTTAAGATTATGAAAACTATCAAAGGTTTTAGTGAGAACCGGTTGTCCAGTAGAATTACCAAAAGCCAAATTCTCAGTTTTACTCACTATTCCATCTTGCCCATTTGTAATGCTTTTAAGAATAACAGGATACTTTAAAACTTTAGTCGTAGCGTGAGTAGCAATTGTATTGTCAGCATGAGAAAACGATGGAATTATTGTTACAAATATTGGTGGCGGGAAACTAAGAGTTACACTTATGTCGACCTCAATACTAAAATCGATAGTAGTCTCCTCTACCCTTTTTCCTTCCATCGCTATATCCATCTCTTTTCCCGGAATATCTAAATATTCTTCTACAGCATTGCTGGTAGGATTCCATTTCATCATCCGCACCTTTTCGCCTGGTTTATAATACTCATACTCTTGAAATGAGACCAGGTAGCCGTCATTGGCAGAACTTATATAATTACCACCATAATTCGATGTCTTCTTAACCTGACCATGCATACTATTAAGAATAAACCTAAATCCCTGTGCAGTCCAAACCTTATTGGTAGAATAGTTGAAAAGACCAGCAGGGATATTCATGAAATCAATTTCTTTCTGGTCATCCAAGGAGGTCATTTGACTTCCTTTACCTCGAACATCAAACTTATTTTGATCAATTTCCTCTTGTGTAGAAGGGCCATATACACCATCAAAAGGAAAGTCTTTGACGGTGTAAAATTCATTTACATTATATCCGGTTCCTGTTTTACCACTATGAATATTTTTAACAATAACTCTTGAATAACCTATGCTTGGGGCAGGTAATAATGACTCACCAATTGGTCCTTCGGTCTGCTCTTTATCTTCCCCTGCTGTAATCCTACTAAACCAGCTTTGATTTTTTCTTGGCAGAAAAGTAACTAAAGGATTTTCTTCCCTGGCAACACTTGGCTCTGTCGTAGCTACACCGCTACTTTTATTACTATTTTCTTGGCTATAAATATATTCAGATCCATAAACAGCCTCATCACCATTTTCAATACCCTCATCGTACATCAGCAGTCTCTTCACTCTCATTCCTCCTCCTTTCTTTGATTCAATCATTGGAAGTTTGAAGAAAGAGTGATTAGGTGAAATTACTCTGCAAACTTCATCTTTGTCATCCTGATCATAAATTATAGCCCCGGGATCAGTAGCCATTGAAGTCATCGCTGATAAGGCCAATCCATTAACTGAACCAGAAACATCTCCAGATTGTCCACTATTGGCCGCCTGTCTTAGGGCATCATCAAATCTTGCTTCATACTTTGATTCAATACATTGAGAATTGTCGAGTTTTCCTTGCTTAGTATTAAATACCATATCAAAGCACGCTTGTCTGGGAATAGAAGAGCGTTCGTCACCAGTATTATCTAAGCTGATAATAATGACATTTTTAGAATTGACCTGACCCAGTCTTGCACTTTTGAAATTGGTATAACCAGAAATATATTCTGAACGACAATCATCTAACGAAGGGCTATTTCCTTTGAGTGCATAAAGGAATTTAAAGTAGATTTTCTCTGATTCATTGTCACTTTCATCTAAAAAATGCTCATTAATCTTAGTTACTAAATTTTCCAATGAGACGACATCCGTAGGGTCTGTTCCTAAATCCTCAGGGTCAATAGAAAACTCAGTATTATTTTCCATATGAATAACGCGGGACATTGCCATTACATCCTTATCCTGCACATGACTATAATCTTTTTCTTCGTACTGAACTAAAATCTGTCCACCAGAAGGCAATTGAATAGATTTTAATTGCCAGGCTGCGGGATCGAACGGTTGACTATTGCTTTCAATATCATGGCCTTGATCAATCCATGGTATTCTATCTTCTTTTCGCTCTTTACCATTGGCCATTGGATAACCCCAGGGGCTCAATAAATGAGGTGAATATTCGGGGTTTTGAACGTTATCAGAAAAATTATCATATGCTGAAAACAAATGTTCATATTCTGAACTAACCGTACTTGAGTGTTTATACTCATATGAAAAAACATAAGGACTTATTTTTGCAGGTACAATCCCCCCATATTCAAACCAAACCTTCTTTAAAGTAAGCTTACCTGTATCCTCAGAGTTATTATTTGGAGAGTTATCAGAAAAGGTATAGGTGCTATTTTTATTATTTGGGACATTAGGCACTAAACTGTAATCGTATGAAAAATTGACCACTTTGATAGGTTCATCATAATTTATAACACCATTAATATCTTTTGCGAACAAAACAATCTTTTCCAGATATTCAAGCATTGTATTACCCTGAATTGGTTTGCCATTAGCACTTTTTCTAGAAGCCGGATCTTCCGTTGAAGTTACGGCAGCAGCTCCATATCCATCCAACCTATTTGTACCTGAACCATTTAATATAGTAGCATCAACATTTGTAGTTTTGTTAGTCACAAAATATGCTATATGAGTATTTGTCTGTATGGAATTGAGATAAGAAACTTCTTTTTCACCTGTGGACACAGAACCAATATCATCTTTTGTATCAGACAATGCATTTTGTTGATAAAGCAGGCCATTGTACGGAGTTCTATACCGATACCAACTGCTTTTTCCAATACCATAAGCTTTTCGATAATTGAACTTTGTCCATCCACCGAAATCATCTTCAGATGGCCCATCATCACTTTTGTCAATATAGTCAGGCGTAGTAATTGAAGTTAATAGGAAATTATTTACAAATTCATCCTTTCTAACTTCTCCAATTGCTGTCTTTATTACATCAGAATTTAATACATTATCAGAAATCTCATAACCTGAATTATTGCTTAGGTTGAATTCTTTGAAAGCAAGGTATCTCCACTCTTTATTATCATTTGACGCAACATCAATACTTAAATTTGTTTCATTTCTGACATATATTGGTTCATCATAACTGTATCTCAGTCCATTTTCATTAACAACATTGAAACCTACGATAGTATTTGCAATATATATGGGCTCAATAAATGACGAGCTTCCCGCATTTTCTCCTAGTTTGAACTCTTCGTCTCTAGAGTCATCCGATAAGGGCGCAATAGCTCTTGCAGATCTAAATCCGTAAACAGGGTTAGTTAGATCTACCAAACCGGATTCTAACTTTGAATTATTAGTATAGGAAATTGAACCTCCCATATCATTGTTAAATCTAAATCTATTATCAGCACTAAATGATCCTCTGTTAACAACATTCCAATCGTCAACTTCTGATGAATTAGAACCAATTCCAAAATCAACACCAACACCTAAGTTAGCTCCAACCATAACTTCATATCCCAGCTGGTAGATTTTCAATCGACTCTCAACACTATTAGGATGATAGTGACCAATGGAAGAATTAAAAGATCTAAAACCTCCTGACAAACCTTCACCACTTAAGCTGTAGATATCATAATTACTAAAGGGCATACCTATGAAATAGTCTCTCTTACTGTAAGCATTGCCCTTCTCAGTATAATAGTCCATCATATCCCCTGAGCCTGCATTTGCAGAATGCATATAGCCATAAGAACCTATAGGATATTTGTACTTATTATACTGCAAGTTAAATGAGCCACGGGCTCCCGTTTCTATTCCGACAGGTATTACTGAATTTACCTGAGCAGAGGCGGACCAATTGTAGCTTATTCCCATATTTTCAACTAGCGATGTTGATCTTACAGCTTCAGAAAAGGTAGTCAAACCATATGTACTAATTGTTGGAATTGATCTTACTCCTGACTTAAGCCTACCGATGATTCCATCACGGTATATAACTTTCGTTTTTGTTTCTTGATCTGCTAGGGTTTCCCCTTGATCTGATTGTTTTGACGTTGAATTATCGGTTTCACTTTCTGCCTTTTTCTTAAGACTGCCTAACAATCTAAGAGGATTTACACTTCCAGAAAAAGTAGCTCCATCATTGTCAAAATTGACGTTAAGGCTAAGCCCTCTATTACTAATACCCAGACCTAAGTCTTTCTTATAACCATTGTAATTATTGAATCTAAGAGAGCTACTCAAGGAAACACCTAAGGGAGCATCGACAGAAAAAGCTTCTAATCCAACATTTTTACCTGTCGATATAGTCCAGTTTGGTCTGGTTTTATTGTAATAGTCAATAATATTACCATCAGAATCATCAGGAAACCCACGAACACTTCTGTTAATCGCCCCCGGATTTAAGGACCATCCAAAACCTACCCATGAAGCCTCCTGTTCTGAGGTATTGCCACTATTGTATGAAAGAGATAAAGCATAACCGCCACCTTCCGCCCCAGGTATTTCAATTACAGGTAGATTGTAGTTGAAGTCTCCAGTAAATAAATTCACCATATCCGTAGTAGCTACAGGAGTAAAAGAAGAAAATTCAGGTGTAGTTGGGCCACTTGTAAGTGCAAGTATCACATTTGGAACAAATACGTAAGAAGTAAATTCTATCAGAAAAAATAGAGCGATTACTTTGTTTAATTTTCGTTTAAAAATCATTTTCTCTTAATTATCAATAATCTCAGCCTACTAAACATCCTGTTTTATTCTCAGTCGAGAAATTACATCCAATTGCTCTTTGTTAAAAATAAAGTGTGAAATTCCTGTATCAAATAACTCATCGTAAAATACAAGATCAAGTTTGCTAGCTGTTAATAGATCACTATGATCAACATCAGCTGCAAACACCAGATACAAGCTTACTTTTTTAGAAAGCTCATAAGTATTTTCCAAGGAGTGCAAAACTGGGAAATACTCATTATTAGTAGTTTTGAGAGAAATGAACGAACTCATATTAAAGTTTAGCTCATGCACTCTTTCCTTATACTCAGCCTTATTGGTTATTTTGTAAAACATTAAGTCAGATTCATCCGAATCCGGACTAATGGTAAGTAAGAAAGTTTTAAACCCAGAATAATATTTGAATAAACTATCATAATGCTCAGAACTGGTGATTTTTGATTCCTTTAGTGCTAAGTAGTTTGCCGGAAGATATTTTGCAGTAAGCACCAGGTGGTTAGCAGATTTTGTCTTTACTAAACCATTTTCCGGATCATTGATTGATCTTAGCAAATTTTTAGAACCAAGGTCATTATTGGCACAACTAGTTATCGTTAACAGCAGTACCATAGGTAAAGTGAACTGAAACATAACGCTATATGTAATAATATTCCTCCTCATTCAGAATCTCCTATATAATAAGTATTTAGCTCTTTCAGCACTACCTCGGTTATATCCAGCTCAGGTTTGGCATACATTATATTTCCGGATGATGTAGTACCAAGAATTATGTTGTAATCCTCAGTTTCAGCATAAGATTTTACAAAGCTATTAATCTGATTCACTACCCCTTCCATCATTTTAGCATCTTCAATTTCTATATTTCTAGTAATTGATTCCGCCTGCTGTTTCAACAGTCTTTCTTTACTATTTAATTTATTTTTATAGGTGACTATTTCTTGCTCACTTAAATCATTGAATCTCCTATTATAAAGTGCCAATTCCTTCTCAAAATCTTTTTGCAGAGAGTCATATTTGGATTGCCAGCGTAACTTCTTTGTATTAAACTTTGCTTGCACTTCCTTAGTACCATCAAATCCATAAACCAGCTCCTGGGTTCTCACAAAACCAATTTTCTCTTGATTGGAGTATTTCCAAACAACAATCGCAATGCATATAAACAAAGAGATTATGGCGGTAATAACTAAGCTACTTTTCATGCTTACCATTATTTACATTCAATTTTAGCTCCATTATTGACAGTCAAGAGTTGTTGATTTGCACTTGCTGATCCTTTCGTTTTAACAGTTCCAAAAATGGTTAACTGAGTTTGCTCACCAGTTACCAGCAAGTGGCTCGAAAGTGCATTGCTAATTTGAATTTCTTTGCAGGCACCATCAGACTCAACAGCTATTTTGAAACCATCTATATGCACAACATCATCTTCGTGGGGGAAGAAGCCAATTGGTTCTCCATTGGCTGAATCTGACCAAATATTCGTTTGGTGCCATTCCCCGTCATTTACAGCATATAAAACTCTTCCTGATTTCATCAAGCCAAAAGATGTACTATGAAGTGTTTGTCCTGCTACCCAACTGTTACTCATTTCACACCGATAAATATTCCCATCATCAGTTATTTCAGGGATAAATGAATAGTTTTCCTGATTGGCCGATCCCAAGTCATTCCACTGATTTCCATCCCAAATTTGCCATTGATATGAAGTGTTTGAGCCGCCAGCTTGTTCATTGCTAAGGGATATGCTTTGTCCACCCGCGTAATCAACTGTGATCACATCTGAAGGTGAAAGTTGACCTGAGTAGGTGAAAGTATTAAACGGGTGTGTATCTGGGCCAATGAGGTTTTTTTCTATATGATCAAAGGTGAGATTATTATTTTGTATGGTGATCTGCAGAGAACTCTCTTTATTATGACCAATAAAAGAGGGTATTTCACTAATTTGATTATCGGCAACATAAAGACGACTGAGTTGACTATTAGAAACCAAGTAGCTGTCTGGTATTTTGCCAGAAAAATTATTATCATAGGCATAAACGAATGATGCAGATGGTGGTATTTCCGGTAAGGTTCCTGAAAAATCATTCTGATATATTAATACGCTAGTCAACTGCGTATTTGACAGGTCTGGTATAACACCCGATAATTGAGTGTTGAATATTTCCAGATGCCTTAGTTTGGTCAAACTTCCAATATCTAAAGGTAACTCTCCTGTAATAACACTACGTGAAATTTTAAGATATTCAAGGCTGTCCAAAGCCCCAATATTACTAGGTAACGATCCTCCTATTCCTGTCAAATCAAAACGTATAAATTTAAGGGAGGTAAGATTTGCCACCCATTGAGGGAAAAGTTGATTTAGGCTGTTATTATAAAAGTCTAGAGTTTCGAGCTTTTTTAGACTACTCAAATCCGGTAATGGTTCTTGTAGCTGCGAGTTATTAAAACACCTAAGAAAGACAAGGCTTGCTAGATTATTTAGCGAACTCGGTAGTGTCCCACTAAGATTTTTTGAAGATAGGTCTAACTCGCTCACATCACCATCAGTGATAGTTATTCCGTCCCATCCTACCACCTGATCAATGGAAGTGATCGCATCCCACTCTGCTGGTGTAGAAGGCCAACCTGTATTGTTTGTCCAGTTGGCTCCATTGGTGTTTTCGTATAGGTCGCGAAGAGCTCGGATTTCTCCAGCATCCAGAACAAGGCCCTGTTCTACAGGTACTGTATTTTGTGGACTGTGATCGAAGGCTTGAAAATTATGTGTACCATCTGTTTTCAGATTAACATCAATATGTGCTTGAGGGATGTAGTTATATGCTGCCGTGAGTCTTAGATTTGATACATTTGGATGGATGGAAATATCAGCTAATGCATAAAATTTGTTATTTGAAAAATTTGCGTAATAAAGGTTTGAATTATTATTCAAACTGGCTGGGATGATTCCTGACACTCCAACATCCCTAATATCTATATATAATAGGTCTGTCATTTGCTCAAATTCAGTGGGAATATAGGCTGGCTCAGAGAAACTGTTATTATAGAGCTTTAGATAACTTAAAGTTGTCATTTTTAAAATATTGGTGACGTTACCCACAAGCTGATTGTCTTCAACATACAGCTGAAATAGCTCAGGAAAATTGCTAGGTGTGAATACATTGGTTACATCACCGGAAAATTGATTATTATTCAATCTTAGTGCCTGTAAAGTCGATAATCCCGTTAAAGGCTCTAAAGAACCTATCATAAGGTTATTATCTAGCCATAAGGCTTGAATATTGGTCCATGTTGCTGTGAAGTCAGGGATTTCTCCCGTTATTTGATTTTGACTAAGATGAAAAGTTCTCACATTGCTTATATTGTTGTAACTAGATGGAATATCACCAATCAGAGAATTATCACGAAGTTTCAGTGTACTCAGTAGCGTTAAGTTGCCAATACCAGAAGGAAGAGCCCCATCAAGATTATTATTGACCAAATCTAACGTACTTACATCTGAATTGGCCACGGTCACTCCATGCCATCCTACTACCTGATCTATAGAGGTAACTGCATCCCACTCTGCGGGTGTAGAAGGCCAGCCGGTGTCATTGGTCCAGTTGGTTCCGTTGGTGCTTTCATAAAGGTCTCGAAGGGCTTGGATTTCTGCAATATCTAATACAGTACCTTGTTCTACAGGTACTGTATTTTGTGGACTATAAGCGAACGAACTAAAGTTATGAGAGCCATCGGGGTTAAGATTGACATCTATATCTGATTGGGGTATGTAGTTACTCCGAATGTTTATTGAAATATTACTTGTGTGTGAAAGATTAGAAAAATCAGGAAATGCAGTGAAAGAATTATCATATAAATTCAATAATACTAACGAACTTAAATTTCCTAAGCTTGATGGTATTGTACCTGTTAGGTCATTTTCATGAAGCTGTAGATGAGTCAGATTCACTAAATCTCCTAGTGCTACAGGTATACCACCAAAAAGTTGATTCTTGTTCAAATAGAAAGTTTTAAGAGCAGTTAAATTGCCAATTGTTGCAGGTATTTCGCCAGTAAGCTGGTTTGAGCCTAGATTAACGGCAAGAAGACTTGACATATTGCCTAATTCGTATGGTATAGCACCAGTGAATTGATTCTGATGCAGACTCAGTGTTTCAAGTGAGCTCAAATTTCCAAGCTCAATTGGCAGTACTCCGTTCAATTCATTATTATACAAACTCAATAACTTCAATGAAGTTAAACTTCCCACACTAGCTGGTATTGAGCCAGTAAGATCATTCTCTTGAAATTGTAGGTGAGTCAAATTGGTCAAACCTCCTATTGATACAGGTATACTACCAGAAAGCTGATTCTTATGCAAATAGAGCGTTTTAAGAGTCGTTAAATTGCCAATTGTTGAAGGTATTTCTCCAGTCAATTGATTTGAACTTAAACTAAAAGCTATGAGGCTTGATAAATTACCTAATTCAGACGGTATATTACCAGAGAATTGATTTTGATGTAAACTCAGTGTTTCAAGCGAACTCAAATTTCCCAACTCCATTGGTAGTACTCCGTTCAATTCATTATTATACAAACTCAATAACTTCAATGAAGTTAAATTTCCCACACTAGCAGGTATCGGGCCAGTAAGATTATTGTCTTGAAATTGCAGGTGAGTCAAATTAGTCAAACCTCCTATTGATACAGGTATACCACCAGAAAGCTGATTCTTATGTAAATAGAGCGTTTTAAGAGTCGTTAAATTGCCAATTATTGAAGGTATTTCTCCAGTCAATTGATTTGAACTTAAACTAAAAGCTATGAGGTTTGATAAATTACCTAATTCAGACGGTATATTACCAGAGAATTGATTTTGATGTAAACTCAGTGTTTCAAGCGAACTCAAATTTCCCAACTCCATTGGTAGTACTCCGTTCAGTTCATTATTATATAAACTCAATAATTTCAATGAACTTAAATTTCCCAAACTAGCAGGTATCGGGCCAGTAAGATTATTGTCTTGAAATTGCAGGTGAGTCAAATTAGTCAAACCTCCTATTGATACAGGTATACCACCAGAAAGCTGATTCTTATGCAAATAGAAATTTTTAAGAGAAGTTAGATTCCCAATTGTTGAAGGCATTTCACCTATCAGTTGATTTAAACTTAGATTTATGACAGTTATGTCCCCCTCAAATATTGAAACCCCTTGCCACCCTATTACTTGATCTACTGATGTAATTCCATCCCACTCTGCCGAGCTAGAAGGCCAACCAGTATTATTTGTCCAACTGGCGCCATTGGTGCTTTCGTAAAGGTCGCGGAGGGCTTGGATTTCTGCAATGTCTAATACTAAACCCTGATCAGCAGGAACTGCATTTTGAGGATCATAGATAAATGAAGCAAAATTATGAGAACCATCTGAATTAAGGTTAGCATCAATATCTGATTGCGCGATATAATTGTTTTGGGTATGCAGTGTTAAGGTAGCGGCATTTGGATGTTGAGTGAAATTTGGTAGTGAAGTCAAGTTATTACTGTTTAACCTTAGTGCTGAAATTGAATTACTTGATTTAAGGCATTCCGGGACAACTCCCGCCAATTCATTTCTATCCAAATTGATAGATTGCAAATTCTGCAATGTGCATAACCCTTCGGGAATCGACCCGGATAAACTATTATTCTGAATAAATAGATGTACAAGGTTATCTAAATTGATTATTGAAGTAGGAATATCTCCCTCCAAATTATTGTGCGAAAGGTATATAGTTGTGAGGGTATTAATATCCCCTAAGGAAAACGGTAATTCTCCCAATAATCCACAACCATTAAGATTCAAGTAACTCAAACTCGTCAACCCAGAAATCGCTTCTGGTAAGCTTGTATTCAAGGGGTTACTTGCAAGATAGAGATTACGCAGCTTGGAAAGAGTCCAAATTGATGATGGAAAACTACCGGTTAAACTATTAGAGGCAAGTGTCAAATCCACAAGATTGATAGCGTTTCCAACATTTTCGGGTATACCACCAGTCAATTGATTGCCCGATAGAATACAATGTGTTAACGTAGTAATGTCAAATATGGATGATGGAATTGTTCCGCTAAGATTATTCCCTGCTAATACAAGGTACTCCAAAACGGTTAATTCATTTAGAGTACTTGGAATATTACCTGATAAGGAATTGGAAGTATTATACTGTCCTAAATACAATTTTTTAAGGCCTTGAAGATCAGATATGCTTGACGGTATAGTGCCAATCAAACCGTTATCCTTAAGTTGAATTTCCGCTACATCTCCTTCTGAAATAACCAAACCGTGCCATCCTACTGCTTGATCAACAGAAGTGATCGCATCCCATTCCGCTGTTGTAGAAGGCCAGCCGGTGTTGTCTGTCCAAGTGGCTCCATTGGTGTTTTCGTATAGATCGCGAAGGGCTTGGATTTCAAATTGATCAATTACTATTCCCTGATCAGTGACAAAGAAATTTGTTAAAATAGGTGGATGCCTTCCCATGGATATAGAGGTATCTACAATTAATTCACCTGTGTAAGCATTTGTTATTTCGTGTTCCAAAACACCATCAACATAATAATGAATAGTATTTCCCTCTCTACTAATTTTAAAGGTCATTCCAGGTCTGACTGTCTTTAACTCTGCTCCGGTTATTGGACTCCCATTTGTTCTTAACTGATAATAGCCTGCATTAGTAATGTAAAAGGCATATTTCAAAAGATGAAAATCTGCATCTGGATCTCCATCTGTTAATCCAATCATGTAAGTCGAACCTGCTTCACTAACTATAAATTCCATCCACCCATCGGTATTTGATGATAAAAGATTCTGAGATGAAGCTCCTGCATTCCAAGCATTATTACCTGAAACTCCTATAAGGCCATTATCTTCACCAATGCTAACGTTGGTTAAGTTTTTCCAACCCAAAGCATATCCAATACTGTAGTCACGACTTAACGACCTGCCGGCAGCATCAGTGACTGTTACGCTGTAATTTCCAATGGTTTTGTCAGAAATAGAGGGTGTAGTTTCTCCTTGTCCCCATAAATAGGAATAGGGCTCTTCACCACCTGAAACAGTTAATACAACACCGCCATCTACCGCGCTTGGTGAAGAAATTCGGTTTAAATCTGCAATTACTTGTAGTTCTTCATCAAAAGAAACATTAATAGATGGATGTCCCCCGGTGGCTATAGAAGTATCCACAATTAAATCACCTATGTAGCCATTTGCTATTTCATGTTCCAAAACACCATCGGCATAATAGCGAATGGCAGCACCCTCTCTACTTATTCTAAAGGTCATACCTGGCACTAGAGTTTTAAACTCATTGGTTATTGGACTCCCATTTGTTCTCAATTGGTAATAGCCCGATTTAGTAAAATAAAAGGCATATTTCAATAGATGAAAATCTGCGTCCGGATCACCCGTGGTTAACCCAATCATATAAGTTGAGCCTACCTCATTAACTACAAATTCTATGGATCCATCGATATTGGATGATAACGTATTGAATGATGATGCTCCTGCATTCCAAGCATTATTACCTGAAACTCCTATCAGGCCATTATCTTCACCAATGTTAACGTTGGCTAGGTTTTTCCAACCCAAGGCATATCCAATATAATAGTTACGACTTAACGACCTCCCAATTGCATCAGTGACCGTTACGCTGTAATTTCCAATGGCTTTCCCAAAAATAGAGGGTGTCTTTTCTCCCTCTTCCCATAAATAAGTATAAGGCTCATCACCACCTGATACAGTTAATCCAATGCTCCCGTCTTGTGAACTTAATGATGTAGCAGAGCTCAAATCAGCCAATACCTCCAGCTCTTTATCAAAAGAAACATTAACAGATGGGTGTTCTCCGCTAGAAATGGAAGTATCTACAATTAGCTTGTCAGTGTAACCATCTGTTATTTCATGTTCTAGAACATCATCGACATAGTAACGAATGGCTGTACCCTCTCTGCTAATTCTAAAGGTCATGCCAGGTATAACAGTCTTTGGTTCTAGTCCCGCTATCGGGTTCCCCCCTGTTCTTAATTGATATTGCCCGGTGCTAGTAATATAAAAGGCATATTTCAATAGATGAAAATCTGCATCCGGATCTCCTCCTGTCAAGCCAATCATGTAAGTAGAACCGGTTTCATTCACCTTAAACTCCATCCAGCCATCAGTATTTGAAGCTAGAGTATTGAATGAAGATGCACCAGCGTTCCAGCTGGCTCCTGCCATCTTTTGAAGGCCTCTATCTTCCGTGACGCTAACATTGACTAAATTGTTCCAATCAACTTTATAGGAACCATCATCAAAACAAAGATCAAACGTACCTACATTATCTGTTCCATTATCAACCGACACATAATACCAGCCACCAATAGTTAGACTACTTGAATTGACAGAAATGTCAGAATAATGAATGTGAGAAGAACAGTCAATTTCATTATTAGAGGAGTCCCATAGGGTCATTCTGGGACCAACTAAAGAACCTCTTTTTAAATCGATATTTATAAAACTAGTAACGGCTCTAAATTTGAACCAAACATTATGTTTAACGCTCGAATAGCAACTGCCATTCAAATTATCTGGAGTAGTGTGGGTATTGTTAAAAGCCTGATTTTCAGAGCACCATTCAGCAGTGTTCGTTATTTCCAAAGCCCCTTCCTTATAATTATTGGTAGGTTGATCATTCAAACACAAAGAGAAAGTTCCTGGAGAATTCTTAGTATCTATAGATAGGTAATACGTCTCTCCAATAATCAAACTACCACTGCTTGTTTCTGCATCAGAATAAATTCCACCTGCATAACAAGAAAGTTCGTTGCCCTGATCATCCCATAAAGTCACCTTAGGATTGCGAATAGTCCCTCTTGTCAGGCTAGCGGTAATAAAGTTTGTAGCAGCCTGAAACTTGAACCAAACATTAGCTACTGTAGGATCTGTTGTACAAGACCCGCTTTCTTCATCATCATTCGCGTAATAATTTGTATAAGCCTCAGATTGAGAGCACCAATTATTCAAATCCTCTAAAAGTATTGCACCTTCTTTATAATTGAATGTTGGACTACTATTTAAACATAAAGAAAAGCTTCCTGGATAATTTTTTGTATCTACTGATAGGTAGTATATCTCACCTGGAATTAATTGACCAGAACTCACTTCTATATCGCTGTAAATGCCCCCGGAAGCACAATCTAACTCTTCATTCAGAGCTGTAAACAGGCTTAATTTAGGATATCTGATGCCACCATGATTTAATCTTACAGTGACATATTTTGTAGTGGCAGTAAACTTAAACCATACGTTAGCAACAGGGCTATCTGTAGTGCAAGATCCCGCTTGCCCATCAGCTGTAGTTCCTACATTGGTATATTCATTGGTACCAGAACACCAATCGGCTTGATGAGTAAGTTCAGTGGCCCACACCTTGAAGTCATAATTTCCCTGACAGGTCACTGGGCTTGAGGCTTCTCCAGCTAAAATGGATATTTCACTGGCACTTAGCGCTCGATCATAAATTTTGATATTATCAAACAGGGCATTGGAGTAGTTATCATCGACACCATTTCTGGCTATGTAGATTGGTAAATTTGTATTATTAATTATAGCCGAGCCTACTACCGTAGTTGACTCAAGAACACCGTTCAAATACAACTTTATTTCGGTACCAGTACGAACACCTACTAAATGTTGCCAAGAATTTAAAGCTATCTCATTCTGAGATACAGCTGCAAATGTTGTACTGCCAGATTCTATTACCAGCTGTGGAGTATCTGCTCCATTTTTACCTATCTGTAACGCCCATTCATTGGTGCCAGTAATGCCACCAGAATTCCACTTATTAACACCAGAGTTATTATCAAAAGTTGTCGTGGCAGCCAGTTTTTTAACCCAAAATGCAATTGTAAAGTCATTATCTTCAAAATTGTTCCATGCTGCATCAGGAATGCTTACATAATCATCTACCCCATCAAACTTTAAACCTTGACCGCTATAACCTTCTGACCAAGTAGCGCCACTTCTAATACCATCGTAGCCATTAGAGCTATCAATAATTTCTGCGCCATAGCAAGTGTTGAAGTTATAATGAGCGATGGGTGATTGCGAAAATAAGCCAGTTGAAACAACAAGTATGCAGAGGATCGTTAAAATGATTTTTAACAGGGTTATCTCTTTGTAATAAGATTGAGTAGAAACTAAATAGTTAAACATAAATCAACCGGACAAACGTTATCAAAGAAACATGTTATTAATCCTTATTAAAAATCTCAATGCTTACATATATTACATATGATTAAAATTATTTAGTCTATTAATATTTATATACAATCATTGATTATCAGATAGTTATTAAAACTAAATGGATTAATTTGTTAAAAAAACATACATAATGTTCAAACAATGAAATTCATTATTTTTACAATAACACATCATCAACAGGTTGAAGCTTAGGCGGGATGTCTTTGTCGCCTATCATTTGCAATAAATCAATTTCTATAGTTCGACAGATTGCAGACATAGGTACATCATTCACATAGTTCTCAAACGGGTCTTCACTATTATCTCCTACTATATCCATAGTAGAAAACACCCATGAGATCAGTACTGAAAAGGGCACTGCCAACCAAACCGAAGAGTCCCCTATCTCATGAAACAACTCAACAAGACCAAAAGGTAATAACAAGATAAAGACCCAGATAAATAACGAACTGAAATAAGCATACTGACGAGGAAATGGTGTGTTTTTTATACGTTCACACATTCCCTGAAGATTGTAAAACTGTTCCAGCGAACTCATCATATTTACATGGTGGTAATCACTTAAAATGGTCTTTTTATTTAGTTCAGCAATATCATCGCCTTGCAATCTTATTAGGTGTGAAGCAGCATTAGCTTTATCCATGACATGCTCATATTCCTCATCTTCCATAAAGAAGGCGATACATTCTTTGCACTCACGATCATTTTTCAAACCAAAATCAGGTACGAATGATAAATTCTTCCGATCAAAAATGGTAGTACTTCTAAGCTGGATACGCAAAGAATTGATCCAGGCTAAATGTCGTTTGACCAGCTTTACTTTTAATAATTCTAAATCTACATCTGAATAGCCTGAGCTCTGAACATTCTTAATATAAGATAATACCTGATTGGCCCATGTTCGGCTATAATTTACAATGCCACCCCAGATCTTTCGTCCCTCCCAAAAACGATCATACGACTGACTGTTTTTAAAACCCACGTAAAATGAAACAGCTATACCTATAGTACTCAATGGTAAAAAGGGAATTCCAATATTAGTACCTCGATTTTCACACCAGACGAAAGCCCATGTAATGGCACCACTCCAAAAAGTAAAAATCAATAAATTCTTCCAGGCAAAGCGAAATATGGTTTTGAACCTGATGTGTCTTCTTGTGTACATTGGCTTTTAATTTAAACAAGTAGCGCTTAATATATAAATTATCACTTAAAACCACCTGTCTAATGATCTATAATTTCTTTCACCATCTTTCTACAATTTTCTTTCAGAAAAATGATTAGCCCTATTATTTGATTTTTTGACTATTCGAAGTAATCCATTTTTTAACGATTTATTAGTTGGCAATAAGGCCGTCTATTCTCGCTCTGAAAAAAGATATAAATTGGAGGCAGAGAAAACAAAAGTCTTTGATAAAGAAAGGGATTTCAATTTAGTAATAGCGCAAGTGAAAACACCTGCGCTATTTGGGTACAACCATATTAAATTTAAGCTGGAGGAAGGTTAAAATTAACAGTATTCACATTTGCTAATTTTTAGAAGGAATATAATAATTACCAAACAACACAACCTCCAGAGCTGGTTCTACATCCACATAAAATACCAAATGGCTCAGGACTACACGGAATTCCATGCTGTGGAGCTGTCACACAATAGCCAAGACTACATTCAATCGCGCTAATAGTCTCATTTTCTAAATCACCAGGATTCATTTTTACCATTAAGGTTTTAGCTTCCCCTTCTTTTACTCCATAGAGTACATAATAACTAAAAACTTCCAGGTCACCATTAATATGAATATCTATTCTTTCAACCTTATCAAACTCTCCAGAAAACTTCAATGTTGCATCTGCAAGTAAGGTCTTACTGTCAACCTTTTTGACGAAGTCATCAGCATATTCTTCCGGAATTAAACCCTCATAACTTAAAGGGTCATTGCCTTCATTCTTGAAATCAAGGGCTGCTAAAGCTACTCCTAGAGTGCTCAGCAAGATAAAAAATAGTAAGTTTTTTTTCATGATTTTAATATTTTTATTGTTTAAGTAATATTAATAATCATTAAAATAAAAATTTTTGTACAAAATAGTCGATCGAATGACATAATCTAGGATGAGTTGACAAAAAGATTAAAATTAGAAGGTAAATTTTTTTTCGGCCTAACTAACTACACCTAAAGAAAAAATATATAATAACAACAGCCGTGAATTTTTAATTATCGAATAATTCTCATTTTATTTTATCAATAAATAGTACTTCTTTACGTTTTAATGATTTGAGACACTCATACTTCATATTGATCTTCTTACTAGGTTTATTCTTTGGTTGTAAAAATTCAAAATACACCACCGTTAAACATGTAAAACCAATTAACAGGAATAGATACTACAACCCTAAAAAAGATCGTAGAAAGAAAAAGGTCAAGTATGTTAAAGTCAAAATATTGAAAAAATCTCCTGAAATAAAGCCCGCTAAAGTCAAGGTAGCTAAATCCAAAAAGACAAAATCCGACTCACTTAATACTGCCGATCTAATTGAAGAACCAATCAATGAAACAGACAGCACAGGATCACTTTGAAAAAGGTATTGCCCATTGTGATAAAAATCAGTTCGAAGAAGCTATCCCATATTTTAATCAGGCACTTGAACTGGAACCTAAAAATGAAGAGTTTCTTTACAACAGAGCCAAAGTCTATTTCAGAATAAAATCCTTCGAATCTTCTCTCATTGATTTTAGTCAACTGGTAGAGATCAAACCATCTAATGCCTATTACCTAAGCGACCGTGCGGTAGCCCACCATCTCAATGGGGATAATGAAGCAGCGATGAATGATCTAAATAAAGCTGCTGAGCTGGAGCCGTTAAAACCGTTTCGTTACTCAAGCCGTGCTTATGTCAAAGAGAGAATAGGTGACTTGAAAGGTGCACTTGCCGACTATGAAAAATGTTTGGAGCTGGATCCAAAGGATGCTATTGCCTATAACAATAAAGGATTAGTAGAAGAAAAACTTGGCTACATTGCCAGGTCAAAAGAGAGTTTTTCAAAAGCAGATGCACTTGACCCTGTTAAACAACCTAGTCAAAAGCCGGATAATAATTCTAAAGAGCTAATAAGCGATACTGAAAACAAGTTGGATAGTGAATCCATTGAAAGTAAGCCAGAAAGACTCACGCTTTCCTCCTACTTTCGAACTATTAAAGCTTTGGTTTCCCAAAGTGAAGAGCGCAGAACATTTGGTAAGTTTCTCAAAGGCCTCTTCAAAAAGTAGTATGAAAATGAAGGTGTCGGTAGTGCTGCCAGTGTTTAATGCTCAGGATACGATCGTTACCGCAGTGGATAGTATAGTGCAGCAAACCTTTCATGACTGGGAATTACTTGTTATTGATGATGGTAGTACTGATTCTACTGAAGAAAAGCTTGAGCAAATAAAGGATGTTAGAATCAGGGTAATTAAAACAAAGAATCGAGGAATAGCCAGAGCCTTAAATTTTGGCATTAAGCTATCAAGATCAACCATTATTGCTCGCATGGATGCAGATGATATTAGTCATCCTGATCGACTTGAAATGCAATACAACTATTTAAAAGACCATTCTGATATCGAAGTTGTATCTAGTTTAGTTAAGTATAACGGAGATCGGTTGAATCACCAGGGTTATGCCCTTTATGTAGATGAAATCAATAAGCTATGCTCACATGAAGAGATGTTTTTAAACAGGTTTAAAGAATCGCCAATGGCTCACCCATCGGTTATGTTCCGCAAGTCATTGATTGAAAAGCATGGTGGATATTCTGAAGAATCCATACCTGAAGATTATGAGCTTTGGCTTAGGTGGTTTCATCACGAGATAACGTTTCACAAAATAAAAGAAGAGCTGATCACATGGACTGATTCCAACCATCGGCTTTCACGAATATCGGATCATTATAGCGATGAGTCGTTTTACAGGCTAAAAGCAGATTATTTAGCAAAACACTTAAAGAAAACCAGAACTACTCTACCAAAAGTTTGGATCTGGGGCACGGGACGGATGATCAATAAGTATTCTTCTTACTTGTCAGATCATGGTTTGGTAATTGAGAAATTTATTGATGTCAAAAGCAATAATCAAATTGATAAATTCATTCATTTTGAAAACCTTCCTAATCCCTCTGAAGAGCTGTTGATATTACCTTATGTGAGAGACAGAATTGGAAAAGTGAGAATTCAGGAACATCTGAACAGTTTAGGTTATGTTGCCGGCCAACACTATTTCCTTATGAGTTAAGACCTTTAATGAGGTATTCTAAATTTCTCTTGAGCAAAATATGAAGTGAGTCCGTTTGACGTAAATGGCAGGTTACTATACTTCCGTATAACAGCGATAAGAACATATGAGATAGCTCTTTAGTATCACTACTACTTTTTATTTCCCCCTTAAATACCGCTTCCAGTAAATACTTTTCCAGCATCTGAGGTACAGACAACAGCTCGTAGTTAAGGATGTCAGGCTCATCTGGAAAAATCAGCGTTCGTTCTGAAGGCTTTAAAGGAAATGGCGCTGGTGGACGATCTAATGAAGTAAGATAACTCACCAGGCTTAATATTAAACCCGGATGTTTTGAGTATGTAGTAGCCATTTGATCAAATAATGATTTAATTGCCTGAAGTCCTTCTTCTCTTTTTTTGTTTTGTCTAATGGTATTTTCCAAACACCAAATCCGATAATAATATAGAAGTGTGTCTTCTTTCTGAGGAAAATATTTAAAAAAAGTGACTTTTGATATTTTGGACTTATCACATATATCCTCTACATAAAGAGTTTTAAAAGGTTTAGTTCCTAATAAACTGATAATAGAGTTAAGAACTTTAATTCTGATTTTGGCTGACTTGACTTCCCTGGTACTTGCTTTCATAGCTTAAACTTTACTCAGGTAAGTTAGCTTTAATTCAAGGGAATTTCACAGTATTTTGAGTCAAAAACTTACACTAGGTATAAAAGCTAATTTTTAACAATAGTAAACTCGACTCTTCTATTCAGAATTCTTTTCTTAGGATCATTATTATCGGCAATGGGTCTACTACCCCCGTAGCCTTTTCCAGTTATTCTCTTTTTGGAAATTCCCTTTTTTACCAGATAAGATTTAACGGCCTCTACCCGCTCTTTAGAGAGCTTGATATTGTATTTAGCAACACCTCTATTATCGGTATGTCCCTCCAATCTAATCTGGACTTTGGGGTTTTCTTTCATAAAATCAACAACCAAATTCAATTCTGAAAAGCTACTTTGCAAAAATTCAGCCTTGGATTGCTGAAACAGGACATCTTTTAGATTAACGGTAGTGCCAACTTCTATTGGTTGTAAGAAAACATTTTTTTCAAGTGTTCTGATTTGGTCACTCTGCAGTTCCAAAATCTCCTGATGGCTGACATACCCTGGTGCATCGACTCTTACAATATATGTCCCTATAGCGTCTATCTTGAGGGCATAGCTACCCATCTCACTCTTTACCTTTGTAATTAACTTATCATCCCTTGATTTGAGTGAAATACTCGTTTCTATAGACTCGTTGGTCTTTGTATTATAAGTGTTTCCATAAAGTGTGATTAGTCGATCATCAATTTCAGGTTCCTTTTCTACTATCCAAATGTTATCAGCTATGGATTTAGTGGTATCAATCCGTGTTATTAATGAATCAGCAACCTCATCAGGGAATATAAATTCTTTGATATCACCATAACCATCACTATTCAAAGTACTGGTATATACACTCTTTAGACCATACTTATGCATACCCAGCTCTTGCCCGTCAGTATTTAAAAGAATTTCAGGTTCAGGTTCAGTCCAATTAGTCCAGCTATCGTCTAATCTTTTCGATTTAAAAATATCAGTACCATTCCCTTTTCCATTGGTTGAGAAATACAGAGTCTGGGTATCAGCTGATAGAAAAGGGGTAAATTCTTGAAATTTGGTATTAATCGTGTTACCCAAATTTTTTGGTTCACTCCAATTTCCATCACCTTTATTAAAACATACATAAATATCTTCACCACCTTTGCTGTCATAAGTTTCTAAAGAAAAAACTGCTATGGTAGCATCAGTGATAATATGACCACCATGATGTTTAGAAGTATTGCGGAAATATGGAATCGTTATATTCTTTGGTCGGGACCAACCAGAAGTGGTTTTAAGTGATCTGGCTATACCCTGAGATTTCGACTTATTTGAATCATTAGAATAGTGGCTCGCTAGATAGATAGCATCACTTCCTCCAACAAATCCTAAAACTCCGTTCCAACCATTATTATTCAACTTTCTAGCGTTGTTGGGTGATGACCATTTTCCATCGGGCATCATATTACAATACCATATATCTCCGGGGTCTAGTGTTCCTCCTATATTATCAGGGTGATTGGCTCGAGTGAAGTAAAGCGTCTTTCCATCAGGAGATATCACAGGACTTTGTTCATCATATATCGAGTTTACCAACTCAAAAGGATCAACAAACTGACTGAATGAAAAATAAGAACCCAATAATAGAACTGAGGTGGCCAGACCTTTCAATAACATAGAATGTGATTTACAACTTTAGTACCAACAATGGTTTATCAGTGGAAAATGATAATATCTTGGTTAAACTTCTGCTAAATATACTTTTAACAAAACCTCTTTTTCTTTTGAAAACAACCAGCAAATCAGCTCCTTCAGTTTGCATATACTCTTGAAGACCATCGCTTATTTTATCATATTTTCTACTAACAAAGGTTATTTTATCATATGTAATAAAACTCTTTAACTCGTCTGCAAATTGATCATATTCATCGTCTGAATTACCGACATTAACATGTAAAACATTAACACGTGCATCGAACATGGTGGCAAAAGATATCACTTCCTGAATTGCCAACTTGTCTTCTTCAAGGAAATCAGAGCCATAAACAATTTTATTAAAACTTGAGAATTTGGCTGATTCAGGAATACATAAAATAGGCTTTGCTACATCTTCAATGATATCTTCAGTATTGCTTCCAAAAAAAACACCGTTTGTTCTACTCACGCCAGTAGTTCCCATGACAATTAAGTCATAATGCTCAGCCATAGCAGTTTCTTCCACCTTTTCTTTCAGCTCCCCCAACTCAATAAAGAAATCGCACGTTTCTAAGCCTTTATCTTGGCTTTCTTGGTTTATAGTATCCACTAATGCAGTAATCTTTTTAGTCGCTATACCAAGAAGTTCTTTGAAAGTCTTTCCTTTCGCCTCAGCTCCTAGTGCTTTGTTGAAATCACTTTCTGTAAATACATGAAGCAAGGTGAGTCGTGAATGAAACTTTTTACCTATATCTACGGCAAACTCTATGGCATTTAGAGATGCGCTTGAAAAATCTATAGGGCAAAGTATTTTATTCATATTGTACAAATATACTTGTATTAGGAGTATATAATAAACGGGATAAGCCTTTATTTATTTGCTCACCCATTTATTGTCTTTAGCTGTGAAGCGCCATAATAAGTCAGCATCTTCCTCTGCATAGTCAATACCAATACGTTTACTCAAATCCAGTTGGAAATCATGACCGTTATCCTCGATCCATATTTTATTACCAGTTAAGTCAGTGGTATCAAACTTTTTACTAATTCCAAGATACTTGGTCAACTTTCCTGGTCCGGAAGTCACCCTTAATTCAGCATTTTCTTCCAACGGTTCTAAAGCACGTACAAGTACCGCTTCTGGTATTTCATTGTTATTAGTAACTATATTAAATAAGTGATGAATACCATAGCAGATGTATATATAGGCTACACCACCTGCCATGAACATTGTTTTTGTTCTTTTTGTATTCCGTTTCAAATAGGCATGACATGCCTTTTCAGTATATGAATATGCTTCTGTTTCTACTATGATTCCAGCTTTGTGAATACCTGAAACTGTAGCATGCAGTTCTTTTCCTACTAAGGATTTTGCAATCTGGACTACATCACCATCTAAATAAAATGACTTATCGAGTTTCACTAGGCTTGATTAACAAAAATTGTACAATTTCGTATCCAAATTCGTAAGAACATAAAACTTAACCAACAAATGAAAAAAACATTATTTTCAATTCTCGCAGCTCTACTATTTTTTGGAGTAGATGCTCAGATTAGTGTACCGCAGGCTAGCCCTGCTGGGTCCGTATACAGTAAAGTAGGATTAACTGATGTAACTATCGACTACTTTAGACCAAAAGTAAAAGGCAGGAAAATATTCGGAGAAGGTTCTGATTTTCTGCAACCTTATGGCACTTTATGGAGAGCTGGAGCAAATTCTGGCTCAAAATTAACTATCAGTACTGATGCTAAAATTGGTGGGACTGATGTAAAAGCGGGTGAATACCTAATTTTCGCTACTCCGGGAAAAGATTCGTGGACTGTTTCCCTTTACTCAGACGTTTCATTAGGTGGAAATGTAGCAGGGTATGACAAATCAAAAGAAGTGATGAGTACTACTGCCAAGCCAACAATGTTGAGCAATTCAGTAGAAGCGTTAACTTATAATATCTCTGATCTTTCTGAAGATAATACTTCTGCAAACATTGAATTATCTTGGGCAAATGTATCAGTTAAGGTGCCAATAAAAGTAGATTTTGATGCAGATGTAATGGCAGATATCGAAGCTAATACCAAGGTAAACCCTGGTAACTATGTAGCTGCTGCCAACTACTATTTGACTGCAGGAAAAGACCTTAATAAAGCACTAGAATGGATGAATATGTACCTTGCTGTGGGTGAGAATTCGAAGCAATTCTGGCATGTGCATACAAAAGCTCGCATACTTGCGAAAATGGGTAATAAAAAAGAGGCCAAGGCTACAGCTCAAAAGTCTCTTGAAATGGCAAAAGCCTTTCCCAATGGAGACTTCGGTTATATAAAAAGAAATGAAGATCTTATTGCTGGACTTTAAAACAGTCTAACCTATTTAATGAAAGGCTGCCAGTTGGCAGCCTTTTTTGTTTGTTAACTTCTTTTAACAAACGCGTTAACATTCTTTAAGAGTTTAAAGTACTTCTACCCCAGTCTTCATCGTATCCTTGGGTAAACAAAATCTCAAATACGATGAACAAACTTTTAATCTGTGCCCTATTTATTTCCTCAATTTCTGTTGGTCAAAACATACAAGGAAGGATTCTTTATGAAGAAACCATTCAGTTTAAACTTGATCTGGGAGGAGATATTGACAGCGAATTATTAGCGAAAATACCGAGTAGCAATAAAAGCTATTTTGAGCTTCTCTTCACTCCTACAGCAAGCCTTTACAAACCAACAGAAGGCCCTAAAAAAGATAATGATCCAGTAGCCTTTAAGAGTGAGGGGACGGAAATAGAAATCCATACCAAAAAGGCGATTAATGAAACTCACTTCGAAATCGAGAAAAATAAAATGACTCAGAAAATAGACTTCATGAGTCGAATATTTCTCATTGAAGATGAAGCTGAGTCTTTATCTTGGAAATTAACCAACGAGACTAAAAAAATTCTGGGTTATGAATGCTTAAAAGCGACTTATACCAAAGATGACATAGTACATACCGCTTGGTATAGTTCACAGATACCTCTTTCAATTGGCCCCTCGAAATTTGTTGGTTTACCTGGTGCTATCCTAGAATTATGTGTAGGTGATAATCAAAGAGTTTTTAAAGCTTCTAATGTAGAATTAGGAGAAGATTACAAAGGTAGAATTACACCTCCAAAAAAAGGGAAGCGAGTGTCCCGTGATGAATTTAATAAGATCAAAGAAGAAAAATACAAAGAAATGGAGGAAGAATATGGCGAAGGACATGGAAGTGGAGGAGTAAAGGTCTTCATCCAAAAGAACTAGTTAATGAAGTTCTTCTTCTCATTGATACCCTTCTTCAGTTCTGCTGTTTTATTCAGTCAATCATTTAACCTTAGTGGAAGGATTACAGGTTCTGAAGAAGAGGCCCTACCCTTAGCCAGTGTAGTGATTTTGAATGCAGATGATTCGATCATGCATAGTTTTTCAGTCTCAGATAATGAAGGTTTTTTTCATTTAAAACGAATAAAGCCCGGTAGTTACCTTTTACAAACGGCATTCGTAGGATACCAAACCAATAGCCAGTCAATTACTGTCAATGATAAAGACTTAGATGTGGGTGTAGTCAAATTACAAGAAAAATCAGAGCTACTTGATGAAGTATCGATAACTGCAGATCGTATACCCATTCTGGTGAAAGGTGATACTATTGAATATAATGCCGCTGCATTTAAAACCAATCCTAACAGTTCCGTTGAAGATTTGCTTAAAAGATTACCTGGTGTAGAAGTTGATCAAGATGGTAACATTAAAGCACAAGGAGAAAAAGTAGGAAAAGTTTTGGTAGATGGTAAAGAGTTCTTTGGAGAAGATCCAAAAATTGCCACCAAAAACTTACCATCTGATGCAATAAACAAGGTTCAGGTGTTCGATAAAATGTCCGAGATGGCTGAATTTACCGGAGTTGATGACGGCCAAAGAGCCAAAACAATCAACCTGAGTTTAAAGAATGATAAGAAAAATGGGTTTTTTGGTAAATTATCGGGAGGTTACGGTTCAGATAATCGGTTTCAAGGAAAGGGAAGTATCAATAAATTCAATAAAAATACTCAAATATCATTTTTAGGCGGAACAAATAACATAAATGAAAGGAATTTCTCTTTTCAGGACTATTTAAATATGTCGGGAGGACTATCTGGGCTCACTACCGGAAATGGTTTGGTTAATGCTGAAGGGCTTGAAGGGTTGGCTACCGGTGGTGATAATGGTGTGACTACTGCTACTTCTTCAGGAATCAATTTTAATCATGACTTTAACGAAAATACTGAATTGAGTAGCTCTTACTTCTTCAATAGAATCAGTAATGATTTAGACAAGACAAGTCTCAGACAAAACTTCTTAAATGGAGTAATCTTTAATTCGTTGGATACCGCAAACGCTTCAAGAAATAATCAAAATCATCGTCTTTCAGTGAAATTGAAGCACAAAATTGGTGATGGACAGGATCTCACTTTTAAATCTAACTTTGGCCTAAATACAGGCGATGATTTACAATTTCAACGAAATCAGACTTTTGATACGAATGCTGTTTTGATCAATCAAAGCGAGAATATTAATGATGGAAATGTACTCTCCGGAGAACTGGAGACATCATTACTATATAGAAGAAAATTAAATGATCTTGGAAGGTCATTAATAACAAAAGGCACATTCGGATATTCCAATAGCCGGGATGAACAGAATGTATTTGCTAATACTTCAATAGGCGAAAGTGAGTCTAATCTAAATCAATTTCAAGAGAGTAAAAATGATGAAATAAATTATGAGTTGGGCTTTACATTGACTGAGCCTATAGGTAAAGGCAAATTCTTATCCGCCAAGTATTCAAGGAAAAATTTTGACACAGATAACAAAACCTCATTTTTTGATTTTATAGGTGATTCAAGGGTTCTAAATGACGAATTAAGTCAATTTTTTAGAAGGGATTACTACTACAATCGCGGTGGGCTACAACTACAATATAATACAGAAAACCTCAAATTAACACTAGGATCAATGATTCAGGGATCGGTTCTCAAAGGTGTGATCAATGAAGAAGGTGTGGAACTAAAGAGAGATTTTACCAATATCTTACCTAGCCTTAACTTGAGGTACACTATAGATAATTCAAAACATACATCTATTACATATAACACCTCAGTGACTGAACCAAGTATTCAACAGCTTCAGCCAGTAGTTAATAACGCTAATCCTCTAAGGCAATACCTTGGAAACCCTAATCTTAAAGTAGAGTATAATCATGACGTCTCCATGAACTTCTCACTATTTGATAGTTTCAGTTTTACAAGCCTTTTTGTGCGCCTTGGCGGTAGGTTAGTCAAAAATAAGATCACCAATACAACAACAATTGCAGCTGACCTCACCCAAATTATCACCCCTATCAATATTGATGAAGAGTGGGTTGGAAGTGGGTACACATCCTTCGGAACTTCTATTAAACCTTTGGGTATCAAGTTGAATGTTTCGACTAGTCATGACTATACTAACACTCAGTTGTTCATTAACGACAGTCAAAATGAAGTTAATAGATGGACGAACTCAATTGACATCAGAATGGAGAACAGGAAAAAAAGATGGTATGACCTTAGTCTTGGATATAAAACAGAATACTCTTCGACACGATATTCTCAAAATATTGATCTTGATCAGGATTATTATAGATCGGTAGTATACTCTGATTTGAGTATTACCATAAAGAAAAACTGGGTTATCGTTTCTTCATTTGACTACCGTGTATTTGATGGTAATGCTTTTGGTGAAGCACTTGAAATTCCCATCTGGAGAGCCTCTATCTCCAGGGCGGTATTAAAAAATGATAGAGGTGAGCTTAAACTATCGGTGTTCGACATTCTTGAAGAAAATCAGGGGATATCCAGAAGTAGTAATTTCAACTATATTCAGGATCAACGTGTTAATACTGTAACACAGTATTTTATGTTGAGCTTTACCTATAATCTATCGAAGTTCGGATCAAAGAAAGGTGGTATTACAGTGCATGAAAAGCGTGACCGATAAACTCCTAAACTTTTCTATTTGAATAAATCCAATATACGAGTAGAGGATGGATCACCAGTAAGCGCATCCACCCTACCCATTCAGGTACGCACAGGCCACCATCCATACAGCTGCCCAGAAGAATAAAATGAATATGAGAAGGAATAAAAGCAATCATTAAAAAGATAAGTAAGTAAGCTGCAGATCTGCGGTATTGATCAAACAAGAGACCTAAGCCTAGCAGAATTTCTACAATGCCACTTATAATATTAATTGTCTTCTTAAATGGTAAATAATCAGGAATGAGCGGGTAATAAAAGTCAGGATTTATAAAATGATAAACTCCGGCAAAAACAAAAAAGATGACGAGGCCATAAAAACTAATTTTCCTGATCATGTGAGTTTCCACTTCGTTTGAACATGCACTTCCTTTAAAATTAGGGTAAATGGAATCCACCAGATAAAGTCATTGGTGATCAAGGTATAGAAAAACTCAAAAGGAGCCACTCCGCTTAGATAATTCATAAAAAAGCCTAACGGTCCAAATAGTTTACCAAGCATACCCACAGCTACAATAGGCCAGTGTACGAGTGGATTATAACTCGCCCACCAATAGCCCAAACCATAGACACCTATAACCATTCCCATACCCTGCCAGATCATAATATGATTTAATGGTTCCATGCCTACCAGTTCAAAGAAATGGTTTGGAAATAATACAACCCACGCACCCCATATTACATTGTAAATAGCTGCCAATTTGAGCGTTAAACTCATACCTTTTTGTGTCATACAATTCTAATTTTTAGAATAACAGTTTGGAATTACAATTGTTGCAAGTGATAAAATTGAAGTATTGCCACCAATGTCCATGATATGGTTCGAGGCCAATTCCAGGCAATAAGTAGTCTGATATTTTGAGAGATATTTTCACCACTACTGACCTTATTGTGGTAAGGGACTTCTTTACCGAAAGTTATGATCCACCCTATAATTATAAATATCACCATTGAAATATTAACCCAATCCATAGTATTCCATATCTGGAAAAGATGAAGGAGCAATTGGCCTGTCATCAACGGAAAGGCAAAAAAGGTTATAAGGCGAGTGTACTTTGGGTGCCACCTCAGTAAGTTCTCTCTTGAGTAGAATTGAAAGCTTGGGTATATTACAACTTGCACTAACCAAAGCAGAACAAATAGGCCTGTGTCAAAAATTAAGCTGATGGTTGCTAACATAATAATAGAACACTTATTTTTCTTCTTGGTTACCGGATAATAAAAAAGCCTGTGAAGATTTTCACAGGCTCATATATTTTATCAAAATCACTAGTTGTAGTTAATCCTCAACAGTTCTCATTCCTTTAATAAGGAGACTTCTTTTTACCAATTCTGAGATTATACTCCCCGCTGACTTATACATCATGCCTCCGTCTACCAAACAATAGTCTTCAGGACTGATGTAAACAGTCATGACACCCGCTTCAGAGACTGAAAGTATTTGATACTGAAAGTGTGTATTACATACTTCTTTCAATGTAGATTCATAATCTTTCAAAGAAACCCGGTAGCTAAATAGCGAAAGCTCGATACCCTTTAATATATTAGTTTCTACATCTCCAAGCTCACTAATTGGTTCGCTTGAAATACCTTTTGAAGTTAAAAAACTGTTTGATAACCCTGATTGTAACGCCTGAGTATACATTTTTTTTAGTGTTTGTTTATGATGCTCTTGATTTATGACACAAATGTATACCAGCTTTATGATATATTTTTATTTATATTTTATATGATGTATATAAACAAAAGTAAATGTATACTAACAGTAGTTGTGGTTGGCTATTAAGCTGACCCTCTCTTTATCAAGTCTGAGGTGATATATTCCTCTTTCCAATTGGTATAACCAGGATCAATCGAGGAAAGTAATTTGTGAGCTGCATTTGCGCCAATTCGTCTGGGGTGATGTTTTACTGTAGTAAGTGTTGGTTCCACTATCTCGGAAATAGGATAATTGCCAAATCCCACTATCGCTACCTGCTCAGGAACTTTTAGCTTCAGCTTCTTCAATTCTAATATAGCCTGTACCGCCACTTCATCATTAGCTGCGAAAATTCCATCTAAATTAGGGTTATGTCTAAGCAGCAGTTTAATTGCTTCAGGCACTTTTTCTTTATCCCAATCACAATCCACAATCATTCGCTCATCTACCTTCATCCCATGATCCTTCAAAGCAGCTTCATATCCTTTTTGTCTATTCTGAGCTACTACCAATCCCTTGGAGCCTGCTAAATGGGCAATATTTTTGCATCCTCTTTTTATGAGATGAGTTGTTCCTTTATGTGACCCTTCATAATCTTTCGCTTCCACAAGTATTGCATCTACTTCTTCTGTTACCCGATCAAAAAGCACGACTGGCATTTCTTCAGTAGCGTACCTCAAATGATCGAAATTCTTTGTTCCTCTTGAGACAGAAATCATCAGACCATCCACACGTCCTGACACTAATGCATCAATGTATTTCTTTTCTTCATCTTCACTTTCCTTTGTTTGACAAATTAATAACTGATAACCTCTGGCTGAAGCTACTTGCTGAATACCGCTAATAACAGTTGAAAAGAAATGAGTGGAGATACTTGGTACTATTAAACCAATACAATAAGTTTTATGCGTTCTTAGTCCTGCAGCAGCTTGATTTGGCTTATAATTCAATCGCTCAGCTAATGTACGTATTGTATTCTTTGTTTCATCATTGATCTGAGGATGATCATTTAGCGCACGAGAGACTGTACTTGTTGACAGTCCTAATGCTTTGGCGATATCTTTTATAGTGGTTGGCATATAGCTGTTGATAATGACTGTTTTTATCGATTCCTGCCCTTATATAAAGGGCTGAAACTCTAAATTTACTTATAAATAACCTAGAAAATTAAAATATTGTTTAAATCTGGTTAAAATATCAGTCAGTTTTCTTTAAAAGACTGTATTAAAAGAGAATACAGGTTAAAAATTAAACCTGAGGCTTAATTTTTTCTTAAGTTTTGAATCTGCTGGATAATGAAACTTATGGCTACCACTAAAAAACAGCCAAAAGCATTATACCAAAGAAAACCCATGGTAAAGATACCTGCTGCATCATTGACATTAAGGTAATGCAAAATTGCTATTAACAACTGGCTTAAAAGTGCAGCAATGAACACTGCATTTGCTTTAATTGATTTGATAAAGAATCCTACTACAAAAATTCCTAAGACAATAGGGTAAAATAATGATCCTATGAGATTCACCGCTTGAATCAGGTTCTCAAAGAGTGACAAATAAGAGGCAAATATGATGGCAATAATTCCCCAAATAAGTGTGAATAGCTTTGAAGACTGTAAATAATGATGATCTGATAACCCCTGTTTTATTTTTCGTTTATAGAAATCAATGGTCGTAGTAGAACCCAAAGCATTTAATTCTGAAGAAGTGGAGGACATAGCCGCGGAAAAGATAACTGCAAACAATAAGCCTATTATTCCAATAGGTAGATTGTTCATTACAAAATTCATGAAGATATAGTCTTTATCATTAGTCTCTGCATCTGGCAACGCAGAAGCTATAACACTCTTAGCCTCATTTCTTATATCTTCAGATTCTGCTTGGATAGTATTTAATCTATTGGCTGCCTTGTCAACTGCGGAATCATCATTATCATGACGAGCGGTCACAAACTCATCTACCACAACTCTTTTAGCAGAAAATGTTTCTTCATACTGTTGTTCTAATTCTTTGAATTTGTCTCCTTGTTCAGTAGCGGCTACCTCAGTTCTTATTGTATCGTTAAAGAAAATAGGTGGTTGATTAAACTGATAGAAGACAAATACCATAGCCCCTATGAACAGTATGACAAATTGCATTGGCACTTTAAGTAATCCATTCATCATAAGGCCTAACCTGCTTTCTGACAATGATTTACCGGATAAATAGCGTTGCACCTGAGATTGATCAGTTCCAAAATATGATAAGAAAAGAAACACCGCTCCTGTAATTCCTGACCAGAAATTATAACGATCCGATAAGTCAAAATCAAAATTTACTACATTCAGCTTTCCCATCTTACCCGCAATATGCATGGCATCTACAAAACCCACATTTTCGGGAAGGGAATGAATAACCAATAGCCCAGCGATAACCATTCCGCCCATCATCACAGCCATTTGCTGTTTCTGAGTTTGCGTTACCGCTTTAGTTCCACCAGAAACAGTATAAATAATAACCAAAACTCCGATAATAGTTGTGGTATACCCCAGTCTCCAACCTAGTAATGAAGAAAGAATAATTGCAGGTGCATATATCGTGATACCTGCCGCCAAACCACGCTGAACTAAAAATATAAGAGCTGCCAGCATTCTTGTTTTGAGGTCAAAACGACTTTCCAAGTACTCATAAGCAGTATATACTTTAAGCTTGTAATAAATCGGGAGAAAAAATACCGATATGATTATCATCGCCAGAGGCAGTCCAAAATAGAACTGAATAAAACGCATACCATCGGTATAGGCCTGGCCGGGAGTGGATAAAAAAGTAATAGCACTAGCTTGTGTCGCCATTATAGAAAGACCTATAGTCCACCATTTGCTATCACTTCCGCCCCTCAGATAGCTGTCCATATCTTTCTGTCCCCTGGTTTTCCATACACCATAAGCAACAATGAAGATGAGTGTGCCAAACAGCACTATCCAGTCAATACTACTCATGAAAAATGCTTTGTGAATAAATAAAAGAGAAGGATGAAAAAGGCCAGATTGCCCATCAATAGCCAATAAATACTTTTCCAAGTATTAAAAAAAGGGGGTTTTTCATCCATATATTACTTTGAACCTGTAAGGTTCTGATTGGAAGGTTTTTCTTCTTGTCCTAAAGATACCAAGTTGACAAACAATTTAAATGCACCAGGAACACCCGCAGGTAATTGCCTAAACCATGAATATCCCGAGTAAATGTAATGGCCCTTACCATATTTTGCTATTAATAACCCACCATCCTTGGCATCTTCACCTTTATCATTACTAGACAAAATAGCTTCATAATTGTCATCCCATTCACTTGGGAAATATAGTCCGCGTTCTTGTACCCAATTCTCAAAATCCTCATTAGTAATTTTGTTTGGGGTATTGAGAACAACATGCTTAGGGTTCAATATTTTAACATTAGCATTTTCTTCAGATACTCTGTCTCTTCCTATTTTAAGAGGGTACGGTGCATAATTTTCTGTTTTCAATCTGAAAGATGTGTTGTATTGAACCATCATAGTACCACCTCTATTCACAAAATCTAATAATACGGGCATCTGAAAATCAATGCGATCATTGGTATTTAGGGCCCTAACACCTAGTATCACCGCATCTACTTTCTTCAAGTTATCAGCAGTAATTTCATCATCTTTCATCTCCCATACCTCATACCCAATCTCTCTCAAACTTGCAGGTATCGCATCACCAGCACCATGAATATATCCGATAACATTACCTTTTCTCTTAATATCCAGCTTAACTGCTTTAGCTGAAGTTTTAGACATAAGTATTTGTATCGGTATATGGTCATATTCAATAGTCTGAATACTTTGATCATAAACATTACCACTAACATTGACCATTGCCGATATCTCTGCAGTCTGCTGGCCTTTTCCAGGGGCAACAAAAAACTCGACTACCTGCTCTTCATTTTTTGCAGCTAGACTTATGGAATGACTGCTAGGTTTCACCAACCAATCTTTGGGTACATCTAAAGAGACTTCTCCCCTTAACATATCTTGAGATGCAGTTACTGTAACCTCTACTTTCTTCGGTTGGTCGTCTGTAAAAAGATAAACTGGCTCGGAAATATTGACAAATGCAGCTGGCACAATGACAAAAGGTCGATATAATTCACCATCGACAGGATCATTCCATTTATAAACCAATGGAACAGTATAAATCAGTTTAGTTCCCATAACATCTACCGAGAATCGTACATCCATTGCGGGAGCATTTTCTGGTGTGCCTCTCAATTTAATATCCTCAACTTTATATGTACCCAGTGAACCTGGCTCTTTTAACCAATAGGGTTGAGAATAGTCCCATGTCTGTGGAATGGTTAAAGAAGTTTCATAGTTCAAAGAAACATTTCTTGAAAGATCAGTTGACATAACTGTATCTGATAAGTGATCATATGTAACCATTTCTAATTGAACAGGAATGGACGATCTATTTGTAGCTTCAATATTCAAATTCACATTGTCACCAGGTGCTGCCGAGTAATTAGATGCCCTCGCTTCCAAGTACAGACCGAGCATCCCTTTTATAATATTATCAATTTCATTGATCTTAATTTTCTTCCAATGCTCATTTTTGAGTAAAGTAATCTCATCACGAACTTCAAGTAGCGGCTTTAGACTGTTTGAAGGATTATCGGGTTGATATACCTTAATAATCTCACTTATCATGCTTTCTATTTTTTTTCCACCTTCTACTCTACCCCAACTAGTATCTACTCCTTCGAATATATCAGAACTTGTAGATTCACCTTCTTGTAGCTCTAAAAACTCCAGTCGTTGTCCTCTAATACCTGTAGAACCAAAACCTTGAGATTTATGCTGCGAACGGCTTAACGCAGCCATTTCGGTATAGGAAGTACCCAGTAGTTCATTATACTCGCCCACATCAATGACAGTAACACCCGGTGTATTTTCATCAATGTCAGGACTCCACCATCTTCCAGTATTCATATATAGACGCTTTGGAGTCCATGTATTTATATATTTCAAGTGATGTTGATAACTCGTTTGATCCCCAGATAACTTAAATGCTTCTTGTGCAAAAATGGCTGAAGTGGTATGATGACCATGGCCTGCCCTTTTATCAGGTGGGAATCGCGTAATTATTACATCAGGCTTAAACTTGCGATAAGTCCAGACTACATCTTCCAGCACTTGCTCTCTATTCCAAATCTGTTGAGTCTCATCGGTTGATTTGGAATATCCAAAATCATTGGCTCTAGAGAAAAATTGTTGCCCGCCATCTATTCGCCTAGCTGCCAGCAGCTCCTGGGTACGTATTATTCCTAAACCTTCACGAATTTCCGGACCTATAAGGTTTTGTCCACCATCACCTCTGGTCAGTGATAAATAGGCGGTGTTAGCCAATGTCTCATTGCTCAAGTAAGCTATTAGTCGCGTATTTTCATCATCAGGATGTGCTGCCACATAAAGCACTGAACCCAAAAAATTGAGTTTCTTGAGTTTTAGCAATAATTCGGAAGAGGATGGGTTATGAGGTTTTTGAGCAGTAGAATAAAAACACAAAAGGCTGCATAATGCAGTGGCTAGTAGTCTCATACCGTTAGTTTGATTCAGTTTAGTGATTTATTTGCTTACGGATGCAAATATTAAAGGTTTACTGAAGAAAACAATCACCGTTGGTCATATAATAAAGAAGTCCCAGCCCTGAGAACCAGAACTAAGACATTCTTTATAACAACAACCTCATCTAGGGTAACTAAAAGCAATATTGAGGCCAAACTAAATCCTGCCTCTTTCAATACCATTAATCGTCATGACTCCCTCTTCTGAAAAGGCGATGTCAATTTTATTCATAATTACCTTATCGCCATTAATAAGGTTTATAGAATAGGAATGAGAGGTTATGCGATCTTTGATATCAGCAGTATAACCTATGTCCAAAACAAACTCAGTCAATGCAGCTTTTATTTTTCTATTTCTTTTAACAAACCCAAATGAGTCGACAACTGTATACTTTGAAAGACTATCACCATCAGTTTTAATAGCAAACTTGACTTTCAAGTATGGCAATGGAGTAGGGTTATACTCAGTTCTGTTTCCATTCACATCAAGATGTTGATTTTCCGGGTTAGGTTTTTTCTTCAATGAATAGTCAAGCTCATATTCAAAAAGATCTTCACTTAGGTAAGGCACATCTGGTTTTTGAAAATCACAAAAGCTAAATATCAGGATTAATAAACTTATCATAAGCTTTAGGTTTTAAATCAATATTTTGAGCCATTCCACATACTTAAGATACTTCGTGACATATAACACTACAAAGGATAATTAAAGAGCAATTTTAATAACCCATTTTAGCCTAATCTCTGCCAAACCGAAGGCTACACCTTTTCCACCTATCTTTTCTGGCTCATATAAAAAAGTATTTTCTATTATTCTATATGGTAACCTGGCTCTCTATCCCTCAACCATTACTTCAAATTGACTATTAACTTTATTATTAATAATGGTCATACAAGTTCTTGTTATTTATATCTATTAAAAATACTTCGATTTTCTTAAATTTTGGACTTTATGAACCCTAAAAGCTTACTATATTTACAATCTTAAATTTAACAGACAACATGGTAAAGCAATTAGTAACCCCAAAAAGATCATTAACAGAAGAGACCGAAGAACGATTAAATGGTCAAATAATGATGGAAGGCCTGTCTTCTGCACGATACCTTTCTATGGCCTCATGGTGTGATACAATGGGATACGTAAAATCTGCTGACTTTCTGTACAGACATTCAGAAGAAGAAAGACAGCATATGTTAAAACTTTTTAATTATGTGAATAACGCTGGAGGTCATGCTTTGCAACCAGAGATTAGTGGTATTAAACATAAGTTCAATAGTCTGCGGGAGGTTTTTGAGGAGGTGTTAGGTCACGAACTAGAAGTAACTGAATCAATTAATGATCTTGTGGAACATTGTTTTAAGATTAAAGATTTTGCTTCATTTAATTTCTTACAATGGTTTATTACTGAACAACGTGAGGAAGAAACTATAGCCCGAAGAGCCGTTGAGCTTTTTGATATTATTGGTGAAGAAGGTGTTGGCCTTTGGACAATTGATCAGGAAATAGCTAAGCTCGAAGATTTCGCTGTGGAGCAACTTCCCAATGAGGGAGAATAAGTCTCTATAATAGCTCTGTAAGCTTCTCTTCTGTAACCTTTGAAATTAGAGCCTCATTCATAATTATGTTTGGGGCTTTTTTGCATGCATCCATACAATCAGTTTTTATGAGCCTATACCTCTTATCTTCTTTGATTAATTTACATAAGGATTTTGAACCTTTCTTTTTACAATCCTTATTAACACATACGAATATGAATTTTTTCTTCACGCAGACCCGATGAGTTACAAATTGTAAATATCAAGTGCTTCAAGCATCAGCTTTCTATTGGTATTGTTCATTTTGTCATTTTCTATTTCAGATAGAACTAACATACTTGCAGAATTATCTTCTAAATCCTCTAAAAGATTAGCTCGAGTCATTTTTTTGAACGATTCATTCGTTTTTTGATAGTAATATTCAAACTCTCCAATGCCCCCAGCAGTATCTTCCGTACCAAACATTCCACTATAACCATCAGCTTCATGCGCCTTATTCTGTACTCTTCTCCCTGAATAAACACATACTTTTGCCCCCTCAACCCTACGCAGGTACATGGATGGGCCAGGATCAGATTTTAAGTAATAGCTGGAGCGATCCCTAAAATAGATTACTTCCTCATATTTATAGCGGTCACGTTTTACTTGAAAATAACCGCGATCTTCAACATGTTTGATAGTATTCGTCCCTACGACTTCACCATTTTCAAGACCTAATTCAAATCGATATTTCTTTTGGGCATTAACGGATACTGCTAACTGCATTGAAATAATTGTTAATAAAAGTAATCTCATGACCTGATTGTAATTTATTAATTAATGATATCCATTATAACCAACACCAAGCTCGTAGATTTCAGTAAATCCAGCTTCCTTTAGTTTTTGCATTGCTTTTGCGCTCCTACCTCCTGAAGCACAATAAATCAATAAAGGTCGATTTTTATTTAGCTTTTCATTACACTCCACTATAAAATTAGTCTCAAGAAAGTCAACATTCAATGCATTCTTGATAAAACCTGCTTCATATTCAGTTCGAGTTCTAACATCAACCAGTTGAACTTTATCGTTTTTAAGTAGCTTTTTAAATTTTTCGATTTCTACTCTTTCATAAACACCTTCAATGTTACTCTTAGTGGTATTTTCACATGAGTTTAACAATAGTAGAGCGAAGCTGATTTTAAGAAGTACTTTCATAAGCTAACGAAAAAGGGCTCTGGTGAGCCCTTTAGTAAAATCTAAATATTTAAATTATTCTCCACCCAAAGCCTCTAGTTTGGTTTCAATGGCCTCGGCTTTATCATACAATTTCAATTGCACATAAATGTATTGTATTGTCTCAAGCGTAGTTCTATCATTTGGCTGCAACTCATCAACCTTTTCCCAATGTGGCAAAGCTTCTTTCAATCTTGCATTAATAGTTTCTTGCATCTCTTTGGCTTTCTTCTGGTCGGCTGAAGTAATACCAAGGTTATTCTTTTCCTTGATCATTTCAACGGCTTGGTTATATGATAACACTGCAAGGTTATATCTTGAATTTAAATATTCAGGATCTGATTCAATACTACTTTTATAAGCCTCTTTAGCCTTTTGGCTCTCACCAATTTCTTCATACATCACACCAAGAGTAAATTTTAGATTAGGGTTATCAGGCTCATTTGCTATTGCCATTTCAAGTTCGGATCTAGCTTCATCAATCCGCTCTGACTTTATTAGCGCATTAATTTCTGATTTAGCCAAATCTAAATCATTCGGAAACTTTGCTCTAGCTTTCTTAATGACCTCCAAAGCTTTTTCATTATCTTCATTTTTAGTACCTTCCAGATAGATAATAGTAAAGTATATATCTTTTGTATGATAATCTAAATCATTAATTAAGTAGTACTGATTTTTTAAAGCATTATCATAATCTTCGTTAGCCTGAGCCACGGAAGCAGAATAAATATAACCTGTTGTATCTTCAGGTAACACTAAAGTAGTACGTTGAAAATAGTCATAAGCGCTTGTATAATCCTTTACATTGTAGCTTTCTACACCTTTATTTAGGTAGTGAGCCCAAAGACCTGAAATCTGCTGAGATTTAGTAATAGGAAAACCATTATCATCAGTCAAATAGTATTCATTATCACCTTTGTTTAAATCATCAGCTTTTGCGAAAGATTCCATAGCCACCTTCAATGGATTATTCGCCAAGTTTTGATATTCTGGATTCTTAGTTGTATCCAAAGAAGCATAAACAAGTCCTCTATAATACCAGGTTTTTCCATCATCTTTTAGCTTTTCATATTCAACCGCGAGGTCCATTATATTTTTAGCTTCTCCAAGGTTTCCGGCACTACGCGCTTTTTCGGCTTGGTTGATTTTAGGTTTCTTTTGCCCGTAAGAATAACCTGCTACTGTAATGGCAAGTATCAATACGATTAATCGTTTCATAATATCGTGGTTAGTTTAGTTAGTGCAATTTATTCTTTTTCTTCATTATTTTCAGAGTCGTTTGAAGATTCATCCGTCTCTTCACCCTCAACTCCTTCGATTTGTTCAATTTTTTCTACAGAAGATATCTCATCGTTATCATTTAATCTGATGAGCTTGACACCCTGTGTGGCTCGACCCATTACTCTTAAATTCTCCACCGCCATACGAATAGTGATTCCGGACTTATTAATAATCATCAAGTCATCAGTATCAATCACTTCCTTGATAGCAACAAGCTTGCCAGTCTTCTCAGTTACGTTAATGGTTTTAACTCCTTTACCACCTCGTTTAGTTATTCTGTAATCATCAATATCAGATCTTTTTCCATAGCCTTTTTCTGATACGACTAATAAATTCGAATCTTCTCGTGAGATGCATACCATTCCCACAACTTTATCGTCACCTTCCAGTCTCACTCCTCTTACACCCGAGGCTGTTCTACCCATAGGTCGGGCATCAGATTCATGAAAATGGATGGCTTTTCCACCTGTTTTGGCAATTACAATATGGTTACTGCCATTTGTTAGGCTTACGTTAAGAAGTCTATCGCCTTCTTTGATGGTAATAGCGTTAATTCCATTTTGTCTGGGTCGTGAATAGGCTTCGAGTGTTGTTTTCTTAATCGTACCGTTTTCAGTACACATGATTACGAAGTTGTTATTGATATAATCTTCCTGATCCAAGTTCTCTACGTTAATTACAGCTCTTACCACATCGCCAGGCTCTATATTGATAAGGTTTTGAACGGCACGTCCTTTGGAGGTCTTAGAGCCTTCAGGAATAGCATATACTTTCTTCCAGAATACTTTTCCAAACTCAGTAAATATAAGAAGATAGTTATGTGCTTTCGCTACAAAAAGATGTTCAGTAAAGTCATCGTTTTTAGAGCCAGCTCCTTTAGAACCAACTCCCCCTCTACTTTGTGTTCTGTATTCTGTTAATGGCGTTCTCTTGATATAACCTTCATGAGATATAGTAATAACCATTTCATCATTAGGGATCATATCTTCGAAAGTGATATCATCGGCACTATGAACAATTTCCGTTCTACGCTCATCACCATAGCGCTCTTTCACTTCTTCTAGCTCTGTTTTGATGATGCCCATTCTACGCTCTTCATTATCGAGAATATCTTTCAAATCGATAATGAGTTCCATTACTTCATCATATTCTTTCTGGATTTTTTCTCTTTCAAGTCCTGTCAGACGTTGAAGTCTCATTTCAAGAATGGCCTTGGCCTGAATTTCTGATAGCTCAAAACGCTTTATCAGCTGTTCTTTAGCTGTTTCAGGATCTTTAGCTTTTCTGATCAGATCAATAACCTCATCGAGGTTATCTAAAGCTATTAGGTAACCTTGTAGGATATGGGCTCTTTTTTCAGCTTCATCCAGTTCATATTGAGTTCTTCGAACAACGACTTCATGCCTATGATCCACGAAGTGGGTCATCATATCTTTCAGGTTTAAAGTCATTGGGCGACCTTTTACCAATGCAATATTGTTTACACCGAAAGAAGACTGTAGCTGTGTGTACTTGTATAAGTGATTTAAGACGATGTTTGGTATAGCATCTTTTTTAATATCATAAACTACTCTTAGGCCATCTCTATCTGATTCGTCCCTGATATCGGATATACCTTCTATTTTCTTATCATTAACTAAAGCAGCAGTTTTCTCAATCATGCTCGCTTTATTGACCATGAAAGGGATTTCAGTAACAATTATCTGCTCTTTGCCTGTTTTGGTTGTTTCAATTTCGGCCTTTGCACGCATAAGGACTCTTCCTCTCCCTGTTTCAAAGGCCTCCTTAACACCCTGGTAACCATAAATAATACCTCCGGTAGGGAAGTCAGGAGCTGTGACATGCTCCATGAGTTCTGGAATGGTAATTTCTCTATTATCAATATAGGCTACAATACCATTGACAATCTCAGTCAGGTTATGAGGTGGCATATTAGTAGCCATACCTACTGCAATACCCGAAGCACCATTCACCAATAAGTTTGGAAGCTTGGCTGGTAAAACAGTTGGTTCTTTGAGTGAGTCATCAAAGTTAGGTTGAAAATTAACCGTGTTTTTGTTGATGTCACCAAGCATTTCTTCGGCTATTCTCTTCAAACGAGCCTCAGTATAACGCATGGCTGCTGGTGAATCACCATCAACAGAACCGAAGTTACCCTGTCCATCTACCAATGGGTATCTTAATGACCACTCTTGTGCCATTCTCACCATGGAGTCATAAACTGCTGTATCCCCGTGAGGGTGATACTTACCAAGAACCTCTCCAACTATTCTTGCTGACTTTTTGTGTGCACGATTATAGTTTACCCCCAAATCGAGCATTCCATATAGAATTCTCCTGTGAACGGGCTTCAAACCATCTCGCACATCTGGTAATGCCCTGGAAACGATAACCGACATAGAATAGTCTATGTAGGCTCCTCTCATTTCATCTTCTATATTGATAGGAATTATATTCTCGTTTGCTCCTTCCGCCATGTTTATTTAAGCACTTAATGAGTTTAAAATAAGTGCGAATTTACGCAAATTTTGACAAGCTTCACATCAATAATCAGACAATATTGAAGGCTGCATTATGTAATATTTAAGCATTTGATTTACAGATATTTAAACGAATAAATATAATTACTTAGGTGATTATAATCATTATTGAAGATAACAGTAATAGGCGCTTTTTTGCATAGTATCTTATTCAATAGAAGTATCTTATCCAATATCGCGAAATTTTATAGCAGACCTGGTTTTGGTTTTTATACTTATTCCAAATTTTTATCTTCATAGAATGTAAAGAATGTAGAAGCTCAAAATGTATGGGGAACCTCACATTTACCCTTTTGATTTATGCGTTTAGATTATAAAATCAACTGTCTTTTTTTAATATTTTTTTTTACATTAAATGTAACAACCGAATATTCCTTTGCTGTGGGCACTCAGCAGTTGGTTAATGACTCGTTTGTGATTAAAAATAAAGGTATCATGAGGTATAGATGTCCTCCATGTGGATGTCCAAGCGATAGTCTGGTCTTCAATAAAAACGGGAGGTGCGGAACTTGTAGTATGCCCCTAGTAAAAAACACGAATGGTTATGCAAAAAATATAGATGAAGCAATTACTCCAATATTTAGAGGAGTAAAATTGTACAACCTATATAGCAAGTTTTTTTATCCAATTATTCTTATCAGCATATTGTTATCTCTATTTTTAATATTTCTAATGATTAGAAATAAATCTTCTAATGTTTTCCTACCACTTATAATTTTGGTACTTTCTTTATTCGCTTTTCAAAATCAATTATATGATACACATAATGGTCATTCTTCACATTGGAGAAGTTTATTTACTCCCATTTCTTTTGTTTTATCTACTGGGCCTTTGATCTTTTTTTATGTAAAAAGTCAGTTGTCAATCCCATTTAAGTGGATTAATTGGTACTGGCTTCACTTTCTTCCAACACTACTGATGTTTTCATTTTACTCTGTTGTTATATTTTCTTCACAAGCCTTTCAACAACAATTTATGAGCTCACCACATGGAACCACATTTAGTCATTACGAGCAATTAATAACCGTTACGGGCAGTGGCATCTATCTAATTTCAGCAGGGCTAATGTTCAAAAAGTGGAAGAAGATGTTTGCTAGTTATAATATCTGGCTGGCCAAATGGCTAAATAGATTTTTGTTAGGTATAACTGCGTTATTGTTTAGTTGGGGAATTATGCTTGTTATTGATTTTTGGCTATATGATTTCGGCCTGATTACTATCAATTACAACCCACTTTGGTATGTGATTTCTGGTATATTGATTTGGTTAGTTATTGAAATACTTTTAAACCCAAAGTTCTTTTTATTACGAGGAAGAACTACCAATTATAGAAGTGAGGTGATATCTAAAAAACAGCTTGCCAAATACCAATCTGATCTGACTTCTCTCATGGAAGACCAAAGAGTATATACCGATTCCGAACTAAGTCTTAATAAACTTGCAAGAATGATGAATATCAATCCTAGATATTTAAGTGTGATTTTAAATGATGTTCTCAATAAGAGTTTTTACGACTATATTAATTATTATAGAATCGAACAAGTGAAATACTTACTTAAAGGGCCTGATCATGAAAAATTTACAATTGAAGCAATCGCCAACAAAAGTGGATTTAAGTCAAAGTCAAGCTTCAATTTAGCCTTTAAAAAGTATACCAAAATGACACCTAGAGAATTCATAAGCAACTCTAAAAACTAAGGAACAAAGCCTCGAACATTACTCTATTATGAAGTTTTCATGTTAAAAGAGTTCTTAAAATGAGCTGATTGAGTGCTCAAACAAGTGTAAATTAATACAACGCAGTGGCGAGTTTCAAGTGCTCAGCCATACAATTCAGGATAAGAAATTACTTTAATAGTTGTATCAATTTCTTCTATCCACACATTTCTATCTGAGGATATTAATTTAATAACTATAGGTTTGAATACTTATAGCCATTATATAAAAATAGAATGGCTTCTGTAATACTTCAAAACCTAAAGTGATGAGAAAACATATTTTATTTGCTTGTGTATTATTAATTGGTTGTTCTGATGAATCTAGCGAATCATTAATACCTGAACCTGAGATTTTATCTATCAATCCGCAGTTCGGAATACCTGGTGAGACAATTATTATTCAAGGATTGAATTTTGGTATGATACCAAAAGATATAGAAGTTCAGTTCGCTGGTGTTGAAGCGCAAATTAGTAGTATTTCTGATGAGCAAGTGGAAGTAATTGTTCCAGAATCGCAAACAGGCCCAATTATAATTTCTAAGAACAACTTTTCAGTCTCCAGTACTTATGATTTTAAGATATTAATCGACCTTGATAAAGCCATTGATTCGTTTCTTAGCGAAAACCCATTTGTGCCAGGAATCTCCTTCGCAATGATTAGGGATGGAGAGATAAAACATTCCTATGCCGCAGGTTTTATTGACCAGGCTCTAACAAAAGCTACTAATGTAAATACCGTTTTTAAAATGGCTTCCGTATCTAAATTGATGGTGGCAACCGCTGTAATGCAGCAAGTAGATTTGGGAGTATTGGATTTAGATGAAGACATCAGTAACTATTTAGGTTTTCAAGTAAGAAACCCCAATTTTCCTGATATTGTCATTACCACTAGAATGCTTCTTAAACATGAATCTTCAATGTCAAACCCGATAGTAGGAGAAACAGTTGATGATGTCTTTTTTGGTTATGAACCCCACGATGCAATTTCACTTCATCCATTAATTCAAGATGTACTAACACCCGAGAGTGACATTTACAATCCGTTAGTTTGGATGAATGAAAAACCAGGTGGGGCTATTACAAAAAATTCAAATTTGGGTATGACCCTGCTTGGATATCTGGTTGAAGAGATATCTAGTCAACACTTTAATGACTATACTTCGCAATATATATTTGACCCGTTGGGAATGAATGAATCAAGTTATTTTTATCCGGATTTAGACCAAGATAACATATCAGATATCTTCCGCAGAGATAGTGGTACTGTCTTTCCTCCTTTCGTATTATATCTATATCCAGCTGAATGCTTATACACATCCCCTTTGGATTGGTCAAAATATTTGTCGGCAATATTAAACGGTGGTGAGCTAAATGGAAATCGCATTTTAAAACAAAGTTCAGTGGATGAAATGCTGGATTTAACGCTACCGGAAAACAATCAGTTACCTTACGAGTCAAGCATAGGATTAGTTTGGAGAGGAGCAGCTATCAATACTGATTGGATTGGCCACACAGGAGCTGGTCTCGGTACTCACGTTACGGAAATAAATCTGAAAAATAACATTGGATATGTATTGATGACTAATAAAGGTGGAATTGATGGATTCATTGGCCCAGGCGGATCTCTTAATGTTGTTGTTCATCAATGGCTAAAAGAGCAAATTGAATATAGGTAATTATGAGTTTCAAAGCTTCTGAATTAAAATAATAAAGTTTTAAAGCTGTTATGATCTATGAAATTATATTTCGCACTTCTAATTCTTGTAGTATTCTTAACGGCAAACTGTGATTCTTTTTTGGAGAATAGAGATAAATTATCATTAATCAAATTAACCAATGAACCCGGTAATCAGGAGAAGCCCAGATTTTCCAATGACGGAAGTTTTATGGCGTATAACAGCAATGAATTCGGTAGCTGGCAGGTGTTTTTATACAATTTTGAAACGAAGGTATCAAAGCAAATTACAGATGGATCAGGAAGTAAGAAAAACATAAAATGGTCACCAGATGATAAGTTTATTACTTTTACAGAAGGTTTAGAAAATCAATCCAGGATAGCAATTATTAATACCGAAATACTAACTACAAAATACCTCACTGAATGGAATCAAAATGCGTCCAATGCAAATTGGTCACCAGATGGGGACAAGTTGGTAATTGATATAGAAACTGAAAATAAAGGTATTTGGTTACTTGATTTAAGTACTGGAAAACAATCGCAATTGACTGATTTTGAAGGTAACGAAACCAATTTCGGTTTTTCATTTGATGGCAAATGGATTGGCTATAGCCCAAGAGGGTCAACAACTCGACATCTTCAAGCATTGAATTTGGAATCAAATGAAACAAGACAATTAATTCATGGTCAAGACGGGTTTGAATGGTTACCACGATGGTCTGAAAAAACTCTCGAGGTTTCATTTTATAGCACTTGGAATGGAGAAATGACCGATATCTGGCTAACTGACTTAGTATCTGGAGACTTACAAAGAATTACTAACCAAAACATTGAAGAATTTGGCCCAACTTTAAATAGAAATACTAATAGGGTGGCTTACTTCTCACATGATGGTGCAATGAATGTTATGATTCATAATCTTGAATCAAAGCAGGCAGCTAATTTAGAGTTACAAAAAGAGGTGATTGTCATATGGGATCCTATGGCTTGGTCTCCAAACCAGGATTATCTGGCATTTTCTGCTACTACGGAGTATACTCAAATCCACAAACTCTCAATTATTGATGATGAAGATCAACGCTTAATCCCAGATAGACTACTGGAACATCAATTTCATCCAATTATTAATCAATCTGGTGAAAGGATTGCATATAATAATCAGAAGCATGAAATCATACTGTTTGATACTGTGTCTAAAGAAATCCAGATTATTCCACCTATTAATGAGCATCATGTTGCTCTATTTCCTTCTTGGATACCCGATCAATCAAATAAACTATGTTTCATTTATGGTGAGGGTGGAGCTACCGATACAAATAACCTCTGGATGATTGATTTATTGACCAATCAAAGAAGTCAAATAACTGAAATTGGTGGCATAAACAGACCATATTGTTGGATAAATAGTGAATTAGTAGCATTTTCACATGACCCAACAACTAGCTATTCAAACTATCAGATATGGATGCATAATCTTAGCACTGGAAAGTCTAAGGAACTCCTCAAGGATGAAAAAGCAAGTCTATTTCCTACAGATTCCTATGGAGGGGATAAGCTTTTATTTTATGGGAAAATCAAAGGTGCAAATCAAATCTACGAATACTCAATTAGTAGTGGGAAATACTTCCAAGTAGAAACTGGAATGAAAACTGCCAAATGGGGCCAATACTCTCCAGATGGTCTTTCAATTGCATTTGTTTCTTCCGATAATATTGAAAACTTCCCTGACATTTACGTCTTTTCACGAAATGAGCTTAAAACAGAACGTCTGACAAATTCACGTGAGGAAGAGAGTAATATACGATGGTTAGATGGAAATCAACTTATTTTCCAATTCACAAAAAGTAATCAAGATATCTATATGGTAGATGTGAATAAAAGGTTGGAAGAACTTCAAGGTGAGTAAGCTATTAGTTGATTTGGTCAGTCAATTCTCTTATGAACCCCTCCCTTCAGATTATAAAAAATAGTTCCGAAGCATATGAGAAAAATGTACTATTGTCATCTTAATTATATCTACCTTATATTGAATTTTAGGATGCTCCAAGTTCTTTTAGTTTTTCTTTTGCATTAGTGTTCTTCGGATTAAGTGCTAAGGATTTGTTATAGTTTTCCACTGCTTGTTCTCTATTACCAATTAGCATGTATCCTTCAGCTAGGCTGTCGTATGCATTTGAAGATTGGGGATAGGCCAATACTATAAGCTTAAATAAGATAATTGCTGATTGATACTTTCTCTCTGCTAATAAATTATAGCCCATCCCAATTACATTGTTTTCATCAAATATTATCCACTCAGGCCACTTACCCATAGCCTCGATGATTGCTCTTTCTACCTGTTCATAACTTCCAGCTTGGATCAGTTTCATGAAGTCATCCTGACTTAAGGGAGATACAATACCTAGTTTGGTATAAACTTTAGCAAGATTATTATAATTTGATGGTTCCTTAGGGAAATGATGAGTTAAGTTTTCAAAAATAACTCTAGCATTATTCCATTCTTCAGCTTTCATAAACTCATATCCTGCCATTTCTACTTCACCAAAGTATGAACTATCTAGGACATGATGCCCTTCTAATTCTAAAGAAGGTATTATCTGTGTATAAGGATTTCTATAATCTTTGATACCCATATTTGGTTTCCAATTATCATATTCCATATATTTGGCAACTTCACTTGCTGTGCGAATGCCAGATATTTTTTGAACTAAATGGAGAGAACCCTCTGTTCCAGAAGAAACTCCCCCGCTTGTTATAATTTTTCCTGAGTCAACAAATTTTGTCCATGCTATTACTTCCACATCTTGCTTTTGACTTAAAGAGTAATTAGCACCCCAGTGAGTCGTTACTCTATGATTTTTCAATAAACCTGCTTTTTCAGCAATAAAAACCCCAGTACATACGGTTAGTAAATAGTCTAAATTTTCAAAATTAGACTTCAACCAGTTAATCACTCTCATGTCTTGATGAGCATTTCTGGAACTGCCTCCTGGAAGAATAATAATATCGGGCTTAGGAGCATCAACTACTGAATAATTAGGGTTTACGGAAAGGAATGTTTGACTCAATATAGTTTCACCTGATCCACTAACTGTAAAAACGTTGAAATCCGTATAAGTGCTAAAGTAGCGTGCTATGGAAAAAACTTCTCCAGGTCCCGCAAAATCAAATAACTCTACACCTTCATATAGAAGGATTGCTACATTCAATTTCTTCTTTTCCATTGTTTGTGCTTCAATTGAAAAAAATGAAAGCATTGCGATAAAACTAAGGACGATAGACTTCATATATGATTAATCAAGTTGTACTCTTAAGTACAATTACGCTTATCAGTTTGATAAAAAAAGGAATTAGACTTTCCTAATTGTATTTTTAGATAAATCCGTCCTTATTTTAGATCAAAATCGATCATTAGAAGAATTAATAAAATCAATATGGCTGCAGCTTTTTCTTATTCTTCTTTTTGTACTTAAAGAGCCTCGGATAGTTCTCTCCGTGATGAGGGTTTTGCTTCTTGAAAATGGGGTGCATTCTGCTTCTGTATTTCTTATTTCCATGTTGATGATTGACTTGGGTGGTGCAGTTATCAATGAAACATTTCTTCAATTCTGGTATCCTGTAAGTAACTCCTACACCAAGATAAAAAGCGTTCATAGAAGTGTTAATTGAGCTGCCTGACTCAGGCGGATTCAATGTAAAGTTTTTGAAATCATATGAAGGTCGAATAAAAGCCGTAAAATACTCTGACAGTTCTCGTTCAACAGTAGCACCAATATTGAAAAATATACCCTTTTGAATCAGCCCCTTGTCAAACTTCTTTGTTAAGTTGAAAGCACCAATGTGAGTATCAATAGAAAGTACATAATTATAATAACGATAGACTTTTCCTCCCAACAATAGAAAGTACTTTTTATAAAATGTGCTACCAAAATTCGGTTGTATTCTGGCAATACTACCATCAAAATTCTTAGAAGAGAACTCACCTGGCCTATGGTATTCAAACATAAAACCTCCACCTATCTTATAGCGATCTAAAAATTCCACATGAATGGTGAGTTGCAGTGGAATACTTGTTCCTGGGGCCTGAAAGGTAAGGTCGGTAGTGTCCGAACTAACCAAAAAGTCATTGTTAGGATCAACTGTAACATCATCAGATTGATTTATTGTATTAAACCAATACCTATACCCACTAGTCACATTATTAGTAGTCACATCAATATCATTGCTAAAAAGCAGCGGTGGACTGTCTTGTTGCTGTAAAATAGAAAACCCATCAAGATCTTGCTTGTAGAATGTCCTGCCATAGCCCGTTGATAGCCCAAAATGCAGCTTTGATAGTAAAATACGAAATGCGCTTACATTATCAGGTTTAGCATAAAAGTGATCAAGGGGTATAGAAGCTTTTTCATCTTTATTCTGCCCATTTAATTGAAGAGCAACAATAAATGAAGCCAGTAAAATGAAATATCTGGATTTTTGGGCAGTCATGATTAAAAAACAGGCAAAATTAAAAAATATTTTAGGTTGCCTGCTTAATTAATTATTTAATCCTGAATGTTTTACAGAAAGAAGTAAATATCAGATAGTCAGCAAGTTCTAATTTATTACCTATGTCAACAATTTTATCGTATTCTATTTTGGATATACTCCGCTCATCAACTATTTCTGCTTCATCATGAAGAAAGAATGAGCTAATGAACCGCACAAAGGCATATGGTACTTGCATTAACTCTTGTGCAAAACTATGGATATTGTATTCATAATCATTTGCTCCGACCTCCCTTAGAACGCTCATATCAAATGTAGATTTCATACATATCTTTATAACCTCGTAAAACGGCAGTTCCCATTGATCGAAGCTTTTAATTAAAAATTTCATGGCATGCGCTACGGGATCTACTTTCATAAAAAAGCCTCCTTTTGACATTTTACGAGCCATTTTATTAAGAGCTAATTCTTCAAATAAGCTAATGGTGCCGTTAGCCAGAGCCACACCCACAGTAGGTGTCATCATAACAAGGGACAGAAAATCATGCTCAGATATCTCCAAAAAATTGGCTTCATTTTCTATGAAGTCTTTTCTCATACCAGAAACTGCATCAAGTATCTCCGGCACCTCAATCATTGTAGCTATTTCATTTTCAGAAAACATAGTCAACTATTTAAGGCTAAAAGATACAAAAATTGAAAGCATATTACGAATATTCATTGAATTTCTATGGTATGAAAAAGGGTGCCTAAAGCACCCTTTAAAAACCTATTATATATGAAAAGACTATGCTCCCTCTCCAGTCGCCTGAACATTAGCTAGTATAGCTTCGTAACGTGCTTTAACAGCATCGTCTGATTTTATAGCCGACTTTATTGCCTTATAAGCCTTACCACCGTCAGGAAGCATTTTAGTTGCTAAAATTTGATTCACTTGTTTTATGGCATCTATGCGTTCCTTTTTCATTTCTTCAATAGTCTCCATAAATTTAGTTTCAAATTCGGTAGCAGCCTCTCCCTCTCCTTTTGAAAGTTCACTAAACCTCTTTCCTGTCATGCCATCCTGATTTTTAATCATTGAGTTTAAAGACACACTGATTTCAGATTTCATAGCATCTACAGTCTCCATTAAAAGTGCATATCTTCTTAAATTCTCATCACTAATTTCTTCTTCCTGCGCATTAGCCACATTCGCACAAAATCCAATCACAAATGCTGCAAATAAAAGTTTCATTTTCCTCATAGTACTATGTATTAGTTATTAAGTTATAGTTAGGTAAAAATTAAAAGCCTCGAAGAAAAGCTATAACTGCCTTTTAGACAAGCATAATGTAAATATCTTAGCAAGATATCCCCCATTTTGTAGCATTAATGACTAAATTTTGATTGACGCACGTAGGTTCAGAAACCGCGCAGATAAAGAGTTCGGTACAGCAAACTGATCATTATTCACGTCTGTAATCCATGTATAAGAGATGGGGTTTGCAGTACCGAGGAGATTTAGTATTTCGGCATTTATCGTTAGAATCCGTTTACCATTGTGTTTTTCTTTATTGAAATAGATGACACGTGAGAAACCTATATCTACTCTGGTATATGAGCCGCCATTGAAAACATTTCTATTCTCAAAGTCTCCAGGAGGTCCGAAGGGAAGTCCACTACCATACAACAAATTAAGGTTAACACGGATATCCGGGTTATTAGGGAAATGATCCTGAAAAAAAATGGCTGCATTTATTCTTTGATCTGTGGGTCTTCTTATGAAGCCATTATTATCTCCCTCCACATCCTCCTTAACATTTAATAATCCAAGGCTGAACCATGATTCGGTTCCTTCAATAAACTCTCCACTTACTCTAAAGTCAAATCCTGCAGCAAAAGCTTTTGCGTCATTGTTGGCATAATATCGGATTTTAACATTTTCCACTTCATAAGGAACCACATCACTTAACAATTTATGGTAGATCTCACTATTTACAACAAAGGGTCTACCCCACCATTGCAAATGGTAATTGACTCCCGTAATAAAATGAATCGAACGTTGAGCCCTTAAATTGGTATTGACAGAACCGTCAAACGCACGCATTTCACGATAAAATGGAGGCTGTTGATACACACCCACTGCACCCGAGAAAGTAACATTTCTAGGACCTTTAGGCTTAAAAACAACCTGAGCTCTTGGGCTGAATATCCACTGTTTATTCAAGTTCCAATAGTTTGACCTACCTCCTATGGTAGTAGTTACTCTTTTACTTATAGGAATAGTTGCCTGTATAAATCCTGAAAATTGATCTGAGTTCAAATCAGCCTCAGATTGCACCGCATCTATTTGTGTTACGAAGTCAGCAGAATCTGTGAAACTGTATTCTTGTAATTGATCATCAATTAACTGCTTGCTGTATCCAAAACCAAACTCTATAGTTTTGTCATCGATAAGGACTACATTTCTATTTTCGATATTGAGAATTTCGGCCGTCAAATTATTACGGCCATAGTCATAATTGGTGCCAACACCCCTGATAAAAACACAGTCATTGAAAGTAGATGAGGAGATATTCTTATCAACATCGCATAATCTATAACCACCTTCAACTTCCGTATATTCTCTTTCAACTGCATAAACAGCCGCGCTGACCAATTGCGTTTTCCAACGATCATTGATTCTATGACTTAATTTGGTCCCTATTTGATAAGTGTCGTACTCCAAAGTCTCCTGGCCATCAAATGCTACAAAAAGTCTTAACGACTGGTTGAAGTTTCCAAACTCTGTTTCACGGCTTTCAGGTTCAACTAAATAGCGATTCCGGGCATATGAAGTGAGTAAGCTCAATTGAGTCCTTTCCATATCTTGCTGAGAACCCAAATTAAAATTAATAATCGACTGGTAGTCTGTAAACTTTGGCAAGTACTGCCCATCAACCTCAAGAGTATTGAGTAAATATTGAGATGATTTATGTCGTACACCAAGTGCGTAGCTAATTCTATCCTTATAAGCTACTCCTTCAATATGTACTGACCCACCCAGCAGGCTTATTCCTGCAGAAGCAGAAAACTCTTCAGGGTCCTTATAAGTGACATTCAACACAGAAGATAGCTTATCTCCATACTTTGGTTGCCATCCTCCAGCGGAAAAAGTAACAGAAGAGACCAGGTTACTGTTTATAAAGCTTAAACCTTCTTGTTGCCCATTGCTAACTAAAAAGGGTCTATATATAGGTATATCATTAACATATACTAAATTCTCATCGTAATTACCCCCACGAACAGAATAAGTGGATGACAATTCATTATTGCTAGCTACTCCAGGTAGAGTTGCCAGTATTTTATTGAATTCCTGAAAAGGTGTCGGCAGTACCTCAATATCTTTCGGCTTGAGTTTTGTAACGCTTATTTCATCAATCTGTCGCTCGTCTACAATTTGAACTTCATCCAGGTACGATGTTTTTTGAGTAAGCTGTATCGAAAGGTTGTTGTAATTAAGACCTATGACAACCCTCTTTTGATTATAGATAACGTGAGAAATGACTAAAACTAAGCTATCTGAGCTTAAAGGTCTGTCAATAGAAAAATAACCATTTACATCGGTGGTAACACCAAATCTATCATTTAAAACTACACTAGCATCCCGAATTGCCGTACCCTCCTCGTCACTTATGGTGCCGTCAATAGTCTGAGGCAAAGCGGTGGAGCATATAAGTAGAAATAAAATGAATAAGCTATATCTCATCAAACAACACTTTATCAAACGCTTTTAAGGTTCGAAATAGTATCTTGAGGATCATCAGAATTAAATACGAAGCTACCGGCTACAAGAATATCAGCACCAGCTTCCAACAGTTTAGGAGCGTTTTCAACGTTAACACCACCATCAATTTCAATTAGTGTAGAACTGTTGGCTGCCGTTATCATCTCTTTGAGTTTTCTTACTTTATAAAACGTATTTTCTATGAACTTCTGCCCACCAAAACCTGGGTTAACGGACATTAGACAGACAACATCGATATTTAAAATGACATCTTCTAACAATTGGACATTTGTGTGCGGGTTAATGGCCACTCCTGCCTTGCATCCAAGAGCGTTAATTTGCTGTAAATTTCTATGCAAATGTGGGCACGCCTCATAATGTACTGAAATGATATCTGCTCCTGCGTTTTTAAAAGCTTCTACATAGTTCTCAGGTTTCTCGATCATCAAATGTACATCCAACGGTTTGGTTGCATGCTTATTAATAGCCTGCATCACAGGGATGCCGAAAGAGATATTCGGAACAAAAATACCATCCATAATATCTATATGAATCCAATCAGCCTGACTGGAATTTAACATTTCTACTTCTGATTGGAGGTTGGCAAAATCTGCTGCCAAAATGGAAGGCGCAATGTAGGGTTTACTCATAGCAGCAAAGATAGTTATTCTTAATTCTTGATCAATTTTCTAATGATAACAGTACCATCTCCGGAAACGATTCTGAATAAATAGACCCCATCATTCCATGGGCTACTATCTATGCTAAGGTTTTGAGTATTTCGAGGTTTTTGAATTTGATATACTGTTCTTCCATTTAAATCCATTATCACAATTTCTTCAATTTCAGATATAGATCGAATTGAAATTTGATTGTCAAAAGGATTTGGAAATACATTCAACTCATTTAGGTTTTGAGAATCAATAGAAGTAACAATCCTCTTTGCATTAGGTATTCCATAACCATACTCGTTATCTGGATTTGATGATCTATTACCAAGAGTAAGAATAAAGTCATAGAGCTCTTGGTTTGAAAGCTCCGGTTCACGCTGCCAAAGCAAGGCTGCCAGACCTGCTACTTGTGGCGCAGCAAATGAAGTACCACTCGAAGTAGTAATACCTGACCCATTAATCAAAACGGCTCCTGCTCCAAATGCCATCAATTCTGGTTTTGTCATTCCATTGGCATTAGGCCCTATAGAACTTGAATTTGCTCTCAACCCATCTGAACCAACTGAACCAACACTCAATACGTGAGGACCGTCTGCAGGAGCAGTTATAAAGCCCCAATCTGTAGAACCTTCATTACCTGCACTTGTCACCACTAGCATCCCTTTTGAAAAAGCAATTTCAGAAGCTCTTGTAATCACTGTTGTCTCTCCGTCCAGATCTTCATAAACATAGTCCATCGAAGGCTCAGTAAAATCATAACTATACCCCAATGATGTACTAATGATATCAACACCGGCACTATCGGCTTTTTCAGCCGCAAACAGGAAATTATATTCTTCAATTCTATATTCGGTAGGCAAATCTTCTGTCACAAATAGCATGAACTGAGCTTCGGGTGCAACTCCCTCAAATTCATCATTTAACCTGGCTGCCACAGTACTAAAAACCCGAGTTCCATGATTGCCATACTGGTAGATCTCTTCGTCATTCTCAACAAGATTCTTGATCCATAAAATAGAGTTGTCAGTAAACAGATGACTGAAGGCTTCCTGCGTATCAACACCTGTAAAACCACTATCCATAAACGCCATCAGAATCCCTTCTCCTAAATAACCTTCTTGATGTAAGTAATCTATACCTAACATCTCATTCTGAACTGCGTTAATTTCCATTTCAGTATTTTCTTCATCTTCTTCTGAAGACACTCTTGAACCCGACTTTAGTCTTGTTCCATTTGCTACCAACTCGACTTGACTAACATATGGCAGTACTTGAACCTGCGAAAGTGATGGTGCTTCCATTTGCACCAACAAGGAATTGAACCATTTTGATGTGAAAAAAACCTCAACACCCAAAGCTTTAACACAGTCTACATAATCAGGATTGACGGGCAGATCTTCTTCTGTAATACTTACATTTTGCTTGGTTCTACGAGCTATTGCTCTTGCCGAAAGGAAATCTTCAGGAGAGTTTATGGAATAAGGACTATCACTTTTATCAGCAAAGTGAATAATGTACCTGTCTTGCGCCAAGGCAGTCTTGGAAAGAATCAATATCATAAAAAGTATGGTCTTAAAATTTACCATAGCTAGTTAGTGTTTGCCTAAATTCTCTTCCCTCTTCAATAATTTGCTGGCCGAGGCAACTGTCATTTGTACAGTACTGGAAATTAATCTCTTCTCGGTACACTAGTCCGATGTCAAAAGCATATACCTCAAACCTTCGATCTAGTTCAACAATAAAATCCTGATTATCATTCTGAATAACGGTAAGGGTACTATCAAATTGTTCCGTAGGTGAAATGTAGCTGAAATAAAGGCTATCCATTTCATACCTGTCTTCATCGCTTGTATTCAACGCATTTCCGTCCCAGAACTTCCCAGTCTCTATTGGGAATGCCATTTTGATGAATGGTATGTTTTCTTCAAAAATAATAGCGTTAAAGCCGTTTTGCCTAGCCTGCCAGGTATTCAGAAATTCCCATTCATCATCGCTAGAGTTACGAGTATATCGGTAGATGACATAGGTTGAATCCTGAGCAGATAAGAAAGATTCAACGACTTCTTCACGAAGGTTATATTGTAGTTCTATAATCTCACCTGAAAACTGGTATTGGATTTCTTCAACCTGATATTCTCTAAAAGTCTGTGTTTCTAGAGGAAAGAATGCCTCTCCTCGATCTACGGATGCAGGATCTACTGTGGTATTATCGCAAGACAATAAGACAATTGTACTGAGTATAAAAAGAAATGGTTTTTGGAAGACAGTTGATTCCATCTTCCAAAAATAAAGATTTCTGTGTTGTAAAGCTTATTGGAGCTTACCCAAAAGTTCGATTACTGCATCTTCTTTGCTCGTAGCTACTGCATCGACCAATTGATTACCATCAAATACAGCAAAAAAAGGAAGGTTCGTTACTCCGGCTGCTTTACGTGCATCAGGATTCTTTTCGGCATCTACATCAACGAAAGAAATACCATTGAATCTGTCATCTTCCGAAAGTCTTTTAAACTTGGGTGTAAACAATCGGCAATTGCCACACCATCCAGCAAAATACTTAACGATTGTCTTCTTATTATCATTTAATGACTGGTTGAAATTCGAGTCATCTAAAACTGCTACTGCCATATTTATCTATTTTAAAATTGCTCAGCAAAGCAAGGTATTTTGACTTAGCTTTGCCTTTATAAATGATTGATTAATCTTATAGTAGTATTTGAATTATCTATTAAGTAATGAGCTTAAGAACGTTTGTAAAAATTAATGGAGTCAACAACCTTTCTGATGCACGATATTGTGCGGGAATGAGTGTAGATCTTATAGGGTTTGATATTAATGAAGTTACCCCGGAAGTCTTTCAGGAGATCACATCATGGGTCTCAGGTGTCGATTTTGTGATAGAAACAGATAAACTTGACGGTATTACCTCATACAAGGTGAATAATGTTGAAAGCTCTGACACAAAAGTGTTAACTGCTCAGGATGACAGTATAAAAACGATTTTTAATACATCGATTGAGACGATTACTGATGAAGACCTTAAGTCAATGGATTATGTACTGGTTAATGGTCCCGAAAATCTTAACTCGAGTCAATTAAGTGCCATTAAAGCATTATCAAAACAAAATAAGGTATTGCTAGGTTGCGGATTCAATGCTGACAATGTCAATGATATTATAGATGAAACCGGAGTTCACGGAATCGCCATTTCAGCAGGTGATGAAATACGACCTGGCTTTAAAGATTATGATGAATTAGCTGATATTTTGGAAGCACTTGAAGTTGACGAATGGGCATGAAAAAGCTACACTTCACTCCTGGCCCATCACAGTTATACTTCACAGTTGAGGAACATTTAAAAGCAGCGCTCAAGGAAAACATTCCTTCTATCTCACATCGGGGGAAAACTTTTCAATCAATTTTTGCTGAGTGCACTGAAAACTTGAGAATACTTTTAGACATCCCAGAAGGTTATCATGTTTTGTTCACCTCATCGGCTACTGAGGTATGGGAGAGAATAGCTCAGAATCTCATAGGTAAAGAGTCTTTTCATTTTGTTAATGGCGCCTTTTCGGGGAAGTTTCAAAAGATCGTATCTAACTATAAGAAGAATGCACTGATCAAGGATGCTGAGCCTGGTGAGGTCGTAGACATTGAAAAAGTACTTATCCCTGAGACCAGTGAGTTGATCTCAGTCACTTATAATGAAACAAGCACAGGGGCAAGCCATACTGAAGGTGATTTGGCTGCATTACGAATGGGATTTCCAAACCAATTGATTTCACTTGATGTTGTTTCGATTGCGCCATCTGTTGCCATTGATTTCTCGCAGGTAGATACCTTTTATTTATCCGTACAAAAATGTTTTGGGTTACCTGCCGGCCTTGGTGTTTGGGTGATCAATGATCGATGTATTGATAAAGCGGAACAACTACTTGGCGATGGAGAAAGTATTGGTTCATATCATTGCATTCCAGAACTGGTGGCGAAAGCAAAAATAAATCAGACCCCTGCTACACCAAACGTGCTGGACATGTACTTGCTAGGCAAAGTAGCACATGATATGGTAGTTAAGGGTACCAAACAAATAAGACAAGAAACCAATTATAAAGCTGCCGTTCTAAATCATATGGTGGAACAGAGTCCCTACTTAAGTCATTTTGTAAAAAATGAGCAGAATCGTTCAAAAACTACATTAGTAGCCGACTGTTCCGTTTCATCTTCTAAAATCTTGACTGCTTTAAACGCAAAAGGCTTAGTAGTTGGTGCAGGATATGGGGAAAGAAAAGAGCAACAAATAAGGATTGCCAATTTTCCAACGCACAGTAAAGAGCAAATAGAAATGCTCTCAGATCAAATTTTATCATTAAATATTTAAATAGTTGATAATAGTAAGTTAATCCATCGTTAACTTTGCGGCAAAATTGAAGTAATGGAGCCATTCAAACACATCCTAGTGGGTCTTGACACCTCATCACTTGATGAGACCCTGATAAAATATGCCTCTTTTCTTGTAGATCACACTTCTGCTGAAAAGGTCGAGTTTGTCAACGTTGTAAAAAACTTAAGCATCCCTTCGGATGTAAAGAAAGAATTTCCAAAGCTGGTTGAATCAGCATTAAAAGAACGTAAAACTGAGCTTTCCGAAGCAGTAGATAAGTTTTTCTCTCCTGAGAAAAAAGTCAAGATAGTAATCAATGTCAAAAAAGGGGTTGGTGGTGATCTATTGAAGATTGCTGAGAAAAGTGATATTGACTTAATTATAGTAGGTCAGAAGAAGACGCTTGATGGTACTGGCGTAACCACCCTTAGGTTGGCTCGAAGAGCAAGTTGTAACCTTTTGATTGTACCAGAAAATTTAGAGCCTCAAGCTGAAAAAGTATTGGTCCCAATAGATTTTTCCAGTTACTCAAAACTAGCGCTTGATCAGACTATTGACTTCTGTGTCAAAAATGATGGCAAACCTGAAATAGTTTGTCAAAATGTCTATGCAGTACCTGCGGGTTATCATTATACGGGCAAGTCATTTGAAGAATTTGCCGAAGTGATGAAGAAGAACGCTAAAGCAGATTTTGCCAAATTCATTAAGAAGATTGATAAACGAGGAATAAAAATTCATGATGTTTATTCTTTAGATACTAATGACAACCTGGCCAGTGACATATACGACCTGGCTGATGAGATTAATCCAGACTTTATCATTATTGGAGCTAAAGGACGAACGGCTGCTGCAGCTTTATTTTTAGGTAGTCTAGCAGAAAAAATGGTGAATGAGAAAATGCACCACCCTCTATTGGTAGTACGATTCAAAGGTAGAAATGCCGGAGTTTTTGAAACCTTGAGAGAGATTTAATCCTTTTTTAATCATAAATTTAAACCTTCAATTGGTTAATGAGTCTAACACTCAAAACCTATCTGTTTGGAGGAAAAACAATTAATCAAGCTTGTCAAAGACCCTGAAACCAGAAACGAGGGGTTCAAACACCTGTTAGCCACTTATCAGGAAAAAATCTATTGGGCAATTAGAAAAATTGTCCTTGATCATGACGATGCTAATGACGTTACCCAAGACGTCTTCCTTAAAGTGTACTCCAGCATTTCTAATTTTAGAGCTGATTCTCAATTGTACACCTGGGTTTACCGTATTGCGGTAAATGAGAGTTTAAGTTTTATTAAAAAGCGTAAGCGATTTACTACGGATGATACTGAATTGGCACAAGAATCTTTAAAGGCCAGCACTTATCTTGACGGTAATGAGGTGCAGTTAAAACTTCAAAAAGCCTTGCTTCAGCTTCCGGAGAAGCAGCGACTTGTTTTTAATATGAAGTATTTCGATGATCTTAAGTATGAAGATATGTCAAAGATTACCGACACTAGTGTTGGCGCCCTGAAGGCAAGTTATCACCATGCAGTAAAAAAAATTGAAAGTATTTTGAATGTGGTTTAAACCATTTGACGCAAATTGAATCTAAGAAGTATGAAAAAGATAAGACTGGACGAAAACGACAAAATAGGCACTCCTTTTAAGGTGCCTGAAGGGTATTTCGATCAGCTAAATAAAGAAATACTGAGCAGGACTGTTGAGGTAGCAGATGAGAAAATAACTAAACAGGTTTGGCTGACTCCGGTTCGCATGAGCATTGCAGCAGCAATAACCATTATTATGGCGGTGTCTGGTGTTTTGTTCTTTAATAATGATAGTAGCACGACTCCAGAAGATTTTCTTGCAGAAGTTAGTTCTGAGGATATTATGCTTTACCTATCGGATAACAACATCAGCGAGCAGGAATTATTAGATGAAATAGAATTTAACGATTACCAACTTGATTGGGAAGAAAGCAGCCCTTTAGATGAGCTTGAGCTCAATGATGGTGCGCTCGATGAATACATTTTGGAATACGACATAACTGAAAACATATGAAGAATTTAATATTACTAGCCATAACACTCATGACTTATTCAGTGATGGCGCAGAATAAAGAGGCATTAAAAAAGATTGAAGCAGCAAAAATAGCTCTGATCACTGAACGTTTGGACTTGACTCCTGAGCAAGCCGAAAAATTCTGGCCTGTTTATAATGAGTACAATAACCAACTTAAAGGGTTTCGTAGCGAATACCAAACTGCCAAGGCCAATTTCAATTCAGAAACAGCTTCGGAGGAAGAATACAAGAAGCTTCTGGATCTGGGGCATCAATTAAAGACACGCCAACTTGAGCTAGATAAGACATATTCAGATCGACTTTTGAAAGTGATCAGTAATCGTCAAATACTAAACTTAAGAAGAGCTGAAAATGATTTCAAGAAGATGTTACTTGAGAGAATGAGACAACGCAATAATCAACGAGATCGACAAAATAGAAATCGTGAATTGCAACAACAGCGTAATCAAAGAAAAAATAACAACTAGGCGTATGTAGTAAATGAAAATATTCTATACGGCCATTTTAGTACTAATCTCCTCGCAGCAGGTTATTTCACAATCTGTAACAGGAGATTCTGTGCGTAATTTTGCGGCTGAGCTTGCCATGCTAGAGGCAGAATTGGATTCTAGCGGAATATTTTCGCTCATTGACAGTGTACTAAGTACAGAGTCAATCAAACCTCCTTCTGAACTTAACTTTAGATTGGGCTACAGTAGTAATGTAACCAATGCTGGAAGAGACTTTGGCGTCAACCAATATGGTTTATCTCCCGGAATCTCGTTTTATCATTCTAATGGTCTATTTGCAGATTTATCAGGGTTCTGGAATAGTGAATTTGATCCAAAGTATAATATTACATTAGCTTCGATTGGGTATTTGGGAAGGCTTGGTAAGCGGGTAACCTTTGCCAGTTCCTATGAAAAATGGTTCTATCATAGTGATAACAGTCAAATAGCTGATTCACCGAGTAACAGTCTTGGTGCAACATTTGACTATAACTACAAATTTCTATCTTCAGGAATTGATTATTCCTTTTTATTTGGTGCTACAAATGCTCACCGGATCTCTGCTAATATTGGCGCATCGCTTAGTACGAAAAAACTGATTAAAAACACTACAATAAGTTTTTTACCCTCATTCTCGGTGCTCTATGGAAATCAGATAGTCAATATTCAATTTACCGGAAGACTAATTGATGAGGTTAGGTCTAATGCTTATTTGAGGGAAAACCTACAGAGCGAAGAGTTTCAGGAATTTCTGACAAATGTTGAATTAACAGCAGAGGAAATTGAAACCATTGAAAACATACAGAATAATAGATTCTTTTCTGATGAAAGAAAAAGAAACCTTATAGCCGTAGTTTACTTCGTTAATCCCGAAGTAAGGGAGTATTTATTCGAACAACTAGAAGAACGTAATGAAGAATATGGGATTATGAATTACAATTTTAATTTTCCCATATCAATAAGCTTTAAAAAGTATTTATTCCTGCTTTCTTATTCCTACAGCATTCCTGTAGAGCTTCCAGGCGAGACATTCGAGCTTGATCCAATAGGTCTTTTCAGTTTTACAGTTATTTATAGAATTCCATTCTAGCCAGTGTCTAAGGCGCAGATTTATTCTTACTTTTGGCCTCTATGCTCGATCATTTCTCGCTACTAGATCTTAACAAACTTGTCAAAGCCACTCTTGACAAAACTCTGGCACCAAGCTATTGGGTAGTAGCAGAAATTGCAGAACTAAGAGTCAATCAAAATGGCCATTGCTATCTGGAACTAGTAGAAAAAGAAGAGAACAGAATTTTGGCTAAATCCAGAGCTACTATCTGGTCTTACACTTATAGAAATCTATCACTCTGGTTTGAGAAAATGACCGGAGAAACACTTAAATCGGGGCTGAAAATCTTGTGTAATGTCCAAGTCCAATATCATGAGATATATGGTCTCAGCTTTAATATAAAAGATATTGATGCCAATTTCACTTTGGGCGAACGAGAAAGAAAACGACAAGAAGTTCTTAATCGACTGGAATCTGATGGAGTGGTTGACATGAACAAAGCCCAACATTTGGGAAGAGTGATCTCAAATATGGCAATCATAAGTTCTCCTGCTGCTGCAGGTTATGAAGACTTTATGAATCAGCTTGTTAATAATAGTTATGGCTATGAGTTTAAAGTGAGGCTTTTTAAAGCTACAATGCAAGGAGATGGCGCACCAGAATCTATCGTCAATGCACTGCATACAATTCACAATTCTTCGGAGTTGTTTGATGCAATAGTTATCATACGTGGAGGAGGTTCCAAATTAGATTTAGATTGTTTTGATGATTATGAATTAAACTTCAATGCGTGCCAAATACCTGTTCCCATTATCACTGGCATAGGTCATGAAAGAGATGAGTCTATTCTAGACCTTATAGCTTTCAAGTCATTAAAAACACCTACAGCAGTAGCAGAATGGGTTATTAATAAAAGTTTAGATTATGAAAGCGAGCTTTTATCTAAGCTAAAAGAATTGTTAAGAACAAGTTCATTCATTTTAAAACAAAAGGAAAACCATCTCAATTCATTAAAAAACAAAATATTAAATGGTACTTATAATAACCTCATAAAAAATAGGCATCGGCTTGACCAGTTAACTTCACAAGTCATTGGCGGAACTCAAAATTACCTTACAAGTCAAAGGCAACAACTAACCCTAATGGGTAGTAAAATTGAGTATTTAGATCCAAACTCGGTTTTGAAGCGGGGTTATACTATGACTACCAAAAATGGCCGGTCAATTACCACCGAAAATGTAAAAGAAGGTGACATAATTGAAACAAGAACACTATCTTCGATTTTGAAAAGTGAGATCAAGGATATTTTAGCCACTGATGAAGAAAATTAAGAACTATTCTGAAGCAATTGAAAGGCTCAACAAGCTGGTGACTGAAATTGAAAGCGGTGAACTGACGGTTGATGATCTTACTTCTAAAGTGAAAGATGCCAAAGAATTAGTAGCATTTTGCAGCAAACAGTTGAGAGAAACTGAAAGTGAGTTAAATGATTCCCTGGAAGAATTGCAATAACTTATCACATATTAAACTTAAACCTGATTATAGTTAAATGATTAATAAATTTCTTGTAGCCTTCTTGTTATCAACTACATACTCGATGGCCCAAAACCAACTCTATTGGCAGCAAAGAGCAGAATATGTGATGAACATTGATATGGATGTGGACAAACATCAATTCAAAGGAACTCAGAAACTCACCTATTATAATAACTCACCTGACACATTAAATAAAGTATATTATCATCTGTATTTCAATGCATTTCAACCAGGAAGCATGATGGACGTTCGATCCAGAAATATTTCGGATCCTGATAAAAGAGTTGCAGACAGAATATCAAAACTGACGAGTGATGAAATTGGTTACCAGAAAATCACCTCCTTAAAACAAGACGGGGAGGAAGTGAATATTACGGTTCAAGGAACTTTATTGGAAGTAATACTTAAAAAACCAATTCTTCCAGGACAAAAAACAATTTTTGAGATGGAATTTGAAGCTCAAATCCCTGTACAAATAAGAAGAAGTGGTCGGAATAACAAAGAAGGCATCTCCTACTCTATGGCCCAATGGTATCCAAAACTAGCAGAGTATGACTACATGGGTTGGCATACTAACCCATATATAGGCCGAGAATTTCATGGAGTCTGGGGTGATTTTGATGTTAAAATATCAATAGACTCTGCTTATACCATAGGAGGAACTGGAAACCTTCAAAATCCGAAAGACATTGGTCATGGTTACGCTAAGGAATCTAAAAGTAATTCTGAAAAGTTAACATGGCATTTTAAAGCGCCAAATGTTCATGATTTCATGTGGGGTGCCGACCCGGATTATACTCATACAACAGCAAAAGTTAAAAACGGTCCTACATTACATTTCTTTTATCAAGAAACCGAAGAGAATAAAGCCGCATGGGAAAAGCTACCCGAATATATGGTGCGAGCTATGGACTATGTAAGTGAAAATTTCGGAGAATACCCGTATGATCAATACACTTTTATACAAGGTGGTGATGGCGGTATGGAGTATCCAATGGCTACTCTTGTTACCGGAAACAGAAATTTTAAAAGCTTATTAGGCGTTTGTGTGCATGAAATGATTCATAACTGGTATCAAGGAGTGCTGGCTACTAATGAAAGTTTGTATGAATGGATGGATGAAGGTTTTACATCATTTGCAGAAGATGAAACCTTAGCTTATTTGCTCAACGAAAATTGGGAGGACTCTCATTTAAACTCGTATAGAGGTTATTTTACCATGGCTAAAAGCGGTAACGAAGAACCACTAACCACTCATGCCGATCACTACAAAACCAACAGATCCTATAGCTTAAATGCCTACTATAAAGGAGCTGTTTTCTTAAATCAACTGAGTTACATCGTTGGAAGAAAGACCTTTATGCGCTCCATGCGTAGATATTATAAGGAATGGAAATTCAAACATCCTACTCCAAATGACTTGATGAGAATCATGGAAAAAGAATCTAATATGCAGCTGGATTGGTATGTAGAACATTTTATGAACACTACAAATCAAATTGATTATGGCATAAAATCAATAATTGGTAAAGGTGATAAGACCTACGTTACTCTTGAAAGAAATAGCGATATGATGATGCCTATTGATTTACATATTACCTACAATGACGATAGCGAGGAAATCATATATGTGCCACTAAGAATAATGCGAGGTACAAAAGAAGTTGAAAATCAATCCATACAAAGACAAACTTTGGAAGCCTGGCCCTGGACTTATCCGACTTACAACCTACAACTTAGTAGAAATGTAAACGACATTAAAAGCATAGAAATCGATAACACACAACGAATGGCTGATATAGAGCGATCTAATAACAAAGTCAATATATCAGAAATTACTAAGCCATTTTCAGATCCTACTCAAATGAAATAGCAGCCAATTAAATGACAAAAGAAGAGGCAAAAAAAGAAATTTCAGATCTAGTAGAAAAGATAGATCATTATAATTATCAGTACTATCAAAATGATAAATCGGAAGTCAGTGATTTTGAGTTTGATAAATTGTTGTCACACTTAATTGCTTTAGAGGAGCAATTTCCAGAATTAAAAGCAGAAGACTCTCCTACCCAACGTGTTGGTGGAACTGTTACCAAGAATTTCGAGACAGTCGCTCATAAGTATCCAATGCTTTCATTAGGGAATACTTATTCCATAGATGATCTAAAAGATTTCGATAAGCGAGTTGCTAAAGGTTTAGAGGGTGATAATTATCAGTATTTCTGCGAATTGAAATTCGATGGTGTGGCACTAAGTCTGACATATAAAAACGGTAAACTGTTTAGAGGTATAACCCGGGGTGATGGCACTCGAGGTGATGATATAACCAACAATGTTAAGACTATTAGAACTATTCCTTTGAGTCTCAAAGGCGATAATATACCTGAAGAATTTGAAGCACGAGGTGAAGCATTTCTGTCGAAAGAGATGTTTGATAGATTGAATAAAGAAAGAGCAAGTCTCGGAGAAGAATTATACGCAAATGCTCGCAATACCGCTTCTGGATCATTAAAAATGCAAGATTCGGCACTTGTAGCTAAAAGAAAACTAGACTGCTATTTGTACTCTATGATTGGCGATGTTCCTGGCATTTCTACCCATAGCCAGTCAATCAAAAAGCTGGAAGAACTTGGTTTTAATGTGTCCCAGACTTACAAAAAATGTGATACCATTGATGAGGTCATTAACTATATACAACATTGGGAAGAAAAACGTCATGAACTACCGTTAGAGACTGATGGAATCGTCATCAAAGTTGATAATCTCGAACAGCAAAGTATACTTGGCTTTACTGCCAAAAGTCCTCGATGGGCCATAGCTTATAAATACAAAGCGGAAAATGCCTCAACAATATTACGGTCTATCACTTATCAAGTTGGAAGAACCGGGGCAATAACTCCGGTTGCAGAACTCGAACCCGTTTTACTTGCAGGAACAACTGTAAAAAGAGCCTCACTTCATAATGCCAATGAAATAGAACGTTTAGATGTACGTAAAGGTGATACAGTATTTGTAGAAAAAGGCGGTGAAATAATTCCCAAGGTAACTAGTGTCGATTTCTCAAAACGTTCTTCTAAATCAATACCACACGAGTATATTAAAAATTGTCCTGAATGTGGCACAGAACTCATAAGACTTGAAGGTGAGGCTCAACACTATTGTACTAACATAGATGGCTGTCCTCCTCAAATAAAGGGCAGAGTTGAGCATTTTATTCAGAGAAAAGCTATGAATATAGATAGTTTAGGTGAACGTACTATCGATTTATTGTATCAACAGGATTTAGTCAAAAGCCCGGCAGACCTCTATTACCTCCAATATGAGGATATCTTTAGTCTTGAAGGTTTTAAAGATTTAAGTACGAGAAATCTTCTTGAGGGAATCAAAGCATCTACCAGTATTCCATTCGAAAATGTATTATTTGCCTTAGGGATAAGGTTCGTAGGAAGAACTGTAGCTGAGAAACTTGCATCTCATTTCAAGACCATAGAAAGTTTATCAGAAGCAAATTTGGATGAGTTAATAGCTGTTCCAGAGATTGGAGAGCGTATAGCTCAGAGTGTTCTACAGTATTTCGCTAATGATAAAAACTTATTAGAAATAAACCGTCTAAAAGAAGCTGGAATCCAATTTGAAATTGAGAAAAAAGAAGATACCAGCATCTCAGACGTGTTGAATGGACAAAGTTTTGTTGTTTCTGGCGTATTCGAAAATTTTAGTAGAGATGAAATTAAAGAAACAATTAAAAATCATGGCGGCAAGGTAATTTCGGCCATATCAGTTAAATTAGACTTTCTGCTAGCCGGTGATAAAATGGGGCCAGCAAAACTTGAGAAGGCCGAAAAACTGAATGTGAAAATAATTGATGAGATGGAATTCATGAAAATGATTAATCATTAATCAAATGTTGAACAAAACGCTACTATCATATAAAACAAAGAGCTATCTGAAAAAGAATGTTTCTCCCAGAACAAGTATGGGATATGATAGCGTAAAGGATATTGGTTTAATATTTACCATCGGTAGTAAGGCAAAACATGAGGTCATTAAGAGCTTCATCAAGAGTCTGGAGAACGATGGTAAAAAAGTGCATGTATTGGCTTTTTTACCTAAAAAAGAAGAAAATCACGAATTTCTGTTTGACTTCTTTACTGAAAAAGAAGTCTCATTTTGGGGGTCAATTAACTCGGATAAAGTGAGTGTATTTGCAAATAAGTCGTTCGACTACCTTTTTTATGTCGATGATCAGAGTAATATGCTAATAAAGAATGTACTGGCAATGAGCAAAGCTAAATGTCGTGTAGCCCCTTTTGATGAAAATAATGAAGATTGCTGCGAAATGATGGTTCAAGCACCAGCATCTGGAGGTATAAAGAATTTAGTTGATGAAATGTATAAATACACGAAGTTACTCTCCTAATGGAAAACAAAAGACTCCATGGTACTGGTGTAGCACTTGTAACACCATTCAATGAAGATGAATCTATTGATTTTAATGGACTTAAAAAGTTATTAGAATTTACTGCTGAGAAAGGAGTTGATTATTACGTTGTTCAAGGTACAACCGGAGAATCTACTACCACAACCCAGCAAGAGAAGCTGGAAATACTTGAGTTTGTAAAAGGGAACAACTCAAAAAGACTACCTATCGTTTATGGTATAGGTGGAAATAATACTCAACAAGTGTTGGATACTGTTTCCTCCACGAACTTGAATGGAGTCGATGCTATTTTATCTGTAAGTCCATATTACAATAAACCTTCCCAAGATGGAATTATTGCGCATTTCAGAAAAGTGGCTGACACAAGCCCTATCCCTGTAATTTTATATAATGTCCCAGGCCGTACAGCTTCTAATTTGACATCGAAAACAACCATTGAATTGGCCGGACATCCAAATATTATTGGAGTAAAAGAAGCCTCAGGGAGTATTGAGCAGGCAATGGAAATAAGTTATGCTAAACCGCAAGACTTTCTATTGATTTCAGGAGATGATACATTGACCGTTCCATTATATTCTATTGGAGCTCATGGTGTGATCTCTGTTTTGGCAAATTCATTTGCAGATATTTTTCTCGAAATAAAAAATAGTGTCTTAAGCAATGATTTTTCCTTTGCTGCAAAAGCTGCTTTCAAATTATTGGAAATAAATCAGTTGATGTATGTTGAGAGTAACCCTGTAGGCATTAAACACCTACTCGAACTTCAAGGGGTTTGCGAGGATGTAGTAAGAATGCCTTTGCTATCGGCCTCTAAAGAATTGCAAGCAAAAATTGCAACTACATATGCCAGAATGGGGTATTAGCGCAGTTATAAAGTATTTATAAATAAAAAAGGTGGTCAAATGACCACCTTTTTTATTATATGATTTAAGAAGGATTAACCCTTGTTCTTCATATCTTGAACTTCAACTCTTATAGCTTGCGCCATATTCTTTAATTCTTGCATTCCCTTTCTCACTCTAGTTCCCGCAGCGTTGTTCTTTTTGTCATAGAATTTTTCGAAGTCAGACTCCAAATCCATCACTAAATTTTTTAGTTCATCAAATTTTTTCATGCTTGATAATTTTAAGGTTATTGAAAAATTTCAGTTATTATTTTCAAGTGCCAATATAGCTAAAATGTTGTTAATTCAACCAGATAAAGCATTTTTTTTAACTTTTTTATCTGGTTATCGCCATAATTTCTTCGCGCTTATACACTCCATCATCCAACTTCTTCTTAACACTTGCGAAAGCATTAATTGTTTCCTCAACATCTTCCAAAGTGTGTGCTGCTGTAGGTATCAATCTCAGCATAATTATGTCTTTTGGCACAACCGGATATACAACCATAGAACAGAATATTCCATAATTCTCTCTTAGGTCAACAGTCATATTTCCACCCTCGCCAATTCCACCATGGAATATAACAGGGGTTACACATGACTTAGTAGAACCAATGTCAAAACCATGTTTCTTAAGCCCTGACTGAAGTGCATTCACTATGGTCCACAACTTATCTTTCAGTTCAGGTTTTGTTTTAAGTAACTCCAGACGTTTTAAAGCACCTACCACCAAAGGCATAGGCAATGATTTTGCATAAATTTGAGACCTCATGGTATAACGCAAATAAGTGATGATTTTTTCATCACCTCCTACAAATGCCCCTATACTAGCCATAGATTTGGCAAAAGTTGAAAAATAAAGATCAATGTCATCTTGAACGCCTTGCCCCTCTCCTGTGCCGGCTCCAGTTTCTCCCTGTGTTCCGAAGCCATGAGCGTCATCTACAAATAATCTGAAGTCATATTTCTTTTTAAGAGCTACAACACTTTTTAGATCGCCCTGATTTCCTGACATTCCAAATACTCCCTCAGTGATTACAAGTATTCCACCTCCGGTTTCATCTGTAATTCTCTTGGCTCTCTTTAATTGAGTTTCAAGATTTTCGATATTGTTATGTGGATAAACAAAGCGTTTACCGATATGTAATCTTAGCCCATCAATTATACATGCATGAGACTCAGCATCATACACAATAACATCCTTACGATCAACAACAGCATCGATAATTGATACAACACCCTGATAACCATAGTTAAGAAGCATTACAGACTCTTTCTTAATAAAGTCAGCTAATTCTTCTTCTAATTTTATGTGATTAACAGAATTTCCAGACATCATTCTTGCTCCCATAGGATATGCAAGACCCCATTCAGCAGCTGCATCTGCATCTGCCTTTCTTACTTCAGGGTGATTCGCAAGCCCTAAATAATTATTCAAACTCCATGTTAAGACTTCTTTTCCATTGAACTTCATTCTAGGAGCAATTTCTCCCTCAAGTTTTGGAAACATGAAATAATCTTTCGGCAAGTGTGAGAACTTTCCCAACGGCCCTTCTGCAACATTTAATTTTTCGAATAAATCCACTCTGATCTTTTGTTTAATTCTATTCTTTCCTTTCACTAAAAACACACAAAGCTAACATTATTTAAATGTTTAGGCAAAATAAGCTACGTTTAATAAATTGTACATTTAGAATTCATAAATTAATTATTTAGCATTGTGAAAAGCCCATTTTTCTTCAATTGACCATGACCAAAATCAAAAAAATATTAGTTGCCAATAGAGGTGAGATAGCTCTTCGCATCATGCGAACATCCAAAGAGCTTGGTATTAAAACAGTAGCTATATACAGTGAGGCGGATAGAAATGCTCTTCATGTTCGTTATGCTGATGAAGCTGTTTGTGTCGGCCCTCCTCCATCAGCACAGTCCTACCTGAATGTTGAAAAAATAATAGCTACATGTAAAAAATTAAATGTAGATGCCATACATCCGGGTTATGGATTCTTATCCGAAAATGCGGGATTTGCTAAAACGGTTACAGATAATGGCATACTATTTATAGGTCCTTCTCCAGAAGCTATTGAAACAATGGGCTCAAAACTTGCAGCAAAGGCTGCGGTATCAAAATTTGATGTACCTCTTGTGCCTGGCACAGAAAAAGATATTGATGATGTAGATGAAGCTAAATCTATAGCCAGTAAAATCGGTTATCCAATACTTATTAAAGCAAGTGCCGGAGGTGGTGGAAAAGGAATGCGGATCGTTGAAAATGAAGCAGAATTTGAAGAGCAAATGGACAGAGCCATTAGCGAAGCAAAGTCCGCATTTGCAGATGGAGCTGTTTTTATTGAGAAATTTGTTAACTCTCCCAAACACATTGAATTCCAAATACTCGGAGATCAGCATGGAAATATTGTTCATTTATTTGAACGTGAGTGTTCAATACAAAGACGACATCAAAAAGTAATTGAAGAAGCACCTTCTTCATGTTTGACACCAGAAGTACGAGAGGCTATGGGAAAAGCAGCTGTAGGTGTTGCCAAAGCTTGCAATTATTATGGAGCAGGTACTGTGGAGTTTATTGTCGATGATCAATTAAATTTCTATTTTCTTGAGATGAATACAAGATTGCAAGTAGAGCATCCTGTTACTGAAGAAATAACTGGAGTAGATCTTGTAAAAGAGCAAATAAGAATAGCCGAAGGTGAGGTATTACCATTCAAACAGGAAGACCTATCATTTACAGGTCATGCCATTGAATTAAGAGTATATGCAGAAGATCCTGCTAATAATTTCCTTCCTGATATAGGAACTCTAGAAACATACCGAAGACCCCAAGGCCCCGGAATAAGAGTAGATGATGGTTTTGAAGAAGGAATGGAAATACCTATATATTATGATCCAATGATTGCTAAGCTCTCTGTTTATGCGGATACCCGAGATAAAGCAATTAAGAGAACTCTTAGAGCCATTGAAGAATATGAAATTACAGGCATAGAAACGACCCTTCCTTTCTGTAGATTAGTTTTAAATCATGAGTCTTTCATAAGTGGTCATTTCAATACAAAATTTGTAGATGAACATTATAAGGTTGAAGATTTGGAGCAATCTCTTGATAAAAAAGAGGAAGAAGTGGCGGTGGCTTTAGCAGCTAAAATTATTTCCACACCGCACCAAAATAAAAGTGTGAATCAACTTACTGAAGCAAAAAGTAAGTGGAGAAGACGATCCTGGAGCTAATATATGGCCGAAATAAAACCAATTCGTGCTTGGCGTTACAATAATGAAGTAGCGAAAAATATAGAAGGGTTAGCCTCACCTCTCTTTGATGTTGTTTCAGAACGCCAACGAAATAAGCTCTATCAAAACCCACTCAGTAGTATCCACTTATCTGTCCCTAAAGGCCCAAATGCAGCAAAAAAAGCCAAAGAAACCCTATCTAACTGGAAAAATGAAGGTGTTTTAAAAAGAGATAATATATATGGCATTTATGTATACTATCAGTATTTCACCTTACCGGGAAGCCATCATGAATATTGTCGGAAAGGTTTTATAAGCTATATCAAAGCTTATGATTGGGATGAAAGAGTTATTCTGAGGCATGAAAATACTATGCCAGGATCGGTAAACGACCGCATAGAAATTCTTGAAGAAACACAACTTAACGTAAGTCCTACTCATGGACTATATACTGATGAAAATTTTGAATTAGAAAAATACATGGATGAGAGCATGCTCAACCCTATTTACGAAACGGAAGATTATCAGGGGGTTCGAGATGTTTTAAGTGTGATCCATGATGCTGAAATAATCAAAAAATTCTTAAAACTTATTGATAGTAAACAAATTATTCTAGCTGATGGCCATCATCGTTACGAGGGCTCTTTGATGTACCGCAAGAAGATGATGAAGGAAAATGAAAATCATACAGGTGAGGAAGGGTACAACTACCATATGATGTTCTTGACCAATACCGAAGCAGATGATTTACGCATTTTGCCTACTCATAGGCTTATCAAAAACCTCGAAAACTTTTCTCCAGATCATGTATTAAAAAAATTGGAGCCATATTTCATTTTCAAACCTGTAGAAGAAGCCCACAGTATTAATGAAATTATATTAGGTAAGCAATGGGCTTTTGGTCTTCTCTTCAAAGACTTTGCAATAAAAATCAGGCTTAAGCCTGACATGATTTCTGAAATCTCCTGGAGTTTCCCAAGAGAAATTAAAGAATTGGATCTAACTGTCATGCATTACTTCATCATTGAAAAAGCTCTTGGAATTTTGGGGAAAGATCAGCGTAAGTGTGATAATCTAGAATTCGATAGAAGTTTTAGTGATTGCCATGCAAAAGTTTTGACTGGTGAAGTCCAAATGGGAATTATCACCAATGATCTATCTATGGAAGAAGTAAAGAAGGTCTGTTACAGCGGTTACACTATGCCTCAAAAGTCTACCTACTTTTATCCTAAAGTAATTTGTGGTTTTTTGTTTGGATCAATAAAGGAAGATGAATTTCAGTCGCCCGCTCATTCTTGCTTCTAAATCTCCACGGAGGCAGCAACTACTTCGGGAAGCAGGTTTTGACTTTGAAATACTGACGAAGGAAACAGATGAGTCATTTCCAGACGACCTTCCTGCCCAGGATGTGGCGGCTTATATTTCCAGAAAAAAAGCAGATGCATTTAATATTGATTTAGAAGACAAAATTTTAATAACATCTGATACTGTTGTAAAAGTAGATAAGCTGGTATTGGGCAAACCTGAAAGTAATTCAGAAGCAATTTCAATGCTTGAGTTATTAAGTGGACGTATGCATGAAGTCATTACCGCGGTCACATTAAAGGATAATCAGGCTATAAGAACATTTTCTTCTATTACTCAGGTCCATTTCAAAGTACTTGAACCAGCAGAAATAACTTATTACGTTTCAAAGTATAAACCTTTTGATAAGGCAGGTGCCTATGGGATCCAAGAATGGATCGGAATGATTGGTATAGAAAAAATAGAAGGCTCCTATTTTAACGTGGTGGGATTACCAATTGATAGGCTTTATGTAGAGCTGAGGAAGTTTGAGAATTCTACCTCCAACTTTCAATAACACTTAAAACCTCCTGAACATCCGTATTTAAATAACTTTTACCGTTGGACTCTATAATATTAGATTCTATAAATTGGGCCTTTTCTCCTATTGGAGCCCATCGCCCTGCATGCATGGGCTTTTGATCAGGGTAAAGCCCCAAAGCATGTATACCACTTGCAGCGGCTATATGCAAAGGGCCCGTACTACAAGCTAGTAAACCATCTGCATGACCTATGAAGGTTATAAAATCTTTCAGATTAAATAACCCTGTAACATCTTTGACATTTTCAAGATTCATGATTTCAGGACACTCATTCTGTATAAGTTCACCCTCAGCTTTGGTGCCAGTAATATAAACCTGATAGACTTTTGGTAGCGTCTTAACCAGTTCCATATAATTAGACACTGGCCATTCCGCAGCACTACCCTTTGATTTCATGTGTATAACGAGATTGAACTTGTCAGTAGCGAATTCTTTGAAAGAAGTATCGCTGACTTTCCAACCATAGAATTTTGGAAGATCATCTACTTTATAGCTTGAGTCAATTCCAAGAGGCTGTATCAGCTTTAGATTAAGAATTGCTTCGTGCAAATCACTTTTCTTTCTACTGAATGAAATTAGTTTATTACAAGTGACCCAATGGAAAACTCTGTGGCTTGTTCCTATACGAATAGGAACTTGTGCTTTCTTGGCTAGCCTGGCTACATCCTTATTTGGAAATACATGAATTACAGCATTTAATTCCAATTGGCAGATCCCTTCTATAGTTAGATCCTTAACATTTAAAAATTGATCAATAAATGATGAGTTCTCAATAATAGATTTTGTATAGTCATTCCCCAGAAAAAAAATGGTGCAATCTGGAAAATGCTTTTTTAAAATCCCAGCCATTGGTAATGTAAGTATGATATCACCAATACTATCTGTACGAGAAATTAATATTCTATTGACCACTCTTATTCAGTTGTCTTAATTTACTGTACTTCAAAAAGTTAGAAACAGCCGAAAGATAGCAGATAACAAAGCCATTGAAGCCATCTAAAAAACCGAGTTTAAGAAAATATTTTGAAACAAACGTAAAAATCGGATTAAGTATAATATGTAATACAAGGTTTGCCTTTTTACCTCTTTCAAACGCTGCCTTAGCTGCTATCGTTGAAAAGTTATTGGCCGTTTGCACGTGCGAGCTTATTGATTCAAATGAATAGTGGAGAATGTCTCCTTTCACATGTTTTGAATTAGCGTTATCAGCTATTTCAACTTTATCATGAGGGTTTACTCCACCCCACTTACCAATAGTTCTATTCCATAAGCGTATTTTCTTGTCAGGATACCATCCGCAATGATAAATCCACTGGCCACAATAAGATGTTAGTCTATTAAATGAAAATGCTTTCTCGTCACTATGTGAATTTAGCTTTAACTGTAGTATAGATTTCCTTAGTTCTTCTGATAATGCCTCATCTGCATCAAGAGAAAGTATCATGTTATTTGATGCCAGGCTCATAGCATGATTTTTTTGCTGGATATGACCCTCAAACTTATTCACTGAAAATTTAACGTTGTAAGACAAGCAAATCTCTTTGGTACGATCGGTAGAAAAAGAATCAACAACTACAATTTCGTCAACTATACCTTCCAACGATTTGAGACACCGCTCAATATTATTTTCTTCATTGTAGGTAATGATGACACCTGAAATTCTCAAAACTTGTATTTGGATTAATTGTCTATTTTAGCATCGAAAGTATAAAATTAAATAGAATGACTCTGGATTTGACCAAAGATTTTGATGAAAAACTAGTTACCTGCCCTTTGTGCGATTCAGAAGGTATAAAAGACACAAAGACTGATTATAAAGGAATTGTAATTAATAAGTGTCAATCGTGTCAAATTGAATTTATGAATCCTCAGTATACGGATCAGTATCTGGTGGACTATTATTCAAAATATGTTGATCTGGAGAATTATGCAGAAACTTCGGGCTGGGCAGAAGCCTTAACTGAAGGGCATGATTTTTATTTATCTCAGATAGAACGTTTTGTAGACAAGAACAAAAGCCCTCTTCTGTCGATAGGCAGTGGTGAAGGCTGGGAATTAAGGCAGGCTATAAAGCGTGGATGGCAAGTTGAAGGATATGATGTAGACTCTGCAACCACACAAAAACTATCGGAAAAATTGAATGTCAAGGTCAAGTCTGGTGACTTTATAGAACTCAACTATGAGAAAGAGAGTTATGGGGCCATCTACATGCATCATGTTCTTGAGCACCCTAAAAATCCTCAAGATTATTTAAGAAAGAATCACTCTCTATTGGTAAAGGGCGGTATACTTTTCATTGCATGCCCTAATATCGATTCATTAGCAAATAAGTTTAAATCTTTTTTAGATACAATAGGCCTCAAAAAAAGAAAGGCCAAGCATTATGACACATTTCATCATTTGTTCTTCTATAACCCTTATAAACTTAAAAGGCTTCTCGAAGCTAATTATGGGTATGATGTAAAGCTAATACGGAATGGATATCATGTGCGGCCTGGTCAATCCAAATTCAAGCGGTGGCTTCTTAAAAACATTCTTGAAGTATTTCCTTACAAATCCACTTTCATGCTCTTAGCTCAGAAGAAGTAAGCTTTGAAAGAATCTCTTTGAGCCTTTCAAAATGTTTATTTATTTCGAAATTTTCATCCGCTTTCATCTGACCATTTATTGCCATTAGTTTTCTGAAAGGTGTATCTTCAATGTTTTTCTTAATGTGCTCAGCAAGCGCCTCGGCATCTCCCCAGGGAAATAGCAACCCGGTTTCACCATGATCAATTATTTCAGGTACACCTCCGGCATTAGTGCCTATGACTGAAACACCGGCTCTCATAGCTTCCACCAAAACCAATCCAAAAGTCTCATTCTTAGAAGGCATAATTATCAAATCGAACAGGGGCATTATAGTGGTGGGTTTCTTATGAAAACCCGTGAAATGGTAACGTTCAGAAAAACGCTCAGGTATCATTGCTTTTAGCTTATCCCCATATTCTCTATCCATAGTATCACCAACAAAATAAACCTCGATTTCATGGCTTAACTCAAGCATTTTATTGCAAGCTTCAATTACCAAATGCTGGCCTTTTTGATACTCAATTCGACTAAAAACACCAATATTAAACTTGTCTCGTTTTTGTAAAAAAGATGTATCAATATCGTTTTTATTTGCTTTTTCAACTCCATAATATAGCCTGATAATTCTGTCTTTTGGAATGGGTATTTTCTTTTGAGCTTCTGCTTTTAACCCATCAGATATTGCGATGTATAAATCAATTGATCCATACACAAACCTATGATACGGGTCTTTTTTGCTTCCAGGGAGCTGCATTTGACGTGTATGTACAATTTTAATATTAGCTTTCGAAAGTAATTTGACCCAAGCAATAATCGCCAAGTCCTCCTTATGGTGAATATGAACGACTTCAATATTTTCTTTTTTAATAATTCCTAGTAACTGTCGAATAGCAGCTAAAGAGAATATTTTACTTTTAGAAGAAAGTGAGTAATGATATTGATCCTCTCTATTTGCTATTTGATCAAGTCTCGACCCCTTGTATGTGACGGATACAACCTTATCTGCTTTGGCTAAGTGTGTACAGCAGTTCCTAAAGTAAAGCTCCAGTCCTCCTAACCCTTCCCCCAGACATATTTCTAATATATTCACCAGATACCGTTATTCTAATTATATTAGCTTTTTAAAATCAGCTAATGTCCTACGAAGATAATCCCAAAAGCATTAAATACTATGTGAAGAAATTCTTTCTGAGGGAAGCGTCCTTCTTTAAGGATAAAGTCATTGTTGACTTTCCCGCTGGGAATGGTGTTACTTCAAAGCTAATTCAAAATGTAGGGGGAATACCAAAGCCATTTGATTTGTTTCCTGAGTATTTCAATGTAGATGGTCTGGATTGTGTTAGAGCTAATATTTTGGAGGGTATTCCGATGCCTGAAAAAAGTGCGGATGCAATCATCTGCCAGGAAGGAATTGAGCATTTTTCAGATCAATATCGATCATTAAAAGAATTCAATCGAATACTTCGGGTTGGTGGCTCCTTAATTATCACAACACCCAATTATTCTAATCTTAGATCGCGGTTAAGTTACCTACTCACAGAAAGTGAAAGGTATGGCAGTATAATGGCTCCAAACGAACTCGATTCTGTTTGGATGTCAGACCAGGCAATATCTAAAGAAATCTATTTTGGTCATATATTTTTGATTGGAGTGCAACGACTTCGCGGCTTAGCAAGGCTGTCAGGTTTTAAAATCAAGAAAATAGAGAAGACACGTAGAAAAAGCACTTCCCTATTACTCCTTCCTCTCTTTTACCCTTTTATCTACTTGTTTAGCTGGCTTACTTATAAAAAGTGTTTGAGAAAAAATAAGAACTACCCCAAGGAGGTTGTAAAAGAGGTATATAAAGAAATATTTAAGCTGAATACGAGTATTACCATACTCACAGATGGACATCTCTTCATTGAATTTGAAAAAGAGAAAGATGCCGATGATGTGGGTCAATCACTAAAAAGTATCCATAAAGAGTTTGGCACTACTTAAGAGCTTTCAATAAAGTCGTGATTTCAATATTACTTGCGCACTTAAAATGCCCTTGAGGGCACTCACGATGTCCATGAAGCCCGCATGGTCTGCAATCGAGTCCTTTTGTTTCAATAACATCAGAATTATCTGATAATGGGCCAAATCCAAACTCAGGTACAGTAGAGCAATATACAGCTCTCACTGGAGCATTCAATGCACTAGCAAAATGCATCGGTGCTGAATCATTCACATAATTCATACGAGCATTTTTCATCAAAGCCGCTGATTGTAATGGTGAAAGCTTACCAGATAAGTCAACTACTCTTTCATTGGTTGAGGACGACTTTATTTCTTCACACAATGAATGATCAGACGGTGCCCCTAATAAGTAGATATTATAATCTTTTACCTGATCAATAAATTCAATCCACTTTTCCTTGGGCCATTGCTTTGTGAACCAGACAGATGCAGGAGCCACAGTCAGATAAGGTTCTTTAGAATACTCAGATACCTTTTCAAAATCTTCATTAGAAGGGTAAAGCTTTGGTTTAGAGGGAGTATCATTAGTAATATGCTCAATTAGCTGATTATTACGCCCTATTTCATGCACTCTGCCATTTGGTGTAATCACATGCGGGTATCTCTCTGAAAAGAACATTGACATAGGGTTTTTATCAAAACCAATAGTCTTCTTGGCCCCACTCAAAACAGTAATTAAACCTGAGGTCATGAATCGTTGTGCATTTACAACCAAATCAAATTTTTCCTTTCTCAAACCCTGAATGATATTGAATAAACTCGATGCTTTTTTCTGTTTATCTAGTACCCAGACTTTATGCAAATGGGGATGATCCTTTAATACTCCTTCATTTCCTTTTCGTAAGAGAAAATGAAGTTCAGCTTCTGGATAAAAGAATTTAAGCTTTTCCGCTAGCCCGGTAGCAAGCACTACATCTCCTAAAAAAGCAGTTTGAATGATAAGTATTTTTTGCAAGTGCATCAGTTTAGAAAAGTGAAATTAGTTTGAATATTGCTCTCACACAAACTCTATTACCAGCATGTTTCTTAAGTGTAAATCAATAAAAAAGCCATCTGCTAGCTAGCGGATGGCTTAATTCTAATGATCATTTAGTTTACTCGTCTTCAGAGTCACTCTCCTCTACATCCTCTTTATCACTCTCTTTTTCCTTTTCCGAAGAGGTTATCGCATCACCGTCATTCAGGCGTTTAGTAACTACCAGGAATGGCCCGGAGACGACTTCGGCATTCTCTTCTACTCCACTTAATATCTCAATATTTTCGTAATCGCTGATTCCAGTTTTAACCTCAACCATTTTTGCCTTACCTTCTTCTTTAACAAAAACTACTTCTTTAATTTCTACATCAGCCTTTGCTCCCGTGGTCTTAGGTTTATCATCTTCACTTTTTTTACCAAAACCTTTTTTCTCTCCGGGCTTACGTGTTGTAACAGACGATAGTGGAACTGAAAGAACATTCTCTTTGCGTTCAGTGACAATCTCAACACTTGCTGTCATACCCGGTCTGAAAGGGTATTTATTGCCTTCAGCAACCAGATCAGCGTACGATGAGTTAAGTATTTTAATTCTTACTTCAAATTCAGTTACTGCGTCAGCCGAAGCTTTATCATTAGCTGTATTAGCTATAGCAGTCACCAATCCCTTAAATTCCTTTTCCAGATGGCTGTAAGAATCTACATCTATCAGTACAGTATCATTTAGAGCTACACGAATAATGTCGTTTTCATTTACATTGACACGTACTTCCATTTGATTTAAATCAGCGATTCGCATCATTTCGGTTCCCTGGAACTGCTGTGTACCGAGCACGGTCTCGCCTTTCTCAACATTCAATTTCGAGACAGTACCCGTCATAGGCGATATAACAGTAGCTCTTCGAAGATTTTCTTGTGCCTGACTCAATTGAGCTTCACTGCTTTTTACAACGAACCTTGAAGCTTCCACTGATTCCTTTGCGGAGGCAAGGTCATTCTTCGCAATCTCATAGTTCTGTCTTACCAGTTCCCAATCAGATTCTGAAATTACTTTTTCTTTATACAAGCCTTCTTGTCTTTTGAAATCTAGTTCAGCTCTTTGAAAAGTGGCCTGAGCTCTGGATAAACTAGCTCTGGATGAGGCTAAGTTAGCTTTTTGAGTATTTAATGAGGCTCTGGACTGTTCAACTGCCGCAATAAAATTATCAGGTCGTATTTTAGCTAAAAGCTCCCCTTGCTTTACCGGGTCACCTTCCTCTACTTCAAGATTTATTATTTCTCCGGAAACTTCAGAACTCAATTTAACCTCAACAACAGGCTGAACCTGCCCCGATGCACTTACCTTTTCGATAATTGAAACTCGCTTAGCCGTTGCCAAATCAACTTCAAGTTCTTTCGGTTTGCCTATCCAACCAGCAGATTTAGCAACTACTAATAATATCACAATTAAGATCAAGCCTCCAATTGTATAGTAGAGCCATTTATTAGATTTTTTCTTTTTTGCCATGTTTAAAAGTCTAAAGGTTTTCCCTGATAGAAATCAAGTATTTTAAGTCTGAATATATAATCGTATTTGGCTCTCAATAAATCTGATTTAGCCTGAAAAAGGTCGTTTTCTGCTACCTGATAGTCAACGAAGTTCACAGCACCAAGCTCGTAACGCTGCTTTATCACTCTGAAGGATTCTTCTCTGGCATCTACTTGCCTCTGAGACGACTCGTAGGATTTAGCGGCAGCTTCTACATTATTGTAAGCTTGCTCAATAGTCTGCCACAATAAATATTTGGTTTCTTTTTCAGTAATCACAGCTTGACTTCTGGTGATCTCTGCACGCTGAACATTATTTCTAGCAAAAAATCTATTGAAAATAGGAATCTGTAAATTAAGACTTATGAATTTACGTAAATTGTCATTATACTGATCAGAAAATGAGATTGTCTCAAAGCCACTAGCCGATCTGGCAGGTATATTAACTGTCTGAATTCCAGTCCCCGGATCAAAAGTAATTGTATTAAATAATTGGGCATTTACTCCACCAGTGATGTCAGGGTCACTAAATACTGCATTTTCAAATTGTGTAGGAACTTGAGAAGCGTCTGAAAACTGAGTACTCAGACCCCCATTAAGGCTTAAAGTTGGAAACATAGCCCCTTCTGAGGCCTTTAGGCCATACTCTGCACTTTGCGTATTTAATTGTGCCGCCTGAACATCCGGCTGTCCGTTAAGTGCGATGTTGTAAACCTCAAGGGCTGTGACATCAAGAACAGGTGAAATTTCAAGCTCCAGGTCTGGCAGGACAATATCAATACTTTGCTCCGGAGGTAATTGCAAAGACTGCTTTAGATTTATTCTGGCATTGTTATAATCATTTTCCCGATTGACCTTATTCAATTCGTTAGTAGCTTTTTGAGCTAATAAATCCAGTAAATTAGCTTTAGGAAGTGCACCTGCTTCAACACGTTTTTCTGTTAGCTCTACTTGCTGTGTAGTAGATTCTAGCTGTTTTATAGCATTCTCATAAAGCTCACGAGTAAAGAGCACATTGGTATAAAATGTAACCACATTAAGGATAACATCATTTTTAGCATCTTCAAAGCTCTTCTCCGTAGAGAGATAAGCGTACTTATTTTGCTTAACACTATTGGTAAGGTTCAATCCATTAAAAAGTGTCACTGAACTATTGGCACTTGCGTTTGAGGAGGCTATACGCTGATTATCAACAAATAAGTTTGTAGTTGGATCAATTGATCTACCCCAGCTAAAGGCATAAGATCCGTTGGCGTTCAAATTAGGCAATCGATTGAATTGAGCCTGTTTAAGGTTGACATCAGCATTTTTAACATTCAACTCGCTCCTCTTAATAGTTAGGTTATTTTCTAGTGCATAATCTATGCATTGTTGAAGCGTCCATTCATTATCCTGAGCCGTTGCACCTATGGTCAAAAAACAAATTACAAATAGCTTAATATATCTCATTTAATATGTTGTTATAAATCAATATCTGGTATGTATATAACTTCACGTACCCAATTAAGACTGTTTAAGTAGTCAAGTGTTACAGGTTTCAGCCCTGAATCCATTTCAATTACCAGACAGGCAATATCATTCTTACCTTTTCTGGAAACACTCATAGTCGCAATATTACAATCGTCATGAGAAAGAATAAGTGCAATGGATGCAATACTTCCTTTGGTATCCCCAGCCTTAATTATCAAAGTGTGCAAACCAGCAGAAAAATCGGCATTAAAGCCATCAATTTCAGCAATATTGATTACACCACCACCTTTACTTTCTCCAACAACTTCAACTTGCTTATCACCCTTCTTGAGATTTAGTCTGATGGTATTAGGATGCATGGTAGAAGCATTTCCTATTGATTTAAAGGTATAGCTTAGACCAGCTTCTTCAGCATGATCAAAGGAAGTTTTGATTCTAGGGTCATCAGTCTTGTAATCCAGAAGTCCTGCAATTATAGCTTTATCACTTCCATGGCCTTCATAGGTACGTGCAAAAGAATTGTAGAAAGTAATGGTAGCTTCATCCGGCTTACTGCCCAATACTCGAATGGCTGCACGAGCGATTCTCACCACTCCTGCCGTATGCGAACTTGACGGACCTATCATGACAGGACCTATCATATCAAACACACTACTTTTTTCTGCCATTAAATTGATTCGAATATTAACACGTCAATATTAACTATATTTTTAATCTTGCGATCATCCTTTAATTATAAATGGTTTATATTCAATTTGAATAATCAATAAGCAGGACAAAATTTCATGATCGTTAAGTCTCCTATCATAAACTACAACGGACAGTTAGTTAAACAAGATAATCGACTGTCCTTCTATAATCGTGGTTTTCAATTCGGTGATGGTATTTTCGAAACACTAATCGCTGAAAATGGAAAAGTCTCTCATTTGGATTTGCATTTAAAAAGACTTAAAAATGCAGCAGAAGTCTGCAGGTTATCAATACCAAAAATTGATGTTGAAAAAGAAGTGCAACTGGTGATGGAAGCTAATGAATTAACGAGTGCCAGAGTTAAGCTAATTGTGTGGCGAGTTAATTCGGACATTCCAGGATATGGTTCAACTACTCAGGAAAGTGAATATGTTGTTTTCGTCAAACCCATGACTGGTGATAGGGTTACATATATTACGAAAAGTGAGGCTTCACATTCTGTTTTTCTTCATCCCTCCAATACTTCACCTTTCAAGACGCTAAGTTCATTGCCTTACACCCTGGCTGCGATAGAAAAGAAAGAAAGAAAATTGGATGAGCTTTTCTTGCTCGATAAACAAATGAATGTTGCCGAATGTTCTTCCTCTAATTTATTTTGGGTTAAGCAGGATAAATTGTTTACCCCACCCCTAGCGACTGGCTGTATCAATGGAGTCATGCGCCAGGTGATAATCAAAAACTTTCAGGTCCAAGAACAGAGGGCAACTCTAAGTGAATTAGAAGGAATTCAAGCTGTGTTCTGTACAAACGTAGCTCGACTATCCATTTTTGAAAAGTTTAAAACGGATCGACTAGATACTGATCATCCAGCACTTAGTAACATCAAACAGCTATGGGTGCCTTGATGGTAGGGTGAGACTGATAGTTAACAATTTCGAAATCCTCAAACTGATAATCAAAAATGCTTTCCGGTTTTCTGGCAATATTCAGTTGAGGTAGCGCATATGGCTCTCGCGTCAACTGTAAAGTGGCTTGCTCCACATGGTTATTATACAAATGAACGTCTCCACCAGTCCAGATAAACTCACCTGGTTCAAGATCACATTGCTGCGCGAACATATACACCAATAAAGAGTATGAAGCGATATTGAATGGCACACCAAGAAAGTAATCAGCACTTCGTTGGTACAACTGACATGAGAGTTTACCATCCGCTACATAAAACTGAAATAACGCATGGCACGGTGGCAACGCCATGTTGTCAACTTCTGCCGGGTTCCAGGCCGATACTATATGCCTTCTCGAATTAGGATTGTTTTTAATTTGATTCAATACATTGGTAATCTGATCCACAGTGCCATTTTGCGGTGTTGGCCAACTTCTCCATTGGTGCCCGTAAACAGGGCCTAGATTACCGTTTTCATCAGCCCATTCATCCCAAATGGAAACGCCATTATCTTGAAGGTATTTAACATTGGTATCACCATTTAAAAACCATAACAGTTCGTAGATGATAGATCTAAGGTGAAGTTTTTTGGTAGTCACCAAAGGAAAACCTTCCTGCAAATCAAACCTTAATTGTCTACCAAAAACACTTATCGTTCCTGTTCCCGTTCTGTCTCCTTTTTGAACACCAGTGTCCAAAACGTCCTGCATTAAATCAAGGTACTGTCTCATAAAATTGGCTTTGCGTAGTGGTAGTTCAAAATTATAAAATTATTGAGGGGATATTAAAGATCACCTCAACTAAAATTGAAAAATCTCGATATAGCTTTTTGATTGTTAAGTCAGCATACAATGAATAAAAAGATAAAAATGATTTTCAAAACGAAATTTCAACGACTATTATTACATAAGTAAATAATAATTCTTTCAATGGTCAAATTTAATTTAGCTATAATTTTAATTTTACTGTCTTTTTTTGTGGCCAAAAGTCAGCCAGGTGGTAGCCCTATTTTTGAAGACATTATTCCACCATCGCCAGAAGCCGCTGCAATTGCTAAATTTGGTGACACACCTGTTAGCTATAACACTGGAACGCCTAATATATCAGTTCCTATATACCAAATAGAGGGTAGAGAATTGTCATTACCTATTTCAATGAGTTATGATTCGAAAGGAATCAAAACAAGAGATATAGCTAGTTGGGTTGGATTGGGATGGACTCTTAATGCCGGTGGTATTATTACTAGAACAATAAGGGGGCTTGCAGATGAAAAAGGAAACGGGTATTTCAACCAATATGCAACCTGGGAGCTACTTCAGAATCCTTCATATCATTATACATCTAGCGACTACTACAATAATGATAGATATAATTTTTATCAAGATTGTGCTCAGGGAGAAATTGATTTAGTTCCTGATGCTTTTCATTTTAATTTCGGTGAATATTCAGGTACGCTCACATTTGCTAGATCGGGAGATGGGTTCACAGCTCTAACCTCACCATACTATGATTTGAAGATAGAAAACCCAATGTCAGGAACTAGAACCCCTGGAGCTGAAGATGTATGGGTATTTACAACACCAAAAGGTATTAAATACACTTTCGGAGGCCTGAATAAGGTTGAATTATCCGGAAATGTTACTACAGCGTGGTATTTATCAAGCATCGAAAATGAGACTAGTAAAGAAAAAATAACATTCTCTTATCTACCAAATTTAGATTCAAATGGTCACTCAACTTATGATATAAGTTTCAATCCAAATATGGTTTCATCTGTGTTTATCCCCCCAAAGAATAATCATCAAGGAGAACCATGTTATTACCCCCAGACCTCTATGAGTCAGTCCGAAATAGGTGCCTCAACTTCTATTTACTTATTTGGAATAACATATAATTCTAATACGTCTTTAGAGGATAGTAATAATGTTTTCATTGAGTTTCTAAGCACTAATAATGGCAGGTGTGATTATCAGGCAGGCTTTACTCCACCGTTGAGAAAACTTTATAATATTAAAATTAAAGATTCAATCGGTTTGCTAAAATCATTTGATTTAACCTTTTCTCACTATGGCGAAGATTGCATTTCTTCGAAAAATAGACTGAGGCTCGATCAGATTCAAGAGAATGGATTGCCTCCTTACAAATTTGAATATGATAATAGCTCTTTACCGCTTTATACTGATATGATTGACCATTATGGGTATCCAAATGGAGGTAATTCTAATGCAGGTAGTTTCATTCCCCCTCTTCCTGAAGGTTATAAAACTACTTATCATAACAATTCTTACACTTCGGCTAACAGAGAATCTAATTCTACTTCGGCAAGGGGTCTAATTAAAAAAATTATCTACCCTACTGGTGGATGGACAGAGTTTGATTTTGAAGTTCACAGAGTGGCAACATTAGTTGATAATTATCCAGTAGACGGTTATGCTAGAAGTGTCGCATATTCCGATGAGAACAATCATGGTGAAATGAGTACCGCAGAACAAATTATTAGTCAAATGTGGGACAATCACGAAGCGGGAGGTTTGGTCGGACACCCTGCAAATGTAGATAGGACTATTTTTGAAATTGAACAAGGACAAACTGTTCAGCTATCCGCATCATTTTGGCCACCAGGTAATCCATATGGCCCATACGCTCCTCCGACCAGAGCTCGCCTATACAAGAACTCTGTCAGCGATATTTATGATTATGTCCATGAGTTTGGCAGTACTGATATTAGCAAACCTTTAGCTGCCGGTAAATATATTCTTGTAAGCTCCGTGGGATCTAACCTTCAATATGATGATGTGGTAATCTCAGCATCCGTTTATTACAGAAATTTGATGGATGATTATTTGGTTAGAAATACTGTAGGTGGAGCCCGAATTAAAGTAATAAGGGACTATGACGCAGTAACAGATAAAGTCAAAACCACTAAATTTTATTATTCAAAAGATAATCTAAAGTACTTACGGGCATATAACAATTTTGTGGGTATCGATGGCAATCCCGTTGAACCAAATTATGAAACCAGTCACAAAATGCATTATGTCCCTGATTATTTCTCAACAGATTTATGCGGAAGTTTATATGCAGCAGCAAACACCTCCAATACTTTTGGTAGAATAAGAGGCCATCATATAGGATATGATCAAGTGGCGGTTGAGGTAAATGGGCTTGAGAATGGACTGACTATATATAATTATTTCAATAGTTCTAATCCAGGAGTAAGAAGTCTATTAAAAAGTGTAGAGAAGTATCGGTATGATGAAGATCTCGTAAATTATGTCTCAATAGAAAAAACTGAGAACCAATACGAAGATTTTTATTTACGAGCAACCACAGCACATAATATTAAAGTTAAGTGGGTGCAATTTTTGGCAGAAATGGATGGCCAAAAACAAACAATGAGTCACTTTGATTTAAATGCCAACACTTCAATGTATAGTTACGCCAGTTTTTGGCGAGCTAAAGTAGCTCAAATTGATTCAAAATTTGGTTTAAATGGCACTTCACAAATCAGCAATAGTACTTTCAAATATTTTGACGCAACAAGTACTTTGGCTCCCTCGCAGGGTGGTTATCAACTTCTTATTGAAAATAAAAAAGAGGTAGGCGATGATATTCTGAAAACAACTTATATCTACCCACCAAATGCGTTTACATTTCCACCTCTAAATGCAATTGAAATAGCCTATAATGAAATGATTATAAGAGGAAACTATGATAATTTAGTAGCAAAAAAAGAAGAACTTATTAAATCCGATGGTCAAAGTAGTACCCTTTCAAAAGTTCAATATTACTATAATAATTATAACCCACATTTAAACCCTGAAGTGGGGTATAGTACTAAGCCTTCTTCGGAAATAACCTTTGATAACAAAACTGATGAAAGTATTCCATCAAGAACATTTAAATATGATGCTCTTGGGAATATAATTGAGGAATACAGCCATTTATCAGGATTATATACATCATACTTATGGGATAGAGATGGTAAAAATGTGGTGAGTAAAATTGTCAATGCAAAACATGATGAGGTAGACTATTGCAGTTTCGAGCAAGCAACCTCTAATAATTGGTCAATAGGCACATCAGGTATTTCGGCTACTGCAACAGGTGTTAAAACACGCCTTTCAAATAAAGAGTCTAAATCTGGAGTTACAATTAAAACGCTGTCTTCGCAGCCAGGAGGTGGAGTCAGCTATACCAATACGTTACCTTCAGGTAATTATAAAATTAGTCTTTTTGCAAGGGATGGCAATGTCATTATAAATGGAGTATCTAAAACTGCAGGAAATATATGGGAGAGACTAGTTTTCGATTCAGATGGAACTCCTTTTTCAATTGAAGGAACCGCGCTAATTGATGAAATTAGAATCATTCCTGATCGTTCGAATGTGTTTTTTACATCTTTTTATATTGAGGATAACGTAGGGCTAATATCTCAGGTTGATAATAATGGGGTAACTACCTATTATGATTACGATGAAAAAAGCAGACTTATTAATTTAAGAAATAATGATCATACGTTAATGGAGAAAATTGAATACTCTTACCGTTTGAACAATGAATAAAATTTATAACTCAGTCATCATTTTTTTAGTATTAATGATATCTTATCATAATACTGAAGCCCAAATCTCCTCGTTAAATGCTACTATGGAGAGCTTAGAAATTATTATAGAAGACGAACATATTTCACTACAATCATCTATTTCAATCGATCAAAATACGCTGATTTGGACTCAACACTTATCAAATCTTTCCGAAGAATTTGACATTGTTTCTAAAACTGGGCAATGGGATAATACTCAAAATATTGGTGAACTTATCTATTTGATAAGTGAAGGAGATTTAAGCGGAGAATTTAAACTTTACAATCAAGGTGAAAATATCTTTGGAGAACTTTCAATTGTAAACGGAGCCAGTGTAAAAATTATTTTTACCCAAATCACCTACCAATAATGCGAGCCGTCATAATATTCATTCTAGTCTTTTTTTCAAGCCAGTTAAAGGCATTAAATGGTCCATCGGTAGTGAATAAGTCTAGTGAGCAGACTTACAGTCATGATAACGGAGCTATGTATTTAGTACCTATTTGGGAAGCTACAAATGGTACAGTGACTGACTCATGGAGAGTGGGGACTGAATACTATGTAAAAGTTTTGTGGTCAAATTCCGCAAACACTGGTGAAGTAAGGTTTATTAACTGGCAAACTCTTGTGTCTTCAAAAAGCATTACAATATTACACCCTCCTAATACACCACCAAATCCCTCTATATCCGCCAACACTTGCGGAGACAAAACGTTAACAAGACAAGCTTCACCCCCATCTGGTGTTAAATGGTATTGGCAAAACTCTGCAACAGGCACAAGTACCTCGATAGGCCATGGCACAGATAGAATTGTATCTAATTCTGGCACATATTATTTAAGAGCTAAAAATGATAATGGAGGTTTTTGGAGTAGTGGAGCCGGTTCAGCTAGTGTTTCTATTAATAATATCCCAAATCAGCCACCTGTGCCTACAATTAATTTGGAATGCGGAGCAGCTGAATTAACAAGAGCTTCGCCATCCTCTGGAATAACTTACTATTGGCAATCATCAGCCAATACTACCGACATATCCAATAGCTCTTTGAAAAATACTGTATACTCGGAAGGCACATATTATTTGAGATCAAGAAATAGTGCAGGATGCTGGGGACCGTCAAGTTCTGTAAATATTATACTAATCGCTCCTACACCTCCTGGTACGGACATATTGGGCGATAGAATCGCTACAATTGGTTATACCCGTGAATACAGTTATGATGGTGGTAATACAATAACTGGTGCAACATGGTCAGCTGACGGAGGTACAGTCTTATCTACAAGTGTATCGAGCACAGATTACAGGGCTGTAATTCGGTGGGATGATGTTAGACCTGATGGAATAGTAACTCTTTGTAACTCAACAGGGCATATCATAAAGCAAGTAAATGCTATTGAAGTAATCGACATTCCTTTAGCACCTGCTGATCCGTTAGCTTCTTCAAATAATTGCGGTACTGGAAATCTTACACGGCAAGGCTCACCACCACCTGGAGTGAAGTGGTATTGGCAACATTCTTCCAACGGGACGAATACTACATTGGGTTATGGATCTACCTATACCGTCACTACATCTGGGACCTATTATTTAAGAGCAGTCAACGATATTGATCCAGCCTGGAGTTCTGGTGTTGGACAAGCCACTATCACAATAAATGATATACCACAGTCACCAGCAATGCCTGAAATACAGTACGAGTGTGGTACGGCTTACTTATATAAGGCTTCAAATACTCTGACAAATGAGTATTGGCAGACTAATCCAGCAGGTACAGATGTAAGTAATAATGATTTGGTATATGAAACTTCCGTCAGTGGGACATACTATATTAGAAAAGTCTCAAGTGCAGGCTGCTGGAGTCAAGCCACAGAAATAGAGGTTCTATTGACTACCCATTCTGGAGGCTTGAGAAACATTTCTGGAAAAATAAAGCCAGTAGAAGGTTCTATTCAGACTTATTCTGTAAATAATGGAGGTGGATTAATAGCTCCTCAATGGAGTGTGCAGGGTGGAGAAATAATAAGTGAAGAATTAAGCACACCACAGTATACTATATGGGTACAATGGGGTATTTGTGGGGAAGGTTATGTTTCCTTATGTACTTATGGGCGGTTGTACGGTGAAAAACATATTACTATTTCACCACCAGCACCATATGTAGATGAAATAAGTTGTGGAGAGGTTATTTTAACAAGAGAGGGAAATCCATATGAAGGAACTCAATGGTATTGGCAAACGGAGGAAAACGGAACCAGAGAAGACCTAGGTACTGCAAATACAATTACTGTATTAAATAGTGGGGATTTTTACTTAAGATCCAGAAAAAATGATGGTACCTGGGGTAATTCTTCTTTACCACTTTTCGTTCCTGACATGAATGTTGACATCAATTATGTTAGGACTTTCACAATGCTCAAACCCTTTGAAAATACCCAGGAAGCAAATATCGATATAGATGCTTCCAGTGAAGATACTCGAATAAATACAAATTATGTAGATGGGTTGGGAAGAGTGTTTCAGACAGTACAAAAACAACTGTCACCAGCTGCAAACGATCTTGTATCTTTCATTGAATTCGACCTAGCAGGCAGGCCTTATAAAGAGTATTTACCTTATGTAAAATATAATTCCATTAATGGCAATTATAAGGAATGTCCAAAGGTCGATCAATTGGAGTTTTATAATAACCCTGATCTATCAACAGCATCTGTTTCTTACAGCATAGCACAAACACTCGTACCCTACAGCGAGAAGAAATATGAGCCCTCTCCTCTCAACAGAGTTGAAGAGCAATCGGCACCGGGTGAAGCCTGGGCAATGGGCACAGAAAAAACTATTACGTCACAATTCGATGTTTACAGTAGCACTGAGGACACACCTGTTGTTTTCTGGAAAGTCGAAAATGAGAAACTAGAGTATTCTGGAACATATGCTACTGGAGAACTGACAAAAACTACTATCACTGATGCAAATGGGCATCAGGTTATAGAATTCACCAATCAGCTGGGGCAGACCATTTTAAAAAGAGCGCAGGCTCCAAATTCAGGATGGGCAGATACTTATTACGTCTATGATGTCTATCAAGATTTAGTATTTGTACTTCCTCCGGAATGTTCTAATAGAATAGGTCACCCCTCTTTTGTTTGGACTTTAGGAGGAAAAACTCTCATAGACAATTTGGGGTTTCAGTACAAATATGATGGCCGCAAGCGAATGATTTCAAAAAAAGTGCCAGGAGCTGAAATTGTTTACCTGGTGTACAATAATGCCAACCTTCTAGTAATGACTCAAGATGGCAAACAGCGAATAAATGGTAATAACGAGTGGCTCTTTACCAAGTATGACCAACTTGGAAGACCTGTGCTTACAGGTATAATAGACAAAGGCAGCGACCAACTAAGTGATATTCGTTCACAAGTGGCTAGTGCTGTAGTATTATATGAAGAGCGTGCTATGGATGTTCATGGTTACTCAAATGACAGCTACCCTTCAGTAAGTAATGCTAATGACTATTTGACCGTCACCTACTATGATGACTATGACTTCCCACATGCCGGAAATTACAGTTTTATTCCAGATTTAGAACTGAATCAAACAGAAGAATTCGATCGTGTGAAAGGCCAAGTGACTGGCGCTAAAGTTAAAACTCTAGATGGCTCCAATACTTGGCTGAAAAGTGTTACTTATTATGATGATGAATATCGTGTTATACAGCAACATAATCAGCACTTACTGGGCAATGTCATCAATACCAATCAATACGGATTCTTAGGTCAGTTGCTTAAAACCAAAACTACGCATTCTGACGGTACAGACACATACGTAATAAAAAAGAGATTTGAGTACGACCACGCGGACAGGTTATTGGAAGTTTGGAACGAAATAGATAATACTGGAGAAATTTTATTAACTCAAAATACCTATAATGAATTAGGTGAACTGATCGATAAAGGTTTACACTCAACAGATAACGGAACTACTTTCGCTCAATCGGTAGACTATCGTTATAATATAAGAAGTTGGCTCAATAAAATCAATGATAATGACCTAAGTGATGGGGAAGGAGATTATTTCGGAATGATGTTAGGCTATAATGAAGACATAGGACTCAGCATCCCATCGGCCGATCTGCAATTCGATGGAAATATAAGTGCCGTATCATGGAGTGAAGGACTGGACAATACCACCACAACAGTAGGTTATAGTTATCAGTATGATCCCATGAATAGAATTAAAAAAGCTCAATCATACAATATGAATACAGATGCCTTCAATCTCGATGCTGTAAGCTATGATTTGAATGGCAATATCGAAAGCCTAACGAGAATGGATAAAGCTGGAATAGCTATGGATATACTCACCTATGACTATGGAACAGCCCTTAATCGAGGGAACAAGCTATTGAGTGTTAAAGACGATGGTAACGATGACCATGGTTTCAAAGATGGCCATGATCATGAGTCTAATAGTAATAATGACTACGATTATGACGACAACGGAAACTTGACCCAGGATCTGAACAAAGGCATTACCGGTATTGCCTATAACCACTTAAACCTACCCACAAGAGTAGAAAAAAATGTGAACAATTACATTTTATACACCTATGATGCAACTGGCACAAAACTGCAACAAAAAGTATATGAAGCTGGTGTTTTGACCAAAACCACGCACTACGCAGGTGAATTTATTTATGAATCCCCTAATGAGGATTTAGAAATTATCAAAAATAAAGGTGACGATATGACTTCTATAACCACCTTTTTATCCTCACTATCTACAACACAGCTAAATGGAGAGCCTTACCTGAAAGTTGATAGTGATGAAACTGTAAGCACTCCGAGTGTAACAGTTGCTACCCTAACTGTAGTTGAGGGTGAAACTTATGAATTCAGACTCAAGGGATACCACGATGGTACGCATACACCATACTTAAGGGTTAAAGGTAATACTGGTTTTATTGTAACTATGGGTACCGGAAGTACTACAATAGAAAAAGGTATAGTGAATGACAAATGGTATAGTGCGACTTTTGAAATTCCAAATGGTGTTACCGAACTCACCCTAGGTGTTGGCTGGAATAATAGTTTAGACGGTGTAGATTTTGATGATGTGATGTTTATTGATGAATATATCGTTAAACAAGAAGACCCCATACTCTCACTTGTACAACACGAAGAAGGTAGAATTGTCCCTGATGAAACGGAAGGAGACTGGGACTATGAGTATTATTTAAAAGACCATTTGGGAAATACACGCGTTGTTTTTACTACAGACCCGAAAACGATCAACTTTACATTGAACTATGAGAGTGATCCCAATAATCCTGATGATGAAGGGCTCTTTGATAATCTGGACAATATCATTGCCGCCAATATCCATGACCATACCGATGCGGGAAGCACCTATGACCAATCCCAATTACTGAATGGTGCTACGGGTGGTGTGGTTGGTTCTGTACTCACCATTCCTGTAGGACAAGGTGACAAGATCGATGCCTCGGTGTATGCAAAATACTTAGCCCCTACTGGCACGAGTAATCCAACGGCTGCCGTAGGTAGCCTGATTATGAATGCGATTACTGGTAGTGTTGGAGTGAACAACTATGAGGGTGCAATCAATAACAGCTTTGGCACAAGTGGGTCAATGGTCTCAGGGGTGTTTGGTGATCAGATTGATGATAATGTGCCACGGGCATATATCAATTTATTGTTCTTACCTGATGATGTAGGTGCAAGCATTGCCAACAATCATTTTGCGTTTGCACAACTCAGTACCGCTTCCAGTAATAACCATGCATTATTGGAGTTAGCAGAAACCTTTGAAGCCCCTAAGTCAGGTTATGTGGTCGTCTACCTGAGTAACGAGAGCTTGAATTTAACGGAGGTGTATTTTGATGATTTGACCGTGACGGTGAATGAGCATCCTGTGATTGAGAAGACGGATTATTATCCTTTTGGACTGGCTCATAGTGGTGGGTATCAGAGAGTGACGGCTAAGGAGAACAGGTTTAAGTTTAATGGAAAAGAACTTATTGAGGATTTAGATTTAGGTCTCTATGACTATGGATGGAGAATGTATGATCCAACTATAGGAAGATGGAATTCTGTCGACCCATTAGCAGATCAAAGAGATACATACACTCCATATAATTTCGTAAGAAATAACCCTTTAATTTTTATTGATCCAGACGGATTAATCGATGATTATGTTTTTGATAAAAACGGAAATTTCACAGGTGAAATTCGAGAGACAGGCGATGAAAATCATAGAATCGTTGTTCAAGGTGAAGGTGGCAATGAAACTACATATAACTTAAATGATCCTGAAAATGACAGTAAAAATTTAGAAAATGTTACCTCGACTTACGGTACTGATACTAAGATTGTATATCAAAAATCAGCAGAAGATATAGCAGGCTATATGGATGAATCTGGTGTTACTTCTCAAGAGGCAAGAGATAGTGAATGGAGCTTTGCTTATGAAGAGTCAACGGGATCAATGGACTTTTGGGCTAATTCTTTGGCAGGTGAATCTGAAAATGGAGGTATTTCGACATCTGATTTGGCTTCAGAAGAAGCAACATCGTTTTACATATTCGAAGGCAATAACAAAGCTTACAACACTTCTGATGCAGGAAATTACCTTTGGGGAGGAGCAATGAAAAATTTAGGATTTAGAAAGGGAACTGCAAAAACTGGTGCACATATAAACAACGCTCTTTTTGGTGGAAAAGGAACGGGAATAAGAGACTCTAAAGGTGATCAACGAGCGATATCTGATGGTTACGATAACATAAAGGTGTATCCAACGAAAAAGAAATAAAATGAAAATACATTACCTTCTAATCCTACTTATGTTTTTTACTGGTTGTGAAACTCAGAAGAAAGTAGATTTAAGTAATTTGATTGATAAACTTGAAGAATCTAAATTTTTTAATGAGAAAGGCGTAAAAAATCTCTATACTCGGAATAACATTTTTATATATAGTATAACAAACACCAGTGTGACTTATTCTATAGAAAACAACGAATTGAAATTCTTAAAAATTGATTCCGAACAGGAGATAGATAGTGCTTATTTAAGGCAGGAGATTTTGGAGATAATAGAGCTTCAAAATGAGTTAGAAATCATCGGATTTGAAAATAATGAATCCGATGCAAAGTTCTATTGTGATCTTAATTTAATCGAAGAATTACCAATTCAAGTTGATGAATCTGATAATATGATAGTTCTGGCTTTTACCAATGATGAAAATTTATTAAGAGGTGCTAAAAAATTCTCACCTATCCCAGATAAAAAAAATTGGTTCTTGCAGAGCTACAACGCAAAATTTGGGTTACCAAACCTTTAGAGGGTCGTAAACTATCCATGATATTTAAAACGAACTCTTTAATTATCGGAATGTTCACGAAACTTTGACTGTTAAATTCTAATCTCGTTTCCTCCTTCTCCTAAACAAATTCCTGATCTTACTAAACGGTGATAATGAAAAGTAAGTCACCACCAGAAATATAAACCCCATTAAAAACATGAATGGATATCCACCTGCAATTAGCTGACCAGTATATCCACTTGTGCCATACCCAAATATATTATCCATATACGCAGTGGAATTAAATACGATACTTATAGCTTAATTCTTCAATGAAGCACAAGTCAATAATTCTTTGTATAAACCTTCAATAATAGATGGTAAATAGCTTCAATGACCTAATTTCCTCAAGAGGTAGACTATTCATTTTACTAATCGTTTTGCTTGCGTGCTTCTTTGTATATAATAAAGTAAGCGTTTTGTTGTCGTCAAACTCTAAGCTTAATGAACTCAATATTTATATCGAAAATGAAAGTTCTAGTGACACTTTAATCGATGTTTCGATTAAAATGGATGAGCATATTTTAGAAAAAGATAAAATTGGGTACTCAGAAATAACCCCTAATTATAAAAGTTACAAGTTTGAAGCTTCTAATGGAGTTCATATACTGGAAATTATGGTAGAAGAGTTAGGTATAAGCGAAACAGTTGAGATTGATATTCAAGAAGATAAGTATGTCATCGCAACTTACAAATTTGAAATTAAGCCTTCTGCATCTTATGGAATGGAAATGATGAAATTCAATACGTTAAAATCGGATCAGCAGTTTACCTATGATTCAATCTTAATCCCAAGACAATTTGAATTGCACGTAATGGATAGTTTACCAGTTTTTCAATAAGTTAGATGGAGTGCAAAGGTCTTGAGGAGACATTGATCCGGCCACGGCCGGATCAATGCTTTATATGGCTACCTAAAAGATGATAATAAAGTAAGTAGAGATAATGCGTGTACTAACAATATTATTAATACTCATAATTGCAAATAACTCCATCTGCCAGTCAATGGAAGGTGTTTGGGTACAGAACTATGTTCGTGAAGTCATTGATAAAGAATCCCAATCTAGTCAGAAACATAAATCTGATCCCCTACTATTGGAATTAGACTCTTTATTGAAGAACATAGATGCCCCCAAAATTGATACATTTTATCAAACTATCATTAAACCCTTTTTCTTCAACGAGAGCTATCAACTCATTACGCTAGCAGATACTGGTAAGTATACTGTTCGCAATGATTCAATCTTAATAACAATCAAAGAAAAAACATTAAAAGGATTGCTAACTGGAAAAGAGTTTATGCTGTTCTATAACGATCAAACTATGGGTCATTTTTTTAAATGGGATTATGATTCACTCCTATTGTCAGATGACATTTTTAAATCTTCATGGTGGAAAATTTTCAAGGGTCAAGATGAATTATTTTCAGTAGAGTTTGAAGACCTACGAAAAGGAACTTTTAAAAGATTCGACTATGGTTCAACTTCAGAACTATTTAAAAACTCCATCAACTTCTTTGGTATCCCTTTTTTAGCCCTAACAGATCAGGATGTTTTAGATAGTCATATTCTAATGATTTTAGATTATTCAGATGACCATTTTGAAGGAATTTATTACTATCCTGAACCAGTTGACAAGATACCTGAACAAATGCTTATTCGGGGTAAAAGAATGAACTATGACACTGTTGAGCTTAAAGAAATCAAAAACAAATTAGTAGGTAATTGGTACACAGAAGACTTAGATAATTTAGGTGCATATATGTTCGAATACGACACATTAGTTAATACTTTTTGTAAGCTAAGATTATCAGACGATCAAACATTTGAAATGCATCATGGAGGTGATCTAGTAAATGATACTGGTAGTATTTTCGTAGAAAAGCGTATCTCTGGTAGTTGGGATTTAGGTAAAACAGGTGAATATATCAAAGTTTCGTATCTCATAGAAGATTCTTTTTCTGATGACTTTTATGAGCTTACTGAATACTATTCAATCAGAGATTTGAATTCACAATCATTACGTCTGAATACCAATTTAAATGCACTGGATATGGATGATACAGTTGTTAGGAGTGTAAACTTAAAAATGACCAAGAAATAGAGTCAGAGTATAGAGAATTCAGACCTTCGATTATTTAGGTTATTTCTTGAATTAGGTATTCTTCTTCCCCCTCTTTCTCCTAAATAAATTCCTAATCTTACTAAACGGTGATAATGAAAAGTAAGTCACCACTAGAAATATAAACCCCATTAAAAACATTAGTGGATATCCACCAGCAGTCAGTTGACCAGTGTATCCGCTTGTGCCATATCCCACCAGATCATTTACATACAAATATAGACCCCAAGTAAAGTATAGAATTGCTACAACTAGGGTTGGTATGTAGTTCCAAGGGTCGTGTTTCACTGGTAGTTAACTGACTAATTCTACTATGATGAATTCTGTCACCGTCAGCAGGATTATGATTACGAAAGTTATTAAAACATACTTGAACCCCTGATTTTTGGATTCATTATCATTATCTGAAAACCCTTTCCATAGAAGTTTGCCAGCTTTACCTAACCCCATTAGTATTACTATTGCTTTTAGAACTGTAAATGAAATCAGTAGAATATCCATGACCTAGTCATTCGTTAAATCTTTAATATGAGTTCTGGCTTGTATTGCAAAAACAGTCAAATCTCGTTTTATTTTTTCTTTAGATAGATGCTCTCTAATTAACACATCTTCCTGATTTTGTAGCTTCAGATAACAATAGTACATGCTTACATTATTACTATATCTAATGGCAATAGAACCCCATTCCTGTCAAAGCGATTTATTTGTTATATACAGGTAATCAATATTCTCATAGTAGACTTTCTTTCCTTTCTTGAAACCTAGAAACCATATAAAGTCGTGATAGTACTTTCTATTTAGGTTGATGATAATCATGTATCGAGTGGACACCATCAATAAACCGACCAGCAAGCTTGGAATACCTATGTAGGGTTTATCAATTAAAGTCAGTATGCCCATTAACATTATTCCAGCACCTAAAACTATAAAGTGAATTGGGAAGTAATGTTTAATTAGAAATGTATGTTTCGATTTCAATGAATTAGTTGATATACTTACTCAGTCTAACTTGAACGAAATCTGAACTCTCAACCAATTGAATACCTGTATAAAAGAGATTGTCATCTTGATCATCATCTGGTATTTCAATCCAACGCTCATTGTTTTCCACTGCACCAATCTTTAACGAGTCTTGATCTAACATTTGGTAATAGCGATCAAATTGAAATTTTGAAGCTAATTCTAATGCTTTATTGAGCCAATATTTATGATCTTCAATGCTTGTTGAGTCTTGATAATACTTACTGGTTATGGCAAATACATAATGATCACATCCACCTTGGTATATAAATGTCGAATCGTTTTGATTGATTATAATGGCTCTATTTGTACTGTCATCCCAAACATAATTCGTTATCTCTAGTTCCGATAACCATTGTTTTGTGAGATTATAATAATCATCATTGAAAATACAGTCACTCTCAGTTTGATCATTTTCAGTTTGATTTATCGCCAGATCTTCCACTTTAACTTTGCTATTATTAGTAACTGAATATTGTTCACCATTAAATATTGCTGGTGTGTACCAGATGATATCTGTTTCTGGATAACCTACTGTAAGTAGTAGAACGGATTTTTTATTATATATAATCGGTAACGGCTTTAACTCCCAAATGACATATTCTTCTTGCAACTTCAGTAAATTTTCCTGCTCACCATTGATCCACTCAATTATCAAAGAAGTTTGTTTTGAATTTTCGGATAGATATGTAAATAAGGTTATGGTATCAGATAAATATGGGATCGTAACGTGCTCGGTCAAATAGTGGTACTTTACCTCTGAATTTGTAGTGAATTTCAATTCCCGATTAAGCGTTATTTTATTGGTAGTAAAATTGGGAACTACTTTCGAAGTGCCATTAATGGTATAATAGTTAGCACTTAGGTCAATTGATTCATCAAAATGATACACCGCCACAAAACTGCTTTCTATCATATCTTGAAGATATTCGACTCTGGTTAATTGGAAATTCCCGATGAGCTGATTTTCATAATTATAAATACCTACCGAATCTAAGCCAGTTAAATCAAAGTATTTCAAGGCATCTATATGAGGAAGTCTTGTTCTATTCATCTCACCACCGTCATATATCGATGAATCCAGCTTTGAGAGAATCACATTAATTGAGTCATAATCATATTCTTGGTTGAAATTAATCGATATGTAAAAATCATTTGTTTCTGAAAAACTATGCACCTTATCAATTAATAGATTGAAGTCGGATTCAAATTCTGTTGTTAAATTCTGGTCAATAGGTTCTGATGTTTGAATCGCTTCAGTTGTATCCTCTTTTAAATTAGATTTTTTAGTGACTGTGGAATTTTGTTCCTCGGATGTACTAGAGCAGGAATAAAACAGAATGATACCAATTGCAGCTAAAAGTGTTTGGATTTTCATTGGCTCAAATATACCCAAGATACGGTATTGACTAACGTGCAAGCGAACATTAGCTTTGTTTATTATTAACTAAACGTATCAGCTATGGCTTCTCACCCTAAATTTGATTTGACTACTACTTCTAATAATCAATTCAGGTTTGATCTTACAGCATCCAATGGTCAAACCATTTTAAATAGTGAAACATACACTACTAAGTCCAATGCACTCAATGGCATTGATTCGGTCAAAACGAATGCACCTTATGACAATAACTATAAGAGGTTAAGATCAGTAAACAATGAATATTATTTTAATCTATTGGCTCAAAATGGTCAAGTGATTGGAACAAGTGAGACATATCAGACTTCTGCTGGCATGGAAAACGGTATTGACTCAGTAAAAACTAATGCTCCTATTGCCGAAGTAGAAGACAATACATAAATCAATGTTCCGGCAAGGCCGGAACATTGATTATTTATCTCGCTCATTAGGATCATTACCTCCGAATATGTCTTCAATAACTAGTACTAAGAATTTATCAGTTCTAGCATTGTCAAAAATAACTTTTCCGTTTGGGCTTATAATATCTTCAATTTGACCCTTCAGAAAATCATTCTCTCCCAATATCAACACATACTCATTGTGTTTTTTGACTTCTGGATGTATAATCAGCTTCTTAATATATTCTAGTATAACGTCTGCACTAATACTCTCTGAAGCTTCGAGCATAAGTGCTTTTCTTGAATATTCATGTACAGCTAAGAATAGATAATGCTCTTTGTCACCTACAGGTATTGGCATGCAAGAAAAGTAGAATATGTTTTGAGTAGAGCTAGTAATTACTTGATTTCCATCTCCTTAAATAATTCTTGATAATTAATATCTAAAGCCTTACAAATTTTAGTGATAGTTTTAAAAGTGACGTTGATTTTTCCTTGCTCTATTCTAACGTAATTACCAGAGTCCATTAGACATCGTCTACTCATTTCAATTGTACTTATGCCTTTTTCGGAGCGTAATCGTTTTACCTCTTTTCCAAGGGCTAAGAGTGATTTTTTAAATTCCTTATCAGTCATGAATCAGTCGGTTTGGACTGATTGCAATCAAATGGTTGCTGTAATAAAAAAGACTATCATATATTACAGTAAATCGAAATTACTGTTTTATATTACAGTGCTACTAATCGAATACTAAAATGAAAAAATTGATTTATTTAAATATCATGCTGGTCTTAATAGCCTCCTGTTCATCTGATGATGACGATTCACCAGCAAACCCTTCTATAACCCAACTAGCACCACCTACTTTCTCAGTCGCTTCAGGCACATATACTGAAGCACAAACCATTGAGATTACCAGTTCAGAATCTGATGTTGTTATTCTATATGCTATCAATGATGATATTGCTAATGCTCAGGTATATTCTACCCCAATTGAGATTAATATGAATGGTGATTATACTATCGTTGCTAGAGCTACAAAATCAGGCTTTGAAGACAGTGATATTGCTCAATTGAGTATAACCATTGATATTCCTCAAAGTCCTCTTAAAAGGGTTGAATATCGCTCTGAGACAGGTAATATATTTAATAGTTATGACTTAAGTTATAATAGTGATGGGCAGCTTACTTCAGTGAATGAAGAAGATGGAGAACGTATCTATAATTTAAGTTATGACAATGAGTTAATTACTTCTATTGAGGTAGTTGATGAAGGTAGTTCTTTCGCTGGCACTTATCCAGTAACCTATACCAATGGGTTGATAACACAAATCGGTACTGATAGTCAACTGGATTACACCTTCGAGTATAATGGTGATGCAAAAGTAGATTTATGGACTAGAGAAAACCCATCTGATGTTTTTACGGAATATGTGTACGATACCGATGGTAACGTAAGTTCTGTCATCAGTTATCAAGAGGGTGGTGATATGACCACTCCTGATATTGAACTGACCTATTCTAGTGAGATGAACAATCTGCTTTCTGACTTAAATATTGATCAAGCCGTATTATTGTTCACAGGAATTATCGATGAAGAAGAACTACTATTTTCAACTAATCTCGCTGATTTTAAAACTGATATTAACGATAATATAAGCGGTGAAATCAGTTATGAGTTTAACGATGATGGTCGAATTAAGGAGATCAATGATTATATGGGTGAAAGAGTACTATTTAAGTATTGATAAATAACAATGAATAAAGCCAGCCCCTGCGGGGGCTGGCCTGTACCATACATTGGTCTTCCATCAACTGTTTCTTGATCCCATGTTCATCGAACTTGGTGAATGTGACATACCGCCATACCCATGTACACTTCCTCTTTCTCCTTCAAACCATCCGCTATACATTTCCTCTTTTGACTTGAGATGTTCCATATATTCATCAGAATTAGTCTCATGAATATGTTGAGCGATATCTATATCCATTATTTCCTCCATGTTGCTTAATTCCTCTTCCATAGATTTTAAATGATACCAATAATGCATTGCTTGTGCATCATCCGATAAATCATCCTCTGATGGAACGAGTTGTGGTCTATCAATTAATTGTTGACAGTCATTACAATATTGATGATATAACTCAATTTCTTCTTGTAATTCGATTGATTCATTCTCAAGTGGAATCAACTCATCTTCCATTTTTTGAAGAGGTGGTGATGGCAATACTAAGTTGGTATCTACCTCTTCTACTACGAAAGTGAAATGAGGATCATTATAAGTGGATTTAAAGCTCTCTAGCCAATTTAAATAGTGATTGGACATACAGTGTAAAACAATAATAAACGTATCACCATGATCAATTAAACGGGTAATATGAACCTCTGGATGATTGGTCAGGTATGTTGGTAAATTATTATAGAAAGTCAGTCTCATTAACTGTATAGGAGATGGACTGTCAGTCACTTTTATTATTACTTTTTTCATGATATTCTTGAGTTATAAATTGAGGTATGATTCATCGATTAGAAGTCATACTTATTGATTTAATTAATTGAGATGTTGGTTATTGAGATGTTTGATATAATCCTTCTTGACTTCATAAAAAACCATCTCTTTCATTTTAGTTGAAGTAAGCTCATCAATCGTCTTAATTTCTGGTTGGTTGTATTGACCATTTAAATCCATTGGTATAGCTGATGATTTCAAATTAGATCTAAATCTTTCCAATTCCATTTTACAATTATTTTCATATCTCCTTTCCTCATACTCAATTGGAGAATTAGTTTGTAAAAAAGTAGTTAAGAAAAAATAATATTCCTTCTGATAGTTTAGAGGTAGTTGAGATATGGTATTAATTTCATTTACTAAATCATTATTAGTTTCCTTCATTTGATTAGATGAAATAGAAGATTTTTCAATACTTAGATTTTCACTAGTTTTATTATTAATCTTATCATTAGTCTTATTACTATTATATGCATCCAATGGTTGGACATTTTGTGTAGTCTCAGTGGATGAGTGTGTATCATCGTTGGACATGGGTGTAGTATGACTGGAATCTTCAAGTGTAGTTTCATTGGACGTTACTGTATCACCATTAGACACTTCAAATTGGCTCAGGTCTTCATTAATGACTAGATCATTATTAGTATCCAATTGAATGAACCTCTTTTTTTGTAGGCTATCAAGTAGATTATATACTGTACTTCTGGCACACTTCAATGCCTTAGAAATGTGAGATTTAGTAATGTTAAACCCACTGCGATGTCGTAGTAGGTACACCAACAATAGTTTTTCATTTGCTGATAAATCTTCATTAAAAATGCTATTGGGCACTCTCGTGTAACCTTTTTCTTTAGTTAGTTTTCCTTGTTTTATGACTTTCATTGTTACTTGATTATGTTAAATAATTTTTAGTGTATGATCAGCGATTTTTCGGTTCGAATTCTCGCTTCAAATACTGCTTAATAAATGTTGATAATGGTAGAAAGCATAACTCTGCTTCCTTTTGAAGTTGATCATAGAAGTGCTGATCAACTGTCAAATTGATTCTTTTACTTTTCATAATAATAGCATTGAGAATTGGTGCAGTTACTTCAACTACTGAAGCGTACTTCGAGTAACTGCCAGAGATAAAATAAAAACCACCTGACGTGGAGTTACTTTATTAGATTGCCAAGATGAGGCGACAAGATCGTAATTCATTTTCAATCTTGCCTAAGATTATTTTTTCCTTAGATGGTTTGAAATTGCTAAGTCAATTGTAATACTAATGTACATTTTCTGGATTGAGTTGTCAAGCTAAAAAATAAAAAAAGTTATATATTATAATGGAATAATGGTACGAAAGATTTGTTCAGAAAGCCCTTTAACGACTTAGTTCAATAGTTTAATTATTGTCTAGTTCCCTTCTCCGGCCATGCCGGAGAAGTGGAACGTTCAATGCTAATACTTCCTAATTATTGCGGTTTATTGGTTCTTTAATTGGTTTTAAAAGTTCCAACTTTACCATGAATACCAATAATACCTGAAAATCTACTTAGTTAATATACTGGTTTGACGTACTTCAAACACTAATTAAAAGGGGTATCCCCTTGGGCGGGGGCTATATGGACACCCCCTATGGACGGAGGTGTCGGGTACATGAAGAAAATATGAATTGATTAAAGGTGAAAAGCTGGAATTATAAAAATTTATAGAATTTTATAATGAGTGTGGGGCGAGGGATATTTCACCCTCTGCTATGATCCTATTATGTCATGTATCACATTATCTGTTATTGGAAATAAACTGCCTTTGGACGCCATATGAGTAGTTCTTACAAATGAAATTATAGAAAGTGGCTGCTCGGTTTAGTAGCTATTTTTATTTTTAACGTCTTACGAATGAATTTTGGCAGATATTCAAGAGCCGATGTATCAGATTATCTGGTGGCTGAAATAAAGCGTTGTAAAAAGATAGTCAGAAGTAGTTAAGTTCGAAACTTCAACTTTTAAAGATCATGTCAAATGAACGAGAGCAAAATTACCAATTCTGATTTTTAGTAAGTATCCTTATATTTTAAACACCTTCAATTAATTGCTGTTACTATAGCTCAAGGCCATATTAATGAATAGAAAGCTGGCTATTGCCACTCTTATAATTTTAGCACTTATTACTGCCGGGCTGGCTTCACAACTTACCAAACTGAAGTTCAACTATATTTTTGAGGACTTTTTTCCTGTAGATGACCCTGACCTCATTACTTATAAAGAGTTTGTTAAAAAATTTGAAAATGATAATGATTACCTACTACTAGGGCTTATCGAAGAACAATCAATATTTAATGAGACCTTTTTAATGAAGGTTGATCAACTCACTAATCAACTAAATAATCTTGAAGGAGTTAAGAGTGCGACTTCCATAACTACTATAGAAAAACCGCTGATATCTCCGGCAGGAGTTTTCTCCATACCGTTGGTTCATTTGGAAGACCCTTCACTCCTAACACAAGATAGCATTCGACTCTTTAAGCAAGTAGAATTGGTAGAAACCATAGTTTCTAAAGATGCAAAATCAACTTTGGTGGTACTCAAACATGCTCCACTGAGTAGTAAAGAAGAAGCTGACGCTTTTGTAGATCATGTCATGACAGCCTTAGATAGTTATGAGTTCCATGATTACTTTATAGCAGGAAAATTATACGCGCAAGGTGTCTTTATTGATAAAATTCAGGACGAACTAACAACCTTTCTTGCAGCCTCTGTCATACTCGTTCTTCTTTTCTTATGCATTGCATACCGCAGTTGGTGGGGTGTTCTCATTCCGCTTCTGGTAGTAGCACTTGGAGCCATTTGGATTCTCGGTCTTATGGCCTTTTTAGGTAAACAGTTAGACCTTCTCATGGTACTGCTCCCCACCATCATGTTTGTAGTAGGTATGTCTGATGTCGTTCATTTAATGACCAAGTACATCGAAAACCTGAGAAGAGGTGACCCTAAAAAAGAGGCTATCAAAATTGCTTTAAAGGAAGTCGGGCTTGCCACTTTTCTAACTTCACTCACCACATCCATCGGCTTCTTGACTTTACTAACTGCCAGTATTAAGCCCATCCAGGAATTTGGAATCTATACTGCATTAGGAGTATTTATTGCCTTTATTGTAGCCTTTACAGCGCTACCAGCAAGTTGGGTCATCCTTAAAGAACCCGAAGTCTCACAACGAGTGACAAATCGAACCGTCTGGTTCAATTTTCTTGGAGGAAGCTTTCTTAAAGTAGCGAAACACCGAACTGTAGTAGTGGTTATATCGGTAGCTATTGTAGCCATTAGCGCAATTGGCATATCTAAGATCGTCATTAATACTTACCTCATCGAGGATCTTCCTTCAGATGATCCGTTGAAGCAAAGCTTTACTTTTTTTGATGATAATTTTGGTGGCTCCAGACCGTTTGAATCTATCATAGAAGTTAAGAACCATTCAGCAACGCTATTCGAAGAGAATGTTGCCCAAGAAATAGAAAAAGTCAATAATTATCTAAAAGACAAGCACCTTGTCGGAGGTATAATAAGTACAAATAGTTTATTAAAAGGGCTTGTCCAGGCAACAAATGGAGGGTTGCCTGAAAACTACAGGCTGCCTTCATCCAAAAGTGAGTGGAAGAAGATTGATAAACCCCTTAGGCGAACACTAAAAAAGGGTGAATTAGAAAGCCAACTACATACATCAGACCTAAAAACAGGTAGGATATCTGGTTGGGTTGATGATATGGGAAGTAAAATGAGTTTAAGAAAAAATGAGGAGTTCAAGACTTATGTTACAGAAAACGTTGATACGTCACTTGTCAATTTTACACTTACAGGAACATCCAATCTCATTGACAAAAACAATGTTTATTTGGCTCAGAATATGCTCCAAGGGCTTGGAATTGCCTTTGGTGTAGTGGCCATTATTGCGGGTCTTCTATTTAAATCAGCACGTATGGTACTGATAACTCTGATACCGAATGTCATACCGTTAATGATGGTAGCAGGTATCATGGGCTTTTTTGACATTACTTTGAAATTATCCACGTCAATAGTTTTTACGATTGCTTTTGGCATTGCAGTGGATGATACTATTCACTTTACAAGCAAACTTAAATTAGAGTTGAATAAGGGTAAATCATTGCTATATGCCTTAAAAAGAACTTACTTAAGTACTGGAAAAGCAATTATAGTTACCAGCATAATTTTATCCGGTGGCTTTCTTATTTTGATATTGAGCTCATTTGGCGGGACATTTTATACAGGCCTCCTGATAAGCTTAACATTAATTTTTGCCTTGATCATAGATCTCACACTTCTACCTGCACTTGTCATACTCTTTTTCAATAAACGAGTTCTGAAAAAACACGTATCAGAGTAAAATGGATAAATTTTTCGGTCTTTCTGGTATAATTATAATAGGTGCCTTCTTTTTTCTCTTTTACGGAGAGGACAAAGCCATTGATAGTAAAATTAATGGCGTAAGTTTCGTTGCCCCGGTAAGGCAAGTTGATGCTGAAGTTTTAGTACCTATTCAAGAATTGAATGCCAATTGGGTAGCAGTTATCCCCTACTCGTACATAAGGCCAAGTGTGGGTAGAGTAAATTTTGGGCATGGTCGACAGCACTGGGGAGAAACCGTGGAAGGAACCATCAAGACTGTTGAATATGCCAGGCAAAAAGGCCTGAAAGCGATGATCAAGCCACATGTTTGGGTTATTGGACAAGGTTGGGCAGGTGATTTTGAATTGAGTACCGAACAAGAATGGAATACCTGGGAAAATAGCTATAAAGAATACATTATGACGTTTGCGAAAGTCGCGGACTCGCTGAATGTACCGATGTTTTGTATTGGAACAGAATTTAGAAAAGCTGTTGTCAAACGATCAAGCTATTGGAAGCAGTTGATATCTGATGTTCGTAAGGTTTATCACGGTCAATTGACTTATGCAGCCAATTGGGACAACTATCAGAATGTACCATTTTGGAATGAAGTAGACTATATCGGGATTGATGCTTACTTTCCTCTCTCCTCTGAGCAGACACCAACTATTGAAAAACTCAATGCGCTATGGTCACCTATAAAAGATGATTTGAAGCGGTTATCGACCACTTTTAATAAGCCTATTTTATTTACTGAATTTGGGTATGAAAGTAAAGATTTCAATACTGATGGCCATTGGAAATATAATTCCGATACTCTAAATATCAATTTGGAGGCACAATCAACAGCATATGAAGCTATTTTACAATCTTTCTGGAAAGAACCCTGGTTTACAGGTGGGTTTTTATGGAAATGGCATTCCAATGATAAAATGGTTGGTGGACCCAATTGTAAACAGTATACTCCTCAAAACAAACCAGCAGAGATAACCGTCAGACGGTACTTTAAGTCAACTACATTAGGAAAGTAAATGTAGTCTTTTTCGCCCCAGAGCTATTTAAGAGGTTTTTCTTATCATTTTCAGATAAAGACGAAGGTCTTTTTATAACTGATGCTGCTACTTTAGAAATATCGCGATGTTGTAGAACCAACTTATGAAGTTCTTTTTGCCGATTTGTTATTTCTGCAAGATCTAGTGCGAGACTTTTATGATATACACTATAAATGAGGTTCCACTCATTTTTATCCATAAAACCATCTGCGTTAGCAATGAGACACATCCATGCAATGCAATTGATTTGATCATCTTTTGAAAATTGGCTTAATTCTTTAATGCATTCATCAAAAATATCATCAGTTTCTCTCGACCTCAGTTTCTCGATCTGCCGATGAAAATTATCAATACTCGATGCTTCATGCCAAAGTATTTTTTCACCCATTTCTCGCTCTTTTTCATGGGGTTCGCCATCAGTATGGGTTAAGAGGTAGTAGAGTTTAATATTAGCTGATATTTCTTGCATTATTAAGTCAATCTTAGTTTTCTACATAGTTAATAAAAATAATGCCAGATCATTTAAACTCCCTGAAGTCGATTAAAAGCTATTTTAAAACCCTATTTTTCCCAAAATGAAACATTGTTTTGATTTTGAGATACATGATGGGCAAATGTTACCACATAAACTGATACAAAAATAAAAGGGTTTTCCAGTGCTGGAAAACCCTTTCGCTAACCTAAAAATCAACTGCTAGAATGTCACTTCTTGTTCTGTATCGTCTGATGTTACCGTAAATCTTCTATCACAGGTACCATCTCCAAAATCTATTGTCAATGTTCTGTTTTCTGTAGTTATTACGTTGACACCAGAAACAGGGACTCTTCCTCTTCTCCCCCTTCTGCAATTTCGTATATAAACAAGCTCCTCAGTTATTCTGCTCGTATAAGCCACTCCACCCTTAGTTTGGCCTGAAGCTACTCCTGTAATAAGTATTCGATCGTTGATTGGACTTGGAGCTCTCTCCCACACTCTTATACGTTCTACTTCTCTGGTTGCAACCGATCCATCTTCGAAAGTCACTTTGCCGCCAACCAGTGTAATATTCCAGGTAGGTGATCCATCGGTTGTGATATTAGTGACTGTTCTTGTTCCTTCTACTTCCATTCCATTTATGGAGTAATCTTCAAGAGTAATGGTAGTCACACTTCCAGGCTCAAAATAACGACCACTGTAAGTAATGATCACCTTACCTGTCCTGATGTTGCCATTGGCGTCCACACACCCTTCGCCAAAATCAATAGTCAATGTACCATCAGCCTTAGTCCCTTCAAAAGTGATAATACCATCACAGATTCTATCATCATCAATCTCGTCTTCGATTTTACCTCCAGCATTTTCTTGTGATACTTCCAGACTAATTGAAGAGAAGTCATCAACATCTTCCAGGGCTGCATCTAACTCAGCCTCTTCCGTGGCAACATCTTTAGCCAATGAAACAACTTCTGTGTCTTCATCGCTACAAGAAACAGCCCCGAAGACTAAAAGTGCCATTCCTAAGATCAATTTGTTATTTAAAATCATCTTTTTCATAATTGTTTTGTTTTAAATCTGTTCTTTAGATGATGGAACTAGCCAAAGGTTTAATGGCCCTTGAAAAAAATTTAAATAAACATTTATATCTTTCAATTCGTCCGTATTAAGAACCAATACAAGAACTCGAGAATGAAAAAAATAATACTCTTAGTACTGCTTATTCCTACAATTGTCTCTGGTCAGGATAAAATCAAACTAGCAAAACTGAAGTATGATGGTGGAGGCGACTGGTATGCAAATAAAACTGCGTTACCCAACTTGGCTAAGTTTTGTAATCAAAACCTTAACACCAATTTCGAAACTGATGATGAGGTTGTAGATGTCAGTAGCCCGGAACTCTTCTTATATCCTTATATCTATATGACGGGCCATGGCAATGTGGTTTTTTCTCGTAGTGATGCTGAAAACTTAAGAACTTATCTTGAAGCGGGTGGCTTTCTGCATATAGATGATAACTATGGCTTGGATCAGTTCATACGGTTGGAGATGAAGAAGGTATTTCCAGAGTTGGAGTTTGTTGAGTTACCCTTTAATCATTTGATTTATCATCAGAAATATGACTTTGACAATGGATTACCCAAAATACACGAACATGATGGAAAGCCAGCACAGGGCTTAGCACTTATTTATAAAGGGCGGGTGGTCTGTTATTACAGCTATGAATCGGATTTAGGAAATGGTTGGGAAGATCAGTCAATACACAATGACCCTGAAAAGAAACGTCAACAAGCACTGAGGATGGGTTCTAACATTGTCAGCTACGCATTTACGCAATACCAATAACATTAAATTTTAGATAAGCTATAGGTTTTAAAAGTTGAATAACTATATTTATAGTTTATTAACTAATTAAACAGTCAATCATCGAATGAAAGAGCTTACCAAGGCCGAAGAACAAATAATGAAAATACTCTGGCAACTTAAAAAGGCCTTTGTAAAGGACATTGTTGAAAAAATGCCAACCCCAAAACCTGCTTATAATACAGTATCAACCATCGTTCGAATTTTAGAGCAAAAAGGCTTTATAGGTCACAAAGCTTATGGCAAAACTCATGAGTATTTTCCTTTGATTCAAAAGGACAAATACAGTCAGTTTTATCTTAATAACTTTTTATCAGGCTATTTCGGTGGTTCATTTGAGAAGTTGGTGTCGTTCTTCGCTAAGGAAAACGATCTTGACCTAAATGAAGTAGAGCAATTAATGCAGCACATAAAAGACGAAAATAAAACTCAAAAGTGATGAGTAACTATGTCAATTATTTAGTTGAATCAAACCTCTGCTTACTGTGTTTCGGGCTGTTCTACCTATTTTTCATTAGTAATGAAACTGATTTTAAATTTCGGAGGTATTATTTAATAATAATTAGTCTTTTATCTCTGTCAGCCCCACTATTAAAATTTGGTACGGCACCGTCTATTGGGTTAGGAATATTTTCAGAAATACCTACCAGAATTTTGCCTGAGCTTGTGATCAGCTTACAATCTGACTTAGTAGCATCTTCTCCCATTTCGGCTTCCTTGTTTTATTTACAATGGGTTTATTGGGCAATCGCCTTTATAATCACACAAATATTTCTTTTTCAACTTATGCAATTGGTATGGTTCACTTTTTCTAAGTCTACAAGAGTAGTAAAAAAGAAGAATTACCTACTTATAAATACTAATGGAGTATTACCCACATTTTCTTTTTTCAATCTATTGTTTTTTGATAATACCAATCAGCTTACTGATCAGGAAAGAGAACGAGTTATCAAACATGAGCTAACTCACATAAAGCAAAGGCATTCATTGGATATTATTCTGATGGAAATTATAAAAATATTGTTCTGGTTCAACCCTATGGTTTGGTATTTAAGGAGAGAAACTCGAGAGGTTCATGAGTATTTGGCTGATGACAATGTTCTCAAAACCGTTGATAAATCAGGCTACAGTGCTCTTTTAGCAAAAATGGCACTTAGTCAAGCGAATATTTCATTAGGTCACCATTTTAGTAAATCCACAACACTTAAAAGAATAAAGATGATGAACAATAAGAAAAGAAATGTAACAACCTGGAAGGCCATTACTATGGTTCTAATGATCACTTTTACTACCACCATTGTAAGCTGCAATGATGAAGCTTTGAAGAATGAGATTGCTTCTGTCGATCAATCTGATGTACTTAATATTGTAGACAAAACTGCCACTCCAGAAGGGGGTTTTACAGCATACTTTGAGCATCTTGCTTCACAACTCAAATATCCTGCTCAAGCAAGAAAAGCAGGCATAGAAGGTAAGGTCTATGTACGATTCATTGTTAATAAAGACGGTTCACTTTCTAATGTTGAAGTGGTCAAGGGTATTGGTGCCGGATGTGATGAAGCAGCTCGAAAAGCTGTAGCTGAGGCAGGAATAAGCTGGTCGATTCCAATGCAAGGCGGAAAAGCGGTAAGACAACGCTTGATATTGCCCATAACTTTTAAGCTAGACAATGATCATAATAAATTATCTAATTCTTAGACTCATCAATTTACTTCTGCTTCAATAAATCACGTATTTCAGAGAGCAGTTCTATATCTCTTGGAGTTGGGACTGATTTTTCACTTTCATCTTCCGCTTTTCTCTTCAGTGAATTGATAAACCTTATAATCACGAATATAGAGAAAGCAATAATTAAAAAATCGAGGCATGACTCTAAGAATTGGCCATACACAATGGCTACCTCATCTGTAATTACCGCCCCTCCTTCAACAACTTTTTCTTTCAACACCCATTTGTATTTCCCCAAGGTTTTATCACCCCAAAGTAATCCGAACGGAGGCATTATTATGTCTTTAACTAAGCTGGAAACTATCTTATTGAATGCGGACCCAATAACTACACCCACCGCTAGGTCTATGACATTTCCCTTTACCGCAAATTCTTTGAACTCTTTAAAAAAGCCTTTCATCAACTTTCTCCAAAGATTTCTTCCAGCTTCTGTTCAAGCGCTCTGCCGCGTAGATTTTTTCCGATAATTTTTCCTTCAGGGTCCAATAACAAGGCAAAAGGAATAGCTGAAATATTATAAGTTCTAGCTGCAGCGCTATTCCAATACTTTAAATCAGAGACTTGTGTCCAATGCAAGCCATCTTGTTCTATAGCTTGAAGCCAATCCTCTTTTCTTCGATCCAAAGAGACTCCATACACTTCAAAGCCTTTGTCATTATACTTATTATACATCTTGACTACGTTGGGATTTTCTTGTCTACATGGCCCACACCATTTTGCCCAGAAATCAACAAGTACATATTTACCTCTCAAAGAAGATAATGGTATAACTTCACCATCAGGGTTAGGGAGAGAAATCTCTGGTGCAACCTGTCCCACGGCCAATAGCTTACTGTTCTCAACACTCTCAACAAAATCCATAGCAATTTCTGAGTTAGCCAACTCTACCTTGGCTTCTTCTGCAATTTTCACAAAAAGATCAAAGTGTTTATCCTTATCCAGGATGCGGCCCGATTTTAAAATTTCTATAACTCCTAAAGATGCACCGGCCGAATCAACCATAGCCGCTATATCTAACTTGAATTGATTATCCAACTTCATATACTCATCGGTGATCTGAGCCAACTGTTCACTATCGCCTTCAGTTCTTGCCTGAGCATATTTTTTATTAATTTCCTGTACCTTTTCTGAAGCCTGAAAAGCGCCATTCATCTCTTGTACCTTAGCAATAAAATCATGATCTGACGACCCGGATATTTCAAAAAATCCAGATCTATTATTACCATCTACTCTAACATTTATATCATCATCATCTAAAATGGCATTTACGAATTGAACATCATAAAAATTGAACCTGTAATAGCCTGGTTCTTGTACATTTACTCTTTTGCTGAAAGAGTAATTTTCATCTAGTTCAAAGGTATCGTAAGGTTGTGGCTGATTGCCCACATACTTTTCTAAAGTAATCGTTCCTGCTTGCGGGTAAGCCACGACTCCAGAGATATTAATCCCTTGGACATTGTCGTCTTTACCATTTCCATTACCTGAAGTGCAGCTGTAGCCAACAAGCGCAAGTGCTATCAAATTCAATAGTTTCATTTTAATCATTTTCATTCAATAGAGTTTAACCCAGCTTCTTTATCAATAGTTCATTAGCCACCTTAGGGTCAGCCTTTCCCTTACTGCGTTTCATAACCTCACCCATAAACATACGCAATATCCCCTTTTGACCTCCTTTATATGATTTAACTTTATCAGGAAATCCAATTATTACCTCATCAATCAAATGTTCCAGCGTGTCATCATTCTCATCATGTAAAAGGTTTAGTTCCTGCGCCAGTTTTAAGGCTGGCTTATCCGATTGCAAAAGCTTGGGAAATAAGCGCTGAGATGCAACCGAAAAGCTAATTCGATTTTTATCGACCAATGCAATAATTTCAGCCAGACGACTTGGTGTCATTTCAAACTTATCTATACCGATCGAAGATTCATTCAAATATGATTTTACAGGCCCCATGAGCCAGTTTGATGCAGCTTTATAATTACTTGTTTTCGAACATAAGTCTTCGAAATACAAAGTCATCTCTTTGGAATCAGTGAGAACTTTGGCATCGTATTCGGGTAATCCAAATTCATTAATATATCGTTCTCTGAGTTCTCTTGGTAGACTCGGCATTGACTCCTGTATCTTCTCGATCCATTCTTTTGATATATGAACCGGACTTAAATCAGGGTCTGGGAAATAACGATAATCATTCAATGCCTCTTTTGTACGCATACCTGTCGTAATGCCCAAATCCGCATCAAAATTTCTTGTCTCAGAATTAATACCCTCTCCATTTTCAGCTAGCTCAATTTGTCTCTTAATTTCAAAATCGATTGCACGCTGAAGGTTACGAACGGAGTTCATATTTTTGACTTCTACCTTTTTTCCAAGCTCCGTATCTCCTTTCGGCATAATGGAAATATTAGCATCACACCTCAAAGAGCCTTCTTCCATATTACCGTCACAAATGTCTAGGTATCGCACCAAACGCCTGATTTCATTTAGAAAAGCACCGGCTTCAGCAGAAGATCGTATTTTTGGTTCAGTTACAATTTCTATAAGTGGAACTCCAGATCTGTTAAAATCCACTAAAGTATCTGTCTCCTCTTCAAGATGAATAGATTTGCCAGCATCTTCTTCCAGGTGAATTCTATTTAGCGGAATATTTCTGGTTTCATTTTCGTTCAAATCAATAGTTACATGACCACCTACGCAGACTGGTGTTCTATCCTGGGTAATTTGGTAACCTTTAGGTAAATCTGGGTAGAAATAATTTTTCCTATCAAATATCATTTCTCTTGCAATTTCAGAATTGCACGCCAACCCCATTTTTATTGCATACTCTACTGCTTTCTTATTAAGAACAGGCAAGGTACCAGGATGCCCTAAGGTAATTGGGCTTAAATTGGTATTGGGAAGACTCCCGTATACAGCAGAGTCAGAATTAAAAATTTTAGATTTCGTTAACAATTGAGCATGAACTTCAAGCCCTATAACTACCGTGTATTTATTTCTAACTTCCTCTTTCACTACACCAACTCCAATGCCTTCTCTACAACCCTATCCAACCCGCTGATATCCTTTCCACCAGCAGTGGCAAAAAATGGTTGGCCACCACCACCACCATGTATTTCTTTGGCAAGATCCCGAACTATGCTACCAGCATTAAGCCCTTTACTTAACAATGCATCACCAACAACTACCGATATCTGAGGCTTACCTTGAATGTCAGCCGCTAAAACCATGAACAGATTATCAACTTCATTCTTTAACTCAAAGGATAATTGTTTCAAAGCATCTGCGGATGGTAAATTCACCTTACTTATAATTTTGGTAATGCCATTGTTTGTCTCCTTAGCCTCTAATAGCTCCTTTTTCAAGTCATTTGCTTTTCCAGCATGTAACTGTTGAACCTGTTTTTCTAGTTGGTTTTTCTCATCTAGTAACTGGTTAATAGATGCTTTTAAGTCTTTAGGGTTTTTCAGAAGTGTTTTTACCTCATTAAGCAGTTCACCTTGTTCTTTAACAAACTCATCAGACTTTTCAGCTGTTATAGCTTCTATTCTTCTTACTCCTGCGGCAACAGACCCTTCAGATATTATTTTAAAATAACCAATATTGCCAGTCGCAGGCACATGCGTTCCTCCACATAATTCAACAGATTCTCCAAACTTTATCACACGTACCTTATCACCATATTTTTCACCAAATAATGCCATGGCACCCATTTCCTTTGCTTCATCTATAGGTAGTTCACGTTTCTCTTCAAGAGTATAATTCTTTCTTATCATTTCATTGACAAGAGATTCTACTTTACTAATTTCTTCTTCACTTACTTTCTGAAAATGTGAGAAGTCAAAACGAAGTATTTTCTCATTTACTAATGACCCTTTTTGCTCTACATGAGCTCCGAGAACTTCTCTTAATGCATGATGCAAAAGATGTGTCGCACTATGATTATACATGGTTAACCATCTTTTATTTCCATTTACTTTAGCTGAGAAAGTTGTTTCAACATCTGAAGGCAATTTCTCCACCAGATGTACAATTAAATCATTCTCTTTTTTAGTGTCAAGCACCTTTAGTCTCTCATGATCAGACTCCAAGTACCCATTATCACCCACCTGTCCTCCACTTTCAGCATAGAATGGTGTTTTATCTAGCACCACTTGATAAATCTCTTTACCTTTTTGCTTGAGCGTTCTGTACTGGATAATAGAAGATGTTGATTCAGTTTCATCATAACCAACAAACTCTACTTTATTTACTTTCTTTAATACTGTCCAATCACCTGTTTCCTTCACCGCATCAGCCTTGGATCGTTGCTTCTGCTTATCCATTGCTATATTAAAGCCTTGCTCATCTACTGATAGTCCATTTTCACGAGCAATTAATGACGTAAGGTCAAAAGGAAAACCGTAGGTATCATACAATTCAAAAGCTGTTGAACCCGAGATAACTTTGTCTTTACCAATCTCCTTATTAATAACGTCTAATCTCTTCAATCCTTTTTCCAATGTACTTAAGAAAGTGGATTCTTCTTGAGTAATGACATTAATTATAAATTCCCTTTGAGCTCTGAGCTCAACAAAAACATCTCCCATTTGCTGATCAAGAATATCAACAAGCTCATGAATAATGGGCGACTTGAAATTTAGAAAAGTAAATCCATATCGAACAGCTCTTCTCAATATTCGTCTTATAACATATCCAGCACCGGTATTTGATGGTAACTGACCATCGGCAATTGCAAAAGCTATGGCTCTTACGTGATCAGATATTACTCTTAATGCTATATCAGTCTGTTCGTTCTCGCCATATTGCACCTTAGCTTTAGCCGCCAAATAATTTATCAGTGGAGTGAATACATCAGTATCGTAATTGGATTTTTTATTTTGAATAGCCATACACAGCCTTTCAAATCCCATACCTGTATCGACATGTTTAGCAGGCAGGTTAACCAATTGACCGGATGACATCCTATTAAACTCCATGAAAACTAAATTCCAGACTTCAACAACCTGTGGATGATCGTTATTTACTAGATCCTTCCCTGATACATTCTTTATTTCATCTTCTGTTCTCAGGTCAATATGAATTTCAGAACATGGACCACATGGACCAGTATCGCCCATTTCCCAAAAATTATCTGCTTTAGAGCCATATAAAATCCGATCTTCACTTAATATGGACTTCCAGTAATCGTACGCCTCCTGATCAACCTCCAATTTGTCGCCCTTATCACCGCCAAAAACGGTGACATAAAGTCTTTCCTTTGGAAGCTTGAATTCTTCTGTAAGTAATTCCCAAGCCCACTCTATAGCTTCTTTTTTGAAATAATCACCAAAAGACCAGTTACCCAACATTTCGAACATGGTATGATGATAAGTATCGAGACCCACTTCCTCCAGGTCATTATGCTTTCCTGAAACACGAAGGCATTTCTGAGTGTCCGCAATTCTGGAATATTCAGGTACCTCATTACCCAAGAAATAGTCTTTAAACTGGTTCATACCAGCATTTGTAAACATGAGGGTTGGATCATCTTTATTTACCAGAGGTGCAGAATCGACAATCTGGTGTTTTTTATTAATGAAAAAGTTGAGAAACTTCTGTCTAACCGCCTTAGAATCCATGGATTATAAAAAAAAATGATAAATTTGCACCAATTCAAATTTTTCAAAGAAAAATGAATATATTGCACTCATCAAACGCTTATTTTTTGTTTGAGCAGCGCAATTTTTTATTGTTAAGAATCAACAAGCACAAAAATAGAAGTTTTAGCTTAGATTTCACATGGCGCGTATAAAATATGTCTACGATACGGAAACCTGTCGCTACGAAAGGGCGAAGATCACAAAATCTGATGTGATCCTTAACTTTTTGGGTTTTCTTTCTGTGGCATTAATTATGGCGCTGACGCTAGTACTTGTGTATAACGCTTACTTTGAATCCCCTAAAGAAGCTAAGCTGAGAAAAGAAAATAAGGAACTCCAAAAGCATTATAATGTATTAGAAACTGAATTGACAGAAGTTGATAAGGTTATTAGTGCGCTTAACGAACGAGACAATAATATTTATAGAAAAATTTATGAAGCGGAACCTTTAGCTCCTACTGTTCTTAAGGCTGGTACTGGTGGAGTGGTCCGCTATAAAGAAATAATGGAGCAGGGTCTTGAAGACGATGAATTGGTTATCAATACCAAATTGCATATCGATCGCTTGAAAAGCAAAGCAAGTATAGTAAATCAATCTTTTGATGAAATTATGACTATTGCTCGCGATAAGGAAGATTTACTTAAAGCCATTCCGGCAATTCAACCAATATACAACCCAGAACATACGCGTTTAGTGTCTGGATTTGGCAATAGAATAAACCCATTTCATAAGGCAAGGGTAATGCATGAGGGCATTGATTTTGCAGCTCCTCGCGGTACGCCTGTTTTTGCTACAGGTAATGGTACTATAAAAAATGTTAAAACTAACAGTTACCTGGAGACAGGGTATGGTAATTATATAGAAATCGATCATGGCCATGGATACGTCACTAAGTATGCCCACTTAAACTCTGTAGAAGTTAAAAAGGAGGATATCGTTTCAAGAGGGCAAATTATTGGAAAAGTTGGAAGTAGTGGTGGTTCTACTGCTCCACATGTCCATTATGAAGTCATTAAAGACAATAAAAAAATTGACCCCATAAATTTCATCATGAATGGTTTGAATAACCATGACTATATAGAATTAACCAAATTGACCAGCCGCGAAAACCAATCCTTTGATTAAATAAACATAGGAACGCGAAAATCATGTAATTAATGGCCAAAATAAGATACTACTATAATACTGAAACATGCAAGTACGAGCCTATTAAGGTGACGAAAAGTGCTATGTTCTTAAATGTAGTTGGATTCCTCTCCCTCTCATTGTTTATGGCATTTGGACTTATATATGTCTACAGGGTCAATTTCACTCCAATTAAAGAATCAAAGCTCAAAGATCAGAATAGTGTACTTAAACTCGATTGGAAAATACTGAATGAGAAATTAAACACTGCTTATGATAATGTAGCTGAATTACAATTCAAAGATGACAATATCTATAGGGTGATTCTTGATACAGACGCTATTCCTTCTACTATCAGAGAAGGTGGTGTCGGAGGTCATAATAAGTACGGCAAGCTCTCAGAGCAGGAACTTGAGCAACCTGAATTAATCATAGGAGCTTATCAGGATGTAGATAATTTGAGAAAGAAATTATACATCCAAAGTAAGTCTTACGATCAAATCTCGGATTTGCTCAGTGAGAAAGAGAAAATGTGGGCTTCGCGTCCAGCCATACAGCCTATTAATAATAAGGAGCTGACCAGATTGCATACCACATTTGGCAAGAGGTTCCATCCTATTCTCAAAAGGTGGAACAATCATGATGGTCTTGACTTCACGGCTCCTTCTGGCACCCCTGTTTATGCCACAGGTGATGGAATTATTACCGCATCCTACCGCTCAAGTACTTATGGTAACGTTTTATTTATTAATCATGGGTATGGCTACCAAACAAGATACGCTCACTTAACTAAATATATAGTAGATAGAGGTGAAAGTGTGAAGCGTGGTCAGGTTATAGGCTATGTAGGCAATACCGGACGTTCTCAGGCTCCCCACCTACACTATGAGGTGCTTTACAACTACAAGCCTATCAACCCAATCAATTTTTTTCAGCGTGATCTCGGAAATGAAGAATACGAAAAATTGATTGAGATCTCAAAGCAATCAACTATTCCTTTAGACTAGTTATAAAATGATCGTACATTCTAAAGTCGCTCTCCCAATCTGGGTCTGCGTCCTTATAGTATTATTTGGTTCTTGTAAGTCAACGCTTAAAACCCAACAATCAAAACTTGATATCGCCATTATTGATAGTGCGAAAGTGGGGCAAGATTCCGTAGTGACTATTGTACAGACTCAGGATTCTGTTGAAATTAATGTTCATCGTTTACTCAAAGATACGCTTTCAATTATTGGTGTAGGAGATATAATGATGGGTACAAATTACCCTGATAATAATTACCTTCCACCAAATGATGGTAAGTATTTACTTGCTGAAGTGGATTCAATTTTACAAGATGCTGACGTAACTTTTGGTAATTTGGAAGGTGTAATTCTAAATGATGGCGGTGATGCTAAATATTGTAAGAACCCCGAGATATGCTACATTTTTCGATCTCCTGAAGTAATTGCACAGAACTTGTTAAAGGCCGGTTTTGATGTAATGAGTACCGCAAACAATCACGCTGGTGATTTTGGCAACCCTGGGCGAGTAAATACTATGCGTGTTCTTGATTCGCTCGGTATTCATCATGCAGGTTTGCTGAGCAAACCCTATGAAACATTTATGATGGATGGTATGAAGTACGGTTTTGCTGCGTTTTCGCCAAATACTGGTACTATGAGCATAAATGATATCCCATCGGCTCAAAAAATAGTCGCCCATCTAGACTCTATTAGTGACATTGTAATTATTTCATTTCATGGTGGAGCTGAAGGGAGCAAATATCAAAGGGTGACACGAAAGAATGAATATTTCTATGGGGAAAATCGAGGCAATGTATACGACTTTGCTCATAAAATGATAGACTCTGGAGCTGACATTATCTTTGGTCATGGACCGCATGTAACGAGAGCATTAGACATTTACAAAAACAGAATAATAGCCTACAGCCTAGGCAATTTCTGTACCTATGCCCGTTTTAATTTAAGAGGCGACAATGGTCTTGCTCCTATTTTGAAAGTATTTACAAATTCAGAAGGTGAATTTTTGTATGGTCAGCTTACCCCTATTATTCAGCTTGGGTCTGGTGGCCCAAAAATTGACAAACAAAACAGAGTAATTGGCAAAATCAGAGATTTGACAAAAAAAGATTTTCCAGATGTGCCGCTAATGATTGACGAAACTGGTAGAATTACCTATCTTCAAAATTGATTTATGCCATATAAGGAAAAAGCCATAGAGAAAAAGTACTTTGCCATAGGCGAAGTAGCTAGTATGTTTAATGTGGCTACATCATTAATTCGCTTTTGGGAAAGTGAATTCGATCTTATAAAGCCAAAGAAGAATCGTAAAGGTAATCGTCAGTTCACAAAGGAAGATATCGAAAACGTAAAGCTGATTTACCATCTCGTAAAAGAACGAGGCTTCACGCTACAAGGTGCTAAGGATATGCTAAAAAATAATTCCTCTGAGATTAAAGACAAGATGGAAATTATTGATTCTCTTAGCAGGGTACGGGAATTTCTTACCGACCTTCGAAAAAACATTTCATAATATTATTTCTTGCAGGTGGATCAAAATAGATTGGCACAAATAGCCCTTCATTTTATCCCAGGTGTAGGACATATGTTAGCAAAGCAACTGATCAGCTATTCAGGATCAGCTGAAGCACTTTTAAAAACTTCGAAGGGCAAATTACTTAAGACTCCAGGTATTGGACCTCATACAGCTGAAGCCATTGTCAATCAAATTCCACTCAAGAAAGCTGAAGAAGAATTAGAAAAATGCGACAAGATTGGTGCTAAGATTATTCTATACAGTGATAAAGAGTTTCCTAAGCGCTTGAATCATATAAATGACGCTCCATCGCTACTTTATATAAAAGGTTCGGCCAATTTGAATACTGATAAAATTGTATCAATAGTAGGAACTCGAAAAGCTACGGCCTATGGTAAAAAAATAACACAACAGCTAGTAGAAGAACTTATACCACACAATCCACTGATTGTAAGTGGGCTGGCCTACGGGATAGATATCCATGCTCATAAATCAGCATTAAAAAACAATCTCAATACTATTGGAGTCATGGCAAGTGGTATTGATACAATATACCCCTCAGCCCATAGAGAGGTAGCCATAAAAATGGCTTCACAAGGTGCATTGATTACTGAAAATAGCATAGGAAGTAAACCAGATGCCCCAAAATTTCCAGCCAGAAATCGGATAATAGCTGGTATGGCCGATGTAGTAATCGTGATTGAAGCAGCCATTAAAGGTGGAGCATTAATTACTGCAGAAATAGCAAATACTTACAATAAGGATGTTTTTGCGGTACCTGGCAACCTAGGCAACGAGTTTAGTTCTGGGTGCAACAATCTTATAAAGATCAATAAGGCTCACCTATTAAATTCTGTAAAAGACATCGAATATATTATGAATTGGGAGGCCGGTGAAAGTAAAGCAAATCAACTATCTCTAAACATAAATGACTTTGACCCAGAAGAAAGACTAGTTATTGAAGAATTACAGCAATTTGATCAACCATTGCATCTGGATAATTTAAGTTGGAAAACTAAAGTATCTGCCAGCAAATTAGCTTCCATCTTGCTTAACTTAGAATTCAAAGGTTACGTAATCTCTTTACCAGGTAAACAATACCAACTTAATAAATGACCGAAAATCACTATCGGGTACTAGGGCTTAACAATTTCGCTTCACTTAAAGAAATAAAACTGGCCTATAGGAGTTTGGCTAAAAAATATCACCCTGATAGAAATGCAGGTTACGAAGAGCAATTTAAAAGAATAACTCACTCGTATAATGAACTTTTAAATGATGATAAGAGGAACCTACTTAATGAGTGGTTAAAAGCACCTGTACGGGGACCCTATAGATCATCAACTGAAAAACCCAGGTATACTAAACGTACCGCTTATTATACTTCCGAAAAAGTACATTATACTCCAAAGGTCAAAATGTACGGGGCCATTTTCACAATCATTTTCCTGATGTGCTGCACATTAGTTCCAATTTGGTTGATGTATAAAGCAAGCAATAATGCATATAATGAAGGCTTAGAGTATATGAAATCCGGAGATAGCGGAAGTGCAATAATGAGTTATGACAGAGCTATAACCTGGTTTGGCCAACGTTCAGGAGAAGCGGCCATTAAGGCTGCCAGAATAGGTTTGTTTATAAATGAAAATCCAGAACATGCCTTGCTCTTTATCAATAAGGGTTTCGAATATGCTAGTAAAAAGGAAGATTTAGCTGAATTGCATTACTTAAATGGTAGAGTGCTTAAAAAAAAAGGAAAATACGAATCAGCTGTTAGTGCTTTTAATACAGCAATGAATTGGGGGTATTCTATAGACAGTGTTCAAATCCAACTTGGGATTTTAAATGCTTTTTATATGGAGGAATTTGACCTCGCCATTGATTACTTTGAAAAAGCTCTGGAAAGTAATACAGCAAATAAAGAGGCTCTTTTTGGAAAGGCCTGGTGTCTACAAAAAATGAATTTACCTAAAGAGTCTATAGGTGTTTATAATCACCTTCTCACTGTAGACAGTCTTAATGTTTTGGGTTTGTTCTATAGAGGCCATAATAATATTGTTCTGGGCGATAGCATTGCAGGTTGTAAAGATTTTCAGAATGCTTTTAACCTTGGGTATCAGCCAGCCCTAGTTTATCTAATAAACCAATGTAGATAAATCAATTATCTTCCTCATTTTTATAGAGTGGGTGATTACATTTTTCTCTGATAAGATCATAAGCTTTTAAATCCCCTAACTCGCCAGCCTTACTCAAATCAAGACATCCCTCTTTGTGTTGACCAAATTCCAAGCGCAATACACCTCGTAGATAATAAGCATCAATACTTTTTGGATTACGTTCTATTATTTGACTACAATCTGCAATGGCATCCTGATAAGCATCTAACTGATGCTTGGCCTGACCTCTTCTGTAGTAGGCATCCAAATGATTAGGTTCAATATCTATCGTTTTTGAGTAGTCGGAAATAGCTCCAAAATAATCTTGTAAATCAAACTTTACATTGCCTCTGGCCAAATAGCCATCAGCAAATTTTACATTCTTTTCCACAGATGTGCTATAATCTTTCATGGCTCCATGAATATCATCAAATTCTTCCTTTACCTTACCCCGCATGTAATAAGCCAGGTAATAATCAGAATCTTTATTAATAGCTTGGTTGTAGTTGAGTATTGCTTCCATATACTCTCTCTTTTCGTACATCTCCTTCCCTTTTTGGGTATATTCTTTGGCCGACTGCGCATGGGTCAGATTTACAGTTATGATCAAAGCTATGGTGAGTGTAAGGTATTTCTTCATAATAAATTTGTATTAAGTCAATTCTGCTTTACCACTAAAATTATGCCGATTAACTATTTGCAAAACTAATTAATGATAATGATCAAAAATAGCGCCTGAGGCCATAATTGAGTTTTCTAATTCCAGTTGCTTTAGTCCCAAATCAAGAGACTGTTTCTCCAAATAAGAAACGATTACTTCAGTAGCAATATTTCCAACCAAATCGTCCTTTGCCATAGGACATCCTCCAAACCCTCTAATAGCACCGTCAAATCTTCGGCAACCTGCTTTATAAGCAAATTTTATTTTACCCATAGCCGTTTTTGGATTAGAATGAAGATGAGCACCAAATTCAATATCTGGATATTTTTTGATAAGATTAGAATATAAATAAGTGATGCTTTCTTCGCTAGAAACACCAATTGTATCAGCCAGCGAGATTATTTTTATTCCCATTGTTGAGAGTATATCCGTAAATTTAGCCACAATATCAACATCGTATAGGTCGTTGTAAGGGTTACCAAATCCCATTGATATGTACGCTACAAGTACTTTATCATTTTTGACACATAATTCCTGTATTTCATTCAAAGAGTTAAGAGCCTCAGTAATAGATTTATTCGTATTACGCTGCTGAAAAGTTTCTGATATAGAAAAAGGAAATCCTAAATAGGTTATTTGATCGAATTCTACAGCCTCCACAGCCCCACGGGCATTGGCTACTATGGCCAATAATTTTGAACTACTTTGATCTAAATCTAGTCCTTCCAAAACTTCCTTTGTATCTTTTAACTGTGGAATCGCTTTAGGGGAAACAAAACTTCCAAAATCAATCGTGTCAAAACCAACTTTAAGCAATTGATTCAAATAGGATATCTTATTTTCAGTAGGTATAAAGTCATGGATGCCTTGCATGGCATCTCTGGGGCATTCAATAATTTTCATCTAATCTGGGTTGTCAAGTTATGGCCAATATCTCCCATTTAACGATGAAAAGCAAAGGCTGGTCTAAGAGGTTGAAAAATGTTGTTATTAAAGATTTAGATTAACAGTTTTAAAATAAAATTAATATGCCATTAGCACCATTGACTGATACGCTAGGTACAAAAAGGGCTGCGCATTTGCTAAGACGAATGACGTTTGGAGGCAGCAGACCCCAAATTGATGCACTTGCATCTCTTACACCTCAACAAGCGGTTGATCAACTACTCAATACTGAGCTACCTGATCCGCCACTTCCAGTAGATACGGCAACAGGTCAAGAATGGATTTCAGGAGTCACGGATGCAAATAGTGGTGACAGAGATTTGCAAGGTCTGTTTAAGCAATGGTTGATTGGACAATATCTTGCGCACGGAGTAGATGAAAATCTGAAATCAGCTTATTCAGCAAGAGAGAAGATAACGCTATTTTATCATACTTACTTTACCACCATCCAATCCAAAGTTAATAATAGTCGGTCATTATATTTTCAAAATGCGTTGTTTCGCCTTTTTGCATTAGACAAACTCGATCTTGATAGAGAAATTATTAATGAAGATACGGGACTACCAGAGCCTGCAACTTTGGTATTAAATATAAAGGAGCTTACTAAAAAAATTTGTGTAGATAATGCCATGCTGCGCTTCCTTGATGGCAATCTTAATGTACAAGGAAGTCCAAATGAAAATTATGCTCGGGAAATGCTTGAGTTGTACACTATCGGAAGAGGTTTGGAGGGTTCTATCCCATCTACAACGGAAGTTGGTGATTACTTTCACTTTACTGAAACTGATGTGCGAGCTGCAGCTAATGTGTTAACAGGGTGGGATATTGATAATGATTTTGAGAATATAGATCAGTTGACAGGTTTGCCTCGAGGTATTGTTAAAGGTGATCCAGATAATGCAACAGCTCATGAAACTGACGAAAAAAACTTTAGCTTAAGACTTAATGGAGCCACCATAAATGCAGATCCACTATTAATGAATGGTGGTCAGGCTACTGAAGAAAGTATGCTGGATGAAATAAGCCAACTAGTTGAATTGATTTATAGTAAAGAAGAAACAGCCAAACATCTCTGTCGCAGATTATATAGATTCTATGTATACTATCAAATTACACCAGAAATTGATGATACGGTGATCTCTGATATGACTCAAACATTAATGGATAATGACTATAAAATACAGTATGTATTAGAGGAGTTATTTCAAAGTGAGCACTTCTATGAGGCAGTGGCCGGTGTTGAAGATGATAAATTTGGTGGAATTATTAAATCTCCTCTTGATTTGGTTTTAAGTTCAGTTTCATTCTTCGAAGTACCATTATTAGATTACGAAACCAATCTTGAAGGGTTTTATGAGGATACCGCTCGATTGCTGAACTGGATGGAAAAAATGGGTATGAATTTCTATGAGCCTTTTGAAGTAGCCGGTTACAGTGCGTATCATCAATTTCCGATCTATAACAGAAACTGGATATCTACCAATTACTTAACAGAACGCTATAACTTCATTCGAGAACTTCTAAGTCAAAACGAGGAAATGTTATCTGTAAATGCTTATGACTTTGTGGAATCAAGGTTCAATGCAAATGCTATGGATGCTCGCCAATTCATTATCGACCTTGCCCCCTACCTATTTCCGATGGCTAACAATCTTGATTTCGAAATTGATGGTGGCGAGTTGACAAAAGAACGGATGCGATACTTCCTGCAAGCTTTTCTTGGGTTTATCGATTATGAAACGGAAGCTGATATGGCTGTCACTGAGTGGGAAGCATTATATGCCGACAGTGAGGCGAATCGTTTTGACATCGGAGAATTTTTAAGAAGATTATTTAATGCAATGATGCAATCACCTGAATATCAACTTTTTTAGAGCATGAGAAGACGAGATTTTTTAAAGAAAATACCAGTAGCAGCAGGAGCATCATTGACCTTAAATTCAATTCCGGTTAGGGTAATGGCTGAAAGAGGGCACTTCCTGCGTTTGGCAGAAACAAGCTCTAATGATCGGGTACTTATCATCTTACAAATGCATGGAGGAAATGATGGACTGAATACAATTATTCCGGTTGATCAATATGACCTGTACTATAGTCGCAGAGCAAACATCGCCATACCTGCCAGGAATAGTGTCAGAAAATACATTCCATTAGACAGTACCTTAGACCTTCAAGATCAGGTAGGTCTGCATCCTGATATGATTGATGCTAAAGACTTATACGACAGAGGCCGTATGACAGTGGTGCAAGGTGTTTCTTATCCTAACAATAACGGCTCACATTTTCGTGGGCGAGACATATGGCACATGGGTGGAGGTCCTGATGACTACTATTCTTCAGGTTGGGTCGGACGATATTTACAACAAGAGATCTCCCCTCAAATTTATCCAGATGATTTTCCTAATGATAACTGCCCTGATCCCTTAGCAATCGAGCTGGGGAGTGACGTTTCGCTTATATTTCATCAACAAGGGAATATACCATCCTCAATTTCTTTACCTAGTAACCCTGAAAGGTTTGCGCGTTTTGTCGATGAATTAGAAGGTTTTGATGATCAATTGATTGACCCCCGAGGTAAACCACCCATAGAACTTAACAACACTCCGTATGGTCGGGAAATGGATTGGATTTTAGGTCTTGAAGATAAAACCGAAGACTACGCGGCTAGATTATTGGAAGTATATCAGGCTGCAGGTAATACAAGTATAACTTATCCCGAGGTTTATCCTTTTAATGCTCCTACAGGAAGTTTAAGAAATGGTTTGACTCCCCAACTTCAATTGATTGCAAGACTTTTAGACGGAGGTGGTGCAGGGCAAGGAGTCCAAACAAAAGTATTTCTGGTGAGAATTGGTGGGTTTGATACTCATGCGGACCAGGTGGAAAGCTACGATCCTACTATGGGTGGCCATGCCAGTCGACTTTATCACATAAGTGCGGCTATGAAAGCTTTTCAAGAAGATTTAAGGGCAAGAGGAGTTGAAGATCGCGTTTTAACGGTTACGACTAGCGAGTTCGGCAGAAGAATTGACTCAAACGGTAGTTTTGGTACTGATCATGGTACTGGAGGACCTATGCTACTATTTGGTAAAGGTGTCAATCCCGGTGTGGTAGGAACAAATCACGATTTAAGTACTAGAGCTGGAAATATATCCATGCAACATGACTATCGCCAAGTCTATGCAAACATTCTCAAGGATTGGATGCAAGTAGATGAAGATGTAATAAGTAACAATATTTTCTTTGGGAATTTTATTAATGGTCCTAAGGAAGATGGAAGTGGTGTTTATGAGCCATTACCTGTAGCAGTGCAACAGATAACGAGTACTCAAGGGTTCTTTAATGAAAGATTCAAAATAAGTAGGGTCTACCCTAACCCTGCTAAGGAAAAAGTAACTATCGAATTCTTTATAAATACAGAAAATAATGTGAAAATTGAACTTTTCGATAGTAGAGGAAGAAGCATCCAGGTTTTGCTCAACGAAAGAAGAGCTCCTGGTGAACACCGATTAGAATCGAACCTATCGACTTTAAAAAGTGGCCATTATATTTTAAAAATGGAATCAGGATTGTTGAAAGAATCTAAGAAGCTATTAATCGCAAATTAGAATGAAAAAAAGAATATCTATATTATCATTTTTACTATTCGTGGGTTGTGGGATATCCTTCGCTCAACCCGCTTACCTGAATAAGAAAAGGTCAAAGAAGCCAACCGAAGCTGATCGTTTCATGCAAACTCAGTGGTGGCTAGGCTTCAAAGCAGGAGTGAATATGACAGAAGCCAGCCCTGACCAGCGATTCTCGGGTTTGAGCCCTACTAATTACGATCCTGGAATTCTGGACAAGGAGTATGATGGATTTGAAGCTATTTCGGGTCAGGCAGGTATAGAAATCACTTTTTACCATAAAGGGTTTTCATTTAGCTTCCAGCCTAATTACAGAAGGCAACAATTCGGCTATAGTAATTCTTATGAATGGACCAATACAGAAGATGCTGACAATACATTATCACTCAATTACGATCAAGCGCATAAACTCGACTATATAGAATTGCCTTTACTTGTTAAATACGACATACTTAAACAAAATAAGTTCAGGCCATTTGTGCAAGTCGGTGTTTTTTATGCCACTCTCATGAATGCACAAAAGGAAGTTGAAATCAGTGGTATTGACCAAGCTTCCGGCAGTGCAGGCCCTTTCGAAAATCAACAATTGATTATTGGTGCAGATGATTTATTTATTAAATCATCTACAGGTGTTATGGGAGGTTTGGGATTCTATTATGATTTTTGGAGTGTCAGACTTGTATTTGACGCTACCTACCGTATGGGTTTAAACAATATAACTAATACACAAAATAGGTTCTCAGAAAATCAATTGTCTGGAATAGGTGATGCCATGGATGATGTGAATCTTAATAATATTTCTTTCAACCTAGGCTGTCTCTTTCCTATGAGATTCATAAGTAGTAAAATTCATAATCCAGTAAGATAATGATCAATTCAAGATATATAATAATATTATTCACACTTGCAGTTTGTCTCGCGAGCTGTGACATTACAGATAATGAAGCCGTTCCTACAGAATCATTTTTTAAAATTTATGATAACAATGCATTTGATGCTTCCTTCATTCCCATTGATATTACACAAACTTCCGATGGTGGATATATTGTTCTAAGTAGTAGCCGATTAACCACTTCTAACTTTACCGGAGTAAATTTAGTACGTTTAGATGAAAATGGAGAATTTATTTCTGAGACTCTGCTAGATGAGCAATATGTAAATCCGGTCGATCAAATAGTGGAATTAGAAAATAACTACTACTTTATGGCAATGAATTCTATTAGTTTAGAAGCAGTATTATTCAATATAAATGATAGTGCTGCTGTTCAAAGTACCACTCCCTTAGGAATAACATATCCGATGTATCTTAATGCGGATGGTGGTAACTTACTAACACTCAGCTATAACAACAGTTCCAAAAACACAATATTATCTGTCATATCACCAGAAGGTCAAACAATAGGCACACGAGCTGCTTTTGATATTGGTGCAGGTGCCGATACAGAAGCTCCAATAATTAGCCATTTTAACCGCACAGGAAGACAACTCCCATTCTTTGCAGGAAGAATAGAAGGTGGCCCCTATTATTTCAACGGTTTTTTTAATTATACATTATCACTGGTTTTTACTAACCTTGACGAAACACTTGGTGTAGTTCAGGGCCAACAAGATGATGGAGGTTTAAGTGCAGGTATTCCAGTAAGTAGCGGAAATTTCGCTGTTGCCAGATTTAATTTTGGAGATAATTTTATCGGTCCTTCGGTAAGCTTAAGTACAACTGAGACCATTAGTTCTACTGATATTCTAGACAATCCTTTTCCTGAGTTAGTAGATAATGCGCCTGTTATTTTGGACGTTATCGAAGTTAATGGTACCCAATCAATACTCTATGGAAGCAATACCAAGAGCGGGCAGATTATTTTAATGGCTTATGAGATTGCCGGCTCTGAATCGACTTTAATGGGGACGAAGTATCTTGGAAGCACCTATCCCTATGAGATTGCTGGTTTTACTCAAACAGTAGACGGAGGTCTGGCCGTGGTAGGAAATACTTCCGTTGCAGGTCGCTTCGACCGAATATGTATGTTTAAGTTATCAGCAAATGAGCTGTCTGAATTGGTCAATTAATTGGTTACTTAATTCGAGCATTGGGTATGAGTAATTAATTGTTATGAAGTTTATTTCATTCGCCTTATTTGTTTTTATCACTAACTCTTCAATCTCTCAAGATATTGACCTTACAGGTCGCTGGAATGGGAATGCTTACTATATAAACACTCAAATAACTAATACCTATGAGTTGGAACAAGATGGTAACAGGCTAACTGGTTTTGTATATACAAAAACTGGTGCAGACTCATCTAAATTCAAGGTTAAGGGTAAAATTATTAATGATAAGGTCTCCTTATTAGGTACCGAATTCGTTTATAAAACTGGTGCCGCTTGCCTTAGTCAGATTGATCTTTTATACTCCAAGAAAACAAACTTCGAAAGCTTAAGTGGCCGTTGGAAAGGAACTATGTCTTTTAGTACATGTGCTCCTGGAGTTTCTGGTAGGATTGAGTTGTTTAAAGAAACCAGCAACAAAAAGATCACTAAAATGCCAGCAGTAGCAGGTACTAAAGTTGACATCCATAAGGATGATTTTGAAGGAGTAGAATTGGCTAAAGCACTGTCAGAAAGAAAGTATTATGCTCTTATCATTGCTGTAGATAACTATGCTGATGAAAGTATACAAGATCTTGACAACCCTGTAAATGACGCCAGAAATTTAGCGAACGTATTAAATACACACTATACTTTTGATCAATCAAACATCTTTACACTTACAAACCCAACCCGATCCGACATCATTGAAGAATTTGATAAACTGGCCGACAAAGTAGAGGAGCGCGACAATTTCCTAATTTTTTATGCTGGTCATGGCATTTGGGATGAGAAATTGAACCAAGGTTTTTGGTTGCCCAGCGATGCCAGTTTGAACTCAAAAGCACAATGGTTATCAAACAGTACTTTAAGGGATTATGTAAGTGGCATAAATTCAAAACACACTCTATTGATTACCGATGCCTGCTTTAGCGGTAGCATTTTCAAAGAAAGAGCCGTATTCTCAAATTCCAGAGCTATTCTTGAGATGTACAAATTACCAAGCCGTAAAGCTATGACCAGTGGAGCACTTAAAACCGTTCCCGATAAAAGTGTTTTTATCAAGTATCTCAATAAAAAACTACAAACAAACCAACAACCATTACTTTCTGCGGAACAATTATTCCAATCTTTCAAAGTAGCAGTTATAAATAACAGTCCTAATGGACAAGTGCCTCAATATGGACCTATAGGCCAAGCTGGTGATGAAGGAGGTGATTTCATTTTCTTGAAACGAAAATAAATTTCTACCAAATACATAAAAGTTTCAACTATGTAACTCAAAACAATTCTTTAGCTATATTATATACCGGATCAGACTTACCCATCGAATAATAATGTAACACCGGTGCTCCATAGTCCATTAGCTCCTTAGATTGTTGAACAGTCCACTCCACTCCTATTTTTTTTGCTTCGGCATTATCTTTACAGGCTTCAATGGCATCGGCCAGATCTTCAGGAATATCAATATGGAAGAACCGAGGTAAAACGGATATTTGCTTTTTTGTAGTTATAGGTTTTAAGCCTGGTATAATGGGTACATTTATACCTACGGATTTACACTTTTCCACAAAGTCAAAGTACTTCTGATTATCAAAAAACATTTGGGTAACAATATAATCAGCACCCATTTCTACTTTCTTTTTTAGCCACTTTAAGTCACTTTTTAAATTGGGAGCGGTATAATGTTTTTCAGGATATCCAGCTACTCCTATACAAAAATCAGTTGGGTTCGCATTTTGAAGCTCTTCATCAATGTAAATACCATTATTCATATCTTTTACCTGTCCCAGAAGCTCACTTGCATAGCTGTGTCCATCAGGTTCAGCAACGAACATGGGTTCTGTTTTAATCGCATCACCTTGCAATACCAACACATTGTGAATCCCTAGAAAATCTAGATCAATCAAAGCATTCTCAGTCTCTTCTTTGTTAAAACCACCACAAATGATGTGCGGCACTGCTTCTACTTCATAGCGGTTTTTTATGGCTGCACAAATTCCAACCGTACCTGGGCGCTTTCTTGTAGACTTACGCTCCAATAAGCCATTTTCTCTTTTTTTATAGACGTACTCTTCACGATGATAAGTGACATCAATAAATGGGGGCTTAAACTCCATCAAGGGGTCAATATGACTAAACAAGTTCTTTATATTCTCGCCCTTTAAGGGGGGAAGAATTTCAAAACTGAATAATGTCTTTTTTGCTTTATCTATCTGTTCTGTAATCTTCATTTTATAATTATTTATAAGAAAGGTTAGGTGCCAACCATTTTTCAGCTTCCTCTAAAGTCATTCCTTTTCTTTCTGCATAATCCTCTACCTGATCTTTTTCAATTTTTCCCAGTCCAAAATACTTTGATTCGGGGTGTGAAAAATAAAAGCCACTAACTGCAGCTCCTGGATACATAGCAAAGGATTCTGTTAGTTCCAAATCAATATTTGCTTCAACATTCAATAATTTGAATAGTGTGCCTTTTTCGGTATGATCAGGGCATGCAGGGTATCCCGGAGCCGGGCGTATACCCTGATATTTCTCCTTGATTAAATCTTCATTGTCGAGACTTTCTTTTTTTGCATATCCCCAATATTCTTGTCTTACTTTTTTATGCATTAACTCTGCAAAAGCTTCTGCCAAACGATCAGCCAACGCTTTCGCCATAATACTTCTATAGTCGTCATGATCTTTTTCATACCATTCTGTTAATGCTTCTAGGCCTACTCCTGTAGTCACTGCAAAACCACCAAAATAATCCTGAATACCGGATGATTTTGGAGCAATAAAGTCGGCCAATGAATTATTAGCTAATCCTTTACCTTTCCTTCCCTGCTGTCTTAAGAAATGAAACTTAAGGTTTTGATTTGGAAGCTCAATATCATCTTCAATACTGTTAGCAGGAAACAAGCCAATTACACCTTGAGCCTTCAATGACCTATTTAATAGTATTTCATCAAGCATCAGATTAGCATCTTTATACAGTCTTAGTGCTTCACTACCCACTAATTGATTATCCAATATTTGAGGATACTTGCCTTTCAACATCCATGTTTGAAAAAAAGGAGTCCAATCAATATACTCTCTTATTTCTTGTAATGGGTAGTCTTCAAAAACTTCAATACCATTCAATCTAGGCTTTTGAGGTTGATAGTCAGACCAGTCAATATTAATTTTGTTTTGCTGAGCAGATTGGAATGAAATGTAGTTCTTTTCAGTTTGTCTTGAAGAATGATCTGCTCTTAATGATTTGTATTCAGATTTTATATTCTTATGAAAATCATCTTTTGTGGTATCACTAATTAGCTCTCCCACAACAGGTACGCTCCTTGATGCATCCAATACATGAACGACTGATCCCTTGTAGTTAGGGTCTATTTTAACCGCTGTATGGATCCGTGATGTCGTTGCGCCACCTATCAACAATGGTATTTTCAGATCCCTACGTTCCATTTCTTTTGCTACGTGCACCATCTCATCAAGTGAAGGTGTAATTAAACCGCTCAATCCTATAGCTATTGCCTCTTCTTCAATGGCTCTATCCAATATTTTATCTGCGGGAACCATCACTCCCATGTCCACTATTTCATAATTATTACAGGCCAGGACTACCCCAACTATATTCTTTCCTATATCATGCACATCCCCTTTAACTGTAGCTAGAAGAATCTTCTTCCCTTTAACAGGAGAATTATTCCTACGCTTTTCTTCTTCCATAAATGGTTCAAGGTAGGCAACTGCCTTTTTCATTACCCGAGCGCTTTTAACCACTTGTGGCAAGAACATCTTACCTGAGCCGAAGAGATCTCCAACTATATTCATTCCATCCATTAAGGGCCCTTCAATAACCTTTAAAGGACTTTCAAGTGTCTCTCTTGCCTCTTCTGTGTCTTGCTCTATGAATTCAATAATACCCTTGACTAATGAATACTCTAAGCGCTTCTGTACAGTTTTTTTACGCCATTCGTTATCTACTACTTTCTTTTTTCCTCCACCTTTTACCTGCTCTGCAAAAGTTAGTAGTCTTTCTGTGGCATCATCTCTTCTATCAAGAAGTACATCTTCAACATGTTCTAATAAATCCTTCGGAATTTCATCATAAACCTCCAACATTGTAGGGTTTACTATACCCATATCCATACCATGTTGAATTCCATGATATAGAAACGCAGAGTGCATTGCCTCTCTCACGGCATTATTACCACGGAATGAAAATGATACGTTACTAACACCTCCGCTTACATGAGCTCCAGGCAAGTTCTCTCTGATCCATTTTGTAGCTCTGAAGAAGTCCAGAGCATTTTTTCTGTGCTCTTCCATTCCGGTAGCCACTGGAAAAATATTAGGATCAAATATGATATCACTAGGTGAAAATTTCACCTTTTCAATAAGTAGATCATATGACCTTTTACATATTTCAACTCTACGCTCATAACTGTCCGCTTGCCCTTGTTCGTCAAACGCCATAACAATTACAGCCGCTCCGTACCTTTTAATCCTTTTGGCTTGCTCTAGAAATTCTGCTTCTCCAGCTTTAAGACTAATTGAGTTTACCACACCTTTACCTTGTATACACTTCAGTCCAGCCTCTATAATGTGCCATTTAGAAGAATCAATCATTACAGGAACTCTGGCAATATCAGGTTCTGAGGCAATAAGATTTAGAAAAGTGACCATTGCCTTCTCACCATCGAGCATTCCCTCATCCATATTTACATCGATGATCTGTGCTCCACCATCCACCTGCTCTCGAGCAATTTCGAGTGCAGAATCATAGTCTCCACTCTTAATAAGGTTTAAGAATTTACGTGAACCCGTTACATTGGTGCGCTCACCAATATTAACGAAGTTGGACTCTGGTGTAACTACTAATGGTTCCAGTCCACTTAATCTCAAATAAGAGTTATGCTCCAATGGCATACTATTTCTACTTTTAATCAAAAAAAAAGCCCTCCTTTTGTCAGGAGAGCTTGATGTATCACGCTTTATTCTGACTTATTTTTCCGCCTGTAGGCGGATGGATTTAGCACCTTTCCCGACTAGTCGGGGTGGTTGCTAAGGCTTCAACGGGCCATTTCCCTCTGCCTTTCTTAATAAGATTATCTTAAAGAACTTAAAATCAAATATATTACAAAAACCCATGCACACCGCATAAGTTTATGGAAATAACCCGCAAGGCATCAAAAGGTTATTTTAAACCCCTGAATTGACAGGATTTGAGCTGCCAGACTTACCGCAACCTTCCACTGTTATCCTGCTCAACGAACGAGGTCTCGACTAATCGAGATGAGGCCTGGTTTTGGAAAAAGGCTCACTCGGTAATGTAATTAATGTTAGGTTTAAAAAACACGGTCAAGCCTTACGGGTAGTACAAATTTAGATCATTTATAATGATCTCACGGTAATCAAGAATTTTATTTTTAGCTTAAATCAAATTTAACTTAAACAGAATATATGGAACCTTCAGAAAATATCACTCTAAGCACTTCTTCTCTTCAAAATTTAAATGAAACCAGAAAGTGTACTATGTTCTTATCAATAGTTGGGTTTGTAGCTGTCGGGTTCCTCTTAATAGTTGCCTTCTTTTTTAATTCAATTATGGGCAGTTTTCCAGATACATCAGGCTCACCTATGCCGGCAGGATTTGGTGTATTGGGAACTGTGGCTTATTTGTTAATCGCAGTGCTCTATTTTTTTCCTATATACTACCTGTTTAAATTTTCTGAAAATATGAAGACAGGCATCGAATTGAAGGCGGAAGCTAATATGGAACAGGCTTTCAGCTATCTTAAGTCTCACTATAAATTCATGGGGATTCTAACGGCAATTTTACTGGGTTTCTATGGGCTGGTAATCCTCGGGTCACTATTATTCGCCTCGATTTTATAAGTCGCTAAATTGAAATCTTAGGTATTTAATATCATGGCCTTCTGCACTAAATTTTTTTTCGTAGCGTGTTCGAATATCATGGCATTCGTCCTTAAACTCTGAGTGGTACAGATCAAAAGTATAATGGAGATCCTTTACGTCCGATCTCGATTTAAGTACATCGATAGAATATTCAAAAAGTCCCGTATTATCCGTTTTTAAACGTAAAATGCTGCTCGGTTGAATTAAATTTTTATAAATATCGAGAAATCGATTATGGGTCACTCTTCTTTTTTCATCTCGGTCACGTGGTCTAGGATCAGGAAATGTGATCCAAATCTCATTAACTTCCTGGTCTTCGAAGAAATTGGATAGTTCAAGCAAGTGAGTTCTTAAAAAAACAACGTTAGTAAGACCCTCTTCTAATGCTATGCTACTGCCCTTCCAAATACGATCTCCTTTTATATCTATACCAATGTAATTTCTATTCAGAAATTTTTTCGCCAAACCAATGGAATATTCACCACGACCGCATGCTAACTCTAAAGTTATGGGATTTTTATTCTTAAAAACTTCTGAATGCCATTGTCCCTTGACATGCTCATAGATTCCTTTGCTTGGTTCTATGACATTGCTTCTTTCAGCAATATCACTAAATTTTTTTAGTTTGCTTCTTCCCATTTCGTTTCTAAAACTGCAAAACTATAAATTCTCAATCTCAGCCACCACAAAATTACTGCCTCCAATAAAAATAAAGTCATGAGACCCAGCGATAGTGGTCGCTTTTTGAATAGCATGATTCACATCAGGAATAGTCTCACCTATCAAACCTTTTTTAGTAGCTATAAAAGCCAACTTTTCGGCATCCATGGCTCTGGGAATAGAAGCCTGGCAAAAATAGTAATATGCTGATTTTGGAAGTTTATTGAGAATAATTTCTAAGTCTTTATCAGCAACTACTCCTAAAACGAAATGTAACTGTTCGAAATCACAACTATTAATTTGAGCAAGTACGAAATCAATTCCAGACTCATTATGCCCTACATCACAAAAGGTTAGAGGAGAATCATTAAGTTTTTGCCAGCGACCCTTTAACCCTGTTATAGTAAAAGCTTTTTCTAAACCCTCTTTTAACTGTTCTGTTTTTACATGGAAGCCCTTCTGGTTAAGTAGTTCCACCACTTGAATTACACCGTTAATATTACTAGTTTGATACTTAGGGCCTGTCGCTCTATCAGCAAAAAGTAATGTTTCAGAATTTTTCATCACTTCAAAACCTTCCTTATAAATGGTTTGATAGCTATCCGTTGAAAAGTAGATATCCGCTTTCACTTCGCTAGCAACATCGATAAAAACTGACTCTATTTCTGGCTGTCTTTCACTTATCACCACTGGCCTATTGTTCTTTATTATACCTGCTTTCTCTTTCGCAATTTCTCCAAGTGTATCGCCTAACCACTGTTGATGATCCGGGCTAATATTCGTAATTAAAGAGATTTCAGGTAAGATAACATTAGTCGAGTCAAGTCGACCACCCATGCCTACCTCAATAACAGCAATATCAACCTGCTCTTTAGCAAAATAATCGAAGCACATGGCTACCGTGATTTCAAAAAATGAAGGTTTGACTTCATCAATCATTGGTTTTATTCTACTGACAAAGTCGACTACAGCAGACTTTTCAATATCAATCCCATTAATCTTAATTCTTTCTGTAAAACTTTTTAGATGAGGCGATGTATACAATCCTGTTTTATAGCCTGCAGTTTGATATATGCTTGCTAAATAGTGAGCACTGCTTCCCTTTCCATTTGTTCCGGCTATGTGTATAGATTTAAATTGATGTTGAGGTTGTCCTAAGAACTCACATAATTTAACAGTATTCGATAAATCCTTTTTATAGGCACTTGCTCCATCCTTTTGAAACATAGGTAGCTGAGAAAAAAGGAACTGTACGGTATTATCAAATTCCGTTTCCTGTTTTTTCATAGAACGTTAGGCTTGTTACTTGGATTTGATCACAAAGGTAATACGACCTGTAGATATCGGAGCCGCTAAAGAGTTATCGGAAGTCTTACTAAAGGTCAATTTCTCAACCTCGGAACGATATACTTTCTCAACTGCTGGACTTACACTACGCTCAAGCGTTCTCACAGATAAGATTTCTCCCTGATCATCTATTTTAACCTCAAATACAATTCTTCCATTTTCACTTGATTGATCATTGGGTTTAGGCTTAAAATCCCAAATCCAACCAGTCATATCAAGTGCAGAGCCGTCCCTACCACCTGGCTTTCCATATAATGCTCTAGAGTCTAAAGTGCCTTGTTCATTGCCTTTATCACCAACTTCATTGGTATCATCACCCTGATTCGCTTGTTGTTTTGATTCAGCCTCTCCCTCATTACCATCAGCTCCATTTTCAGGTTGCTTAACTTCTTCTACTTTTTCCTCTTTTACTTCTTCCTTCTTAGGTTCCTTATTAGGCTTCTCCTCGACTACCGGCTCTTCAATTACTTCTTCCACCTTTTTTTCTACTACATCGGGAGACTCTTGTACATTATCAGTAGACTCCTCAACTATTGGCTCAGAGGTAGCCTCAGTTGGCTCTACAACCTCTTCTTCAATGTCAACTTCTTCTTGTGCCTCTTCCTCTGGAGCAGCCTCCTCTTCCGACTCACTTTCATTTGCTTCTATCTCAGGTTGTATTTCGCCAGATCCAACTTCTGAAAGGCCAAAATTGAGTTCTATACCATATTCTGGTAATGGTGGATCTGGTTCTCTCCAGGCCATCACAAAAAGAAATACAAGAAGTAATAAACTATGAACAACTGCAGAAACTATTGCTGCTGTACGTTTATTCTTTTTTTCCTGACTCTCTCTCATCACTTCGGTTTGGTGGCAATAGAAACCTTAGCCTCTAATGCTGTGGCAATATCCGCTACATAAACAAGATGTTCTGTAGGCACACTACTATCTATGTGAAGAACAACTACACCCGCTTTCTCAGTGAGTTTACTTTTCAATTCACCTTCAAGTAGTGCCTTCGAAACTTTCTTATCATTAACGTAATAATCCAGTTCCTTGGTAATAGTCACAGAAACCTTCTGTAATTCTACAGTCGAACTCTTGCTGGTTGGTAAATTTACAGGTAAACCTGATGGGGTTATAAATGAAGAAGTAAGCATAAAAAATACCAGCAACAAAAAGATTATATCTGTCATAGAAGACATGCTAAACATTGGCTCTACGTTATGCTTAGATTTTAATCCCACTAGTAGTTAGTTTTTAGGTTCTTGAAGTAAGTCAATAAAATCCACAGAGCTATATTCCATTCTATGAACTACTTTTTGTACACGTGTGACCAGGTAGTTATAACCCAAATAGGCCAAAATACCTACAAAAAGCCCCGCTGCCGTTGTCACCATTGCAGTATAAATACCTTCTGAGAGTAATTTAGGGCTCACCGATCCTTCTTCCTGGGCAATGGCTATAAAAGCTTCAATCATACCTATAACGGTTCCCAGGAACCCCAACATAGGTGCAGAACCAGATATAGTAGCCAGTAGTGAAAGGTTTTTCTCTAGTTTGAAAATTTCTATTTTTCCAACATTTTCGATCGACACTTCAATGTTCTTTAACGGGCTCCCTATCCTACTAACACCCTTTTCGATCATTCTCGCGATTGGAGAATCATTTTGAGAACACAGCATTTTTGCGCCACTTACATCACCTTTTTCAACCAGACTTCTAATCTGTGTCATAAAACCTTCAGGAGCTTGAGCTGATTTCTTTATTGTCAAAACTCTTTCTATAAAGATATACACAGCAGCAACCCATAGAAGTAAAATGGGTATCATCATAAAACCTCCTTGCATAAGGAGGTCTATTATCCTAACAGAATCAGGAGAGGCGGCTGCTGCAGTGGTATCCTGAGCAGCCATTATTTGCAATAAGATCATATTAATATTTAATTACCCAAACGTCATCACCAAACTCACTTTTAAGCTCACCTGCCCTATTTTCAGCAGCAGCCCAGGTGTCCAGGTTATCAACAGTAACTCTATGAAACTTACTCTTACCAAACGGAGGAATTATATCTATACTCTTTCCGTCATTGGCTAAGCTATTGGCATAATCCATAGCAAGATCACCATCGATTGCGCTAGCAACCACTACATAGAAACGTCCAGTTCTCTCATTAATTGTTTGCACAATACCTGTTTCTGGTTCTGCCGCAGCTTCTTCTTCCTGTTTAGCAGCTTCTCTTTCTGCTGCTTCCCTTTCGAGACGTTCTTGCTCAGCTTTTTGCTGTGCTACTTTTTTCGCTGCTTCTTCTTTCTTAAGCTGTTCTATTCGTGCTTCTTCTTTCTTTTGCTGCGCAGGACGGTAAAAACCAAGGTACCAAATGGCGAGACCGGCTACTACTAATACAAGTATAAGACCTATGACCTTACCAGCGTTCGAGCTATCCTCTTGAGGAGGGGTATAACTTCCGGGTACATACTCCGATGAGGTATCCTCCGTATTTGATGTATCATCACTCGATTCTTCAGAAGCATAAGCGTAGGTTTCTTGTTCCCTATTTTCTTCTTGTTCCTCAGAATAAGTCTCTGATGTGTTGGAATCATCGCCTGATTCTTCTTCTGACTTATCTAATGGCTCATATTCCACTTCTGGTAGACCAAAACTATCATCAGCTTCATTAAAATCTCCTGAGCTCTGCTCATTTATCTCATCGTTGTTATCTAGCTTGTCGCTTTTCTTTTTAGCCATTATGTAAGTTTTTATTAATAATAGTCGGTTAGCACAAAAATAAAGGATTTTTTTACTGCGCCAAATGTGCTAAAATTCAATTTAATACCGCACAATATATGAAAATTCAAGCTTAGTTGATATCAAGCCTCAAATTAAAAACTATATGTAGCTCCAACCATAACCTGTAAGGCTCTATTAGGATAATTGTAAAATACCTGATATTCATTTGAAAGCAAGTTATTCAAGCGTACAAAAGCAGAAAACTGATCAGACACAAGATATTCTGCCATGAAATTCAAGTCTAACAAAGCATCCAGATTCTCATTAGTCAATGTATTTTGATCAAAAGCCACGATTCCTCCCATGGCATAAGCATCGGCCTCAAAGCGCAATTTATCAAAAAGCTTAAAAGTAGAAAGTGCTGAAATCTTATAATTTGGCCTATGGTATGCTTCCGGAATCTCGTCAGTATTATAGCCCCAATAATCACCTCGAAGAGTAAGTCTCAATTCTTCATTTCTATTATAGCTGAGTTGACCATTGATATTTACTACCGCTGTATTACCTAAATCATAAGCCACTTCAAACTTTGATTGGTCCTCAAAAGAGTTGATAAAAAAGGCCATATTTTGATAATTAGCAACACTAATACCGGTACTAAAGCCGATTTTGCTGGTTAATTTTCCCCCTATACCTCCAAAGAATTCGAAGGTCTTATAGCTGTTAAAGGCTCTAATATTAGGCTTTAGCCAAGGATTTTGTTCAAATAATTTACGATAGGTTAACTTTTCAACGTCACCTGTAATACCTGCATGTACCTCAAAGCCAGATGACAACATATATCTTGCTCTCGCAACAGGATAAAAATGAAGTTCATCCGAATCACCTAAAGTGTCATTTTCATAAACCACATTAAATCCTGCATCTATTAAGAAACCTTCATGTTGGAAAGTTAGAGTAGGATTAACTCTAAAAACATTTCTTGTCTTAACATCTAACTGTGTGTCTTTAGGAGAAATAATATCAAGATCTGTTTTTAGATTTATTGTCCCTTTCTCCCCAAGTTCATATTTTCCTTCAAAATCTAATTGAACTTCACTCTCCTCTGCCGAAAGGTTATCTGATAAATAGTCAAATTGAAGGCCTGTTTTGTATTGAATTTTAGCCTTCTTATTCGTGTTTTCAAAAGTTGTTTTGAAATAGAAATTAGTAAAAATATGGTCCAAACTGTCTTCATTGACCGTCTCACCTTGAGGGTAGCCATAAAAATTAAAACTGCGCCTTTTTAAACCAACATCTCCGCTAACTGTAACAGAGTTACCAAAATATTTTCCGAAGACTTCAGTATCTAGCATGCCTGAACCTGAATTCTCTCCGTCTACTGGCCCGCTTTGTGAATTGAGAAAATTGATGTGGGCGCCATACATATGATCTCGTTTTCTCTTCGAAGAAAAGTAACCTTCAAAGTAGGGTGTTGTATAGTTACCAAAACCAGCCTTCACATAATTACCATAAAGTTTTTGCAGCGGTTGATCTTTAATACGCAACGGACGAACACGAACATTCAATGATGGTAATGGTAAATCGAGATTAGAGAAAAAATACTGAAGTTCTGGAACTTGAGTTTCAAAACTCATGGGAGGTATCTTTTCAAAGTTGCGACTTGCTTTAGGTAATTTTATCTCCCTGTCTTTAACAATTTCAATTTTAACATCCTCAATTTCACCATCGTTTTCCCAATCCTCATTCTGGCCCAAAACATGAGTTGATATCATTAAAATTACTGCACAAAAAAGTCTTGATTTTGACATTATCTATTGATAGATTTTATCTATACACGTTTTATAAAAAGCTAAAAATGAGCTGGTTAATCATTTGTATTTAAACTATCACCAACTACTAAATTTTGATTTTCTATTTCAGCCTCGTACTTCTCAATTTCAATAATCTTTTGCTTAGCTTTTTCCCTGTAGTACTCATCTGGAAAATCGTCTGCAATAGATTTTAAAGTTCCTTTTGCTTGAAAAGTATCACCCAAGCTTAAATAGTTTTCAGCTAATAGTAGAAAACCCTTCCCCACCCATTCGGTATAGGAACTGAAATTATTATTAAGATCAATAAGCGACTCAATTGATTTGTTATACTCTTTTGTCACGTTATAGATTAGACCAAGCATGTAAAGCGCTTCAGCACCATACTGGTCTCTGGCAGTATTAAGTGTAGCCAGAAAATCATCTTCTGCCTGACTAAAATTACCTTTCCCATAGGATGCTTTTCCCATAAACAAGAGCGCTTTATTTTGAGAGCTAATATGAACATTGCCATCTTCAAGAATAGTGGTTGCATAGTTAGTTACAGAGTCATACTCTCCAAGTAAGTAATAGGATTCCATGAGGCCTGACCATACATTGTATTGCTGCTTTTTTGTAGTTGCAACTGTTTCTAGCTGTCGATAAAAATATATGGCATTTTGATATCTGCCATTTGTGTATTCTATTTCAGCAATTCTTCCAATCACCCTATTTCTTTGATCAAAATTTGACACGTCAAACAACTCATTATAAATTTCTAGAGCTTGTTCATACTCTTTCAACCTATAGTAAGATTCCGCCCTGTAGTATTTGGCTTCAACAACCTTAGCGTTATCAGGATAAGAGTTAATGTATTCCTCAAATTTCTTGATCGCTTCACGATAATTTTGGTTAAAATATTGATTTTTCGCTGTTTCGAACTCCACCCCTTCAAGCCCTTTCTTATCCGGGTTAGATTTTTTGTAATTTGCCAAATATTGGTCAAACTCATTACTCCTATTCACCAAATTCAATACTTCCTGTAAAGGTAACAGCACCTCGCCAGCCACTTTGCTAGTGTTATATTTGGTAAGAATCGACTCATAGTCACTAATTGTATTTTCAAACTTTTGCAAGTTGTAATTTGCTGAGCCGCGCCTTAAATACGCATAGGGAATGAATCGGCTTGAAGGTTTATTATTAATTAGTTGACTGAAATTTCTTACGGCCTCTTCATAGTTGCCCTTTTCAAAATGCATCTGACCTTTCTGAAACATAGCATCATCAACGTATCTTGATCTTGAGATGGAAATAACCTTATCAAATGAAGATACTGCCCTTGGAATATTACCTTGTATCCCATTAATGAGCCCCAATTGATAAAGAGCATAATCCATATCAGAATGTCTGGTCTCTGTAGCCTGATTGTAATAATTAATAGCTTCATCATATTGCTTGGATATGTAGTAACAATCCGCCAAACGAATAAGAGCATCATTGTAATTGGGATTTTTATTATCTACTTCTCCAACATAAGCCTTGAAGTACAACAATGCCTTTGAATAGTCTTTAGTATTAAAGTTTGCGTATGCAAGGCCATATCGGGCTTTAGCCATAATATTAACATCATTCGAAAGTCCACCAACAACTAGTTTCTGATAATAGGGTCTTGCCTCTGAGTATTTCCTCCCAACTGAATATGCTTCCGCTGTCCATAAATTAGCAAGCATGGTAAACTGATCATTGATCGGATATTTCAAGGATTTTTTAAAAAGACTAATGGCTGACGAGTATTCTCCCTTATTAAATAGTTCTGAGCCTTTTAAATAAGTCGCTTTTTGATAAACTTTTTCCATAACTCTCCCCGTTCTACTCTGACTTTCAATGTGAGCAATAGCCAAATCGTAATTATTTGAGTTTAAGTAAACCTCGGAGAGCAAATCATCCAGTTCCTGTTTATGCTTACCTTTAGGGTATTTATTTAAATAATAACTTATGGCTTCAGTAGCATTTTCAGAATCACCCAAGTCATAGCTCACTTTCGCATATTGATAAGCACCTTCTTGTCTCAAATCATCATTAATGGTGTTTTCTCGAGCATTCAGAAAGGCTGTTTTTGCATATAATTTATTTCCATTTTTCAGGTACATAACTCCCAAATAATAAGATGCATAAATACCAATACTGTCTTTATCAGAAGCGGCTCTTTTCAAATGGTCGATGGCTTTATCAAATTGTTCCTCTTTATAATAGGCATATCCAATTCGGTAGCGCACATCTCTTGACATTTTTGAAGAAGCTGATTCATAGTCTTTGTAATATTCGATAGCCTTTGGTAGCTCCTTTTTATAAGCATAAGCATCACCAAGAAGGAGGTAAATATCTTTAAATCTTGCTCCCGATTTTATGTTTCTTTCACCATACTCTATTAAGTCATCATATCTCCCCTCTTTATAGTATAAGTTGGCAAGAAGTTCTGGAGCTACTGCTGCATATACCTCATCTTTAGCGGCTCGTTCTAAATCTAGAATGGCTTTATCATATTGATTATTATGATATTCTATATATCCAGCGTAATAGTTCGATGCTGCTGTGTATTTCCCTGACTGCCTTTTCAGAACATTAAAATATTCCAATGCACTTGAGAATTGACGATCGGTAAAATACGAATAGCCCAAATTGAACCTCGTCTGATTACGCTCTTCTTCTGTCACCTGAGCCAAATTGACTTTGGAATAGTATTCAACTGCTTTTTTATACTTTTTTTCTTTAAAATAAAAGTTGCCTAGTTCAAAATACGCAGTAACTGCTTTAGGATGGTCAGGGTGTTTATCAATAAACTCTTCAATTCTTTTTTCGCCATCTTTATGATACAGGCCCAATGCACAATAAGCTACATAATACTTAGCATCTGCGGACTTGGTTTTATTTTCACTTATCGCAATATATTTCTCAAATTGCTGACGTGCGGCAACAAGTTCAGACTTATCAAGAAGTTCTAAACCTGATCTAAATAGAGATTCATCACCTTCAAAATACAGAGTATTCTGAGCAAGAGAAATTGTGGCAAGAAATATAAAAATAACTATCAGAGGGTATCTCATAAAAGGCTTCTCAATAGACTTGATGTTGTATTAACGAGCAAACTTTGTGATGGTACAGTAAATTCCAGAAAAATTTTCTTTGAGGCCAAAGATAAATAATTAAGGCTGTTTTCAATGCAATAACCTGAAGACAAGCTCTCTAAGTATTTGTCCATCAGCAACTGCTCCAGAGCTATCAACACCCTTAGATTGAAGATCTGCTTTCCTCAGCTGACGGATACCGCTCACTACTTGTGGCATTGAGTATTTTGAAGATGCCATTATATAGTCTTTGGCAAAAAAACTGTTCATTTTTAGTGCTGTAGCTATTCCATTTGCAGACTTATCTCGCTGACTCAATGCTAAAAGTAACTTACTATAAAAGCTGAAAAGAACAGCTATTATTGGAATAACAGGATTTTTTCGAATGTTCGCTTCAAAATAGGATACTATTTTGTTGGCCTTTATAATATCCTTTGCGGCCATGGCTTTCTGCAACTCAAACACATTATAATCTTTGCTTATACCTACGTATTGCTGGACCAATATTTCATTTATCTCTTCACCATCCTTCAGGTTAATAAGTATTTTATCAATTTCGTTTGCAACACGTTCAAGGTTAGATCCAATGGCATCAGCGAGCATTCTAACTGCTTTATGACTTATTCTAAAACCTTTTTGATGGACATGGGATTCTATCCATCCAGGAAGTTTATCGTCATAAATTTTCTTAGATGTTACCGAAATGGTCAGCTTATCAACTGCTTTACCAAGTGCTTTTCGTTTATCTAATGTTTTATTCTTGTGGCAAAAAACCAATACTGTTGAGGGAACAGGGTTGTTTAAATAGTCCAACAGCATTTTAGATCCTACTTCCCGATTCAGGTCAGTAATAGTTTGTGCTTCTCTTACGATAACCACCTGACGTTCGGCCATCATAGGGAACCTTCTCGCATGATTTAGAATAGTGCTTACATTAGCATCACGACCGTAAACTATCGTTTGATTGAAGCCTTTCTCTGCCTCAGACAGTACATGATTTTCAATGTATTCTGCAATTTGATCGATATAAAAAGTTTCTTCACCCTGAAGAAAATAAACAGGTGCAAATTTGCGATTTTTCAGATCTGCTAATACACTTTCCGGAGTAGTACTCATAATTTTTTAGAAGTGTCAAAAATATAAATTAACTATTAAAGTGTTGACGAGAAGTGATCAAATTAAATAATAGAATATTAACAAAACACTAGTCAATTTGGGTTACTTGGGCATACCTTTGCAGAATAAAACATTCTAGCGAGTAAACGCATTACTTGGTACAATTTATGTTAAACGGATTACGTGTAAATCAAATTAAACTGAAAACAAAAATGAAAAAATTATTTAGCAAACTTTTTATAGTTGGAGCCATGGGCCTACTGGTCATGAGCTGTAGTGATGACAATGAGGACATTGCCATTAATACAGGAGATGGTATTGATGCAAAGCTTAATATCAACTATGCAGATTCTTTGAGTGCGTCTGTAGACACAGATTTAGTTACTGACGGCCAAGTAAATGTTCGTGTTGCTATAGAATCAGATGAAACTGTTAGAAGAGTATATATTACTCAAAATGTATTTGGCCAGGGAGAAGAGGCCGTTGACGCAGAAGCTCTATTTGGATCAAGTATTGATACTAAAGGTGATGGTTCAATTGACGTAGAAAATGGATTCTCTGGACTGCAAGTATATTTCTTCAACATTAGCTTAGCAAACCTACCAGCTGCATCAGGAACAATTGTCTATAAGTTTTGGGCGACTAAAAATAAAGGTGACTTCAGAGATGATACGAAAGATATAGTAGAATCTGTAGCCACACTGACGGTTGAACTTGGAGATGGACAAAACCCGGCTGCCGAATTAATAGCAGTAAATGATGTGAGATTATTCGCTCCTACAGCAGATTTACAGTCGAAGAGTTTTGTTTCTACTAATGATGGAATGGTCTATGCACTTGATGAATCTGAATTTGTTGACCTTTGGGATGTTGGATATACAGCTCAGGGTGGTAATCCACAATTGACTTCAGCCTTTTCTTCACCTCAGCGATTCTTCGCACCAGGAAGTACAACAGTTACGGAATCTTTCCAAGAGCTGATTGCTCGTGAAACTGGTGTTGAAGCTTCTGATCTTAACATGGTTTATTTTGTTGATATAGCCGATAGCTTTGACTTTGATGGTGCTGAAGAATCTGGTGATCTTTCTGATCTTGCAGTTTCGATGACAGATTCGCAAACTATAGATATTCCAACAGACGCCAGCGGTGACATAATCGCTTTCATTGATCAGTATGGTAAAAAAGGTGTTATAAGAATAGACGCATTAGTTGATGGCGATAGTGATGGCAACTTTTTTGAAGCGAATGATTATGTACAAATTGATATTAAGGTACAGCCGTAAAAGACCATAAACATGAGATTTTAAAGCCCCAAATTGGGGCTTTTTTTATACACTATTTTTTCGGCCATAAAATAGAGCTAGAATTAAACCGATTAATGATCCAAATAAATGTGACTCCCAGGAAACTCTGCCGTCAGTTGGCAAAATACCATAGTAAATTGATCCGTAAAGAATAACAACCACGGCTGATATTAATAATGCCTTTAGCTGCTTACGAAAGAGTCCATAAAAAATAATGAAAGTGGCTAAAGCATAAACTAAACCACTAGCACCGATATGAGGTTCAGGCCTTGCAAACAACCATACCAAGAGGTTGGTCAGAAAATAACACCCATAAAACACTTTCTGAGAAATAATTGGGTAATTATAAAATAAAGTTATTCCCAAAAATAGAAATGGAATTGTGTTAGAAATAAGGTGAATTGGGTCCGCATGAAAAAACGGGGAAGTAATAATGCCGATTGCTCCCATTGCATCTCTTGGAACCAACCCAAACATTTTAATATCTAACCCATAAACGAACTCCAACGTAAAAATTAACCACATAAAAAAAGCGAATCTCATCGGAATCACAGAACTACCGATTAAGGTTCGCTTATTAAACATGTTCAATATAGCTTATTTTGAAGGGTCGTTGATCATATTTAGACCTATCAATTTTGATTCTTCATAACCTACTGCCAAGTAGCCTAATAAACCACCAGATGCTTCTGCTATTTTCTTGGCTATATCTTTGATACTCGCATAAAACTCAACTGAAAACTTATGTGATAATTTAGGAAGTATCTGATTTAGCTTTTCAAGTTCAGCAATTATGAGAGGATTACGCTCTTCTGCTTTAACCGGGAAATGCTGAATCATTACTTTAAGTTTATCCTCAAAATCAACCGCCACCTCTTTATAATAATCGATAAGATCAACTCTGGCTTTCTTTTGTTTTAATCTGGCAATACTCACAGCCTCTTTAATTTCTGAGTTATCAATTTCATTATCAGCCCCTGCTATAAGTATTGACACAAGTATTGGTACCTGAAGCATTGTCTCTACCTCTTCACTATCTAAGACCTTAAATTCATCTATCATTCGATTATATTTTTAGATTCAAATTAAGGGCTAAATTTAAATATTAAATTAATAAATGTTTGAAATGGTAATTAAAAAAGTAGCGTCAGGGCTTATTTCCAATTAATTAATTATTCATGATATTATTTTTTTATAAATTGAACATTATATTTTAGAAAAATCATATTTTGAAGATATGCATGAAATAGAGCCAGTGAAAATATTTGTCGTTGAAGATGATCCGGCTTATACCAAATTTTTACAATATGTACTTAGTCTTAATCCTGACTTTGAGGTTACCATCTTCAATGACGGTAAGAGCTTTCTTGAAAATCTTTACCAAAAGCCCAATATTATAACGTTGGATTACACTTTACCCGATATGGCTGGTGAGGATGTTCTAAAGCAGATTCAAAATGATGATCCATCTATACCGGTTATTATTATATCTGCTCAGGAAAAAATAGGTACTGCAGTAAAATTGTTAAAAAGCGGTGCATATGATTATATTATTAAAGATGAGGATACTAAGGATCGTCTGCTCAATACAATCAATAATGCGAGGAAAAATGTTTCACTGACCAAACAGATTGACCATCTGAAGCAGGAGATTTCCGAAAAGTACGAATTTGATAATAGTATCAAAGGAAATAGCACCGCACTCAAAAAGGTTTTTTCATTGTTTGAAAAAGCTGTAAAAACAAACATTTCCGTTTCAATTACCGGTGAAACAGGAACTGGAAAAGAGTTAGCTGCGAAGGCTATACATTACAATTCAAAGAGAAAGAAAAAGCCTTTTGTAGCCGTAAATATTGCTGCTATTCCGAAAGATTTAATTGAAAGTGAGCTTTTTGGTTATGAAAAAGGGGCTTTTACTGGTGCTACGACAAGGCGCATTGGTAAGTTTGAGGAGGCTCAGGAGGGTACTATTTTTCTAGATGAAATTGGAGAAATGGATTTAAATCTACAAGCTAAGCTTCTACGTGTCATTCAGGAAAAAGAATTATCAAGAATTGGAGGCAATGAGGTAATAAAACTTGACTTCAGATTAATTGTGGCTACCCATAAAGATCTGGGACAAGAAGTGAAAGCTGGCAATTTTCGAGAAGACCTATATTACCGATTATTAGGGCTTCCAATCCATCTTCCCCCCCTACGTGAGAGAGATCGTGATATAATATTATTAGCTAAATTCTTCTTAGAACAGTTTGCTAAAGAAAATGATTTACCAATGTTGAGTTTAAGTCACGATGCCCAATCAAAACTGCTGAGCTACCCTTTTCCAGGAAATGTTCGTGAGTTAAAGTCAATTATGGAATTGGCCGCTGTCATGGCAAACGGAGAAGAGATAAATGCAGAAGAAATAAGCTTCAATAGTGTTTCAAAAGAGACTAACTTTTTATTTGAAGAAATGAGCTTAAGGGATTACACTTTTAAAATAATTCGTCATTACCTCAATAAGTATGATGACAATGTACTTAAAGTAGCAGATAAGCTAGATATAGGAAAATCAACCATATATAGACATCTTAAAGAGATGGAAGAAGACTCTAACAATTAAATGAGTATCAAAAGTTTACAAGAGTACGTTTCAAAAGGATTGTTTTACGAGGCAGTTGTTGAGGACGGATCTGACATAATATTTATTGTAGATTATCATGGTAATATTCTTTATCATAATCCATCTGTTGAAGATACTCTTGGTCATGCTCCAGATAGTTTGATTGGCAAAAATTTTTTCGATTTCATAAAACCTGAAACTCTTACTGATTTAAAAAAGGAATTTTTAAAAAGTGTTTCTAAGCCATATGACGAAAGCATAGAGTTTCGATTTCTCTGTAAGGACAAAACGTATCGATACCTAGAGTTCAATTCAATCAATTTAAAGCATAAAGGTGGTGTTGAAGGATTAATATTAGACTGTAGGGACATTACTCAAAGAAAAAAAGATGCTCAGGAATTATTAAGAGCTCAGAAAGCAAAAGAGCAATTTTTGGCTAATATGAGTCATGAGATCCGAACCCCTGTTAACGGCATTGCGGGTATGATTAATCTACTTTCAGAAACTACCAGCACAGAAGATAGAGAGCTCTATTTAAATGCAATCAAAAACTCTACTCAGAGTTTAAAAGTGATCATCAATGACATTTTAGATTTATCTGCTATTGAATCCGGGAAGTTGAAATTTGAAAAAATAGGATTCAATATTAAATATCAACTCAGCGCTGTTTTAGATACATTTCTTTACACCTCGAAGGATAAAGGGATAGTACTCACTTATAATATTACTGAAGAAGCAAAGTCCGTTTTTATTGGAGACCCTGCGAGGCTAAATCAAATCCTTATTAACCTCATTAGTAATGCAGTTAAATTTACTCATGTCGGTGAAATTAGTGTAAATGTTGACGTTGAGAAAATTGAGAAAAACATACGTTATGTGAGATTTAAAGTTAAGGACACTGGTGTTGGGATTCCTACCAAAAAGATAAATCACATATTCGATAGCTTTACTCAAGCTGATGCAAGTGTAACCAGAAGATTTGGTGGTACTGGACTTGGCTTGACTATTGTCAAAGAACTCATTGAATTACAAGATGGAATGATAGAAGTAGAAAGTGAAGTGAACACAGGCACCACTTTTACTTTTGTTATTCCGTACGAAACTGGCAAAGAAAAAGACTTAATACAGCCTAAATCCTCAGACTTTAAAAAGACCTTAAAACATTCCTTGACCGGTTTAAAGGTTTTATTGGTTGAAGATAACGATGTCAACAGATTATACGCCAATAGCATTTTGACTAAGTGGGATTGTGAAGTTAATACAGCAGAAAATGGCATGGTTGCAATTGAACGCCTTAAATCTCAAAAGTTTGATATAGTACTTATGGATGTTCAAATGCCAATTATGGATGGTTACGAGGCTACAAGAAAGATTCGTAGAAGTACAGAATCAATCAAAAATATACCCATTATCGCTTTGACAGCTAACGCCATTAAAGGTGATGTAGATAAATGTCTTGAGGCTGGTATGAACGACTATATTTCAAAACCATTTCATCCTGAAACGCTTTTTAAAACCATTTCAAAATACATTGCCGCAGGTAAGATCAATATTGAAGATGTCTCTGAACCTATATCTAAGGGGTCTTTGACCAATTTAGATTACCTTAGAAAAGTATGTGATGGTGATAAAAAGTTCATGAATGAAATGATTCAAACATTCATTTCAAACACGCCAATAGCTATTAATGAAATGCAACACTGGTCCAATGAATCTAATTGGGAAATGGTTGGTAAAACTGCCCATAAAATGAAACCTTCTATAACCTTTGTGGGTCTTGAAAAAGCAAAAACGCTTATTAAGGAACTGGAAACCTATGGGAAAGAGAGTATTCACACAGATAGAATTCCAGCTAAGATTAACGACCTATCAAATTTGTGTCAAAAAGCGCTTACAGAGCTTAAAGCTATCGAACTCTAATTCTCAAATACACTTTTTTATTCCCATTTTGGGATTTGTTGTTTTATGAAATTAGGTCCAATCACCTTTAATCAACACTTTTCTTTCGTGGTATGATTATAGGAACAAGCATAACTTTTAAACTATTAGTTATGCGCACAGACGTTATTTTTTTAATTGATTCTGATTTTTTCGATAAGAACTTGCTGGGGATGATGCTTGAAAAAAAGACGCAATGCAAAGTCTTTTGCTTTTTCTCATTTGAGGAGACGCTACTTTACAAGCAACTAAATCCCAAATTAATTATTCACGATAATAGCGTTATAGATCATTCCAGATATGCAGGTAGTGTGAGTTTTTTCGACATTTCCCCGAATCGAGTCGATGCCTTTAATAAAGATAAAACAGAAATGGTATTAAATGTTTCTTCTCAGGTACAAAGTATCATAGCTAGACAGATTTAATACTTCTATCTCCTGTTCATTATGGCCACTTTGCGATAAACTAGGGGTTTATCTTTCGCTTCAATAATCATGTAGTATATACCATTATCAAAGCTTGATATATCTACTTTAAAAGAACCCAAAGAACTAAAGTCTAAACTACCTGCCTTAACTTCTACACCACGCTGATCAACAAGTGACCATCCATAATTTTCAAGCGATCTTTCGCTAAGTTCAAAGTTAATAAACTCAGTGGCTGGATTAGGATATATGAGTATCTCCTTCGCCTGGTTCAACACAGCATCACTTAGACCAGTAATTGTTGACTCATCTTTTGTAGGTGCCTTGATGAGAGCCGTTCCATAGATTTCCCGTGTATCTTCATTTTGGACAAATGCTATAGCATAGAGATTGGTAGGATCATATATTTCAACATCAATTGTCCAATCAAATTCTACGGTTTCGGACTGACCCACAGTCCATGAGTTAGTAACACTTTGTCCTTCACCTCCTAAAAGTAACTTCTTGAGAACATTACGATAATATACACCATCCAATAGCACACTGTCCTCTACTATTGCTATTTGTAAAGTAACAACATCGCTTAATACCTGTCTTGCCGTGAATTTCGCTCTTACCGAAAGCTCCTCTAAAGAAGGGTTTGACAGCGTATCTAGATCTACATCAAACAGGGGTTCAAGAAGCGATCTTCTATCAATTTCTAGGCTACTAATATCAGTTGTATTGCCATCAAAAACATCATTTCCGTCAAGTGTGGTTGCTGGCGCTTGGGATAAACCATAGTACAAGCTCCTGGCACTTGGGTCACCTGGGTTGTCTTCATTAAATGGATCCAAACCTGAATCATTGATGTGATATTGAATAGTTGTAAAATCTAATGAGTCAAACTCAGCTCTTTGTGCCAATTCTAAATTTTGTAAATGAACATCTGCAGCCACGCTACTGGTTCTTTCAAGATCAGTAAAATGTTCTAAAAGAACTATACGTTCACGTTCTCCTACATACACATCATCAAAGGCAAAGCCTTTTAATTCTGTAGATGAATTATCTGAATTGCTACCAAAGGCTACTCTTATCAATACATTATTTTGACCTCGAAGCATGTTTAAGTTTTGTTTCACCTCAATCCAGCCCAGTGTTCCGTCATTATTTCTTTCTAATTCACCAGTCCAGCCAAAGCCAAATGCTTGCTCTCCCGGCTTAGCTGATATAGCATTGGAGTTATACCAGTTTACACCACCCTCTTCTGCCAAACCTCCGATGTTCACCCAATCTAAACCTCCATTGGTAGAGTATTGCAATACAGCTCCATCAAAACCAGCATCAGTATCTGAAATAATCTTCATACCTATCATTGGTCTTCTTATTTCAGAGAAATTAAAGCAAGGACCGTTTACCCAACTTTGTTCATTATTGTAATAGGATTCTCCATTTCCTCCAGTCCACCAGAACCCATCTCCACTATATTTAGGCTGAATATCACCTGAACCATTATTATCATATATCCAACTATTATCACTTATCGATGATGGATCTCGCACAAGCTCTACTTCCTCAGCCCAGTTAGCGTTATCCAAATCAAAATTAGCAGTATATGGATATTCGTCCACTTCTGTTTGTGGTAAAATATCTATATTCTGTAAATAAGTTTTTTCACAGCCTTTATCTGTAGTGACCGTCAATAACACATCATAGTCACCAACCGAAACATATCTATGCTCAGGCTGTTGGAAATTACCTTGAGTTAAAGAACCGTCACCATGGGTGGTGGAGGCATCATCAGTTGGGCTACCAGAAATAACATTACCATCTCCAAAATCCCACTCAAAATTATCGATTGAACCTATTCCCAAAATAGTGTCGTCTGAGAAAGCAGTGAAATCTCCATTACATATACTAGTCCATTCGAATCGTGCATCTGGTACAGAGCCAATTTCTATTGTTTTTTCTAAAGATTCGCTGCACGTCTCTCCATTAGTCTCACTTGTCACTGTCAAGATAACACGCTTAGTGCCTGGTGTTTGGAACAAAACAGAAGGGTTTTGACCATTGAAAGCTCCAACAATATCATCATTTTCATCAAAGAAGACCCAATCCCAACTTGTTATTGCAGCCCCTGGAAATATCGTATTATCAATAGTAGACATATCTTGAAACACTATTGACTCATCTATACAAGATGAAAGATTATCAAATTGTACATTAGGAATTGGAAGCACCTCATAAGTAAGGTCCGCTGTGCTAGTAGCACCACTCGGATTCGTAAAAGAATATGTCAATACAAATGTACCTACACCAGCATCCGCTGGGTTAAACTCATAATCAGTACCGCCTGTGTTTACGACTCCCGTACCTGTCCATACACCTCCAGTTGGGTTGGCAGAAAGTTCGTCTGGAGAAGCTGACAGACAAATTTGAACATCATCATTACCTACATCAATCGGTGTAGTTCCATTAATAAATATAGATTTGGTAATGGAATTAGTACATCCTGTTGAGGGATCAGTGAACGTATAGGTTACAAAATTATCTACTTCAACATTAGCTCCTGGAGGATTGAAAGAATTACCAGAAATCCCATCTCCAGAAAATATCCCTCCTGCCGGTGATCCAAATAACGGAATAGGAGGATCATTTTCAGCAGCTTCAGTAGGCAAACCATTAAAATCAACCACGGGTAAAGAATTAATCGTGACAGTTATTTGATCACTTACTGCCGTACATGGTCCTACACCATCAGGATCATTTGTTGTTAATGTGAACGTCACAAAACCTGCTAAGCTATCATTTTGGTTAAATGAATATTCAATTATTTCTCCATCTACTACTGGATTGTTACTGTATCCGGCTGGGGAATTATCACCTCCTGACCATGTGGCTGAGGTAGCCGATCCAGTCACTGAAGCTGTTAGCATTATTGTAGGCTCATCAGCACAAATTTCATAATCAAATCCTGCAAAAACCGCTGGTTGAGGATTCACATTCACCACGACATCCTCAAATAGTCCATCACAACCATTTGCAGATGGTGTAATTCGATACGTCACTGATCCGGCAGGCGAGTTATTACTAACAAAAAGAGATTGATTAATAACATTACCAGATCCGCTAGTCGCTCCAGAAACTGCATTCACATTGTTTATTACAGTCCAGCTATATGTAGTTCCTGATACGGTATTAGGGTTACTTAACACAATATTTGTACTTTCTCCAGAACATAACGTTTCGGAACCTGTAGTGGCCAATGTCGGTGTAGGGTTTACGGTAACTATAATCGTTTTAGAATTACCATCACAACCTCCAGCACTTGGTGTAATGACATAAGTTACTGAGCCGATCATATTTGTATTATTATTCAATGTCTGGGCAATAATGAACGGGCCTGGGCCTGGGCCAAGGCTTCCACCGGAAGAATTCATTACTCCTGTAGTTGGAGTTGCAGTCCATGTATAAATTGTTCCTGATACATTATTTGGATTACTCAATTCAATATTAGTTGTTTCTCCATCACAAATAGTTTGAGCGTCAACTGAAGTATCTATTGTTGGTATTGGATTAATGGTTATTGTTTCAGTGATGATGGTCGGATTAACACATCCATTTACAGTTACCTGGAATTGGTAGGTTACTGTCTCAGTGGTGTTCAACGGATGTGAAAGTTGATTGGATATTTTTGAACCACTTAAGAAAGTAGCTCCCACCGGCTGTACCCCTACAATTGATAAATCACTGGCACTAACATTTATAAGTTCAATAACTGCTCCTGTAGTCGTAGATAAAATATCTATATCCGCAGATTCTTCACTACAAATTACTGTAGCATTATTATTTATAGTAAAGTTTGGTTCAGGACTTACTGTCACTGTCACCATCTGAGTTGGAACTGTAGGAAGTGGACAACCATCTGTAGTTGTTACATTAAATTCATAAAGTACGTCTACTGGAGTACTTGTCACATTTGTTAGAACTTCATTAATTTTATTACCGTTCATATATGTTCCTGATGATAATGTACCCGATGCAGTTCCATAATTCACACTCAGGAGATTAATTTCAGCATTTTGAGTAGGACTCAACAAATCTATATCAACTTGCTCTCCACTACATATCTGAGCCAAATTATTGATTATTGTTAGTTCTGGATTTGGATTAACTGTAACCGCAATAGTGAAGTCGTTTCCAGAGCATGATGTAGCTCCTGGTCCAGTAGGTGTGACTGTATATATAACGTCAATTGGAAAATCTGTATTATTAATCGGAGAATCCGTTATTGTACCTGTCCCACCGCTACCATTATCCCCGAACCATACGAAGGTCGAGCCTGAAACATCTGTTACAGGATTAATATTTAATGTGTTCTGAGAGCATACTTCCAAGGTTCCTGATGCGATAGAATTACCAATTGGCGCTACATCTACGCCAACCACTGCGTTATTACTCGTTACCGTGGCTGGTAAACATACCCCTGAACTGGTCACCGCTACCGTATAGGTGTCAGCATCGGCTGCCACTACACTCGCTATCGTATAGGTGCTCGAGGTCGCTCCTGCTATCACACCACCACTGTTACTCCACTGATAGGTCAACCCTGTACCGGTGGCCGTAACACTCAGGGTCAATACATCGCCCTCACACAAGGTCTGGTTGGCTGTAGGCTGTACACTGATCGCGGCAGGACTGTCTACGGTCACATCGGCTATGTT